>NZ_RRCN01000001.1:0-560000 GCF_003863965.1 Paenibacillus oralis
CGATTAACTCCGCTCGACTTGCATGTATTAGGCACGCCGCCAGCGTTCGTCCTGAGCCAGGATCAAACTCTCCAATAAAGTTGGAAGGAGTCTTGTACCCGAAGGTACGAGGTGTTCCATCCAAGTTGAAACTTTATTCGAAAGAGCGATTAGCTCAATCAGTTACTGACGAGAAAGGATCGAATTTCAATGCCGGCGCAAACCGGATTGGAATTCATCCATTTTAATTCTCATTTAATACTCACTCGTTGTTCAGTTTTCAAAGATCAACTTCGTTTTCGTTCATCACCGTTGTTTCAGCGGCGACTTAAATAATATAACATACTGACTAAAGAAAAGCAAGAACTTTTTTAAAAAATATTTAAATCAATTGCTCCCCTACGAGATTTAAGAGCATCGCATTTAACGGGGACATTTAATATAGCATATTGTTTGCTTAATCTCAAGCAATTTAGCATGTTAATTCATGGAAAAAGGGGAGCGAGGGATCATTGCCCTCGCTCCAAAAACATTAAGCATTAATCCACGGATTCCGGCGGCCGGACGATTTGTGTTTACCTGAGCGCGCTTTTTTTCCGGCCCCGCCTGTGCTGGACTTGCTTTGCTTTTTACGGGGTTTTATCGAATCCGGGCCGCCCGAGATTTTAACATCTTTAGCGGGGCGTGTTTGCGGAGCTTCCGAAGTTCCCGTCGGTTCGGCATCTGTCTGGATTTCCGCAGTCTGGCCATCCCTTGGCAAATAACCTTGCATGTTTTCCAGCGGGCTAACTTCGCCTTTAAGCGGTTCACTTCCCATGGACAGCCCTTGGGTAAAAGGAGCCGGATAAGGATAACCCGGCATAGACGGCGCTTGGGACAAAGGTGAAACCGCAGTCGGGTATGCCGGCATCGGCGATCCATAATACGGGAGGTATCCCGGACCATGATGCCAGGCTGCTCCTTGGGTATACGGCGGCATGCCGTAGGATTCGGGAGACACATACTGCGGCTCGGATGACGGATAGTGATGCGCGTTAAGCATAGGATTGCCCATGTGTTCGGCCGGGCTGGTAATCCCGCCTACCTCCGGCATCGGATACATCGGTGCGTTTGCATTCGATATCCCCGGATACTCCCCTTCCGGGATATGCCCCATTGCAGCCTGCACCTGCGGAGACGATGGAACATTATAGGAAGATACGGGTTCCGCGGGTACATTGTATTGATAAAAAGGATGATAGCTTTCCGGCTGCTGGTAAGTATACGGGACAGTTCCCGAACATCCGCATGGGGATTGAGTTGGATAGACCATTGAGGGGAGTACGGACGTAGGCTGGAGCGGTTGATACTGCGGATAATACGGGTTTGCATATTCAGGCTGCTCCGCCATCGGGTATTGGGCAGTTAAAGGTGAGTATGCCTGAGGCTCCGACTTCATCGGTTCATAGGCAGCCGGGCTTACCGGCCCATAACTGTACGGTTCCGATTTCATCGGTTCATAAGAAATCGGAGCAAGACTGGTCGGTTCGGTTTTCATCGGTTCATACGAGATTGGAGCAAGACTGGTCGGTTCCGGTTTCATCGGTTCATACGAGATTGGAGCAAGACTGGTCGGTTCCGGTTTCATCGGTTCATACGAGATTGGAGCAAGACTGGTCGGTTCCGGTTTCATCGGTTCATACGAGATTGGAGCAAGACTGGTCGGTTCCGGTTTCATCGGCGTATAAGCTATCGGCTCATACTTGGCAGGTTCATAATGTATCGGCTCGAATTTCGGCGGTTCGTATTTGATTGGCTCATGCATGATCGGCTCGATCTTCACGGGCTGCAGATTGGTCGTTTCGTATTGGATCTGCTCGACCTCGATTTTAATCTCCATCGGCACCGTTTTCGGCTGCTCCGCCTGAATAGGCAGCGTTTTGGGAACTTCCTCTTTCGGAGCTTCCTTGGGAACAGGCTCAGGCTGAACGGCTTCAGGCGCAATATTGGCTTTGGGCGGTGTTTCCACCCCAGCTATAGGAGCCGTGCTCTTTTTGCCGGCCATGCCTGCGATGGGAGCCGTGCTTTTCTTGCCGGTTTGGGCCGGCAATGTCCCGATATTCTCCGGATTCGGATTTGGATTCGGATTGCCGTGCCCATCCCCGATCGGCCCCGCACCCGCACCCGCGGGAATATTGACGATTTCGCCAACCGTCAGCTCATTTGGGTCTTTCAGCTGCGGATTCGCCGCAATCAACGTCTGCAAAGAAAGGCCCCACGCCTTCGCCAGTTTCCACAACGTATCTCCCTGCTTGACGACATGCTTATACATTTTGCCCGTCCCCCCGCCGATCGGCACCGCCTCGGCAGGAATTTTCACCTTGTCGCCAACGTTCAACACGTCGGGATTCGTGATTTGCGGGTTGGCATCGATCAATTTCTGCAGAGGCACATTATACTTTTTTGAGAGCTCAAACAAAGTATCGCCTTTTTTGACAATATGAATTTTCACGCGCTAAAGACCTCCTAGGTATCATCTCCGGAACGTGATTATCGCCCGGGGCCCATTTATAACATCCTATGCAGGAGCCCGGTTTTTGACATCCAACATAAAGAAAAAATCCTATCTCCCTCTAGAAAAAGGGAAATAGGATCGAAACGCCCGCAGCGGAGCCGCTATTGCCAAACTTTCAAACCGTCCTGATCGACGATCGCCCGGAACTCCTTCAGAAGCTTCAGCGTCACCGGACCGGCATGTCCTTCGCCGATCACCCGGCCGTCCACTTCCCGAACAGCGATAACTTCCGCCGCGGTCCCGGTCAGGAACACTTCGTCGGCCACATAAACGTCATGCAGCGTAAACGGTTCTTCTTTGAGTTTATATCCTTTTCGCTCGCAAATTTCGATGATCGCCTGGCGGGTGATTCCTTCCAATGCGCCCAAATAACATGGAGGCGTCGTGATAACCCCGTTTTTGACGATGAAAATATTGTCGCCCGAGCCCTCCGTTACGTAACCTTGAGCGTTCATCATAATAGCCTCGCCCGCCCCGGCCAGGTTCGACTGGATTTTCACCAACACATTGTTCAAGTAGTTCAGCGATTTGATTTTCGGGTTCAGCGCGTCCGGTACGTTTCTGCGCGTGGAAACCGAGACGGCTTTCAAGCCGGTTTTGTAGGCTTCCTCCGAATAAATCGCCAGTTGCTCCACAATGATGACGACCGTTGCTTTGGGGCAGCGGTTCGGATCCAGGCCCAAATTGCCCGCCCCGCGGGAAACGATGAGCCGTATGTAGCCGCTCCGCAGCTCATTGCGGCGCAGCGTCTCCACCAGAGCATCCTCCATTTCTTGATAAGTCAGCGGAATGTCCAGCATAATCGATTTCGCGGAATCGTAAAGGCGATCCAAATGCTCTTTGCACTTGAAAATATTGCCGTTATAAATCCGAATCCCCTCGAAAATCCCGTCCCCGTACAAAAAGCCGTGGTCAAACACGGAAACCTTTGCTGCATCTTTTGTTACGAATTGTCCATCCAAGTAAATGACTTGTTCTGCCATTAATTTTGCACCTCCGCTGTTTGCTCTTCAAAAGAATAACTAGGGTAGCTCCCCAGCACGCGCACCCCACACCCCAAAGCTTCGATTTCGCCGATCGCCGAGCTGAGCAGCACCGAATCCAGCGGTTCAAGCACATCCATTAAAAAATAATAATTTCCCAATTTCTTTTTTGTTGGACGCGACTCGATCCGCGACAAATTCAGTTTGCGCCAAGCAAACGCAGACAATACCTGATGCAATGCCCCCGGAAAATCCTCAGGCAACGCAATCACCAGGTTCGTTTTGCTTTGGACGTGTTTGTTGTTCCCGCCGATCTTCAGCGGCTTCGGGCCGATCAGGACAAAACGGGTATAGTTGTTGTCATGGTCCGTCACTTTGCCGGCCAGTACATCCAAACCGTGATGCTGCGCTCCCAATCTCGTCCCGATGGCGGTCCATCCCAGGCCGGGATGCTGCTTGACCACCTCTACCGCCTCCGACGTGCTGCCGACGTGCTCCAATTCCGCCTGAGGCATGCGGGAGCGGATAAACTGCAGGCATTGGGCCATCGCTACAGGGTGAGAAAGCACTTTGGTCACCTTAGAAAAATCGATGCCATCGCCATCAGGCGCTCCGGCGCCGAATTCTTCCCGCCGGCCGATCAAGTTCTGAATCGACGGATATACCCATTCCACCTGCATCGGAATATCCACTTCGTGGACAAGCCAATCCATATGCAGGCTGACCGATCCTTCAATCGTATTCTCCACCGGAATGACGCTATAATCGCTTTTTCCGCTGGCCGTGGCTAAAAAAACGTCGGAAATTTGCTTGAAATGAAGCAGTTCCACCGGCTCATCCCCAAACAGATGCAGCGCCGCTTCGTGGGAAACCGATCCTTCAGGCAGCAATGCTATACGTTTCATGTCCTGACTTCCCCTTTGATGTAATCCATAAATGAACCTTCCTTATCCATAGTAAGCTCCATCGCCCCAAATGTGCAAGGTTCGAGCCAGATCGTCCTAGCCCGGATTCCGTGCTCAGCAAGAACGTCCAAAAGGAAAACCTCCAGGTTCTGCCCCGTACGCTGCCGCCGGTCGGCCAGCGCCAGCAGCGTCGGTCCGGCGCCGCTCAAAGCGGCCCCGAGCGCTCCGTGTTCGGTCGCTTCCGCCAAAATCCGCGACATGCCGGGAACAAGCGAAGCCCGGAAGGGCTGGTGAAGGCGGTCGCGCATCGCGGCCGGAATCAGGTCGAGCCGTCCAGCGGCCAAAGCCGCGGTAAGCAGCGATGTACGGCTGACGTTATACACTGCGTCCTGCAAACTTACCTGGCGGGGAAGCGCTTCGCGGGCCTTGGAGGTGGATAGCTGAAAATCGGGAATCGCGACCAGCACCTCGAGATCGGCCGGAGGATCGATCCGCAGCACATCCGCGTGGCTGCCGTCCCATACGGCTGTGATAATGCCGCCAAACAAGGAGGCTCCGACATTGTCCGGGTGCTTCTCCAGCGCCGTGGCCATGTCGAACAGCTTGGCCTGGTCAAGCGGCGCGCCGATCAGCAGGTTGGCGGCAAACAGCGCCCCGACGATCGCTGAAGCGCTGCTCCCGAGCCCGCGGGTCAGAGGAATTTCCGAATACATCGAAATTTCCAGTTCCGGCACCTGCACGCCGGCTTCGGCAAACACCATTTGTGCGACTTGATACACCAGATTGCTTTTGTCCTTCGGCAGCCCGCTCATCTCGCCGCCATAAAGATGAAACACGGTCGTCTCCGCCGGCTTCATTTCGATCCAGGAATACAGGGGGAGCGCCATGCCCAGCGTATCAAATCCGGGCCCCAGGTTGGCGGTGCTGGCCGGCACCTTGACCCGGACCCCGCCCTCACGAATCATGCGCGCGCTCCTTGCAGCTTGGCGATCGCATCCATGACCGCTTCCTCCGTATCCTGGACGACAAGCGGTTCACCGCCGATGCTCTTGATCGCGATATTCGGATCTTTCAGGCCATGGCCGGTAAGGACGCAAACGACGGTTTCTCCGCCTTTGAAATAACCTGCGCGCTTCAGCTTGTACACGCCGGCGATGGAAGCCGCCGAAGCCGGTTCGGCAAAAATCCCTTCACGGGCGGCAATGGTCCGGTACGCTTCAAGAATTTCGTCGTCCGTCACGTAATTGATTTGGCCGCCCGATTCCTCGGCAGCCGCTACAGCGGTTTTCCAGCTTGCCGGATTGCCGATCCGGATCGCGGTAGCGATCGTTTCCGGCTCCAGAATCGGCTCGCCTTTGACGATCGCCATGGCGCCTTCGGCCTCAAAGCCGACCATCCGCGGCAGCGAGGAGGATTTCCCGCGTTCATGGTATTCCTTAAAGCCTTTCCAGTACGCGGAGATGTTGCCGGCGTTGCCTACAGGAATCGCGAGCACGTCCGGCGCCTTGCCGAGCTGGTCGCAAACTTCGAAAGCGGCGGTTTTTTGCCCCTCGATGCGGTATGGGTTCACGGAGTTCACCAGCGTAATCGGATGTTTGGCGGTAATGTCGCGGACGATTTCGAGTGCCCGATCGAAGTTGCCTTCGATGGCGATCACTTTTGCGCCGTAGATCATCGCCTGCGCCAGTTTTCCGAGAGCGATGTTGTTGTTCGGAATCAGCACGATGCAGTCGATGCCCGCGCGGGCGGCATAAGCGGCTGCGGCCGCCGAGGTGTTGCCCGTGGAGGCGCACATGATCGTGCGGCTGCCCTCCTCGATCGCTTTGGCGACGGCCATCACCATGCCGCGGTCTTTAAACGACCCGGTCGGGTTCAGCCCCTCGTATTTGAAATATAGATCAAGCCCGAGTTCCCGCGACAAATTTTCCGCCCGCACCAGCGGCGTATTCCCCTCCTGCAGCGTAAGCTTCGGCGTTTTGTCGGTTACGGGCAAATATTCTTTGTAGGTTTCCAGCAGTCCGAGGTATCTCATGAGATGAACTCCTTTTTTAAAATAATTTTATCCTTCAACGCGGTAAACGCTTTTGATCCGATGAATCACAGCAAGCGACTCGAAATGGTTGATCACCTTGTCCATGCTTGCTTTGCTGGCGTGATGAGTAACGATCATGATCTCCGCCCCGTCCAAGTTCGTGTTCGGCGATTGAACGACCGAATCCAGACTGACCTCGTATTCGGCAAACACCTGGGTGATCCGGGCCAGCACGCCCGCCTTGTCATCGACATGGAGCAGCAGGAAATTTTTATAGGCGATCTGCTCGTCGGTTTTCAGCTTCTTTGGCTTATAAGGAACGATTTGCTTCAGGCCGTTGACGCCCAGCTTTAAGTTTTTGACAACGGCGACCAAATCGGCGACGACGGAAGTGGCCGTCGGCATCTCACCGGCTCCAGCGCCGTAGAACATCGTCTCTCCCACGGCTTCACCGTAAACGTAGACGGCGTTATAGACTCCGCCCACCGCGGCGATCGGATGCGTATTTTTGACCATCGTCGGCTGCACGGTGATGCTGAATTCGTCATCCTGCCGCTCGGCGATCCCCAGCAGCTTCATTTCATATCCGAGCCGTTTGGCATACAAAATATCCTCCCGTGTTACCGAAGAAATACCGCGGACGTGAACGTCGCTTAGCTCGACATTGGTCCTGAAGCCCAGCGTGGCGAGAATCGCCATCTTGCGGGCGGCGTCAAGCCCCTCCACATCGGAGGTCGGGTCGGCTTCTGCATAGCCAAGCTGCTGTGCTTCCTTCAGTACATCCTCGTAAGAAGCGCCTTCCTGGCTCATTTTGCTCAAAATATAGTTGGTCGTCCCGTTCACGATCCCCATAATTTTCATGATCCGGTCGGAGGAAAAGCCCTCGATCAGCGTCCGGATAATCGGAATGCCGCCGGCTACGCTGGCCTCATAAAACACGTCGCATTGATTATCCATCGCTTTGGCCAAAATTTCCGAACCGTACAGCGCCATCAAATCCTTATTGGCCGTAACGATATGTTTGCCGCGTTCCAGCGCTTCTAAAATGTAAGTCTTCGTCTGTTCAACACCGCCCATCACTTCCACGACGACGTCGATTTCCGGATCGCGGATCACTTCCCACGGGTCCTCCGTCAGCTTGGCCGGATCAATTTCGATGCTGCGGGGTTTCTCCAAATTTTTTACCGCAATCTTCTCGATTCGTATCGGAGACCCCACTTGACTGCTCAGATCCTCCTGATGCCCTTCCACGATCCGAACCACGCCGGTTCCTACCGTGCCAAGTCCGAGCAACCCAACTTTCACTGGTTTCATTTCCGATCCCCTCCTGTTATCCAATACGCCCTAGGCAGCGAGCATTTTCTATGATTTCGCTCCACCCTTCCGCGCTTATCCGCCTTAGCCTTGGCCGACGATTTGCGTTCTCCTTACGCCGGGAATGGTCTGAAGCGACTGCAGCATCGCGTCAAATTCCTCGGTGAGCCGGGAGGTCTCCACGGAAATCACGACGTTCGCCCTCCCCTGGAGAGGAATGCTTTGGTTAATCGTCAGCACATTGCCTCCGGAGCCGGCGATCAGCGCAAGCACCTTCGATAAAATTCCCGAGCGGTGCTCCAGGTCAAAGGAGATGGTCACAATGCTTTCCCGTTCGATTTGATTTAATTGATGAATGCCGTCTTTATACTTATAAAAAGCGCTGCGGCTTAAACCCACCTGCGCCACCGCCTCGTGAACCGTCTTGGCCTCTCCGGCGGCGAGCAACTGCTTGACTTGGAGCGTCTTGACCACTGCTTCGGGCAAAATGTCCTCGCGAACCAAATAATAATGCTCTTTCACAAAACGTCCTCTCCTTAGAGACTTTTGTTTTTGTATAGTGGACATTATACCGGAAAGTCGATTAGGTGGCAATGGCTTTTGCCGTAAATACAACGAATTTCCGCTGTCGCCGCTGATAGCAAGAAAAGCACCTCAAAGGTGCTTTCTAGTCAATAGTAATAACTGCTGCCTTCCACAAACTCGAATTCGAAGTCGCCGATGCGTACCGGCGTGCCGTCCTTGGCGCCGCGTTTGCGAAGTTCCTCGTCGACGCCCATATGGCGCAGCGTCCGGGCCAGCTTTAAAATCGCGTCATGCGAATTAAGCTGCATCCGCTTCATCATCCGCTCGATTTTTACACTTTCCACGATAAAGGTCTCGTTTTCCCGCCGGATCGTAAACCCTTCATCCTCGCGTTTGTCGAGCTTGTAAATTTTCCGCTCCTCCAGCTCGGTCACTTCTTCAATCGCCGGAGCTTCCGGAATTTGATCGAGCAGATCGGCCGCGCGGTAAACAAGCTCCTGAACCCCTTGGCGGGTGAATGAGGAGATCGGCATAATTTCCAGGTCGCCGCGAACCTCGCTGACCTGCTTGCGGAATTTCTCCAGATTTTCCGCCGCCTCCGGCATATCCATTTTGTTGGCGGCGACGATTTGCGGACGATGCTCCAGATCGGCGTTATATTGCCTGAGCTCGTCGTTGATCTTCTGCCAATCGTCAAACGGATCGCGCCCTTCCGAACCCGCCATGTCGACGACATGGATAATGAGACGAGTCCGCTCCACATGGCGCAGAAATTCATGCCCCAGGCCGACCCCTTCATGGGCCCCTTCAATCAGCCCCGGCAGGTCGGCCATCACAAAGCTGCGCCCTTCGCCGACATCGACCACCCCGAGATTCGGCGTGATGGTCGTAAAATGATAGGCGCCGATTTTCGGCTTGGCCGCCGACACGACCGACAGCAGCGTCGACTTTCCGACGCTCGGAAAACCAACCAATCCGACGTCGGCCATCACCTTCAGCTCGAGCACCACCCAGCGCTCTTCGCCTTCCTCACCGTGCTCGGCCAGCTCCGGCGCCGGGTTGTTTGGCGTGGCGAAGCGGATATTGCCGCGACCCCCACGACCCCCGCGGGCCACGACAATCTGCTGGCCGTGGCGCGTCAAATCGGCGAGCACCTCCTGCGTGTCGTCGTCGATCACGACCGTGCCCGGAGGCACGCGGACGATCATGTTGTCCGCATTAGCTCCGTGCTGGCTTTTGTTCCGCCCCTTCTCCCCGCGCTGCGCCTTGAAATGGCGCTGGTAGCGGAAATCCATCAGCGTCCTTAAGCCTTCGTCCACCCGGAAAATAACGTCCCCGCCTTTGCCGCCGTCGCCGCCGGCCGGGCCGCCCTCGGGTACGTACTTCTCCCGGCGGAACGCGACGATCCCGTCGCCGCCGTCGCCTCCCTTGACATAAATCTTCGCTTTATCTACAAACATGCATTCACCTCATTTAAGTTCCCGCAGGAAATCCGAAGCCGAAAAGCGGAGAATTCCGATTCAACCTGTTCGGCGCGAACCCGTTTGCCCTCCGCCCATTCCTCAATTTGGCGCTTTATCGCTTCTTTGTTGCCCGGTGCGTGGAGCGAATCAAAGCGCACCAGCACCTCGCCGTTCTCCCGCGTGATGGACATTTTCAACAGGAGTACTTCACCCCACGAAGACCGGCCGGTATACTGATAAGCTCTGATCGTTTCCACGATAGCTTCCGTCAATTCCTCCGCGTCATCCGTCGTGAGCAGACTCCCAAGCTGCAAGTCGTTTTCGATTTCAACCTCCAGCTGCACCGAGCCGTTCACTTCGCGGAACGACTGCAAATAAAACACGAGCGACGGAATGCCGAGCCTCGATATCTTGCTTTCCACAGCCATTCGTTCCTTTATTCTTTCCACGCAGCCGGTCAATTTATCAAATTTGCCCATCCGGATATATCCGTACAAAATCTGCAGGTCGTTCATCCAATCATGGCGATGGTGGCTAAGCGTCGCCGAAGCCGTTCGCTGTACCGATTCCAGCAAATGCTTTCGCTCGTTCGCCGCCCGTTTTCTGATATGCCGCACATACAACCAAAACAAGACGAAAAGGCAACCGCTTATAACCGCATGTCCGATCGGTGATTTTACGTAATAATGGAGGGCTAGACTAGCGATTGCAAGCAGCACGCCGATCGTCGGCACCGTGAACCGATGTTTCATCATTTCCCCGTTCCCCTAACGAATTGGGTGAGCTTGCCACCCTGGCATCTTAACCAAGTATAACATAAACCCGGCTTCAAAATCGCTCCACTTAGTCAATCGAAAATGATCGATATCCCGACATTTAAAAAGCCCTGGCACTTGATTGTGCCAGGGCTTTGCAGCTAGCTTCATTTCGTACGGCTTCGCCGCTTAGGCTTCAACCGTAGCCGCTACCGGAGCGGTTTCTACAGGGTAGACGCTCACTTTTTTGCGATCGCGACCCCAACGCTCGAATTTCACGACGCCGTCGACTTTGGCGAACAGCGTATCGTCGGAACCGATGCCTACGTTCGTACCCGGATGAATTTTCGTGCCGCGTTGACGAACGAGGATGCTTCCGCCCGTCACGACTTGGCCGTCAGCACGTTTCACGCCAAGGCGTTTCGCGATGCTGTCGCGTCCGTTTTTCGTGGAGCCTACGCCCTTCTTCGAAGCGAACAACTGGAGATCCAATTTCAACATTGTAGTCTACCTCCTTCTTTAAATGATGACGTCCTGTATCTGAATATACTTCCCGTATGATTCTTCGATACTCTTCAGCATAACGACAAGGGAAGCAAGCAGCAATTGCACCTGTTCCTCGGCTTCCGGCCGAACCGCGGAAGGAAGACTCGCGCTTAGAAAGCCGTTCTTCATCCGGGAATCCATCACGACCGCCGTCAGCTCCTCAATGGAGTTGACCGTACCTACGGTAACGGCCGAAACGCCGGCGCATACGATGTCCTCCCCGGCCTTCGCGTAGCCGGCATGGCCTTCCACCTCAAAGCCCGCGATGCCGTTATCCTGCCTGCGCAAAATGGAGACGATAATCAACTACCGCACCTTCTTACGCCTGGATTTTCTCGATCGTTACTTTCGTGTACGGCTGGCGATGACCTTGTTTTTTGTGGTAGTTCTTTTTCGGTTTGTATTTGTAAACGACCACTTTTTGGCCTTTGCCGTGTTTCTCGACTTTTGCCGTAACAGTAGCGCCGGATACGAGCGGAGTTCCCGCCACCAAACCTTCCCCTTTGGATACTGCCAACACACGGTCGAACGTTACGCTTGCGCCGTCCTCTGCGTCCAATTTCTCGATGTAAAGCACATCGCCTTCTTGAACACGGTATTGTTTACCGCCGGTTTCGATAATTGCGTACATTTGCTTGCACCTCCTCATGTCTCAGACTCGCCTGATCCAGGTGCCGCTGTCCGAAGGCAAGCGGACTTGTCAACCCGACCGGAGCGGTTACAGCATGTGCACAAGCATATACTTAGTGACACATACCTTACTATAATAGCATGTGGTGCCGACAATATCAATTTGTTTTTCAGCCAAGATCACAACGAATTTTCCGCACGGATTCTTTTTCGCGTCATCTCCAGCAGTCCGAGCCGCGTCCAGCCCAAGATGTGATGCTGCGTCCGGTCGCCGTACATCGATTGCTCCAGCCGCTCCCAAACGGTCTCACGATGCTCATCAAGGTCCATGTCGATGAAATCGATAATAATGATCCCGCCGGTGTCGCGCAGCCGGACAAGCCGGGCGATTTCCCGGGCCGCCTCCAAATTCGTCTGAAACACCGTATCTTCCAAGTCGGCGCCCCCGGTGTATTTTCCCGTGTTCACGTCGATCACGGTCAGAGCCTCGGTCGTGTCCCAAACGAGGTAGCCGCCGCCGGGCAGCCAAACTTTGCGTTGGAAATCCTTGTCGAGCTGCGGCTTGACCCCGTAATGCTCAAACAGAGGCGGTTCGTCTTCGTATACGATGATGCGCGGCGATTCTCCCGGCAGCATTTTGCGCAAAAAAGCCAGCGCTTCATCGGCCTGTTCCGAACAGTCCACAATCAGCTCGTCCGTTTCCGGGCTGTAGACGTCCCGCATCAACCGCTGCACGACGCTTAGATCCTGATGCAGCAGAGCGGGAGCCGCGGCGTCCCCGGCTTCCTGCAGGATCGAAGCCCACTGCCCCCGCAGCAGGTCAAGGTCTTCGCCGATCGCCGCGCTGCCTTCGTCCTCGGCCACCGTCCGCAGGATGAGTCCTTCCTCCTCTTGCCTCAGCTCCTCGCCAATCGTTCTCAGCCGGAATCTTTCTTCCTCGCGGCCGATTTTTTTGGACACGGCGACGTAACCGGCCGTCGGCATATACACCAGCCAGCGCCCGGGCAAGGAATAATGGGTCGTCACCCGCGCGCCTTTGTTGCCGATCGCTTCTTTCACGACCTGAACGACCAGTTCATGGCCGGGCTTCAGCAGCTCCGTAATCGACGGCTTCGGTTTGGGCTGCTTTTCCAAATGCGGATGAAGCACATCATCAATATACAAAAACGCGTTTTTTTTCTGTCCTATATCCACAAAAGCGGCTTGCATGCCGGGAATGACATTAACGACTTTACCTTTAATAAAGCTGCCGACCAGGCCTCTGTTCTGAGAACGCTCCGCCGCATACTCCACCAGTCTGCCGTTCTCCAGAAGCGCCACCTCGGTAGAGCCGGATCCGCAGTGAACAATCATCCTTTTCATGATCTCACCTTTCTAACGTTCTAGCAGAATCATACCTGTATCATTATACCATGACTGTGCACCTTAAGCTCCGAGCCCCCCGTCGGAAAAAAGAATCACTCAGCCGCGCTGAAATTAAAAATTTTTTAATCTTAAAAAGGAGGAAATGACGCGCTGTTCCGGTACAACGGCAACGATATTCCCTTGATGATTCATGACGTAGATGAAATGGTATTTTTCCCGTTTAAATAGACGCAAGATATGGTCCAAAGGTTTCGCTTTTTCGGCAACAATCGGCTGGGCTAAAGTCCCGTTCATCAGATGCCTGGAAAAGCTCCGGTCCCGGTTTACGAGAAAGCGCAAAAACCGGTAAGGAATATTCCGGTAATCGATGGCGTTCGAATAGAGCAAAAAGATGCCGATCATCAGTATATTGAGCTGCAGTCCTTCCCGAAGCAGCAGGAGCGGCAGCAGCGAGTACGCGATCAGCATGGCGCTGAACAGCAGGCTGATGCGGTAGGACCAGACCAGCGTGGCGTGGTAAGGAAGCAGCAAGCTGCAGAAGGCTTGGCTGATTTTTCCGCCATCCAGCGGCAGAATCGGAAGTAAATTGAACAAGGCGATCAAAATGTTGCTTCGGATAAAATAGTCCAGAAAAGGCCCGTCCCACAAACCGGCCGCATGCAGGAGCAAGGATGCGAAGATGAGCAGCACGTTTTGCAATGGCCCCGCCAAAGCGATGGCGATTTCCCGCCCGGCCGTCAGATCTCCCGCATCCTCCATAACGGCAACGCCGCCGAAAGGAAGCATTTGCACGGACAGCACGCGGATTCCGTACATCCGCGCCGCGGCCACATGGCCGAGCTCATGGATAAAAACGATCGCAAACAGAGACAGCAGCTCCAAAAAATGGCCGGTCAATACCGACATGAGCATAATGATGACAAACAAAGGATGAAAGGAAATCGTCATTCCGCCCCATTTAATCAAACGGAATCACATCCGCCGGATCGATATACCGGTCATCTTTTTGCAGCGCAAAATACAAGGTCGGGAGCGGCGGTTCCGTTCCCGGCGGAAGCGTGCCGACGATATCGCCCCCTTCCAGCCAATCCCCTTTTTCGACGGCGGTTTGCTCCAGACGGCCATAGATGGAGATGTAACCATCGGCATGCTGGACCGTAACGGTCTCGCCCTTCGCCGGATCCCGGGTTACGCCGAGAACCCGCCCGGTTGCTATGCTTTTTACCTGAACAACTCCATTCTCCGCCTGCTCCGGAATAATTTCTACCCCCTTCAAGCTAAGCGCAAACGAGCCGGCAGGGCTGCCGGAGACGGGAGCAACGAATCCGCTCGTTGCCCCGACCTTTAACCCGTTGTCTTCATGGTGCTTAAAAATCGGAATAAACGACGGCGCGCCGCCGAAATAACGTTCATACCAGGTTTCCAGCGCCTGAAAATCCATCTCCTCGGTCAGCGACTGCGCGACAAACGCGCGAACCGGAAGCGACCAGGACGGCTCGTACCTCTCTATTCCCCAAATCCCCAAAAACAGCAGCGCGCTGATCACAAGCCGAGTGAACATCGCCGTCCAAAAGGAAGAGCGTTTGCCTGCCGGGGGCGGGGGATCTTCTTTGCCGCCAAAACCGCCGTAAAGCTCCTCCCAGCGGCCTTGCCCGCGTTTCCACAGCAATTCGGGATCACGTTCGGCGTCGAATCCTGATGTCCCGGTTTCTCCGCTCTGCGGATGTCCTCCAGGACGAGTCCCTGCTTTAGAGTCCATCGAGCCGCCCAGCCCGGGCCGAACCGCGCTATAGCTACCGGAGTCCCGTCCCCCGTCCGGGAGGAGAGGACCGGCCGCATCCTCCAACGTCAACTGCCTAATCCGCTCCGCTCTCCGTTTTTTCACATTTGATTTCACGCCCATCTCCTCAGTCCCCCCGGTCAAGTCAGACGTTTCGTTGAGTGGCGTACCCGAACCGCAGCAGCCCACTCGAAGTGTGTGGTACTAATATTTATGAAGGGCTTGGCCGGAATATGAACAAGGGACTATACAGTTGATTTAGCCTACACCGCGCATAAGAAAAACGCCTGACGGCGTCCTTTAATGGTTCTGACTTCTACTTTGGACGTTGCTCTAACGGACACCAGCGACCTTAACCGCCCATTTCCCGGGTATTTCCCAGCCTAACGGACACACATGACACTATTTCGCTCTAAACCCGTATATCCAGGCCGATTTGAGGTAAATAAGGTCGTCTGTGTCCGTTACATTTTGCAATCCTCCGTTTTTTCGAAAATAACGGCTCTGGTGTCCCTTAGCCCCCTGATTCCTCTTTTCCTCCCCTCTCTACCTGCGCTTCGCCCTCTACCAGACCCGAAATTTTATAAATTCTATAAGGTCCAAAAAACCGGCGCCTCCCGGCACCGGCTTGCTTCACTCTACTTTATATTTTTCCTGATGCAGCTTAATGCTGAACACCAGCCCGATACACAGCATGTTGATCAAAAGCGAGGTTCCCCCGTAGCTGATAAACGGCAGCGTAATGCCGGTAATCGGCATCAGGCCGATCATCATGCCGACGTTTTCGAAGATTTGAAACAGGAACATCGCCACGATCCCTACGATGATGTAGGCTCCCCTTTTGTCGATGCAGCGCAGCGCGATGAGGATCATCCTGTAAATAAACAAAAAATAAAGCAGCAGCAGCAGCGAAGAACCAAGGAACCCGAACTCCTCGCCCACCACGACAAAAATCGAATCCGAGTACGGATAGGGCACGAACTTTTTGTTTTTCAATTCGCCCTTCATGTACCCGTCGCCGAGCAGCCCCCCGGAGCCGATAGCGATCTTAGCGTAGTTCGACTGGTGCTTATCGTCGTTTGAAGCCTGGTCCGGATTGATAAACGTATTGATCCGCTGGTACCAGTGCACCTTCTTATGACTTTCCAAATAATCGCGGATCTGCTCATTGTACGCATTAAAGAGCGTTACAAACACAATCAAGGCCGCAACGGCGGCCGTCAGGGCGATCAACACATGGCTGTATTTCGCATTGCCGATCCACAGCATGCCAACCAAAACGACCAAATAGATAATCGCGTTGCCGAGGTCCGGCTGAATAAGCACCAGAAAAAAAGGGACAAGCGTGATCAGCGAAATCGGTATGATATCGCCGCGGAAGCGTAATGCCTGGCCCTGCCTCTGGCCAAGCAGATACGCCGTGACCAGAATCAGGATCACCTTGACCAGCTCGGCCGGCTGAAACAGCAGGCTGCCGATCCGAAACCAGCTTCGCGCCCCGTTGATTTCCGGCGCAAACAAATACACCAAAATAAGCAGAAGACAACCAGCTCCGTAACTATACCAGCTGTAACGAAGCAGGGAACGATAATCGACCAGCGCCATCCCGAACACGACAATAAAGCCGAGGATATAAAAAATAACGGTCTTTAAATCATACCCTTGAAATTCCGAATCATACGGGGCAATGGCGCTGCGGACCAAGAGGGTGCTGAAAACCATAAACAAGGCCAGTATACCGACCATCACCCAGTCCAGCTTTTTCAGTTTAAACAACAACGAAGATCAACCCATTCCGAAAAACTTCTTGAAGCGCGTAAATACGCCCTTCTTTTGATCGAGCAGCATCAGGGGCACCGTATCTCCCAAAATGCGCCGCGCGATGTTGCGATAGGCGATGGCCGCCGTCGAATCGGGATTCATAACCGTCGGTTCGCCGCTATTGGCCGCTTTGATAACTTTCTCGTCATCCGGAACGATGCCGATCAGATCGATGTTCAGCACCTGCAAAATCCCTTCGATATCCAGCATGTCCCCGGCTTTCATCATGTTGACCTTGATCCGGTTGACGATGAGCTTGGGCGCGCCGATATGCGAATTTTCCAGCAGGCCGATAATCCGGTCCGCGTCGCGGACAGCGGCGTGCTCCGGCGTCGTCACGACGATCGCCTGATCCGCTCCGGCAATCGCGTTTTTGAAGCCTTGCTCAATGCCGGCCGGGCAGTCGATGATGATGTATTCGAAGTCCTTCTTCAGCTCAAGCACGATGTCTTTGACCTGCTCGGGCGAGATGGCGTTTTTGTCTTTTGTCTGGGCGGCAGGCAGCATGTACAGCTCGTCGAACCGCTTGTCCTTCACAAGCGCCTGGTTTAACCGGCAGCGGCCTTCGGCCACATCGATCAAATCGTAGATGATCCGGTTCTCCAGCCCCATGACCACGTCCAAATTGCGCAAACCGATGTCCGTATCGACCAGGCACACCTTTTTGCCCAGCAGCGCAAGCGCGGTTCCGATATTGGCCGAGGTTGTCGTTTTGCCGACGCCGCCTTTGCCGGACGTAATTACGATAGCTTCTCCCATCATTCACACCCCTTTAAACACGTTAAAATCCGGTCTGACCCGGGTCATATTGATGATTTTGTCGATTTGCATTTTCCCGTCCCGCAAAAAAGCGAACTCCATGCTCGTCTCCCGGTTCTCCCATTCGTCTGGAGGCCGGCTGATCGTTTCGGCGATCCTCAGCTGCGTCGGCGCCAAATAGGAGGCGGCAATAACCGCTTTCTCGTTGCCGGAGAAGCCGGCGTGAGCCATCCCCCGCAGAGCGCCGAGGATCAAAATATCCCCGGTGGCGCAGATCGTCCCGCCGGGGTTTACGTCCCCGATAAACAGCAAATTTCCGTCATGGCGAAGCACCTGCCCCGACCGGACGATCCCGGCAAGCGTCGTAACCGCGTTTTCGTCTTGTTCCTGCGCGATCGCAGGCATTTCGATGGAACGGACAAGCAAATTGCCTTTTTGCTTCAATATATCAAGAATCATTTCCTTCTGATCTTCGGTAACAAGCCTCATGCCAAGCTTCACGTCAACGTGAATGATCGGCCCCGTTAAAATATGCTGATGGCTAAACTCCAATTTATAGCGGAGTTCCTCCAGAAGAATTGAGAAATCGCACTTGTCGTCCAGCAGGAAAACCAGGCCGTCCTTGATTCCTTTGATCGTCACGTGGTTGGATTTCACCGTCATTAGCCTGTCCCTCCCTCCTTATCAATTCGTGCAGGGGCAGAAAAGTTCCTGCTTGAGCGGCAAGGAAAAGTACGCGGACGTCAAGCCTTCTCCTCGGGGGAACGCCTTTTGGTTATCATTTCGAGCTGCTTACGCAGGGGAACGTAAATCGCCAGAGCAAACAAGAACTGAACGAACAGATTGGGGATGATATGGTTCTGGAGCGCCCAGGTATACGGCTGATGCGTTAATTCGAACAAGGAATAAGTGCCGAACAAAATGGAATCGAACAGCAGGCTGCCGAAAATCACGATAATCATCATGAGCGGCATAGGCGCGCGCTGCGAACGGGATAAAAGGCCCATCAAATAGCAGGACAATCCCATGGCGAAGGAATACGCGCCGATCAGCGCACCATAATAAACGACATCGTGAAGCAACCCGAAAATGAGCCCCATAATAAGCCCCGCATGCCGATGGTCATAAACCGAAACGAACAAAAGGCAGATATAAACCAGGTGCGGGACGATCCGCGCTTGCCATGGGCCGGGAATCAGCCAAGGCACGATGGTTCCTTCCACGATAAACAAAACGAAGAGCAGCAGGATAAAAATATACTTTCGTTTATTCACTTGCCTTCACCTTCCGGCACTTCAGGCATTTCCGGCACTTCCGGCGTGAACACGACGAACAGTTCCTTCCAGTCGGTAAAGCTGGCCGCCGGCTTCACGGTTGCCGTATACGTCAGGCCGTATTCGCCAACCTGAATTTCCTCCACCGTGCCGATAATCATGCCGCGGGGAAAAGCGCCGCCGACGCCCGAAGATACGATGAGATCGTCCTTGACGAGCGGAGTCCCATCATCAATCCGGGTCATGAGGAACATGCCTTTCTCCTTGTCGTACGTCTCGACCATCCCGAACACGTCATTTTCTTTACCTTGCGCCGTCACGGCGATTCCGTTCGAATTCGGGTCTTTGGCGTCCATCGAGGTCGCCAGCCTTACGGTGGAAGTCAGGTTGCTGACGTGGCTGATCACGCCGACAAGCCCGGTTTCCGACGTGACGGCCATCCCCTCTTTGACGCCTTCGCGGGCGCCGATATTCAGTACGATCGTACTGTTTACCGGATCGTCATTTACGCTGATGACCTGAGCGATTTTCCAAGTGTAGTCATAAAGTCTTGCCTGCTCTTCGGTAAACTTCAGCTTTTTATACAACCGCTCGTTCTCTTGCGCAATCCAGTTATAAGTTGCCTTATCCCGGGTATAATGGGCTAATGCAATTTTAAGCTGCTCGTTTTCTTCCTGCAGCGCGCGCAGGTTCGCGATATCTTCAAACAAGCCCGCTATGTAGCTAGCGGGCTTGTAAAACACGTATTGCACGAAGCCAACCGTGTCTTTGACGAATTTTTCCGGCCAGGACAGGGAAGTTCTCGGCCCCAGCGTAAAACCCATAACCGCAATAAATAAAATAAGTCCCATGAGCAAAATAAACAATCTTTTATTGCCTAGCAGCTTAAACAGTTTCAGCACCCTCCAACCTTACGTTTTCTTGATAAAAACGGCATAGGCCGCCCAATTTTACAAGGACGGCGCCGCTTCGTGATAAGGGGTGTTTGCATCGTTATGACGATGGATCAACGTCTGGAGCGAAGAGCGGAGCTGCTCTTGGATTTGAACAAGTGGATGTTGTCCAAAGCGCGGCCTGTGCCGATCGCTACGCAATCCAGCGGATTTTCGGCCACGATGACGGGCATCCCCGTTTCTCCGGCCAGCAGTTTGTCCAGATTGCGCAGCAAGGCGCCGCCGCCGGTTAATACGATGCCCCGATCCATAATATCGGCGGCAAGCTCCGGCGGACATTTCTCAAGGGTGACCTTGACGGCTTCAACGATCGCGCCAACCGTATCGCTGAGCGCTTCGGAAATTTCGTCCGAGGTGATCGTGATCGTCTTCGGAAGCCCGCTAACGAGATCGCGCCCGCGGATTTCCATCGTTTCCACCTGCTCGAGAGCCATAGCCGATCCGATATCCATCTTCAGCTGTTCTGCGGTTCTTTCCCCGATCATTAAATTATATTGACGTTTGATATATTGGATGATCGCTTCATCCATTTCATCTCCGGCCACACGCACCGATTTGCTTGTGACGATGCCGCCGAGCGAAATGACCGCTACTTCGGTGGTGCCGCCGCCGATATCGACCACCATGCTCCCGGTCGGTTCCCAAACCGGCAGATCGGCGCCGATCGCCGCGGCAAATGGCTCCTCGATCGTATAGGCTTCGCGCGCTCCAGCCTGCTTCGTCGCGTCCTCGACGGCGCGCTGCTCAACCGCCGTAATTCCCGACGGCACGCAAACCATTACATTCGGATGGCGTTGGAATAGCGAACGCTGCTTCTGCGCCTGGTTGATGAAGTATTTGATCATGGTGGCCGTTGTATCGAAATCGGCGATAACCCCGTCTTTCATCGGACGAATCGCCCGAATGTTACCGGGAGTACGGCCGATCATCTTTTTTGCGGATTCGCCGACGGCGACAATATTTTTCGTATCGGTATGTATCGCCACTACCGAAGGTTCTCTTACTATGATTCCTTTACCGCGCGTATAAACGAGCGTATTCGCCGTTCCCAAATCGATTCCCAAGTCTTTCGTAAAGCCACCCAACATGCTGTTTTCTTCCTTTCCTTCTGTATCTAAACTATTATATTACATCAAGCCCTGCTCCTTCAAACTGACAAATTTTCCATCTCCGATAACAATATGATCCAATACGTCAATGCCTACGATCTCGCCAGCTTCGCAAAGCCGGCGGGTCATCCGGATGTCTTCGGCGCTCGGCGTCGGATCGCCGCTCGGGTGATTGTGCGCGCAAACGACCGAAGCGCTGCTGCACTTGATCGCGGCGCGAAACACCTCGCGCGGATGAACGATGGAAGCGTTCAAGCTTCCGATGGAAAGCGTCTCTTGAGCAATGATATGATTTTTCGTATTCAAAAAAAGACAAACAAAATGTTCCTTTTGCAAATACCGCATCTGTTCCATCAGCAGCTCCGCCGCAACATGCGGGCTGCGGATCGTTTCGGACTCCGGCAGCCTTGATTTGGCCAGCCGCCGTCCCAGCTCGATCCCCGCTTTAAGCTCGATCGCTTTCGCCGGGCCGATACCCCTGATCTGAATCATTTCATCCAAACTAAGATCAACCAGACCGCGAATGCCGCCGATTTCGGACAACACGCGCTGAGCCATGTGAATGGCCGATTCGCTGCGCGTGCCCGTTCGAAGCAATATCGCCAGCAGTTCCGCGTTGCTGAGAGCTCCCGGGCCAAACTCCATCATGCGTTCTCTTGGCCGTTCCTCCATGGGAAGATCTCTGAGCATGTAAGAAGTGGTTTTCATGCACAATCCCTCGCTTCCGATAGTTTATCAGCTAAGCCCGGAATTTCCCGGGCATGGCTTTCTAAGCGTCTCGCGGAAGGATATGCTTTACCACTTCCAGGCGGCCTTTCGGCAAGAGTGCGGCTGACCGCCGATCCCATTAAAATAAGTGTTCAAAAAGTCAGACTTTTTGAACTACCTCTTAGAGTACGCGAATGCCGAAATCCGCCAGCATGTCTACAAGCAAAGATAAAGGTAAACCAACGACATTGAAATAGCAACCCTCAATGCCGGTGACGATCGTGGCCCCCAGGCCTTGAATGGCGTAAGCCCCGGCTTTGTCCAGACCTTCCCCGCTCCGGGCGTAGGCCTGAATCTCCGCTTCGGTCAACGTCTTCATCGTCACCAGCGTCGAACGGTAATCGACCATCCTTCTGCCGGTTAAACCGTCCACGCAAGCCACGCCGGTAAATACGGTATGGCTGCGGCCCTGCAAGGATCGCAGCATCTCGGCCGCTTCGGCTTCATCCTGCGGCTTGCCGAGAACAACCCCATCGCGGACGACGATCGTGTCGCTTCCGACAATCACCGCATCCCGTTCGGACGATTCCAGCGAATGATATACCACATCCGCCTTTCGGCCGGCAAGCTCCATAACGATTTGCTCCGGAGCCCATCCTGGCGGCGTCGATTCATCCGCATGGCTCGGCACGACTTGAAACGGGATTTGCAAAGAAGAAATCAATTCACGCCTGCGGGGTGATGTGGAAGCGAGAATAATCCGGCGTAATTGTGCGGTTTCCAATAGCGGACTCTCCTTCAAGGAATTCACAGGGCGGGGACAATCGACAACTTACCGCTGTCATCCTCGCCATTTTTTGACACTAACTTATTATAAGATTATTTCATGCTCAATACAAACACAAAAAAGGCAGGGGAAAGTATTTCCATCCCTCGCCTCGGATATGCTTCAGCGGTTCTCCCCAGGGTTCACGCCGTGAATGATAACCTGCTCCGCCATGATGAAGCGCATCATCTCGTTTTGCACCTCCCACAGCAGCGTTTTCGCTCTGCTTTTATCAAATTCCCCCAAAGCTTCGACAGCCCCGTTCATCGCCTTTTCCATTTCCCCGGCGTAAGCTTCCAGAGCCGTCGGCCATTTGCCCCGCACCGCCGCCGCGCTTTCCGTCCAGGATTGGTGCAAGCGGCCCAATTGATTAACCTCTTCATCTCCCAGCGGCTGCGGGTCAGCGTCACTAAGCAGGGATGCCGATGTGGTGCTCAGCAAACGTACAAGTTCGGCGCTTTGCGCCATGTACCCCTCCAACGCCTCCCGATCGCCCGCAAACTCCGCGCTGGCTGTAGCGGGCAAAGCCACCTCATGCAGGATCAGGTGTACGCCGGCGGCTTTCAATTGGCCGCTCAGCAGCTTGGATTGTTCCCGGTCCGTCGATACGCCCGCATAGACCCTTTTCTCATCGACCGTATCGCGGGCGGCCGCAAGCCCGGAAGCCTGCAGTTCCTCCTGCGCCAGCTGCACGCCTTGAGCCGTGCTGAACACCCCGTATTGGAGAAAATAGTACGTCTGCTCCGGAAGTGCAAAGCTGATCCGTGGAACGGATTCCTCAACCGTCTCTCCTACCGCTCCGGTTCCGGCCATCGCCGGAAGACTGGCCGGCTGATCGGCCGCGCTTTGCTGCGACGCGCCAATCCCGGGAAGCGGAATCTGCATCTCCTGGTTAAACAGGGACAATACAACATAGCCAAATAAAGCACCGGTAACGATCGCCCCGGTTAACGAACCCGCCACCTTCCAGCCTGAGCCGGACGATTTGGGGGGACGAGTGTAATAAGGCGTATCCTCATACCGAGGGCCCCATGGATCATCGGCGTCATTTTGCAAGTTATATGGCTCCGCCGCCGCTTTTCCGTCAAAATCGTGCGCTTCATCCACCAAATCCCCTTTTGCCCGTCCCCCCGGAAAAACCGTCAATCCCATCCCTGTATGATCGGTAAACGGATCACCCCACGATTCCGCCGCCTCCACCGCACGGTATCGGGCAGGTCTCTCTACAGGTACAATTTCGGCTTCGGGTTCCTTCTTCCATGGCCTATCCTCTGCTGGGAGTTCAACCGCATACCGCCACGCGGCCGCATCGGTTTTTTCGTGGTCCTGATCCGGGCTTATCGCCCGAACCTCCCGTTCGTTTTGGTCAAAACGGAATGTCATTTTCGCTTTGTTCACGGTCCGCACGCTCCTTGTCCATTCATCTATCCTACCTTATGAGAAAAGGAAGAATGATATGCCTTGGAGTTCGCTAAACGTCCGTGAATCAAGTTAAGAAAACTGCCGCCTCTAAGTTGGGTGTTCTTATGTATTGAATCAACCGAGTAAAGCTGCAACCTCAAAAAATAAGGGCAAAAAATGTCGTTAATCCGGCCATATCTGTCAATCTGAGAGAAATAGAGACAATTTATGTCGTTATTTTTTAGAATTGCTGGGGAATGCCTGCGTTCTGGACCGTTCATAGCTAAATAAGGACAAAAAATGCCGCTAATGGGGATGAACAGGCATGACTCCGGATAATAAGTACATAAAATACCGCTATTTTGATGGCCGACGGTTGGTCGTGGTAGCGTCGTTAGGTTGGTCGTTAGGTTGGTCGTTAGAGAAGCCAAGTGCAAGCGCCGATATCTAGGTTGAGCCTTTTTTACCCTTATGGCCGCACTTCCCGCGCCGCCGCCATCATAACCGCGCGCTCCTTCTTCCCCGAATGTAAAAAATGCTCCCCGGAGGGAGCACTCTAGTATTTAACGGTTTTGCATGATGTTCTGCCCCACGCAGCTTGGCCGTTAGCTGGACAATCCTTTGGCCAGTTCGTAGCCAACCTTGTAGATATCCCCGGCGCCCATCGTGAGCACCAGATCGCCGGGCTGAAGCCGGCCTTGCAGCTCCTGAAGCACGTCCTGCTTCGTCGGCAGATACCGGGCTCCGGCGTTGCTGTTTTCCTTGATCAATTCCACCAGCCTCGCGGAATGCACCCCTTCAATCTGCTTCTCCCCGGCCGGGGAATAGATGTCGGTGATGATCACTTCTTCCGCGTCGCCAAACGCCCGACTGAACGCATCGAGCAGGAAGAAGGTCCGCGTATAGCGCTGCGGCTGGAAGACGGCGATAATCCGTTTGCCGGTCGCTTTGGCCGCCGCGATCGTGGCCTGAATCTCCGTCGGATGGTGGGCGTAATCGTCGATGATGAGGATGCCGTCCGCTTCCCCCAGCACCTGAAAACGCCGCTTCGCCCCATGGAATTTCCGCAACGCCTCGGTAATATCCGCGAACGGAATCCCCGCTTCCAGGCAGACGATGACTGTGGCCATCGCGTTATACGCATTATGCCGGCCCGGTACGGACAATTCGACCGTGCCCAACTCCTCGCCTCTGCGTCTCATCTTGAACGTGACGCAGCGATCGCCCAGCTCAATATCGTGGGCCGAATAATCGCAGGCCGTGTCGATGCCGTAAGTGATCGTGCCGCACGCCAGCTTTGGCAGCAGCTCCGTCACGTTCAGGTCATCGCCGCAAACGACCGCTTTGCCTCCCGGTTTGATCTGGTTTAAAAATTGAACGTATGCTTCCTTAAGACGGCCGAAATCGCCGCCGTAATTTTCCAAATGGTCGGCTTCGATGTTGGTCACGACGCCAATCCAAGGATGATACTGCAGGAAGGAGCCGTCGCTCTCGTCCGCTTCCGCGACAACGAATTTGCCCTGTCCCGCTTTGGCGTTTGTGCCGACATCCATCAGCTCGCCGCCGATAATGTAAGTGGGGTCCGCCCCGCAGCTCTCCATCACCAGCGCGATCATTGAGGAGGTCGTCGTTTTGCCGTGCGTCCCGGCCACCGCGATCCCGCTCCGTTCATTCAGCAGCCGGGCGAGCATTTGCGAACGATGCAGGATCGGGATTCCCTGCTCCTGCGCTTCGATCCGCTCCACGTTATCCTGTGGCAGCGCCGTCGAATAGACGACCAGGTCTGCTCCGTGCACATGCTCGGCCGTATGTCCGATATAGATTTTCGCTCCTTTGGCGGCGAGCTTCTCCGTTAACTCCTGGGCTGCCACATCCGATCCGGTGACGGTATAGCCCATTTCCAGCATGACGCGGGCAATGGCGCTCATGCCATAGCCGCCGATGCCGATAAAATGTACATGTTGTTCCGTAGTATTTAACAAAATGGTCACCAGCCTTTTTCAGAATCGGTTTGATGCAAAAGGGCCGCCCGCACGTCCGAAATTAAATACAACGTGCCCGTCACTACCCCAAGATCCTCCCGTTCCGTCCGTGACTCCAAAAGCGAAAGGGCCTTTTTCCAGTCACGTTCTACGATGATTTTCAACTCCGCTTTCGCTTCCGATCCCTTAAGTTCGGTCACGAGCTCACTTAACGCGTCGGCATCCATTTTTCGGCGAAAATCGGGCTCGGTCAGAATAAGCGTATCCACTATTGGTAATATATGCTTGAAGTAGCCGAGATGATGCTTGTTGGCTAACATCCCCATCATCATATGCAGCTTGCGGTAACGGTAAACTTCCGGAAGGCTTTTTGCCAGCGCCGCCGCGCCTTCCGGGTTATGGGCTCCGTCCAGCACGATGCGCGGCTCCTCCTTCACGAGTTCAAGACGTCCTGCCCAGAAGGCGGAGCGGAAGCCGTCCAGCAGCGGTTCATCTTCCAAAATGAAGGCCATATACTGCCGCAGCACTTCGAGAACCATCATCACTCCGGCCGCATTTTGGCATTGATGCTGCCCCTGCATGCCGATGGCGAGGTCCAGTTCGCGAAAAGGACCTTGAAACCGCAGAGTCTGCGCTTTGCTGCCAACCTCCAGGCGTTCAAACCTAAACTGCTCACCGAGCAAATAAAGATTCGCCCGCTTGGCCTCAGCCGTTTCCTTTAGCACCGCAATCGCTTCCGGCTGCTCCACGCAGCTCACGATTGGAACCCCGGGTTTGATGATGCCCGCTTTCTCGCGGGCGATCAGCTCGATGGTATCGCCAAGCACGTCCATATGATCATAACCGATATTCGTAATCAGCGAAACGATCGGCGTGACGATATTGGTAACATCCATCCTTCCCCCTAGGCCGGTCTCCCATACCACAACATCGGGATAACAGACCTCGGCGAAATAAAGGATTGCAATGGCCGTGCTAACCTCAAACATCGTCGGCGAACCGAGCTCGGTTTCGGCAATTTCCCGCACGAGCGGCAACACCCGGCGCGCGAGCTCAAGGAGCGTCTCTTCGGGAATATCCGCTTCGTCGTATTGGAAACGGTTCGTAAATTTCGTGATATAAGGAGACGTAAACGTTCCGACATGGTATCCGCATTCGCGCAGGGTCCGGGTCAGAAAAGCGCAGGACGAACCTTTGCCGTTCGTCCCGGCGACATGTATAAATTTCAGCCTCCGCTCGGGATTTCCCAAACGCTCCATCATCAGCTCGATGCGTTCCAGTCCCGGGCGGATTCCGAACGGAATCAGCCCGTTTATCCAGTTGACCGCTTCTTCATAGCTGTCCAGCGCAAGCGGCCGTATATCCTCGTCTGTAAGATCCCCCATGGTCTTCACCTTCATTTTGAATTAATTTGCTA
Organism: Paenibacillus oralis; assembly: GCF_003863965.1. Lineage (GTDB taxonomy): Bacteria > Bacillota > Bacilli > Paenibacillales > Paenibacillaceae > Fontibacillus > Fontibacillus oralis. Next base: position 27,082 of record NZ_RRCN01000001.1, read on the forward strand.
TAAGCTGAACGAACTATTGATTGTACGGATCAGGGCAGCCGTGTGAAATGTTCTTACGATCGCTGTTGTTCGCAGATTTCTCTAATTGAACTAAATTCAGATGCTGTAGAAATCCGCTCACAAAGGCGACCAAGCATATGCTTCCGATGCAGCTTTCTTCCAGAAAGCTTTTAGTTTCTTCAGAATCATTTCACCTAGGTTCAATATTCTAAAGTGTACATTCATTTAGAATATTGAACCCTCTTGCCTAACTTCCACATTTCTTTAGTTCAACTTATATTGCCTAGCCCTTAAGTTCCTCGATCCGGGCCAGCACTTTGCCCTGTTTTTCGGCATAATCGGCCATCTTGGCGCGCTCCTCCTCGATGACTTTTGCCGGCGCTTTGGACACGAACCCTTCGTTGGCGAGCTTCTTCTCCACCCGTTCCACTTCCTTGTTCAGGTGATCAAGCTCTTTGTTCAAACGCTCGATTTCCTGCTGGATGTCGATCAGCCCGGACAGCGGCAAATACAGCTCGGCTCCGGTCACAACGGCGGTCATCGCCTTGTCGGGAACGGCCGTGGTCAAGGACGCTTCGTATTCCGAAGTGTTGCAGAACCGGCGGATATAATGTTCGTTGCGGGCGATCACTTCGAGCGTTTCGGAACTGCCCGGCTTAACCACGAGCTCGATTTTTTTGCTCATCGGCACGTTCACTTCGGCGCGGATATTGCGCACGGCGCGAATGATGTCGATCAGCAGATTCATTTCCTGAACGGCGTCCGGAGCTTCCAGAGCCGGGTCGTATTCAGGCCATGCGGCCAGCGTAATCGTGTCGCCTTGATGCGGCAAATGCTGCCATATTTCCTCGGAAATAAACGGCATGAACGGATGGATCATCCGCAGCGTACGGTCCAGCACGAAGGCCAGTACCGACTGTGTTTTCCGCTTGGCCGCGGCATCTTCCCCATAGAGGGACAGCTTGGCGAATTCGATGTACCAGTCGCAAAGATCGTCCCAAATAAAATTGTACAGCAGGCGCCCGGTTTCCCCAAACTCGTAAGCGTCGATCAGGCGGGTGATCTCTTTGGCCGTTTCATTGAAACGGTGCAAAATCCAGCGATCGGCCGTCGACAACTCTCCGCTGATATCGATATCGTCGTAAGTCACCCCGTCCAGATTCATCAAAGCGAACCGGGAGGCGTTCCAGATTTTGTTCGCGAAATTGCGCGCCTGTTCGACGCGTTCCCAGCGGAAACGCAGGTCTTGCCCCGGCGTACTGCTCGTCGAAATCATGTAGCGCATCGCGTCCGTGCCGTATTTCTCGATCACTTCGAGCGGATCGACGCCGTTGCCCAGCGATTTGGACATTTTCCGCCCTTCGCTGTCGCGCACGAGCCCGTGCATCAGCACATCTTTAAACGGTATTTCGCCTTTGAATTCGAGTGACGTGAAAATCATCCGCGCTACCCAGAAATAGATGATGTCGTATCCGGTCACAAGCACGTCGGTCGGGAAATAACGCCTCAGGTCCGCACTGGATTCGTCCGGCCAGCCCAATGTCGAAAACGGCCACAAAGCCGAGCTGAACCACGTATCGAGCACGTCCTCGTCCTGCTTCAGATCGTCGCGTCCAAGTTTGGCGCGCGCTTCCTCTTCGCTGCGGGCCACAACCATTTCGCCGGTCGCCTCGCAGTACCAGGCCGGAATCCGGTGCCCCCACCACAGCTGGCGGGAAATACACCAGTCGCGTACGTTTTCGATCCAGTGCAAATAAGTTTTTTCGAAGCGGTCCGGTACGAAGTTGACGCCTTTCCCGGATTTTTGCGCCGCGATGGCCGCTTCCGCGAGAGGTTTCATTTTCACGAACCACTGGGTCGACAAATACGGCTCAACCACTGCGCCCGTCCGTTCGCTGTGTCCGACCTGATGCACGTGGTCTTCGATTTTGATGAGAACGCCAAGCTCCTGCAAATCCTTGACGATTTGCTTGCGGCATTCGCTGCGGTCCAGCCCTTGGTATTTGCCGGCTTCCCCATTCATCGTGCCGCTTTCGTCCATGACGTTGATTTGCGGCAGGTTATGGCGCAGGCCCACCTCGAAGTCGTTCGGATCGTGCGCCGGGGTAATTTTCACCGCGCCGCTGCCGAACTCTTTTTCGACATATTCATCTGCGATAATCGGGATTTCCCGGCCGACGATCGGAAGGCGCAGCGTTTTGCCGACCAAATGCCGGTACCGTTCGTCCTCCGGATGAACCGCCACGGCCGTATCGCCGAGCATCGTCTCCGGACGCGTCGTCGCCACGGTGATAAATCCGCTGCCGTCGCTGAGCGGATACTGCAGATGATACAGGTGGCCGCCCACTTCTTTATATTCAACCTCGATATCGGACAGCGCGGTGCGCGCGGCCGGATCCCAGTTGATAATATATTTGCCGCGGTAAATCAAGCCTTTTTCGTACAGCTTCACGAACACCTCGCGAACCGCTTGGGAAAGCCCCTCGTCCAGCGTAAAACGCTCGCGCGAATAGTCAAGCGAAAAGCCCATTTTCGCCCATTGCTCGTGGATCGTGGCGGCATATTGATCCTTCCATTCCCAGACGCGTTCCAGGAACTTCTCGCGCCCCAGATCGTAACGGCTGACGCCTTGCTCACGCAATTTTTGCTCCACTTTCGTTTGCGTGGCGATCCCCGCATGGTCCGATCCCGGCACCCATAATGCGTCATACCCCTGCATCCGTTTCGTCCGGATCAAAATATCCTGCAGCGTAAAATCGAGCGCATGGCCGATATGCAGCATGCCGGTCACGTTTGGCGGCGGGATCACGATCGTGAACGGCTGCGCGTCCGGACGCTGCCCGGCTTTGAAAAAGCCCCCCTCCATCCAATAACGGTACCACTTCTGTTCGGCCGATTTGGGGTCGTACGTCGTTGGCATTTCCGTTTGACTTTGTTGACCTTGGTTTTCCGTCATACCATTCAACCTCCGTTACAAATAAGCATCGCCTTCACTTGCCAAAGATAATCCGCGCGCATAAACCAAACCGCGATTATCCCCGGGCGCTTTCCTTTGCAGCGGGCCGTACCTCCCTCGGGACACCCGCCGCAAAAACAAAAAAAGCCTTTCGTCTCAAAGGACGAAAGGCTTTACTTTCGCGGTACCACCTTTGTTTCGCAGTATCCAGCCTTCCTTTGCCGGCCGTCATTGATCCGGCAAAAAAGTTAAAAAACCGCGACACTCAAGCAGATAACGGCTGCTACCGGTCCGTTCTAACGGCTATCTCCGCTCAAACGAACGACTCCCGGGCGACTTCGGCCAGCTAAAATCCTGCGGAATCTTTCAGCGTTCCAACTCCGCTCTCTGAAGGGTTCACTGCCCTACTCTTCCCATTCCAAGTCGATGACAACAATCATTTTGCTTGAATCTATATTATCATAACTTGGAAACCTGCGGGAGTCAATATTCAGCCGTCCATCATGGATTAAGCGCCTACGGAATATACAAAATCTGCCCTTCCGCCAAATGGTTTTCGGACAGGCGATTGTAAAGCTGCAGCTCGCGGGAGCTCAAATGATAACGCTCAGCGATGTCATCCAGCGTTTCTTCCCGCTGCACGATCACCAGCTTGACCTTGCGGAACGGGGTTTGTTCCTCGCTGCCTTGAATAAAAAGATTTTTCCACAGGAGCTCCTCGTCATCGCCTGCCTCCGCCGCCTCGGGGTCCGCTCCGGAAAACTCCGCTTGCGTTGGCAGATCGTGCTGAGGCCGCGAAGAAATCAGTTTCTTGAGGCCAAAAGACTCGCTTTCTTTTTCTTCGGTGCCTTTTTTGCTGCCAAGCGCGATCTTCAGTTCTTTTTTCTCTTCCGCTTCGGCGTGCGCCGGGTTTTCCGGCTCCTTGGCCGCCTCGGCGGCGGCTTTATTCGGCCCGCCCGCTGCTTTTTCCTCTACAGCTTCGGAAAATGAAGGAACGGCAGGTTCTTGCGATTCCGCCTCGCTTGCCGTTACGTTAGCCAGTTCGTTGTCCTGGGCTGCGAATTGCAGCGGTTCTTTTTCGGCGGCTTGAGCGGGGGCGGCTTCAGGTTTCACCGGTTCACTCAAACGTTCAGCAGCTTCCGGCTCGGCAAAAGGGGACATTACCTCTTTGAACCATACGTCATTGAACTGCTCAAACTCCGATTGCGGCGGCAAGCTTTGGGCCGGAAGGGCGTATTCCTTGTCCGTCCATGGCCCGGCAGGCGGCGCCTCGTTCTCTTCCTCCAACCATAGAGAGGTCGGCTCAGCCTCCGGCTCGTCCGCACCCCGCTGCTCTTTCAGCACTTCTTCCGGAAACGCCTGCCATTCCGTAAGTTTCGGGAGCTCGGGTACGGCATGGACTTCTTCCTGTTCCGCAAAGGAGAGACCGCCCGTCTCTTCCTCGTCACGAATGGCCGGAACGACGTGGGCGGTTGTAAATTCCCGATCCTTCCAGCTGTCGGCCTCCACCGCCAGAGAAGATGTTTCCACCCCCTGGAGCGACAAAACGCCGGTAATGTTCAAGCTGCGCGCGCTGAGCAGATCCACGTCGAAATTTTCAATTTCCACCGTGATATCCTCCAGCCGGTTCACCCGGCTGAGCGGGATCGTAATTTCTACGGGGATCCAATGCTCCAGGCTGCGGGTCTCCCCTTCCCCCCGATACAAACCGGCCAGAAGCAAATGACCTCTTAATGAAGCATATTCCTCCCCGGGAATGACCTGAATTTTCGGGTAAAGTTCAATTTCCTCCAGCTCTTCAATGCCGATCACATCTTCCGATAAATGAACGCGCTCGTAAATATCAAAACGAAGACCATAGGATTGATCAGCCAAAACGCTACCTCCTTTCAGCATATCCAAACATGATTTAGCATCCATTTGTCATGATCCAAATCATCCTCGTTTTATCTATATGCCCCCGAAAAAGAGTGCATGCCAGCTTTTTGCTATCCTCGGTTTCACTGACCGCCCGAAAAACTCCTTTTGTCCGTTAACCTATAAAGTGCGGGAATCAAGGCCAGCCCGATTGCGGCTGCGGCCGTCATACTAATCACCTGTTCCGCCATGAATCCTGCCCTGAAGTTATGAAGCACGGGATTAAACCATTGAAACACCCGCGAGACGATCCAGTACCGGGCAAACGTTTGGGATGCTTCCGGAAGCACGGTGACGCCGATAAATCCTCCGGTTCCGAAAAAGCTTGCGATCGACAACACGATGACGGCCGGTTGCAGCACCCGGTAATTTTTCAAAACATGAGCCAACCATAACCCGGCGCAAGCGCAGGCGATCATCACCGGAATCATCATCAGATAAACCTGGAGCAGCGGCAATGTGTAAATTTTCATTTTAAAGACGAAAACCGCAAGCAACAAGGAGGGGACCGAACAGACGACGGCGGTGGTTACGGCCGCAGCTACATTCCCCAGACCGGCCAACCATAACGGCTGCGGGGTCAGAAGGATTTCCTTCTTCGTTCTGTTCTCATTTTCAAAAGCGTGCAGATTGGCCGCCGTTATCGTCGCCCCCATAAAGAGAGAAAGCAGCAGACAGCTTCCGGCGATGTAAGATACTCTCCAAACATCATGCGGTTTTTCCGTGATCAGTTTCGGCACTACCCGGAGATCGCCGTTTAAAGCCAACTCATTCAAAATACTGTGCTCCAACCGCAGCCTTACATTTTTCATCATATCGCTATTGATGTTAAACGTCTCAATATATACGTTTTTGGAATCCGCGTAGTCGGAAGGGATCCGTATCAATAGTTGCAGACGTCCTTCTTTGACTTTGGCTCTCGCTTTCTGCAAATCCCTCTCCACCACATTATAATAATTCGTTATATTGGAATGACTTTGCTCGATGCTCCGCACAAGGGACTTCGATTGCGCGTTATTTGCCTCATCAACTACCCCTACAGGCCACTGATCACCCCCCGCTCCCATAATAACCGCCGTTAGGAACATTAAAATCAGCGGCAGTAGTATAGGAGCGATGATTAGCTGTTTTTGCCTGCTTAAAATCTTCAAATTACGCACATACATTCCGACTGCCGCATATAGAGAAGTTTTCATTTTTCTAAGCCGCCTCTCCTACTGTCCTTGGGAATAAGACAAGTTTCTCTTTAACCGGAACACCGACATGAAAACGAACAGCGCCGTGAACGCGAGCATGAGGAGCAAACCCTTAAACTCGTATGCTGCCGCGGAGGCAAGAAAGGTGCTCCGCATATTTTCCACCACATCGGAAACCGGAATCCGGCTCGATAATCGCCACAGCCATTCGACCGGTCCCCCGTAAGCGAACCCGCGAATGGAGGATTCATTGCCGCAAACCAAATAGAGAAAAATTCCAATCACGGCGGACAGAGTAATGACCGGCATCGACTTACGCAGCCACACCCCGAGCATACTGCCGACCGCACCGCCGAACAGGAACAAAAGGGCAATCCAAAACCACAAAATGGGGGCCATTCGGGTAATCGGAAAAGACAGCGTAACACTCATAATCCCCAATACGAACACGACGCTGATGAGCGTCTGCAAAAAGGCGGTAACCCATTTTCCCAATACAAAAGGAAGAAAGCCGATGGAGGTAAGCACGATTTCCTTGCTCGTCCGTTCCTCCCATTCCCGCGCAATGAGCATTCCGGTATTGACCATGGATGTATACGTTATGGCGAACATGAGCAGGCCGATGGAAATGTACAGTTTCATCGACACGTCCCGGGGAAACTTCGCATATTGCTGGACGATCTCGATGTTATGATCCGGGGCCGTTGCCTGTTGAAACAGATAGATGGCGTGCGACAAGCGGATTTGAAAATTTTTGGTGGCATCCGAGTTGATATTATGAACATAGAGTTTAACTTCCGGAGCCGAGGTTCGCTGCTTGAGATCTTGGTCAAAAGCCGCCGGGATCTCGATCAGCGCTTCCGCTTCCCCGTTTTCATACCGCCGGAAAGCTTCGTTCGGGTCGGTCGTTTGGACAATAAAGTAGGGGCCGTCGACCGAACTCATGTCCGTCAGAATCCCCACAAACCGGTCGCTGAACTCCCCTTCCGATTCCCTTGCGATCACGACTGGATTGGTGGCGGACACTTGAGTGATCAACGAATAAAGAAAAACGAATACAACGGGCACGATAATGCTAAGTACCATCAACGAAGGATTCCTCCGGGTAATTTTGAGATCCTTCCAAACGATCACCTTGATTCCTTTCAACATGGCTTTGCCCTCCGATCAGTTCCTTAATTGGCGTCCGGTAAAATGCAGAAAGACGTCGTTTAATGTCGGTTCCTTCCACTCGAAGCTGATGAGCCCGTCGTTTTCGGCGTCAAACGATTTCAACATGCGCAAAGCGGTCTTTTTATCGGCGACTTTGACCAGCACCTTATTCGCTTCGAGCACTGGAGAGCATTCTCCACCCAGCCGCGCAAAAGCAGTCCGGGCATCATTTTCCCGTTCGAAAATCAATGCCATGGCGTTATCGGTAATCCTCTCTTTCAACTGCTGCGGTGAACCGGAAGCCACGACGCTTCCCCGATCGATAATGACGATCCGGTCAGCCAGCGAGTCCGCTTCCTCCATGTAATTGGTTGTCAAAAATACGGTTTTGCCTTCCCCGGTCAACTCCCGGATGCGGGTCCATATCGAATTCCGCGACTGAACGTCAACGCCTAAGGTGGGCTCATCAAGCAAAATCAGATCGGGCGAGGTCAGAAGGGCCCGGGCTAACGCGAGCCGCCGCTGCATCCCCCCCGAATACGTTCCCACACGGTCATTCTGCCTTTCGCTCAGGCCGACCAATTCCAGCAGCTTGCCGATTTGCGAGGTCCACATCCGTTTTTCGATCCCATAGTACTGCGCGTGAAACAGCAGATTTTCTTTGGCCGTCAGATCATTGTACAGTGCAGTCTCCTGGGGGACGACGGACAGTTTGCGGCGGACGGTCCGCATCTCTTTGGCGGGATCGAGCCCAAACACTCGGACGTCCCCCCGGGTCGGCCGGGAGAGTCCATTGATGAGATTAATGGTCGTCGTCTTGCCGGAACCGTTCGGACCGAGCAAGCAGAAAACTTCACCCTGATTAACTTCAATGGATAACTGCTCCAGGGCGTAGAAACGCTCCCGATTTTTTCGGGGATAGGACATTTCGACATGATTCAATGCAACAACACTCACAAAAGCTCATCCTCTCCATTTTACTTACTAAGTACTCACTCAATAATATAGTTAAAAAAATTAACCCAAGATCTTTAAAAACTGCTGGACAGTCGTATGAATATAACTCTCTCTTGTCTCTTCGTTCCGGGTAAACCGGTCATACAGCAGGAAATACATGACCATAGCCGTTTGGATGTTTCTTACCGCCAAACGCAGTTCTTCTTCATTCAAGGCGGTACGGTCTTTTAACAGAAAATACAGCGGTTTGAGCCCCTCTTCAATCAGGCTGACAAGATATTCCCGGATTTGCGGTTTGCGCTGGGCCTCTCCGAAGAACATTACGATCAGGTCGGTCTTCTCATTCAGCCTGTGCAGGAGTTGTCCGAAGTATTTCGTCAGCAGCGATTCGAGCGGCACATCGGGATCCGTCTGATCGGCGGCGTCTCTAAGGGACGGTATCAGCGAATGCTTGTCGACGACAGCCCACAGCAGCTCTTCCTTCGATTTGAAATAGTGATAAATCAATCCGTCCGTAGTTCCCGCTTCCTTGGCGATATCCTTCGTCGTGCTTGCATCGAAGCCTTTTGCGGAAAAAACTTTTAAAGCGGAATCGATTAATCTGTTTTTTGTTTCCAGACCTTTTTGCTGCCGTAAATTGAGTTTCTCCATTTGTTTCACCACTTCATTTCACTTAATGATTACTTAGTAAGTTTAAATCAAACACTTTTGCTTGTCAATAAAAAAAGCTGCGGCTAGCGAAGCTTCGCACGCAGCTTTTGCAGCGCATCGGGCCAGGGATCTTCAACGGCCACGGTCTCTCCCGTGAGCGGATCGGGAAAGGCCAGGCGTTCCCCGTGCAGCGCCTGGTGCGGCAAGTGCGCCGCGCTTCCTCCGTACAGCGTATCGCCGATAAGCGGATGTCCCGCGGCGCTGAGGTGAACGCGGATTTGATGCGTTCGTCCCGTCTCCAGCGTAAGCCGGACCAGACTGGCGTCATGAGGCGGGTACACCTCGACGAGCTCCACCCGGGTCAGCGCCGGCTTGCCGGTTGGGGAAACCCGGCGCCGCTGATTGTGGTGGCGGTCCCGGCCGATCGGCTGATCGATCACCTGTAGCTCGGGGCTGACGATGCCGTGGACGAAAGCGATATACGTCCGCCCGATCACCTTGCGGCTCATCGCCTCGTCCAGTTTGAGCTGGGCGTATTCGTTTTTGGCGAACAGCACCGGCCCGGACGTGAAATCGTCCAGGCGGTGGATATGCGCGGCTGCCACCGCTTCTCCGCGGCCGGCGTACAGCGCCGCGACCATATTGGCTAATGTGGCCTGCGGGGCCCCCGGTTTCGCAGCCGCACCAGCTCCGCTGCCGTCCGGATGGACTTTGACCCCGGCCGGCTTATGTACAACTAGGCTAAAATCGTCCTCATACAAAATCGCAAGCTGCTCCGCTTCCGCTTCTATCGGAGCGAATCCGGACTCCCTCGGCGGAAACACCCGCAAGCGCAGCCGATCCCCGGCCAGCTTGACGCCGCCTTCGGCGTGCAGCCGCCGCAGCAGCTTGGGGGGAGCGCTGTAGCTCCCCTCAAGCCAGGCGAGGGCGGCGGCAAGCCGGTCCTGCCCTTCGGCCGGCGGCAGTTTGCCGGGCATCAGCTCCAGCCACTCGCCCCGGCGCACAGCGGAAATCCGCGCGCTCACAGCTTTTGCAGCGCGCGGCGGTGCGCTTCGATCGTCCGCTCGATATCCTCGTCGGTATGCACGCCGGATACGAACATGCCTTCAAACTGCGAAGGCGCCACATTGATCCCTTCCTCCACCAGCGCGGTGAAATAACGGCGGAACAGATCGAGGTCGCTGCTTTTGGCCGTTTCGTAGTTAACCACTTGCCGGTCCGTGAAAAACGGGCAGACCATCGAGCCCACGCGATTGATTGTGCACGGAATGCCGCGCTCTTTGGCGTTTCGCTCAAATCCGTCCGCCAGCTTGGCGGAAAGCCGCTCCAGCCGCTCGTACACCTCCGGCGTCAGCAGCGACAGCGTTGTGTAACCGGCGGCCATCGCCAGCGGGTTGCCGCTCAGCGTGCCGGCCTGATAAATCGGACCCGTCGGGGCGATTTGCTCCATGATTTCGCGTTTGCCGCCGTAGGCGCCGACCGGCAGGCCGCCGCCGATCACCTTGCCGAGGCAGGTCAAATCCGGCGTGATGCCAAACCGCCCCTGGGCGCAGTTCATATGGACGCGGAAGCCCGTCATGACCTCGTCAAAAATCAGCAGGCTGCCGTACTGCGCCGTGATTTTACGCAGCCCTTCCAGGAAGCCGGGCTGCGGCGGTACGACGCCCATGTTGCCGGCAACCGGCTCCACGATCACCCCGGCGATTTCTTCGCCGAAACGCTCGAAAGCCAGCTTCACCGATTCCAGGTCGTTATACGGCACCGCAATCGTGTTCGCGGCCACGCCTTCCGGCACGCCGGGACTGTCCGGCAAACCAAGCGTCGCCACGCCGGACCCCGCCTTGATCAGCAGGCTGTCGGCATGGCCGTGGTAGGAGCCTTCGAATTTCATGATTCTGCTGCGTCCGGTATAGCCGCGGGCCAGCCGGATCGCGCTCATCGTCGCTTCCGTGCCCGAATTGACCATGCGCACGACGTCGATCGAAGGCACGCGTTCCGCGACCAGCTTGGCCATCTCCGTTTCCAGCAATGTAGGCGCCCCGAAGCTCGTCCCTTTCGCCGCCGTCTCCTGCAGCGCTTTAACGACCTCCGGGTGCGCGTGCCCCATAATCAGCGGGCCCCAGGACCCCACATAGTCGATAAAGCTGTTCCCATCGATATCGTACACGCGGGAACCGATCCCGTGGTCGATGTACATCGGCGTCAAGCCAACTGATTTAAATGCCCGCACCGGGCTGTTGACGCCGCCGGGCAGCACCTTTTTCGCCTCTTCAAAAGCCTTCCGGGACCGTTCCTCGCCCCGCCGTCCGATCGTGTGATTCATACCGAATCCCCTCCTATGGATCTTATCTTCCTAACCATTCATCCATCCGAAAATACATCCGGTTAACGTTTCTCCCGCAACCACCGCGCCATATCTTTGGCAAAATAAGTGATAATGATGTCCGCGCCGGCCCGTTTCATCCCGAGCAGCGTCTCCGTGACGATCGCGCGTTCGTCGATCCAGCCTTTTTGCGCGGCCGCTTTCACCATCGAATATTCGCCGCTGACGTTGTAGGCCACCAACGGCAGATCAAATTGATCCCGCAGCATGCGCAACACGTCCATAAACGCCAACGCCGGTTTGACCATCAGCATGTCCGCGCCTTCCAGCACGTCCGATTCCGCCTCGCGCAGCGCTTCCCGCGCATTGGCCGGATCCATTTGATACGATTTGCGGTCGCCGAACTGCGGCGCGGAATCGGCCGCTTCCCGGAACGGCCCGTAAAAAGCCGAAGCGTATTTGACGGAATACGACATGATCGGCACATGGGTGAAGCCCGCTTCATCGAGTCCCGTACGGATCGCCTGCACGAATCCGTCCATCATATTGGACGGGGCGATGATGTCCGCGCCCGCCTTTGCTTGCGAAACCGCCGTTTTCACGAGCAGTTCCAGCGACTCGTCGTTCAGCACGTCCCCGCATACATGACCGTCCCGTTCGTAGGTGTGCACCATCCCGCAATGGCCGTGATCGGTAAATTCGCAAAGACAGGTATCGGCGACGACGAGCAGATCCGGGTAACGTTTTTTAATCACCCGCGTAGCCTCCTGCACGATGCCGTTATCGACAAAGGCGGAAGTACCCACGGCGTCCTTCGTTTCCGGAATGCCGAACAGCAGCACCGCCGGAATGCCCAGATCAACGATCTCCTTGACTTCTTCCTCCAGCGTATCCAGCGAGAAATGAAACACGCCGGGCATGGAAGGAATCTCGTTTTTCACGCCGCTGCCGTACGTCACGAAAATCGGCTGAATAAAATCGTCCACCGTCAGCACCGTCTCGCGCACCATCCCGCGAATGGCCGCCGATTGCCGCAAACGGCGATGTCTTACAAATGGATAGTTCATCACATTAACCTCCTGTATTAAAACGGGAGCCTATCCCGTCAGTGCATTAAAAGCTGTATTTGAACAAAAGAATCGGCCGGTCTTTGAACCTAGCCCGGACCGGAGCGCCTTTTTTCTGCGGAATCTTAAGAACTGGAGCGCTCCACAAAACGATTCTAACGGTTGCCACAAACGCTATTTGTTCCAGAAACGTTGATTTCAAACTCTAACGGTTGCCATAGTGCTTATTTCACTTAAAACCGGCTATTTTGGCCCAGATTAAGGCAAATAACGTCGCTCACAACCGTTAGAATTTAGAAAAGAGCTTTTTTCGTAAAATAGCAGCTGTTACAACCGTTAGATTTCCGGCAAACCCAGTTCTGGCTCGAAAACCTGAACTTTTAGGTCCGATCTGCCGTTGCACCAGCCATCGAGCGCATACAGCCCGATCAATCACCGGACTGGCTGGACTGGCTGTTTTCACATGCTCCCTGATCATCCACCTTACTAGTAGAATGATCCGGAAATAATATGGCTTATCTACGGACAGGGGCCATGGATCACTTGTGCTCAGTATCGTCCCCATAAAATAGAGGAACTTTAGGGTCTTATTTTCCGAATTTAAGCCTATTCATCACCATAGGGGAACTTTTGGGTCTTATTCTTCGATGAGCAGGTCGAAAGGCGGCCTTTCGCTACTAAATCGTAAAAATAGCGCCATAAAATTCCTCTATTTCACGCAACATGGGGGATATCGCTGAAATAGCGCCCTTTTTTTCCTTTATGTTGTTACCCGAAATCTTCAATAGACTAATTTTGCCGTTTTCTCAAGTCTTCACTTGCCATCTTGCTAACGTTATTTCCAGAATCGTCTACTAACCGTTAACCGCACGCTTCCTGATCATCCACCTTACTGACGATTACCACATGTTCCCCGATCCTCCGCCATCATGACCGGCCGGTCGCTTCGTGCCGGCCGCTAGACCGAGGCGCCCCGCTCTTTCCAATCGCAAAGGGCCTCGATCAGGCTGGGGATCGTCGCCTCCTTGGCCAGGATTGACACGCGCAGCCCCGCTTCCTCCGCCGTGTGCGCGGTGACCGGCCCGATGCAGGCGATCTCCGCGCCCCGCAGCGCCGCCACCGGATCGGCTACGCCCATGCCCGACAGCGCGGCCAAAAGATGGGTCACCGTCGAGGAGCTGGTGAAAGTCACGGCATGTATACGGCCCTTCTCCAGCAGTTTGAGCAGCTCTTCGTCCTTTTCGCCGGCCGGGACCGTCTCATACATGACCGCCTCGGTGACGGCCAGCCCTTGATCGCGCAACGCCTCCGGCAGCCACGCCCGGGCAAGATCCCCACGCGGCAGCAGCACGCTTTGGCCGGGCACAAGCTCCGGGCCGTACGCTTCCAACAGGCCTTCGGCCTGAAACCGGCCCGGCAACTCCTCGGCAGCGATGCCGCGCTCGCGCAGCGCCGCCAGCGTGACCGGCCCTACGGCAGCAATACGCGCCTTATGCAGCGCACGAATGTCTTTTCCCAGTCTCTCCAGGTGCTTGAAGAAATAGTCGACGCCGTTGACACTGGTGAAAAACGCCCAGTCGTACGTCTCCAGGCGGCTTAGCGCCTCGTCCGTCCGTTCCAGCGCCGCGCCTCTCGGCATCGAGATCTCGATGACCGGGAACTCGTACGGCTCGCCGCCCAACTCCTCGATGCCGCGAACGAGATCGCTCGCCTGGGTACGGGAGCGCGTCACCAAAATGCGCTTGCCGAACAAGGGCATGGACTCCGCCCACAAGAGCTGCTCGCGCTGGTTCACCACCTCGCCGACGACGATCACGGCCGGCGGCTTGAAGCCGGCGTCAAGCACCTTGTGCTCGATGTCGGCCAGCGTCCCGGTCAGCGTCTCCTGCTCCGCCCGGGTTCCCCAACGCACCAGTGCTACTGGCGTTTCCGGCGGACGCCCGTAAGCGATCAGCTGTTTGCTGATATAGCCGATATTCGCCACGCCCATCATAAACACAAGCGTGCCCGTGGCATTCGTCACCTTTTCCCAGTTGATGGACAAATCCAGCTTATCAGGACTTTCGTGGCCGGTGATGATCGATACGGAGGAAGCCAGATCGCGGTGGGTAACCGGGATGCCGGCATATGCTGGAACGGATATCGCCGCGGTGATGCCCGGCACGATTTCGTACGGAATCCCGTGCTTGCGCAGCAGTTCGGCCTCCTCGCCTCCCCGGCCGAATATGGTCGGGTCTCCGCCCTTAAGGCGCACCACGGTTTTTCCCGCCAGAGCCAAATCGACCAGCAGCCGGCTGATGTCCTCCTGCTTCATCGTATGCCGGTCGGTGCGTTTGCCGACGTAAATTTTCTCGGCTCCCGGCTTTGCTTTTCTCAAAAGGCTTGGATTGGCCAGACGGTCATATACGATGACATCGCCCTTTTCGATGCAATCCAGCCCCTTTAGCGTAATCAACCGCGCATCCCCCGGGCCGGCACCAACCAAATATACTCTCCCCGCCATGTCCATTCACTCCTTGGCTTCCTTTAGTAACGCGTCCGCCCCTTGGGCCAGCAGCAGCTCGGCAATTTGCTCGCCCAAGGCCACCGGATCTTTCCCTACGGCGCTCTCCTTCAAAATGACCCGGCCGTCCGGCGAGCCAACCATGCCGGTCAGCCTGATCCGCGAAGCGTGGGCGGAGCCCGCCTCACCGCCGCTCGCGCCGCCTTCTTCCGGCGCTTGTCCGCCCGCCCGCTCCAAAGTCGCGTATGCGCCGATCGGCACCTGGCAGCCGCCGTTCAGCATGGCGAGAAAACGGCGCTCCGCCGCCACGGTAAGCGCGGTATCCGGGTCGTTATACAAAGATAACAGCTCCCGCAGCTCGGCATCGTTCTCCCGGCATTCGATCCCGAGCGCGCCTTGGCCGACCGCCGGCAAACAGACATCCGCGGACAGGTAAGCCGTGATCCGGTCCTCCCAGCCCATCCGCTGCAGGCCCGCCGCCGCCAAAATAATCGCGTCGAACCCTTCCTCCTCAAGCTTGCGCAGGCGGGAATCGATATTTCCCCGAACCGGCTCCAGCACAAGATCCGGCCGGCAGGACAGCAGTTGGCTGGAGCGGCGCAAGCTGCTCGTGCCGACGCGCGCGCCCTGCGGCAGCTCGTTCAAATCAAGGCCGCTGCGGGAAATGAGCGCGTCCCGCGGGTCCTTCCGCAGCGGTACGCCCCCGTTGATCAACCCTTCCGGAAGCACGGACGGCATATCCTTCATGCTGTGAACCGCCATATCGATTTCCCCGTCCAGCATCGCCTGTTCGATTTCCTTGACGAACAACCCCTTGCCGCCGATTTTGGACAAGGTCACATCGAGGATCCGGTCGCCTTTGGTGACGATTTTTTTGATCTCGAACTCAAAAGGAATTCCGTGCGCCCGGCATAGTTCCTTCAAATCGTCGATCACCTGTGCCGTTTGCTTCAAAGCCAGCTGGCTTTGCCTTGTTCCTACCACAATCGTACGCTTCGTCATTCCCTATACCTCCGTTGTTCTTCTTCGATCCAGGCCGCGATCTCCGCTTCGCTCCACGGCGTGAAGCCGCCTTGCCGGATCGACGGCAAAATATCCAGCTCTCCCAGCCTGGCCAACAGCCGTTTGCGCTGCTCTTTATCTTCCACCTGCTCCTTGACCCGAGTCCGGGCCAAGCTTAGAAATTCGACATACCGTTCATATGTATCGCCAAAACGCCGGTCGATCTCGCGGCATAATTCCCGGGCCGCCGCAGGCCCCGCTCCGGAGGTAGACACCCCGATCACCAGCTTTCCGCGGCGGACGACGCTGGGGGTGATGAAACTTCCCCGCGCTCCGTCGGCGGTATCGTTCACTGGAATCCCCAGCGTTTCCGCCTCCTTCACGATCCCAGCGTTCACCTGCCGGGAATCGGTGGCCGCAAACACGAGGAACGCCCCTTTCAGGTCCCCTTCCCGATACTCGCGCGCCAACCAATCAATGCTCCCTTCCCGAACGCCATCCTCAAGCCAGGCCTTCACGCTGGGGCTAATCACCGTGACGGCCGCCCCGGCCTCCGCCAAAGCGGCCGCTTTGCGCGCGGCAACAGTACCCCCGCCGACGATCACGCAGCGGCGGCCTTCCAAATTCAACATGACGGGCACATAATGCGGCATCGTTATCCACTCCCGGACAATTGGTTCATCACGTTAATAGCATACCATATAAAAAAACCCCGCGCCTCCCGCTTTCCTTCGAATTCCACAGCCATGCAATTCGAGAAATCAAGCAGAGGGCTCAGGGCATTCCCCAGGGCCGTTTCTCTTTCTTAATTCAAATGTTAAACCGACACCTTTGCCAAAGGAAGTTCGGTTTCGCGCTCAAAAGGCGCTTCGGTTGGCACGCCATCTTGGATTTCGAGGGAAGCGACGCTTTCCTCTCCCGACGGCGCGGCCGCATCCGCTTCCAGATACTTCTCAAGCGCAAAGATCTGCGTAAACATCTCCAGCGCTTCAGCGCCCTGATTCTCGCCGGCCAGCTCCTTAATCCGGTTGATCGGATCATGCATCATCTGGTTTAAGATGCTTTTGGTCAGGCGCCGGATCACCTTGCGTTGGCGCTCATCCAGCTCAGGCAGCTTATTAAACATACTGTCCAGCGTGCTTTCATGGATATGGGCCGCCTTTTCCTGCAGGGCGCGGATCACCGGTTTGACGCCAAGCGTTTGCAGCCAGTTCGCAAACACCTGCATATCCTCTTCGATCATCTTATCGATTTTCACCGCTTCGGCCCGGCGCATCTCCAAGTTGTTCTCCACGATACCCTCCAGATCGTCGATATCATACAAAAACACATTCTCAAGCTCACCGATCTCCGGCTCGATATCCCGCGGCACCGCGATATCGATCATAAAGAGCGGGCGGTCCGGGCGCCGCTTCATGCTGCGCGCGACCTGCGCCGACGTGATCACGTATCCTTCCGCTCCGGTGGAGCTGATCAGGATATCCACGTCCGCCAGCCGCTCCATCGCCTCCTGCATCGTGCACGGCGTGCCGTCAAACTTGGCGGCGAGCTCCTGGGCGCGGGCATAGGTCCGGTTGGCGACGAGGACCTCCTCCGCTCCGCCCCCGCTTAAGTGCTTCGCGGTCAGCTCGCTCATTTTGCCGGCGCCGAGGATCAGCACCCGCTTGCCGCTAAAGCTGCCGAAGATCCGTTTGCCCAGCTCCACCGCCGCATAGCTGATGGAAACGGCGCTTTCGCCGATGGCGGTTTCCGAATGGGCGCGTTTCCCAAGCGTCACGGCTTGCTTAAAGAGCATGTTGAACCAGGTCCCCGTTCCCTTCTCGCGCTGCGACAGCAAAAACGCGCTTTTAACCTGACCAAGGATCTGCGTTTCGCCCAGCACCATCGAATCGAGGCCGCAGGCGACCCGGAAAAGATGGCGTACCGCTTGTTCATCCTCATACATATATAAATGGCGGGTAAATTCTTCACGCGGAACCCCAAACCAGCGTTCCATAAAGCTGCGGATAAAATACCCGCACATGTGCAGACGATCGACTACCACATAAATTTCCGTCCGATTGCAGGTCGCGATAATAACGCCTTCCAATACACTTTTGGTGCGTAAGAGCTCCTGCAGCGCTTGCGGCATGTCTTTCTCCGCGAAGGAGAAGCGTTCTCTGACTTCCACAGGCGCCGTGCGATAGTTTAACCCGACTACGACAACGTGCATTGCAAGTTCACCTGCCTCCTTATTAGATGTCTAATCACCAACTGTAAACAAACTATGTTAATTATATCACAGAGGACGTCCATAACTCGTTCGTTTCCGTGAGTTTTTTATGAATTATTTATGAAGTCGGCGATAACAAAACAAATAACCATGGAATTGTTCCATGGTTATCTTATTTTTCCCATATTTCCAAAATCTATGATGGATTACGCAAATTCCGCTTTTTTGGACGGCGAATCTTCGACTTCCAGTTCGCCCAGCCCGCGAACCAGTTGCTTCGCGTAAATTTTCTCCGGTTGCAAAACGGACACCAGGTAATCGACGGCCAACCCGGGATCCACCATTTCTCCGCAAGTATAGCAATCAATGGCGGCAAACCCTCTCTCAGGATACGTATGGATCGAGAGGTGGCTCTCCGACAGCATCACAAGCACCGTAGCGCCTTGTGGTTCGAACTGTCTCGATTGCATGGACAGCACCGTGGCTCCGCAAGCTTCGGCGGCTTCCACCAAATGAGCTTCGAGGAGATCCGCATTGTTCAGTACATCGAAGTCGACTCCCCAAACATCAGCAGCAACGTGTCTTCCGAAAGTTGAATGTTCCATCTTCCGGTTCCCCCTTCCTAGGAATAAAATGTTTGAAAAAATTTCATCCGCTAGGACCTACGTCATTCACTTCCCGAGGGAAAAATCTCTCGCAACATCTCCATGTCCTGAGTGAATCCTGGTTCCTATATTCTTTTCAACGAGATTAAAAATAACATCTCTCGGGGACAAATGCAACCTTTTTTTAAAAAAAGCGCTGCATCCCCCTTCCGCCTTTACCTGAAAAAAGCTACCCATCAGGTTGGGTAGCTTTCCCTAATACTTTATGCCGTTTTCAGACCAAGGGTGACTTTCACTTTCCGCCTTTCCGGCGCTCCGGAAAATTTAAGCCTCGAGCACGAACAATCTCCGGGAACAATTCCGCAATTCCGCGTCGATCCGCTCCACTTCCCCGGCGTCCTGCGCGATAAAGCGGGCGTCAAGCAAAGCGTTGATGTTCTTGCGGATTCGGCCGATCTCGATCTCCGCCTCATTGCTGCGGTAGATGCGTGTCAGTTCTCCCACCGTATCTTTGAGTTCAAAAACAAGCTTGTAGGAATCCCGGGAATATTCGACGATTTTGCGAACCCGGCCTTCCTGATAATAATACATCATCATGAATCCATTATAAATTCTCGTTACCATGCCGCTGCCTTTGAAAGCCGCGAACAGCAGTCTCATCACGTTCGTGAGATGGGGTTGTTCCAAGCGGAAAGACAATTCACAGACGTAATATCCGTCTTTACGGTCAAAAGGCAGATGCACTTCCTCCCCGCCGTCATCCTCCAGCACCACCTCTTGCCCGCCGTTATCGAGCACCTTCACCCGCTGGCGTACATGAGGATCGTACACTTTGTGAATAAACTGCGACATCTGAACTTCCGACAAACGCAAACTGGCGTTAACATACTCTGTGGCTAACCGCTGAGCCATACAAATCTCCTCAATTCTTTTACAATCGCTTTATCATAATTATACACTACGATCAAAAGCATTTGCTCAGCGATCAAAACGTGAATTCACGCCATTTTTCAGAAAAAACCGGATTCAGCCGTTTTTAACCGTAAAAATCCCGCTTCATGCTCACTTTCCTGCGGAAACTGCTTCAAATCCCTTCCATATCCGTTGATTTGTTGATCAGCCCCCACAGCTCATCCTTCCCGATGCCTTCCTCCGAAGAGAACAGGATGACGGGATCTCCGGCCCGCAGGACCAGCGCTTCCTTAATGATTTTCAAATGCTTCGGCCAGCGCGTTTTCGGCACCTTGTCCGCCTTGGTGGCCACGACGCAAACCGGAAGCTCATACGCCTTCAGCCAATCGTACATCAGTTCGTCGTCCTTGGAAGGCGGATGCCTTAGATCGACGATCAGGATCACGAGCTTCAGCGTTTCCCGCTCCATTAAATACTTTTCGATCATTTTGCCCCAGGCTTCACGCTGCGATTTCGATACTTTGGCGTAACCGTAACCGGGGACGTCCACGAAATAGAGCTGGTCGTTGATGCGGTAGTAATTCAAATGCTGCGTTTTTCCGGGAGTCGAACTCGTGCGGGCCAAATTTTTGCGGCCTATCATGCGGTTGATCAAAGATGATTTGCCGACATTGGAACGCCCTGCCAGAGCGATTTCCGGCAAGGCGTCGTCGGGATATTGGTTTGGACCCACGGCACTGATCACAAATTCAGCTTTCGTAACTTTCATCGTTCCAAATCCTCTCTACAAGCGCGGTTATAAGCTGTGGATTAAATCTATAATCCAGGATCTCAACCCAGCATCTTAAGCCGCGTTAATGCACTTCGGGATGTTCCACGAGCGCGTGCTCAAGCACCTGATCCATATGGGACACCGGCACGAACTCGACCTCCTCCTTGACGCTTTCGGGGATGTCGCGCAGATCGCGCTCGTTGTCTTTGGGGAGCAGGATTTTCCGGTAGCCGGCCCGGTGGGCGGCCAGCGATTTCTCCTTCAGTCCCCCGATCGGCAGCACGCGGCCGCGCAGCGTTATTTCCCCGGTCATAGCCACGTCCTTCGAGACGTGACGGTTCGTCAACGCGGAAATGAGCGCTGTGGCGATCGTAATCCCGGCCGACGGTCCGTCTTTGGGAATCGCGCCTTCGGGAATATGGATATGGATATCGTTTTTCTCGTGAAAATCAAGCGGGATGCCAAGCTCGGCCGCTCTCGAACGGGTATAGCTGAACGCGGCCTGCGCCGACTCCTTCATGACATCGCCCAGCTTGCCGGTCAAGGTCAGCTTGCCGCTGCCCGGAACGACCGTGACTTCGATCATCAGCGTTTCCCCGCCGACCTCCGTCCAGGCCAGCCCGGTGACCGTTCCGATCTGGTCCTCCAGCTCGGCAACGCCGTAGCGGTATTTCGGCACGCCCAAGTAATCCTTGATCTCCTCGGGTCCGATCGCGATCTTCTCCTTGCTGTCGGACACGATTTGCTTGGCCGCTTTGCGGCAGAGCGCCGCAACCTGCTGCTCAAGACCCCGCACACCCGATTCGCGCGTGTATTCGCGGATCGTCCGCAGCAGCGCGTCCTCCCCGATTTCCAGCTGTTCCGGCGCAAGACCGTGCTCCTTCTTCTGCTTCGGCAGCAGGTAGCGGGTAGCGATCTGCAGCTTCTCCAGCTCCGTATAACCCGGAATGAACAGCATCTCCATCCGGTCCAGCAGCGGGCGTGGAATGTTGTGTACCGCATTGGCCGTCGTAATAAACATCACGTTCGACAAATCGAACGGCACTTCGATAAAATGATCGCTGAACGTATTGTTCTGCTCGGGATCAAGCACTTCCAGCAGCGCCGCGGAAGGATCGCCGCGGAAATCGGAGGCCATCTTGTCGATCTCGTCGAGCAGGAACACCGGATTCAGCGTCCCCGCCGTCTTCATGCCCTGAATAATGCGCCCCGGCATGGCGCCGACATACGTGCGCCGGTGGCCGCGGATCTCCGCTTCGTCGCGCACGCCGCCGAGCGAAATGCGGACGAATTCCCGGCCGAGCGAGCGGGCGATCGAACGGGCCAGCGAGGTTTTGCCCACCCCGGGCGGCCCGACGAGGCAAAGGATGGGGCCTTTGAGCTTTTTGACCAGCTTTTGCACGGCCAGATACTCCAGCACCCGCTCCTTCGGCTTATCCAGCCCGTAATGATCATCGTTCAGCACCTGTTCAGCTTTGACCAGATCCAGGTCGTCTTCCGTTTTTTTATGCCACGGCAGACTTAACAGCCAATCGACGTAATTGCGGATAACGCCGCCCTCCGCCGAGCTTGCGGGCATTTTCTCCAGCCGGTCGATTTCCTTCTCGACCTTTTCCTTGACCTTGTCCGGAAGCTGATTCTCTTCCATTTGCGCGCGCAGTTCCTCCGCCTCTCCGGCCCGGCCTTCTTTCTCGCCAAGCTCCTTCTGGATCGCTTTCATCTGCTCGCGCAAGTAGTATTCCTTCTGCGTCTTCTCCATCTGCTTCTTGACGCGTTGGCTGATCTTCCGCTCCAGTTCAAGCACTTCGCGCTCATTATTCAAAATGTCCAGCAGCTTCTCCAGCCGTTTCCGGACATCGATCGTTTCCAAAATCTCTTGCTTGTCCTTGATCTTCAAGGACAGGTGGCTGGTGATCACGTCGGCGAGGCGCCCCGCCTCTTCGATATCCGATACCGCGGCAAGCGTCTCCGGCGTGACCTTCTTGGACAGATTGATATAATGTTCAAATTGGGTCAAAACCGTGCGCATCAGCGCGTCGATTTCCGGATCGACCGTTTCTTCCTCCGGACGCTCCTTGGCGATAACCTCGTAATATTCATCATTATCCAGGTATTCGATAATTTCGGCGCGCTCCATCCCTTCCACCAACACCCGAATCGTGCCGTTGGGCAGCTTCAGCATTTGGCGGACTTTCGCAACAGTCCCGATACGAAAAATATCTTCCTGAGTCGGTTCTTCAATGTTCACTTCGGATTGAGAACAGAGGAGAATCAAGTTATCTTCGACCATCGCTTTTTCCAGAGCTTTTACGGATTTCTCGCGGCCCACGTCCAAATGCAGCACCATGCTCGGGTAGACGAGAAGGCCGCGTAAGGGAAGCAAAGGAAAGCGCCGGCCTTTTGATTTATGCGGTCCCATCGCTTATGCACCTCCAAACGTTCTCGTTAGATATCATTGCTATTTTAGCAAATGTTACATAAAAACACCAATGAGGAGCGGCCGCTTAAGAAGCAGCCGCCCCCCGCGGGCCATTCCCGGCAAGCCGTGAACGGCTCCTA
The DNA here is from genome assembly GCF_003863965.1 of Paenibacillus oralis. GTDB lineage: Bacteria > Bacillota > Bacilli > Paenibacillales > Paenibacillaceae > Fontibacillus > Fontibacillus oralis. Next base: position 49,866 of record NZ_RRCN01000001.1, read on the forward strand.
CATCGTGCCGCCCTGCGATGGAGATTCCGCATGCAAAAACGGCGCGGGCGCTGGAGTCGGGGCGAACAGCTCTCCCCCGGTCGACAGGTCCAGATTTTTCTCGGCTTCTGGACCGAACACATGGCGGAACACCTCGGCCACCGTCTCGACGGGGATGACGCGCAAGCCTTCCAGTCCCTCGAACAGCGACTGCCAGTTGTCCTTCGGGATCAGCACGGTCGTCGCCCCCGCCTGGAACGCCGCTTCCACTTTGGCCACGACGCCGCCGACAGGCTTCACTTTGCCGTGGATGCCCAGTTCGCCGGTCATGGCGATCTGATGGTTCACCGGCACCCGCTTGATCGCCGAAGCGATCGCGGTAGCGATGGCGAGGCCCGCGGACGGTCCGTCGATCGGCGTTCCGCCCGGAAAGTTAATATGAAGATCGTAATTGGAAGGGTGCAGGCCCATTCGCTGCAGAACGGTCAACACGTTCTCCACCGATCCCTTGGCCATGCTCTTCCGGCGCAGCGTGCGGCTGCCCCCGCCGATTTCCTCTTCGTCCACCACGCCGGTGATATTGTAGATGCCCCGCCCTTTTTCCGCCGGCACCGCCGTCGCTTCGATCTCCAGCAGCGTTCCCATATTCGCGCCGTACACGGCCAGCCCGTTGACGACGCCGATTTCCGAACGCTCGGGAATTTTGCGGTCCGGCCGGGGCGCAAGCTGGCTGCTGGTAGCGACCCACTCCAGATCCGAAGCGAGCAGGTGGTCGCGTTTTTCCGTCAAGGCAAGTCCGGCCGCAAGCTGCACCATATTGACGGCTTCCCGGCCGTTGGTCGCGTACTTTTTAATGACGTCCACGGCCTCGGGACAAGGCTGAAAGCCGATTCGCCCCACCGCGTCTTCGGCGATCCGGGCGATTTCCTCCGGCAGCAGCGGACGAAAGTAGATTTCCATGCAGCGTGAACGCAGGGCCGCCGGAATTTCTTGCGGCGATCTTGTCGTTGCCCCAACCAAGCGGAAATCCGCAGGCAGCCCGTTTTGAAAAATATCGTGAATATACGCCGGCGTGTTCGTATCTTCCGAATTGTAATAAGCGCTCTCAAGGTACACCTTGCGGTCCTCCAGCACTTTGAGCAGCTTGTTCATCTGGATGGAATGCAGTTCGCCGATCTCGTCGATGAACAAAATCCCGCCGTGCGATTTCGTCACGGCCCCCGGCTTCGGCTGGGGTATGCCGGCGACGCCCATCGCCCCGGCCCCTTGATAAATCGGGTCGTGCACCGACCCGATCAGCGGATCGGCGATGCCCCGTTCGTCAAACCGCGCGATCGTCGCGTCGATTTCCACAAATTTAGCGTCGGACTTAAACGGGGACACCGGATTTTTTTTCGCTTCTTCCATCACGACGCGCGCCGCCGCCGTTTTGCCCACGCCCGGCGGACCGTAAATGATGACATGCTGCGGGTTGGCACTGCACAGCGCGGCTTTTAATGCGCGCAGCCCGTCCTTTTGCCCGACGATATCGTTCATCGAGGCCGGGCGCGTTCGCTCCGCCAGCGGCTTGGTGAGCGAAATGGCCCGCAGCTTACGCAGCTTCTCCATCTCCTTCCGCGATTCCCGGTCCACCGCCACCCGGTTTCCTTTCTGGCTGCGCAGCTGGTTCCAGAAATAGAGGCCGATTACGACGGCAAAAAACATTTGAACGGACATCAGGATGAGATTTAAATCCATGACGAACGCCTCCCTCACTTTTAACTGATACTTGGTAGTATAGCCTTTTCGCACCAACGTAAAACGAGGTTTTTGCGGATAGTTTGGAAAAAAAACGGTCTATATATTAAGAAAAACGCCTGACGGCGTCCTTTAGCGGCTCTCACTTCTACTTGGACGCTGCTCTAACGGACACCAGCGACCTTATCCCCCCATTTCCCGGGTATTTCCCAGCCTAACGGACACACACGACCCTATTTCGCTCTAAACCCGTTCATCCAGGCCGATTTGAGGTAAATAAGGTCATCTGTGTCCGTTACATTTTGTAAACCTCCGTTTTTTCGCAAATAACGGCTCTGGTGTCCCTTAGCCCCCAGATTCCTCTTCTCCCTCCTCTCTACCTGCGCATCGCCCTCTACCATGACCGAAATTTATTAAATTCGAGAATGTCAAAAAAAAACCGCAAGCCGCCTTGTCGTCGGCAGCTTGCGGTTCAACTAGTTAAGCTTTCACGTGGGCGCGGTGTTCTTTGCGTCCGGGAATTTCTCCGGTCGCTTCGTACACTTCCACAATGTGGTCGATTTCTTTTTTCAATTCATTAAGCAGTTCGGCTTCCGGCACCTTGCGGATCATTTCACCGTAACGGAACAAAAGGCCTTCGCCCCGGGCGCCGGCGATGCCGATGTCGGCTTCCCGCGCTTCACCTGGTCCGTTAACCGCGCAGCCGAGCACGGACACCTTGATCGGAACCTTCAGGTTCGCGATGTACGCCTCTACTTCGTTGGCGATGGAAAACAGATCGATATCCAGCCGGCCGCAGGTCGGGCAGGACACCAATGTAGCCGCATTGGTGATCAGACCGAACGTTTTGAGCAGTTCGCGGGCGACCTTCACTTCCTCCACCGGATCGGCGCTCAGCGAAATGCGCAGCGTCGAGCCGATGCCCATTGACAGCAGCGCGCCGATGCCGGCCGCGCTCTTCACGGTCCCCGAAAACAGCGTTCCGGCTTCCGTAATCCCCAAATGCAGCGGATAAGGAATCACTTCCGCCGCTTTCGAATAAGCCGCGATCGCCATCGGAACGTCGGAAGCTTTCAGCGACACGATGATGTCGTGGAAGTCCAATTCCTCCAGGATGCCGATATGGAACAAGGCGCTTTCCACCATCGCTTCCGGCGTCGGATAACCGTATTTCTCCAGCAGGTGGTTCTCCAGCGACCCGGCGTTGACGCCGATTCGAATGGGGATCCCCCGCTCCTTACAGGCCTTGACAACGGCTTCCACTTTCTCGCGGCGTCCGATGTTGCCCGGATTGATCCGCACCTTGTCGATGCCATTCTCGATCGCCATAAGGGCCAGCTTATAGTTGAAATGGATGTCGGCGACGAGCGGGATGTGGATTTGCTTCTTGATTTCCTTGATCGCCGCAGCCGCTTCCTCATTATTCACCGTCACGCGCACCAGTTGGCAGCCCGCTTCCTCCAAACGAAGAATCTCGGCTACCGTGGCGGCCACATCCGCCGTTTTGGTGGTGCACATGCTTTGGATGATGACTTCGTTGCTGCCGCCGATCGTCAGATTTCCGACTTTGACCGGCCGCGTATCTTGTCTCAAGAATGTCATTTCAGGTCTCTCCCAGCCTTACGCGCTCTCTTCCTGCTTTTTGTTTTTCTTCGTGGCCAGCTCGGGCGCAGTTTTCTCCACGACGACTTTTTCGGTGATGACGCAGTCCGTAATATCGTCGCGGGACGGCACTTCATACATCACATCCAGCATAATGCCTTCGATAATGGCGCGAAGTCCGCGCGCACCGGTATTGCGTTTGATCGCTTCGCGCGCAATCGCCTCAAGCGCTTTGGACTCAAACGTCAAATTGACGTTGTCGAGTTCAAGCAGCTTCTGATACTGTTTGACCAGCGCGTTTTTCGGTTCGGACAAAATCCGTACGAGCGTCTTTTCGTCCAGCGGCTCGAGCGTCGAGATGACCGGCAAACGCCCTACGAATTCCGGGATCAACCCGAACTTGAGCAAATCCTCCGGCAGCACCATCGACAAATATTCGCCCGGCTTCAGGTCTTTTTGACCGTCGTTTACGGCGTTGAAGCCGATCACTTTTTTGCCGATCCGGCGTTTGATCATTTGCTCCAGGCCGTCGAACGCGCCGCCGCAAATGAACAAAATGTTCGTCGTATCGATTTGGATAAATTCCTGATGCGGATGTTTGCGCCCGCCTTGCGGAGGAACCGAAGCCACGGTGCCCTCCAAAATTTTCAGCAGCGCCTGCTGAACACCTTCGCCGGAGACGTCGCGGGTAATGGACGGATTCTCCGATTTGCGCGCCACTTTATCGATTTCGTCGATATAGATGATGCCGCGTTCCGCTTTTTCCACATCATAATCGGCCGCTTGAATCAGCTTCAGCAAAATATTCTCCACGTCTTCGCCGACATATCCGGCTTCCGTGAGGGAAGTCGCATCGGCGATCGCGAACGGAACGTTCAAAATTTTCGCCATCGTTTGCGCGAGCAGCGTTTTGCCGGAACCGGTCGGTCCAAGCAGCAGGATGTTGCTCTTTTGCAGCTCCACGTCTTCGATCTTGCTTTGCGTGTTGATCCGTTTGTAATGATTGTAAACCGCTACGGACAACGATTTCTTCGCCTGCTCCTGGCCGATGACATACTGGTCCAAAATATCGCGGATTTCCTTCGGTTTCGGAATTTCCTTGAGGTCCAGCTCCTCTTCGTGCCCGAGCTCCTCCTCCACGATTTCCGTGCACAGCTCGATACACTCGTCGCATATATAAACGCCCGGTCCGGCTACAAGCTTGCGTACCTGCTCCTGCGATTTGCCGCAGAACGAGCATTTCAGTTGTCCTTTTTCGTCATTGAATTTAAACATGTAAACACCCCTTTATGATTTAATGGGCTGATGTGATGACCTTGTCGATAATCCCGTAGTCCTTAGCCTCTTCCGCGCTCATGAAGAAGTCACGGTCTGTATCGCGCTCGATTTTCTCAAGGGGTTGACCCGTTCGCTCCACATAGATCTGGTTGAGCTTCTGTCTCGTCTTGATAATCCAGTCGGCATGAATTTTAATATCCGTCGCCTGACCGCGAACGCCTCCAAGCGGCTGATGAATCATGACTTCACTGTTGGGCAGAGCAAAACGTTTGCCAGGCGCCCCGGCCGTAAGGAGCAGCGATCCCATGCTCGCAGCCATTCCTACGCAGATCGTGGACACATCAGGCTTGATGTATTGCATCGTATCATATATCCCCATCCCGGCAGTGACAGAACCACCCGGCGAATTAATGTACAGGTGAATATCTTTCTCAGGGTCTTCGGCCGCCAAAAACAACAGTTGGGCAATCACGAGATTGGCAACTTCATCATCAATAGCGTTGCTGAGAAAAATGATGCGATCTTTGAGAAGTCTTGAATAGATATCGTAAGATCGTTCTCCCCGATTCGTTTGTTCTACGACCATAGGTACCAGGCTCATGCGACCAACCTCTTTTCTTTTTCAATTTCCCTTTCGGTTTACAGAAACATTCTACCATGTTCAAAGCCTCATGTCATTTTTCACACGATACAGTTTATGTTGACTTTTACACATTATATAACCGCAGGCCTGTCCGATGCCAAATGGAAATAAATGTATCGGCAAATGATGAAAAATTAAGGCACGCATTTGTATACGTGCCCTAACGTTTATCTTGATGTATTTCATGGGAGGCTTGTCTGTCTGCAACCGGGAATGCCTTGCGTTAGACTATTCCTCGTCCTTAGCCTCTTCCGCTTCTTTTTTGTCAGCGTCGGCGTCGGCTTTCGATTCAGCCGCCTTCGTCGATTTCTTCGTCGTTTTCTTGGCTGCCGGTTTGCTTTCTTCCTTCGCTTTCGGCGCTTCCGCTTCCTCGGCCGGCACTTCCTTGCTGTTTTCCAGCAGGAAATCGATCGTCTTGCGGATCAGAATTTCTTCATTCAAGCTGCCCAGCGAACGGTTAGCCGCCAAAATGTTGCGGATTTCTTCCGGCGAGCGTTTGTAAGCTTCGGCCATTTCCGCCAGCTCTTTGTCGACGTCTTCCTGCGACACTTTGATCTCTTCGGCTTTGGCGATTTGCTCCAGCACCAGATTGTTGCGAACGCGTTTTTCCGCGTCGTCCTTCATTTGGGCTCTCAGATCGTCAACCGTTTGGCCGGAGAAGTTCATGTACAATTCCAGGTTCATGCCTTGGGAACGAAGACGGTTGTCGAAATCGCGCACCATGTTTTCCACTTCATTGCGGACCATCGCTTCCGGAATTTCCACTTCCGCGCTTTCGCCGATTTTGTCAACGAGAGCCGCTTCGCGGGCACCTTTGGCTTCTTGTTCCTTGCGGCTTTGCAGTTGCTTCTTCAAGTCTTCTTTGAACTCGTCCAGCGTATCGAATTCGCTGACATCCTTGGCAAATTCGTCGTCAAGCTCAGGGAGCTGTTTGCGTTTGATTTCATGAACTTTCACCTTGAATACGGCTTCCTTGCCGGCCAATTCTTCAGCATGGTAAGTTTCCGGGAAAGTTACGGTAATGTCCTTGAAATCGCCGGTAGCCATTCCAACAACTTGATCCTCGAAGCCAGGGATGAACGAATTGCTTCCAAGCTCCAGGGAATGACGCTCTCCCTTGCCGCCTTCAAACGCAACGCCGTCAACGAAACCTTCGAAGTCGATAACGGTAGTATCGCCATTCTTCGCGGCTTCTTCGTCGATGACAACCAATTCGGCATGGCGCTGCTGCAGACGCTCAAGCTCCTCGTTCAGCTCATCTTCGGAAACTTCCGCGCTGACCGCCGGTACTTCCACACCTTTGTAATCGCCAAGCTTCACTTCCGGTTTAACCGTCACTTTCGCTTTGAACTTGAACGGTTGCCCTTTTTCAAACTGCTCAACGTCCACTTCCGGACGGTCCACCGGGAAAATGTCCGTTTGATCAACGGCTTCGCTGTATACTTCAGGAAGCAAAATGTCGATGGCGTCCTGATACAGACTTTCTACGCCGAAACGGGCTTCAAAGATCGGCCGAGGCACTTTGCCTTTACGGAAGCCAGGAACATTCGCTTTTTTTACCACTTTTTGAAACGCTTTATCAAGTGCGGCGGCTACACGTTCCGCCTCCACTTCGACCTCGAGAACGCCGAGGTTCTTCTCTATTTTTTCCCAGGTTGCTTTCATTTTATGCCTTCCCCTCCAAATTTCACATATACTAAAATACTGAAACCGAATCGCGTATAAAACAGCTATCATGGTTCCAGCATAGCTGTCTCTATGGACACGATCAGAATAACCATTATATTATAAACAACAATACATCTTTTTACAAGAGCCGATCGTAGAGCCAATAATTCCCCAGTGCCTATCTTTCTTGAACACCGCTCACCGCCAAAAAAAGGCGGATCGACCGGCAAACCTGCTCAAAGCGAAGTCTATGCTCGTCGGTAATGCCGTACAACGCGCGGATTTCCTCGTCGGTTTTTCCGTCCGGCAGGCTGTCCGTGACCAGTTGGTGGAGCGCCGCCGCCCAAATGTCAATGACCGTGTCGTCGCCATCAATCAATGAACGATAGTCCCTCCCGCCGTACAAACCCATAACAATTTGCGACCATAGCTCCTGGGCAAAATAAAACAAAGTAGGATCGTGCACCTGCGTCTGCTCCCCCACCCTTTCGAGCACCTCCTGGACGGCCGGAGGAAATTCATCGGGTTTCAGCGGAACCGATTCGATTTCAACCTCCACCTTTTCCCCGGCACGCATCATGGAAAGCGATCCCATCGTACCGCGGCGGCGCAGCGTCTGCAGCACCCGATACTGAAGCAGCGGATGGAGTTCCTCTTGATGCAACCATTCGGTCAGCGCTTCATCCACTTCCGGGCGGTCCAAATAAGCAAGCTGGTCCAAAGCCAAAAGGGTTTGCTCCGACAACGGTTTATCCATTACCGCGCTCAGCAGTTTACCGGCATAATCCTGATCCTGCTCAAGCTTCGCTTCGACATGCCGTCTGGCCAATGCTTCTTCCGTCTCATGGCCGTAATCTTCCGCGTCCGGAGCCCCGTTCTGAAGCTCGGGAAAAGCTTCGGTGAGCCAGTCCAGCAATGCCCGCCATTCTTCGTAATGGCGCGGGTCTTCCCCCTGGCACTGCAGCAAAAACCTCAAGAGATCCGCAGCCTCCCCGTATCTCTCGGTTTCCAGCATCCGGGTCAGTTCAATCTGGTAATAATCGAGCGTTTTCGGAAACAATACGATGTTGTCTTTCTCATCGGGTCGAAAATGGCTGATAAGGGCACCTCCTTTCTTCCGCACTGCATTAATTGAGATTATAGCATAGACCCCGTCCAAGGCAAAAATTCCGGAGTTAAACCCGGAGTAAACCTCGGAGTAAGCCTCGGAGTTAGACTTACCGCCGCCTTGCGTTCAACAAATTCATCGGGTAAACCGGAGAGTGATAAATAAATTGATTCTGGAAAAGTTGGGTCCAAAACGGCGGTTGGATGATACGTGAAGGCGGGGTTTCTCAAGCGGCCTCTTCAAGCAATCTAAGCGACCATCTCAAACGAACCGTTATTCTAACAGTTGTATTCGCCGTTATTTCGGTTAAATCAAGGAGGAACGAATTTTAACGGTTGTAACAGAGCTTAATTGCCCTTTTTTTGCGGATTCAAGCCTTTCTCATTCTATTAAGCTCAACTACAACCGTTAAAAATTGAATCTGCGCCTTTTCGGCTAAATAAGCGCGTTTGCAACCGTTAGCGTAAGACTGAAAACCCGGGAGCTGAACTGTTGACTTCAAACGAATGGATTGACCACCTGATCTTGTGATTAAGCGCCGATTTCCCAGACAGCAAAAAAGCCCTCCGAAGAGAGCTTTTTTCACACGTCCCAGGAGGGATTCGAACCCCCGACCGACGGCTTAGAAGGCCGTTGCTCTATCCAGCTGAGCTACTGAGACATCAAGGAATGAAATTTACAAGCAAAAAATATTCTATCACAGAATATTTGAGTTAGCAATATCAATTTTGCGCTTAATAGCAGTTTTTTGGTTCCCCCCGGGATGAGCCCCCCTTTTTTGGATAAAAAATCATAATCCTCAGCACATAGGTTTTGATTTTGTAATTATATGCTACTCCCGCCACGTTGCGATATAAGGAAGAGGGGCGGAAATCCCAGAAAATGCAAAAGTGCAGGCGATTTTCACCCAAATGCCTATAAAATGGCTCGTCAAATGCAAAAATGCAGTTCATTTCGGGTCAAAAGCTGCTTTTTTATCGGATAGCCCTAAAAGAGATGTACTTTTGCACTTCAACCGCTCAAAAGCAGAAATTTGCGGAATTTCAAATGTACTTTTGCAGTTGATCCCATCGGGCTGGCAGACCGGTTTTGGGCTCTTATGGACATGTTTCAGAGGAGGGGCACTCCTAATTTTTATTTTACTCCTCCCGATAAGTCTTCCGAAGGAACTCCACGGACTGCTTGATCAGCGCACGGAGCACGTTGATATCGATATCGTCAACCTTATTGATATAGACGCAGCCTTTGCCCGCTGTGTGCTTCCCGAAAGACGCAAGCAATTCTTCACGCGCGCCATCCCCTGTGGCCATGTACAAGCTGATTTTGGCTTTCCGCGGCGAAAAACCGACCAGCGGCGCATCTCCTTCGTGACCGGAAGCATATTTATAATGATACGAACCAAACCCAATGATGCTGGAGCCCCACATTTTTGCCTGAAACCCAGTCGTTTCCGTAAAAATATCCAGCAGCCGGTAAGCGTCTTCCTTTTTTTGAGGATGGCCCACGTTTTCAATGAATTCGATCACGCTATTCTCGTTTTCTTTCGTTTTCAGTTCATACATGCCTGATCCCCTCTTTGCTCCCTGTATAATACGCCTGTGTTATCCGCCGACGCCGAAAGGATAGACTCTACTTGTTCGACACCTCTTCCACCCTGTCCAGCCATTCGTTAACCAGCGCATCGAAAACATGCTTCTGCTCGATTTGCAGGTTATGCCCCGCCCGATCCAGAACGGCAAACGTGCCGCGCGGAAATAAATCCAGCAGGCGAAGCGCATCCGCATACCCTACCGACGTATCCTGCCTTCCAAGCAGGAATAACGCCGGCCCCATAAATTCCCGATCGACCGGAAAAGAGAATCCGTAATTCTCCTTGATTTTGGTCAAAAAAGCCACATCCGCGATTTTGCAGCCCGCAGCGATTTCATCTGCATATCTTGTCCAAGTGTACCGATCCAATACGACTCCCATCGACCTGAAATCCTCGTATTCTTCTCGGCCAAGCGCAGACGCCAATTCCGGATCCTCATGGAAAATCGTATGTACGGGCAAAATCCGGGCTTCCATCTCCGGCACGATCAGCGGACAAATCAAAGCCGCCCCCTCAACCCGTTCGGGCAGCCGGGCAATAATTCCCCTCGTCAAATAACCCCCGTACGACTCCCCGGCGATAAGAAAACGGGATTCAGGAATGACCTTATCGATAAATTCCAATACAGCTTGCAGCATCTCGTCGGTATGGCAAATTTCTTCATAATTCCTGCTCCGCCCCATGCCCGGCAGATCGACATAAATCCGTCTCCACCCCGGTCTCCCGGAAAAAATAGGCTCCATACAGCCGCTCATCAGCCGGTGGTCCGGCGTAAATCCGTGGATCATCAGGATCGGCCGTCCTGTCCCGATCTCCTCATAATAGAGCTCCGCCCGGTTCACTTTGCAATATGGCATATAACCTTCACTTCCCTTGCATTGATTTCATAATCATAATACGAATGTATGTTCCTGTCCAGTCCTACTGATCATATTACCGTAATGAGGAATTGTCCGCGTGTTTCTTCATATATATTCTGGCATTGAAGCCCGCCTGCTTCCGAAACCATCTTTGCGGCTTTCTATTAAATTCGGCATATCCCAATTTCTCATACAAACGTACCGCAGCCGTGTTGGTGTCGACAACCTCCAAAATATATTCATCATAATCCAAAACAGAGAGGAGATGGTCGTGCAATCGGGTGGCGATCCCCTTGCCTTTGGCTTCATCCGCAGTTGCCACCGCTTCGAAATAGCACTGCCGGTCCTTTAGGCCCAGCGGCTTTTCCAGCTCCTGCCGGACGAAAGCATAAAACAAGCTTCCTTTCAGCCAGCCCAATTCTTTTCGCAAAATGTCCCGATTCAACCGAAACGCCCGCTGCCGGCCCGCGGAAAACGCAAAGATGCCCAGCACCCGCCCATCCACCAACGCCACGAAAAAATGCTCCTTGACCAAAGCGTGCTCCAGCGCCCTAACCAACCTCGCCCGATCCTTGGAAAAATAACTTAACGATTGAAAAAATCCATCCACGAAAACTTCCGTAGCCTGCCTTAACCCATCCTGTCCAAGCTCGGCCAAATTCCGAATGGCAATTCCGTTCATGATCCCATCGCTCCCGTTCATTTTTTATAAACTATATAACAGGGAGCAAAAAGGTAGAACAGCCTGCGGAAGGAGCCGGACATCCACTGCAGGACTTACGCCAACCGGCTGAATTGAACACTTGCTGAGTCAAAAAAACACCCGCCCCTAAACTAAGGCGGATGTCCCAAAAGTTAAACCGGCTTTTAAGCGATTAGCGCTGCTGCAGACTTTGGATCGCGGATTTAAGTATGCTGCAGGAATGCTCGAATTTATGCCGCTCCTCCTCCGCCAAATTCAGCTCCAAAATCTCCTCAATACCGCCACCGCCGATGATGGCCGGCACCCCGGCGCATACCCCGGATTGCCCGTATTCGCCATCAAGGACCGCGGACACGGCGATAATTTTGTGCTCGTCGTTCAGAATCGAACGGACGATGTAAGCGAGCGCGTTGCCGATACCAAATTGCGTATTGCCTTTCCGGGTAAAAATCTCCCAGCCGGCATCCTTCGTTTTCTTGGCGATTTCGTCCAAATCGACGTGGCGAAAACGCTCCTTGTGCTGGTCGAGAATGTGCAGCAGCGGTTTGCCCCCGATCGTCACATGCGACCAGGCGACAAACTGCGAATCGCCGTGCTCGCCCATCGCATAGCCGTTAACACTGCGCGGATCGATGGAAAACACCTCCGACAGCAGCGTTTTAAGCCGGGCCGAGTCGATCGAAGTGCCGGTGCCGATCACCCGGTTGCGCGGAAAACCTGACACTTCGCGTACAATATACGTAACAATATCCACCGGGTTGGCTGCGACGACAAAAACACCATCAAACCCTCCGTCCACAAGCCGGCTGACGATATCCCTCGTGATTTTTTCCGCGTCCCCAAGCACGTCCAGCCTCGTTTGTCCCGGCTTCGGATTGGCCCCGGCCGTAAGCACCACGACATCGACATCACGGCAGTCCTCCAAACGGCCGGCAACGACTTTCGTGCGTGTCGAGGTAAAATCCATGCAATGAGATAAATCGAGCGCGTGCGCCACTGCACGGTCATAGGTCCGGTCGATCATCATAATTTCCTCGCTGATGGATTGGTTAATCATGGAGTAGGCGCAAGCCGTACCCACCAATCCGGAACCGACAATGGTCACTTTTCTAGACTTGTTTGCCATCTCGCCGCCTCCTGCCCTTATCTTTGCTATATCTTATTCTTTAAATTATAACCGGAAGCCCACTATATGTGACAATAATTAACATCATATTCTATTCCCCAAATAAGTCATCACGATGACGAAAGGAAAGTTGACGTAAAGTGCTAATCATCAGGAGAGTATAAGAAAAAGGCCTGACGGCGTTTGAACGCTACTCTAACGGACACCAGCGGCCTTATCCGCCCATTTCCCGGGCATTTCCCAGCCTAACGGACACAGGCGACCCTATTTCGCTCTAAACCCGTTCATCCAGGCCGATTTGAGGTAAACAAGGTCTTCTGTGTCCGTTACATTTTGCAGACCTCCGTTTTTTCGAAAATAACGGCTCTGGTGTCCCTTAGCCCCCAGTTTCCTCTTCTCCTCCCCTCTCTACCTGCGCATCGCCGTCTTCCATAGCCGAAATTTTATAACTATAATGTCAAAAAAAACTGCCGGGAACCCTCCCGGCAGTTAAGCTAAAGATCAAGATTCTTATTAATTTTTCATCCGCGGGTCTAAAGCGTCGCGCAAACCGTCGCCCATCAAATTGAAGGCGAGCACGGTGAGCATGATCGATATCCCCGGGAAAACAACCGTCCACGGAGCCGTGGCGATAAATTGCCGCGAATCGGACAGCATTTTGCCCCATTCCGGTGCGGGCGGCTGCGCGCCGAGGCCAAGGAAGCCAAGCGCGGCGGCTTCGATAATCGCCGTGGCGATGCCGAGCGTGCCCTGTACGATGATCGGCGTCAAGCTGTTCGGCAGGATGTGCCGCAGCAGAATACCGCTGTTTTTCATCCCGATCGCCCGCGCGGCCGTAATGTACTCCTCGTTTTTCAAGCTGAGCACCTTGGCGCGGACCAAGCGGCCGTACGTCGGAATGTTGACGATCGCTATCGCGTACAATGCGTTTTGCAGCGACGGGCCGAGGATGGCGACGATGGCGATCGCCAGCAGAATGCTCGGAAACGCGAGCAGGATATCAAACAAGCGCGAGATGATCATATCGATCCATTTCCCGTAAAACCCGGCGAGAATCCCGAGAATCGTGCCGAGGATAATCGAGCCGATAACGGAAAACGTGCCGACCCACAGGGAAATCCGCGCCCCGTACAGCACCCGGGTAAACAGATCCCGCCCCAGGTCGTCCGTTCCGAACCAATGCTCGGAGGACGGCGGTTTCAAGCGGTCCCCCAACTCCTGGGCCTTAAAATCATAAGGCGCGATCACGGGGGCCAGCAGCGCGATGATGACAAACAGCACAATCATGATCAGACCGATCATGGCGATTTTATTTTTGCGGAACGTTCTCCACGCATCACGCCAAGGGCCGGAAACCTTCTCCCCCTGAATGGCGGTGTTGCCGCCTGTGCTTGCAGTAATTTGAGCCATGGTTCCCCTCCTTTACCGATAGCGAATGCGTGGATCGACCGCGGCGTACAGCAAATCCACAATCAAATTGATGAAGACGAAAATAAAAGCGATGATCAGAATGCCGGATTGAATGACCGGATAATCGCGCGAGCTGATCGCATCGTAGATATAACGTCCTACGCCCGGCCAGGCGAAAATCGTTTCCGTCAACACCGCGCCGCCGAGCAGCGCCCCGGTTTGCAGGCCGATGACCGTCAGCACCGGAATAAACGCATTTTTAAGCGCATGCTTGTAGACGACAACGAATTGCGATAACCCCTTGGCTTTCGCCGTGCGGACAAAATCCGAATTCATGACCTCCAGCATGCTCGAGCGCGTCATCCGGGCTATGACCGCCATCGGAATCGTACCCAGCGCCACGCTTGGCAAAACCAGGTGTTTGATCACCGTCCACAGCTGATCCCAACGGCCGGCTATAATCGTGTCCAGCACATACAGATTTGTCACGGTTTCCACCGGATCCCGCTGATTCATGCGGCCGATCGAAGGGAGCCAGTGGAGCTTCAAGGAGAAGATCCACTGTTCCATCAGACCAAGCCAGAAAATCGGCATCGACACCCCGATGAGCGCAATCAGCATGCAAATGTAATCAAACCAGGAGTTTTGCCGCCAAGCGCTGATGATCCCGGCGTTCACCCCAACAATGATGGCGAACAGCATCGCCGCAATCGTCAGCTCCGCCGTAGCGGCCAGATACGGCATGATCTCTTGGGAAATCGGCACTCTCGTGCGGATCGATTGCCCCAGATCTCCCTGCAGCAAATCTCCCATATACGTAAAGTACTGCTGATACCAAGGATTGTTTAAGCCCAGTTGTTCCCGAAGCGCCTCTTTGGACTGCTCCGTCGCTTTCTGTCCCAGAATGGTTTCTGCTGGATCACCGGGAATCGCATGGATAATGGAGAATACGATAATCGTCATTCCGATCAGGACAGGAACCATGATTAATATTCGTTTAAAAATATAGGCTTTCAAGTTAAGGTTCACCTGCCAGAGGCGTTAACAAAAACGCCCGTTATTCGAAATAAATGTTGCTGTAGTACTCTGTCCCTGTCGGAGACGCAACGTATCCTTTTACGTTAGCTTTGGCTGCAAGCAGCGGCGTCGTATGCACGAGCGGAATCCACGGAGCGTCGGCTTTGATGATTTCCTGCGCCTTTTTGTACAACTCTTCGCGTTTCGATTGCTCGGTTTCAACTTGCGCCTGCTTCAAAATCTCATGCAGCTCATCATTGGAATAATAGCTGTAGTTGTTGGACGGAATAGCGTCTTTGTCCAGCAGCGTGTACAGGAAGTTGTCCGGGTCGCCGTTGTCGCCTTGCCAGCCAAGCATGAACAGATCGTCTTTTTCGCCGGCTTGCGCGTCATCCAAATACGTTGCCCATTCCGGAGATTCGATGTTCACTTTAACGCCGATTTTTTCAAAATCCGCTTGAATAACTTCAGCTACCTTTTTGCCGTCAGGCATGTAAGGACGGGATACCGGCATCGCATAGAAGGTATACTCGCCCGGCAGACCGTTCGGGTAACCGGCTTCAGCCAAGAGCTGCTTCGCTTTTTCCAAATCGTATTCGTAATCCTGAATGCTGTCGTTGTAGCCCCACAGGGACGGCGGCATCGGGTTTTTGGCCGGCTCGGCCTGGCCCGCGAAGAAGGCGTCGATGATGCCTTGCTTATTTACGGCATAGCTAAGCGCTGTTCTTACTTTCACGTCGTTAAACGGTTCTTTCTTCAAGTTAAAACCGACGTAACCAACGTTGTTGGACGGACGTGTGATTTTTTGCAGTTCCGGGTTGCTTTCCAACGTGGCCAGATCGTCCGGGCTCAAGTCTTCCATCAAATCGATCTCACCGCTTTGCAGCGCGTTAAAGCGCGCGGAGTTGTCCGGTATCGAACGAACGATGACTTTGTTCAGCTTCGGAAGCCCTTCCTTCCAGTAGTTCGGGTTCTTTTCCAAGGTGATCGAATCGTTGCGTTTCCACTCTTTGAACACAAATGGACCCGTGCCGACCGGTTCGTTTTTAAAGTTTTCTTTCTTCTCTTGAATCGCCGTCGGGCTGGCAATCCCGAACGAGGTCATAGCCAGGTTTTGCAGGAAAGGCGCCTGCGGCTGATTCAGCGTGAATTCTACCGTATAGTCATCGACAGCTTTGACCTCTTTAATGACGCGTTTGCCGTCCGGACCAAACATCGAGTCGTAATAATCGAAAGAGTCCCCTTCAAACTTGTATTCGCTTTTCGGATCGGACCAACGCGTGAAGTTAAAGACGACAGCCTCGGCGTTAAAGTCGGTTCCATCCTGGAATTTTACGCCTTGGCGCAGCTTAAACGTGTATTTGAGACCGTCTTCGGAAACCGTCCAATCCTCTGCGAGGGAAGGCTGAACTTCCGTTGTTCCTTCTTTGTATTCCAGCAAGGAATCAAACACCTGATGCGTAATTTTGAGCGATTCGCCGTCGGTGACGATCGCCGGATCCAGGGAAGAGGAATCGCCGCCGCGTCCAACGATCAACGTATCCTGCGCGGAACCTGACGGAGCTTCCGTCCCCGTGTTCGTCCCCTTATTTGTGCCTGCGGCGCTGTTACCGCCGCCATTGCCGCCGCAGCCCGTCAAGGCAACGGCCATGCTCAGCATCAATAGCAAAATGATACTGCTCCATCTCTTTGCTTTCATATTCTGGCTCCCTTCTTGACATTGAATATATAGGTTTGTTTATATGAAGCCGGACGTTTGTACCCGGCTATAAACCATCTATGCCTCTTGGGTGAACAGGTGACAGGCCGTCAGATGACCGGCTTCCGTCTCCGCGAGTTCGGGCCGTTTCGAACGGCAAATGTCCAGCGCCATCGGACAGCGCGTATGGAAGGCGCAGCCGACCGGCGCATTCGCCGGGCTTGGCACTTCTCCCTGCAAAATAATCCGCTCCGGCTTTTTGTCCGGATCCGGTTCCGGCACCGCGGACAACAGCGCCTGGGTATACGGATGCTGCGGCGCGGAGTACAGCTTGTTTTTCTCGGCGATCTCCACGATCCGTCCGAGATACATCACCGCGACCCGATCGCAGATATGCTTCACAACGCTGAGATCGTGAGCGATAAAAATATAGGTCAGGCCAAATTCCTCCTGCAAATCCTGCAGCAGATTGATGACCTGCGACTGGATCGAAACGTCCAGCGCCGAGACCGGTTCGTCCGCGACGATCAGCTTCGGCTGGAGCGACAGCGCCCGGGCGATGCCGATCCGCTGCCGCTGTCCGCCGGAAAATTGGTGCGGATAACGCTGCAGATGGCCTTGCGTCAAACCGACGACATCGATCAGCCGGTCGATGATTTTCCGGCGTTCTTTCGCGTCATAGGCCCCGTGCACAATGAGCGGCTCCTCCAAAATGCGCTGCACGGTGTGGCGGGGATCCAGCGACGAAAACGGATCCTGGAACACGATTTGCATATCTTTGCGTTTTTTGCGCAGCTCCTCCGGGGAAAGCGACGTGATGTCATCACCGTTAAAAACAACGCGCCCGTCCGTCGGTTCAATCAGCCGCAGCAGCGAGCGGCCGGTGGTCGATTTGCCGCAGCCGCTTTCGCCGACGAGCCCAAACGTCTCGCCTTTTTGAACCGTAAACGAAATATCGTCGACCGCCTTGACGAACTGCTGTTTGGACTTGCCGAACATTCCTCCGCCGATCGGGTAATATTTTTTCAGATGCTCCACTTGCAGTAATGGTTCGCTCATACGACATCCTCCTGTGGCGTTTCATGCAGCCAGCACCGGCAGCTGTGGGCCGTTTCGTATTCCCGAAGCTCCGGAAGCTGCGTGAGGCATACCGGCATCGCATGCGGGCAGCGATCGGCGAAGCGGCAGCCTTGCATTTGCGTGCTAAGCACAGGAACGTTGCCGGGAATCGAAAACAGCCGTTTCCGCTGCTCATCCATCCGCGGCACCGATTTGATGAGCCCTTGGGTGTACGGGTGCAGCGGGTTTTTGAAAATATCGCGTACGCTGCCCTCTTCGACGACCTTCCCCGCGTACATGACGGCCACGCGATGGCACATCTCGGCCACGACGCCGAGGTCGTGGGTAATCATCATCACAGCCGTCCCGTTTTCCTCGTTCAAACGCCGGATCAAGTCCAGAATCTGCGCTTGGATCGTCACATCCAGCGCCGTTGTCGGTTCATCGGCGATCAGCAACTCCGGGCTGCAGGAAATCGCCATGGCGATCATGACCCGCTGGCGCATCCCCCCGGACAGCTGATGGGGGTACTCGTCGATAATCGCTTCCGGCCTTGGAATACCGACTTTTTTCAGCATATCGACCGTATGCGCCCGGGCTTCCTTTTTGCTGAGGCCCTTGTGCAGGCGAACCGCTTCCCCGATTTGCTGCCCGATCGTATACAGCGGATTCAGGGACGTCATCGGCTCCTGAAAGATCATGGAGATCGCGTTGCCGCGAATCGAACGCATTTCGCGCTCCTTCAGCGGAACGATATCCTGGCCTTTGAAAAAGATCGACCCTCCGACGATTTTGCCCGGAGGTTGCGGAATCAGTTTCAACACGGACAGCGAAGTCACGCTTTTTCCGCAGCCCGATTCGCCGACGACGCCCAGCACTTCGCCGGGATTCACATACAAATTAACGCCGTCCACAGCGGGAATTTCGCCGCGGTCGGTGAAAAAGTGAGTATGCAAATCCTCAATTTGCAAAATGGGTTGAATCATGTGACAGCCTCTTTTCATGAAATAAAGTTTGCGACTAACTTGAAAAAATTTGCGAATCTTCATGAATATTTTTCATAATGTCCGCATACAAAGGACCAGTGTTTATGTACCCTCACTTGCTGCAATTCGCTAAAGCAACAGGACAATCGCCATTGCATGTCCTCTATTTGTGGACAAACGTTTACGAATGCTTCTTCGCTGCATTAAAGTAAAGCCAAATTGTGACAAAAAATCGAACTATGGTCAATTGTAGGGTTAAAAGCTCCCGCTAAACGCACAAAAAACGGCTTGTTTAGTAACTTTACAGTATTTTTACATGATAGACAATAGAAAATTTATAAGATGTCAAGTCTGTGGAAGGTTTTTTCTATCAAGCTATTGCCGGCAGTGCCGTAAATTGAGTTGTCCGCTCCATTTAGGTAGAATAGGGAAGAATGCAGTGCTGGCTTATTTTTCGCCATATTCTATAAAGGAAGGTGAGAAGATGAACATTTATGATTTTGAAGTTCGGACTATTGACGGCAAAACCACGACCCTTAATACTTTCGAAGGGAAAGTGATGCTGATCGTGAACACGGCCAGCGCCTGCGGCTTGACTCCGCATTATGAAGGCTTGCAGCGCCTCTATGACACGTATAAAGACCAGGGGCTTGCAGTACTCGGCTTTCCTTGCAATCAATTTGCCGAACAGGAACCGGGGACGGAGGAAGAAATCAAAGCTTTCTGTGAAACACGGTACCAGGTCACCTTTCCGCTTTTCAGCAAAATCGATGTGAAGGGCGAGCATGCCCACCCGCTGTACCGGTATTTGGTCGAAAATACGCCGGAGCCCTATAAAACCGGGGATATCGAATGGAATTTCGTTAAATTTTTGGTCGGCCAAAAGGGACAAATCGTCAAACAATACAGCGCACGCACCGAACCGGCCGCCATTGAACCGGATATCCGCGACTTGCTGGGCGCCGCAGAGACCGAGTAACTTCGGCGTCGAATCCGCTTCTTGACCTGCCTCATGATAAGAAGATGACTTTTGGAACAACCTCTAAAATTTAAAGAAGACAATCCGCCCGGATTTCGATATAATTTGAGTAATATCGACAGAGCTGGGGGCCATCATTTAGATGACTACAAAAAGAACCGATCCTTTTCGCTACACCTTGACGCCGCCTTTGGCCTGTAAGATGGAGATTACGCATATCGACGATGTGCCTCTTCAAAGCAAGCCGGCAACGGTCGATCTCATCGACATCAACAAATCGGGATGCCGAATCGGGACCGGCCTTAATTTGCACGCTTCCACCTACCATATCCGGGCGGCCGTTCACATTCAACTGAACGAGAACCTATGCGTGTACAACGGCGAAATTCGCTGGCAGGAGGAGATCGAGCCGGCCATGTTCCATTATGGACTGTCTCTGGAGCTTAGCCCTGATGAGAAAGAGCAGTTGAACATCGAACTGCGCTCGCTGGCTGCTTCCGGACGGATTGTCGTTCTCTAAACACGCCTAGCGGATGCTGTGGGAGGATACACTTGATCTTCCCACGGCAAGGGTGTATAATGTCTATTGCTGAGCAAAATGCGGGTGTAGTTCAATGGTAGAATGCCAGCTTCCCAAGCTTGAGGCGAGGGTTCGATTCCCTTCACCCGCTCCATAATTCGCTAAAGACAAGCACACTGACTAATGGTTATTCAACTATTAGGAGGTGTGCTTTTTTGGTGCGCTTGTCAAACCCGTTGGAGGCGCGACGCTGCTTCTATGGCAAAATATGCTATAATCATATAAGCAATAGAAAGGCTTCAAGGGCGGTCGGCGCTTCTTACCTACATGAAAAAGAAATAGACCGCCCTTGCCAAAGGTAAGCGGTCTATTCTAATAATTCCTTTTGCTAAAGCGTTCCGCCCTTAAAAGCGGCTATTGCTACTCTCGGGAGTCGTGTCGTATGTACGACTCCCTTTAATGTCTTCATTTTAGCATTTCATTAAGTGGGTTTCAATGATACATGATATTTTTTACCTAGTGTGTAAATAACTAATATACAAGTCGAGTCAAGGAAACGATGACCCGGAACGGTCGCCGTTTACCTTGACTCGGCTTTTTTTGTTAATGTACTGGCTAACGTGGAATAAGTATTACTTTTCGTTGTCTTACTCAATGTTTAATCCATTCCTGAAAAAGTACAATAATTCCATAAACCATCTTCATTGGCTAATTCAAGGAGAAGAAAGGTGAATTCGTTTGAAAATATTCAAACAAATGAAACCGTTTTATTGGAATGAGCGAAAACGACTGATTATTTCAATCTTGAGCTTAACTTGCGCCACAGGAATGAACTTAATGTATACGAAGCTGCTTCAGTTTCTTATTGATGATGTCATTGTAAATGAAAAATACGAGTTAGTATTAACCTTTTCGTTTACTGCGGCCGGGGTCATTATCGCCAAAAGCGGGATGCAGTATTTATACGGTTTCACAGGGGCAAGGGTCGGCAATAAAATGGTGTTGCGTTTGCGCAATGCATGCTATGAAAAATTGCAATACCTCCCCTACTCCTACTATGAAACCGCCAAAACTGGCGACTTGATCGCCCGAATGACGGTAGATATGGATGCTGTACGCAATTTTATCGGTTTTGATTTCGCTCAATTTATTAATATGGGACTAACGATTATCTTCGGATCTGTCATGATGTTGACGATAAGTTGGAAGCTGGCGCTATTGACCCTAATCACAACACCTATATTGATCTGGCTGACATTTCGGTTGGATCGAAAAGCGCAGCCGGCTTATCGGGATACACGGTCAGCAATGAGTCAACTTTCCTCTGTGGCCCAAGAGAATATTGCCGGTATACGGACGGTTAAGTCTTTTAACGGCATGGGGCATGAAATTAATAAGTTTTCGGATAAAAACGAGCGATATAGGAACAAACAATACGAAGCCGCAAAAACAGTTGCCAAACACTATCCCGTGATCGAGCTGATGGCCAATATTTGTCCTATCTTACTACTTATTTTCGGGGGGATGCATGTCATTCGGGGCTCATTGTCATTAGGGGAACTGGCCGCCCTGTTCAGTCTGACATGGCTAATCATTTCCCCTATGTGGTGGATAGCCTTTCATATCAATAAATATAGTCAAGCGAAGGCATCGGGAGAGCGGATATTTGAGCTGTTGCAGTTAGAAACAAGCCGCTGTATGCCTGAGCGGACGAGAGAAGATGCAGCTATACCGATCAATGGGGAAATCCGTTTTCAAGACGTATCCTTTTATTATAAAGAAAATTCATCAACACCCGCATTATTACACTTTTCATTAGTGGCTTCCCCAGGTTCGGTGGTTGGCATTATCGGCTCCACCGGATCGGGTAAATCGACAATTTTAAAGTTGCTGATCGGAGCTTACAAAATTAAGAAAGGAGAGATCACGATTGATGGCAAGAATTATGACGAATGGCATTCGAGCGACATAAAGCAAAGTATTGCCCCCGTTTTTCAAGAGACCTATTTATTTGCAGCCACTATACGCGATAATATCGCTTTTGGCGTGGACAACCCATCGGATGAAGAAATTACGCAAGCAGCAATGAAAGCCCAAGCCCATGAATTTATCTCCATGTTGCCCATGGGCTACGATACGGTAATCGGGGAACGCGGCATCGGTTTGTCAGGCGGACAAAGGCAGCGAATCGCCATTGCCAGAGCGTTGATTCGTAAACCGAAAATTTTGATCTTGGATGACGCTACAAGCGCTTTGGACATGGAAACGGAATATAAGTTGCAAAACGCGTTAAAAGATGAATTAGCGCAAACCACATGTTTTATTATGGCGAACAGAATTTCTTCAATAAGACACGCCGATGAAATCATCGTCTTGGATAAGGGGCAAATTTTGCAGCGCGGCACACATCAGGACCTTGTTTCATTAGAGGGTCCTTACCGGAGTATTTATTTGAGTCAGTACGATGATAGCATACATAAGCATAACCATTTGACGCTTACCGTAGAGGGGGGCGAACAATGAACACAGGCATAAAATCCCGAACGATAAACGCGAAGCCCTCGGCAAATCAACATCATAAATCGGACCGATTTGTGTACACTGGCGATTCGCCAGTCAAAAATTCCTTCAATTGGGCAAGCTTTGTCAACCTGTTTGACTACATAAAACCCTACATGAAACAGATCCTCGTTGCGGCTGCTTTCGTGCTGTTTGGAACACTTGCCCAAGTCGCCGCACCTGCCATCATAGCTATCGCAATTGACCAAGCGATAAATCCAAAAAACGGGGATTCGAGTGTCCGTCTTCTTTTGATTTATGCGGCGCTTATGTTTTTTTTGTGTGTGCTCCAAATGGCCATTAGTCAATATCGCATTAGGAAAACTAATAAAATCGGCCAACAAATCATTTGCGATCTAAGGTTGACTTTATTTCGGCGTATCCAGTCCATGTCTCTTCGCTTTTTTGACAAAATGCCCGCCGGTTCGATTCTGCAACGCTTAACCGGGGATATCGCCGCATTAGAAGATCTGGTTACGAACGGTACTGTAAACTTGATCATGGACATCTTCCAGCTGATAGGCGTTATAACAATTCTGCTTATATGGAACTTCAAACTAGGCTTGCTTATCGTGTTAACCGTACCGCTGATTTTTGCCGTTTCCTCGATACTTAGAAAGAAAATACGCGTTTCTTTTCAGGAGATGCGATTAAAACAGGCATATATTAACGCCCATCTCAACGATGCAATTCAAGGAATTAAAGTTACGCAGGCTTATGAACAGGAAAAGAATAACATTCGATATTTCGAACGCATTAACGGTGACAATATTCGGATATGGGATAAGGCCTCTGCACTGAATCAATTGTTTATTCCGATCATCCAGTTAAGCATTGTTGTCGATATTATCATCCTGTTTCTTTACGGGTCGCATTTAGTAGAAACAGGAGTAATGACAGTCGGCCTTTTCGTTGGTTATGCCAATTACATGTCTAATTTTTGGGAACCCGTACAAAGAATCGGCCAGTTGTATTCAAATTTATTAGTCGGAATGGCGTCCTCGGAAAGAATTTTTGAGTTCATCAAAGAGACTCCGGGAGAAACTGAAGCGCCGAATGCAAAAAATCTCGCGCCAATCAAAGGAGAAATTTGTTTTGAGCAAGTCGTCTTTAAATACGACGAGAACCTGGTGGCTTTGCGAGGGATTGACTTAACCATTTATCCCGGCCAAACGGTGGCCTTAGTCGGCAGCACTGGGGCTGGTAAAAGTACATTAGTCAATCTGCTTTGTCGGTTTTACGACCCTAGTGAAGGCCGGGTGCTTATTGACGGAACGGATATTCGCGAGGTTACCTTACATAGCCTTCGTTCGCAGATAAGCATAGTTCTACAGGATACCTTTATTTTTTTAGGCACGGTTCGTGAGAATATCCGTTACGGCAATCTCGATGCGACTGATGAAGAAGTTGAACAAGCGGCGAAATCCGTATTTGCGCATGACTTTATCCTGAGACTTCCGCAGGGTTACGACACGCTTTTGCAAGAACAAGGAGGCATGCTTTCAACGGGGCAAAAGCAACTCGTTTCGTTTGCCAGAGCGATTATCGCCAATCCGCGAATTCTCATTTTGGATGAAGCCACTGCAAATATAGACACCGAGACGGATAAACATATTCAACAAGCGCTTAATGCTCTTCAATCCGGCAGAACGACGGTAATTGTGGCTCACCGCCTTTCTACTATCAGGGATGCTGATCAAATTTATGTGCTTGATCACGGAGAACTCATCGAGCAAGGCAGACACCAGGAACTGATTGAGAACGCAGGCACATATCGCAAATTCATTGAAATGCAGAAATTTTTAGCGGCAGGAGAATAATGCGCCAAAATTGGCTTAGGAGGAATCGGATCGTGAATGATTTTTTGAAAATTGAAGTTTTAATGTTCTCCGGCAAGAAAGCGGAATTTAATCCAATTTGTTTGGGAAAATCGTATGAGCTTGAGGATAACAACGTTAAGTTGATAGTAGGAAATAAACTGCCATTCTCCATTTGTGCCAAGCCGTTAGACCGCAATGATTACGTCCAAAGCATTGAGTTTACGTTTTTCACGCAAATTCGCAATTATCATTCGGTTATCCTTCCCGATAGCGGACGGTGGTTTTTCAATAGCTCCAGAGTGGTGACATTTTGGCGTTCTTTCAGGGAGTTGCAAACAGGCGTTGACGATACGAAGCTTTCGTTGTTTATTTTTACCGGCAGGGATCGTTACACCGCTTTGGCTGCGGGGATCATTGGTGAAAATTACGAGACAGCCTACAGGCTTGTAGAACCAGAATCGAATCGCGCGTTGAATGTACACACCGGATATATGGTATTTCAGATTAAGAGAGGAACCGATAAGTATCCAATTCCATCCCGCATTTCACAGCAAAATGACGATAATTCCCTCACGGAATACGTTTATTACAAACGTCCGTCTGAGAGGGAACATGAAAAGCAGCCTTGGGTAATGACGGTTCGTGAATTTACAAATTACCAACGAACCTTGTTTTCCCTTCGTGACCCCGTAGTGAAGGCCTCATTACTCCCGACTTGGTGTACTTGGGCCGATTGGCACAGTAATGACATCAATAGCGATATGATTTTAGAGAATGTCAAGACGGGGGTGGAACTGGGGATTTTCAATTATATTATTGACGACGGTTGGTTCGGGCCGGGGCTGGACAATGATTACAGCGTTCAATTAAATATCGGGGATTGGGAGCCGGATCCCGACAAAATTCCCGATATGAATGAACTGGTAAAAACGATAAAAAGCTATGGGGCCAAGCCGATGATTTGGTGTGCGCCGCATGCAGTTGCCGCCGCGGCGAAATGTTTTCCCGAGCGTAAAAGGCTGTTAATCGCCGATGAATTTGGCGAACCCGTTATTAATCCAACGCAATTTTATTCTTTATGTTTCATGAACAGTGAAGCTAGGGATGTTATGGCCGATATTTGTTTGAAATTTATTGAAAAATGGGATTTTGATGGAGCCAAGTATGACTTGTTTAACTGGGTTCCGAATGTTCCATGCCGCAATCCGGAGCATCATCATGATGTGTCCACGATGCTGGAAGGATTGGAAAAGACACTTGCGCTGATCGAGGAACGTACGCGCAAGCGTAAAAAAGACTATATCGTGGAACTAAAACAAAACTACGGTACCCCGTTCCTCTCGCGTTACGGAACGATGATGCGGGCAGGAGACGGCCCCTTTGATCCGGAAAGCAATTTTTTGAGAACCATGTTTATTCAAGGATATACTCCATACGCTCTAAATGACTATCAAATCATTACGGGGACGGAAACGCCGGAGGATACCGCGATTGCCGTAATTAAAATGTTTGCGGCAGGTATACCGGCATACAGTATAAATTTCAGCAAACTGACGCAAGATCAACTCGCCGTCATTCGTTATTTAAATCACTGGTACCTCAACCACTTGGACCTGTTTAAAAATCACCGTGTCCCTCAAGACCCCGATGCCAATGTGATCAAAATTGACGGTCTTGAGTATGATATTGTATTTCTGGTCAATCACGGAGGCACGGTCGGGATTGAGCGGGACACGCTCTTGTTGAACGGAACCTATGACCGGCAATTTTTCGCGCAAAATGCGAACGCAAGGTCAGAACAATTCCGATTCATTGCCACCGATTGTTACGGAACAATCACGGAAGATACTCCCTTTTCGAGGTCCAGTCACTGGTTTACAGGCGAGATGTCCCCGGGCGGGATGGTTCAGATCAAATACATTTAGGAGGAAGATCCTTATGCTGTCAATTGAACAAACCATTGAGATGCTAAACACAAGTAAAGCCGGAACACTGTTATCCCATTTATATGGTCAAGAACAGCTTTCCTATCAGCTTGACCGCTACAGCGCATTGGTTAAGTCGTTTCAAGCGCACTTCGAAGACGGGAAGCTTGCTTTATTCTCTTCTCCCGGCCGAAGTGAAATCGTGGGAAATCATACTGACCATAACCATGGGAAGGTGCTCGCCGGAAGCATCAATTTGGATACCATCGCAGCGGCCGTCCAAGTTGACGAGCCTATTATTACGTTTATTTCCGAAGGTTACCCCGGCAAGTTTATCGTTGACATTACTCAGTCAGAACCAAATCCGAACGAACCGGCTACGCTGTCTCTTGTACGGGGTATCGTGGCGGGCTTTAGCGAATTCGGCTATTCTGTCGGCGGTTTCAATGCCTATATATCCACCAATGTATTATCTGCTTCCGGTTTGAGTTCTTCGGCTTCGTTCGAAATGCTGATTTGCAGTATATTAAACACCTTCTACAATCAAGGAACCTTGGACTCGATTGCAATGGCAAAGATCGGACAATATGCAGAAAATAAATACTGGAACAAGCCGTCCGGGTTGCTTGATCAAATGGCGTGCGCACATGGCGGACTTATTTCGATCGATTTCGCAAACCCGTATAAACCAGTCATCACCCCTGTTCGCTTTGATTTTCAGCAGAACGGTTACTCCCTTGTAATCGTAAATACCGGCGGAAATCATGCTGATTTAACGGATGATTACGGTGCCGTGCCGAAGGAAATGCGCTCCGTTGCGAAAGCATTGGGGGCTGAGGTTTGCCGGGACCTGACGCCAAATGATATATACGGAAACTTAAATTCCCTTAGAAATCAATGCGGGGACAGAGCCGTACTTAGGGCACTGCATTTTTTCGCAGAGAATAAAAGGGTTGATGCCCAGACGGAATCTTTGACAAACGGAAACATGGAACAGTTTCTCAAACTGATTGCCGATTCGGGAAATTCATCCTGGAAATGGCTGCAAAACTGCTATCGTAATGCGGATATTCGGCATCAGGAGATTACGGTTGCACTGGCTATTACCGAATCTTTTCTCAAGGATATCGGCACGGGTGCTTGCCGTGTGCATGGCGGCGGCTTTGCGGGAGTCATACTCACCATTATACCGAATGAAGCTGCACAATCGTATACCCGGTTTATAAAGGATACGCTCGGCACCTCAACTTACATCATAAATGTTCGGGAACATGGCTCGATCTGTTTAAATGACATCATATGATTAAACCGTCCGAGGAATCGCGAAATTAACACTGCACATTATTAATGTTGGTATTGGGAGGACGGACAAATGAAGCATTCTTTTCTATACGGAGCGGACATTTCATTTCTTGATGAGGTTGAACAAGCAGGCGGTAAATTCTATGAGGGAGAGCACGAGGAGGATTGCCTGGAAATTTTAAGAAGAAACGGAGTGAACTCAATTCGGCTGCGTCTATGGAATGATCCGGCGGGGGAATTCTGCAATTTGGAACATACTTTGCAAATGGCCAAGCGTGTAAAAGAAAAAGGTATGCATCTTCTTCTTTGCTTTCACTATTCCGACGAATGGGCTGATCCTAAGCATCAGACGAAGCCGATCGAATGGGCCAGCCTCAATTTTAAAGAATTAAAGCTGGCGTTGTACTCCTTCACTCAACATGTAGTTTCGGCATTAGTGATGCAAGGGACTAAACCGGATATGGTACAGATAGGAAATGAGATTACGATGGGAATATTGTGGGAGGATGGCTGCGTAAGCGGGGAATTCCGCAAGTCGGATGAAAAATGGCAAAATTTATCCGATCTCGTCAGAACAGGCGTTCAGGCCGTAAAATCAGTCGATCCCGAAATTAATGTCATGGTTCACATTGACCAGGGCGGAAAAAACGATGTGTGTAGATTCTTTTTAGACCGCTTCAATAAGCATGGAATCGATTTTGATTCGATCGGTCTGTCTTTTTATCCTTGGTGGCATGGAACGTTAGAAGACCTGGAGTATAATCTGGCTGACTTGGCACTACGATACGGCAAAGAAATTGCTATTGTTGAGATGGCTTATCCCTGGACGATTCACAATCCGCTCAATGATATTACAATCGTGCGGGCAAAAGAACAACTGCATCCGGGCTATGCGGCGACCGTAGAAGGTCAAGCTGAATATGTCCGGGATTTTATTCAACTTATCCAAAGGACACCGCACCAAAAATGTATCGGTTTTCATTATTGGGAGCCGTGCTGGATCCCTTGCAAAACGGATTGGTCTGTCGGACATCTCAACAATTGGTCAAATTTGACGTTATTTAATGATTCGGGGAAGCCGCTTCCGGCGTTGACCGCTATTCGAGAGTTAAGCGGATTTTCAACAGCTGAAGGAGGCCCGGGCGTTTGAAGAGTTTCATCAAAAGAATGTTGAGTTGTGTTTTGCTGCCGGCTGTTCTAGTTTTTTTTCAGGCCTGTGATAGCAGCATTTTCGTCAAAAAGAGCGACTCGACAACACCTCCGTTAAAAATCATAGTTGGCTATCAGTCAACGACCGCACAAACTTGGGGAGCCCTGATTATTAAAAATCAACAGCTGTTTGAAAAAAATTTACGGAATCTCAGCCCCGATGCCAGTGCTGATATTCAAGTGGAATGGTTTGATGCTTCCGCCGGGTCAGTTCTCAATAATAATATGATTGGCGGTAAAATACAGCTTTCGTTTCTTGGCGATATGCCCGCTTTACTAAACGGTATACAAGGAACTGAGCAACCAAATTATAAGTCTGTATTGATCGCTTTGGACGGTAAGGGCAAAGCGGGAGCAAACCAGGCAATTCTGGTTCCGGCCGAAAGTCATATTGACCGAATTGAAGATTTGGAAGGCAAGACCGTTTCAACTCCTGTCGGAAGCAGCGCACACCGTATGTTGCTGGAAACATTGGAAGCTCATCACTTGCTCGATAAGGTTACTGTAGTTGATCAATCCGTCACTGTCGGGATGCAGAGTATTGAGCAAAACAAAATTGATGCCCATGCCACATGGGAACCCTATCCCAGCTTCATTGAATTCCGCGAAGCCGGAAAAGCACTTCAAACCGTAGAGGCGGCAAAAACCGATTATTTGACAGCGGTTGTTGCCAATCGCGGCTGGGCGGAACAGAATCGAGCATATGTCATAGCTTTTCTGATGGCCCTTTATGAAGCCCATCAATTTGTTTTAGACCATCCTGACGAAACGGCTGAAATATTCGCAAAGGAAAGTGAGTTTCCGCTGAACGTATGCCGAAAAATGGTTGATTCGATACGATTTGACGCAGCCATATATGAACGGGACGTCCTCACTTTAAAGAACGACATACTATTTCTTTCGGACATCGGCAAAATCAAGTCTCTGCTGAATCTGTCGGAATTTATTGACGACAGTTATCTGCGGGAAGCTATGAAAATGCTGGACAAACCTTATTTGACAACAGAGGAGTTGAGTGGGGAGTGGGTAGAAAAGAAACCGTTGTAACGGCGGCCATAAAATCTGTTTTGATCAAAATAATAGCCGTTCTTATGCTAATTTGCTTCTGGCACATTCTTGTAGCCGCGAATGTGATGCAGCCCCTCCAATTCGGCAATTTGCCGGGCCCGATCGAGGTGTTTACGGCATGGCTGAATTTATTGGCAGAGCCGTATTATTACGTCGATATAATTGTCAGCACCATCAGGGTATCGGCAGGTATACTATTGGGATTAATTGGGGCGGTCCCTTTGGGATTAAGTATCGGCCTATCGAAAAAAATTAGCAATATGATATTCACGAATCTTGAAATATTCCGCCCAATCCCCTTAATTGCGTATCTGCCCGTAGCCATGCTGCTTTTCAGTACGATTGAGGCAAGTATTATTTTTATAACTTTTATCGGCGCCTTCTTCCCCATTTTGATTAACGTGATTCAAGCAACGAAGCGTGTCCCTGAACCATTGGTTCAAACAGCTTTAAATTTGGGCTGCAAACCGGTTCAAACTATCTTTAGAGTTTATCTGCCGGCCATTGCTCCGGAAGTATTTACCGGCTTAATGATAGGCACCGGCGCTTCATGGATGGGGGTAATTACCGGGGAAATGATGTCCGGACAAACGGGCATCGGATATTCCACATGGCAAGCGTATCAGTTGCTGGATTATTCTCAATCCATAATAGGAATGTTTACTATCGGGCTGCTCGGATTTGTCTTTTCGCGGATAGTGCGCTTTACCGAGAGCATGATGGTGCGATGGCTGTAGTGAACTCGGAGGGATAGCCAGTGTACATGGAATTGAATGGGATTAGAAAATCATATCGGACAAGAAGAAATGAGCTTCTGAACGTATTATCGGATATCTCTCTGGCGGTACAAGAAAATGAAATCGTATCATTGATCGGGCAGTCAGGCTGCGGAAAAAGCACCCTATTAAAAATAATCGCAGGAATTGAGCAGCCTGATAGCGGACTGGTTCGGTTTCAAGGCAGGCCCGTCACGGGACTCTCAACAAATAGGGGTTATATATACCAAGATTATGCCCTGTTTCCTTGGCTGACCGTCAGGCAGAACATAAGTTTCGGATTACGCAATCAACGTATCGCTAAGGGATATAAGCGGCTCCTGGTAGAGGGATATGTCGATAAATTCGGATTAAACAGCGCGAAAAATTTATACCCTCACCAACTTTCCGGAGGGATGAAGCAAAGAACGGCCATTGCTAGAGCTCTTTGCATGAAACCGGGTTTGTTGCTATTGGACGAGCCTTTTTCCGCACTTGATATGATGAACAGATACAAGTTGCAGGATGAACTATTGGCTGTTTGGGGCACGGAGAAAATGACTTATATTCTGGTGACTCACGATATTGAAGAAGCGATTTATTTATCCGACCGAATTGTTGTTATGACTCCAAGTCCAAGTCAAATTAAAGAAGTGGTATCTATCCCCATTGCTAGACCGCGAGTGCGAACTAGCCTAGAGTTTGTAAAGATAAGGGAGCGAATATCGGACTTGCTTTTTTAACACGTTAATTCCGGGGGCCGCCTAATACTAAAAAGGCCCGTATCTACGGGCCTCGAGCAATATCTAAGGAAACGTCCCAGGAACGATTCGAACGCTCGACCGACGGCTTAGAAGGCCGTTGCTCTATCCAGCTGAGCTACTGGGACACAAATAGGAATAAAAAAGGATGCGTTAATTATTATAGCGCATCCTGTTTATTTTTTCAAAGCGGTTTTTACAAAAAAAGCCGTTCTCCCGCCATCAAAAGTTATTGGGGAGGGAGCTCTTTAAGCTTCGCCGCAATCGCCTCGTTCGCCAGCAAATTTTCCAAGAACAGCCTCCGCTGTTTAGCAGGCTCCGGCCATCCGGCATCCCCGAAATGCTCTTCCGGCACTTCCGCGTAAGCCTGATGCATGTTATTGTCGTACCAATCGATTTCCGGCTGGGCGTCGCTTCGGATCATGCGGACGATTTCCCAGTCTTCGCCTTGCCCGGAACGGGCGATATAGACGAACAGATCGGGGTCGCCTACCGCCCCCGGCCGCACCTGGATGACGGCGCAGGGACGTCCCCGATGCTCGTCCATCCGTCTGAATTCCGCGTCTTTGATGTAATACACGCGCAGGTCGCTCCTTTCTTTACGCTTCAAACCGGCCAGAGTTTGCCCGGATACCCCGCCCGTTCCAGCTGCTCCCTGGTCTCCGCCGTGCCCAGCCGGTAAATTTCCCGAAACAGGCCGCTCACAACGCTTTGATAGCTGCGGTTGACGTCGTCTTCCGGCGTATCCGGCCAAGGATAGGTGTATGCCAAAAAAGTGCTTTCTTCCTTCTCGCCAAGCTGATCAAGTATGTGCTTTAACGTATCGGCCTCCTCCGAGGTTGCCTCAACCGACCATTCATAGGCCGCCGCCCCCGGATCGTCGAGCACCGAGCGCCCCTGTACGGACACGTAATACCGTTTCTTTTCCAAGGCCATATCTCCCCTTTCTCCTGGCTGACAGTCATAGTTTTCCATGATGGACAGACATTTTATGCCCTTGTTCGGCATATTTTGTTAATACTTTTCACCCGGTCGGCAAGCGGGAGACGTAAAGCAATGCAGAGAGGAGATTTGCAAAAATGTGCGGAATAACCGGCTTTATCGAATGGAACCGGGATTTGACCAAAGAATCGGACCTTGTACTGTCCATGACATCCTGTCTGGAAAAGCGGGGCCCCGATGCGCAGGGAACTTGGATTTCCGGCCCTTGCGCTTTTGGCCATCGGCGCCTTAGCGTCATGGATCCCGAAAACGGAGCCCAGCCGATGATCATCCATGAAGAAGACGCGGTGTTTACGATCGTATATAACGGGGAGCTTTACAACGCGCCGGAATTAAAAGCCGAGCTGCAGCGAAGAGGACGCAGGTTTCAAACGAACTGCGATACGGAGGTGCTGCTGCAATCGTATATCGAATGGGGGCCGGATTGCGTGTACCGGCTTAACGGCATTTTCGCCTTTGCCGTTTGGGACAGCGTCAGACAGCATGTTTTTTTCGCGCGGGACCGTCTCGGCGTGAAGCCGCTGTTCTACAGCGAGGTGGACGGAACGTTGATTTTCGGCTCCGAACCTAAAGCCATTTTGCAGCATCCCAAAGTCAAACCGGCCGTCGGACCGGAAGGGCTTGCCGAAATTTTCGTCATCGGGCCGGCCCGGACCCCCGGCCATGGCGTCTACAAGGATCTCAAGGAACTGCGCCCCGGCCACGTTATGATTTACAGCCGCTCGGGTCTGCGGAAATACGCTTACTGGAAGCTGGAGGCGGAACCCCATGCCGATGACGTGGAAACGACGGCCGCCACCATCCGCCGGCTGCTGCAGGATACGCTGGAGCGGCAGCTTATCTCCGACGTGCCGGTCTGCACGCTGCTGTCGGGAGGCCTGGATTCCAGCGCGCTGACCGCGCTTGCCGTCGATTACTACAAACGGACCGGTCAGGGCCGGGTACACACTTATTCGATCGATTACGTGGATAACGATAAGCATTTTAAAGCCCACAGCTACCAGCCGGGCGCGGATGGCCCATGGATCAAACGAATGGTCGAGGAACTGGGCACGGAGCACCACGCGATAACGTTCGACACTCCCGAACTTGTCGCCGCCCTGCCCGACTCGACCGTCGCCCGCGACATGCCGGGCATGACCGATGTCGACGCGTCGCTGCTGCTGTTTTGCCGGGAGATCAAAAAAGGCGCCACGGTGGCTATTTCCGGAGAAGCGGCGGATGAGGTGTTCGGCGGCTATCCCTGGTTCCACCGCGAGGAGCTGCTGAATTCCGGGACGTTCCCCTGGTCGGTTGCGACCGGGCTGCGCGTGGAGCTGCTGGCCCCGGAAATCCGCGAATGGATCAGACCCGAACAGTATCTCGCGGACCGGTACAGCGAAGCCGTGGCCGAAGCGCCGAAGCTGGAGGGGGAATCCGGGGAACGGGCCCGCATGCGCATCATGTCCTATTTGAACATCACCCGCTTCATGCCGACGCTGCTCGACCGCAAGGACCGGATGAGCATGGCCGCCGGCCTGGAGGTTCGCGTCCCTTACTGCGACCATCGGCTCGTGCAATACGTATGGAATATCCCCTGGGAGATCAAGACGACCGGAGGCCGCGAAAAAGGCATCCTGCGCAAAGCGCTCGAAGGCATCCTGCCGGAAGACGTACTGTACCGCAAAAAAAGCCCTTATCCCAAAACCCATAATCCGAACTATTTAACCGCCGTACGCAATGAGATGCTGGCCATTTTGGATAATCCGTCATCGCCGATCCTGCCGCTGATTAATAGCGACAAAATCCGATCCATCGCCGCTTCCGAGGAATCCTCCTCGAACCTGCCGTGGTTCGGCCAACTCATGTCCGGGCCGCAGCTGTTCGCTTATTTGTCTCAAGTTAACCACTGGTTAAAAACTTACGGCATCGAGTTCCGCTAATGGAACCAAACGAAATGTAAAAGCTTTTGCAGGCGCAGGCATCTTTCTTACAGATTCAACCATCTTAGTTGCAAAACGTACAATTAGATTTCAACGAAGAAGCGGGTTCATATGGTTTAATTGCATTTCCTGCAACTACATCCAAGCGTTCCACACCAGTGCTTCAAATCGTGCAGATTTAAATGCTGGATTTGCAATTAAACATGCGCTTGGCTGGATATCCGGATGAATAAATGTACTTTTTACAACTATTAACCGGTAATCTCAAAAAAGAACGGGTCACGAGGGCAATCCCCCTGTGAATCCCGTTCTTTTCCCTTCACAACCCGTTCTTTCGCTTTTGTCGGCGCGGGCCGTCAAGTCAAACTTTTCCCACGGATTCGCCTTTGATCAAAGTGACGTAAATCCGTTCGTGCTCAACCTGCTCACCCGCCAAAATTTTGATTAACTGCTCGGCGGCGAGCGCTCCCCATTTCCGTTTGTAGTAATTGATCGTGGCCAGGCGCGGCTGCATATAGTTCGTCAGCTCGATATTGTCGAAGCCGATCAGATGAATATGCTCGCCGACCCGGTAGGCACTCCCCTCCAAACGGTTCCAGAAGCCGATCGCCATTTCGTCGTTCAGGCAAAAAACCGCAGCCGGTCCGGAGTACTCCCGGATCACCTGCTCGGCGGCCCGCTCCCCGCCGCTTTTTTTGAAATCGCCGGCGATTTCGATCCATTCCACGTCCCGCGCGCGGTCCGCCACCATTCTAACGGCCTTCATCCGCTGAATCGAGTCGAACGAGCCCTCCGGCCCGGTCACCACATATATCTTCCGGTGTCCTTGTTCCAGCAAATATTCGGCCGCCAGCGCGGCGCCCGCCTTGTTGTCCAGCAGCACCTGGTTGATGTTGGGGTGGTCCAGCTCCCGGTCGAGCACGACGATCTTGTGGTTGCGATCCGCATATTTGAGCAGCTCTTCGTTCATGAACGTCTGGTCCAAAATGACGGCCCCGTCGATCATCCGCTCCGGAAGCATCCGGTGCGCCCTTTTGCCGCTGCATACGATTAGATCGTACCCCCGGTCGTTGCACACCTCTTTCATTCCGTCCAACAGGTCGCCGTAAACGTCCCCTTTGAAGTCCGTCAGAAACACGCCCAAAATTCCGGATTCCCGCTTCTTTAACGTTCTTGCCGCCGCATTCGGCACATAGTTCAGTTCCTTGGCAACCGCCAAAATTTTCGAGCGCGTTTCATCCGTCACCTTGCTGCTGCCGTTTAGGGCGTATGATACGGTTGAAATGGAAACCCCGGCTTTTTTAGCGATATCCTTAATGCTCACCAATACTCCTCGCTCCTTACGTTGTCACGCCCTGCCTTGCTCTCACAGATTCGTAGATTCGTGCCAAAAAATTCCGTTATCCTAACCTTATATAGTTTACATAAAAATCTCAACTACATTGTTATTGCCATCCCGCCCCGAGCCAACCCAGCCGTACTCCGGCAGACGCTCCTGCAAATCTTCCAGCTGCCGGTGCAGCACCTCCTGCATGCCGACCAGATCGGGCCGGTGAAAGCGGATGATGCCGGCAACCATGTCCCGGCGGCTGCTCCATATATTTTCGCCCTCAAGGTCGTACCTCTCATTCGCGGCACCCCGTTCCATAAAGTGGATTGCACCGCCATTCTACCATAACTTAACGAAAGTGGGGGATGAATGATCGTTGCCGGAAATAGCACCCGTTTTCCTC
The DNA here is from genome assembly GCF_003863965.1 of Paenibacillus oralis. Lineage (GTDB taxonomy): Bacteria > Bacillota > Bacilli > Paenibacillales > Paenibacillaceae > Fontibacillus > Fontibacillus oralis. The sequence goes on from NZ_RRCN01000001.1 coordinate 85,887, forward strand.
CAGTTTTCTAATATAGAAGAAAAAATTTCCTCTATATTTAGCCATACTTCCTTTTTGGAAGAACATAAGGCCCTTTTTTACCGCTATTCCCAGGGCCTCCACATAGACGCAAGCCGTGTGTTCCTCCCCTCCACGATCCAATGAAAAAAGCACAGCATCGGGTTTTCCGATTACTGTGCCTCTAAAATGCCTGCTTGGTTACGGGGCCAGCTTGGCCGCCAGGTTGCGCAGCGCCGCCCCGCGGTGGCTGGCGGCCTGCTTCTCCTCCAGGCTTAGCTCCGCGAACGTCTTCTCGTAGGCGGGCAGGTAAAACAGCGGGTCGTACCCGAATCCGCCGCCTCCGGCCGGCTCGGATGTGATCCAGCCTTCCGCTTCGCCGGAGGCTTCCACAAACCGCCCGGTGGCCGGGTCGTACAGCGCCAGATGACAGACGAACCGCGCCGGGCTGAGCAGCGGCTGCTCGGTATCTTCCCCGAGCCGCTCCTTCTCCAGCTCCGCCAGCAGCTTTTCGTTATTGTCCTCGTCGGAAGCGCCCTCGCCGGCATAACGGGCCGAATAAACTCCCGGCGCTCCACCCAGCCGGTCGACGCACAGTCCCGAGTCGTCCGCCAACACCGGACGTCCCAGGTGGTCGCCAACCGTTTTGGCTTTTTTGCGGGCGTTTTCGGCAAACGTTTCGCCGTCCTCGACGATGTCCGGGATGTCCGGATAATCGGCCAGGCTCTGCACCTGCTTGCTTAGGGGCTCCAAAGCGTGGGCGAATTCCCGGACCTTGCCCTGATTCCGCGTGGCCACGACGATAATCGGTCCTTCGATCATCGGTTACACCGCCGATCCGGACTGTCCGCTTTGAATGTGCAGGGCGACGGGGCCAAGCGCTTCGCGCTGCTGCTCGATCATCTCCCGGATTCCTTTCTCGGCCAGCGCCAGCATCCGGTCCAGGTCCTCGCGGGAGAACGGGTTCTCCTCCCCGGTTCCCTGCACTTCGACAAAGTGGCCGCGGCCCGTCATTACGACGTTCATGTCGACCATCGCCTTGGAATCCTCGTCATAATTCAGATCGAGGAGCGTCTCCTGTCCAACGATGCCCACGCTGACGGAAGCGAGATAGTCGGTGATCGGAAAGACCGGCAGCGCATGCTTTTGGACGATCTTGTGCATCGCCAGCGCCAGCGCCACAAAAGCCCCGGTGATCGACGTCGTCCGCGTGCCGCCGTCCGCCTGAATCACGTCGCAATCGATCGTGACGGAGCGCTCTCCCAGCGCCTGCAGATCGACGACCGAACGGAGCGAACGCCCGATCAGGCGCTGGATCTCCATCGTTCGTCCGCTCAGCTTTCCCCTTGCCGATTCGCGTTGATTCCGGGTCTGGGTCGCCCGGGGGAGCATCGAATATTCAGCCGTCACCCAGCCTTTGCCCTGCCCCTTCATAAACATCGGTACTTTCTCTTCCACGGTCGCCGTACACATCACCTTCGTGTCGCCAACCTCAATATATACGGAGCCCTCCGCATATTTATTGACGTTTACGGTCAACTTCATTGGGCGGCGCTCATTTGCTTCGCGTCCGTTACTTCTCATTCTGATGGCCTCCTACATTTTCTTGCTGTCCATATGCTTTTCCTATTCTACCAAAGTGTGGTCATAAAAGCATCTTTCCATTCCTCCGGACACAGGGTTTTCGCATGCTTTGGCCATACAAAAAAACCCTGCGGCGCAGGGTTTTTCGTTCATGTTTTCAGCTCCAAAATCATACGGCTGGAGCTCAAAGCGGAATGGCATTGATCGTTTCGGGCCGCACAACGGGTTCGCTGTATTTTTGGTTGTCCATGCCGATGACCTCTTTTTGCCCGTTGACCCAAATACGCACTTTGCTGTCGTCGGCGTTTTGCGCCACGGTCAGCACGAGCGACTGCATCATCTGCGCCGGAAGCTTCTCGCCGGCTTCAAACATGTCGTCCTGCAGCGATACCGTCACGACGCCGTCCTGGGATTTCTCCACGCTTTCCAGCTTGGTATTGTCCGTCACGACTCTTTCCAGGCCATCGCCCCGCTGCGGACCTTGGAGCAGTTCGCCAAGCGCCGCTTGCACCGGATCGTTCCCGGCAGGGACAAACCGCGTCACCGGCACAAAATACTGCACCCCGTCCGGCGTCGCCGCGGAGAAATACACAACCACCGGGCTCGATTGCGATAAGCTGGAGCCATCGCGTAGCTCCAAATTGATGCCGATGCTGCGGCTAAGCGGACGGTCCAGCGGCGTTCCGCCGACCGGCATTTCGTTCAGCTTTTCCCCGTCCACCCAAAGCTGGACCTTCTCGACGCCGGGAGTTCCGGTAAGCGTCCAGGTCAAAGCTTCGAGGATTTTCCGTTCATCCTCCTTGGCATAATCGGCAAACGCCCCGTTGAATTCGACGACGGCCAACTTTTCGTCTTGCTTGACGGTCACGGCTTTGACCTCGGTGCCCGCCGGAAGCACGCCGGCAAACCCGGCCGGAATCAGGCTGTCGTACGGCCCATCCTGCACGATCGTTTCCAGCATTCGATTCAGCTTCAAGGATGCGTCGCCTTCCGGCAAATGCAGCGCCACCGGGGCCAGCAGGCCGTGCTCGTTCTCCAAATATACCGTCGAAAGCGCCTCCTCCGTCATGAAGCTTGTCTGTTCCGAGCTTGTCTTTTCGGCGCCGATCGACTCCAGCATTTGCGCCTCCACGTCCGCGGGCGGCGGATCGATTTGGGCGGATGAACCAGCCCCAAACAGACTGCATCCCGACAGCAGCAGCGGAAACGCTAACACGCTGACGGCGGCCGTGTTCCGAAAACGGCGGTTCCTATTCATCGTCTTTTTGGCTCCTCCCTAACATTTTTCTTAGGTTTGTATTACTATATATACGAGCCCTTCTTTGAAAAATAACTATATTTTTCAGGGAAGTGGACAAACTGCTTCATATCTGTGCCAAGAAGAACCTGAATAGCGAGGGATAGTGTATGGGGATGGAACAACCGAAACATAAAGTGCCTTACAGTCTGAACAGCAAAAAAGTCGCCGACGCCACCAAGGTATGGCTGCACAAACGCGGCGTCACGATCGAACAAATCGCGGAACTGGTGCTATTTCTGCAGCAGAAATATTACCCGAACCTGACGATGGAAGAATGCGTACATAACGTGGAGCAGGTGCTGACCAAAAGGGAAGTGCAAAACGCGGTATTGACCGGCATTCAGCTCGATATCCTGGCCGAGCAGGGGCTGCTTATCCCCGAACTTCAGGAGATGATCGCGAACGACGAAAGCTTGTACGGCGTCGATGAAATTTTGGCTTTTTCGATCGTCAACGTTTACGGCAGCATCGGCTTTACCAACTACGGTTACGTGGACAAGCTGAAGCCGGGCATTTTGGAAAAGTTGAACGATAAAACCCTGGGGCCAATAAACACGTTCCTGGACGACATCGTCGGCGCCATCGCCGCTTCGGCGAGCAGCCGGATCGCCCACCGCAAGCAGGCGGAACGGGAGCGGGAACAGGGCGAGGAAGCGCTTGATGACGAGCGTTGATTCGGGGATTCGTAAGCCTTGATGTAATTGGGGAAAGCCGTGATTTACCGGCGGAGTTTACACTGAATCAGAGCGGAAGCTTTGGGTGGAAACATGTATCAACTGCAAAAGTGCATTCTATTTTCCGCAAATCTCCATTTTGGAGCGATTGAAATGCAAAAGTACATCTCTTTTAGGGCTATCCGATAAAAAAGTAACTTTTGGCCGGAAATGAACTGCACATTTGCAGTTGAGCCACCGGTTTCGAGGGTTTCGACAAAAACCGCCTGCACTTTTGCATTTCGTGGGATTTCCCCCTCTTCCTTATATCGCAAATGTGGCGGGAGTGGCGTATAGTTTCTTCCACTAATGTTAAAAAGCGGCCTATGGCCGCTTTTTGTATGATTATCGCACGGTAAGATGAAACTCCACCGCGGCTCCACCGCTTGTCCGCCGCTCCTCGGCGCGCCCGCGGCGAACCAGCTCGACCAGATGGGCCAGCGTTTCGGCCATGGCAAAGCGCATTTGATGGATGCCGAGATCGGTGCCGAACAGCGCGGCGCAAACCGCAAACCCGGTGTGCGGCCGCTGCCGCAGCAGCCCTTCGATGCGCGCCAGCCGCTCCTCGTGATGTCCCAGCAGCATGCGCACGCGTTCCCCGAAGTGCTCAAACGGATGGCGATGCCCCGGAAAAGCGATCTGCACCTCGTAGCTCCCAAACCGTTCGAGCGATGTGAGGAACGATTGCAGCGGCTGCGGGTCGCTGCCCGGGAGGCAGCTGATATTGGGGGAAATTTGCGGCAGCACCGCGTCTCCGCAAAACATCAGCTGGCGCTCCTGGTCGTAGAAGGACAGGTGGCCCGGGGCATGTCCCGCGCTTTCGACCGGCAGCCAGTATCGCCCGCCCATCATCACCGCTTCCCCTTCCTGGATAAAATCGACCTCGGGTGCCGGCGTCACCTGCGGGAAAAAGCTCTGCAGATGCGGCAGCAGTTGGTCGTTCCAAACGGGCGGCATGCCGTGACGCCGGAACAGACGGGGCAACTCCTCGTTCATGACGCTGTTCTTCCCCCACATCAGCCGCGTTTCTTCGTATGCGCGCCGGGACATGCGGACGGCCGCCCCGGTTATCGATTGCAAATATCCCGCCAGTCCGTAATGGTCGGGATGGTGATGGGTCACCACGATTTGCGCCACATCGCCAGCAGCGATGTCAAGCTGGCGCAGGGCGAGCGGCCATTCCCGCTCGGTTTCCGCGGTCCTCGGCCCCGGATCGATGATCGTGATCCCCTCCGGACCGCGCAGCACATAGCTGTTTACCCGGCGCAGCGGAGGGGCCATCGGCATGGGAACCCGGACGACACCTTCTTTTTCCCAGGTTTGAATTTCCGAAAGCATCGTCTTCATGGGCAGCTACCCGCCAAAATCATCCGCGGCGACGTTTCGGGATCATAAGCGTCTTCGCCGTAATCCCCATGGACTTGCTCCAGAATCAATCCGGCCTCTTGCAGCATAACGGCAAAATCCGCTTTCGAATACAGCTTGATCCGCTCCATATATTCCCTTGACCGTCCTCCGTCCGCACCCTCTCCCGCGCCATCCGCCTTCGTGATGGTGATATGCTTTTTGACATACCCGTCCTCGATGGCGCGCCGTTCGGTGATGAGCTGATCCCCGTCCACCCGTTCGGACCGGGGCACGAGTTGCGCCGCCGTATACGCCGGGTTCAAATAATCGATGATAAAGCCGCCCCCCGGCTTCAACATTCTCGCCACCTCCCGCAGCACCTGGACATGCTCGTGATCGTCGTGAAAATAACCGAAGGAAGTAAACAGGTTTACAACCGCATCAAAGCCGCCCGCGAGCGGCAGTTTTCTCATATCGGCCTTCATCCATTGCACGAGCCCTTTAGGATCGTTCCGTTTTGCCTCCCGCAGCAGCACCTCCGACAAATCGACCCCGGTGACCTCATAACCCGCTTCGGCGAAAGCGAGCGAATGCCGCCCCATGCCGCAGCATAAATCAAGCACTTTTGCCCCGGACGGCAGGTTCAGCCAGGCGATCAGCTTTTCCACCTCGCGCCGGGCTCCCCGTTGATCCCGATGTTTATACACGAGCAGATAATCTTCCCCGAAGCTGCGTTCATACCAATCCGACATCTCTTTAGCCTCCCATACAGCACCAGCCGATGCTGCGTTGCTCTAACATTATTATACTCGAAAAAAACCGCCGAAACGCTATCGCTTCGGCGGCTCCATCTAACAAACTTGCGACATTTTCATATTACTGCGCTGCAGGGGCGCTGTTCGCGTCCGTGAGCGTATTTGTAATCTTCGAGTTGCTGCGAAGGTTCTGCAGCCAGGTGGCCGACATTTGCGAAACCTGCTGGTTTACCAGCATTTTACGGACTTCTTCCTTCTTCTCTTCCAGCGTAGCCGTGTGCGCTTCCTTGCGGTCGGTTACCTTGATGACCTGATAACCCTCGCTCGTTTTCACCGGGTCGCTGATTTGATCTTTAGCCAACTTGAAGGCAGCGTCCTCAACGGCCGTTTCCTTCTGCCCGCGGGCAAAGAAATCGGTATCCCCGCCCTGCTCCTTCGTCGCCGTATCCAGCGATTTGCTCTTCGCCAGTTCCGCGAAATCCGCGCCTTCCTTCAGCTGTTTGATGATGTCCTTCGCTTCGGCTTCGGTCTTCACAAGGATGATGGATGCGCGAACCTGCTCCGGCGTATTGAAGGATTCTTTATATGTCTCAAACATCTCCTTGACTTGGTCGTCGGTGACTTTGACTTGCGGTTCAAGCAGTTTGGTCAGCTCCAGTGTCGTAACAAGCTGGTTCCGTAAATCTTCCATAGTCATGCCGGATTGAACAAGAGCCTGATTCAGCGCTTCCTCGGACCCGAACTGAGCTATATAGGTATCTTTGATTTCCGCGTCGATATCGGCGTCGGTGATCGTAATATTCTGTTTCTTGGCTTCCTGGTTTATCAGTTGCCGGTCGATCAGGCTGGAGAGCACCTGCTCGCCGCCTTGGGTCACCAATTCATTGTACAATTGGTCTTTCGTAATTTCCACGCCGTTGACCGTCGCGACCGCTTCGGCCTTCTTCGTCGCAAACGGCGGTTTGATCAGCACAACGATAAGCAGAACGGCCAGCACCAGCGAAATGATCGGCCAAAGCTTGCCCCCACTTGCTGTCTGCACCGGCGTTCCCTGCTCCGCAAGATCCTCGGCCTCCATCACCGGAACGTCCCCGCCACCATGTTCGCCGGCATCCTGCGCGGTATGCTGCGCGTCGAGAGCCGGGTCGTATTCCGCTTTCGTCAGCTCTACGGCGCCGCCCGTTGTTTTGTCCGCGCCTTCATGTTCCGGCTGCACTGCCGGTTCATCCGTGCCGCGGGCTTGTCCCTCAGCCTTACCGGCTGTTTCCGCTGTTTCCGCAGTTCCCTCCGTTTCTGTCGCTTCGTCCTCCGGCCTTGACGCCGTCCCGCCGGCAGCTTCAAGCTCCTTTTTCTCCTTGTCTTCCATATGTCTAGACTCCCTTCTTCGTATAGCGAACTTTTTTAACCATATTCTGACTTTAACAGAAATCATCGGGGAATACCTTAAATAAGGATAAAAAAACGGGAACGATTTTTAAGTTATTTTTAAGCTAACCGCGCAAATTGCTCCAAAATCTTGTTACCTTCATTCGTGTTCTTGGCAAAAAAGGTGTAGAATATACTGGTAAATCCAGTTCGGGAGGAACAAAAAAAACGATGGACTATCAATCTTATTTTAGCACGCACCGAGAACAACATTTAAACGAGCTGGGGGAATTGCTGAAAATCCCCAGCATTTCGGCGCTGTCCGAACATAAAGGCGATGTGCTGAAAGCGGCCGAATGGATCGCCGACGCGCTTCGCCGGGCCGGTATGGAAGGCGTGGAAATCCACCCGACCGCCGGACATCCCGTTGTTTACGCCGAGCATTTGCACGCTCCGGGCAAGCCGACTGTCCTGGTCTACGGGCATTACGACGTTCAACCGGTGGACCCGCTGAATCTGTGGGAGACGCCTCCGTTCGAGCCTTCGATCCGGAACGGCAAGCTGTACGCCCGCGGCGCCACCGATGATAAAGGGCAGGTGTTCATGCACATCAAAGCGGTCGAAGCGCTCCTCAAACAGGAGAAGCAACTGCCGGTCAATATCAAGTTTTGCGTTGAGGGCGAAGAAGAGGTCACCAGCCCGAATTTGCCTTCCTTCCTGGAAGCGAATCAGGAGAAGCTGGCGGCCGATTGCATTCTGATTTCCGATACCGCGCTGCTGGCCCCGGGCAAACCGGCGATCTGCATCGGCCTGCGCGGATTGTGCGCTCTGGAGATTTCCCTTCATACGGCCAATACCGATCTGCATTCGGGCACGTTTGGCGGCGGTGTGCCGAACGCTCTGCATGCGATGGTCTCTCTGCTCGCCTCCCTGCATGACGAGAAGGGCCGCATTACGGTGGAAGGATTTTATGAAGGGGTGCCCGAGCTGACCCCGGAATTGCGGGAGGAATTCGCCAAGCAGCAGTTTGACGAAGAGAAGTTGAAACGTGACCTCGGTTTGGAGACGCTGTACGGAGAAGAAGGGTATTCCTTCGTGGAACGGACAGGCGCCCGTCCAACGCTGGAACTCAACGGAGTGTGGGGCGGATTCCAAGGAGAGGGCACCAAAACGGTGCTGCCGAAGGAAGCCCACGCCAAAATCACCTGCCGGCTCGTCGGGGATCAGGACCCGCAGGCCACAATCGACCGGATCGAACGCCATCTGCGCGCGCATTTGCAGCCTGGCGCGACCTTGAGCGTTAAGGCTACCGAAAAAGCCCGCGCCTTCTCGATCGATCCGTCGGACCCGATGCTGCAAAAAGCGGCCGACGCCTACGCCGCCGTATACGGCACCCGCGCATTGTTCACCAAAGACGGCGGCTCGATTCCGATCGTCGAAACGTTGTCGCGCGTGTTGTCCGCCCCGGCCGTCATGATGGGCTTTGGGCTACCGGACGAAAACCTGCACGCCCCGAACGAGCATTTCAACTTGGAAAACTTCGACAAAGGGCTGCTGACGATCGTCCATTATCTGAAATCGCTGTAAGCCGAATATTAAAAAGAAGCTGTCCGAACCCGGACGGCTTTTTTATTTGTGACAATACGCGTCCTGATTGGAAATATTGACAAAATCTCCGCATTCGATTATTATAAAACAAATGTCATGTTCTATATTTATAGAACCAAAATCAAAGGAAGGAAACGTATATCGCGATGGATTATCAGGTCGAAGTGGATTTCGCCCCGATTTATGAGTGTGTGTCCAGCCTAACCGCTTTTTTTACCAAGCAAAACCATGGCGCCATAGATGGGGGGAAAACGTGGGTCCGGGAGGTTCAGGATCTGTTTGCTCCCGTGACCTTGCATAAAATGCGGGAAACCTACAAACTGCTCGGGGATTTCAGCCTTTCTCCGTTCATCTGGAGTTGTCCCGGTGCCCGTACGTCCGCCGCCTTTCTCGACTGGTTCGAAGGTTTGTCGACAGGCCAATTGTTCGACATTTCCGCCGATTGCGGGCAAACGGTACCGTCCAATCTGCCGGAGCTGCGTAATCTGGCCTCGGAAATGCTGCGGGAATGGGATTTGCGTTATTTTAGCCGCACCGATCCGGCCATTGTCGAAGGCTTGGAGCAAGCGGCCTTGTCCCTGAAGCCCCGAGTGAACGAAACGAACGGCATGGGGGTTTACGAGCAGGCCACAGGGGGGATGAGGCTGTATCCCAACGATACCCTGCGGCGGGCCGTTCTTATTCCCCAGTACCATTCCCGCCCGCTGGTTACTTCAAGCATTTTTGAGACGATCATTTTCACCAGCTACTCCTGCGATATTTTTCCGCCGGCGGAAGGATACCCGGCTCCTAGGCTGCTGCGGATCACCCGGGCGCTGTCGGATGAGACGCGGCTGCGCATTTTGCGACTGCTGACGCGCAAGCAGATGACTTTTACCGAAATTGTGCGCAAGATCGCTTTATCCAAAAGCACGATTCATTACCACCTGATCGCGCTCCGGGCGGCGGGGCTCGTCATCGTGCATATTCGCGCCAAAGGCGATGATTACAAATCCGTGGAATACAGCCTGCGCCGTGAAGCGCTGGACGATCTGCCTCTTCGCATCGGCGGCTATCTCGGGCCGGATGAAATCAAGTAAGGGGATGGTCGCGTGAAAAAACGCAGTTATTACGGGCTGCTGTCCACGATTGCTTTAAGCGGGTTTGGCGATGCCTTCGGCCTGCTCGCCATGGAATGGCTGGCCTACGAGATCACCGGGTCCAAGCTAACGATGGGTGCGCTGGCGCTTAGCTCCGGCATCCCTGAGCTGGTTTTGCGCCTCTTCGGTTCCCCGCTCACCGACCGGCTCCCGCGAGGCCGCTTGATGGCCGGTCTTGCGGCCACGCGCCTGCTCGCCATCGCGCTTCCCCTGGCCGCCGGTCTCATGGGCGGGCTACAGCTGTGGCAGTTGTTCCTGGCGGCAGGGCTTAGCGGCTCCTGCGCAGCCCTGTTTCAGCCTACAGCGATGGCGCTTGTGCCGGATGTAGCGGACAGCCGCAAACTGACGCGGGCCTTTGCCGTCATCGATGGATCCCGAAACGCGGCGGCCTTGGTTGGTCCCGCTTTGGCGGGAGCCACAGTGGCCGGTTTAGGGACGCTGGCAGCGCTTTGGATTAATGCCGTTTGCTATACGGCGGCCATTGTCATGCTTCTGTTTCTGCCGAAAAACCGCCATTCCGGTAACTCTCCGTCCAATGCTTCCAATGCCGGGATTGCCGGTTACTTGCGGGAAATCGCCGAAGGGTTCAGCTTCTACAGGCAATTTCCGGCGATGTTAACGGTCATGGGAATGGTCGCGGTCAGCAATATGAGCTCCATCGCCATCTGGACGATGATGGTCCCTTATGTCCGCGAAATATTGCAGCGGGATGCCGCCGCCATGGGCACGATGACAACAGCCGCCGCCCTCGGCACCTTAACCGGTCTCGCCATCATCTCCCTGCTTCGGGAAATCAAGCAGCGGCGGATGGCGATGATTTGCAGTCTGATGGCGATCGGCCTGTTCAATACGATCCTCGCACTGGCAAACAGCTACCCGGTCGCGCTGGCCGTGGTGTTTGCCGCCGGATTGTCCGGCCCGTTCTTCGGCTCGCTCAGCTCATCACTGCACGGCAAGCTCGTGCCCGGCCGCCTGCAGGGACGCGTGAACGCCATCCGGTTTCTGATCGGAGGCGGTTTGCAGCCTTTAGGCGCTTTTGTCGGGAGTGCAGTGGCTCAGCAATTTGGCCTGCAGGTTATGATTTTGGCCGCGGGCCTGCTCCCGATGCTCACCTCCTGCGCCGCACTGCTGCTTCCCGGGTTGAAGTCGCTGAACGGAGATTTGGCGGAGCTGGACATTGATGCTCCCGGAAGGGGAAACGGGGCAATAGGGGAAGAGAACGTTCGGATTCAAGGGGAGGGCTAGCAGGTACCAGCCCCGGCAAAACAAAAAAACCTCCTCTCCCTCCCGCTTCAATGACGGAATGAAAAAGAAGGTTTACGGTTTTCTGTTCATCCATATAGAATACCGTCAGATTTTTAGCTCCCCAAGCTTGATCAGCTCGACAACCGCCTGCGCGCGACCTTTGACATTCAATTTTTGCATGACATTGGAAATGTGGTTGCGTACGGTTTTCTCGCTGATAAACAGCTGTCCCGCGATGTCGCGCGTCGTTTTATCCTGCACGAGAAGCTCGAAAACCTCCCGCTCACGATGAGTCAACAGAAATTTGCTGTTACGATCGCTGCTCTTCAAAATGCGTCACCCCTCCTTGCTCGGGTTTTATGGTTTAACAAGGTTAAGGGATACAGTCAACACATCTTATGAAGAAACGGAGGCAATGGTGCGGTGCGGCGGTAAAATGGGCGCTGCCCTACTTGAAGGCATGGCGGCGTGAACCGCTTTGATCCAGCCCTGGTTAATTAAAATTTTAATTGAAAGCCGAAATCGATTTGACCGAAAAAGACCACGCCTGTCAGCGCATACAAAAAACCGCCGGATAAACCGTCCGACGGTCTTTTGTATCTCCTCTTCTTTGCTCCCTTTACTTGCTTTTGCCCGCTTTGCCTAATTTCTCTATAATCCCAAGCAGCACGTCCAATTCATGCCGTTCCAGCAGGGATAAATGGGATTTCAGCACTTCCCGGGACTTCTTCCGGGCTTCTTCGCATACCTCGGCGCCCCGCGTTGTCACCGACAGCAATACCGCTCTCCGGTCTTTTTCGTCATGCCGGCGCTCGACGTATCCGCTTTGCACGAGCCGGTCGATCATGACCGTGATGGCGCTGGGCTTCACCTCAAGCTTGTCCGCCAAATAGCTGACGTTGCACGTCTTTTGCCGGGCGATCAGCGACAACATATGAAACTGCGGTCCGGTCAAACCCAGCTCCTGATGATGCATCAGCTCGCTTTTCATTTTGCGGAACGTGCTCGACCAAGCGACTTCCATACGCTCGATGTACGCGTCGAGATCATCTTTTGACACAGGTATCTTTCCTCACCCCCACAGGGTCCAACCTATTGTAAGTGTATTATGCGGCCAGGCAAAATTCAAGGAAACTCTCTAGCTTTCGATAGCGGACGGCCTTGAAAACCGGGGAAAAATCCATTATGATGGAATCAAAATAATTTTCATGATATTTGTATATTATATAAAAATAATTTTCACAACGATAATATGAGCTCTATAAGATGAGGGGGAGGTCATTTTGACACCAATCCTGCACGCACTCTCCGGCCATTTGGACACGCTGCCGACGCAGGAGCGCAAACTCGGGGAATATATTTTGGAATCGCCCGCGGCTGTTCTCCATTTGGGCATAACGGAATTAGCCAATACGTGCGGAGTCAGCCCTTCGACCGTCACGCGTTTTTGCAAAACGTTTCATTTTAAAGGGTTCCCCGATTTTAAAATGAAGCTGGCCGGCGAGCTGGCGCATAAACCGGCGGACACGCAATATCAGGACATCATTGCCGGCAACGATCTGCAAAAAATCGTCGAAGCCATGGAAGCGAACCACCTCGCCTCCATTACCGACACCACCCGCTTGCTGGACATGAACCAGCTGGCCCAAGCGGTAAAGGCGCTGTGCGGCGCCAAACGCATCGATTTGTACGGCGTGGCCACCTCGTCGGTGGTGGCTCAGGACTTTTATCAAAAACTGATCCGCATCGGCAAAAACTGCACCGCTTTCGCCGATTCCCATATGCAGATCACCTCCGCTTCCTCACTGGGGGCGGGCGATGTCGCCCTGGCGATTTCCTATTCCGGGGAAACGCCGGAGACGATCGATGCGCTGCGCTGCGCCAAGGACAGCGGCGCGGTTACCCTGTCCTTGACGCAATACGGCCAAAACCGTCTGGCGACTTTGGCGGATATCGCGTTATTTTCTTCCTCCTTGGAGGAAGGTATGCGCCGGGGCGACATGGCATCGCGGATCGCCCAGCTGCATGTCATCGATATTTTATTTACGGGAATGGTCAGCCTGGAGTTTGAAGACTACATTCCCAAGCTGGAAAGTTCGTATCAAAACGTGCAAATTTACCGCAAAACTCAGGGAGGGCAAAACTTATGCTGAACATTATCAAAACGCACAATGAGGAGCATTTTAACGAAACCGGCGCGGGCATCATCACCAGCCTGCTGCAATCCAATCCGCGGGCGATTCTTGGCCTGGCGACCGGGAGCACTCCGGTCGGTGTTTACGGAAAATTGATCGAGCTTTACCGGAAGGGCAGCGTCAGCTTCAAGCAGGCCGCGACCTACAATCTCGACGAATACATCGGCCTTCCGGCCGATCATCCGGAAAGCTACCGCCGGTTCATGGATGAGAAACTGTTCAACCATATCGATATTTTGCCCGAAAACACCCATGTGCCATCCGGCGTGGAAGCCGATCCGCAAACAGCGGCCGAGGATTACTCGCGCCTGCTGGACGAGGCCGGCCAAATCGATTTGCAGTTGCTCGGCCTGGGCCACAACGGTCATATCGGCTTTAATGAGCCGGGCGAGGAGCTGCAGGGACCGCCGCATATCGTAAAGCTCGATGAGCGGACCCGTCTGGCTAATGCGCGGTTTTTCAACTCCATTGACGAGGTGCCGACGCATGCGATTACGATGGGGATCGGCTCCATTTTGCATGCCAAGCAAATTTTACTGATGGCCAAAGGCGAAGATAAAGCGGAAGTGATCGCCCGGGCGCTGAAAGGGCCGATTACGACAAAATGCCCGGCCTCGTTCCTGCAAACCCACTCCAACGTTGTTGTCGTCGTAGATCAAGCTGCCGGGAAGTGGTTATAATGAGCGGCCGGAATTTCATCCTGACCCATGGCGAAGTCGTAACGCCTCGCGGAATCATTCACGACGGGGCGGTTGTCGTTGAAAACGGGCTCATCGTTTATGTCGGTTCCGCGTCCGGCGCGCCGCTATCGCTCCCGGCCGGCTGCGAAACGATCGATGCGAGCGGCAATTACGTGCTGCCCGGCTTTATCGACGTTCACGTGCACGGCGGCATGCTCGAAGACTTTTCCACACCAAGCCAGCGCGGCTTTGATGCGATTACAAAGCTTCACTGCAGCCAAGGTACGACATCGATGCTGGCTACCACCATGACGATGCCGAAGCATGTGATCGAACACGTGCTGGACGAGGTGCATCGTTATATGCAGGGCGATATGCCTTACGCCCAGCTTGTTGGCGTTCATTTGGAAGGGCCGTTTATCAGCCCGAAATGGCCGGGAGCGCAAAATCCGGAACACATCGTGCCGCCGAACCGGGAATGGGTGGAAGCATGGGATACGCAGTATCCCGGACTGATCAAACAGGTAACGTTCGCGCCGGAACGGGAAGGCTCGCATGAGCTGATCCGCTATTTGCGCAAAAAAGGCATCGCGGCCGCCGCCGGACATACGGACGCAACCTACGAGGAAATGATGGCCGCATATGAAGTCGGATTAAACCACTCCGTGCATATGTTCAACGCCATGACGCCGCTCCATCACCGGAAACCCGGAACCGTAGGAGCTATACTCAGCGCGCCTGGCATCAGCGCGGAAATCATCGCCGACGGCATCCATGTACACCCTGCGGCAATCCGTTTGCTTACCAGCGTTAAAACCGGCAGCAACCTGATGCTGATCACGGACGCGATGTCGGCAGCCGGCCTCGGCGACGGCGAATACATGCTCGGCGATCTGCCGGTCGTCGTGAAGGACCGGGTTTGCACGCTAAAAGACAGCGAAGGTACGCTGGCCGGCAGTACGCTGACGATGATCCGCGGCTTCCGTTATTTGGTGCAGGAAGTCGGCTTGTCCGTGGAGCGGGTCTCCGAACTGGCCAGCGGCAATCCGGCCAAGCTGATCCGGATCGATCATTTGACTGGGTCCGTGGAGACCGGCAAGCAAGCCGATTTGCTGCTGGTAAGCGGCGATCTGGAGCTGCAGCAGGTCTGGGTGAAAGGGCGGCTGCTGAACGCTGATTAGTTAGAAGCTGCAAATAAAATAAACGTTTCAGCCCATTCGCAATTGCGGAGGAAATAATATTATTAGTTCGAGAATAAATAAATATAAAGAATAACCCGATGGGATCAACTGCAAAAGTGCATTCTATTTTCCGTAAATCACCATTTTAGAGCGATTGAAATGCAAAAGTACATCTCATTTAGGGCTACCCATAAAAAAGTAACTTTTGATCGGAAATGAACTGCACTTTTACATTTGAACCACCTGTTTCGAGGAATTTCGACGATAATCGCCTGCACTTTTGCACTTCGTGGGATTTCCCATTCCTTATATTGCAACGTGATGGGAGTAGCATATAGTTCTTTTCAATTTAGGATATTATAACTCCACTTTCGCATAACGAAAACCAACTTAAAAGCAGGTCGAACATGGGTTTGACCTACATGCCGCGCTGACAGAGATTGTGTTCAAATCGCTTTGTTATGCAATTCAAAATTGTGATTCGTTGCACAAGATGGCGCCTTCGAATAAGCATTAGTAAGCCCCCTTCGGCGAGGAAGGGGGCTGCTGCATGCATTGTGATTAGCCGGTTTCTCCTTTAACGGGTCGTACCGCCCGAAAAACCGCCGTTGGTGCCGGTGCGGAGACCACCGCGAGTTCCCATCGTGCCCGCTCCGGTGTTAGGACCTGTAGGTGTATATCCGTTCGGGCCGGTCATCGTTCCGGTGCGTCCCGGAAAAATCCGGTTGATCATCGCTTGGAAGTCGCCGATGACATTGTTCAGCGTCCCGCCTCCGCGCGATTGGGTAGCATAGTTCCCCATGTTGGTCACGAAGTCGGGGTTCCCGGAAACATACACGTTGCGGATATGAGGAGCCGTTTGCTTCACGGTATTGGCAATGCGGTTCTTGACGTCTTGAGGAACGTTATCGGTAACCGTGCCGTTCACATTGTAGCGGCCTGTACCCGTACCGTTAAAAGTTCCAACGCCGGTGCGTGGGCCGGTACCGTAAATCGCAGTCGTTCCTCCACCCCGGTTTACGCTGTTCATACCCATATTGCCGGTGCCATTGTACATGGTGCCGGGAACCGTTCCGGTTGTGCCATTTCCAGTACCGTATCCGGTTGTCCCATATCCGGGAGTTGTATTCCCGGTCGTCCCGGTTCCGGTGGTATTGGTTCCCATGCCGAACCAGTTGTTGTTGCGGGGGCCGAAAAGACCTCCGGTTGCGTTAGGCCCTGTCAGTCCTCGGGCAAGCCCGTTGTCCCCAGCGCCGCGAGTTCCGTAACCAGCGCCAAAGGGGCCGCCGGCATTCGTCGTTCCCGCACCGATGCCGGTAGCGCGCATGCCGTAAGCGTTTGTCTGGCCTGCCATGTTACCCCTAACGGCGTTATTGTTACCGTGAAGCGTAACAGCCACATACGCATCGCGATCCGTCACGACGACATGAGCCGTCTGCACATCGCCCAACTGGGCGACTTTATTGCTCAGCGCGGGGCTGTATCTCAAGGAGCGGATCCGTTGATCCTGACCGTTCCCCGCGCTTCGCGAAAACAGACGGTTCCCATCGGTAAGGGAGTTGACATCATAGTTCCGATTGGTGTTGTTCCGAACGCTTTGCGTCCGTACATTGTTCTTGGCTGTGCCGTCGCCGCAGCCCGCAATGCCGATCATACCGGCCAGCAATGCAGCGGACAACGACAAACTCACGATTTTACTTTTGGCTCCAGGCATGTAGTCATCCCCCATCAAATATTTTAATCGGTCCCCAGCTCCTGAAGTCCAAACCAGCCTTCCTTCTCCATCACCAGCTTACCTGAAACCAGATTATATACCGCAACCGCCCCGCCGCGGGTAAATTCTCCACCCGCTTTGGGCGAGCCGATGACCAGATCGGCGATGCCGTCCCCGTCGAGATCAAACGCAGCCACTTTGCGTCCGTGTTCGTCATAGCTTCGGTTTCCTCTGGATTCGAACATCGGGGCAGCCCCGCCGCGAAACACCAGTACGCGCCCGTTATGCGTCATGCCGGCGTCTGAGTAGAGCGGCGCGCTTACGATAAGCTCCGGCTTGCCGTCGCCGTCCAAATCTCCGGAAGCGAGAGAAAGGCCTAAGCCTTCCCTGTTTTTTCCTTCCCAGCTTTCCAGAATCGAGTGATCGCGGCCGGAAAAAACGGTCACCCGTCCATCCCGGTCAGTCCCGTTCGGGTCCAAATTATGCGAAGAAGCCGCCACATCCGTGATCCCGTCCTGGTTCCAATCCATAACGGCCAGCGCCGCTCCCATACGCGCGTAATCTTCTCCACCGTTCCACTTTTCCAACAGGTTCCCGGTACGCCCGGAGTAAATCGATACGGTTCCGCATTCCAGCAAAGAGCCTGCGCTTGCCCGCGGCGCTCCGACGATAATTTCCAGGTTCCCGTCGCCGTTGATATCCCCCAAAGCGACCGCGGCTCCGAAACAATCGCCGTAGCGTTCGCCCTGCAGCGTGAAAAGCGGCTTCAGATCATGCGAGTATACGTAAACTTTTCCACAGTAATAATGCGGAATCGGATTCACGCCGTCTTCGTCCTCAACATAGGTTGCCGTGCTCGCGGAAATGATCCATTCGTCCATTCCGTCCCCGTTGACGTCTCCGGCCAGCACCACATCGCCAAAGCGGTCATGCTCCCGTTCACCCTCGAGTCGCTTCCTTAAATAAAAAGGCAGCCGATTGCTCACATCATTCCCTCCTCTATAGCGAAATATCGATCAGTACTGATTCGGCCTGAAGGACGGTGATTTTGCGCGTCATCACCCCAGCCTGAGGGTGAGACAGCGCAAGTTCATAATTTCCCGGCTGAAGATCGCGGATTTCAAACCGTCCGTGGGTGCCGCTTACTGTACTCCGAAGAACGACGCCGGCCAAATCCAGCAAGTGAACAGGGATGTCCGGCAGCGTGTGCCCGGTCTCCGCATCGGCCACCGTTCCGGTTAAGATGGAAAAATTCCGTATATGGCCGGCCGCCAGGCGCGCATTCGTCCGGTAATCATCGCTTAACCTGGAAACAAAGTCCTGCCTTAACAGCGGCAGCGGCCGGCTGGCGGTTGCCTGCGCATAAACCTCCAGCGTTTGCCCGAGCATAGCTATATCGTTCCACACGGTTAACGCATGCTTCCGCGCTTCGGCAGACTGCTTTTCCCGGAGCCGGTCATCCTCCACCAGCCTTAGCAGCTTTTCGCATAAATCAACGGCATTTCCCGGTTTCGCCAGCAGCCCGTTGATCCCATCCTCGACCATTTCCTCGATCCCGCCGATTCGGGAAGCGACAACCGGTTTGCCCAGGCTATGCGCTTCAATGATCGTAAACGGCAAGTTATCCTGGAGCGAAGGAAGCACCACGATGTCAGCGCGGGAAATCAATTCCGGAACATCATGCCGCTTGCCCCAAAAGATAACATGCTCCTCAAGACCAAGCTCCTGCGTTTGCCGCTCCAAATCCTGGCGCATCACTCCGTCCCCAATCAGCCAGCAGACGACGTCGCTGCGCTGCTGTACGAGCAGCTTCATCGCGTCGATCAAATAAGTTTGCCCTTTAATGGCCACGAGGCGGGCAGGGCAGGCAATGATCATGTTTGGCCGGACCGAGGTAGACACCTTTAAGTTCATCTGCTGTATGCCTTGCCCGTCCCGGTACAATTCCTGGTTCAAGCCGTAAGGAATGATGCAAGCACGGGGATGCCGAATTCCGAACGTTGATAGTTTGCCAGACAACCAGCGGCTGGGCAAAATCAAACCATCCGGGGACATGGAGCCATAGTATTCTTCCAAAGACAGATAATGTTGTTCCAGCGGCGAGCGAGCCTGAATCTCGTTATTCGCCGCCCATTCGGTAGCCAGACAACCGTGAATCGTCGCCACCAGGGGAACACGCCCCGGCTTGGCCCTGCGTAATACAAAGGTAGAGATAATATCTTGCGTATGAATCAAATCATAGTCTTGCAAAGAGATCTCCTGGCAGGCCAGTTCAAAAGCGTATTTTTCGCTTTCCCTCCAGAGCATCCACGGGCTTAGCGGAATTTTCCGCCGCCGAAACCGCGATTTCACCGCCTCCTCCGCTTGCGGAAGAAAGTCTTGTTTCCGCAAGCGGAGCCCGCCGCGAACAAGATAATAATGAGAAAGGCCGGGATGCTGGGCAAGGATTTCCACCTCATGTCCGGCTTCCGTGAGCCGGGAACGAAGGATGTTCAAGTAGGTCGATACGCCGCCGATATGCGGAAACGGCCAATAGGTGGCCAACAATATGTTCAAGCAAGACCTCCTCCTTCTATAAGAGGTAGTTTAAAGAAAAACCACTAGACGTCATGTCTGGTGGTTTGAAATGACTCCCGTTTATTTTTGCAGGCTATCTTCCTCGTTATCATCGTATTCCTCCAACAGGTCTTCGAGGTCCATCTCCTCATCCAGCTCTTCAATGAGTTCTTTATCCACTTCTACCTCATAGACGGGTGGCTGAATTTGCACGGGGGCCGGCTTAATGACCACGGGCTCAGGAAGTTCGTGGAAATATACGCCGGCGTATTCCTCCTGGTACGCTTTGTGCTGGCCGGCTGGAATATACGGGGTGATATTGTCCCCCAGCAACCCGGTTCCGGGCCCTGTCCCCGGACCCGTTCCCGGACCGGTGAAAAGCCCCGAACCCGGAGCTTTATTCAGCCACATAAAAAACGGCTTCATTCTAAAAATCCCCCGCTTCTCCTGTTCTTCGAGATAAGCTACTTTTTCTTCATCCGACAGGTCGGAAGGAATCATCCCGTGATAGACAGGCGGAATTTTGGCCAGCATCGTTTGGAGAATCTGACTTGCATTTTCGCCTCCGTTTCTTCTGAACACGACATTCAACTCCTCTGCTATAATCTACTTCAAAATCTTGCTTGCTACGGTAGTCAGTATATTCCGGGGAAAAATAGAATGGTATGGACATCCGTTCGAATCAAAAAAAGAGGCGGTTCGATTAGTCTATAAGTTGAACTGTTGATAGAACGGATCAGGGCAGCCGTGTGAAATGTTCTTACGATCGCTGTTGTTCGCGGATTTCTATGATCAACTAAATTCGAATGCTGTAGAAATCCGCTCACAAAGGCGACCAAGCATATGCTTCCGAAGCAGCTTTCTTCCAGAAAGCTTTCAGTTTCTTCAGAATCATTTCACACTTTTGCCTAACTCGCTTTTTTCAGTAGTTCAACTTATATATAAGAACCAGCCTCAAGGGGAAAATATATAGTTTTAGAATAATAGTCTTCTACGATTCTTCGTTCGCGGCGCTGCCGCCTGGATTTGAAGGTTCACTCCCCCCATCCGCAGGCTCGGGGATGGACGGAGGCGAAACCTCGGCAGCCAACGCCTGAACCGTCTCCGGATGAAGAACCGAGCCGATCGATTCATCCGATTCGACCCTTCTCCACTCATTGCCCAATTCAACAGGCTCGGTACTGGACTGCAAAATATGAATGAAAGCGGGATCGGGAATCATGGTCTCTTCCAGCACGATGTTTAACTCCGGCGCGGCCGGGGCAGTCTGCGCTGGCACCTGCTCCTGCACTGGTAACTGCTCCTGCACTGGTAACTGCCCCTGTACTGGTGCCTCTATTGGTCCCTGTACTGGTGCCTCTATTGGTCCCTGTACTGGTGCCAGCACTGCCGTATTTTCGACCGGATTCACAATAAAAGCTACCGGGGCGATCGGCTCGACCGGATCGATCACAGCTAAGGGAACAGGGTTGCTGGGAACTTCGATCGCCGGCTCCGGAATAACTTCGGCCGCGGCGAACATTTCCTCCGGAACCGCCGCCCCTGCCGGGTCTGCCGCAACCA
The DNA here is from genome assembly GCF_003863965.1 of Paenibacillus oralis. GTDB lineage: Bacteria > Bacillota > Bacilli > Paenibacillales > Paenibacillaceae > Fontibacillus > Fontibacillus oralis. Next base: position 106,829 of record NZ_RRCN01000001.1, read on the forward strand.
CGGGTTCCGCCGGTTCCGGTTCGGGCGGCAGGACCTGCCAGATGGCCGTGTCCACGGCAACCGCTGCGGCTGCCGGCTCTTCCCCTATTCTCCAAGGTTCCGGCAGTTGAATCAAGTCCCGATGAGCTTGGGCGGTAAAAGGATGTCTTAACGTACCGGGAGGTTCCGCCAGCGGCGCCCCGGCAGCCACGATATTCCCGGCTGCCGGAACGGCGACGGGCTGATTCCCGGCGGCCCGCCCCCCTGCCGGCGCCGGCCCTTCGTGATCTCCCGCAGGTTTCGCCGGAGTCTGCCAGGGAGTCCCCGCCGTCTGTTTCGGCACCGCAGCCGGTTTCGCCCTGCTCCTTAGTGTGCCATGGCGGCGGCCTGCCCGCCGGCGGACAACACGCGCTAATTTCCGGTGGATTCTCCGCCGCTGTCCTCTAGCCCATCTTTTCCGTCTAGCCTTTCTTTTTCTCCAAGCCGCAAGTTTACGAGCCCTGAGCGATTTCCGTTTGGGCCGCTGCGCCGCAGGTTTTCGGCGCGTCTTCTCCACTTGAATTTCCTCTTTAGTTGCGATCCGTTTGACCGTGCCGAGTTCAATCAACCTTACCCGACCGCTTCGCCCCGCCGCAAGGGCCCGCTGCGGCCCAACCCTTCCCCGTCTCGGAGCAGGGGCTATGCTTGCCTCCATGCTTTATGCTCCCTCCCTATTCACAAACCGCCGTTTCGTAACCGCTTCATACACCTTTAACGTTTTCTTCATCATCGTCTCGATGGACCAGTGCTCCAGCCCCCACCGTTTGGCTTGCTCCCCAAGCCGGGTGCGCAGCCTATCGCTCTCCAGCACCCTGCGGAGGTTTTGGAACAGCGGCTCGCTCTGGCCGGCCGGCGACACAAGCCCGGTTTTGCCGTGCTTCACCATTTCCGGAATGCCGCCCGCATCCGATACGACCGCGGCTTTCCCGGCGATTTGCGCCTCCATAATGGAAAAGGGGAGATTATCCTGAAGGCTCGGAAGCACAAACACGTCGGCTTGGCTCAGCAGCTCCGGAACGTCTTGCCTTGGGCCCCAAAATTGCACATGCCCTTCCAATCCCAAACTCCGGACCTGCTCCCTTAGTTCGCTCTCCAGCGGCCCGTCGCCCAGCAGCCAGCATTCCCAATCCTCACGAACCCCTTTGAGCAGGGCCAGCGCTTCAATCAGATGCTTGTGGCCCTTCACCGGAACGAGTCTGGCCGGGCAGATCAGGATTCTTTTTTCGGAATGCGCCTGAGCTGCGGGAGCGGATGCCAGCCGCTTCTGGAACGCCTCGACGTCCATTCCATAGGGAATAACCTGCAAATGCTTGCCGGGTACGGCAAATTCGGACATGGAGAGCGCTTTGAGCCAGTCGGTAGGAACGATCGTGGCATCGCTGGAAATCGCTCCGTAAAACTCCTCCGCCGCTGCGTATTTCCAAGGCAGCGTGTCTTTCCCGGTGATTTCGCCGGAATAGATGAATTCCGTGGCCAAGCAACCGTGGATCGTGGCGATAAGCGGCGTCGTTTTGTTTTTGACGCGCCACAGCGCCCGGGTCGACACAATGTCCTGGGTGTGGATCAGGTCGTATTTTTGCAGCCCGAATACCGATGCCGCAGCCTCGAAGCAGTACCTTTCGATATCCCGCCACCGAATCCACGGATCGACATGCTGCATCTGCTGCTCGTAATAGGCGTACACCTGCTCATAGATGCGGTCTTTCACTTTCGATTTCACCAGCGTGCGCCCGTTGTTCGGCATGTAGTAATGCTGCATATCGGGATGGTGGGCAAAAATATCCACCCGGTGGCCGAGCCGCTCCAGCTCGCGCTTCAGCGTATCCACGTACGTCGAAACCCCGCCGACGTGCGGCAAATAAAAATAAGTGGTTAACAAAATATTCATGTCCCCAGCCCTTCCTTGTGGAACTCTGTATATCCTATGTACTCACCTAATCCGCCGTCAGGGACATTCAACCAATTTGCCGAAGGACAAGCACGTTTATTTTCTTCTATACGAATCTATTGAGCCGGCAGGATATTCTACCATTTTTTCTATCACGGGTACTTCTATCTATACCAATGAAAGGCTCTCTGAGTAGGATATAGCATCTACCAGAAAAGGAGTGAAAACCTATGAATCAGGCAAAAGCCAGCATCGCCGTCATCGGCCTCGGGTACGTCGGACTTCCGTTAGCTTCTCTGTTCCTGCAATACGGCCATACCGTTTACGGCATCGACGTGGATGCTAGTAAAATTGCCAAATTGAGAAACCTGCAAAGCTATCTATCCGATTTTACATCCAAAGAGATAAGAGCCATGTTCGCAGGGGGACGGTTCCATGTTAGCGATTCTTTCAGCGACATCAGCAAGGCGGACGCGGTCATTTTGTGCGTTCCTACCCCGCTGGACCGAAACTTTGAGCCGGATTTGACCTATGTACAGGGTGCCATGAAAAACGCCTTGCCCTATCTGAGAAAAGGCCAACTGGTCGTTTTGGAAAGCTCCACTTATCCCGGGACGACGGAGGAAGAGCTGTTGCCGATGATAGAGTCGACGGGGCTCGTCGTCGGGCAAACCGTATTTCTCGCCTATTCGCCGGAACGCATCGATCCCGGCCCCGATCAGAAGGAGCTGCATCTGATCCCTAAGGTGCTCGGGGGAGTTACCGAAAAATGCACGAAAACCGCAAAAGCCGTATACGAAAGCATTTTTGACCACGTCGTCGTCGTCTCTTCCCCGCGTGTCGCCGAGTTTACCAAGCTGCTCGAGAACTGCCAAAGACTGATCAACATCTCTTTTATGAACGAACTGGCCGTCCTGTGTGAAAAAATGAACATCAACCTGTGGGAGGCCATTGAGGCGGCCAGCACGAAACCTTACGGATTTACGCCTTATTATCCCGGGCCGGGAATCGGCGGCCACTGCATTCCGGTCGACCCGCTTTATTTGCAGTGGAAGGCGAAGCAGTACGGGAAAAATTCGAAATTTATCGAGCTGGCCCACCATGTTAACGAGTCGATGCCGGATTATGTCGTACAAAAGGTAAGCCAGCACTTGTCCGCCAACAAACCGCTCGCGGAATGCAAAGTATTCGCGCTGGGGGTGACCTACAAAAAAGACGTGAACGATCTGCGCGAATCGTCGGCGCTCCCGATTATTCAAAAGCTGATGGAAGCGGGCGTGACCGTGAATTTCCACGATCCTTATATCAACCGGATCGAAATCGGCGGGCGTTCCCTGAACGGCGTTTCCTTAACCAAACGGATCATTCAGCAGCACGACTGTGTGCTCATCCTAACGGACCACTCTTCAATCTCCTATGAAACTCTCGCATCTTTCTCCCATTTGGTATTCGACACCCGGAACGCCACCAAAAATATCGAGGCCCGCAAAAATATCATTGTAATCTAAATTCAGAGGTAACGAGGTGTATATCCACGATGAATATATTAGTAACCGGCGGCGCCGGTTTTATCGGATCCCATCTGGTGGAGCGGCTGCTTGAGCAGGGACATTACGTTTGGACGCTGGACGATATGTCTACCGGAAAGCTGCATTTTTTGAATGAAGCGACGGAAAATAACCGCCATTCGATGATCTACGGATCGGTAACGGACAAATACTTGCTTCGCGGCCTGATGGAGCGCTGCGATGTCGTATTCCATCTGGCTGCCGTGCTCGGGGTCAAAAATACGGTGGAAAATCCGCTTAAGGTGATCGAAGGCAATATCGACGGCACGCGCAATATTTTGGAGCTTGCCCATCAAAACGGGGTTAAGGTCGTTTTCGCCTCCACCTCGGAAATCTACGGCAAAAACAACAAACTCCCGTTCAACGAGGAGTCGGACCGGGTATTGGGGGCCCCGTCCATCCACCGCTGGAGTTACGCCACAGCCAAAGCGATCGACGAGCATCTCTGTTTCGCCTATGCGGAGAGGGGGCTGCGGGTCTCCGTCGTACGGTACTTCAACGCTTACGGGCCGAGACAGACGTCGTCGCAGTACGGCGGCGTGGTCGCCCGGTTCATCCGCGCCGCGCTGCGGAATCAGCCGATTGAGGTGTACCACGACGGATCGCAAATCCGCTGCTTCACGTATATCCGCGATACGGTGGAGGGCACGCTCGCCGCAATGGGCAGCCATGCCAATGGACAGGCGTTTAATGTCGGCTCCGAACACGCGATTACGATCCGCGACCTGGCCTATAAAATCCGCGATTTGAGCGGGTCTTCCTCACCGATCGTTTACGTGCCATACGCTAAAGCGTACGGTCCCGGCTATGAAGATATGCCCGTGCGCATGCCCGATCTGGCCCGCTCCCGGAACGTCTTGAATTACGAGCCTTCCGTTTCCCTGGACGAAGGGCTGAAGCTGTCGATCGATTGGTTCCGCGAGCAGCTGAAAGACGGGAATTTGTCATGAAAATGCTCGTCACCGGCGGCGCCGGATTTATCGGGTCCCATTTGGTCGAAGCTCTGCTTGCGCAGGGCGCCGACGTTCACGTGATCGACAACCTTTCGACGGGAAACCGGGATTACTTGCCCAAAAACGCGGCTTTGCACACCCTGGATATCCAAAGCGAGGAGGCCGCCGAGCTGATCAAACGGCTGAAGCCGGACATCGTCTTCCATGAGGCGGCCCAGGTCGACGTCCAGCGCTCCGTCAAGGCTCCCGCCTATGACGCGATCGTAAACATCGTGGGAGCGGCAAATATTTTACAGGCTTGCTGTGAAGCCTCCGTCAAAAAGGTTGTTTACGCCTCCTCCTGCGCCGTTTACGGGGAGCTGACAACGGCGTTGATTCTCGAGCAGGATCCGGCCCGCCCCATTTCCTTCTACGGCATTTCCAAACGCACGCCCGAATTGTATTTGCGTGTATTCCACAAGCTTTACGGCTTGAATTACACCATCCTCCGTTACGCCAATGTATTCGGGCCGCGGCAAACGCCGAAAGGCGAGGGCGGCGTCATCTCCATCTATATGGACCGGATCAAAAAAGGGACGCCGCTCGTCATTTTCGGAGACGGCGAGCAAACCCGGGATTTCGTGTACGTGAAGGATGTCGTCAGAGCCAACCTTGCCGCCGTCCGGCAAGGCGACAGTGAAATCATCCAGATCGGCACGTCCCTGCCCACCTCGATTAAGGAACTGCTCACGATATTGCAGGATATTCACGGCGAGCCTTTGCTGGCCGTGCACCAGCCCGAACGGCCCGGCGATATCCGGCACAGCTGCTTAAGCAACATCCGGGCGTTCGAATCGCTGGGCTGGAAGCCGACGTACGACCTGTACCGCGGATTGCAGGAGACGTACCAGTATGTGATGAACCGGAGCTGAAATCCAGACAAAGCCGGGCTAAGATAATATCTTGGCCCGGCTTTTTTCATTGGATAGCAAATATACTATTTTCGGATAAACCCGCGCAAATAATAGCTGCCGTCCGGTTGCGGCACCCAATCGGCTTTGTATTCGTCTCCCCATTCCCGCAAAATTTGGTTATACAATTCATAGCGGTATTGGCGCCGGAGCGGCCGTGATTGCTCGAAATTTTTCCAGTTTTGCGTGTCTCTCCTCCGATGGTATAAGAATTCATTGATCCAGACCAAACGGTATTTTCGGGCAAGCCTTAAAGCGATTTGGACATCATCGGCTATCCGGTCACCGTATACCTGCGCCATCCAGCCGCCGACATCCCGAACGGCTTCCGTCCGGTAAAAACGCGGCACCATCGCGTTGCTCATTTTAAGCATCAAATCATAGCGGTTTTGGTATTGTTCCAGGATAATCGGTTCTTTCCTGACGACGCGTTCCTGGTCATCCAGCCAATAAGTGAGATGATTGCCGTAAAAAAGCGCAGCATCCGGTTTCGCCTCAGCCACTTCTACCATTCGCCGGAGCGTTTCTTTGTCCAGCCAGTCATCGGCGTCAAGCTGCATGAAATAGGGAGAGGTTATCAGCGTAAGCGCGTAGTTCAAAACATGGCATTGTCCGAGATTCTCGGCCAGAGAGACGATTCGGATCCGCGGGTCCTTGAATTGCCGTGCCTTCGCCACAGACCCGTCAGTGGATGCGTCGTCAATAATCAGAAGTTCCAAGTCCGAATACGTTTGTTGCAGCACGCTGCCGATCGCTTGATCAATGTAGCGTTCTTTATTATACAATGTGATGACAACGGTCACTTTTCCCATCAGGTCTACTCCTTTCTTTGGTTTGTAGGGGTGAGGACGACGGTTTGCCAAAGGTGGGGAGGACCGATCATTTCAGCCCGGTAGTGGTCCCCCCAGCGTATCAACGCTTTGTCCGTAAACATTTTGATTAACAAGTTATACGTTGCGGCGTTGCGGAATTGACTCAAATTATTGTGATGATAGCGAAACTGATACAAGTCACGGTCGACATGGACAAAATTGTACTGATCCAGCAGGCGAAGCAGCATTCGCCGATCCTCCAGCATTCTGCCGCCCGTAAGTTCATCGACCTCCCAACCGCCGACGTTTTTGACGCAGCTCGTTCTATAAAATCTAGGCTGCACCATTGAGCTATAAACCACAAAATCATAACGGTCTTTAAACGGCCGATGCTTCATGGTTTTGAAATAATGGAGAACTCCGTTCTTCTCGTGCCAATGGCAAGTATTCGCATAAGCCAGGGCAACGTTCTCCGATTGCCGTTCCATTTCGTTCAGGAGAACCTCAATCGTTTCGGGGACGATCCAATCGTCGCCGTCCACCTGAATGAAATATTTCGTCTGGATCGTTTGCAGCGCTTGATTCAGTACATGACAAACGCCTTGATTCTGCTTGCGTTCAATCACTTGCGTTCGGGAAGGGTCCATGACCCGTTTCACGATAGAGACCGTATTGTCGGTCGAGCCGTCATCGACAACCAGCAACCTCCAATCCCGATAGGTCTGATTTTCGATGGATTTCAACGCTTCCTCGATATAAGCGGCTTTATTGTAGGTGGGTACAACAACGGTAACAAGGCTCATTTCTCATCCCTCCTATAATGTAGCCAGCCCTGTTCCCGGGCCGGTCCCCGGCGCGGTGCCGGGACCTGTATATGGTGCCGTACCGGGCCCTGTATACGGCCCCGTTCCCGGGCCGGCCAAGATATAAGAATATTGGGCCGCAGGTTCCGCCTCGAAAGAACGAACGGGCCGGGCGAATACAGGCTGCGGAGCCGGGACGGCAGGTTGTTCCTGGATTTGAGGCACCGGGACGGGCGGAATCGAAGGTGCGGCGGATGGGGTTGGCAAAACCGGTTGGGCTGCGGGAGAATTTACGGGCGATGCAGAAGCTATGGCTGTTGATTCAGGAGTTTTTGCTGGCGCTTTGGGAGCTTTTACGGATGAATCCAATTTCGGCGGCGCGGAGCTTGGCTGCGGCTCGGAAGCAACGGGGGGAACGGGGGATATGGGAATCAACCGCTCGACCGTTTTCCATCCGGTAGCAGCGTTTTTGGCGAACATCGGCTCGTATTTTCCTCCCAGGCGTTCCAAAGCGTCACGAGTGGTCCATTCCGTCATTTCCGCGTACAATTCGGTTTGATGGGTATGGTTTTTGTTATGTTTACGATGAATATAAAGCATTTGATCCAACCAATGGAAGCGGTATTTTTCCATAAGCCGCAGCAGGATCCGTCTATCCTCCATCACCCTGCCTTCGTACGGATCGTCGGTCGGCCACCCGCCGATGGAACGGACGGCGCTGACCCGGTAAAACCGGGGCCAGACGGAAGTATTGGCCAGGAGAAAATCGTATATATCCTTAAACTCGCGGCCTTTGTAAACCGCTGTTTTGATCCGGTTTCCGGAAGCGTCCTCATAAACATATTGAATATTGCCGGATACCACCGCGATGTCCTCCGGCAGCTTTGAAGCTGCATTCAGCAGCACGGTTAGCGTGTGCGGATAAAACCAGTCATCGCTGTCCAGTTGGATCATATACGGCGTTTTCACCAGTTCCAGGCCTTTATTCAGAGCTTGGGACTGACCGGCGTTTCGGGGCAAACGGATTAAATCAACCCGTGGATCCGATAAATATTTTTCGATTTGCGGCAGGTAGTTTTCCGTGGAGGCGTCATCGATCAGAATCAGCCTCCAGCCTTGCTCGATTTGTTTAAAAACACTCTCCACAGCATCCTTGAGGAAGCCGGCAGGATTATAAAATGGAATCAAGACCGTTACCAAGGTACTCATTTATTAGAACCACCTTTCTATACTTCTATGGGCGAGACGGGAATCAACCGTTCCAGCCTTTTCCACCCAATCCCGTAAGTAACAAACACGGGTTCGTATGTCCCGCCCCATCGTATCAAAGCTTGACGGATGGACCATTCCACCATCTCGGCGTATAAGGCGACCTGATTCGTATGGTTGTTGGGATGCCGGCGGTGGATATACAGCATTTGATCGACCCAATGGAACCGGTAACGTTCAATGAGCCGCAGCAATACTTGCTTATCCTCCATTACCCGACCGTCATACGGGTCGTCCGTCGGCCACCCTCCGATGGCGCAGATCGCGCTCGTCCGGTAGAAGCGGGGCCACAAGGAAGTATTCGCCAAAATAAAGTCGTATTTGTCGGTGAATGGACGGCCCTGGTTCGTTGTGGTAAACATCAGGTTGCCCTGATCGTCCTCATGGATCACCTGCATGTTTCCGGAGAACACCGCAACGTCTTCCGGCTGTTTCCACGCTTCGCCGGTCAGGATCTGGAGCGTGTGAGGGAAAAACTTGTCGTCGCTGTCCAATTGAACGATAAACGGCGTATTCGCCAATTCAAGCCCCCGGTTCAGCGCCCGGGATTGGCCGACGTTCTTCTCCAGTTTTAGCAGCTTGATCCGGGAATCCTGAAGATGTTTTTGGATTTGCGAATGATAATTTTGCGTGGATCCGTCATCGATCAAAATCAGCTTCCAGTCCGTAAACGTCTGTCCGATGACGCTTTCGACGGCTTCCCGTAAAAACCGCCCGGGGTTGTAGAAAGGCATTAATACCGTTACGGGCGTATTCATGAACGTGATCCCCCTTTTATTTACTATATTGATCGCGGCATTTGCGGATAAATTCATACCAAAGCTTGGCAATTTCATGGGGTTCTCCCCGCAAGCTTTCCTTGATCGCCGCTTCCGACAAACGGCTCGCCTTTGCGGAATCGTTGAGGAGCATGGACAAGGCGTCGGCATACTTGTTTAACGATGGCTCCGTCCATTCGTACGGTATGCTCGTAGCCGGGGGATGCCCCCACTTCATTTCCTCCAGCAGCATTTGGCTCCCGGCGACTTCAGGCAGCGCAGCTACTTTTGCCGCGATAACCGGCACGCCGCATGCCATCGCCTCCCGGACATGGGAAGGACAATTTTCCCACTTGCTGCCGCATACCAACACATGCCATCGGCGAATGATTTCCGGCATTCTGGAATGCGGAACGGCGGTCAAAATTTTAACGTTAGGCAACGGTTCCTTCATCCATTCATGTTTGAATTTTGGGGGTTCGGCATGGATCATTTCAAAGGTAACCTCCGGGAACCGTTTGGCCAAATACGGGATGACTTCAGCCCCCTTCGTATATTTGCTGGGGTGATCGTATCCGATCCAACCGACCGTAGGATGGCCGGTACGTTGGCCCGGATAAAACAACGTACGGTCAATCATATTGGGGATAATTGTGACGAGATTCGGATCATACCCCTTCCAACGGTCCAGCAAATTCTTTTTCTGGAACTCTGAATATACCACCACAGGAACCATGGCTTTCGGCGGTTTGGATAATTCGATATTAGGTCCCATGCTCCAGCCGCGGCTTCGTGTTTCTTGATCATACTGCCACGTATTGAAGAAATAGTGATTCCAATAACCGGGTTCGTTCATGGCAACCAGATTAACATGCTCCATTCCCTGCGGACGAGTATCTCCCTTCCGTAAAGTGAAAGCGATATTCAAATCAGCAGGACATAGGAGGGATAACCACTTTGCGCGAATCTTGGCTTCGATCACGGGACCTTTGGCGGCTTCAAGCTTAATAAAATCGGTAACGAATTTGAAAGAAAACACCGAGGGATCAACCTTTGTTCCGGTTTGTTTCATGCTGCCCCTCCTTTCTTGGGATTTCGGTTCAAACCTGAAGAATCTCGGTAAACTTTAAAATCGCGAAGTGAAAATTTTTGAATTCTATGAAATGGCACCGTCAACCTCCTCTCAGATTTTTTTAGTTTCGTAGTTTACTATATTCTCTTAAAAAGTAAGAGGTTTGAGCCAAGCGCGTAATTCCGAACCCAGGCGCAAAAAAAACGCGAGGGGGGGAAGCGTCAGCCTCCTGCTCTCGCGCTGAAATCTCTATATGTCATTAGAAGGTGAAAATCCGGGATCAGATGTTCATCAAGGACAAAATCCGCGTCACCCGCTCCCGGTATCGGTTCCGGGTAGAGGCGATCTCTGGCTGGATTTGCTCATGGTGCCGCAGCGTCCCCATTCCTTCGTGCCAGCGGTAGCCGGTCAGGGGTTCATTCAAAAACGGAAAATGCGTTCCGGTCTGAATCACCCTGAACCAGAAATCGAGATCATGCGTATACGGCAGCGACTCGTCAAACAAACCGATGGCCGCGAACAGATCCCGCCGGATCATCACCGTGCAGCCATTAACCGGGTTCGCGTGCAGAAAACACCGGTAAAAATCGGCGCTGCTCCGCAGCATATCGGCCGGGACCGCATTGGACCGCGTCACGTGGCCCGCGCTGTCGATACAATGAAAATTCGTATGGGATATGGCGGCGTTTTGCCGCTGCATGAAAGCGACTTGACGGCTGATTTTCTTCGGATAAAAAATATCGTCCGAACTGAGCCACGCGATGTATTCCCCGCTTGCATGGCGGATGCCGTGATTAAGCGCCGAGGCCGTTCCGCCGTTTGCTTTTCCCAAATAATGAATACGCGGACGGTACGGCGCAAGCCGCTCCGCATGGCTGGTTGAGCCGTCGTCGACCACGATCACCTCCAGCGAACGGTAGGTCTGGTTCAAGGCGCTTTGAACCGCCTGATCCACGTACGGGCAGTTATAAAACGGGATTACGACCGAAACCGTCGGTTTCATCGAAACTCTCCTTTCGTACCGCGAAAATAACCAATCACGTCGGTTAACGAGGCGGTAAACGGCATAAGCGGCTGCCAGCCCAGCCCGTACAGAAACTCCGGCGCGGCCGGCGTCTCCCCTCCGCCCGGAGACTGTGGGTCGGAGTCCCCCCACTGCAGGGGAATCCGGGTCCCCGCAAGCTGCTGCATCGTTTCCGCCACCTCCAAAAGGCTCCGCTCCTGCCCCGAGCATACCGGATATTCCTCGCCGCTGCGGCCGTAAGCGAGCAAATATCCGTAAGCGCGGACCGCATCGCGGACATCGAGGAAATCGCGCCGCGCAAGCCGGGATGACAGCCGGAACGGTTCGTTCGTGCTGCCGAGCTCCGCCTGGGCGATCCGCCTGGCAAGCAGCGAGCAAATCCCCGTCGATGGGCCCGGTCCGATCAAATTGGAAGGCTCCGCCACCATGATGAACTGGTTGAACAGCGCTTGCCAGGAAAGGGCGATGACCTTTTGCAAGCTTTTGCTCAGGCTGTAGGGATGAGGCGGACGGTAAGGGGGCGAAAGCGGAACCGATAAGCGCGACCCCGCAATGAGCACGCGGCAGTCCGGAAACGGACGCAGCGCCTCAAGCAGGGACAGCAAGGAAAAAACGTTGGTTTGCATATATAGCAGCGGGTCATCCCATGATTCGGGGACGGAATTTTTGCCTCCGAGATGCAGCACGTAATCGGGGGCTGCTTCGCGAACGATCGCCTTCAATTGCTGCGAGTCCAGCAGATCGCAGGGATAATACCGGATTCCCGTGTCCGCGCCGGACAAATCCGGGATCCGGTTGTGCACGAGCCCGGCGACCTTCATGCCGAGCCCCGCAAAATACCGGCAGGCGTGGGCGCCGGTAAACCCCGCCGCGCCCGTAACGAGAATGACGCGGCCTAGCAGTGCTTCTCCTTCGTCCATCGTTCCAACTCCTCCAGCATCTCACGATAATGAGGCACCTCGTACTTCCAATCGCCGCGGGCCTGGATCAGGGTCCGATCCTGAACCGGCTCATCGCTGGGAACGACGGCGATATCCGTCCGGCCCCAGATCTCCCGGAACAGAAGCAGCAAATCATGTTTGCTGATTGGCTCCGGGGAGGCAAGATGAATCAGGCCCGAAACCGGAGAATCCAGCAGCAAGTCGACGGCTTTGGCCAGCTCGAGCGTCGTCACGCCGTTCCACAGCACCTTCCGGTAGCCGGAAACCGTCCCTTGGCTGTTCATAAACCAATGCATCAGCCCGATGCCGCCAGGGCGGATTTCCGGACCGATGATAGAAGTGCGGATCGTCACGTGGCCGGGCGCCCGGACTTCGCCGAGCGCTTTCGTCAGCGCGTAAACGCTCGTGCCGTCCGGCTCGTCATCCTCGCGGTAGCCGCCGCGCATGCCGGAAAACACGCAGTCCGTGCTGATATGGATCAGCCGGGCGCAGGCAATATCGGCTGCGAGGGCAAGGCGGTGCGGCAGGAAGCCGTTGATGTGATACGCGGCGATCTTGTCTCGCTCGGCAAACTGGTTCAGTACGCCGATCGCGTTGACAATGACGTCCGGCCGTACCGCTTCGACCACCTTCTCGACCATCACGCAGTCGGCGGCGTCCATGACCAGCCCGTTCGGATCCTTGGGATCGCGCGTCGTGTAAAACACGCTGTGCCGCCCCTGCCGCCGGAAATAGTCCACCAGGATGTGGCCGGCCATCCCGTTTCCGCCCAAAATCAGCAGCTTCATGACAGGAACCCCCCGCGCCGCAGGATGCTCCAAATCTCCTCTTTTGACATCAGATTGTCGGCGGAGCTGAAGCTCGTGAAGGAAACCGGCGGGCAATGCTCGTACCGTTCCTTCAGCTCGGGCATATTAATCGTCGGCAAAATGACGAGATACTGTTCATCGTAAACGACCGTCGACAGGCTTTCGAATTCGCTCATCAAAATTTCATGGATTTTCTCGCCCGGCCGAATCCCCCGTTCCACCAGCTTGACGTCCGGCAAACCGGAATCCTCGATCAGCACCTCGGCGAGGTCGACGATCCGGCACGTCGGCATCGTCATGACGAAAATTTCGCCGCCGACGCTTTCGATCGACGCTTTGAACAGCAGGGAAATGGCGTCGGGAAGCGTAAGGAAAAAGCGCGTCATGTTCATATCGGTGATCGAGACTTCGCCTTTTTGGCGGATTTGATCCTTGAACAGATGCACGACGCTGCCGTTCGTACCCAGCACATTGCCGCCCCGCACCGTGACGAAGCGGGTTTTGCCGCGCAGCAAATTGGCGTAGACGATCAGCTTTTCGCCGATGGCCTTCGTCATCCCGTAAAAATTGGACGGATTGGCGGATTTATCCGTTGAAATGTAAATCACTTTTTCCACGTCGTTTTCAAGCGCGGCCTCGATGACGTTTTGCGTGCCGATCACGTTCGTCTTGAGCGCCTCATAGGGCTGATCCTCGCACACCGGCACATGCTTCAAAGCCGCCAGATGAAACACGTAATCGACGCCCTGACAGGCGGTCGACAACGCTTCCTTGTCGCGGATGTCGCCGATGCAGAAGCTGAGCCGATGATCCTCGAATTCCCGGTTCATGGCGACCTGGGCGGATTCGCTTCGAGAATAGATGATGACTTCCCGCGGCTGCTGCGGAAGCAGTTGCTGAATGAGTTCATGGCCCCAGGAACCGGTCCCCCCGGTTACCAATATACGTTTATTCTCAAACATGCCGTTTCCCTCCAAGCAGAAATTTGACAACCTTTACCGATACATCCTTGGCCAAATAGCCCTGCGGGGGCTCCCAATCCCGAGGCAGCTCGATCATCGCCGCCGCCGACCGCAGGATGCTGACCGCATCCAGGCCGGACACGATGTTGCTTCCGCAATCAACCGTTTCCGGCCGCTCCGTCGTACGCCGCAGCGTCACGGTCGGCACCCCCATAATGCAGCATTCTTCCTGCACGGTGCCGCTGTCTGTCAAGGCACAGCAGGTGTGGCGTTCCAGTTTGACGAAATCAAAAAAGCCAAACGGCTCATGGAACTCGACGAGCGGATGCATGCTCATCCGCAGTTCCTCCGTCATTTTGGAGCGGGTGCGCGGATGAAGGCTGCATATGAGGCGTCTTCCGTACGTTTCGGCCACCTTGTTCAGGCCATTCAGGATTTCGCGCAAATGTTCGGGGCGATCCACATTTTCGGCGCGATGCGCCGTCACCAGAAAATAATCGCCCGCTGTCAGATTCAGCCGCTGCAGAATATCGCTGCTTGAGATTTCACGTTCATAGTGCTGAAGCACTTCATAAATCGGGTTGCCCGTAAGCACGATGTTGCGGCTGGGGGTCCCTTCGGCGAGAAGATGCTGCTTGCTTTGCTGCGTATAAGGCATGTTGATCGAAGAGACGGCATCGATGATTTTGCGGTTCTTCTCCTCCGGAACCTCCAGATCGAAGCAGCGGTTTCCCGCTTCCATATGCGCAACCGGAATCCCCATCCGCTCGGCCAAAATCGCGCATAAGGCGCTGTTCGTATCCCCCAGCAGCAGCACCCGGTCCGGCTTCTCGTCCTCCAGAATCCGTTCCATTTGCGAGAACATGGCGGCGAGCTGGCCGCCGAGCGTCGCCTGGCGGTCCTGAAGGGAATAGTCCGGTTCCCTTAGGCCGAGTTGCCGAAAAAAAATGCCGCTTAAGCTGGAGGTGAAGTTTTGCCCGGTATGCACCAGAACGTGGCGATCCGCGTACCGGTCGAGCAGCGGGATGATCAGGCTGAGGCGAATGATTTCCGGGCGGGTGCCCAGTATCGTCATGATTTTCACATTCTCACTCCCTGGTTGTAGTGTCGTTACGGATGGCGGCGTACGGGAGCGGAACGCCGGCGCTGCCGCCCGGGTTTCCGCGAACGAATGCTTCCCGCGGAGGAACGCGCGGGCCGGCGCCGGTGTTTTCGCGCCGCCGGGCGCCGCCTCCGCTTTCCGGCGGAACGGCTAACGCCCGTCCGCTTCTTGGCCCCGGCGGGCCGCAGGCGGCGTTTGGCTTTGGCGGAGCGTGCACGGCGTCTTGCGCCAGAGGCGAGCCGGGGCGCGTCATGCGCGGAAGGCGCAGGCTCCGCGGCCGCTCCGGCTTCATCCGCAGGAGTATCTCCCGGAGCGGAGGTCAAGCGGTGCAGATGCTCCAAAAGCTCGTGAAACCGGCCCATATAGGCGGCCGGGCCAAATGCCTCCTCCACCCGGATGCGGTTTTCTTGGCCGATGGCCGAAATCGTTCCGGGAGAGGCCAGCAAACCGGATATTTTGGCCGACAGGCCGGTGATGTCCCCGGACGTAACCAGATAATCCCCGTTGCCCGTGGCTTGTAAAATTTCCTGTAAACCGCCGGAGGCGTAAGCCACCACCGGTTTGCCGAAGATCATCGCTTCCATGGCCGTCATCCCGAACCCTTCGTTGATCAGGCTCGGAATGACCGCGATGTCCATGGCGCTGTAAGCCGCCTCGATCCTGTCCTCGTGGTCGACGAAGACGATGCGGCCGCTTCCCGCCTGGCCCGCCAGCTTGCGCAAAGAGCGGTGGAAGGCGCTGTCCGCCTCCCCGCCGATGACGACGAACCGGGCATGCGGAAACGCCTCTTTGAGCCCCAGGGCGGCCTGGATAAAATGCTCGGCTCCTTTCTCGCGGATGAGAAAAGAGGAAATGTATCCGACCACCGTCTCCTCCGGCCGAATCCCCCATTCCCGCCGTTTGCCAAGCCGCAGCTGCGGCCATTTCCCGGGCGGCTTGAACTCCCCGCTCTCCCAGGAAGGAAACAACTGGCTCAGCTTATCCGCCGCAACCTCCCTGCGGAAGGGGTTTAGCGCCGCTTCGGATATCCCGACGATCCGGTCGCTGTAAAGATCGACCAGCCGGACCGCCTCTCCGGCATAGCCGTTGTCCGGCACGACCTCGGTGATATGCCACACCACCGGAATGCCAAGCCTTTTGGCCGCAAACGGCGGCACGATATTGACGCAGGTATTGACGAATACGACATCCGGCCGATTTGCGGCAAGCAGGCCGGTTAATTGCGCAGCAGCACTGCCGCCCATCAGCCCCTCCGCGTCCCGGTATAACCCTTCATACGGGGAGCACATCCCGTACAACAGGGGGATATCCCAAATCAGAACGCCGATTCCGCTGCGCCGGGCCAAAGAGGTTAACCGGCCTTCCTGGGGGGCGATCAGCGTGCAGTCAAAGTCGGCGGATAGCTTCCTGGCCACAAAAAGCAGCAGCTTTTCGGCCCCCGTAATATTGCGGACATTGCTGACATGCGAGAACAAGAACAGCTTCTTTCGCTCCGGCAACGCCGTCACCTCCGTTTATGAAGATCCCCGGACCTTGCCGTCATCCGAAAATGATACGCAGCATTTCGTCCAGGCGATTGCTGTACGTATGATCGCGGTACGTTCTTTCCAGAGCATTCAGCGCAATCTCCCGTCTTTCTTGTTCATGGTTCAGGTAGAAGTGAATCTTATCCAACATCTCCTGGGGCGAAGAGAACGTTTCAATTTCTTTGCCGGGCTCGTAAAATAGCGCCAGGTCATCGCGGGCATCCACCAGTTGCAGCGTTCCGCAGGCCGATATTTCAAACGTCCGCGGATTTGGCGACATAGCCAGAATCCCCGCCGTATTGTTGTTGATCGCTTCCTCGAACGGCGAACGGTGCAGGTTCAGAACGATTTTCGTCCCGCTGTAGACTTCGGCCGTTTCCACCGGCCCCATCCATTTGTCGAGCTCGATCCGGTCGGCATACTGCGCATAATCCGGCAGGCGGTCCCACCAGATGCCGTTAATGACCAAACCGCGGTTCATCAAATCGCCGATCACCGATTGCAGATAGTTCACCCTGTTCCAGTAGGCCGAACCGATAAAGCTGATGTTCCGGCGGACCGGAGACGGCGTCAGCGTTGGACGGTAATGCTCCGTATGCGCCGCAAAGGGCAAATAGTACACGCGGCTGCAGCCGGCCGAGCGGTACAAATCAATGCAATTGCGTTCGAGCGTAAACACGAAATCATAGTGCGAAGAAAGTTCGACAGTAATATCCGTGTAATAAGGATCGTCCGTAAACCAGATCGCCGTGGCAACGCCCATGGCCCGGACCGCGTCGATCTGCTCCACCGGCATTTCCATACCGTCGAGCACGAGCACGAGGTCAGGGCGCAGCCCGGCGGCGAGATCGGGAAGAGACTGCCCCGGCTCGTAAACGTGCATCTCGGCGACCAACGTCCGAAGCGTCGCTGAAATCGCTTCGTCGATCGGCGCATAGGGGAAACCTTTCCCGGAAGCGACATACAGCACCTTAACGTCTCGCACCGGAAAAGGAGGCCGTTCCCGCTGCACGATAACGCTGGCCCGGCCGCGCAAGTATCCTTCATGGTACCCGTCCTGCAGCCCGGCGCTTCTCCCAAGCTGAGCCGGATCGGCAGGGTTGCTCACTGGTGATTGCACTGTCAACATAACGTCACTCCTTCTAAAATTTTGATCGTTAACGACTGCCGCTCAGCGAAGGGCGGCTTCCAGAAGGCATCCGACCCGGTCACCGTAAGTGTGATCGCGCCGCGTCGTCCAAAGAGAACGCCAGGCGATCCGCAGACGCTCATTTTCGTGCTCAAGATAATAAGCGATTTTGTCCTTAAGCTCGGCGGTATCGCGAAACGTCTCGATGTCGTAACCGGGGTGATAATAGGAGGTCAAATCGGAACGGATATCCGTAATTTGCAACGTCCCGCAGGCGGCTATCTCATACGTCCTTGGATTGATGGACCCGCCCGTGATATTCAAGCCGTTCCGATTGTCCATCCCCGCCAAGGTGGGGCGGTGAATATTGATGACGATTTTGGAGCCGTTGTAGTAGTAGACCGTCTCCTCGGGGGGAATCCAGCCGGGACGGATGAACCGTGCGAGCCGGTCATAATTCGTCAGCCGATCCCAATGCCCCCCGGCGATCAATACCTTTTTATCCTGCAAAAACTCCGTCAAATGATCGAACAACTCCACCCGGTTCCAAAAGGCGTTGCCGATAAAACAAACGTCAAATTGATGCTCCGGCCCCGTCCGCACCGGCTTAAACACCTGCGGATTCGCCGCCAGGGGCAAATAATGAACCTCCCGGCATCCGGCATTCCGATAAAGGGATACGCATTCCATCTCATGGGTGAATACAACGTCGTAGAATAGCGACAGATTGCGGGTATCATCCGTAAAATAAGGATCGTCGACGAACCAGACGGCCGTGCGGATGCCCATCCCGCGTATCCGGGAAATCTGCTCGGCATGACCGGCAGGGAACACATGCAGCGCGTTCATGACCAGCACCAGATCGGGACGGAACTGCTCCGTCTCCTGCAGCATCGTTTCCGGAGAAGCGACTCTGCTCTCGTGCACCGTTTCCTGCAGGGCAGCCGCCACCCCGCCGTCGATCGCCTCAAATCCTTGAGCCACATAGAGTACGCGCCAGCCGCGTTTCTCCCGGGAAACAGACGGGATGCGGTCCAAAACGGCCTGGCATCCTCCGAAACGGCAGCCCTCATTGTATCCGGCCTGGTAAGCTTCGCCGGGAGCCATTGTCATCTCGTTCATCAAGTTCATCAAGTTCTTCATCCTATCTTTGTGGGATTCCTGGGTCTTAATAAATATATGCCGAGGGGACACGTGCATCATGGACGACTACCCGGGAACCTGAGAAATTGGCGAATGCCACCCATGAAAAAACCTAGCTTCCTCCCCGTTTCCATAGAAAAATCCGCCTTTTCCCGGGGACGGACAAAGGGCGTGCGTTTATTTTGCGTTTGCACTTTTTCGCATATTTTCCAAGACGGCTTGTCCAGGCAGACCTGATACCGGTCCGCAAAATGTCTGTGGACGCTGCTCTAGCAACGGAATATTTCCAAATTTCGAGATCTGCTCTAAGGGACACCAGCGGCCTTATCCGCCCATTTCCCGGGTATTTCCCAGCCTAACGGACACACATGACTCTATTTGGCTCAAAACCAGTTCATTCAGGACGATTTGAGGTAAATAAGGGCATCTGTGTCCGTTACATTTTGCAAACCTCCATTTTTCCTCGGATAACGGCTCTGGTGTCCCTTAGCCCCCAAATTCCTTTTCTCTCCCCTCTCTACCTGCGCATTGCCCTCTACCATGCCCGAAGCTGTAAAGTTTAAAAAACCCCGGTGCCGTAGACTGGCAGCGGGGTTCGCATTCACCGTTTTAAATTTGGTTTTTGTAAGTGAGCTTATGTCCATCTTCATAGCCTTGGGCAAAACCGGCATTAAACCCTTCCTGGTAAGCCCCGTTATATGCCTGTTCATAAGTGGCCGCTCCTTCCGGAGCCGTTTTTGGAGGCGGTGCCGGTTCAGACGCCGTTTCGGGGGGCGGCGCCGGCGCGGGAGGAACCCGTAACGTAGTAATCCGCCGCCGGCGACTCAGCCTTTTCCGCCGGGGGCGCACCTTCCTGACCGCTTTTTTGCGGACCCGTTTGCGGACGGCAGCCCGCCCCCGCTTTAACGTCAGCCTACGCTTTCTTCTTAACCGGCCTTTTCTGAGCGCTGCGGATTTCCCCCGGCGGGTGCGCCGGATTTTCGTTTTGGTCATACTTCAGTCCTCCTGTTCTCCTCGGGCGGCGTCGTTTGCGGCGTAGCATAAATTCGATATCCAGGGCGATGAAGGAGTTCCATAATAAACGTGATGGAAGGATAACCCGCAGACGGTACGGGCCATCGCTTCCTGATATTTCGTCAGCTTTTCGACGTTTTGAGCCAAATGCCTCGCGGTATCCCCGGACAATTCCGTCACGTCGGCCAAGCTGCCAAGGATCCGGGCCATGGCCTGCTGGCTTAGGCTGATGGAATCGATAAGCCGAAGTTTGGCTTCCTCCCCGGCTTGCAGCGTAAATCTCATTTACCGGAATCCTCCAAATCAAAACCTCCGCCAAACAGGCCGCCGAACCCGCCGTCCTCCCCGGACATGGATTTCTCTTCTTCTTCAGGCAATAAGCTCTTCAAATTGCTGCACAGCCCGTTTTGCAGCTTGGTTAAACCTTCGATCACTTCCACAAGCTGCTCATGGACGTCAAGCGGGTCGGACAGCTGCTTCTCGTGATCCTCAAAGCTGTTTACCAGCACGTGGTTGAGTATCCAATTGCGGACCTTCTCCGCTTCTACCGCCTTGGCCTCCAAAATCATCGCGACATTCCACTGAATTTTGGCGGCCGCATCCAACATGTTCAGATATGCCTGCTCCCTGCTCATGGCATCATTCTCCGTTCCCGCGCTTGCTTCACTCTTCATCCTGGCCTTTCATTTCCTTAATCACAATGCCCAAATTTTCAGCCATGGCCTCTTCCAAATCGGCAATGGCATTTAAATAAGAGATCACGCTTTTGTTGATCCGTCCCGCATTTTCAAGAATCCCGGACGTTCCCTCAAATGCGGGTTCGGCATCAGGAATGGCGTGCACGATCTGGGCCATCCGGACGGAAACCTTCCGCTCGGCGTCAATCACCCGCGCCATTTGCTGGTGGGAGTGGGACATATGGACGATGATCTCTGTAATTTTCTGCTCCACCCTGATTCCTCCTCATCAATGGGCTGTCGCATCCTCTTTTAAAGCCGAGAACCTGCCCGCCTGTGCCCTGCATTAGCATATGCCGGTACGGATTTGCACGTTCCAAGCAGGATAAGTTTGCAAATCTTCATTACAAATCTTCGCTGATGATGCGGGGCGGGGGCGTAATGGGAAGACCCGCGGGATATTGCTGCAGAATTTGGAACGGGATTATTTCCGGAAAAACGTTCAGATTCCATACACGGCAGGCGTATTCGGACATGACCTCCCGCCGCCGGCCCCGGTCGATCTGATACAAGCGGCCGTCGGTGCTGCGGACCGCTCCCCCTTCAGGCAGGCCGGCGGTTTTTTCCGCCCGCGGTTCCGCCGGCGTTTGCGGCGCGCCAACCGGAATTTGCAGCAAATCGATAACCGATAGCCGGACCGGGGACGGAGCATTTCCCGCTTCTTCCTGCAGGGCGGCGGAAACCGGGTGCCTTACGCCGTGCTCCAGCCAATACACCGTATCGGACCACCCTTTTACGTACGCATGCGTAGGAAAAAAATCAACCGCTCTCTGCCCGTGCCCTGCTCGGGACTCGGGTATGCGCCGCAGAAGTCCGTGCAGATCCCCCCACTTTTCGGCAAAATAGTCGTGATTGCGGGCGTTTACTTGCTCAAAGCCTTGCGCACCAAGTCCTTTCATGGTCAAGCTTCCGTAATGGTGAACAAACGTATCGCCGGCAATCACCATCTTTTTGCCCTGCAAAAGCAGCCGGGCCACCCAATCGTCGTCCTCATAATTGCCGATAACATATCCCTCATCAAAATAACCGGCCTGCTCCAGCGTAGTGCGCGGAAACAGCAGGCAGAAGCCGACCAGGCGGCTTGCCTCCCGCCATTTTCGGGGATCGGGAGCGTTAAAAGAGGCGGCGAAAGCCGGCATTTCCGCAACGTCTTCATAGGGCGCGTCGATCTGCTGGTCTCCGCTGATGTAATTCGTGACCGGCCCGACGGCCGCCGCCCCGGTCAGCTCCAGGCAGCCCAGCAGTTGATCCAGCCAGCGCTCCGTTACAAGCACATCGTTGTTAAGCAATGCGATCGTTTGTCCTTTGGCCATCATCAGCCCTGTATTTACCGCCCGCGCAAAGCCGCTGTTTTGCGGATGAACGGCCAAACGGACCGGACCGCGCCGGCGGCGCACTTCATCCGCCGTGCCGTCGTCCGATCCATTGTCCACGACGATCACTTCGTAGGGCGCAGCGGTATGGGCCTCGATCCGGTTCAAGCATTCGATCAGCAAGTCTTTGCGGTTGTACGTCGGTATAATGATACTCGTTCCGTCAAAGCCTGCGCCAAACGAACGTTTCCCTTCCATTACGCCGTGCGCATACCCTGCGGCATACCCGAGTTCATAGGCGCGCAGGGACTCTTCCCTGCGGTTTTCGCAGGCAGCGCTGCGGCTCTGGCGTTTAGCCGGTTTGCGGTTTCTTCCGTGTGCCAAACGTCTACACCTCCTGAATCGGCGGCATAACCGCCTCTCCATTGATCAATTTGTTGGCCAGATGCCCCAGATCAAGCGCCACCTTGCCGTGTTCCCCGGCAAGGCGTTCACAGAGAATGACGGCGGCGATTCCGGCGGCGACGAGAGCAAGCTCAAACGGGAAGCCGCGCGCAAGCTTCAGAACCCGCGGCACGTCGTGCACCCCGTTGACCGGGGCGATGCAGCCGGTTATGTCGGCGCCGCGAAGCCTCAAGAACTCCGCAAGGGCAAAAGCTTTATCGCCGATCAAAAGCACGCGGCGGCCTTTAAGCAGCTTGGCGAAATATCCCTCCTCGTTCAGCTCGTAGTTGATCGTGGAGGAGGTGAGCCGCAGGGTGCGGTAATCGATGCCGTAATGGCGAAACACCGGGAACATCAAGCCCTGATAGGAGGGATGGCGCGATTCGGGGACGCCGATAATGCCGGCGGTGCGGACGGCGGCGGCGAGCGCCTCGCGCGCGGCCGGATCCGGCAGCTGTACGCCCGCATATGGCAAAAAAGCGCCCCAGCGCATCGCCTCCTCCGCCAGGAGGACGGTGTCATGGGCGAGCGTCAGCAATTCGCCGTCGCCGAGGCGGACGATGGACAACGGCCGACCGGCGCGTAGGGCCTGATCGGCGGCGGCAAACACGTCGGAAGCCTGCAGCAGAGGGTACAGCGCCCCGGCGACGGAGCGGAACCCGGCGGCGATGACATCGTCCACCGTCAGCTCGGGCAAGATCATACGGCGGGGAATAAGCCGTCCCAGCTTCGCCTCCCCGCCCTCAAACATGCCCTCGCGAAACCCGGCGGCATAGGCCTCGGCGCCGGCCGCCAAGGCCGCCGATTCGGGGGCGGGGGAAAGCGTCGCGGACGGTACGGCGTCCCGGGAAAGTGCCGCCTTTTGCGGCAAAGGCGCGGGCGATGGGGGAGATGCTGCCGCGGCAGCCGGGGATGGCTGCGGCGCGTGGGCGCCCCGGTCCGCCGCCGGCCGCCGCAACGCCGTGTTCCCCCGGCCAGCGGCGGGCCGGCCGGCGCTACGGCGACGCCTTCCAACCGCTCTCCGCCCGTAGCCGCCGCGCCTTCCGGCAGAGCGGGAACGCTTCGCTCCCGCCGCTGCAGATGCTCTCGCCCCTGACCGCTTGTTGCGGGACAGGCCGGCTTTTTGAGCGTGATGTGGCCTCATATCGCCCCTCCGCCTCCTGTAGAGGTCATGGAAGAACGCCCCGCATCCGGATGCTCGCCTCCTGCAGTGATTCCGGCGTTCCGGCGTCCCCCCACCATAGCTGAAGGACGTCGTATTCCAGCTTGCCCGCCTTGGCATAGCGGTTATTGACGTCCGTAATCTCAAGC
The DNA here is from genome assembly GCF_003863965.1 of Paenibacillus oralis. GTDB lineage: Bacteria > Bacillota > Bacilli > Paenibacillales > Paenibacillaceae > Fontibacillus > Fontibacillus oralis. The sequence continues at coordinate 130,375 of NZ_RRCN01000001.1, forward strand.
TCGCCGCGGGCCGACCGGCCGATGCCGCGGATGATCCCAAAAACGGCTTCATCATACATATAAATGCCGGTGACCGAATAGTTCGATTTCGGCTTTTTCGGTTTTTCCTCGATGTAGGCGATCAGGCTCGGATCGGCCTCGTCGAACACCGGAACGCCGTATCTGCGGGGATCGTCCACCGGCTTCAGCATCACCCGGGCGCTGCCCGGCGGCTGTTGCTTAAACTTTTCCACATACGGGGTCAAGTCGTCCAGAAACAAGTTATCGCCCAGCAGCACGACGAATTTGTCGCCGGGCGGAATAAATCCTTCGGCGAGTTCCAGCGCTTCGGCGATCCCTCCCGCCGACTCCTGTACGCGATACGTGAGGTTAACGCCAAAGTTCTCGCCGCTGCCGAGATAATCCGCGTACAATCCGGCGGACTGCTTGCCGATGACTATGAGAATGTCGGTGATTCCGGCTTGACGCAGCCGTTCTATGCCGTAACAGACCATCGGATGATTCCCGACAGGAAGCAGATGCTTGTTGATTAACCGGGTCAGCGGGTATAGACGCGTTCCTGTGCCTCCCGCCAAAATCACACCTTTCATGAACACTCCTCCCCAAAAGTTTTTGTGAGCGTTGCTTCTTGGTTAAGCTTCGAACAAAAACTCGCTTCGGAAGCTTACGCTTAGTTTTTGTGAGGTCTAAATAAACTGCCAGGGATCTACTCCCCATTTATCAATGAACCGTTTGCGGTTTTGCTCGATGATCCCGTTCCATCCTTCCGGATGGCGGGCCTTGAAGCTTGCGCTGCCGGCATGGTAGACCAGCGTATCTCCGCAGATCAGCAGCCGGTAGCCCTGCTGCCGCGCCCGGTAACAGTAATCGTCATCTTCGTAATGCCCGGGCGAAAACCGTTCATCCAACAGCCCCACCCGGTTCAGCACTTCCCGCTTGAGCAGCAGGCACATGCCCACCAGGCGCCGGACATCCTGCCATTTGGCGGGATCGGACCGATTGAACTCCGCGGCGGCCCGGAGGAAATCGTCCCGATCCTTCCAAGGGACGGTGATCTGCTGCCGGCCGCTGGCGTAATTCGTTACCGGGCCGACAAGACCGACATTGCCCGCGCTGCCGAGGGCGGCCAGCATGTTGGACAACCATCCCGGGGCCACGATGACGTCGTTGTTCAAGACGAGCAGCTGGTCGCCGGACGCGATCATCAATCCTCGATTCACGGCAACCGGAAAACCTTCATTTCGCGGCAATGCCGCCAAAATAAGCTTTTCCTGCAAGCAGAACTGCGCGGTTTCGTCATCGGAGCCGTTATCCACAACGATAATTTCATAAGGGACCTCCGTATGCTTACGAATCGCTTCCACGCAGGGCCGAAGCAAATGCAGCCCGTTGTAGGTCGGTATGACAATGCTGGTTAATCCGCCTCCGCTCACAGCGCATTCCTCGCTTTCGCCAGCTCGCTTCTGGACAGCGTAACGTAACGCAGACGGACGCCTTCCGTCTGCATCACCGCGTCCAGCGCTTCGATGTGGTCGCCGATGATCATTTGGGCTACGCCGTTTCCGGCCCCGGTATTGCCGCTGCGAATCCGGTTTTTCCGCACGACGTCTACGGAATGCGGAGCACCGACCGCCAGTCCGCGGGCGAGCGCCAGCGCCTGGGCCTTCGGGGGGACGATCAACGCCCCCGTGCCCACCGTCTGCAGCGCACGGCGAGAGACCGCATGCGGCACCGCCGTCAGCGAATTGGCTTCCAAATCGGGCCGCCCCAGGGCCTGGTTTAAGAACGCTTTGCAGCGCGTCACCTCATCCTGTTGCGGAAACGGAGGCAAGTACGGCGACAGATCGTTCAGCGCGATGTCCATCCCCTGGTCCACGGCGATCAGAAATGCCGCCAAATCCTCCGCAGGCAAAACCATATCCCCGTCGGTAAACAGCAAAATAGGCTCCGAGGCCGCCGCAGCGCCTATCGCCCGTCCAATATCATGGCCTAGCCGCTGCGGGAAATTCAGCTTCGTCACCCGCGGATCCCGTTCCACCGCGGTAAAGCTGCCATCGCTGCAGCCGTTCAGCACGACGATGATTTCCTTAAACGGGAGCTTGCGCAGCTCCGACAACACGGCGGATAACGTTTTTTCTTCGTTGCTTGCGGTGACGATCGCGGATGCGCCTTCCTTTAACGGCAGCGGAATCCACGGGTCCGTGACTCCGGAAGCGTCCGCGTATCCCTTGCTGAAAGCGAGGGCAATCGGCAGTATTTCACGATAAGATAAATCTGCCGGAGCATGCTCAAGGTACCAGTCTTGAAAGCCCTGCTGCATCCGCTTCAGGGTCGAAGAAGGGCCTTGGGCCCCGTCCAAAAAGGCGGCATGGGCCCCCGCTTCCGCCGCCATCAGCTCCAGCCGCTGTTTCTCGCCTGCCCTTGGGGCTGCCCCGCCGGCTTGGGTGTGGCCTGGGCCGCCCCGCCGAACGCCAGGGCGGCGGCCAAAGCGGTAACCGGTTGGAAGCCGTCCGGTTTCGCGGCCCGGCTTTGCCTGCTTAGGGCGGGGTCTTTTGCGCGTCCGTCCCGGCAGGGGCCATATTCGGCTGCGGCGGCGCTTTACCCGTTTTTTAAATGCGTTCATTCCATCCACCTCACCCTGCCGCGTATGCGGCCGAGATCGCCGTAACCTCCGCGCGGCCCTTTTTGGCGGATCAGCCAATGCACGGCTTCCAAATGATCGCCGACAACCAGAGAGGTCAGCGGATCTTCTCGCTTTCCTTTAGCCCGCCGCCGGGCCCGGACCGGATTTAATTTGCCCACGGGCACGGTGTGGACGGCCTCTACGTTTAAGCCGTGAATCACCGCCTTGGTCTGGGCCAGCGGAGGGACTTCCAGCGTTTCAAGTCCAATGGTTTCCGCCCCCCGCCTGCTTAAAGCATGCGGAACGGCGGTCAAGGATGCTCCTTTCAGATCGGTTCGCGACAGCAGGCCGTTAAGAACATGCTTCGCCAGTACGACCGGGTGGGTCCTTTTGCCGGTAACCGGCCCGGAATACCCGTTCAGCGCCACGTCCACCCCGGATAGCACGGCCTCCACAAAAGGGCGAAGCTCTTTTGCCGGGATGACCATGTCGGCGTCGATGAACAGGAGCACCGACCCGCGAGCCGCCTCCGCACCGACGCGTCTGCCGACATCGTGCCCAAGCGGCTTTGCCGATCGGATCACGCGGGCCCCGCTTTTCTTGGCCAGCTCCGCCGTTCCGTCCGTCGAGCCGTTTGCGACGACGATCGTTTCGCTGCGGGGATGCAATCGCCCGGCTTCGCGCAGAACGTTCCGCAGCGTGGCTCTTTCGTTCATCGCCGGGATGATGATCGAAACAATCGGGTCCTGATGATTGACCAAACGCGGCATCGCCGGCTTGCGCCGAAACTTTTTACGGTTCAGGCGGCCTTGAATTTTGCGTTTTTTGACCACGTCTCTTTCCTCCCAGATCGTGATATACCGGAGCATATACAACAGTGTATGTGGTGCTGCCGGCGTTGCAACGGCAAACGTACAGCTGTCCTTCGGACCGGACCCGGTCGCTTTGTCCCATCGCTTCCGCCGCTTTCGGGGCTTGAAGTAAGAAAAACGCCTGACAGCCCCCTTTAGTGGCTCTGACTTCTACTTTGGACGCTGCTCTAACGGACACCAGCGACCTTATCCGTCCATTTCCCGGGTATTTCCCAGCCTAACGGACACAGGCGACCCTATTTCGCTCTAAACCCGTTCATCCAGGCCGATTTGAGGTAAATAAGGTCTTCTGTGTCCGTTATATTTTGCAGACCTCCGTTTTTTCGAAAATAACGGCTCTGGTGTCCCTTAGCCCCCTGATTCCTCTTCTCCTCCCCTCTCTACCTGCACATCGCCCTCTACCATGACCGAAATTTTACAAATTCTATAATGTACAAAAAAAACCCGGCCGGCGGCCAGGTCCTTATTTGTTACTCCAACTTCCACGAAATGCAAAAGTGCAGGCGAATTTCGTCGAAGTGCCCCGAAATGGGCTGCTTAAGGCTGCTGTTTCCATTGCGGGGCGTTCGCCGGAATGACCCGGCTGGAGCAGATGATATCGACCCATCGGTCGGCCGTATGCTGCCAGCGGAACCGGTTGCGGACAAGCTCCTGTCCGGCCTGGCCCATCGATTTGCACAGCGCTTCATCCTGCAGCAGGCGGATGATCCGGTCCGCCAGCTCGTTAACCATCCCTTCTGCGGGCACCAGAAACCCGGAACAACCGTCCGCGACGATTTCGGGAATTCCGCCCGCACGGGCCGCTACGACCGGTACGGCTGAGGCCATCGCCTCGACGTTGACCAGGCCGAACGCCTCCTCTTCGCAAGCCGGAACGACCAGGCAATCGGCGGTATTGTACCAGCCTGTGACTTTGGGGTAGGGCGTAAACGGCAAAAATACAACCCGGTCCTTGAAGGGCTCCGCCATCGCTTTCAGCCTGCCGGCATAGTCCGTTTCCCGGTTGGCTCCGTGACAATTGCCGCCCACGATGACCAGCATGGCTTCCGGCACCCGCCGCAGCACGGCCGGAAACGCCGTCAGCAAATGGTGCACGCCTTTGGCCGGAAGCAGCCGGCCGACGAACAGGACCACCTTCCGGTTTTCCCATCCGAATTCGGCCAGCCGCGCCATGCGCAGCGCTTCCCCGTTCGGCGTCCAACGTGGAACGAAATCCTCCAGGCTGACGCCCGGCGGAATAACCCAAATCGGCGTGAAAAGGCCCGGAAACCGGGAAAGCAGCTCAGCTTTCAAATACTCGCTGCCCACGATGATCCCGTCTACGCTTTCCAGCATTGGCTGTATGCGGGCTTTGGGGTGATGGCAGGAAGGGGAAATAAACGCGGCGGAATGCAGGGTGAGCAGCACGCGGGCCAGCGGCAGCCGGCTTTTTAACTGAAAAGCGAGCAGCGGCCGATTGTGGACGTCAACGGTGCCGGGCCGCCATTTCCGCAAATGGCGCAAAATCGATTCCAAGTAAAGCCGCCCGCCGGGCAAACGGTAAATCGGAACGTTTCCGATCCAGCCCTGGGAAGGCAAATGGCCGTCCGCGAGTCCGAAAATGCGGATTTTTACATGTTCCGCCGCAAGTGGGGCCACATTTTCAATCACCCGTTCCACCGTGCTGCTTTTGCCTGAAGGCATGACGAACGATCCGGTCGTGATCACCGCTGTCTTTTCCCGTTCCATGAGCGATCCCCTCCTTCCTTTCGCTAGCTTCGCTACCCTAAATATACGATATCCGCCCGGGAAATGTGACTGCCGGCTGGAGGCGCGGCCCTTCGGGAACTTGGAGAAGCCTAAGGAAAGCCTGCCCCAAAACAGGCGGCTGACGCAGAACAGTCGTCCACTCTTTTTGAACGGGACAACATAGATTGGAGGAAGAAGCAAGGGAGGAGGAACCACATTTGAAGCAGGACTATGTAGGAATACTGCTAAACTCCGGGATGTTCCGGGGAATTCCTCAGCGAAAAACCGGCCAGGAGTCGATCTCCAATTATGAAGAGGCGGCCCGGAAATACGGCCTGATCCCCTGTTTTCTCCGCTTGGGCGATATCGACTTGTTCCGGGGAACCTGCTCCGGCTATGTGTCAAATGGAAAAGAATACGTTATAACCAATCTTCCCCTGCCGCCGGTCATTCATAACCGGGCCTTGTATCCCGAACCTGCAGCGCACCAACAAATCCGCAACCTGATCTCCCGGGGCATTATGATCTTCAACGTCAACAACCGTTATGGAAAAGATGTCATCCACCGCCTGCTGTGGAACGCTTCGCATCTGCGCGGCTATTTGCCCGCCGCCGCTCCGGCCAAGCCGGCTGCACTGCACACCATGATGTCCAGGTATTCCGACCTGATTCTTAAGCCGATACGCGGTTCCGTTGGACACGGAATCATGCGGCTGCGTTACGATAATCAAAGCTGGGAACTGATCTATGCGTCCAAATCCGGAAAAAACGAATGGCGCACCGCCAAGCTCCAGCAAGGGGAACTGCCGCTGTGGACGCGGCGCTTGCTGCAAAGCACCCCTTACCTCGTTCAGGAGCGCATTCCGCTGGCGGAATACGATTCCCGGCCCATAGATCTGCGGGTTACCGTCCAACGCGGCGAGTTCGGCGATTGGGCCGTCACGGGGCTGTTCGCCAAGGTGGCCCTGAAAGGCAGCTTTCTATGCAACATCGCCAAAGGCGGGGAAGTGTTCCCGGCGGCAGAGCTGCTGGTCCATGTTTTGCCCCCGCGTTCGGTCTCCGCGGCTCTCGCCCATGTGGAGGCGCTGGCGCTGGCGATCAGCCGCTATCTCGGCACGCAGTTGCCCCTGCTTGCCGATCTGGGGCTCGACATCGGTCTCACCATGAGCGGGCATCCCTATTTTATAGAATGCAACGGCCGCGACCAACGTTACGGTTTCCGCAAATCCGGATTGACCGAAATATGGAAAAACACGTACCGTCAACCGATGTCTTTCGCCAGATACCTGCTCGATCACCCGAACGGGCTGCCGGGCGCGCAAAAGCTGCCGCAGGAAAATGTCTCCTTTCGCTCCAATCTCAAGTCCAATTAAGCCCAATTATAGAGATTGCCATTTATCTTACATCGGCAATGCCGAAAAGCGGATACGCCTGCGAAAGCGCGAAGGCGGCCGCCACGGCAGCGGCCATTACTAGCAGCACCAGAAGGTCATACCGCGAATAAGCGAAGCGGTAATAATAAGTGCGTGGCCGGCTGCCGTCAAAATCTTTGGCTTCCATGGCCACGGCCACGCGGTGCGCCCGGCGGATGCTTTGCGAGAGCAGCGGCACCGCGTAAAGCCGGGCCAGCTTGGCCCAGCCCCGCGGTCCCTGCGGCGTGCACACGCCGCGGATGCGCAGGGCGTTCCGGCGGATCTGCAGCTCCTCCCAGACCATCGGGAGCAGCCGGACGGAAGCCATAAAGCTGTAGGCATATTTGGGCGCAAGCTTGACCTGCTGCATCAGCGAGTAAAACAGGGCGACGGACGAGGTAGTCAGCACGAAGAGCAATCCTTCCGCCGCAAAAGTCACCGACTTGAGCCCGATATGGACGCCGCGGTAAAAGCTCTCCTCCGAAATGCGGATGAGGCCCCAGGCCCACCATTCGTGCTCGCCTTTGCCGAACAAAATCATCGTCATGGAAGACGAGATGAAGATGAACAGAAAGGACAGGACGAGCAGCGCGATTTTCCACGGCTCATATCCGCTCAGCAGAAACAAAAGCAGCGTGAACAATACGGCTTGATAAAACATAAAATCAGGACGGTGCGTAAACAAGGTCACCAAAAACAGCAGTACAAAAAGCGCCAGCTTGCAGGCCGGGTTGGCCCGGTGCAGCCAGCCTTTCGTTTTGGGGGTCAACAGCGGCTTCATCGCAGAGTCACCGCCTTTGGGGCAAAGGCTCTGCCGGAGGCGGATGAAGCGAGCGAACCGGCCGATTCGGACAGGCCCTTTTCCCCTGGCTCTGACGTATTCCCGGCCATTGCCGCCCCGCGTTCCGTGTAGGAGCAGGAGACCAGCCGCCCTTCCCGCACTTCCCAGCGCTGGGTCGCGACTGTGGCGGCAATCCACTCCTCATGTGTGACCATCACGATCGCCGTCCCGCGCCGCCTCAGCTCTTCGCATAACGAAAGGATCGCAAACGCGTTTGCGGCATCCTGGCCGAAGGTCGGTTCGTCAAGCAGCAGCAGCGGCTGCTCGCGCACGGCCGCGCTGGCCACGCTGAGCCGCCGTTTTTGCCCCAGCGACAGCTGGTAGGGGTGCCGCCCCTCGTACCCTTCCAGGCCGAATTGCCGTAAAATCCGCACCGTGCGCTCGCGAATCCCTTCTGCGGAAAGCCCGTCTTCCCTGAGCGAAAAGGCCACTTCCTCGTCCACCCGGTCGGCGACAAATTGAAATTCCGGGTTTTGAAAGACGAAGCCGATTTCCCGTGCCGTACGCTCCATCTGGCGCCGGCGTACGCGGCGGCGAACCTTGCCCCCCTGCATCGGGACGCCCTGCAGAACATATACGCCCTCCGTCTTTAGCAGTCCCATCAAGCTGAGCAGCAGCGAGCTTTTTCCCGCGCCGTTTGGGCCGGTGACGGCGATGAAATCGCCGGGCATCACCGCGGCAGCCCCAACCTCAATAACCGGCTTGCCCATTCTTAGCCCGCGGAATCCTTTGAGTTCGACAAGCGGAGCAGAGCCGGCGGGGGCGCCGGCAGACAGCGCAGCCGGCCCGGCGGAAGAAGCGCCGGCTTCCCCGCCCCCGGACGGAGCTGGCTCCAGCAGCCGCCGTCCCTCCGGCGCGGCTAAAAACTCCGTCCAAACGCCGGGATACCAGATGCCAAACTCCTTCAGTTCCCGGCGAAACTCGGCAAAAATCGCCTGCGGCGGCCCTTGGCCCAGCAGACGGCCGTCCGGTCCGAACAAAGCGACCCGGTCGACGAGTCCAAGCGCCAGGATTTCCTCAATCCGGTGTTCGACGATGATCAGCGTGCGGTTCTTGGCAATACGGCTGACGGACTGCCAAATTTGCTCGCGCCCTTCGGGATCGAGCAGCGCGGAAGGCTCGTCGAGCAGCAAAACCTCCGGATCGCCGAGCAGCACCGAGGCCAAAGCGAGCCGCTGCTTCATCCCTTGGGACAAGGCATGGATCGGCATGTGCAGCTCGGGCAAACGCAGCCCGACATCCTCCAGCACCGCCTCCATCCGGGTTTCCATTTCCGGCCGGGGAACCCCCAGATTTTCCAGCGTAAAGGCCAACTCTTCATCCACGTAAGGCATGCAAAACTGGGTGTCCGGGTCCTGGAACAAAAAACCCCAGGAGCCGGGCAGACGTTGTGACGCACAGCGCATCGGAACCTCCACAAGCTGCGGAATAATCCCCGACAGCACCTGTAGAAGCGTGGATTTTCCGCTCCCGCTGGGGCCGAGCAGGAGCACTTTTTCCCCGCGAAAAACCCGAAAGCTCAAATCCTTGAACACAAACCGCGTCTCCCCCGGAAATTTGAGCCTTAGATCGCAAACTTCAACGGCCGTTTCCATGGTTAATCATCCAATGCCGCGTAATCTTTGGGATCAACGGGGCGCAGCAGGGTGGTTACGCCCGTCGCTTCTACGGCCTTGGCCAGCCCGTAAGCGAAGTAGCCGGCAATCAGCGCGGAGCTGACGGCCCGCATCGCATATTTTGCGACCAGCAGCCAGGTTTCATAATCCTGCACGTATCCGTAATAAATGTCCGGAATGATGGAGCCGACCGCGGCTCCGATTCCGGCCAAGGCGGCGATGGAACCGGAAAATTTTCGATACCGGAAAGCCGCGAATACGAGTTCCGCCCCCAAGCCTTGCAGCACGCTGTACAGCACGAGCTGAACGCCCCATTCGCTGCCGAACAGGATTTCCACATGGGCCGCGGCCACTTCCGCGATCAGCGCCACGCCCGGCTTGCGGATCAGCAAAAATACGAGCGTTGGGGCTAGAAACCACATCCCGTAAACGAGTTCATCCGCCTGAAAAAACAGCGGCGAGAACAAGTTATACACCGAACTCCAGAAATGATAAACTACGCCAAGCACGACCGACACGAGCACGGTCACCAGCAGATCGCTCAACTTCAGCCCGCGGCCGCCTTGTTTTGTTGCAACCTCTTGCATGTTTTTCTCCCCTTTAAGAAAAATATATTTTTTCGCAAACGACAAAAACCGCCCGAATAAGCTCAGGCGGCGGTCAGGTCACGGGGATGGACGCAAAAAAATCCCGGACATTCGATTCTCTACGCTGGCATTATCCAGATCAGATTAACGGTCCGCAGCGGAGTATGCTGCCATCTCAGCCCGATTCACTCAAGCCCCCGTATCGTATGCGATTGTCTTTAACATACACCAACCGCTTACAGGCATCAAGAACAAATTTTAAACATTCACGTTTCAAAACGGACAAGAAACCGCCTTCATATTGATTTCGCCCCTGTTCTGTGTCAAGATAAGCGGAAGCGGCACATCAAGAGTAGGAGGTTGCTTTCTTGGCGGTAACATGGATGAAATGGATGACGGAATTGTCCTCCCGCAAATCGGTTTGCAGGCTGATGGGAAAGTTCTCCCATTCGAAAATCAGCCGGCTGATGATCCCTTTGTTCGCAAAATCGTACGGAATTCCACTGCATGAAGCGGAAAAAGAACTGCGGAAATACCGGACGCTCAACGAATTTTTCACCCGTAAATTAAAACCGGGCATGCGTCCAGTTCATGCGCAGCCGGGCGGCCTGATCAGTCCCGTGGACGCGCTCATTACGTTTATGGGGGAAATCCGCTCCGGCACGATTCTGAACGTGAAAGGCCAGGATTATTCCGTTGAGGAACTGCTGAACCGTTCCCCGCGCATCGAATCGTATAAGCATGGCTACGCTTTTGTGCTATATTTGAGTCCGACCGATTATCATCGCATCCATGCCCCCGTGACCGGCAAAAAGCTGGAAAGCGAGCACATCAAAGGCCGGGTATATCCGGTTAACGACTTCGGCATGCGCCATATGAAACAGGTGTTATGCCGGAACGAGCGGCTGATTACGTATATTTCCCATGAGTATGGAGAGGTGGCGCTCGTCAAAGTCGGCGCGATGAACGTCAGCAGCATTAAATATACCAACGAGCAGGCACGCAGTTGGAGCCAGGGTGACGATCTCGCCTATTTCGAGTTCGGCTCCACCGTGGTGCTGCTGACCCAAAACGGCACATTTGCCCCGCTGCCGGGGCTTGCACCGGGACGGAAGATCCGGATGGGCGAGCCGCTCGGAAGCTTTGCAGCCGCGGGCGCCAAGGTGAAGACGCCTCCCAAGGACGCGGATTAATGCTGCAGGCGGGGGACGGAGCCAGCGGTTGCGAAACCGTTCATTTTTTTATGCGACATCAGGCTGCATACAAAGAGGATGATTTTGACCAAGCCGATGCATAGCCACAGAACGCACAGGATAAAGGCGAGATGTCCAATGCCGGGCAGAAACGAGAAAACCATGCCCCAAGGAGTCACATAATTCCCCAATAAGATTAATATTCCGGCAGGGACAATGAGGTTAAAGACAAGCAGCCATGCCACAAAAACGGTGATTCTGAGCGGGGTGTGCTTGAATTTTCTATTCCATCTGAACAAATTGTAAATCGCCCATCCTGTCAGCACAACTAACGCCGCACAAATCAAATCGATGATCACGTTGGTTCTGGTCAGGTTGCCGCCCCCATCCTGACGTGGCTCCTGGCCGTGCATAATCTCAAGAATTCCGTACGCGATCTGATTGAATTTATATCCGCGAACCAGATAATCATGCGCGTTGATCAGCACCACGATTCCCGTATCCCCGTTCAATAGCATATCGGAGTGAAAACTCTCGATATCCCCTGCATGTTGAATGTTGTCGCCGATAACCTCCCATCCCATGCCGTAATATCCGTTAATCGACGAGTCTTCGGCGAAGGGCTCATGCATCTGCGAAATACTGGCGGGAGACGCCACCATGATATCTTTAAATTTCCCCTCGTTCAGCTGCGCGATCAGATAATTTGCCATATCCTCCGCCGATGAAATTAAGTAGGCGGAGGCAAGCATCGCCGGATTGTCGGGCTGCTTCATGGGAGTCATGTAGCCGAAAATAGGTTGGTATCCTGTGGCTAATCCTTTCTGCTTGGCTTCCAGCGTTGAAGTGAAGCTATTTTTCATTTCCAAAGGGGTGAAAATATGTTTTTGAATGTACTCCGAATAGGGCTCGTTGGTGACAGCTTCAATAATTCCGCCAAGTATATCGAAATTTAAATTGGAATATTGATATTTAGCGCCCACGGGCTCGGTTAGCGGAGTCTTTTTCTGGTTATCAAGCAGTTCATCGATCGACGCGAAATGGTTCGAGAAGGCAATCCGGCCATGATAAGTGGAAAATCCGCTGACCTGAGTCAAAAGGTTTTTAACCGTAATCTGCCCAGGTGCTTCCGGGTCGGCTAATTCGAATTGCGGCAAATAGCGCCGCACCGGCGCATCCAGATCAATTTTCCCCTGTTCAACCAGCTGCATCGTAGCCAAAGCCGTAAAGGATTTGGTGCTCGAACCTATAATAAAGGGGGTTTGCGGTGTGATCGGCTGCTGATCGGAACCCGAGATTCCATAGCCTTTTAAATATACAACCTGATCTCCCCTGATAATTCCTACTGCAGCACCCGGAATTTGGAGCTTGTCCAGCATGGATTGTACATAGGCATCGATTTTTGCCGTATCGTCAGCGCTTTGCACTGGGCCCGCATAGGCCGTGCGGGCCTGCGGAGGTGTAATAACACTTCCCGCGAACATGACGATCGCCACCATCATGATCATAAAGGCTTTGAATTTATGGCTTGTTTTTGGATTCACTCTACTTATCTCCTTGCCTAAAGTTTCAGTCTCTAAATCCTATCTCATACTCCAGCACCTACTTTTCTAATATCAGTAAACATGCCAAGCAGCAGCAGTACTCCGGTAAGTCCCGCATATAACAGCGGAAATCCTTCCGTCAGCCCCAAAAAGTCGAACATCCAAAGCTGATTAAACGGACCAACATACATCCAGATGATGAAGAGAGCTTCGAATAACTTGCGTGTGCCGCTTAACCTCCCCAGGACCAGCGCCAGTGTGGGGATAAATACAATCCCCATTAGCCAATGAATAAGGTGGAGCCAATCCGACTCCAGCGTAAAATGAATGATCACGCCTGACGAAACCAATAAAGAAAAAAACAACCCGGAGCACCAACTTGCCCAAAATTTTCGGATCGCCGGGCAACTGGAAGAAACCAATTCTTGCGTAAAGCAATATTTCTCCCGGCACCCCATTTGCGACCATATGGGCAAAGGAAGGAACAAGATGAGGGAGATCCATGGCGATGGCGCTTGCCCGCCCGGAAGCGCAACCAGCCCCAGGACGATGGCGGCGGCAACCGTAAAATGCCACCAAAGTGGCATTCCCGAGAGCATCATTTTGCATTCTCCGCGAATGAGCCAAAATAGTTGGATACGCTTGCTGACCGTCACAGGCGACAATGAAGGAACCGAGGTGCCGGGAACGGACAGCCGCTCTGCTGGTATGGCCGGATAACCGGTTGTGCCGGTTTTTGCGATCATACGGGAGCGCTCATCCCTGAAGCGATTGAAAATCAATGAGGCAACGAGGACAAGTATGGCGGCCGCCCCGATCCAGACCAGTCTCGTCAAAATAAAATCCCCGGACCAGCCAATCCCCTCCCAAACAAAGGTGGATGGAGCTTCCGCCATAGGGTAATAGCCAAGGCTGCCGCTCTCCAAGCTGATGTCAGGATAAACCGCCCTTGCCCCCCGAACCATTTCCGACAGCACCATGCCGATCCCAAACAGGTCATACCGGTTGTCCTTAACCGCAGTCGAAACCGACAATAAAGCGATGGTAAGCACAAAGAACAGAACATTTCCAAAAACACCTTTCATCCCCGGAACAACATCGAATAACACGGTCAACGCGGCCAGGATCAGCAAATACGGTATGGTCAAAAACAAGATGGACCGGATATAATCCAAAATCACGATCTCCATGCTCTCGTGACGAATCAGTTGCATAACCATCAGGCAAACAACAAAAATAATTTCGAGAGTCAGCAAAACAAAAAAATTGGAGATGGCCTTGCCGATTATATAACGGAGCTTGCCGACCGGGGACGCCGCAATCATGGGGCCGACTTTCAGGCGCTCATCCTCCGATATTTGGCTGCGCAGCAGGTAGAACCCCGGCAGCCACAGCAAGATCGTCGAAAGCACAGCGCTCAGCGCGCCAAGCCATGCCGAATTATAAAGCCCTCTTATTCCTTCCAAATAAAAGATCTCGTAGCCGTCCGTCGCCGCTGGAACGCAAAGAAACCCCAGAAATATACTAAAGAAGGCAATCAACAAAAAATGATAATTTTTCAATTGCCGGATTAAATTGAATTTGACATCGTAAAAGAGATGGGTCATCTTACCGCCTCCAGCTTGGAAGTCGCATACAAATAGGCATCTTCCAACGTCGGGGCAACCGCGTTTGCACCGTGAACCGGCTGAATGTCGGACACGATCCGCACATAAATCCCATCGCTGCGCTGGATCGAATTGCTAAGCTTGAATTTGCGTTGCAGTTCCTGCAGTTGAGGTCCGGGCACAATGCACTCCCATACTTTATGCTCCGCCTGTTGCAGCAATTGCTCCGGCTCAGCGTAAGCGGCCAGGCATCCTGAAGATAAAATGGCTATACGCGATGCTATCGACTCTATATCCGTCACAATATGCGTAGACAAAATAATGATCCGATCGGGAGACAAGGCTGTGAGCAAATTGCGGAACTGTATTCGTTCTTCCGGGTCCAAGCCTACCGTGGGCTCATCCACGATCAGCACCGCCGGGTCACTCAATAAAGCTTGCGCGATGCCTACCCGTTGCTTCATGCCTCCTGAAAAGCCGCCGATTGCCCGCCTCCGCACATCGGATAAATGAAGCACCTCCAGCAATTCGCGTATTCTTTTTTTGGCTGGCTTCATGGACAGGCTTTTCATCGCCGCCATATACTCCAGAAACTCCACCGGATTCATATTCGGATAGATGCCAAAATCCTGCGGTAAGTACCCCAATGCCCGGCGCATTTCATTGGGCTGCCGGACAATGTTGATACCGTTATACAAAATATTTCCTGCTGTAGGTGTCGAGATCGTGGCGAGCATTTTCAGCATTGTGGATTTCCCCGCCCCGTTGCGGCCAAGCAGTCCGGTAACCCCCGTCTGAAAAGTGAGCGTGATATTTTGCAACGCCTGCTTTGAGCCGTATTGTTTCGATACCTGTTCCAGTTTGAGGCTCATTTGGTTATTCCCCTCCATCCAGTTATGTACCAATCGTTCGTCTTCATGTCTACTTTATCTAAGTGTGCTCACCGTTACACCATTCCTGAAACTGGTTATCCATTCAGACCAATGTCGGGGACGAACCCCGGCCTAAGATACGGTTTGCCTCCAGCATCCACCTTTGCCGCCTAATTGAGACGTTTGATCATCTGCCGGATTTTCTCGGTCCCGATAAAAACAACGGCAGCAACGATCACAAATAATATCATATCGAGCGTGGTTTTAAATATGAACCCGGGTATGGATGTATTATTGAGTGGATGCCGAAAAAAAGCGAGTTGCCTATAGGTTAAATCGCTAACGATATGGGCCAGTAAAAATTGCAGGGCAAATTTCCAAAGCGATTTCATATGATCATTTCATTCCTTTTATGAATAAAGGTCACGGTCTCTCTATTTCTTTTATCAGCATACCTGATTATCCTTACATCCCCCTGTCGCCAACCTTAAATTAATCTTAAGAAGGTTCGCGGACGAGAGACCGGACAAGGCCTTTAAAGCGGATGGCGGCATTATCCGGCAAAAATAGCAAAAAACCCGGCATA
This sequence comes from Paenibacillus oralis, assembly GCF_003863965.1. Taxonomy (GTDB): domain Bacteria; phylum Bacillota; class Bacilli; order Paenibacillales; family Paenibacillaceae; genus Fontibacillus; species Fontibacillus oralis. The sequence goes on from NZ_RRCN01000001.1 coordinate 145,856, forward strand.
CCTTAAAAATCCTTAAGGCAACCGGGTCGCTTTCATTATCTGATTTCCGACGGACTTTTGCCGGTATACTGCTTGAATTGGCGGCTGAAAAAGAAAATGTCCCGGTATCCGAGAGCGTCGGCCACCTCCGTGACGTTCATGCCGGCATGCAGCAGCAGGTGCTGGGCGCGGTCGATCCGCGATTTGATGATGTACGATTGAACGGACATCCCGATGATTTCCTTGAACTTGATCGAAAAATAACGCGGGGACAACCCGGCGCGCGCCGCCAGGTCCTGCACTTTGTGGGGCAAGCCCGGATGTTGGAGCACGTAGTTGGCGACCTCGTGGATCACCTCATGCAGCTGGTTGCTGACTTTTTTCTCCATCGGCACCTGGCGCTCCTCGCGCAGCAACTGAATGAGCAGCTGTTTAAGGATAAGCCGCGCCTCCTCTTCGGCGGCGTAAGCCTTCACCAGAAACAGGCGGACATAACGTGACAGCATGTATTCAAAATCGAGGGTATCTTCTAGCACGCGGTAAGGTCCCGGCACTTCGGTCACCGGTTCACTGACGTCGAAATGGATATACGTGAGGACAAGCGGACGCTGCGGATTATGCGTGGCGCTCGTATGATCCCCTTTCCGGAACAGGAAGCAGCTTCCTTTGCTGACGGGAATCGGCTGGTCGTTCAGGACAACCGTTCCTTCGCCGCTCCAAACGTAAAACAGGTCGTAATTATCCAGCGGTTTTTCCCGCTTGTGCCATTTCCAACCGGGCTCGCATACGATTTTGGCAAAAGCCGGCTTCAATATAAACGAAGACGGTGAAACGTGAAGCATGTCCTTCCCTCCCGAAAAAAAATCCTTCAAAATGAATGTTTATTCTCTTATTATACCCTTAATTCCCGTTCACTTGAATATCTATCCACGCCGCTTTCATGCGGTTCACCCCTTCGAGCAGCGCTTCCTCGTCCAAATGGGCAAAACAAAAGCAAGCGGCCGGCTCACCCGGGGTCAACCGGTAGATGGCGGCGTCGCGGAACAACACGCCCCGCCGGGTCGCCGCGGCCTGAAAAGCGCGGTATTCCTCCGGCGACTTCCGCCAAAGCGCGTACATCAGCAGTCCGGCGTCGGCCGGCTGGAGCCGGAACAGGCCGCCCAGTTCGCTTTCCAGCCGGGTGCGGAACACTTCCTGCTTGGCGCCGTAATAACGCCGCATCCGGCGCAGATGACGGTCATAGCCGCCCGTTCGCATGAACCGGGCCAGCGCCCGCTGCTCCAGCCGCGCCGGGGGCGCCGGCTCGTAGAGCGCCTTGGCGCTCGCCAGCGCCCGCACCAGGCTGCGCGGGAGCACCGCATAGCCGATCCGCAGGGCGGCGAACATCGTCTTGGAGAAGGAGCCGATGTAAATGACGCGCTCCTCCTGGTCCAGCGCCTTCAGCGGCTCCAGCGGGCGGCCGCCCCAGCGGAACTCGCTGTCATAGTCGTCCTCGACGATGACCGCGTTCCGCCGCGACGCCCATTTCAGCAGCTCGCGCCGCCGGGCGTGGGAGAGCACGGCGCCGGTCGGGAACTGCCGCCCCGGCGTCACGAACAGCAGCCGCGCGTCCCAATCGCGCGGCACGATGCCTTGGCCGTCCAGCTGCGCCGGGACGGCCACGCCTCCGCAGGCGGCGACCGCCCGGGCGATCCCGTAGTAACACGGATCTTCCAGCACGGCCGGTTCGCCTTCCCCCAGCAGCAGCTGGGTCAGCAGCGTTATCGCCTGCATCGAGCCGTTGAACAGGCAGATTTGCTCCGCATCTGCCGAAATGCCCCGGCTGCGCCGCAAATGCGCGGCGATCGCCTGGCGCAGCTCCAGCTCGCCGAGCGGGTCCGCGCCAGAGCGGCCGGGATCAGCGCTCTCCCAGGCCGTGCCGCCTATATCAGCGCGCTCCGCGTCCCCACGCCCTGTGTCAGCGCGGCTCCCGCCAGCTCCGGCCAAGCCGGCTGCGCCCGTACCGCTTACGCTCGTACCGCTTACGCTCGTACCGCTCACGCCCGCAACGCGGCCGCCGGATCTGCCGCGCGCCGCCCAGGCGAGTGCGCTTTTCCACTCGGCGGCCGGAAACCCCGCTGCCCACGGTCCGCTGTCGCGGTAAGAGATCACGCCGTCCGGCTCCGGCGAAGCCAAGGCCACGGCCGCCCCAGCCGGCAACCAGCCGCCGCCCCCCGCTTCCCCGCCTGCAGGCCCGGCGCCTTTTTGCTCCCCGGTCCTGTTCATCACCGACAGCACCCGCCGTCCCCATGGCGACAAAACGACCTGGGCCATGCGGTTCGAAGTCTCCTGGCGGGATGCGACCATCCCGGTGACGAACGTCCCGCCGCCTACGATCGTGCGGACGTAGCCTTCCGCGTGCAGCATATCGTAAGCCTGGGAGACGCTCCCCCGCGACAGGCCGTACATCGCCGCCAGCTCGCGGGTGGCCGGCAGCCGCGTTCCTTCCGCAAGCGTCCCGTTATGAATAGCGTCACGGAGCGCATGGTACAAGGCTAAATATTTATAGCGGTATTTATCGCTGAACGACTGCAAAGCTATCGTAAAATCAGGCATCTCCATAGTCTCCTCCCGGTCGCTTAACACTCGCCAATCCTAACGGACACCAGCGCCGCTATTTCGATGAAATCAACAGTTTTCAAAATGTAACGGACACCACAGACCTTATTCGGCATTTCTGTGCACATATCCGGCCTTTTTCGAGCAAATAGCGACTCTCCTGTCCGTTAGAAATGAAAACGGCGTCTTTTCTGGCAAATAAGGGCGCTCATGTCCGTTAGCCACCGCCTACATGCGGTCGAAGCTGACGACACCAACGGTTGCCATAATTCCTTCAGGTGCAGTCCACTAGTTCCCTTACTTTTAAATTGGACTAATAATTTTAATGTAAATTGGTTCTTTTTTAATGTCAATTTACGGCGTATGCTAAATGTCAAAACGAGCAGGGAGCGAACCACATATGCGCAGAAAAGAATTTGCAATGCAGGATGAAGCGGAAATCCAAGAGTTTTTGCGGGAGATGAGCTACGGCTTTCTCGGCACCGTCGGCGAAGACGGCTGGAGCCGGGTGACTCCGCTGAATTTTGTATACGACGGACGTTTCTTTTATTTTCACGGCAGTCTGGCCGGGGAAAAAATGAAGCAGCTTGCCCGCGATCCCCGGGTCAGCTTCACCGTGGCGAAGGAGTATGCGATTATTCCGTCCTATTTTACCGACCCGCTGCTGGCTTGTCCGGCTTCCGCCTTTTTCAAAAGCGTAATGGTCCGAGGAAGGGTGGAAAAGGTTGAAGACGCCCAGGAAAAGGCGGATGCGTTCACTTTGTTTATGGAAAAGCTCCAGCCCGAAGGGGGCTACAACCCGATCGATCCGGCCGACCCCAAATATGCGGGGCAGCTCAAGGCGGTGGCGCTATGCCGGATCGTCCCGGAGACGATGACCGCCAAATTCAAGTTCGGGCAAAACCAAAGCGAAGCGAAGTTTGACGCCGTGGTCGAAGGGCTGCGGCAGCGGGGCGGCGAGCTGGACGCGGAAACGATCCGCCATATGGAAAAATACTGTCCGTTTCACCGCGAAAATTAGACCGGTTCGGCGGTTTTAGCTCGTGACTCGATCTGATCGAAATGATATAATGTTAGGCAGTTTAAGACGGTACTGCCCTAAATTATCAAACGGATCGGAAGGATGAATGTGATGAACCCACTTGCGGAGCAGTTAAACGAGAACATCAAATCGGGGAACAGCCACGTGTACGACATGCTGTCGGGGCTGGGCAAGGAAATCTATTTTCCGAAGGAAGGCATTTTGAGCCAGTCCGCCGAAGCTTCAGCCCAAGCGAAAAAATATAACGCCACGATCGGCATCGCTACGGAAAACGGAGGGCCGATGCATCTGGCGGCGATCCAGGATACGTTGTCCGCCTATAAGCCGCAGGATTTGTACCCTTACGCGCCGCCGGCGGGCAAACCGGAGCTGCGCAAAGTTTGGCGCGCCAAAATGCTGCGGGAGAACCCGGCGCTTGCGGGCAAAGGCTTCGGCAATCCGATCGCGACGAACGCGCTGACCCACGGGCTCAGCATCGTCGCCGACCTGTTCGCGGATCAGGGCGACGCGGTTATTTTTCCGGATAAAAACTGGGAGAACTACGAGCTGACTTTCGGCATCCGCCGTCATGCCCGGATCGTCAACTTCCCCTTGTTTACCGATGAGATGACGTTTAACAGCGCCGGCTTGAAAGAAGCCCTGCTCGCCCAAAAGGACAAGGGCAAAGCGGTTGTCATCCTGAACTTCCCGAACAACCCGACCGGATATACGCCGGGCGCAAAGGAAGGCGGGGAGATCGTGGACGCGATTCAGGCCGCCGCGGAAGCCGGGATTAACGTCGTCGTCGTCACCGATGACGCTTACTTCGGCTTGTTCTTCGAGGAATCCTTGAAGGAATCGCTGTTCGGCAAGCTGGCCGGCCTGCATCCGCGGATTTTGCCGGTGAAGATCGACGGGGCAACGAAAGAGGAATATGTCTGGGGCTTCCGTGTCGGGTTCATCACATTCGCGGCGGACGACGAAGCGCTGCTCGCCGCCCTGGAGCAAAAAACGCTCGGCATCATCCGCGCCACCATTTCCAGCGGGCCGCATCCTTCGCAGACATTCGTGCTGAAGGCGCTGCAGTCGCCGGAGTTCGAAGCGCAGAAGGCAGAGAAATTCAAGGCGATGAAAGGCCGCGCCAACAAAGTCAAAGCGCTGCTGGACAGCGGCAAATACGGGGACGTTTGGGAATATTACCCGTTTAATTCGGGTTACTTCATGTGCCTGAAGCTGAAGACCGTGTCGGCCGAGGCGCTGCGCCAGCATTTGATTCACCAATACGGCGTCGGTACGATCGCGCTCGGCGAAACCGATCTGCGCATCGCGTTCTCCTGCATCGCGGAGGAAAATTTGGAGGAATTGTTTGATTTGATCTACCAAGGCGTTCAGGACCTGCAGTCAAAATAGTTATTTATTCGCATAAATAATGGCCCGTATTCCTGCTTGGCAGGAGTGCGGGCCATTTTGCTTGTTGACTTTATTCGTCCAGCTCTTCTTCCCGCCATTTGCGGGACCAAATGCCGCGGAGCGCCCAGGCAAACGCCAGGCCGGCGGCAAGGCTGCCGAACGTAAGCGCCGCGTCTCCGCCGGGAGTCAGGACCATCGGCAGCCAGAGCAGCACGGCCAGCGCGAACAGCAGGCGCGAGGTGATGCGCAGCGCGGCAGCCTTTCTGGCCCCGGGCGGAACCGGGTAAAAGGAAGCCGCCGGGGAATCGCGATGCGCATGGCGCAGGGATGCCAGCTGGGTTCCCGTTAAAAAGACGAACAGCAGGTACAAAACCGCCCCTAGCCAGTTCATTTGGTTCCAGCCGACGAGCAAGAGGCCGAGCAGCGTTAGCCGGATCAAAATGCCCAGCAGCTCGCTGCGGACGAAGGTTTTGATGAGCAGATAGCGGTAAGCGGCCGCAGGCGTCCAGGGCGTGCGGTTGCCAACCCCGGACAACCAGCGGCGCCGGATCACCTTTTGCCCTTCTGCGGGAACGTCCACGAACCAGCCGAGCAGCAGCATCACCTTGGCTTCGTTCGATTTTTCCGCCGCGATCAGGTTGTCCCATGGCACGGCATGCTTCATCGGAAAACGCAACACGAGCGCATAGTTCAGGCTGACGAGCAGCGTAAACAGCGCGCTTTTCCAGGCAGGCTGCCACAACCACGCCGCGACCATCAGCAGGATGAAGCACCAGCGCAGCAGGCGGTACCCCGTTCTGGCCCGCGCCGTCGTAATGCGCAGCTCCTGCCAGGCGCCATAAGCGCTTAACGCTTTGAGCAGCAGCAGGACCAGCATCATCAGCCACAGCGGATGCACGATTCCGGAACTCCGTATGTAAAGCGGCCAAACGAGCAGCAGCAAGATATACAACCCGATCAGCTTATAAATAATGCCGCTGCGAAATGCGGGGGACAAATATTCCTTCATCCGCGTCTCCTGCGGCAGCAGGAATATCACGTCCGCCGGCTGAATATAAGTCCGAAACCCGGAATACACCGTCAACGGGCCAAGCAAAAGCAGCATGATCCAGGCAATCGGCAGACCGGGGGGAAGATTTTGCAAAAAAGCCGTATACCAGGCGGAAAAAGCAATGATCAGCAGGAGCAGCAGCACGGCGACGCCGCTTTGAAACACATAAGGCAAATACGGGAGCACCTTGCCCCAAAACGCCGCTTTGCGCCGGCTCCGCAGCGCTCGAAGTTCCATAGGCTACTCTCCATCCTTCACTAAAGCATAAAAAATGGACTCCAGCGCGGCTCCCGGCATTTGGGCCTGTTCCCCGATTTCGGCCAGTGTTCCTTGCGCGATCACCCTCCCGCGGTGCAGAACGATAAAACGATCGCAATAGTTCTCGATGGTCGACAGGATGTGCGAGCTCAGCAAAATCGACGACCCGCTCTCCTTCATCTCCAGCATGAAGTCAAGCAGCGAGCGGATTCCGAGCGGATCCAGCCCAAGAAAAGGCTCATCGATGATGTACAACGGCGGCCGGGCGACAAAGGCGCACATAATCATCACCTTCTGCTTCATGCCTTTGGATAGATGCATCGACAGGCTGTCGGCCTTCTCCTCCATGCGGAACAGCTTCAGCAGCCGCTCCGCCCTGTCTTGGTAATCCTCGGGGCCGACTCCGTAAGCCCTGGCGGTGAATTCCAGGTGCTCTCTCACGGTCAATTCTTCATACAGCAGCGGGGATTCCGGGACAAACGCGAGCGAGGATTGGTACGCTTCAGGCGCCTCTTCCCGCGTCTTGCCGGTGACGTAAATGCCGCCCCGTTGCGGCGCCATCAGCCCGAGAATATGCTTCATCGTCGTGCTTTTGCCGGCGCCGTTCAGGCCGATCAGCCCCACCATTTCGCCCGGTTTAACCTCAAAGCTCACCTCATGAATCACCGGGCGGCCCAGGCTGTATCCCCCGCTCAGTTCCTCGACTTGCAGTATGGGTATTTCACTCACTCTGAACTCCTCCCACTTCGTTAACCCTGCGGCGGTTTATTTTTCAGCCAACGGGGCGCGCCTTTGTTTTTGCGGTCTTCCAAACGCGATTTCTTGCGTTGGCCGGCCGGGCTTACTTTGCGCGTTCCTCCGGCAGCCGCCCCGCCGTCCCAAGCGGACGTCGCGGCCTTGCGCCCGGGGGCCGTCAGACTGCCTCGGCCGTTTTTTCCCGCTGCCGAACGCCCGGCGCTCCCGCGGTCGTCACTGTCCGGCAGCTCCAGCCCGGCCGGTTTGCCCCGGCGCCCTTCTTCGGCGGGATAGCGGCCGCCAGGCGCGCGAGGCCCTTCCGCCGCGTGGCGGCGGGCAGCGCTCACTCCCGCTTTTTTGCCTCCGGACGGATGCCGGTGCCTCCCGGCTGACGGCTGTTCCTCCAGCCCCAGCACTTCGCCCTGATACATCGTCTTCGGCTCGATTTCGATGCCCAGCTCGCGCGAAAACTTGCGCATGATGAACTCTTCCTGCGGCGAGACGATCGAGACGGCCAGGCCGCGCTTGCCCATCCGCCCCGTGCGTCCGGCGCGGTGTACATAATGCTCGGCGTCGGCCGGCGGATCGAGATTTACGACCAGGGCGAGATCCTCGATGTCCAGGCCTCTGGCGGCTACGTCGCTGGCCACAAGCAGGCGGATTTTGCCTTCGCGGAATCGCTTCAAGGTGAGGCTGCGGGCCGCTTTGTCCGCATCGCCGTATAAAGCGCCGGCGCTAAGGCCGACATAGTTCATTTTGCCTTCCACCTCGGCGATCTGGTCGGTGTGGTTAATGAACACGATCGTCCGGGCCGGATCGAAATGCCTTACGATCCGGCGCACCATATCGATTTTGTCGCGCGGTTCGCAGACGAAATAAATATGCTCCAGACTTTTGGAAGTCCGATGTTCCGGCTCGATCCCGATTTCCGCCGGGTTGTTCATCTCTTTAGCCGCCAGGGCCCGGATGTCCGGGGTAATCGTCGCTGACAAGAACATCAGCTGCCGGTCGCGCAGCGTTGCGCGCAAAATATGCTCCACGTCGGCCGTGCCCCCGAGCTTGAACATCTGGTCGGCTTCGTCTACGACGACGGTTTTTAGCGTGTGCAGCTTCAGTTTGCGGAGCGCGAGAATCTCCCGGATCCGCCCCGGGGTTCCGACCACGAGCTGGGGATGCTGCTTCAGCCGCTCCAGCTGTCTTTTGACGGAGGCTCCGCCGATCAGCGACTGGGACAAAATCCCCAGCGCTTCCCCGTATTTCTCCGCCTCCCGCAAAATCTGCATGGCAAGCTCCTGCGTTGGCGCAAGGATCAAACCCTGCAGCGTTTTGGCTTCCGGATCGATGGACTGCAGGATCGGCAGCAAATAAGCCAGCGTTTTTCCGGTTCCCGTCTGCGATTGCGCAAGCACGTCGCGTCCTTCCAGCGCCGCGGGAATGCATTCCGCCTGTACCGGCGAAGGTTCCGTAATACCGTAGTCCATCAGCTTCGCGGACAACAGCTCTCCGATTCCAAGCCCGGCAAACGTCGTGTTTGTCATATCCATTCATCCTTTTTCATTTATCGTTAATCACCCTTGATCATTGCTTAGAAATGTTAATATTTTCATTATATGCGATATTCGCTGGTCACAACAAATAAATACCTCAAGAAAAGCGTCATTCGAGGTGCATTTTAGGTGGACAGACTGCGTTAAGCGGCAGTTTTTCTTATGATATAAGGAAGCTGGAGCTCCGGGGTTATGCGAAATCTGAACTATGTGTGAAATCTGGGTTACACCAAATCAGTGGTTAGGCCAAATCCGTGATAATGCCAAATCCGTGATAATGCCAAATCCGTGTCTGTGCCTGTGCCAGCAACCACGAAATGCAAAAGTGCAGGCGAATTTTGTCAAAACCTCCCGAAACGGTCCATCGAAATGTAAAAGTGCAGTTCATTTCCGGGCAAAAGGTACTTTTTTATCGAGCAGCCCCAAATCTGATGTACTTTTGCAGTTGATTCAGTCAGTCCACCTCCTACAAAAACCCCCCTTGCCATGATCGCTCATGACAAGGGGGCATTTTTCGCTCGATCTCCATTTGTCTAGGCGGACAGACGGCTTACCCGTGAATCCCCAGAATGAGGCAAGCCTACGGATTTGGCATCACGTAAGATTGACAATGTTTCCGGCACCGCTTCAAAAGCAGGCGGCTCGGGAACAACCGGCGCCGGCTCGATTTCGGACGCTGGCTCCGGATCCGGTAAAGTATCCGGAAGCGGTGATTCCAGCCCGGTCTGATTTTGATTGGGTTCCAAACCGGCGGAACCCGCCGTTTCCTCGGCAGACGCAGGGACGGTCGGCGCGCCCTCCCGTATATTGCCATAGCTGCTGAAAGTCCATGTCCCTATCTCAAAAAAGTAATTTTTACCGTTGTTGCTGTCCCATTGACCGCTGCCATTGCTAAAGCAGGCTTCCAGCCTTTGCGCCGTTCCGATATCGACCGTCAGCTTGCTGTAGCCCGCTACTTCGGACGATTCCATTCGCACGCCCGGTACGGCTGTCCATTCGCCGCCTTCCGGACGGTAGTGCATGTACGGCGTGCTGAAGCCTTCCTTATAATAAACGGTCACTTGATTGCCAGCACTCGGATTGGGCGCACCCTCGTTTATCTTTCCATTCGCGGAATACGTCCAGGTGCCTACCCCGAAGAAGTAGTTCCGCTGATTGTTGCTGTCCCATTGACCGCTGCCATTGCTAAAGCAGGCTTCCAGCCTTTGCGCCGTTCCGATATCGACCGTCAGCTTGCTGTAGCCCGCTACTTCGGACGATTCCATTCGTACGCCAGGTACGGCTGTCCATTCGCCGCCTTCCGGACGGTAGTGCATGTACGGCGTGCTGAAGCCGTGCTTGTAATATACAGTGACCTGGTTGCCGCCGGTTCCCGCCGGCTCGGTCGTTACTTCCAACGGATCACTTGACGCGGATACATTGCCCGCGGCATCGCGCGACTTGACAGAATAAACGTAAGCGGTTTCAGGAGAGAGGGCCGTATCCGTATACACGGTTGCCTCCGTGCTTCCGATTTTCTCTGTTCCCCGGAAAATATCATAGGCGGCCACACCGACATTATCGGTTGCAGCGGTCCAGGCGAGGCTTACCGTACGATCCGTTACCGCAGTCGCGCGGAGGCCGGTCGGAGCCGTCGGCGCTTCCGTATCCCCTTGACCGTCGGGATTCGAATCATGCCACCGCCCATCATACCAGCCGTCTGCGGTCAGCGGGAAGCCGGGTTGGTTCTGTCCTGGATTTTGTCGCCCTTTGTCATCCCTGAATATAACCGTAGCGTTATCCACGCCATCAATCGTATAGGAATACCAGTCTCCCGTCCCTCTCGTCATGACCGGGGCTTCCGCCCAAGTAGGCTCGGCCACCTTAGGCGAAGTTTCATAGAAATACAGGTGAGGCGTTCCCCAGTCAGCGGGCTTTTTGAAATGAACGCTCAACCCGGCATTCGGATCTTTCTTCGTAAAGATATACTGCTGTGTGGAAACACCATCTTCATTTACGGCATGCATTCTCAATGTTAGCTTATCGTTGAACTCCATATTTTCGCCAATTGTAACCTCCGTCCCGTCGGTGAAGGCGATCCCCTGCTGCGGATCGTTGCCGTCCAGCGTGTATTTCCCGCTGTCCGCCTTCCTCACTTGCAGCTTAACCGTGAGCGTGTCCGTCTTAAAGTTTCCTCCCGCAGGGTCGGCGAACAGCAGCGGCAGCGGGGATTCCCCGATCTGTTCGATCAGAATCAGTCCGTTGGCTCCTGCCGTGAAAGTCGCTGTACCGCCGCTGACGACCGCCTCGTTTCCGGTGTAAGCGTCTCGAACGAGCGTTCCGTCCGGGAACACGGGCGATACGTTGACTGTAGTAGAGCCGGAGGCGTTCATAGCCACGACAACCTTGTCCTCAATGCCGTCCTTGGCGTACGTCCGGCTGAACGTATACGGGCTGTCCGCGATTTTGGCGTGCCGGCCCGCTCCGACCGCAATATGGTTGTTCCGGAACTGGCCGACCTTCTGCCAATGGGACAACACGTTCGGGTTGATATTGTCCCAATTCATCGCTGAACGCGTTCCCTGCTGCGGGTCGGAACCGGTTTCCCCAAAAGGTCTGGCGGTTTCGTCGCCGTAGAAGATTTGCACTCCGCCCGGCAGCAGAAGCAGCGCCGTTCCGGCCTGGATCAATCGACCGCGGTCATACAGGCTGGTATCATGCGAAGAGATGTAGCTAAGCACGTTAAAGTTCGGATCGTTGTTCAGCTTTGCGGCATAGTCCGAATAGACACCTTCCGGGGAATTGATATTGGCGCCCTGAAAGCTGAAATTGATAACCGAATCAAAGCCGTAATTAAAATATTCGCTTTTGCCGACGCCATGTCCCCAAACTTCCCCGGTCATCCAGAAAACTTCGGTCCACTCCGCGCCCGGTTTGTCCGGATTGTTCTGCCTCCATCTGTCCAAAGCTGCGCTGGCCTCATTTTTCAGTTGTTGCCAGCGGTTTAGTTCCACATGCTTGGCCGTGTCGGCCCGGAATCCGTCAATCCCGAACTCTTCAACCCAGGCCGCCAGCCACTTGACGAGGTAATCCGCCGGGGCCACGCCAAGGTCTTTTCTTAAAGGAGCCGCCGCGGGAACGATCCACCGCTCGTAGGCCGTCGTTTCTTTAGCCCATTTCGTTTGCAGGAGCGGAGCCAGCCCGATGTTGTTCGTCACATTCGTGCGGAAGTCCGGCAAGTTGCCGACAAGTTGCGTCAGATCGTTTGAACCTCCAGGCTCGTAACCGGCAATGCCGGCCCGTACCCAGGTATTCCACCATTTTGACCAGGCGGAAGCGTCGTTATAGTTAATGTAATCGTGAACGCTGTGCCAGGTTTGCCCATTGCCCGGAGTCCAGTTTGCGCCGACCGTTTTGCTGCCGAAACCGTACTCTTCCATATCTTTCAGGGTGTTGTAACCCGGATGGTTCATCACCACGTCAAGCACGACACGGATTCCTTGGGCATGCGCCGTATCCACAAATTCGCGCATATCCTCGACGGTTCCCATGTTGCGGTCCATCATTGTGAAATCGAGGGCGTAATAGCCATGATAGCCGTAATGGGCAAAATCGCCGCCATTGCCTCCGCCGACAAACCCGTGAATCTGCTCATACGGGGCCGTAATCCAGATGGCATTGACGCCCAAGTCCGTAAAGTAGCCTTCGTTCAGTTTTTGCGTAAGCCCTTTCAAATCTCCGCCATGGAAAGTTCCGATATTTTTGCCGGTCGCATCCCGGGAAGGTCTTCCGTACGAATTATTGTTGCTTGGGTCCCCGTCTTTGAAACGGTCCGTTAAGACAAAATACACGTTGGCGTTATCCCAACTGAAGGTTGGCTTCTTGTCGGAAATGTCTGTTGGAGTAGCCGAATCAGCTTGTGCGGAAGGCAGCGGATGGATAAAAAAAGATGTTGCAAAAAACATGACGGCTACAAACAGTGCCGTTATTTTCCGAACTCTCTTATGCATTGCAAGTCCTCCTTCAATTTTTTGGTTCGCAAGCATCGATTTTGGCTTGTCCTGATGTATTTCCACTTTGTGCAAACGTTTGAATTTTAATCAATATTGATTCCTAACTCCATTTAAGCGTCAAACTATCTTGTGCAAACGTTTGAATTTTTGGGCGTGCTTCACTCACCTCCAATACGGGATATTACAGTTCCTTAAATACAAAGGTGGTGTAAGCGCGTTCAAAATTGAGTATTCCTAAAAATGTTTATTTGTTTAAGGAACTGTAGTTTGATTGTACCAAATATTTCTGTTTTTTCAATATTTTTTATGCGTCTTGCCGTATTCTCGGAGAAATAGCGGTAAATTATGGCGTTATTCTGTAAATTCAGCTTGTCGTTCGCCAAATAGCGGAAATTTTGGGCCCTATTTTACATGAAGCCGGGGAAAATCACCTTTTCCTCTCCTTTTGCCAAGAATAGCGGTAAAAAGTTCCGTTATTTTGCTATAGCTGCCTTTCTCGCCAAAAATAACGCCCTTTTTTACCGCTATGGCCGCGTCTCCCGCAACTTCAGTAGTTTCCGCAACTTCCCCGGTTTCCGCGCCTTCCGCGCCTTCCGCGCCTCGGCAAATCATAACCGCTTGACCGGACACTTTTCATATACACAAAAACCCGCCCTCACAGGCAGGTCATGGTTATTTCTTATTCAGCATCCGGTAGCTGATCCGATCCGCCAAGCCAGGAAACATCTGGTACCATTTCGCGCCCACCCCGGCGATCCAGGGAAGGTTGATTTCCGTACGGCCCTTCTCGGCGGCGGAGACGATCGCTTTAGCTACTCTCTCCGGTTTTAGCATGAACCATTTGACGTTGCGTACGTATTCTCCGTTCGGATCGGCAAGGTCAAAAAACGGCGTATCGATCGGCCCCGGGTTGATTGTCGACACTTTAATGCCGTACTGCCGGAGCTCCTGGCGCAGCGCGCTGCTAAAGCCGACCACGGCGTGTTTGGTGGCGGTGTAGGCCGTCGATTTGGCGGTGCCGATTTTGCCCGCCAGCGAAGCGACGTTCACGATCGTGCCGGAACGCGCCGACTTCATGTACGGCAAAACGGCTTGGGCGCAGCGGACCATTCCTATGTAATTTACGTTCATCATTTCCGCAAATTCGGGTAAAGGCATTTGGTCGAAAAATTCGAACTTGCCGTACCCGGCATTGTTTACCAGGACATCCACCCGCCCGTACTCGGAAAACACCCGTTCAAATCCCGATCGCGTCGAAGCATCGTCGCTCACATCCATTTCAAGCAGCTGATACGGCCCCTTCATGCCCGCTCCGACCTGTTTCAGCTTATCCAGCGAACGTGCGGCAAGCACGACGACGCCTCCCCGCTCCGACAGCATTTGCGCCGACAGCGCGCCGATGCCGCTGGATGCGCCGGTTACGACAACGATCCGATGGTTCAAAGACATGGTCATTCATCCCTTCAAACTAGGATGCTCCTATCTTAAGAGATCATCACCTGAATGTCCAGTTCGCCGATGCCGTCCATCAGCAGTGGTATGCAGAGCGCTTTGCGCGGCAGGAATCCGCTGGCCGTTCCCGTCTTGATCACCTGCGGGGGCGTAATATCTACCGCAAAACCCTGGTTGGACAACAATGTGCTGGCATTTCCGCTGATCATATTTCCCAGCTCCGAAATCGCGCTTTGCCCCATCTCGTCCATCTCCGTAAGCACAAATCCGCCCATCATCGCCGATACGATCCGGAGGGCGACGTTTTCCTGCAAACCGAACACAACCATGCCGCTGAAATGGCCGGTCATGCCGATCTGAATCCAGATATGATCCTGTACGGGAATCACATCTTTGACGCCCATGCTCCCAGTTGAAGGAGAAATTTGAACGACCTGTTCAATGACCGAACGCGCTGATTCAAGAAAAGGATTTATCACTTCTGCTTTCAAAATTATGCGCCCCTTTTCACTAGGAGAATAACTTAATCAATACAAAAGACCCATCTTTTAGTTATTGCTAATTATACTTTATTCCTATTCATAAGTCATTAAAAATCGCAGATTTGCGTCGAATAGCACATAATAATGAAGGATGCTTCAAGTCCCAGGGCGGCCGATCATTGATTTACTTCGGGAAAATCACCTATAATTAATAAAATCAAAAGGAAGCCTCGTCAGGGATAACAAACCTACGGGAAAGGAGGTATGCCTGGTGAACATCAGCCAGTTGGAAACATTAATCACCATTTCCAAAACCAAAAGCTTCCGCAAAGCCGGAGAACTGCTGAATCTGACCCAGCCCGCCGTGTCCGCGCAGATCAAAAGCCTCGAGGACGAATTCCGGACCGTGCTGGTCGACCGCAACCAACCCGTCACGCTAACCGACCGGGGACAGGTATTTCTTGAGCAGGCGGAACGGATACTGGATATTGTCGAGGAGCTCAAGCAGAAGCTGTCCGATATGGAGCACACGCCGCAGGGCCATATCGTACTGGGGACCACGACGTCGATCGCCATCCAGATCCTGCCGCGTATTTTGTCCTATTTTCAAGACCAGTTCCCCTTGATCAAAACGACCATCCAGTCCATGCCGTCCAGTCTGATTTATCAAAACGTGGAGCAAGGGCTCGTCGATATCGGGATCGGTTATTTGATTGAAAACAACCCGCAGGTGTTGTCTTCGGTGCTTTACTACGACACGTTCGAACTGGTCGTTTCGCCGCTGCACCCTCTGGCCAGCCTTCCCAGTCCTTCGCTGGATTCGCTCCGGGAGGTTCCGCTCATTATGCTGTCTCCCGACACCGTCGGACGGCGGTTCATCGATGAGGTGTTCAAGAGGCACGAAATCGACCCCCATATCGTCATGGAGCTGTCCAGCAGCGAAGAAGTCAAACGGATGGTGGAGATCAATCTGGGGGCGGCGATTATTTCCAAACAGTCGATTTTGCGGGAGCTGAAACAGGGTTCCCTAAAGATCGTCCCGATCCCCGAGCTGGAGGTTACTCATCCGGTCGGGGTCATCTATAAATCCAGCCGGTACGTCAATTCGGCGATGCAGCAGTTTCTCGGAGACTTGAAAGGCATGCCGGAAACGCATTTCATCAGTTCCGAATAACCGGCAGTCCCTAACTGAAAGGAGCCGACAGATTTATGAAGTTCGACCTTCATACGCACCATTTCCGCTGCGGACATGCCGACGGCAATATCCGGGATTATATCGAGGCCGGCATCGCCGCCGGCTTGTCCGTGATCGGCATCAGTGACCATACCCCGTATTTCGGCAGTCCGGAGGACAGACCGTTTCCCCGGATCTCGATGGGCAAAAAAGAGTTCGCCGGCTACGTCGACGAAGTGCTGAAGCTGAAAAGGGAATACGAGGGTAAAATCGACGTTCTGCTCGGGATCGAATCCGATTTTTTCCCGGAACATGCCGAAGTTTATCGGAATACACTACACCAGTATCCGTTCGATTATGTGATCGGCTCGGTGCACAGCGTCGGCGAGGTGAGCATTTTCAACAAAAACCGTTGGAAAGGCCTCAGTCCGCAGGAAAAAATCGCTACGAAAGAAGCCTACTATGATTTGATCCGGCAATCGGCGCGAAGCGGAATGTTTCAAATTCTTGGGCATATCGACGCTATGAAAGGCAACTATCCGGCGTTTTCGGATATTCCCGCCGCGGAGGCGATCGACGATACGCTGAAGACGATCGCGGAAAGCGGGGTGGCTATCGAGATCAACACCTCGGGAAAAACCAAGCTGAGCGGCGGCTGGTATCCTGCGGACGCCATTCTCGAACGCGCGCTGCATTTTGGCGTCGATGTCACGTTCGGATCGGATGCCCATATCCCTCAGCGCGTTGCCGACGAATGGGAAGATGTCGCCCGGCGTCTTAAAACAATCGGCTTCCGCGAATGGGTGTATTTCAAAAACAAACAAAAGATATCCGTGCCGCTGTAACTTATCCGGTCAAAAAAAGAGAATCCGCGCCGCATGCACCGGATTCCAAAGAGAAAATATATATTCAAAAGGGGGTCATGTAATAAGTGTACCCTCTTTCTATTAGGGTTTGATCACAGCTATATTTCAATTGTGTAACAAAAATCGTTCCTTTTGTTAAAAGAACCAATTGCGTTCGCAAGTATAGAGCAGCAGCTTTTCCTCCTGCCCCTCCCGCCCTGCGGCGGGCGGAATGTGCGCTTCGCGGCGCATACCGCATTTTTGCAGCACGCGCTCCGACGCCGGATTGCCGCTGCTGCAGCGGGCCTCGATTTTCGCCAGCCCCAACGTCTCAAACCCAAAGCCCAGCACAGCCTGGGCCGCCTCGGTTGCCAGCCCCCGATTCCAATAAGCCGGCGACAGCATGTAGCCGATCCGCGCTTTTTGGCCGTCCGAGCTTAAGTATTGTAAGGAACACAGCCCGATGAACCGCCCTTCCCGTTTGCATTCCACCGCAAAATGAAGATCCCGCAAACTGCGGTAAGACTCTTCGAAATAGCGGAACAAACGCTCCGGAAACTGCAGCTTGTCCGAACGGATCGCCGCATGCTTGCGTACGGCCGGATCGGTGATGCAGTCGTATAAAACGTCCGCGTCACGGAGCTCCAGCTTGCGCAAAACAAGCCGGTCGCTCTCCAGCACCGGAAACCGCTCCCGCAGCTTTTGTCTGATGCCGCTCAAAGGTCACCAACCCGCTTTCGCATCGCCCCGGCCCCGTACAATACGACATAACAAAACAACGTTATGATAAATATCCACTTGCAGAACGCCAGCGCATGCGAAACATTGCCGGGATCAGCGAAGTAAGCCGCGGTCTCCCGCACCACATACATCGGGGATCTCAGCAAATCCCAGCTGTTCCAGCGGATAAAACGGCCCAGATAAATGCCGAAGCTGCTTAGCAGCAGCACCGCGATCGCAAACGCCCAGCCGGCGGCGCTTCCCCAGGCTCTCCGGACCAGCCCGTGAACCGAAGCGAGGGAAACGGAAGCGAGCGCCAAACCAAGCAACGCGACAAAAAACAAGGTGAACAGATGATCCCAAAATGACATTTCAAGCCAAAATTTCCCGGTTTCCGAGATCGGATACCGGTTAAAGGGATGCAACATGTCGGTAATTAAATAGGCCGCGTTCGGGTAAAAAAACAGCCAAATCAAACCGGCCGGAAGCATTAGCCCCCATCTTGCCGGCCGGGACGGAATCAGGCTGATGAAATCAAGCGCAATCGCCATTCCCAGCGGAATCCAAGCCAAAAACGTGTTCCAGATCAGGAACAGGTAGGGAGGACGCCCTCCTCCAGGCAGCTGCGTATCGATGACGTATTTCATGCCGATCACGCTTGCGGCGAATAACGCGATATACAAGTACAATTTGACGGGGTATCCCAGCTCTTTAAAAGTTTGCCGCATTCACGCACCTCCTGCTCTCTATATTTTAACGAATAAACGATGATGACGCTCGAATTGTTACGGCGTATCATGGCTTACCCGTGAGGGCTGAACCGGCAGGCGCCTATTCCATCGCTTCGTTTCTGAGCACCATATGAATATGATCCTCCCACGCCCCGTTGATGTACAGATATTTGTACGCCAAGCCCTCATGGTAAAATCCGCATTTCTCGGCGACCCGCAAGGAAGCCGCGTTGCGCGGAATGATGTTGGCTTCGATCCGGTGCAGATAAAGTCCTGACTCGGCAAAAGCGTACAACGTCACCCGGCGAACCGCTTCGGTCATGTACCCCTTTCTATGCTCCTTCCCATCTAGCCCGTATCCCAGATGACAGGATTGAAAAGCGCCCCGCACAATGTTGCTTAAGACCACTGAACCGATGATCCGCCCCGGCTCCTCCTGACGAAAAATCCACCATTTGCACAGGTCGCCGCTTGCGATTTTCTCCGACTCCTGATGAAGCAGCTCGCGCTGGTATTCCAACGTGTAGTACTCGGGCTCCTTGGTTCGCTCCCAAGGTCCGAGCACTTCCCTGTTCCGGCGCAAATAATCCAGGACGGCTTCCGCATCCGGCGCGCCCAGCTCTTTCAAGATCAGCCTTTCGGAGTATAAAATAGATTTCATACGACCACCTCAAGCTTATTAAGTTAAACTAATAAGTATACGGACAATAAGTACTATGTGAAGGAGAGTTATGCACCATGCAGCCGTTTACCGCTAAAGTGATTGAAGTTATCGCCGCCATCCCGCCCGGAAAAGTGATGACGTACGGCCAAATCGCCGCTTGCGCCGGAAGCCCGCGGGCCGCTCGCCAGGTCGTGCGGATTTTGCACAGCATGAGCCGCAAGCACGGGCTTCCCTGGCACCGCGTCGTCAATGGGCAAGGGCAGATTGCGCTGCAGGACGAGGAGTCTTTCCAGGAGCAGGTCTGGAACCTGGAAGCGGAGGACGTTGAGATACTGCCGCACGGCCGGATCGATTTAACCCGGTATCAATATCACCCGGATCAAGCGGCTATTTAAGCCCATTCTCCTCCAGCAGCGAGCGGATTTCCCGGTTGATCGCTTTTACGTCCGGACCGGTAGCCGGCTCCCCGGCCAGCACGTATTTCGCTTTCAGCTTCAGCACGTTGTACACACGGTCGTCCAGCACTTCGGCGGATATTTTCCCCGAGGCCACGGCTTCGCGAATCGCTTGAATTACCGCCTTCTCTTGATCGTAGTTATGTCCAACGAGCACGATATTGCCGCCGGCCAGCAGGAACTGCACCGCCGCATCGCCGATGTCGTAGTTTTTGACGATCGCGCCCATCGTCATATCGTCGGAAATAATCGTCCCTTTAAACTGGAGTTCCTCCCGCAGCAAACCGTGAATGACCGGTTCGGAGAAAGAAGCCGGATGGTCAGGGTCCAGCTTCGGCAGCAGCAGGTGGGCGATCATCATGACGTCGGCGCCTTCCTTGATCGCACGCGCGAACGGAACCAGCTCCAGCTTGCGCAGCCGGTTCAGGTCATGCTCGACCACCGGCAGGCCCAGGTGAGAATCGACCGCCGTATCGCCGTGGCCGGGGAAATGCTTCACGACCGGGATGACACCTTGCTCCCGGATCCCGTTCATAACGGAAATCCCCATCTTGCTGACGATTTCCGGCTCCTCGCCAAACGCGCGGTCCCCGATGACCGGGTTGTCGGGATTGCTGTTGACGTCGAGCACCGGCGCAAAATCGAGGTTCAGACCGAAGCCGGACAGCTCCTTGCCGATGACTCCGCCGATTCGTCCGGCCAGTTCCTCGCTGCCAACATCGCCGATTGCGCGCATCGCCGGCAGCCTATCGAACTCTCCGGGCATCCGGCTGACGCGCCCGCCCTCTTCATCAACGCTCAGAAACAGCGGGACAGGCTGATCCCGGTTCGCCGCCTTGAGCGCGTTAAACAACGCGAGCGCCTGCTTTTTATCCTGAATATTGTCCTTGTAAAAAATAAATCCGCCGACATGCTCCTTTTCGATCAAATCGCGGACGTTTTGATTGATCTCGGTGCCGTCCATGCCGACCAGCACCAGCTGGCCGATTTTTTCGTCGGTGCTCAGCTTGCCGAGCTGATCGCGGACGGGATCGGCAGGCGCCGGCTCGGATTCGCCGGCGCCGGGAGCGTTCCCCGCCCCAGCCGAACCGTCCGCCGGTGGCTGCACGTTCGTCCCGCCGCTTCCGGCGGAGGAAGAACCGTTCGCACCGTCCCCGGCGCCTGCGCCCGGCGTTCCCGAGCGGCCACCGCACCCGCTGACGATCAGCACGAGCAATAAAATCACGACCACGCTCCGATAACCTGTCATTTTTCCTGCCTCCACTTGGTTTCGGCGATCGCCGGCACAAAATTTTTCATCCGGGTGATCAGCTCGCCCGGGTCATCGGCCATATTAATCAGCGACAGATGGCCTTCATTGACAAACTCCGCATCGATGCAGGATTTCACCAGCCCGAGCAGCGGATCGAAATAACCGGCCGCGTTCAATACGCCAATCGGCTTCCGGTGAATTCCGATCTGCAGCCAGCAGAGCGCCTCAAACAGCTCTTCCAGCGTGCCGAAGCCGCCCGGCAGCGCGATAAAGCCGTCCGCCAGCTCGCTCATTTTCGCTTTGCGGGCGTGCATATCCTTGACTTCAATGAACTCCGTCAAGCCGCGGTGGACCGCTTCCCCGTGAAGCAAGCCGGTGGGCATCACTCCGACGACTCCGCCGCCGCCGGCAAGCGCGGCATCGGCCACGGCGCCCATCAGCCCGTGCTTGGAGCCCCCATAGACGAGGCGGAAGCCGTGCTCGGCCAAATAGCGCCCAAGCTGCTCGGCCGCGCCACGATATCGTTCATCCTTGCCAAACCTTGAACCGGCATATACGCATATCGTTTTCATCCTCTTCCCCCTCTTATTCCATTATGGCCCGCCGGCCGCTCCGGCACCGCTTCGGTTTCACCCGCGACATTCCAGCGGTGCCTGTATTTCTCAAGCTTGGGATGCGGGACGGCAGGGTTATCCGACAACAGTAATCTCAGCTTGACGATCCATTCCTCAAACGAAGAAAACCCCGCAAACCGGTTCGCCATGTCCGGCGTCATGTACAAAAAATAAGGGGCCGGATATTTTTCCGTCAAATACCGGAACGCGGCATCCGCCGGCGTATATTTCTTCCGCTTCCCCTCCCAGCCTTCCACCAGCACCTCCACATCCGCAGCACCTCGCTCCCGCTTCCACTCATGCAGCCGATCCTCTCTTTGGTAAAACGGGCCGGCCTGCTCGTTCGACATCCGCTTCACGGTGAGTTCATGCAGCGGGTACAGCACAAGCTTGGCAAACGCCCGGCGGGCCGCCTCCTTGGCCGCAAAATCCAGTTCTTCATCCGAGATGTGCATAAAAGAGTCGTAAAAAATGACCGTGCCTTTCCGGCTGGGTACCGGAGGCTCATATCCAAAGGGCACCTGAATGTTTTGTCTCAAACGTTGTTCCTCCTTGGGGCAGCCAAAATTGGGATATAAGGATAGAATGCCCTTTTTGCGAAAGAAAAAGCAGCTACACGATGCCGCGGTTGATAAAGTTGGCGGAAACGGGAGCCCGTCCCAACTCGCGGGACCACACGGACAGTTGGCCGATATGGTGAATTTCGTGGGCGATGGTGTGCCGGAGAATTTCTCCGGCGGTGAAATGGCGGGCTCCATCGGTGACCGGGAGCCCCTCCATATCGTCCGTCCAGTTGCCGAGAAAATCCGCCACTTCTTTATGAAACTCAGCCGATAGTGCTTTCACTTTATCCAAAGTATCGTACTGCTCAAACGGCTCCTGAAAATCCGGCTTTCCCTGAATGACGCGAATCCAGCTCCATTCCACATCGGCGATATGAAACAGCGTTTCCAGGATACTTCCGACGCCGCCAACCCGCTTTCGCAGCAGCTCCTCCTCCGGCAAATTTTCGCACCAGGCAAACCACTCATCCCTGACTTGCCAGTTGTATTGGAACATTTTCAGCATACATTCATCTCCTTTCCCAAACCGGCTTTTCTAAAGCCGTAGTACCCTGATTCTACCATAAGTCCCGGGCAAAAAAATCCGCGGAATGTAAAATGCCCTTTGGCGCGGCCAAAGAGCATTGGGGATCGTAAATAGTCTGCGTTACTGCCGTAAAGCAAAAGCTTCCGCCGCGGCGTGCAAATAATACGCCAGCCCGGTTTGCTGACTCTCCAGCATATTCCGGTGGAACTCGTCGCTTAGGAAAAAGCCGGTCTGGCCCGCAAAATCGGCCGCCGTCAGCGTATGCCCGTGCTCATTTAAAAATGCCAGATGCCCTACGATCAGACTTTGAATCGAATCGTCCAGGTGGCTTACTTTTTCCTGCAGACCTTTGGCCATCCGGTTCATGAATGCCGCCGCTTCGGCCGCCTGCTCGTTCATTTGCGGGACATCGATCGGGCCGTCATCCACCAGCCGGACTCCATAATTTTGCTCCAAATGGCGATCCTGTTCCCGCAGCGCCTCCTTCCATTCTTCATCGCTCGTAAACCCTTTGAACATATCCTGATCGTTCATAGTATCTCCTTTCTCCGCAGCGCGGATCGATTTCTCCAACGTTTGAATCATCGTCTCCAGCCTGTGCTTGCGCTCATGCAGCAGCGCTTTTTGCTCCGACAAAATCGCCGCGCGGTCCGGCTCTCCCTCCAGCAGCAGCTGGATCTGTGCCAGCGGCAGGTCCAGCTCACGGTAGAACAAAATTTGCTGCAATCGCTCCAGCTCCTTCATGCCGTACAGCCGGTATCCCGCCTCGCTGATTTCGCACGGCAGAAGCAAGCCGATTTTATGATAATGGTGCAGCGTTTTAACCGTTACGCCGGATAAGGCCGAAACTTCTTTGACGGTATACGGCATTTGGTTCTTCCCTCCTTTCCGAATCTCGCATTTGCCGGCTCACTTTCAGCTTAATGCCTCCCCTAAGAGGAGAGTCAACGGTCTTCAAGAATAAATTGCATTTAGAAAAACCTCGCCGCTGGCGAGGTCCTTTGTCACGCAATCCCATACCTTGGAGGCGCAGAAAGGTCTAACGGACACCAGCGACCTTATCCGCCCATTTCCCGGGTATTTCCCAGCCTAACGGACACCAACGCCCCTATTTCGTTCTAAACCAGTACATCCAGGCCGATTTGAGGTAAATAAGGTCTTCTGTGTCCGTTACATTTTGCAATCCTCCGTTTTTTCGAAAGTAACGGCTCTGGTGTCCCTTAGCCCCCTGATTCCTCTTCTCCTCCCCTCTCTACCTGCGCATCGCCCTCTACCAGACCCAAAACTAGACCATGAGCCCGACCTAAATCAACGCAAACGAATTAAAGTATTCTTTTCTTGGGGTGGGCGGCAGATCAACACTCACTGTCCGGACGCTTTGCACGATTATCCCGTTTGATCAGGGTAGCAGAGAAACAGACAAGCTTGGGAGAAGAAAATATTTGGCGGAGAAGCAGATCGGTTCGAGATAATTTAGACGGGCTTAGGAGAAGGAATCAGGTTTAGGGGAGGTGAAACAGGCCGGATAAGAGATCAAGACAGGGGATCAAGGACAAGACGCGAGGGAAACGAAAAGACCGTGATTTTGCCGTAGCCTGAACCCCTCCATTTGCAGCAACGCCCACACCGTTTATGCTAACTCACACCAATCAAGTTGATCCGCATTAAGCTAACCCCTACCCATTAAGTTGATCTGCGTCAAACTCCCCCTGCCGTTCCAGCGTCTCGATCAGGCCGCAGCCGCAAGGGGCTGGTTCGGTTGGCGCGCGATCAGCCGGCGGTAAGGGATCGCCGGAATCGCCACACACATGCGCAGCAACTTCTGCCGCATCGTTTCTTCCGCTCCGGGCCGGCGCAGCGAGCGGCGTACGGTGTACTCGTTTAGGTACGCCTGCAGATGCTTCAGTCCCAAGGCTACATACGTACTCTTCAGCGATTCCCACGCCTCTCTCACCACTTTTCGCAAGGGCGCATACAGCCGAAAGGCTAGAGGAAACGACTCTACCGCCGATGTACGGACATCCACATGCCCGTTGATGAACGCGGCGAGTTCGAGACGGTTTGCCCTTTTCCCGTCTCCTCTCTTATGCGGCACCAGGCGGATTTTGACCTGCTCCGGCTCGCCCGACTCCGTGACTGTGCATCCCGCTACGACCGCCGAGGCATACGGATGCGAAAACTGAAGCCGGGACGGATTACGCCCATACAAATCGCTGTTCACCTTCACGTCTCCGCAGAGCAGTTCCTGGGCATCGAACTCTAGGGCGGCATGGCGTATTTTATGCAGCATCAACCAGGCGGTTTTGTAGGTGACCCGGATCACCTTGCTCAGCCGCATCGCCGAGATGCCGTCCTCAAGCAAGAACAACTCCAGCGCATTGAACCACTTGAGCAGGGGCAGGTGCGTTCCTTCAAAAATCGTGCCGACCAAAGCCGAGGTTTGATGCTTGCACTTTCCGCACTCGAACAAGAGGATATGCCGGGAAGTCAGACGACTGCACCGGGTGTGAGCACAGCGCGGGCAGACAAAGCCGTTCGGCCACTTCATCGCGATCACCGCCTCCATGCAGGACTGCTCGCTGTTATAACGGCTGCTGAATGATTGAAGTTCCGTTCCCGTATTGACCTCCATGTTCGCTCGCCCCCGAATCAATTATACACGAACGTGAGTTCGACTTATTTTATTATACCAAACATACGTTCCCTAATCAAGCCAAAAATCTCACCTGAACCGCCTCATTTTTCCCCCTCTCTTTTTCTTCTCTCTTTTTTTGGAACCCTTGCCTAGCCCACACCCCCTGCTTCCTTAACGAAAGGGATAATCGTGCAAAGGCTGCAGGCAGGGACACAAAGACACCGAGACACCGAGACACGAACACTTTAGACAGCCCCTCACCTGGTGTCGATTTGAGACACTGCTCGAAACGGCTACGGTGCAAATAGTTAGGTTTGAGTTATAACCCTTCACGCGAAAAGAGCGAAATTAACGGCGGAACAGGCGAAGTCACTCCCCCGCCTGTTCCAACTGCCGCAACGTTTTTAAAATAATATCCGTGTATTTATGGTGTACCTCATGGTTCAAGACGCGAAAATACAAACTTCTCAGAAAGCATTTAACATTCATGCCAAGGACGTGGTCGTCGGGGAATCGGCCCGGTTTCGGAGCTGTCCCGAAACGCTTGATCCATCCGGCGATCTCTTCATCCGTAAGTAAGCTTCTGTCCCAAACAGTAACGACGGCGGCAACCGTCCGCTCATCTTCTTCGTTGATAAAGGTGTACTGATGGTTGCATATTTTCGCTTGAAGCGTATTTAAAATTTCCATGAGCGCAGGCTGCTGTATATGTTCCGATCGGGCGAGGTCTTCAAAGGCATCGGCGGCATGCGCCATGGCATGGGCCCAACCCGTGTCCCCCGTGTATCCGCGGAGATCGTTTTCCATCAGCAGATACGCCACCAATTCGTTTTTGAGCATTTCCGTATCGCCGCTGCTCAAAAAAGGCTGTTGCCTGTCCGCAAACAGGATTAACGGGATCAGCAGCACGGAGAACGAGCGCGTAAATACGGATTCGGTGCCTTTCTCCCCGATTTTGCAGAAAAGGTGATGCTTGTCAAGGCAGATGTGGAGCAATTGAAGGAGTTGGCCCGAGGTATACATCCCTTGCATAACCCATTGCTGGATCGTCATATAGATCAATTCATCGCGCAAAAAAGGGTCAGGGTCCCCAATGTGCTCCATCATCGACAAAGTGAAATCAAAGACCGGGATAGAGAATGGCGCCCGATAGTTATTTGCCCGGATTTCTATTAACCGTACTTTTAACTCGAAGGTATCTTCCATATCACACCTCATATTTGAGATAAAAAAAGAGAAGCCCTAAGGACTTCTCCTTTTTAGCCGACTATTCCTGCCCGATCGGCTGATCCGTATGCCCCTGGAGTTTGACCAGCCTCATCAGCACGGTGGCCGCTTCGGCTCTGGTGACCTGCTGCTGCGGCAGGAATTTGCCGTTTTGCGGCTGCAGCAGTCCAAGTTTAAGCGTTACGGCCACCGCCCCTGGACGGGTGAGCGATTTGGCGTCGGCCAACTTGTTGACCTTTTCGTCCTGGTTCAAAAACTCCGCCAGCTTATCATAGTTTACGACCGCTGCCAGCATAACGGCCAGTTGCTCACGGGTGAGCGTTTCATCCATATTCAGCGCGCCGTCCGTTCGTATCCAGCCCTGGTTTGCGGCATAGCTGACCTCGCCATAATTAGGATGATTCACGTCTACGCCCGCGATCGGCTTCAGTTCGTTCCCGTAGACGCGCCCGTCGTAATAAGAAGTTGAAGCTTTGACCAGCATCGTTAGCCATTCCCCAACCGTGACGGTCTGATCGGGATTGATGTTTCCATCTTCATCCGGTTGAAGTATCCGGTAATCCACCAGTGTGGCCAGATCTTTTTCGGCCCAGTGTCCTTCCAAGTCCTTTGGCGCCGGGGACTTATCTTCATCGGTTTGCGCATCTTCAAAGGTCGAAACCCACTCACCCGTCACCGCGTCGAGCACCTGATAAGGCTGCACCGAATTTACCGCTTCCGGGCTATACACGAGTTTGGCGATAGGCTGGATATACTCGTTGTCTAACAAATACCCGCCGATCCGTGAATATTTTAGCTCCAGCTTATACGCATTCCGGTAAGCTTCCAGCGCCTTGTCGGCCGCAACCGTAACCGCCTCGCCGTCCGCTGCGCCGATCGGATTGGTTTCACGGTTCACGCCGCTGTAATAAAGCAGCCTTCCGTATGGATCGATCGTTAACGAAATCCCCCCGCTGCGGACTGGAATCCCCTTGTAGTAACGGTCGAATTGATACCGGTACCGCTCTTGGTCCGAGCCGGAAGCCGCCCTATCTCCCCGTTCCACCAGCTTCAGCTCTTGACTGGCATTGGGATATAGGCGGTTGATCCATTCGAATGCTTTCCGGGTGGCCTCCTCGGCCGATAATTTAACGGCTCCCTCCGGTGCTATCAGCGGTTCTTTGCTGTCCGTGTGTCCAAAATCCTCCATCCGGAATTCAAGGATTTCTCCGGTGAGAGCGTCGACGTTGGCCGAGGACTGCGAAGGAAACGGGCGGCTATAATCGCCGGATTTTCCCCAGTTCAGCTGCCAGACTTTACGCTCGGGATCCCGAAAATCCGGACCGAGATGATGGGACGTCAGCGTGCGTCCTTCCGGAATGTAGGCGATCTGTTCGACCAGCTCCGCCGCTTCCTCCGCGGTCAGCTCAACGCCCGAATTTCTAGGTTGAAAGATCTCCTCCGTCTGCGGCACATCCTGATAGGTGGCCGAGGTTGAGGTGACCTCCACGCCTTCGTAATTGATTTTGTGCCCGGTTTCGGCATCGATCAAAAGCGCCGAGTTATTCGCCGGTCCCCAGGCGAGAACCCAGCCGCTTACGCTTCCATCCTTGTAAGTCGGCACATAACCAAGCTCCACCTTGAATTCCTCGCGGAATTTTTTCTCCGCTTCCTCCTGCGTCAGGTTAGCCGCCGCGGAAGGATATTCGAGGAGATCCGACGGCCGCGAAAATCCCGTCACATTTCCGTCCCCGTCAACCGTAACATGGATGCTGTCGAAGTCGGACGGCAACCCGTTTTTCAATACTTCAAAGGAAAATCCGTATTGGACCGGGCCGAACAACGTCTGGTTGCTTTCGTAAACCCATCCGGCTTGGGATTCCGAGACATCCCGGGCGGATAACGTCGGCGCCGCCTTAACGATAAACGCTTTGGCTTTGGTGAAAGCCTGCTCCCTCGTAAGCTTGGGAGGGTAGTACGACGTATTTTTTTCCTGCGGAAAACCTAGGAATGTACTGATCAGGTCTCCGGTCATCGCATCCACTTCGCTGTTGAAGCCGTAACTCGAATTGCCGGTTTTATAGCTCCACTGAATATTCCATATCATCTGGTTGGCGGGCGGCGGATAAACACCACTGTTTCCCAGCTCGACACTCGACACCTCGGCTTGCTCCAGTTGCGGAAACAGCTCCTTGACCTTTTCCACAGCCTGCTCCTTGGTGATTTTCGCCTGGGACGGATCGGCGGGGACGGCAGCCTCCTCTGCTCCGCTCGTAATGCTATCTACCCGGATGCTGGTAACCTTCGTTTTATACGTTCCCGTTTGCACTTCCTCGGCAAGCGCTACCCCTTGCGGCAGCATGATGGAAAGCGCCATCAAAGTAATGAGCGGCATTTTGACCGGCGACTTTTTGGCAGCCTCCGGCTTTGGGCGATCGGAACTTTTGCCTTTACGACTATACTTCAACCTGTTTTATCCTCCCTTTTCCCATTTCTTCTTATTGTATCGGCTATTAGGCAATTTTTCCAGGACAAATGTACAAAAAAACAGCCCATCCCCTGCATAAAGCGAGGCAGGGCGAGCTGTTTCATATTTACGGCTTGTTCACGGCAAGCGAAGCCGGCTTGGGCAAAAGCCGCTCCACCCCGGCCAAGGCCGCTTCGGCCGAAGCGGCGCGGACGACCGCAAACTCCGCTCCGGCGTACTGATCTTCGGTATGCGCATAACGCGGGTCATAATAATACGCCAGCAGCAATTCCACCGCCCGGTCGTACTTCCCGGAGGTTAGACACGACTCGATCTCCGCGGCCACCGGGATATGGATCTTCGATTTGATTTTGCGAAAAGATTCCAGACAAGCCTGCGGGTGCTTCCAAGGCTCGTAATCCTCCAAAATAATCTTGACGCGCGCCTCCGTCGGCAGTTCCAAGCGGATATGGCGTCCCTGCTCTTTTTTGGCGGCGAGGAACTCCGGTATGACCACTTTGCCGATCCGCCTGCTCTCCGCCTCCATCAGCACGTACGGTTCGTCCCGGTAGCGGAGCAGCTCATCGAGCAGCAGGGAGTCGAACGTTTTCTGGTTGCGCGATTCCAGGCCGATTTGCCCAAACGCCGAGCCGCGGTGCCCGGCCATCTCCTCTAGATCGATCACCGGGTACCCTTTCTCCTTCAGCGTGCGAAGCAGCAGCGTTTTCCCGCTGCCCGTATTCCCGTGGATCACCACCATTTGCGGGGCGAAGGACATATTTTCGAGCGTGCTGACGACCCACTGCCGGTAAGCCCGGTAGCCTCCCGCGAGCCGGTAAGCATGGATGTCCATTAAGGACAGCAGCGTAGCCGTCGTTTTGCTGCGCATGCCGCCGCGCCAACAAAAAACGGCTTTCCGCCCGGGAATTTCGGCGAAATTACGGATAAACCCCGGCAGCTTGGCCGAGACGATTTCCAAACCCCGCTGCTTGGCGGCCTCCACGCTGACTTGTTTATATAACGTCCCGATTTCGGCGCGTTCCCGGTCATCGAACAGCGGGATGTTGACGCTGCCCGGAATCGTCGACTGCGCAAATTCCGAAGGGGAGCGAACGTCGATAAGCGAGAGCCCTTTCGGCCGCTGTTCTACCCATTCCTCCAGGCTCAAATCCTGAAACATGTTCAAAAACTCCTTCTTGATGTTAATCTCACCGTGTTAATCTCACCGCTTCATCAGACTTCGACAATGATCCGCCCGGCGGGACCGTCCGTCACTTCCCCGATCAGGCTGGCCTCTACGCCTGCAGCCACCAAGGCCGCGAGCAGCTTGTCCGCCTGCGCCGCGCTTACCGAAATGAGCAAGCCCCCGGAGGTCACCGCATCGCACAAAATATAGCGGTCGGTCTGATCCAGCGCTTCCGGAAACGTAATGTCGGCTTCCACGTGGGCGTAATTATTTTTCGTGCCGCCCGGAATGAAACCTTGCTCCGCCAGTTCCCTGACACGCGGAAGTACGGGTACCGCGCTTTTCCGGATCGTGATGCCGGCGCCGCTGCCTTTGGCCATCTCCAGGGCGTGTCCCATCAATCCAAAGCCGGTGACATCGGTGCAGGCGTGGACATCGTAAGGCTCCATGACCTCGGCCGCGGTTTTGTTCAACGTTGCCATCACGGACGTCACCCGCTGCGTTTCTTCCTTGCTGAGCTGGTCCTTTTTGATCGATGTCGTCATAATGCCGACGCCGATCGGCTTCGTCAAGATCAGCTTATCCCCGGGTTTCGCGCCGGCATTTGTTCTGATCTTGTCCGGATGCACCAGCCCGGTGACGGCCAGGCCGAATTTGGGTTCTTTATCGTCGATGGAGTGGCCCCCGACCAGTGTGGCTCCCGCTTCTCTCACCTTGTCGGCCGCGCCGCGCAAAATGTCGGCCAAAATGCTTTTGTCCAGCGTGGAAATCGGAAAAGCTACTATATTAAGAACGGTAAGCGGTTTGCCGCCCATCGCGTAAATGTCGCTGATCGCGTTTGCCGCCGCCACCTGCCCGAACGAATACGGGTCGTCCACAATCGGCGTGAAAAAATCAACGGTCTGCACCAGCGCCAAATCATCCGACAACCGGTAGACACCGGCATCATCGCTCGTGTCCAGGCCGACGAGCAGATCGGGATTCGGCTCCGCAGGCGGCAGATCGCGGATGACCTGCATCAAGTCGGCGGGACCGATTTTGCAGCCGCAGCCGCCTTTGCTGGATAAAGACGTTAATTTAACGGAATCCGTTGTTGACATGAATCCTCACGTTCCTTCCCTAACGAGTTGGTTTGTAAACCGTTTACTCCCTTATAAATCGTACTCCAGTTGCCGGGAAAAAGGCAAATGGCCTTCTCAACTCCTCGGTATTGGCACGTATTTTGACCTTGCGACATTGTGTTATACTATTGCTTGTGCAAAATTTATAGATACGCGGAGGGAATTATGGCTTCTTCAAGCAGCGGAAACATTCACTCAGCGCGTTCTTTCAACCGAAAGACCGTGTTTTTCGTCATTCTGTTTCTCATCATAGCCATCGCCGGCTTAAGTTATGTCAAGTGGTGGCCCTATTATGAAAAAGCGCTCAAAAGCGCAGCCAGCCATTCGATCGGCTCTTCGATTTTGGGCTCGGATACGGCGGCGGCCCCATCGTGGGGCGCGGCGGTAGACTATGCGATCATCTACTTCAAGTCGGTGTGGAAAGCGGCGGTGCTCGGCATCCTGCTCGGCTCGCTCGTGCAGGTGCTGCTTCCGGCCCAGTGGCTGTACAAAGTGCTGGGCAGCAGCCGCTTCAAAAGCACCTTCCTCGGCGGCGTCGCTTCCCTTCCGGGGATGATGTGCAGTTGCTGCGCCGCTCCGATCGCGGCCGGCCTGCGCAAAAGAAACGTGTCGGTCGGCGCGAGCCTCGCTTTTTGGATCGGCAACCCGGTGCTGAATCCGGCCACGCTCATTTTTATGACGTTCGTGTTGTCGTGGAAATTCACCTTGCTTAGGCTCGTGTTCGGGGTCCTGATGACGTTCGGGGTCAGCTATTTGGCGAACAAGTTCGCCAAAGGCAAGGAGGTTCCCGCTCCGGCCGCAATCGAAGCCGCCGAAAGCAAGGACGAAACGCCGTTTGCGCTCCGCTGGCTGAAAAGCCTGGGGCTGATGATCCTGAACGTCGTGCCGGCTTATTTGCTGTCCGTGCTCGTCCTTGGCGCTTTCCAAAACACGATGTTCCCGGTGGCACTGGGCGGCGGGTTCCTCGCGATCCTCGTGTTCGCCATCGTCGGCACCCTGTTCGTCATTCCGACGGCGGCCGAAATTCCGATCATTCAATCGTTTACCGCGCTTGGCCTTGGCGCCGGACCTGCGGCCGCCTTGCTGCTGACGCTGCCGGCGATCAGCCTGCCGTCCATGCTGATGGTGTCGCGCTCGTTCCCGCGCAAAGTGCTGCTGTTCGTGTTTGTGTCGGTCGTTGTGATCGGCATCGTTGCGGGCATCGTGGGGGCTTGGGTGCTGTAACGGCATAAGCGGACAGACCCATTAGGTTCGGTGGCCTTATTCGGCCGATATCCGCTTGAAATTTACAAATAGAGGTAAATTGTGGCGCTATTTTTCCGGGAACGAACGAAATCGACCGATTTCATCCTTTCCTTGCGGAAATAGCGCCTTTTTATTCCGCTATAAGTCTGCTAATCGTCAATGTGACGGAAATAAGCCCTTTTTTACCGCTATTGGTTCGGATCAAACGCGATCTTGCGAGCGATAGGCTTGGGAGTGCGTGACATCACCGTTTTTTCCGGCCGGGTGTGCTATACTCACCAAGCAAAACAAAGAACAAAGGGTGATTGTTACGTTAGTCATTAAACGCGACGGGTCCGAAGTGGCCTTTAACCAGCAAAAAATCATCGACGCGATTTGCGCTGCCATGAACAGCACGGAGAAGAAAGTCGACATGAATGTGGCGCAAAAGGTAGCCGACAAAGTGACCGCCAGAATCTCCAAGCTGGAGAAGGTGGATATCGAACATATTCAGGACGAAGTACAGTCCGCGCTGATGAACAGCCGCAGAAAGGACGCGGCCGAAGCGTATATCGGCTACCGCGAAATCCGCACGCTGAAAAGACGCGAGCGCAGCAGCCTGGACAAAAAGGTGCTGGGATTGCTGGAGCTGACGAATGAAGAAGTGCTTAAGGAAAATTCCAACAAGGACGGAGCGACCATTCCGACGCAGCGGGACCTGCTGGCCGGCATTATGGCCAAAGATTTCGCCCAGACCTACATGATCCCAAAACGGGTGGTCGAAGCGCATAACAACGGGAGCCTGCATTTTCACGACCAGGATTACAGCCCGTATTTTCCGATTTACAACTGCATGCTGATCGATCTCAAAGGCATGCTGGAGAACGGCTTTAAGCTGGGCAACGCGCAGATCGAAACACCGCGCTCCATTACGACCGCGACAGCGATCACGGCGCAGATCATCGCCCAAGTGGCCAGTCATATTTACGGCGGGAACACGATTAACGAGATCGATAAAATTTTGGCGCCTTATGTGGCGAAATCTTTTGTCAAACATTATAAGAACGGCCTGGAGTGGCTGTATGAACTGGATAGCGCGGCGAGCGCCGAACTCGATATTTCCTATGAAAATACGAACTTGCACGAACGTTATCCGAAATGCTTCGACTATGCCAAAAAGCTGACGGAAAAAGAAACCTTCGACGCATTCCAATCGCTGGAATATGAAATCAACACGCTCGTAAGCGCCAACGGCCAGACGCCGTTCAGCACGTTCGGGTTCGGGCGGGGCCTGAGCTGGGAGGAACGGCAGATTCAAATCGCCATTCTGAAGAACCGCATTCGCGGGCTCGGCAAGGACGGCAAAACGCCGGTGTTCCCCAAGCTGATTTTCGCGTTGGAAGAAGGGGTGAATTTGCGGCCGGGCGATCCGAATTACGACATCAAGCAACTCGCGCTCAAATGCAGCACGCTGCGCATGTACCCCGACATCATTTCGGTGCCGAAAGTCACGGCGATTACCGGGTCATTCAAATTCCCGATGGGCTGCCGCTCCTTCCTCGGCGCTTACGAGGAGAACGGGCGGGAGCTGCACGACGGGCGTTTCAACATGGGGGTGGTGACCGCGAATCTGCCGCGGCTGGCGATTCAGGCGAAGGGATCGGAGCAGACTTTTTACAAGCTGCTGGACAAGCTGCTGGAGGTTTGCAAGGAAGGCCTGATGTACCGCATCGAACGGTTGCGGGGCGTCAAAGCCAAGGTCGCCCCCATCTTGTACATGGAAGGCGCGGCAGGCAGCCGGCTCCAGCCCGAAGACACGATCGATCACCTGCTGCAAAACGGCCGGGCCAGCATCTCGCTGGGGTACATAGGCATTCATGAGGCGATTTTGGCGCTGCATGGCAAACATATCTTCGACGACGCCGCGTTAAGACAAAAAGGCCTCGACATCGTGCGGTATTTGAGTGAGAAGGCCGCGGAATGGAAAAATGAAACCGGGTACGGCTTCAGCCTTTACTCCACGCCGGCGGAGTCGCTGTGCTACCGCTTCTGCAAACTGGATGAGCAGCGTTTCGGTTTACTCGAAGGGATTACGGACAAAGGCTACTACACCAACTCGTTCCATCTGGACGTGGCTAAAAAGGTGACACCGTTCGAAAAAATCGAATTCGAAAAACAGTACCCCGTTTATGCCAATGGCGGCTTCATCACCTACTGCGAATTCGACTCGCTGGTGCAAAATCCCGAGGCGCTGGAAGCGGTTTGGGACTACGCTTACGAGCGGGTGCCTTACTTTGGGACGAACACCCCGACGGACAAATGCCTGGAATGCGGATACGAAGGGGAATTTGAAGCGACCAACACGGGTTTTGAGTGCCCGAATTGCGGAAACTGCAATCCCAAAACGTCCTCGGTCATCCGGCGCTGCTGCGGTTACCTGTCCGAGCCCAGCCAGCGGCCGTTCAACGCGGGGAAACAGCAGGAAGTGCTCGCCCGCGTCAAGCATATGTGACGGCCGCCTATGCATATCGCGGACTATAAGAAATTCGACGTGCTTAACGGAAGAGGGCTGCGCAATTCCCTGTTCACCTCCGGCTGCACCCATCATTGCAAAGGCTGCTTCAACGCGGCCACCTGGAATTTCGCCTACGGTTTCCCCTATACGCGGGAATTCGAGGATCAGGTCATCGCCGATTTACAGGTGGAAGGCATCCGGGTGGCGGGCCTGTCCATCCTGGGCGGCGAGCCGTTTCAAAACGTGGACGGGCTTCTCGGTTTGGTGGGGCGGGTCCGGGCGGAATGCCCGGGCAAGGACATCTGGATCTGGTCGGGTTACACGTTTGAGGAGATCCTTGCTGATGCATCCCGCACGGAGCTGCTCGCTTACTGCGATGTCCTGATCGACGGCCGGTTTATTTTGGAGCGGCGTAATCTCAAACTGAAGTGGAGAGGCTCGGAAAACCAGCGGGTGCTCGATGTCCGGGAGAGCTTGCGGGAACGGGCGGCCGTGTGGCTGACATCGGAACGAAGCGGTTCGTAAGCAGGGGAAACCCGCAACTCTAGCTCAACAAAAAACCAGGCTGCCTGGTCTGAGAAACTCCAGCGAAAAACATAAGGACAAAAAAGGACGTTAATTCGGCGATATCCGTCCATTTGAGAGAAATAGCGGCATATTATGCCGCTATTTTGAAGGCCGACGGCCGGCCGGTCGTTCCAATAGCCGGCTGCCAGCGCCGATTTCAAAGATGAGCGGCTTTAGCGGACTATTCTTTTCCGTTTCGGCTGATCAGGCCGCGCAAAAGCTTCATGACCGCGTGGATTTCGGCATCCGTTAGCAAATAATAAGTGCTCACGGTCCAGGTTTCCTTGTTCTTGAGGTGAAAAACCAATTCCGGGAACTGAGGGAGCAACCACTGTCGGATCGAGGGACCGTTGTAGCTGATGCCTGAAATCTCCGCCCAAGCGACGGTGTTTGTTCCATCTGAAATGGTACGCTGATCGTAGGTGAGCAGGCGTGGATTGAACCGCAGCGCTCTGGGGAAGCACGCGGCGAAATAGCCCCCGAAAAACGGCAACCCGATTATGGCCGAGGTGATGCAGAAAAACAGGCGGACCGGGCTAACGTCCATAAACAAAGCCGCGTACAGCAAAAACAGACAGGTGAGGACAAAAAGCAAGCTGCCCAGCGTTTTGCCCCATGCCACTGATTTCCGGTAAGATATCGTCTTCATTTGTCCAACGCCTTCCAAAGTCTTCGGGATTCTCCGTTCTGTCTAAAGATCGAGCCTCGTTCTTAATGACGTAATATGAGCCAGATGATGATTGCCGTGCCAGGCGTAAGTGCCGAGATTATAAGCCAGACTGGTTGTTTTACCCGATTCGGGGTGCTGGAATGTCCGCTCGTAATCCGCTTCGCTAAACGATTTCAGCAATATCACCCATCTTTGGTGCAGCGCCTCAAGCAGGGTAAGCGAAACCTGAATATCCGCTCGGGAATCCGGCAGCTCCGCCCAGCGGTCTTCGAAATAAGGCCGGATTGTCGGATTGTCTTCCGTTAACGCCAGCTTAAACCGCGTGTAGCTGTTGATATGGCTGTCGGCCACATGGTGCACGACCTGACGCAGCGTCCAGCCTCCCTCCCGGTAGGGCAGGTTCAATTGATCTTCGCTTAGTCCCGCGACCGCCTGCCTCAGTCTTGCGGGCAGCGTCTCGATTTCCCGGATCCATTGCTCCCGCTGGTCGGCGGTAATTTCACCCGTAAATTCAAATTTGCCGATCGGATATCTATAGTCCATTTCTCGTTTCGCCTCCTTTATTAATGATTCATGTATACCCCAATTTGCTGCTGCTGTCGAGATACTATATTAACCACACGACTACTCTAACGGTTGCCATGGTGCTTATTTCACTGAAACTCGGACACAGGTATTCGGGGGCATTTTTTCGTGAATGACGCTTATTTCTTCCCGGTCCACCAGCCTCCATCCGTCGCAGCGTTCCCCCCAAATGTAGTGCTCCGCGTTGCTTTTGCTAATCATGCATCCCACCCTTTCCTACAAATTCGGCCAACCTCCGGTCCTCCCAATCGTACAGCTCCAGCAAAGCGGCATATGGGTCCCCGGGCAACCCAAGCCAGTCGGCAAACGCCGGCTCCGTTTTCAGGCCCTGCCGCCTTCTCTGCCGAATTTCCCGTGCAGCCTGCGCTCCGGCCATCTCCAGAATGCGATGCTCAATCACCATATGCTTGTAGGCATTTTGCCCGGTGACCGGCACGGACTGGGCAAAAATTTCGAATGGGAATCCGCCGGCCGCAAAATTCGCTACCGTCCGCATCACTCCGTCAACGATTTTCGGCTTGCACCGGAAATCCTCGTACCCGCCAAACAGTAACTCTGCGTCCCTCTGAAACTTTTCATGGTCATAAACCTCGCATACGATGTCCAGATCGCTGGCCGGCAGGTCGATGCCGAGCGGAATTGTTCCGGCCAATACAGGATGGTAGGGAGCGAGCAGATCCATGATTTTCATGTCCTTCATCACTTTGTAAGCCTCTCGCTGCCTCGGGTTTCCTTCCCGCAAATATTCTATCGTCGATAAATCGCGCATCGGCAACCGCCCTCACTAAAAGCTAGATTCACGGAACGTTTTGTACCCTTTCAGTATACCATTTTGAACCTGCTCTATCTTTTTCAAAAATATTCCTGAAATTGATATAGATATTTCGGCCTGCAGATGGTAGAATCTTCTTAAATTTCTACTATATTCACATAGAGGGAGGAGGCTCATAGAGTCATTTCCCGGTAATCCCATCGGCTTCATTCATGAGTGGCAACCGGCAGTGGCTCTCGTGTCACCAAATTTTCGTTTCTGGGAGGAGAAAGGGTTGAAAAGTAGAATTCGTTTTCGCACATGGCTGGTCTATTCGCTTGCCCTGGGGCTGACCGCCACAGGAGCTTTCCCCGGTACAACCGCAGCTTCCGGCTCGGCGTCTTCGCCATTACTCAATCAGGTTATAACGTCCGCAACCGAGCCAGCTTCGGAACCGGTCATTTCGCCGCAAATCGATACGTCATCCAAGAAACCGGTCAGAATTATCGTTCAGCTCGACGGCCAACCCGCCGCGGTCGGAAAATATGCGGCCAAAGCCGGAATACGCTCATTGGCGGCCGTAGCGACGGAAGCTACGATCAATAAAGAACAGCAGAAATTTTTAGATACCGCGGCCGATCAGGGCCTGGATCTGGACGTGAATTATCAGTACGACACCGTGCTTAACGGTTTTGAAATTACGATTCCGGCCAATGAAATCCCGAAACTGGCAGACATCCCGGGCGTCAAGTCGATCCATGAGAACAGCACATGGTACCCGATTCCGCTGGAAACCACTACGATAGAAGAAGGCGCTGCTTTCGAAGTCAATCCGCTCAAGCAAATCGGAGCCGATCTCGCCTGGGAAAGCGGGATCACAGGGGAAGGCCTGAAGGTCGGGGTCATCGACACCGGCGTTGATTACAAGCATCCCGATCTCGCAGGGGCTTATAAAGGCGGCTATGACTCTTTTTACAATGACGACGACCCTTATGAGGAACCGCCGATCGCCCAAGCAGACGATCCGCTGGGCACAGGGTATGAAGGGACGTCGCACGGCACCCATGTGGCCGGAACGATCGTCGGCCGGGCCGCCAACACGGAAAGCGATATCGTGCAAAAAGGCGTTGCCTACGAGGCTGATCTTTACGCCTACAAGGTGCTGGGAAGAAGTAAGCAAGATCCCACCAAAACCAACGGTTCCTCCGCACAGGTGATCGACGGCATTGAACGGGCGGTCAAGGACGGGATGGACGTCATCAACCTGTCGTTAGGCTCCGATACCGAAAAAGACGTCAATTCGCCGGATGCTATCGCCATCAACAACGCCGTGTTGTCCGGCGTCGTGGCGGTCATCGCCAACGGCAACGCCGGGCCGGGGTATTATACGCTTGGTTCGCCGGCGACGTCGCAGCTGGCGATTGCGGTCGGCGCGGTGGACAGCGAGAGCAAGCATTTCGAAGGCAGCCTGGAATCCGCCCTCTCCGACCCGCAGGCCGAAACGGACGCCACGGCTACGTCGGCCACCTATGCGACATATCATTTCAACGTAATGGCCTGGGAAACGGCGCATGACGATTTCCGTAATATCTTGGGCATTGAACCCCGGGACGTCGTCTACGCCAATCTCGGCGCTGCGGAGGACTACCAAGGTTTGGACGTGCAAGGCAAAGTGGTGCTCGTCTCGCGCGGTACGCTCGCCTTCGTGGATAAAATCGCCAACGCCAAAGCGCACGGGGCTGCCGCCATCGTGGTGTTCAACGGCAAGGCCAACGGCAATGAAGCCGATTTGAGCGAGTCGATCCCCGGTTTAGACGAACATATCGGTGCCAGTCTTGGCGACGGCTTTGATTTCATCCCCACCTTGGACTTGTCCGGAAAGGACGGGCGCGCTTTGGCCCGAGCTCTGAAGGACAACCCTGGCCTGAGCTTGAAGTTTAAGTTTGATGAAGATTATCCGGAGGAAACGGTTCCCGGCGACTTTTTGGCCGATTTCTCCTCCTGGGGACCAAATGCCGACGCGAATATGAGCATTAAGCCGGACATCGTCACCCCGGGCGTAAACGTGATGTCCAGCTATCCGGCTTACGGCAAGCTGCTGGGCGATGTACCTTACGACAAAGCCTACGCCCGCAGCAGCGGCACGAGCATGGCCGCGCCGCATGCCGCCGGTTTGGCGCTGCTGCTGAAAGAGAAGCATCCGGAGTGGACCCCGTTTGATATTCGCGCCGCCCTGGCCAATACGGCCAAGGTGCTGGAAGACGAGGACGGAACTCCGTTGTATGACGTGTATCAGCAAGGAGCCGGCCGCGCCGATGTGGCCGAGGCCCTGAAGACGCCGGCGATCCTGCAGGCGCTTGAGCCGATCACGATTTTGGACCCGAACTATAATCCGAAAAACGTGATCAACTATAATGCGTCCGCCAATTTTGGCATAGCCGCCCCCGGCAGCGCTCCTTTGAAGACTTTGCAGCTTAAAAACACCTCCGGGGACGCGGTGGCGTACGATGCGAATGTCGAGTGGCATTCTGGGCATGAGGGTGTTGACGCCGCGCTGGATACCGCTTCGGTGACCGCTGCCGCCGGCAAAGCCTCCGCCTTCCAGTTGAAGCTGACGGTCGCTTCGGATGCCCGGGAAGGCCGGTATGAAGGCCAGGTTAATCTGACAAGCCCGGGATTGCCGACACTGCACCTGCCGTTTTCGGTGTATGTCGGGGCGGATCAGCCGGCGAACGGATTCGGCATTCAAGATGTCAAGGTTACGAACTCTATCGTCTATCCGAACCGCAGCACGCAAAAATCGACCGATTTGAGCTTTAAACTGACGGCGGAGGATACGAATTATTTCCGGTTCCTGGTCTATGATCTGAACGATGAATTGATTGGATTGTTCGGGGATCAGGTTTCCGAAGACATTAACAAACGTTTTGAACCCGGGGTTTATACCTACGAGGGGATCAGCAACTCGTATTACGCCACCGATTCGGACGGAAACCCGATCTTCGATGATCAAAACCAGCCGATCACCAAGTCTCTGAAAGACGGCGTCTATAAAATTTGGGTTTATGCTTTCCAGTTGGACAGCAACCATCAAGTAGCCGTGAGAAATGACGGCACGCCAATTGTGTACAGCAACGTCACCTCCTACCGGGTGGACAACTCCACGGGAAGCAACGGCGGAGGCAGCGGTAGTAGCAGCGGCGGTAAAAAAAGCAGCACCACGGTGACGAGCCCGGCAACAGCTCCCGCCACACCGTCGGGAAGCTTGAGTGCTTCGGCGGAGGCTGTCATTGCAGCGGGCCATAAGCAGGTAAATCTCACCGTTAAGACGACTGCAGACGGCGGCGTCACGACGGCTACGGTAGGCGACAGCGAACTGAGCGCCGCGCTGGCTTCGGCGGGATCCGGATCGCCGGTCGCGATCGTGCTCAGCTTGCCCGGCACAACTGTAACAAACGCCAAGGCATCGTTCACAGCCGGGCAAGTCAAGCAATTTGCCGATCTGCATCCGCAAAGCGTGATCGTGTTTAGCGCAGCGGGTTCCGCATTGTCTTTGCCGGTTAGCCTACTGGCGCAAGCTCCGGCTTCCGCCGGACTCGACCTGATCATCGAGCCGTCCGAATCCGGCAAAGCCGCCTTTACGGAGCATGCTCCCGGCGCAACGGTTCTCGGGACGCCGGTTCTTTTTGCAGCGAACTGGGTCGCCGAGTCCGGAAGCACGCCGCTCAAAGTGCCGGCCGGCACTTTCATCAAGCGGGCGTTCACTGTACCGGGTCAAATTGAGCCGGGCACGGCCGGAGTCCTTTATGAAGAGAACGGTGAAGTTAGACCGGTTGCCTCGGTATTCACGGCCCGGGAAGACAAGACGACGCTGGTCACGGTAAACCGCCCTGGATTTTCCGTGTATGCCGCCGTCACTCGCACGATTCAATTCGAGGATATTGCCGGTTCCCCGGCAGCGGACCATATTCAGGCGCTGGCAAGCAAGTTCATCATTGAAGGAACTTCCGCAGGCAAGTTTTCGCCAAACGGTAACTTGACCCGCGCGGAATTCACGTCCTTGCTCGTACGGGCGCTCGGTCTGAAAGCGCAAGGCACAACCGCCAAGTTCGGCGACGTGAAGGCGACCGACTGGTTCGCCGAAGATATCGCCGCCGCTAATGAAGCCGGCATCATCCATGGCAAAAGCCAAAGCGTGTTTGCTCCCGGCGCAAGCGTAACGCGTCAGGAAATGGCGGCGATTCTGGCAAGAGCTTTGACGTTTACGGGAGCCAAGCTGCCGCAGGCCGATTCGCCTGCCGCCGCTTACGCCGATGCGGCGGAAATTGCCGATTACGCCAAAGGCAGCGTTCGGACGTTAACGGCCGCCGGCGTTATCGGCGGTGTGGAAGCTGACGGCGGAACCAACTTCCGTCCGAACGCCACCGCAACACGTGAAACCGCAGCCTCTGCGCTGTATCTGCTGCTCAGCAAGGCGGGTTTGTCCGATTAACAACCGGATTCCGGCCAAGAAAGCGGCAATAGATTAACGGGAAAAGGCGATGCAGAAAATCATCTGCACCGCCTTTTCTCTATTTCATATGTTTGTAAATCGGCTGACTATCAAGCAAGCAAACTTACTTTTGAGGACAGTCCCGTTACTTATATTAAATATATTGAAATTAATGCTTCTATAAACCACCATGCTGACCATAGGTTATGACAGTAGGTTGATGAATAAAACTTGCGTCGGGAATAGCAAATACTAAAAACACAAGCATAGCCGCTGCGATAACTATTTTATTCTTCATACGACCTGACGCACCTCACTAACTATGTTCTTGTACTTTAAACATAATTCTTCAGTTGCTATGTACCTGACTTGTTCAAATAAAACCATAAACTTAATAATACTATCCTCTTTGTTAATTATAACTGAATTTTCCAGGCCTAACATCATATATTTGAAACCGCTTTTGTAATCACCTTTACGCACATAATAAAAAGTAAGATCGTACAGAAACTTGTTAAAGTAATCGGGTATCACCTGACTCATATAAAAATCATTTGTTCGCTGACGTTCATAAGCTTCTATTTCCGAACTAAATTGTTGGAGGATATGATCCACATCCATTTGATATCGGTTTGCGGCATACAGAATATTAAATAATCCCGGTAGAATCTCTTTCGGGTGTTGACGGAGATACTCTACATATTCCGGCAAAACACCAATATCGCCCCCCATAAGTTTATTGGCATAAATATTAGCCTCCGACCACTTTTGGAATAAATCCAGCCAGTGCTTGGTATCTGCATCCGTTTCTCTTACCCAGCTTAAATCTGCGTATTCATAAGTATATTGCAGCGCTTTTTCAAAATCATTCCTGCCTTCACATGCTTCCGCATATAAAAGTTTTGGGTACGCAATGTATACAAAAAACGGCCTGCTTAGCTTGCGCTGCATTTCCTGAAATTTTGCTGCGGATCGTTTTTTGCTAAAGTATAGTATTTTTGCTTTATGCTCCATTTCGTTAGCTAACGCTTCCATCCGATCCCATTGGCGTACGGAACGATATAAATTTGCCAAATCCTTCAAGGCATCCAGCTGCCGGACTTCATCCAGCCGATCAACAAAGGGTTCAAATTGGTAGGCAAATTTGAGATTCCGCACCTGGTCTTCCCCGATCCGGATATTGAACAGCCGGTACTGACATAAGGCCAACCGTTCCGAATACTGCCTTTTTTCGCTCATGGCCACATTTTCATACAGTATTTCCGCTGCCGCGTAGTTGCCGTTTTCAAACAACTCTTCGGCCATATCAAATAACGGAGTGGTATACGCCAAATCATCCAATAATAAACTTACGGTTTCTTGGACACAGTCCATCTTGCCCATTTCCGCACATTTACGAAGGAAGGGGCCGATCCTGCGCCAGTTGGGTTCAATATCTTGCAGGTATTCATGAATGTAGTTTTCATAAAAGTGCCCTTTAGGGAATCCCAACACTTCTGTGATACGATCCAAATGATCGGCGGTTAGTGTTCTAGCACCGTTTATCAAATAACTGCACGTTCCTACGTTAATATCCAGTTTCAAAGCAAACTGTCTTGTGCTTAAACTATTTTGTTTCATATATAGCAAAACTTCTGCAAGTATCGTAGATGAGTTCAATTTAACCACTCCTTCCCATCTGTAATGGAGGATAACATCCACAATATTGTTTGCATTGGAATTTTATGTATATCCAAACTATACGCTTTTTTTACAATACGGTCAATTGACTCTCTGGTTACAATTTCATTTAAAATACGGAAGAGTTCTTCTCGGTCTCCAGCATGGATTAATTTATAACTCAACTTTCGCAGAACGAAAACCAATGTAAAAACAGGTCAAGCATGGGTTTAACAGTGATGGAATGCGGGGCTTGAATCTGCTAGGAAGAGGGGGATATCCTACGAGCTCAAATGAGATGTACTTTTGCATTTCAAGCACCCGAAATGGTAATTTCAGGATAATAGGATGCACTTTTGCAGTTGATGAAAAACGAT
Source organism: Paenibacillus oralis (assembly GCF_003863965.1). Taxonomy (GTDB): domain Bacteria; phylum Bacillota; class Bacilli; order Paenibacillales; family Paenibacillaceae; genus Fontibacillus; species Fontibacillus oralis. The sequence continues at coordinate 189,380 of NZ_RRCN01000001.1, forward strand.
AATTATGCTGTGGTAGTTGAGTTATAACTCAACTTCCGCAGCAAAAAATCGGCAGATAAGTCTTGATTTAGCTGGGTAAAGCAGCAATCCATTGCCAGAGTTGACGCTGAATCATAGGCGGACAGTGTCTTCCCTAAATCGGGCAAGCAACTTGACCGCTTTGTTACGATTCCGCTTAAACATGGAAGCATCAACGATGAAGAGGGCGTCACGATCCGCCGAGGTCAGCGCACCCATCTTTTGCACCGTAGCCGTTTCGAGCAGTGTCACAAATCGACGCCAGGTGAGGTGGCTGTCTAAAGGAGGCGTGTCTTGGTGTCTGGTGTCTTGGTGTCCCCGCCTACAGCCTTTGCACGATTATCCCTTTCGTTCAGAGAGCGGGGGGTGGGGGCTAGGCAAGGGTTCCAAAAAAAGAGAGAAGAAAAAGAGAGGGTGAAAAATGAGGCGGTTCAGGTGAGATTTTCGGCTTGATCGGGGAACATATGTTTGGTATAATGAAATAAATGGAACGTACATTCGTAAATTCTTGATTCGGGGGCGAGTGAACATGGAGGTCAATACGGGAACGGAACTTCAACCATTCAGTAGCCGTTATAACAACGAGCAGTCCTGCATGGAGGCGGTGATCGCGATGAAGTGGCCAAGCGACTTCGTCTGCCCGCGCTGCGCCCACACTCAGTGCAGCCGTCTGACTTCCCGGCACATCCCCTTGTTCGAGTGCGGAAAGTGCAAGCATCAAACGTCGGCTTTGGTCGGCACGATTTTTGAAGGAACGCATTTGCCCCTGCTCAAGTGGTTCAAGGCGCTGGAGTTGTTCTTGCTTGAGGACGGCATCTCGGCGATGCGGCTGAGCAAGGTGATCCGGGTCACCTACAAAACCGCCTGGTTGATGCTGCACAAAATACGCCATGCCGTGGGAGAGTTCGATGCCCGAGAGTTGCTCCGCGGAGACGTGAAGGTGAACAGCGATCTGTACGGGCGTAATCCGTCCCGGCTTCAGTTTTCGCATCCGTATGCCTCGGCGGTCGTAGCGGGATGCACGGTCACGGAGTCGGACGAGCCGGAGCAGGTCAAAATCCGGCTGGTACCGCATAAGAGAGGAGATGGACAAAGGGCAAACCGTCACGAACTCGCCGCGTTCATCAACAAGCATGTGGATGTCCGTACATCGGTGGTAGAGTCGTTTCCTCTAGCCTATCGGCTGTATGCGCCCTTGCGAAAAGTGGTGAGAGAGGCGTGGGAATCGCTGAAGAGTACGTATGTAGCCTTGGGACTGAAGCATCTGCAGGCGTACCTAAACGAGTACACCGTACGCCGCTCGCTGCGCCGGCCCGGAGCCGAAGAAACGATGCGGCAGAAGTTGCTGCACATGTGTGTGGCGATTCCGGCGATCCCTTACCGCCAGCTGATCGCGCGCCAACCGAACCAGCCCCTTGCGGCTGCGGCCTGATCGAGACGCTGTAATAGTGGGGGAAGTTTGACGCAGATCAACTTAATGGGTAGGGGTTAACATAAACAGTCCGAACGTTGCTGCAGATGGAAAGGTTCAGGCTACAGCAAAATCAAGGTCTTTTCGTTACCCTCGCGTTTTGTCCTTGATCTCTTGTCTTGCTCTCTTGTCCGGCCTGTTTCACCTCCCCTAAACCTGATTCCTTCTCCTAAGCCCGTCTAAATTATCTCGAACCGATCTGCTTCTCCACCAAATATTTTCTTCTCCCGAGCTTGTCGGTTTCTCTGCTGACCTGATCAAACGGGATAATCGTGCAAAGCGTCCGGACAGTGAGTGTTGATCTGCCGCCCAACCTACCGGTCTTCTATGTCCTCAAGCTTCCAACGCCCTTCCGCGTTTCTTGCCACGATCGGTTTTGGACTTGACTGGCAAGCAAGGAATATAAGGTCTATAACAATGAAAGACACCTCTTCTGTCTGATCGCAGAAGCTCTTCACTCTCGCTTTACCAAACGAAGCGGTGTTTTTCTATTTTGCCAGCCGCCTATCTTAATTCTTTGAAAATCTTCAGCTCAAGGGCTCAAGCTGATTTTTGCTCTGCGAAAGTTGAGTTATAAATATAATCTTAAAAAAACAGACCTTCCCTCGACTGCGGGAAGGCCATTTTATGATCTGCTTCTTTTTCACCAATCAAAATCCTGTTCATACCCCAAGTAGATGAGCAGTTCGCCCGCAACCTTTTTGAATGCGGCTATGGTCTCCGGGGTGTACGCTTTTTTCCATCCCCCCGGCGGCAAGATATGTTTCGGCTTCTCCGGTTTCAACTGACCGATCCGCTGGATATACTGCTCCTTCGTTAACGTTCGCTCCCCGTCCTGAAGATCGGGCCACAAATAGTCCACGATACGCGCAAGCTCCTCGTGCAGCAGTTTGGGATCGTCTGCAGCCTTTTCATAACGAACCGTCAAGGTGCCGGGATCGTCCATCCACCGCAAATACCGGTTGTAATGCTCATTGATATCCCCGTAGCCAATCTGCACCTCTCCGAACTGCTTGGAGACGGCCCTGCTTTCCATAAAACCGGTTATCATCCGGAGCAGACGCTCGTTCATCGATTTCAAATGCTGGCGAAAATATGTTTGATGTGGATGTTTGGGGTCCCTCAAAATAGAAAAAAGCATACTTAAGATCATGTCGCGCGGATCTCTGACCATGAAAATCCGGCGAATTCGCTGCGCATCCATAAACCGCTTCACCGTCTCGCTGTGGTAGAGATACCCCGTGCGGATTTCCCCGGGTTTCAATTTCAGCAGCTCGTCTTGTACATCCCCCTCCCACTGGTTCACCCATGTTCCCTTGCTAAGCGGCAGCAATTGCGGCATAAGGGAATACATCTCTTCGAGTCCGGACTCCGGAACCCCGATCACGAGTAATTTTACCGGCATCCTATCGCCAACTCCTTTCTTTTCCGTTTTCTCTATTAATCTATGTTTCTATCGAGCGGCGGTGCTTGTACGCTTATCTCTGAAAATCAAAAACTAGCAATTTTTTTAAAAATTCATATGAGCACCCAAGCAGATGCAGAGAATCTTGCATTTCATAGTATTAGAAAACGATAGAGTGAGGTGAGAACGATAGAGTCGGGAAGCATTTCATAGAAAAGCAGGTTGGCAAGAAAGCAGGTTTCGTAAAAAAGGAAAGGAGTAAAGGAAAGGAGTATAAGAGATGAAACTGGCAGATTTAAAAGGCAGCTACGACGCAATCTTCAGCTTGGGGGACCTATGTTTATCTTCGCTGCAGCTGGAAAAAAACAATCTTCGTCCCTACGCCGGCGTATTCGACTGGGTGGCTTCGCCGAATCTTGACGACGTATGCGGGCTGATCGCCAATAAGTTCAAAGGATTTATGGAACTGGAAAATTTGCGGGTAGGCGGGGTAACGGAAACCGGGATGATCTGGGTAACGGATGACGCGAATTCCATCATTTCAAGCCACGATTTCGAAGCGAGTAAAAATACGGTGGCCGACCTTAATTCCTATCCCGAGGTGAAGGCCAAATATGACCGGCGCATTGAGCGGTTCCTGAGCAAATTGGCCACGAGCCGGCGGATTCTGTTCGTGCGCACCGAAGGCACTTTGGAAGAGGCCAAGCTGCTGGAAGAGACGCTGAACCGCGCCGTCAAGCGCGATTTCCGGGTGCTGCTCGTCAATCACACGCAGGTCAGGGGCATCGTGGAGCTAAACTGGCCGCTCGAGAAGGTTTGCGCCATTCAACTGTCCGATCTCGATAAATGGAACGGCAATGATCATCAATGGAAGCAGATATTTCAAGGAATTCGTTATGTATCCAACTTAAACGAGGGGGGAGAAAAATGAGAAATATCATTAAAAACAGCAAAATTTTGATTACCGGGGGAACCGGGTCATGGGGGTACGGGCTGGTGGAAAAGCTCTTGACGTACGAACCGGGCCAAATCATCGTATACTCCCGCAACGAATCCCATCAGGTTAGAATGCACCGGGAATTGGGTCATCCGGCATTGACCTTCAAAGTGGGGGATATTCGCGATAAAGACGCGCTTATCGAGGCGTGCGACGGGATCGATTACGTGTTTCACCTGGCCGCCCTGAAGCATGTCGACATTTGCCAGAACCAGCCGCTTGAAGCGCTGAAAACCAACGTGTTGGGCGTCCAAAACCTGATCGAGGCGGCGATCCGCGGCAACGTCAAAAAAGTGATCAACGTCTCGTCGGACAAAGCCGCAAACCCGTCCAATTTTTACGGGCTAACCAAATCGATCGGGGAAAAGCTGGTGCTGTACGCCGATTCGATCAGCGCCCATACGAGATTCATCTCCGTCCGGAGTGGCAATGTCATCGGAACAAGCGAAAGCGTCGTGCTGCTGTTCAAAAACCAAATCCGCCAGAGCAACTGGATCGGCATTACCGACGAAGCGATGACCCGTTATTTCGTCACCAGCGATGTCACCTCAGAGCTGATGCTGGACGCTTTGACGGACGGGATCGGCGGGGAAATCTTCCTTCCGGATATGCCGGCCTGCAAAATTACCGATCTGGCGGAAGTCATCCGGGAGAAATACGGGAACCGGGACACGGAACTTAGAGTCATCGGCGTCCGCCCAGGCGAGAAGCTGCACGAGCACTTGATCTCCGATCATGAGGTGAAGCACACGGTCCTGTACGATAAAGACGGCAAACGATATTTCGTTGTGCTCCCCCCGGGCAGCGAGGAGTTATCCCGGCACTATGCAGCATCCCCCCGGGCTCAGGCGAAAACCTATACCTCGAATTCCTCCGGCTTGATGACTAAGGATGAAATCGGACAGATGTTGAGAAACGGCGGATTTTTAAACTGAGGAGGCTGCGTACATGAAAATCCTGTTAGCTACGTACTGGGCGGTTCCTCATGTCGGCGGCGTTTGGCCTTTTATGCAGCAGCTGCAGAAACATCTGCAGGCCCGCGGCCACGAGGTCGATCTCCTTGGGAATGGCGGCGATCCGGGCGACCCTTACGTCTCGATCATCGACCAAGCCAAGTTCCATAAAAGCAAAGTTCGTCCGCTGCTTTCGGAAAAATTAAGCAAAGAAACCTATCCTTCCATTCACCGGAACCAGCTCGTTTTATATACGGAACTCGAACGGTACATGTTCGAGTTGGCTGCCGCATACTTAAACGCAGGGCAATACGATGTCATTCACGCCCAGGACGTCATTGCCTCCGGCTGCATCCAGCGGATCCGGACCGGCAGCACGGCATTGGTCGCTTCGCTGCACGGCAGCGTAGCGCGCGAAGTGGAGCGCCAATTCGGCACTGTACACAAATCCTCCACCACCTCCGTCGCCAAAGCGTATTTTCATGCACTGGAACATTTCGGCGCATCCTCCCCGGAAGCGACCATCGTCGCCAACGATTGGCTCAAAAATATGCTGGTCCAGGACTTCAAAGTCCCCGCCCAAAAGCTAAGAATGTATCCGTACGGTTACGATCAAACCGCTTATGCAAGCCGGATGAAGCAAGCTTCCGACGTTCGCAAGCCGGCAGGCAAGAAAGTGATTATGTTCGCGGGGCGGCTGATCGAGCTGAAGGCAGCGCATCACCTGATCGGTGCACTCGCCGGGTTGAAGAAACGGAGGAGCGACTGGGTGTGCTGGATTGTCGGCGAAGGGGATATGCAGGTGAAGCTGCGCGCCCAAACCAAAGCGTTGGGCCTGGAGGATGACGTCGTATTCTGGGGAAAACGCCAGGACGTGCCGCAAATGCTGCAGCAGGCCGATATTTTCGTGCAGCCGAGCTTGCTGGATAATCAGCCTTTATCGGTCATTGAGGCGCAGCTTGCCGGGTTGCCGGTCATCGTCAGCGATTCCGGCGGCTTGCCGGAGATGGTGTCCCACGAACAGACGGGCTTGATTTATCCGGTAGGGGATTTAGGCTTCCTCGGCGATCAATTAAAAATGCTGCTGGAAAACGATGAGCTTCGTCTCCGTATGGGCATAAACGCCAAGCAATGGGCCACCAAACACTGGGATCTGAATCAGATGGTCGACCGTTATTTGGCGGTCTACGAATACGCCATCCAAAAACGCAGGGGAGGTGCACCCGAATGAAGAAAAAACACTCATTTGTCAGCGGCGACAAATACAACAGATGGTTTACGCGGCCGGTCGGCGATACCGAGAAGCTCGTGATCGTGGACGGTCAGATCTGGGACCACATCATTTCCTCGCTGCCAAGCGATTATCGGCTTCCGGACCCGGTTACCATGCGCGTGCTGGATCAAGCGTTGCGGGAATTGGAGGCGAAAGTGAAAGAATAATTGAAGCAATAGCGGCAAATGCGGCCCCTGCCTGCGAGAATGTGGATCTCGGGGCGGGGGTTCCTTGTTTTTGACGGAATTTAATTGCGGGCGAGGATATCCAAGATCAATTTCTTCTGGTGCGCCGGCAGCCCCTGCGGCCAATGTCCGGGGTCACAGTACATATAGTCCGAGATTTCAACGCTGGGAGTAAACGTGCCGCCAACGATCCTTCCTCTAAAGACAAGATCGACCCTCGCCGGCTTTTTGTCATAAATGGCCTTGGCCAGTCCCGTAATGCGCGCGCGGAATCGGGTTTCCTCATAAATTTCCCTGACCAGCCCGGCTTCCGGCTGCTCCAGCTCCATCCAGCCTCCCGGCATCCCCCATGGCTCATCTCTGCGGTACGTATGCTTTAGCAACAGCACTTGCCCTTTCTCGTTGGTGAGCACGCCCAAGACGGCAATCATAAATTTATGCTGGGTCCGGTAAACAACCCAGTTTTTGAACTTTTTCGACGGCATATATTTATACATGTAAACGAGCCAATCCCGAGGGATCAGGTTAACGAGTCTGGATAGCAAACAAACCACCGTCCTAGCTTCAGCGTTTAGCGTTTCATGGACCGTCTCATTGGAAAAATCCAATCAAACGGCTATATTAACTGCTTAAATTCCAATTCTAATTGGATATTTCCATCAGAGCGTTGTGTCAAGCCGTGGATATCTGCCTGCGATCAATGTTGCTTTCCGCCCGGTTCAGCCCCGCTGCCGCAGATCCGGCTTCACTAACAGTATAGCACCCAGGGTATCCTCGATACCAACGCCCTTGGGAGCATGGAAAAACGCCCAGGCCTTAGAACATTCTATTCCAAGGTCAGGGCGTTACGTTATAACCCTACAGCCGCGCCGCCGTTTATTTCACGTTCATATACCGGTCGTACGCAGCGGTGCGGATTTTCATCAGTTTGTCCAGGCCCATGTCGTTCAGCTTCTTCACGTAAGCGTCCCACTCTTCATCGATGCCGCCTTTCGTAACCCACTGGGCGCGCATCGCCGCCACATAGCTGTCGATATCGGTCGTCAGGGTCGGCAGCTCCTGGAATTCCTCGGCCGTATACATAACGTTCGGGAACGGCGTGGTGACGTATTCGCTGCCCATTTTGTCGATCTCCAGCTTCAGACCGTCGCCGGCCTCGGGGTTCAGGACGATGTTTTTCTCGAAGGACGGGCTGACGTATTTTGGTCCGAAATCGCGCAAAGACTGTTCCCAATACCAGGCATCGGCGCTGGTGCCTTCGGGCGGGTCCATCAGCGTATAGGTTCCGTCGTCGTTTTTCTGGATGACCGTGCCGATCGCGCCCCAGAAATTTTGGATGCTCGCTTCGTTGGTGTAGAACTGGTCGGCCCAGCGGGCGGCCACCTCGGGATATTTGCACGACGTCGTAATCAACAGTTCGTTGCGGTTAAAGCTCATGCCGTTCGGATTGCCCGGATTATAGCGGTTCCCGTCCGGCCCGGCGAGCGGCGGGATCGTAACGTATTGGCCGCTCCACTTGCCGAATACCGCGTCCGGCGTCCACTGGTTCGTAAACCCGACGATTGGGACATCGGCGTTTTGCCGCTTGGCCGCCGTCATCGTGGCGTCCTGGGTGAACAGCTCCTTGTCGATCAAGCCTTCCGCATACAGTTTATGCGCATATTTTAGGCCTTCCTTGTATTCCTCGCTGACGGGGTAAAAGACGGGCTTGCCGTCCTTCACCAGCATGCTGTTGGCGTTGATGTCGGTGATGCCGAACGGATTCAGAAAATCCGGGGCCAGCCCGGTTTCGGTATAAGGGATCTCGTCCTGCTTCCCATTGCCGTTCGGGTCCTGTTCCTTAAACGCTTTCAGCACGTTGTAAAGATCGTCGGCCGTATCCGGAACCTGCAGCCCCAGTTTGTCGAGCCAGACTTTGTTGATCACCGGCTGGTTTTTCGTTTTCGGGCGCGAAGGCAGCCGGGTCGGCAGGGAGTAGATTTTGCCGTCCGGGAATGTGCTGATTTTTTTCAGCTCCGGGGTTTCCTCCATCGCCGCCTTGAGGTTCGGCATGTACTGGTCGATGTAATCGTCGAGCGGGCGGAAGTAACTTAAGTTGTTGACGATATCGGAATCGGAAAAGGTCTGATCGCCCAGGATGATGTCCGGCAGCGAGCCGCTGGCCAGCATGATCGATTTCTGTTCGCCCCAGTCGTTGGAGGACACGACCTGCCATTCGATTTTAACGTTTGTGTTCGTCTCCTGGTCCTTGAGCCACTGGTTTTGGGTGAAGGTGTCACCCATATTGCCCCAGCGCATGGTCAGCACCTTAAGTGTTACGGGTTCGTTTACGATCGGCAGGCCTTCCTTGTTGAAATTGCCCGCCGCGTCCGGCGTGCTGCCGCCGCTGTTCCCGGCATTGCCGCCGCCGCAGCCGGCGAGTCCGAAGGCCAGCGCAGCCGCGAGCAGCAGCGGCACCCATTTTTTCGCCGCAAATTTACCGGCTTGTTTGTTCATAGAACATCCCCCTTAATCATTGGTTTGTATTAACTCTTTACCGCGCCGATCATGACTCCCTGGTTGAAGTATTTTTGCAGGAAGGGGTAGACGCACATGATCGGCACGGTGGCGACGATGATGACGGAATAGCGCATCAGGTTGGCCAGCCGGAGCGCGATTTGCGCGGCTTCGCCGGTGCCCATGCCGGACTGCATCTGGTTCGTGATCAGAATGTTCCGCAGGATTAGCTGCAGCGGATGCAGATCGGGATTTTTCAAATAAATCAAAGCGTTGAAATAAGAGTTCCAGTAGCCGACGGCGATCCAAAGTCCCAGCACCGCGATGATCGCCTTGGACAGCGGCAGCACGATTTGGACGAAATAACGGAGGTTGCCGCAGCCGTCGATTTGCGCCGCCTCCCACAAATCCTCGGGAATGCTCGACTGAAAAAAGGTCCTGGCGACGATGATGTCGTACACGATCACGGAAAACGGCAGAACCATGACCAGAAACGTATCGTACAGGTGGAAATCGCGGACCGTTAGAAAGGTAGGAATCAGCCCGCCGCTGAAAAACATCGTAAAGATAAAAAACAAAGAGAGAAATTTCCGTCCGACGAGGTCTTTGCGCGACAGCGCGTAAGCCGCCGAAACGTTGACGATCAGGCCGATGGCCGTGCCAACTACAGTATACAAAATCGTGTTCCGGTAGCCGATCCAAATATTTTCGTGCTTCAGCAGCTCCTTGTACCCGTCCAGCGTGAAGCCCTTGGGATAAACCCACACCTGCCCGTTCGCCACCGCGGACGGATCGCTGAAGGAGGCGATGACGATAAAATAAAGCGGATAGATTAACATGATCAGAAACAGAACCGCGAATATATATAGCGCCGCCTCCATCACCTTGTCGGAGGATCGGTTGTTGACCGGCTGCGCGGCCGGACTTCCCCCCGGATGCCCTGTGTCCATGTTCTTTTCCCTCCCTCCTTTACCAAAGACTGTTCTCGCTGTATTTTTTAGAGATCTGGTTCACGAGAATGAGCAGCAAAAAGTTAATCACGGTGTTGAACAGGTTGACGGCCGAGGAAAAGCTGTACTGGCTGCTCAGCAGCCCGATTTTGTAAATGTACGTGGACAAAATTTCGCTGGCGGTAATGTTCAGGTCGTTTTGCATCAGGTACACCTTTTCAAACCCGACCCCAAGCAGTCCGCCGACCCGCAAAATCAGCAGCGTAATCGCCGTCGGCATCAGCATCGGGAGATCAATGTAGCGGATTTTGTGCCAGCGGCTGGCCCCGTCGACCGTGGCCGCCTCGTACAAGCTCGGATCAACCGTGGACAGCGCGGCGATAAAAATGATGCTGTCCCACCCGACATGCTGCCACACGTCCGACCAGACGTACAAGCTGCTGAACCAGGCGGCCGAGCCTATCAGATCGGGCGCTTCGGCGCCGAACAATTTGGATAGATTGCCGACCAGGCCGGTGCTTGGGGAGAGCAAAATGAGCATCAGCCCGACCATCACGACCGTCGAGATAAAATGCGGCATGTACGAGACCGTCTGGAAAAAACGCCGGAACCGATTTGGGCGCATCTGGTTAACCATCAAAGCCAGCACGATCGGAATCGGAAATGTGGCGATGCTGTACAGGCTGATCACAATTGTGTTTTTAATGGTCGTGGAAAATTGATACGAATTGAAAAATTTCTCGAAATGCTTGAACCCCGCCCACGGACTGCCGCTGATGCCGAGCGCCGGACTATAGTCCTTGAAGGCGATAAGCACCCCATACATCGGTTTGTACGCAAACAGCAGCGTAAGCACGAACGCGGGCAACAGCAGCAAATAAAGTCCTCCGTTGCGCTTGACCCGGCCGAGCGTCCGCTCCAGGCCAGGAGAACCGGATTTCATGACATCCCCTCCTTACTCTTTCAACATCCTAAGTATAAAGCCCCGCCTGACGCGTTTACCGGACCGGAAGCAGGCGCTAACCGGACTTTTTCCGCCTGTTCCTCCGCCCGCACAAAACCGCCCTCTCCCGATCGGAAGAGGGCAATAACGTAAATTAGACTATTAATGTCACTATTCGGACTTTGAAAAAATGCGATATCCCCACGGCGCCAGCGTAAAGGTTTGCCCAGCTCCGATATCCGTGAAGGATTGTCCGAAAACATCGTAGTAACGGCCCGCGGAAGCTCCAGCCTGAACGGCCGCCGTGCGCGCCGTCCCCGACAGGTTGAGGATCACGATCACCTTGTTCCCGTCTTTCTCCCGCTCGAACGCCAGCACCTGCCCGTCGTCCGCCGCCAAATACTTGATCGGCCCACCCGCGTTGCCGTTCCACAGCGCCGGATTTTCCCGTTTGGTTTGAATCAGCCGCTTATAAAAATCCTGCTTGGACAGGTCGCTCCAGTCGATCTCATCCTTTTCGAAAAACTGCAGCCGCTTGTTCAGGCCCGCTTCCTGGCCCGAGTAGATCAGCGGCATGCCGGGCACGGTAAAGCTAAGCGCGGCCACCAGGTCCTCCGCACCGCCGAACATTTCGGAGGCGGTGCCTTCCCACGAGTTCGTATCATGGTTGGTAATGTAATTCATCGGGTAAGCACCTCTGGGGTATTTTTGCGCCTGGGCATCCAAAAAAGCTTTGACGTCCGCGGCGCTGATTCCCCCGCCCGGAATCTGCTTCATGATGTTGTAGAACAGCCCCATATTATAGTTTGAATTAAAGGCTTGCCGCAGCAATCCAATTTGGGTATCATCCTCGGCCAGCATGTAAACCGGCTTGATTTGATCCAGTTCCCGCCGCGCCGTCTCCCAGAAATCCTGCGGCACGCCGGAGGCGAAATCGGCCCGGTAGCCGTCGATATCCGCTTCCCTTACCCAGTAAACAAGCGCATCGATCATCGCCGCACGCATGTCGGGATTGTCGTAATTCAGCTCGGCGGCATCCGACCAGCCTTCCGGAGCGATGATGTTGCCGCTGGCGTCGGTCACGTACCACGATTTATTTTGTATCCACGGATTATCCCAGCCGGTGTGGTTGGCCACCCAATCCAACATGACCTTAAAGCCCATGTCGTGCGCTTTGTCCACCAGCCGCTTGAAATCGTCCATCGTCCCGAACTCCGGATTCACCGCTTTATAGTCCGCCACCGAATAATACGATCCTAACGTGCCGACGCGTTTCTCCTGCGAGATCGGGTGGATCGGCATGAACCACAAAATTTCCACGCCAAGCTCCTTAAGCCGCGGCAGATGCGCTTCGAACGCCGTGAAAGTGCCCGCTTCCGTAAACTGCCGGACATTGACTTCGTAAATTACGGAATCCTGCGACCATTCGGGAAAATTAGCCCGACTGTCTTCCGGCCCGCCGATGGGCGGCCCAGACGGTTCCTGGAGAGAGACCTCATCCGAACCTTCCTTGATCCACACTTCCTTCGGCCCCGACGCCGTTAACGCGACGTACTTATCGCCGCCCTCCTTGACCCCATTCGTCTTGTCGACCACGATGAAATTAAGATGTGCGGCATTGTCCTTAAGCGGGATGTCGAGATAAGCGCCGTAGCTTGTAGTTTGGTTGTCGGCAAAAGAGGCCGCCCCGCCCGGCCAACTGCCCGTCTGCTCGGACGGCGTCTTTACGTCGCCCCACAGCCACAGGCCCATATGGCCGTATTGCTGATCGGCCCGCTGATAGTGGACTCGCAGCGAGCCGTCCGGGACCGGGCCGGGATCGGCCTGCGTTACGCCCTCTATGCCCGCCGCGCGGACGGGCTGAATATACGCGAAATTGCCGACCATAAACACCGCTGCCATAAGTGCAGCCACTATAAGTGCCGTAAATGCCTTTAAACGTCTTGCCATTTTAACCATCTCCCTTTATTCCGCACCTATATAGCGGTTGTACGCTTCGGTACGGATCTTCATCAGTTTTTCCAGCCTCATGTCGTTCAGCTTTTTCATGCATCATCCCCCGTTTCAGAATGAAAGCAAGCCGCCTGCTCCCATCCTTGAAAGTGTATTTTAGCCTGCGAATCCAAATGTTGTAAGTAAATTTGGACACTTCCAGTATAAATGGTTGCGGCCGGAAAAATCATAACGCAATCCAGACCTTCGTTTGCACTTTCCGGACTTTTCCCGCAAGCCGCATGGACTTACGTATCCTTTTTTCAGCCAAAGGTTTTATAATAGGGTTAAATCTCCGTAAAAGCGCATTCATAGAAAAGCTAAGCGCGGGAAAGGATGCGGCGCTAGGAAGCCATGGCCAAACCAACGGAAAACAAACAGTATCCGCTCCGGCATTACGTGAACATCATGTTTCTGATTTCCTTCATCGTTCTTATCCTGGACTTTGCCATCAGCATTTCCGCGATCTCGATCGTCAAGCAGCAGGCCACGCGTTATTTGCAGGATACGGCCGGCTTGTACTTGGATCGCATCAACCATGACTTTGCCTACATCAATCACTATACCGGGTGGACGCTGGCCAACGACGAAAGCCTGAAGGCGATGAATACGAGCCCGATGAACAGCCGGGAGTTTTTCGAGGCGAACGAAAATCTGCACAAGCGGTTTACCGAGCTGCAAAAGAATTACGGGCAGGAATACAATTTTTTCGTGTATTTAAAGAAGCAGCCGTTTTTTCTCAATTGCGCTCCGATCAGCATCTCCTATTCGGATTACCTGGCGCTGAAGGAACAAATTATCGCCAACGTGGAGCAGGATCGGAACGTTTACGAGAAGATCTACTCCAAATGGACGCCGGTCCAGGTCAACGGCAAGTATTACATTACGAACATCGTGCCTTATTACGACAGTTACATGATCAGCCTGGTTTCCGCGGATAACCTGATCCGCCCCTTGCGCGAGATAAATCTCGGGGAGAACGGCTTCGTGTCCCTGATTGCCGAGAACGGGCAGAGCATCACCAGTCCGCTTTCCAACAGCGGCAAGGTACTGGACGATTACCCGCAGGCGTCTTCCTCCTTGGGCCTGTTCCAGGCCGGAACGACGGTGAACGGGGAGTTCACGGACGCCACTTTTCACGTCAAGCTGGTCATTCAGTTCGGAACGTTCGAGAAGATCATGATCGCCCAGTTGCTGATCCTTCTTTTGGCCGTGATCATCACCTGCAGCTTGGGGTTCATCCTGCTGTATTTCCGGAACAAGGTGCTGCGGCCGATCAAAAACTTTTCCTATAACCTGGCGTTTTGGACGGAAGAAGGCGAACCGCTGGAGTTCCAGAGCAGCAAAATCATTGAGCTGGAGAAAGCGAATAAACAGTTTTTGAACCTGATCGGGCAGATCAAAAAATTCAAAATCGACCTGTACGAACGGGAGCTGGAAAAGCAGCGGATTCAGCTCGATTATATGAAGCTGCAGATCAAGCCGCATTTTTTCCTGAATTGCCTGACGTCCATCTACAGCATGGCGCAAATGCAAATGCACGAGGAAATCGAACGGATGGCGATGTCGACCGCGAAATATTTCCGGTACATCTTCCAAAACGACGGGGACTTCGTCAAGCTGGGGGACGAAATCGAGCATGTGCGGATTTATCTCGAGATCCAGAAGCACCGTTATCAAAATGCCCTGGTCTACCGGATCGAACAGGAGGAAAATTTGGCGGAAGCCAAGATTCCGCCGCTCGTCCTGCAGACATTCGTGGAGAACGCGGTCAAATACGCGGTGTCCCGGGTTGCGGAAGCACAGATTGAGCTTGCGGCAGGGCTCCAACTGGACGCCGGGGAAGAGCGCCTCATGATTCGCATCTCCGATACCGGGCCCGGGTTCCCGCCGGATATTTTGGAGAAGTTGCAAAGCGGGGTTCCCCTGGATCAAACTGCGGGTGCCCGTATCGGGATCATGAATACGCTGCAGAGACTGGACTCCCTATACGATAAACAAGCGGCAGTATCGTTCTTCAACAAGGAGGACGGCGGCGCCTGCGTAACCTTATCCCTCCCTGCGAACGTGGCGGCGGGAACGAACAGGAGTGTGGCCTTATGAACGCGTTGGTCGTGGACGACGATTATTATGTCGTTACCGCATTGGAGAAGAAAATCGACTGGAAGCTAATGGGCATCGAAAACGTGTATACGGCGAACAACGTGGCCCAGGCGCGTGGAATTTTGCAAGAGCACCCGGTGCAAATCCTCATTTCCGACATCGAAATGCCGCAGGGCAGCGGGCTGGAGCTGCTGGCGTGGATCCGGGAGGAGCAATACGCCGTTCAGGCCATTTTTCTGACCAACTACGCCGACTTCAACTATGCGCAAAAAGCGATCGAATTGCAGAGCTTCGAATATTTTCTCAAACCGATCGAGTTCGACAAGCTGATGCTGATCATTCAGAAGGCGGTGGCCCGGGCCAAGGAGCAGCAGAATCAGGAGAAAGCGATTCAAGAGGGATATTTCTGGCAGAAAAACCAGGCCAAAATCGTCGAGTATTTCTGGCGCAAGCTGGTGAGCTTAAGCGTGCCCGTGCCTGTGAAACCGGCGGCCGTGGCCCAGGCGATGGAGGAGCAGCACCTCTCCTGCCGCATGACCGATCTCTTTCAGCCGGTGCTGATCCACCTGTTTCCCTTTAGCGGCAGCATGGGCCGGGAAGAGAAAGGGCTGTTCGATTTCGCCCTGCTTAATGTGCTGTATGAGCTGCTGCAGGATGATCCGCGTTTTTCCGTTGAAACTATTTTGGAATATAAAGATTACAATTGGATCGCCATTCTGAAATGGAGCCGGCCGCCGGAATCGGTGGCGCTAGAGCGATTGTGCGCTTCCTTGATTCAACGGACGGGCCAATTTCTCAAGTGCGATGCCTGCTGCTGCATCGGGTTGTCCGGCAAGCTGGAGGGCATCGGCCCGGTCCTGCATCAACTTGTGGCGATGAACGAAAATCTGACCAAAACCCGCAATCAAACCTACCTGGCCGAACGCGATTACACACCAAGCAGGCCGGAATACATTCCGCCGGATTTAACGCGTTTGGAACAACTGCTTGACCAAAACGATCCCGCCGCGTTTCTGGAGGAAACGTCCCGATATCTCCGGGACCGGCTGAATCACAGAAAGCTGGACACCGCCAGCCTCAGCTTGTTCCGGCTCGATATCGTGCAGCTTGTGTATGCTTTTCTTAAAATGAAAGGCATCGAAGCCCATAAATTGTACGCCGGGCGGGCGAATGATCAATTGCTGGCGCAATCCTTGCATTCGCTTGAGGATATGGAGGAATATGTGAAGTATTTGGTCAATACCGCCATGGCCTACCGCGACTTCGCCGCCGAACCGAAAACCGTGGCCGAGGAAATCAAGCAGTACATTCACGCACATTACGGGGATGAGCTGACCCGGGGCGACCTGGCCGAAGTCGTCTACCTCAACCCGGATTACCTGGCCCGGCTATTCAAAAAAGAAACCGGCGTTTCGCTGGGAAGCTATGTCATCCAGGTCCGCATCTCGGCAGCCAAGCGGTTGCTCGAAACGACCAATCTGTCCGTCTATGCGGTGGCGAACAAGGTGGGCTACAGCAACTATTCGTATTTTTCCAAGCTGTTTAAGCAAGAGGTGGGGATTACGCCAAATGAGTATAAGAAGAAGCCTTCATAAAACTAATAAAAACAAGCAGCTCAATAGAGTCTGCTTGTTTAATACTTCCGTCAGTTGGGATTAGAATTATATAGGCTTGCACCATTCGTTTTTATTACATTTTGGTACCAATTGAAACTTTTCTTTTTAATCCGCTTGCCCGAGCCTTTTCCTTCATCATCAATATCAACATAAATAAAGCCGTATCTTTTACTCATTTCAGCAGACGAAGAACTGACAATATCAATTGGCCCCCACGCGCAATAAGCAATAACTTTCACGCCATCATCGATTACATCTTTTAGAGCTTTTAGATGACTCTCATAATAATCTATTCTGTAATCATCATACACCGTGTTATCTTCAAAAACATCAAGTGCGCCAAATCCGTTTTCTGCAATCATTAGCGGAACCTGATAGCGGTCCCAGTATTGAGACAGACAATTGTAGAATCCCAATGGATCTATGCGCCAGTCCCATGGGGTTGGCTCCAAGTATGGATTTTGTTCCGCTGAATTTACGGACATCGTATTTTTCTCAGCATCTACTATTCGGCTATAATAATAACTTAATGCCAAGAAATCCATGGTATTCTCAGCAAGAAGCCGGTCATCGTCCGCTTCTTTCCGAATCTTGATTCCGTTATCCTCAAAGTATTTAAGAGCATAACCAGGATATTCCCCTCTTAATTGCACATCTGAGAAAAAATATTGCATTCTGTTTTTCTTCATTGTATAAACAACATCTTCCGGTTTGCAGGTTGCAGGATAATACGTAGCATCCGCCAGCATCGTTCCAATCATAGCTTTCGGGGCTACCGAACGGGCAATTTCTTTGGTAATAGCACAAGCCACAAACTGATTGTGTACAGCCTGGTACATCAATTCTTCCATATTTTCCGCTTGTCCTTCGTAAATCCCCAAAGAACCAAACGCTACAGTAGGAACAAGATTGACTTGGTTAAAAACAATCCAATATTTAACTTTATCACCGTATCTTTCTAATATTACTTTTGCATATTTTACAAATAAATCTACAACTTTCCTATTGGCTAACCCTCCATACTCCGTCACCAAATGAAGGGGCATATCATAATGCGCCATTGTAATGATCGGCTCCATGTTATGGCTGATAATCGAGTCAATCAAGCGATCATAGAACGCCAAGCCCTGCTCATTGGGTTCGGCTTCATCTCCTTTTGGAAAAATACGGGACCATGAAATACTCGTCCTGAAAGTTTGCAGCCCTAACTCAGCCAGCATATCAAGGTCTTGCTCGTAAGTGTTGTAAAAATCTATGCCATACCGTTTAGGGTAATACCCTTGCTGATCGGCCAAGGCGAATTTTATTTCCTCCAGTGTACCTCCACCTTCTTTGGCAATAGCATTTCTTTTAATATTTTTGTCATACACATGAATATCGGAAGTGGATGGCCCTCTTCCATCTTTATCGTATTCCCCTTCAGCCTGGCAGGCCGCTATAGCCCCGCCCCATAAAAAATCTTTTGGAAATTCGTTTTTCATTCCATTCCCTCCAGTTTAAAATAAGTTTTCATTTTTTCGCAAATTTTAACGGTTAGAGCTAAGAAAAAGCCAATCATAAAGATACTGATAATTGGGCCCGGCAGTAGTTTGCCGCCTAAAATGAACCCAAATGACAGACAGGTAAAGTCCATTAAAGACCGGGCTTTTCCTACACTTCCCTTCAGCATTTTTGCCAGTAATACCGCAATCGCGCTATAGGCATCTCTTTTCACGGAGAGACTTACACAGATTCCAGCCCCCACAGCAATAAGGATTAGTCCTGACAATAGAAATCCTACTTGTACCGTCCTGCTGATCACCAGCTCATGGAAGGGAGGAAAGGTGACGTCCGTGACCCAACCGATAATAAAAGGATTTAAAACGGTAGGAATCCCGATTTCCTCCCTTTTTACACAGAAGACAACCAGAATCAGGATGAGTTGAACCAGGAGATTCGCCTGCCCCAACGTAATTCCAAATACATTAACCAGTCCTTCCCAAAGAGTGCCGAGGGGATCTGAACCCCAGGAAGCGCTCAGAGCTATACCTTCACCCAAGCCAATGATGGCTGCACCTAACGCGGATAACAAAGTAGAGATGATAAAATTTTTAAATCTATTCACAACTACATCAAACTTTCTAGCACTTCGATCAACCTTTTGGTGGTTTGCATCTCTGAAGACACGATCATCAACGTATCCTGTGCATGATTAAATAATAGGGATGGCTCATGTGTGATACCTCGTGCCTCTTCCTGGATAAGCTTGGTTTGCGCGCGATGCGCTTCAACGATTTCCGCATTGGCTTCTTCCATTTTTATTTTCGGTGTGGTAAAGTCGCCGGATTTGGCATATTGGAATGCCTCGTCTATCAATTTACGGGCATTTCCCGCGTGTAAAATAATTTCCATAGCTACCGCAACCAATTCATTTTCTTCCAATTCATTTTCTTCCAGTTCATTTTCTCTCATTGATTGGTCTCCCTCCAAAATTTAGAATTCTATTCACTTAGTTAGCTGCTTCTCTCTCTAATTCGACCTTTTGTCTCTCGAAAACTTTAAAGAATGGATACCACGTTATAAAGTACACTGCAAACATAACTACGTAGACAATAAAGGAGCGCCAATCCTGGGTTATCATAAACGTTGAGAAAGGGGCGGGAATTTGCCCAACCTGGATCATTTGATCAGGAATATTCAGCAACCCCGTTCTCATCACTGTCCAAACAATAAGAGGCCCGGTAATTCCATTTATCCACATGGGCAGCATCAACAGCGGATTCATGACGACGGGAGCACTGAACATGATTGGTTCATTGATATTAAAGATGGAAGGTACGATAGAGATTCTGCCTACCATACTTAGGTCCCTCGATTTTGAACGCAACATTAATATATTTAAAACAAGGGTCGCTCCCATCCCCCCCATAGTTATAAGACCAGCGGTGAATACGGTTTCACTAGTTGAAATGTTCATTGCAGGCAATCCTTGTTTTACTGCTTCAATATTGGCGGCAATACCAGCCAAATAGATAGGTGTAGCAACCGCTCCCCATAGCCATGACGAAATCCCCATCGTATATAAAAATGTAGGGATAAACACAAGCAGTATAAGGCCCGGCAAGGTTTGTCCAAAAGATTGGATCGGACTGAACAAACTGATGATAATATCAAAAATATCGATTCCAAACCTAAATGTTGCCAATGTGGAGAGCCCCAGTATAATCGTCATCGGAATGATATTATTGACCCAGACTACAACAAAATCAGGCATATTGGAATCTTTTAAGAAGTTAAGCTTTCCGAACAGATTGAAAATGATAGATACAAATAATCCCGCAATTAAACCAATCATGATTCCTGTCGGACCAAATCTGCTGAATTCGACACTGAAAATTCCGTTGGCGTCTACAGATGGATTGATAAATATAATAAACACACAAACAGCAGTCAACCCCGCATTGATTTGATAAGCAGGCCTCTGTAATTTCTCCATAACTTGGTGTGCTAACATAAACGCCGTCAGGAGCCCCAGCATTCCAAAAGAATAATCCGCTATTTTCCCAAGATCGGGAAGAACTTCAAAATATGAACGCAACACATTATACAGAAAAATTACGGATCCGGTAAGAATGAAAGGTATAATTTTCTGCATGGCGCTCGATAATGCTGCAATCCACGGCCAATTGGCTATGTTCTGCATTTTCGGAGCAAATGAGAGGCTTAACCAATTCATGAATTTTTCCATCTTAGCTCACCTCGGATTATTTGTTCGTGCTGGCTTCAATAGTTTCCAACGCAAAATCCAACAATTTATCTCCATCCAGTGTTCCGTATATTCTTTGCGGGATCACATCGACAGGAACGTTAAAAGGTTTGGCCATTTCAACAAATTTTCCCTTATGCGATTCATAATGCGGACCTAACAGTAAAATATCAACTGTTGGCAAAAAGCCCGCCGCCTCTGTTTCACTTTTTGCTTCGACGGTTACATTGATTCCTCTTTTTTTGGCCGCTTTTCTCGCCTTTTGTGCCATAAAACCGCTTGACATGCCTGCGCCACAGCATAACAGAATTTTCACGTCATTCATGTTGGAAGCACTCCTTAATATTTGATGTTTACATTATTGACGATACAGCAGAATTTGTTCCACCTTTTAATTGCACCGTAGCGTGCAAATGAATAGTTTCTAAACCGTTCGTGAATACTAATAGAACTGTTATAATGCAAATAACCGACAGGAGGGAGTTATCTTGAAGGATATCCAAAAACAGCTTATAACTTACTTATTGAAACAAAATAAGCCTGTTTCAGCGAGCGAAGTAGCCCATCAGCTCAAGATATCTGTACGAACGGTGAAGACTTACATTAAAAATACAAATTTGCTTTCAGACAGGGAGGTTATTCTATCGTCAAATAAAGGCTATTTAATTGATAAAACGGAAGCTAGAAATCTGCTGTTAGAGCAATCTTCAATTCCCCAATTTTATTCGGAAAGAGCTATCTACATCATCAAAAAAATACTGGTCGAGCACCAAGAACCTGATATTTTTGATCTTTGTAATCAATTGTATATCAGCTATTCGACGTTAAAAAATGACTTGGGCAAGATGAATACCACTTTTAAAAAGTTTAATCTTAGATTCGCTACCCAACATGATCGTATTCACATCATAGGTGCAGAAAAGGACAAGCGTTCGCTTCTATCAAGCGTTATTTTTGAAGAGACCTCAAGTAAGATTGTTGACATCAAGACCTTGGGCGAGCTATTTAATGCTGATTATGTCGCTAAAATCTCCAAAATTATCCGCTCGTTCTTTCTGGATGGCGACTACTTTATAAATGATTTTGCTTTTATGAATCTGGTTCTTCACTTTGCTATTCTAATCGACAGGGTAACCAAAGGAAACTATCTCGACTCTTCAATTACCGGCACGGATTATTTCGCTGACGAAACGGAAGACGCCGAATTGATCACTCGGGTTTCCTCTACTATTGAACAAGAGTTTAACATACGGCTCTCTGTAAATGAGCGAAGTGCGATCTACACCCTGTTCAAAACCAATGTAAATTATCGTGTGAAGAACGACTACAGAAAGTTGGCAAGCGTTGTTGGCGAAGGAATAATGCTAACTACAAACCGTATTATTATGGAGATCGCGGAGCTCTACTCTATCGACTTAAACAACGACAATTTCATCGTGCCCTTTGTTTTACACATCAAGTCATTAATAACAAGAGCGTCCTTAAATAAAGCCAATAAAAATCCTCTTTTGGACAATATCAAGAAAGACTGCCCGTTTATTTATGATATGGCCATCTTTATTTCACTAAGGCTCTCTGAGATTTATAAAATTCAAATTAGTGAGGATGAAATAGCGTTTATTGCCATTCACATCGGAACCGAAATAGATCGGCAAAAAGCAAATACCGACAAGTTAAAATGTATTCTTTTGTGCCCAACATATCTCGAAATAGAAAAAAAGATTTATAATTATTTGTCGATTACCTTTTCAGAAAATATTACAATTGACCGCATTGTGACGACATACGATCAAATACCCGATTATCCTTTTGATCTCCTGATTACTGTTATGGATAATCCGCAAAATACATTATATCCGTATCTTTGTATTTCGCCGCTTCAGCTTGAACATCAAACAAGAGAAATTTACAATAAGATTCACGAGATTCAGGATAGAAAAAAAAGAAGACTCGTATTTGACAATTTCGAGAACTACTTTAGTCCGAGTCTTTTCTATATTGAAGAAGATATCACGAGGGAAGAAGTTATCGATAAACTCTGTGGTGAGATGGAACGGCTGGGGGTTGTAACCAGCCATTTCAAAAGAACCGTGTTTGAAAGAGAGCTTGCTTCTTCCACTTCCTTTGGAAACACTGCCATTCCTCACTCTGTCCATATGAACGCCTTACAGACAAGCATCGGCGTCGTTATTAGCAGGAAAGGAATAGTATGGGGGAGTAATACGGTAAACTTCGTGCTTTTAATCGCGATTAACAAGTTGGATAAGCAACGCTTTTTATCAATTTATAATGCTATTCTTTCCCTATTTGATAATGAAGAATTTATAGAAATGCTAAAGAAAGCCGCTACTTTCCAGGAATTTGAAAATTTAGTCTTCTCTTATCTTTAGATGCAGTCCGTGTCAATTAAAACCCACCCTTCGGTTCGGGAACCTTGGAGTGGGTTTTGACTTGCTATTATTCCTATGCTTCAAATGTGCTTTCAAAGTAGGGGCCCCTGGCTTGATCTACGTAGTTTTTAATCACTTTCCGGATGGGAGCGGGCAAAAGATGATGTAATTCCATTTCATCGATAGGGATCCAGTAAAATTCCAAATGTTTTTCCTGCGATACCGGGTTTCTTGTAGGATCGGCGCCTTCCAGTTCGGTTATAAACAGGTGATTTATTTCTTGGTGATAGATCCCTTGGTCTTCATAATCGGCTTCTACCGCTCCAATATATTGTTTCACTTCACATGTTAATCCCAGTTCTTCATGGATTTCTCTGGCTAAGGTCTTTCTGATTCCTTCCCGAAATTCAACATGCCCTCCCGGCAAAAAAGTATTATCCATCCCGATACAATGAGCAACCAGCAAACAATCTTGGGATAAGATAATTCCTCTCGCTAATACATGGTATTTTTCAGCTTCACCCATGCTCATCCCGCCCCCTCCCTTCCAGGGTTGATTTAGAAATGAATCCGCAGAACCGTCTCCTCCAGCGAGCCTTGAGCCGCGTTTATCTGTTCGATGGTCTTGACCGCCTCTTGGCCCGCGGGAACGACAACGGGCGTAATGACGGAGTATCCCTCTTGACGGATAAAGTCAATATCGAATTCAAGCAGCAGTTGGCCTTTTTTCACCCGATCGCCGCTCTTTACATGGGCTTTAAATCCTTCCCCCTTCAGAGCAACGGTGTTCATCCCGACATGAATTAACAGTTGAACTCCGGACTCATGCTCAAGCAAAACGGCGTGTTTGCTTTTCTCCATGATATGGGCGATTTTGCCCGCAAATGGAGCGGCAACCTTGCCCGAATCGGGAAGAATGGCAAACCCTTCACCCATCGCTTTGCTGGAAAAAGCTTCATCCTCCACTTGATCCAAAGGTATGATTTTCCCCGGCAGTGGGGATGGAATATCCAAGTACGGCAGGTTTTCCTCTTTTTTCTTGCGTTTAAAAAACATCTGTTGTTACCTCCTGATTTAATATATGAATCTGAGTTATACTTGAGGGGAAATCAACAGCCTTGATTCATGCATTTAGGAGGAGCCCATCATGAACAAGAAAGAATTTGTCATTAACGATTTGCTGAGCAAGATATACCAAAACTATTTTCCCGATTGGAAACTGCCAACCGAGCGGGAGCTGGCGGCACAATACAACGTTTCCAGATATACGATCCAAGAATCGATTAAAAAGCTTAAAGATATGGGCATGGTGAATGTCATTCAAGGTTCGGGCATTTTTTTGAATAAAAATCTGCAAACCAGTCCGTTAATTTACAATTCTTTGACCGAAAACCCCTACTCTAGTATAAAATCCAAAGTCATCGAATTGCAAAAACAATCGGCCAGTCCCGAAGATCAGCAGATTTTTGGGATTACCGGCAAAGACGAAGTGTGGGTCTATCATCGATTAAGAATCGTAAACTATCGGACCATGCAAATTGAGATATCCAGATTGCCGGTGGCGCTGTTCCCTACCCTTACGCATCAGGATGCCGAACAATCGATCCAGTCGTATGTGTTAAAACACAAATATACCATATCCCACTATCTCAACACCTACGAGGCCATCGCGCTGAACAAAGAACAAGCCATGCTCTTGCAGCAAAAAAGGAAAAGCCCGGCCATGAAAATCTCAAGCCGCGGCATCTTAAGCAACGGCAAAATTTTTGAAACCAGTGAAATTGTCGCCATCGATTACAAATGCACCTATTTTACGGCGTTTAACAATGAGCATCATAAAAGAAGAACGCAATAAGAACGGGCGATCATCAAGGTGTCACGATCGTTCCGTCCGGTATTCTTGCTTGCGTCCATTCATGCATTCTATATTCGACAGGATACTTCCCGGCTAGGGATTCATTGAAATCCACTCCGATGCCAGGCAGATCAATCGGATAGATATAACCGTCTCTGGCATCAAAGATCGGCGAAAAAAGGCTGCGCGTTCGCTCCTTGATTGGAATATTTTCCTGAATGGCCGCGCTGTGCAGATGTATATTAAGATGCGTATTGACGGCGGCGCCGATCGGAGTTATATCCGATGGAGTGTGCCATGCGATCCTGACCCCGAAAGCTTCACATAAAGCTCCGAGCTTCAGCGCGGGAGTAATTCCGCCAATTTGCGAGACATGGCAACGAAGAAAGTCGATCTGCCGGTTAACAATCAGGCTCTTCCATTCCAAAGGGTTGTTAAATAATTCCCCGGTGGCCATGGGCGTTGAAGTTTGCGCACGAATCTGGCTCAACCATTCGTTCTGATCGGGCGGCAACAGGTCCTCGATAAAGTAAGGCTTGTACCGCTCAACTTCTTTGGCAAATTGCACCGCTTGGTTAGGAAAAAGCCGCTCGTGCACATCATGCAAAATGTGGAACTGATTGCCGTATTTTTCTCTTATTAAAGAAAACATCTTTATCGTTGTTTCCATATACTCGTCTTGGTCAAAATAAGACCCTTCCGTGCAATTTTCCGGGACGTGCAGGCGTGTCGGGTTCCCTCCATAGAATCCAAGCTGGCAGCGGATATGTTTATACCCTTGTTCCAAAAGGCCGTCGATCTCTATATACAGGTCTTCGATGTTATCCGCAACCGCGTGCGTATAGGCAGGAATCGCATCCCTGGATTTCCCCCCAAATAGCTGGTATAAAGGCATGCCGGCAAGCTTCCCCTTAATATCCCACAAGGCCATATCCACTCCGGAGATGGCATTATTGGTGACCGGCCCATTACGCCAATACCCGTTGACCATCATCATATGCCATAAATCCTCAATATGATTGGCGTCTTTCCCCACTAGTATTGGTTTGAGGTACTCTTCAACCATCACCTGAACGGCTTTGGGACGCTGTTGAAAAGTCGCGCAACCATATCCGGTTATGTTTCTATCCGTGGTTACCTTGACAACTACGAGATTATGCCGGTCGGGTTTAACCACAAAACATTCAACATTGGTAATTATGGAAGGGATCATGCTATTCCTCTTTTCTGTAATTTCTTAGTCCATTGAAACATGTTTAAAGCGGGGAATCAATTTGGTCGGCAAAAAACGCTCAAGAATAAAATAAACCAGTCCAATTTTTATATTTTTATCGAAAAAACCTTGCTAAATCAACGTTTTATAGAAAAAACAATTAATTTTGGACTGCTTTTATCCAAAGAATGTTTGTGTTACTATTCAGGTTGTAAACGGAACCAAAACTTATTCCAGACAGGAGAATTTTGCATGAGTAAAGAACAAGTCGTACAAGATATCATTTTCAGGGTCGGCGGAGAAGGCAATATTGACAACGCTTGGCATTGCATGACCAGGCTCCGGTTTACTTTAAAAGATAAAAGCAAAGTGGACATCGAGAAAATCAAAGAGCTGGATCCCGTCTTGGGCGCGCAATTTAACAACGATCAATTCCAGATCGTGCTGGGTCCCAAAGTCAACGAATACTTTAATATTTTGGCCAGTGAGTTAAAGATTTCCGAAAAGGATCCCGCCGAAGCCGGACAAGCCGAAAAGAAACAAGATTTCGTTACGGTATTTATGAATATCGTATCCGGGGTGTTTGGTCCGATCGTGCCTGCGATCGCCGGGGCCGGCATGATCAAAGGGCTGCTTGCCGGTTTATCCGCGCTGGGGATCATTTCGGATCAGAGCCAAACCGTGCAGATCATCAATATGATGGCCAGCGGCGTGTTTACCTTTTTACCTTTTTTCCTGGCGGCATCAGCAGCTAAAATTTTTAAAACCAATGAGTATTTGGCGATCGCCATCGCCGCCACTATTATGTTCCCAACGATGGTGGACGCGGCCAAAGCCGGCGAAATATCGCAGTTTCTTTTCATGGGCTTCATCCCGATCCCTGTTTTTAACTACACGGGTACGGTTATTCCCATTATTTTTGCGGTATGGTTGATGAGTTATGTTCATAAAGTCGTGAACAAATTTATTCCGGAAGTGCTCAAAACGGTCGTTACACCCACATTGACGCTGTTTATTTCAGGTTTTCTGGCCTTGTCGGTAATCGGTCCGATCGGAATCTATTTGGGGAATGGGTTAGCTTGGGTCGTTCAAGGATTGTTTGATATCTCGCCTATTGTGGCCGGGGTTGTTGTGGGGGCCATCCGTCCGCTTGCCGTGTTTACGGGGATGCACCATGCCATGACGCCCATCGCCCTGCAAAATTTCGCCACACAGGGCTACGATATGTTGATGCCAATGATGTGTATGGCCAACTTCTCTATTGTAGGCGCTACATTCGCCGTGTACTACAAAGTAAATACGCCAAAAGAGAAGTCCATTATCGTCTCGGCCGCGATTTCCGGACTGCTGGGAATTACGGAGCCCGCCCTGTTTGGGGTTTTGGCAAAATATAAAAAAGCGTTTCTATCAGCAATCATCGCCAGTTCCGTCGCTTCGGCATTTATCAGTTTCTTTGGCGTCAGATTGTACGGTTACGTACTCTCGAGTATCTTTAGCATCCCTGCGTACATCGGGCCCTACTTCGTATATGCCATCTCCGGCATGATCATTGCGATTGCCTTGTCCTTTACGTTGTGCTACCTGCTCCTACGAAAAGGCGGTACTGCTGCGCAATCCGCTTAATGGATTCCGGCTTGAGGAGAGTGAGGCTGCAGTTGGGCTGCAGTGTGGATGTTGCTTGATTGGTTAAAATGCAAAAACCGGACACTCGTCCGGTTTTTTTGCATTTTTAGCCCCGGTGGACCATGGAGCGAATGGCAGGTTACTCTAGATGGTAGACCCGACCGCATGGGGAAAGGCTAACGGACATGAATGACCTTATTTGCCTGAAAAGACACCGTTTTGATTTCTAACGGACAGGAGAGGCGCTATTTGCTCAAAATTGGCCGGATACGTGCCCATAAATGCCAAATAAGGTCTGTGGTGTCCGTTACATTTTGAAAACTGTTAATTTCAACGAAATAACGGCGCTGGTGTCCGTTAGGATTCGCTTTACGGCTGCACCTGCACACTATCCAATTTCTTTTCTTAAAAAATGTCTCTTTGTTCCTTCAGGAAATCCTTCCAGAGTGCCGAATATTTCAAATCCATGTTTCACATAAAATTCCGGGGCTTGAAAATTCCAAGTGTCCAGATGAACAAGTTTACATCCTTTCGCCTGTGCCTGAGATTCTATTTCATGTAATAATCTTGAACCGTACCCCTGTCCTCTTAATTCCTCACTCACCCATAGGACATGAATATATAAAGCAAATCGATACATCTTCCCCAGCACACCCCCCAAAACCAATCCGTCCTGATCTCTCAGAATCAAATTTATATCTTCGGAGGGCGGAACTTGGGCAGTTGGTGCGTTTGATAAATTAAACGATACAAGTTGATCGATGATGTACCCGACATCTGATTCTTCATACTCGCCAGTAATTGATAATTTCCTTCTAATTTCCATACTTGTCTCTCCTAGTGTCTCCCTAATCCCCATTTCCAGAAACCAAACATCTTAATGGATGACAATGGGGCGCGTTATTTTCGCAAAATTCAACCATACGCCGATATTTTTCCAGTTCATTTCTCTGGTGATACCCGTTCATTAATCCCCAAGCGATAATCAAAGCGGGAATAAGCGGCAGCTTCTGCTGCTTTGCTTCCAAACTATGTATCATTTCGTCATGACATATCCCGGCCAGGACCTGCCCGATTTGTATGTACGCCTCATAGGTATCGATGCTTTTTTGAGCTCCCGGAAACGCTGATGTTGTGGCTAAGGCTCTTGCTTGACGGGCTTCGGACAGCCCTAAGTGAATGTTGCCGTTAAACAAGTGAATTAAACTCTTGATACTCCGGTCCAATGATTGAAACATCGGCTCTTTGGAGGCCCAAGCCACCCTGCTCATCACGTCTTCGGCCTGCTTGTATTCTCCGTATAATACATATGAGATAGCCGTATTGTAAGCCATCAAACATTCCGCTGTTTTCTTTTGAGAAATGGAAGATTTCAATGGTTTTACGATCGTGTCTATCAACCTGGATGGCTCTTCATGCTGAAGCGCTTTGGCCACACCATTTTTACTCCTAATTTTAAGTACAATAAATACAATCGCCACAACAACGGGGATCAGGATAAAACCAAAATTTCCGCTTGCAAAAATACTATACATAACTAACAATCCGAAGATAATTGCCGGAATCCAAAGCTTGATCAGATATTTATTATTTTGCTTCAAATGACTGGTCTCCTTTTTGACTGTATTCTCCCGCCATTAAATCTCCATCCGCAAACGGATCATATCCCTGCACTGGATCCCGTTTTCATAAATCTCTTCATCATAATGTCTTACAAAAAAATCGTGGTCCACCCCAACGATCCGAAAACCGCACTTCTGATACAGGGCCAGCTGTGAAACACTTGAATTGCCTGTACCGATCTCAACCGTTTTGATGTTCATCTCTTTGGCGATTTGTATGGCGTACGACAGCAATTTTTTACCTAGTCCCTGACCTTGATAGTTCTCTTTCACAGCAATATTTACAATTTCAATCGTATCCGGCCGGGTTCTTAAAAGAACGAATACACCAACTACCTCATCTTCTAATGAAGCCGTATAGCAAACACCTCTCGATAAATAATCATCAACTATAGCTTTAGAAGGATCGGCGAGCAACAATAAATCATAGGGCGCGGAAAATTGATCTGACAGTTTTTCAATGTATACTTCCATAATATCCTCCCTCTATTGCCATTTCATCTCACTTGCCGTCTTATTCCATATACCGAATCCCTCTGAATATTTCTTATCAATAAACATGGGCAGCCTTTCTCTAAACCCTTCCGCAAGGGGAAGCGAGGGTAACTCCTTAACATCTACCCAACTTAATTGACCTTCTTCCGTTTCAGCCAATAAATCACCGCTATACTTCTCCGTTCGATAACAAAAAACCAGATACTTATCGCCGGTTTCATCATCAAACCAATGAATGATTCCGCATAGCTCCAAATCACTGATCGATAACCCTGTCTCTTCTTTAATTTCTCTGATTGTAGAATCTATAATACTTTCACCGTCTTCGATATGTCCGCCCGGAAAAGCTATCCCCTTCCATGACTTAACTCTATTCTGTACTAAAACTTTGCCTTTGTCTTTATCGTAAATCATACACATATTTGTCATTTCAACCATTGGCAATTTCGTCATCTCCTAAAGAATGCTCGCAAAATCACTTATTTTTCAATTTATTCTTTCCAAATGAGGCTTCCCAAAATTTCATCAACGGTTTCTTCAGGTGTTAAGTCAGAGGAATCTATCCACATTCCGATTCGCGGAGTTTCATTCCGCAGTACGTTATCTAATGCTTCTACGGTCCAAATCCCATATCCTTTCTTCGTTCGCGCAGTTTCCCTTTGCACCACAACTGATTTATTGGGGCAAAGAACAACCACGTCCAAAGGACGGTTACGGACAAATGATATAAACTCTTGCAGCATGGGGCCAATGACAACATCTTGAACAATCACGGTAAACCCTGCTTCAAAATAAAGATCGGCAGCTTGGGCCGTTAGCCTATGCCGGAGCAGCAATTGTTCTATTTCGCCTTCTTCCGGGTTCGGCGTTACCTCTCTGCGGTTATTGACAATCATTTTTCGAAAAATATCCCCCCGTAAATGGACCGACTTCCCAAACCGTTCAGCAAGCAGTTGAGCCACCGTCGATTTTCCGCTCGCCATAATCCCCGTAATTAAAATGATCCGGGGATGTTCCGTTATCATAAACGTCCCCCTCTTTCTTTTTTAGTTTTAAGCAACTTCATCATCTTATTTCACTTTCATGAATAATTATAAAAGTTTTAGTTCTTCATATGCTTCTTTCAACCATGGATGAATGACCTTTAAGGATTCTCTTCTTTCCCACAAATAATTGATGTATGACAATGCTCCGTGTGTCAATGAGATTTCCAAGCCGTGATTGAGTTCTTCAAGATATGGCGGCTCCCCCTCTTGATCCCATGCTATCTTATCAGCGACAAATAATACTTGGTCAAGGACCGTGGCGCCAGCTCGCAATGTCGTATGACACCCCACCGCATTTAATATTTCAATGTTCGTTATTTGGAAAATATCCCTGGCCATCACCTTGGAAATCTTTTGGTGAATAATCATGGGAAGCGCTTCTTCTTCGGGTAAGATTTCAATCCCCAATTGCCTCGACACTTCTATGCGCTTATTATTGGGAAAAACAGCACTGATATCATGAAGCCAGCCGGCCATTTCAGCATCGTCAGGGTTTGCATCGAACAGCAAGGCGACTCTTCTCGATTCTTTGCCGACATCCATGCAATGTTTGGCTGTTTTAGGACACTCATTGGCATGTAAAAATAAACAAATGTTACTCTTTAAATCATTAGAAAATTCAATTTGCTCCGTAAGAGCTTGGAAGATCGGATGCACTTTTGAAGCTCCTTTTTGAAGTAAATTCAACGGATCATGTCGTACCGGCAAGTTCAAACAATCGTTGCACAGTATCCTGTTTCTTTGCCCTTTTTAACCGCCTCGACATAACACCCTACCATAGAAGAGACTGAATCCAAATGGTCTTCATCCAATTCAAAATCGCATAGTTCATCAAGAAGATCATCTACATCATGTAGGCTTTCAATGCTAAAATTGAAATTGCCTTTATCTTCAAAATTCTTAGTAAAGCTTTCTGCTGTTGAGATTATGTCTTGCTCTAATGTATTTGGCATAGATTTCTCCTTTTTTTCACCTAAAGTCGGCAGGGCACGGCGAATACAGTCGATGTAAATAGCCAGCCTGCAATGGTTACAAACCTATGTACTCGTTGTTTTCATACAGTCGTTTCAGAAGGTTTCTCCCATATTCGTTGACCTTAGGTACATTGTTTTTCGCACCCCAAAAGATATCTCCCATGAAGTGAATCGGCATCCAGGTTAACCTCTCTCATGATCGTTCCGCTTAGCGAAGTGATTAATATCGCCTGCCAGTTTTCGCCTTCAAATGTTTCAATAAGCTCCGGAACATAAGGTCTTAGGTGATTTATCCAATTTCGATATGCAAAGACTTCTGGATGCCACCGTTGAACTCTGCTGTAGGTTTTTAGGTAGTAGTATTTATTGTCCTTAATTGATTGAATCTTCCAAACACCAGTACGAGTACTATTGGGCCTGTAATTACCAACAATTTTGAATGCACCTATTGTTGATTCAAGCTGAACGGACAGTTCACTTGGATATATTTCCAATTGCTCCATACCTATACCCCCGTACCCTTACTATACTTATGTATTATTTCTTCATCCCAAAGCTGAACCTCGATATACCTCTCCGGCCCCTTACTGCCATCCTTATTCCATTGCTGGGGATATCCGTATTGTTTTTGGGAAAACGGCTCCTCAATTCCATATTCTCTTTACTTTCATTAAACTTCCCTCTTCAAATTCCATCCGGTATATATCCGGTTTCGTTGTGCTTAATAAAAAATCGAAATCGTACCTACGGTCAAAATATCTCATCATTAATGTCATAACCAATCCATGTGTACCTATTACGATCTTTTTTCCTTGATTTTCCCCTATTATCTTCTTCAAAACACCAATAGCCCGGTTCATACACATCGCACTGGACTCTCCTCCGGGCAATGAATAGTCGGGATCATTAATCATCTTATTTACTTCGGGGTATAATTCCTGATCAGTCATTATCCGATCTTCGTTTGAAAATTCCAATTCCCTTAACTCTTCAAAAAGTAAAATCTCTTTATCATAACACTTCGCTAATTCCTCGATGGTTAACACGGCCCTCCTGTAAGGACTTGATACAAATACATCTATTCCTTCATTTTTCAGTATTTTAGTGATTCTTTTTGCATCAGACCATCCTTTGTCCGTCAGTCCGCGAGTTCTCTCATTATTTTCCGTTTTCGGTGACTCTCCATGTCTCACCATGTAAATATACGTTTTCATACAACCTCCGGCTTGAAATAGTTGAAATAACTTCTTCCCTTTAAACGTACCTTTCAATAAAAATGTTTTCTATATCCTTCGACTTTTTCATCTTTAAATCCTAATTTCTCATAAAAAGCATGTGCTTCTTTTCTATGCCCGCCAGACACAAAAACTATATAATAACAGTTTCTTTCCTTAGCGATTGTTTCAATATTTGTCATTAATTTTTTTCCGATTCCTTGTTTACGAACAAGATTGGAAACCACGACATTCTCAATTACCATAAAAGGTCTGCATTCCCCTACTATATCCTGGCAAATAATCCCCATTACCGAACCTACTAATTCATTTTCTTTAAAAGCTCCAAGTATATAATAATTATCGTTACTTTTAATGCTTTCAAATGCTTTAACCAATTTCTCAAAATTGGTCTGTTTATCAATAAGTTCCTCGTAGAGCATACACAAATCCTTTAAGTCATCTCTTGTGATTTGTCTTATTGTTATCATTGAACCAGTCCCTTCTTCCTGATTATACCATTCTAAGTAGCAGGTCTAGTTTTAAAAAATTCAAAGAGCAGTCCTCATCAGAGAGCCGCTCTTTGTTGATCATCTTAACAGAATCAATAATAAGTGCACCAATAAACTTTGCCCGCCTGATCTTTTATTTCAGAAGTTTCCGTTAAAACCATCCTAATATCAGTATCGTCTCTGCCAATAAACTTGCTTTCATCCACATTATAATACTGATAAAAAGTTACTTTATATGCCCCGTTATTTACATGTAATTGATTTTTCTCACAGTTCTTATCCGGGACTTGTTCATCTTCAAATTGCGCGGACATTGTCAAACAATCATAGTCCACGATATAAAGTTTGTTTTCTGTTACTTTAATATATCCTTCGGCCTTCCTGAAGCACTCTTCATCCGTTGTTTCCGGACCTATGATTACTTCTATATTCCATGAATGTTCAATTCCTTCGTTTGTCATTTGGTACACTAATATATTTTCGTTTAACATTTCACTGCTAAAATGCCGCAGTAGTTCAACCAACTCCCAGTCTTCATTTACAAAGGACTTGTAACTCTGAGCGTTGACTAACCCTATAAAATTTGTATCACCGTACTTTAAGTAAATATTCATAAAAGGCCTCCTCCCCGGTTTTATACTTTGATCTTTAATGCTCAAATGCTCAAATCACCGTTGAGCAAGAATATTTACTAAATTTCCAAATGGGTCCCGAACATAAAATCTTCTAACCCCCCAAGGTTCATCCGCAGATGCAATCCAACCCTGATCCATTAATAAATTTAGCCCCAACACTTCCTGGTAAAAGCATTTAGCTTTTTCAATCTGCTCTGTATGGATGTTGGTCACTATCCTTTTGACTATCATCATTAGCCTCCATTTATATTTACAAGCTTCTTAAAAAGTCTTTAGTCCCTGTTAATTCCGACCATCTAGCCGAAAGAAATTTTGCATAATTTAAAGGACTTATGCCATAAGTTCCCAAAGAATGTCCGTCGTTGATCTCCACCAATTTCATATTTCCTTCCCGATCTATTCCAAAGTCCATGCCATAGGCAACCGGCGCATCGATAAAATCTCGGGCAGCACTTTTTATAACATTTAAATCTAATTTTGAATCCCAAGCCCCTTTATAATATCTGATATCCAGTATTTGTCCGTAGCGAATAAAACAACGCCATTCCGTTATAAAATCAACAATTTCTGAACACCAAATATTCGTAACCTCTTCTTCATCAATTAGTCCTATAAAATCTCTATATTCTTTGACAACTTTTCCAGCAAACTTCTTTGTTGTGTCCTTCGGTTTTATAAAAACATGCCAATTCTCTTTATTCTCAAAAAGTTCCTGAATCGTTGTAGTCCAAATTTTTCTGCCAAAATAACTGGATAAGGAAGTCGGATAATCGATTTCCCCATGGTTTCTTTCAAATCCCAAAATTTCGAGACGTTTTCTCACGTTGCCAATTCCGCCAACTACGATATCTTCAGGATTATTTTCTTTAATTTCGTGGATGTCATAAAACTTAATTGTCTCCCACCCTAAAGAAACGAACCCTTCATTGGCGATAAATGCATTTACATTATAGAAGTTTCCATGCTTGTCTGCCTGTATATAGGCTCTCATCCATTGATACCTCTCAATTCTCCTATTCAAATACAAAATACATATGAATGGCTTCTATTTTTTCATTTTCATCAACAACAAAATCCGCAAAAAAATCCAAGCTCGCCTTGGCGAAATCCGTATACCTTCGAATTTGGTTTGTTTTCCAGTACAGTAGTATCCAAATACTTAATATTGGGGTAAGCATTTCGTAAAGCACTTAAAGAATCGCCGACTTTAATTCCTTCCGACATTGCATATTTCAGTAAGCAACTGTGTTATTTCATTATATTCCAAAGTGTATAACACATTGATTAGTTTCTAAGGCGGTGTCTATTACCTCTATTAATTTGCTTAATGATGCGGTTAATTCATTTCGCGTAACTGATATCTTTTCGTAGTGCCCTTCATCTGACCCTGCTTCCCAACCGTAATTTCCGGTAATAATAAACTCTGGAGGAGCGTTCAAAAAAAGTTCCTTCCAAGATGAAATAATATTCTTAAAAGTATTCAGACTCTCTTTATCCCGGATTATCGTATATCCATATAAATCCAATCCAAATCCATGAAAAGCATCACTCGGCCCCTTAGATTTAATCCATGCAAGAGAATCATTAATATAAACAATAAAATCATCATCTATTGAAACGTTTTTATCCCAAGTCACATTTTCTAAAGGCGCTCGTTCATCCCCAACTATAAATTCATGATATGGCATGCAATTATTCCTCCTTTCAGGGTAACTCTCGTAATCCTATTCTTTTACAAACCAATTCTTCATTTTAATTATCAATTTCACTTGCTATCTCACTGTCTCTTTGGTTAAGCCAGCTAAATAGCGGTCCTTCAATAAAATTCAACAATTCTACACGGGTCTCTTTGAGACATTTGTATATTTCCTCGTATGTATAATCGATAAAAATTACGGGATGATTTGAACTTGGGCCGTCCGAACATACTCTAATATAATTATCATAATAAATAATGCATTAAATGAGTCCTTTAAAGACCGATCCAAATCAATCCCGTTATAAAGAAATAAATGAGTCAAAAACAGTTCAACATCTGATTCATCACTTTGCCCAGATAATATAACAAACGCTTTGTATTCAATTTTTTCACTTATCCATGTAGGACACTCAATACGCGGTTCGACAATTACAGCTTTAGTGAATAATTTATTCATAAGGCTTCACTTCCTTTCTGCACGCTGTAAGCCCGATGCCTTAAATTCACTCATTACTAACACAATAGGCTGCCTTAAACGGCAGCCTATTTCTGGTTATGGCAATTTATTTACTGGCGGAGAGAATAAACTTCTCCAGTGATCCTGTATCGGTAATGCTGTGATTGCATCCTTGGTTATCCAGACATACGTAGTTACCCATGAGCGAAATATTATCCGGCGAAGCGATGGCAGGCTTGGTCTTGACCGAGAAAAAGGCAAGCTCCTGATGCCGATTGCAGAACAGGCAATACCCTTTCTTATTGGTCGGTGTAATTCTGCCCTCGATGCCGATGAACCGTCCTTCGAACGGATATACAATGAATAACTTGTTCGTGGCGATATCCACCCAACCCAGATACGTCACAAAACGAAAGTCGATGGACTGTAAATCCGGCACTTTCAGCTTCTTATTTTTAGGGAATAACTTTTGAATTTGCTTCTGCGTAATCGGCGGAAAAGGCTCCAGGTACGCTTCCAAG
The DNA here is from genome assembly GCF_003863965.1 of Paenibacillus oralis. Classification (GTDB taxonomy): domain Bacteria; phylum Bacillota; class Bacilli; order Paenibacillales; family Paenibacillaceae; genus Fontibacillus; species Fontibacillus oralis. The sequence continues at coordinate 225,783 of NZ_RRCN01000001.1, forward strand.
GCGCCAAGATATCTCTGAAAATCATAGGCCGTCTCGAAGGTTGAGATTTGTCCCAGCATCTTCTTCTGATCATCCGTCAGAACAGGAAATGCTTCAACAATGTTCTCTACGGCGCTATATCTTACGGTTTCCAAGACGCTCCGATCCGCAACGGTCCGCAAAGTTTTCTGAAGAAATTCCGCTTGTTTCTTAATCACGTTATATTGGTGGTTTCTAATAAATGGTGTACTCATAGCTTTCAGCCCCTTATTTGTTTTGAAAGATAATCAATAAGGTGCAAAGCCTGTTATTAGAAACGATAAAGTTAAGTTTGGGCGATCCAATTCATCCTATCACGCCCCACGCAAAGTATCGCCCCAAATCAGGCTTTGCATGAGGACTCCCTAGCTAATGAGCAATTCAGTATTGCCACCGGTCCTACCCCCAATCACATTTCATACGCAAAGTATAGCAGCAAGTACCGGTAGGCGCAATTTTTTTCAGTATCCTTCCATTACGAATCCGCCCGCATTCTTCATCAATAACAACAGTATTGTTCCGTAAAGGCCGATTTGGACAACCATCCTCCTAACCCCGAAACACCTAATGGATGAGGCGGAACTTCCTTTTCTTGTACATTGGTTTCCAAGTCACAGCACTTCCTTTGTTTCAAGAATTAACTTTTTTCCCGAGATCATGTTATGAATACTTTCTTTCTAGTGCATCCTTGAATACTTTAATGGGTTTTTGATAATCAATGGGCCTGTAGATCAAAGAGTTTAGCCAGGCACTCAGGTCAAAAGTGTGATTAAACTCAGCATTACTACTATAGCGTGACATTTCTGTCATCGTCCCCAAAACACTCTTATCATTGGTAATACCTATACTAACTTCTCCGGCTTCAAAAAAATATTGTTCAATCACACTTTTCTTTATCCCCTCTAGCTGTAAATACTCTTTAAGTTCGGACTTGAATTTTTCCTGCAGTTTGCTTAATTGCGAACTCCGTATCCCATCGAGGATCAAACATAATCGACTTGAGTTATTGACAAAAATGATATGTTTTCTTTTTAGCTGCAATATATTAACGTGCCAACAAAATAGCGGATCAACCTCACCTATGTCAACTGGAGTTACCTTCATATCTTTTAAAAGTTTTTGAGTGAATCTAAACGCTAGCACAACGTTCCCTCCTTGTTAAATTCGAACCGGTATCCCATAACGTTGTTGAGTATCCCTGAACCTTCTAAAAACACCCCTTCCCCTACTTAGAGCACGTTCAAGTGAATTTTTCATGCGCTGTTAATTTGATTTCTCTCACTTCAAATTCCACCTTAGTTCTCGCCCCCTTAAATGCAGTAATGGGCGGGTTCACCCAAAAAGAGGAAGAGGGGGGCAATCCCACGAAATGCAAAAGTGCATGCGATTTTCGTCGAAATGCCTCGAAGGGAGCGGCTCAACTGCAAATATGCAGTTCATTTCCGATCATAAGCTACTTTTTTATCCAATCGCCGCAAATGAGATGTATTTTACACTTCAACCGCTCAAAAGCAGAAATTTGTGGAAATTCAAATGTACTTTTGCATTTGATCCCATCGAACCTTCCTTCTTCCCATGAAAAATGAGCAACTATTGAAACTGATTCATGAAGTCGCTGTCAAAGTCGGGAAGCTTTCCGCTCTGACACAACGTTTTGATTGGAAATATCCAATTGAATTGGAAATTCAATGGCAGATACGGCAGTTAGATTGGAAATTTCCAATAGATCTGGCTCTGCACCGTGCAAAATGGGCGATTGGAGCGAATTCTATTGGATATTCTCCAATGAGAGTACCAAATTGCGATTGATACCGTCAATCTATTGGATTTTTTCCAATGAGAGGTGGCATCATGCATATGACGATCCGGTATTCACAAAACACCCCAGCCCTAGATAACTCTTATCTTAGGGGCTGGGGTGTTATACGTCACTCAAGGCATATTCGGATAGATCATAACTTTTATGCTGGTCTCTTTTGCTGTACGCGCCGTTTCTACCGCTTCTTTAATGTCATCGAGCGCATAGCGGTGGGTGATGATTTTCTCCATGTTGGCGGAGGAATGCTGCAGCGCCTGAATCGCCGGCTTATACGTGTTCGCATAGCGGAATACGCCATAGGCGTCAATCTCGCCGTCGATCAACTGGCCCATATCCATCGGCACGGCGTCAACGGCGGGCAAGCCGACGAAGACGATTTTCCCGCCGCGCCGGACCAGCTTGATCGTATCGGCCATCGCTTTGGCATTGCCCGACGATTCCACGATGAGGGTGATTCCCTCTCCGCCAGTCAGCTCGGCAAGCCGCTCCCGGACGTCCTCGCCGGCCGGATCAAGCGCTGCCGTGAAGCCCAGGTCGAGGGCCATTTGCCGCCGCAGCGGCACCACATCCGTTCCATAGATTTCGGATACGCCGAACAGCTTCGCCGCTTGCCCCGCAAGCAGACCGATCGGGCCGAGGCCCGTGATCAGCAGCCGGTCAAACGGCTTGGCCTGGCCGCGAAGCAAAGCGTGAAAGCCGACGGACAGCGGCTCAAGCAACGCGCCTTCCTCGTAGCTCATCGTATCCGGCAGCTTGAACAGATAATCGCTTGGCATCACGATGTATTCCGCCCACGCGCCATCCACCGGAGGCGTCGCCAGAAAAGCGACATCCGGGCACAAATTGTAGCGCCCGCTTTTACAATAGTCGCAATGGCCGCAGGTCACCCCCGGCTCCACCGCCACCCGGTCGCCCACCGCTACATTCGTTACCTTTGCGCCTACCTCCACCACCTCGCCGGCCAGCTCATGACCGAGCACAATCGGCTCCCTGACCACGTAACGCCCGATTTTGCCATGCTCGTAGTAATGCACGTCCGATCCGCATATGCCGATGCAATATACTTTGATCAGCGCCTCATTCTCCTTGGGAACGGGGATTTCCACCTCTTGGACTGCGATGGAGAACGGTTCGTCCATGATCGCCGCTTTCATCCTACCTGCCGTCATACGCATTCACCTCTTGTAAAATATAGTGATGTACATCCAAGCTCATTCCCCATCCTCCCGGTACGCAAAATAATCAAAATCTCCATGGAGCCTGCGCCCGCTTAAATCGTGCACACAACGCCGATGAACGCCCCGGTGAAGCCCTGGTCCAGCAAAACGCCATCACGCTTCGTCTCCGCGTTTTCATCGGACATGCGTCCGGCATCCAGCACCGGGCCGGCCAGCTTCCGCTGCCGCTCATCGTACTCCTGCATCACAATCCCGCCGAAGTGATTTCGTCCTTTGCGATGGTCCCACACCATGTTGAGCAGCCATTTCCGCCCGTTTTCATCGTGGAATAACGACGGATCAAAGCCGCTGCTGTTCAGATAGACCGGCTCCGACCAAGGCCCCTCAATATCGGAAGCATACACCAGATAATTGTGCGTATCCTTGAACGGTCCGATATGGCTTTTTACATCGGTATACACGAGATAGTAAATCCCGTCACAGTAGCTTAGACAGGGGGCCCAAACGCCGCCGGAGCTGGGATTGCCGAGCATGTTCAACTGGCTGGTCCGCGTCAGCGGATGCGGCAATAAACGCCAGTGCTTGAGATCGCGGGAATGATGAAGCTGAACGCCGGGAAACCATTCAAACGTTGACGTGGCGATATAATAGTCGTCACCGACGCGAATGATCGAAGGATCGGGATTAAAACCGCTCAAGACCGGATTAACAATCGTCTTCATTTTGGGAGCACTCTCCTCTCCGAATTACCGCTCAAACCGGAACCAGCCAAAATCGAACTGACTCCCCGGCAAAAAGATAAACGTCACATCCTGTACGCCGGTCACCTTGTTCAAAGGAAACTCCTTCACCTCGTAACCATCGGTGTGCGTAAATTCGATCAGCTGTTGCCGACTCTCGCCGTCCTGACCGGAAAACCGCACGTGAATCGTATTTTTATCGATCGGCGAATGTCCGTAAACGACCAGCTTCGTGGCGCCTTCCGCCGTAAAGTCCATCTCCTTGATTTCCAGAGAGACATTGTTCCCGATGCTTGCGACGCGGCTGTCCGCAATTTTGAAGCTATCACCATAGATATGATCGCAATCCGCGGCGGCGTTTTGTGCAAAGGCCCGGTTCTGACGGGTAAAATAAAAACCTTTGATATGGACCTTCTGCTTGAGCACAAAACAAATCGAAGTAATGCCGCAAAGCCGCTTGTTTAGGTGGAACGTTTCCTCCTGGTACACATTCCATTTCGTTTCTTTCCGGTACACGGCATCGGCCAGCAGCTCGCTGCCCGCTTCGCCCGGCATGCCTTCCCAAATTTGCAGCGGGTAAGGTTCGCTGCTTAAGGCAAAGATGGGGATGGTAATCTCATTCGAGCCATGGGAACCAAAATCGAGATTGCGAAAGCCGACCCGGGTTTCCCCGTCCCTGCTGGTGGCGACGCCTCTATCGTTCCCGTTGCCGAGTTCGCCTCTGCTGTAATCGTACAGCCCGGCAGAGATAAAGCCGTAAGGATCTTTGCCCGCCATGCCAAGTCCGGTAACCGCAAATTCCAGTTCGGAGATCAGCTTGATTTTGTCGCTGCCGTTTTTGCCGGTACACCGAACGCGAAATGCGCCATCCCCTAAAGCCGTGATTCGTGCGGTGTGACCATCGCCTTCAATCTGCGCCAGATTGGAAGGAATGCCGGCGTCATTAACCACGCTCCATTCCACTTCCTTATAGGAAGTGTTGTGGGGATACAGTCTCGCTTCTACCTCAACCACAGGTTTCGTTTCGTCCAAATGCTGACCCGAGCGGCTGAGCAATTCGATTTTGCGCAGCGGAATTTCGTCCAATCGGCCCATAACGCAAGGCAGCTCCCGATTGCTCATATGCGCTGAAATTCCCTGCAGCTCTTCTGCCGGACAAGGCAGGGCGGCAAATTCCAGCGTCCGGCTGCCCATGCCGATTGCACTCACCTTCATCCGGATCGTGCCCGGCTCAGCGCCGGCCGCAACGATCGCCATCAATTTTCCGCTGAACAATCTCCGGCTTAAGCCTTTGTACGGATCGTAATCCGTGCTGTCTCCATTATCAAGCCCCACCAGCCGTCCCGCCCCCGTAACTTCAACGAAAACCCGGTTATTCGCGTTCTCCACAACCCGGCCGTCCTCATCCTCCATCGTAATTTCCACGAAAATGAGATCCGTTCCGTTTGCGATCAGAGATTCCTTATCAGGCGTCAGTTTGATCTGTCTCGCGTCTTTGAAGGAGGTGCGGACATCGGTGGCAATCACCCGGCCGTTCTCGTCATATGCGATGGCTTTGATTTCCCCTGCCTGATAAGGGAGCTTCCACCATCCGGCCAGCTCTTGCCCATTCCGGTGATCGATCTCATGACTTCCGACGGTAACGTCGTTACAGATCAGCTCCACTCGGGGGGCGTTCGAGCAGACGCGGATATCGATCATTTGCCCGGGATTGAAATCCCAATACGGAAAAAGATGCACCATAGGCCGGTCTCTGTAATCCGTCCATTCCGCCTGATAGATGTAATACGAGTCTTTGGGGAACGTCGCCGTATCAATCTGTCCGAAATAAGCGTTTTTCGTATGGTAAGGGGTCGGTTCCCCGATGTAGTCAAACCCGGTCCAAATGAACTGCCCCAGGGAGAACGGAGCATCCCTTTCCGCCAAAATACAAGCCTCCGCCGATTTCGCCCCCCAACTGGTGGAGCTGTTCCCGAGCGCCGAGCACTGTTCATCGTCATCAGCCAATATCGATTGCTCAAACGGGAAATGGTACACGCCCCGGCTCTGCACGACCGAAGCCGTTTCACTGCCGTAGATGATCCAGTCCGGATGCTCGGCATGATGCTGGCGGTAGTATTTTTCCGCATAATTGTAGCCTGCGACCTTGACGATATCCGCGCATTTCTGCGCATTTTCCCAAGGCATGTAATTGGAGCCGATCGTAATTCGGGCGTTTTGTCTCGGATCGTATTTACGCACTTCCTCCATCAGCAGCCTGGTAATTTCCTGCCCTCTTTCATCGGCATGGGTATCATAGATTTCATTCCCGATGCTCCACATCAACAGGCTGGGGTGGTTGCGGTCCCGTTTGACCCAGCTCTTCACATCCACAGCGGCCCAATCTTTGAAAAAGCGCGCGTAATCGTAAGTCGTTTTCGGTCTTTCCCACATGTCAAAAGCTTCGGACACGATCAGAAAACCCATCTCATCCGCCAAATCCATCAGCTCGGGCGCCGGCATATTGTGGGCCGTCCGGATGGCATTCACGCCCATCTCCCGCAAAATCCGCAATCTCCGCCGCAAGGCTTCCTTGTTGAAAGCCGCTCCCAAAGCGCCAAGATCATGGTGTTCGCAGACGCCGTTTAACTTCATAGATTTCCCGTTCAATAAGAAACCTGCGTTGGGATCAAGGCGGATCTCCCGGAATCCGACGGATTGGGTAACGGTTTCAATGACCGGAGCGCTAACGGAGCCGCCCGCTTCCGCCACAATATGCCGCAGCTCAGTCACGAGCTTATACAAATGCGGCTCCTCCGTGCTCCAAAGATACGGATGAGGGACCGTCAGCTTTTGCAGGTTCAGAATTACGGCGGAATCGTTGCTGCCTGCGGCGACCTGCTGCGAACCGGACTGAATGATCTCCCCTTTGTACAAAAGAGTATGAGAAAGCACCGCATCCCGATCAAGTTTTAATTCGGTTTCGATATCCACCTGCCATTCGTCTCCGTCCCGCGCGGTCGAAACATAGATGCCATCCGTGACGATATGGCTGCGGCCCCGTGTTTTCAGCCATATATTGCGGTAAATCCCCGCACCGGAGTACCACCTGCTGTTGGGACTTTGAAACACGACCTTGAGCAAAATTTCGTTGTTCCCGGCCACCAGCGCCTCCGTGATTTCATGCTCGAAGGAGGAATACCCGTATTTCCACTCTCCTATCTGCTGCCCGTTCACATACAAAGTAGAGTCCATATAAACCCCGTCGAAAGCCAACAAAACCTCCTCATCGCTGCCTGTGTAAGTGAACGTTTTCCTATACCAGCCGATGCTCTTTTCGTACAGATCCAGCGTATTGTAGATCAGCCAGTCATGGGGAATATCAACCGGTTCAAAGCTCAGATCGGCAGGGCTCACAACTTCCAGGCCGCTTTTGGCAAATTCCCAACCATCATTAAACCGTATCTTCATATTCATCGCGTTTCGACCTCATTCCCGTTCCTAATAATAGTGCAACCTCTAATAGATCGTACGCCCGTGTTCATCGGCAATACCGGATTTACGGAAAAAATACGTATTGATTTGGTCCCGCCACTCCAAAGCGTGCTGCGCTTGTTCCTGAAGACGGCCACGCACATTCTCAAACTGCTGGGCGTCCATGCTTCCTTCCAGGGTCAGCCACGATTCCAAAAAGCTCGCCGCCTGCTCCGCACCGGCAAAATGCGTGTCGTAAATGTGCTGAATGACCGTTTTGCCGGAACGCAGCTTATGGGTATACGGAACATGATGGAAGAACAGCAGCAATTCGTCCGGGCAGGTATCCGGCGATTCATAACGGTCCGCATGCGGTTTAGGATATTGGGCGGTGTACCCGGTTCCCGATTTCACCGTCCGGTCCACGCCGATGCCGTCCCTGTCGGCAAAATGATAGGTCCCCCACCTGGAATATTCGTAGCCGTCCACGTTCGGCCCGTAATGATGATCCGGGTTCACCATCCAGCCAACGCCAAGCGGGGCGGTGTAATTTTCGTAGGTCTGCCAAGAGTTCAAAAGAATATTCAGAATGACCTCCACCAGCTTCGGTTCGGTGCCAAACGTTAAATAAATCCACTCTCTGGCAATCTGTTCCGAGGTCAGCTGCGGGTTCCAGCTCAAGCGGCCAAATCCGTATAAATTCGCCTGGGCCAAAACATGTCCCGTCCAGTTCGCATCGTTCCCGATATTGGATACGGCCGCGATCCCGCCTAACTTGCCGCCAAACAACGAGCCGGATACCACCTTGGCCACGTCGGAGCCTTCGCCGCGCGCAAACGTGTCAAACTCAAGCACTTCTTTCCATTGCGGCACCAGATAACAGACATGCCTTGCTTGACCCGTATACTCCTGGGCGATTTGCAGCTCCAGCACCTGGTTTGTCGAGGGCAACGCCCCGAACAATGGCGATACCGGCTCACGGACCTGAAAATCCATCGGCCCATTTTTGATCTGCAAAATCACATTGTCGTGGAACCCACCGTCGAGCGGTGTGAAATGATCGTAGGCGGCTCTGGCCCGGTCCGTGCTGCGGTCGCGCCAGTCCTGCTGACAGTTGTAAACGAAACAGCGCCATATCACGGTGCCGCCGTAAGGCTGCAGCGCTTCCGCCAGCATGTTCGCCCCGTCGACATGGTTGCGGCCATACGTAAACGGCCCGGGACGGGATTCGGAATCCGCCTTGACCAAAAAACCGCCGAAATCGGGAATAACCCGGTAAATTTCCTTCACCGCATTCTTCCACCACGTTCTGACCTCTTCATCCAGAGGATCGGCTGTGAGCAAACCTCCAACCTGCATCGGGCTTGCGAAATTGACGCTTAGAAACGTCACGATGCCATACTTGCGCAGTACCTCGGCAACCCGGGCCACTTCGGACAACTGCGGCTGCGTAATGAGCAGAGTCTCGTGATGATGGACATTGACGTTGTTGATGGATATCCCGTTGATTCCCGTAGAGGACAAAAGCCGGGCATAATCCTTGATCCGGGAAAGATCGCTAATGATGCGGTTATTTTCGTAAAAAATCGATTGCCCCGCGTACCCGCGTTCAATGCTTCCGTCCATGTTATCCCACTGGTTGATCATTCTTAGCCCGTTCAAGGGGGACTCCTGGATATCCAGGTCCTCCAGCGTGCTACCCATCTGCATGAGCCTAAGCAGATGAAAAGCCGCGTACAAAGTTCCGCGGTCCGATCGCCCGGCGGCGAGCAGGCACTTCCGCCCGTCCAGAGGCAAAGTTTTGAGTATGTAACTATCCGCGGATGAAGCAGATAACGAGGATAAAGCTTCGTCGATTGCTTTCGACTGTCCGCGGGTCCCCAGCAAAATATAATGGGATGCGGAAGGGGATTGGCTATTTTGCGGCCCCATACCGATCATCGAAAGAATACCTTGTTGAAGCTCCTCTACTGCCGATTCAAGTACGACGCCGGCGGCTGCCGGGGAGACAAGCTCCCCGCACCATTTCCGGTAATCCTGAAGTTTTTCCGGATCAGTGACCGCCGCGTACCGCAGCCAGCATTTGTAAACCTTATCGTGATTGCTTAGCCGTTGCATGGAAATACCTCCGCTTTTTGCTATTTCGATTTGGCCAATGCGGCGGCATACTCTTCGGCCACCTTGTCGCCGCCCGCTTGCTTAAATTTCTCCAGCTGTTGTTTCCAGCCGTTCTCATCCAGCTTGCCCATGATGAATTTCACTTTGGCGTCAATCAGGATTTGCGTCAGTTCCGCGCCGCGTTCCGCCCAAGTATCGGAGACAAGGCTCATCGTAGGGTCCTTGATGGCAAATTGCTCATTTTCCTTCTCCACCTGAACCACTTTCTCGGAGATCGGATCAAGGTCGCCCGGCGTTTTGATCGAAGTTAAAGGCACCGTAACAAGAGGTTTGTTGTAGGGGAAGGAAACCTCATTATCGTAAAGCTCCTGGTTGAGGCGAGCCGCCTTCCCGTCTTTGATTTCGTAATGCTTGCCTTCAATCCCCCACTCCAGCAGATCCGCCATTTCCTTATCCGCCAGCTTGTCAAAGAACGTCAGCAGTTGCTTCAGCTCTTCTTCGCTCTTCACGCTTGATTTCGGAAACATGAGAATGCCGTTGGAGCCGCGGTCCGCGGACACCCTTTGCCCTTGCGGCCCTTTCAGCGCGCTGACAAAATCCAGCTTCGCCGCGGGGTTCACTTTCTCAACACGGGTTTGAAAGCCGAGCACATTGTTGGTCGTGGCGTTGATCACGCCGGCTTTGCCGTTCTCCAGATTGCCTTCGTTTTGTCCGACATCGATCGAGGCAAAATCTTTGTTCATCAGCCCTTCATCGTAGAGCTTTTTCATAAATTTGAGATATTCCAGGTATTCCGGCGTCTCTTCCGCTTTTACGAATTTCCCGTCCGTCTCGCTCCAATTGTTGGGGGCGCCGAAAGCAGAGCTAAGGTCAAAGGAGATATTGTTGTTGCTGATCATGATCGTAACCCCAACGGTATCGTTTTTACCGTTTTTGTCGGGGTCCTGCTCTGTAAACGCTTTTAACATTTGATATAAATCATCAAGCGTTTTGGGCGGCTGCATGCCGAGATGATCAAGCCAGTCCTGACGGTAAACCGAAGTATACCGGGAGACGGGACGGAACCGCGGAATCCCGTAAACCCTACCTTCGATGGATACGTTGTCGTAGACGAGCTGAGGCATGGAGGCCAGATTTTTATAATCTTTAATCAGATCCGTAATATCCCAGAAGGCGCCGTTTTTGGCGGCCGTGATCAAATAGGACTGGTTGGGCGCGCCACAGCTCGCCAGTACCTGCGGCAGCTCACCGGAGGCGATCATGACCGGCAGCTTGGTGCAGAAATCGTTGCTGGAAATGTGGGTAAGATCAAGTTCGGTGTTTGTGTATTTCTCCATCGCCTGCTCGATTTCGTTATCTTTTTGCGGAACTTCTTTCCCGTCAAAGTTCAGGGTCATCTTGATTTTGAGCGGCTGATCAGCCGATCCGGAACCGGAGTCCGCGCCGGAGCCTGCCTTGTTTGCCTCGTCGGAGCCGCACCCTGCCAGCAGCGAGCCGGCTAGAGCCAAAATGAGCGCTGCGGCTCCTGATTTTTTCCATAACCTATTTCTACGTTTCATACCTATTGCCTCCCTTTTGAATAAAATAATCTCATCAACCCTTCACGGAGCCCATCAGAGCCCCTTTGGCGAAATGCTTTTGCAGAAACGGATAGACGATCATAATCGGCAGCGTCGAAACGACGATCACGGCCATTTTGACCCCTTGCCCATAGTAGGCCACGCTCTCTCCCCCGTCTCCCGAACCGAGTCCGGCGGAAGCCAGGATCACGATCTGTCTGAGGATCACCTGGACCGGCCATAAATCCGGTTTATTGATATACAGAATCGCATTGAAATACTGGTTCCAGATACCTACCGCATAAAATAATCCAAACGCGGCCAAAGCCGGAAGCGACAGCGGAAACACGATCCGGAGCAATACCGTCAGTTCATGGGCGCCGTCGATTTTTGCGGATTCGAGCAGTTCGGGCGGCACGCTGGAGAAGAAATCGCGCATCACGATCAAATAGAACGCGCTGATCATCCCCGGAATAATCAGGGACCAGGTCGTATCCAGCATGTGCAGGTTTTTGACGACGAAATACGTAGGAATCATACCTCCCTGGAACACCATCGTGAACAGGACCATCAGCAGAATGCCGCTCCGCCCGGGCAGAACCTTGTAGGACAGCGAATACGCCATCAGCGCGGTCGTCAGCAAACTGAGGAACGTACCCGCCAGCGTAATGTATACTGAGACCCCTATGCTCTGCATGAAAGTGTGGGTGGAGAAAATATACCGGTAAGGTTCCAAGGAAAATTCCGTGGGCCACACGGTGTTCTGATTCGAAAATGAAGTGATCACCACATAAACAAACGGTAAAAACATGGCCAACCCCACAAGGCTCAGCAACAGATAGTTGAAGGCGTCAAACAGCCGGCTTAATAGGGTAGGATGCGTATGCATGGGCTATCCCTCCTCTCTCTAATAGATTCCTTCTTCGCCAAACATTTTGGCGATTTTATTCGCGAGAATGACCAAAATAAAACCGATCACGGATTTGAACAAGCCCACGGCAGTGCTGTAGCTGAATTGTCCCTGCAGCAGCCCTACCCGGTACACATACGTATCAAACACCTCGCCGACCTCGCGGTTGATCGCGTTCAGCATCAGGAATATCTGTTCAAAGCCAAGATCCAGGAAGGTACCCATCCGGAGGATAAACAGCACCACAATCACGCTGCGGATGGACGGAAGCGTAATATGCCACAGCAGCCTGAACCTGCTGGCGCCGTCCATTCTGGCCGCTTCATACAGCTGCGTGTTCACTCCCGCGAGCGCCGCCAGAAAAATAATCGTTCCCCATCCGGCATCCTTCCAGATGAGCTGGAGGATAATGAGCGGACGAAACCATGCGGTGCTGGTCAGAAATTCAACCGTCTGACCGCTCAGAGCCGTAATCCCGCTATTAATGATACCGTTTTCAGTGGACAGCAGCACATAGGAGATCCCGGCGATCACGACCCATGATAGAAAATGCGGCACATAAACGAGCGTTTGCACGACTCTTTTGAAGGCCTCTTTTCTTATTTCGTTCAAGAGCAGCGCGAGCACAATTGTGATCGGGAAATAGATAACCGTGTTGTATAACCCCAGCAGGAGCGTATTCCGGAACAGCTGCCAGAATTCGTCCATACCGAAGAAATGCTGGAAATGGGCGAATCCCACCCACTCGCTTCCCATAAGCCCCGCATAAGGCTGATAATTTTTGAAGGCCATAATCAGGCCCCAAAGCGGAACATACTTAAAAATAATAAAATAGAGGATGCCTGGAATCATAAAAGCATACAGCCAGCGGTATTTCCAGACGACACCGAAGCGGGGACGTATTCCCAGCTTTGGCTTCGCTGCCCTCGCCTCGATTTTAGCTATGTTCACAAACCACACCCCTTACGGTTTAATCTCTCATATTCCGGTAGTCTCCGGGGGTAACCCCGCTTTCTTGTTTAAATACTTTGTAGAAATGCGCCTGGCTTCTAAAGCCAATGGCCTTCGCGACTTGCTCCAGCGGAAGATTCGGCAGCTCGCGCAAGAGCTTTTTGCCTTTGTCGATCCGAAATCCGCGCAAATATTGCACAAAGGTCTGATGGGTCTCCCGCTTCAGCAGACTGCACACATAGCTGGGATGAAGGTTCAAATAGTCGGCCACGTCTTCCAGCGAGATGTCCCTCATATAGTTGCCGTGAATAAAATCTTTGAATCTACGAATGTTATGATTGCTGTCTTGATCCTCAGGGGGCTCTTCCGTATCCGTTGCTGCTTGCAGCCGGCTTCGCTCCTCTACAATCTCCATCGACAACCGGTTCAGCAGGCCGGATAACTCCTGGGGATCCACCGGCTTGAGCAAATAATCCGCGACCTGAAGACGTATCGCCTTCCTCGCATAATCAAATGTTTCGTAACCGGTCAAAATAATAAATTTGGAAGCGGCTTTCTTTTCCGAAACCGATTGAATTAAGTCCAGTCCGCTCAGTTCCGGCATTTGGATATCCGTAATCAAAAGATCCGGCTTGAACTCCGCGGCCATGCGCAGCGCCTCCACACTGTCGCTGATCCCGACAATATCCGTAAACGGCGTCTTCATTCTGCGGATAACATGCTGCAATCCTTTGACAATGATGGCTTCGTCGTCAACGATCATAAGCTTAAGCATGGCGCCGCCCTCCTTTGGCCAGATAAGACGTTATCGTGGTTCCCTGTCCTTCGGTGCTTTGGACATCCAATGTTGCCTCGCTGCCAAAAAAAGCTTTAAGCCGTTCATTCACATTGTGCAGCCCAATGCCCCCGGAGGATGAGATTTCCGCCAAGGGCAGCCGCCCTTCGAGCACCTCGCGGATCATGGTCAGCCGCTCAGCCGGAATGCCGGACCCGCTGTCGGATATCCGCAGCAGAACCCCCGATTCCTCGGCCAACAACTCCAGCCGCAATTCCGCCGGCCCGCGAACATTCTTGAATCCGTGAAGGATGCTGTTTTCCACAAGGGGCTGAAGAATAAACCTTGGACAAGGAAGCGGCAGCGCCTCCTCATGGATGACAAAATCGGTGATCAATTTATCGCCCATCCGGACCCGGTGGATATCGAGATAATGCCTGACATTTTCGAGTTCTTCGCCCAGCGTGCTTTCATCTTTGGTTTTGGACAAGCTGTACCTAAGCAGCTTCCCCAGCTTCAAGCCGATGTCGGCGACTTCGTTGTCGTCGTTCATGGCCGCCAGCATACACATCGTTTCCAGCGTGTTGTACAGGAAATGCGGATTGATTTGCGCTTGCAGCATTTTGATCTCGGCTTCCTTCTTCAGCAGCTCCGTTTGCGTAACCACCTGCTTCAATTCGTCAACCCGGCTGATCATCGAGTTATATGCCGAAATCAGGTAACCAATTTCATCGGCGCCGCCTTCGTCGGCCGGGTAAATGGCATTTTTCGGATCATCGACCCTTCTCATATGGCGGGAAAAACGCACAATCCTTAGCGTGATCGACGAGGCGATCGTGAAGTACATGACGGACAGCAGCGTGAGCAGCAGCAGGCCGAGACCTACGGCTAACCCGGCTTCTTTTCCGATATTCAGTGCATCCCGCGTTTTGTAAACCTCCACCAGCGTAAGGTTAAAGCGTTCGATTCGAGCCGCGCCGATCAAATAATGACGGTCCTTGGTGTAAAAGCTGGCCATGCCGGCCTTGGGAACCCGGGACAGAAGTTCGCTTTGGGCCTGTTCATCAAGCTCCAGAGCAGGGTCCTCGTACAGCACGCGGCCGCTTGCGTCCGCGACTATCCGCCATACCTCGTCCTTGCTTTGCTGCGTATTGAAAAACTGCTTGATCAGTCCATCGTTCAAGGTCAACTGCAGCAAGCCGATGGTGCGCGTGTAGCTGGTGTTATACATTTTGTGCAAGTATCGAATGGACGGCAGCCGATCGCGGTCACTGGATGCTTCGTACACCCACAGTCCCCTGTTCGGAGGCAACTGCTCGACGGCTTCCGCTTCTGCGTGCTGCTGAGCCGTAAATCTAGCGATATCCTCCACTTCGGGAGACAGGATGGGCACTTTTGAATCGGCTTTATACATCGTAATCTTATCGACTAGCTGATTGGATATATAAGCAAATGAAAAAGTAGGGCCGATTTCTTTTTTATAAATGTAGGCTTGATCCCAATCCTCGGCGCTGAAGCCTCCCAAATAGTCAATGAGACTGGTGTTGTTTTGAAACAGCGGGTACATCGCTTCAATTTTGGTAAGATCCACCTCCAGATTCCGGTAAGCCTGCTCCATCATTTGCGTTTTGCCGCTTTTAAAGTGATCCAGCTGGTTCATGTACATTTGTCGATAGAAGACGAATCCAAACACGGCAAAAGGAATGCAGATGAGCAGGATATATCCGATAAACAGTTTGTGAACAAGACGCAGACTTCGAAGACGCGTTGCAATCGCTTGCAAAATATTCATAGCTCACACCTTCAGGCTTCAAAATGGTTTTTAGCTATTTATTATAGCACGTTGTTTTGGAGGCCATCGGCGTTTTGTATTCGCTTTCAAAAGCTTAATTTAATTATAGGAGTGCCCTCTCGAATTCGATACTTATGATTTATAATGTTTGACTCCTCATTTTTAAGGAGGCGGTCCCCTTCCCTTGCAAATACGCATAGTGTTCTGCCGATGTATTTTTTAGTTGTTTTTTCTGTATGGCTTGATATCCGTTGGTGCGAGAGAGCATCCAATGTGGCGGGTACACCAGCCCATCGTGAGCATAGGAGTTCCCTTGTAAAACGTGCCGGTGGCATGATCTCTAAATCGGGCAAGCAACTCGACCGCTTTGCTGCGATTCCGTTCAAACATGGAAGCATGGAAGCGTCAACGATGAAAAGGGCGTCACGATCCGCCGAGGTCAGCACATCTACCTTTTGCACTGTAGCCGTTTCGAGCAGTGGCTCAAATCGACACCAGGTGAGGGGGCTGTCTAAAGT
The DNA here is from genome assembly GCF_003863965.1 of Paenibacillus oralis. GTDB lineage: Bacteria > Bacillota > Bacilli > Paenibacillales > Paenibacillaceae > Fontibacillus > Fontibacillus oralis. Next base: position 241,614 of record NZ_RRCN01000001.1, read on the forward strand.
GTTCGTGTCTTGGCGTCTTGGCGTCTTGGCGTCTTGGTGTCTCGGTGTCTTTGTGTCCCTGCCTGCAGCCTTTGCACGATTATCCCTTTCGTTAAGGAAGTAGGGGGTGGGGGCTAGAGTGAGGGTTCCAAAAGAGAGAAGAAAAAGAGATGGTGAAAAATGAGGCGGTTCAGGTGAGATTTTCGGCTTGATCAGGGAACATATGTTTGGTATAATGAAATAAATGGAACGTGCGTTCGTAAATTCTTGATTCGGGGGCGAGTGAACATGGAGGGCAATGCGGGAACGGAACTTCAATCATTCAGCAGCCGTTATAACAGCGAGCAGGCCTGCATGGAGGCGGTGATCGCGATGAAGTGGCAGAACGGCTTCGTCTGCCCGCGCTGCGCTCACACCCGGTGCAGTCGTCTGACCTCTAGGCATATCCCCTTGTTCGAGTGCGGAAGGTGCAAGCATCAAACATCGGCTTTGGTCGGCACGATTTTTGAAGGAACGCATCTGCCCCTGCTCAAGTGGTTCAAGGCGCTGGAGTTGTTCTTGCTTGAGGGCGGCATCTCGGCGATGCGGCTGAGCAAGGTGATCCGGGTCACCTACAAAACCGCCTGGTTGCTGCTGCACAAAATACGCCATGCCGCCCTAGAGTTCGATGCCCGGGAGCTGCTCTGCGGAGACGTGAAGGTGAACAGCGATCTGTATGGGTGTAATCCGTCCCGGTTTCAGGTTTCGAATCCGTATGCCTCGGCGGTCGTAGCGGGATGCACGGTCACGGAGTCGGGCGAGCCGGAGCAGGTCAAAATCCGCCTGGTGCCGCATAAGAGAGGAGACGGACAAAGGGCAAACCGTCTCGAACTCGCCGCGTTCCTCAACGAGCATGTGGATGTCCGTACATCGGCGGTAGAGTCGTTTCCTCTAGCCTTTCGGCTGTATGCGCCCTTGCGGAAAGTGGTGAGAGAGGCGTGGGAATCGCTGAAGAGTACGTATGTAGCCTTGGGACTGAAGCATCTTCAGGCGTACCTAAACGAATACACCGTACGCCGCTCGCTACGCCGGCCCGGAGCGGAAGAAACGATGCGGCAGGAGTTACTGCGCATGTGTGTGGCGATTCCGGCTATCCCTTACCGCCGGCTGATCGCACGCCAACCGAACCAGCCCCTTGCGGCTGCGGCCTGATCGTGGCGCTGGAACGGCGGGTTTGACGCAGATCAACTTAATGGGTAGGGGTTAACATAACAGTCCGGGCGTTGCTGCAAATGGAAAGGTTCAGGCTACAGCAAAATCACGTCTTTTCGTTTCCCTCGCGGTTTGTCCTTGATCTCTTGTCCGGCCTGTTTCACCTCCCCTAAACCTGATTCCTTCTCCTAAGCCCGTCTAAATTATCTCGAACCGATCTGCTTCTCCACCAAATATTTTCTTCTCCCGAGCTTGTCGGTTTCTCTGCTACCTGATCAAACGGGATAATCGTGCAAAGCGTCCGGACAGCGAGTGTTGATCTGCCGCCCACCCCACTTCCCTATCCTCAAGCTTTCAATGCTCTTGGCAGTTGATTTAGGTCGGGCTGATGATCGATAATAATGAAAGACACCTCTTTTGTCTGATTTTAGTCATTGTAGTCTTCCCCACGGTAGGTCTGTTCTTGCGGAACCGTCCCCAAGAGAAAGAAGGCTATTGGCCCGGATTGTTTTACAGCAAATCGGGAAATTACAGTCTATCCTTCTATATTTCGCTCGCTCTTTTGGCCGGAGCGGCCGTCTTTACATTAATGCTTTCCGAAACCGAGAGACAGCATCGCCCGCCGGTCTCCCTCTTATAGTTTTCTCGCCTTGATAACAAAAGTTAAAGGGAGCATCTTTGCTTTTTTTGCAAAATCGCTGTTATCGTCCCTCGATTGCATAATTTCATCATCCGATTGCTCAATCATTTGCTCAATGACAAATCCCGCTTTGGAGAGCGCATTCACATAGGTTGATAGTTTGCGGTCCGATAATGTTAGCACACCTTCTCCGGCCAAATCAGGAGATAACGAATACCAAGATTCATCGAAATAACACTTGTTAAAAGCAAGCATATTATTTTCCGCAACAACACATTTGTGTATAGGATGAGACCAACTGAAAATAAATACGCCCTTTTTTCCTGAGACATCACCAAAAAGTTGGCATTTTTCTTCTGAGACAAATGATCCATAAAAAGGAAGCACGATTGCTCCTAAAAAGTCGTTTCCATTTGTATCCCAATAGAAGCTGTTTGTTTTATAAACCGCATTTTTGTCCATGCCGACACCCTTCCCCTATATATACCTGAAAATACTGTATTGGATTACTTCGGATTATCGAAACCTAACTTAGAATTTGTCTGATATGATGCTCCAGATGATTCACATAATCATCAAATAACCAACCAAGAGTTACTCTGCTTTTATCGCTTAAGACACAATGTTTGTTGAAATCCGATGGTTCAGCTTTTTTTATAACGTTTAAAATGTGTTTGTTAAGTTGAACCCATAATGCAAGCAAATCTGATTTGTTATAGTTATTTTGATAATCATGGATTTCAACCCATTCATCCTGCTTGTATCCATCAATACGAACGAGTTCGTCACTCAATATGATCCTGACAAATCGGGAATGGTTATTAGCCGCTGAATCGCATAAATGCCCAAGGATTTCTTGTTTTGACCACTTATTTATAGAAACCTTTTTACGAAACTCATTCTCTTCCATGTTATTTATGATCTTTGGAAGATCCTCAAGAAGTTTTTCGAATTTTTTAATTGAACTCATTGGTTATCACCCTTTCTTCGAACCATCAGCCTTCAATCCGCTTTCAAAATAGTGGCATTTTATGTACTCATTATCCGGAGTCAGGCCTGTTCATCCTCATTAGCGACATTTTGGTTCTTATTTACCTAGGAATGGTTCAGAACGCGGTCATTTCCTTGTGATTCGAGAAAATAGCGACATAAATTCCCTCTATTCCTCTCAAATGGGCGAATGAACTACCGTTGCATCATCTAAACTGAAAGGTCGTAGTATTAGTCTTTCTAATTGAATGGTCAGCAATTTTTTCATATATAGCCTCCTAAACATTTACAAAACGACCCAGCCTTAGGTAGCTCCTATCTTAAGCTGGGTCGTTTTGTTGTGTGAGCCTTCTTGAACAATGTTATAATTTCTAGATGGTGGTAAATAAAAGGAAAATTCAATATATTCCTTTATTAGGTGATTCCTTTCATTTTTTGGCTGTAAGAAGGCAGTGTTATCTGAGGTCTATGCCTTCTTTGATTACATCCAAAAATACCCATATTCATTTCGATCAAGCATCCTTAATTGCTTTTCAAAGTCTTCTATCGGTTTTATATCCTCCACGAAATGCCACTTATCTTTACTGTCCTTCCAATAGATCTTCCACTTGTTTTCTTCAAATCTAAATTGAGCAATCGGCAATTCAACGCGTTGTCCGGGCCTATACGAGGGTCTATCTTGTGAAAGAGTGACTGTGTTTCCTCTAAATTTATAAAGGATTTTAAATTCATCCCTAAGGTGCTTGGGAATTTTCCCTTCAATATAACGGTCGAGAATTTTTTCCAGCCTCTTCTTTGTAAAAGCATCAAATCCAGCCATATCGATCCCTCCAGGTTATATCTTCAGTTTTAAATTGTATCACTTAGATCTTTTTATACATAAAGATCAAATCATCAATTGTACTTAATCCGTTTTTCCTATAGAATTGCTCTGCCGGTACTCCCTTGCTTGTCAATAATGTTATTCGCTCAATTCCTTCACTCTTTAATGCGTTATCAAGATGATCCAGCAACCTTGTTCCTACTCCACTTCTTTGGTTGGCTGTGTCTACGCACATTTCATTAATGAAAAACTCATCACCGCTCCACCATCTCTTTCTAATTCCCATGATGAATCCTTTTATGTTTATGTCATCTGCTACAACCCCCTTAAACCCTGGGGTGTCTATATAGTCTTGCAAATATTGCCGAGCTTTCTCTTGCGTCCAATTATCTTTCCATGGCTCTTGGTTGAATACATGTATAAATAATTCAACGCAGCCTTGAAAATCCTCAAACGAGTAGTGTCGTATATTCATTAAAACAACTTCTTTCAATATTTTTTTATTGCGATACGGTTAGGTTCGCCAGAGCTTGTCCCTCCTGATTATACTCCCTAAGAATACTACGGCGGACGGGCAGCCGAATGGCTGCGAGGCGTGGACACGATGTTATTTTATCCGGATGTCCCATCCACCGTAGCTCAACGGGAAAAATTATTTATTATAAACTACTTCCGTCCTCGCAATAAAATCATGAATCGATCTTTTATCTTCCCGTAGCCCGACCATTTTCGTTTATTACATATTTATTATAAATCCCGTTTTCTTACCTTTTATAAAACCTGCCTTTTCATAAAATTTATGTACCTCATCCTTCTGAGAACTGGTCATTAACATCACTTTATAGCAGTTCATTTCTTTTGCAATTTCTTTAGCCTTTCCCAACACCACCAGACCGAATCCATTTCGTCTATACTCTTCATGCGTCACGACATTTTCGATTAGACCATAAGGCCTTGCACTTCTAGTCAAATTCTTTATTATAACCAGGACGCAAGACGCTACAATTCTCCCATTATGTTCAACTACAAGAATATTCATATTCTTATCTTCCAACATTTCCCGCCAGTGATCGAATAACGCCTGATTTCTCTCTAACACAGGATCCGAAGGCTGTAAAAAGCTATATAGCAATAAAAGGTCTTCTAATTCATCTTCATGGATTAATCTACATATGGTCACTTCATTGCACCTCAGCTTTCAATACCGCATAATCTCGGAGGTTCATCTAACGTCTTCTTTGATATCTTCATCATTACTTTAATTTCTTCTTAAATCCTTTTTGGTCGGTAGTATATCCAATGGCTTTATAAAATTCATGTGAGCCTTCACGTTCACTCTCAGATACAAGAATTACATATTTACATTGATTGTCTGCCCCAAAGCTTTCTAAGCAATTCATAAGAGCCTTGCCAACGCCATAACCCTGATAATCAGGGGCAACGACTACATTCTCTACTAACATGAATGTGCCGCATTCTCCTACTAAGTCATAACAAATTACTCCCATTGCAGTTCCAATCACTTTATTACTGTTATCGGCAACAGCAACAAAGTAATTTGAGTTCTCATTAATTGTTTTTAACTGTTTTTTCATCTTGTCTTTATTAGAGTCTTTGCCAATAAAATCATGAAAAAGATCTGACAAGTATTCAATATCCTTTAGCTCTGCTCTTCTGATAAAATATTGCATTAAGCATCGCTCCTTTTTCAATAAACATTTTGCGAACCGGACCTTTTAGCACCGAGGCAAACCGATTCTAATAATTTCTGATCAATCAAGGGGAATCGTACTATCTATATAAAGATTGATTGTTTCAGAATAGAACTCGCCTTCATTATCGTTCCATGTAAACCTATATCATCAAGATTATCTAGAAGACCTACTGGTCCAGCTTCCGAACTTGCTTCATTCACAAAAACTGTTTCGTCCTTGCCATAAGGATTTATTTTTTTAATTTCAAATTTATAATAGGTGCTATTCTCAACATTCTTTGGATCACCTTTGTATGCTAACTTTCCATGTCCTCGTAAAATTTTATTGGGCGAAACTATTATTTTGTAATCAGTAATGTCCCACACTTCACCCGTACCATTAAGATTGTACACTTGAACAACAATATTTGACGGTGGATCGATCCTCTTAAAATACATAAAACCCCAAACGACATTAGAAATAATAAAGATTGCTGATAATAAAAAGATTATTTTTTTCATTTTTCACTCCCATTGCAGGAATTTCACATCACGTTCCCGCATCTACGACACGACCCGGCCTTAGATAGTGCCTATCTTAGGTCGGGTCGTGTGTTGTCTGAATATTCTTCTTTGCTTTCACATCCGACAACTATGAGGCGAATGCTCCACAGCTAGATGCATTGTGCTACGACGGGGTCCTTCTGCGAGTTACCTCCACATCGATTAATGTTTTCAGTTATCAGGCGTATATTCAATTAAATCCGATAGTTTTCACTCAAATGTATCACACACATTTAATCAAACAAACTCCCTCCTATGCTCATAATATTATCTCTCAAAATCATTTTTTTCAATTAAAGCTACATATTTAAATGAATTAGGGGCCTTGCGGCCCCTCTTCTTTTTATCTTCTATCCCTGTCATATAATGTTGTTGTATTCACGAACATCTGCCACTGACGCTCAATAATCTCTAATTCCATCTTACTTGTATGTGCCACATAAAGTTCTCGATTTCTTCCATCGATTGAATGAGCTTCTATAGCTTCTAATAAAACCCATTGTTCCGGAAACGGATTGTCGGTAAATATTGATCAAATCGATTGCAGCCCTTCCTCGGAAACCGCCCGATCAAAATCAGCCACGATCAACATATCGATCCAGCGGGCACGGCGAAGCATGAAATGAACAACCGTTTCCTGAACCAGCGAATACCATAAGGGCCTGCGGGATTGCCCGATGATCAGTTGGGTGGCGCGCACTTCACCCATTCGTTGCAGTAACGCTTCACCGATATTCCTATAGCTCCCAAGCTCAGACACCTCCATCTTTCCACCGAGTCTTTCGCATAATTGGCGTAAGGTATCCAACCTCTTGGCATCGGTATTGGATATGGCCGCACCACGATGTACATAATGGACGTACCATTCCGCCTTGAGCCGGTGAGCGATGCGGAAGCCGCGGCGAATTAACCGTTCAGCTCTCGGGCCAGTGTTTACACAGACGAAGATGACCTCCTGCCTATGCCGTGGTCCGCGCTGTGAGGTATTGCGATCCCATGATTCTAAACGTTCATCTACATCGTCGGCAATTTCCCGGAGCGCCAGTTCACGCAAGGCAATCAAATTGCCGATTTTAAAAAACGAACCCAGCGCCTGATCCACTTTTTCAAAAGCATAAATCTTCCCTTCCCGCATGCGTTGTTGCAACATTTGCGGCGTCACATCGATCAGTTCAACTTCATCCGCCATTTTCAGTATCGCATCCGGCACCGTCTCCCGCACGCGGACGCCGGTCAATTGCTCCACCGCGTCATTCAGGCTTTCTAGGTGTTGCACGTTAAGCGTAGATATTACGGAAATACCGCTTTCCAGTAAACGGATGACATCCTCGTATCTTTTCTTGTTGCGGCTGCCCGGCACGTTCGTATGCGCGAGTTCATCGACCAGCACGACTTCGGGATGACGGGCGATAACGGCTTCCGTGTCCATCTCCTCCAATTGCGCCGACTGATAAGCGATTTTCGCCCTTGGAATAAGCGGCAATTCACCTATTTGTTCCGCTGTTTCTTTTCTGCCGTGCGTCTCCAATAAACCGATTACGACATCGATTCCTTTGCATTGCAAACGATTACCTTCTTGCAGCATTTTATAGGTCTTGCCTACACCTGGAGCAGCACCGATATATATTTTAAACGTGCCGCGGCGGATCGTTTCAATTTTCCTCTCTATTTCTTTGGAGCTAAGTCTGCGGAACGGCTCTGTCCCGCCGCTTGATTTCGGTTTGATCGGCAGTACCCTCTCTCCCTCATGCTTAGCGCGATCCGCCATTAAAAACACGTCCACATTCCGCATTTTTCTAAGCACCCTGCCTGCAATTGAACCTTGCCAGCGCTCCTGCCAGCGGCTTTTCTGGGAATGCCCCATCACAATTCGGGTGACGTTATTTTGAATGGCATAACGTACGAGCATGGACGGAAGCTTGCGCAGATGCGGAAGTGGAAGCTCTTCGAATCCGGCGTCTATCTTCTCCGCCAGCTTCCGGAGCGAACGCTTGAACATCTGCTGATCCTTCGATAATTTCCGTCTAGACAAAACGAACGTAACTACAATCAAGTCGCCATTCAACCGTTTGGCGATTTGCTGCCCTCTGCGCACATAAAGCGATCCGTTCCAGTGATATTGCGCCGAAACAAGGATCCGCTCCGCCGCACCCGACGGACCGACCAACCCGAGCTCCTCGCGATGCTTCTCGAGCGAATCGTTAACCCCTTCCGCCATCAGCCGCAGCGAAATTTCCCGCAAGATGCCGAGATTGCCGCGCCGGGCCATCGCCGGAAACGTTTGATCGCCAAGCACCCCTTCATCGATTCGCTTCAACATCGTCTCCGGCGAAACATCGATAAGCCGCACTTCATCAGCCAGTTCCAGCGTGTCAGAAGGCACCGTTTCTTCCGCCCGAATTCCCGTCCGCTTAAAAACAATCTCGTCCACTCCATCCAACTCATATACGTTAATCGTCGTAATAATGCTGATCCCGCGCTCCATCAAGTAGCGAATATCTTCCAGGCGCGTCTTAAACTTCGCTCCCTTACGGTTGCGATGAGCGAGGCCGTCAACCAGCAGCACCTCCGGATTGCGGGCTAAAATCGCTTCAAGCGGCAAATCTTTGTACTCCTTGCCTTCCTTCCACCAGTGGATGCTCTGCACACGCTCCAGCTCCATCGTTTGTTGCGCGGTCTCCGATCGCTGCATGGTCGATATCGCGCAAATGATCACATCGATCCCCTGCTGTTTTAACAGATTGCCTTCGTTCAGCATATGATACGTTTTGCCCGAACCGCTAACCGGGCCAATAATAATTTTGAGCCGTCCCTTCCGCAGCTGCGAAATCGATCGTAAAATTTCTTCCGGCGTTTTTCGCCTAAACTCGGTCACTCATTGGCCACCTCCCGCGATGGGGTCAACGATCGCTCCACTATCGGTTCATCCCATCCCCTGTTATATCGTTATTTCCCCAGCATCTCTTTCAAAGCCAAATTAAGTTTCAGCACGTTGACCCGTCTATCGCCGAATACTCCCAGGTCGCGATTCTCCGTATATTCGCCTACCAGCGTTTCCAGGTCAGCCGCGGAAATGCCGGTTAGCTTGCTGATTCGCGGCACCTGCACCAGCGCCGATTGCGGAGTAATGTGCGGATCAAGTCCCGAGCCCGAGTTGGTAACGAGGGCAATCGGCAATCGATCGATCGGTACATCCGGGTTGTCCCGGTGCCATTGCTCGATGGACGCTTGCGTACGCGCAAGCATATCCGGATTGGAAGGCGCGTAGTTGTTGGAACCAGACGCCTCCGCCTTGTAATCGATGCTCGATACGCGCCCCTGAAAATAACTTGAGCCGGTGAACGGCTGTCCGATCAATTCGGAGCCGACCACGTTGCCGTCCTTATCTTTTAATAAACTGCCATTCGCCTGATGAGGGAACAGCAGTTGCGCGAGGCCTGTGCTGACGAGCGGATATACGATACCGCATAGGATGATGAACAATAGACTGGTGCGCAGGGCAATCCAGAAAACCGCTCCCCCGGAGCGCCCGTCCCGCCCCTCTTGCGCAATATTACTCATAGCCGGTTCCTTCTTTCTTCATTAAAGATATTGTTCAAAAAGCCATCTTAAATCCACAAATGAACGAGCAAATCAATCAACTTGATGCCAATGAACGGGGCAACAACGCCGCCTAAGCCGTATACGAGCAAGTTGCGGCTAAGCAGGCGCGAGGCGCTCATCGGCCGGTAGGCGACGCCCTTCATCGCCAGCGGAATCAGCAGCGGGATGATCATGGCGTTAAAGATCAAAGCCGAAAGCACCGCCGAAAGCGGCGAGCCGAGCTTCATGATGTTCAAGGCTTCCATTTCCGGAATGGCCAGCATGAACATCGCCGGAATGATCGCAAAATATTTGGCGATGTCGTTGGCGATGCTAAACGTGGTTAGGGCGCCGCGCGTCATGAGCAGCTGCTTGCCGATCGCCACCACCTCGATAATCTTCGACGGGTCGGAATCGAGATCGACCATATTGGCCGCTTCCTTAGCCGCCGTCGTGCCGCTGTTCATCGCCAGCCCGACATCCGCTTGCGCCAATGCCGGCGCATCGTTCGTGCCGTCGCCGGTCATCGCGACCAGCTTGCCTTCGGCCTGCTCGCGGCGGATCACGGCGATTTTATCCTCCGGCTTGCTCTCGGCGATAAAATCATCGACGCCCGCCTCCCGGGCGATGGTCGCTGCCGTCAGCGGATTGTCGCCGGTGCACATGATCGTCTTGATGCCCATCGCGCGCAGTTGATCGAACCGTTCCCGCATGCCGGGCTTCACCGTGTCCTTCAAATAAATGATGCCGAATACCTGTTTATCGACCGCCACGGCCAATGGGGTTCCGCCCTCCGAGGCGACGCGATGGGCCTGTTTCTCCAACTCCTCCGGAATCAACCCGCCTTGTGAAGCCACCCATTTACGGATGGCGTCAACCGCCCCTTTGCGCACTTGGCGTCCGTCCTTCAGATCGACGCCGCTCATCCGCGTCTCCGCCTTGAATTCAACAAAGCTGCCACCCTCGCCGAGCGAAGCGTCATAGGACTTCCCGTTTTTCTTCATCCATTCCAGTACCGAGCGGCCTTCCGGGGTTTCGTCCTGAACCGAAGATACCGCCGCCCAGGCAGCCGCCTCATCGATGCCGGCGCCTCCAACCGGTATGATTTCGCTGGCCATCCGGTTCCCGAAGGTAATCGTTCCGGTTTTGTCGAGAATCATCGTGTTGATATCACCCGCAGCCTCAACCGCTTTACCGGACATCGCCAGCACATTGAACTGCGTCACCCGGTCCATGCCGGCAATGCCGATGGCCGACAGCAGGCCCCCGATCGTTGTCGGGATCAAACAAACAAGCAAGGCGATGAGTACCGGGATTTCCAAATCAATATCCACATAAGAAGCGATCGGTCCAAGCGTCACGACGACGATCAGAAAAATAAGCGTCAGACTGATCAACAGCGTATTAAGCGCAATTTCATTCGGCGTTTTCTGCCGTTTCGCGCCTTCGACAAGCGTGATCATCCGGTCGATAAACGTCTCACCGGGATCGCTGGTAATTCTCACCTTAATACGGTCGCTAATGACGCGCGTTCCGCCCGTGACCGAATTGAAATCGCCGCCCGCTTCCTTGATCACCGGCGCCGATTCGCCGGTAATCGCCGACTCGTCGACGGAGGCGAGCCCTTCAATCACTTCGCCGTCGCCAGGAATCATCTCCCCTTGGGAAACGGCGACGATATCCCCCTTGCGCAGCTCCGTTGAAGGCACGGTTTTAACGCCATTGCCAACCACTTTGTTCGCGGTAATTTCTTTCTTCGTCCGCTTCAACGTATCGGCTTGCGCCTTGCCTCTGCCCTCCGCCAAGGCTTCGGCGAAATTGGCGAACAGTACCGTAAACAACAAGATCACAAACACGGTGAGATTAAAGCCGATGCGGTCCTCCGCATCGAAGTAACCGGGAAACACCGTCATCAGCAGTACGATGACCGTGCCAACCTCAACGACGAACATCACCGGATTTTTCATCATAACGGCCGGATTCAGCTTGATCACGCTCGCCTTCAAAGCTTGTGCAATAAGCAGACCGGAAAACATGCTTTTTTTACGTTTATCGTTCATGGCAACTTCACCCCATTTTCTTACTTAACGAATCGTCAGATGCTCAGCGACTGGCCCCAGGGCAATCACCGGCAGGAAAGTCAGCGCCCCGATCAAAATGACGGTGCCGATCAGCAGGACGGTGAACAGCGCATTGTCCGTACGGAACGTGCCGATCGTCTCCGGCACCCATTGCTTGCGCGTCAACGATCCGGCAACGGCAAGCATCGCGATCATCGATATATACCGTCCGAAAAACATCACCAGGCCGGTCGTCATGTTCCAAAACGGTGTATTGTCCGCCAGCCCCTCGAAGCCGGAGCCATTGTTTGCGGCCGCCGACGTATATTCGTACAGCACCTGCGTGATGCCGTGGAAGCCGGGATTCGTAATCGCTCCCTTGCCGAGATCGGTCAGGAAGGCGATCGCCGACGGCGCCAGGATAATAAACGGGTGCGCCAGAATCGCAATCGCGATCAGCTTCATCTCGCGCGGCTCGATCTTGCGGCCAAGGAACTCCGGCGTACGGCCGACCATTAATCCGCAGATAAACACGGCGAGTATGGCGTACATCAGCATATTGACTAGTCCGACGCCTTTTCCGCCGAATACGACGTTCAGCATCATCTCCGCCAGCGGCACCAGACCGCCGAGCGGAGTCAGCGTATCGTGCATATTGTTGACCGTGCCGGTCGTCGCCGCCGTCGTCACGGTAGTGAACAGCGCGGATTGAGCGATGCCGAAGCGCACCTCTTTCCCTTCCATGCTGCCCTGCGAAGCATCGATGCCAAGCGCGTTCAGCGCCGGATTGCCGCTCTTCTCGGCAGTGTAGGCAACGGTAAGAAACACAAGAAACAAGACCATCATCGCTGAAAATATAACCCACCCCTGCTTGCGGCTCTTCGCGAATCTGCCGTACATGAAGGGCAGCGCCGCGGACAATGACCACATCGACAGGATCTCGATCACATTGGTCAGCGGGTTCGGATTCTCAAACGGATGGGCCGAGTTGGCGCCAAAGAAGCCGCCGCCGTTGGTGCCCAGATGCTTGATCGACTCCAGCGAAGCGACAGGCCCGATCGCAATCTGCTGATTCGCGCCTTCCAGCGTCGTTACCGTCAGCGTAGGATCCAGCGTCTGCGGCACCTGCAGCGCAACAAGCACGAGCGTGACGATCAACGCCAGCGGGAAGAAAATCCGCGTATGCGCCTTGACGAAATCCTCAAAGAAATTGCCTAAGCTCTTGCCTTTGCTCGTAATGCCCCGGACAAACGCTACTGCGACCGAAAGGCCCGTAGCCGCCGACGTAAACATCATCATCATGATCACGGCCATTTGCGAGAAGTACGTCAGCCCCGTCTCGCCGCTGTAATGCTGCAGGTTTGTATTCGTAATGAAGCTGATCACCGTGTTCATCACCAGCGTCGGCTCCATATTGCCGATATCGTTCGGATTCAACGGCAAGCTGCTCTGCACCCGCAGCAGCAAATAACTTACCGCGACGAGCACAAGGTTGGTTGCGATAAAGCTGATCGCGTACTGCTTCCAGCTCATGCCCGTGCGATGCGCAGGCCCGATGACCGCATAAATGGGCTTCTCGGCCCAGCCGAATATTTTATCCGTGCGATTGGGTTCGTTAGAGAAAACGTGATACAAATAATTACCGAGCGGTTTGGCGATCAGCATCAAAATACCGATCACAATTACGATTTGCAATATATCCATGACCGTTCCTCCCACTGTTAGAGGTTGACTTTTTGAACTTGCACTATAAACAAAACTCGTTAAAACTTTTCTGGATGAAGCAACGCATAGATTAGATAGATCAGCAATGCAAACGTAAAAATCAACACGATGGTCATTCGCGTTCGCCTCCCGTATCCTCTAACGTTTTACCGCACCAAATGACAAATCCAACTATAAGCGCGAAGGCGGCGGTCAATGTTAGTCCCATCCAAATATCCAGCATCACGACACTCCTCAAATGGTTATTCAGTCAGGTCACTGAGCAAAAACCCGACTTCCCCGTTTTTTGTGTGAACTACATACGAAGCACCGAGACTTTTATAAATCGTATCCGGGTACCACGCCGTCGTCACGACAGTTACCGCTTTGCAGGGCCATCGGGCAATGAATTGCAAATACTGGCAGCTCAGCGGCAAGCTGGTCTCAAAAATAAATACGCGCCCGATCGGAAATGCAGGCACCCCACTCCCTTTAATACGGGCAGTATTTACGCGCAAAATCTCATCTACTCCCATTTCCTTCAGCAGCTTTTCTTCCCTTTTGTTATTGGTTAGGGCCACTACCGGGACTTTTCGATACAGCAGCAATTGAACGAAGTTTCTCCCCGCTTTATTTGAAGCGGCCACTAAAATACGACTCTTCTCCATACACTCCTCCCCCGGATCAAGGAAAAAGGCAACAAAAAAGAAGCCTTGGAAAAGAGGAACCTTTTCCGCGGCTTCTTGCAGTCATCCTGACCGGCCCGCGACAAAATGTTGCCTCTCCACACGCTTACGAGGTTAGCTGCCGGATTCGGGCGCGAGAGTCGCCCTACACCCGGCATTTGAAAGTGCCGGGTGATTCACCCCATGAAGCCGGCTAACGGCTTCCATTGGTTCCCCCGTTCCTTGTGTCTTTCAAGGATTCAGCGTTTTAAGAAATCATCCTTCAAAAAGCCTACTTTCGCTTGATTACGGTTAGCTGTGAGATTCGGGCGGTGAGAGGCGCCCGTCTTCGCCGAATGAGCCATGAGCGAATGACATTCGTCCCTAACGGTTCCGATCGCTTGCTCTCACACAAGCCTCGGTCCGTTGACTCCCCGTTTTCAATCGGCAACTCCATAACAGAATCGAATAGCAATTCAATTCATGGACTGTATCATACTCCTTGACTAAAATATTGTAAAACGGTGTAGTTTGAATATCCGTTGAAATAAAGAATTTTAAGAAGAAGTTAGCGTTCTCAATATGATAGACCTTCATTTTTCTCCCAAATACTCATGATTATATGACTTTTCATGTATTTTTACGGAATTTTTACACCTATGAACGGTTTATTTTATTTCTTTTTTACATTACCCTGAACTATAGTTAGAAACGGGAATATAGACGGACAGGAGTAGTTAAATGTATAAGTTGAAATCGATGTGGATACTATGGAAGCCTTATGTAAGCATCACTTTGCTCATCGCTTTCATGACCGCCGCCATGCACCCGTTCGGACTAGCGTTTGATTTAGTCAATATAGCACTTCTCTATTTGCTGCCCGTGCTTTTGAGTGCCGTCTTCTGGGGACTGCGTCCCGCTCTTTATGCAGCAGTGATGGGAGTCCTGGCGTTCGATTTCTTTTTCGTTTCTCCGGTTCTGAGTTTTACGATCGCGGACTTGCGCTATCTGATCTCGTTCGGCGTTTATTTGGCAGTAGCCGCGTTAACGGCCAGCCTGGCGGCAAAGCTGAAACGGCAGTTGCTATACGCTAAGCAGAGGGAGGAGCATACAGCCGCGCTCTACGTGCTTAGCCGGCAAATGAGCGATATCACGGACATTCATTCCCTGCTCAATAATGTCTCCCGGCAAGTTTCACAAACCATCGGTACGGAAATTGCGATTTATTTGCCGGATGAACGGAACAATCTCGTGTTAGCCCACTGCACCGCGGTTCATAACGACTGGGGACAAGGCGAAACGGAAAAAGTGATGGCGAAGCTGGCGTTTGATCACAGCGAAGCTGTCGGAAATGGAACCCATACCTTGAGAGACTCTTTAGGCTATTACCTGCCGCTGAGAACCGAGGACCGCGTGCATGGGGTATTGGCGCTTAATCTGAAAGATCGGAAAAACAGGTTCACAACCGAGCAACAACGCATGTTGGACGCCCTGGGCGGTTTGGCGGCCGGCGCTATAGCTCGCGTGAAACTGATGGAGGAAGCCAAAATCGCTCATTTGACGGCTGAATCGGAACGGCTTCGCACAACGATTCTAGATTCTGTTTCTCATGAATTGCGTACTCCGTTAGCAGCCATTATCGGCTCGGCAACCAGCCTTATCGAAGGCAATTCTCTTTTTTCTTCAGAGGATCGCATGGAATTGCTCCTGAACATTCGGGACGGTGCCCTCCGTATGAATCGATTGGTCAAAAACCTGCTCAGCATGGTGCAATTGGAAAGCGGCATGCTGCGTCTTAGAAAAAATTGGTGTGATGTAGAAGATCTGATCGGCGTCACCTTGGCTCAGGTCAAAGATTTTCAACAGCATCGAAAGCTGCGGGTAGACCTTCCGGCGTCCGTTCCTATGGTAATGGGTGATGAAGTATTGCTCGAGCAGGTGCTGGTCAATGTGGTTAGCAACGCGATCAAATATAGTTCGGATTACAGCGATATTCTCATATCTGTAATAACCGAGGACGACGAACTTATCTTCCTTGTTTCCGATACGGGAACCGGACTTGCCGGTGACGAATACAGCCGGATCTTCGAAAAATTTTACCGTTCCGCTACCGCCAGGCAAGTGACGGGCACGGGATTGGGACTTGCCATTTGCAAGGGAATCGTGGAACTGCACAATGGAACCATAACGGCGAAGCCGAATGAACCGCAAGGGACCGTAATTAAAATTACACTTCCCCTAAGCAAGCAGCGCGGAGTACATTTTGAAGAAATGGAGGAGGAGAACCATAAATAATCATGGAGCTCGCATATTAATTGTCGATGACGAACCTCAAATTCGCAAACTGCTGACGGTGACTTTGCTGGCTCATCAGTTTTCAATTCATGAAGCATCCACGGGAGAGGAAGGAGTACTGCAAGCCTCATTGATTCATCCGGATCTGATCGTGCTGGATCTCGGATTGCCGGATATCTCCGGGATGGATGTGTTGAAGCGCATACGGGACTGGTCAAACGTGCCAATCATCGTACTGACGGCCAAAGACAGGGAAGAAGACAAGATCGTGGCCTTGGACAGCGGTGCCGACGATTATGTTACCAAACCGTTCAGCATGGGAGAACTGGTGGCCAGAATTCGTGTGGCACTGCGCCATGCAGCCAAATCGGCAAACGAACCTATTCTTCGGATTGGTGGACTAGCCATCGATCTGGCACAGCGAATGGTGGAAATGAATGGAGAACGGGTAAAATTGACCCCGACAGAATATGACCTGCTAAAAGTTCTCGCCTCGAACGCCGGGAAGATCGTAACGCAGCGGCAACTGCTTCAGGAAGTATGGGGCAGCCATCATGACGAGTCAGAAAGTCACTACCTGAGGATTTATATCGGACATTTGCGTAAGAAGCTGGAAGAAGACTCGACCCAACCGAAATTAATTATTACGGAACCGGGTATCGGATATCGCCTGCTTTCCGGGGAATAATCTCACATAAAAAAGCATCAATAGCTTATTTTTCGATATTGTAAATGTGATCCCCGGTTTATTTGCGTTCTCCGAAGAATAGCCCACTCACTCGCTTAGCGAAGTCTTCAATGCCGAAGGTTGCCGTATCGATCCGGTTGTACCAGTTGGTTATGGTTTCCAATATCCATAATGGAACTTTCGCCCCGGAAATGAGCGGATAAACGTGCTGATACGCCCAGACCAAATGCTCCCACCTGTTGTCGTTGCCCTCTTTGATATATTCCGAAACATCGAGGACTTTTCCCCTCCCCTCTTGCAAGAGAACGTTCTTAAGATGAATATCCCTTGGGTTCAGCCCTTGGCTTCGGACGAACTGACGGGCTTCTTCCACGTCCTGGATTGCTTGCTCGGGAACCGGCACGCCGTGCAGAAGACAATCGTACAACGTCATTCCTTGTTCTAAACTTAAAACCAAATAGTTAGGACCAACACCATAACATCGTGGAAAATAGCGCGAACCTTTTAACCGATCATAAATCCTTGCCTCAACATCCTTCTTTTCTAAAGACTGAGCGGTATACACTTTATAGGCGTAATCAGGAGTGTCTGGATCATAAAACACGGCAGCATCCGTACCGATACCGATGCAGCGCAAATTTTCCGCAAACCGGATAACGGAAACAGGCTTATTGTTTTCTTGACCTACCACCTCAACAAGCCTTAATGCTTCCTCCGCTCGTTTCCAATCCGAATTCATGACCATCAACTCCTTTAGTTTCGCTAACGGGATCCCATGTCACCATTATGACTCTCACACCGGCTTGCTGCAACGTTCCCGCCGCCTATACGGTAATTCCGTTTTGCCGCTGCCGCTCAGAAAACAAGAAACGTCCCGCAAGCTGCAGACCTGCGGGCGTTTCTTCCACTAGAAAAGAGTTATTCTAATGAAATATCTTCTCTGCTTTTAATAAGATAATTATAAATGACTTGCGCCGCCATCGCCCGGTTCGTAAAGCTCTGCGGAGATAGGCGGCCGTCGCCGGTTCCCTGCATCAGACCGGTTCCTAACATATCGTTGATGGCTGACTGCGCATAATCGGCAATATCTCCGGCATCGCTAAAGCTCTGTGCCGTACTTGGGTTATCCGCCGACAGCTCGGTTCCCGCCGCTGCGATGATGGAGTGAAGGATCACAGCCATATCCTGACGGGTAATTTTCGCTTCCGGCCGGAAACGGTTATCCCCTGTTCCCTTAACCAGTCCCATGTTCTTGGCAGCCGCCAAGTACGGGCTATAATACCGGTCGCCGGCGTCCGCAAAATTACTTCCGGCCTCGCCTGCCGCCGGCTCCATCCCGAAAGCATTCATGGTCATCACGAGAAACTCCGCACGGCTAATGTCGCTTCGCGGCAGAAAACGTCCTTCTCCACTTCCTTTGACTACGTCCCTTGCCGACAGGTAATTAACGGCTTGGGCATACCAGCTTGAAGGGCTCACATCCTGATAGGATACCGTCTTGCCCCCAAGGACAAAATGCCCCAGACGGCCGGTATGAAATACAACTGCCTGCTGATCTTCATTATAATGGCTGTTCAGCACCGCTTTTGCCGGGCCGCCCGCATCTATGGACCAGACCGCAAGGGCGCCGGTCTGCTCTCCTTCACCAGGGACATAAGGAACGGACACCGCAACATCCGTCACGCTCCCCTGCCAGTCAACGTCCTTGCCGTCAATGCGCAGCGCAAGCCCGATGGCCGGTCTGCCGCCGATCAGCCCCTGCATTTCCGACAATAATCCGGCTGGAACGCCGGGACGAATAACCAGTTCCACGATCGGACCGGCCGTACCGGTACGGCTCAGCATCCCCGAGGGCAGAGCCACGCGGGCATGCGGAGTAACAACCTCAATCCGGCTCCGTCCATCCGTTTCGTTGAAGAAGGCCGACGGAAGCTGGGTGATAAATTCGCCGTCGAAACGGTTCCCGCTGTCGTCCAGTACAACGGATACTTTTTTAATTCCTCTCTTGTCTGCGCTGACGTTGGAAAAGGCTGCGCTGAGCTCCTCTTCAGTGATGGAGACAACAGCCTGGTTTCCGCTGATCGCCGCTTGAGCCGTGATCGTGCCGGAACCGGATGGAGCAGGCTTGACATTGCTCCCCGGGTTGACGCTCACGCCACCGCCGGTACCTGCAGAACCATTCCCGTCATTTTCTTTTCCACTACCGCCGTTTCCTCTGTCGTCATCATTATCGTCATCGTCATCATCTCCGTTGTTATCGCCCGGAACCGTTGGTGTGGTTCCATTATTGGCTGTTGTAAAGCGGTAAATAGGACTGAGCGTCGAGGCGCCGTATTCGTCCGTAATGTCCATGTACCAATTATAGGTTTTTCCTGACGCAAGCCCGTTCCACGGCACGGAAGCAACACTGCCGGAGGCTACTCCTTTTTGCTCCCCGATCAGCTTATCCTTATATACATTAACCGCAAAATAATCGGTAGCCACCCGTTTTTGGATATCCCTGAACGCAAAAGGCTCCGTAAAGTCCTCGGTCGCATCATCGAAGAAATTGTAGTCATCCAGATACGGCGAATAGGTATCCACATCAAGCGTGCCCGCTGCCGGGTCGAACTTCAGAAGCCGGACATAGCCGTTGCCGCCGTTTGGCCCTCCCTGATAGTCCGCCAGCATCTCGATCACTTGTCTGCTTGTCCCGTCCGGATGCGTCACCGTCTTTACGACCCGGTTAGCCGCATGATAATGTCCGCTCAGCACAAGCTGTACATTTTTGTTGGGCGCGATCACCTGATCGAATACATTTTGCGCCATATTGGATAAGGTACCGTTGGATTCCAGATAAGCGTGCATGCCGACGATCGCAATCCGGTCCGCATGCTTTTGCAGCACTTCGTTGGCCCACGCCACGGTCTCCGGCGTATCCTCCAAGCCAAAGCCGATGTAAAGGAAAATAAAATCATGGCCGCCGAACGAAAACAGGTCATAGTGATTCCGGTTGTTGTCCATTTCCCCGCCGTACCAAGGATTATCCTTATACCGGTCGGCTCCAACATATTTACCGAAGTATGAGTAATTGACTCCGTCGATGATGACATCATGATTGCCCGCCAGCACTCCGTACGGCACACCGGCATCATCCAGCTTTTTCAGGTTGCGGTCGGCTACCGCCCACTGCTGCTCATCATTCGCGACGTTGACGATATCGCCCGTATGAATGGCATAAGCAAAAGTGCCCTTTTTATACTCTTCGGAAATCCAGTCCCCCAGCCTGTCAAAAATTTCGGGGTAGGATTCGGCATAATACTGCGTATCCGTAAACCACAGCATCGTAAAAGGATCGTTCGCGCTCTTGACCTCATCCTGTACCAGTGCCTGAATACGCCCGTCACGGACATACCGTCCGGCCTCAATTTCGGCGGTCAGGATGATATCGGTCTCGGCGTCCTGTCCGGTCTCCGATTTCAGCGGAGTCCACTTGCCCGCATCATAATCCCAGGCATAAAGGGTTACAATGCGTCCGGGCAGGGTACGGCCCTGCCAGTAGACCTCCACCTTGTCTGCGGGTTGAACCTCTTCTTTCAGTTCAATTTCAAAGCGGTGGTACGGAAATCCGGAGTCGGTGTCCGTTACGAGATACTCTCCGTCCGCAAAGGCAATTTTCCCGGCCTCGGCTGCTCCGATTTCAGCCTCGCCGTCCGGGTTCAGGACCAACGGGGGCTCACGGTCCGCAACATCGGTATAGCCGCTGATTCCATCCTGCCTGGCAAAATCATATTTATCCCCTTGAAGGAAGCGGACATCCATGGCATCGCCGCCAGGATCGCTGACATTGGCCCGAAGCCTGGTATTCATTGGCACTTTGTCCGCAAAGTCAGCCGGCGATACCTGGCCGGGTTCAAGAGGCTTCTCATCCTCGATTTGGAACGATTTTTCCAGGACAGCCGTGTTCCCCGCTCCATCGTATACGGTTACCTTCAGACGGTGCTCACCTGCACTCAGCAGCGTCGAGGAGGAATCGTACGGCAATTCAACGGTTCTCCCGTCAAGCTCCGCTTCCATTTTGCCGACGCCGCTCAAATTGTCCGAAGCCAGCACATTAAGCGTAAACGGGCCTTTGAGAAACATGGAGTTTTCCAGCAGCTGTCCGTCACCATAAGAGATTCCCTCGATAACCGGCGACGTGTTGTCCACCATAACCTGAATCGCGGCGATTTCCTGTCCGTCAATCGTCATCGTTAACGGATATACTCCGTCCTGGACTGCCGCAGTATCCAATTCGGCATACCGGGCCGTGAATTTGTCGTCCGGGACCGGGAAATGAAAATCGCTGATCATCGGTTTGTTGGGATTGCTCCCGTACTCCGCGTCCCCAAATCCGTAATACGTATCTTCTCTGTAATCCACGGTGGTTTGCGTCAGGTTCCCCAAATAGTTCAATACCTTATCAGGCTTTACAACGCTGCCGTCCGGCAGCACCAGGTGAACATTTTTCACTTCAAAGTCATCATGATTGTTGCTGCCGAACACCTTGTCATGATCCTTTAATTGATAAGGCGCATTTTCGTTGCCGGTATGCACTGAAACCGTAGTACCGGTCACAAACAGATCCGCCGGCATGTCGAACATGGACCAGGCGTCATTGGTGTATTTCGGCAGAATGCGGCTGAAGAAGCTCGGCTCCCCTGCCGGGTTCAGCGCGCTGACCGAAGCCTGATAAATTTGATCGACTCCTCGGGTCTGCATCCCCAGTTGGGTCTTGCCCGGCAATGCTTTACGCAAGGACACCGGCTGGCCGTTAAAGAGGACCTCGATATTTTCAGCAGCCTGACGTCCGTACGCATAGAAGGGAGCTTTTCCTTTCAGCATGCTTCCGCCCTTTATGGATAAGCCCGGGTCCGGAAGCTCCGTATCCATTCCGGCCTCATTTACGGTCAGCATTCCGCCTCTGGAATTATAAGGCACTCTTGTCCGGTTGCCTCCGGCATCCGCGGCATCGATGATATAACGGTAGACGCCCGGCTCATCGAACGACAGGCTGCCTTCATAGATATACCTGCCGCCGTCCTCTCCGGTCAGCGTAAGAGGCTGCTTGCCCGTGAACAGCGTCGGCTCCTCTGCAGATGCTCCATACAAGATTTCGGCGGAAGCCAAAGGTTCGTCGCTCGTTACCGCAACGGAGTAGGCCTGGCCTTTCCCCAGATTGTATACGGTCTGCTCGTGTTGAAGCGTAGGCGCGACCATATCCACACCGGCCACAACCGGAACCTGGCCCGGATCAATGCTGCCGGGATTGGCATACATCCGGTTATCCAACCTCATCATGGCCGTTCCGGTTAGCGGATACGCATAGCGGATCACCGCATTCCGGACATCGTTTACGAGACGGTCCGGGCTGCCGGTGCTGGTTGAATCATACCAGGCCTCCACTATGTATTGGTCCGGAGCGTCCGGGGATGACAGGGCCAGCCCGCGATGCGTAGCATTCGGAAGATTGAAGTCCGAAGACTGCGAATTGTCGTAAAATATAATGTCGCTGTCAGATAACGTACTGTTGAAATGCAGGTTGAAATCGGCGGTTGTGGTATAGCCTTTGCCATTGGCCACCGCTTCCTTGGCAAACCAGATGACGGCTGCGCTGTAGGGCTCAATGCTTGTGTGCTGCGGAATGACCCATTTCTTCGGAGCCGTCGTTCCAGGATAAAGGTACCATAGTGTATAATCTTTCAAATCAAGGGTCTGCCCGGAATGATTGTATAACTCCAAATACTCGTACTGGTTCCCGCTTCCCCACCGGTAATCGCCGGCAGGATTCGGCAGGATCTCGGTGATCAAAATGCGGGGAATATCCGCATCGGACACCTCTCCGGTAAGCACGGTCTCATACTCCGGAGATCTGGCCCACCCGATGCCGTCGCCCGCCTCCAGCACATAATACAGCTTGTCCCCTCCAAGGCGAGCGGAAGGAATTTCGCCGGCAAACAATCCGTTCCCCCGGTCTTCCATAAGCAGTTCGTTGTAAGAACCGTTCGCCACCGTTTTGTAGTACAGCTTGACGGTAAGTGAATCCCCGTCCTCATCGTACACGCCGGCCGTCACGGTTAAGGGCTGGGAACGGTCCGCCGTTGCGATTGGCGTATGCGTGATTTCGGGAATGCGATTATTTGTTGCCGTGAGCTGCGCAGGCTCAACCTGGCCGGCCGATGGAGCCGCTTCCCGGGCAAACGGGACCATCGCCGTTCCGCTCGAAGGAAGCTGCAGATGCACGCTCTTTCCGTCACCGACATCATCGGCGGTGTAGTAATACTCACTGATGACCGCGGAGGCATCCCCTTTGCGGGTAATGAGAAGGCCCCGGTCCGTATTGTTCAGGCCGTCCTGCCCCTTAAGCATATAAACCGGCACATCATCCGGCACGGAATGATACTGCCGGAAATCGGCTTCGGTCAGATTGGCGGCCGCCCCGGTAATGGATGAGCTTGTCCGCTTCACCCACAGTACCGCTGGACTTTCAGCCGGAATAACGACGGCATTCGGATCATCATATACCGTATCGGTTACCGTCAGATTTTTGGCGCCGCTGTTGTAGTTATATCGAATGGCATATTCGTCATTGAAAGCCAGAGGTTGCCCGGAATGATTGTAGATCTCTACATACTCAAACAGGTCCGCACTGCCCGCTCCCTCAATTACATTCTGATTGGATTGGTCATCCGGGTAAATCTCAGAGATAAATACGTTCATTTCTTCTGATGAATCCGCCTTCGCCGGTACAATGAAACCGGCAAAGTTAAAGCTGGACATCAGCATGCCGCACGCTAAAATAGCGGCTATCACCTTCTTTTTCATAAGCCCCTCCTTGTTGTCTTTATCCTAATAAAGACTAAAGCCGAAAGGTAAGCTGAATATGAAATGTATTCATGGGTTTTGTAAATATACAGATTGAAATAAGAAAAACGTCTTGATTATAGAATTGTTCAGCTCCGCTGAAATTTATAGCGCAACTTTCACAGAACCAAAATCGACTTAACCGCTGAAGATTTACAACATAAATAGAAAAACACCGCTGCTATTTATTTCGCCTGGCCGGATAGCTGGCAAAAGCGTGCTTGACCGGCTTGGCCTCACCATTAATTGCAAATCATACAACTAACTTTTACATCCATTTACCCAATCATTCGTTTAATTGCATTTCATACATCTATTTCCTCGTCTCCTTGACTCTTCTTCAAAAGATAGCGGAATAGCTGCAAGTTTTACACTTAATCAAGTGCTGCAGCGGCATTTCCGGAAAGTAACTGTACATTATGCAACTATTCCATTCAACCATAAGACCGAGAAAGCTGGAGTGGGGCAGGTACGCTCGGGTGGGGCAGATCGCTTTACTGCAACTGCTGAACCTGATGCACGAAGCCGCCTAGCCTAGTTACATCAACGCTTATTCACCCATTTCCCGGGTATTTCCCAGCTAACGGACCTTTATAAAGTAAATAAAGCAGGGGAACCACTCTCATGGCTCCCCTGCTAATATATGCCTATAAATAATTCCCCTACTCCGTCAACCAACGTTTAAACATGCGTTTCGTCGTATCCCGGTTCATCTCGGCGATCGAAGTCGTCAGCGGGATACCTTTCGGGCAGGCGCGGACGCAGTTCTGCGAATTGCCGCAGCCTTCGATGCCGCCGTCTTCCATCAGCGCGTCCAGGCGCTCGTCGGCGTTCATGGCACCGGTCGGGTGCGCATTGAACAGGCGCACTTGGGAAATGGCCGCCGGGCCGATGAAATCCGTTTTCTCGTTGACGTTCGGGCAGGACTCCAGGCAGACGCCGCAGGTCATGCACTTCGACAGCTCATACGCCCATTGGCGTTTTTTCTCCGGCATCCGCGGGCCTGGGCCCAAATCGTACGTGCCGTCGATCGGAATCCATGCTTTGACCCGTTTGAGGGCGTTAAACATCCGGCTGCGGTCGATGACCAAGTCGCGCACAACCGGGAACGTCCGCATCGGTTCGATGCGCACCGGCTGCTCCAATTGATCGATCAGCGCCGCGCAAGCCTGGCGCGGTTTACCGTTGATGACCATCGAGCAGGCTCCGCAAACTTCCTCCAGACAGTTCGATTCCCAGCATACCGGAGCGGTGTGCTCGCCTTGCTGGTTCACCGGGTTGCGCTGAATTTCCATCAAAGCGCTGATCACGTTCATGTTCGGCCGATAGTCCAGCTCAAACTCCTCGGTATAAGGTTGGGAGTTCGGGTCGTCCTGGCGCGTAATGATAAATTTGACTTTTTTGCCTGCCTTTAGCTTTGCGGCTGCTTCCGTTTCCGCCATCGCCATGGTTATCCCCTCCTATTTATCCTTCGAGTAATCGCGAATCCGCGGCGGGATCAAAGAGACGTCCACGTCCTCATACGAGATTTGCGGGCCGTCCGGCGTCCATGTCGCTTTCGTCGTCTTCAAAAATTCCTCGTCGTTCCGCGCCGGGAAATCCGGCTTGTAGTGCGCGCCCCGGCTTTCGTTGCGCAGCAGCGCTCCCAGCGTCATCGCTTCGGCCAGCTCCAGCATGTTCCAAAGCTGGCGGGTAAACGCGGCCCCGGTATTGTTCCAGCGGGACGTATCGTTGATGTTGATTTTCTTGTAGCGTTCCTTCAGTTCTTTTATTTTGTTGATCGTCGCTTCCAGCCTGTCGTTGTAACGGACGACCGTCATGTTATCCGTCATCCATTCGCCCAGTTCTTTATGAAGAACGTAGGCGTTCTCCGTCCCGTTCATGTTCAGCAGGCCTTCGAATTTATCCGCCTGCGTTTTGCGATAGCGTTCGAACACGTCCGGGCTGATGTCGTCCGCCGATTTTTTCAAGCTGCGGATATATTCCACCGCTTTCGGCCCGGCCACCATGCCGCCGTAAATGGCGGAGACCAGCGAGTTGGCCCCAAGCCGGTTCGCGCCGTGGTATTGGTATTCGCATTCCCCTGCCGCAAACAGCCCGGGGATATTGGTCATTTGATTGTAATCGACCCACATGCCGCCCATCGAGTAATGGACCGCCGGGAAAATTTTCATCGGAATTTTGCGCGGATCGTCGCCCATGAATTTTTCATAGATTTCGATGATCCCGCCGAGCTTCACGTCCAGCTCTTTCGGGTCCTTGTGCGACAAGTCGAGGTACACCATGTTTTCGCCGTTAATGCCCAGCTTCTGGTCGACGCAGACGTTGAAAATTTCCCGGGTGGCGATGTCGCGGGGCACCAGGTTGCCGTAAGCCGGGTATTTTTCCTCAAGGAAGTACCACGGTTTGCCGTCTTTGTACGTCCAGATCCGTCCGCCTTCCCCGCGCGCCGACTCCGACATCAGCCGCAGCTTGTCGTCCCCCGGAATCGCCGTTGGGTGGATTTGGATGAACTCGCCGTTGGCGTAGTGGACACCTTGCTGGTATACCGCGCTGGCCGCCGTCCCCGTATTGATCACCGAATTCGTTGTTTTGCCAAAAATAATCCCCGGTCCGCCCGTCGCCAAAATCACCGCGTCGGAAGCGAACGTTACGATTTCCATGGAACGCAGGTTTTGCGCGGTGATACCGCGGCATACGCCATCATCGTCCAATACGACCGAGAGGAACTCCCAGGTTTCGTATTTCGTGACCAGCCCCGCCGCTTCATGACGGCGCACCTGCTCATCGAGGGCGTACAGCAGCTGCTGCCCCGTCGTTGCCCCGGCAAAAGCGGTCCGGTGATGCTTGGTGCCGCCGAACCGGCGGAAATCGAGCAAACCTTCCGGCGTACGGTTGAACATCACGCCCATCCGGTCCATCAGGTGAATGATGCCGGGCGCCGCTTCGCACATCGCTTTGACCGGCGGCTGGTTGGCCAGGAAGTCGCCGCCGTACACTGTATCATCAAAATGCTCCCATGGGGAGTCGCCTTCGCCTTTCGTATTCACGGCCCCGTTAATGCCGCCCTGCGCGCAAACGGAGTGGGAACGTTTCACCGGCACGAGCGAAAACAGATGCACCGGCACGCCCGCCTCAGCCGATTTAATCGTAGCCATCAGTCCCGCCAGACCGCCGCCAACGACAATTACGCTTTGTTTAGCCATTGTATTTCAACTCCTAAAAGTTTTGTATAGCGTTGCGTCATTGAATTGCTTCGTACAAAACTTGCTTCGGAAGCATCCGCTTAGTTTTGTTAGCAACCGCATCTTACCCGCTTTATCCTGTAATTGTTCCCATAATAAACTTATGCCTTACCCCAGCAGCGCCTTCGCCGACTCCAGCAAAGCCGTTCCTTCCGCCTGGAATTCGGCCCCGCGGAAAGCGATCAGCGAGCTGACGAACATCACGGTGACGATAACGAAAAGCCCCATGCAGATGTACGAGGAAACGCGCTGCGCACGCGGTCCGACGGTGATGCCCCAGCTGACCATAAACGACCATAACCCGTTGGCGAAATGGAAGGACGCCGCCACGACCGAAATCAAATACAATAAGAAGAAAACCGGTTGGGTAACGATGCTGTGCATAACCCCGCCAAGCTCTTCATGAGTGACATTGCCCAGCGCCACTTGAACACGGGTTTCCCACAAGTGCCAAATCACAAACACTAAGACGATCACCCCCGAAATCCGCTGCAGCAAATACCGCAGATTCCGTTCCGTCGGGAACCGCCCGTTATTCGGCTTCGCCTGAAAGGCGATATACAATCCATAGACGCCGTGGTACAGCAGCGGCAACCAGATGCCGAAGATCTCCAGCGCCAGCACGAGCGGCAGGCTATTCAGGAAAGCTACGGCTTCCTTGAATCCTTCGCTTCCGCCTTCCACCGCCGCAAAGTTGGTGATCATATGTTCCAGAATGAAAAATCCCAGCGGAATGACTCCGAGCAGCGAATGAAGTTTTCTGGAATAAAACCCTTTCATAAGTGCGCGTACCCCTTTCTAGTTTCCATCTTCCCTTGATCTTGCGCATTTTAACCATAATCGACGAATCGATTAATACAGCCCCTCGGTTTGGATATGATATACCCCACACCATTAGGATCGTTTTACTATGTTACAAAAGTAACATGTGAACATCTTGTGTCACTTTTCATGTTACTCCTTTTTATCTTATAATGGAATTGCAATATAGTTATTAATAGTTATACCAAAAACACATAAGCACCTTTTCACCATATAGCTCGATAGCCCGGTATAGTCCGATCACTTGTCCAGCAACAGCCCGCGCCAATTGTCGAGCCCTGTTATTTTCTTTCCGAAAAAAAGGAGGTTACCCCATGTTAGAAGAACTGCTTGTATTTACCACCGTCGTGGAGCAATCCAGTTTAAACAAAGCGTCCAAGCTGCTCAATTTGTCCCAGCCGGCGCTTTCCCGAAAAATCGCAAAATTGGAGGAAGAGTGGGGGGTTTCGCTGTTCCACCGGAAAGGAAAACGCCTGGAATTGACCCGCGTCGGCCAAGAGGCTTATTTGTACGCGCTGGAGCAGCGGCAGCGCCATCAAAACTTTCTGCAGGCCGTTTCCCGTTTCAAAAAGGCGGAACGCACCGTCGTTACGCTCGGCGCCAGCCTGACGACCATCCAGACGACGCTGCCCCCGCTGGTCAAGGCGATGATGGACAAATTCCCGGACATGGAGCTGAAGCTCGTCACCGGGAAAACGCATGAAATCGTCTCCCACGTCCGCGACAAAAAGGTGGACATCGGCGTCGTCGCTTCCTCAATCAGCGAAGCTGGATTAAAATGCATCCCGCTGTTTCAGGACCATCTGGAGCTTGTTGTCCCCAAAGGACATGAGCTCGCCTCCCGGACCCAAGCCGGCCATCCCTCGATGGACGACCTGAACGGCCGGTCCATGATTATTTTTTCCAAAGGAACCTGGTACCGCCGGCTGATCGACGACCTGTTCGGCCGCTACGGCATCGTTCCCGATGTCCGCATGGAGATCGACTCCTTCGAGGCGATCGTCCGGCTGCTGCCGATCTGCAAAGCGGCTTCCCTGCTCCCCAGATCGTACCTGCGCAAGCCGCTGCTGCGGGACAACGGGCTGGTGTCCGTGCCGATCCCCGAGCTGGAGCAGACCCGCCGAGAAACTTGCCTGATTTACGGCGAGAAATCGGAACTGTCCAGCGAAACGAAAGAATGGTTCACGCAAATACGGGAAAGTCTAGTGGAGGAGTTGTCGCTGTAATTATCACCGCGAAATGCAAAAGTGCAGGCGAATTTCGTCGAAACAACTCGAAACGGTCGGTCCAAGTGCAAAAGTGCAGTTCAAATCTCCATATAACCCCATATATTTCCAATTCCATTCAAAGCAACTGCACTCTTACACTTCACCAACCACCTAAAGGGGGAGTCGCGCACAATGAGATGTACTTTTGCAGTTGGTTTGTTCTTTAAGGTACTTACCAAGCCGGATTGCAACTATAAACTATACTCACATGCCCTATCATTCCCCTCCATCCCCGCAAAAAAAACCGCCACCCAAGCCTTACGGCTTTCCGGCGGCGGTTTCTTTTACTTCCAAACCGAGTTTTCTGGCGACCCAGCCGGTCGTGCCGGCTTGAATGATAATCGTCAGCACAATCGCCATAAAAGCCAGCGCGGTAATCACGTTGGAATGGGCGATCCCCATCCCGGCGATCATGCCGGACAAGGCGGCCGGGATCACTCCGGTTTCGCGCACCCAGCACATAAACAGCAGCTCGCGCCATGTCCACTTCACCTTCCGGTCGGGCCAGGCGCACGCCAGCACCGACAACGGGCGGGCCACTAACATCAGGATCAGCACCGCCGCAAGGCTTGGCCAGAAAAATTGCCCCAGCGTGGCAAAATTCACTTGGCTCCCGAGCAGCACAAAGATCAGCATGCGCATCATAACCGTCATATTTTCGGCGAAAGAGCTCATTTCCACATGGTTGTCTTTCAGGGACAAGCCGAAGGTTTCGGCGTTCCCCCAGATCACGCCCGCGACAAAGGTGGCCATAAACCCGCTGACATGCAGCAAGTCGCCGATCAGGTATGAAGCTAAGGCGCAGACGATCATAACGATCGTGGAGTAATCGCGAAAAAATCCGTGGCGAACATGTCCCGCCAAATAAGTCAGTATGCCCGAGACGGCCAGGCCCGTGAGAATCCCGCCCAGCGCGGTTTTGACAAACTCCCAGGACATCGCGCCAAAATCCAGCGCCCCGCCGCCGGCAACCGCGGCCAGCAGCGAAAACGTCAAAATCGATCCGGTAGCGTCGTTAAACGCCGATTCGCTCTCTACCGTTTCGCGGACCCGCTCCTTGATTTTCACCTGCTTAAACACCGGGATAATCGAAGCCGGATCCGTCGAAGCGACGACCGCCGCGGCCAGAAAAGCAAAAATCCAATCAACGCCAAACAGGTAGTGAACGCCCACGCCCACGACGATCGTCGAAATCAGCACGCCCGGCACGCTGAGCAGCGATAACGTAATCCATACGTTGCGGAGCCCGCTCAGCCGCAAATTCCGCCCGCCGTCAAACAAAATCAGCGCCGATCCGACCGTTAATATCAATTGATTGATCAGCGATCCGCTTGTTTCGTGAATCAAACCAAGTCCCGGACCGAGCAGCATTCCGACGGCGATGAACACCGCCACATCCGGCAGCCTCAGCCATGCCGCCAGCTTGCCCGAGATCACCCCAACGCTGATGACGAATAAAATTAAGATCAGAAAATGATGTATCGCTTCGGTTACAGACGATTCCATCTCCGCCACATCCCAACCATCTAAAGTGAACCAACTATTTTTTAATGTTCCGGTAATTACTCGTTAATGACTTCCTCAAACTGTTCGATATTTTTCTTCGATCCGATGATGACCATAATGTCCCCTTCGTGCAGTTGATCCATGGCGGTAGGCGCCACCAGGATGCTTCCGTCGCGATGAATGGCAACGACGCTGCAGCCGAAGCGGGCACGCGGGTTCAGCTCGCCCAGGTTTTTCTGATTAAGGCAAGCGGGAACGTTCATTTCCACGATGCTGTACTCCTTGGACAATTCGATATAATCCAGCAGATTTGGAGTCACGAGCTGATGCGCCACGCGGACGCCCATATCCCGTTCCGGAAAAATAACGCGGTCCACGCCGAGCTTTTGCAGCGCGCGGCCGTGCAAGACGGAAATCGCCTTGGCGACCACCGTTTTGATCCCCACATCCTTCAGCAAGATCGCCGCCAAAATGCTCATCTGAATATCGTCGCCAATCGCGACGATCCCGCAGTCGAAATTGCGGACGCCCAGCGATTTCAGCACTTCCTCGTCCGTGGCGTCCGCCACGACGGCGTGCGTAAGATGGTCGCTCATTTCGTTTACCACCTCTTCGTCCCGGTCGATGCCAAGCACCTCATACCCGAGGTCCATCAACTCCAAGGCGAGGCTGGAGCCGAACCGGCCCAGTCCGATGACTACAAACTGCTGCATTTTCATGGTTAATCCTGAGTCCCCTTATCTTATCCTATAATCATTTTGCCTTCCGGATGGCGGTACAATTCCTTGCTCTTTTTCGGTCCAAGCGCATAGGCGAGCGTAAGCAGCCCGAGTCTTCCGGCGAACATCGTAAAGCAGATGAGGATTTTACCGACCACCGTTAGTTTACCGGTCAGCCCCATCGATAGACCAACGGTTCCGAACGCCGAGGTCGTCTCGAACAGAATGCTCAGGAAGCTGGCGTCCTCGGTCGTGGACAACACCATGGCGACGGCCACCACCAGGAATAATGCGAGCATGGTAATCGTAACCGCTTTGAAAATACGTTCCTGCGCCATCCGGTACCGGAACAGGACGAGGTCCGACCGCCCGCGGATCATGGAGATCACAGCGCCGACGAGGATGGTGAACGTTGTCGTTTTGATCCCGCCGCCGGTCGAGCTGGGCGAAGCCCCGATGAACATCAGGATGATCATAAAAAATTGCGAAGCCTGCCGCAGCGCGCCGATGTCAAGCGTGTTGGCCCCCGCCGTCCGCGGCGTCACCGACTGAAACAGCGAGGCCCAAAATTTCCCGTCCCAGCTTAGTGGGGCCAGCGTACGCGAATTGGTGAATTCGAATATAAATATAACCAAGGCCCCAATCACAATCAGCGCCGACGTCATCGACAGCACCACCTTGGAATGCAGCGACAGCTTGCGGCGCCGCCGGAAATCCATAATGTCCGACAGCACGATAAATCCGATGCCCCCGGACACGATCAGAAACATCGCCACAAAGTTGACGATCGGGTCCGCCACGTACTGCGTCAAACTGCGGTATTCGCCAAACAGGTCAAACCCGGCGTTGTTAAACATGGATACCGCGTGAAAAACGCCGAAGTACAGCGCACGGCCCAGCGGCATGTCAAACGCCCAGCGAATGGCGAACAGCAGCGCCGCGCAGGATTCGATGACCAGCGAATACAGCAGCACCTTGCGGATCAGGCGGACGATGCCCTCCATCGTGTTCTGGTTCATCGCCTCCTGCAGGATCAGCCGGTCCTTCAGCGAGATTTTCCGTTTCAACACGAGCGAAAACAAGGTGGCCATGGTCATGAACCCAAGCCCGCCGACCTGAATCAGCAGCATGATTACGATTTGGCCAAACGTGGAAAAATAGGTCCCTGTATCGACGACGACCAGTCCCGTTACGCAAGTTGCCGAAGTAGCCGTAAACAGCGCGTCGACGAACGGCAGCGTCTCCCCCGTCGCACTGGAAATCGGCAGCATCAGCAGCAGCGATCCCAGCAGAATAATGAGCGCAAACCCCATCACCAAAATTTGCGGCGGGGAAAAGCTGATTTTTTTGAAAAGCAATTCATTCACCCCATTGTTGTCGTGAAAAAGAACAAAAGAAAAAAGCACTGGAAATCCAATGCCTTTCGGTTTTGGTTCCTGCTGCATGAGGCCTACGAGGTTAGCTGACGGATTCGGACATGCACAGTTGCCCTAATCGCCGGACTAGGCAG
Source organism: Paenibacillus oralis (assembly GCF_003863965.1). Taxonomy (GTDB): domain Bacteria; phylum Bacillota; class Bacilli; order Paenibacillales; family Paenibacillaceae; genus Fontibacillus; species Fontibacillus oralis. The sequence continues at coordinate 274,440 of NZ_RRCN01000001.1, forward strand.
CCATGCGTCTGCCGCCCCAATCAAGCGAAATTCACCCCAAAAAAATCGGTTCCCCCGTTTTCGAAATCGAAATTCGGCCATATTTTTTTCAATTGTTTTCATTCATTTTCGTCAAATGGATTATAATCCTTATTTACCCTCACTACAAAGGTGTATTTTCATTAAAAACGGTGAAAAAGAGCTGGAATAGGGGGAATCTCCGATCTTCTTCCCGTCCAATCTGAGCCATGCTAATTTATAACGGGAATATTGCGTCTTTTCATCATTTCTGCCTGCAACTGGCGCTGGAAATCTCACTATGTTATCTTTACTGTGATGTAGTTAAAGTAAAATCATACTTATGCACAAAAATTTTTTAAAAGGAGTTTTGTAATGTTTTCACCTATGAAACCGTCCAGCCGCAGGCTGAAGACAAAAACACTTTGGCTGATGGCTCTGATCGGCTTGGTCATTTTCTTCATCGTCCAGGTCTTTCCGTCCACGGCTTCCGACACGCTGCAGATGGAACAGTCGGATGACGTCATCACCAAAGATCAAGCCAGAATGGAAGCGATCGAATTTACCCAGTCGGTGCTGAACATCGATTTGTCCGGCCACCCCGAAAATGCGCTCGTTACATATGAATCCCGCTCCGATCTGTACGGATATTTAACGAAGGCGGATTTGCTCGCCTCTTACCTGAAAACGTATGGTAAACAATTTCCGTACGACGTTTTTCGCGTCCGTTTTAACGAGCCGAATGATGTGCTTGGCGCTTTGACCGTGGACGTTCACATGACGACCGGCAAAGTCGTCGGTTTTGAGGAAATCGCTTCGTCGAGCAATGCGAACAAACAGATGATGCTCAACTACGGTACCGAAACCAACGACTCGATGCGCGCCTGGGAAGGCGACTTGACGCTGGAGGAGAAGGAGCAGCTCGCTGCGCCGTATCTGTCCGCGTTTGGTTTTGATCCGTCCAAGCTCGAACGCGTGTCCGGCGAGGGTGATATCGGCCTGCTTTATAACATAAAGGGGTATGAGCTTGGAGAATCGCGGGCGGCGATCGATATCCGCTACGAATACGGCGCCGTATCATCGCTCGAAAGCTACTTCACGGTTCCTAAGCCGCATGCCGATTACGTTGCCGGCCAGACGCGGCTGGCCACCTGGCTTACCTTTGCCGGATACGCCCTGTTCACGTTTGTGCTCGGCATCCTGGCCATCGTGTACAGCGCGCTGACGCGGGCGCACACCTCTTTTAAACGCGGGATTGTCCTGGCCTCTGCCTACTTCGTCTTGTCCGTCATCGGGACGGTCAACATGCTGCCGGTGTTCGAAAAGGACGGGATCGATCCGATCCTGCTGGTGGTCGGGTTTGCGGTTCAAGGGCTGGTCACCTTGATTCTTGCCGCTTCCGTATATTTCTCGCTCGTGGGCGGAGACGGACTGTGGCGGAAAAACGGCATTAATCTGTGGGCGCGGTCCAGGGAGGAAGGTTACGGCCGCCACGTGCTGACCTCGGTGGCCGACGGCTACGCGTGGGCGTTGATTTTGCTCGGGGTGCAGTCGGTCGTCTTCTTTATCCTGGAAAGAACGATTCATACGTGGTCGACAACCGATGCGACACAATCACCGTACAACATGGTCTACCCGATCCTGTTCCCGCTGCTCGCCTGGGTGGCCGGGATCGGCGAAGAAGCCGTCTACCGGTTGTTCGGCATTCCGATGCTGAAAAAGATGTTCCGCAGCACGTTCGTCGCCAGTTTGCTGACGACCTTGATCTGGGCTCTCGGCCATACGCTGTACCCGATCTATCCGGTCATATCGCGGCCGATCGAGCTGACCTTTATCGGGCTGCTGTTCAGCCTCATTTTCCTGCGTTACGGCTTTGCGACCGTCGTTTTCTCGCACGTGATCTTTGACAGCATCCTTATGGCGCTAAGCCTGATGTTTATGGGCGGAGCGCTGAATATCGCCGCCGGCCTGTTCTACATTGCCCTGCCGGCGATCGTCGCTTACGTGATCTATCTGTTCAACCCGCCGGGCAAAGAGCGCCCGGGCCCTTCGCCGCTGCAACCACAGCAGCCGGAGCCCCCGCAGCTGTTGCAGCAGCCGTAGCCCCCAGCCGCTGCAACCCCCGCGCTGCTGCTGCAGTCGTAGCCTCCAGCCGTGCAACCCCCGCGCTGCTGCTGCAGTCGTAGCCTCCAGCCGCTGCAACCCCCGCGCTGCTGCTGCAGTCGTAGCCTCCAGCCGCTGCAACCCCACGCTGCTGCTGCAGTCGTAGCGGCTAGTGGAGAGGGTGGACGCGACAGAACAAAAAACCGTCAGAGCAATTTGCTCCGGCGGTTTTTTGTGTGCAAACTTATGTTTTAAACGTTACCTCTGTTTCCGTAAAATAGCGGTAATTTTCGGCGTTATTTTGAGAATTTCCCACTCCTGCACAAAATAGCGGAACTTTTTGTCCCTATCTGCGGGCCAAGCTTGGCAAAAGCACCTTTTTGCCCTCATCTTTCTAAAATAACGGTAAAAAATTCCTCTATTTAAGCATATCTCCCTTTTTTGCTGAAAATAAGAACATTTTTTACCGTTATTTCTGCGGCCTTCAACAGCCTCCACGAAAACGCAGGCAGCGTGCTCATGCTCCTTGCGATAATGGTAAGCCATGGCTCCGAAACTGGCCGTAGTTTACGATTCCTCCGGCACATCCTCGTCCCGCAAGGCGTCGATAATTTGGCGCGCAAGCTTGTCGCCGATCGACAGAGGCCGAAAGTCTTCGACTGAGGCCTCTTTGATTTTTTTCAGCGAGCCGAAATGCTTCAGCAGCGCCTTGCGGCGTTTCTCCCCGATCCCGGGGATCGCATCAAGCCGCGAGACGACCATCGACTTGCCGCGCTGCTCGCGGTGGAACGTGATGGCGAAGCGGTGCACCTCGTCCTGAATCCGCTGCAGCAGGTAGAACTCCTGGCTGTCGCGCGGCAGATGAATCGGCTCAGGCGGGTCAAAGGCCATCAGCTGCGCCGTTTTATGCTTGGCGTCCTTAACAAGGCCGCACACCGGGATATAAAGGCCCAGCTCGTTCTCCAACACATCGGTCGCGGCGGAGATCTGCCCTTTGCCTCCATCGACCACGATCACGTCGGGAAGCGGCAGATTCTCTTTCAGCACCCGTTCGTATCGGCGGCGGATCACCTCGCGCATCGTTTCGTAATCGTCCGGCCCTTGTACGGTCCGCACCTTGTATTTGCGGTACTCCTTCTTGGCCGGCTTGCCGTCAATGAACACGACCATCGCCGATACCGGATTCGTCCCCTGGATATTGGAGTTGTCAAACGCCTCGATGCGCGCCGCCTTCTCCAAGCCGATCGCCTGCGCGAGGTTTTCCGCCGCCTTCGAGGTCCGCTCCTCATCCCGTTCGATCAGGCGGAATTTCTCGTCAAGCGACACGCGCGCATTCTCCACGGCCATCGTTATCATCTGCTTCTTCAGGCCGCGCTGCGGCACGAGCGTCTTGACGCCGAGCCATTCCTGCAGCGCCGCCGCGCCGGAGGCCGAATCCAGCGCCGCCGGCTGGTCCGCGGGCTGGTCTTCCGAGCCGGCTTCGCCATCCGGCTTTGGCACCGGGCTAGCCTCGCCTGCCAGTTGCATGGCTTCCCCCGTTTGGGCGCCCGGCGCCGCCAGCAGGCCGTCCTCGCCTTCTGTTGCCGGAGCCAGCCCCGCCTGTGCATCCAGCGCCGGTACCGCACCGTCCGCGCCTTCCGGCGCTTCGGCCTGTCCAGCCGCGCCTGCCAGCTCTGGCTCTGCTCCGGCCCCGGCTTCGCCCTGGCCCGCCGCCGCGGCCTCAACCGGCTCAGCCCCGGGCTTCGGATCCCCCTCAGCCCTAGCGGCCTGGCCCTCCGCATCCTCCTTCATCTCCGGCAGCAAAATCTCCTGCGGCAAAGCCGGATTTTCACTGTAATACTGCGTGACGAACGACAGAAAATCCCCGTAAGCATCGCCGTAAAACGGGAACACCGACGCATGCCGCTCGATCATTTTCCCCTGCCGCATGTACAGAATCTGCACGCACATCCAGCCCTTGTCCACGGCAAAGCCAAACACGTCGCGGTCCTTGGCGTCCTTCATCGTGATCTTCTGCTTCTCCATCAGCGCGTCGATATTGATGATCTGGTCGCGCAGCTCCTTGGCCCGCTCGAATTGCAGCTCCTCGGCCGCCTCGTGCATTTTGCGCTCCAGCTCTTTTTTGATCTCCTCATGCCCGCCGCTGAGAAACGACGTTATTTCCTGGGTCATATCATCATAGGTCGATTGCTGCACTTCCTGCACGCATGGCGCCAGGCATTGCCCCATATGGTAGTAAAGGCACACCTCTTTGGGCATCACGTTGCACTTGCGCAGCGGATACATGCGGTCAAGCAGCTTTTTCGTTTGCTGGGCCGCATACGCATTCGGGTACGGGCCGAAATATTTCGCTTTATCTTTAAGCACCCGCCGGGTCACCTCGAGCCGGGGATGCGGTTCATTCGTAATTTTGATATAAGGGAAGGTCTTGTCATCCTTCAAAAGCACGTTAAAACGCGGATGATGCTGCTTAATCAGATTGCACTCCAGAATGAGCGCCTCCATGTTGCTTCCGGTTACGATATATTCGAAATCGCGGATTTCCGAGACCAGCCGCTGCGTTTTGCCGTCATGGCTGCCGGTAAAATAAGAACGGACCCGGTTTTTCAGCACTTTGGCTTTGCCGACATAGATGATTTTGCCGTCTTTGTTTTTCATCAAATAACAGCCCGGCAAGTCCGGCAGCAGCGCCAGCTTGTGACGAATCGCCTCCAAGGCCTTCTCCTGCTCCCGCACGTCGTTAACAAATGAGTCCACGCCCTTCGTCCTCCTCCCGCATGGAATTTAGAAAAACATCCGTACCGCCCGAAACGTACACCGCTTACATAGAAAACGCCCCCGGACAAAACCGGAGGCGTAATCCAAGGCGCGAAGCAAAAGTCCCTGCGCCTTATCCCTGTCTTATTGATGCTTGGCGATCAGGTTTTTCAGCGTGTCTTTCGAGTTCAACCCGACGATTTTGTCGACCGGTTGACCGTCTTTGAACAGGATCAGGGTAGGAATACTCATTACGCCAAAACGGGAAGCCGTTTCCGGATTGTCATCCACGTTGAGCTTGGCGATTTTCACCGCATCCCCCACTTCTGCCGACAGCTCCTCCAAAATTGGAGCGATCATTTTGCAGGGACCGCACCAGGGAGCCCAAAAATCAACAAGAACCGGACCTTGCCCTTCAATTTCGCTATTGAAAGACTGATCGGATACATTAACAATGGCCATGATATTCTCCTCCTTATAGGTTTGCTTGGGAGCGCGTCAAATACCCGCTGCCGCAGCCCAGCAATTGGATTGAATGTGAGAATGATGCAGACCGCTCGCCGGTAAAACGTTCCATGATGAACATTTTCAGGGAGCCTGTCACGGTAAGCGACAGCTGCCGAACCAATTATACCACATTCCACTAAAAAAAAGAAAGTGCTCGGCCCATCCCTTCTTCTTTACAAAGTGAAAAGCGATTGGTTATACTAAGAATAACCTGAAAACGAATTGTCTATGACAAATGTAATTGACGACACGATAAATTCGCGAGGAGGCCCCATCGCTATGGATGCAAACACACATGCGAACGATCCAAGGCAGCATATTAACGAAGAACCGCGCAACGACTTGTTCGATCTGATGAACGGTTTCTTCGGCATGCTGACGTTAATGATTGTGATCTTTTTCGGGATGGTTATTATTAAATTTATTGCCGGTTAATTGAAGCGCCTACATACCTCCGGCATTGGCACTCGCTACGGCACGGCAGCAAAAAACCGGGCTTCCTTCGGAAGTCCGGTTTTTTGCCGTTTCTATGGGAAGAAACTGGCCCTCCCGGAAATAGCGGTAATTTTTGGTGCTATTTTGCGATATTACTCCTCACGCACAAAATAGCGGAACTTTTGGTCCCTATTTTCCTATTGGGCTTGAAAAAACGCCTTTCTCCCCCCATCCGGTAAAAATAGAGGAAAAAAATTCCGCTATTTTATGCCATGCCCTTACCTCGGCGAAAATAACGCCCTTTTTTACCGTTATTCCCGCGGCCTCAGCAAACGTGGACCACACCCCACGGCGGCGGCACGTCAAGTGCGGCCAGGATGCGGCCGTTCACCTCACGTTCAGCCCCAAGCCGCGGCCGTTTAATCCGATCCGCGTCCCCTGCCAAGCTTCCCGTCAAGACCGCCCGCGCTTATTCGTCCCGCGAACCTGGACGACCTCCACGAACGGCGCGATCCGGTCCATCAGCCGCTGGCCTTTATGAGCCTCTTCCCCGTCCTTGCTCGTGAAGCTCAAATGCTTCTCCAGCGCGTTCAGCGAATAATTCGACGTGTAGAAGGTCGGCTTGCGGTTCATCCGGTAGTTCAAAATCGAACCCAAGACATGGTCCCGCGCCCAAGGGTTCAAATTTTCCGCCCCGATATCGTCAAAAATGAGCAGGTCCACCTGCTTCATCATCTCCACCGTGTCGCGCAGCTTGTCGCTGTCCTGCAGCATCGACTTCAGTTCTTCCACAAATTCGGGCATGTACACGATTGCCCCGGAATGCCCCTCTTTAGCGAGCTCATGCAGAAGGTAGCACATCAGAAACGTTTTGCCCGTGCCAAAATGCCCTTCAAGGTACAGCCCACTTGGCTTCAGGCCTTGTTCCCTGACCTCATTGATGTAGCTGAAAACCTTGGTAACTGCCGGCGCACGCTGGTTATCTTTCATCATAATTTCAACTTCATCATACCCTGTCTCTAACGCTCGCTCATCCACGTAAAAGCTATGGATCCGCTTTTTCACGGAAACTTCCCGCTCATACTGCAGCTGCTTGCCGCAGGGAACCTGCAGATCCACAAGTTCCGGCTTGCCGCCCAACTGCTCCACCGTAAGCTTCGTATAATGCCCGGGAAAATCGTTTGGGCAGTTCTCGAGCCCGGGGCAGTTTTCGCAGTGCCGGCGGTCGTTCACATATTGATACAGCTTGGCCATGCCGCGCGTGAGCTGCTGCTGCTCAAGCTCCGGATGGCTGTCGCGCAGCTCCCAGACCAGCGGATCGTTCATGAGTCTCGCGGCCAGCTCCTCCGAACGCTGCCTTAGCTGCGAGCTTTTCATTTGCGACAGCAGTTCCCCAAGTGTTTCCATGTCGCATTCACCTTCCCCGGCCCCCATGGCCCGTTATCATTCATATCCCTTTTTGCTTACTTGCCTTCATCCGTTCAGCCATTTTGATCATTTCGGCAAATTCCTCTTCGGATACAGCCTGATCATCCCCCGACTGCTGCACGATCGGAATCTCCGGCTTCGGCTTCGCGCCCCGGTTTCCGTAGGTTCTTCCCCGCTTGGCGCCGCCGGCTGCCGCCGCATTCCCGGTTGTTTTGTCCTTGACCTTGGCTTGGTCTCTAATGTATTGAACCGCCTTCTCATAGGTGTCGACCTGCTTCAGCAGCATGTTTGCCGCGATCGCATCGATGAAATTGCGGTTGATCCGCTGCTCCCCGCCAGAGGTTAACAGCGACATCAAATAATGAATAAGTACGTTGATCACTTCGCCGGGCAGCTTGTAATTCAGGTCGACTTTTTCAAAAATATCAAGCAGGTTGTCAGGCACCGTCCCCGGAAAAAACGTCTTCAGCAGCCGGGTATACGGCTCGTTCCGCAGCATCATATTGTATTGATGAACATCGCATTTGCTCTGAAATTGCGGCGGTACGTCCACATAATACTCCATCTGCACCGCCACCTCTTCCGGAAGGATCGCGGAAGGGGCCGCTTTCTGCCCCTCGCCGCGCAGCGCGACGATTTTCCCGTAGGCGACCTCGCGTTCCTCCTTGCGCCGTTTTCCCTGCCGGAACTGCAGGTTCGCCTTATACTGGAGCTCGTCCAGCAGGATGAAGCCGCCCGGATCAAACACGCCGTCCTCATCCAGCAATCGGCATAGATCCTGTACGCTCAAATCGTATTTGCGGGCCACGTAATTGACCACGCCCATCCCTTCCGGATCGAAGCGCAGCGCCTCCACGAAGCTGCGATTCCGCGATTCCCGCGGAAACCGGAGAATGATATCCGCGTAATTTATCGCTTCTTCCTCCGGCGCAAGCCGCACGCCCGGCTGTCTGGCAATCGACGTCTCGGCGATCGCCTGCTCCAGCTCGTAATCTATGGAATGCGTATTCAGCTCGAAAATTTCATAGAAAGGCACCGAAATATTTTCCTTATTATAGTTTAAACCCGACCAAGCCTCCGGTTCCTTGCTGAACAGCTGCTCCCGCAGCGCCAATACCGCAAACTTGCCGATCTTGTCGCGCAGCAGCAGGGTCAGATGCTGGGTCCGGAAAAATTCCGCAGGCGCCAGCGGCGGCTGCAACTCGTATTCATACATATAATCATCGCTGTCCGGGACATACAGGCGGCTCGTCTGCAGGAGACCTACCGCCTCCAAACGGGAAGCCTGCTCGATCAGGAATTTCCGTCCTTTTTCGCTCGGATCAACGCTTAACGTCAGAAACAGCTTCCGCTGCTGCTCCACGGCGGAATAACCCACCTGTTCCAGCGGAACCTGTTCCGTGAGCAGCCGGTATAACGATACGGCGAACGCTCCGACCATCGGTTGATAGACTAACCCCAACATCTTGCCGTCTACGGGACTGAGACAGAAGTCACGGTATACGCAATAACGGTGATTTTCGGTAAAATGCAGCATGTTGTTCATGCGCACGGATTCATCGCTCCTTCCCTCTCACGCACAAATAGACTTCCTCTATTTTAGCATAAAAGGCTTCGTCCTGAATCGCCTTTGGCATACAAAAATCGCCGTTTTTCCCCTCGCACCGCGCTGGCTCCACGTTTTACGCCCCTTTTTGCCTCCGAAGAAAGATCGCCAAAAAAAGAACCGTCCCACTCCGCGCGGGGACGATTCTCCTGCTCCCTTTTCCAGCTATTTATGATATAAATGCCATTGCGCATAATTTGTTGCTCGTTCCCCCGACAAAAAGCGCCGAACCTCCTCGGCGGATATCCCCGCATCCTTTGCCATGGCGAGCAGAACCACCCATTCCGGGTCGATTTCTCCGGGGTACCGGTCACGAACAATAACCTGGGCGGACTTTTTCAACAACAATCCCCTCCTAAGATCATTATTTGGGCTTGTCCCCGGGCAGACAGCCATACTTGTATCTCTATCTTAGATCTGAGACTTTGTGCCAACGGATGCCGGGCTTTCAGCCAGAAAGCTTCCTTGGTTCTTATTATAATGTCCCCGATATGAAAAGTATGTCGTTCCGCGTAGACCAAGCAAGCGAATTTCATGGAAAAAGTTAGCTTTTATTGTTTGATGATTACATCTAATGTCAATTTCAGTAAAAACATCACAAACGCAAAATAAGGTTTTTGTTCTTAAAAAAGAACGATATTCATAAATAACGAACGTAAACGGCCAAAAAACCAAGATAATACAAGATATTTGTTCTTTATTGAGAATATTCCAATGAATTTCCGATTTTCCTTTCCTTGGTATTTCATGTATATTTAAGTCAAGGAATTCATTCTTAATAACGAACATATCAACGAACAAAAACCGGAATCCTGCTTAGAAAGGAGAGACCTTTTCTGCGAAGATCCCGAACTGGCGCGATCCGCAAACGGCGCCAAAAACGCAAGAAACAAAATGTGGTTAAATCGCTGCGATCCGGATTGATCCTTTCTACCTTGCTATTGTGGACCACCCAGCAAGTTGGCACCACCTTCGGGGAATACACCAGCGTAAGCGAGGATAATTCGGAAATCAAGGCTTGCCGGGTATTTCCCAGCCAAATCGAAAGCCAACTTTCGCTGTTGGCCGAACACCTTGAACGGGCCGCTTCATTAAAAGGAAGATTGACGAGCGCTACCGTGATCCCTACTGATTATAATCCATCCGCTAACGATTCGGTTCATGCCGGCGGCGATTCGACCGGCGACGAAGGTGCAAGCGGATTCGAGGCCAGCAGCCGGTTAAAGGCGGCCGCGGCCGGCCTGTCGGAGCGAATTGGTGAATTGAACGCCATGATTCAGCAGTTGGAGCAGCAAAAGGCCTTGAATCAGTCCATTTGGCAGGAGCTGCAGCAGGAAATCGCCGCCACCTCCGCGCCGATTCATGAACTGCTAACCTCGCTGAACGAGCTGGAGCCGAATTGCGCCGAACTGCCGCAAACGACGCTGCTGGACCGCATCGCCGACCTTTTGAAGCAGCACGAATTGCATTCCGGTCCGCTAAGCGGGACGCTGCAAGAGATCCTGGACTACTTGCGTTCCGTCCATCAATTAGGATTGACGACGTCTGACGGCTTTGAAGCCGATAGCGATGCAGCTGTTGCCTTCGCCCAACCTTTCAAAAGCCAGATCGCTGTCGATGGGGACCCCGTCGGAGAAGAGTTGCTCGCATACTTTGAAAGCGTGCAGGCCTCGCTGCAGTCGGCCATAGACGGTCTGACCGCCGACATCTCTAGTCTAGAGGAGCAAAGAGCGCAGCTGTTGGCGGAGGCGGAAGAACAGCGATTGGCGGAAATCGAGCGGCTGAAGAAGCTGCAGGAGGAGCAGGCCAAACAAGAAGAGCAAGCCGAAGAGGGTGAACCGGCCGCCCCGGGCGAGACCGAGAACCCGAGCGATGGCGCTGCGCCTCCGCCGGGAGACGAACAACCGGCAACGGGTGAAGCGCCTGGCGATGGGGAGACCCCGACGGCTGGCGAGACGGGCGACGGGGATGTACGGACTCCTGTGGATGGCGACGACGACGCCGCTGTGGGCGAAAATTCCTCCTCCGCTGGAGAATCCGCCGATCCTAACGATTCACATGCAAACGAACCATCGCCGCCCCACCCGGATCAGCCTGCCGCAGGTCCAAGTCCCGCGCTGCCCGGAGAACCGCTGGCTTCCGAAGATGGCGCGCCGGACGAAGGTGGGCAACCTGCCGGCCAACCAGAGGCGCCGGATCATGGCGACGCGCCTGTGTCGGAACCGCCGCTTCCGCCAACCCAACCGGATGCGACGGACGATCTCGACCTGACCAAACCGGAGGATGTGCTTCCGACCGGCGGCGGCGATTCGGCGGACGAAGATGAAGTTGAAGACGAGGACGAGGACGAGGATGAGTTAGGCCAGGCGGATTCCGCCGATGCCGATGCCGCCCCCTCTCCCGCAAATGATCCGAAAGGTGGTGAATGAGTCATGCGGATTCGAAAATGGTTGGGAAATGCGCTGACGGTTCTGATGGTGGCTGCCTTTATAACCGTGGCCGGCTCCGTCGTCATGTCGAAAACGTCCGGCAACGGACCGAATTTCTACGGTTATCAGTTGAAAACCGTGTTGTCCGGCTCGATGGAGCCCTCCATACCTACCGGTTCCATCGTGGCCATTAAGCCCGGAGGCGACATGACCCGATTTGCCGCCGGTGATGTCATCACCTTCCGGGCGGACGAACAGAAGCTGATTACCCACCGCATCGTCGAAGTAATCAGCAATGAGCAAACCGGCCAGCTCCTTTACCGGACCAAGGGAGACAACAACGATGCCGCCGACCTGGAGCCGGTTGATCCGGCCAATGTCACCGGCGTTTACACCGGCTTTACCGTCCCTTACATTGGATACGCTCTCAACTTCGCCGGGACGAAATTGGGGAACGTCACGCTGTTGATCATCCCGGGGGTCCTTTTGTTCCTGTATGCCTTAGCGTCCTTATGGAAAGCCATTTCGGGACTGGAAGACAAGAAGCCGGATCCGAACGCAGCCCAACCGGACACCAAGGCCCCATGACGCGCTGTATCGCTTGTTTCCTACTTTCGGTTGTTCTCCTTATGACTTCATAAGGGTGCAATAATAAAAAATCAATTAAAATTAGGGAGGAATTGGGTATGGGTATCAAAAAGACATTGGGTTTTGGAGTAGCTACCGCAGCGCTTGGATTGACTTTGATCGGTGGAGGCACGTTCGCTTACTTTAGCGATTCCATTGAAACGACCGGCACATTCGCCGCAGGCACCTTGGATCTCAACGCCGATCCGACGGCGATCATTGACGTGGGCAACCTCAAACCAGGGGATTCCGCAACCCGCACGTTCCAACTGAAAAACGACGGTACGCTCGACATCGCCAAGGTATTGCTGAAAACGACCTATACGGTTGTGAATAAGCCGGGCGCCCCTGAAAACGTGGATGACTTCGGCAAACATATCGTCGTTAAATTTTTGAAGAACCTCGACAAAGGGGAAACCGTCATTTACCAAACCACACTGTATGACCTGCAAAATTTAGCCCCTGACGCCGTGGAAAACAAATGGGTGGCTTGGTTCGAAGAGCACGGGGGTCTGAAAGCCGGCGATACCGACGACCTGATCGTCAACTTCGAATTCAAGGATAACGGTCAGGATCAAAACGAGTTCCAAGGTGACGCTTTGAACCTGAAATGGACATTCGAAGCAAAGCAAGGCGCAGGAGAATTCAAATAATTCAGCCGTCAAATCGAAGCAGAACACCTTACCCCGCTCCTCGGGTTAAGGTGTTCTTTTCTTCACGAAAATTCCGACTATACGCCTTTGTCCTATCACGTATATTTTGATATAATGGCATCAAATTATTTCTGATAGAAGGGCGATCGCTACATGGCAGAACGTATTGGCGAACGCATCCAGAAAATCCGCCAGAACCGGGGATATTCCTTGTCCGAGCTTGCGGATAAAGCGGATGTGGCAAAATCCTACCTGAGCAATGTCGAACGAAATATTCAATCGAATCCTTCCATTTCCTTCATCGAGAAAATCGCCGATGCTTTAAACGTTTCGATCCACCTGCTCTTGTACGGCGACCGCCCTGCGGAGGACTTGCTTGACCCGGAATGGTGGGAGCTGGTGCAGGAAGCGATGGCTTCTGGCGTCAGCAAAAAAGAGTTCAAGGACTTCCTCGAATACCAGAAGTGGAAACTGGGGCAAAAGGAATAACGGCCAGCGCAAAAAAAGCCTGCGCATTCCCATACGTTGGATGCGCGAGGGGAATGGGTATGGGGTTTCACCCCACATCCATTCCCCTCTTCGGTTTTACTCCTAGAACCCTTCCCTTCTTTCATCAGCAGAAGCACCGAGGATCTCGGCTCTTTCTAAACTTTGGACGCTGCTCTAAGGGACTCCAGCGACCTTATCCGTCCATTTCCCGAGTATTTCCCAGCCTAACGGACCCACATGACTCTATTTGGCTCAAACCCAGTTCATCCGGGCCGATTTGAGGTAAATAAGGTCATCTGTGTCCGTTGCATTTTGCAAACGTCCGTTTTTCCGCAAATAACGGCTCTGGTGTCCCTTAGCCTTCAGATTCCTCTTCCCTTCTTTACCTGCGTATCGTCGACTATACTTTCAAGGAAGCCCAACCGTGTTTAGAGGCAGTTTTTCTTGCCTTAAAACATTTTGTAACCGGCCTGCCGCAGCTTGCGGATCGTCCATCCGCTCAAGATGGCTCCGCCAAGCCCGGCCAGCGCCGTCAAATAATCGACCAGCCGGAACGATGCCAAATAAACGCCGAAGCTTTTGTCATGATTCCACAAGGTGTACACGACGATCGGCAAAATGACCAAAATGAAAATATATGCGGGAAACCACGTCGTTTTCATCAGCATGTTCAGAATGAAACCGATGCCAAACATCATGACGAAAAACAAAACCATCAGAATCAACACGATGAGCCAGCCCATCGTTCTCCCACCCTTCTAAGAGGTAGTTCAAAAAGTCCTCTCGGTGCTCCAAACCTGACTTTTGAACCTTTATTCAAACAGCAGTCCAAAACGCGAACTATAAAATAAATCACACGAATTCAAGCTAGTAGTTAGTTTACTAGAAAAAATGTCACGAAGCAATGAACTTTACATGAAATATTGGTGAATCGGTTTGCCCCGTCCGCCTACCATGCGATACAATAAGAGCAGCACAATTTCCTATACATGGATAATGGTTAGATATTGATCTAGGAGTGATTATAAATGAACGAAGCGGCATTAACCCTGGACGGTTGGTATGCCCTCCACGATTTCCGCACAATCAACTGGAAAGCCTGGAAAGCGGCGGACGACGAAGAGCGCGCCGGCGCCCTGGAGGAGCTGCACCACTTCCTGCAGGAATGGAACGATATGGAGCAAAATAAAACGGGCAGCACTGCGGTCTACTCGATCGTCGGCCAAAAAGCGGACATCGTGTTTATGCATCTCCGGGAAACGATGGAGGAACTGAACGCGCTGGAAACGGCCTTCAACAAAACGACGTTCGCGGAATATACGACCAAGGCCTACTCCTACGTCAGCGTCGTCGAGCTCAGCAACTATTTGGGCTCCGGCGACGGCGACCCTAAAGCCAACCCGGAAGTGATGGCCCGCCTGCAGCCGATTTTGCCCAAAGCGAAGCATCTGTGCTTCTACCCGATGAACAAAAAGCGCGACCTCAGCGACAACTGGTACATGCTGTCGATGGAAGAGCGCCGCGCCATGATGCGCAGCCACGGCATGATTGGGCGAGGCTACGCCGGCAAGGTGAAGCAGATCATCACCGGCTCCGTCGGCTTCGATGATTGGGAATGGGGCGTCACCTTGTTCTCCGATGACCCGCTGCAGTTCAAAAAGCTGGTGTACGAAATGCGCTTCGATGAAGTGAGCGCGCGGTTCGGCGAATTCGGCAGCTTTTTCGTCGGCAACCTGCTGAACGCGGAGCTGCTTGACGAAATGCTAAAGCTGTAACAAGTAAATAAGGGATATGAGGCCTCGCGGACGGTTTCGCCGTGCTGCCCCATATCCCTTTTCCTTTATTCTATGTCGTACCGCGCCCTATCTCACTCCACTACCACCACGAACTGCAAAAGTGCAGTCTGTTCTCATCAAAATGCCCCTAAAATAGCCGATCAAATGCAAAAGCGCAGTTCGTCTCCGCCTATACAACCATATTTTTACAGATTCGCTCTTTTCAACTGCACTTTTGCAGTCCGTTGCCTCCAAAGGGGAAAATTGGGCCACATGAGATGTACTTTTGCATTTCGTTTAAACAAAAAAGAGGCCCCGCATAAAAAGTTACGGACGAAAAAGGGCATGCCCCCAACACACGGGCACCCCCTTCTTTTACTCATCCTCTTCCCCGGATTTCAGCGATTCGAGAAATTCCGCCGTCGCCCGGTCGCGGTCCCGGCTTTTCTCCTTCAGCCGCTCGATCGCCGGAAGGATCAGGATGTCGACTTCCTTCTGGATCGTATACGACAAATCGTAACGCTGCTGCGACTCGAGGAAGGAACCAACCTCCATCAGCGCATTGTACCGGTCCAGTTCCTCCCGGGTCAACAGCCCGCGCACCTGAACGCTGCAGTGGCGCATTTTAGAAAAATCTGCCTTTTCTCAGCACGAGCGGAATGCCGCCGATAATAAACAGATAGCGCATATCCACCATTTTTTTCAACTGGGCCGCCACCCAGCCTTTATAGGTCTTGCCGAAAGCCGAAGCGATCGCTTCGCCTTTGCCGAGGGAAGCCACCGTTCCTTTATGGCTGAACACGAACTTTTTCATTTCCTTGCTGCGGATCGAAGCTACGACGTTTTGCGCGCAGGTGACGCCCTGCTGCATGGCGATTTGAGCCGTCGGAGGATACGGCCGGCCCTCCGGATTAATCACCAGCGAATTATCGCCGATAATATAGATGTTGTCATGTCCCGGCGCCCGCAAATATTCGTCGACCTTCACGCGCCCGCGGGCCGTTTCGAAGCCGGCCGCTTCGATCAGCCGGTTGCCGCGGATACCGCCGGTCCAAACCACCGTGGCCGATTTGATTTCTTCGCCCGTAGCCAAAACCACGCCATCCTGCGAGCATTCTTTGATCGCCACGCCGATTTTGAACTGGACGCCCTTCTTGCGGAGCACTTCCATCGCGTAATCGACCAGTTCGGGATCGAAGCCGGGCAGCGCCGTCGGAGCCGCCTCCACGTTGTAGACATTGACCAGGTTAGGATCAACGTCGTATTCTTTGCATAGCTGCGGGATGCGGTCGGCAAGCTCGGCCACGAATTCGATGCCGCTGAACCCGGCGCCGCCCACCACGAAATTCAAACGATCGGTGCGGGTTTCATCCAATTTGTACAGCGCAAACTGATATTCGATATGCTGCCGGATCAAGCGCACGGAGTTGATGCTGCGGATCGTCATCGCATATTCCGTCAGCCCCGGAATGCCAAACGATTCCGGTTCGCCGCCCAGCGCAATAATAAGGTAATCGTATGACAACGTGCCGTCCTGAAGCACGACTTTCTTATCGGCCAGGCGGATTTCCTGAACATTGGATTTCACCAAATCGATTTTGAATTCATCGATCAGCTTGGAAATCGCTACGCGGGTATGATCGATCGAATCGGTTCCCGCCGCAGGCATATGCAGATGGGTCGTAAAATAATGATAATCGTGACGGTTCACCAAGGTTACGTCCGCTTCGTTGTAGTTCAATTCCTTCTGCAGACGTTGCGCGGTCAAAATCCCGCCATACCCCGCCCCAAGAATCACGATCTTCGGTATGGTACTCATGAATTTGTTCTCCTTCCAAATGTAAACACTCTATATTTATTTATTAACCCATTTATGTTTATGTGAAAATTCACACATAAGAAAAGCTTCTATCGACTTTATATCAATGGAGCCGTATTTTTCATAAATGTACTTTTTTCGTCACATATAAATGTACATACATTTGAATAATATCGACTTTTACATAAAAGATCAAGTCTTAATTTGCGCGCCATTGCGGGACTTTCCACCTTTTTCTTGACGTTTTTCCGCCTGACCGGCCTTTCCTTTGCAAGTCGAAGCGGGGCGTTTATAATAAAGTAGAAATGACATTTATAAAAGAGAAACCATCTGGAGGTGTTTGGCCCGTGTCATCCCAAAGCAATAGCGGTGAATTTACCGATCTGCTGATTATCGGCGGCGGCCCGGCAGGCATGTTTGCCGCCTTTTACGGAGGAATGAGAAAGGCTTCCGTCAAACTTATCGAAAGTATGCCTCAACTGGGGGGACAGGTTGCTGCCCTTTACCCTGAGAAATATATTTATGATATCGCCGGTTTCCCCAAGATCACCGGTCAGGAGCTGATCAACAACCTGAACGAGCAGCTCAAGCTGTTTCAGCCGGACATCCGGCTGGAAGAAAAAGTGCTCCAAATCGAGAAAAAAGACGAACGCCATTTCGTCGTAACGACCGATAAAGACGTGCATCAGGCACGCGCCATCATTATTACCGCAGGCGTTGGCGCCTTCGAACCGCGCCGGCTGGAGCTCGAAAACGCTGAAGCGTTCGAGAAAACGAACCTTCATTATTTCGTCAGCGACATGAACCGGTTCCGCGGCAAAAAAGTGCTGATCAGCGGCGGCGGCGATTCCGCCGTGGACTGGGCGCTCATGCTTGAACCGATCGCCGAGCAAGTGACGCTCATTCACCGCCGGGACAAATTCCGCGCCCATGAACACAGCGTGGAGCAGTTGATGAACTCCCGCGTGCAAGTGATCACGCCGACGGAAATCACCGCGCTGCACGGTGAAGAGCGCATCGAGCGCGTCATCCTTGCCGACGTCAAAACGAAAGAAACGCGGGAAATCGCCGTTGACGATGTTATCGTCAATTTCGGTTTCGTTTCCTCGCTTGGTCCGATCGCCGAATGGGGGCTCGACATCGAAACCAACGCGATCGTCGTCGATTCGCGGATGGAAAGCTCGATTCCCGGCATTTTTGCCGCCGGAGACATTACGACATATCCCGGCAAACTCGATCTGATCGCCGTCGGCTTCGGCGAAGCGCCAACCGCGGTCAACAACGCCAAGGTGTATATCGACCCGGACGCCAAACTGTCTCCGGGCCACAGCAGCAACATGAAACTGTAATCCATACATGAGATTGCAAACAAAAGGGTATCTTACCTATACGGAATATTCTGCCGTAAAGGAGAGATACCCTTGCCTTTTATATGCCCGTTATGCAACGGCTTGGCATCACTAACCGCCACCTGTCCCGATTGCGGACACGTACTTGAGAACGCCGGAAGGAAAGAGGATTACGTCGGGCCTTACAGCCCTTACGGTTCGGCGGATCAATACACTTCCGCGATCTCCGCGAACATTCCGTCCGGCTGCGAACATGTTGTCCAATGTCCGCATTGTCATGAAGCCTATATTTATCATGTGAACGCTTGGCAAGCGCCATAAAAGTTGTGGATAACTCACTATACATTCAAACTGTGGATAAGATTGTCCCATTTTAATGCACAACGGACGACACGGTCAGCTCCAATTCGCGTTTGTGGATTTCTGCTAACAGCAGTGCGATAAACTCCCGATCCAACTGCAACTCCGTTGCTTTTTGATAGGATTCCAGGAGCAGCTCATCCGTTAACAGCGCCATTAGTCACACATCCTTTCTATATTTTTCCTAATCATAACAGGAAAAGTTTAGTAGAACAAGTGTTCCTGTTATCCACAAACGCTTGTGGAAATCCTGTGAATAACATGTTATTAATCGGCGAAAAGCGTTGAAAAATGTATTGGGATAATGTGGATAAAAGTTATTCACAGGATGGCCGTACCGCCTTTTCCTAGCAAAAATTTTTTTGAGAATCATAGATTTTTGATCTTTTCCTTACTGCGGTCGTGTATTTACCTCAAAAATCCATATCTTTCCGCTGCGGTCTATACCGTAATCAAAACCGAGCGATCCGACGCCCGGAAAAGCATTTTCCATAATGTGCACGCAGGTATTGGTCAGCGTTCGCATTTCACGGCGTTTGCGGACGGATTTTTTCCGGCCCAACGACCGCCCCAGCCCTTCGCGCGCGCTTAACATCGTTCCGCCTTTGCAAAGATTGGTGACAAACAGTCCCGGCCGGGCGAGGCGCCCCACCATGGCACGATATACCCAAGTTCCGTTGTCCTTGACGACTTTGACCCGGTAATCAATCGGCCGTCCGGCGATCGTGGCCAGATGAATGCCTTGCTGAATCATGTATTTCCGCCCGACCTTGGCGCGGTTTAACGCCCGGAACATCGCCGCGAAACTGGAGAATGTTCTCCGCTTTGACATATAGGTAAAAGCGTAAATCCCACCTGCGTATGTGACCTTAATGACGCCGTATCCCCCGCCGCCGCGAACCGGTTTGATCACGACCATGCCAAACTGGTGCAGCATTTGCTTCAGGGAGTCGGCGCTGTACAATCGGGTAAGCGGTATGTGGGGAGCCACGTCCGCGTTGCTAAGTAGCGCCTCGGTTTTCAGCCATTTATTGGCCAGCTGTCTTCCCGCCATTACACCATCCCCTTTCTCGCACTATACGATATACTACTCAAAAAAGAGAGATATTCTTGGATGTTTGTCCGAGGCCTCCCGCCCCTTTTCCCGTTAGCCCTTGAGAAGCGCGCGAATGGCCTTTTTCCAGCAGCTTTTTTTGCATTTTTGGGGAATTAGCGTATATGATGGGGAAAACAATGCTATCAAGAAAGGGGAATGAAAGTTTTGGATGCGGGGCAATCGTTTGAGGCTAAATTTTTTCAAGTATTGTACTGGTTTGCGATGATCGCGATGTCGCTCATTTTGGCGGCGATTACCGTCGCCTTGTTCCTGACCGGGTTTAAAATGATCAAAAGCTCGCGCAAAGGCTTAGGGATCGGCTGCATCGTCTTTTCGCTGGTCGCCGCCGGCATGATCGTGATGATGATAAACCGTCAATTTTTCTAGCATATACGCAGGCTTCCCGGCCCGGATCATTGATCTAGGACGTCACCGGCGCCAATTTTTTTGGAACCAAATCGTTCTGATACGTATTACTACATATAAAAAATTTAAAATTTCTGCCTGAATCTCTACAGGGGGTTATATTTGCATGGGAACCACTCAGCTTTGGAGCGAACGGTTCAAAAAGTTGTTCATCAACAATCGTTTTGTGCTGTTTCTGCTGATTTTGCTGCTTATTGGCTTGAATATTTTCGTATTCACCAAAATCTCGTTTGTCTTCACACCGGTCACGGTGCTGCTTAAAACCGTACTGCTGCCGATCCTGCTGACAGGGGCGATCTACTACTTGCTGAATCCGCTTGTGGATTGGCTGGAGGGGAGAAAAGTCCGGCGGGTGTATACCATTACCGCCTTGTATCTCTTCATCGCGGGGATCATCACGGTGGTGATCATGAGTGTCGTTCCTCTGGTAAAGGAGCAGGTGACCGGCCTGATCGAAAATATTCCGCAATACAGCACTGAAATTCAGGGGCAATTTGAAGATCTGATCGGGGGCAATTTCTTTTCTCAGCTCCAGGAATCGACGGGATTCAACCCGAACGACCTCGGCAACACGTTATCCGAACAAGCTACCGCGCTGCTCAATAGCGCCTGGTCCGGCATCGGCGGCTTCATCGGAGCGGTCAAAAACGTCGTGCTGGCGATCGTCACCGTACCGTTTATTTTGTTCTACTTGCTAAAGGACGGCAAAAAATTGCCGCATTTCATTCTAAGATTCGTTCCCGTCCGTCTCCGTCAGCAAACCCACCATGTTATGACGGAAATGAACGGCCAGATCAGCTCCTACATCCGCGGGCAAATTATCGTTAGCTTCTGCATCGGGGCGCTGATGTACGTCGGCTTTCTCATTATCGGCCTCGACTATTCGCTCGTGCTGGCCATCATCGCCGCGTTTACGAGCATCGTGCCGTACCTGGGGCCGGCGATTGCGATAACGCCCGCGTTGATCATCGCCCTCGTCACGTCGCCGATCATGCTGGTGAAGCTGATTATCGTCTGGACGGTTGTGCAGTTGATCGAAGGCAAATTTATTTCGCCGCAAATTATGGGCAAAACGCTGAAAATCCATCCGATTACGATCATTTTCGTCATCCTGACCGCCGGCAATCTGTTCGGGGTGCTCGGCATTATTTTGGCCGTCCCTGGATATGCTGTGCTCAAAGTCATTTGCACGCATCTGTTCCAATGGTTCGAACGGCGTTCGGGCCTGTACGAGCCGAAGGCAGACACCGCAGTCGTGGGTCATGTGGAAAGCGAGAACGGATCATCCAAAGAATAATCCTGCGGGAGGGGTTCGAAGATGTGCGGGCGGTTTACGATTACGCTGCCGATCGATGAATTAATGTTGCATTACCTTATCCAGGAATCGGCAATCTTCAATTATATGCCGAGATATAATGCCGCTCCCATGCAGTTTATCCCCGCCATCATCCGGGGCAAAACGGGCAACCGGCTGGGTGAATTGCGCTGGGGGCTAGTGCCTTCCTGGGCGAAGGACGACAAAATCGGCAGCAAAATGATCAATGCCCGGGCCGAGACGTTAACCGAAAAGCCCTCCTTCGCCCGCCTGCTGGCTTCCCGGCGCTGCATCATCCCGGCCGACGGTTTTTACGAATGGCAGCAGCGGGACGGGATTAAGCAGCCGTACCGGATCGTCATGCAGGACGGCGGCCCGTTTTCCCTGGCCGGTCTTTACGATATCTGGACGGACGCGGACGGGAATAAACTGGCCACCTGCACGATCATCACTACGGAGCCTAATGCGCTGATGGCCGAAATCCATAACCGCATGCCGGTCATCCTCCGCCAGGAAGACGAGGCCGAATGGCTGGCCCGCGACCATGCGGACGTTCCGGCCCTGCTCCGCTTGCTCCGGCCCTACGATGCCGAGCAAATGCGCGCCTATCCGGTCTCGTCCAAGGTCGGCAACGTCCGGAACGATTCCCCCGAGCTGCTGGAGGAAGTGAAATAGACGGGGCCGTCGCTCCAGCCGTTCCACTTCTCATTGGCTCTGCCTCTTATTGGAAATATCCAATCAGACGGATGGCTTACAAATCATTTTTCTATTGGACTAGGAGGATTACATTGGACAACCTGAATATTATACCTGGGCAATCCATAGGAGACATAAAGTTAGGGATGACCAAAACCCAGGCTGAAAATGCTATCAAGTCGCATGCCGATCTTTTTGCGAAAATAGAGTATGATTCAAATGATAAAATCCATTTTATTGAGATAGGTTATGGCGAGGCTGACAGATATCGGTGTTTATATAGAGATATTGATCTATTTAATACAAAAGTGACCGAATTAGTAGAGATTCTTGATCAAGTATCTCCATATGATCGAAATGATAGTGAACTAGGGTATACATATAATTTTCCGGAGATGGGTCTGTCATTATGGAGACCCGTTATTTTAACGGAAGAAGATCTCCAACAAGATTGGTTTAAGGAACTTTCTCCTGATCTGCAAGAGGATGAAATGAAGCATCTGTATTTTGAAGCAGTTGCGGTGTATAAACCAGGCGAATACTATTAAGTCAAAAGGCGCGGTGTTCTCAAAGGGAACCTGCGCCTTTATTTTAGTTATTCAGCCGCGTGCCGAAACGGCAGAGACGCAGCATATAGAAGATGGTATACTTGGCTATGCACGAAAAAAATACGAAAGGTTAGGTGAGGCCGCTTGATCCGGGTCATCTTGTATTTATTGGCCATTATCAGCGCAAACGTAATAACGGCGGCCTTTTCTCCTCTGGTTTGGGGGCCGTTTATCGTTCCGATGGGGACGTTTCTGATAGGTGCGACATTTATTCTTCGGGACCTGGTGCAAAAAAGGATCGGACGCCGCGCCACTTATTTGGTAATTTTAGCAGCTCTAGTCTTGTCCGCAATCTCGTCGGCCCTGCTTGGCGACACGCTGCTTATCTCCGTGGCCAGCGCGATTACTTTTGCGCTATCCGAAACGATTGATACCGAGATATTTACACGGCTAAAGGCCAGCCTGGCAAAACGTGTGCTATACAGCGGCCTGGTTGGCGGCGCGATCGATAGCGCGGTTTTTGTCATCGTCGGACTCTCTCCGCTGGGGGCCGGAATCCTTCCGTGGTCTGCGGTTCCGGCAGCTATTCTCGGCCAGTACCTCGTAAAATCGGCCATGCAGGCGATTGGAGCCGGTGTTATCTCGCGTATATTGCGACATAAGAAAAACGCCTAACGGCGTCTTTTAATGGCTTTGACTTCTACTTTAGACGTTACTCTAAGGGACACCAGCGACCTTATCCGCCTATTTCCCGGGTATTTCCCAGCCTAACGGACATCAACGCCCCTATTTCGCTCAAAACCTGTTCATCCAGGACGATTTGAGGTAAATAACGTCATCTGTGTCCGTTACAATTTGCAAACCCCCGTTTTTTCGAAAATAACGGCTCTGGTGTCCCTTAGCCCCCTGATTCCTCTTCTGTTCCCTCGGAACTTTATACTTAGATTATAGATACCCCAATTATACCTAATCGGACATACCGCAGCAAACCCAAGCGCGCACGACTATATATAGTCGAAGACGCAAGAAAGCGCAGGCCCAACGGAATTACTCCGCAAGCCTGCACTTTGTTTTACCGTTCCTAAAACGAATTTATCTGTACTCTGCACAGCCGTTCCCACCGCTAAAGCTTTCCCCTCAGCAGATCGTCAATTTTTAACAATCTAGTAAACGACCATTATCATTCCATTGACCGTACATTTTATTTTCTCTCGTGTTTGTTATGAATTTGTCTAATCTACTCTTAAATAATTCAGGCTGATTTATAACGCTCTGGATTGTGTCGATCCGAACTCTTTTATAAAGATCTGGAAAAGCCATAAAATTCTCATATACTTGCCTCTCCTCTTTTAGCCTTTGCTCTACCACCTTATCTATTCTAAAAGAATCCGGATTCATATCAGGAAGAACCTTTCTTCCCTCATCTCTCATTAACCCCAACTTTTCAAGGCGGCGGACACGTTCTTTATTTAATTCAGTCCACGAACTTTTTTTACTTCTAGGAGATAGTCTCTGCGCCAGCTCCGTTTCAGATATTTTCTTTTTGACTCCATCAATCCATCCAAAGCACAACGCTTCCTCTACGGCGTCCAAATATAACAACATATCAGGGACGGGCTTCATACTAACCAACACCCAACTGAACTTTTCAACCTTACAATTTTCCTGCAGCCAGATCCTTAAATCTCCTCTCGATTTTACGGGAATTAAGCTTTCAATGTCCATTATTAAAATCCCTTTTCCTTAGACCATTTTTTGGAATGACTTACTGTTTGTTCGAAATTACATTATCAAGAAACTGATCCGCGTCGCTATTAAATTTCCAGGAAACTCCGAACTGATCAACCAGCATTCCAAAGCACGAAGACCAAGGCGTATTGGATAATGGCATCACAACATGGCCGCCAACAGACAAATGTTTAAAGTATTCTTCCAATGTTGGTTGATCATCATTGACTAGACTAATAAGTACATTATTTCCTTTCACTAGTTCCCCTGTTACCGCCGCCATGGAAGGTAAAATATCCGATATCATGATTTTTCCGCCAGCAAATTCGACTGAAGACTCCATGATCATATTTAATTCATTTTCCGGCAATGGATAGTTTGGATCTTGCGGGAAATCCTTAAATTTTACTTTTTTAACTTCTTTCGCATTTAAAGCCTTCGAATAAAAATCAATCGCTTGTTCTGCAACTCCATCAAAGTTTAAATATACAATAGCTGACATAAAGCAAAACCTCCTTCTTGTTATGAATGTAGTATAATGAATAAGAGGTGACATAAGTATGTCACCATTTATAAATAAAGTACAAAAGAAGAGGCTCAACCTAATAATCAGCGCTTGACAGTCAAGCCGGTAACCGATCATGGTAAGAAATATCGGCAGTTCAACATCCGCTGTCCGGACGCTTTGCACGATTATCCCGTTTGATCCGGAAGCAGAGAGTAAATTCAGGAGAAGAGAATATGTTGGGAGAAGCAGACATGTTCGAGATTGTTAGACAGGTTTGTGGAAGGAGGTTTAGGCGAAGTGAAGCAGACCTGACAGGAGGAATGGGGTAAGGCACCGGGAAAATTGAAAGGACCGTGATAAGCCCCCACCCTCTCCCCCCCTGAACAAAAGGAATAATCGTGCAAAGCAGCATGCAGGGATACCAAGACACGAACGCTATAATTTATTTTGTCAAGCACTGATCTCGGTTTTGAACCAAAAAGAAGGAGAACATATGGAAAAGGTTGAGAGATTAATTTCCATCATCATGATATTGCTGAAAAAGGATGTTGTTTCAACCAAAGAATTCACACAATTATTTAACGTTTCCAAAAGAACGATTCTTCGTGATATGGAAACACTGAGCTTATCAAACATCCCCATCTATTCCGTCAATGGAATTCATGGTGGCTACAGTATTATGGATGAATACAAGTTTGATAAACGTCTTTTAAGCAGCTCTGACTTGGAGAATATATTGACTGCGCTCGGCGGATTGGAACAAATTCTTATTAGCGAAGAAGTTGCAGTGACTATAAAAAAAATAGAAGCCATGATTAGCCCATTGTCTCTGAAAGGTTCAATCCAACTGTCATTTTATGATTGGGAGGGTCGGTCTGAAATTCGTCAAACCTTGAAGAAGTGTCAAGAAGCAATATTAGCGAGAAGGTTAATTTCATTTGATTATATCGATAAAAATGGTATGAAAACGAATAGAATGGTCGAGCCATACCAGCTTCATTTTAGCGAAACGAGTTGGTATTTGAAAGGATTCTGTTTACATCGTATGAGATATAGAACATTTAAATTATCTCGGATCGATCATCTTCAAATGGATGAAAAAACATTTAACCCTAGAGATTATTCATTAGAACAGGAACATGAAGCCAGTTATCAACCGGAACTAGTCGCTGTAAAAGCGTTGATTTCGCCCAGCATAAAAGATCATTTCATGGAAAGGTATGGTCGAAAGAGTATTGAAAACTATAGTTCTGAACTTTTTTTGGCAACCATCCATGTTCCTCAAAACAGCATTGGATTTCAATTTTTAGCAAGTTTCGGTACAAATCTAGAAATCGTAGAACCCAAATCCTATGTTGAAGAATTTCGAAATTATTTACTTAAAATGGTGGATAAATATTCCTAAAAGGTCCCTTGCGGTGTTGGCACACCTTAAGCCGTTGCAGCGGCGTAGGATCATCGAGTAGCGCGGCCCTATCGTACAACTCGGAATTCTTCCCCGGCGTCCGGATCGTTCATAACACATTCGACAAGAAAGTCGAGCGCCGACATCCGTAACAGGCAAGCGGCCACTTCCGCGACAATCTCGTCCGTCTGCTCGATCCCCTTCGCGACCCGAACGGAATACTTGATCTCGCGTGAAATGTAGAGACGCGGATGGTTTGCGGTGTCGGCATAGCGCGTGACACAGCGCAAAACGAGATAGTTACCGCTAAAATATAGCGCCAGGTCGTCACGGATTAGCCACGCCCGGTGCAGATCATAGTCAAGCGGATCGCCGCAGAAATAGCCGTCGACGACCAAAACGCGTTCAAGACCAATGGTTGCCGGCATGTGCAAGCACCTCCAATAATTCGAGCGCGGTCATAGCGGCGATTTCCTGAATCGTTAGCTTTTGCGGCAGATTGGTGTCAAACAATACACTGCCGGGATCGCTGACCGTCCGCAGCCCGCTCTCCGTTTCTTTGACCCTCTCAACAACGAGATACGTGCCTGTGCCGGATCGATCCACGTAGGCCGCGATATTTCCGCTTAATTTGAACCCATCGTAGACAAGCACGCTCGTTTCGCCTAAACCGTCGGGGTCTTCGCAAATCTCCGTTATTTTTACGAGGTTCACTCGAATCATCCCTCCAATGCCGCTACGTCCTGCTTAAATTTAAAATAATTAACTGTAAATCAATCCAGTTTCCGCCGCGTGTCCGGACATATAGCCGCCCGTTTATCCGTCGGCCTCCGCGATACATGGCCTTCGCCTCCTAAACCTAAAATGGGTGCAACAAAGAAGCAGAAAATAGTAGATTTTTCTGGAAAATGGTGCTACAATCGTATTATCTTTTTGAGTTAATAACTTAATTAGATAATAACTCTAATCGTTAGTAACGTCAAGCGTTAAATTTGTACTTCCCAAAAATATTTTGAGGTGACTGTAATGATCGAGTTTAAGCTGTCGGAGGTACTTCGTGACCGCGGAATCACTATGTATCAACTTAGCAAGGCCACCAAGGTTAGACCAAATACGGTCAGTCAGTGGGTAAATAACGAGGAACTGCGCGCAGAGGGGAAGGAAGTCAAATCAATTAGTGTTGATGTTCTTAATGCGTTTTGCCGCGAATTGAGATGTACTCCAAATGATCTGTTACACTACGTTGAAGACTAGCCCTCAATCCCACCTCCAGTGAATAAATAAACCTAATAATAAGTGCAATTTCGTATATACCGGCTGTGACCGTTGAGGTTTGCGGCCTTTTCTAGTGTGCGTTTTCCGCACAATTTACGCATAATTAGGGCTCTTGGCCGCGTAGGGAGTGTTATCGTGAGGGACACGGATTTTGGACGGAGAAATTGAAAAAAAGTACAGTCCAAACGGACAACTCCGTAAGGACTGCCATTATAATTAACGAAAAGCCGCCTTTTCTTTCATTTCGTTAGCTCATATTGCTCCGCAGCAGTATGAATATCTATGCTACTAGAAGTCATCCGGAACAAATTGAGGTAGCATACCCATGCCCGTCACCAAACCATCCTTATCAAGGGATAATGCGACTCTGTATATTTGGGAATCACTATGATCCTGGGTAGATGACTTCAGGTATTTTTTATTTGTTGAATCATACATATAGGCCAATAAACTTTCATCTCCCATGGGCCCCTCCTCTATGTATTCTTCCCCATATAAATTAATCACCTTATCTTTTAACATACCAATATGCACCCCGCGAATAGTACGATAAAAGTTTTCTGATTCACTACTTAAACTTATCGCAATGACCTTATCATTTACATAGATTATCTTAACTCCATGCTCATAATCATAATTATTTTTCTCTTCCTCACTTTGTTCACCGCTTCCTAATATTTTTTCGGCACTCTTACGGCTCATTCCGAGATATACTTTTTGATTATTATTATCGAGAATAGTTATATCGCCCGGTGAAATGGCATTTTTGTTAAGGGCAGAGATATCTATATCATCTGCTTTATTTCCTGAATTACATCCAGTAACTAAAAGTAATAATATAATACTGATCACAAAGTAATGTGTTTTTTCTTTCATTCAGCTACATCCTTACTTTTTTATTTTCTCTTAAAACCTGCCTTCTTAGCATCGTTCCACTATGGATTAATACAGGTCATTAAGGCTCTTAGCTCTTTGTTTTAGATCGCTCAGAGAGGTCTCAATTTGACTATCGATAGCCTCAACATCAGATATGATGTCCGTTGAGTCTAACAAAGCAAAAATATTATCCTCGGTTAGTAATGAATTTGAAGAGGTGATTTTTGCACTGTTCTTTTTGAGATAGTTGATTTTTGAATCCAGGCACTTTTTATTTTCGGTCATTGCTTCATAAAGTCCATTAATACTATTATCTTTTTCTTCAATTGCCTCAATTTCTATGATATGTGAATTTAGGTCAGAACTTAATTTTTCAAGAGCCGATATCGTCTTTTGGACATCCTCATACTCATTCATCAATATCACTGTAGAATTTGCGGGAGACATTTCGTCTTCGAGCTCAACGGTGTGATCAATCAATATGTATCTAATTGCTCCTGATACTGCTTGAAACATTTTTAGTTTGCTATTTAACTCATCATATTTCTGATTAGCGTATCCGCTAAGACTCGGAACTTCTTTTTTAATTTGCTCTAACTCTTCTAGACCAGAGGAAATTTCACTGGGGGTATCATAGGATTTCACTATTCATTGTTTTTCTTAGCTTCACGTTGGGACCTCCATGGTATAAATTAAGCAAATTAAACCGGTTGTTTTACCTCCTCATTATCAATGATACTCGAACATAACATGTGACGGTTTTCGGCAGAGACTGGCTTTCATACCAGGATTCTACCATAATTAACGAAATTATGTGAGGCTTTTTTCTTATCTTGCATGCCACAAGGCCTAATCCAGAGTGTTCGCGGATATTCGCGGAGCGTCCCGGCTCCGTTAAGGACCATCGTTCTCTTTTTTAAGCGACATAAAAACGACCTCCAACGCGTAGTAATCACAAGATTACACGCATAGAGGCCGTGATCTTCAACCCTAAAACGCTGATTTCAGGGTTGTTAACGCTCAATTTTTCACCATTAATCAATCACAAGGCTGCGGCGCGCCTTCTTCATCTTTAAAGCGGAACGACTGTCCGCAGCCGCAGGTGGCGATGGCGTTCGGGTTGTGGATGGTGAAGCCGCCGCTCATGCCGGATTCCTTGAAATCGATCTCCAGCCCGTTCAGATAGCGGATGCTCTCTTTTTCAACCACCACTTTAAGCCCTTTGACGTCCATGTACACGTCGTCTTCGCTCTCCTGATCGTCAAGTCCCATCCCATATGAAAAACCGCTGCAGCCGCCGGGATTGACCCCGACGCGAAGGAACATGTTCGGCGTTTCCTCCTCAGCGAGCATATCTTTAATTCGCGCCAGCGCGCTATCGGTAATTGTAATCATGTTTTTCACACTCCTTTATAAGAAATTATACTCCACAACCCGAATCCGCTCAACAAATCCAATAAATCCGATAAATGCGATATTTCTCATTGCCGGATCATTTTCCAAGAGGCAGGCTTATTGCCCCCTTAAAAAGTGAGGTTTATAATAGGAAGGTGGTTTCATTGTCAGAATCGTTGGAAACGGAGGGAATGTCATGTCCACAGTCGTCACCCCCAACACGGAGCAAAAAATGGCGGAGATTGCCGATAAAGTGCACCGCGGAGAACGCCTCACTCTGGAGGACGGGGTCTATTTATATGAAAGCGACGATATATTGACTATTGGGCAATTAGCCAATGAGGTCAATTTACGGAAAAACGGCAAAAAGGTCTATTTTATCGAAAATATGAGCCTGTACTTTACGAATGTTTGCGAATCGCACTGCGCGTTTTGCAGCTTCCGCAAAGATCAGGGCGAAGAAGGAGCATACACGTTGTCCGGCGAGGAAATGGTTGCTTTCGTGGAGCAGCACATTACCCCCGGCGTTCGTGAATTCCATATCGTAGGTGGGCATAATAATCATGTCCCTTTTCAATATTATGTGGATTCGCTGAAAGCGCTGAAGGAGCGGTTTCCGGATGTGACGTTAAAGGCGTATACGGCGGCGGAAATCGAATTTTTCACCCGGATTAGCGGCCTCAGCACCAAGGAAGTGCTCGTGGAGCTGCAAAAAGCCGGCCTGCAGTCGTTAACCGGCGGCGGCGCGGAAATTTTGTCCGACCAATACCGGGAAAAAATGAAGGTGGAAAAAGCGAATGTCCAGCAGTATTTGGACGTTCACCGGACCGCTCATGAGCTAGGCATGAAAACGCCAACGACGATGCTGTACGGCTCGATCGAATCGTATGAGGACCGGATTCGCCATATGATTCAAATTCGCGAACTCCAGGACGAGACCGGCGGATTTAGCGTGTTTATTCCGCTGTCCATGCAGCCGCGCAACAAAAACGCCAGCATTATGCGCCGGAATTCGGCTTACGAGGATCTCAAGACAATCGCGATCAGCCGGCTGATGCTCGACAATATCCAGCATATCAAGGCGTATTTCATCAATATCGGCGTGCAGCTGACGCAAGTCGCCCTCACGTTCGGAGCCTCCGATGTGCACGGTACGATTTTGAAAGAGCAAATCAGCCACGCGGCCGGAGCGCAAACGCCGGAAGGGCTCACGCTGAAAGAGCTGATCTGGCTTGTCAAAGGAGCCGGGCGCATCCCGGTCGAGCGGGACACATTCTACAACGAAATCAAAGTTTACGAATAATCCGACGCGGATTCCTTAATTTTCGTCAGAATCCGCTCATACAGCTGGTCGGCGTTCTTCGCCTCCACCGGCTCCCCGTCGACCAGCACGTAGGGGAACATAAAACAGGTTCCGCAGCTGGTCAGGCAGCCGTATTCGTAAACATCGCAATCCTGCCGCTCTCGCACTTTGCGGATCGCCTCGCCGGTCCCGAAACCGGCATTGTTTGCACAAAATTCAATAATCGGCTTCACTTTTCGGCCTCCCGCTTTAAGAAGCATTTAAATTTTAGCTTTTTTGTAATATAATAAGGCAAGAAAGGAGTTGAACACAATGAGTGAAAATGTACAAGATAGATTGTATGACGAAGTTTCCGAAGTGCTCGACAAACTGCGTCCTTTCCTGCAGCGCGACGGCGGCGACGTTGAATTGGTCGACGTGGAGGACGGCATCGTCAAACTGAAACTGATGGGTGCCTGCGGCAGCTGCCCAAGCTCCACCATCACGCTCAAAGCGGGGATCGAACGCGCCCTGTTTGAAGAAGTCGAAGGCGTGGAAGAGGTTGTCCAAGTATTCTAAGACCATCATGATGCAATAATAAACTCGGCCCAACCGGTTTTAGCCGGCGAGGCCGAGTTTTTTGTTTTGTTATGACGGTTTGATCCACGGACGGATCGGGTCCAGCCCGCCGGAAATGTCCATAATGTTCCCGGTGATGAAATCGGAATCCGGATGGCACAAAAAAGCGATGACGCGGGCGATATCCTCGCCGCTGCCGGGCCGGCCGAGCGGCGTTTCCCCGTCCTGCTTCTCCCTCGCCTCGCGGATCGAAATCTCCTTGTTCCGTCCGCGAATGTCGCCGGGACATACCATATTGACGGTAATCCCATACGGCGCTTCTTCGACGGCGAGCGTCTTCGTGAAGGAGACGAGCCCCGTTTTGGCGGCGGCATACACCGCGCGATGCGGCCAGGCCCGGGATTCCGCCGCGTGCCCGAAGCCGAAGTGGATGATCCGTCCCCAGCTTTTTTCCCGCATGCCCTTTAGCACCTGATGATCCAGCAGCATCGTCCCGACAAGATTGCCGTTGATCATCTCCAGCACTTCAGCCTGGCTGTAATCGGCGAACAGCTTGCGTTCCCGGATGAAAGGGCCGGCATTGTTGACGAGGATATCGATCGTCCCTAAGCTTTCGTTCACCTGCCGGGCCAGATCTTCGATTTGCTCTCCGTGCGATATGTCCGCCTGCACTGCGATGCAGCGCACGCCCATCCGCTCGATTTCGGAACGAAGGGAGAGCGCTTCCGATTCGCTATGTACGAAATTCAGCGCGATATTGCAGCCTTGCGCGGCCAACGTGAGCGCCGTCTTTTTTCCGAGACCTTTGGCGCTCCCGGTGATTAGGGCAACCTTACCCAGCAACGTTCCTACTCCTCCTCCCAAACTGCGCATTTACTTCAAGTATAAAAGATTTGGGACGTTCCCACAAACGGCCAAACACTTTACATCGCTTTGAGCTTATACAGACTATGGTACAACTCCGCCAATAAGTTGAATCCGGACGAAAGATCCACGACCAGCCCGGAACTGAACAACTTGTCATTAACGGCCTCGTTATGAACCAAATACAGGTTTTTGCGCTGATACCAGTTCAGCACTTCCGCGGATTTAGCCGGATCGAGAATACGCTTGTAACGCTCCCCCTCGATCACAAATGTATTTTGCGAGTTGAAAAATGAAGTAACTTGTTGAAACTGCTGCGGCTCAGCATCGATCCATTCGCGCAGCTTGTCCATCGTTTCCTTGGTTGCGCCGTAATATCCCATGCCAAAGCGATAAGAATCGGGATGCAGCTCGAAGAAAAACGCCGGAGCGTCCCTCCATTCCTTGGACGGCCGTTTAAACGTTATCCACATGGTGTTGCGATACAAGAGCTTATCCTTCGAAAAACGGGTGTCGCAATGAATGCGCGATATCGTTTTATTGACGGATGGCCGGGTTTCCAGCAGTGGATCGATATTCAGCATACCTTCGCTTAAATCCGCCACCAACGACTGCATCGGCTCCAGTAAAACTCGCGTATATACTGCCCGATTTTCCTCAAACCACGGCTTGGAATTGTTGCGCTGCACTTCCTCCAGAAACGTCAATGTTTCGGGGGAAAAACCTTGAAAAGCTCCGGCACGAACCGAACCCATGGCCATCAACCTCCTAATAATCTTAGCTTAGGCAAAACCGTTCTGCATTTTGTGCAAAGCCGGTCATCGCTTGATAAATTTCATCGGTTGACCTTCTTTCCGGCTGGGTAAGTTATTCTGCAAACTCATTCGTTTCCCCTTTATTTTGGAGGATATACAAATGTTGGACAAGTTTAAAATCACACGAAAGACACGTCTATCGGCATATTTGAACGGTTAGTTGTAAAAGTTACAACTAGATTTAATTAAAGTTACGGAATCATATGTTTTAATTGCATATCATGCAACTACAACTAAACTATTCCGTCATCCCTTCGGGATACACAGATTTAATTGCAGGATTTGCATTTAAACACTCATATAACCATATATCCTGTTAAATAAGTGTACATTTTACAACTATTCAACAGTGCACCAAACAGGTCCGTGCAGGATTCTCCAATAACAGAAAAATCCCGCTGCTCTCGCAGCGGGATAACTATAACAATTTCTTAAAATACCGGCACCAGCGCGCCTTTGTACGTATCGTTGATGAACGTTCTGACATCGTCGGAAGTCAGCGCTTTGGCCAGCTTTTGGATCGCCTCGGAATCTTTGTTGTCCGGGCGGGCTACCAAAATATTGGTGTACGGTGAGTCTTTATCCTCAATGAACAAAGCGTCCTGCGTCGGGTTCAGATCGGCTTCCAGCGCATAGTTCGTGTTGATCAACGCCAGATCCACTTCCGCCAGCTGACGAGGCAGCATGGCCGCATCGGCTTCGACGAACTTCAGGTTTTTCGGATTTTCCGTAATGTCCTTTGTCGTGGCCGTAATGCCGGCGTCATCCTTCAGCTTGATCAAACCTTGTTTCTGGAGCAGCAGCAGCGCGCGTCCGCCGTTGGTCGGGTCGTTCGGAATCGCCACTTTCGCGCCGTCCGGAATTTCGTCCGCGGATTTGTATTTGTTCGAGTAAGCGCCAAACGGCTCAACGTGAACGCCTACTACCGGAACGAGGTCAAAACTGTTTTGCTTGTTTTGCTCGTCAAGATAAGGCTGATGCTGGAAATAGTTCGCATCGAGTTCTTTTTCGAAAAGCTGTACGTTAGGTTGCACGTAGTCGGTGAACTCCTTGACTTCAAGCTCAACGCCTTCCTCTTTCAGCTTCGGAGCGATGAAGCGCAAAATGTCGGCATGAGGCACCGTTGCGCCTACCACCAGTTTCACCGGTTCAGCCGCAGTATTCGTGTCCCCGCTTTCCGAACTGCCTTCAGCAGCCCCGGCATTCGTCGTACCGGCGTTTCCGCCTGCAGCGCTGCCCGCACCATTATTTGCCGCGTTGTTGCTGCCGCACGCCGAGAGTACCAATACAAGCGCCAGCGTAAGCAAAGATAAAGTCCATTTTTTCATTGCAGTTCTTCCCCCTTAAAATGTGTTTTGAATAAGGATTCATATCTATTTGGGTAATTCCTTATTTCCGCGTAAAAAAGATAACCAGCCGGTCGCCCAGCATTTGCAGCACTTGCACCAGAATGACCATGAATACGACAGAGACAAGCATCACTCCCGACTCGTAACGGTAGTAACCGTAACGGATGGCCAGGTCGCCGAGTCCGCCGCCGCCGACCATGCCCGACATCGCCGTGTAGGACACGAGCGTCACGACGGTGATCGTCATCCCGGCGATCAGGCCGGGCAGCGATTCCGGCAGCAGCACCTTGCGGATGATTTGGAACGATGAGGCGCCCATCGCTTGGGACGCTTCAATCACCCCGCGATCAACCTCGCGCAACGCCGTTTCCACCAAACGGGCGAAAAACGGAGCGGCCCCGATCACCAGCGGCGGAATCGTTCCTTCCACGCCGGTCGAAACGCCCATGATCGCCCGGGTCACCGGAATCAAGGCGACGATCAGAATGATAAACGGCACCGAACGCAGGATATTGACGATAAACGAGACAATCCGGTAAATCCAGGCGAGCACCGCGGACGATGAACGGGAACAGGTGAACAGCAGCACCCCAAGCGGAAGCCCGATCAAAAACGTGAACAGGGAGGCATATCCCAGCATTTTCAGCGTATCGATCGTGGCCGTGCCCATTTCGGGCCAATCCAACCCGGCGAAATCCACGTTCCACATTATCCGATCACCTCCACATCAAGATCCCGTGCTTTCAGGAGCGCCAGCGTCCGGTCAACATCGGCGTCCGCGCCCTCAAAAGAAACGGTAAGCTGCCCGTACGGCACTTCCTTGATCGTCGATATCGTCCCCTGCAGGATTGCGAAATTCACGCCGGTCTCCCGGACGACCTGGGACAATACCGACTCGTACGTCTTCGCCCCAAGGAACGTGATCTTCACCAGCCGGGACCATTCCGGACGCGGCACTGAAGCACCCAGCTTGACGCCTTCCTCCCCGGCGGCGTCCCGGTGAATAAACTCACGCGTGACCGGATGCTTCGGCTTCAGGAACACCTCGGTCACCGGCCCTTCCTCGACGATGCCGCCCTCGTGAATGACCGCCACCCGGTCGCAGATGCTTTGAATGACGTGCATCTCGTGCGTAATGAGCAGGATTGTTAAATGAAACTTCTTATTGATGTCCAGCAGCAGCTTCAAAATCGAGTCCGTCGTTTGCGGATCAAGCGCCGAAGTCGCTTCGTCGCACAGCAGGACATCGGGGTCGCTCGCCAGCGCCCGGGCGATGCCAACCCGCTGCTTCTGGCCCCCGGACAGCTGCGCCGGATATTTATGGCGGTGCTCTTCCAAACCGACCAATGCCAGCAAGCTGCCCACCTTTTCCGCAATGACCGCCTTCGGCGTTCCGATCAGCGTCAGTGGAAAAGCGATGTTATCATAGACGGTGGCCGACGACAGCAGGTTAAAATGCTGAAAAATCATGCCGATTTTGCGCCGCTGCTGCTGCAGTTCGCGTTTGCCCAGCTTCGTCAGCTCCACGCCGCCGACCCACACCTCGCCTTCCGTCGGACGTTCAAGCAAGTTAATACAGCGGATCAGCGTGCTTTTGCCGGCCCCCGAGTGGCCGATGACGCCGAAGATTTCCCCTTTTTGCACGCTCATATTAAGGCCCGACAACGCGGTGGTTGACGTTTTTTTGCCGCTGTAAATTTTGGTGATGCCTTTGAGTTCAATCAAGCTCCTAACCCCCTTTTCCACACCATTTCCGCTTCATATAAATAAAGAGCCCCTGACAGAATCAAAGGGCTCTCTTTACGTAAAGACAATGCCTTCTCATCTGCCAAAACCAATCCGCCACTGCAGCCATCGGTTTTGAAGGAATTAGCACCATGACATCCGCCAAGCTCCGCGGGTACCCGCGAAAACACCTTGTCGAATCGGTTGCTGGGCTTCATCGGGCCTTTCCCTCCGCCTCTCTCGATAAGAAAAATATTAAATTTGGAAGAAACTATTTCACGCTTTCTGAAACTATTGTTGAGTATAAAGACTTTCTCGCATTTTGTCAAAGGAAAAATAGCTCATTGG
This sequence comes from Paenibacillus oralis, assembly GCF_003863965.1. Taxonomy (GTDB): domain Bacteria; phylum Bacillota; class Bacilli; order Paenibacillales; family Paenibacillaceae; genus Fontibacillus; species Fontibacillus oralis. The sequence goes on from NZ_RRCN01000001.1 coordinate 311,004, forward strand.
AAGTCAGTTTGTTGCGACCTTTTTCCACCGCCGGTTCGTATAATCGAAAACGGTCCAGAAGGTTTCGCAAACCATGCGGTAACCCTGCTCCAAATCCCGCAGATGCCGGTCGAGATCCTCCAGTTCGATCTTCCCGTGAAGGGCCTGGTGCCGCTGCCACAGATCGTCCTTCATTTCCGAGTTCATGTAATGGATTTCCGTGTTCCGCCGGCGCCGCAGCACGCCCAGCACCTCGCGGTACTCCTCCTTAATCGCCGTCAGCTTGCTGCCCAGTTCGGAATGCACCTGAAGATGCGCGAATTGGCGCAGCACCGTAAAATAGGAAAAATGCGTCTTAACCTTGGACGTATTCAAATCAAACAGCTCGTTCAGCACCGTGCCTAGCTTATCCAAGGCGGAAAACACCCGAATGAATCCGTCCTTGTAAAAAAAGACGTACCGCGCATAATTCTCCCGCTCGTCCGCTCCCATATCATCCACGAAACCGGTCCGCACTTTTTTGCGGAAAAACGCCGCGGCAAACAGGCATTGCTCCAATTCGTCCAACGAGGTAATCAGGCCGTGCATCCAAACTTCCAGCTTACGGAAATCATGGGTAGGATCTTGATGCCGCTTCATTTCCTTCTGCAGCAGCTTCACGGTTTGCGCCATCGCACCCAACGTCTCGGCCAGCCGGCCTTCATTTCGTCTCGGCGGTTCGCCAAGTAAGCTTCGCAGCATTCGTTTGTCCCCGTTTCACGAAAAATAGGATTTCCAGCGCCCATCCACCAAAGACACGATATCTTCCCGCGGAAACAGTTCGTCAGGATACCCCGGCTTCATCCGGGCATCGACGACCAGCGGCAGCCCGTAAGCCAGATGATGCTGCCGCACCTCGGCCGCGGCAAAAATATCGTCCGCCGGATTAAAGCGCGTAAACACCGTCCATAAAAAGGCGGTCTGATCCCGCGTCGCCGCGTCGGCGTCATCGACCAGAACGACCAGCGGCCAACTCGTGCCGCGCTCGCGAAGCCGGCCAAGCAGCCGTTCCGCAAGCTCGGGCTCCGCCTCGTAAGACGCGCCGGACACGACCAGGCATCCGTCATGAAACACGCGGACCCGCTCGATCTCGGCAATCTCGCCTTCGTTGTACGCTTGCGGCAACTCGCGGACCGGATTGCCGACCCCAATCAGAATCGCCTTGCTGCCGTGGTTCAGCTTGCGCCCGGTATAATCCAGCGTATCATGCGAGGTATTGTTCAGAATAAACAAGTCCGTACGCGGATCAAAGCGCTCCAGCACCGTCTTCAGCAGCAGACGGAAATCGGCCAGATCAACCGGCTTGTCCGTCAGCATCAAAATCTTCGTCAGCGACAGCTGGCCTTCCCCCAAAATCCGGAGCGCCGAAACAAGCGCTTCGCGGGAATAGCTCTCCCGGACGACCGCCGAGCTGAGCGCGTGAAACCCGCTTTCCGCATAAGTCCAAAGCGAGCGGACGCCCGGCATGACGACCGGGAAAGCCGGGGACAGCAGCTTTTGCAAAAAGTCTCCCATATAATAATCTTCCTGGCGCGGCTTGCCGACGATCGTCGCCGGATAAATCGCGTCTTTGCGGTGCCACATATGGTTTACATGCAGTACCGGAAACTCATGCTGCAGGGAATAATACCCAAAATGATCGCCGAACGGGCCCTCCAGCCGGCGCTCATGCGGCGGCACCAGCCCGGTGATGGCGAATTCGGATTCCGCCGGAATCCGGTGTCCGCCGAGCGGATTGTCGACCATCGGCAGCTTTTCGCCGAGAATAAACGAAGCGACCAGCAGCTCCGACAAATGCTCGGGCACCGGGGAAATCGCCGAAGCGATCATCGCCGGCGGGCCGCCCAAAAACACCGAAACCGGAAGCGGCTCTCCCCGTTTCTCGGCTTCATGGTAATGAAAGCCGCCGCCTTTTTGAATTTGCCAGTGCACCCCCGTCGTCTGATCGTCATACAGCTGAATCCGGTACATACCCAGGTTGTTCTCCTTGGGCTGCAGCGGGTTCTCCGTATATACGAGCGGCAAGGTGATGAAAGGACCGCCATCCTCCTGCCAGCTGGTCACCTTCGGCAACTCCCTAAGCGGCGTTTCGGTCCGGCACGCCTCCAAAATCGGGGCATCGCTTTTGGTGACGGTTTTCATCCCCACTTTTAGCACTTCCCGGATTAATCCCCGCTCATTCCACAGCGCCTTCGGCGAAGGCGGCAAAAGCTTATGTATCGCGTCGACCAGCCGGTTCGCCAGCAATTCCGGACGGGTGCCGAACGCCATTTCCACGCGGCGCACCGTGCCGAACAAATTGGTCGCCACCGGAAACGGGGTTCCTTTCACGTTGGTGAACAGCAGCGCCGGTCCGCCCTCCTCAATGACCCGGCGGTGAATTTCCGCCAACTCCAGATAGGGGTCAACCGGAACATCGATAATCGCCAGTTGGTTTTCTTTTTTCAGCGCATCGATCCATTGTCGCAGGTTCTTATAACTCATGATTGATCAATCCTCCTAAACCGCTTTGCGCGCACCGGCCAAGGACCCTTCGGTTCCCCTGCTTAGCTGCCAAGTGCGGACGCTAAGGTAACAAAGCACGCCGAACAACGCAGCCAACACGATAATGTGCGCCAGCGAAGTAAACAAGTAAACATGATAGTTGTTCAGCGTAAACACGATGCTCGCCCCGGTGAACACCTGAACGATGATCAGCAGCGTTGCAGCGAGTCCCAGCTTGCGTATCTCGGGAAGATCGGGATGCTTCCAGAAGGCCAAATGTCCGAGCGCGGCGATGACGAGCAAGAGCAGGCCGGCGGCCACCCGGTGGGTAAACGCGATCCCCTCTCCCCCCGCCAGCCCCGGGATCAGCTGTCCGTTGCATAACGGCCACCCGCTGCAGCCCCCCGCCGAATCGGTATGGCTGACGTAGGCGCCGAGATATACGACGATATAGGTGTAACCGGTTGCGATCCAGGTCAGGTTGCGGAAGGTTTTGGACACCCCGGCCTTGGGCGCGAATCCCGCCTGCCTGCGTTCCTCCTGGCGAATGCCCAGCACCAGCATAATCGAGCTGGCGAAAGCGATCAGCGAAAAACCGAAATGCAGCGCCATAACGTAGGAAGATGTCGGGTAAATGACGGCCATCGCCCCCATAAACGCTTGTACCATCACGAAAACCAACGCCAGGAACGAAAAAAGCTGGAGATCCCTGCGGTTTTTCCGGTACAGCCAAAAGGCGACGAACACCGCCAGCGACAACAGCCCGGCAGCTCCGCTCACGGCCCGGTGGGAATATTCGATCATCGAAGCGAGCGTATGGGCAGGGACGAATTTGCCGTGACAAAGCGGCCACTCATTGCCGCAGCCCAGCCCGGACTCCGTTTTGGTGACGACGCTGCCCCCCAAGGTTGCCAGAAACATCACCAAGCAGGAAGCATAACTGAGCCATTTTAATTGTCTCGTATTCAAATGGTTCACACCTTTGTATCTTCATTGTCTTCATTCGGTTGACATATCCTTCTCATTATAACCGATAAAGCAACCTCTTTCATAGGCGGCATTACCTCTTCACAGATCTCTTCTCTCCGGCGTATCATGCAGCGTATGGTAAACATCCAGCGCCCGCCCGAGGAACTGCTCGATCTCCTCGCGCGATTTGCGCAGCTTGTTGACGAAACGAACCAGCTCGCGGCCGTCGGTATAGGCCACGAAGCTCGGAATGCCGAGAATGTTTTGCTCCTGGCTCACCTCGCCGACCTGATCCACATCCACTTCGATGAAGGTTAGCCGGTCCGCGTATTTCTCCTCAACGTCCGGCATAAAAGGATCTATAAATTTGCAATCACCGCACCAGTCCGCTTTAAAAACCGCGATCACCAGGCTGCTGGATTGGATGCTGACCTGAAATTCTCCGGGAGATGTCACTTTTTTCATTTTGCTTCCCTTCCTTTCTGTTCCTCTCTCCCCTTAAGTCAACCAAATCCGGGAGTGGAAGTCAATTTTTTGGGCATACTTGCAAGTAAATAACGATTGTCTGGCTGGGCGCTCCAGTGATGAAGCCGGAAGCGGCGAAACGCGATATGACTATTTGGAAATATCCAATTGAATGGAAATGGGGCAGCAAATGCGGCAGCTATTCTATTGGAAATATCCAATCCTGATGAATAAATTTGAATTAAGGGGAGGGAACCCTCCGCCATGAGTTCGCAACCACGCCGCAACAACGTATTGTCCGAAAATGCCAAAAAGCTGATCACCCAACTGCCCGCCATCGCCTTAAACATTTTCAAAAACAAAACCGCCCAATTCGCCGATTCCTCACGGATGCGCGAAGAGGCGCTAACTTTGGACTGGAACGAATCGGCCGCCCGCACCGTCATCGCCGAAATCGAGGACATGCTGCGGCGCGGCGTAACCACCCGTCCGGCGGAAGAGCCGTTTTGGAGTCCCGAGGATGTGGATTTGGCAGAAGAGATCGCCGCCGAGACGAATCGGGCCGGGATCAGCAATATTGCCCGCACCGCGGCATACCTGAACTGCTATGAGGCGTATCCCGAATTGCATTGGGCGTTCCTCGCCCATATGGTATCCCGCAATGCGGGATGGAATATGACCGACTTAAGCGGCAGCCGCATGGCCGACATCATCGATGCCGAAGAGATACGGCTGACCTATCGGTTTTTGGAGAGAAACAATGCGCTCATTTTCCAGGACGCCTACCCTCAACTGCTGCTTTATATGAAGAGCCGGGAACGCGGAGCCAGCCACTTCCATCTGCTCCCGTATTTTCATGTATCGCAGTTTATGCGGCCGTTTTGGGAGCGTTTTTGGATTGACCGGGGCAGTGCTTTGCTCACCGTCGGACTGATCATCAACGAGCAGAATTATATCGAAAAGCGGGTCGTGCGCCATCCGTATTTTCAAAAATACGTGACGGGCAAAACCAAGTTTCATCTGTTTAGCCTGGCCGGGTTGAATCAAGTCGTGTTTCCGCTGCTGGAACGGGAAGAACGCGGGAAAGCCGGGGAGCCCACGCAGAGCGGGGCCGAGGCTGGTGCGGCTGCGTTGGGTGGAGCCGGGGCGAATACTTCCGCTGCAGAGGGCGGGGCGGAAGTATGTGACGACGGCGGTGAGGGCGCTCCGGAAGCGGGCTATCCCGGCGGGAGTGACAGCGCGGAAGGCGCGGCTTTGCCGGGACGGGCCAGCGCGAGGAGCGGCGCTGCGGAGGCGCAAGGCGCCGCGCCGGGGCCGGCTGCCGGGTGGGAGGTGCGCCGCCTCGCGGGGCGCGTCGTCTCCGACTTCGGCAGCCTGCCCGCCCGCATCGCGTTAGGCAAAAGCCTGTACGCGATGCTGATGGGCTACCGCGCCGTGCGCAGCGGCGCGGAGCGGTTCGCCGCGAGCGTGCCGCACAGCGGCTCGCGGGCGGATTATTGGCCGGGCTTGTTCACGGCCAATAAGGAAGAAGCTCTGACCGCCGGCAGGCAGGCGTCAGAGCTTCTTCAAGGCGAGACGCTGCCGGCGGGCGAGCGTCTCTACAGCCCCAATCTGCTAAGCGCTTGGGGCGACACACCGTATGAGCCAATATCCCGGGAGGATTGGCTCAAGGACCACCGCGCGCTGGACGGGATCAGCGCGCCGAAGCGGCCGTTCCTGTGCGACATCAGCCGCGAGCACAGGAACGGCATCCTTGAAACGGCGCTGCTCCACGATGCGCTGGGCGACTCCTAAAAGCCGGTGCTGCTCGTTAAGATGGACAAAACTCCCAATTGCGCGCAACACTTCTATCGTAAACAAAACTATCGTGCGTAAACAAAACTATCGTGAACAAAACTATCGGGCATGGCTCCTAAACGCGACATAAGTGATTTACACCTGCCCAGTTGCTCGAGAGCACCATTGTCGCAAGTCGCACCCCAACACGCTTAAGTCCAAATAATACGCCATTAAATAGCGGTAAATTATGGTCTTATTCCGCCAACGTTTGCCCCCATAAGGAAATAGCGGAATAAAAAGGCGTTATTTGAGGGGCCGCCGGCAAAAACAGGTGCTTCATAGCCGATCCCACAAAAATAACGCCCAAAAATTCCGCTAACTTCCTGTTAACAAGCTAAATTCTATCAATAGCGCCCTTTTTTACCGCTAGCGGACGCCCGGGTTCGGCCGCAGGTCGCAAAGCGGCCGCAGGCCGGCCCGTTCCAGCACGGCCGCGTTCAATGCTACCTCGCTCCGCCAGACGGCAAAAGTTTGTCCAAGCGCAGCACACGGTCTAACCAGCACCCCCGCAGCACGGGAACGCTCGCCGGGAAAAGTCGCATTAGCAGCAGCGCCCGAACCCTGCCTGCCGCCACAACCTACTTGCCGACAGTGGTTTGGCCGCCGCGCTGCAGGCGCATGAGCGGGGACAGGATTTTCCGCAGCGGCTTCGGATAACCGGCCAGTTCATCCTTGCGGACCACCCGCAGCAGGATCAGCATGACCGGGTACAAAGCGACCACGGCCGCTCCGACGATGCAGCAGGTCAGGAAGAAGGCAACCCGCGCCGGCATCAGCGCCTCCATTTGGATACCGGCCTGATTCAGGCCGTAGCCCACGCCGGACAGCACGATCACCGTCGCCAGAAAACCCAGCCAACGGTCGCCCATCAGCGAGAACGGAACGATCCGCTTCATCGCCCGTACATTGAGCAGCGTAATGACCAGGAAACACAAACCCGTTGCCGTAACGATGCCGTAAATTCCCCAAAACTGTGCGAGAATATAGCTCGCCGCCAGCTTCACGACAACCCCGATCGCGACGTGAACCATCGATTGGTTTGCTTTGCCCACGCCGAGCAGGATCGAGTTGCTGGTCATCATCGTAATTTGAAAAATCGTCGCAAACGTCAGCAAAGCCACGATGCTGCTGCCGTCCCGCGTGCTGAACAGCAAGCCGTTCACGGAATAAGCCGCCGAACCGAGCGCGACGATGATCGGCATGCCGGTCAGCACCGAAACCCGCATGGCCAACGTAACCTGGCGCTGCAAATGCTCCTGATCTTTCCGGGCGTAGGCTGCGGAAATAATCGGCACCAGCGATTGACTCAGCGCAATGGCCAAAATCGGCGGAATGCCAGCGATCATTTGCGCCCGGTTGCCCAAAATCCCCAGGATATAGGTGGCTTGTCCGGAGCCGATTTGCCCGCTCAGCAGCGGCTTCAAAATCGAGTTGTCAATAAAATTGACGGCCGGAACCGCCAGCGCGGTCAGCACAATCGGGATCGACAATTTGAAAATTTCCGCATAAATCCGTTTAAACGGCAGTTTTTCCTCAGGTTGGGCATCCGGCGTTCGATCCCCCCGGTCCTGCCGCAGCATTTTCACGCTGAAATACAACATGACGATTAAAGCGGCGACACCGCCAAGCACCGCGCCGAAAGTGGCGCCGGCAGCCACGTCCTCGCCCGAAAAACCCCAGTTGAACAGCAAAAAGGCCAACACAATGCCGGTCACGACCCGAACAATTTGTTCGATGACCTGCGAGACGCCGCCGGCGATCATAATGTTCCGCCCCTGCAAATAACCGCGGATGATCGCGATCAGCGGAAACAACAGCAGCGCTGGAGAAAGCGCCCGAATCGCCACCACCGACTCAGGAACGCCGGCAGCTTGCGCATAATAAGGCGCCATAACAAACAGTAACGCAAACATGATCACACCGGCGGCTGCGGCAAAGATCAGTGCGGCGTGATACACGCGGCGGGCCTCGTCGGGCCGGTTTAAGGCGTGGCGTTCGGAAACCATTTTGCTTAACGTGCTGGGAATGCCGGCCGTGGCCAACGTCAGCAGCATGAAGTAGGCCGCGTTCGCCTGCGAATAGGAGGCGTTCCCGACGTCGCCGAGAATGTGCTCCAACGGCACGCGCTGAAACAGTCCGAGCACCCTCGCGATCAGCGCCGCCCCCGCCAAAATCAAAGTGCCTTTAATAAACGATTCTTTTTTGGACAACAACGATTCCTTCTTTCGCTACCCTGAATAAGTCCATTTCTCTGATGATTATAACGTTCTAAGAGCCTGGCACCGGCCTACCCGCCGCAAAGCTATGCCGCTATGATCCAGATAATAAACGCGACGATCATGACCAGCTGCAAAATCACCTTGACGACGATGCTGCTGAACAGGCCAACGACCGAGCCGATCCCGACTTTAAACGCCTTGGAAAGCGACTCGCCCCTGATGAGCTCCCCGAGCATCGCCCCGATCAGCGGCCCGATCACAAGGCCAAACGCCGGAATGACAAACGGTCCGATGATGATGCCGATCGTGCTGAGCCAGACGGACAGCTTGCTGCCGCCGAATTTTTTCACGCCCCAGGCCCCGACCGCATAGTCCGCGACCAGCAGCACAACGACGATCAACGTCTGCACGATCCAGAAAAACGGCCCAAACGGCTCGAAGGAGAAAAACCAGCCGTACACAAAAAAGGCAAAGTAGATGGCGATTACGCCGGGAAGCACGGGATATACCGCCCCCGCCATACCGATAGCAAACAGCAATATCACCAAAATCCATCCGAGCACGGTCATGGTCATCACGACAACTTCACCCTCCCGTTAAAATAAAATCGCGGATAATCAGCGCGATGCCGTCCTCGTTGTTGGTGGCCGTCACCACGTCCGCCTTGGCCTTCACGGCTTCCTGGGCGTTGCCCATGGCGACGCCGAGCCCGGCCGCTTCGATCGCGGCGAGGTCGTTCAGACTGTCCCCAACCGCCACGGCTTCGGACAGATCGAGTCCAAACCAATCGCATACAGTGCGAATGCCGCTCGCTTTGCTGATCCCCGCGGGATTGATCTCCAAATTGTACGGCGACGAATTGGTGACTTCCAGACCGCCCAGCTCCTGAAGCCGCCGTTTGATATCCTGCCGCACCTCATCGTCCTTGGTAAAATAACCGAATTTCATCCACTGGTTGCGCTCCAGCACTTCAGGGATCCAATTCGTTTCATTGTAGCTGCCTTCCACCGAGTAGGCCCAAAACCATACCTTTTTTTCCTGGGCAATGGCGTGCATCCCGGCAACAAGCGACCGGTCAAGCAATACCCGGCTGTGCAGCTCTTTCGGCGTTCTCCATATTTCGCTCCCGTTCACGGTGATCATCGGCGTGCCCAGATCAAGCTGCTCCCCGTACGCGATCGCCTCGTGATATCCCCGCCCCGTCGACAGGCAGACATGTACCCCGGCGGCTGCCGCCTTGCGAATCCATTTTTCCGTTTCCGGCGTAATTTGCTGCTCATCGTTCAACAACGTTCCGTCCATATCGAGCGCCAACAATTTGTACTTCAAAAAAAAGCTCCTCCCATCTTCGGGTCATCCTATAGTAGCACACCGCCATTTTACCATAATCCCGTAATCCCAACAAAGCTTCGGCAAAAGCAGGCAGGCTGACCGGAGACTCGCCGGTCGCAGCTTGCGAGCCGTTATTGCATCATATCCAGCCATTAAAGTCAAAGAGTCTTGAGAGACCTGCGCTCCTTCCGGCATTTCAATCGTTCGCTCTTCCGTTCCCTGATAATCGGCCAGGCATTGCCCCCTGCATCCACCGGCGCGCCTTCCAGCACGAGCGCGCGGGAACCTTTCAGTATTTTGGCCAGCATCGTTCTTCCCGCGCGCCCGGCGATGCTGTCGGCGGCATGAAGCATGTAGCGGACTTCCTCTTCCGTCAACACGAGTTTATCGGATGTTTTTGAAATTTTTCTCTAATTCAATTAAATTCAGATGTTGTAGAAATCCTTTCGCAAAGCAAAAATCAGCTTGAGGATAGAAAAGTAGGGCGGGCGTCAGATCAACACTCGTTGTCCGGAGACTTTGCACGATTATCCCGTTTGATCGGGTAGCAGAGAAACAGATAAGCTCGGGAGAAGAAAATATTTGGCGGAGAAGAAAATGGGTTCGAGATAATTCAGACGGGCTTAGGAGAAGGAATCAGGTTTAGGAGAGGTGAAACAGACTGGACAAGAGAACAAGACAGGAGATCAAGGACAAGACGCGAGGGAAACGAAAAGACCTTGATTTTGCTGTAGCCTCTCGCTGTTATAACGGCTGCTGAATGGTTGAAGTTCTGTTCCCGCATTGACTTCCATATCCGCTCCCTCCCCCGAATTAAGAATTTACGCACATACGTTCACTTTAATTTATTATACCGAGCATACGTTCTCTGAACAAGCCGAAAATCTCACCTGACCGCCTCATTTTTCCCCATCTCTTTTGTTTTTTCTTCTCACTTTTTCTGGACCTTGCTCTAGCCCTCCCCCCCTGCTCCATGAACGAAAGGGATAATCATGCAAAGGCAGCCAGCAGGCAGGAACACCAAGACACGAACCCTTTAGACAGCCCCCTCACCTGGTGTCGGCTGGTTGCCTTACAACAGTTGCTCGACTTGATCAACGTAGTAGTCCAAAAAGCCGGGAAAACACTGTCCGCCTCTGGTTCAGCTTCAACTCCGGCAATGGGTTGCTGCTTTACCCAGCTACCTCAAGGCTTGCCTGCCGATTTTTTGCTGCGAAAGTTGATTTATATAGTATAAACTATATCATTACTCGCAAATACCCAAAAAAAGAGCTCCCAAGCGGAAGAAACCTTCTCCGCCATTTGCCATTTTTGCCGGTCCAGTCCCGGATTCGGCTCTTTCAAGTGCAAAGAGCCGCCGTCCGCCGAGGCTTCAAGCGCTTGCTGAGTATGAAGCGACAGAATGGCTACTGTGCCGTCGCCGTTATCGCGAAGCAGCCAACGCTGATTGTCGTAGCCGAGATAATCGTACAACTGGAGTTTGTTTTGGCCGGTATCAAGGTCCAACGCTTTGTCTCCCGCGATGGTGCGGATCGAATAGGAGCCTAACTCGTCTCCGGTCGGCACCAAAACCCAAGCCTGGCGGGAAACTTCCCCGTCACCGCCTTGGAGCAGTGTAACCAGCTCGCCGTTTTCCGCTTTCGCGGCGTACAGCGACGCATTCGTGCCGGCGTTAACGAAGCTTGTCTTCCGCAGCTTGGGCTGCTCCACCCGGCCGGCGGTGACGTTTTGGTAATACGCCGCTCCGCCAAAAACGTGAACACCGAAATGCCCTTCCGCAAACGTTCCGTCATTAAGGTCGATGATTTGGGCACCGTCCACGGAAATCCGGATACGCGGCCCGTCCGCTTCAATGACGATGGCGTACTTTTTGCCGGTTTGGATGAAGGCTGGCACTTTCGCCAGCACCTGGCGTTCGGCAAACGCGCCGCCGATTTTGTAAAATAAGCGGAAGGCTTTCATATTCGGATCAATATTAAAATAGTACCCGCTACGCCCGTCCCGGCTGGCCCGGAACAGGATAGAGCCCGCCCCGCCCGCTTCGGCCAGCGTCATTTCGGCCTCATACACAAAATCACCGGCCGTCTCCTCCGCCACGTACAGAGCGTCGCTCCCGTAACTGCCGCGAATGCCCTGCTCCGTCGCCACCCAGGCGGAGGCGGACAAATCGGGAGCCCAGCCGCTCAGATTCGTGTGAAATTCCCCGGCGAACACCTTTACCGGAACGCTGGCCGATGCTTTTCCGTTCGAGGTGGAGGCGGTGATCACCGCCTCTCCAGGGCCAACCGCTTGAATCACCGCCTGCTGCTTATCGGATGAGGCGATGTCCACGACTTCCGGATCGCTCGACTCCCAGCGGATTGGCTGATTGGGGTTGACGTCCGTACCGCCGCTGCGCCCGCCTTGCACGCCGCCGCTCACCGCCGCGTACAAGGTCCGGGTGTCCCCCAGCCCCATTTCGCGCGGACTTGTATCCATGACGATGGAGGTTTGGCTTCCCGCCGCCTCGTTCCATATATTTTTGAGCGCATGTACTTTCATGAAAACTACGTTCACTTCTCCGCCAGCGGCGAAGAAGCTCATTTCCCGGTGTGCGGGATCGGGAAAAATCACCTCCGAAAACACCGTCCGGCCATCCCCTCCGAATACTTCCAGCGAGGAATCGTCCACGAAAATACGCAGCTTCACACGGCGGTTGTCCGGTGGAAGCGGCGCTTGATGAAGCGTAGTGAACCGGTCGGAGAAGCCGGTATCGCCGGAAAGGGCGCGATCCACATACATCTCGTTCTCCGCCGTTTTGTAGCCGACGACCGTCCGCTTGCCCGCTCCCTCACGGAGACGGAAACCGAATTCGCTCACACGGCTGTCCTGCGGAATTTCAATTTCGGCTTCAATTTCATAGGCGCCGGAGGACACGCCTTTCAGCAGATTCGCCCTATCCGGTTGAACTCGGCGGTCCGACGCCGCAAACAGCAGCTGGCCGCGCAGCGATTCCAGCTCGCGGATCGGCACCTGCGTCAGGCGGATTCCCTCTTCCGTCTTCTGCAGCATTAACTCGCGCGGAAGGCTTAGAACCCCCTTCCACCCCTCGGTCGGAAAAGCAAACGGGTAATCCCAGTTCGTCATCCAGGCCAGCATCACCCTGCGTCCGTCCGGCATATCGGCAAAAGACATGGAGGCGTAGAACTCTTTTCCGTAATCGGTTGTCAGCACCTTGCCGGCAGGGTTGTCGTTAACGAACTTGCCTTCCGGAGTAAGCTCCCCGACAAAATACTCCGCCGCCGAACCCTGGGTATTCGGATGGGCGCCCGTACTGATCATGAGCACCCATTTCTTCTCGCCCGTGCCGTCCACGGCCAGTTGGAACAAATCGGGGCACTCCCACACGCCGCCGCGGACATAAGCCCCGTATCCGAAATTGTCGGTAAGCGTCCAGTCGATCAGGTTGGTCGAAGTGAAAAAGCGGATATGATCGCCGCCGGACACAACCATAACCCAGCGGTTATGCTCTTCGTCCCGCACGACCTTGGGATCGCGAAAATCCCAGCCTCCCGGATCGTCCCCCTGCTTGCCCGGATTTTCGATCACGATCGGGCGCTCTGCGGCGTATTCCCAGGTGCGGCCGCGATCCTTGCTGTACGCCAGCCCAATGCGCTGGTTGCCGTTTGGGCTGTCCGGATTATAGGAAGTATAATAAGCGATTAGGCCTTTTCCCCCGGAATCCGTGAACAAGCCGGAGGCATTATGAAGATCGGCGACGGCCGAACCCGACCAGACATGTCCCAAATCGTTCCAGGGCAAGGCGATGGGCAACCGCTTCCAATGAACTAGATCGGTGCTGACCGCATGGGCCCAAGTTCCGCCGTCCTGATGAAACAGATGGTATTCCCCTTCATAAAAGACCAGCCCGTTCGGATCGCTCGCCGAACCGCGGGCCGGTGAATAATGGTAGTCTGGGCGGTATTTTTCCATGTAATAATCGGCTGACGCGGTCAAGTAAACGTCCTGAAAATACGCCGCTCCCGCAGATACCGCAAATCCCGCGTGACCGTCCGCGTAGCTACCTTCGACGGCATCGACGGCCGGTTCGGCGTATCCGTCCACATATACCTGAATCCGGCTCCCGAGCCCATGGATTTCCAGATGGTGTCTCGTGGTGAAAGTCGATGGGTAGGAACGTTTCGAGGTCGCGATAACATGGCCACCTGCTTTTCTCAGCTCCGCCCAAACCTGGCCGCCGTCTTTTCGCAAAGCCGCCTCGTAGCCTTCCGTCCCCTGCTTGTTCGCTCTGAACCGCAATCCGGCATCCCCCTGATCGGCGGCAAAAGACACGTTTCCTTCCAACACGAAATCCCGCTCATAACCCTGATAAATCCGCAGCGCCCGCCGGGAACCGTCCGCCGTTCCCAGTTCCCCTCGCAGGTCCGGCTGCCAGGCTCCCGAGCTCGCGATCGCCGCGCCTAAATTGCTTTTCAGTTCGCTGACCTTCACGTTCTGAAACAGCGCGGAGCCGTCCCAAACGTTCAGGCCCAAATACCCGGAAGCATAAGCCTCATCATGCACGTCGATCAGCGGTTGGTAGCGGTCCCCCCAATACACCTGAAGCCGGCTTCCTTCGGCTTTGACTTTCAGATGATAGATTTCCCCTTCGGCCAAATCGACCCGCCGTTCTTCCCGCAGCTTGCCTTCTCCGCTCGCGTCCCTGAGCCGGATCAGCCCCGCGTTCGGCACAAGCTGAAGCATATAGGAAGACCACCCGTCCTCATTGGAGCGGAAAACCAACGTGGCATCTGCCTGCCTCTTCATCACCATGACGTCGGCTTCATAGATAAAATCAGCCGCCCGGGTTTCCGTGAGGGCCATGACGTTTTCCCTCGGCTCCGAGACGAGCAGAAGCCCCTGTTCCGCCGTCTCCATCCGGCCTTTTCCTTCGATTCGCCAGCCGGTCAAATTCGTCTCAAAGTTGATTGCGCTTTCAAAAATGGCGTTAGCCCCCTTTCCCGTTTCTGCCTCCGTGCCCGCCGCGTGGACCATCCCCGCCCCGATCCCGGCAAAAATAAGCGCAGAGGACAAAAGGATGGATAATACGGATTTGCGTTTGCCCATGATACACCCTCTTTTCCTAGTGAGAGATACAAACAACTTCGGCTTCCGGTACAGGAGGCCATGGATCACGGCCACGCCTCCCTCCGGCACGCCCTCTTCGCCGCTTTCTTCGCTTTCGCTTAAGAAGAAGGCAGCCGCCCGGTTAACGCCTTCAGCCCCAATGCCAAAGCGCCGCAAAGCCCCGTTTGCTGCCCAAGGCCGGGAGGCACGATATACTCCTCCATGCGCTCCAAAATCTCGCCGGCGTTTACGTACCCGTTCAGGTTCCGGCGCACCGCCTCCCGGATCAACGGGAACAGCTGGGGCTGCTGCATAACCCCGCCTCCCAGGATGACCTTTTCCGGCGAGGTCAGAAGCACCGCCCCCGTAATCGACTGGGCAAGATAAAACGCCTCGATCTCCCAAGCGGGATGATCCGCCGGCAGCTCATGCCCTTTGGCTTTCCAGCGGGCTTCAATCGCCGGTCCCGACGCCATGCCTTCCAGGCAATCGCCGTGATACGGGCAACGGCCCGCAAAATCATCGTCCGGGTGCCGCCTTACCGGCACATGGCCGCCCTCCGGGTGAACCAGTCCATGCACCAGCCGGCCTTCCAAATAAACGCCGATCCCGACGCCGGTTCCCACCGTATAATACAGGCAGCTGTTTAGGCCTTGCGCGGCCCCCCATACCGCTTCCCCCAGCGCCGCCGCGTTCACGTCGGTATCCCAGCCCAGAGGAACCGGGAATTCGCGGTGCAGCGTGCCAAGAAAATCGAACCGGCTCCAGCCGGGTTTAGGCGTTGTGGTTACATAGCCGTAAGTTGGGCTATCTTGTCGAAGGTCAATGGGGCCAAATGATCCGACCCCGATCGCCTCCACCTGTTTGTCCTTTAAATAAGCAATCGCTTTGCCGAGCGTGATTTCCGGGCTTTCCGTGGGAAAGCTGATGTTATCCTCAATCACGCCATGCTCATCGCCGATGCCGCAGACAAATTTCGTCCCGCCGGCCTCAATCGCTCCTATGCGCATGTTGATGATCTCCTTTTCGATACAGTCCAGAGCGGTCCCGCGTCTTGTATGTTTCATCGGCCGCATTCAGCCGGCCGCATTCATCGGCCGCTGGGCCGATCCTAACGGACACCAGCACCGTTATTTCGCCAAAAACAACAGTTTGCATTGCGTAACGGACACCACGGACTTTATTTGGCATTACAGCGTGCGTTTCCGGTCATTTTCGGGCAAATAAGAGCGCTACGGTCCGTTAGAGCTTGAAACGCCGTCTTTTCGAGCAAATAAGGTCGCTCAGGTCCGTTAGCCGCCCAGGCCGGCGCACCCACCGTTGCCTCCGGTCACAACGTCCCAGACATCGTTGCCTCCGCCTAAATTACGGCGCCAGCTCATAAATCGACAGCGACTTCAGCACCAAGTCCGTTTCCGCCGCCAGAGATAGGCCGGTGGCCTTCGGCCCAGGAAAGATCAGGTCGGTAATGACGGCCTCCCCTTCGTTAGCAAACACTTCAACGGAGGAGCGGTCCACGAAAATACGCAGCTCGACCCTACCCTCTGCAGAGTGCAGCTTGGCCGCGTGTACGCCGCGGAATTGCTCGTGAAACTCGTGCTGTCCGGACTTCGTGCGGTCCACATAAACCTCTCCGGAAGCCGCGTTCACGCCGACAACCGTCTCCTGGTCGGCCCCCGTTCTGACCTTGAAGGCAAAGGACGCACCGGGTGCGGCTTCCGCAATCAGCTCACAGCTTTCCAGCCGCAAGGAACGCAGCGCCGCTTCAACTTCCTTAGCGGTGACATCCGCCAGAGTCAGCACCGGCCGGCGAACATGCGCCAGTTCCCGCACCGGCCTCTGCACCAGGACGACGGCGCCGTTCCTGGATTCAAGGGCAAGTTCCCGCGGCACCGTCATCGCCCCGCGAAACACTTCCGTCGGCGTAAGCTTCGCATACTTCCAGTTGCTCATCCAGCCGATCACTAGCCGTCTCCCGTCCTCTGCCGGGATATCGGACCAACTGACTCCCGCGTAGTTGTCCCGGCCGTGGTCCACCCAGCGGACCTTCCGCGATTCTTCGTCGGGCGTAAACGTCACGCCGTCGAAATCCCCGGTAAAAAACTGCGTTCTCGACCCTTCCGCATAAGCGGGATGATCGCCTACGCTGACCAGCATCACCCATTTTTGCCGAGCGGCGTCACCATCGACCGCCAGCGGGAACAAATCAGGGCATTCCCAAACCGCCTCATGGAAACCGATTCCGCTGCCGAATTCGCTGCCGAACGTCCAAGTTTTTAAATCGGGAGAATGATACAGGCATACCGTCTGTCCGCAGGCGACGATCATAATCCAGCGCCGGGTGGCTTCATGCCAGAACACCTTGGGATCGCGGAAATCAACGAAGTGATCGTGTCTCAGCACCGGATTTCCCGCGTATTTTGTCCAGGTTCTGCCTTTGTCCTTGCTGTAGGCGAGGCTTTGTGTCTGCACGGGAGGTTTGCCTTCCGTTTCGAGGTGATGGGTGAAAATCGCGACCAGTCCCGGCTCCTCCCCGAAAAAACCGGTCGTATTATGCCAATCCACCACCGCGCTTCCCGAAAAAATCGTGCCGTTCTCGTCGGGGAAGAGCGCGATGTCAAGCTCCTCCCAGCGAACCAGGTCGGCGCTTACGGCATGGCCCCAATGCATCGGCCCATGGGTCGTTCCGTGAGGATAATATTGATAGAATAGATGGTATTCTCCGGCAAAATAAACCATTCCGTTCGGATCGTTCATCCAATTCTTCTCCGGCGAGAAATGATACCTGCCTCTGTAGTTCTGCTTAGCGCTTGTCGTCATTCCAGCGTCTCTCCTTTTTGTTTCCGTAATAAAATCGTCTATCTCTATGGCTACCCGCCGTTTTCTATTCCCCGGGTTTACTGCTTCATGGCCCGGTCATAACCGTCCTGCTTGATTTTCAGCCATTCCTGCAGCCCGAGCCGGTCGAGCTCCTGCAAATAGCCGCTCCACTCTTGATCGATTTTGCCGTTTTGGTACCACTCGGTGCGCTTTCTCAGCACATAGGCGAACAGATCGGTTTCGATCGTCGTCAGCCGTTCCAGCTCATCAATCGAATGGAAGACGTTCGGCATCGCCTGCTCCGCCTTCATGTGGGGAGCCATAACCTCCTTGACGATCTGCATTCTTTCCTTGGCGTCGTCCGGCACAGTGGTGTATTTGCCGAAGTAGCTGTCCAGAATCGCCAGTGGCCCCCCGACGCTCGTCTTCTCCCGCAGTTCGACCGGAGCGGTTCCGTTCAGCGGCAAGTGCTTCAGGCTGTTGCTCGCTTCGTCGTATTCAAAGATGTTTTGCTGCGTTTCGTCCCCGTAAGTGCCCCAGTTGTTCTGCACGGATTGAATCGGGTCGTACATCTGGTCCACCCATTTGGCCGTCGCTTCCAGGTTTTTGTTGGTGCTCGTAACGACCATCCGGCCGCGGTGGAAGCCGAGCGCGTTCGTTTGGGCCACATTGATTTCACCGTTCGGCCCGGCTACCGGCGGCATGACCTCGTAGCTGTCATTAGCGCCCGTAATGTTGCTCTTGTCCCAGGTGAAATAGAGGCCGTATCTGTGGTCCTTGCCTTTGGCGAGATACGTGCTCCAATCCTGCGTGTACGCTTCGACATCGATGAGTCCTTCCTTGTATAACTCGTTGATATATTTGACGGCGTTTTTATAGCCTTCTTCGGCAGGCGCAAACACGACTTTACCGTCGTTCGTAACTACCGCGTGATCGGGATTTTCCCCTAAGCCAAACGCAGCGAACAGGAACACCAAATCCTCGGCCCCTGGCTTGTTGATAAAAGACAGCGGAATTTCGTCGGCCTGCCCGTTTCCGTTCGGATCCTGGGTTTTGAAGGCGATCAGCACCTGCTTCAATTCCTCCGTCGTTTTCGGCATCTCAAGACCGAGCTTATTCAGCCATTCCACATTGATCCACGGAACGGCGTCGACGGATTGAATCCGCTCCTTCCCCTTGCCAAGCTCTTCGATCCACGGAAAAGCGTAGATGTTGCCGTCCGGCGCAGTGATCATCGCCTTGTATTCCGGCGCTTCTTCCAGCACTTTTTTTAAATTCGGCATATACTGCTCGATCAGGTCGTTTAGCGGTATGATCGCGCCGTCCTTGGCTAGCTTGAGCAGCTCGTAATCGCCGTAGCCGGCGTCGAAGATGGCGTCGGGCAAATCGCCGCTGGCCATGGCGAGATTTCTTTTTTCCACGAACACATCCTTGGTGAAATTCTTCCAATTAATATGGATGTTCGTTTTTTCCTCCAGCCGTTTGAAAATCAGCTTGTCGTTGGGGTCCGCGGGGGCCAGCGGCGAGCTTTGCGTCATCACGTTCAGCGTGACTTTCCCGCTCGGGTCCTGTTCATTGCCGGCCGAATTTTTGCTTCCTCCGTTACCGCAGGCGGACAGCAAAAGCGCGGAAGCAAGTATGGAGACGGATACGGCTTTGCAGGTGCGGGCGAATTTCAACTTTTGGCTTTTTTCCATTGTCTTTTGACCTCCCAGGTTTGTGCTTTAGGCAAAGCATTTATGTGCAGCCGGCGTTATTTCAGGGAGCCGACCATAACACCTTTCTCGAAGTATTTCTGGAAAAACGGATACATCACGACGAGCGGCAGGCTCGAAATCACGATCGCCGCATATTTGATCATCTCGGACAACCGCTTCATTTCCGCCATGGCCAGCTGGTCGGCGATCATGCCGGGATCGACCTGGTTCTGGATCAGGATCGACCGGAGCACGAGCTGCAGCGGATGCAGGTTCGGATTGTCGAGGTAGATCATCGCGTCGAAATAGGCGTTCCACTGGCCGACGAAGGCGTACAGCGCCAGCACGAAAACGATCGGCTTGGACAGAGGCAGCACGATGCGGAAGAAAATCATCGCTTCGGAAGCGCCGTCAACGTTGGCGGCCTCCCTCAGCTCGTTCGGCACGCCTTTGAAAAACGTCCGCGACAAGATGATGTTCCATACGTTGACCGCTCCGGGAATAATGACCGCCCAGATCGTATCGATCATGCCGAGCTCTTTGACCAGCAGGTAAGTCGGCACCAGCCCGCCGCCGAAAAACATCGTGATCAAAAACAAGGTCATAAAGATGCGGCGGCCGACAAGCCGGTGATCCGACAGGGCGTAGCCCGCGAAGACCGACACCGTCACAGTGATCAGGGCAAAAGAAGTCGAGTACAGCACGGCGTTGCCGAACCCCCGGACCATCGCCGGATTGGTCAGGATTTTCTTGTAACCGTCCAGGGTCCAGTCCGCAATGTTGAAGGACAGGCCCCGGCTGAGCAATACGGAGGGGTCCATAAATGAGGCCACGATGACATAAATCAGCGGCACGACCACGATCAAGACGGCGAACGCTAGCCCGATGACGTTTAAACCCAGCAGAAAGCGGTCGAATTTCGAATGTTTGATGGGCATGGCAGTTTGCTCCTTTCAATACAATTGCGAGTTTAGCCCCCCCATTTAATAGAGGCCTTCGCCCTCGTTTAGCTTCTTAACCACAAAGTTCACGGTCACAAGCAGAATGACGTTGATGACGGAATTGAATAGTCCGACGGCGGCGGAGTAGGCGTAATCCCCGGACTGCAAACCGATCTTGTACACGTAAGTCGGAATGATCTCCGAGGTTGGCAGGTTCATGGCCGTTTGCATCAGGTAAGCCTTCTCGAATCCGATCGACATGATTCCGCCCGCGGCGAGAATGAACACGATCGCCATAATCGGACGAATGGTCGGCAGATCGATGTGGCGAATCCGCTGCAGCAGGTTGGCGCCGTCCAGGTTGGCCGCATGGTGCAGCTCCGGGTCCACGTTGGCCAGCGCGGCCACATAAATGATCGATGACCAGCCCGCTCCCGTCCAAATATCCGACAAAATATAAATCCACCGGAAATATTCGGGGCGCGACATGAACATAATCGGCTCATCCGTAAACCGGATGAACAACTGGTTGACTGGACCCGTCGGCGACAGGAAGATGAACAGCATCCCAACGACGACCACGACGGAAATGAAATTGGGGGCGTACAGAAACAACTGGATGTTCTTTTTTACGCCGGCCCGGCGGACCTGATTGAGCATCAGCGCCAGCAAGATCGGCACGGGAAAGCTGAGCACAAGCCCAAGCAAGCTTAATTTAAGCGTATTCATAAAAATCACTTCAAAGTTGGGCGAGGACAGAAACTTGTCGAAATTTTTGAGCCCGACCCAATCGCTGCCGAGGATGCCTTTGATCGGACTGAAATCTTTAAACGCAATCACCGCTCCGTACATCGGCCCGTATTTGAAGATCAAGGTGAGGATCAGGGCCGGCGCAAGCAGTAAATAGAGAAATCCATATTTCCGCAAATATTCGAAAGGACTTTGTCCGCGGGATCTCCCGAGTGCCGATTTTCCTTGACCTGCCTTTATTGTGCTTTGCAATTTTGTTACCTCCGTTCTCCCGGTAAGTTTACATTTTCTTGTGAAGTAAGGGCTTTCAGCAAAAACACTTATTCACTGTCTGCACCCCGTTGCATTTACAATTTAACAAACAAGATTCTCTGAGTCAATATATTTTGTAAAATTATTTTTGTGCATTTGTTAAAACAAGCCTCGATATTTGCACAAAAACGCTTTGTTCACTGGCCAAAAAACACTAGAATAAGCAACTTTGACAAAAATAGCAGCAGAAAAGCAGCGTTTTCCCTGTAGTACACAAGACAAAAACCAAACAGCAAGTCGCGATGAAAATTGACAAATGTAAACGTAATAAATGTAAAGTCTTACTGTGCATTTGTAAAATAAATGTTGCTATTTTTCTCGATCTATTATACATTGGTAATAGGAAATCTTTGCAAATACCCGCTTTTTATGCATCGTGACCCGAGGATACTATAGAGGTGAAATGATGGCGAAGGAAAAAGTAACGATTCAGGATATCGCCGACGCTTTGGGCATCTCCCGCAACACGGCGTCCAAAGCGCTGAACGGAAGCGAAAGCATCCCGGCGGAAACGCGCAATAAAGTAATCAGAAAAGCCATTGAGTTAAAATACAAGCAGTTTGCCTTTATGGACAGCGACGGCCTTTTGTCCAAAAGTTCGGGCAACATCGCCTTGCTGACGGAGAACTTGCCGAACACATCCCATTTCGGTTCAACCCTGATCAGCGGCCTGGAAAAAAGAATCAGCGCCGAAGGCTACAACCTGTCCATCCATATCGTCAGGGACATCGAGCAAAAATCGCTGTCGCTGCCGAACAACTTCGACGCGGCCAATGTGGACGGCATCATCTGCATCGAGCTGTTTGACCTGGAATACAGCAAGCTCATCACCGGGCTCGGCATCCCGACCATCTTTATCGACTGCTCGGCTTACGTTTGCTACCCGGATTTTCGTGCCGATGTGCTGCTGATGGAGAACGAACACAGCACCTATCAGCTTACCAGGAAATTAATTGATGGCGGTTACAAAAGCTTCGGCTTTATCGGCGATTACAACCATTGCCGGAGCTTTAACGAAAGATGGGCCGGGTTTAACCGCGCGCTGACCGAGGCCGGCATCGCCCTTGACCTGTCTCAGTGCATCGTCGATGACGATCGGCTGTTCTTCTCCAAACCGGAATGGATGGACGAGCGGGTGGCCGGGATTCGGGAGCTCCCTTCTGTTTTTGTCTGTGCAAACGACTACATTGCCGTGAGCGTGATGAAGGCGCTGAAGAGCCGGAACCTGTCGATTCCTCAGGATATCGTCATCTGCGGCTTCGACAACGGGCCCGAGTCCGTGATCGTCGAGCCGCATTTGACAACGGTCCATATCTTCAGCAACGAAATGGGCGTCAAAGCCGCCGAAATGCTGCTTTCGCGCATTAAAGATCCGAATCAACCCTACCAAGTGTCCCATATCCACACCAAACCGGTCATCCGGGAATCCACGCCGAACATCGGCTAAGTCCGGGCGGGAGAAAATACCTGACGGCATCCTTTAACGGAGACAGAACGCGGTTAGCGCCGCCCCCACCGAAGATAGCGGTAATTTTTACCGCTATTTTTGATATTCTCCCTTTCGCTGGAGGAATAGCGGAACTTTATGTACTTATTTTGTTGCCGGCCATGGAAAAAGCGCACATCTGCCACCATCCGTCGAGCATAGCGGTAAAAAACTCCTTTATTGAGGCCCAAATCCCCCTCACGCCCGAAATAGAGCCCTTTTTTACCGCTATTTCCGCTACCGGCCTGCGTAAACATGAACGCCAACAACCACCTCCACTCTCTCTGAAAGAGATGGAAGGTGGTTGTTGGCGTTGACGGCCGCGAAAGCCGGGAGTCGCCGCCGTCTTAAGCGGCCGCGGCGGATTTCACCCGCCGGCGCCGGCTCAGCCGGGCCGCGAGACCGTGCGATGGCGAAAACAGAAACGCCAGTACAAACAGCAGCCCGGCCACGGCGACCATGCAGCCGGCGATCGAAGCGTCCAGCCATTGGGCGGCGTAATATCCGCCGGCGGCGCTGGCCGCGCCGATCAGCACGCTGAGGAGCAGCATCACGCTAAGCCGGTCGGTCAGCAAATAAGCCGCCGAGGCCGGGACGATCAGCATGCCGACGACCAGGATCGCCCCGACGCTTTCGAACGAAGCGACCGTGGACAAGGAGACAAGTCCCATCAGCAGATAATGGAACAGCGCCACCGGAATGCCCACGGCGGCGGCAAGCGCCGGGTCGAACGCGCACAGCTTGAACTGCTTGTAGAACAGCAGGATCGCCGCCAGCACGACGAGCAGCGTGCCGCCCAGCATCCACACGGCGGCCGGGCCCATGTCATAGCCGTTCCAAACCCAGGTATCCCATTGCACGTAGGCGATTTCGCCAAACAGCACGCAGTCGAGATCGAGGTCGATATGGGCGGCGTTGCGGCTGATGAGAATGACGCCCACAGCGAACAGAGCCGTAAACACGATGCCGATCGAGGCGTCCGACTGCAGCCCGCTGTGCTGAAGCGCTTGAATCAGGAAAACGGTAATCAGGCCAAGCACGGCCGCTCCGATCAGCATCAGCAGCGAATCCCGTGAGCTGCTTACCAGAAACGCGATCGCGATCCCCGGCAACACGGAGTGGCTGATCGCGTCGCCCACCATCGCCATTTTGCGCAAAATCAGAAAACATCCCAGCATGCCGCAGGCAGCGGCGACCAGCGTGCCGGTCACGATAATCCATACATCGGCCATGTTACTCCGCCCCCCTTTCCACGGTGCCTGCGTTTTGGCGGATGACCGCCCCTTCGACGTGCTGCCGTACTTCGCTGCGGTTGCGCCAGTGCCGGACCCATTTTGCCAGCAGTCCGCGGTTTGGCGCGAATAGCGCCGAGACCAAAAACAGCGAGGTGGCGGCCAGCACCGTCACCGGCCCGGTCGGCAGATTGGACAGCGTCGAACTGATCAGTGTGCCCGTAACGCCGGACAGCGCTCCAAACAATCCGGCCAGCAGCACCATGAGGCCCAGGGCGTCCGTCCAATACCTGGCGGCCACCGCCGGCGTGATCAGCAGCGCCGCCACGAGCACGACGCCAACCGCCTGGATGCCGATGACGACGGCCACCACGGTCATGAACAGCAGCACCTGTTCTAGGAAAGCCACGTTCATCCCCATCCCCCGGGCGAATCCCGGGTCAAAGCTGACCAGCTTGAATTCCTTGAACAACAAGGTGCAGATGAGGATCAGCAGCAGCGACACCGCCCCCATCATATACACGTCGGACAGCATCATCGAGGCCGCCTGGCCAAACATATATTTGTCCAGCCCGCTTTGATTGCCGTTGCCGCTGTGCTGGATCTTCGTCAGCATGATGATGCCGATCCCGAAAAAGACCGACAACACGATGCCAAGCGCCGCGTCCTGCTTGATGCGCGAATAGCGGGTGATGGCCGAAATGCCGAATGTCGCCAGCATCCCGGAAAGAATCGCTCCAATGATGAACAGGCCCACCGATTTGACGCCGCTCAGCATGAAGGCGATGCAGATGCCGGGCAGCGCGGCATGCGCCAGCGCGTCCCCCAGCAGGCTTTGTTTGCGCAGAAAAGCAAACGATCCGATCACGCCGCTCCCGAGCCCGAGCAGCAGCGAACCGGCCAAAATCCACTGCATGTTCGGATCCGTGATCCAAGAGATCAGGTTAGCCAGCATGTTCGTCACACCGTCCCCGCCGGTACGGCCGCGAAATCCTGCAGCATGGCGATCCGTCCGCCGTACGTTTTTTGTAAATTTTCCGGGGTAAACGTCTCCGCGGTCGGACCGGCGGAGATCAGTTCGCCGTTCAGCAGCAGCACGTGGTCGAAATATTCCCTAACCGTGGCCAGATCATGGTGGACGACGAGCACGGTCTTACCCTGTTCTTTTAATTCATGCAAAAGGCTGATAATCGCTTTTTCGGTCGTGGCGTCCACCCCGGCAAACGGCTCATCCATAAAATAGAGCTGCGCGTTTTGCGCCAGCGCCCGGGCCAGGAACACCCGCTGCTGCTGCCCGCCGGACAGCTGGCTGATTTGCCGGCTCGCATAATCGGCCATGCCCACCTTCGCCAGGCACTCCATGGCGATCTGCCGCTCTTTCGCGCCGGGCCGGCGAAACCAGCCCAAATGACCGTAGCGGCCCATCATCACCACATCGAGCGCGTTCGTCGGAAAATCCCAATCCACCGATTCCCGTTGGGGCACGTATCCCACGATTTTTCGCTGCTCCCGGTATGGTTTGCCGTAAATACGGACTTCCCCCTCCACTTTCGGGATGAGCCCAAGCACCGCTTTGAGCAGGGTCGACTTGCCCGCTCCGTTTGGGCCCAGCACGCCGATCAGCTTTCCTGCGGGAATCTGAAACGACACCGATCTTAACACCGGTTTCTTTTGATAAGCAATCGTCAGTTGATCAACTTCAAGCGGAACCATCTTCATTTTATCGCCTCATTTCTCCGGGCAGCACTGCCGCCCCTCATTTATTTCAACGCTTCCACGATGGTGTTTACGTTGTGGCGGACCATCTTGATGTATGTATCCGCCTCGCTGCCCGGTTCGCCCAGCGAATCGGAGTACAATTCACCGCCGATCTTCACCGTATGCCCTTTTTCCTTGGCGCCGGCGATCACGGCTTCCATCGATTTCGTCGGTATGCTCGATTCCACAAACACCGCTTTAATTTGGTTCTCCACCAAAAAATCCCGCAGCTTGCTGACATCCCTCGAACCGTATTCCGCCGCCGTACTGATGCCCTGCAGCCCCATCACCTTAATCCCGTAAGCGTCCCCGAAATACCCGAACGCGTCATGCGCCGTCACCAGGACCCGGTCCTGTTCGGGGATTTCCGCAATCTGCCGCTTAACCTCGGCATCCAGTTCCGTAAGCTCGCCTATGTAGGCCTCCGCATTTTGCCGGTACTCCTCGGCGTGCTTTGGATCGTACTCCATCAGCGTGTCGCGGATCGTTTCGGTCGCGGTCACCCAATGCTTGACGTTGAACCAGATGTGCGGATCGTATTGCGAGCCCCCCGCATCCTCGCCCGATCTAAGCAGCGCAGGGTCGATATTTTGGGAAACGGCGACCGTCCGCTTCTTCTGCTCCAGCTTCTCGAAAATTTCCGTCATTTTTCCTTCCAGGTGCAGTCCACCGTAAAAAATAATCTCCGCCTCATCCAGCTTCTTCACGTCGCCTTGCGACGCTTTGTACAAATGGGGATCGACGCCCGGGCCCATCAGCCCGGCGGCGTCCACTTCCTTCCCGCCAACCTCTTGAACGATGTCGGTAATCATACCGATCGTCGACACGACCTGAATAGGGGTCCCGTCATCGTGCCGATGCGTCAGATCGGCTTGCCCCTCCACCTTCGAGCATGCCGCCAGAATGATTAAAGCCAGCATGCCCAGCGTCACCTTGGCCCGCTGAAACGGGCTCTTTTTGATCTTCCATTCGTCCTTTTCGCTCATTTTCCCAAGTTCATCTCCTCATTTTGGAATAGTTTCCCCAGTGAACACTTGTTTTCCTAATGCTCGTTTTTTAGTTGAATATAAAAATGTTTCCCTAATGCAAATTTTAAACGCAGAGCATACAAAAAAGCAAGAGGATTTTTCCACAAGCATTTCAGTTTTAAGTGAACCGGAATGGTGGTTCAAAAATTACTTGTATCGAAGTTGTAACTTTTATTTTTTCCCTCTATTCAATTGTCCGTAGACGATTCAAAATATATAAAAGGTTTAATTGTATGGAGCAAGGGAGACTTAAAAGGATTATGAGACAAAAGCAAATATTGATCATCGAGGACGAAGATGCTATCCGTGACATTCTGTCCTATTCCTTGGGAAAGGAAGGATTCGTTATTCATGAAGCATCAACGGGTACGGAAGGGCTTGAAATGTTGAGCCGGCTCACCCCCGATCTGGTACTGCTGGATTTGATGCTGCCCGACATGAGCGGGTTTGACATATGCAGGCAGATGTCAGCCGCTACTAAAACACCGGTCATCATGATTACGGCCAAATCGGATATGTTGGACAAGGTGCTCGGCATGGAGCTGGGAGCAGACGATTACATCACCAAGCCGTTTGATATTCGGGAGGTCGTGGCGCGCATCCGGGCGATATTCCGCCGAATTGATCTGATCAGCGAGACGCTGGAAAATCAATCGTTTGAGGTTATTCGTCTCGGCAAGCACATCGAGATCCGCAAAGATGAGCGGGAGGTCTGGAAGGACGGGCAGCGCGCGGGGCTGACGAACAAAGAGTACGATTTGCTGCTCTTTCTTGCCATCAACAACCGCAAGGTGTTTACGCGGTCCGAATTGCTGGACAAGGTATGGGGATACGACTTTGCCGGCGACACCCGCACAGTGGACATTCATGTGCAGCGTATCCGCAAAAAACTGGAAAACGGCGAGCAGGGAGCTTCCATGATCGAGACGGTGTTTGGCGTTGGATACAAGATGGATACCCAGGTGCGGACATGAAGTGGACGATCCAGTTCAAAATGGTCGTCCTTTTCTCGGTCATCGTATTTATCGGCTTCTCTTCCCTGCTCATCCTTTCAAACAAGGTGGGTGAAGAGAACATGTATCGGGAAGTACATGAAGACATGATTCAGGTCAAAAAAAATCTGGACATCGCGCTCAATCAATATTTCCTGATTCAAAACAAACGATTAAACGAAAAGTCGCTGGAGGCAGTCAATCGGGACCTTGCGGAGCAGATCGGCGCTGCAGCGGGCGGTAAGGTTACGCTCTATCGCCCGGACGCTTCTTCGTATAATGCCTCGTCCAGCCCTGCCTTTGGTGCCGCCAAACGGCCGGATGTACAGGCTGCCCTCAAATCGAAGATCGCTTATTCCACATGGATGCAAGAGGATGAAGTCATCGCCAGCCTGTCCTTTCCCATCATGTCTGGCCGGCAAGTCATCGGCATCATTCAATTGGAGAAAAATTATACCGGGCTGTTCAAGCGGCATCAGCGTTTTCAAAATACGATCAAAGGCTTGGCGGCGATCATTTTTGTATTTGTATTTATCGCCTCCGTCTTCATTTCCCGGCAAATCACCAGGCCGATTCGCGTGCTCACGAAACGCGCGGTGCAAGTGGCGCAGGGCAATCTGAACGCGGACGTCAACATCTCCACGAAAGACGAGATTGGTGAACTGGCTTCCAGCTTCAATATTATGATCAACCGTGTGCGGGAACAGATCGACGTGATTGAACGTGAGCGGGATGAAGTGAAGCAGGTGCAAGCGCGCAGCAAATTATTTTTTGACAATGTGACCCATGAATTGAAAACACCGTTGACCACCATTCTCGGATATGCCCAAATATTGCGGGATAATGGATTTACGGACAAAGCGTTTTTCGACAAGGGCTTGAACTACATTATTAATGAGAGTCAGCGCCTGAACGTGATGGTTGCGGACATTCTGGAATTTTCCGTATCGTCCGCCGCGATGCAGGCTTATCGGTTCGAACGGATCGATGTGTCGAAGGTCGTTCGGGAGGCCTGCGAGGACATGGCGATCAAGGCGGGCAAATATAATATCGGCATCCATTATGAACTGGAGGAGAACCTCCATATCCAGGGCGATCGGCACAAGCTCAAGGAAGCGTTCCTAAATGTGCTCGATAACTCGGTCAAGTATGGATATGTCAATTCGATTATCGAAGTCCGGTCGTTCCGGTCGGGCCATTTGGCTTCTGTGGTGATCAGCGATCAGGGAGAAGGGATCGGTGAAGAGGCGTTGAAACATGTGCTTGAGCCGTTTTACCGGGAGAGCGGTGCGAACAGAAAAGAGAAAGGAAGCGCAGGCCTCGGCTTGTCCATCGTAAAAAATACAATAGAACAGCATGGAGGAACCGTTCAAATGAAAAGTGCAGTGAACCAGGGCACACAGGTACACATCCATCTTCCGGGAGAATGGCCGGCATGAAGAACCGGGATTTCTGGAAAAAATATCGCGATATGTTCCTGGTAACCGTTTTGCTGGCCGTTTTTGTCGGCGGCATATTCGGGGTCGGCAGTATGTTCGAGATAGGCGGTTCCAAATTGAGGACGGTCATTCTCCCCGGAGAACAGTTCAACAGCAGTCTCGTCTCTCCGCCAAACAGTACGGTCCAGATTGAAGCCGCGATCAAACGGCCTAATGATTTTGCCATCTACGATTTTGAAGTCGCCGATCAAAACACCCTGATCCTGAGCCGGCCGGAAAACTCTTATACCGGTATCAAAATCTCAATGCTTAAACTGGATGACAATCATGTTAAGGATCTTGCGACGAATACCGAGTACGGCGTAGCCTTAAGCCCCGATCAGGAGAAGATGATCTTCTCCGAATATCGCTCTGCGCAGGCACAGAGAACAACCTATGAGTACGACATAAAATCCGGACAGCGGCGGAAACTGGCCAATGACAACTTCTATTTTCGGCGGTATTTCGGCAATGACACATATATCGGGTATGATATCCTCGTTTTCAGAATGATCGATTTAAGTACTGGCAAGAAGCGTTTACTGTACAGCGATGAAGAAATCAAGAATCTGGTAGCCAAGGAGAACCATATCCCGAATCCGGATGAGGTGTGGATTCTCCCCGATTCCATGGAGTTCAGCAGGGATTTGCAGTATTTTTATGCTCTTGTCGGCGGGGATAACAAGTTCATGGTATACCGTTTTTCCGTGAACGATCGGAACAATGTAGTTGCATATACCCCTGCCGACGAAATCCAGCAATTTAGAGTGCTTAAGAACGGCGATTTACTGGTTCAAGGTATTGTGAACAAGGTGCAGGGACTATTTATATACCGAAACGCCTCGAAGCGGTTCGACCTGCTGATGAAAAGCAACATCTGGAGCTTCGACCTGAATGAAGATGAGTCCCGGATTGCTTATTTCACGGTGCTCGAAAACCAAAAAAACGAACTGCACATGGCCTATCTTGAAGGCGGCAAGTTATTGTCGGACACGGTCGTGTACCGTAATATCGATAATTTTGTCAATCTCAAATGGAACGGCGACAATCTCTTTGTTGTGAGCAGCTCCATGGAAAAAAGCGAGATTTACCGCTTCACGTTCCGCGCCTGGTAACCAGGCGCCACGGGCTCATTTTACAACTTGGATACAATCGTGAGCAAGACGGATACATCTGCCAATTATAATGATTTCCGACAAGTACTGAACCTAGGAGAAAAGGAGCTATTTACATGCTGCGTGTTGAACATGTATCGCATTCATTCCGCAATGCTCAGGGCGCGGTTCCTGTCCTGCAAGACATCAACATCTCGGTAAGCAAAGGCCGGATGGTGGCGCTGCTGGGCAGCTCCGGCTCAGGCAAATCCACGCTGCTGAATCTAATGGCCGGACTGATGAAGCCTGATGCGGGAGAAATATGGATTGCAGATCAGGATATTGTGCAGCTAAGCGAAAATAAGC
Organism: Paenibacillus oralis; assembly: GCF_003863965.1. Classification (GTDB taxonomy): domain Bacteria; phylum Bacillota; class Bacilli; order Paenibacillales; family Paenibacillaceae; genus Fontibacillus; species Fontibacillus oralis. Next base: position 341,390 of record NZ_RRCN01000001.1, read on the forward strand.
TGGCCGAATTCCGGCGGACTCACATCGGGTTTATTTTTCAGGCGTATGAGCTGCTGGGAAATTTAACGATTCGGGAAAATGTGGAACTGCCGCTCGTTTTTATGGGCGTACGTCCGTCTCTCCGCAAGACTAAAGCAATGCAACTGCTGGAACAGGTAGGACTTGCCCCCAAAGCGGAATTGTTCCCGTCTCAGCTATCCGGCGGTCAACAGCAGCGGGTCAGTATTGCGCGTTCCTTGATTACCGAACCGTCCGTCATTTTTGCCGACGAACCAACGGGGAATCTGGATACGCAGACCGAGGAGGAGATCATCTCGATTTTGCAGGAGCTGAATCAGGAGCTGAGCACCACGTTCGTCATTGTCACCCATGAGGCGGAAGTAGCTGAGCAAATGCAAGATATCATTACTCTCCATAATGGTTCTCTTGTACAAGGCGAGTTGTCCGGAAGCGACAGAATTGAACAGTAAAGGAGAAAAGGTGTGAGATTTCTTGATCTAATACGAATGTCATGGGGCCAGATCATTCGCCGAAAAGTGGTGACCCTGCTATGTATGGTTGGGTTGTCCATTGGCTGCGCAGCCATGATTATGGCGCTCAGCATAGGGACGTCAGTACAGGAATACGGGGAAAAAACTCTGAATGAAAACTACAAGATGGATGAGATTACGGTCACTCCGAACGAAGGAATCAGCTCGGGCGGAAACAAGGGGCAAACGTCCACCTTCGAGCGTGGAGCATTGACCCAACAGAAAATTGATATTATTTCCAAACTGCCGCATGTTGTTTCCGTGGCCCCCATGCTGAAACTGGACATGCTGGAAATGACGACAGCAGACGGAAAAAGCTCGTGGGTGGAGGTAACCGGAACAGAACTGGGAACACTAAGCCGCTTCGGATCCCGCTTCGCCCAGGGCGGCGCCTCCACGACCGGTGGGGCTGTGGTAGCCAACTACGGCGCCATTTTTGGTCTGGCTGATCCCGAGGTTGTACGTCAATTGAATGACAAACTGATGGAAGACCCTTACAACGACCAGTTGATTCAGGAGTATATGCAAATGATGTCCACACCCGCAGAGCTTTTTCAGGCCCAAATTAATCTGAAATCCCAGGATATGAATACTCCATCCAAAATAAGAACAAGCTCGCCGCTGCGCGTTACCGGCATATTGGACATGCAGAAGGGGGTAAACGAGGAATCGGCCAAATATGATAAAAAATTGTATGTTTCGCTTGAGACAGCAAGAATGCTTGCCGATCAGCTCCAGACCAACCCATCTTCTCCGGCCGGGAGGCTAAATTCGGCACTCGTAAAAGTGGAAAACAAGCAGTATGTCGCCCAGGTGGAGGAGCAAATCAAACGGCTGACCCTCAGAACAGAAAGCAATCTGTTTCAGGAAAAAATGATGAGCGAGCAGTTAGGCATGTATGAAAAGGCGGCGATAGGGATTGGCACCTTCGTTATGCTATTAGCTTCCCTGTCCATCATTGTCGCCATGATTATGTCCACCCATCAGCGCCGCAAACAGATTGGCGTCATGAAGGTGCTCGGGGCAAACCTGTGGCAGATTCGGCAAATGTTTATCACCGAAGCGGCTGTATTGGGTATGCTGGGAGGTATCGTTGGAGTAGTCATTGCCTACGCAGCAATTGGGGGAGTCAATCAAGTGTTGGTCAATCAGATCAGTCTTCAAAGCAGCACCCCGCTTAACGTGGTCATCCAGGTTTCGGCGCTGCCCGCCGGTGTCGCCTTCTCGATCCTGACCGGGATCGTCTCGGGAATTTATCCCGCTATCAGCGCCTCGCGCACCAACGCGTTAGAAGTCATTAAATCCGCTTAAATGGAACTTGAATAAGATGATATCCGAATTAATGAGAGGACAAACGGCATGAATAAATCGATAGCAGTCAAATGGATCAAGCGGGTCGTTATTATTTTTCTGCTCGCAGGATCAGGATTTTTTTTGTATCAAAAATATAAACCGGCACCGGAAGCACCGGTTGAGGCGCCGGCGCCCATTACATTTCAAGTTACACAGGAAACGATAACCCAGGAGATTCAAGTAAAAGGAAAATCAGCTTATACGGATCAAACCGACGTATTCGCTCCGTTTACGGGACCCATCAAGCAGTGGCATGTGGAGAACGGACAGGCGGTTCGTAAAGGGGCCGCGTTGTTTTCGCTGGACTCGAAGACGTTGCAAAATGAGGTTCAGCAAATGGAGAGCGAGATGATGAAATCCAGATTGGAGAACAAGCTGAATAAAATATCAGCCAAGCAGGGAGAAGGTGCCGAGCAGCCCGGCGTTACGGAAGAAGAACGCAAGAAAGCTTTTGCCGACAGGGAATCCAAGCGTCTCATGAGCGATATAAACGAGGAAGCTATTGCTGTGAAAGAGCAGGATATCGCGTTTAAAAAAAGCCTCATAGGTATGTCGACGGTATCTGCTCCGGCGTCCGGTGTATTTTTGCTGAATGAGACGGATACGAAGACCCGGATGGTGAACGAGGGACAATACGTGGGTACTGTTGTAAATACGGGCAAGCTCCAGTTTACGGCTGCCGTCAGCGAGCAGGAAATCTTTCGCATCAAGGCAGGTATGCCCGTCAAGGTGCAGATGACCGGTAAAAAAGAAATCCCCTTAACCGGAAAGGTCAGTAGAATTTCGAAGTTTGCCAAAAAAGGAGCGGAGAATGATCCGAAGCAGGTTTCCCAGTTTGATATTGTGATTGATCTGAAGCCGGACCCGAGCCTGATCGGCGGAATAAGCCTCGAAGGTAAGATCGAAACAGCACGCAAGGAAAAGGCGATTGTTGTTCCCAGTCTTGCAGTCATGCGCGAGCAAAATGAAGCTTATGTAATGCTGGACAAAGGCAATGGCAACTACGAACGGCAGACGATACAAACAGGCATCGAAACCGATGACAAAACTGAAGTGCTGAATGGCCTGAAGCCCGGGGATACCGTGGTTTTACCATAAACAAACCCGTTGGATTTTATTATAGAGGGATTTTGTTTCGGATTTCAGAAGACTTGTATCGAGATTGTAACTTCGAAGAATGAGAATATTGGTTTTAATGGCCGCAAAAAAATCAGCGATCTTTTCCCAACCGATGTTGTGAAAAGATCGCTGACGCATGTATTTTTCAATTTCGGGTTCTTACTCCGCCTTGTTGTTCTTACTGGATTGGCCGTTCGTCTGCTGATTTTTCGTCTTCTTCGGCACCCCGTCGAGGCCGTACTCCTGATCGTAAGCGTCGAAAATTTTGCGGGCTACCGGCGCGGCGCTGTAGGCGCCAAATCCGCCTTCGGGTATGACGACAGCAACGGCGAGCTTGGGATTTTCACGCGGCGCAAAGGCGATGAATACGCCGTTATCTCTATTTTTCCCGGCACCCCATTGCTCCGAGGTCCCCGTTTTTCTGGCAAAGTCATACGGGAAGCCGGAAAAAGCGGACGACACATTGGTGCTCATCCCGGCAATTACTTCTTTCCAGTATGCGTCGTTAAATTTAACCTCGTTCAGCACTTTCGGTTTAAATTCCTCAACGACGTTTCCTTCGGAATCGGTAATTTTGCTCACTAAATGCGGCTCCATCCGCTTGCCTCGGGTCGCAAGCGTTGTCGTATATTGGGCCAGCTGCAACGTGGTATATTTCCCTTGCTGTCCAAAGGAAGCGTACGCCAACCGGGACAAGGAGGTTTCCTTATCGTTCATATATTCCAGCTTGCCCAGGTATTCCTGCGGAAGATCCACACCCGTGGATACGCCAAGGCCAAACTGCTTCATATAGTCGTCCCAGACGTCGATCCCTTTGTCTCCGTATTTCTTCCATAGCCTTTCCCCAACCATATCAACCATAAAGGTGTTGGAGGAGTGAAGGATCGCTAGTCTTGGGTCAACAACGCCATACGCGTGTCTTTGGGAATTTCGGACGCTCGACGAATCGTTTTTCCCGAAATAAGCTATACCCGTATCGTTGTAATACGAATTTGTCGTAAACAAGTTTTCGTTTAAGCCGATTAACACGGATAACGGCTTAATCGTGGATCCAAGCAAGACGGTAGATTCGAAATCATGTCCTGAACGCCCCGAACTGAATGGGGTAATGGTTCCATTCATATAGTTGCTTGAAATCTTCTTCCAATCATCAGGCGAAACCCCGCCCGACTGCCAGACGTTCGTATCGTAATCCGGCATGCTGGCCATCGCCACCACGTTGCCGGTATCTACTTCCATAGCGACGGCATAACCGGTTTTGGCATTGGGATGAACTTCACCGGACACCCGGTGGGTATGCACCCACTGGATTTGGTCCAAAATCGCCTGTTCGGCCACAAGCTGGACATTTTTGTTGATCGTTGTATGCAGATCGTTTCCTTTCACCGGCGGCGTTACCTCAGGGATGCCCGTGGCCATATTCCGCGGATCGATCGGAACGCTTTTGTACCCGTTTTTGCCGCGCAGCTCGCTTTGATAATACAATTCCAGCCCGTCGTAACCGACGTCCTCGGTTTCCGTATACTGCATATCCGGCGGCGTATCTTTTTGCGCGCGGATCTGTTTATAAAAATCCAGGTTCGTCGACGCATTGGAGTATTTCCGGATATACCCGATCGTCTGCACGGCTACCGTATCCGGATCATAATGCCGGATGCTTTCCTCGACGATATCGATCCCCGGGAACTGGTCCTTCCGCTCCAGAAAATAAGCAACCTCTTCCTTGGTCAAATCCATTTTGATCCGGCGCGGCGAAAATCCGTTTTGCTTCCGGTAATCCAGGTCCATCGCTTCGATGATGTCCTCTTTCGTCATCTTGGAATCCGCACTGCCGTATTTGTCGAACACTTCTTTTAATTTATCCGCCAAAGCCAGCGCTTCCGGCCGGTTCTTTTTTCCCTTGTCCGTCGTGCTGCTGTAATCCTTCTGCAAAGTAATATAGAGGGACTGTACGGGCGTGGAATACGCCAGTTTCTCTCCGCCGGCCGCATAAATCGTGCCCCGCGTGGGCGCCAGCGGCACATCCTTCACCCGCAGGCTGCTTTCCTGTTTGGACAGGGTCGGCCCTTCCACAAACTGCAAAATCGCCAGCCGAACGATAATGACGGTAAAAATGGCAAATGCGCTGAAGAAGAACATGTTCAGCCGTATATTAAAATGTCTCTGCATCGACGCTTCTTGCTCGCGCGGATCTTCACTGTAGACACTTTTCACTGCGATTCCCCTACTTTCTTCCCCTGATGATTCGTTTATCGGCATGATCGAGGCAACCGTCAGCCTTATCTATATTAACATAACTTAAGGAAACGAAGCGAAGTTACAGCGTTATTTCTTTTTCGTTTTTTTCGGCACTCCATCGAGGCCATATTCCTGATCATAGGCGTCGAAAATTTTGCGGGCCACCGGTGCGGCACTGTGCGCGCCAAAGCCCCCTTCCGGGATCACGACAGCGACGGCAAGCTTCGGGTTCTCGCGCGGCGCAAAGGCGATGAATACACCGTTTTCCATAAGCCGCCCCCGGTAATCCTGCTCCGACGTCCCCGTCTTCCGTGCAAAGTCATACGGAAAACCGTTGAATGCGCTCACCTCGGTACTCATGCCCTTAATGACTTCTCTCCAATACACATCATTAAATTTAACCTTGTTCAGCACCTTCGGTTTAAACTCTTTGATGACATTTCCTTCGGAATCGGTGATTTTACTTACCAGATGCGGCTCCATCCGCTTGCCCCGGGTCGCAAGCGTTGTCGCATACTGGGCAAGCTGCAGCGCGGTATATTTCCCCGTCTGCCCAAAGGAAGAGTACACCAGTCGGGCCAAGGAAGTTTCCGACTCGTCGGTATAGTCCAAACTACCCAGGAATTCTCTAGGGAGATCCACGCCCGTGGATACACCAAGGCCAAACTGCTTCATGTAGCCGTCCCAAACATCAATCCCTTTGTCATTGTACTTCTTCCATAGCTTTTCTCCCACCATATTGACCATAAAGGTATTGGAGGAGTAAGTGATCGCCTCTCTAGGGCTAATTCGGCCGTACACATGTCTTGAGGAATTTCGCACACTTGATGAATCATTTCTCCCGAAATAGGCAATCCCCGTATCGTTGTATCGATCACTCGTCGTAAACAGTCCTTCGTTAAAGCCGATTAACACGGACAACGGTTTGATCGTCGAACCGAGGTAAACGGTGGATTCGAAATTATGTCCCGAACGTCCCGAACTGATCGGGGTGATCGTCCCGTTTTGGTAGTTATTTATAATTTTGTTCCAGTCGTCCGGCGAGATCCCGCCCGACTGCCATACATTCGTATCGTAATCCGGCATGCTGGCCATCGCCACCACATTACCGGTATCCACTTCCATCGCGACGGCATAGCCGGTTTTGGCATGGGGATGTACTTTTCCGGACACCGGGTGCGTATGTACCCATTTGATTTGGTCCATAATGGCTTGCTGGGCGACAAGCTGCACATTTTTATTGATCGTTGTATGCAAATCATAGCCTTTTTCCGGCGGTGTCATCTCCGGAATCCCGTTTGCCATATTGCGCGGATCGATGGGGACGCTCTTAAATCCGTTTTTGCCCCGCAATTCATTTTGATAATACAATTCCAAACCGTCGAAACCGACAAGCTCCTCTTCCGTATACTGCAGGGAAGGATCTTCATTTTTCGCTTCTCTGATCGGGTCATACCGATCCAAATCGTTTGTCGATTTAAACTTTTTAAGATAACCGATCGTCTGAACGGCTACCCCATCTTTGTCATAATGCCGGATGCTCTCCTCAACGATATCAATCCCCAAAAACTCACTTTTGCGTTCAATAAAGTACGCTATTTCTTCTGAAGTTAGATCCGCTTTGATTCGCCTTGGAACAAAGCCGTTATTGGTCTGGAAATTAAGGTCCATTGCTTTGAGGATATCCTCTTCGGACATGGCCTTGTCAGGATCTCCATAACGGTCAAACGCATCTTTCAATTTTTGGGCTAAAGCCACCGCTTCCTCATAATTCTTTTTTCCCGATTCACTGTCCTGGCTGTAGCTGCTCTTTTGCAAAGTCAAATACAAAGATTGAACCGGTGTCGAATAAGCCAGCTTTTCGCCTCCGGCAGCCAATATAGAACCTCTCATCGGAGGCATTGGCACATCCTTTACCCGCAGATTGCTTTCCTGCCTGGACAGCGTCGGGCCTTCCACAAACTGCAAAATCGCCAGGCGAACGATAATCACGGTAAAAATCGCAAAAGCGCTAAAGAAAAACATATTTAGCCGGATATTAAAATGTCTCTGCATCACCGCTTCTTGCTCGCGCGGATCGTCCATGTAGACACTTTTCACTGCGATTCCCCTACCTCTTTCCCTTTAAAAAGTCAGAAGACATGTAATCTTCTATATATTAACATAACGAAAGAAGACGCAGCGAAGTTACGGCCCGGTGCCAACATTTTTCGCCCGCCTCTTGAAAAAACTTTTGATGCGTGTGACCTCTTTAAATCAACTTGTCAGGGATGTGGGTTTCGCTGAATGCCGGGGGGTTGAACCAGTCACCGCTTTGGGCCCAGGTCGCGTCGAGCGGAATCCAGGTGTTTTGCGCAGGCAAAAACACTTCGTTCCAGGCATGCGGGCCGTATCCGCCCTGCCCGTCATAACCAAGCCCGGTGATGACCTTGACGTCCAGGCCCTGCGATCTCGCCATCATCGCGTACAGCCGGGCGTAGTCGATGCAGACGCCTTTTTTCGTCTCAAACGTCATTTGCGGCGTCTGCTCGTGCCAGATGCCCTTCTCCTCATAATCCTTCACTTTATCGTAATCGTAGCTGACTCTCGTGCCGATCCAGTCGTACAGCCGGCGGGCTTTCTCCTCGCCGCTGTCCGCGCCTTTCGTAATCTCGGCCGCCGCCAGCTCGATATCCTGCGGAATATGGGCGTCGATCAGCTCGTATTTTTGCTGCAAAATACCGCTGAGCTCCGCCTCCACGCTGCGGGTGAATACCGGCAGCTTCTCCTTGATCAGGTTGCCGGTCAGCGGTTCGATGATGGTGCGGGCTCCCTGCTGGTATACCGGGGACGCCTCGACATAACGGCTGAAGCTGCTGTTCGGAAACAAAGTCACCGCGATAAAAAGCACGACGATGACCATCAGGCAGCGCGCCGCCCCGATCACGCCGCCGATGCAAGCTCCGGCCAGGCGGCTTAGCAGCGAAGCCGGGCGGTCTCCGCCCGAGAACAGCCGTCCGAACCAGGAGCCGCCGCCAAAGAACACGGCAACTAGGCCCGCAACCGTCCGGATCAGCCAATACATCAGGATAAACACGACGGCAAAGCGCATCAGCGGAAAGTCCCTTACCGCCATAATGAACGTATAAAAGACCTGCTCCCAAAGCGCCAGCTCGCGCTGCGGAATTGCCAGCATAGACAGCCACTCCTGCACTTTGGGAGAAATCCACAGCGTAAGCGGAATGGCCGCGGCAATCCCGAGCAGCGACAGCACGCCTCCGCTGAGCAGCGAAAACAAGCGGCCCGCCGACCGCGATGCCCCGCGCAGCAAGCCCTGAAGCATCGAGCCCAGCAGGATGAACAGCAGCAGCAAAGATATCAAGTTGTATTCCCGCACACTTTGCAGCAAATCCTCCATCATGTCACCCCCCGATCCCGATGATTTGCCGGCGCGGCATATATATTAACGCCAAATTTTCCGAAAAATGCAGGTGCAATTTGAACCTCCGCTTACTTGGAGTTGCGCTGCGCCTCTTGAATAAACGCCTCCAGCGTATCGTTCATCGACCATTCTCCCAGGGATACCCCGCGGAACGAAACCTTTACTTTATCGCTCCCTGCGGTGCCGGTCACTTCCAGATTCGGCGTGGAAATCGTATACGTTCCGTCCGAATTTTGCGTCAGTTTGGCATCCTTCGCTTCGTTTTTCATCATGTTCAAAACTTCGCTTTGGCTGATATCTAGGGCCTGTTCCTTCACGGTGGCCACCGCATCGCCGATATCCTTAAGCGAAATACCGCTGTAAATAATGATAAAAGCCGCGATGACCAATACAAGCGCCCATTTGACGACGGTTCTAACGAAATTCAACACCAGAAAAAGAATGACCAGAGCCACGACGATGACCAGCCAGTTCTCTTTCAGAAATTCAGTCCATACTTGAACGTCCATCATTTGCAAACACTCCTACACGTTTTTGCCGGCGGAGTTTTCCCTAACCGGCTCCATTATATTCGGCAACAACACGGTTGCCTTTCCATTATACATGATGGCCCAGGCCGGTGTCAGCTTAACCCCTTTGCCATCATAATACAGGGGTTGAAGAGACGTGCCTTATATGCCACTCCGGCCACGTTGCGATATAAGGAAGCGGGGGAAATCCCACGAAATGCAAAAGTGCAGGCGGTTTTCGTCGAAATTCCTCGAAACAGGCCGAGAACCCTTTCCCTTATTTCATGAACCGAAGCACCGAGGACTCCGGCTCTTTCAAATCTGTGGACGCTTCTCTAACGGACACCAGCGACCTTATCCGCCCATTTCCCGGGTATTTCCCAGCCTAACGGACCCACATGACTCTATCTGACTCAAAACCAGTTCATCCGGGCCGATTTGAGGTAAATAAGGTCATCTGTGTCCGTTACATTTTTCTAACCTTCGATTTTCCGCAGATAACGGCTCTGGTGTCCCTTAGCCTCCAGATTCCTCTTCTCCTCCCCTTTCTACCTGCGCATCGTCCTCTACCCCGCCGGAAAATTTATAAACTCTAGTATCTTAAGAAAAACATTTATAGACGTATTTTTAAGGAAGCCAGACCGCGTTTATAAGGTGGTTTTTTTGCGATTATAGAATTACTCAGCTCCGCTGAAAACTATAAATTCTATAATCTTCAGAAAGATCGGCGGCCTTCACCGGCCGATCCGGTTAGTGAAGGCCAGCAAATTTAGACATAAGTTCGTCCCGGCAGGCGTACAAGTACAAGTAGAACATCGTTACTATCCAAGAGAGGAGGGCTAACGCATGAAAATCGCTTTCTGGCTGTATTTCTTTATGTTTCTCGCTTTCTTCGACCTGCACGCCCAGTATCCGATTCTGACTCCGTTTGCGTTGTCCCTCGGCGCGGCGCCGACGTTTATCGGCTGGATGATGGGGATCTACTCCTTGACGCATTTGCCGGGCAATCTGATCGCCGGCCAAGGCGTGGACCGGCACGGCAGCCGCAGATACATGATTTTCAGCCTGCTTACCGCCGGCGTGCTTTTGCTGCTTCAGGCGCATGTGACGGAGCCGTGGCAACTGCTCGTCATACGCTCGATCAGCGGCTTTGTGCTGGCCTTTTTGTCGCCGGCCTGTCTGGCGATGCTTGCTTCATTGTCCAATAACCCGGTGCAGCAGGGAAAACTGATGGCCGGCCACGGAGTGATGCATACGATCGCCTCCGTCGTATCGCCGGCGGTCGGCGCGTTCCTTGTCGCCCAGTCGGGCTTCTCGCTCGCGTTTCAAATGCTGGGCTGGCTGCTTATCACGACAAGCGTCATCGCCATGATCACCATTCACGAGCCCGCAAAAACGGTCAAGCCAGCCGCTCTGGAGCCGAAAACGGTACCCTCCGGTATCCCGCTCAAGCTCAACGTCATTCCGCTCCGCTACTACCTTCTGTCGCTGGCCATCGCCTGCTCTCAGGGCATTCTTTTTTTCGAACTGCCGCTGCAAACCGGCGGGGCTTCCGGAATCATGCACACCGGCCTCTATTTTTCGATCATCAGCCTGGGGGCGCTTGTCACCCTTTCGATGCTGTTCCTTAGCAAACTGTCGCCCTACAAGCGGGCGAGTTTCGGCATCCTGGGCGTGGCGCTCTGTTTTTTTGCTATGGCTGCGCTTGATTTCCTCCCGCTTCCGGCGATCCTGTTCGTTCTTGGAATGGCCAAAGGCGTCGTCTTTCCGGCGCTCTCTTCCCTGTTTATCGACCTGAGCGGAGGACAAAGGCTTGGCACCGTATTTTCCCTGCAGTCGATCGCGACGTCGCTTGGCTCCTTTATCGGCCCGATCGCCGCCGGGGCGATGCACGGGTTGTATTCCCCCTACTTCCTGGCCTTTTTCCTGCTGATGCTGACGCTCATTTTGGTGCCGCCAAAAAAGCATGCCGGTGTATTGACGCCGCCGATCGGCGCCGAAACCGGCCGGCCGTAAGCCCATTTTATAGTTTTTTCGCCCTCTAGGCCGCCGCACAGGACAGAGACGAACGCCCTACATAAGATAAGGTGAAATCAGCTGATAACCAATTATAACGAGGTGAACCAAAATGAGCTCCTTAAACAATGTTTGGCCCGGCGCTGTTGGACCCGCCAATGTTGGACCCGCCAATGTTGGGCCCGTCAATGTTGCACCTGTCAATGTTGCTCCTGTCCATGTTGCACCTGTTTATGTCGCACCTGTTCACAGATTTCACGGCTTCTGGACGTCAACAGGCACGATTCTCGTATTGTACATTTTGCTGGTGATTATTCTTCGCTCTACTGTTTTCTAATGGGCTATGCAATAACCGCAAGCCAAACAGTCTGCCGTGCGGCAGGCTGTTTCTTTTTTATGGATTTGACAAACCGCAAAGCTTATACTGGATAGGAAAATACTAGAAAAGAAATCTTCGGAAAGGCGGCTGTCCAGTTGGCATATTTGCAAATTACAAAGCAAAACATTGACGAGCAGCACATTTGCTGCGCTTTAGGCGCCAAGCAGTATGAATTGGCCGTAAACGAGAAAAAGCGCTGGCTAAAGGAACGAATGGAGGAGGGCCTCGTATTTTACCGTCTGGACGACCGGGCCAAAGTTTTTATTGAATATTTACCGGCCAATCAGGCCTGGGCCCCTATCGATGCCCCCAACTATATGTTTGTCAATTGTCTTTGGGTGTCAGGCAGGCATAAGGGGCAGGGGCATGCCGCAAAGCTGCTGGAGCGGTGCAAGGAAGACGCGGCGGCCCTGGGCATGGACGGCATTGTGCATATCGTCGGAAACAAAAAGCTGCCTTACTTGAGCGACAAGGCTTTTTTTGAGCATATGGGGTTTAAAGTCGTGGATGAGGCCGAACCTTATTTTCAATTGATGGCTTTAACCTGGAACGAAACCGCTGCTTCTCCTACGTTCAAACCGCACGTCAAGCAGGTTTTCTCACCGGAAAAAGGAATCTCGATCTATTATACGGCCCAATGCCCGTTTGCGGTCGGCATGCTTGAAGAGCTTCAGAGTGCAGCTCGCCTCAAAGGCGTCCCGTTTCGAGCCTGCCGCATTACGTCCAAAGAACAGGCGCAACAAGCCCCTGCGGTTTGGACGACCTTTGCCTTGTATTATGACGGGAAATTCGTCACGCATGAAATCATGAGCGTCAATAAATTCGATAAGCTGCTGGAGCGATTAAAGCCGGCTTATAAGCCGGCTCACTCGACCAATAGTTGATTCTAATTGCGCTAATGGATCATGATCTCTTAAATTGCCGAAATCCAAGCCTGTTAGAGCTTCAATTTTGGAAACTTGAACTTGGTATGTTTTGTACTCCCCGTAAGCAAATTCTAGATTGTCAATTAGATTTTTCTGGGACTGTAAATAGGCAGCTGCGGATAGGCCACCTTCTTCCTTCACCATGACAACGACTTTCCAGAATTCGGCGGGGATTTGAGCACCTCGGTAAATGATGTCATCGCTTCGAAAAATAGGTCGTTTTTTTTACAGCACATTATGAAAAGGAAGCAGACATACGAAGAGGTAAGTCTGCGTTGGAGATGGAAATCTTCCCTTAAGGAGCGGGGACTGGTTCGGCGATGGTTACCCTTCTGACGGCTTTTACTGCTTGACTTGCATCAATTCTTCCAAGACCATATTGCTTATCCCAGTTTTGATTTGCTGGAGGGTTTTTCCTTGCTGCCTGAGCTAAATTGTCACGGATCTGGTTAATTGTGAGGTGAATGCCGTTTGCTTTAGCCTCTGCGAGAACCAGAGCGATTACTCCCGTAACTGCTGGTGCTGCCATACTTGTTCCAGACATCTCTGTTACTCCATTTATTGTTCCGGAAGCTGCTGCTTTCACCGCATGGCCTGGTGCGCTAATCTCAGGCTTTTGTCTTCCATCTCGAGTTGGCCCGGCACTGGAAAAAAATGAGATAGGAGCATTGGGGAGGTAGGCATTATACGATCCCACAACAATACTATTGTGTCCACATGAGATTGAACCCAATGTATGAGTATTATCAAGAGGTGGCATAAACTGCGATTGACCCCGATCATCCCGTTCAATCCAAGCATGAAAAACACCATCATGGATGTTAGTGCCGTGAAGTCGGATAGTCCAGGTGCCTGTAGGAAGTCCTTTCTCCAGAAAAACTCCGATTTCATTATCACCATTGTTTGAATCACTTTTTCGGTTTGCCGCAAAAACTATGGTTCTTCCCGTATCATCCGTGACTCTGCCGTTCTCTCCAAGTTGGATTTGGCCGATGCTTTCTCCATTAGGCTGGATGATCTCCAAAAGGAACTTATCCTGACCACTGTACCATATTTCAAGTTCATTGGAGGTGAAATCATGATTTTTAATTTGCCAATGGAGGTCGAAAGAGCCTCCTTGGGGGACGGTTCCTTTGGCATGAATTCCGTCATTGAAGGAATTACTGGCCGCAATAACTACGGCGCGGTCGGGTTTTGCCATAACAAGGCCATCAATCCCCTGTTCCACTAAAGATGTTCCATCATGAGGTCCACCATTCGTTCCTAAACTCAAATTAACCACACAGGGATGTTCTCCAGCGGTATCAAAAATGAACTTAACGGCATCAAGAAGCTGCTTGGAGTCTCCAAACGTGGAATCTACAGCTTCTTCTCCTCCCCACGAAATATCGCTTGCGGACAATTCGACAAATACGATATCAGCTTTTGGCGCCACACCAGGTGTGTTTGTCCCGCTGCCATTGCCAGTAGCGATATCCATGACGTGCGTACCATGCTCCGGATTCCGGGGATTAAAGAGAGTGCTGGGATAACCTAGAGTTTGATATGGCTGGGAGGAATTCAAAGCTCTGTTTATCTCATCTTTTTTGAAAACTCTGCCATATGTGACTGATTGACCATCCACTGCTTCAGCGGCCTGATCCCAGATGGCAAGAAGCCGTGTTGATAAATCCGGATTGCGGAAATTTTTATGAACAAAATCACAACCGAAATCAACGATTCCTACCACGACTCCTTCACCGCCGTTTGCTCCACCTGGAGGCAGAAGATCACTTCTTGCCTTTATCTCTTCAATCGTTTTGCGCAGTGCCGGTTTTATCGGGCGAGTAGCTTTCAAGCTCAACACTCCAGGTGACTGCCGTATATTCTCCAATTCATCGACAGACACTTTGGCCGTCACAATCCGTCCAGTTCCATCTGGTGCCGTGGATATCTCATTAGTTTCAAGTACACCTTGAATGGTGGTCCAAGTATCAAGGTCCTTAACTTTGGCGATAACTGAGATCTCCTTGGTAACTGTCGTACCGAACTCATGGTGATCCGTTTCTTGCCGGCTTTTTTCAATAATTCTTTGCAGCCGTGGATCAATATTGGTAGGGATTTGTTCTGTTGTCTTCTCTAAACGCAATGTTATTCTCCTTTCTTTCATTTCAACAGATAAAGTATTCTTACCTTTTACAGCTTTTATGTATGGGTGTTCCTGGGATATCCACCCGGCGTTATTCGGCCGTGTGATAGCGACATGAACTTCACTGTGCCCTGCCCTTCCCCACAAAAAAACAGGATGTCCCTCACAGCCTGACCCGTGAGTAAACATCCTGTTTTATGTGAAGTCCATGGTGGAACGGAATTTTACTTAGAAATTGAAATCTTCGTCGGTCAGCGGCTCGACATTCAGCGCCCGTACATAGCCGTTGCCTTTTTTAGAGAAAAAGTCGTGCTGCTTCGTATCGGTGCGGATCCCGTTGAACACGATCGGATTGACCTCTTCCTCCTCGAACGGCGGCTCAAAGCCGAGGTTCATAAACGCTTTATTGGCGTTGTACCGCAGGAAGACTTTCACTTCGTCCACCAGCCCGATTTTCGTGTAAATCTGCTCCGTATACCGTTCTTCGTTGGCGTGCAGGTAATGCAGCAGCCCTTCCAGTGTTTCGTACACTTCCTTTTGCTCGTCTTCGCTCATTTGCGCGTAGATTTCCTGGGCCAGCACGCCCACGTACACGCCGTGAATGCTTTCGTCGCGCAAAATCAGGTCGATGATTTCGCCGCTGCAGGTCATTTTGCCCTGGCCGGCCAAATACAGCGGGTAGAAAAAGCCGCTATAGAACAAATAGCTCTCCAGCAGGACGGAGGCCGCCATCGCCAAATACAGCTCTCTCGGGGAGCGGATGTTGGTGTAGTACTGGCGGATCGTCTCCGCCTTCGTCTGCAGCATCGGGTTTTGTTCCACCCAGCGGAAAATCTCGTCAATCTCCTCATTGGAAGCCAAGGTGGTGAAAATGCTGCTGTACGATTTGGCGTGGATCTGCTCCATCATGCCCATAAATCCAAGCACGGCTTTGCGCTGCAGGCCTTCCACATGCTCCATGATCTGCGGCATGCCGACGCCGCCCTGTACCGTATCAAGCAGCGTCAGACCGCCGAGAACCTTCATATATGCGTCTTTTTCATCATCGTTTAACGTCATCCAGGACATTTTGTCGTCGGACAACGGGATTTCGTCATCCGTCCAGAACTGCATGATGTTCTGGTTCCAGAACATCATCGTAAAATCGTCGTCCGGACGGTTCCAGTTTACAGCTCGTAATGCGCACATCGCCGTTCGTTCATCCTTTCTAATTCTCCGTTATACCGAACAAGTGAGGCATTCTTCCACGGACAGCTTCTTCGTCCGGGTATAATACAGCGACTTCAGCCCTTTATGCGCAGCATACAAATAGTAACGCGCCAACTGACGGGTCGTCACGTTGCTGTTGACGTGTAGGATCGACGAGATGCCTTGGTCGACATGCGGCACGATTTCCGCGATCAGGTCGATCACCTTGAACTGGTCCATCTGATAAGCCGATTTATAGAAGAAAATATTTTCCCGGCTCAGATACGGCATCGGATAATACGTCGTCGAGTTCGCGTAGGTCCGGGTTTCGATTTGCTCCACCACCGGCATGACGCTCGAGGTAGCGTTCTGAATGTACGAAATGCTGGCGGTCGGCGCAATCGCCAGACGGTAAGCATGGTACAAGCCGTTTTTCATCACCTGCTGCTTCAGCTCAGTCCAGTCCTGCGGAGACGGGATGTGCATGCCTTCGAACAAAGCGGCCACTTTGCCGGTGCGCGGACGGTAGTCCGTATTCAGATATCGTTCAAAATACTCCCCTGTAGCGTAGTCCGATTGTTCGAATCCGGCGAAGGTTTCTCCGGTTTGAACAGCGATCTCCATGCTCTTTTCCAGGGAATAATAATTCATCATCATAAAGAACGTGCGGGCAAAATCGCGCGCCTCTTCGCTCTCGTAAGCGATCTTGTTCTTCGCGAAAAATCCGTGCAGATTCATCACGCCAAGCCCGACGGAATGCATTTCCCGATTCGCTTTGGCGACGCCGGGAGCGTTGGAAATATGCGTCATGTCGCTGACGGACGTGAGTGCGACCATGCCTTCGTGCACGGACTCGCGGATCTTCTTCCGGTCCATCACGTTCACGATGTTCAGGGAAGCCAGGTTGCAGCTGATGTCGCGGCGGATCGCATCCGTTTGCCCGTAATCGGCGATTTCCGACGTCTCCTGCAGCTGGAAGATTTCC
Source organism: Paenibacillus oralis (assembly GCF_003863965.1). Classification (GTDB taxonomy): domain Bacteria; phylum Bacillota; class Bacilli; order Paenibacillales; family Paenibacillaceae; genus Fontibacillus; species Fontibacillus oralis. Next base: position 358,182 of record NZ_RRCN01000001.1, read on the forward strand.
GTGCACAGGTTGGACATTTTGATCTTCCCGACCTTGTTCAGGGCATGCTGGTTGTTGGCGTTGCTCTTATTCATGATGTAAGGATAACCGGATTCCAGCTGAACCGTAGCGATTTTGGTCAGCATGTCGCGCGCGCTCATCAGCTTTCTTTTCTTAACCCGCTCGTCGGCGAGCAGCTTGTCGTACATCACGTCCATATCCAAGTCGTCCAAATGAGTCCCGTAAGCTTTATATACACTGTAAGGACCGAACACATACAGCGGCTCGTTGTCCTTAGCCAGTTGATAGAACCGGTTTGGCACAATCAGCCCGATCGACAAGGTTTTCAGGCGAATCCGTTCGTCGGCGTTGATTTTTTTGCTGTCCAGAAACTCCGAGACATCCCAGCCGAAAATGTTGTAATATCCCGCGCCCGATCCTTTGCGCTGACCCATCTGGTCGGCATAGGAAAAAGCGTCCTCCATCAGCTTCAGCACCGGCATAATCCCTTTGGCTGCGCCTTCCACGCCTTTGATCGGCTCGCCGCGTCCGCGCAGCTTCGACAGGTTTACCGCCACGCCGCCGCCGATTTTGGACAGCTGCATGCAGGTGTTCAGCACGTAGTTGATCGAGTTCAGCGAGTCGTCCATTTCCAGCAGGAAGCAAGAGACCATCTCGCCGCGCCGGCTTTTGCCCGCGTTCAGGAACGTCGGGGTGGCCGGCTGCAGCCGCTGCTCCATCATCGAACGGGCCAGCAGCCCGGCGGTCTCCGCGTTGCCGCGGCCGAGATGCAGCGCCACCACCGCTACCCGGTCAGGGTAATGCTCCAGATACTTGGACTTATCGTTCGTCTTCAGCGCGTAGTCGGTATAAAACTTCGACGCCGCCATATAAGACGGAAATTCAAAATGATAGCCGTGGGTAATGGCATATACGCGTTCGACCTCGTCTTCCGTATACTGCTCGTACACGTTCTCGTAATAATCATTTTCGATCATGTACCGCACTTTATCGGTCGTGCTCAAAAAGGTCACGCTTTTTTGTTCGACTTCTTGCATAAATTCGGCGACGGCTTCCCGGTCCTTCTCCAATTGGAAGAACCCGCTCTCGTCCCGCTTCATCAACATGTTGTTTAGTTCAATATGCCGCAACCCGGCTCACCTCCTGCTTAAATCTTTCCGCATCCTGTTTCGTGCCCGACAGCTCGAATTTGCCCACAACGGGAACTTGATAGCGCTGCGCAATCAAATCCGCGCTCAGGGCAAAGCGCTCGCCCCAGTTGCGGTTTCCGCTGGCCGCCACACCTAGCAGCCGCTGATGGTTATGCTCGAGAAAAGCGGAGACCTTTGCCGGCACCTGTCCAAACCCCGTTGTATATGTAATCAGCACAAACGGCTCCTCCAGCGTCATATTCTCGTCAATTTGCACGGCCGGCAAATCGAGCTTCTGGATGAACCGTTTCACGTTTCCGGTTTTGGAATCATAGGCAATCAGCATCGTTACTCCCCCACTTTTCTTCTATTACGCGGTAAGTATATGATATAGATGAGATACACACCAAAATTCACTTCACAACAACATATTGGTGCACTTGTTTAATTTAATACCTATATATTGTGTTGTCAATCCTGGCAAACCGCCCAAACGTGCCCAAATCCCCTGTGGATAATGTGGAAAATCGATGCAATCCCGCATCATACCAGGGTCCGCCGGGGGACAAGTTGTTGATAAAAAATTTTTAAAAATTTTTCTATCAAAAAAAGATAGATTACCTCGCAGGGAAGAAAAATGTCCCGAAACGGCAAAACAAAAACACACTCCCCGAACCGAGAAGTGTGTTCTTCGCCCGAATAACCGTACCCGAGAACTACAGCCGAAAAATAAGCAGCAGTATGCCGGCGATGAAACAGTAGTAAGCAAAATATTTCAGATTGCCTTTAGCCATAATGTTCATGAACCATTTCATCGAGAAATAGGTTACGACCAGCGTGGTCAAAAAGGCGATCAAATACGGCACGAACAAGGCCGAACGATTCGGATCGCCGGCAATATCGGACACGCCGAGCACGAGGCCGCCCAAACTGACGGGAATATACAGCATGAACGAAAAACGCAGGGCGGTATCCTGTTTCATGCCGACCGCGATCGAGGATATGAGCGTAGCGCCGGAACGGCTGATCCCGGGTATAAGCGCAACCGCCTGACCGAGGCCGACGATCAGCGCATCTTTAGCCGACAAATCGCCTTCGCGTTTTCTCCCCCGCAGATTGCGGATCAGCCATAACGCGCCCCCGGTAAACAACAGAGCGATGGCCACGGTATGGACAGAAGAGAACACGGCTTCAATCTCATCCTTGAACAAGAGGCCGATGACCATGGCGGGAATAGTGCCGATAATGATATAAATGATGAACATAAAATCCGCTCTGTACTCGGATCTCCGCGTTCGGAGATATCCTATGCCGTTGACGATCAGCCTTAGGATATCCTTGCGGTAAATGAACATGATGGCCAGCAAAGACGCCGTATTGGTCAAAATCTCAAATGAAAGGCCCTCCTCGACGACGCCCAACAGTTTTTTGGCGATGATGACATGTCCGCTCGACGAAACCGGAATGGGCTCGGTAGCCCCCTGAACAAATCCCAGAATCAAGTACTTCAACCACAAGATGAAATCTTCCACAATTCCCCAACTTCCTATTCTAGTTTTGTTTCCATAATAGATTATAGCGAAGAATGCGAAGATATGAAAAAGTCAGGGGTTATTGACAATGGCCGCATCACAGTGGGACAGACTGGTGCACCGCCGCGGAAGCAGCACGCTGTTGGATGAGCCGCTGGGTATCGCGGGCAATCATCAGCTCTTCGTTGGTAGGGATAATGTGTACCGCCACACGGGAGGCGGGAGTGCTGATCTTGCGCTCGCCAGGCGAGCGGCTCCGGTTCAACTCCGGGTCCAGCTCCAGCCCCAGATAGGACAGACTCTCGCAGACCTTGGCGCGGATATAGTCGGAATTCTCTCCGACCCCGCCGGTAAAGACCAGCGTATCCAGACCGTTCAGCACGGCGCAGTAAGAACCGATGTATTTGCGAATGCGCTGTACATACATATTCAGCGCCAGCCTTGCGCCCTCATGGCCTTCATCGGCACAGCGGATGATCTCGCGCAAATCGGAGCCCTGGCCGGAGATGCCGGCCAGCCCGCTATGCTTGTTCAGCAGCGAGTTGATCTCGCCAAGACTCAGATTCTCTTTGGCCATCACAAAGGGAATGATCGCCGGGTCGATATCGCCGCAGCGGGTTCCCATCATCAGGCCTTCCAGCGGGGTCATGCCCATGCTGGTATCTACAGACTTCCCGTCCCGAATGGCGGTAATGCTGGCTCCGTTGCCGATATGGCAGGAGATTACACGGGTTCCCTGGAGGGGGTGGCCGGTAATTTCGCCAAGGCGCACGCTGACATATTTATGCGAGGTTCCATGGAACCCGTATCTTCTGATTTTATGGCGGTCATACAAAACTCTGGGCAGCGGATACATGTAGCTCTCCTGCGGCATCGTCTGGTGAAAAGCGGTATCGAACACACACACCATCGGCGTCTCCTCGCCCAGCAGCTGGCGGAACGATTCGATCCCCTTCAGATTGGCCGGATTGTGCAGCGGCGCCAGCTCGATATTGCGTCTTACCGCCTGCAGCACCTCATCGTCCACCAGTGCCGCATCCGAAAAGAATTCGCCGCCATGGGCAATCCGGTGCCCTACTGCCGCGATTTCCCGCACCGAGGCGATGGATCCGCTGCCCGGATCCGTCAGCGCCGCAAGCATATGGGTGATGGCCTCCTTATGCTCCAGGATCCGCAGACCGGTCTGCGGAGGCAGCGGTGGCGTACATTCCTGGCGATGAATCGCCTGCTCCGTTCCAATCTCTTCAATAATTCCCTTCGCAAGCACCGATTCATCCTTCATATCAAACAGCTGATATTTCAAGGATGAGCTGCCGCTGTTAATGACCAGCACCTTCATAAAACGGCTCCTCCTCTTCCATACCTACTTCTTGTTAAATTCAACCGCCGATTTGGCAGCGCAAGCCATAACCTTCCACCACATGGCGCAGGCACTCCATCTCGTCGCTTGGCGGTGGAGTCTGTTGCTTCATATGGTATTCCGTGCCCAGATAGGCGTATTTATTCTCGCCCAGCCGGTGAAAAGGCAGCAGATGCAGCTCCCGCACCCCCGGCAATTCCGCGGCGAACGAGGCGATGGCGGCGATCTCATGAATCGTGTCGTTGAAGCCCGGAACGACGGGCACGCGAATGATCACCCGCGCCCCCTGCCCGGCAATTCGCCGGGCGTTCTCCAGAATCAGCGAGTTGGACTGCTTCACATATTCATAGTGCTTACTGTCCTCCATGTGCTTGATGTCCAGCAAAACCGTATCGAGCAGCGGCAGCACGTTATCCAGCATGGCCGGATTACAGAAGGCCGTGGTTTCAATCGCGGTGTTCCAGCCTTGATCCTTGCAGGCACGCAGCAGGTTCTGAGCGAAGTCGCTCTGATAGAGCGGCTCACCTCCGGAGAGGGTAATCCCCCCGCCGGAACGCCGGTAATAAGCCTCATCCTTGCGCAGAATGGACACAATCTCAGAGGTGCCCATCTCTTTGCCGTTCATGGTCAGCGCCCCGCTGCCGCATTCGGCGCTGCAAAGTCCGCAGGATACGCAGCTAAGGCGGTTAACCGTCACCTTCGGCCGATAGCTGATGGCCCCCACCGGACAGACCTTTGCGCAGCGTCCGCAGCTGACGCAGTTGTCCTCCTGGACCATCAGCTGGCTGCCGGGGGCCTGGGTTTCGGGATTGCTGCACCAGCTGCAGCGCAGCGGACAGCCCTTCAGGAATACGATTGTGCGGATACCCGGACCGTCATGGAGCGAGAAGCGCTGGATATCGCTGACCATCCCCCTGGCTTCCCAAATGACTTCATTCATGGTCTGCTCCTCTCCTCCCTTCCGTGCTATAGTTACATCGTCTGCTCCGTCCGGTTAATAATGTCATCCTGCAGTTTCTTGTCGAGTGTGGTGAAATGGGCGCTGTAGCCCGCCACACGGACGACGAGGTTCTTGTATTTCTCAGGATTGCGCTGGGCCTCCAGCAGCGTGTCACGGCTGATTACATTAAACTGCACATGCATCCCCTTCTGGTCAAAAAAACCTCTGACCAACGCCGCCAGCTTCTCCAGACCCGCCGGTCCGCTCAGCGCGGACGGATGGAACTTCTGATTGAACAGCGTACCGTTGGAGGCGATATGATGATCCAACTTCGCGACCGAGTTGGCCGAAGCCGTAGGTCCACTGGTATCCCGGCCGGATACCGGCGACACACCATCAGCGAGCGGTTCGCCCGCCAGCCGCCCGTCCGCTGTTGCACCGGTGGCGGCTCCGAGCGGCACATTGGCCGAAGCCGGATACAGTCCGGGCTGGAAGGTGCCGCCGCGCGGATTGACATGCTTCTGCACTTCACGGCAGTAGACAAGTCCTACCTGTCGTGCCAATTCATCGACCTCTGCGATGTCGTTGCCGTATTTCGGCGCGGCGATCAGCCACTCGCGCAGGCGGGCGTCATTGCCTTGGCCCTGGCTCCGGCTGTTGCCCAGATCCATCTTCACATTTGCCGGAGCGCCCAACTGGGCTAACGAAATCTGGTTGCCTTCCAGGAGAACCTTTTTGATCAGTTCAACAATATGCTCCTGAGTCAACGTATCCAGCGAGACGGGAGCGGGGGCTGCAGCAGCAGCCGGCTGGGCCAGGCCAAAATTGCGTTCAAGCGCTGCCTTCAGCTCTGACAACGTTGTTTTCCGCTCTTCGAAAACCACCTTCTGGATCGCGTACATGGCATCCGCTACATTGGCAATACCGACGCCCTGCGGTCCGGTGAAGTTATAGAAGGCGCCGCCTTCCTGCAGCGATTTGCCTCTGCCGATGCAGTCATACACCATGGAGGACAGGAATGGCAGCGGTGCTCTTTCCGCATGGGCATAATCCACCGAGTTATCCGCTTGAGCCAATAGATTGACGAAATGTTCCATCTGCTTGCGGTAAGCCTCCATAATCTCATCCAGGGAGGTGAAGGAGGCGAAGTCTCCGGTGGTGATCCCGGCTTTTTTGCCATTGACGGTGCCGTTGCCGATGACAAACTCCATCACCTTCGGCAAATTGAAGAATGCGGCGTCATGCCAGCCTTCGGTTTTCCCGCCCTTTTGCGGCTCGACGCAGCCGATAAGGCCGTAGTCGCGCGCATCCGCCAAACTTACGGAACGGCTGACCAGCGCGGGGATGATGACCTCATCATTGTAATAAGCCGGGAGTCCAAGACCCAAACGGCTGACTTCCGCTGCCTTCAGCAGCAGCTCATCCGGCGTGCGGTTCCAGACGCGGATCGAGACGGAAGGCTGCGGCAGCTTCACATGGGCCGTCGCCTCCAGGCAGGCGAAGGACAGCTCGTTGGTGGCGTCCAGCCCCTCCTCATTCTGACCGCCGACCACCAGATTTTGAAACATCGGATATCCGCCAAAAGCTTTGCTGGAGGCTTCGTCGCGGATTTTGTTAATCTCGTTCAGCTTCACCCACAGGCAGTCCAGCAGTTCCTGGGCTTCTTCATGGCGAAGGGTGCCGCGCTCGATATCATGTTTGTAATACGGATACATGTATTGGTCAAAACGCATCGGAGACACGGAGTGCCCGTTGGATTCCACCTGAATCAGCATGTGCACGAACCAGAAGCACTGCACCGCTTCGCTGAAGCTGGATGCCGGATTCGCCGGAACCTGCTCACAATTGCGGGCAATCTGCAGCAGCTCCCGCTGGCGGACACCGTCGCTGCAGGCTGCGGCCTGACTCTTGGCCAGCTCCGCGAACCGTTTGCCGAACTGGATGGCTGCTTCCGCAGAGATGATCACCGCGTTCAGAAACTGTTCTTTTTTGATATAATCCGGCAACGAACGATCCGCCTCCGCTTTGGCCTGCTGCGCCTCCTCGATAATACCCTTGAAGCCCTTGGACAGCACCTTTCCATAATCCACAGAAATATGGCCAACGCCGTTATTATAATAATTGCCTACCGTAAAAACTTCCGCATCGATCGCCGCCAGCGCTTCGGGAGACATGAAGGAGGTTGCCAGCTCCTGCACCGTGCGGCCGTTCCAATATTCAAAGGCATGCTTCAGCTTGCTGACCGCATCGTCCGAGATCGTAAACACGTCGCCCGTTCTGCGGGCCACCGTATCGAATTCGCTCAGCAGCCAACGGTTCGAGAACTCGGGAAAGATCTGGCAGCCTCTTGGCTTGGCAGTCAAATTGCCCACGATCAGCTCTTTGTCCCGGATCACCAGCGTCATGTTCCGCAGAATATGCTCCAGCGCTTTGGCGCGGCGGATAATCATCGGAAGATGCTCGGTTTGCTTAAAAGATTCCGTAATCAGCACCGCTCTTTCGGCTTCGATCTCCGGCGTGCCGGACATCAGATTGTCGATCAAGTGGCCGATCCGGCCGGTTACTGCTGCTGATTTGGGCATATCGTACACTTTTGTCATCGTAAAGCTTCCCCCTTCAGTTTGCTTTCATAATGCTCTTATTGAACATACTTCGGCAAAACTTGCTTCGTAAGCGCTAATACACGCTGCGAAACAGCTGTTCCAGTTGCTGAACATTGACCTCGCGCGGATTGGCCGCGGTGCATTTGTCCTTCAGCGCCGCCTGGCTCATCGCGGACAGCAGTGCTTCATAAGCCTCCCGGTCGATGCCGGCCGCCTCCAGCGATGCCGGTGTGCCGGTGAGCTTCTGCAGCGCCCGCACCGCCGAAACGAGGCTGGCCACGCCCTCCGCTACCGTTGACGCCGGAAGATGCAGGCGACGGGCCAGCTTGCAATAGCGCGTCGCCGCCTGGCTCTCACCGCCGCTCTCCAGGTCAGCGTTGTATTCGATAATGTGGGGCAGCAGTATGGCGTTCGCCCGTCCATGCGGTAGATGAAAATGCCCGCCCAGCGTATGTGCCATGCTGTGGGTAATGCCCAGCGCCGCGTTCGTAAACGCCATGCCTGCCAGACAGGAGGCATTGTGCAGGCGCTCCCGCGCCTCCAGATCATCGCCGCTGTGATAGGCGCGCAGCAGATAATCAAAGATCAGCTCGACGGTCTTCTCGCAAAGCGCATCCGTATAATCGGAATGCTCGCTCGACACATAAGCTTCGATGGCATGCGTTAGCGCATCAATGGCGGTATCGGCGGTAATCTGCGGCGGCACGGTTCTCAGAAAGGCGGCGTCCAGGATCGCCACATCCGGGATGATGTCCTGTGAGACGAGCGGAATCTTCGTGTCGCCCAGCGTCATGACCGAATAGGAGGTCACTTCCGATCCAGTGCCGCTTGTCGTCGGAATGGCGATGAACAGCGGCTTGCCGCCGTCATCCGCATTACCGGCATGCTGGCGGGCGAACAGCAGAATGCTTTTGGCCGCGTCAATGGTAGATCCTCCGCCCAGGGCAATGATCAGATCGGGACGGAAAGCCAGGTACTCCTTCACTCCGGCGGCCACCGCCTCAACAGGCGGATCAGGCTGTACGCCGGTGAAGAGCCGGTAATCCTCCACACTGGTTTTCAGAATATGAATTAATGTATCCGCGAACCCGGCCTGCACCATAAAAGGATCGGTAATGACCAGTGCCCGGCGGTTATCGAGCAGTGTTAAATATTCAAGCGCGCCTGAATCAAAATAGACCTCCGTCTTTACACAAAAACGTTTCATTCCTCTGCCTCCGTTCCACGTCATTCGTCGGTCTGCAAATCGTCCACAATCCCGACAATGGACATATCTGCGGATAAGCGGATGTCCTCATACATGGAACTGCCCCAGTCAATCAGCACCAGGTCACCGATTCCCGCGCCAACCATATCAATGGCAACGAACACATCATCACCGGTCATTCTGCGCTTCTCGTCCACTGATTTGATCATAAGCAGCTTGGCGCCGATCAGCTTCTCACATTTCTGGGTAGAGACGACCTTGCCGATGACTGTAGCCAGATGCATGCTGTGATTCCTCCCTTATCCCATTAGTTGCCGCAGCAGCTGCTGTACGATCGCTTCCAGTTGGGCCTCATTCATTGCTGCCGGCGCCGCCGGTGCTGCCGATGCCGCCGCTGCCTCAGCCGTCACCTGTTTTGCCGCACACATCGGCACAGGCTCCCGCAAATCCTCCATCTCGCGCACACCATAGGCTAAGCGGCGGATGTTCAGCAGGTTCATCGGGCCGATGTTATCCGATGTGGAGCTGCCGCCAACCGCACCGCATCCCAACGTCATGGCCGGAGGAAGATTCGTGGTTGCCCCAATGCCGCCCAGCGCCGCCGGAGTATTAACAAGCAGGCGTGACACCTGCTTGTGGAGCGCAAACTCCCGGATCACAGCTTCATTGCGCGAATGGATCGTCATGGTATGGCCTTTGCCCTCCCCTTCCAGCAGCTCCATGCAGCGCTCACAGGCCGATTGCCAATCCTCTGCCTCATAAAAAGCCAGCACAGGCGTCAGCTTCTCACGGGAGTAAGGATTGCTGTGCGAAACGGTCGTCTGTTCCGAGATTAGCACCCGGCTTCCGGCCGGAATGCTGAAGCCGGCCATCGCCGCCAGTTTCTCCGGCGACTTGCCGACCGACTGCGGATTAATCGTTCCATTGCCCCGCAGCAGGAAGGAGCCCAGCCCAGCCGATTGCTCGCTGCTCAGGAAGTAGGCACCTTGCCGCAGCAGCTCCTGCACAACCTGCTGTCTGCTCTCCTTCTCCACCACAATCGATTGCTCGGAAGCGCAGATCACCCCGTAATCAAACGTCTTGCTGTCGATAATCTGCTTGACCGCGCGCGGAATATCCGCCGACCGCTCGATGAAGGCCGGGCCATTGCCCGGGCCGACACCGATGGCAGGTGTGCCGGAGCTGTAAGCCGCCTTCACCATCGCTTCCCCGCCGGTGGCCAGGATAAGCGAGGTGTCGCGGTGCTTCATCAGCTCGCTGGTGCCCGGCATGCTGAGAATAGACAGGCAGCCCAGAATGCCTTCAGGCGCTCCCGCCTGCACCGCCGCAGCGGAGAGAATGGCTACCGTCTCACTAATGCAGCGGCGTGCGGACGGATGAGGCGAAAAGACGATAGCGTTGCCTGTCTTCAGCGCCAGCAAGCTTTTGTAAATCACCGTCGAGGTTGGATTGGTTGAAGGAATCAGCCCGGCGATTACACCGACCGGTACGGCGATCTCCACGATCTGATCGGTTTCATGGGTGGCGATTACACCGACGGTCTTCATGTCCTTAATATGCCGGTGCAGCTCTCTGCTGGCGAATGTATTCTTAATGACCTTGTCTTCCCAGCGGCCAAATCCGGTCTCCTCGTGGGCCATTTGGGCGAGCTTGACGGCGGACTGTTCTGCAGCCGCGGCCACCTGCGCTACAATGTGATCAATTTGCTCCTGGCTGTAGCTTTGCAGAACCTTCTGAGCTTCCTTGGCGGCTGCGAGAATGACGCGAACCTCCTGTATGGATTGCAGATCATGATCCAGAATCTTCATTGCCGTTTCCTCCTGCTTCTTATGCTTGTTGCTCACTTACTTTTTTAGAAAACGAAGCTCTACCCTGCGAGCTTCCAGCAGCTCACGGGCCAGCGGGGTGATGATGGCATCCTCCCGCGCGCTCAGCGTCCCCCCTGAAATATGTTGCACATCGGCTAGGGTAATGACCGAATCCGGCAGATGGATGGCGTTCGGCGGGTTCAGAGCGGCTGCTTTTTCGCTGCCTGGCGAAATGCTGGCTGCAGGATCTCCCTCCGCCAGCAGTCCATGCGTGCTCAACGTTTCACGGAACTCCGCGAGTGTGACTACCTTAACGCCAAAGTCCTGCAACGTACGCTCATAACCCAGCAGCATCCTGTTGTACGCCGCGTTGCCGCCCATCCCGGCGGCGGCATGCACGGTATGTAGCGGATCGTAGCCGTCACGGACCGCAATGATCTCCTTGCGCAGCATGATCGCCGCGGCGATGCCAGCGGTAAGCGGGCTGTCGGTGATGCCAAGCGCGATCTTGCTTAATGCGCCCCGGGTGGCGAGCGGAATCAACACCAGCTCCGCCTCGCGCAAGGCTTGCTCGATCTCGGCCAACCCGGTTAATCTGCGCGCGGACAACCGGGACAGCAGCCTCTCATCCAGCAGGGGCAAGCCGGGGCTGTCATCGATGACGAGACTGTAGCGGTACAGCGGATAATCCGCCAGTACCCTGGCTACACTGTCTTCGTTCACTGTGCCTCCGCTGAGGAACACAACGACTCGCCTGCTCAGTGCGGGCAGCAGCGACTCCAGCATCTGGCGGATTAAGGCTTCGGTGTTCAACACAGCGCCCATCGGCTTCACCCTTGCCGCACTGCAGTGATCCGAACGGTGTCCCCGTTCTTCACCTCTGCCGCATTCGCCTCATCGGTATCGATATGCATCTCCAGCACGAACTCGCGGCCTGCACGGATACGTACATCATAAAACATGATTTTCTTGCCAGAGTCCGCCGACTCTACAGTGACTGAATCGCCGTTCTTCACCCCAAACCGGGTTGCATCCTCTTCACTCATATGAATATGGCGTTTGGCGCAGATCGCCTTATGGTTCATCACCAGCATGCCTTTGGGTCCGATCACACACAAGCTCGCGGAGCCTGCCGTATCCCCCGAGTCGCGAACGGGAGGGTTAATGCCGAGCGCAAAAGCATCGCTGCGCGAAATTTCGATCTGGCTGTTCGGCCGCAGCGGCCCCAGCACACGGACGCTCGGAAAGCAACCTTTGGGTCCGGCGATACAGACGGTTTCCGAAGCGGCGAATTGACCGGGCTGCTTCAGATTGCTTTTGACCGTCAGCTCATGGCCAGCTCCGAACAGCACCTCCATATCCTGGCGGTTCAGATGGATATGGCGGGCGGAGATTCCAACCGGAATGCTATAGCTGCGGTCTTTTACTTTAAGCGTGCTCGCGATTTCCGCCGCAAGACTTTGTACCAGCTGATTATTTATGTCCATCACGATTGACCATCCTTATTGGTTTTGGCTGAGTGCTGCCGATGGTGCAGACAGTGAGTGACCGGCTGGCCTTTCATCCTCCTACACAGCGGATCGCCGCATAGATTGCAGCTGACCTCTGTCCGCTCTACTTGCTCCACTTGCGGCTCTTGCTGCGGCACTTGCGACTCTTGCTCCAGCACTTGCGGCTCTTGCTCCAGCACTTGCGGCTCTTGCTGCGGCTCCTGCTGCAACTCCTGATCCGCAGCTTCGACCACTGGCGCCTGGTCCGCTTCCGGACCCGCTACCGTTTTCCCGCCTGCGGTTTCCTCCAGCGGCTCTACAGGCATCTGTTCCGCCCCCGGCTCGGTGAATACGGTTTCAGGAGAATGGATCAGCCGTCCGATCCCTTCCGCCGGGCGGGCAATGACAACCGCCGCTATAACCGTCCCCAGCTTGCCGGCGCTGTTCTTTGCTCCCTCTACCGCAGCTTTGACCGCACCCACATCTCCGGTAATTTTGACCACGATCCGCCCGTCCCGCGCTTTCTCGTACCCTAGCAGCTTGACATGGGACGATTTCATACAGGTATCGGCAGCCTCCAGCGCCGCCGGATAACCAATCACCTCAATCAGACCAAGGGCATTCTCATTCACAGTAGCCACTCCTTCAACGTTTTACATGTATGCTTGTGCTGCTCTACAGATTGGACTGTGTCATCGATACCGGGCTGTGGCCCATCGATCTCAGAACGCTTACGCCCACATCGCGGGCGGAGATCACCGCTTGGCGGACCGCGCCGGAATCGCCTGTAATCGTGACGATAATTTCGTTCGAGTGGGCTGTACCTTTATCCGGGCTGGCATAGGTTACAATCTCCACATTGGCTGTTTTGAGTGCGGTGTCGGCCATCAGCAGGCCAATCGCAGCCGGAGCACCCACCAGAATGCCGAAGGATTTGCCCGCCGGTGCGCCAAAAGCTTTCTCCAACGCCAGACTCGCACGTGCTGTATAATGGAGCTCCACATGTCCGGCATCGCAAGGGTAGACATCGCCGAAGGTGCGCGGCAGCTCTTTGAGCGCCACTTCCACTGCCCGGCGGGAGTCGGAGACATCCTCGGAGGCAAAAATAATGATGCAGCCGTGTCCGGCCCCGCCCTTGGTGTCCCGAGCCAACTCAATCGAGACCACTTCCGTGTTGGTCGCCTTCACCGCTTCGTCGGCAGCCATAATTTGCGGGCCTGCGCCGGTGCGCGAGCTGATGATGCCGATAGAACGGTATCTCGGGTCCAGGCCCATGCTCTCATGCAGATGGCGGTCCAGATTGGCGATCACCAGGCCCACGGTATCCCCCATGGCTGAGCCGACATATTCCGTTATCGCGTTGTAATCGCTTGTCACGTCTTGTTCCCTCTTTTCCGTAAACTGTTGGTTGTTCAGCGGAAGGCCTGCGGCAGCATCGGCTGCCGGGGCGGAAGGCACACCCCCGGGGCTTGCCTGGGCGACCGCTTCAATCACCTGCTTCAGAATCGCTTCATCCATACTCTCACCCCGGTTTTATTGTTCAGACAGCTTTGGCAAAATTTTCTCAACGTCCATATGCGGTCTTGGAATCACATGTACCGAAATGACCTCGCCTACCCGTTTTGCGGAAGCTACTCCCGCATCCGTTGCCGCCTTGACAGCGCCTACATCTCCTCTAACCATAACGGTTACCAGACCGGATCCGATTTTTTCATAGCCGATCAAGGTCACATTCGCAGCCTTTACCATTGAATCCGCTGCTTCGATTGCGCTGACCAGCCCTTTTGTTTCAATAAGTCCGAGTGCTTCCTGCCGCATAATTTTGCGCACCTCCATAGATTTGAACTTGCGTTCCATCTCCATTGTACGAAGAACGGGGCCGCAAATATTTGACTTTAACCACCCGAAATAGGATTATAACGACTCGCCGCCTGGTACTTTAATGACATGGCAAAAAATTACATGTAGTTAATATGCAATAATTGATTGCGCTTACAAATAAGCTGTGGCATAATCCCACTATCTTGACAGCTGTCTCCTTGTTGCGGGAGGAGCAGGGTTCGGTGAAAGTGCGTGTTCAAACCTCTGAAAGTGCGTGTTCAAAAAGTCGGTTTCTCAGCACCGAAGCGTATGCTTCCGAAGTGCGTTTTTTCAAAACGCTTTAGGTCGGATGAAGCTAGTAGACCATTCTGGAAATAACGTTAGCATGATGGCAAATGAAGACTTAAGAGAAAACGGCAAAATTAGTCTATGAAGATCTCGGGCGACAACATAAAGGAAAAAAAGGGCGCTATTTCAGCGATATCCCCCATGTTGCGTGAAATAGAGGAATTTTATGGCGTTATTCTCACGATTTAGTGGCGAAAGGCCGCCTTTCGACCTGTTCATCGAAAAATAAGACCCAATAGTTCCCCTATCGTGATGAATAGGCTCAAATTCGGAAAATAAGACCCTAAAGTTCCTCTATTTTATGGGGAACGATACTGAGCACAAGACTAATATAGAACAAAGTGATCCATGGCCCCTGTCCGCAGATAAGCCATATTATTTCCGGATCATTCTACTAGGGACTGAGTAGCGGAGCTGAACGTTTTCGGAGAAAACGGCTTCGGAAGTATATGCCCACCCGGCTGAATTCAAGATTCGACGCCGAAACCGCTCCCTGTCCCGCTTCGTGATAAGAAAAATATTTATCGATGTACCTTCTCGGAAGCCAGACCGCCTATAGCGGGGTAATTTATTCTTGCGATATAAGGAAGCCGACACTTAGATGTTACTTCTTTCTTATATCTTCAAAAGACGACTTTTTGAACTACTTCTGAAAGGAATGGCGATAACATGTCCGAAGTGATTCAACTTGCCGACATTATCGAAGTGGAAGCATTCAAGAGCATACAGGAGAAGCTGGCCAAAATCGTGATGTTTCCCGTTATTACGATTGATGCAGAAGGTAATCCGATGGGCGCGTGGAGCAATTTCTCCCCGTTCTGCAAGCTGGTGCGTTCTTCCAGCGAAGGAGAGCGGAGATGCATCAGCTGCGATTATGAGGCAGGGAAGCTGGCGATGAAACACCGCAAACCGCAAATCTACCGCTGTCATCTGGGTTTGCAAGACTGTGTGGCGCCAATCATTGCCGAAGGTTATTTTCTGGGGGCGGTGCTGGGCGGGCAAGTGCTGACGGATGAAGCGGACCGTGCGAAAATCGACGCCGAGCGCATCTCCGTTGAATTCGGGCTGCCGCTGCAGAAGGTACTGGAGGCGATTGGGCAGATTCCGCTCGTCAGCCGGCAATACCTGGAGGATTCGGTCAATTTCGATACCTTTGTTGCGAACTATATTGCCGAGATCAGTATGAAAAAAATGGTGCAGGAGCAATTTCTCAAGGAAAGCCGCGAGAATCTGTTGCTGGAGCAGAAAGCCAAAACGATGGAGCTGAAGCAGCTTCAGGCACAGATTAATCCCCATTTTCTGTTCAACACACTGAACACGATCGCCCGTATGGCCCTGATCGAAAATGCCCCGGAAACCGAAGAGCTGATCTATAACCTCTGCGACCTTCTGCACTACAATCTGAAAAATGTGGAGGAATTCCCTAAGATCCGCTCGGAAATCGAGTCGATCGAGAAATATCTCTACATCCAGACCCTGCGCTACAGCGACCGCATTCAATATGAGATCAAAGTCGATCCTGAGATTATGGATTACCGCATCCCGTCGATGGTGCTGCAGCCCTTGGTGGAGAATGCCTTCATACACGGACTGGAGCAGAAGCGGGACGGCGGCACCGTGTGGATCAGCGGCTGCCGAACGCCGGATAACCGGGTTATCATCACTGTTGCGGATAACGGCAGAGGCTTTAAGCCGGATATTCTGCGTGCGTTCGCCAACGGGGATGAGGGCAAGGGCACACATACGGGGATCGGACTATTCAACACGCATGAACGGCTGCGCGGCTATTTCGGCAAATCGTACGGCCTTAGCATCCGCAGCGAGCCGGATATTAGCACCTTGGTCCATATCACCCTGCCCTGCTTGAAGGAACATCTGCCGATCCGAATGGAGGATGAACATTTGTGATTAAACTGATGATTGTTGAGGATGAGCCACTGGAGCGAATGGCGCTGCGTAAAATCATTCAAAGGCTGCCGCTGGACCTGGAGGTGGTGGAGGATGCGCTCAACGGCGAGGAGGCGGTCCACAAGGTACAGCTGTTAGGGCCGCAAATTCTGCTAATGGATATCCGCATGCCCGAGAAGAACGGACTGGAGGCTCAGCAGCAGATTATCCGCAGATTCCCGCTGACGAAGACGATTATTCTGACGGCCTACAGTGAATTCCAATATGCCCGCGAAGCACTGCAGTGTGGGGTCATTGACTATCTCCTGAAGCCAGTGCCGCCCCGCCAGCTTAAATCTGCGCTCGATAAGGCGATCCAGTCCTTAAATCAGGGCAAAACGATGGACGCAGAGACCATCCCTGCCGTTCCCAAGCCGGACGAAGATCTGATTGAGACGGCACTGCGATATATTGAACGGCACATTACCAGCGAACTGACTCTGTCTGAGGTTGCCGCCTTCATTCACCTGAATCCGCAATATTTCAGCCGCCTGTTCAAAAGCCGCACCGGGGTCACCTTTACCGAATACGTCTCCGTGCAGAAGATCAGCCGGGCCAAGGATATGCTGCTGCACAGCAACCTGCCGGTCTACCGGGTGGCGATTGATCTGGGGTTCTCGGACGCGGCCTATTTCTCGCGTGTCTTCTTCAAATATGAACAGCAGACTCCGCTGCAGTTCAAGAAGCAGGCCGAGCTGGCCCTGCGCGAGCGCACAAGAAGACAATAAAGCAGCGATTCCTCCATGATCGGAGAACCGCTGCTTTTTGGGGGACGCCAGTCCGGCATAAAGGTGATGTCTCCCATTCTTGATCGATCCCCCTTACCCTTACGTAACCTCCGCCTAGCGATACAGTTTTGGGTCATAAGGCTTGGGAATCGGCTCTTTATTTTACAAATACCGGTCCGTTAGAATTTAAAACGCCGCTTTTTCGGGCAAATAAAGGCTTTCATGTCCGTTAGCCGCGAGCGGTCAGATCCATCGCGTGCAAAATGCTGGCCCATGGATTATACAAACTTATTTACTGGCGTGCCATCATCATAATCCCTTTTTTCGTAATTACGTAATTATCGGGCAGACAGGTAGTGCCGGGATGATTGCGGCAGCGGTCATAAAGCGCCTTGAGATCCAGTTGAAAATCGCCGCGCGGCCGTTTCGGCTCCTTGATCCCCCAATTTTCCATGCACTCCAGGATCAGCCGCTGCGTCTGCGGGTACATGCTTGCGGCCTCCAACAGGCAGCCTACGCTCCCTAAACGGGTATTCTCGTCGTACTTCGGTTTTAGCTTGAAAACAAGGTCCGTCACTAAATGCCACAACCAAACCTGGCAGGTTTTTTCGCTGTCCGGAATCGGAGAGTCAAAAAACCCCTTCCGCAAGGCCGCCCATAAAGCCAGTAAACTGTCGCCAGCCAGTTCAGGGGTTTTATAGTTATGAAAATTTGTAAGCAGCGCGTTGATCCGTCCGGAGATATCGATCCCCCGCTCCGCCAATCTCCACCAGACGCGGCACTTCAATTCTTCCGTTTGCGTATCGCTATAGTATTGAGACAGCAACAGTTTCAGCGCTTCCTCAGGCAAAGCAACGCCCAGAGACAGCATTTCATCCACGAGCGCGGCGGCCCGGTACTGGACATAAAGTTCGGTTTCCGTTTTGTCGGCTGCCTTTTTCTCAATATGCATCAATCTTGCTGCCGGGATGAGATACGCCTCTGGATTTACGCTATCCGCCCGCAGGCTTTCATAGGCTACTTCCAGCAGGTCGGCCGTAAGTTCGGAGTCCCTTAATTCGGTGATAAAACCTGTACTTCCATCGATCTGCCCGGCCCCTGCCAAACGTTCCGCGATCCAGAGAACCGCGCCTTGCGCTTCGCCGGACGCCAGCATCTCTTCAACCAGCATCTCTTTCCGTTCTTGGCGCTGCTCCTGGCCCGCTGCGGCAAAAGCCTGCAGCTTCCCTTCTATCAGCTTCTCTTTGGACATCGTCGTTCTCCTTTCAGATTTGCGGTTGACCGCCCCGCCGTTCTATTCGTCCTCTTCATCCAGACATATTTGAATAAAAGAAAACAGACTGGCCGCTTCAACGGAACGGTTCCCCCAATCATGCCAGAAGTAGAGCACCTGTCCGACTTGGCCCGCTTCCGCCGGGTCCATGTCCAGGCACAGGTAGTCCCCGCCGCCGTTCGACGCGATCGGAATCCACTTGTCATTCCATAGCAGCGGCTTGATTTCTTGCCCAATGTCCGGCTCCATTTCATCCGCTTCAAACTCTTCCCGCAGGAAGTTCCAATTTTCCACAATTTCCTCGAGCGGGCTGAGCGTCAAATTCCTCACAAACGGCTCCGATCCCAGATCCCAGTCCTGCCCGTTATGTACTTGATAGAAAGCTTTCATTTCCTCGGGAAGCTTCAACCCAAGCGCCTTCTCGGCGTGCTCGAACTCCGCTTCACCGGCACCGGGCCGCAGCCTTAGCGCCTCCTGAAAACCGGTATCCTTAGCCGCCCCCTTACCGATAATCAAACTCCATAACCGTTCTGCTTGCTTTAACAAGTCGAAGCCCTCCCTTTCAGATACGAATGCGGCTTAAAGCGCCCCTTCATAACGTTGCAACTCCTTCTCAATGTATGCCCAGCTATGGCTGAACTCTTTGAAAACCCAGCCTGTCTCTTCAATCGTTTTGTGGCTTTCCGTACCTAACAGCAGTGTTCTAATGCCTTCTTCACAGCCCTCCCCAACGATGAGCGCCATTGGAAACGGGTCGTCCAAATATATATCGGCGCCGATGTCAAAAACTTGCATGAGCCTGTCCCCCCAAGCGTACGTCAAAGCGCTGAAATCAAAAATCAACGCCGCAGGCTCCCACGCCGCTAAACACGCCTTCCCGATCGCCCGCATAAACGCGGCATCCGTATTGCCGCTGGACCCGTACCCGTATTCCCCTATAAATTTCAAGATCATAATATCAAGATAATTAAACGTTTGAGATTGTCCCAAATAAACCTCATAGGCGATATCGCTTAATTCTTCGAGTCTGGCTCGTTTTAAGTCTATTTCCATAAGCGCCTCCAGGAATAAAGATAAAAATCAATTTGGAATATTACAAAGTTCCTCCCCCCCATCTGCTACAATAAGTTTAATATGAAGAGAAATGATAGGGGAGTCGAAATTGAAAATACTTCGGGAACATCGCTGGGATTTGACGGAGGCGGAAGCCATTCAACTGCAGCGGGAACTGGCTGAAAAAGTGATCAGGCAGGATGCATTTCCTGAGCCGATCCGTTACATTGCCGGCGTAGACGTAGCTTACAGCGAACAAAACGACCGCTTAATCGCCGCGGTTGTCATTTTGGAAGCAGATACCCTGAAACTTGTGGAATCCGCGGTCGTTGAAGATACCGTTCACTTTCCTTATGTGCCGGGGCTGTTCTCCTTTCGGGAGCTTCCACCGATCATTAAGGCATTTGAGCGGATCGCCACTCCCCCGCAACTAGTCGTATGCGACGGCCAGGGGTTGGCCCACCCCAGACGGTTCGGATTGGCCTGCCATTTAGGCGTGCTGTACGATCTCCCCGCCATTGGATGCGGGAAGACCAGACTTTGCGGCGATTATACGGAGCCGGAATTGCACAGAGGCGCCTTCTCCCCGCTCACGGACGGGCGTGAAGTGATCGGGCATGTCCTCAGAACGCAGCGTAATATCAAACCGATCTTCGTATCGGTTGGCCACCGGATATCCTTAAGCACAGCTTGCGAGTGGATCTTAAACCTGACGCCCAAATACCGTTTGCCGGAAACGACCCGGCTGGCCGATCAACTGGTGAAAAAGACGATGGCAGAATAAATCTCCATTAGGGCTGCTTATTTTTGTTCGTATAATTGAGGTATGCGGTGCGACATGCTAAGATAACAATAGAAATAAGGAGCCGGCGGCCACCGGCTCCCTTTTAAAAAATTCACATCCCTAGCTCTTCAATTTTTTTATTCAACGTGTTCACTTGGTACATTTCTATTACCTTACCCGATTCGTCTTTTCTATTCACAATCTCGACTTCCGGACCGGCTTCCAGTTCTTCGTTGTATTCCGCACTGCTGTTAAGCTCTAGAAGACTTGTATCCTTCAAATGTAAATAATCTTTAGTAAGCTCGAGAGGATCGTATCGTTTTAATCCCTTATAAGGATCCCTAACGAGTATTCTCTCTTGATAATATACTTCATTCAACTCATCAATTGCTTGCTCCAAGCTTAGCCGAATATGTATTTCATCTTCTAAAAAAGTAACGGTTCCCTTCCCCTTTCCCGCGTCATCATCAAATATAAAATCAGCCTTGTTATCCACCAACTGAAAATCAGCTATTGAATCCGTAACTCTGACTGGATTATATAAGAATATGCTAATAGTCCCTTCATTTTCGCGATTTTCATTCATGGATATCTCTACGCTATTTAGACAATCACTGCACATGTATTGATTAAAATCTTTATCTGTCCATGATCCCTGATAATTTTGCAATTCTATTTTTGCGGGAGCTTTGGGCTCAACAACCATATTTTCTTTGCTTCGGTGAGCATTACAGGCAACTAACAATATTAGCAAAAACAAACCGCATATTAACTTGTATTTCATCCGATTTACAACCTCTTTCTTAGTATATGCTAACTTTCACATCACCACATCCTGAAATCCCACTTCAATGACATTTCCTTTCATAAGCCGAACACCTACCCCATTTTCTACATCCCATGTACAATTAAACGTTAGTCCGATTTCGTAGAATTCAAAAAGCTCAGGGTATTTCACAATAATTCCGTCTAAAGTTATTCTCTCAAGAAGTTGATCAGTTGTTTCGATGAGGGGGTAACTTTCATTAAATCCAACATCATAACCAAGCTCTTGCCTTCTTTCTATGTAAAAGTCCAAAATCGGCTGCAACACGCGGTGTTGTATATTCTCCCAGTCATGCATAAGCGAGTTATAGACCTCATATTGCTCTTCCCCAAACTTTCCATCCTCATCACCATCAACTATAAGTGCTATTTCGGTTTGTTTCCCCAAAAAATCAATAGTCATGTCCTTAGACCAAATGTAATTAAATTCGAGTTCGCCAAAAATCGGGTCATTTATGATCATTTCAAAACCTCCTTTTCTGTATTTCTATATTATATACCACCAATACGGGCTCCACTAAAATAACAGCCTTTCCGCCCCCTTACGGGAAGCGGAAAGGCTGTGACAATTTCTCCATCACATTTATTGGACGTGATGAGGTGGCTGTCTATAACGTTCGTGTCTTTGTGTCTTTGTGTCTTTGTGTCATTGTGTCATTGCATGCTGCCTTCCACAATTATCCCTTTCGTTCAGAAGGCAGCGGGAAGGCTGTGTACAGGAATCCAAAGAGGCGAAAAAAGCTTGCACCATTCCTCCCGTCAAGTCTGCTTCACTTCTCCTAAACCTCCTTCTCCTAAACCTTCTAAAGATCTCGAACAAATCTTCTTCTCCCAAATATATCTGCTTCTCCTGAAGTTATCTTCTTCTCTGCTCCATGATCAAACGGGATAATCGTGCAAAGCGTCCGGGCAGCGGGTGTTGATCTGCCGACCAACCCGCCGGCCTTCCCTGTCCTTAAGCTTTCAACGCCCTTTCGACACTTCTTGCCACGATTAGCTGCCGGCTTGACTGTCAAGCACTGATTATTAGTTTGAGTCATTGATAGATTAGAGATGGGCTGTCGATGATATGATTTTGCAAAGTTTTGGCCACGGCGTTTTCGCTTTGAACCGCGTAACAATACTGACAGTTAAACTTGCACGTATTGTACGCGCCCACGTCTACCGCTGCGGTGCAAAGACAAGTATCCCGCTGATTTTTATCTTTAGCATAGGCCAGATCCCGCCCGATGATGCTTGAGAGGAGCCGGGCATCAATACAACTGCCGTGACGAATTCCGCAGTGCTCCAAATCGGCGGCTTCCGAGCAAGTTTCTACGGAAATACCATGAGCGGCGCCAATACGGCTTATGTTCGCGGCAAATTCGTCCAGTTGTTCTCTGTAATCGGGCAAAGTAATATCGGTGCATAATACCGCATGGTTTTGCTGCAGTTTATTGAATCTCGCCACGGTTTTCCCGTAATAATCCATAAAACTTATCACCAATCGATGGGTGTACCCTTCCAGTTGGCCAGCTAAACGTTCCAAGCGTTCAAGATGGTACTCCACCGGGGTGATATTGCTGATGATGATCGGATCGTATCGCCAGATGACCCGGTTTGCCCCAAGCCGCTCGCTTAACTCGCGGAAATAGTCCACGCGGTTCGCAGCGGGAGGCAAATTAGGCTCAAAAATTTCCGGGTAATCATTTAGTGTGTATTGAAAATAGTACATGTAGCCTTTATCGTCCAATAGAGGCAAATGCCTCATGAACGGTTTGGGATTTTTAGTCCAAAACACCATGCCGTCCACATCTTCGGGCAATAGGCTAAAGGCCGTTACCTGCTTGTAATTAAACGGATTGACCCGGTGAAAATACCCTTCGGTAATTCTGCGCATAAACCAATCTCCGAAAAAGGCCGGGATATCCGTTCTTCTGCTGGCGCTAATAATCAACTTCGCTCACCTGCGGTTCACTATAAATTTTAAGCTGTAAATTTTGGAACAGCGGAAAAAGACGATGGTTAGCCGTTCCAATAGCCAATCGTCAAGCACTGACTTCTAGAAGGTTGAACACTTTAATTTTACCAAATAATGCAGACATAACAAGAAAAAGGCTTGCCTACTTCACTATCAAGTAGAAACAAGCCCTTTTGTAAAAGGATATTTTGCGTCTTGTGTATCTCCGCTTAAGAAAGCAGCGGGATTCTGTCCCGGTAGCGCTCGATCAGCCGCCGGTTGTGGTCGTCGGCGCCGTCGATATTGCCGCTTAAATAAACGGGCGGCTCGTAGCTACGCTCGATCATAAAGCGAATCGCCTCGGCGAAAATTCCGTTGAGGATCGCCGCTCCGATCACCGTCGAGGTCGGCGTGAACGGCGTCGCCAAGTCCGGGTGGGTCAGCACGGCGTCGCCTCTCACCGAATAATTGTCGATGACGAGGTCGACGGAATTGAACAAATGCTTGCCGCTCACGTGCCGGGACGGCTGGCTTTGCGAATATTCCAGCGAGGTGATGCCGATTGTGAACGCGCCCTTTTGCTTGGCAATTTGCGCCGCGTCGACCGGAACCGGATTGCGGCCGGAGGTCGACAGGACGAACATGACCTCGCCCGGCCGGATATCCTGCCCGTTCATGAACTCCTCGGCCAGCCCGTTTTGGCGCTCCAGCTCGGAGGAGCGGACCGCTCCCTCATGCAGCATCAGCTTTTCCACGAAAATTGGGCGAATCGGCACCAATCCGCCGGCCCGGTAGAACACTTCCTCGGTCAAAATATGCGAGTGCCCGCAGCCAAACAGATGGATAATCCCGCCGTCCATAATCGTTTCCGCGGTCTTACGGGCCGCCTGGCCGATTTGCTCTGCTTCCCGCTCCTCGACTTGCTGCAAAATACGGCGGATATGGTCAAAATAAGTATGCAGCATCGGCAATCACTGCTCCTTCCCGCTTAATAATCGCTGCTTGGCCCCCTCAATCATGGCCGTCATCGTGTTTAAGGTCGCTTCAATGATTGCTTCGCCTTTCTCCTTGGTGGCGATCGCCGCGTTGCCGAGCACGGCCGTCGCGGTGAATTCCTCCCAAGGCGTTGGCGTGCAGTCGGCCTCGATCCCGATGTTCGGAATGTCGTTCAGCGCTTTGTCCATGTTCACATACTCCCCGGCCAAATAGAGCATATACGAGGTTTCCAGCTCGCAGGCGTGAAAGTAGGAGGCATGCGAAGCCGGGGTTTCCCGCACCCGCTCGATCGCCTGCTTTGACCCGGGATAAAAGAAGTAATACACTTTCAGCTCCGGGTAATCTTTGTAGAGCAGGCGGGCCGCTTCCTTCAGCGCCACCGCGTTGCCGAGGTGCCCGTTCAGCATCACGTAAATGCGCAGGCCCTGGCGGTAAAGGCTTTCCCCGATGTCATACAGCATCCGGATCAGCGCTTCGTTGGAGACGTTGATGCTGCCGGGGAAATTTTGCAGGCTCCAAACCTGGCCGTAAGGAAGCGTAGGGAGCACGAAGCTCTCCGTACGCTCCGCCAGCCGGCGGGCCAGCCGTTCGGCCAGCAGATTGTCCGTGCCCAGGGGCAGATGGGGGCCGTGCGCCTCCACCGCTCCGATCGGCAGGATGGCGCAGGACATGCGCTTGATTTTTTCCGCGATGTCAAAGGCGTTTTCGTCTTGAAAAATCATCCTGTTGCGCCTCCCTACTTCTTAAAGGCAAAACATCTTGCCGGATTCGTCACGAAAAATTTATGGATCAGCTTCTGCCCGTCAAAGCCGGCCCGGTCGGCCTCGTCCACAAACCGCGGCACCCACTTGGCGATAATATATTCCAGCCCCGGTCCGTAGTCGTAATGCTTGTAGTAGGTTTTGCGGGCCGTGTCTCCGCTGACTAGAATCTGATCCTCATAACCTTTTTTGACGAGTTCGAGAATCAGCTGAATCCGCGTGCTTTCGGGAGCGTATTTGATTTTGGCGATGCCGTCAAAGGACAGAAAAGCGCCGGTTTTGGCAATTTGCTCATGGTAGTACGGATCCGGATTGCGGTCCATATGGCCCAGGCTAAGATAACTTAAGTTCACATTTTCGCTGCGCAAAAGCTCGATTTGCTCCAACCCCATCGTCCCGACCTCGGTATGCGAATGGATCGGCGCCTTGGTCTCATGATGGGCACGGGCGACGGCGCGCAGCGTTTTTTCCTCCAGCGGCGTAATCCGGTTGTAACCTGTGCCGAATTTAACCTGGCCGGCTTTGAACGGCGTACCCTCCAGCCCTTCCTCCACCTCGCGGATGACAAAATCGGTAAGCTCGTTAATGCTTTTGGCTTCGATCCATTTATAGTAGGTCTCATAGCCCCCGATCATCGGCTTCAGCTCGTCTTTGACCTTTGCGTCCCAGAGAAAACTTTTGTTGAAGCCGGCGGTGCCGATGATGCGCACCCCGGTTTCCTTCATAATATTGTGGACCGCCGGCACATCCCGGCCGTAATCGACCGCCGTCGCGTCGACGATGGTTTGACCGCCGTGTTTTTTAAAATCAAGCACATCGAGTTTGGATTTTTCCGGATCGTCCAGTAAAAGGTCGTCCTCGCCGCGCTCCGACCAGTGGGCCGGACGGCACACGATATGCTCGTGGGAATAGGTGAACCCCATCTGTTCCGGGGCGATGTCCGCGTCAAGCGTTCGTACGAAAGTCATGGTGATGTTCCTCCTAAATGTAATCTTTAGAACAGCAGCCCGGCCAACAGCCGAATGATCGGACCGAGAATGAACATGTCGGAATCGGCCGCCCACATCGCCGTATCCGGTACGGTCGAAGAGATCAGGAACCGGACCATAATGAACTGGCCCCAGGCGACGATGGTGGCGGTAATAAAGCCGGCCAGCAGCGCGCCGCGTACCCCGCCGGTCGAGTTGCCGAATACGCCCGCGGTGGCGCCGTGAAAGAATAAGACGATCATCGTTGGTACGAAAATATAGGCCACCGTATTGCCAAGCACAATGAGCCAAATCAATGCGCCGGCAAACGCCCCGATAAAGCCGAGAATGACCGCGTTGGGCGCATACGGATAGGTGACGGGAGAATCGAGCGCCGGTTTGGCGCCGGGGACGATTTTGGTCGCGATCCCGTTAAAGGCCGGAACCAGCTCCCCGATAAACATCCGCACGCCCAGCAGCACGATCGCAATCCCGCCGGCAAACGTAAGCGACTGAATGATGGAGTACATAATGAAGTTTTGTTCTCCCGCTCTGGCGATCAATTCCTGCGCTCCCGGCGTCCCTTTCATGGAGATGATGATCGCGCCGATGAAGAACAGAACCCCCATGCTAAGCGCCGTAATGACGTTGGAATCGCGCAGAAATTCAAGCCCTTTCGGCACTTTGATTTTCTCCGAATCGTTCTCTTTGTTGCCGAGCCATTTGCCGAACAAGGCGCCCAGCAAAGCGACCGAAGCCGAGGTGTGGCCGAGGGCGATATTGTCGTTGCCGGTGATTTTGCGCATAAAGGGCTGCGTCAGCGCCGGCTGGAATGTCCAGTAGAGACCCAGGATAATTGCCAGGAAAAGCACGAGCTTCCATTGAGGGACTGCTCCTCCCGCTGTATGGACGACGATCCCCGCAAAAATGGTGGCGGTCCAGAACATCATGTGCCCGGTCAGGTAAATGTACTTGAATCTGGTGAACCGGGCCAGCAGCACGTTAATCAGAAAACCGAGCAGCATGGCCATGGTGACGGAGCTGCCGAACTTGGCGTTAAACGCCTCCTGGCCGAGAAATTGCCCGAGACTGACCGATTGCAGACCGAAAACTTCCTTCCACATCGGTTCAAACACGTTCAGCGCGCCTACGATAACGCCGGAACCGGCAGAAATGATCAGAAAGCCGATGACCGCTTTAAACGTGCCGCTGATCACCTGGCTGGTCGTTTTCTTCTGCAGCAGCAGACCGACCAGCACGATGAAGCCGAGAAGAATCGCCGGCGTTCCGAAAATATTGGTGGCTATCCAGAAAATAACGTTCATTTAGCCTTCCCCCTAAAAGTTTTGTGAGCGTTACTTCCTTACAAGCTTCGAACAAAACTCGCTTCGGAAGCATAGGCTCATTTTTACATGGCTTCTTTCAAATTTTGTTCAATTTCCTTCAAGTCAAAGTAATTGTTGACGATCACGATTTTGGCCGCGTGTCCTTGCAGGCTTTGCGCCAGCTCATTGCTGGTCACAATGTAATCGGCCGACATGCCGGAAGCGGTGGAGACGTCCGTATGCTCCACATCCGCCTGGACGCCCATCTCTTTTAAAACGGACTCCACGTTCATCCGCAAAATCAAACTCGTTCCTTGTCCTAATCCGCAAACACATAAAATTTTCATAGCGTTTCCTCCCGTAATATAGTTTTTCCCGCTGCCGGACTGCCGGTCATTGGATGATGGATTCAATCTCCTCGGCGGTCTGGGCTTCCTTAAGCGCCTCTACGTTAGCCGGCTCATTCAGCAGGGTGGTCAGTCTGCGCAGCAAGGCAATGTGGTCCGAGCTGGAAGAAGAGCCAAGCGCGAACACGAGCTTCACCGGATCGTTCTCGGGATGCCCGAACGCAACCGGATGCCGCAGCCGGACGAAGGAAACCGAAGCTTCCCGGACGCCGTTTTCCGCCTTGGCATGCGGCAAAGCGATATGCGGCGCGATGACGATATACGGTCCGCTGTTCTTGTATGCCGACACCATGGCCTCTACGTAGCTGCCTTCTGCGGCGCCGCTGTCAACCAACAGCTGTCCGGCCGCGCGGATCGCCTGCTCCGCATCCTCTGCCTCGATATCAAGCGATATGAGGCTCTTTTCCATAAAATGCATGTTCAAAAACTCCTCCTTAGGTTATCCATCAAGTCGCGGAATATTGTAAAATCATGCGGGTGATTTCCGCTTTTTTATCAGTATTCCCTAATACCTGCCTGTTTTGTTCATCAACGAGCAGGTTTACCAGCTGCGAAAGCGCCTTCAGATGGGATTCCCCATCCGTCCCGACAACGACGACCAGCAGGTTTACGAGATGCCTGGCCTGGCTGCTGAACGCCACCCCTTTGCGGATGGTCAGCAACGCCATGGAAGCTCTGGCGGCTCCGTCCTCCGGCCTGGCATGGGCGATGGCCACACCGGGCGCGGCGACGATATAAGGGCCGTATTGATTCACCTTATCGATCATGGCCTGCACGTACCTGTCGGAGATGGAGCCGTCCTGGAGCAAAGGCTTCGCCGCCACCCGGATCGCCAGCCGCCAGTGGGAAACTTCTTCCCGGATCGTGATCCGCGAAGGAGTCAACAGCTCGCCCAGCGCCGGCTTGAATTCCTTCGGCGCCGGCGGTCCTTTGGCCGCCGTCAAATAACGTTGTATATCCTCAAGCAATGCTTCCTTATCGGTAATTTTTGCGTGTTTGCCAACCAGTTCGACGATCGCTTGCGCGGAAAGCCCCGGCTGCTGCCCGGCTCTGTTCTCCAGGTAAGGGGCAACTTGCCCCAGCAAATGCGCTTTTTCCGCATCGCTCATAATCGCGTTCAAGATAAACACCGGAACAGTGCTCCCGGGAAGCGGCACGGTGGAGAACAGAAAATCAACCTTGCCTTTGAACTTCTCGTATTCGCGAAGCGAAAGAACGGCGGCCAGATCGATGGAAGGAAATAGCTGCTCCAGCTGGTTTTTCAGCATCCGTGAGGCCGAAACCCCGTTGACGCAAACGACCGCCGCCCTTTTCCGCGGAATCGGCTCCACCTGCTCCCGCCGCAGCCAACCGCCGAAGTGCATCGACAAGTAAGCTATTTCGTGTTGATTGAGCGGTATTTCGAACACCTTCTCCAGCGGCTGAATCGATCTTTTGGTTAATTCGTACACTTCCCGGTACTCTTTCATCATCGTACCCGTCAGCGGATTCTCGATACTGAGGCCGTATTTGGTCCGGTAGAAAACCGCTTTGACATGAAGAAACAATTGTTTCTGGAGCGCTTCCCGGTCCTGGAAGTATACGCAGCCGTTTTTTTCGAAAAGGCCGATCATCTCCTCCGTCGCCTGGCGCAGCCGCTTGGCCTCCAGCGTATCGGACTCCACCTCCACCCGGTTCACCTTGGCGGCGAGCAGGTACACGGTAATGTAGCAAATTTCATCTTTGGGAATGTCGATGCGGAAAAGCTCCCCAAGCTTTTCGGCAATTTGCGCAGCAGCTTTGTATTGAAGCGTTTCCTGCAAAGCCGCTTTTTCTTCTTTGTCCATCTTGACCGCATTGCCTTGCGTGAGCCGGGTGGCGGAAAGCCAGAGCCGGATCGTCAGGTGCAGGATCGTCTCATCCGTCAGCTCCATGCCGATCAGTTGTTCGCCGGAAACGATCGTGTCGTATACGGAAGCCATCTGCTCTTCCCGGAAAGCCGGGAAATGCCTTTTGAACAGGTCCGCGTGGATCAAACCGTCGATGGTAGCAGAGAAGTTATTCCAATCGCCAAACGGAAGCAGCTCAAACAGAAAATGAGACAGCGCGGCTCTCAGGTCTTTTTCATTACCTTGGATAAAATAGCCCTGCTTACGGTCGAATTGGAGGGTTAGTCCGTATCCGGCAAGCTCGTCCTTTAGCCGCTTCAGTTCGGCATGGGCGGTGCCCCGGCTGACCTTCAGCAATTCTTCCATATCGTACAGAAACATCGGTCCGCTCCGGTAAATCAGCTGCAAACAAAGCAATGCTTTGCGTTCGCTGCGGGACAAATAGTATTGCTGCGGCTGCACGGTTTGCGCTTTGGCCGGAAGCTGCGTCCGCGATGCGTCGGGGAGCAGAAACCCCGTCCCGCGAACGTATTCGACGGGGGCCAAGCCGCTTTCGCGCAGCCAGTCATTGATTTTATCCATATCGTAATAAACGGTGCGCTTGGAGACATGGAATTTATCCATCAATTCTTGAACCGGCACATAAGCTTTGGTCTTCTGAAGCAAGGCAAGCATCGAAGAACTGCGCTCGTCAAGTATGCTTCACCACCCGCTTTCTTTAGAGGTAGCTATCGAAAGTCTCTCTCTTTGCAGATCATTATACGCAAGGCGTTTTGGATAAAACAGCGCAATTATTGTCCCCTGGCTGTTTGCAAAATTATACGGTGAGCGGGCTGCTAACATAAGATGAAACTAAGGAAAAGCGGGAGTTAGGCAAATGGGTAGGATATTGAGCCTAGAATATCGGCCGCGTGATGCGGATATCAGCCCACTGCACCACACAAATATTCTAACGGTTGCCACAACCGCTATTTGTTCCAAAAACGTTGATTTCAAATTGTAACGGTTGCCATGGCGCTTATTTCACTTAAACTAGGCTGTTTTTGCTTAGATTCAGGCAAATAACGGCGCTTACAACCGTTAGAATTTAGAAAAGGTCTTTTTTCGCAAAATAGCCGCTACTACAACCGTTAGATTTCCGGCACAGGGAATCGTTTGTGGTGGTAAGCCCAGAGAATCAAATCCTATCAAAACTTGATCTCTACTTTCCGATATTGATGAAGTATCTCTCTAATCCGATACTAAAATGTTGAAAAGGTGGAGTTTTATGTATTGCAAGCTAATAACACTAATTGCTTTGTGTGTCTTCTTCATCGCAGGCTGCGGCTCTTCTCTCGCCGTGGTCGGCAACAACACCGGCCCCTCCGGCTTGGCCGCTGCAGAAGAAGCTGCCGAACCTGTGAAAGCGGAAGAGACGGAATCGGGAACGGAAGAAGGGTATGTAACCATTCCCGGAACATCCTTGCGTTTTGTCCCGCAAGCCGATTTTCAACAAGCCAGCGGTTTTGCCGGTTATGAGAGCCTTACGCATCAAACCAGCCTTATGGCTATGGAAATCCCGGTACCTGATGCAAACGAGGCTATCGACTATTTTTACGACTTTTACACCGCGGACCTGCTGGAAAGCAGAGGATTGGAGTTCATTTCCAAAGAGAAATTAAATACCGCCCCCAAACCTCAAGCGCTTCTCCTCAAATGCCGTCTCGTTAAAGAGGGCGTTACGTACATACAGTGGGTTTATATCCTGGAAGGCGAGGGGCAAAAAGTAGGACAAATTCAGGCCGCCGCCCCGGAGGAACAATTTAATCTCATTGAAAGTGAAATAATGAACATGTTGACCTCGTTCCAATGGGCGAGCAACTCTTCCGAGGCGGATACCTACTATTCGCTGGATTTGCCGACGGGCTGGAAGCTGGCGAAACAAGTTGGCGTCATGGAACTTTACAACAAGGGGGGCGTGTTCCCCCTTCCCGCGGGCGAACCGTCACTGGGGGTCACAAACCTTCGGCAAACCGTTCTGGCCGAGGAGCGGCAGAAATTCCTGGACAGAATGAACTCGCAACGAAATTATTATTCGGAATTAGAGGTCATAGATTCAAAAGATGTTGAGATTGACGGTTACCCCGCCAACTTCTCCTATGTTTCCGGGATCGAGACAGAAACAGAGAAATCTGTGATCAAACAATACTGCTACATCTTTTTGGACCAAACCGTTATTTTTATCGAAGCCGATCGGTCTGATGAACTTAACGAAGCCGAATTTGAGAGAATCGCTTTATCCTGGAAATTAAAATAAGAAAGGAGCACAAAACTTGGCCTTGCTCTAACCTTTGGTAGCGGAAGATTTCTCGTTAAATGCTTCAATCCTGCGGCAGATCGTAATATAATGGTATGCGATCTTTTATTGTTGACCCAAAGGAGAAATCTTCACGTGCAAATGAAATCAGAACTGTTCGTTTCAAATATAAATTTGGCTTCCTTCTCGACTTATCATATCGGCGGTGACGCCCGCTGTTTGGCCGCTCCAAAGACGGCCGAAGAGGTGCTGACCGCTTTAGAGCAAGCTTCGGCCAGCGGTTTGTTGCCGTTTTTGTTCGGTATGGGTTCCAATCTGCTCTTCCCGGACCACCCAAGCAAAGAAATGTTGTTTATTTCCTTGCAGGAGCAGGTGGATTTCTATACGAAAGGAGAACGGCTGTATGTCTCCGCCGGTACGCCGATGTCACTGCTGGCGCTGCTCGGACTATATGCGGGGATTCCGGATTTCGAGTTTACTTTTTTGCTGCCCGGCACGCTGGGAGGCGGAATCTACATGAATGCCAAGTATTTTGACCGCCAGATTTGCGATGTCCTGGATACGGTGTACTACATCGACCTGACGGCGATCGGCCGGGGAATACAGGCGATTGCGGGGAAAAACTGCGAGTTTGCCTACAAAAAATCGATTTTTCAGCGTCATCCCTGGGTGATTGTCGGAGCTGATTTAATAACGTCCCGCCCGGTCGCTCCTGATGCCATCGCCGCCTGCCGCAAGCAACTGGCCGCACAACCGCTGAGCATTTCAAGCCTGGCGGATTTCTCGGCTTATTTTATCCGGCAATTTGAAACGAAATCAAACCCTTCCGCCACGGCTTCAGCCGCGTTAAAAGGAATCATCGCGGATCGGACGGGAAAACATCACTTTTCTTTTCCATCCTGTGGTTCGGTCTTCAAAAACAACTACACCATCGGGCAGCCGATCGGCAAACTCGTGGAAAGTCTGGGCCTCAAAGGAACGGAGCGCGGCAAAGCGATCATTTCCCCTACCCACGGCAACGTCATTCAAAACCGTGGAGGCGCAAAGGCACAGGATGTAGTGGACCTTATAAAACTGGTGCAGGAGGAAATTTATAAACACTACGATTTTGTTCCCGAGCCGGAAGTGGTGATTGTATAATCCCGTCGCTATCGCCCGCCTCCGCCTAAAAGATTCTCTAGCTGTTCATAGGTATGGGAATCTTGCTATCCGCACATGTTTTCTCGCTCTAAATTCAATACATCACTGAAATGCGCCGTATCCAGTTTGTCCAGAAAATCATTGAACCCGTAGCGGTGTAAAAAAGGTAAAAGTACAAAGTTGGATAACTGCGTTTGATCACCTATAGGTTTTGGAGGCTCTCCGTTGGGAATTGTATCTCCTAACCCGAACCATGTCTTATTCTCGTGTGGAAATCTCCCCAGTTTCCTCAGCCAGGCAAGCGGCCAATAATTTTGGGGCTCTTCCAATGCTGCCGGGGATACATCCCAAGTTGACGGTAAGTACATAAGCAGCTCGGTATATCTCCACTCTTCCTCCCCGTCAGCCGTATTTGCTGGTAACGCGTTCATCCCTGAAGTAATTAACGTGTGGTAACTCCTTGCGTTATTTGCAGGCACCAAAAAAATATCGATATGTACAATTCCGAAGTCATTTCATGGTTCACAAGCTTGGGAGCACCGATATGTTTCACAATATGGTTATGGATGCTCTCCATTTCAGCTAAACTCAATTGTGTAGGGTTCATCATTTTTACCACATTTCCTCGTATTCCTCTATTTTTGTGGACCAGTAGCCTTCGACGTTGTTCACTGCTTCCGGATTAATACACATATAGCGTGCCTTTCGGCCATCTTCCATTCCATCCACATGGACAATGTCCATATTTAAGAACCTCCAGCATTTCACTGAAAAATTTCGGACAGCCTTTGTAATCCTTAAATACTTCTTCTATGCCCGCATTAAGCATTAGCCAGCCTAAAGTATCGCCGAACTCTTCTTTGATATTCTGCTCTTCGATGACTTCATACATTTCTGAAACAGCCGATTTATACTGATCTGAATCTCTTACCGCAGCAACGACATAGTTGAAGTCCCTCACACTATAACCTAACTTCCAGACAAATTCGGCCAGGTTCTCCCGACCGCTGGAGATTACATCCTCCCATTCTTCTTTTTCATCGAACACTTCGGCTTCTTGCCAATTCTCAACAAGTTGAATCGCACACTCAATTTAATATTCGATCTCTTACCACAGTTCACAAACCAGGGGATATTCACAAAACGATTTAAATTTTCTTCGTGCACGACAATTTCTTTCATTTGGTCCTCTTCTCCTTAAAAGACTCACACATATTGTAAAGGTAAATTTTCCGATCAGACCACGCCATTCTCATACTCTTCGACGATTCTAGACCATGTGCTCTCTTTATCCAGCATTGCGCAAGGATCCATTTTTTCAAATTCTCTTCGAAGCATATTTCCAAATCGTTCACATTGTTTGTCATCATCAATGTTATCTACTTTTCCAAGCTCGGCATAAAATAATTGATGGAACAACAAAAACCACTTTATGTTTGAATTTATGAAACCCCCGTTACTAAGGCCGCTTTCCGGTATGGCATATACTTCTTGCGTTCTTTTTTGGATGGAGATGAAAGCCCCGCGACTTTGACCTATTCTAATGAATTCCTCCTTGTTAAAGACAACTTGTGCGAAATCAGCGCAATCAAAAAATTGAATGCCACGCTTATCAAAAATGGAGTGATTCTTAGGTAAGCCATGGGCTAACAGTAAGGCTTTTGTCTCTTCTATAAAGCCAAATCTGTCGAGATCTTCTTTTCTGTACTTGAAAAACTCACAGTCCCAAAAATCCTTTGAAAGTACATTCATAGTTCAAAATACTGAATATATCTTTCCCGGATAGGCGTCCATTCATCGTCCACGATTTCAACTTCCAGCAATTTGGATTTATGCTCCAGTTTGGCGATGAACAGGGCGCAGAAGTCGCCGCCGGTTGGATAATAGAATAAGCCGTAGCCTTTGGGCGAAATAAGCTTGTTCACTTCTTTGATCTTTTCCGGCACATATTCGTACTCAAACTCCCCCAGTTTCTCGAATTCCTCCTCAGAAGCCAATTCAAGGTTATGAGCGAATTCATAATCCAAAATATAGTTCACAATCTCTTGGTTCTCTTCACCTCGATGATCGAGATAGAGGAATCGCTTTGTAGCAAATCCGTAATCTACTAAATCCGAGTACTTATCCAGTATCCCGGGATTATTTAATAATTCATGATCTTCTTCGAAAATAAGTGGAATGATCGCTTCTTCTGACATTTTGAAGTCCTCCTGGTGGGTTATATAGGATGATTACTATTATTATCGAAACAACTCCCCATGTTCGTTAGGGATATACTCAGGATAGTTCTTTCGGTAGAAATGATCGATCAGACGCAGCATCGGGTCCCACTCCGGGTACGGTTCAGGGTTGCTGATCTCCATTTTGGCTTCCGGGTTATTCATTAAAAAATCTTCAAAGTGCTCGGGAATCGGCAAGCCCTGCATTCTCCGCACATGAATCAGGAACAAAATTTCATAGGGATAAAATCCGTATCGATAATCGCCAAACTCATGAAAATTCCCTATTTCAGAAGCCTGCACCGAATGGAATAATGACATGCTGCCGATCAATTGGGTGATCTCTGTTAGATCAGACGTCGGCCATCGATCCAATACGTGCCGATACACCTCGAGGTCATCCGGTATCGAACCCTGCGGCAGCCCGGCCTCCTTCAACTTTTGCTTAATAACGGTATGTACGTGTTGATCGGTTCCCGCGATGGTCTTTTTTCTATATTGCAAATACAACTCCATCAGAAACCACACGTGTTTGTTCGGATCATCGGCGTCCAGAATGTTCCCGCCCAGGCGGTCTACTATAAAATCAAAGAGTATATTTTCTTCTTTCTCCCACCCAAACATTGTAAAATGAATTAACGCGACGATAACTTCCCTAAACGTATACTCCAGCATCATCTTAGGATACCGGACTTTATAAAGATCCTGGGCCATGCATTGATAGAAAACGATCATTTGCATATGCTTTAAACCTTCCGGCCGCTTCCCGCCGGTAATCAATACGTCGTTTTTCCATTGGGACAGATACAAGGAGGCGATGGAGTCTAAACGGATCAGCAAAATATGATCCTTCTCTGTATGATTCGATTCAACTATTTCAATAACTTTATTTTTCTTCTGTTCATACCGCTTTTGAACATCTTCAAACTTAATCCCATTCACAAAATTTTTACTGTATCTTTTGTACGCTATATTGAGTTTTTTCGGGTTGAGCATTCGACTAGTCCCCTTCTTCCCA
The DNA here is from genome assembly GCF_003863965.1 of Paenibacillus oralis. GTDB lineage: Bacteria > Bacillota > Bacilli > Paenibacillales > Paenibacillaceae > Fontibacillus > Fontibacillus oralis. Next base: position 393,968 of record NZ_RRCN01000001.1, read on the forward strand.
TTTCCGCTTCGACCTTGTTTATATCCATGTCCTCAACCGCGGAATAAAGTTGGAAACTTGCTAAGGATTGCGGGTTTATCATCATAACCTCCGATTCAAACATGACTTTTTGCTGACAACTATGGCCATTGCCTCGCTTCTAATCGCTTTTCTTCCCGATCCGAAATGCTCACGAAAAAAGCTGTGATTAAACATTTTCCCCGGAGAATTTGTATATGTATGCCCTGCTTTTAAGGTGTGAGCCAGCTCGATACTCCTGCTTTTCATAAAGTCAAAGGGAACCGTTTCTTCAAGGTTAAATGTTAATGTGATTTTAGGCCTGCTCTCCGTAACGATCATGATCGATGCGTAGCAATCCTCGAGGAAGGATAACCTCCCCCCACATTTACATACAACATCACCTTCATTAATGGTATATGGCCAGCTATGATACCGTCTGCGCCCTGTGTGGAAGTCACCTTCAACAAACTTGAAGTCTGCGCCCTTGACGCCTTCGATTCGTACGTATATTTTTCCATAAACAAAAAGTGAATCCTCCTCAGTGCCAATCCCCAAACTCTGCAGTTGATCCTTAAAGTCATAAATATTGATCACGGTGTTCATCAGTTCGAATTCATAGATCCCTCTTAGATCGCTCGGAAAGTTCAGGAAAATCACCGGTGAAAATTCTCCATCATCCGCTACAATCCCGTCGAATTCTTCATTACTTATATCAAGCGTAATTATCATGGAGGCATAACCTTTCTATTTCAATTTATCACCAAAGGTCAAAATGGCTAGGTTTATAAACCCATTGGCCGTGCCGATCAATGTAACCCCACTCACCATCATAAGTGACCAAACCGAGTCCACTTTTCAATTCGTGTGCTGTATTAAACACATTTTTCAAAACATATCGCCCTTTTTTATCGATATAACCGTACCTATCTTTATTTTCAACTGGAGCCATTCCGTCGACAAAGGCCCACACGGTTTGAAATTTCGGTCTGATCACTTTTTCTCCCAAGCTGTTCAAGTACCCCCACTTCCCTCCTGTCTTCAAGCGAAACCCCGCCAGTCCTTCACTAAAATCTTTAACTTGGTAGTATTTGGGCGGGATTACGAATTCCCCGAGCTTATTGATGAACCCGTATTTGTCCCCATCGATCGAGGCGCCGGCCAACCCTTCGGAAAACGGGGAAACCGACGAAAACTGCGGAGAAATCACCATATTTCCAGTTTTATCAATATATCCCTCTTTTCCTTCTACAGATACAAAAGCTAATCCGTCCGAAAAGGCATCAATAAAATCATAATAACCAGGCTCAATAATTGCATTACTTTGCAAATCATATAGTCCCGCTTTTCCATTAATTAAAGCTGAAAATGTCCCGTTGGGATTAACGCCAACGATACGGTCAAAGATCGGTTCCACTACATACTGCCCGGTTTTGTTTATACAACCGTATCTACCATTTGTACCTACAATGGCAAGTCCATTCTCAAAATTCCCTTCATAACCATGATCTCCCGTTAGTTCTATCACCATTTCATTTTTCGAATTGATATAACCCTTTTTATTATGAAAACTCCAAACGTAAGCAAATCCCTCACTGAAATCACTTGCCATCTTATATATAGGAGGAATCACGAATTCTCCTGTATTGTTAATGAAGCCGTATTTTCCATCTACAAGGATTCTAAATAATGGTTGCTCCTCCATCCGGTCTCCTCCGTGTACATATTTCCTTTTTACAAAATCCCCCACAGCTTCATCCCATGCCCGCTTATCAAATGATCCCAAGCCTCTATGGCGGTGTCGCCTATACTCCTACCTTCAATCCTTTATCATCTTTTCAATCACAAACCCATCGCTATGCGACTTCACTAGATACAGCTCGTCAAATCCCTCACTATATGATGGGGGCTGCAATTTTTTTAATGTGCTTTTGATCCCTATCTCTGCGACCTTTTCTTTCCCTTGCCTCTGTTCGTTTCGCTCATACGATAAATCATAATTGGGTTCAAAATAATAACCGACGATTTTAAATTTATGTTTTTTGGCTAATTCGATATATTTTTTTCGGTCCTCCAAGGTAGGATTCGTATTATCCACCACAAAGGGCAGGCTGGTTCGAAGGGAGGCTTCCAGAAAAACATTTTCCCGATGCCTGGATTTTAACATGTCCAAGTTTATCCTCATATGGGTTTTAAAGAATTTCTCTTTGTAAAATGTTGATTTCCCGGAAGCCTGAATTCCGATGAAAATAACACATTCCATAATTATTCATCCTTCGACAAATACACGTATTGGTTTATGTACTCTCTATCCTGACTAAAAATCGGCGTATTGAGGTCAACATCCCATTTGCTGCGTATCGCTTCCCCTTTTTTATAGAACTGCTTTGTAATGCATGCCCCACGTTTCTGCCAAACGGGCAAGTCGTTCCAATTGATGCCTTTCTCCAGAAACAGCTTATCCTGAAGTTTTCCCCCGTCCAACCCCTGCAGCTCCTCGTGAGGAAAGTTGGCCTGGGCCACCATCGAAATACTGTTTTTAGTCGCGTCTTGCTGTCTCCAGAGGAAATAGTTAGTGACTTCATCATGAGGAAGCACCCAGGCCCGGCTATCAAAAGTCGCCAGCGGTTTATCCGGGTAGGCTTCTTTAATGACCTCATTGAACTTTGCAGTAGCCATTGAGGCCGAAACCGAAACCATCTTTTGCAGATTATTTTCAAACCAGGATTGGGTTGTTAGCTTGTCATAATTGGTCAAAAGAATCGATATCTCGTCACTTTGATGATAAATCAACTTGCAGCCCATCATATTCTGCGCCAAGTACTTGCAGGTCTCCCAAAACGCTTGGATTAACGCTTCATCGAACGGTTTTTTCATATCCCGCGTAAAGGAGTGAAAATGGGAGCCATCGATTCGAAGGATCACCGGGAGCCGCTGAGGAAGCGTTTGTCTGAAAATGTTCTCATACCCCTTCATTCGGTTGCCAAAGTCGTCTTTTTTCATTATTTGTTCTTTTGTCTCCTTTTTAATCATGCATCCAAGGCCCATTATAGATAATTATGGAAACATCCTCAAACTGTTGACCGTTCAAGAACTTTCGCTGGGTAGTTCCATTATTAAAAATCCCAACCTCTCAGTTATATAAATGAGAGATTGGGATTTAATGATTCAACAATTTCGTCCCTATCTAATTTAGCAAAACGGATTTAGCTTAAATTTTCCGCCTTGCACCTGTACCGCTTGTGCGGCTGCTTCATTCCCTTGTTCGCATGCTTTTTCTAAAGACTGACCATGAAGCAATGAGGCAATAAATGCGCCTGTATGGGCATCTCCAGCTCCTATTGTGTCAACCACAGGCACCTTTTTCCCATCAAGAGTAATCATGTGTTCACCATTGTAACAAAATGAGCCCTTGGGTCCTAACGTAACAACAACCTCACTCTGGGTGGATTGATGTAATCTTCGAACAGCTTGTTCAAGATCCGGTTCGCCGGTGAGCTCCAGAATTTCACTTAGATTGCTGTGCACAATAGGCCTTAATGCAAAAAGTTTTTCCAAGTGCTCCTTTTTAATGGCAGAAATGCGCGGAGACGGATCAAAGATGATTTTGCCGCCGGATGAGTTCTTAGATAATCGATTAAGAATTACATCGGCTTTTTGTCCCTCAAGGGAATAACCCGTCAAATAAATATAACGATAATCCTCAAAATGGATCTGACTGAACCATTCGTCTTTCCAATATTCCTCGATTCCATTAAAGGTAATAAAGGTACGTTCCCCGCTTTCTTCTACAAGCGATAAGCTCCAACCATTGTCCTTGCTGGAATCTTCAATGAACAGTTTATGCCCTTCTTCGTTAAACGCCTTTTTTATAATATCAGCGTGAATTCCTCTGCCGATTGGAACCATTAGATCATATTCGACATCCAGTTGCTTTAAAACATTGGCCACATTATACGCGCATCCCCCCACGATACGGTCAATCATTTCGCCCGGAATATCCTGTCCCGTTTCAGGGACGTGCTGAACTTTCGCGATCACATCGATGAAAACGCCTCCAATAAGCAGTACCCTATTACGATTAATCTTTCTCATATATAACCTCACTCGTCTGTTTAATTTTCGCTCGTATGGAGATGTAATAGTAACCTCCACTGATTAATAGAGTAATGGGGATGTAATAACTGGATTCAATAAAATTCTTCAGGATCAAAGCCGAACTGACACCTAAAATCCAGCCGACTACACCACCAGCATTAAACGGATTGAACGAAGAATCCTCCAACAATGATTTGCTGTATCCGGCGCGTCTTCTTAAGAAAGTATAGTCAATTAAATATATAGCTATCCATGCGGCTAAACCAATACCTAAATAACTTAAAAAGGTTTGGAAATTTCCCATAAAGTTGTTGGAAACAACAAGTACATAAAGTGGGATAATTGTGATTAGGACAGCATGAATAGAAATGGCAGTGGAGTCTTTAACCTTTAAATTAAACGAAGCAAGAATGAGTCTTGATGATTTCAGTCCAATAAAGCACATAGGAGTTATTCCTCCAAGCGCGGCAATTAAATAGATAATGGTCATCCACCCCGGTAAAACGCTTCCAATTAGTTCTATAGGATTTTCAGCACTCGCTAGTCCATCTACCTTGGACGCTAATAGAACACCCGTTCCAATAATTAGAAATAGGGGAATGAACGCTCCTGCGGTCACATTCAAGATGATTGATCTTGAAGAATTCTTTCTGCTTTGATAGCGACTGTAATCAGATGCCGCCTTCGTCCAAGTAAGTCCTGTTCCTATAATGACAAACATCAAGGCCGGCAAGAAGCTGGAAATCCATGATCCGGACTTCAAGCCAAAAAGATGGTGCCAATCCGTATTCGGTATGAGGAAAGCCAGTACGATAATGGTCAGGCCGCCAAAAATATAAGTAAAGAAAGCTTGGGCTTTAACCAGTGTTTCCTGGCTAAACGATACGGACGCCAATACCAAACCCGCAAAGATTAACCAGGCTATAAATTTTAAAGGTGTGCTTGTATTTAACCCGAATTCATTAAAGATCGACAGGAGCACCAAAGTGCCGGTCGTGACATTCACCGATAACCAGCCCACTTGGCCAAACCATCCTACTAAAGCCGGTATGAAATTACCTTTAAAGCCGAATGCTGCTCTGGACATGACGAAGGTTGGCGCCCCACTGTCACGTCCGGACAAACTCGCATACCCGACCAACACAAAAGACAACGGCCCGAGAAGGGCAACTAAAATCGACTGAAAAAAGCTTAATTGGAAGTTTACAATTATTGCACCGTATACAATTCCTAATATTCCGATGTTCGCTGCAAACCACATAAAAAATAAATCCCGCGGTTTACCCGTTTTTTCACCATCTTGAAGAATAATTGTCTGCTCTTTCTCCATGAATTACACCCCTTTAAATTGTGACTTATGGGATTCTAACAAATGAGCATATTTTTTCAAGTCTACATTATTTTCACGATCAATGGTTTCAATCCAATCTTTACGGATCGCATCGTAACCATATTTTGCTCCGCAAATAGCAGTCGCCATCGCGCCGATCGTATCGGTATCTCCGCCAAGGTTTGCACAGATTAAAGCACATCGATTCGGGTCTTTCGCATAATAGGCAATCGCCAGTGCAGCCGGAACTGATTCACTTGTCATTGTACCGCAACCAATGACATTATAAATTTTCTGTGTGAAAGTTTCTTCGTCATCCTGGTATCTATCAGCAAATTCAATGCCAAGCTTCAAGCGCTCCGGAATGGAGGCCGCAAAGGTTTCCGCCCCATTCATTGAAGCCAGTTCGTAGATATTGAGAGCTCCCTTAATAATTTGCTCCCAGTTTTTGTCTTCTATTGAAGCGCTTACAGCATAGGCAATCATGGCCGCACCGCCGATGGATACATCAGTTGAGTGAGTTACTTTACTCACTTCATATACGTATTGCGCTAACTCTTTAGATTGAGCTGTCGAGAATAAGGCACCAATGGGAGCAATCCTCATTGCCGCCCCGTTTGTAAGCGCCTTGCTCGTAAATGTTTCTACATCTTTTCCTTCTTTAATTGCCAGGAGAGCCATTTTTGAACTTGGACCTAATATATTATTTTCAAAAGCATCGATTCGGATTGCCCAATTCAGGAGTTTTTCAGCAATTAAAGTGTCTGAAGGAATAAAATCATTTTCAATTAAAGCATCTAAAATAAGCAGTGCCTGTGTCGTATCGTCTGTAAATTGTCCTTTAGTAAAATTACAAGCAACGTCATTTTCTTTTGGACCATCTAAAAATTCAGTAATATTACCAAAATGAGATTTCACTTTTTTACGGCTCCACAGCTCAGAAGGCATCCCAAGCGCGTCTCCTATTGCCATACCATATAACATACCTAGTACCTTCATAAAATACCCCCCTCTTTTAACTTGTTCGGTTATTCGTACAAGTTAAAGCGATAATATAATACGCCTGACGATCTGTCAAGCGTATTATATATACTGATTTAATTTAAACTGAAAATGCGGTCCATAAATAATGTGTATTTTTTCAATCTCCATGCCGTCCTTGCTATATACAGTTCCTCTGGCCTCAAGCAAAGGAATTGGACTGTCCAGCTCCAATCTCTCGCACATTTCATCATTGCACATAATGGGGTTGATATCCAAAACTACATGATGTGGAAATATTTGATATTCCTTACGTAAGGTTTGATATAGAGAAGTACTATTAAAATCAAACTGATCAATACCTTTAAATAGTTCAAGAGGAAGCATGGATTGATCGATGGTCAACCATCTTGTTTTGTCATTTAACTTTGTTCCACGTACACGTTCCAGTTTAAAATAGGTAATATTGTTTTCTATAACAATTTCTTTTTTCAGCACTCTAGTAACAGGTTGTTGGTTCTTCTTTAAGGACAGATCGGTAAACCCTTGAAAGTTCCAAAGATTCTGTTTGGTTTGACGCAGCCTTACAAAAGCACCTTTCCCCTGTTCTTTTTCCACAAGTCCTTCTTTCACCAATTCTTCAACGGCTCTTCTTATGGTACTGCGTGTAATACCGAAGTCTCTCATTAACTGATTTTCCGAAGGCAACACTTCACCCTCTTTTAAACTGCCATTTAAGATTTTTTCACGTAATTTATTTTTTAACTGAACATATAACGGGATATCATTATACTTGTTTAACATTTCATTTTCCCCTAAGCATTAATAGTGTTACATAAATATTTCTTAACCATTATAACATATTCCAAACTATTGACTCTCAGAAAATTACAACGCTTTACGGTTCTTTTTAATTATTTTAACCTGTCAACAATGACCAAGGAAGCCGGAGTTTGGGAAAGAGGGACACGAACTCCTAGTTTAGAAGTTGCTTACGCTCTAATGACTCTACTCGCCGTTAAAAGAAAAACACCACACTACGAGCATCTGGCTCGAATTGTGGTGTTCAAAGACTCATGTTATGCGAAGTTAACCCTACGTAAATATCGTTGCGACAATCAAAATAAATCCTATCACGAGGCCGATAGGGCCCCAGTAATGCATAGGGATAAAAAACAGACTATGCCGGAATCCCATTTGGTAGCGTTGCCCCGTTTCCATATCAACCAGCACTTTACCCGCATCGGCGTTAAGCGCTTTTCCTATATACCAGATAATCACTCCCGACACGATGAACACAAAAGCCAGCGGCAGCCGGGCATCTATTATGTCAAGCCCCAGAAGGGACACTAAACCATTGACAATAAAAAACAAAACCCCTGGGATAACGATATTTAATATTCCCAGCCCTTTCCAAATAATCATGCAAAAACTTCCTTTCTTAGAATCAACCCTTATTCAGGTCCAATGACAAACACATCATATTCCAAAATAGCCTCTTGCAGTTTCTTCTTGTAGTCCTTGGGCGTGCCGTCCTTGTTGTGTTCATCGAACGTCCGCGATTGCTCGGCCCGCTGCAGCAAATCGGTGGCGGAGGCTTTCACCAGCATGATTTTATGTTTCAGCATGTTTCCATATGAATTATAGGTGTCCAGCCCTTCCTGCTTTACCCGCTCCGGATCGTCAGCCAAGGCGATATACTGGGCTACTTCTTCTGTAAGCCGATCGTACAGAACCCGGTAGGATGCGGCATCGAGGCCGTCTAATGTCTCCGATGCCACGCCCTGCCTATTCAGTTCGTCTTCAATCGCTTCCGCTGCCATGATCGATTCAAGCGCATGGTACCGGATCATCTGATCGTTTGCCTTGAAATCGGCGAGATCCAGCTCTCGCTGCTTCATTAGCGACTGATGGAGATTAACCGTGAAGTCTTCCGCAAGCGGCTCCCATTCCTTCAGCAGAACCTGCAGCTGTTCATGCAGCGTTTTCCCCTTCGCAAAATTGTCATCGACGTAAAATTTGAACCTGTAATAGGTATCGATTTCGCCAAGCATCTTGACCAGATCTTCCAGCTTTGGAGCAAGCTTCTTCACAGCCTCATCGACATCGGGCAGAGCAGGCTGTTTAGCGGCCAATTCCGTATACTCCGCCAGTTTATAGGTCTCTTTAAGCTCCAGATTTACGCCCCACTCCAGATGAGTCTCTTTGTGCAGAGCGAATTTTTCCTTATGTCCGAACCGTTCTCCGTACCGCTCCAGAACATCGGCTATTTCGCCATGGATATAAATATCCAGGGCGCTATAGCCGGCGTATTTCCGTGCCGCCGCTTCCGTTCCGGGCTTTTCTTCCTGGGTGGAGGCAGCCGGCTTTGTTCCTTCCGGCCGGATGATCTTCACCAGCTCCAGCGGCGCCTGGCAGGACGAGAGCAGTACAACCAGAAGGCTTAAAGATACAACAACGCCCCACCTTACTCTCACGCTTCTCATCGAATTAATTCAAGCCCGCTAAACTGCTGGTGGTATTGTAGGCATCCACGAGGAATGAGACCTTGCGGTCAAACGTCGACAAAATCGCATTAGACCCGCCTGTCGTCACTTTGCCTTCCGTGTCACTGTTAATCTCTGGATCCTGTTCCTGCAAAATTCTGAGAATATCGGTTGCCGTTACTTTTACCCCTTCTATGCTTGTCGGGAATATTTCGAGATTTGACCATCCCTCTTTCTTCCGCCGATCGGCATCCTTGGAATACTCAAAATAATGCTCGATATCCTCGGTCAGCAATTGATACAATTCCTCATATTCCTTAACATCGAAATCCAAAACGTTTTCGTCCCCGACTCCCTTATTGTAAAAAGCTTCCTGAATCTCCTGTGCCCGCAATACTATGCTAATCGCGTAGTAGCGTATCAGCATATCTTCATCCTTCAGCTTCTCCGCATCTGCATACTTGCGCTCATTTGTGATCTTCGAAAATTCTTCGTTAAATTGCTGCCCCACCTCTATGTACTTCTCAAACAATGAAATAAAACGCGTATGTAATTCGCGGCCTTGTTTAAAATCATCATCGACATAGGTTTTCGCTGTGTAGTAGTTTTGAATGTCATTGTTCGTATTCATCAAATCTATGATAATCGGCATTAACTCTTTTACTTTCTCATCCGTTGCGCCATAAGACGGTTCGGCGGAGGCAAAATCCAATGTTTTGCCGGCGTGCTCGAGCACGGTCGGAATAAACGGCGTTGTGCTGAATCCGTCAAACCTGTCATCGATGTAAATTTCCTCCTCCGCTCCAAACTCATTCACATAACTACTGAAAACAGAGTCATACATCCCTCCGTTAATCTGATTGCTAAGGTCAATGTATTCGTTATACTTGAGCGAATCCTTCACCTCGTCTCCGCCGGCCGCCCCCGTAAGTTTCCCCGCTGCCGGCAGGCTGCATGCCGTTGTCGCTATCGCGATCAACATCATACACAAAAACAAATTTACAACTTTCTTCACTACGTTCTCTCCCTTTTTTGTCGTAATCTCGAGTCTCCCCGCACCTTTAACTATATCGGCTGGAAGCGGCGGATTTGAATAGGGGGTGGGAATATTATTCACGCGGACAAAAACAAAAAACATCTGTAAATCCCGTGCTGTACAGGATATGACAGATGTTTCTCCTAAGCCTTCGGTCCGCTTGGCCCGGTGGTTGGCGATCCTATCTCTATTTCGTATGGAGCTCCAGGACTACTTTCCGAACTTGGTTAGGGTTGGTTTCGATGAGCTCGATCGCTTCACGAAAATCCTCCAACGCAAAGCGATGCGTGACAAAAGAATTCACCTCGATCCTTCCGCTGTTAAACCATTCTATCACTTCAGGAAACTTGCCCGATTGCAAACGGGAGCCCGCTATGGTTACTTCTTTCTTGGTAATGGGCAACTGCGGTATTTGCGAAGGGGTTTCGCCAAAGCCGAGAACGACGACCCGTCCGGCCACAGAGGTCATTTCCACCGCCTGTTCGAAGGTTTTTTCCGTACAAACCGCATCAATTGTTACGTTCGGACCTAATCCGCCCGTCATGCGATGGATCTCGTCGGCCACATTATCCGTAAGCGGATTCAAGGTATAGTCGGCGCCAACTTCCTTAGCATATGCCAGCTTCTCATCGCTTAAGTCGGAAATCACGCACACCGCGCCTTTGAGTTTGGCGACCTGCAGCGCACACAATCCGATCGGACCCGCTCCCATAATAAAAACAAAATCTCCGGCCCGGACATCGCCACGCCAGTTCGCTTGGGCGCCGATCGTGAACGGTTCGACCAAAACCGCCTCCTCCCAAGCCAAACGATGGTCCACTTTATGCGCTAAATGCTCGGGAAGGACGATATATTCCTGGAAGGAGCCGTCCTTGTGAACTCCGTACACCTGCAGCTTGGCGCACACATTTTTGCGGCCGGCTTTACAGGCATAACATTGTCCGCAGGTTTCGATCGGCTCCATGACCACCTTATCTCCAGGCGACAGCCGGTGGACATCCGCGCCGATTTCTACGATTTCCCCAGCCATCTCATGTCCGATTACGCGCGGGTAGGTGGCAACTGGTGAAGTCCCGTGATAAATGTGCATGTCGGAGCCGCATATGCCCACCATGCGAACCTTAATCAGCACCTCGTTACTGTGAATAATCCGCGGCATTTCTTTTTCGATCAGTCTCATTTTTCCCGGTTCCACAACTTGTATCGCTTTCAATCCACTCACTCCGTTCTCTTATGATTTAGGTTTATTTAAGCAATCGTCCGTTCTGTGGCAAGCTTCACTTTTTTATTCTTAATGGGCTTTACGAAAAAAGCGACACATAACGCCCCGATCACCGCCAGCCCCCCTGCCAGGATGAAAGCGCTTGTAAAATGACCTGTTGTTTGCACGAGCATTCCTGTAGCCGTCGGGCCGATGATGCCGGATGTATTCGCAAGAAAATGCATGAAGCCGCCGACGCTGCCCACCCGCTCTTTTTCAACCGTATCTTGAATAATCGCCCAGTACGTAATCGCTGTAAGATACAGGAAGAATACCGCTGCTGCCATCAATGAAACCGCGGCAGCCGTGGTGTTGACCAGACCGGCCAAGCCGATACTGACCGCCGCGCCAAGCAAACATGTGACCAATACGACTTTGCGGGAGAACATGGCATTGCGCGTTTTTTTGTAAAGAAAATCGATAATGAAGCCGCCCAAGGCAAAACCGAAAAACCCAACCGTCCACGGAATCATCGTGGCAAAGCTCATCTCCTTGATATCAAGGCCTCTGGCCTGAATTAAATAACTCGGGAACCAGGTCAGGAAGAAAAACAAGATATAGTTGTAGGCAAAAAACGCTACTGACGTAAACAAAACCGTCGGATGCTTCAAATAATAAGAGAGCGGGGTTTTGGTTTTGCCGGCCGGAGCATGCTGTAGCTCTTTTTCATCATCTGCCTCATCGTCTTCAACATCCTTCGGAGCATCCTTCACGCATTTGAGCCAGAACGCGGTCCAAATCAGACCTATAATCGTAATCAGGACAAAGGATACTTTCCACCCCCAAGTCAAAGCAATAATCCCGACGATAGGACCCGAAATGGCTCCGCCAAGCGAGGTTCCGGCCATGGAGATCGATAAAGCTCTGGCCCGGTATTTCTTCGGAAACCAGTTATTGACCATTTTACTTTGCGATGAAGAGAGCGGACCTTCCCCCATCCCAAACAATACGCGGGCAATAAACAAGGACACAAAGTTGAAGGTAGCGGCGGTTAAACCGGCAAAAAGCGACCAGAATGTCATGGAATAACCAAGCACCTTTTTCGGCCCGAACTTATCGGACAAGAAACCGCCTATAAAGTTAAAGAGAGCGTATCCAATAAAGAAGCTGCTAAATAATAGGCCCATTTGAGCCGCATTGAGCTGAAAATTTTTCTGAATAAATGGAGCTGCAACGGAGAAGGCCGACCGATCCAAGTAATTAATAACTCCCGCCAGAAACAGCAAAACCAGAACGATGCCACGCCCTTTAGATAACATGCACTGTTGACTCCTTTCAATTATGGGATGTTGTCGCCACTCGCTTAATAAACGCCCGAGCAAACCATAAATCCGCCGTCAATATGTACGGCCCTACTGCTCTTTCCAATCGATATAAAGCGCTTTCTTACAAATGTTTCATCTGTACAGACAACTTTAGGCCGGCCTCATGTGAAATACTAGCATACATTATGCTAGTATACAAGTTGAAGTTTGTGAGTATTTTGTCACCACCCGAAAAATAGTTCCTTTGCCCCCTGCTCCTATTTTTCTTCTAAAATTTAACTGTTAGTGGAATTATTGAAACGCTATAATGCTAATGATCATTTGCGTGGATTTGGAGAAAAAAAGGAGAGAAAAAGATGTTGAAAAAATGGCCATTATTCTTGATGATTGGCATGCTCATGGTGGTATCTGCGGGCTGGAATAGCGGAGTATCTTATGGGGCTGCAGAATACACTTGGGATAAGTATAAAGGCACGGAGGTCAGGACATATAAACTGGCCGCGGTACCTGGAAGAGCAGGATCTATGGATCAGGAAACGTTTTTTGCCGCGATCAGCAAAACCCCAAATGTATATGGGGAATTCACCGGCTATAGAACAGGGAAAACAACTGGAGTTGCAACCGTGAGTGTAACGGATGGGGTTTATAAATATACGGTCGTTGATTTTATTCGCGATGTGGAGCCTGAAATTGTAGAATACGTAAATCCAAGAGGCGGGATTCCCCACCGCTGGAACGGAACCGATGATATTCGCATTTTTATGAGAGGGTCGGAAGCGGCTGCTTTGGCAGAGCTGTTTTATGAGGGGACACCAAGTGAAGGGCGATATCATTTTAATGCTGACGAGGTTTATTTAGTTACATTCTGGTCCAGTACAGTAAGACCGATCAGCGGAATGTCCGCGGAAGCGTTAATCGAGGAAGGAGAACCTGCGTTTATAAATCGCGAGTTTGTAGGTCAAGTAACAAGCGAAGATCCTGCTGCTTATCCGCAAGATGGAATTTCAAACGGCTATTATTATGTTCAAAAGGGTTCTCAAACGCTTAATTACCAATGAAAACCATTGTTAAGTGATAGGAAATTACGGCTTAAAAGGTATGTTTCTCAAACCATTTTTTTTGCTGGTTTTATTCAATCCCAAGGAGATTATTCCGATAATCCAAGTATATACAGTTTGGTGTTTATTGTAATGGAAATGAAAACCTGTTTGAAAAAGAGACCCGTTTTCAAGATTAACATGGAGGTGCAGGCGTAAGTGACCGTGTGCTATCTCGCAAAGGAGGTTCGATGAGCTGAAATAATGAAGTGTGAAAAAAAGTTGAAACGAATTAGGCGTTACATGGCTGGTTTACTGGCTGTTTGGTTGTTCTGCATACATAGTGTTCCCGTTTTTGCGGACAGAACCTTTAACGATATTGAACATTCCTATGCGGCTGATGCGATTGAGGCTATGGCTGCTCAAGGTTATGTTACCGGTTATAAGGATGGGAGCTTTCGGCCTTTGCAATTGATTTCGCGGCAGGAATGGGCAAGCATTTTCGCTAAAACCTTAAAACGAACAGCGAATGACAAAGGCCCAGCTTCTTTTCGTGATGTGTCACCGTGGGCTCTTCCTTATGTACAGGTCTTGCAGGAAGAGAACATTACTAAAGGAACTGGTGGCCAATTATTCGGTGCCAAGCGCAATCTGACTCGCCAGGATATGGCCGTTTGGTATGCCAGGTATTTCGGTGTCTCTGAAACTACCCCGTCCTCCGGTATATCCAGCTTTGTGGATCGGTCCGATATATCGGACTATGCACAAACGAGCGTGTGGCTGATGGAGCGATTAGAGCTGATTGAAGGGGATACGGATCATTACTTCCATCCCAAACAATTTGTGAAACGGCAGGATGCTACGCTGGTTGCTTATCGAGTATGGCTTGGCGGTGACGAGCTGAGAGAACGCGCCAAGCGTTTGCTGGATTCATCAGGAAATGAAGCTGCAACGGCGAATCAGCCGGCCAGCCCATCGGAACCGGAGAAGATAGCGGTCGACCTGGCGCCGGAAATTAGCGGCCAACGTGCGAATCCGCAAATCGCGGAGCCTAGAAGCCATAGTCCTAGACCTGACCCACCGGCAGGTCCGGTAACACCAACGGAGCCGGTAACGCCAACAGAGCCAGTGACACCAACAGAGCCGAAGCCGCCAGATCGGCCAGTGATACCGCCAGGGTCTGATCCCAAGCCACCAGGGACACCGCCAGTGATACCACCTGTGACACCACCAACAACTCCGCCAAAACCACCGGTGCTTCCAGTGGGTGATCCTCCTGTGGATTTTGTGGCGGATGAGGTCGTCATCAAGGCGCCGGAGCTGGTAAATCAACCGGAAACGTATCCTTCGTATCAGTTGTCCTTTCAGCTCTATAATGAGGGGCGGCCGGTAAGCATTCCCGCTGCCAGCGTCACAAGTGTTACGTATACATTTAGTGATGAATTGGGCGTTTTTGATGAACAAGGGAAAATCGCACATGCCGAAAATATTCCGGCTGCCGATAACTTCATTCCTGTAGGGATAAAAGTCACCATTGCCAAGCCCTATCAGGTACTTACAGCACAAACCAAACTGATCGTAAAAGGAAAGACTCCTCCAGTAGAAGACCCGAGTGTAATCAGGTCCGTATACTTGGCCACGTATACCATTCCACAGTCCATTACTCTAGACCCTGCAGCCTGGAGTATGCCCTATGTATTTCAAAATACAAAGGGAGAGGTAATACCACCAAGTCTGTTACCTTCAGACTTGAAGCTTCGGATCGAGGATTCCAGGAGAATATTTGACGAGGATGGACATATAGCCAATCTGCATCTGATTCCTGCAGTGAACTCTGTCATTCCATTCAAGATCGAAGTTGAATCGCCATCCCAGGGAATTCACTTCATATCCGATGCCGAATTAACGGTAGTACCCGGAGAACGCAAAAAGCAATATTTTGCTGTCTCGCTAATGCTGCAGGGACAAGATCCGGGCAGTACGACCACGGTCGAACAAATTGAGCAGGCTCGTCAATTGCTGATGGACCACTTCGGCCCTAACTTGAAAGTAACCTGGGCCATGGAAAACAGATTTGTTTTCGTGGAATCGAATCGCCCGCAGCTTAAAAAGGTTTTGGAATACGTCGATCAGTATGGTGATGAAGTCGGTATTTTGGACGGGTATCCGAATAACCTGTATGAGCTCCCTTTTTGGGAATTGCGGATGAATGAGTGGTTGTATATGTATCGTTATAATGCGCTCAATGAGCTGCACCAATCCGGTACGTTGGGATCACCTTCGGTGTTTGAAAGCATGGATACGGATCAATATCGGAAGTATCTGCCTAAATCACTGACCAGCTTTACGGTGAATCCCGAGCAAACCCAATGGCTTAAAGATCACTTTAAGATCACCTCCGCCATGGGATGGTCGGCTACACAATATAATGTGAACGGCATGTATGGCGAGGGTTCACCTTTGATGCCTTACTGGTCCAATAAGGATAATCCGATGGTCCCCGCGCAGGGATTTACTGATAATAGCGGTACCGTATTCATGAACTCGATTACGATTGATCCGATTGGATCACGCTATACCAAAGATTCCTCACGCTGGACTCTCCATCCGGGTGACCCCTATGTGAATGAAACGGATGCGGCACCACAACTGTATATAGCACAACAATATTTAGATAATCCGTTTCAACGTATAAATACGGTAAACTATATGTCCATTATTTTGGACATCAACTGGCTTGCCAGCAACCATAACATGTCGCAAATCTGGGAGAACTTTGTGAATCACTTCCCTGCTGACCGCGAGGTCGAGATTGTGGGCGTGGACGGACTGAAACAGATTTATGAATCATCAGCCGGATCGAATAATGATCATGCGGAATTTACGCTCATGTTTAGAGGCTCCGGCATTCAGACGGTTATGGACTCCAATAATTCACCGGCCAATCTACGGTATTTGTGGACTGAAAACGCCTCACAGCGGATTATTTTATCCAAAGAGGATGGAGACGCGGCATGGTCCATTATTGATTTCACCGACTATACCCGCAGTCCTGTTCCAAAGACACCTTACAACCTGAATAAGGACACGGATGTAAGTTACGTCACCGGAAGAAACTTCAAGCTAAATCCTGCGGCTCCGTTAACAGCAGAGGAAATTCAGCGCATAAAGGATCGTTTGAAAGAGATTTACTTCGCGGAAGAAGTGAATTATCAGTGAGAGGCTTAAAGAAAAAGAACCGAGAGCATATGCTTTCGGTTCCTTTTTCATTCTACGCTTTGAAAATAATGCGAGTACTTCTTAACCAAATCCGGCGTGCAATATTCAAGCGACGTAATGTGCTCTCTGAGCAGTCGTTCCGTTTGCTCTTCATCATTAACGGTTATGGCTTCGAATATAGCCTCGTGTTCGCTTACAAGCTGTTTCATATGCTTCGTTTCCAGCAGCTCTAAATACCGCATACGGTTTAAATGGCCGCGCATTTGATTGATGATCGATATCAACGTGGAATTTCCCGTAAGCTCGAACACCGCACTGTGGAAGCTCTCATCAAGCTCAAGGAACCTATCGAAGTTTTGTTCATCAATGATTTTTCGATGCTCCTCCAAAATCCCCTTGATCTGCTGATACGCCTTCTCGAAGGCAGCATCGTTTGCGTTCCACTTCCTGGCCGCTTCTTTAAAAGCACTCACCTCAAGACTTACACGTACAAAGCGAGCCTCCTCAATCTTCTTCTTGGACATGTATGCGATTCGGGCGCCGCGCTGCGGCAGGATCTCGATTAGCTCCTCTGTCATCAAACGGCGGAAAGCCTCCCTGATCGGTGTCCGGCTTACCCCCAATGTGCTGCCTAACTCCGATTCAAATACGAGCTGCCCCGGTTCCAACTGCAACGTAACAATGGCCCCCCGAATAACGTGATAAGCATGATCGGACAGGGTATTCCTATTTTTGGAGATGTTCGGTAGATTCATATTCTCACCTTACCTAATGTACTACGATAAGATTATTATACTAGTATGCAAGTATTGGAATCAAACTTTAATATTACGGTAACATTAAAAACCTGGTCCGAACCTAAATAGCCTAATCCAGTTTCGCCTTATAACTAAAAAAGCTTGCTTCCACCATAAATGTAGAAACAAGCTTTTAGAAGCGCCAAGTGTTACCGAAAATTACCTTAAACCATAAATAAGTTCTTCCTTAGCCGCGTATATTTCCATCATCATTAACGCCCCAAGCTGAAACCCGTTTACGAAAGAAGATGTAGCCTGCATCGACTCGGTCTGTCTGTGCAAATCGAGCAGCGTTTCAAGCTGGTTGAAATTATCCGCAGACAGTTTCCCTTTCCACATTCCTTTGGCTTCGGATATCTCTCTTCTTATTCTACGGTACTCGGGATCTCTCGGGACGATCTTCTCTTCCGGGTGAAATTCACCACAATATAGTGCTTCCAGCATGCTTTTCATTTCCATCTTCCTTTCAGGGGGATTTTGGTGTTACTTGAAGGGGAGAATTACGCAATAAGTAGTTGATTTAATTATATAGTGTAACGGTTTTCCGTATCATATTTTTATTTTATCACGGTACGCCGTTACACTCAAGAGGATTTTAATGATATCATGAAGAAAATATTAATTACTTGAAACGAAAAAACTTTATGGGGGAAATTTATCAATGCCAATCCGGCTTCGTTTAAAAGAAATCTTAGAAGAACGGGGAATGAGTCAGCGAGAACTCGCCCGCAGAATGAATATCCGACCAAGCACGGTTAGTCATCTCTGCTCCGATAAAGTCAATGCCGCCTATTTTGACACTCTGGAACAGATTTGCAAAACACTCAACATCAGCTTGCATGAACTTCTTGTAATGGATGACGACTAACGTCCGATGTGTTAGTCCTAACTTCTGAATGCACTCCTTAACAGGATGATTCATGGATGATTACTCCTTTCGAGATGTTTTCTTTTATAGGTTAGACACTCTACAGGCAGGATTCACAATAGACATACAGGAACATGAGAAAATCTTAATTTTGTCACATCGGAATTACACATCAGTAACAAGACAGCCTGAATATTAATGCTAAATGCATAATAGATTCGATAGATTGCCGCATCTCGCTGCACTATTTAGGTGATAATCTAATCGGGTTTGATATTAACCACAGTGAAGAATAATTAAGTTTGCTCGGGTCCGTTATCTCACGCCCGCTTAATTAGCGGTACAATGAGCAGTAGAGGTTAACAATAAAAAAGGTCAATCATGGTGGTATCTGACCATAATCGACCTGTTTAATGCAACGGAATAGCGTTATTTAGGGTATAATTCAAGTTTTTTCGTACGTACAACTGAAATGACCAAATCTTTATACGGGTATTACATGGGGTATATTTGTTATTGGTTGAATAATAGATTCATTCGGCACTAACCCCACCTTTTAATTACACCTCGAAGCCGATTACGATCCATTCGTCAACTACATCCCAAAAGTTTATCTTGTATCTTGGCTGTTTATTCGTCCACCACAATGTAGCTAGATCATTATCACAATTACTATAATCTACTGCAACATAACCACCCATCCCACTTTTAAAGAAACCGAAAGTAGTTTTCAAGTCAATTTGTAAAGGTTCTTCTAACTCCTCTATAATGCCCCATTCATCATCGTCAAAAAATGTTACAGCTTCCAGAGGTACTAAGCCCATAGATTCACTCGCATAATAATAAAAACCATTATGAACATTTTCATAAAACTTCCGTATTGACGGGGGTATTTTATCCCAAGATTCTTCTAGCACCTCATTGTTAAACGCATCTTTGGGACTTCGCCCCTCATAATAGATTTCCTTACTACCCGTTTTAATCGTATATAAAATAGAGTACTTACCGTCTATCTCCATTAAGTCAATTTCTTTTAGATGTTTGGATAAATATGAAATAGTGTTACTCAATTCTGTACCCATATGTTCTTTCCACATTGACAAAATAGTTTCAATTCTCGTGGTTACATCAGTTTCGTTAAACAAATCATACCATGCACTTGGCATCCACTCAGGATCAAGTTTATTGATTTGATCAAATGGTATTATTCGCACATTTCTTTTATACTTTTTTAAAAAATCAAGTTTATTTTGCATGCTATTATATCATCTCCTTCAATCATCTGTAACTTTTTTATTTCGTTCAACAAAATCATCTATTTGTTTTTGTAGTTTCCTTTCTAGTTCTTGTTCTTTTTTGATTATTTTCTCTCTAAATTTAGGGTCAACATCAATATTTTCTTTTTTATACTTCGTCCATTCTAAAAAAGATTTCGATCCCTTTGATTTATTGGCTGATTCACTCAATCCTATAAAGTTATCAGGATTGTTTAATACTTCTAGTTGTTGTTCTTTAGTTAGCTTTTCGAAGCCTTCCATTTTTACTATGCTATTCATAGGCACGATATGGTCCGCTTGAAGAGGAGTAGGAGTTGCATCTGAAGAAAATACGGTTGAGTGAAATTTTAAAAGAACGTGGGATGACACAAAAACAACTTTCGGAGCTTACAGGTATCCGACCTGCGGCAATTAGCGAAATCTGTAACAATCAGAGAACCTCAATAAATCGCGAACATATTGAAAAAATTGCTGATTGCCTCGGCATACACGATGTTAGAGACATTATCCGTCTTGAAAAGTAAAAACTACTGCTTTGATTATCACGCCGCCCGGATAAAAAGCGTCTATATGGTTCGTATAGCCACCACGACAATTCTTATGCACTACTCCAAGAACAACAGAAAGCCTGAAAAAGCCTTCACGCGTTCTTGGAGCTATTGAAAACCGTCCAGCGGACAGGGTGGAGGGGTGGCGTATTGTAAAATTTGGTAATATTTTGTAAACCCCGTGACTAAACGAAGATAACAAAAACAGGTCAATCATGGTTGTATCTAACCATAATCAACCTGTTGGTACAACTGAATAACACTATTAGGTTATAAAACTAAAGCGCTTGGTGTGCGTACAAACAAATAACGAAATTTATATACAGGTTTTATAGGTTGTATTGTATGATCTTGTTGTTAGGCTTGTAAACAGGTTATTCAAAGAAATCTCCTTTCGACACTAATAAAAAACTCTACTCCATCCATATTTTTTAGTATTAAGTATATATTCTTTTAAAGGTATAAAATTATTACTGTTTAATTCAATAGATACATTCGATCCGGTTACTATAGATAAGTCGCATCTACCGTAAGGCCATGCGAGTGTTCCCTCTATTTCATAAATATATTTATCATCCCCTTGATACACTTCTCCCCAAGTTTTGTTTATTTTCATTAAGCTATTATCTGGCCATCTTAGTTTGGAATAAGGAGCCTCCTTACTAAATAATTCAACTTCTATGTTTCCACCAGTAACATCATGAAATGTGAGCCTAGAGTAGCCCGAAACATAAATATCATCATTGAATGGTTTAGTATGTTCAGTTAATCCATACGCTTCTAAACCATATACACTAATAGGTAGATTTATCCCCCACACATCTAGTACCAACTTAGTTGAAGACGTTGAAGAATAATCAATGTTTATTGTGGATTCACCCAAATAAATTAAATCAAATCTCTCATTAGAAATATTTAGTATCAAGATTACTTCAACCTCCTTAAAATTACTTCTAATTGTTTACTTAATGCCTTATCGCTGAAAGCATCACCGCTAGTTGTTTTCTGAGTTCCAAACATTAAATCATCAGAAGCTTTTCCTTTGTTTACCAATTCAAAACCGTATTTCGAAAGATCTTCATCATTCATTTTATATATTTTGTTGAAAAAAGGATTTTTTTCTCCACCTACTATTTTCAGTAAGCCTCCTGGCTCGATTACTCGCGGAATGTCACCTTCAAGCGCATTAAAACCATGTGGATTTTGCACAATTACCTCTGCCTGTGAACCTGTTTTGATTCCAACCAAGTTATTAGCATCCATTACTTCAATACCCTCAGCTCGTGGATCAATATCCCCATTTCTGTATCCTTGTCTAGGGTTATCTCCTGCACCTATATTTAGCCTGTTACTTTCATTAAGTGCCCTCCCACCGCCACTCTTACTAAACTGAATAAACGGCTCGTCCGCAACACGATCAAGACGGAATCTTCCAAATCCTCCACCCACTGAACCATATCCGGTATTCAACGCTGGTGCTTTTTCCCATTCCAGCTCATAATTCCGCGGATTCAGATTAATATTAGCATCTTTCATTGTATTCTTGAAGTTTGCGTATTTATTACCTGCGGTTTCTTTAAGGGCCGCTAGTCTTTGGCTATCCTTAAATGAATCGGCGGCTTTCAAGTTAGGTTTGAACAGGATGGATAAGCCAACTAAACTTACCACGATATCTGCACTATTCACTGCTTCCTGATCCATCCCGAATACTTTCGGACTGCTATAGTTGTTCCCTGCGTTCAGATCACGTAGTTTCTCTGAACTTATTTTAATCTGCATGGCCCCCACAGCGATTTCTGCGGCTCCAATGGCTGCTATATACAAGGAACTTCCCATCGTTGGGAGCGCCAACACAATGGCGACAACACCGAATAATATGCCGAGCACTGCGGCTTGTTTCTGGGGAACAGTAACCGTATTTAGAAAGTTCAATCGCGAGAGATAGGTAACCGTTTCATCCCTTTTGCTGAAATAATCCGGTTTCTTGGGAATGACGTTCTCCAGCCAAAAATCGCTATTTTCCAAGCCTTGGCTTAGCGCATTCATTGCTTGGGCGAGCGGGGTCAATTTTTCTGCTGTCTCCCCGTTCATTTTTTTGCGCATCTCGTCTTTCAGCGCTTCATATTCTGGTGATTGTTCCTCCTCGACCACCTTGGTAACATCTAATATTCCCGGAAATAGTTGCTTTGGAGGAGCTTTCTCCGCCAGCATAAAAGCTGGCGGCCCTTCTGCTTCTTTTTTCAGATCATATTGAACCCGCTTCATCATGTTGTATTTTTTATAGGCAGCCTCGTATTCCTGGTGAGCCTGCTTTATCTCATCATTTGTTCTCTCTTCCCCTTTGCCGTCTGTTGCCGGCGGGCGATTTGTTTTTAGATAATATGACTGGGTCTCGGCTTCCTTTAGACCCTTCAGAGCATTACGCACGGTGTTCTTTGAATCGGGATCGCTTTGTATCTTTTCAGTTAATTTCTTTCTTACAGTTTCTCGCGATAAGTCTACTTTTTTAGTTTCCTTACCAAAATTCTTATAGGCTTCATAATCATCATATACGATTTCATTATTCGTTAACGCTTCTCCGTAGGCTTCGAGCATAGCCCCATTCTCTAACAAATATTCAATATAAGTCTCTTCGAGTTCTTCATCCGTCAGCATGTCCAAAATGTTCATGTCAACCTTCTCGAAGTTCACCTTTTGGTTTTGAATGAGCACCCGGTTACCCGCGATTTCAACGAATTGCTCCTTATTCGCCATGTGCGTAATGACACTCTTGGCCTTCATCCGGATCGATTCCAATTTGGACGCCGATTCCGTCTTGGTCAGCTCAACGGTGTTGACCGCGATCAGCACAATGTTCTCTTCCGCGGATAAACGAATGTTTTCGCCATCTAATTGGAGTCTTACCGTATTTTTCTCAAACAAAACTCCGTCATCGCCCAGCTCCATCTTGGCATCCCCGGGCATATGAAAGACTTTGGTCGTCGGTTTCTGGAAAACAGTTCGCGTCTTCATTTCCTCGCTGCCGCCACGAACCGAGTTAATGGCTATCGCTTGTTTCTCAATGCCGTTTGGGAAATAAACCTTAATCCTCGCCCCTTCATCCGGCATACAATGAAAGATGTTATTGCCTTCCGGCGAATACGGGAACCACCAGTTCCCCGATTCGTCGTGTTCCTTGTCGATGTCCAGATGGACCTTCACCATGTTGTTCGCCCGTTTCAACACACGGCCTTCTAGCGCTACGCCTTGGATCGCCTTGTTCAAGCGGGACTTGCGGCGAAGCGCTTGCCGCTTGACCAGCACATATTCATATTGAAGTGTTCCCTTATCGTAGGTAATGACCGATTCGGCAATCACCCAGATCTGGCGCTTGAACCCGACATTCTCCCCAACTCTGAAGAATTGGTTTGACCTTGCCCGGTAACTGATCCAGTCTGCTTCAGACGGAATTTTGGCCCCATTTTCTGCGGCTTGTTCCCGGTAACTCAAGTAGCTTTCCTGATTTTGCTCCATCGAGTACTGCGTCGCTTTAAGATCCTTCCCCCAGGAAAAATCCGGTACGCCAAAATAAATCCGCGCCGCATCCATCGTCGTATCCGGTAAGATCACTGTCCCCAGGCGGGAAGCGAGCCGCTTCATAAAATGCCAGTCTGTTTCCTGGTATTGCACAACCAATTCTCCAAGCGTTGCCCCCGGTTCCGTCGCTTCGTTCTGCGCATCCCCATTCCGGTAGCCTTCAGTTAGTCTCTTAATCACTTGGGTGTATGTGGTTTGTTTGTTTTGATACGAACGGCTCTTCCGCCGCACATCCATCTCGTAAGATCGGGAGAGTGCCTCTACGGTGACACTCGGAATTCCGTCCTCCATCGTCATCTCCAGATTCGAGACCCCCCCGGCAAACCAATGCTCATCCTGTGGGTTTCCGGGTTTGCAAATGAGCAGGCTATCTTCAAAGCTCGCTTCGATCATGCACCGCTCGGCTTGCTCATCAGCCATCGCAACGGTTAAAGTACACCGGGTATGCTCATTAAACTTCTGCTCCACTCGCAAGCTGCGAACCGCTTGAATCGGATACGGCCACTTTAAGCGAAAGCCGTCCCCCTCAAACCATTCTTCCATCCCCTTCACCTTCCTTCATCACTTCACGTAATGCTTGACAAAATCCAAAGGAGGCATGTCCATTCCATTCGTTAAAAAGGTGATCTGCCCGCCTTTTACGCAGGTCAGGCAAGACTTGCTCGTTAAGACAGGTACGCCATCGATCGATACGGTTTTGCTGCCATTCTGCCACTCTGGTTGTATACACATGCTGCTATCGGAGGTAGGGCCAGATAGTCTTGTGACAAATTCCGGGATGCATGGATAAATAAATTTTCCTGGTATATTAGTCCCGGAATCAACATCATAATCTACTTCACCTCCATATGCTCCGGGAGCGGTTTGTTCTCCTTTTATAAATGCAGGATGACGGTCACTTCGACAGTAACCAAAAGAATACAAGTTCCCGTCAATATTTCCTTCAAGTTCCTCTAAAGCCTTGTCCCCCTCTTTGATTTTCGATGTAGATACCTTACAATCCCTGACGGTCATCATTGGATTTTTATTAATGTATACTCCATTATTAGTGACTCTATTAAGTACCTCTTCGTGTGTCCCGCAAGAGCATTGCATATACGCCCCGCTCGTGATATAGGTTTCCGTATCTCTCCACGCTGTGTTCAACTCGTGAATCCTTGCTTTACCTAACATAATTAATTTATCCTGATTATAAGTACCGCTCATTACGCTTCACCTGCTTTCGAGCATATTCTTCGTAGATTTAGTCCATACAAGTTATGTCTTAACAAAGCTTCCGCCACATCCAGACGCACAATTAGACCCGGGAACGGCAATCCTGCTGCCCAAAACATGCGGAGTCCGCTTATTTTCTCCTCCTCCAAAACGGCCTCTCTGACCATTCCCCGCTCGATTACCGAGTGCGTTTGTGAGATACAATCCACCTTGGGGACATCGATCAAGCAAAAATACACTTGGGTATAGGTTGTCTGGTCCGTGACCACGAGGGTTTTGTAGGCTAGGTTAGGTTCATATTGACTCAAGATTTCACGTACCTGCGCGGAAACGAGAAACACCGGCAGCTCAATGACACTCCGGTATTCCAGTTTTCTCCCTTTCCGGACAAACGCCATCTCATAATCCTCAGCTGCCGCAAACCCGCTTAATACCCGCTCCGGGAACAAAATATTCCCGCCCATCGCATCCAGGCGCGAATCATGACTGACGACATAATACTCCACCGTTTCCCCACCTCTCAAATAATCGCCTATTCCTCTACCCAGCAAATGCTGCTGCGCTGCTCTTCGCTTAAAGCTACCCGCTCAGCATCCCGCCTCAGCATACGGCTGCCTGCCAGGTCTGCTCCGGTAAAATCAACGCCGTCCAGTGCGGCATAGGTGAAGTCCCCAGCCACTTGGGCATCGCGAAAGCTGGCGTTTGTCAGATTAGCTCGCTGAAAACATACGCCGTGAACGCCGAAGATCACGCCGCGTGCCTCATTCATTAAATCCTGAACCGCGTATATTTGATCAAACCACGCTTCTTCCAGGTCACAATCACGAAAATCCGCATCCATCATCACGGAGCCGCGGAAATCGGCCCCTCGACAATCGCACTGCTGGAACTGTGTTCCCAATAAATAGCTGTTGTGGACGATACAATCCCTGAAATTGACCTGTTCCAACCGGGCATAGTTCAGGTTAATTCCGGCAAAATTTCCGCCTGACACGTCCACACCCTGGATATGCTCGTAAATATATCCCTGCTCGATCAAACTTTCCAACCAACCTTTACAGCTTACGGATAACCTCTGGACTTCGTTGATGCGATAGACCGATTCCGTCTGCATGGAGTCTCGAAACTCCCCACCCCGCACTTCAAAAGAAACTTCTTTTTGCAGGTTGCAAAACGAGGACAACTCGCTGACTCGCTCCATGGCATAACGCATAGCATGGGTCATATATTCATGGAAAAGGGGAATTTGCTCATGCATCCATGCTTCTAGCAAGGGTATTGGAATTTGCATGGCATACTTTCTGCGCTGTTCCTCACAATATTGAGACCAGGTATTTAGAAACTCATAGATCCAGTCCGCTCGATACCTGAAAGGCGTGATCTTAATCTGATCGGCAGTCGACGAGTCAAAAGCTTCGAACATATACTCGAGATGGCCTTCCGGCAGTCTGGTACGCAGAAGAGAGAGGTGAATACTGGCGCACTTCCCTATAGAGCCAGCCGTTTGCTGCTCCGCAATATGCTGGCAAAACGAATCAAAACATTCCGTCAACTGCTGCGCGATCTGATCCTTATGTTCACAAAAGTAATCGTGCAATGCCCGTATGCTTTCCGTTCGCTGTGGAAGTGCATCTACCTCGACAAACCGTTCCCACGCTTCTTGTGAATTCATGCCACTTCCCTACTTCCGTTTATTATTTTTCCATCAAAACCTCGACGCCCCTGACAACGACCTGTCCCTGGTCAATCTTGATTCCGCCAAAACCTCCCTCAGTAGACATCTCGATCTGATTGGCAACCATCATAATACTCTCTCCCTCCATTTCAATCTGCTTCCCGGTCTGAAGGGTGATTTTATTGCTGCTGTTCAAAACAATCGTTCCGTCGTTCGTTAACGTAATCGCGGCACCGTCTCCCGCCCCGACAATCGTTATCTTGTCTTTCTCAAACATAATTTTCTGTCCCATGGGAGTAAGCAAGAACTTGGTATCCGGATCCGCCATCAAGTCATCCTTTAAATTTTTTAAATCGTTGTCATAATGGATGATTGGCTGGAGCGTCTCCTGCTTGACGACGGTTGTGGTAACATTGCCTGAGGTGCCTCCACTTTTTCCGCCGCTGCCTGCTGAGCCTCCGTCCATGGCTTCGGCCGGCAGCTTCTTGCGCACGCTGCTAAGTGCGATGCCTTCGGCTTCGTTCGGGCCGGGGAAATTAATCCGCACATCATCGCCCTTCTCCGGCATAGCATACCAGCCCGTTTGGTCTTCGGAAGCATACATCGTCGAGTAGGGGAATAACCAGGCGGTATCCATGCTCCAACCCTGGTCACAATCCAGCTTCACTTTGACCTCGTCCCGGACTACTGCTGCGACGTTCCCTTGGATTGATGCGCCGATGATTTTGGAATTGTACATTTTACGCTTGTATCCGGCTTTTTTCCGGCAAAGTACATATTTATGAGTCAAAATACCACGGGTCATTTCCGTATGAACCTCAAAAACGTGCAGCTTCTGCTTGTTGAACGTGACCATATCTCCAAGCTCCAGCACCTGATCAAGCACGACTTCATAGCAGATAAAGTCGGACTCATGAAGTCCGGATTCCCCTGAGGCGCCGGCATTTTTATAGGCCAGTAAATCCTTATATACTTTGTAGTGGGTGGCCTGAATTGGCCCGGCATCACGGTGTTCCGGTATTCCCAGATACACGGCAATATGATCGTAGGTTGAAACCGGAACAAGCGGGGCGTGATAATGTGATGCCAGACGTTTCAGAAACTGCCAATCGGTTTCCTGATACTGCAGCGTAAATGCGCCCAGCTTGCGCTTTTCCGTATATGTGTTATTAAAATCGGCTTTGGCATAGGCCCCTCCGACTTCCTTCATCACATCCTCAATGAGCAAGGACTTATTCTGAAAAGCGCGGTTTTCCAGCTTGATATCCATCGTATAGATATGAGACACCGCTTCGGCCTCCAGCCAATAAACATCCCGATCCACTCTTACAAACAGCTTTAAGAGCATGCCATGAAACAGCGTTTTGTTCTTTCCGTTTTCATCGGTGTATTGGAGCTCCACATCCGTCTGTTCACCCGCCATTTTCACATACTGATCCTCTTTCTCTTCCGGGATAATCCCGGTAAAGGTCAGCCTCGCGTGGTCATCGATGGTTTTGTCCAGCTTCACCTCGAACGAAAAAAAGCCCGTTCCTACTAACAAAGTAGAAACAAGCTTTTTTTGTAAATCTTATAATTTTCAAAGTGGTTAATTACCTTAAACCATAAATAAGCTCTTCCTTAGCCGCGTATATTTCCATCATCATTAACGCCCCAAGCTGAAACCCATTTACGAAAGAAGATGTAGCCTGCATCGACTCGGTCTGTCTGTGCAAATCGAGTAGCGTTTCAAGCTGGTTGAAATTATCAGCAGACAGTTTCCCTTTCCACATTCCTTTGGCTTCGGATATCTCTCTTCTTATTCTACGGAACTCGTGATCTCTCGGGACGATCTTCTCTTCCGGGTGGAATTCACCACAATATAATGCTTCCAGCATGCTTTTCATTTTTTATCTCCCTTTCGTATGGATTACAACGCCTTGAAAGAAAGACTTACACATGATAGATTAATTGTGCAGTCTGCCTTTTAGGTAGTCGCAGTGAGGAAGTGGCGAGTTCTTTTGCCAGGAAGCGCCGCCTCCCTTTTTACTTCAGTTTCCCAATACTCCGCTTAGAGCCTCGTTTTTCGTAAGTGTATTTTTTTCTTGGCATGATAGATTATCCTTGTGTCGATACTCGGTGTTATCCGATTACATTCATATGCTCCCTCCCCACTGTTACGATAATTTATATAACGCTTAACCGAAATTCATTATAATTATATACCGCTTAACCGAAACAATCAAATGTTATTTTCAAGTCTTATGCTATAATCATAAAATACGCTAAGGCGTTACTATGTATGTTGGAGGAAAGAGAATGTCGATTAAATTCCGTCTTCGAGAAATTCTTGATAAAAAAGACATGACACAACGAGAATTGTCAAGATTAACAGGACTACGCCCCAGTACAATCAATCATTTATGCTCAGAGCGTGTGGATAGAGTTTACCTTGAAACTCTTGAATTGATTTGCAAAGCACTTGATATCAACGTAAACGAACTTATTGAGATAAAGTAGACCACAAGTAAAAGTGCGTATATTCAAGAACGCCGTCACCCATTCGGAATATTATTATTTTCAGGGAAATCCATTTCTACCACTTCAGCATGATTGTCGGGTGTACTTTCGAATGCTTTTTTGGTTAGTATAGGCTAATTACTCTAGCTCTTTCTAACCCAAATAAAAAAGGGCTCATTCCTATTCGACTGTCGAGTTGAACAAGCCTTTGAATTATAAGTTTTATAACATCGAAGTAATACCATGATGAAGTAATTTAAGTGCTCCACCAGAACCACGCCCAAAACTTCCGCTGGTAGGTTGCATACTTTTTACTTTCCCTCTGCTTCCGGTTGACTATGAAGGATTGGTTTCCAAGACCTGCATTCCATGAAATAGTACATCGAAATAAGCTTCCTCACTGGATCTATACTTTCCTGACTTTATGGCAGCTTCGAATTTTTCATCCTCATCATAAAAGTAATCAATTGCGTAACTCAGCATTCTGTTTGCCCAATAAGAGTAAGAGTACACGGCAGCAGGATCTATTTTTTTAAATGCTTCAATCACTTCTCTGGCGCATTGATATCCTTCCAATTCGTCATCGTCTACATTTGGATATGTTGAAGCAATCATAAACTTCATCGTTTCAAACTTCACATAGTCATGGATTTTTGTGTTACAAAATTTTTTGTATAACTCATTATGTTCATCTGGCAAGTCTATATAATATACATGGTCCTCCCCAGCCTTTAAATATAATCCCTCTGACCCTAATGTTGGAGAAGCGATTCTTATATACTTCTCATTGCAAATTGTTTCTTCTCCAAATTCAGCTAAAAAACGCAAAGTACTTCGATCATTGAAACGTTCTCCTTTCATTAAACCCACTGTACATAAAAACTCAACCGTATCTTCTTGAAATCCATACTTCTCTAATTCTTTTTTTTCATATTTAAAAAATTCTTGATTCCAGTATTCTTTGATATCTTCCACACCGAACTCCTCCTACTTTTTTAGAACATGTTGCTCTTTAAGTTTTTGTAACTCTTCTCTTGCCATTCTTCCAAGTTCTTTTGTATCCCCATAATCAATACTATACTCAACTTTAGCATTAGAAAATTCTTCTTTTATTTTTCCAGTGCAATTTGCATGATAGTTTCTGTCTTGATACATGGTTCTCATTCTGTGTATATTCTTTTCACAGATTCATTCGGAATATTATTA
This sequence comes from Paenibacillus oralis, assembly GCF_003863965.1. GTDB lineage: Bacteria > Bacillota > Bacilli > Paenibacillales > Paenibacillaceae > Fontibacillus > Fontibacillus oralis. The sequence goes on from NZ_RRCN01000001.1 coordinate 424,339, forward strand.
TTTTTTAAGAAATCCATTCCTACCACTTCAGCATGTTTTTCAGAATTGCTTATAAATGCTTTTTGGGTTAAGTTTCCAGACTCATCTACATACTCAAATACGGTAACATTTCTACGAGCACTCGTTATTTTGTTGGTCTTCCTGAACTTAATCGCTATTTGTGATAAATCATTTACTCCATAATCTACCTTTTGAATATTTGGCAGTATATCTCTAGCTGATGAAGGTTTTGGACTCAAACAATTCTTTAAATTCTCAAAAAACTTCTTCAAATTCTGTTTAAAATTCGGCCAAGCCTCTTTAAAAGGTACTCCCTCCAGCAACTTAATCCGTTTGGCATCAGTTGCTGTATTCAATGTTTTGGTCATCCTATCGGTTTCATTTAATCACTATGGACTAGCTGTAACCAATTTTCCGCGCTTATCGGTTAAAATAGTCAAATAAAGGCATTATATTAAATTTATAAGGTGATTATAATGGAGCCAATATTAATTCATCCATGGGAATTAAACGAGAAAGAAGCAATTTCCATACAAGTGAATTTAGCCAAAAAGGTCATTCAAAGAGATTATTATGATCAAATAAATTATGTTGCTGGAGTTGATGTAGCATACAGTAAGCGAGGCGAGGAATTAATTGCAGCATTAGTCATTTTGGAGTCGACTTCATTAAAATTAGTAGAATCGGTGGTAATTGAAGATAAAGTTCGATTTCCATATATCCCTGGACTATTTTCATTTAGAGAGCTACCCCCAATAATTAAAGCATTTAAGCAAATAAAGATTAAGCCAAATCTAATTGTTTGTGATGGTCAGGGAATCGCTCATCCTAGAAGGTTTGGATTGGCTAGTCACCTAGGAGTACTTTTTGATATACCGACTATTGGTTGTGGAAAAACTAGATTATTAGGAACATATAAAGAACCTGAACTCCAGCGGGGGGCCTACTCACCTTTAATTGACAACAACGAAGTGATTGGAAATGTACTAAGAACTCAAGACAACATTAAGCCTGTTTTCGTGTCAATCGGTCATCGTATCTCTTTAGCTACAGCATGTGAATTGATATTACAATTTTCACCTAAATATCGTTTACCTGAAACAACTAGACAAGCTGACCATCTTGTGAAAATCACATTAAATAAGATTATTCCAAAGTAAAACAAAGAGAAGGGGTTAACGTCACGATTTTTTCATAAAAGAAACTCCAGAATACTTATAATTCAACTTTCGCAACTTGAAATCAGCAGATAGTTATCGCTCTTGACAGCCAATCACATACACCTCCCGACGGATAACTTTCTGAAGAGCGCACGAAGCAGAAAGGCTGGATGCAAAACTCGGACCAGATGGCTGAGATAACCTGCAGATCTGTACCAGACATTTCTTGCCAACTTCTTTACAATGAAACGTCTCGCCGTTCTAGCTCACCAAGGAGTCGTAACCAGTTCTCCTGATGAAACTACAGGGCAATACAACAATAGGCCACAAGGAGATTGTGGCCTGCTTCAAAAGTATTAGTAGTAATTGAGATTCAGAGAGTTGCTGATTGTTCAATTTAATCTCAATCAGCGCGCAACTACCGAAACGCACTTGCAAATCTTTTTCATGTTGTAAATTTCACAGGGATAAAACTAAGTGGGCATTGTTGGTTAAAATAACTTATTTAGTTCCTCTAATTCACTCTGCGTCTTGTTCCGACCACTTTTTTATAGTGTCTTTCTCAAATTGGGTCGGTTCTACTTTTTCTTTTATCAGTTCCCCTTTCTCATTCCATTCTTTATAGGTTATTTTAAAACCATAAAGAGATTCTGCGATTACTCTAATAGATCCATCCTCAAACCAAGAAAAAGACTTTCCAATAATAGCTCCCTTGCTCATTCGTTTAAAGCCCTCTAATTTACCACTTTCATAAAATGTAGCATAATCACCTTCAGGTATACCATTCACATAGTAACAATAATGAGCTAAATTACCATTATTGTACTTTTCATAAACAAGTCCTGTTATTGGCTTTCCCCCATCTTCCATAGGTCTATCAAAAACCTGATCTTCGTAATCTCCAGAAAAACAAACATCATCTATAAACTCTATTCCTTTTAAAAGTACTTCTTCTTTCGTTAATATTTTTATTTCATCCATGATAATCCCCTTTTCAATGAATAAGATACTAAAAATCAGAAAGAACATTAAAGCCAGACAGAATATAATTACAATGTGGGCATGTATGAAAAGGTATATCAGTTACAGGTTTTGTTTTACCTCCTGGCTTTATAACATACACCAGCAGGTCATTGATATCAACATCTGGATTAGCTAATAAGGCCTTATTAACTGCATACACTTCTGCGTGAGATCCTGCCCCCCGCGTTCTTTCATATGAATCATGAACTTCTTTTGGCATATTCTTAATTCTCGGTTCTAAAAGTGGATGTAACTCTTTAGGTATATCTCCGTCTAAGTCATTTATAGCTGTAAAATATCTTCCTGTTGTTCTATCGTATACACCTGCAACCGCTGGACCTAATTGTGTATTTGTTAGCCCAACATCCTTTAACATTTGTGCCTCTTCTATAACATGATTTTTCAAATTTATAATTTCTTCGGGTGTAAAGTTACCGTTTGTTAGGGGAGGCTCACCCACCCCCCTATTCCCAAGACGTTTTAAATTCTCAGCAAAATTCTTACCTAAATTATCCCATCCTTCTCTTTTTGCTATATCATCCAGCAACTTAATCCGATTCGCATCCGTTGCTGCATCCAGCGTCTTCGTCACGCCATGCTTGGCAAGAATAGATAGATTTACTGCGGTTAATAACAGGCCGAGATTATCAAGGTCGGATTGGTTTAGTCCAAAAATCTCAGGTTCGGTATTAGCATACCCTTTCCCCAGATCATCCAGTTTCTCCAAGCTAACATACATTTGTCCCGCGGACCATACTACGTCTCCAACCATAAGAGACCATAGAAGAACGGAATTTCCTGCGGATGGGGCGGAAGCGACAATAGCAATAATCCCCGTTGCCACAAAAAAAACTCCCATGAGCACGGATCCATATTGACCTGAAATGACGATTCGTTCAAAATTGAATCGCGAATAATATAACATTTCGGGCACGTTTTTGCTAAAGTATTTACTAAGCTCACCCTTTCCTTCCGCATCATTCGCAAAAAGTCCGGATTTTTGCATTTCCTCAAAAACCTGTGTGTACTGGTTATAAGCTTCTGTGCGTTCCTCATCGGTTTCGGCTTTCTGCACATGATAGGAAGCGCTCATGAGCTTATTGGTTTGATTATACCTTGTAACATAATTATTTTTGATTATAGTTAGTTCTTCTTCACTTTTTTCTTCTGATTTCGCCTCGCTATCCTGCTTTCCTCGACTTAGGTATTTCGCTTGCAATTCATTTTGGTCTTTTTTTCCGAGCCAAGCTTTTGCGTTCTGGATGGCATTTGGATCTTCATATGCTTTTGCCTTTATCACAGCCTGAATCTCTTTTGCACTTACGGTATCTGATTCACTCCAATTTTCATTATATATTCTTAAAAGCATATCTTTATCATTTTTTAACTCATCTAAATACAATTCCTTTAGTTCATCTTCTGTAAGCATATCCACAAACGGGATATCGACTTTGTTAAAATCGATCTTCTTGCTGCGTATGGATACGAAACTATTCGTGATGAGTATATATTGATCCATTAGTATTTGCATCGCAATCATATTCTTCGCCGTAAACTTTATGGATCTTGGGAGCATGGCTGACGATTTGCTCTTATTACTATCCCCCTCTTCTGATTCCTCCTTTTGACTGATCAATTTCAGTTCGTTACCCACGGTTACAAGTAAATCCTCGTTAGCCTCAACCTGAATATTTCCGCCTTCCAAGTTGATTTTCACCGTATCCTTCTTGAAGAGTACGCCATCTTCGCCCAGCTCCATCTTGGTGTTTCCCGGAATGTGAAACACTTTGGTCGTTGGTTTCTGGAACACTGTCCGCGATACCATCTCTTCACTGGATCCGCGTGCCGAGTTGACGGCAATCGCCTGCTTCTCAATGCCGCTGGGAAAATAGACTTTTACCTTTGCCCCCTCATCGGGTAAGCTATGAAAGATGTTGTTCCCTTCCGCAGAATACGGAAACCACCAACTACCTGCTTTATCATGCTGCTCATCGATATCCAGATGGACCTTTACCATGTTATTCGCCCGGCTGACGACTTTTCCTTCCAAAGCTTCGCCCTGAATCGCCTGATTCACCTTGGACTTTCGACGTATAGCTTTTCTTTGCACCAATACGTATTCATATTGAATACTTCCTTGGTCATATGTGATCATCGATCCATAGATCACCCAAATCTGCCGCTTAAAGCCGACGTTCTCTCCAACTTGGTAGTAGTACTTAGATTTCACCTGGTATTGAATACAATCGGCCTCTAGCAAACGGAGTGATTCATTACCGGCGGCTTGCGCTAGATAACTCAAATAACTTCCCATATCCTGCATCATGGTATAGCTATAAGCCTTCATATCCTTGCCCCACGAAAAATCAGGAACACCAAAATAAATTCTGGGCGCATCCATGACCAGATCCGGAAGAATAACCGTTCCAACTCGGGAGGCCAGCCGCTTCATGAACTGCCAATTCGTCTCTTGATACTGGACGATCAATTCACCAATGGTTGCGCCAGGCTCCGTAGCTTCATTTTGCGCATCCCCTTTGGGATGCCCTTGCACCAACTGCTTAATGACATGGGTATAAGTAGCACCCTTATTTTGAAAAGAACGGCTTTCGGGATGAATATCAAGCTCATAGGAACGAGATATTCCTTCCACGACAACAAAATAAATCCCGTCCTCAACGACCATCTCCAACTGATAGATTCCTCCGGCAAACCAATACTCTTTACCGGCTTCATTTAACTTTTGGATTAAAATCGCATCTTGTAAACTTCCTTGAAATAAACACGCATGTGCTTGCTCTTCCGTCATCCTAACGGTAAAATGACAACGTGCATGATCATTGAATTGATGTACGATCTTTAACCGCTGAATGCCTTGATGATCATAGGGCCATAGCAATTGGAAGCCGTCGCCTTGATACCAATCTCCCCCCATTTTTACTCACCATCCCTATTCCTGCTTTAAATTGTGCTCTACAAATTCAAAGGGCGGCATGTCCATCCCGTTCGTCAGAAAACCGATATCCCCCCCGTAAGCACAGGTCAAACAGGATTTACTCGTTAGCGCGGGCACCCCGTTAATAAACAACGTCTCACTCCCTTTTTGCCAGCGAGGTCCCCCAAAGTATTCCATAATAGCGTTTTTCGCAGCCTCCGCCCTTTCGCCTCCCATTAACGATTGAGCCAACGCACTACCTTTAAGAGGATTTGCGGAGCTGGAAATAAACTTAGGGACACATGGGTATATCTTCTTACTCTTATCGGGATTTGCAGCCGATGGCGGCTGATCCGGATCAAAATCAAAGGCGAATTCTCGGTGCATGTCTTTCGGTTTAAGAGTCGTTTCATATACTTTGGACGGGTGCTGATCAGCCCTGCAAAAGCCAAATGAGTGGATATTCCCATCGATCACAGTCCCCGGTTGCTCAAAACCGTCAACACCGAGATAACTTGCCACCTGAGCTATACTGGTGGATACTTTACAATCACTCACCGTCATAATCGGATTCTTATTCACAAACATACCATTGACTTTAGGCTGATTTAACACATCCTCATGAGTTCCCATCGTACAATACATAAAAGCTCCGCGCGTAATGTAAGTTTCTCTTTGCCGCCAATCGGTCTTCAATTCATCCACTGTAGATTTTTTCAACATCGTCCCGTATATCCCCGTATTCGCCACGCCACTTCCTTCACTCATGTTCTACACCCGCTTCCGTTAAAATTCGTTGTATCTTTAATCCATATAAACTAGTTCGAAGCAACGCTTCGGCTACATCCAGACGCACAACCAGGGAAGGCCGTATCAGGCTTTTAATTTTAAACATCGGCTGATCCTCTATCGGTTCCTCACGGATCACCAGTTTCTTCACAAATCCTTTTTCAATCGTGGCATGCGTTGATGAAATACAATCGATTTCAGGAATATCCAACATGTAATAGGTGTCCTGGGAGGAAATATTTGGATTTATGACATGAACGGTCTTGGATTTCATATTTGGTGCAAACCCGGTAAATATTTGTTGAATTTCAATGGAGACAAGAAATACGGGATGCTCGATAATGCAGCTATATCCTTGTTTTCTTCCGGGCTTCACGAATACCGTCTGAAAGTCCTCGGCATGCTCGAACCCCTGAACCAACTGTTCCGGAAAGGTGATACTGCTGCCTATCGCTTCAAGGCGTTGATCGTGCTCTAAACTAAAATACTCCATGGCCATGCTCCTCCTCTTCTACCCAACGAATGCTCTGGCGTTGAGATTCATTTAAGGAGACTAAGTTCATATCACGCTTAAACATACAGCTTCCCGACAGATCCGCCCCGGAGAAATCCGCCCCATTTAAAATCGCACCTCTAAAATCTCCAGCTATCTGTGCGTTACGAAAGCTGGCATGGGTGAGGTTGGCCTGCTGGAACAACATTCCCCGCACACCAAATACAACTGCATGCTGCTCATTCATAAGATCACGGCTCGCAAGAATATGATCAAACCTTGCATTTTCCAGACTACAATTTCGAAAATCCGCATCGATTAATACACTGTGCCGAAAATCGGCATGATCGCATGAACATCGCTCAAATTTCGTCCCTAGCAAATAGCTGTTCCGCATATTACTGGCGGTGAAATCAACATCCTCAAATCGCGCATAGTTTAAATTAATCCCTTGATAATTTCCTTGGGAGAGATCGACCTTTGCAATATGCTCATGAACATATTGATGCTCCAGCAAATTTTCCAGCCATCCTTTACAAGTGATTGATGACCTCATGATTTTGTTCAACCGATACACCGATTCAGAGATGTTAGGATCACGATACTCGCCTACACGGATATCAAACTGCTTTCCTTTCACCACATTTTGAAAAGAAACGAACTGCACCGCTTGATAGCTTTATATCGCAACGAAAAAAGCCTGTTCCTATTAAAACAAAGTAGAAACAAGCTTTTCGCTAACCACATATTTTCAATTTTGTGTTACCGATTAATTATCATAAACCATAAAGAAGTTCTTCCTTAGCTCCGTACACTTCCATCATCATTAACGCCCCAAGTTGAAACCCATTTATGAAAGTCGGCCTGCATCGACTCGGTCTGTCTGTGCAAATCGAGCAGCGTTTCAAGCTGGTTGAAATCATCGGTAGACAGTTTCCCTTTCCACATTCCTTTGGCTTCGGATATCTCTCTTCTAATTCTACGGAACTCGGGAGCTCTCGGGACGATCTTCTCTTCCGGGCGAATTTCGCCACAATATAATGCTTCCAGCATGCTTTTCATTTCCATCTTCCTTTCAGGGGGGATTTTGGTGTTACTTGAAGGAGAGAATTACGCAATAAGTAGTTGATTTATTATGTGGTGTAACGGCATTACGTATCATATTTTTATTGTATCACGGTACACCGTTACACTCAAGAGGATTTTCATGATATCATGAAGAAAGTATTAATACTTGAAACGAAAAAACGTTATGGGGGAAATTAATCAATGCCAATCCGGCTTCGTTTAAAAGAAATTCTAGAAGAACGGGGAATGAGTCAGCGAGAACTCGCCCGCAGAATGAATATCCGACCAAGCACGGTTAGTCATCTCTGCTCCGATAAAGTCAATGCCGCCTATTTTGACACCCTGGAACAGATTTGCAAAACACTCAACATCAGCTTGCATGAACTTCTTGTAATGGAAGACAACTAAACAAATATAGCTGTAGGCTAAAGTAATCAGGAAAGGTAACGGAAGCGTCAGCCCATTTTAAACCAACAAATTTCCGAAAAGGAACTCATATGTTATTAAGTTATGGTTAAGCCGAATCGTCCTTAGGCATAAAAAAAGGGCTTATTCCTATTAGTTTATTGGAATAAGCCTATCCCCTGCTGCATCAGAGTTAAGGCTGTATCTAATGATAGTCGTTCCATGGATTCGCCCTCCCTTCTGTGTCGGCGGGGGGCGTTTAACTCTTGCAGGACTCTAAACCTCCTCCATAATAGATATTGCCGCCCAGCTTCCTGCTCATTATAGTCATTCTGTACCATGACATTCAGAATAGCGTGGGGGATGGAATCAGTGTAGCCATACAAGCTACTACTAAGCCTTCCGGATGAGATGTTATACAGGACAACAAACGCCCAATGTATTAGCCCTAGCTTCTGAATGGCTCCTTTACAGGATTCATGGATGATTGATGATTCCTACTCAATCAAACTCAAACCTTTTAATAAAGGCTCATTCCTTCTTTGGGTTCAAGACGGAATAAGCCTTTATAAGTTCTATTCGAGCACCCTAGCTATAAATTTTTAAATGAAGTGAGATTGCTGTATTAGCCCACTAACCTCATGATATGAAGTATTTCACAAACTCCGTCTTTATAGAAAATCTCCTATAAGGCTTTAATGACTATTGGTTTTTGATTTTGTCTTTATACCCTTTTAATAATTTTCTATTTAATTCACTAATCTCCGAAAAATTCCATTCAAAAGTCGTCATAATTCTATGAATTTCGAATAATAATTCCTCTACTTTATTACCATCATTAAGATTTACAGTATTGAAGCTACTTAATAGTTGGTCTAATTCATCAGTTAAATCCCCAAAATCATCCATATTTTCATGTTGTTCATCTATGTCTTCCTTCGTTACTATATCGGTGTTTGAGTTAAGTTTCTCTAGTATATTCAATACTTCACGTAATCTTTTTTCCATCTAAATCACCTCAGTTTTTTTATTTCCACCCTTTAACATTACGTCCTAGAGCTTTCTGTGTTTTATCAAGATTTAAAGTTCCATCTAAATTTAGTACGTATTTACTTTACCAGTCTTATCTATGACTTCTAAGTGGTCTTTATGTAACGCATCAAGATAAACTCCATAACCTTTTTTCAGATATTTATTATCAGTTTTTTCTGTTACGCGGTAAATTGATTGCCCATCATATTCTATTTTTATATTTTGGAATATATTTTTAAATTACCACCATTATATTACCTTGCTAAGAAAGAAGGTGATAATTGTTTTGCAACAATTTACCACCCATTTTTGTTGATCAAGTTACTGCCTGTCTAAGTTCTATCGAAATTCTAAAATATATACAAGATCGTATCATCACTAATGAATGCATCTGGTATGACTTTTTGCAAATTCTCTATTCTTCCCTTCATATATTCTAAATCCGTCCCATTTAAATTTTGTATAGCCCAGTTCCTTAATAAATCCAGTTCTACTAAAACATCGTCTAATTTTGATCTATCAAATTCAGCTCCCTCCTGTATATATTTTATTCCTAAGTCATGTATGGCTTTCTCCCAATATTTCTCATAAAAACTTTTGAGATGAAATGTTCTCACTTAGAGTAAGTTCTGAATCGCGATCATTGATATCACCATTATATCTAAACAATCCAATTGACATTAATTTCTTCCCTCCATACGTTGCAGAAAAATTATACTCTGGAAAACATCTTCGTAAATCAGCATATTGTTGTTTCAGTTGAGGATAATAAGTCCACGGAATAATCGATATAGTAAGTCATCATTTTGCTGTGTCGTAAAGCCGTCTTCGTTCCTCAAGGGCTTCCTGCGGATTTGCGATGCTCTCAGCACTATATCCATAGAGGCATCTATTCGCAAAGTTGCATTGAATTGAAAAACTGTGAGAAAACAATAACAAAAAACAGGTCAATCATGGTGATACCTGACCATAATAGACCTGTTTTATAATATCGGTGCACAGTTATTTCGGCATATTACTGTTGACTCTTACTCAACCGGCCCCATAAAATGTGTGATTAAATAAATATGTTCAATAAGTTTGACCTTTTTCAGGTTTTCTACTTTTTCAGATCCGCCTAATCCTAGAAGAGGGACGTATCCAAAACATTCATCGTAGAGGGTTCACCAAATTTATCCACCGCCTCTAAATAAGGTGACCAACTTAAAGCCTTCTCCCTAAAGGGAACTTCCTCTAGGAATTTAAAAAATAAATCGACCCCTGAAGCCACGACTTTAGTTGCTCCTTTTCTATAGTTTATCTGGATTATATACTGGTCATTTTCACCATTATTTTCAAAAAAGAGAACGTCTCCCATAGCAGTCGTGAATAAAGGTGTACAGTTTTCATTGTTCCTCAGATAAGTTTCTGTCAGCAAACCGCGATACATCTCTGGATTAATTATTCTTAGATAACCATTTATAACACTGCCGAACCCATATTCATTCCAAATTCTAATGATTTGTGATGGAAGAATAGCAGTATACTTTTCAATTAGTTCCTTTGGAACTTCAGAGGTAAATCTAAAATCATGGAATATATGATTTGTCATAACTAAACCACTTCCTTCTATTGTGTTAAATTAACATTAAGATAGGTTGATTTCCGCTCTTCTTCCGTCATATTTTTAACTAAGTCTCTTATTTTCTCATCAACAATATCAATTCTATATTTCCACTGCGTCCAATTGATGAATTTATCGGAGAATCCCCTAAACCACCAACATTTAGTGGATTACCGCCTGCAATTTGGTCAGGATTATGCAATATTGCTTTATTCTTAATCCATGCAGAAGCTTTCTCTTTAGCTTCTTTTAATGTAAGTCCTTGTTTTTGTAACTCATTAATTTTTTGAGCTAACGCTTCTTCTCTAGCTGCTTGCTGTGCAGCATTTCCTTCTATTGCTCTCCCCTCTGCAATATATCGTTCACTGTTTTTTAAATAATCATAGACAGTTAGCTGGTTTATTTCAGTTTTTTGACCCTTCAATTAGCTATGGCTCGCGATTCTAACCATCCAATATCGCCTATACGAAGATGACAAAAAACAGGTCAATCACGGTAGTATCTGACCATAATTGACCTGTGAACTGTAACGGAAAAAGTTTTACTGATTTCATAAATTTACTATACTTCTTTAATAGTAACTTCATACATCTTTTCAATTTTTGTATCTACTGGTACTATTGCATAATAATTCTGGTCACTATTTAATATAAATTGAACTAACTTTGTTTTTAAATGATTCCAGTAGTTTTTCATATTGGAATAGTATTCTTCCACATCTTCCTTATAATCCAACTGCAAAATATATCCTTTTTCGGTCAACGCAAAAACAATTAAACTTCCCAAAAGATTTTTTTGCTCATTTTCTTTCATGTAATCCTGTAATAAAAACCATACTCTATCTAATCCGATAATTTTTTTGTATTTTTCATAAAAATCACTATCATCTAGAACGTCATAATCATTTATCAATTTATTTACAAATAAATGCCACTTTATTGGAATAATCTTTTCTAATAAAGGATTGTTTTCAATTCCTTCTTTTCCGTTATCTATTTCTTCAACGTCATTATCATAGTTATATTTACTTCTGGAGATTTGATTGAATTTCACTGAATTCTTGTAATGTGCTAATTCATAGGGATAATGATTATCTTCTGATAAGCTATTATCATCAAGTTCTAATATTTTTGCTAGTGCAGCTGTCTCAAAGCTCCAAAACCCTACATACCCATGTTCCTTATGCGCATTTTTCCATTCATAATCATAGTGTCCTTTAAACCATTCTTTCTCCATATACGATTGCATTCTTCTAGACGCTTCTCTCTTATCTTTTTGCGTAAGTTCTATGATTTCTCTTGTAGCTGAGTATGGATTTTCTTTAAAATAAACATCGGTAATTTGGGGCCAACCAATATCACAAGCATATAATAAATAATCAATCACAAAATCTTTAACATTTTCTTTCTCAACCAACTTGGATAATCTTACAATATTCTCTTTATCAGTTTCTAGTAAAATCCCTAGAGATATCATCCAAAGTAGATTTAAATATCCAACTTCCTTATTTCCTATATTCTCCAAGTCAGTGATCGCGTTGTGAAAATCTTCTTCTATAGTACTAATATTTTCTCCTATAGAGTATTTTGCCCTAATGTTCTTCATTTCATATAAAAAATTTGTTTGGTAGGTTTCTTCTATGATACTTTTATTATCATTAGGATATCTTTGGATGCCGTTTTTATTATCTTCCTCCAAATTTTTAATATCCTCTCTATTTTCTTCAATAAACTCTTTATTATATTCAATTCCTTTTCTACATTTTTCTTCTATACATAAGTGATCTCGCATTATATATAATTCCTCCTTATCTCTAAATTAAGGCCATGTTCCAATTATATTGCCATTTACATCTATCCTATATGTTGTTACACTCCCACTACTATCAATTTTTGATAGGACTCTTTCAACTTCGCCTTTACTTAAAGCTTTAATAATCTTATTTGCTAATTGTTCATCTCCATCAACAGCTTTCAATATTCTATTATTCCCAGATATAGTACCTTTCAACCAATCATTTGACATTTGTAATCCATCTTTGGTTTTTCCTAATTGTGAACTACCAAATTTAGATTCATCAATAACATATTTTATTTTCGAATTTGGATTTACATTTTCGTATAGTCCATCAATCCCTTTTATTATTTTATCATCTATGCTTGATGGTGCATCCCTGCCTATTGTTTTCAAGTCATATCCAGCATCTTTTATACTTTGATTATTTAATAAATTATCATTAGATTTTATTTCACCAAAATTACCTTTTTGTTTGGTCGTAGCTTTCTCCGCATTAAAGTCGTCTACATTTATTTTTTTACTGCCATCGCCCGTTCCCGAAGGAGCTTCCGGCCCCTTCCCTATTTTAATACCCATCTCATCAAGAAATCTAGGCATATCATCAATCTTTTTAAGTACCTGACCGTTGGCAGCGAGCAGTTCATATGTTCCGTCAGCAAGCTTCTTAATCTCAACCGCATTGCCTGCCGCATCCTTAAATGCTTTGGTATTATTGATTCCCTTCACCAGATCGTCAATATTGTCAGCTTGTTTTGCCATTTCCATTACTTCGTCAGAATACTTCAGGTTTTTGACTACTCCAACAAACGGAACTAGCGCGATGGAGTTCAGAAGCGTTTCCCCGGTATGCCCCCAGCTCCATTCCCAGTGTGTGAAGTTATGGAAAAGGTCTCTCCCGTCTGCCAAAACATCCAATCCGAAAATACCTAAAAGCACGTTGGCTCCAATGCCCAACCCTGTAGGACCTTCGTCTGAATAGTTTCCTTCTATGACGAACTTCAAGCTTTTCTTGGTATAATCCAGGTTTTTCTCCATCGTGCTCATTCCATAGTTCTTCTGCCGCCATTCCGTGTACTTGATGTTTCTCTCTCGAACTTCATCAAGAGTTGGTGTACCTTCTACATGTAACACGTACTTCAAAAAGTAATTGAACAACAAATCCCTATCATCTGCCGTAATTCGGGTTCCGTCCGACTTGAACACAGGTTGCGTACGCAGCCGTGTTTCCTCGTATTCGGCTAGCAGGGCTGCTACGGCGTCCTGGGACATAACCTGGATATCCTTTGGATTTTCGGGACTCTCCAGCGTGATCTTATCGGACACTACATCAATGCTTTGGTCCGCTTCGCTCATCATCAGGGTGCTGCCCTCACACAGGAGCGCCACTGTTTTGCCGGCCGATAAGTTCACATTCACCCCTTCGCTCGGAATTGTCTCCTCTGCCCCGACGAAATCCGGGTTGATTCGGATGTTCTTGGCCGTCAGATCCAAACTCCCTTTGCCTGTGACCAAAATGCCGCTACCCTCCAATAGCGTAATTTGCGCTGCCCCGCCGGTCGCATGCAGCTTTACCTGATGATCGTCCAGCAATAGTGATTTGTTTCCCGGTGAAAACCATTGCTTGCTTCGAGTAATGGTTTCCTCCGTCATCGCCTTTGCGGGATTTCGGGTTTTGGCGGATGCGGATGTCATATTCGCCATACCCGCATTTGCTTGAGCCTTTTTGCCTGGCTTGGACGGTTCTGGATTCACTGTGGATGCCTGGATACGGCTGGAAATCGCGTCGTAATCATTACCGTCCGAACTGATTACATAATTTGCTTCCTCATAATTCATCGGGAAATGCAGATAGAGTACTTCCCCTCTCTCGGGCATGGTTCCATACCCTTTTCCCTCTCCCCCTGTAAAATACGTAGGTTGGGGAAACCACATTGCCGTCCCAACATCCTGTTCCTTGTCGATATGCAGATGCAGTTTAGTGAAGTGGCTTTTGACGTCGATTACCGTTCCAGCTATCGAATTCCCTTTCAATCTCTCAATGACCAGCTTCTCCTGCTGACTTCCTCGAAGTGTCTTCAAGGTATAGTGATGCCGGAGAATGCCGTCGCGTTTGTCCAAGTAACTATACTTTCCGACCACATACAGCGTACGGTCTCGAAAGCGTACCCGATCGCCAAGCTCGTAGCTGGCAAACAGATTCCTCAACTCATATTGCAGACTGTCCTGTCCATCGATTTGGGCAATCGAGCGATTCCTCATCACTCTCTGTATCCATGCTAAATCGCGGCTCACCCGATAGGAGGCTTTAGGAATTTCAATCTCTTCTCGTCCTTCAGGCAACCCGATGTAAAATTTAGCCCCCTCCAGCCTAACGTCTGCAATTAACCCTTTGTTTGCACGGGATACTACCCGTTTGATAAACTCCCAATCCGTCTCATCGTATTGGAGAATGAATCGCTTGATTGGCTCTTTCCTCAGTGTATCCGAACAAATAAAATCCGAATGTGCGTAACCCTGTAAAACCTGCTCAAAAAGCTCTTTATAAGTCACATTCTCGTTTTGAAAAGAACGCCGTAGCCGCTCAATATCCAAGTTGTATGTATGCGAAGTTCCTTCTATTTTTGCAGTATAGACGCCATTAATCTGTTCAACTTCACTATTTTTAATGATTCCATTAAATAAAACGCGGCGCTCGTTATGCCGATCTCTTAAAACAAACTTTCGATTGCATAAATTGGCGGTCAAGAAGCCTTGAACCTTGTCCTCGTCCATAACAACCATCAAGTTCACCATTGCATGGTCATTCATTTTCTGATCGATCGTCAATTGTTCGATATATGCAGCGCCGTCGATGCCTTCCAATATAATGTTGTCGTATCCCCACGTTTCTGCCATGAATCCTCCCCCCTTTACCTGCTTCTCTCTTCCGACATCCCTTGGCGAACCTTATCAAGAAAGGAAGTCGTCAGTTCGGAAGCATATTCTTCGTCAGCGCCATGCTGCAACCGCCCGCTAATCATGTCGTTTAATCGAATAAACTTCTTTTCTTCCTCCGTGGCCTGTTCGTAAGCGACCAGATCTCCTAAATAAGGGCCGTCCAGTATTGGTGTAACGTAGTCAACAAAATCACTATACCTCGTCTGTGTTTTTCCGCTAGGTGTCCCGCTTAATCCATAGTAACCGTCGATAATCTCTACTAATGACTTATCCTCGATATCTTCATAGTGCACTTGATTCAAATTGGCCGCATCAAGATAGGCGTTAAGCATGCTCTCATTTTTCGTTATTTCCGGACTGATCGCTTCCAATGGATCGGTATGATCCTTGTCAAACCCTTTCATCAGCCCCATAAAATAAGTCAAGTCCACATCCTTGCCGGTAGCTGTATCTTGAATCGTAATATTTCTTTCAAAGAAGTTAAACAACGCCGGATTATCCTTCCTTAAATATTCAGAGAAGCCCGTCGTATGTTCATCGCTTGTTCTTTCCCAGAAGGCTTGGTCATAATCGTCCCAGAGCAAAATACTCTCCAGCAGCTTATCTTTATATTTTGATTTTATGCCGTGTTCCTTCATATAGGCTTCTACCGCTTGCTCCAGATCTTTTAGCTTTTGCATAACCAGCTGGTTATTGGACTCTGCAGATTGCCCCGAGGCTATAACAGAAATGATGCCAAATCCCTTTTGGCAAACGGTCCAGCATCCCTCTATCAAGGCCTGGTAATGCCCTGCGAAGACATCCGGTTTAGGATTTTGCCAGGGAATAACTACTTGAGATATACAACTGCTGTCACCGAGAAACTTTCTGGCCTCTTGTACTGTGTCAATATCAAACTGCTCCATCGTTGGTACATCATAACTAACCAGATAGGGGCTGCTGCATGAACCAAAGCACCCGATGCAGGTGGAGTCAATGTCTGTAATATTGGATAACTTCTTTTCATCCGCATAAATATGTCTATGATCAGGGGTTTTTAGTTCAATGGGGGTGCTTCCGTACTCACAGGAGATCATCGCGCTTTCAACGACATACTCTTTGGCCAAAATCATCACCTCCTATCGGTACTTAACTGGTATCATTTTGAAGGCATGAATCCCTTCTCTGAACAATCTTTCCAGGACTTCAGTATCCACAATCAAATATTCCCCGCGCAAAGAATCAATTTTAAAGATTTTATTGAAACCGATCTTCGCCTTGTTAAGAACAATCTCTTTCAGTGTGCCATCCGGATAAAACTCCGTACTTTCATCCAAGCAATCCAGTATTCTGGGCTGTAATAGCCAGTACACTTCGATTCTTTGCTGCTCTATACTTCCTATAGCACAAGGTTTGAACAGCATTTTACTCTGATACATTTCAAAGATGCTCTTTACTGCATCTGAAACCATCAGTATCGGCTTCTCTATCAAAGGAAGAAAATCGAGAGTCGACTTTGCGTCTTTGGCCACAGCCCGAAAAAAAGCCGGTTTATCGGACTTCCAGATCCCGACGGGGTCGGGAACTTGAGGTATGATTGCGTTATTTGACCGATCATCTGGCTTGATTTGAAAATAATCCACAAACATACCTCCATAGCTCGTCGTTTCTGGCGTTTTTGATAAACAGAATATCCGTGGTGCCTCTAAACTCCCCTATCCTGAACTGGACTTCCTCTCCATAAGGCAAACTTTGATATTCTTCCGTATCCACCAGCGTTTCTATTGCTTCCTTGGCCAGAAATTTGACGATTTCTTCATACTTTTTTAGTTCAATGAGGAAAATTCTCTCAACCTCAATCGGATTGACTCTTAAAATATACTTTTTAGCCTCTCTCTGGATCTCCTCATAGAACGCATGGAGCGGCTCAAAAAGCCACGTGGGATTATAGTTAGCTTCGCTGATTACGTTGCCCAAATAATAATCCCCATCAAAGGCCTCTAACCGGTATGGTGCCTTCTTCAACAGTACATGGCTAAATAATAAGGAATATTGGATATAGGAAACTTTGATGGCCGGGTTTAGACGTTGTTTTTGCTTTATGTCCAAGCATAAATCCTGGAATGCCGCAACATACTCGTCGATAACTTGCTGTTTATTTTGGATTAAATGTTCCATCGCTCGTTTGTAATGTTCATCCGCCTTCTTTAATACCGTTTGCTGGAGAAAAGTATCAAAGTCCTGTGCCTTGTTCATCCCATCCACCTTCTCATTGCTTGCTTTTATAGTGCTCGCTAATCTGTGCCTGGATATTTTTTATATACAATTTATCGGTTATCTTTCTTTGAGTCAGCTTTGCGTTGTGAACGGTCAATCCGTTGACAAGTCCTCCGGAAAGGCCGGAGGCCGCTATTTTCAGTAGAATATTTTGTATCTCATCTGCACGTTTGGCGCCTGTGACAAGCATTGTTAACACCTTCTCACTTATTTAATTTGATATCCGTGCCTTTGATTTTTACTTCCTCAGGAGTCAGCTCCAGTAAACTCTCACCACATTCGAAGGCAATACTTTCCTTGGCTTTCATATATATCATTTCTTCTGCAGAAAAGTTAATGTCGGCTTTGGATTCGAATGTGATATCTGATTCTGTAAAGATTGAAATGTCCCCGGAGTCGGCCAATCTAATATAGGTGCTATCGTTACAAACAATAGAGACGCTGGAGCTGTTGTCATCCAAAATAATCATTTTTCCGCTTGGTGTAACGATCATTTTTACCTTTTCATTCTGGGATAAATTTTCAAAGTCAAAATTTTGTTTCTTCTGCGCCGTAGGTGTTTGGGCGTTTGGTATTGAAAGCCCTGCTTGACTACTTCCACCTCCAGAACTGCCAGCGGCCGCAGTGCTGTTTCCGTCATTCGATCGTTTGAAGCTGCCGGATGACGCATGTTTAATAGAATTTATGACTATCGCATCGGATTCATCTTTGGTGGGAAAATGAACATTAACACGGTCACCTACCTCGGGCATGCAGTACCATGTGGAGTAAAATGTTGAATATTTCAGCCAATAAGCCTTCTCCGCTGACTGCTCCGGATCAATATCCAGACGTACCTTCAATAAATTTCTGGACACTTTTATGACGGTTCCCTGAATCGTTAACCCGGCTATCGTTTCGTTAAAAATAGGAGGCGTAAAGAACCCGTTTGACGCGGACAAGGTGTAGGTATGCGAAAGGATATGGTGTTTAACCATAGCTTGGGCAGATACGATATAAAAGGTTCTTCCTTTATAGAGAACTGAATCCCCGATCTCTAGGGATTTCGTGTCGTTCCCTTTTGTCGTAACCTCGTAAAACATATAATCTGATTCGGTTGAATGAATTCGGTAATTATGAACATTATTTCTGAAAGTATCCACATTTTTGACAACTTTATAATTTAAGTTTTCCAATTTCGTAGCTGTTGACTCGGGCCTCACGCCAACGGTAAATTTGGGCGAGTCCGACGTATGGTTTGCAATAATGGGCGCATAGAATCTTGAGGCCATTCGTTTAATAAACTGCCAATCCGTCTCTTGATATTGCATGACAATGCTATTTAAGGTTTCCTTTTCGGTTGCATAATCCAAACAATCCGAACGAGGATATTCCTTTATTACCGTTTTGATTAAATGATAATAGGTCATATTTACATCTTGAAAGGAACGCTTTTTATGCTGGATGTCCAGTAAATAAGTGTAGGAGAGGGCTTCTATCTCCAAGTAGTAAATTGCATTTTGCTCAATACCTTCCGCTTCGGATTCGATTTTGACGATAACGCCATTAAACAGTAGGATCTTATCTTCCCCAACTTGGTATTCTATGACAAGATTCGTTTCAGCATTGGTAGTTAGAACAAACTGATCAAAGTTATCCTGTTTAACTCTTCCCTTTAATCTGGCTAAGGTATGTTCATTTAACTTTTTGTCAATCGTTAGTTGGACATTTTCGATGGCCAGTTCCTCGTCCTCGTATTTGACAATAAGTTTGGTAACTAGCTGCTTTTCAGATGCCTCTCCCAGTGCTGGTGTCGCATTTCTCATCAACAAGTACCTCCTCACTTAATTAGATGCTATAGAAACTCACTGGAACTCTCTTCCCCTAATCCACAATCACCCTTCCCCCGCCGCCCGGGCTTATGCCCATCCGGTGGCCGCCGCCGCGGGCGCTGTCCAGGATGCGGGCCAGGTATTTGTGGATGTCCGCGTTGCCGTAGTCCTTGTACGCGATGCCAAGGCGGCCTGCGATGTAGTGCAGGATCACGCCGCGGTGGAGGGTGCCTTCGTTTAGACACATCATGGCAAACGCGAGATCCTGCGGGTCGGCGCTTCCCCGGCGCAGCAGTTCGTCGCCGAACATGCGCATCACAACCGGAGAGACCGTGCTTTGCCCGTAGGCCGCTATAGGAACATGCAGCAGATTGACGGTGTTATATTCCGTGGTGAGGTCCCGGAAGTTCTGGTAATCCTGGCGCAGCCGGGCGCCTTCCTTGAGCTTGAACCGGCACAACTCCAGCTCTGCCGGCCCCGCTTCCACCCGCTCGTCCAGCACAATTTCGCTCCGGTACACACTCCAGTCGCTGTCTTCCTTCCCCTCCAGAAAGCGAACCTTGACGGCGGTCTCCCGCCCGGTGGTCTGGTACGCAAGCTCGGCCGGTTCGCTCAGCGAGTATAATCGCCCCCTATGCTTTACGATACCAGGGTGAATCGTCAGCGTGTCCGGGCCAACCTTGACCTCCGCCCCCGTCACGACGCCGTCCGCATAATCCTGGTAGTAGATATCCGCGAATTCGCGCGGGAAGTCCCGCAGATTCTCCAGCATCGCCGTCTTCAAAATGCGTCCCTTCTCAAACTTCGGCGCGATATGGGTAAACAAAGGCATCCTCCTCCTTTCGGTTTCTATCGGTTACGAGCTTGTCTTACTTCTTCAAAAGCTTCCAACAATGCGGCGGCATTCGCGTGAGTGTGCGCCGCTGGATTTCCCTGCCCGGTTAGCCCCTGACCGTATTCAAGCACCTTCTTGTTGACGACATAGGTCCTGGCGATCTTGTCGTGCAGTGCTTGCTTCTTTTCCGTAAATCCGGCCATCATGTAACCGACCGTCACCGTCAAAATCGACAAGAACTGCGCCCAAAATCTCCCGCTGGCCCGCCAGAACGAAACTCTCTCGTTTTGCCCGTCTACCACCGCAATGCCCAAAGCCATCTTCCCAAGCGTCCCCTGCAGTTTGGAAGACTCCATAATCGCGTAGTACAGCCATTTAATAACGGAAAACCACAGAAAAGAGAGTCCCAAGCTAAGGAGCACATTAACCGGATTTATATCAGACGGAGAAATCTCGCTGTCGGAAGCCGGCCACCAGCCAAAAATACTTCGGATGGCCATGCCCAACAGTCCAACCCCCAAAACGAGAAAATACGAAACGATAAAGTCCAAAAGATAAGCAGCAAACCTCTTCCAAAATCCCGCGTACATCCGTTTATTCCCCTCATCCATCACAGTCTGATCCTTACGCGCCGCCGAATGCTCCGGGGCTTTCGCCCCCTGGAAACTGAGGATTTTGAGCATTATAGTTCTCCGCCATCTCCAGCATCCTCTTATCGACCACATAGGTCCGGGCAATCTTGTCGTGCAGCGCCTGTTTCTTTTTCGTAAATCCGGCCATGATATAACCGATATAAATCGTCAAAAGCGAGACCATTCTGCTCCAGAACCTGCCGCTCGCCCGCCAAAACGAAACCCGTTCATACCGCTCGTTCACCACAATGATGCCCAGCGCCATTTTGCCCAGAGTGCCTTGCAATTTGGAAGATTCCATAATCGCATAGTAGAGCCATACCGCTAACGGGGCGATCAGTAATCCGATGATATAACCGGATGCATTATAAATTTGGTATACTCCCGGCCAGTTCTCCAACACATAGTAGCCGAGCACGCCGAAAACCATAGATAGCAGCAAAGAAATAAGGATCATTACCCAGGCAATAAAATACACAATGATCGAATCCAGCAGATTCGCAAAAAATCTTTTCCAAAAACCCGCGTACATCCGTCCCTCTCCTTCGAAACAATCATCCCCCTGCCGCGACCTCAATCGGGCCAATTAAAACCTGTCGAACGGTCCGCCCGGATTGCTTGGTGCAAGCGGCGGGCGCCTTCCGCCTCTTCCGCCAATTCCCGTACCCGGAGCAGGTTCTTGTTAACGACGTAGGTGGAAGCTACTTTATCGTGCAGCGTCTGCTTCTTGTTCGTAAAAATCGCCATCAAATATCCGATTCCAAAAGTAAATGCCGACAAAATTCTCCCAAAAAACCGGGCATTGGCTTCGCCATAGGATATTCTCCGGTGGTTTTGATCAACCACGACGATACCGGCCAGCATTTTCCCCAGAGTCGCCTGATGCTTCGATGATTCCAAGAGCGTATAGTAAAGCCATTGGCAGACGAACATAAGCAAAATAGAAGCGCCCGACCCCTCCGTATCCGCATAACCTGAAACAAGCATTTGCAATGACATCCAAACAAAACTAAGAATCAGCGCGGCTATAGCGACAATGATCCGGTCGACGACCAAGGCGCCGTATCTTCTCCATAACACGTCATACATGGGCTTACCCGCCCCACTTCTTCAAATCTTCCCGCCACACGTCCAACGCCTTTATCGCGTCCACACAAGCGGCCTCGCCAATCTTCCCGCTAACGAGCGCGACGAATTCCGCCGCCCCGCGGATTCCCGCCGGAATGCGAATCGCGCCGGCCGCGCCTTGCAATACCAATTGCCCGCTGTTGAAACGGCTATAGCCCACGCTTCGGAGTTCCTCGTAACGGAGCGTCCGGCTGCCGCCCAGCGAGCGCACCTTCACGGAATTTTCGCCCGCTTCGGCCCGGAAGACCAGATGGTTAAGGACATGAAACAGCAGCAAAACCGCACCGAAACCGATCAGCCAAGCAATCGGCATTAACTCCTTCATTTCCGGGCTTTCATCCAGCAGAAACAGCGCAAAACCCGCCGATGTCACCAACAAACCGATAACGCACCACACGAACACAAACTTCGATTTTTTCAAAATGATGCCGCCGGAGGTATCTCTCACCGCCGGACGAAACGTTTCCCCCAGTACATTACGAACCACTAAACGAGTAAAAAATCTCCTCATGTCTGACCCTCTCCTTATTTCATTCCATCAAAAAAATCCAGCTCCGAGCTGTCCGTCTCGAACGGGAACAGCGCTTTGCGGCCCAAGAACAGGCCTTCATCCCGGCGGGCGACCGGCAGCACGTGGAACCCCCAATGATTGTCGTCGGCGAACACGAAAAACTTCGTCTCCCCGTTCACGATCGAGTCGGTGTCGTCCTGCGGAATCCGCTCCCCGTATTGCGCCTGAATGTCCTCGTACAGCACCGGCTTGTAAGACTTCGACCGGTTGTTGTAGCTGTACTGCTGCCGCAGCGTCCCGTCGCTGCCGCGCAGGAACAGGTCCAGCTGGACGACGTCCGACGGACGCGAAATCGCCCCCGGTGCGCTGTCGCTGCGGCGCAGGCTGCTGATCAGCTCCACCTCGCGGCGGTTATGGGTGAACGCGCTCACCGTATACGGGATCACCGCCGAGCGGGTCGTAATGCTCGCCTCGATCTCCCCGGCCTTGCGCGCGTTCAAATACCGGATGGCCCCGCGCAGGCAGGCCAGCTTCAGCTCGGGCACCCGCCCCTCCGAAGGCTTCTGGCGGAACTCGATGCTGCGCCCAGGCACAAATTCCTTCAACGCCTCGCGGAACACGTCGATCCGGCACGACTGCCCGGTCAGCTTAATAATCGAATACTCCCCAAGTGCGCCCGCCCGGTAAAAATCCTCAAGAAACCGCCGCACAACCTCGTAAATGTCCGCCTTGATGAGCTGCGTAATCTCCTGGATGTTGAACACCACGTCGGGAATTTCATATTCGTCCTTCAAATCGCCGCTCCGGAACACGGACAGGAACCAACGTTCCACCCGGGTCATCTCCAGCACGCCATCTCCCTGCGGCAGCGCCGCCCGGCTGCCGTAATGCATCCCATGTCCATCCGACGCGGACACACCATGCTCCGCCTGGAACCGGTTCATCAGCACGCCCGTTTTGCGGAAAAACTGCTCCTTCATTTCCTCGGCAATATCCCACAGAAAATAAAAATTGCTCCGCACCCGCATGTACTCCTCGCGGGAGCGGTTCTCATACATCGCGAACGCCGTCGGAATCACGGCCTCCGCTTCCTTGTACCTGCGCTCCAGCTCGGCGTAAACCGCGTCCACGCCCCGCTCGTCCACCTCCCGGAACAAATCGTTGCCCGGAAAAGCGATCAGCGCATCGATATCCGTCATGCCTTTTTTTCCTGTGTAGTAGTCCGCGAAGACGATTTTCAAAAACTGCATAATCCGATATGTAATGTTGTTGCCGCCAAAATGGGTGTCCCCGTTCTCATAGGTCGCCTCGATGGCGATCCGATAAGACATGTGCCCGTCCTCAACCCGGAAGGCACACGAGGACAAATCCGTCGTCCCGCCGCCGCAATCGATCACAAGCGCCTTGTATTCGGCGCCCTCGTCAAAGATATTGCGCTCGATCCCGTCGGCGATCGTGTTGTACAGCACGGCCATCCCTTCATCCAGCGCGTTCTCCTGCTCAATCCGGTAATCCGGCAAAAGCTCCGCGAACATATCCAGGTACGGCGTCTTCATCTTCACCGGAGAAGTGAAATGCAGCTGCTTGAACTTGCATTTGAATTGATGTTCGGCCATGCGGATCACGTATTCCAGATAAGCGCGCAGCAGCTCGGTCCGCGTCACAAGCGCGGTATTGCCTTCGCTGTCCATCACTTCGACTGTTTTCCCGTAATCGTTCACCCAGCGCTTCAGCCCCTGGAACACGGAGGCCCGGCTGCCGAAGCTGCTGCGCCGGCCGCTTTGCAGCGCCTCATGGCCAAAAACATACTTCACCCCGCCGGGGTCGGAGCAATCCGCCACGCCAACCGCCGTCGGCAAGGCCTCCGTCCGCTCGGGGCCATCCGGAGCGGGGAATTTAACGAAATTGATTTCGCCGAGCCGGATTTGCCCGTTCAGCGGATCGTGACCCGATGGGAACTTGGTGTAGCCCGGATATAGGTAGGCTCCCGCCGTTGTATTGCAGGTCCCGAAATCGATCGCCAGTACGGCGCCCGTCTCCTGGAGCTCGCAGATTTCCAGATCGGCCAGCGGGATTTTGTAGTAGTGGATATGGGTCGGGGGCAGCTCCCGTTCCTGGTAATACGTCTTGTACACGTATTCCGAATCCTGTCGGCGCAGAAACAACAGGCTGTACTGGCGGTTTGCCGTACGCCGCCACTCGCCGTCGTGATGCGCGGCCAAATAATAACCGCCCGGCCTTTCCTCGTCCCGGCGCAGATGAAAAACCCCGCACAGCTCCATCCGGTCATTGACGAGCAGCACGTTGGACTCCGCATATCCCGCCGGCGCCTTCACTTCGTAGCCGTCCATCCGCTCCACGGCGATCCCGGGATACAAAACGATGCGGGCCGGAACGCGAATGCCGCCGTCACCCTGCAGCGGAGCCTGCATATACTTGCGCATCGCCGTCTGTACCCGCTCGATTCCGCCTTCGCAGCGCGGTCCGATCAACAAACGCTCCTCCACGCCCAAATATTTCAAAATGATGCGGATCGTCTCTTCCCGGTCCAGCCGCTGGCTTAACCCTTCCACAAGCCGTTCCCGGTAACAGATGTTCCGGAGCTGGAACGTGGTCATTTCGGCGAGTTCCTCCCGCGAGTAACGGGCCTGTCCGCGCCCGCGCTCCCGGCCGGCGGAATCGGTATACAATTTAAATCCCCTCATGCGCTTTTTCCCTCCTGTATCGTGACGACGACGCCGTTTAGCCGCAACATTTTCGCGCCTTCCGCAGCGGCTTCTCCTCAATTCCCCAGACCATCCTTCGACCTTTTAAAAATAGCGGAATTTAATGTTCTTATTTTCCGGAGCCAGGCTTGTTCATCCCCAATAGGGGAATTTTTTGTCCTTATTTTCCTATGAATGGTCAAGATCGCAGGCATTTCCTTGCGGTTCGAAAAAATAGCGGCATAAAGTTCCTCTATTTCTCTTAAAATGGGGATAGCGGCGGAATAACGGTATTTTTTTCCTCTATTTTCTTGCTAGAGTCTCTCAGACAGCCTGAAAATCAATACAACGCGATCCGGTCCACGATCATCGTCTCCTCCGCGTCAATAATGCCGACATGGCAGTCCCAGTACACCTCGGTGCGGTAGCGGACCGGAAGGAACAGCTCCATCAGCGTCTCCAGCTTAAGCCGGCCTTGCTCGGTCCGCTTCTGGCCGATATAGAACAGCATTTCGTCCTTCTCCTCGCTGTTCACGTAGATCGTGGAGCGGCGGAACACGCGGCCGACCGCGCTTTTCAGCAGATGCAGCGGCTCACCGGTATCGTACATCCGCAGGATCGCGCCGGCGATAAATTCCTGTTCGTCGCGGTCAAACAGGCTCATGCGTTCTTTTACCCGCTCCCCGAACGCCCCGGACTTCATATCGCGCAGCACGAACCGGATGTAATACTCCCGCTTGTTCATACCCTGCATCAAATCGAGCTCGGCCAAAAAATGCATCAAAATATCGAACAGCACGCTCCGGAACTCGGGGTCTTCCGTCAGATTGATATCCAGCAGTTCGCCGAACAAAGCCGGGAACCGGTAATGGGGATTCACCTCGACCTCCAGACCGTGCTGCCCCGCGCCCGCGTTGAGTTCGTGCAGGCTCAGCTCCATATACGGCGAATACACTTTGGCCGGCAGGAACTTGACTTGCCGTTTTTCGATCCCGGCTTCTCCGGCCCGCACGAGCAGATCCCAAATGTAATTCAAGCCCATTCTCCTTCACAGCGGTATTCCGGGAACAAAAGCTGGACTTCCGAGACGAGAAAACTCATCACATCCTCGGCCATAAACGCAAGCCGGCTTGTGAAGCCGCGGTCGCCAAACTTCAGGCACATCCGCCATTTCCCGTTGTCCACCCGCACTTCATCGGTAATAAACCGGTTTAGCTCATACGTGATCGCCCGGCTTACGCCCGGCGGTCGAATTTCCACATCCGTCAGTTCCAGCGCCTCCGCCGCGACAAAAGAATGCACCAGCCGCAAAATCTCGCCCCGGGACCGGACGATCTGCCCCTGCTGGCGGCGGTAGCTGCCGATGAAATCCTCCTTCTGCCGGTTGGAGAGCAGCGCGTATCCCGGTCTGCTGACCACCGATTCAAAAGGCTCGACCAGCATTAGCACCCACCACATATCCGACTTCTCCAGCGGCGAGACGACGGTCAATTCCTCCGGTGTACGTTTGACGTAGCGGATGCTGTCATCGTCGACGTCCACGAGGTAACCGTGCTGTACGCCCGTTTTCCGTAAAGGCAGCACGTGCTCAAAGTTAACGCGGTCCGCGGCCGGCACGGGAAAACCGCCCGTCTTCAGCTCAAGGCGCTGGATGTTCCACAAAGGAATCATATCCGCCCGTTTGTACGGCTCATATTCTTCTAAATGAACGGTAAGCTCCAGCGCCTCTTCCTCCTCGCCGAGTTCTCCGTCCACCTCGGTCAGCACCGCGTCCACAAATTTATGGGCATACGGATGATTGACCGTTTTCCAGGGCAGCCCGTTGCTGAGGAAAACGTGATACAGCTTCTCGATCTCCCGGATGTACGTCATATTCCGCTCCAGCTTGAACTCCACGGCATAGCGGCCTTGGGACGTGGCCAGTTCCCCTTTGAACCGGCGGCCGCTGAGCAGCAGCTGCTGAATTTCCGCGTACTTGCATTCCAGAAAAAGCGTGCAGATCCGCACCTCTTCACCGCCGCGCAAGCCGGATACCACCGTCCGCAGATCGATTTTGCCCGCTTCCGTGTCCTCTGGAATCATCGGAAACAGGTACTCATGCAGCGGGTCCCATTCCTCCCTGGAGCACGCGGAGACGAAGACGTCGTATTTTCCGTCGTATTCGCCCACTTCCTCGAACACCCGGCGCTCCAGCTGCCGGTTCAGTTCTTCCTGGTATTCCACGAGATTCAGGAACACGCCGCTCATCAAATTGCGCAGCAGCCGGCGCTGCTGCAAATCCTCCATCTTGCTTAAGCGGTCCATGATAATATCCTTCATGAAGCGTTCCCTCCTTTGGAAGAAGACGGGTCTGCCGGGGAAGCCCCATTTGCCGCCCCGTTACCTGCCGAACCCGCTTCCGCATCGGTATTGGATGTGCCGTCCGTACCGGTATTGGATGTGTCGCCATCGCCCGTATCGGCATTATCCTTGCCATCCGCACCGTTATCGGCCTTGGCTCCCGTATCCGTCTTGTTACCGCCATCCCCGGTGTTTCCACCAGCCTTGTTACCGCCGTCTCCATCATTTCCACTGGTCTTCCCGGATCCGGCATTTCCACCGTTCGTGCCGTTGCCGCCAGCTTTGCCGTTACCGCTTGTTGTCCCGGCCGCGTCTTCACCGCCGCCCGACGGGGTCCCGGACTGCTCTTTAGCGGACGAACCCGCCGCCGCGCTTGACGCCTGCTGGCTTGCCCCGGCTTGGCCGCCGCCTGCCGAACCCGCCGCTGCTTGCTGCTGCTGATTCACATAACCCGCAGCGTTGCCGCCTGCCCCGGCAGCCTCACCGGATGAGGCCCCCGCCGGAACCGCGGGATGCAGCTTCTCATCGGCTTGGGAGATTTTGCGCTCCATCGCCAGTACCCGCTCCAGCTTATCAATTTCCTGATAAATTTCCTGCGCCAGCTTATAAGACTCAATCGCCGCGGCATAATCCATCGCGGCAAGGCTGCGATCGCCTTTTTTCTCCAAATTGTCCGCCTTCAGCGTTCTCGTTTCCTTGTAGATGTTGTCGATCTTGCTTTGCGTCTGCTCGATCTTCTCCTCCACTTTCTTTTGCCCGCTCTCGTATTCCGCTTCAATCGCCGCTTTCTTCGCTTTTAAATACACCTCGAGAGCTCCGTTGTAATCCTGACCCTGAAACAGCTTATCGCCTTCTTTGATCACCTCGGACAAGGCTTCAATCGCCCCGGCGCGTTCGATCCTGGCTTTGATATCCTCCGCCTTAAACGGCTTGTATTTGTCCGCTTGCTTCAGCGCGTCGTTGTAGCTGTCCACCGCCATATCGTAGCTGCCGTCCTGCACATAGCCATCGCCGTCGCTGAGGAACTGCGCCACCTGCTGCTTGCCGCGCAGCAGTTGAAAATGCAGCTTGTCCTTCAGCTTGCTGGCGGCGTTCTTCGCCTCGCTGTAGGACTTCAGCGCCTTGGCATAGTCGCCGGCGGAAGCGTACCGGTCCCCATCCTCCTCGCTCTCAACCATCAGGACGGCCGTCTGGGCCAGCTTTTCCGCTTGCTTCGCCTTGACGTACCAGACGCCGCCGCCGGCGATCGCCAGCGTCAGCAGCAGCATGGCGCCGCGCAAAATCCACTTTTTGATGTTTTTCGGTTTTTCCGTAAACGTCTTGTTCACATACACGGCAGCCGCCGTATAATTGCTGACCGATTTTTGCTGCTTGCTGAGCACGACCTCCTCCAGCGTATCGGTCAAGCTCTCCGGATCGCTCGCTTCCGCGAGCGCGTCCAGCATTTCCGGCAGGTCCACCTGCTCCCAGACGCCCTGGGTCGCCAGCAGCAGCACATCGCCGTCCGACAGCGGCATTTTGTCCGAAACATACGGCTCGAAGCGGTCGGGCCTGCCCATGTAATTCAGCAGATTGCCGCGTTCTTCGTGATTGTGGTTGCGGTCCTCGGCCAGCCTTCCCTGATCCAGCATCAGTTGCGTCAAGCTCTGATCCTTGGAGCGCAAATTCACCCGGCCGCCGCGGAATTGATACAGCCGCGCGTTCCCGCAGGTCGCCCACACCATCCGCGTATAATCCGTGACGACGACCAGCACGCTCGCCTTTAACCGGACCCGGCGGCTTTCGAATTTCAGCCATTCGTGCGCCGCCTCCAGATCCTGGCGAATTTTGCGGCGGGACATCGAAGGCTTTTCCATAAAGTTTTCCAGAATCACCTCAACCGCCATCTGCGCGCTGCGCACTTCCTTATCCAGGTCGAGGCCGTCCGCAATGACGTAGCAGGCCATGTCGTCGAGCTCCACGAAAGCGAAATAATCCCGGTTGTCGAAATGCGAACCCGCTTCGGAGACGAATGCTGTCTTAAAATCGCTGTTCTCCTTCCTCATGCGTTCCCCCGTTCCCCCCGTGCACACGCGCGAGGGTGATGATTAATGCTCCAGAATGAGGACCGTCGCATTATCCTGATGCTTGTAGCTCTTCCGCTCCACGCAAGCGATCATTTCCTCCGCCGTTTCCTGCGGCGGCATCCTTTGCATCAGGATCTCTTCCATCTCCACTTCCGTCAGCGCGTCATAGACGCCATCGCTGCACAGGATAACGATGTCCCCCGGCTCCAGCGGGATCGGCTCGCCGATCTCCATGCTCATAAAGCCCCCGTACCCCAAATAATTGGTCAGTTGATTTTTCATCGGATTGCCGCTGACCTCTTCCCGGCCGATCTCCCCCGCCAAATATCTGGCTTCGAGCACGCTCTCAAACGTATCCTTGGAATTCACCGGCAGAAACTCTCCGTCCCGGAACAGCAAAATCAGACTGTCCCCAACCGCGCCCCAATGCAGCCGATGATCCGAAATCACGACGGCGACAAGCGTCGTGCCTCCAATCGCTCCGCCAAGCTGCTCCATAATGGCCCGGTTGCTGACAATCGACGCCTTGTGAAAAAATTCCGGGATATCCCCGGCGTCATCCTGCTTCAGAAACTCCCGCGAAAACATCGTGACCGCCAGCGTGCTGGCCATCCGGCCGTTGGACACGCCGCTGATGCCGTCGGCAAGCACGGCCAGCGTGCCCACCTTGGTCACGGCGCTGGCGAAATAATCGTCCTGCTCCGCGCGCCGGCCGATCGTCTGCGCATTGCCGATCGAAATCTCCCGGTCCGGCTGCTGCTCCATATCCGCCGAAGGCGGCAAAGGCGCCGCCGTCCGGGCCGGACCCGCGCCAATGGCCGCGCGCAGCCGTTGGCGCAGGACGATCAAAACAGCGACCACAACAAGCACCGCCGCGTAGACCACGAGCACATCAGTAGTGAACCAATCATCCATCCCCATCATCCCGGCTCCTAACCGTTATCCCACTCGAAATGCGGACCGCATAACGGCACAAACACAAACTTGCTGTGCCCGAGTTGGATCAAATCGTAGGCGTTGAGCTCCACGGGAGAGTACACCGCCTCATTGTTGTGGTAAGCAAGTCCCGAGGCATCGCCCGGCAGCAGGTAAAAGTTGCGCTTCTTCGGATCATAGACGATGACCGCATGATTGCGTCTGGACACGGCGTTGTCCCCGATGATCCGGATATGCATCTCTTCGGCGCGGCCGATGAAGTTTTTCTCCGCCATGATCCGGTAGTCTTGACCCATTTGCGGGCCTTCGACGCACACCAGCCAGCCGGTTACCGGCTGAATCCCGGTCGTTTCCCCCAGGTAAGGCATCGTTTTCTCATCCATGTCCGCGGCGGCCGCAGGGCTCTGCGCGTTTTTGGGCGCGCGGGCGGGCTGCTCCACGGTCGTATTGCAGTAGGGGCATGTGTTGCCGTGCTTTCTCGAACTAAACATATGCCCGTTCATACATCTCGTCAGGCTCATTTTTCGATTCATTCCTCCGTATGTAAATGTAAGTGGGAGTACCGCTTATTTAATCAACAGCCTGGTGTTCGCGATAAAAATCATATCTCCCGCACCGACCCGTACCGGCTCTTCGGCAATGAGCCGATTCGCGTCGCTGCGTCCCGCCTTGCGAATTCCCGTCCCGCTGTAAGATTCCGCGTCCTCGATATACCATTCGGCGCCAACGCGGTTCAATACGGCATGTTCCGGGCTGACCAGCGAGGCGTACTCGCAATCCGTCAAATCGATATCCACTTCGCCTTGATCCGATTTCTTGCCGATCAATACGGACGTCTCCCCTTTTATCAGCCATTCCTTCACCCGTTCTCCATCGTCATCCAGCAGCACGATTTTGCTCACTTCCTGCGGCTTCCTGCCCGGACTCAGCTTCGGGTCGCCCCCCGTCCAGAGGATGGCCGAGATGATCACGGCGGACACCGCAACCGTGCCCATTTGCGCCACATAATAAACCGGCCGCAGCAATACATAGATCACCAAACCGACCAGTATGGCGTATATCATGAGTTCAATATATAAGATCCAAGCGGATTTCTCCGTCTTCACAGGCAGCTACCCCCGTCAGATGAATTCATCTCAATTGTTATTTCTTGCGATAGCCGAAAAAGCTATTGAACAAGGCGGAAGTATCCAGCGGATTTTTCCCTTCGGCTTCCTTCCCTTGTTCCGAGTCCTTCTGCCCTTTGCGCGGCATGGCAAAAAACTGCTCAAACTGCTCCCTCATCCGCGCGGGATCGAAAGGTTCCGCTGCCGCCGCCCCTCCGCCGGTCCGCCGCTGCGCTTCCGGCCCCGGCTTTCCGCTGCCTCCCGGCGCGCCGAAGTTCCCGCGCTGCAAGCGCTCATCGTAAGCGGCCCGGCGCTCCGCGTCGCTTAACGTTTCATAGGCTTCAACGATGTCTTTAAATCTTTGCTCCGCCTGGGGATCTCCGCGGTTTGCATCCGGATGATGGCGCTTGGCCAGCTTGCGGTAAGCAGCCTTGATCTCGGAGGCTTCCGCGTTCCGGGAAACGCCCAGCCGTTCGTAATAGTCCGCCAAATGTTCTCCTACTTTCGAATTCGTGATAGGTATAGTAAATCTCAAGAGGCCCCGGGCCTCTTGAGATTTACGAAATGCGGGCGCCCGCGCGCCCTATGAAGCAAGCTTAGATGTCGTTGACCGGATAGCCGCCGTTGAGCTTGGCCAGTTCGGTCTTGTCTTTCTTCTGCTTCACATAGAGCTCGAATTGCCCGATGCCTTCGGTGTCGCCAAACGCTTCCTTATAGTCGACCACAAATGCGTTCGGGAATACGATCTCCCGCACCACCTGGTTGGCGGCGATGACTTCCAGCGTCAGCTTGCGGTAGCAGTCCGCTTTTTCCGCAGGAACCAGCGACCACAGGGCCAGCTTCAGCGTATCGTCGGCTTTGTCGCCGTCGGTCGCCGTGATGATTTTGCCGATAATTCTCAGCGTGGAACCCACGTCCGTGGATCTGGCGTTGGAGTCGTCCGGCGTATCGGTGTCATAATACACCTTCTGGATGTTGTCCAATCCCAGTTCGATCGTTTCGGCACCTTCAACTTTCAGTCTGAATCCCATAAATACATCCTCCTCAAGGTAAAAATATGATGGCTCCAGGGCGTTGCTATCCAAGTGGACAGCCCGCCCCGGAATTTATGTAACGAGGGCGGTCACCGGATGGCAGCCGGTCCTCCTACATACGAAAATTGTGCTCGAATATGCCTAAGCTTTGACGGGGCTTGTGCCCTTGGTGATCATCACTTCGAGATTTTTCACGTTGCCATTGTAGATCAAGTCGATATGGCAAAGGTTGTTTTTCTCGTCGATGACGTAATTCATATCGTCCCCGTCATAGATGATCGAGTTGATGAAGCCTCGCTTGGCCAGCCATTGACTCTTCTGGCTGGTCGGGTTGTTGCTGAAAAATTTAATAATATTTTCATGCTTGAAGTCGGCGGTCTGGAAGCGTAAAATCCGCTCGATATACGTGCTGACCAGCGTCTTGTAAATCGAGTCGAATCCGTCCTCGGACGCCGCCAGGCTTCTCGCTTTGTAAACAGTGATGCGGCGAATGTCTTTACCCTGGAGCTGTGCGTTTTCCGAGGAGAAAACAAAGCCGAAATTTTTCCGGTTGATCGAATCCTTGATCGTATTCGTGAAGCCGGTGATTTCTTTGGCCATGGTCGTCACGGCGCGCAGGCTGTTGTCCCCCGCTTCGATGTCGAAGCGCACGCCCGGAAACTCCTTGCTTGTGTTCTTGAACGATTCCCGCAGGTATTCCGGACACTGATAAGCGGCCGCAATCCCGGCGGCGACGTAAGACGCCCCCACGTAAACGCCCTCGATCCACAGCTTCAGAATGTCTTCCTTCTCGCGGGAGAGCTGAGCCGCCCCGCCTTCGGTTTTAACCATGCGGCTGTCGATGATCACGCCCGACTTCTCCTTGGGGATGACCGTGAAGTTCGGCAGACACGGGATGGCGAATTCGCTGTAATCCTTGCGGATGAGCGGCGCACATTTGTCAATGTATTTGTCGACTCCCGAGGTGGCGATGTTGTTGAACGTCGTCTCCTCGCCCGATTCGAAGCTGAAGAAAACCTGCACCTTGAATTCCTTCACGACCGTAAGCAGCATCGCCAGCGATTCCATGTTGTTGCCGTCCTGCTTGACGATTTTCTCGTTGCCCTTAAAGCGCTCGCGGCTGACTTTCACTTTGCCCGCGCTTTCCAGCTCGACCGAAGGCACGATGCCAAACCAGATCGTATCCGTGAAATCGTTTTTCGCGTTAACGGTGTTCAGATACGTCTCCAGCCGCGGGATGTTGGAGCTCTTGACGGTCATCTCCAGCTTGCTGTTCGTGACGAGCATTGACGGCTGCATCCCTCTGTTCTTCACGGCATATTGGTCAAAAAACATTTTCACGCCCAAAATTTTCTCCACGAGCGGTTTGACCGTTTTTACAAAATCGTCCTTGGCCGTCTTGTAAAATTCCAGATACGTGTTGTAATTTTGCACTTCCTGTTCCACGTTGACTTCCGTGCTTACGGCCGGCAACGGGCTAAAGGTACGTACAACCAAATCGCGAACATAACCGGATGGAGCCTCCGTAATCGAGTTGTAATCATCTTCGAAGACAACCGCCAACCCGTTGGAGCCCTTCTCGTCGAGCAGCACCAGCTCCGTGCTTTCGCTCTTCGGCGCTTCGATGATTTTCAATTCGCCGCTTTCTCCGATCGTCAGCATCCCGATCTGCACCGCTTCGGCGTCTTTTTCCTCACTGGAGCCTCCCAGCAGAAGCCGTGTTTTAATGTCCTCGATCGCCAGCGGCAGCATCGCCATCACATTGTTATAATTTGCACTTGCCTCTTCAAACATCGCATTCAGCTTGTCGCCCAAATCCAACTTCTTCGGATCTTCTTCATCCAGTTTGTCATATTGTCCGTACAAGTAATGGATTTCTTTGCGCACCTGCCGGATATCGTCCATAACCTTTTTCGGTGAAATCATATCGAGCAAATTCTCGAATTTGAAATCGACGTTGGTCATGCCCTGGCTCCGCTTCGTATCGATCAGCGTAAACAGCATTTTCAGAAAATCGTTGTTCTGGTCGATCCGGATTTCCGAAATCGCATCTTCCGCGATGCCCTCGGGTTTTTTCAGCGTATAAACGACTTTCTGGTTGGCCGCATTGAAAAACGAATACACGCACGGCGAAAACTTGGTCAAAAATTCGTCAAAGCTGCGTATGAGCAGATGCTCGTTGATCTCCTTGATCTTGTCGTCGCTTAAGCTGTCGATCCCTTTGACATCGCCCACAATTGTCAGCAAGTCCAGTTTCTCCGGATTGATCTCATCAAACAGCATCGTCCGATTGGTTTGATTGATGATATCCATATGATCTTTTTGTCCTCCTCCCGCTTCTTCAAAGACGCATTACCTATGCCAAAAACCCCATAATTCATGCGGCTGTAGCCCCCTAAAATAGTGCTCTGTGTTTAGGTTCTTTCCAAACCGGCACCTTCCGGTCAGGCCTTTAGGGGTAATCATAAACAGCGTCCGCCTAAATTGTCAATCTGTAGCATTTGCTCCCGAAATAAGGATTTTAGACCTATAGAAAAACCTATGAAAGGGATGATTATCCAATCAGAGACCTATTTTTTGGAAGTCTATACAAATTCAAAATGGTTAGTCCGATATAAAGGGGATAGTTGATAGATAGTTTAATATATCTATTTTGTAATTTTTAGATAATTGAGGTGGGTATTGGATAATGGTTCAAAAGAAGAATCGACACATTATTACATTTTTCATCATTTCTAGGACTATACTCCTGTTTTTTCTTTTGGCTGTAACGGCTTGCTCTTTTGCCGTTCCCGTTCAGGCCGCCGTACAGCAGCAAGAGCCGCAAAATCAGGAAGCCTTTGACGCCATCTTCGTGCTCGACACGAGCTACTCGATGAACCATGCCGATCCGGACAAAATGGCGGGCGAGGTCGTGCGCATGTTTATGGATATCAGCGACGCCAGCCGGACGCGCATCGGATTCGCCGCCTACAATCATCAAATCGTGAATTCCATGCCGCTTACCCCGATCTCCGTCGCTTCCAAACGGGACGAGATCAAGCGGCAGATCGAGGGGCTCCGCCGGACGGGCTACACCGATCTGGGCCTGGGCCTGCTCACGGGCAGCAAGCTGCTGACGGCATCCGCAAACGGCGGGCAAACGGAAGGACGCAAACCGTTTCTCATCCTGCTGTCCGACGGAGAAACGGATTTCGGCCCTTACCGGCAATCCAGAACCAAGGAAGATTCGGCGAAAGACAGCGATACCGCGATCGCCATGGCCCAAAAACACGGGTACCCCATTTACACGATCGGCCTGAATCATGATGGCACGGTAAATCCCGATGAACTGAAACGAATCGCGCAAAATACCGGGGGCGCTTTCTATACGACCAGCAGCGCGGATGATTTGCCGGAAATTTTCAACCAGATTTTCGCCCGGGAAATGCGCTCCGTGCTCATGCCCGTGGCCGGGGTGACCGCTTCCGGTAAGTTGCAGGAGCTCCAGGTGGAGATCCCCAACTCTTCGATGAGCGAGGCCAACATCATCTTGTTATCCGCGCACCCGTTGAAGGACGCGCAGTTGTTCTACAGTTCCAAAAATATTCGCATGTTCAAGTCGAACAGCTACACCCTGCTGAAAATCACCGCGCCGAAAAAGGGAACCGCGACGCTCAAATTCAAGGGCAACTCGGGGAATTTGGTGAAAATCAGCTTGCTCGGCAGCTACGCCATGGAGGCGAAAGCCAAGCTGGCGAAGGGGGAGGCGGTAAAGGGAAAACCCGCCGGAATCGAAGCGTTTCTGATCGACGCCAATTCGAACGAGCCGTTGGAGGAGAAGGAGCTTTATCAGGGACTCAGCGCAGAACTGGTCGTTTTGGATAAAGCCGCCAAAACCGAAAACGCAGTAGAGATGAAAAACGAAGGAACAAGATTTTATGCCGAGTACACGTTCAGCGCTTCGGGGGAATACGAGTGGTATGTGAAAATGGAGGGAGATACCTTTTTCCGGGATACGCCGGCAAATGTTCAAAAGATCGTTAATCTGGCGCCGGTTATTCAAGGAAAAGGGCAGCTTCAGTTGACGAAAGAAGACGGGCTGACGGAGTATGATTTAAACACGTTGTTCCTTGATGAAAACGGGGACAAGCTGAGCTTTGCGCTGGAGGACGCGGCGGGCAAGGCGGCCCGGGCCGAACTGGTCGGCGACCAATTGAACATTTCGCCGCTGCGGACCGGCGGAGCGGAGCTTACGATTACCGCCACCGATCCGGAAGGCGCCCAGGTAACAGCCCATTTGAAGCTGAATGTTAAATCCAAATATACGGTGCTGAAATGGTCCATCGCCGCAGGAATTGCGCTGGCGCTGATCGGCGTTGCCCTGTATTTCTGGCTGCGGCCCAAGCCGGCTTTTGCCGGAAAGCTGGAGGGATATTTCCTGGCTACGGCCAGCGGCAGCGAAATTCCGGTCAAATCGTGGCCGCTCACCTCGTTTGACGGCCGAACCGTCAATCTTGGCGAGCTGTTCCAAAGCCTCGACGTCAACGAACCGCTGCCGGAAGCGCGGAATATTCACTTTACGGCCGGTAAGGGTGGCATCTTGATCGTTCAAAACAAATCGCGCTGCTCGCTGGTTCGCAACCGTACGCCGCTCGCCAGCAATAAACGGGAAACCCTCGAATACAACGACAAGCTGTACATCACCTTCGAGGATGGGATTACCGAACTGGAACTGCGTTACAAAGCGATCAAGCCAAGCACTAATATTTATACCCGCGCCGATTCAGCCAGCTGAGCCTATGTTCGAGGCGAATGGCCGCTTTGAACCGGTTCAGCGACACGCGGCGTTTGTCCGCCGAAACGGCAAGTCCCCGTTCGACCGCCCGGGACAGAAACGGCCAGGCGCGTTTCATCTCCGCACCGGCCAGCTCCTGCCGCTCCTCGAACAAGCGTTTGCGGACATCGGTGGGAGCCTGGCCCCGGCAGCAAAAATACAGCACGGCGGCCAGGCTGTAAATATCGCTTTCCGGACCCTGGCGGGACTGCTCGGAATACAATTCAAGCGGGGAATATCCCGCCGTTGTCAAAATCGGCCGGCGCTCTTGCGTTTCACCCGTTGCCGCCGCCGAGCCAAAATCAAGCAGCCTGCACGCCCCGCCGCTTGAGATCATCAGGTTGCCCGGCTTCAAGTCCCGGTGAATGATGCCAAAGCGGTGCAAATAATCCAGCGTGTCGATTAACGGGAGGATCGTTTCGTAGAAAAAACGCGGTGTAATTGCTGCCTTATTTGCAGCTATGTATTTATCGAGCGTGACGCCTTCGCAATATTCCATCACGATATACGCCGTCCCATTCTGTTCAAAACGGTCCAGGCAGCGCACGATTCCCGGGTGCTCAAGCTTCTCCAGCAGCGCCCCTTCTTGCTGAAAAGCACTCCAAAGCACCGCGTATTTGTCGGCCGCCGTGCCGGCCTTGCGGCGCAGTGTTGATCCGTCCTTGCTTCTGTACACGAATCGTCCCGGGCAAAATTCCTTCACAACGCATCTGCTTCCATCCGTTTCATTTCGCGCGGCATACACAACCGCCAGCTCGCTGACGGAAAGGACCTTGCGGATGCGGTATTGGCTGCGGGAAGAAGCTTCGCCTTGCCCGCCGATTCTGGCATTTCGTTTTAACTCAAGCCCAAGCATTTGATCACGATTCACCTTTCAACGGTTTATGGGCTTATTTTAACACATTAAATCAATGTCCGGAGGTTGTCCGCAGATTTTGCATCACACCCCCCGCCCGGTATAAACTAAAAGCATACCAAACCTATTTAATCCTACTCCCGGGGTGATTTTAGATTGAGCGTCAGCATCATTGTCGAAGGCAAAAACGACCGCAGCAAGCTGCGCCGCCTGCTGGGCGATGAGGTGCGCATCCTTTGCACCTTTGGCACACTGAACACGGCAAAACTCGAATCCCTGCGCAAGCAGACGGGGGACGACGAGCTTTATCTGTTTCTGGACAACGACCCGTCCGGGAAAAGAATCCGCGCCGTCCTCAGGGACGCTTTTCCCGATGCCGAACAAATCTATACTAGACGAGGGTACGCCGGGGTAGAAGGAACGCCTGACGAATATTTAATCGCCCAATTGGAAAAAGCCGGACTGGAGGAATTTATTGTATATCCTCCGCCGGCTTCGTACTAGGCTGTTATATATTTATTCTCGTGCCAAATCGATCACGCCTTGAGCGATTTCCTCGGGCGTCGCCTCGGGGCGGTAAATTTCGCGCAGGCGTCCTTCACGGTCGACCATCCCGATCAGGTCCATGTGCACAAAGTTTCCATCGTTATCCTTGTTAATGAGGATTTGAAACGAGTTCATCGCCAGGTCGATCGTCTGCTGTTCATCCCCGCGCAGGAAATACCAGCCCGAATAATCAGCCTTAAATTTATCGCCGAAAGCTTTAACGTTCTCCAGCGTATCCCGCTGCGGATCAAAGGTGATCGAGACGATCGACGCGTCTTTGCCAAACAAGCCCTTTTCCTTCAAAATATCCTGCACCTGGCTTAGCCGGAACGTCGTGATCGGACAAACGTCCGGGCAGTTGGCGAAGAAGAAATAAAACAATCTGACCTTTCCGTTCGTGTCCCCCAGGGTGACTGTCTTGCCGTCCACATTTTGCATGCTGAATTCGCCCACCGGCCGGATAACCGGCAGCTTCGGCTTGGCGGCATACGTGTCCCACAGCAGATATCCCGCCAAAACAACGCAGATCGCCAGCAAAATCCAGGTCCACTTGTACTTTTTCAAAACAGCCATCCCTTAGACCTCCATTACAACCGTACGGTATCGAGAATCATGACGATCAAGTTCACCGTCAAATAATTTACGGAGAACAGAAACACTTTTTTCGCCCAAGCATCGTTGTCTTTGGTGCGGAAGCCCGTCAGCGCCATCAACAGCCAGGCAACCGACAAAATTTCCGCGATCACCAGAAACCAGATCCCCGTGTAGCCATAAACGTACATCAGAATCGGAATAGGTACGAGCAAGACCAGATAAGGGATCATCTGCAGCTTCGTCCGCAGAACGCCCTTCACTACAGGCAGCAGCGGAAAACCGGCCGCGCGGTATTCCTCCGTGCGCCGGATGCCAAGCGCCCAGAAATGCGGAGGCTGCCACAAAAACAACATGGCGAACAGCAGCCATGCGCCCAGATCGACGGTGCCGGACACCGCAACATAACCGATGACCGGCGGCATCGCCCCGGAAATCGCCCCGATGGAGGTGCTCCAGGTCGAAGTTCTTTTCAGCCAAAGGGTATAAACAACAACGTACACGAACATGCCTACTGCGCCGAACAAGCCGGCCAACGGGCCGGAAAACGCAAACAAAACGGCAAGGCCCAAAATGCCCAAAACAATCGCGTACCAAAGCACCGTTTTCGGGGAAACCTTCCCGGTCGGGAGGGCGCGATTTTTCGTGCGGGCCATTTTCATATCCATTTCCCGGTCGAAATAGTTGTTAAAAACACACGAAGAGGCCATGACCAGCATCGTTCCCAGCAGCATGAAAATCAGCTTGCCGTATTGCAGTTGCCAATGTGAAGCCAACCAGAAACCGGCGAAGGCCGCGATCAGGTTCGAACGCAGAATGCCCGGCTTGGTCAAAGCGATGAAATCTTTCAAAGTCGCCGCCTCTCCCGGAGGAGTAGGTCTCACGGACAACGCTGCGGATTCCGAAGAAGCCTGATATCTTAATGGTTTGTCCACGCGGATTCATCCTCCTACAAATTTTATTGAGTTTGGGACTAAGCTATATCAATAAATCCGTAAATTATTCAGCAATTTTCGCTCTCGCTATAAACTTTATCATATCAAAACCCAAAAGTGTTTGACAATCATCGGAATATAGGGTGGTTATTTTGACAATTTAGTGACACAAAGACCGCTGGAGGTTATCCAGCGGTCTTTGTGATTTTATCCCGGATATTAATGTTACTTAACAACAAACCCCATCAGCCGCTGCACGTCCTGCAGCGTTTTTTCCGCTGTTTCGGACGCCCGTTCCGCGCCCTGGCGCAGGATCTGGCGCAACTCGCCCGACTCGCGGATCTCGCGGTACCGCTGCTGAAGCGGCTCGATCACGCTGACGACGGCCTCGGCCAAATCTTTTTTGAACGGACCGTACATTTGGCCTTCGTAGCGTTTCTCCACCTCTTCGATCGACAGGCCGGAGCACTGGCTGTAAATCGTAATCAGGTTGCTGACTTCCGGTTTGTTCTCCGGATCGAATTTGACCTCGCGGCCCGAGTCGGTCGTCGCCCGGCTGATTTTTTTGCGGATAACGTCCGGTTCGTCCAGCAAAGCGATATAGCTGCCCGGGTTCGGGTTGCTTTTGCTCATTTTTTTCGAGGCATCGTCCAGCGACATGATCCGCGCGCCGACCTCCGGAATATACGGCTCCGGAATCGTAAAATAGTCGCCGTAGCGGTGATTGAACCGTCCCGCCAAATCCCGGGCCAGCTCCAGATGCTGCTTCTGGTCCTCGCCCACCGGCACCAGGTCAGCGTTATAAACCAGGATGTCCGCCGCCATCAAGGCCGGGTACACAAACAATCCCGCACCCACCGATTCTTTGCCCGCCGATTTGTCCTTAAACTGGGTCATCCGCTCCAGCTCGCCCATCGAAGTGAGCGTGGTCAGCAGCCATCCGAGCTGGGCGTGCTGCATCACGTGGGATTGCAGATAGACGTTCGCTTTATTCGGATCGATGCCCGCCGCGAGATACAGCGCCGCAACAGCTTCGGACTGTTCCGTCAATGCGGCCGGTTCCTGGGGGACCGTGATGGCGTGAAGATCCACCACCATAAAGTTGCAGGCGTAATCGTTCTGCAAGGTTACGAAATTTTTGATCGCCCCGATATAATTTCCCAATGTTAGTTTCCCGCTTGGCTGAATGCCTGAAAGCACTTTTTTCATCGTTCAATAACCTCCTTGATTTAAATGCAAAAAGGCCCCACTCCCGCAAAGGGACGTGAGACCGTGGTGCCACCCTTATTCGCCGAATTCTCCAAGGTTCTTGCAGCCTGAGCTACGCTTGTGCAAGCCAACCTTAGGCCGAATTCAGCCTTATTGGTTCCGTAACGTGGAATGACCCGGCCGGCATACTTCGCAATTCGCAGCAAGGCTTCCCGCCTGCTCGCGGTTCTGTCCGGCGCTCCGAGGCCCATTCGGCCAAAGCTCCTCCTCCGGTTCGCATCAACCACCGGCTTTCTGCAGGACGAACGTTTCGCTTACTTGCCCTCATCATCGCATTATCGTTATCGGCGAATCCTGTAAGGCTACAGAACCTTTGCAGAACCCGCTTTTGTTGATAATAATCATAAAAGTCTTTGCCGTCCATGTCAAATTCATTTTTCGTCTACCGCAAAAAAATGTTATGATTAGTTTTAGCTTAAGGAACAGATAATTATGTGGGAAAAGGAGCAACGATATGAAAAAGGTGACCAAAGGGCAATGGAACGGTTACGATACGTATATCTTACATAGCCACGAACTTGAAGTCACGCTGCTACCCCGCCTTGGCAATAACGTGATTCGCATTTGGGACCGTGTTCAGCAGCGCGATGTGCTGCGCCATCCGGACGAAAGCGAACTGGATTTCTATTTGCAAAAGCCGTACCACTTCGGCATCCCTTTGCTGATTCCGCCGGGACGGATTCGCAGAGGGCACTTCTCGTACGCGGGCCAGGAATATCAGTTTGACCGCAACACCGCCAACGACAACCACATCCACGGGCTGCACCGTACGCAATCCTGGTGCGTCAGCGATATCGAAGAAGACGACGAGGGCTGCGCCATCACAACGGAGTTCGTCACCTCGGATGATCCGAACTGGATCCGGCAATTTCCCGAACCGCTGAAACTGGAAATGACCTTGCGGCTGCAGGGTGCTTCCTTGAAGCAAACCTTTAAAATCACGCACTTGGGACAAAACGCCACTCCGTTCGGTTTGGGCCTGCACACCTGGTTCCTGATCGACGGCGAACCTGGCCGCTGGAACCTGAAGCTGCCGGTTAGCGGACTGTTCAAAGCCGATGAAGAGCTGATCCCCACGGGAGAGATCGCTCCTTTAGGTCCATGGGAAGCTTTAAACGAAGGGATGAACCTGCAGGGCGTAAACTGCGATACGATGCTGAACATCGGCGGCAAACCCGCGGTGGCCGCGTTGACCCGGGATGACGGGTACGGTCTGCGTTATTCCGCCGATCCGGAATATTTTATATTTTGGGTCATCTATTCCAAGGGCGAAGCCGATCAGTTTTTCTGCATCGAGCCTTACACCTGGCTCCCGGATGCCCCAAATTCCCCCCTGCCTGCCGAGCAGACCGGGTTGATTGATTTAAAGCCACAGCAGACCGTTGAGCTGAACCTGAACCTGGATATCGTTTACCCTGCCGGCGAATCCGCCCCCGATTCAGACGCCTGATCCTTTTGCTTCGCATACGTCAATACGAAAACTAAGCGGCCGTTCGTCATCCACCTGCGATGATGGACGGCCTTTTTGTGCGCCGCCACTGGGCCGCCGATTTCTGAAATGAAATAATTACCACTACTAAAGATCGGAGTCTAC
Source organism: Paenibacillus oralis (assembly GCF_003863965.1). GTDB lineage: Bacteria > Bacillota > Bacilli > Paenibacillales > Paenibacillaceae > Fontibacillus > Fontibacillus oralis. Next base: position 467,548 of record NZ_RRCN01000001.1, read on the forward strand.
CCGCATATTTTTCTCCCTAGGAACCATACTAACAGCACAAAGGCAAAGGAGGTGACAACGATGGCAGGTAGAAGCGGAAGCCGAAACAACCTTATCGTTCGCGAAGCCAACGCCGCGCTGCAACAACTGAAAGCTGAAGCAGCTCAAGAATTGGGCGTCCAAATTCCGCAAGACGGTTACTACGGGAACTACACATCCCGTGAAACCGGCTCCCTCGGGGGTTACATTACGAAACGTCTGGTTCAATTGGCGGAGCAGCAATTGTCGGGTCGTTCGAACCTGTAACTTGCATTCTCCTATCATTTAACACTATAGGAAACAGGCGATCTGCAATGCAGGTCGCCTGTTTCCCGATTCATGCGTTCTGCATTTACCCCGTTTTAAGAGGTCTTATCTTGTTTGTATGTATTGATGGCGTCCTTACGCGAGTAGCGCTGGATCAGCAAATTGGCCATGTTGTAATTGGATTCCAAGATGGCGTCGACGACAATCATTCCTTGGCGAAGCGCAAATTCATAACTGATTTCCCCGTGAGTCCAATACCGTTTGAACTTTAACGACTCGATGGCCATCCTCCGAAAACAAATGATCTGCTCCATGGTCAGCCCTGTGCTCTCCTCGGCGAGATGCCCGTTCCGTCCGGCAATCGGATTGTGGCGGATTCCGAATTTTCCGATGGTATTGTTGCGGATTTGGATGAATACGGTGCCTGACGTTAATCCGGAAAGCTCCTCTTCCATCTCCTTAAACGCCATTTCCACTTGTCTGGCGAGGGAAATTTCATCGATTCCCAGCATATCCACCCTCCCTTCCCATGTAAGTCCCTATCACATAGGGCTTATGTCTCATTATAGTCCATGATTTTGTATACATCAACAATATACTACAAATTTGGTTATTAATTACTATACAAAATATGACTGCAATTTTTTTTAAATTACATAACTCAACTTTTGCAGCAAAAAATCGGCAGGCGGCCGTTCGACCAGCCCATCGTGAGCATAGATCGTGAGCATAGGAGTTCCCTTGCAAAACGTGCCGGTGGCATGATCTCTAAATCGGGCAAGCAACTCGACCGCTTTGCTGCGATTCCGTTCAAACATGGAAGCATGGAAGCGTCAACGATGAAAAGGGCGTTACGATCCGCCGAGGTCAGCACATCTACCTTTTGCACCATAGCCGTTTCGAGCAGTGTCACAAATCGACGCCAGGTGAGGGGGCTGTCTAAAGGGTTCGTGTCTTGGTGTTCGTGTCTTGGTGTTCGTGTCTTGGTGTCCCTGCCTGCTGCTTACCTTTGCACAATTATCCCTTTCGCTCAGAAAGCGGGGGGTGGGGGCTAGAGTGAGGGTTCCAAAAAAAGAGAGAAGAAAAAGAGACGGGGAAAAAATAAGGCGGTTCAATTAAGATTTTCGGCTTGATCAGGGAACATATGTTTGGTATAATGAAATAAATGGAACGTGCGTTCGTAAATTCTTGATTCGGGGGCGAGTGAACATGGAGGGCAATGCGGGAACGGAACTTCAATCATTCAGCAGCCGTTATAACAGCGAGCAGGCCTGCATGGAGGCGGTGATCGCGATGAAGTGGCCGAACGGCTTCGTCTGCCCGCGCTGCGCTCACACCCGGTGCAGCCGTCTGACTTCCCGGCATATCCCCTTGTTCGAGTGCGGAAAGTGCAAGCATCAAACGTCGGCTTTGGTCGGCACGATTTTTGAAGGAACGCATCTGCCCCTGCTCAAGTGGTTCAAGGCGCTGGAGTTGTTCTTGCTTGAGGGCGGCATCTCGGCGATGCGGCTGAGCAAGGTGATCCGGGTCACCTACAAAACCGCCTGGTTGATGCTGCATAAAATACGCCATGCCGCCCTAGAGTTCGATGCCCGTGAGCTGCTCTGCGGAGACGTGAAGGTGAACAGCGATCTGTATGGGTGTAATCCGTCCCGGTTTCAGGTTTCGAATCCGTATGCCTCGGCGGTCGTAGCGGGATGCACGGTCACGGAGTCGGGCGAGCCGGAGCAGGTCAAAATCCGCCTGGTGCCGCATAAGAGAGGAGACGGACAAAGGGCAAACCGTCTCGAACTCGCCGCGTTCCTCAACGAGCATGTGGATGTCCGTACATCGGCGGTAGAGTCGTTTCCTCTAGCCTTTCGGCTGTATGCGCCCTTGCGGAAAGTGGTGAGAGAGGCGTGGGAATCGCTGAAGAGTACGTATGTAGCCTTGGGACTGAAGCATCTGCAGGCGTACCTAAACGAGTACACCGTACGCCGCTCGCTGCGCCGGCCCGGAGCGGAAGAAACGATGCGGCAGAAGTTGCTGCACATGTGTGTGGCGATTCCGGTGATCCCTTACCGCCGGCTGATCGCGCGCCAACCGAACCAGCCCCTTGCGGCTGCGGCCTGATCGAGACGCTGGAACGGTGGGGGGAGATTGACGCAGATCAACTTAATGGGTAGGGGTTAGCTTAATGCGGATCAACTTGATTGGTGTGAGTTAACATGAACGGTGTGGGCGTTGCTGCAAATGGAAGGGTTCAGGCTACAGCAAAATCATGGTCTTTTCGTTTCCCTCGCGTCTTGTCCTTGATCTCCTGTCTTGATCTCTTGTCCGGTCTGTTTCACCTCCCCTAAACCTGATTCCTTCTCCTAAGCCCGTCTAAATTATCTCGCAGCGATCTGCTTCTCCACCAAATATTTTCTTCTCCCGAGCTTGTCTGTTTCTCTGCTACCCTGATCAAACGGGATAATCGTGCAAAGCGTCCGGACAGCGAGTGTTGATCTGCCGCCCACCCCAAGAAAAGAATACTTTACTTCGTTTGGCAGTTGATTTAGGTCGGGCTGATGGTCTATAACAATGAAAGACACCTCTTCTGTGCTGATCGGCGTAGAAGCTCTTCACGCTCGCTTTACCAAACGAAGCGGTGTGCGCCATGGCCGCAAAAAAGCGGGCCCCTCATCGTCATCAAGGACGAGGGACCCACTCACACCCTTTTATTTGGTCAATTCTAAGAACGCATCAACATCTGCTACGGACAACGCCATCGCTTCGCGCCAGAAATCCGGCTTGGTCAAGTCAACCTGCAGATGCTTCGCAGCCAGTTCCTCAACCGTCATCCGGCCCGTATCCCGCAGCAGCGCATCGTATTTCTCCGCGAATGCCTGGCCTTCCCGCTGCGCCATCGCGTAAATGCCGGTGCTGAACATGTAGCCGAAGGTATACGGGAAATTATAAAACGGCACATCCGTGATATAAAAATGCAGCTTGGAAGCCCAGAAATGCGGATGATAGTTGCCCAGCGCCCCACGGTACGCTTCCCGTTGCGCTTCCTCCATCAGCGCGGACAATTCGCCGGCGTCCAGCAAGCCTTCCCGGCGCTTCGCATAAAAGCGCGTTTCGAACAGGAAGCGGGCATGAATGTTCATGTAGAAGGCGATGGATCTCTGGATTTGGTCGGCGAGCAGCACAATTTTCTGTTCCTTGCTTGCCGCGTTTTTCACCAGGGCGTCCGATACGATCATTTCCGCAAAGGTCGAAGCGGTTTCCGCGACGTTCATCGCGTAATCCTGGTTGAACACCGGCAGCTCCTCCATCAAATACTGATGATAGGCATGACCCAGCTCATGGGCCAGCGTCGACACGTTCGACACCGTTCCCCCGAACGTCATGAAAATCCGCGTTTGCTTGCTGACCGGAAGCGCGGTGCAGAAACCGCCCGGCCGCTTCCCGGAACGGTCCTCCGCTTCGATCCAGCGCTTGCGGAACGCCTCGGCCGCAAATTCGGCCAATTTCGGGCTAAAGCCGCCGAACTGCTTGACGATATCTTGCCCGGCCTGGTCGTACGTAATTTCTTCCGTCACTTTTCCGAGCGGCGCGTCCACATCGGCCCAGTTCAGCTTTTCAAGCCCAAGCAGCTTCGCTTTCCGCTCCAAATAAGCGACGAATTTCGGCTTGTTCTCCTCGATCACCTGCCACATCGCATCCAGCGTCGCCCCCGACATCCGGTTGATCGCCAGCGGCTCCTTCAGGATATCGTCCCAGCCTCTCTTTTCGTACAGCTTCAAACGGAAGCCCGCCAGCCGGTTCAGCGTATCCGCGCAGTAATCGGCGGAATTGCTCCAGGCTTCCTCCCAGCTGGCAAATACCCGCTCCCGAACGCTGCGGTCCGGATCGTCCAGCTTGTTGGCCGCTTGACCCACGGACAGCATCTTCACTTCCCCGCCCTGCTCCTGGAACGGCACGTTTACTTTGGCGACGACCGTATCATAATGCTGCCCCCATCCGTGGTAGCCGTCGATAGCCAGGTCCGAAGCCAGGCTTTCCAGCTCGGGTGACAGCTTTTCGCGGGCTTCGCTGCGTTTTTCGCTGAGCACAAAGGAAATCGGCGCGATCTTGCCGCGCTTCATCCAGCCCTCCCACACCTCGTCGCTTGTCATGCGCAGCACGTTCCAGAACAAGGTCATCACATTATTGTACGCGGCCCGGAGCGATGTTACTTTGGCGTCCAGTTGAACCGCTTTTTTGTCATGCTGATCCTGAGCCGTCAAACAGGCCACAAAGCTACCCGCTTCGAGCAGTTTGGCGGAGGCCGCCTGCAGCCCTTCAATGATTTCGTCAAAAGCTTCCGTGTCCTTAAGCGATACCGGAGCGCTCAGCTCCTTAATGGCTGCGTGGTAACCGGCAATATCGCGTTCCAACGTCTCAAGAAATTCACGGAACGCTGCGGAAGAAGAACCTCCCGGGAAAATCGAGTCAAGCTCCCAAGTCGGATCAAGGGGTCCAGTGAATAATGTCATGGGTATTGTCTCATCCTTTCTTTAATCGTTTATTATTGATGCCAAAGCAGGCGAAAAAGTATGCTATTATATAGCTACCAGTTTGACAGGAGGGATATTCATATGAAGCCGCTACAAATTTCACCGGACACCGCCGTTAAATTAGCAGCAAAATTAAAGGTGCCGCTCGAGCACCTAATGCATATGCCGCAGCACATTTTACTCCAAAAGATCGCCGAGCTCGCCAAGGAAGAAGCCGGAAATAAACCGGCCGAAGCCAGTGCGGAACCTTCCGCGTCCGAACCGGCAGGCGAAACGAAACCCGGGGATCCTAAGCAGAGCTCATGATTCCGTTTAATCAGAGTTTGCCTTATGATGTGGTCATGGGAGATGTGTATGTACAGGATTGTCCTTTTTGCGGAGCCGGCAATGTGCTGCTCCCGTTAAAGCCACGTGAGCTCAAAACCATACGCGAAGGCAAAAAAAAGCTATTGGTGTTCCCCTGCTGCGGAAACAAGGTTCATGTGCTGGACTGCGACAACGACTACTTGCTCACCGACACGGTGTTAATGCGCTAAACCCGCCAAACTTCCGCGCGTATCGCTTATCGCTGCAATTAGGGCCGTTCATTCAAAGAACGGCCCTTTATGATTTGATCCGGCAGGTATTCCGGTCCCTTTCCGGTCCCCGGCCTCCGGCGTTAACTTTGCATTTCCTCCGGAAGCTCATGCCCGGCGCCAAGCATTTCCTCGCGTAGCACCGCCCACTGCTCCCGCGATGCCCGGATCATGGCGGCATCCATGATCTTCTTATCGTTGATGACGCGGCTAAACCATTTGACGGCATCGTGGTAATTGCCGATGCGGCGGTTCAGTTCGCCGATCAAATACATCAGCCGGGCGTCGCTGCCCCCCACACCTTCAACTTCATATACGCGGACGTAAGATTCCAGCGAATACTGCAGGAACCGCTTCTCCTGCTGTTCATTGTTCCGGTAACGGTACAGCCAGGCAATATGATGCAGGAGGCTGGCGATAATCCGCTCTTTCTCCCCGATCGTTTGCGCGCACAGCAGTCCAAGCTTATAAGTTTCAAGGGCCGCGGCCCAATCGCGTTGCCCGCCGTAATCACGTTTGATGTACTTGCTGCCGATCGCCTCCTGAAACAGGGCCCGCTGCTTGTCGTTCAGTCTGTCCGTGGAGTTCTCCGTGGAAGCAAATCCGCAGGAAGGGCATACCCTGACGACGTAATAATCGGGATTCTCCTTCTGATAATATCCGCAGAAATCGCTATCCGTCCGCACGGCCCGCTTAAAGCTGGGGCGGACGCGCGACGTCGAAAATTCATGTTCGCAGTAAGCACAGGTGATTTTGATCTGATAAAGAGGTTCAAGTTCCAATTCTACAACTTCCTTTCCAAAAGTCCGCCTTCGGCGCATATCCGGCGTCTTGTTCTAAGGTGTGTTTACGAAATGGAAAGCGGGGCCGGAAAGGCGGTCAAGCACGAACCCGCGCAGCGGCTCCTCAATTCCGATCTCCTCCAGGGCGGCTCGCATGCAGGCCAGCCAGGCTTCGGCGCGCTCCCTCGTCACCGGGAACGGCATATGCCGCGCCCGCATCATCGGGTGGCCGAATGCATCGGAATACAAGGGAGGCCCGCCGAAAAACTGCGTCAAAAACATATACTGCTTCTCCATCACCGGCGTAATGTCCTCCGGGAACAACGGTGCAAGCAGCGGATCTTTTTGCACCCTGGGATAAAATGCTTCCACAAGCCGCTTTAGCGTAGGGCCGCCGCCAAGATTGTCATAGATGCTTAAGGTTGGATCCATAAACTCACCGCCTGCTTTTCAACTCTTTATATTATAGCAAAAAAAAATAAAAGCTCCTATCGGAGCTTCTGCGTGTAAGTTATACAACATGAAACGGTCAATAGCTGCTCCAATCCTCTTCACCGGAATGGACGAGAGAGGCACGGATAACGTACACAAAAGCGCATACGAGAACACCTGCAACAATGCTCATTATTATCACTCCATCCACAAAATTTTACTTCTGCGAGGTCCATGATCGTAATTTTGGCTGGTACTAAAGTTTCAATTTTATCATCTAAATTTATTCTAGCATAAAAATGCTGAAAGATCAGTATTTGTCGCGGCCGCTTGCTTTAATTTTTTGTGCTGTTTGTCCCACAAAACACATAAACTTCACTATGATCCGATGTGGAGGCGCGTTACTATGGTCATAAAACGAATGGTTGCCTTTCTTCTGCTCATGTCCGCCGCAGCCTTGGCCGTGCTGATGCTGTGCTATCCGGAACAGTCCTGGCAAGCCGGCATTCGCGGACTGGCGATTTGGTGGGATGTGCTGTTTCCTTCGCTGTTCCCGTTTTTTGTGATCTCGGAAATCATGCTTGGATTCGGGATCGTGCATTTTTTGGGCAAGCTGCTCGATCCGCTGATGAAGCCGCTTTTTCGCATTCCCGGCAGCGGCGGCTTTGCGCTGGCTATGGGATTCGCGTCCGGCTACCCCGTCAGCGCCAAGCTTGCCGCCAAACTGCGCGAGCAGCGCCTCGTTACCCGCGAGGAGGGCGAGCGCCTGGTCGCCTTTACCACCTCCTCCGACCCGATCTTTTTGATCGGCGCCGTCTCGGTTGGTTTCTTCGGCAACCCGAAGCTTGCCGGGGCGCTCGCGCTTGCCCACTACGGCGGGGCGCTGCTGATCGGGGGAATCATGCGGTTTTACCGGGCGAGCGCGCCCGGAACCGCAGCTCGCGCCAAAGCGGCTTCCTCCCGGCGCTTCAGTTTGAAGCAGGCGCTGCTGGCGATGCACCAGGCCCGGATCAGCGACGGGCGAAGCATCGGCGAACTGCTTCGCCAGGCCGTCGTCTCGTCCCTGCAGCTCATGACCGTCGTCGGCGGCTTGGTTGTATTCTTCTCCGTCATGCTGGAGATTTTGACCGCCTCCGGCGTCATGAGCGCCCTCTATGCCGCCTTGCGCTGGCTGCTGCCCGCGGTTGGGCTCCCTCCGGAGCTCGCCGAGGCGATCGTCGGCGGCCTGTTTGAAGTGACGCTCGGAGCCAAGTCTTCCGCGGCCCCCGAAGGCATCCCGCTGATGTACAAAGCAGCGGCGGCGGCTTTTATTTTATCCTGGGGCGGGCTTTCGGTGCATGCCCAGGTGGCCAGCATCTTAAACGGCAGCGACCTGCGTTACTTGCCGTTCCTGTTTGCCCGCTTTCTTCATGGCCTTATAGCGGCCGCCTTGCTGCTCGTGGTCTGGGAGCCCGTCATGGGCGCCGCGCCGGCCTTCGGCCTGTTTTCGCCCGCGGAAGCCGCGCAGCTTCTCGGCTGGCGGTCGGTTCCGGCGGCGCTCCGGCTGGCGCTTGCGTTGGTCTTGACGCTGATTATTTTGTCTGTCCTGTCGAGAATCATTCATCGCTGGCTTACGAAGCCGCAAAACCGGTAAAACGAGCCGGATTTAGCCGAAGAAAATCTAACGGTTGCAGCATCGCCGCCGGCGCCGAAATGAAACGTTGTGTTCTGTCCGGGAATTGATTATGATCTTTACAAAAGGAACTTCAAAGGAGCTTGTCATCTTGAGATATTATGTGCTTGACCGTGGCGACCAGTTATCTGTCGATTTAAGCGAGTCTTTTCATAAGCTGGCTGCCGAGCAGGGCCTGCAGCTCGACTCCGAATCCCCGGAAATCGTCGTTTCCATCGGAGGAGACGGCACGATGCTGCACGCCTTTCACACGTTTATCGATCAGATTCCATCCATCGCTTTTGTCGGAATTCATACTGGGCATCTCGGTTTTTATGCGGACTGGAAGGCCGACGAGATTCCCGAGCTCGTTAAAATGATGGGCGGACACGCCAACTCCGGACTCCCTAAGCCCCGGATGGTTCAATATCCGCTAATCGAGCTGGAGATTCAAAAAAAGTCGGGAACCACCTCCTACATATGCCTGAACGAATTTACGCTGAAAGGCGTGGACGGCACCGTTGTCGCCCAGGTGGACATCAACGACCAAATGTTCGAGATGTTCCGGGGGGACGGCATCTGCGTTTCTACTCCGTGCGGAAGCACCGCCTACAACAAAAGCTTGGGCGGAGCCATGATTCACCCGTCGATCGAAGCGCTGCAAATCACTGAAATCGCCTCGATCAACAACCGGGTGTTCCGGACGATGGGATCGCCGCTCGTGCTGCCGAAACATCATCATTGCGACATTTATTCCAAAAAAGAACAAAACCTGCTGCTTACGGTCGACCACGTTAACCTGCCCATGAACGATCTGATTTCCGTACGCTGCCGGGTGGCCGACAAGAAAGTCAGCTTCGTGCGCTATCGTCCGTATCCTTTTTGGGATCGCGTACGCACCGCCTTTTTAGGCTGATCCTTGGGACAAGACTCCACAATATTTTGCAAAGGACGAACCCTATATGAAGAAAAACCATTTCCGCAAGTACGCCATCATCCCGCTGCTAGCGTTGTCGCTGTTAGGACTGCCGCAGGCGGCCGGCGCTGCGGAAAGCAGCGCTGTAACTAATGAAGCGGGCGAAGCGGCCGCAAATTCCGATCTGGTCGTGCTTGAAGAAGTGCTGGATCTTTTGGACGCGTACAATATCGAAGGGGTGGAAAGAGAACAGTTTTTGGAAAATGCTATCCGGGGAGCGGTTTATTCGCTTGACGATCCGTACAGCGATTATTTCACCGAGGAAGAGCTGCAAAGCTTTGAAGAAGGCCTGAACCAGGAATATGTCGGGATCGGCGCCACGCTCCGCTATACGGGAGATAAACTGTACATTACCGATGTGCTGGAAGGTTCCCCGGCGGCAACCGCCGGTCTGAAACAAAGCGACATTATCACCCTGGTCGACGGGCAAGCGGTAACCGGCGGCGAAGACATCGCCCGGATTCAAGGCCAGGAGAACACGATCGTAAATATAACGGTGAGCCGCAACGGGCAAAAGCTGAATTTTCCGATCAAACGGGCGCATTTCGCCTTGCCTTCCGTGACCGGAATGCTCATCCCTTCCAGTAAGGTCGGCTATATCGCGATTTCTTCCTTTTCCGAAAATGCGGATGACGAGTTCGCCGCCGAACTGAGCTCCCTTCGTGAGCAGGGCATCGGGGCCTTGGTGCTCGATTTGCGGGACAATCTCGGCGGCTATGTGGAAGCGGCCGCAAACATCGCCAAGCATTTTATGAAGGAAGGCGTGCTGATGTACACGGCGGATCAAAGCGGGACGCTTCAGCCGTATACGATCGAGGGCGGTGAAAATATCGGGATGCCCGTCGTCGTGCTTACCAACGAGATGACGGCCAGCGCCTCGGAGATTTTAACGGGCGCTCTGCGCGACAACGGCATCGCCAAGGTCGTCGGCACGCATACCTACGGCAAAGCGCGTATCCAGAACCTTTTCACCTTATCGAACGGCGGTTCGCTCAAATTAACCGTTCAGCGTTACCTAACGCCTAAACAGGAGGACTTCAACCACGTCGGTCTCAAGCCGGACATCGAAGTGGGGGGCAGCGCGCCAGCCCAGTTGATCACCGGTTTGTATCAAGCCGGGGTGCGCAAAATCGAGCTGAGCGGAAGCCCGGCTTCCCTAACGATTAACGGCGCCTCCTTCGCAGGGTTTGTCGACGTGCTGGAAGACGACGGAAAAATATACGCCCCGGCCCGGATCCTGGCGGCGCTTGTGCAAGGCGAACCGGCCTGGAACGCCGGCGCGCAGAAGCTGACGATTACGGACGGCAGCGGCAAGACGATAGGTTTTTCCAAGGCTTCCAAAAGCGTCAAAGTCGTCTATGGCGAATCTTATGTAGAACTGCACGACTTCCAGCAAAAATACCCGGCTCTGGTATGGAGCTACAAGCAAGGCATCCTGCAATTATCCGTTAAATCCTAAATTCCAGATGCAAAAAGCCTGCGGACATGATGTGTTCCGCAGGCTTTTTTCGTTTGCCGGATATGCCCTAAGACAATCCTTTTTCGCTATAACGTTATTATCCGTCTTACTTCTCCGCCAAAGTTTTCTTCCATACCCCAAGAACGAGTGCGGAAACGACCGAGCCGATCAGCACCGCCAGCAGGAACAGCAGGGCATGGTTGGCAAGAACGGCGACGAAAATACCGCCGTGCGGCGCAGGAACATTGATTTGCCACAGCTGCGTCAGCCCGCCCGCGATCGCCGAACCGAGAATACAGGAGGTCAGGACGCGCATCGGATCCGAAGCGGCAAATGGAATGGCGCCTTCCGTAATAAAGGAGAGGCCAAGCACATAGTTCGTTACCCCGGATTTGCGCTCCTGCTCCGTAAATTTGCCTTTGAAAAACGTTGTGGCCAAAGCAATCGCCAGCGGCGGAACCATCCCGCCGGCCATAACGGCCGCCATCATCGCCCCGTTGGTATTTCCGCTCGACGTGAACACCCCGATGGCGAAAGCATAAGCGGCTTTGTTGAAAGGTCCACCCATATCGATGGCCATCATGCCGCCAAGAATAAGGCCGAGAATCACCATGTTTCCGGTACCCAGAGAATTCAGCACATCGATAAGCCCCGTGTTAATCCAACTGAAGATCGGATCGACAATGTAGAACATGATGGAGCCGGCGATCAAAAGACCGAATATCGGATACAGCAGGATAGGCTTGAGTCCATCCAGCGTTTTCGGCAGCCCGGCAAAAACCTTACGCAGCAAGATAACGACATACCCGGCCAGGAAACCTGCCGCAAGCCCGCCAAGGAAGCCGGCGTTGGCGTTGACGGCCATCAGACCGCCGACCATCCCGGGCATCAGGGCCGGGCGGTCACCGATGCTGAATGCGATGAAGCCGGCCAAAATCGGAATCAGGAAATGAAAAGCTCCGTTTCCGCCGCCGATCGTTTGCAGCAGTTGGAACAGGGGGCTGTTCTCCCCGGCCACCTGCTCGATCAGGAACGAGACAGCAAGCAAAATCCCGCCGCCGACGACAAACGGCAGCATATGGGAAATCCCGCTCATCAAGTCTTTGTAAATTTTGCTGCGTCCGCTCTGGCCTTCGTTTCCGTTATCCGCAGCTTTGGCGCCTTGGTCGCGGTAGATCGGCGCATCGCCGTTCACCGCTTTGCGGATCAGTTCCTCAGGCTTGCGGATGCCGTCGCTAACCGGTCTTTGCAGGACCGGCTTCCCTTCGAACCGCGCCATCTCCACATTTTTGTCCGCCGCTACGATAACGCCTTGGGCGCGGCGAATTTCATCGGCGGTAAGCACGTTTTGCGCGCCCTCCGAGCCGTTGGTTTCGACGCGGATGGCAATCCCCATCTCGCGGGCTCTTTTCTTCAGCGCATCTTCGGCCATGAACGTATGCGCAATCCCCGTCGGGCAAGCGGTAACGGCGACAACAAACGGCTCCGCGTCCGCCGGACCGCCGCCGCGGACGGCTGCCGGTCCTTCCTTCTTCGCTGCATCCCCGCCGGTCCCGTTTGCGTTCGCATTCGTGCTGCTCGCCTTTTTCGCGCTTGCGTCCGCTCCGGCCGAGCCTTCCGCCTGTTTGGCCGCTTCTTCCTCGGCCTGTTTGGCGTCAAACAGCGCCGCCACTTCGTCCGGCGTTTTCGCCTCCTTCAACTTGGCGATGAAGTCGCTGTCAATCAGCAGCCGCGAGAGCGCGGCAAGCGTACGAAGATGGGTATTTCCCGCGCCTTCCGGAGCGGCGATCATAAAGAACAAATAAGCAGGCTCTCCGTCCAGGGCATCGTAATCGACCCCTTGGCTACTTTTACCGAACACGACGGTCGGCTCGTTCACCGCAGCGGTTTTGGCATGGGGCATGGCGATCCCCCCGCCGATCCCAGTGCTCGCCTGCTCCTCGCGCTTCAGAATCGCTTCCTTGAACTTCACCGGGTCGTTGATTCTGCCGCTGGCCGCGAGGCTGGCGATCAGCTCGTCGATCGCCGCCTCTTTGCTGGGCGCCCGCAAATCCATAATCATTGTTTCTTTAATCATCAGGTCTGTAATTCTCATGATACTCACTCCCTATAAAAGGTTGTTCAAAAAGTTCGCTTTTGAAGATATCTAAAACCAACGGGAAATTTCCACCTGCGGCCGCAGTTGATCGATCCGCTCCCGCGTCGCCAGGTCATCGGAAAACGCTGTCGCGCTTCCCGAAGCGACGCCCGTGCGGAATGCCTCAAGGGCGTCTCCTCCCAGCGCAAGCGTGCCGACGAATCCAGCGACCATCGAATCCCCGGCTCCGACCGAGTTCCGGACTTGGCCGGACGGAACGTTCGCGTAGTAAACTTCCTCTCCGGTAATGAAGAAAGCTCCATCACCCGCCATCGATATCAGAACATGGCGCGGGCCCTCTTGAAGCAGCTTTCGGCCGTAAGCGATAATCTGTTCCTTGGATTCAAGCGTTACGCCAAACAAATCGGCCAATTCATGATGATTCGGTTTGATCAGCAGCGGCCGGTTGGCAAGCGCCTGTTTTAACGGTTCCCCGGTCGTGTCGATAATGAAATCGGCGCCGGTCTCCGTACAAACGCCGATGATCCGCTGATAGAAATCGGCATCCAGCGACGAAGGAATGCTGCCGGACAGGACCACAACATCATTTTGCCTTAGCGCCGACAGCTTACGCATCAAAGCTTCCTCTTCCTCTGGACGAATCTCTGGCCCTTGGCCGTTGATTTCCGTCTCCTGCCCATGCTTCAGCTTGATATTAATCCGCGTATCGCCTTCGACATGTACAAAATCGGTCCGAACCGCTTCCTTGCGCAGCAGATCTTCAATATGGCGGCCGGTAAATCCGCCCAGGAAGCCAATCGCCGTATTCTCGGCGCCAAGCCGGTTCAGCACGCGCGATACGTTGATTCCTTTCCCTCCGGGAAGCTTTAAGTCCCGGCTCATCCGGTTTAAACCGCCCAGCTTCAAATCCTCCACTTCCACGACATAATCGATGGAAGGGTTAAGCGTTACAGTATAGATCATGGTTATCCCTCGATTACTTTAGTTTTCTCGGTGATTGGTCCGCGCCAAGCGTCGGGCAGCGACTCGGTGATTAGAATCGCTTCCTCCAAATCGAATAATTTGGCGAAAGTGATGTCTCCGATTTTGCTGGAGTCGGCCAGCACGTAGGTGCGTCCGGACAGCTGATGAGCCCGCCTTTTTATAATGGCCTCTTCCGGATCAGGCGTTGTATACCCCATCCCCGCGTCAACTCCGTTCGTCCCCAGAAAGCACTTGTCAAACCGGAAATTGTCCAGGTTTTGCAGCGCCATGCTGCCGATCACGGCTTTAGTATGCATTTTCATCATCCCGCCTAATAAATAGCTTCTGATGTTTTTGCTGACGAGCGCTTCGACATGTGACAAACCGTTCGTAACAACTGTGATATCTTTTGCTTCAATAAAAGGGATCATCGCCAGCGTCGTCGTTCCGGCGTCCAGATAGATGCATTCCCCGTCCACAAGCTGTTCGGCCGCCAGACGAGCGATGGCATGTTTTTGTTGAACGTTTTTGAACGTTTTCTCCTCAATACCCGGCTCCCAGCTCTTCTGATTGACCAATGTGGCGCCCCCGTGGACCCGCTTGAGCAGATTCCGGTTTTCAAGATCGACAAGATCACGGCGAACCGTAGATTCCGAAGCATCCAGCAGTTCGACCAACTCCTGAAGTTTAACGACACCCCGTTCCTGTAAGCGCTTCATAATCAAGTCGTATCTTTCTTCTGTAAGCATTTTCATCACCTATCCGTTTCTTATAGTATCATAAAATCAGCAAAAATCAATTAAAATATTTCATAAACATTCAATTTCATTCAACGTCTGTCATTAATACTTCATAATTAAGCATAGCGAATCATCGGAGCAAATGGGAGTCTTAAACTGTGTGGAGTCGTTTGGGGTACGAGGAAGGTTTGAAGGAAGGTTTGAAGGAAGGTTTGGAGAAGGCGGCGATCAATATGCTTCGCGAGGGAATGGAGACATCGCTGGTGGCCAAAGTTACGGGGCTGTCCGAAGAGCAGCTCGCGAAGCTGAAGAAGCAAACAAACTAGGAGATAAGGCGTCTAACTAGAATGTATTAGAGGTAAATATTACCCATATTTGACCATTTTTCCCTGGACGCATACAAATAGCGGTAAAAAACGGCTCTATTTCCCCAACTCCCTCGGAAAAACGGCCATTGATCCGCCACACCAGGAAAATAACGCCCAAAAGTTTCGCTATTTTCGCCGGCTCCCCCAAGTTTTAGGAAATAACGCCCTTTTTTACCGCTATTTTTCGAACTTACACACCCCGCATGCGTGTTTAGCAGCCCGTTGTACAGCAGCTATTGTTCATTAGCTAGGTTGTTCATTAGCTAGGTTGTTCATTAGCTAGGTTGTTCATCAGCTAGGCTATTCAGCAGCCAGCCTTTGTTTAGCAGCCCGAGTTCAGCAGCCAGCTGTTTGGCAGCCAGCCGCTAAGCCCAGACGCCTATTTGCCGCCCGCTTGCCCCGTTTCCGCATGATTATGATTGTCCTTGACCTTCTGGAGCACGAAATAGGCGCAGCCAAAATTGCAATATTCGTTAATATAGTCCGTAATCCCGGAAAAAGCGGTATCCCGGTTCGCTTTCGGATGATTGTCCCGCAGGAAACCTTTCAGGCGGAGCTTCTCGTACCCCCAATCCCCGATAATGTAATCGTAACGGTCCAAAACCTCGCTGTATCTTTGCTTGAAGGCTTCAGGGTCCCAGGCGTTTTTGTAGTTCTGAATCAGTTCGTAGGTTCTTCCGCCGATTTGAATCAAGGGTGTTTCCTCCTTAAATCAGCTTAAATTAGGATGATGTTGAAACGCCTTCTTCCTTGCGGCTCTTGGCCGATTTCACCTGCTCATGCGCATGATAGGAGCTGCGGACCAGCGGTCCGGATTCGACGTGGCTGAATCCCCGCTTCATGCCCTCCTCCTTTAAAGCCGCAAATTGTTCGGGCGTATAATATTTCTCTACCCGCAAATGCTGAGGGGTAGGCTGCAAATATTGGCCGATCGTCAAAATATCGCAATCAACGGCGCGCAGATCGTCCATCGCCTGCAGGATTTCTTCCCATTCCTCACCGACGCCGAGCATGATGCTCGATTTCGTAGGGATATCCGGTTTCATCGTTTTGGCACGCTGCAACAGTTCAAGGGAACGGCGATATTTCGCCTTTGCCCGCACCCGGTCGGACAACCGTTCCACCGTTTCAATATTGTGATTGAGGATGTCAGGCTTCGCTTCCATGACGATGCGAAGCGCTTCCTCATCCCCCTGAAAGTCGGGAATCAGCACTTCGACGCTGCAAAAAGGCAAGCGCGCGCGAATCGCCGCAATAGTCCCGGCAAAAATGCCGGCTCCCCCATCGCGCAAATCGTCGCGGGCCACGCTGGTGACGACGCAGTGGCGCAGATTCATCTTCTCCGCCGCTTCGGCCACCCGCTCCGGCTCCTGCAGATCGAGCTCGGTGGGCATACCGGTATTCACCGCGCAGAAACGGCAAGCCCGGGTGCAAATATCCCCCAAAATCATGAACGTTGCGGTACGGTTCGCCCAGCATTCATATATGTTCGGACACCGCGCTTCCTCGCACACGGTATGTAACGTTTTGGAACGCATCATGTTTTTAATGTCCTGGTAATTATCGCCGGTTGTCAGCTTGATTCGGATCCAATCCGGTTTAGGTTGGAGTTGTTTAGCCAAAGCAACAGACCTTCTTTCTTTTGAAATAAGCCGTAGCGGTCTTTATTATACCATGAATCGGCAGGAAAAACCTACGAATGGAATAAAAACACAACATTTGCCTCAAGCTAAGAAACGTTCAGCTAACCCGTAAGGAGGAAGAATTACGTGAAGTCTCATTCGCTCTCCTGCAGCAAATATCTTCGATGCATGATTTGCGTGGCAATCCTTTCGTCTTTGTGGACGATTCCCGAATTTGGAGCCGCTTATGCCGAAGCGCCGGGCACGACTGCCGCCGGTTCCGCCAAAAACGTGTACGATCTGCGCCGCAGCCTGTACGAAGAAATGGAAATCCTGACCCAGATCCCTTGGTACTGGCTGGCAGCGGTAGACCAATATGAACGCACCATCACACCGCGAAAAAAACAGCAGGAAGAAGAACGTCTGACCGGGATTCGTTTTAAGGAAGCTTTTTGGGCCGGGCTGCTTAACCCGGATCCGGAAGACCGGAACCCGGCGACGATCGGATTATTCGGGGGCATCGGCAAGGACGCGACATCCGACGGCGCCGCTGACCCGAAGAACGACCGGGACGCTTTGTTTACTATGGCCTCTTATTTGCTTGGCTTCGGCTACAATGAAGACGATTTCCGCATCGCCTTATGGCGTTATTATCAGAACGATTCAGCCGTGGAGCGGATCCGGCAGTTCGCCAAGCTGTACAAAACGTTAGGGAAACTGGACCTGTCCGACAGCGCCTTTCCGCTGCCGCTTCACAGCACCTATACATACCGTGATACCTGGGGAGACCGGCGGGGATGGGGGGGCGTCCGGATTCACGAAGGCACCGACCTGTTTGCCCCGATGGGCCTGACCGTTCGCAGCGTCTGCTACGGCATCGTCGAAACGAAGGGCTGGAACCCTTATGGCGGATGGCGTATCGGAATCCGCGACACTTACAACCGCTATCATTACTACGCACACCTGCAAGGCTATGCGAAAGGGGTTGAAGTCGGCCATATCGTCAAACCGGGGCAAACCATCGGTTGGGTTGGCAGCAGCGGTTACGGGCCGCCCGGAACGTCGGGCAAATTCCCCCCGCATCTCCATTACGGCATCTACCGCGATACAGGCAGCGCGGACTGGGCGTTTGATCCTTATCCTTTACTCAAAAAATGGGAACACGCCGAAGCGGCGAAAAAAAACAAAAGGGCCGGCTCCTAAACAAGGAGCGGCCCTTTTTATTGCAAATTCGAATCAGTGAGAAGACGTGTTATTGCCTGCGTTCTGGCCCATATTTTCCGCCGGTTCCTGAGGGGCGTCCGACTCGTCCGGATTCGCTTCGGGCAACGCGTCATTCCCCGGTCCGGAGTTCAGTCCGTCCGGCAGTTGCTGTTCCAGCTTCTCCTCCGTTCCCGGCAGCGACGGCAAAGCGATATTCGGTGCGTTTGCCTGACTTTCTCCGACCGGATTGCCCTTGCTGTCATAATAATACATCGGCACATCTCCGACGACAAGCAAATAGGAAACCGGGATTTCCGTTTCCACGACCTGCGATTGCATATCGAAGGGAACGACAACGGCCAGCTCCGTTTTTACCCGCAAAAACACCTCCACCAGGATCATGTTGATCCCCGCATCCTGCCGGCGCGTATTCAAATCGACCTTGACGTCGCCTTTCGGTTCGATTTTAATAGGAATACTGGGCCCAAACGAGGCGAGAATGGGACTTCCCAACGCCTGGCCGAGAGGAATATGTTCCGACAGTCTGGACACGTCTTCCAGCGTACTTCTTACCGTCTGGATCGTCTCGGACGTAACCTTCATGTGCGCGGAATAGTTCAGCATAAATCCGGTGATTTTCCCGGAATCATCGGTTTTCCAATCGATCAAGTCCTCGACCTGCTGCTCGTTTGCCACCTGGGCGGCGATGGCGTCATTAATCGAGTCGGTCGCAATTTGCTTTACCCGGATTTGGGCCAAGTGAATGATCGGCTCCCGCATATGCTTTTCAACATATTGAAAAAATTCAAAAACGGCAAACACGGCGATCACCAAGACGACGATCCATAGCGTCCGCCTGCTTCGCGGTCTTCTTCTCCGGCTTTTCCAGCCGCGTCGTATTCGCATTGTCCAGCCCCCTTGCACTGGTAAAGCTTCTATACAAGTTATGCGGGACAGGGCAAAAAAAGAAGGACATGGAAAGAACCGCCATAGGAATTAATACTTGTTTTTCCTTCCTTTTTGTTTTATAGTTCTTTAGTATCACTTCCTAGTTCTTTTTTCATATGTTACGTACAATTTGCAGCATAAACATTCAAGGGGAAATTTCATCATGAACAGCTCAAAACTACTGTACCAGGTCACCGGAGAACTACGGCGGGATCAACTGAATTTTAAAGTAACGCCCTGGAAACTGCTGATCGAAACGAACCGTTACTATGAAATTAAATCAGCCGCCGGCGCCGTAAAGAGGCTGTATAAGGAAAAGCTGAACTTAGCGGTTCATGAAACGAAATCTTACTGCGACGGTACCCTGACGGTATCCGGGTTTTGCATGGAAGAGCATATCGAGGAGATGCAGCGGATGATCGTGGATCAGCTTGAATCGAAAATCCGTAAATATTTGAAGGACCTTGAGTTGAATCAAAAAGCGCTTCATCTCAAGCCCGCCACCGAAAAAGCCCGCGTCTAAGGAACCGTTCCCGGATGAATGAGGGCTGCGTCCGCCAAATATCATACCGGCTCCAGCAGCCCCATTTCCAAACAGGTCGCTATGGATAATTCTTTTTCCCTTGAAGCAAAACGAATGTGCACCCGATCCTGATCCTCATCGATCTTGACGATCGTCCCTGATCCGAACACCCTGTGGCGAATAGACATCCCTGTTCTCAGTTCCGCCTTATTGCGAAACGCGTTGGGATTGAACGGAACCCCTGCCTTAGAGTTGTTCCCTGTAACTTTTCCCCGGCTATCATTACTTTTGTGGTCCCCCGCTTTATCTTCTTTTTGCGGATTCATGATGTCCCTGACGGCCGTTACAAACCGCGACTTCACGGCTTCCTCACCGTCTCTCTTACGATACGCGACCAGCTCAAGGTGCTTTTTTGCCCGGGTCATGCCGACGTAGAACAAGCGAACAGCTTCTTCCATCAAGTCATTCGAGCCGAGATCGTCGGAAGAGGGAATAATGCCTTCCACGAGGTCAATCATGTATACCCGCTCAAACTCAAGTCCCTTGGAGCTATGAAATGTTGAAAAAGTCACGGCGTTCTGGTCTTTTCTAAACTTGGCATGCTTTAGTACAGACTCCAGATGCTTTAACCGCTCGGCGAACGCCTCCATCGTATCCAGCCCGGCGGCAATGTCTTCCAGCGTATTCAGGATGCCGATCAGATATTCCTTGCGGAATCCAAGCCGCTGGCAGAGCTTTTCCAGCGCCTTCTCATAACCCAAACGATCCCGGATCACGCGAATGGCCGGCCGCGGCGGCATCCCTCTCATCTGCTGAAAAGTTTCCTTGCTCTCCGTCAACGGCTTGACTTGATAATCCTGCAAAGGGACATGCCGCAGCAAATTGTCAAAAACCGACTCATTATTATCGATCCGCTTTAACGCGGCCATCTGCTGTTTGCTGATATACCCGTTCAATTTCAGGTGGATCTTCTCCAGAATGTCCGCCCGTTTATCAGTGAACGTCATCCGCATAAAGTTTAAAATATCTTCTACGACCCAATGCGAGAAAAAACGCTGATCCGCATCCTTCATATAAAAAGGAATACCCGCCCGGTCAAACTCATTCATGAGAGCAATGGATGACGAGTTGTTGCGGTAAAGCACAGCGATTTCGGCGAGATTTTCGCACTTCTGAATCTCCCGCACGAGATATTTCGTTTGATCCCGGTAATCCGAAAAACTTCTGATCTTTATCGGCTTGTCCGGCGGGTTCTCCGTGAACATATTTTTGTCGTAGCGGTTTTTGTTCCGTTTGATAAACTGATTTGCAACGGCAACAATGTCCTGCGAGGATCGGTAATTTTGCTCCATAAACAAAGTGGCGGCCTTCGGATATACTTGCTTGAAGTCCAGCAGGTAAGCCGGCTCCGCGCCGCGCCAGCTGTAGATGGACTGGTCATCGTCGGCGACAACGCATAAATTGCCGTGTTCCCGGACTAATTTTTCGATAATGGCATGCTGCACCTGGGAAGTGTCCTGGCTTTCGTCCGTTAACACATACCGAAAACGTTCCTGATACCGCCGCAGCAGCTCTTTTTCCTCCCGCAAAGCCTCGTTTCCCATCACAAGCATATCGTCAAAATCCACCAGCAGCCCGTCATACCCCGTCCTTTTCAATCTCTCGTATTCATGCAAAATCCGTTCCGCTTCGGGAACTTCCACCCGTACTGAAGACCATTCGTCCGGAGGAATCATTTTGTTTTTGATGTAGCTGATGTAGGTGGTCAGTTCCTCCATTTGGTCTTCGGTGATTTTCTCGCCAACGATGGATTCGAACAAATTCCGCAAAATGACTTTTTTGTGCAGCGGCGGATTGTGCGGATCATGCTTTCCTTCTTCCTCCGCATCCAAATGGCCCTCGATGATTCGAAAAACCGTTTTTGTTTTCCGAAAATACTCCCGCATCACTTCATAAGCGAAGCTGTGAATCGTCGAAAAATCAACGGGCGCAAGATCGGGAAAAAAGCGCTTGAACCGCTCCTTCATATCGTTCGCCGACGCCCGGCTGAAGGTGACCGCCTTGATGCGGCGGGGATCCACGTTTTTCTCCTCGATAAGATAACCTATCCGCATAATCATCGTCGTGGTTTTGCCCGACCCGGGCGAAGCGAGCAGAAGCAACGGCCCTTCCGTATGGAGCACCGCCTGCTTTTGCACCTCGTTTAATTCAACGCCCAATTCTTGTTTTTTTCGCATAAAAAATGCTTCCGGATTGCTCATTGCCGCTACTTCCCTTTCATTTCACCGTGCGTTCAATATACTCCTATTATATCGCAATCTATCTTAACAAATAACAGTCGGGCGGTAGATTCGCGAGATTCGATACAACTCTGGTTGGATTACTCCAATAGAATTGGAAATTGAGTGGTAAATACAGCAGCTTGATTGGAGTATTTCCAATAGATTGGGCCCGACAGAACGCAAAACGGGCGATTTGGGCGAGTTCTATTGGATTTTTTCCAATGAGAGTTCAAAATTATGTTCGATAACCGGCGATCTATTGGATTTTTTCCAATGAGGAGCGGGGCGAGGGGCTAATATTAACTAAAAAAGACCGTATAGGATGGATTTCAGCCTAAAACGGTCTTTTTTTACGCTATCGGACAAGAATTATGGTTGCGCAAAATACCGCTGCCGCATCGCCTCATGCAGCAGCACCGACGCGGCCATCGCCACGTTCAGCGATTCCGCCTGGCCGCGCATCGGGATGAGCAGGCCGTCGTCCATCAGCTCGCGGACTTCGGCGCTAAGGCCGCCGCCTTCGCTGCCAAACAGCAGCCAGACCGGGCCGGTGAAGTCGTAGGCGTAGCAGTTCGCCGCCGCCTGCAGGCTCGTCCCGGCGAGCCGGATGCCGCGCCGCTTCGCCTGCGGCAGCACCTCCCCCAGCTTGCCGCTCACGACCGGCAAGTGAAAGATCGAGCCCATCGTGGCGCGCAGCACCTTGGGCCCGTAAATGTCGGCGCAGCCCGCGCCGACGATCACCCCGTCCGCACCGACCGCGTCGGCGCTGCGGACGATCGTGCCGACGTTGCCGGGATCCTGCACGCCGTCCAGCACCACCACCAAACTCCGCTCCTTGTCCAGGAGCGGGGCAAGCGCCCCGCGGTCCTTGCGGACGACCGCGAACACCGGCTGCGGCGTCTTCGTATCGCTGCATTTGCCGATCACGGCGGAGGACACGCCGATCCACTCCACATCGAGGCGCGTGGACGCTGCCGCCTGCAGGTCCGCCGGGATGCCGCCTTCGATATCGTAGCAGACGCATTCGATATCAGCCCCCGCGCGGAGCGCCTCCTGCACCAAATGAACGCCTTCGATCAAATATTTATGATGTTTGTCCCGATTTTTCTTCTCAAGCAGCCCCGCCCATTCCTTGACGCGGGGATTCTGCGGAGACAATATCTCCATACCAGGCCCATCCTTATTCTAAAGGTTCATGCTAAGCTTCCGCGTAAGCCAGCTCCAGCTTCGTCAGGTCGTTTTTCTCGCCGACGATGACCAGGACATCGTCGGCCGTCAGCCGCTCCGCCGCCGAAGGCGAAATGTTCATCCGGGCGCCCCGCTTGATCGCCATAACGTTGCATCCGAACTGCGCCCGAATATCGAGCTCGATCAGGTTTTTGCCGACCATCTCCGAGGAAACGCGCATCTCCACGATGCTGTATTCGTCCGACAGCTCGATATAATCCAGCACATTCGGTGACGTTAAATGATGGGCTACCCTTAGGCCCATATCCCGCTCCGGATAAATCACCTTATCCGCGCCGATCTTCTGCAGTACCTTGCCGTGCAGCTCGTTTTGGGCTTTCACCACGATCAGCGGGCTGCCCAAGTCCTTCAAAATCAGCGTCGTTAAAATGCTTGCTTGTATATCTTCGCCGATCGCGACCACGACGACGTCGAAATTGCGAATACCTAGCGCCCGCAGCGCTTCTTCATCGGTCGAATCCGCGGAAACGGCGTGCGTGACCAAATTGGCTACCAATTGCGTCCGGTGCTCGTCCGCATCGATAGCCAACACATCCAATCCCATGTTGCTGAGCGCAGTGGCTACGCTTAAACCGAACCGGCCCATCCCGATCACGGCAAATTGTTTTTTGTTCGCATGCGCCATATTTTCACCACCCGAGCTTTTTTTCATTCGATTCAGTATACCATAATCCGCGGCAAACTTGAATTTTCAGCCCATTTACAGGACACATTAAGCATTGGACAGGTACCATCAATAAAGGAGGAATCGCTATGCCGGCCATTACGCTCACTTTACGCGAGGCGATCATGCACAAAATCAACGGCAAGGACGAGGCGGCGCTGGGGGACATGATCGAGGGCTCGATCGATGCTCAGGAGGCGGCCCTGCCGGGTTTGGGAGTCGTGTTTGAAATGATCTGGAAAAACCTCGACAACGCCAAGCAAAACGAGCTCGTTTCCGTTCTGAAGAAGCAGGTCGACGCCTTGAATCTGAAGCCTTTAAATCAATAGGCAAGGAAAAAACAAGCCTTCTTTAGACCGTAATACGGTCAAAAAGAAGGCTTGCTTTCGGTATGAGCGTACCCCTAAATTACGGCGCGGTCTCAAGAAACTTCGCATCCGGATTTTTCTCCATCGCCGTCCGCATCGCATATTCGTTTTCGAACAAAGCGACGTAATTGCCTTTTTTGTCCTTGACCAGCGTCGAGTTGATGCGGAATTTGGACGGGTCGATATTGTCCGCCACGATCCAGCGCGCGAATTGGAACGGCATCCGCTGCAACTGCACGTCGACGCCGTACTCCCCTTTCATCCGGTATTCGAACACCTCGAATTGCAGCTGGCCGACCACGCCAAGCAGCGTATCCTCAAAGCTGACTGTCGTAAACACCTGAATCGTGCCCTCTTCGGTCAACTGATCGATGCCTTTCTGATATTGCTTGTGCTTGAGCGCGTTTTTGACCGTGACCTTCGCGAAAATTTCCGGCGAAAACGTCGGCAGCTCGTCAAACACGATTTCGCTGCCTTGGCTGAGCGAATCGCCGATCCGGAAAATGCCCGGGTCAAACAACCCGATGATGTCCCCCGGGTATGCTTCGCTAACAATGTCCCGGTCTTGCGCCAAAAACTGCTGCGGTTGGGACAGCTTGATCTCCTTGCCCGCCCGCACATGCTTCACGGACATCCCGCGTTCGAATTTGCCCGACACTATGCGCAGGAACGCGATCCGGTCGCGGTGCGCCGGGTTCATGTTCGCCTGAATTTTGAAAACATACCCGCTAAACTTCTCGTTCGTCGGTTCGACCAGCCCCGCGGTGCTGCGGCGCGGCTCCGGCTTCGGCGCCAGCTGCAGGAAGTTTTCCAGAAACGTCTGTACCCCGAAGTTGTTGACCGCGCTGCCGAAAAATACCGGGGTCAATTCGCCGCGTCTCACCTTCTCGAGATCAAACGGATCACCCGCCACGTCCAGCAGCTCCAGATCCTGGCACAGCTGTTCGTGGAGATATTCCCCCGCCATTTCACGAATGACCGGATCGCGGTAATCCTCTACTTTTTTTACCTGAATAGTGGAATGATCGTCCCCCTGGAACAGCTCCACCTGATTTTTCATCCGGTCGTACACCCCGGACAGCTCGCGGCCCATCCCGATCGGCCAGTTCATCGGCACGGAGCGGATGCCCAGCACCTGCTCGATCTCTTCCATCAATTCAAACGGATTCCGGCCTTCGCGGTCAAGCTTATTGATAAACGTAAAAATCGGAATTCCCCGCTTGGCGCAGACCTGAAACAGCTTGATCGTCTGCGCCTCGACCCCTTTGGCGACGTCGATCAGCATCACGGCGCTGTCCGCCGCGGTCAGCGTGCGGTACGTGTCTTCACTGAAATCCTGGTGGCCCGGCGTATCCAAAATATTAACCCGGTGCCCGCTATAGTCAAACTGCATAACGGAGGAAGTTACGGAAATCCCCCGTTGCTTTTCGATCTCCATCCAGTCGCTGGTGGCGTGTTTGCTCGCTTTGCGCGCTTTGACCGAACCGGCAAGGCGAATCGCGCCACCGAACAGCAGCAGTTTTTCCGTTAAGGTCGTTTTCCCGGCGTCCGGGTGGGAAATAATCGCAAACGTGCGCCGTTTGTCGACTTCCTGCTGCAGCACTTGTTCCAATGCTTTGCTCATGCTCACATTCCTCTCGTCCACAAATTCACGTTTTTTATTGTAACATATTTTGTTCCTCATTTACGCAAAAACACCTTTACCCCATTAAGGGACATAAAGGTGTTTTAGGTTAATATATCATATTCCGCAAATGTGCGCCGCCGTTACAAAAGGTTTACTTCTGATCAGGGGCGACCCATACAACGTTGTCTTCCTCTTGACCGTTGACCGGCCACCAGTGGAAGCCGTCTTTGGCCAGCAGCTCTTCCACTTCCTTCGGTCCCCAGGAGCCGGCAGGATAAGGGCTGACGTCGGCAGGGTTCTGCGCCCAAGCCGCAGCGATGCGGTCGATGAACGCCCAAGCGGCGGCGACTTCGTCCCAACGGGTGAAGTACGTGGAATCGCCTTGAGCCGCATCGTGCAGCAGACGCTCATAAGCCTCCGGCGAGTTGATGCCGACCAGGCAGCTTTGGCAAAATTCCATCGCCAGCGGTTCGATTTGCGATTCCGAGCCCGGCTTTTTGGCGTTGATTTTAATATAGATGCCTTCCATCGGATTGACGCGGATGACCAGCAGATTCGGCTCCAGCGAATGCTTCTGGCCGAGATACACGTTCGTTGGCATCTGCTTGAACTCGACGACCACCTCCGTCGTTTTGACGGGCAGCCGCTTGCCGGTCCGGATATAGAACGGAACGCCGGCCCAACGGAAGTTGTCGACGAATACTTTCGCCGCAAAATACGTTTCCGTGTTGGAATTCGGATCAACCTTATCTTCCTCGCGGTATCCCGGCAATTTCTTGCCGCCCGCTTCTCCGGCGGTGTATTGGCCGCGTACGACGTTCGCCTTGACTTCCTCCGCCGTTTCGTATGGACGCAGGGAACGCAGCACCTTCACTTTCTCGTCGCGGATATCTTCCGCGTAAAGCCGGCTCGGCGGCTCCATGGCGATCATCGTGAGCATTTGCAGCATATGGTTTTGTCCCATATCGCGCAGCGCGCCCGCATGGTCGTAATAACCGCCGCGTTCTTCGACGCCGACCGTTTCGCTCAGCGTAATCTGGACGTTGGCAATATGCTTGTTGTTCCACAATGGCTCGAAAAAGGCGTTGGCGAAGCGGATCACTTCGATATTTTGTACCATCTCTTTGCCCAGGTAGTGGTCAATCCGGTAAATTTCCTCTTCCTTGAACACCTGGCCCAGCTCTTCGTTCAGCTTATGGGCCGACTCCAGGTCGTAGCCGAACGGCTTCTCGATGACGAGGCGATACCACCCTTGGCTGTCCAGCATACCGCCCTTCTTCAGGTTTAACGATACGCCGCCGAACAGCTCCGGTGCCAGCGCCAAATAGAACAGGCGGTTGCCGGGAATGTCAAACTTGGATTCCATCGATTCCGTCAATTCGCGCAGTTCATGGTAGCCGTCCACATTGTTGATGTCCAGCGATTTATACGCAAAATGGTCGGCAAACCGCGCCCACTGCTCGGTGTCTTCGATCTTGTAACGGCAGAACTCCTGGATCGAAGCGTGCAGGTCTTCGCGGAACTCCTCCGGCGAACGCGGACGCCGGGCGACACCGATCACGGCGAAATCCTCAGCCAGCCGGCCTTCACGATACAGCGAATAAATCGCGGGGAACAGCTTGCGGCGTGCCAAGTCTCCGGTTGCTCCGAAAATAAAAAATACCGCCCCAGGTGCCTGAGGTGATTGTTGATGTTGATTTTCAGCCATGGCTCCTCATTCTTTCTATGTAATATAGTGTATTTTTATTCAATTCCCTATCAAGGATATCTCTTTACAAGGCATCACAAGATGTGATGCTATTTTAGCACATTCGGCAAAATGTTGCCATCACCTTAATCTCAAAAAGCATCAAAAATTGTTAAGTTTTCAGAAAACTTCATCTAATTTTTATCAAATTTTCATTTATCCATTGTAATTGCCCTATACCATAACCGATTACCAGCTTTGATCCTTGATGATATAACCTTCTTGAAGCTCGATCTCATCAAACCCGGCCAGATGGCGGCGGTCATAACCTATCGGCTGCCGGCCCCCCGCAATGACCATGTTCCTCTTATCATGAGTATGCTCCCCCGGCAGGGAAAAAACCCGGACATAAGCAAAATGCACCCGCAGCGTCGTCGCGATCGCCGCCGTTAGTTCATCATGCTTCCCTCTGCCAAACACGTTAAGCAGAACAATCCCCTCGGGACGAAGCTTCTCCGCCGCCAGTCCGAAAAACGGCAAGGAAATGAGATGCCGCGGGGTTCCTTTTTCCGTAAAAGCGTCAACGATGATTCCGTCAAATCCGCCAGCCTGCTGTTCTTCCAGAATCCGCCGCCCGTCGCCGATCCGTACGGAGCCCCCGGCATATCCAAAATGACTGCGGCTGATGCCTTCCACACGCTCATCGATTTCCGCGACGAGCACCTGTCTGCCTGCCGCTTCCAAATGAGCCGCTAATGTCCCCGCGCCCAGGCCGATCATAAACACTTTGTCACAATCCGGTACATTATGTTCCAGCAAATGAAGCATCGCCCGCGGATATTCTAGTATAATCCGTTCCGGACGATTTATATCCATCGCGCCCTGCACGGCCCCATCGCCAAATTGCAGCACCCGGAACCGCCCCCGCTCGCCGTACAACTCCTCCGTTTCATAGACCGAAATTTCGGCCGGAATGCCGGCTGGGATTTGACTCGTTCCACTTTGCCGCTTAACCCGTTTCGAGTTGCCTGTTTGCTTGCCTTTTAGTTCTTTCATATTCTTTTGCCCCTCTACATTCGAAAAAGAATCCGCCTTAACGACGGATTCCAACCAACTTGTTTTCAATCCCTAATATGGGCCTATGGGCCGTTAATACTCCACCGTCAACAACGGCGACCCGACCGCAACCTCGTCCATGCCCGTATCGGCATTGCGGTGGACGGCCAACTGAAGGGCAACCTGACGTTTGCCGCTTTGCGCCGTAATCGGAAACCCCGGGACAGCGTAAGATTGACTTGCCGTCAGCTCGTCTTCAAAGCCTTCCACACGTTCCAGCTTCAGGCCCAGCTTATCCTTGATCTGCTGTTCCAATCCCATAAGCACCGCGGAAACGGTTCGCTCCGCCGGTGCAGGTTCGTTAGGTTCGCTCTCTGCCGGTTCGCTTTCCGTCCCTGTACCCGCACCTGTCCGCGCCAGCCCGATGCCCTGAACCGCCGCGTTCCAGCCGATCTGCACGCCTTCATCGGCCAGGGATTCGCCGGCAAGCTGCTGAACCTCCAGCATGCGCTCCCCACTTCCCGCCGTACCACCGGCACCTTCGAGCCGCAGCACGACGTAATACCGCCCCTCGCTCTGCGCCGTAACGTTCAGCGTCAAGCGAACGCCTTCACTGGAACCGTTCGCGTTGTATACGGTGTGGCCCTGAACATTTTCCGTCAGTGGCTCGGACAAACCCAGCCGGGTGGCAAGCGCGCCGGCCGCTTCCTCCTCCGCAAGCTGCGTCTCCCATTTCCCCTGCCACTTGACCGTAACCAGGTAAGGGGCCGGCGTCAACGCCGTCCCGATTGAAAGCAGCCTCTCCAGTTGCCCGCCAGCGGCTTGCAACGAATCACCGGCAGACGGCGGATCACCTACCGCGGCCGGACCACCGGATTGCTCGTTTTTAAACCGCTGTAACCCAAGCAGCAGCAACGCGCAAACGATAACGATCAGGCTATAGCTCCACAACTTGCGGCTTCCCATCATTCTCGCCTCCCTAGCTATCAAATGGCCACACTTTTCTAGTAATATACAGATTCGCCAGCCCTCAGCCGATTATCCTGCCAACTCTCTATTTTCTAACGGACTCAAATGACTCTATTTGCTCATTTCCCGATCATTTCCCGCTGTAACGGACTCCACAGCCCTTATCACACGCAAAATCAAGAAGATTTCGTAGTTTTGAGGGGAATAAGGTCTCCTGTGTCCGTTAAAATTCCAACGCCGTCATTTGAGGCCGATTAAGGTCTCTGGTGTCCGTTAGCCGGGTACCGGATCGTGTTGCAGCATTGCGCGTTACAGCATTTCGTGTTTCAACATTTCTTGGTGCATCATTACACGTTACAGCATTATCCGTTACAACACTACACGTTGCAGCATTACACGTTGCAGCATTACACCTTACAACAATACACGTTACAACATACACGTTACAACATACACGTTACAGCATTACGTGTCCCCCATCGACTAGCCGTTATCCGGCCAACCGCAAAAAACGGCCCGGCGAAGTCCATCACTCCGCCAAGCCGTTTTTGTATGCGTAAATGGCCGCCTGGGTGCGGTCCTCGACCCCCAGCTTCGCCAATATGTTCGTCACGTGGAATTTCACCGTTTTGACGCCGATGATCAGCTCGTCGGCGATATCCTGGTTGGATTTGCCCTGAGCGAGCAAACGCAGCACGTCCATCTCCCGCTCGGTTAGCTCCTCGTGGGCCGGCGCCTCTACTTTCGGCTGGCGGAAGCGGTTCATCATTTTCGAGGCCACCTGCGATTCGAGCACGGACTGGCCGCGGGCCGCGGCGCGGATCGCTTCGGCGATCTCCGACGCGCGCGACGTTTTGAGCAGATAGCTGAACGCGCCCGCCTCGATCACCGGATACATCTTCTCATCGTCAAGATAGCTGGTCAGTACGATCACCTTGCATTCCGGGTATATCTTCAGCAGCTGCCGGGTCGCCTCGATGCCGTCCATCCCTTCCATCACCAAATCCATCAGCACGACGTCGGGCTTGTATTCCTGCGCCAGCCGGATGCCTTCTTCCCCGCTGCTCGCCTCCCCGACGACCTCAATCCCTTCTTCGGTTCCAAGCACCGCCGCCAGTCCGATTCTCACCATCTCGTGATCGTCGACCAGCAGCACTTTGATTTCATTGTCCAGCTCCATCGCTGTCCGTCCCCCCGCTTTCTTCATGGATTAAAGGTATCGTGATCTCAATCCGCGTTCCCTTACCGGGCGCGGTGATGAACTGAATCGAGCCGCCGACCTCGTGTACGCGCTCCTGCATCGTCGACAAACCGTATGAAGCCTGCTTTTTGTCGTCCATTTGGAAACCGGCCCCGTTGTCCCTCAAAGTCACTTTAACCGCCTCGCCCCGCCGGTGAATCCGGATCTCCATCTTATCCGCTTTGGCATGGCGGAGCGTATTGGACATGGCCTCCTGAATAATCCGGAACAAGTGGTTTTCGATCCCTTTCCCCAGGTTCAGGTCTTCGTCCATTTCCAGCGTCAGATCCATCGGCACCTTCGTTTTCAGTTCCCGGACGAGGTCACGCAAACCTTGGGACAACTCCTTGCCTTCCAAATAAACCGGGCGCAAATGCAGCAGCAGAGCGCGCATCTCGGATTGGGCCACGGAAGCCATCTCCTCGATCAGCTCCACCTGGCGCTGCGCCTTGTCGAAGTCCTTCTCCAGCGTCCGGCTCACGGCCGTAGCCGTCATCGATATGGCGAACAGCTGCTGGGACACCGCGTCATGCAGCTCCCGCGCCAGCCGCTGCCGCTCCTCGACGATCGCCGACACCCGGGCCTGCTCGGCGAGCTGGGCGTTATGCGTCGACAACCGCTGCAGGGAAGACACCTGCTCTTCCCAACGTTTGCCGATGCGCTCCAGCTGTTCTCCCAGCCTTCCTATTTCATCCTCGCCAAGCTTTGGAACCATGCCGACCTGGCTGCCCTTCTCCCATTGCAGCAGCGCGTCGCGCAGTTCATCGATCTTCCGCTTCGGGCGGTACCCCTGAAAGAAGCCGTAGGCCGCTCCGATCACAACCAGCAGCGTGAGCAGCGTGAGGCCCGCCCGGATTCCCGTTGGCCAGGAAGCTTGCGGCCTAAAATATCCGTATGTATACAGCACATAAAAAGTAGCTGCCGTAATAACAACGGACAGGAGAATTCCTCCGCGCATGCCGCGGGATACCATATTGCTCGGTTTTCTTTTTCTCATGCGGGGCGATCCTCCTGTCTCAAGTTAACCGTATATCAACGTCTCCTACAAGGTAGGAAATCATAATTTTCACTTTTTGTTCACGGGCGTCGTAATTCGGCGATTTCCAGTACAGCCGATTCAACATCCCGGTCTCTTTGTCCGGACCGAAATCGATTTGTCCGAACAGGACGAACGCTTCGATTTCAACGCCGTAATCCTCCGGCACCACCAGATCCACGTCGCCGACGATCCCCTGGAACATCAAAATATTGCTTTGCCCCTCCACGATGGCGAGCGACAAGTCGATATTAAGCTCTCCGAGCACATGCCACATGCTGGTGTTCCGTAAACTCCAAGGATCGCGGTTCCAGTGAATGCTGGACGTAATGTTTTGCTTCTGCACATAATTGCCCTGGGGCTGGGTTTTGCGGATTTTGGCGTAATAGAAGCCGAGCGAAATCATCAGGATCGCCAGAACCAGCATAAAGTTGTCCAGCAGGATGATGCCGCCGCCGATCGCCAGGAATATATACCCCGTCTTCACTCGTTCTCCACGGCGCACTGAATAAATCCCAAAGACCAAAAAGAAGAGGGCGGCGATGGTGAAAAAACTCAGCCATTTTCCAAATATCAGCAGAACCCCAAGTCCAATCAACCCGATGGCCAAGAACCTTTTCCGCTTATCCATGCCGCACCTCCTTCGCAGGTTCAAAGAATCGGAAAAGCCATAACGGCATGATCCCATACCGTATGGCTTTACCATGACTTAGCATACCACAAGTCCCAAACAACGTGTAGCTTATTCCTTATTTTCCTCCGGTTTCGCGGGGCCATTCAATTTAGATTTCAGCGCTTCAAGCTGCGCATCGACCTTAAGTTGCTTTTCGGCATCGGCCGGGTTGATGTAAGTGGAAGGCGTTGTTCCCCGGTATGCGACACCGGCTACCTCAGCTTCCGCTTCCATCTGCATGATCTTCTCCTCCATGCGGTGGAAGCCAAGCGATGCGTTGCCGCTTTCGATCGAATGCAAGGTGCTGATTTGCGACATCTGCTTTCTGGCCTTGGCCATTTGCGCGCGGCTGACCAGCTCGTTGCGTTTGTTGCGCAGCTTGTAGAATTCATCCTTCATATCGTGCAATTGCTGTTTCAGTTCAGCGGCATGCGCTTCAGCCTGAGTGTGCAGTTCGGCGAATTCGGTCTGCTTTTGATCGTAATGGATTTTCTCCTCCAGCATTTTACGGGCCACTTCCTCCTGGCCGTTGCGGAGGGCCAGTTCAGCCTGCGCTTCGCGTTGGGCGGAAATGCGCGCGGCTTCATCCAAACGCTGTTTCATTCTGCGCTCGTTGGCCATCTGCTTCGCCACCGTTACCTCGGCATCGCGGATTTCCGCCTCCATATCACGCAAATATTGGTTAAGCATGACAATCGGATCTTCCACCTTATCGAGCAAATCGTTAACCGACGCTTTTGTGATATCTTTAATTCTTTTAAATACTCCCATGTTTTACACTTCTCCCTTCTCGTAGTCGGAGAGCTTTTTACGCAGCTCATCCAGTTCTTTTTGCATTGCTTTCTTTTCGATATCTTCCATCATGGAATCCAGGTTGGACGCCCCGCCGGCTGAAAAGCCAGCCCCCGGCACTCCCGAACCGTATTGCGGCGGCCGGTTGCCGTAAGCGCCCCCTCCTCCGCCATAGGGAGGACGGTCATTAAAGCGCGGATCCCCGAAACCTTCAGGACGTCTGGGACCACTGGATGGCCCGAATCCTCCGCCCTGCCATCCGCCGTTATAATACGGATCGTACGGGATATAAGGCTCTTTGGAAACGACCAGCGCCGCAATAAAATAGATGAAAACCGTCGTTCCGCCCGTGATCGGAATACTGATCAGCATCAGCAGACGAAGCACCCAGGAGCTGACGCCCAAATACTCGCCGAGCCCGCCGAGCAAACCGCTGATCCAACGGTCCTTTCTGGAACGGTACAATTTGTTCATGGCCTTACTCTCCTTTTGGCTTATTCAGCTTCTGCTTCAACCGGGAGAGCTCCTGTTCCAGAGTCGACTGAATCATGGACCCGGCTTGGTTGACAAAATCCTCGCCGGCTTTCCGCAACTCGCGAAGGCTGCGGGCCTCCCATTCCATATCGGAAACCCGGTCCTCCAAACGGTTGAACATTTTCGGCACATCCGTCGCGCCGTAACCGCTCATCCGCTGGTTCATCCGCTGCTGCAAACGGAGCGTCTCCATTCTGGCAAAATAGTACTGGCGTTTGCTGTAAACGGCCTGATATTCGGTTTTCAGCTCATGAAGCTGGCTTTCCAGCTCCTGCAGCGACTCCAGGCTTTGCGTGTACAAATCGGAATACTGTTCGATTTTCTCCTCATACAGCAGCTTTTCCTGAAGCGCCAGCTTGGCCAGGTGCTCCTCCCCTGCTTTAAGGGCGAGCAGCGCCTGCTCCTCGCGTTTGCCCTGCATCACCTTCGCCTGATCCACCTGCTGCTTGAGCTGTTTGGCGTGTCCGGAATATTGATAATGCAGTTTCTCCGCCTCGGCGATTTCCTGGCGGGTTTCAATCAGAAACTGATCGATCAACCGCACCGGATCTTGAGATTGCTCCAATCTTTCGTTTAATGTGGCTACCGTGATATCCCGTACCCGACGAAATACACTCATGTTTGCCTTCCCTCCTAACCTTTCGGTTCATCCGTTTTTCAAAAAATATTGCTATTTCCCGGGATCAGTAACCCCTTCTTCCCCGCAGGGAGGAAATGCCGTATACGATTAATCCGATGCCGAGCACCGGGACGATCAACCAAGCCAGCTTGGAGATCAGGGAAATGACGCCAATGATCAGTACGATCCATCCGAAAAACGCATTTCCTTGGCGGATGCCGTAGATCCCGAGCCCAACCATCAGCGCCGCGATCACCAGTCCGAAAAGGCTGCCCAGAACGGGGGTCAGGAATCCGAAAATTTGCGGAAGCTTCCCGAGCAAGATCAGAACCCCCAGGGCAATCAGTAAAAGTGCAAAACCGTTCGGTCGATTTGTTCTCATTGATTATCACCGCCTCTCATTTAATCAACCTTATGTCTCTATTCTAGGAGGAACCGTGGTTTTTCAAAACGGACCGGGGACGGTTTTTCATCCTGGACCTAAGTCGAGGTAGGCTTCGGCCTATAGGGCAGAAAGCGGCCCGGCAAACAGTGCGGTTTGTCCTTTACAATTCAAAAGGCAGATAATATAATGGAAAAGCACAACTATACAATAGAAAATGACAGTTATCGGAGGAGCCTGCCACGTTGCGGGCTCTTCTTGCCTTTTTTCGGGCCTGTAAGGCATAATTTGGCCCCTGCATGGAAATCTAAGGGTACTTCTGATCATGGCAAACTGTCGGGGAGAGGTTATTATGGAGCAACAAGCCATCTGGGCGATCGGCATCTTTTTGCTGACGTACGCACTTATTATTTCGGAAAAAATCCACCGGACCTTGCTGGCTATGGTTGGCGCGGTCCTGATGATCACGCTTGGCATCGTCGATCAGGAATCGGCGATCCATCACATCGATTTCAACACGCTGGGGCTGCTCATCGGCATGATGATCATCGTGAACACGACTGCGGAAACGGGTCTTTTCAAATATATTGGGATCTGGACGGCCCGCAAGGCCAAGGGCAACCCGGTTACGATCCTGTGGCTGCTCGCTTTGATCACGGCGATCGGCTCGGCGTTTCTGGACAATGTGACGACCATCATTCTGATGGTTCCGGTCGCGTTCAGCATCACGCGCCAGTTGAAGGTCAAGGCGTTCCCTTATGTGTTTTCGCTCGTCATCGCCTCGAATATCGGCGGCACGGCCACTCTGATCGGAGATCCGCCGAACATCATGATCGGCAGCGCCGTGAAAGAGCTGACCTTCATCGCCTTCCTGCAAAACCTGGCGCCGATCGCGATTTTGATTATGGCCGTCATGCTGCCGCTCTTCATTTTGCTGTTCCGCAAAAGTTTGAAAACATCGCCGGAACTTCAAAAGAGCATCATGAACATCCGCCTGAACGGTCTGATTACGGATCAAAAGCTGCTCGTCAAATGCCTCGTCATTTTGGGGCTCACTCTGCTTGGGTTCTTTATGCATCAGACCTTTCATCTGGAATCGGCCACGGTCGCCCTCGCCGGCGCGTTCCTGCTGCTCTTGATCACCGGGGAGCATGTGATGGAGCGGGCGTTCCATACCGTCGAATGGCCGACGATCTTTTTCTTTATCGGACTGTTCGTACTCGTGGGCGGGCTGATCGATACCGGCACGATCAAACGGCTGGCGGAATGGGCTATCCATCTGACCGGTGGAGACGCGCTGCTGACGTCCATGCTGATTCTCTGGCTTAGCGCCATCGCTTCCGCGTTCCTCGACAACATCCCGTTTGTCGCCACGATGATTCCGATGATCCAGGATATGGGGAGCATGGGCATCGCCAATCTGGAGCCGCTTTGGTGGAGCCTCGCGCTTGGCGCCTGTCTGGGCGGCAACGGCACGCTGATCGGCGCCAGCGCGAACCTGATCGCCGCCGGCATGTCCGCCAAAGAAGGCGAACCGGTTTCTTTTATGAAATATTTAAAATACGGTTTTCCGCTCATGATCTTATCGGTGGCGCTCGCGGCCGCATATGTGCTGATCCGCTACTTCCTGATCTAAAACGGGCCGCTTCCTTTCATTAATTGCGCCATATATGCTATCCTTAAGATAATCCATTTACACGAAGAGGAGGGGTCATCATGAAAGCACGGATCGATGGGCTGGGCAAACTTGCGGTTTCCCCGTTGCTTCTGCTCTCGTTGTTGTTGACCTTATTCCTCCCTTCCTTCTCCTGGGCTCCGGTCGTTTCGGAGGCCAAGGAGAGGGAGGCGTTTGAAACGGATTACCGCAATTCTCACAAAACACCTTTACGTCTCAACGCTTCCTCGCCTCAAGGCAAGCTTTTCATCGACAGAACCGTGCAGGTTTTTTTCAAGGTGCCTGCAGAAGCGGTGCTGGTATTGATCGCCGCCTGGGTTCAATTCCGCCCGTTGTTTTGCCTGTTTTTGAAACGGCTCCTGCTAATGCCCATTAAATTCACAAGTATGTTTATGGCTTGACATTTTTTCCGGTTTTACAAAGTCCTTAAGCCGGTCCAAACGGCCCGCAGCTTCAGGCTTGTTTTGCAATACCCAAAATTAGAAAGCGACCATAAAACTGGAGGCTTGACGCAAATGAATCTCAAAGAAACCATTCTGCCTGGAATCGGTAAAAAATTCGCAATCCAAACCCGCAGCGGTGAAAAACTGACTATTATTATCCACGACGATGGCCGGCGTGAGCTTTACCATTTTGACAATGACGATCCTGATACCAGCATCTCTATGGTTTCGCTCGACGACGATGAAGCGAGATACGTGTCATCCATCATCGGAGGGGTGACGTACCAGCCGACGGCGCTGGAAAATATCGAAGTGGCTCTGGGCGATCTCATCATTGAATGGTACAAACTCGAACCCCACTATAAAGCGATCGGCAAAACGATCGGCGAACTGCGGATACGCCAGCGCTCCGGGGCTACCATTATCGCGGTGATCGAGAAAAACCATACGAAACACGTCAACCCCGGGGCCGATTTGCTTCTGACCGCGGAAGCGATGGTCGTCGTTCTTGGCGAACGGCTGCACCAACAGCAAATTAAACAGATCCTATTGAGTGGAAGCAGTTGAATTAAATCATATTGTCAACTGCCCAATACTTTGGACCGCCACCACCCTAAGACCGTATAAAAATACGCTAGTCGAAAGGAGGGGCTTATTTGAAACCAAAGGGCAGCGTCGACTCCCCCATGAACATCGGGCGGCATCAGAGCCATGCGGCAGTGCGTTGTTTAGGCGTGATCGCCGGAGCCTTGCTCGCCTCCATCGGGCTGGAATTGTTCCTGATGCCCCATGGCATTGTCGTGGGCGGAATGACCGGATTGTCCGCTTTATTCGCTTTCAAAACGGAAATGAGGTTGGGATTGTTTCTTTTCTTGTTTAACGTCCCTTTTCTGCTGCTTCAACGTAAAAGAATCGATTTCCCGTTCGCAATCTTCACCGTGTTGGGCCTGCTGGTTTTCTCGCTGGGAACGGTCATGCTGCATCCTTACCCGCCCCTAATCGATGATCAGCTTTCCGCCGCGCTGCTCGGCGGGCTGTCGCTCGGCATGGGCATCGGCCTGGCGCTTCGTTTCGGCGGCGCCCTGGATACTGCGGAACAGGCCGCAGAGTTTATGCGCTTTGGAATAATATCGCCGGAATGGATCATTCTGATCTTCAATTGTACGATCCTGATTGCAGCCGGCTTCCATTTTGGTTTCAATCAGGCGATCTATTCCGTGATCGCATATATACTCGCCTTTGAGGCCGTAAAAATACCGGTGCAAGGCTTTAGATTCTCCTATACCGTCCTGATCCAAAGCCGGAATTACCGGGAAATTCAGGCGGATTTACAGCGGTACTTAAACCTCCGCGCCGCCTTCCGGACCTTCCCGGCGGAAAACGGGGAAGAACACGGCATACTCGAGTGCGAGTGCAACCGCCTGGAGCTTTTCCGTTTAAGGGCGATCGTCAGAGACCACGATGCGGACGGTAAAATCACGTTTCGCTTCTGATGCCTTATACGGCTGCAATAGCCCCTTCTCTTGGCAGAGGAGGGGCTTGCTTTTTTTCGGTTAATGTTTCGGCAGTTGCTCCAGGAGGTATTCGTTAAATTTGCGGACGCTGGGGGACAGTGATTTTTCCTCCCGGTACACAAGGCATATCCGCCGGCTGTTGCTGTACCCCGGCAGATCGCGGCGGATCAGCTCGCCGGACGCGGTTTCCCGCACCACGCTCCGCCGGGGCAGCACGGCGATCCCGATGTTGCATTTCACCGCTTCCTTCATCGTTTCGATCGCGCCAAGCTCCATCACCGCATGGAACCGCAACCCGATCCCCGCCGCCCATGCTTCGGTTAACCGGCGGGAAGTCGATCCCGGCTCGTGCAGCAAAAACGTCTCCAACCTTAAATCGTGGGCCGTAAGCCCGGTTTGCTGCGCCAGCGGGTGCGCCGGCGCAAGCACCAACTGCAGCTCATCGGCGACAAGCGGGACGATGATCATATCCTGCGGGTCCGTATCCGGCAAGGAGACGATCGCCGCGTCGACTTCGTAATTGCGCAGCATCGCCAGCACGGTGTCGGCTTTTTTGACCGAAAGCAGCAGCCTAACGTCCGGGTGAAGCTTCTGAAATCCCGCGAAGTAAGGAGGCAGGAAATAGGTGGCCGGCGTATAACTCGCCCCCAGCCGCAACTTGCCGCCCCTGCCTTCCCGATGTTCGGCCGCGCGCTCCTCCATCTCCGCGGTCAAGGCCACGATACGGCGCACATAAGGCAGCAGATCGGCGGCAGCCTCGCTCGGGCGCAGCTTGCGGGCCGACTTGCGGGCCAATTCCAGGCCGAGCTCCTCCTCCAGCTTACGCAAGTGAAAGCTTACCGTCGGCTGCTTTAAACCTAATTTTTCCGCCGTCTCCTGCAGCGTTTTACCGGAGCCGATTTCCTGCAGCACTTTCAACTGTTGAATGTTCACTTCGCGATCCCCTCCTGACCAGAAATATAGATCAGATCTATACTAATATCAATATATATAAACATTATTTAACAAAGATCATACGCTCCGTTAACATGTTGCTGATTGTTGGTTGTTAAATTTGAAGCAGCGAGGGGACCAAAGGGCAAGTTCGTCAATGGCCCCGACGTGAAATATAGGCGACCTGAAGGGAGTATGGAGATGAAAAATAAACGAAATCGGGGAATCGGTTTACTGTTGTTAACGCTGCTATTGACGCTGGCGTTGACCGCCTGCGGAGGAGCGGGCGGAAACGGAAGCGGCGGCACGCAAAATACGGCTGGGGGCGCCGGCGCGGAACCCGCCGGGAATGCCTCGGGAGCTGGGCAAGGCGAAAACGGCAACAACGCCGGCTCCAAGGAAGAACCTGCCAAGGATGAAGGAACGCTTACCGTCTATCTGAACGATTTTGACGATATTATCGCCGAAATGTTCGAGAAGAGCACCGGGTACAAGGTGAATCTCGTCACCGGGAACGGGGCGGAAATCATGTCGCGCATCGAGGCGGAGAAAGGCAATCCGCATTGGGACGTCGTTTGGGCGGATATGATGCCGTCGATCAACGGACTCGGCCAGCAGGGGCAGCTGCTTACGGGCTGGACGCCCGACAACGCCGCCAACTTGACGGAAACCTACCGCGGCTATGTGCCGGAAAATAAAGCTTACTACCCGACGGGCGCTCATGCGGCCGGGGTGATCGTGTACAACAAAAACAGCTTTACGGAGGACCAGGCCCCAAAATCATGGGCGGACTTCGCCAAACCGGAATATAAAGACATCATCGCCACGGCGGACCCGGCGATCGCCGCTCCGGCTTATCCGTTCGTCGCCCGTTTCTTTGAGCAGGAAGGCATGGATGGGGGCAAGGCGTTATTTGACTCCTGGTTTAACAACGGCCTCCGCGTGTATCCGAAAAATCCGCAGGTCGTACAAGCCCTGACCGCGGGCGAAGTGAAAATCGCCGCCCTGCAGGAATCGAACGCTTACAGTATGCTGGCCTCCGGCGAGCCAATCGGCATCGTTTGGCCGGAAGAAGGCGCGCCGGCATCGGTACGGGTGGCCGCGATTCAGAAGGATACGAAAAACCTCAACGCCGCCAAGGCATTCATCGAGTTTTTGCTCGATCCGAAAACGCAGCAGGAACTGGTCGACCGCGGCGATGAAGCTTATTTTGAGCCGTCCGCCACAGGGGCCAAAGCGAAGGAAGACCGCGATCCAAACGCCAAGCTGGTTGCCGCCGGCGCCGTCTGGGCCGCGGAGCATGAAGCGGAAATCAAACAATGGTTTGCCGATAAAGCGGTAAAATAACCGGCCTATGCTGCGACATACGCAAGACCGTCTCGGGTGGTCCGTCAGCCTGATCCTGTTTGTGCTCGTGCTGTATCCCCTGCTGGCCGTGTTCATCCAGGTGCTGCTGCCCGGCGTGTTTTTCGGCAACTGGGAACGGGGGGATCTTGGCCTGCTGCTGGAAATCTTCCGCCGCCCGTTATGGCAAAAATCATTGGAAAATTCGGTCATTCTCGCCAGCGGAACGACCGTGCTGGCTACGCTGCTCGGCGGGGGATTGGCGATGATCCGCTCCAGCCGGCAGTTCCCGACCGCCCGGCTGCTGGACGCCGCGGTCTGGATTTTGCTGATCATGCCCTCCTTCATTTTGGCCCAGGGCTGGATCATGTTTTCGGCGGGCGGCGGCCTGGCCGCCAAGCTGCTGGGCTGGACCTGGATCACTCCGGCGGTGTTTCAGCCGGCCGGCTTGATCGTGGTCATGACGCTCAGCAAATTTCCGCTTGCTTATTTAAGCGTACGCTCCGCGATGGAATGGAAGGTGGAGCAGCTATCAGAGGCTGCGCGGCTCAGCGGCGCTTCCCCGTGGCGGGTATGGCGCACGATTCAGGCGCCGCTGCTGCTCCCGGCCTTTCTCGCCGGAGCGGCGCTCGTGTTTATGGATACGGTCGGCGATTTCGGGCTTCCGGCTTCGATCGCGGCCGTGTACCGCTTCCCGACGCTGCCTTATTCGATCTACTCGGCGCTGTATACGTCGCCGATCCGTTTTGACATGGCCGGGGTA
The DNA here is from genome assembly GCF_003863965.1 of Paenibacillus oralis. Lineage (GTDB taxonomy): Bacteria > Bacillota > Bacilli > Paenibacillales > Paenibacillaceae > Fontibacillus > Fontibacillus oralis. Next base: position 508,545 of record NZ_RRCN01000001.1, read on the forward strand.
TTGTCTTTTTATCTCGTGCTGCTGATCGGCGCGGCGATGCTGGTGCAGTTTTATGCGCTGCGCCGCTCCAGATTCGACTTCTTGTCAGCCCGCGCCATGCCTGCGGTGCCGAAACCGGCCGGGCGCTTCAAATGGCCGCTCGCCGCGTTGAACCTGGCCTTTTTGCTGGTCGTTATCGGCATCCCGATCGGTTCCAACGTGCTGCTGTCCTTTTTAAAAACGCAGACCGGCGGGCTGCAGCCCGGGAACCTGACCTTGGAGCATTACCGCTCCCTGTTCCAAAGCGGCTCCGAGCTGCTCGTTGGACTTGAGCGTTCGCTTGCGATTGCAATGCTTGCCGCCGCGCTTGGCCTGTTGATCGGCTTGATGGCCGCTTACGTGCTGAACTATTCCCAGTTCCGCCTCAAGCGCGGCATTGAGGTTTTGTCGCTCGTCACGCTCGCCGTGCCCGGCGTTGTGCTGGGGATCGGTTACATCTTTGTGTGGAACCAGCGCTGGCTGAACAACATCGGGCTGCTGCTTTACGGCAAACCGTCCATTCTCGTGCTGGCGGCGATCGCCGGGGCGATCCCGGTCATCACGAGGGTGCTGATCGGGGCGATGGCCAAGGTGCCGGGCAGCTTGCTGCATGCCGCTCAGTTGAACGGGGACACCTGGCTGGGCCGGATCCGCCGCGTGCTGGCTCCGCTGATCCACGGCGCGCTGCTTTCCGCCGGACTGGCGGCGTTCGGGTCCAGCGTGTTCGATTTGGCGGTCAACTCGATTTTGTTCCCGCCGAATTTCATCACATTTCCGGTATCCGTCAACAAAGCTTTCGAAGACATGAAGTTCGGGTACGCCTCGGCCGCCACCGTGTTTGGCGGAACCATTGTCGTTCTGATTATTTTGCTGCTGGAAGTGCTTCTTCGGCGCAAGGAGGTCAAATCATGATAACTAGAGAGACAGCGGCCGGCACGTCCACAATCGGCAAGCCTGCGATCGGCACGTCCCGGGCGGGAACGCCCTCGACGGGAATACTCTCGGCCGCAACGCCCTCGGCCGGCACGTTGCTGGAAATTCGCGGGCTAACGAAGCGCTACGGTTCGTTTCAGGCGCTTGGCGGCGTCTCCTTCGATATGAAGGAAGGTGAAATTATCAGCGTGCTGGGCCCTTCCGGGTGCGGAAAATCGACGCTGCTGCAGCTGATCGCCGGATTGTCCCGCCCCGATGACGGGGAAATCCGCCTGAAGGGGGAAACGATCGCTTCCCGCCGCGCGATGGTTCCGCCCGAAAAAAGAAACGTCAACATGGTGTTTCAGGACTACGCCCTCTGGCCGCATATGAACGTGTTCGATAACGTTGCCTACGGGCTGAAAAAGCTGGGGCGTGAGGAAAAGGCCACGCGCGTCGGTGAACTGCTGGAGCTGCTGCACCTGGGCGGTCTGGAACGCCGCCTGCCTCCGCAGCTGTCGGGCGGTCAGCAGCAGCGCGTGGCCATCGCCCGCGCCCTGGCCACCCGTCCCAAGCTGATTTTGCTGGACGAGCCCTTGTCCAATCTCGACATGCGCCTGCGCATCGAAATGCGCGCGGAGATGGCTTATCTGTTCCGCAAGCTGGGCATGAGCGTCTTCCACGTCACGCACGACCCGGAAGAGGCATTTTCGATGGCCGACAGGCTGCTCATTTTGCGCGGCGGCGCCATCGACCAGATCGGAACGCCGCAGGAGTGCTTTACCCGCCCGGCCAGCCCGTGGGTGGCCTCGCTGCTCGGCGCCATCAACCGCCTGCCCGGGCGGCTGGAGCGCAGCCGCGGCGGCGGATACGTGATCCGCATCGGCGGTGCGGGGAGCGGGGGTGACGTCCCCCACTTGGAAGCTGCAACCCGCATCGAAGGCGCCGCGGGGCCGGAGTGCTCCGGTTTGCCGGACGGCGCCGCAGCCGAGCTGCTGTTCCGGCCGGAACAATTGCGTTTGCTGGAAGGCGTTGTTTCTGCGGAAGTCCGGGAAGGAGAAAACCTCCTGCCCATCAGCGTGATCCACTGCACCTTCGAAGGGACGCGCTGGCGGATCATGGCCGAAACGGACGCAGGGCATAAGCTGTACGTGCTGAGCGATTCGCCGCTTGCGGTGAACACCCGCCATACGATCTTACTGCCTAAGGCAAATGCGTATATTTATGCTGCGCGTCAAAACGAAGAACGAAAGGTTACGGCAAAATGAACCCACTCACCCATCGATCGCGTTTGCTGGCGATCTCCGACATACACGGCCACGGCGAAGGACTGAAGCTTCTGCTGGCCGCTTCCGCTTACGATGCCCGGCGTGATCAGTTGATTCTGCTGGGCGACTACATTAACGCGGACCCGGACACCTGGGGAACGCTGGAGCAGATTCAGCAGCTCACCCTGAATGGGGCGACGGCCTTGCTCGGGAATTTGGAAATGGGTCTGCTGAAAAAGGCTGGCTCAATTCCCGAGACGCTTGTCCCGCCCGCCCGGCTGGATTGGTTAAACGGGCTGCCTTTTTATGTGACCGTAGGCTCTTGGCTGTTCGTACACGCGGGGATCCGCCCGGGCCGCTCCCTGGAGCAGCAATCTCCCGAAGACCTTACCGGGATTCGCGAAGACTTTTGGAACGCCGCGCCGGACTGCGGATACACCGTCGTATTCGGCCACACGCCAACCTTCAAGCTGGGGGCCAAACCCGGTGCGATCTGGCAGGCCCCCGGACGCCTCGGCATCGACACCGGGGCCAAACACGGCGAACGGCTGACCTTGCTCGACCTCACCGGCGGCACGGCCTATTCCTGTTCGACTTTGCAGGCCAGCCTGTACGGCGATCTTCGGATCGAAGCGGTATCCCTGCCAGAGTCACTCTAAAAATTCAAGGCTCATTGGAAAAATTCCAATAGATTGGCGGTAATCGAACGGAATTTTGAGCTCTCATTGGAAAAAACCCAATAGATTTCGCTCAAATCGCCCGTTTGGGACCCCGCCGACCCCAATCTATTGGAAATATCCAATCTAGCAGCTGTATTTACCATTATATTTCCAATTCTATTGGATATTTCCAATCGGGCTATTGGGTCACTTGAGAAACGGCCGAACCTAACCCTTTCTCCTTCAGCAGCTTGATAAACATTCCGCCGACCACGCTGCGGTGCTGGAAGTTCATCTGCCGGGCCGTCCGGGTGTCATACCAGTCCGAAAAAGGGACGCGGTCGCGCGTTTCGTTCAGAAAATCCCAAAGCGGCTCGATCAGCCGGAGGAAATCGTCCCGGTTCTCCGCCAGCGAGGCGGCCCAAACGAGCCAATCGGCCTTTGTGTAATGCTCGCGGTTATCCAGCGCCACGCCGTACCGGTCCTGCCGCGACACATACCAGGCCACTTCCCGCCGCACGATCTCCTCGTCAAATAAGCGGGTGCCGAACAAAATGTCCCAGATCAGATTGTATTTCAGGCTCCACGTGCCTTCTTGGCCAAACGCCAGCACGGTGTGTCCGCGAGCCCCGCTATCCCCATTTTTTACGCCGCTCCGCTCCTCGGCCAGTTCCGCCCAGCGTGCGGCCATTTCTTTTGCCGCCGCCCTATAGCGCTCCGTCTCTTCCGGTTCGTCAAGCAGACCGAGCAGCAGCGAATAGCTGGCCACCCCCATGACCGCCTTTGCCGAAAGGTTGGCATTGCGGGCCAAATGGCCGGCAAAATCGTCCGTGCAAAGCTGGTTTTCCGGGTCCAGCCCATGCTGCAGCAAGTAGCCTGCCCACCGGTCCAGCAGCTTCTGATGCTCCCGCACGAACTCCGTGTTCCGGTCGGCCAGACTGACCGCGGCGGCCATGATCAGCATATTGCCGCATTCCTCGACCGGCATTTGTCCGTCCAGGGCGTTTCCCCCGTACACCTGTCCGTTCGCCAGCGGATATTGTCCGACGTCATGCGGCGCGAATTCAAACGGCCATGCTTCGCTCCCCGCGTATCGGAAAATCGGCCGCATCATCCCCCGCACCAGTTCAGGCCGGTACAGCAAAAACAGCGGGATCGAAGGATAACTTACGTCCACCGTGGCGATGCAGCCGTTGCTGAAGCATTCCTTGGACATGAACAGAAGTTCGCCTTCCGGGCCCCTGACCAGCTTATGTGCGGCAATAGCTTGGCGGTAGGACAAAGCCAGAATATCGGCGTATTTATCACCGCCGGCGGCAGCCGCGTCTTCCCGGAGCTGCCGGTCAAATGAACCGCAGTGTTCCATGATTTCGGCATACTCCAAGTATGCGTCCGCCAGCATCGCCGGAGCGGTTTGGCCGTCTTTTTTCCAATAAGCCTCCAGCTTCTGGCCGAAATATTCGATCGAATAAACATCATCGTAAGCGAGCACGAGCAAATTCGTCTTCTCCGCTTCCGTCACTTCCCCGCAGTCCCACACGCAGGCCATGACGAACTGACTGTCCCTCACCGGCTGCGGCTGAGGCATGCGGGACAGGTTCTTTCCAATGCCGCCGGGCTTCAGCTCCGTTTCCCCGGTTCCCGCAAATGCCTTGCGGACTGCGGCAGTGTCCATAAAGGTGCGGATATCGGCCGCTTCTTTCGCCGCCAAATAGAAATAACCCCAATCGATCCGCCGGTCGTCACCCGATGCGTTCAGACAGTTTTGCTCGGCATGGCTGACTTGCAGCAGCGTCAAGCCGTCCGCTTTTTCCTGCCGCCACACGATGCTTTGATCGCTGGTGTTCACGCACCATTCCCCGGTCACGTCAAAATAGATCCGCACCGAATGTGGCCGGCCGTCCACGGAACAAACGCGGAAATGCACGTAGGAGGCGGGTCGCGACAGCAGCTCAAGATCATCCAAAAGCAGCGGGCTCGTAAATTTCACCTCAAGCCGGACCCCCGCCGCCTCAAAGCGATAAGTGCTGGAAAGTGGAGTTACTTCAAGCCCGGTTTGCGGCATTGCCTCCGGCTCAGGGTAGTAGTTTTCCGCATTTGGCTCCAATAGCCCGGCGAAGCGCCAGGGGACGCCGTCGATCCGAATGATTCCGGTAAGCGCGTTTCGTTTGCCGGTCCAGTGGCGCGTAAAATCATCGGTGAGCCGGTCCGCCATCGACCATACGCTGAAATAAGGATCAATCGTCACCAACGGAACGGCCGGCGGGCGTAGAACGTTATTCATAAGTCACTTCCCTCCCTGCATGGAATCCAATATGTTATCCGTTTTATGGATCGTAATACGTGTTTTCTCCTCGGCATTCTCATAACACACCAGAAGGGTGTGGGACGCCGCATCCCAAGCGAAGGGAAGCGGGATGCTGGTTTGCGTCGGCGCTTGATCCCCGCCGCTGCCGCCAACCAGCATGGTCACTGCCGTAGGCTTCGCCCCACAGCGAACGCGGGCCACCGCTTGCAGCGGCCGCGGCCCCCGGACCGCAAACGAAATCGTCCGGTCGTCTTCGGCGTAATCTTCAACCCGCGAGGAAGCGGCGATCACTCCACAACGCGGCCTTCCCGCTTCACAGCTTGGCGCTTGCACTCTGTCAGCCGGGTTTACCGCTCCGTTAGCCGTCGTTCCCTCCCCGTCGTCCGGCACTCTCGCTTTACTGATCGGCAACCCCATTTCACTGAGCGTTGCCTCCGCATATTCCAAATCGTAGAGCAACGCTTGTTTCCCCGGTTGTACGCTTACATGGTCCACGACGCGCAGCCCCGAATCCAGCAAATCGACAAACCGCCCTTTCAGCTCCAGCGGCGAATCGCTTACGGATTCGGTCATCACGGACGCGATGACATACGGGCCTCGGCGGATTTTAAAATAATTCGCGGGTTCCCAGCGAAGCCGGGACTCGCCGCCATCCAGAGCCGCAAGCGTCTCCCTGACGGCACGCCGCAGCCGCTCCGCCCCTTCGGCGCTTTCCGCAAACCGTTCCGGGCGCACGCGCAAATAGGAAACGAAGCCGGCCCCGACCGGCGTCAGCCTTTCCGGCGCATCGGAAGGCAGGCCGAGGCATTCAAACAGATGCTCGCGCGGGGAAGCATATTTCCGCTTGCCGCGGCTCCACCATTCCCGCACCCGATGATACGGATCGCTGTCGTCGCCGACGTAGACGAGCGCCCCGCCTTCCCGGACCCATTGCGCCAGCGCGCTGTGCAGATCCGGGTACTCCGGTTTCATAAACTCATAACTCAGCACCAGCAGCCGATACCCGTCCAGATAACCCGGGAACCGCCGCACGTTGTCGAGCTGCACCGGCCTTACCGGCAGTCCGTGCTTGACCAGCGGCAGCGTCAGGCCGTAAAAACCGGAGAAGTTGAGCAGTTCCACCGCGTCCTCGTCGGTCAGCTCCACCTCATTGGTTCCGTCATATTTCATCAGGAATCCGGCCGTTTTCACGCCGATGCGCTTTCGCTGATACATGGCCGAATCCGCCAGCAAAACGCCAGCCACGGCCCCGGTTCCGTCCATCTCCACATCCGCCTGAGCCATATCGCGCAGCGTATTCATTACCGCGAGCAGCACCGTGGCGTAGTCGGCCGGAATCCCCTCTTTGCCGCTGCCGTTTTCGGAAGGATAACGCCCCTCGAAAATGCGCCTCGGCCAGGGGGCCACCTCATAGCGCGACACCTCCGGATGGAGCAGCGACGCGGTCAGCGTTTTGATGTAATTTTCGCGGTAATCGGCCCAGGTCCGCTTCGGATCGTCCTCAATCGGATCGTGCAGAAACCACATGCTGCGGTCCGTTCCCCGAACGAGTTCCTGCATGATCCCGTATTCCAGAAACGCCGTCTCAAACGTGCGTTCCGCCCGCTTCCCCTCGTACATGTTGGCCGTGCGGGAGGTTCCCGTCCAGATCTGGGCGATGTATCCGTTGATCGAGGGCAGATCCAGCAGCTTTGATTCCGGGCTGACGATGCGCCACTGCGCATAGTTGATCAGGCTGTGCGTCGGCACGAAAAAACGCAGCGGCCGGTTGCAGCGAACGAGCGAATATTCCTTGAGCGTCGAGCAGATCCGGTCCAGACAGCGGGCGAACAAATACGCCTTCAGCTTGGAGGCGCGGTACTGCGCGTCCTCCGACGCATGCGGAGCGATCCACGGCTCATTGTAAAAATTTTGCCACTCCCGCTTGAACGCCTCGGAGTACCCGGCTTCGACCCAAAATTCCGGCTCCTCCAAATGGATGGCGTCCACCCCGGCATCGACGGCCGGGCGAATCCGGCCGGCCAGGAAATCGGCATAGGCGATCGTCGGCACCATGTACGGGATGTCGGCCGAGGTGCCGTGGATGATCGTTTCGCCGTCCTCGTATGTTTGCGCTTCGTCCCAATGGGAGCGGCCATCAACCTTCCCGTTCAAATAATCCTGGTACCCGCCCCACGACACGCCGGTCATCAAATGCACCCGGTAACCCCGGTCCGCCCATTCGCGAATCCGCCGCGGCATCGATTCATTGATCCCGTACACCATGACAAAGTCCGTCTGCAGATCATAGGAGGGGCCGTATGCGCCTCCCTCCTGAAAGCCGGTGCGTTCCTCCTCGCGGCCTGGGGTGTGCACCTGCCGTTCCTCCTCGCGCCCTCGGGTGTTCGACAACCTCTCCTCCCCTCGCCCTTGCGTCCATAGTTCTTCCCGTCCCTGACTCTGCATTCACCGCTCCTCCTTTAACGCCCCTTATAAACGGACGCGGATCGTTTTGATTTCAAACGGAGTAAACTGCAGGTTTACACTTCTTTGTCCCTCCGCCAGCAAACGGAGCGGATTTTCCAGCAAATCCGCCTCTTCGATAACGGAGCATTCGAACCCAAACGCCAGCCCGGCCCGCGCTCCGGCCCCGGCCGTCTCGTACAGGCGGACGATCAAATGGCCGCTGTCTTCCGCTTTTTTGACGGCTTCCACCATCACGTTCGGGTGATCAACCTCCACGAATTGCCGCAGCCGGGCCAGATCGCCATTGATCTTGTCACCGTGCGCGCCAACGAGCTTACCGCCGTTCTCACCGACGGTCTCGCCGCCGGTTTTGCCAACATTTCCACCGCCGATCCGGGCACCGTTCTCCCGAGCATTCTCCCCGTCAACAGCCGCCACCGGCTCCACTGCCGTCAGCGGAACATTCAGTTCATATCCTTTACGGTAGACGCCCGCCTCGATAAAATCGCCCGTATGCGGATAAAGGGCATACGTAAACTTGTGGTGCGCCCGGTCGGCCACCGGGTCCGGATACCCCGGGCTGCGCAGCAGGTTCAGGTCGATCACGTTTCCGTCCACGCTGTGCCCGTATTTGCTGTCGTTCAGCAGCGCCACGCCGTAATCGGGCTGCGACAGATCGATGTAATGGTGGGCGCAAATTTCGTCCCGGGCAAACTCAATCCGGTTGTTCCGGGTCGTCGGCCGCTTGATGACGCCGAATTGAATCTCACAGTTCGCCTGTTCGCTGGCGACATTTACCGCAAACGCCACCCGCAGCATTTTCCCTGGCTCCCGCCAATCGCACTCCGTTTCAAATTGCAGCGTATCGCCGCCTTGAAACAGGCTGATTTTCTGCGTTAGCACGGAGTCTCCGAACCGGTATTCCTGCTCGATGACCGCCTTCGGCCCTTGCACGTAAGCCGACGCCTTAACGAGCTCCATCGCCCCTGCGGCCGTGTCACGGTAATCGCGCGGGAAATCCCAGGCATCGCCGTCATCGTGATACACCGTAAACACGTTGGCCTTGACGCCATCCGGAAGCACCTCCCGCGCGGCCGCCTTATCGTACAGTGAAGCGATGCTGCCGTCTTCATGAAAGCGGACCGCAAGCCGGCCGTTTTCCAACCGCCGCTCCTCAGCCACCAGCGTTCTTTCCTCAGGCGCCAGCTCCGCCGCCGCTTCCAGCAAAGACCGCCAGCCCATCCCCGGTACGCTTACCCTATGCCAACGACCGCCGTATTCCACCCATTCCCGCCGCTCCCACGGCAGCGAATTAAACAAAACCGGCTCATCCGCCAAACCGGCCAAAACAGCAACCCTACCGTACGTTTCCTCAATCTTCGACCGGACCTCGCCAAGCAGCGCCTCGTAACGCGCCAAAGACTCATCGTAAACTCTCGTGATCGAGGAGCCCGGCAAAATATCGTGGAACTGGTACAGCAGCACTTCCTTCCAAATCGCCTCAAGCCGCTGCGCCGGATACGCCCCGCCGCCCAGCGCCCACAGCAGCGAAGCCGCGAACTCCAGCTCGCGCAGCGCTTTTTCCAGCTTGCGGTTGTACCATTTGTTCCGGGCCTGCGTCGTCAGCGTCCCCTGGTGTTTTTCCAGATACAATTCACCCCGGTAGGTATGGAAACGCGAGGCCTCCTGCTCCAAGCGGCGGAAGAACGCGATCGCGGGCTCCTGAACGACCGGCGGCAGGCCAAGCAGGTTTTTCTCCCGCGCCAGCCGCTCCAGATGCTCCTCGCCCGGGCCGCCGCCCCCGTCGCCGATCCCGAACAGCATCAGCGCGTGCCCGGATACGTTCCGGTCGAGGTAGCTCTGCTCGATTTTCGCCAGCGACCGCGGCGCGGCCGGGCTGTTGTACGTATCCTCCGGCGGAAGATGCGTCAGCACCTTCGTCCCGTCAATTCCCTCCCACATAAAGCTGTGATGCGGATGCGTGTTATACGTGCTCCAGGACAATTTTTGCGTCATCATGTAATCGACTCCGGATTTCTTCAGCAGCTGCGGCAGGCTTCCCGTATAGCCGAACACGTCCGGTAGCCACAGCACCTTCATCTCCTGGCCAAACTCCTCCCGGAAAAACTTTTTTCCGTACAGGATTTGCCGCACCAGCGCCTCACCCCCGGAAATGTTCGTGTCCGGCTCGACCCACATCGCTCCCTGGGCCTCCCAGCGGCCTTCCCGCACGCGCTCCTTCACCCGTTCGTACAGCTGCGGATAATGCTCCTTCATCCATTGGTACAGCTGCGGCTGGCTGGCGCCAAACACATAGTCCGGGTATTTTTCCATATTGCGCAACACCGTCGAAAACGTCCGTGCGCCTTTGCGGATCGTCTCGCGGATCGGCCACAGCCAGGCCAAGTCGATATGCGCGTGCCCGATCGCGCTGACCGTCAATACAGGATCGCCGCCCCGCATCGCCAGCTCGCCGGATATCCGCTCCCGAGCCAACCGCACCGTCTCGTCGTTGATTTCGGCCAGCAGGTTCGACGCTTCGTATACGGCTTGAAGCCCCCGCGCTTTTCTGGCGCTCGTTTCCGGCAATTGCTCGGCCAGCTCGATCAGCACCTCCAGATCGTAGTACAAACTCCGGGCTTCCTCGTGGCAGACGGCGATGCAAGCTTCCTTCAACGTACCGCTCCGGAACTCTCCGAACAGGTCGTTGTTGCCGCCGTCCCCCCACAGATCGATCACTTCCCCGCCTTTAGCTGCGGGGCTGACGTCCACCACCCGCTTGCCGGGGCGGCCCAGGCTGTAGTCGAACCCGGAGCTGACGTTCGTTAATCCCTGATAAGGAGCCCCCTCTTCATCGACCAAGCATAGCTCTCCATTGATATCAATCAGCACCACCACCTTGCTGCCGGCAAACGCCTCCGGAACCTCCCCGCGAAAATGAAACCAGGCGCAATCCCACAGTTCGCCCCACCGGTCGCCGGCCTTGAGTTCCATGGGCTTTCCGCTTTCCCGCTCCGCGTACGGGACCGGCTCTCGCGTGACCCAAGCCGTCACGGCCAAGGCTTCCACTGGCTGATAGATGTAGCTCTCCAGCTTGGAAAGCCGTTGTTTGGCCTTTTGCGTCATGATCTGATTTGTTTCATATGGCATACTGCATCACTCTCTCCTTTAAATTTACAAAAGAAGAGGACTGGCCTCTTGCAGTCCTCCTATCCGTCCATCCGCCGCTTTACTTCGTAACCGCCTCCGCTTTTTTCTGCGCTTCATCTAAAACCGACTTAATGTCCCCGTTTGTCATCAGCGATTTGGTGACCGCATCGCCGAACATTTGCCACACCTTCGAATCTTCCTTGGCGAACGTCGGCAGCCCCTGCACATTGCCGGACATGGCCAGATAATGCTGGTACATCTCCGGATGGGCGGATTTGTAGCCTTCCGATTCGGCGATCGATTTCAGCACCGGCGAGCGGACCCCGGTATCGGCGATCAGCTGTTGAATTTCCTCGCTGTACATCGCGCGGATGTATTCGAACGCCGCCTCTTTGTTTTTCGCGTCCTTCGGCACCGCGTGGAACGCCGCGCCGATCGTAATGTTGCCGGGCTGGCCGTCCGGCGACAGCGGAATTTGCGCCATCCCGTAATCGATGCCGATCTGCGCGCTTTCGGTCGCGCGCCAGGGCCCGTCGATCAGATAGGCGATTTGCCCTTTTTTGAAGGCGTCGAAATAGGTGCCCTCATTCGTATTGACCATCAGGCCGGCCGGATGGCCCGCATTCAGCTGCTTTAAGAATTGCACCGTTTCTACGTTGGCGTCCGAGTTGAACACCGGCTGGCCCTGATCGTCGGCAAATCCGCCGCCGTTAATGACGAGCAGCGTGCCATACCGCAAATATCCGCCCGCGTTTGGCCCGGCGTACACCCCGCCGCCGTAAAACTTGCCGTCCCCGGCTTCCGTCACCTTCTGCACGTTGGCGGCGAACTCCTCCCAGGTCGCCGGCGCTTGGTCCGGATCAAGTCCAGCCTCCTGCACCAGCTTCTTGTTCCAAAACAAGCTGCTGACACCCGGCTGGGAAGCGAATCCATATATTTTCCCGTCGTATTCCATCGGCTTCCACGCCGCCGGGGCGGTTTTTTCGCGAATTTCCTGCGCCATTTCCTCCGGGAACGGCTCCAGCAAGCCCTGCTGGGCAAAACCCGGCATTTGCGTTTCGCCGACGATGATGTCGGGCATGTTTTTCGCCAGGAAACCGGCCGTTTGTTTCTGGATCAGCGGTTCGCCCCAGCCCCAATCCTCCGTTTTTACGGTAATGTTCTTACTCTGTAGTTTATCGATGATGATCGATTGATAGTAGTACGGGAATACGCCGGCTTTTTTCAGAGGTTGACCGGGAGTATACGAAAAATCCTCCTCCACGATGCGTGGATTTTGCGTTTCATCCTTCATGAGGGACTGCTTCTTTTTCTCCAGCAACTCGTTCAGCACCCCAACCCCGATGCCGACCGCTCCTTCATTCAGTACGGTGATCGTCGTGCCGCCCGAAGTTTCCGGCGTGTCCCCGCCGCCTTCCGATTGCGCCGTGCCGGGATCGCCCGTCCCCGCATTGCCTCCGGACGTTCCGCTCCCCCCTGGCGAACAAGCCGCCAGACCGATGGACAACATAAGCGTAAGCGCGATGGTGCTCATCTTTTTAAGCCACATTCGTACCCCTCCATGGTAAGGAATAATGTGTATCAACGTACATTCAGTCTAAACAAGCCGCGTTTGCTCACCCTTTGATCCCCGTGTTGGCCAACCCCTGGACGATGTACTTCTGGAAGAAGGCAAAAATCAGCAACGCGGGCAGCGTAATGCCAAGGCTCAGCGTGATGATCATCGGATAGTTGATCACCGCGCCCGGACTGGCCCCGACGGAGGATAACCTCGTAATCGCCGCCGGAAGCGTTTGCAAATGATCGCTGGTCGTATAGAAAAAGGGCGTAATAAAATCGTTCCATGTACCGAGCGCGGTTGTGATGGCGATAAAAGCCATGATCGGAAGCTGCAGCGGAAACAGGATTTGAAAAATCAGCCGGACCGTCCCGGCCCCGTCGACGATCGCCGCTTCATCGATTTCCAGCGGAACTTTTTCAAGCGATTGCTTGACCAAAAACGTCCCCATAATGTTGATGGCGGGCCCGCCGATCAAATAAATCCACCACGAGTCCAAAATGCCGGTTCCCCCGGTAAAAATATGGTTCCCCCCGGCAAACGGAAAGCGGGCAAATTCCAGATACGTCGGAATAATCGCGAGCGTGCCCGGAATCATCTGCGTCGCCAGCAGGATTAAAAACAGCGTATCCCTTCCTTTGAACCGGAGCCGCGCAAATACGTAACCGGCCAAAAACGAAGTCAGAATCGCCCAAAACGTGTTGTAGGCCGTGCGGATGAGCGAGTTTTTCAAATAGGTGGTGACGGCGGCGTCGGTGGAGCCGACGACGAGCGCCTTGAAATTTTCCAGCGTCGGCGCTTTTGGAATCGGGAATATGCCCAGCACCGTGGAGGTAAACTCCGTTTTCGTGAAAAATCCGGCGAGCACCATGAAAATCAGCGGATAGAGCAAAATCAGGCCGATGCCGAGCAATAGGATATGGCCTAACAGGTATACGGGCTTCCATTGCTTTTTAAACTTCGCGCTTAACGTTTCCGGCATGGTTTCCCGCCCCCTTTTTAACCGGTTTGATCGGAATCGTCGTCCGCTTGTCCGTACGGGTTGACCAGTTGTAATACAGCACGGTGATGACGATCACGATGACCGCCATAATCAAAGACGAAGCGCCGGCCATGCCCAGATTGAAGTCCCAGAAACCGTCGCGGTAAATGCGGAAGACGAGCACTTCGGTTTGCCCGTACGGCCCCCCGTTCGTAATGAACAGCACCTGTTCGTAGATTTGAATCGCCGCGATCAGATTGGTGATCACGATATAGGTCGCGATCGGCTTCAGGCCGGGGAGTGTGACATATCGCAGCTTCCCCCAGCGTCCCGCCCCGTCGATCTCCGCCGCCTCGTACAGCGACACGTCGACCGATTGGAGCCCGGCGAGCCAGATGAGCGCCGCTCCTCCGGCGCCTTTCCAGACGGAATAAACGACGATCCAGAAAATGCCCCAGGACACGGAATACTGCCATACGATCGGTTCCTTGCCCAGCGCTTTCAGCAAATTGTTGATGACCCCGTTATTCGAATCCAAAAAAATGTTAAATACCTGCGTCGTCGCTACAGTCGCCGTAACGGCGGGAATATACCAAATCGAGCGGTAAAAGCCTTTGCCCATGAGCGGCATATTCATCAGCAGCGCCGCCCCAAAGCCCGCCGCCAGCGTAATGACCGTGACCAGTCCGCCCAGCCACACCGACCTCCACAAGGCTTCGGTATAAACCGGGTTGTTAAAGAAGCTAATGAAATTATCGAACCCGATGAATTTCGGCGAGGACGCCAGACCAATCCATTCAAAAAAACCGAGCCCAAAGCCGAACAACGTCGGAAAACCGGAGATGACCAGCCAAAACAAAAACATCGGCACAAGGATAACCGCAGCGATCCAAGCATCTTTATGCCTGCCAAATGTCTGCCGACGCCCCTGCCCCCGCCGGAAAGAAGGACTTCCCTCCCGTTCTGCCGTTTTTTCCATACCTGCTTCTGACCTCCTTACCCCAATTCCATCTGCACGTATGCGCTTACATCTGACTAGTCGTTTGTGTTATTAAATATATTTCACTATGTCATTTATGTCAAGATATTAGATATATCATTTATCGCTAATTTTCGCGTAAAAAAAGACGCCTGCATTGGTGATTCATGCAGACGCCCGGATTCTTTGCAGGCTGCTTGGATTATCGCTTCTCGTGGATCAACGGGCCGGTGGACTGGCTTTCAATCAGTTTCGGCTGCAAAATGACCTTGGCATAACCCGGCTCTTTATTGTCGGAATTTTCGAAAATTTGCAGCAAAATGTTGGCGGCCGCCTCCCCCATGTCGACTTCGGATTGGGAAATATGCGAAAAGTATCCCCACTCATGCAGGCCCGGCGAAGGATCGTCGAAGGTAAGAATCGACACGTCCTCCGGAACTTGAAGGCCGAGTTCTTTGCAAATCGAATAAATATGCAGCCCCAGCCGTCCGTTCAGCGTAATGTAGGCCGTGGCGATCCGGTTTTTGATAAACCGGTACAGGGGATGCGTTTTGTCGATGCCGCTGTAGTCGACGTTGAAATCGGTCAGAATAAGCGCCGGATTAATCATCGCCTCTTTTTGCTTCAAAGCCTCCATATAGCCGTTAATCCGGTCCTCGACCGTAATCGTCGGCAGCGGCGAATCGGAGCAGATGGCGATATCGCGGTGCCCGAGGCTCCACAAATAATCGACGGCGAGCTGCCCGCCGATCAGGCCGTCGCTGCGCGCCACATTCGTGGCGATCCCCGGCAAATACCGGTCGAGCAGCACGAACGGAAAACCGCTGAGCTTCAACGCCAGGATTTCCTCATTGTACGTCTCCGCGTCACACGGGAAAATGATCAGCCCCGCCGCCCCTTTGCGGAGCAGGTCTTGCATCGCCTCTTTTTCCCGTTCGATCGAGTTGTACGTCAGCACGATGTGCAGGCTGTACCCGCTGTTTTCGATGACGTTGTTGATGCCCTGGATCAGGCGGATGCCAAAATAGTCGACGAGAAGCGGCATGACAAGGCCGATCGTCTTTCTTCCTTCGCCTCCAGGCGGCGCGGTATCCGGGGGATAGGGCATTTTGTCCGCCGCTGTGGCCGCCCCTGCGGTCACCGGGCTCGTATTTGCCGCACCGCCCATACCGCTCGTACCGCCAACGCTGCCTCCGCCGTTCTCCATGCGCGTCCCCGAACCCGGTTCATGAACATGGGAGCCGCCCATCAGCTCCTTGATGTTCTCGCCGACGAAGCTCCCCCTGCCCGGGATGCGATAAATCCATCCGTCCTTGGCCAGCTGCGTCAGCGCGTTGGCGACGGTGATCCGGCTGACGTCAAACTGCTCCATCAGTTCTTTTTCGGAGGGGATTTTGTCGTTTTCCCGCAGTTCGCCTCTCAAAATCTGATTTTTGAAATGCTCTTGAATCTGCATATATAACGGTTTTCGCTCGTTTTGCATGCTTGGATTCTCCTATTTTTTTCTCTTTTTACATTTACGATATATCATTTATGTCATTTAGTCAATTGATACTGGCGAGACGCTCTTTACAATACTTGTACATCTTTTTAATTCAGCGTTTACATTCAGTCGTTACTATGAATACAGGAACG
This sequence comes from Paenibacillus oralis, assembly GCF_003863965.1. Classification (GTDB taxonomy): domain Bacteria; phylum Bacillota; class Bacilli; order Paenibacillales; family Paenibacillaceae; genus Fontibacillus; species Fontibacillus oralis. Next base: position 524,459 of record NZ_RRCN01000001.1, read on the forward strand.
GGAAGGAAAGGAAAGGAATTCGACTTCTATGTCTTTACTGCACAAGATTGGCAACAACCCTATCATCGCTGCGGTACGCAAGCCGGAGGATATCGAACTGGCGCTGGACAGCCGGGTGGAAAATATTTTCTTCATGGGCGGAACAATAAAGGAAGTCATCCGCGGCGTCCGCCTGACGAAGGAAAGGGACAAGGGTGCCTTTATCCATCTCGATTTGATTAAAGGGCTATCAAGCACCGACAAGGAAAGTGTGGATTTCATTTCGGATTACGTCGGCGCAGACGGAATCATCACACCCAAAAGCCATTTGATCAAGGAAGCAAAACGGGCGGGTCTATACGCGATTCTTCACCTGTTTGTGCTTGATTCTCAGGTTTTGAAGAATGGGCTAAGTTTGGCTCAAAGCATTCAACCGGATGGCATTGATCTCATGCCGGGAGTTATTGCAAAAATCATTCATACTTTCTCCGAGACGCTGACGGATACCCCGATTATCGCAAGCGGTTTGATTCATACAAAAAAAGAAGCGAATGAAAGCTTGTATGCCGGTGCGACATCGCTGGCAACCAGCGATACAGAGCTTTGGAACCTGACGTTTCAAGACCTGCACTACACTGTTTAAGAACGTAACAATTTAATAAATCCAGTTTCGAGTGAAGAATGAGAGAAAGCTCCAAACATTGAACAGGGTTTTGTACCCTTTGTTTATTGTTGGGTGCTTTCTCTTTTCTTATATATAACAACATGCATAAGGAGGAATGAATCTGATGGCGCGATTATCCAATTGCAATGAACGTTTTGTACTTGTTATTAGCATTGACGGCATGGCCAATTCCTATTTGCATGATCCGTATGTCCGCATGCCTACTTTACGTCGGATTATTCGTGAAGGCGTATCAGCGGCCGGCATGGAGAGTGTATTTCCGACGGCGACTTGGGCGATTCATGCCAGCATGGTTACCGGGACATATCCTCGAAAGCAAGGCGTGCTCGGAAACTGGGTGATAGACCGCCCGAATCGCCGGGTGGGCGAGCATTTCGCCGACCGCACCTGGAACAAAACGGAGGTACTGCGCAGAGAAACCTGGTATGACGCTGCAAAGCGAATGGGCTGGACTACCGCATCCATCTGCTGGCCGGTTACACGCGGAGCAGAAACGATCGATTTCAATATCCCTGAATTTTTCGAGCAGGAATTGTTCGATACCTGCTGTACGGCCTCGCTTTGGAAGGAGTTGAAGGCAGCCGGATTGCCGGTGGAGTGTTATGGTGACTGGAGCAAGGATCATGCCCGCGGACCCATGCAGGACTGGCTGACGACTGAAATCGCCAAATACTTGATCGATCGCCACAGCCCAAACTTGATCCAGATGCACTATTTACTGCCGGACAGCATGCAACACGATTACGGCGTTCGTTCCAAAGAAGCTTACTGGTCGCTTGAATATGTAGATGAGCGAATCGGCGAGGTGTTGAAGGCATTAGATGAGAAGGGAATCTTGCACCAAACCGACGTTTTCATCGTATCCGATCATGGATTCGTCAACACTGCCAAGACGTTCTATCCGAACAGGCTGTTCAAACAGAAGGGCTGGCTGAATACCGGGGCGAAGGACAGCCAGGTGATCGCTGTATCCAATGGAGGATCGGGATATGTATATGTGCTGGAGAACGAACCTGCCCGAAAAGCCCAACTCATTGACGAGGTTCGCCGCGTTCTTGCAGAAAGCGAGGGAGTTGGCCGGCTGTTTGAACGGGAAGATTTCCCTTCCCTCGGTCTTCCGGCTGAAGGCGAGTTGGATGATCACAGCCCGGACTTTGCCTTCGAGGCTGAGCTGGACTGCTTTGTCCATTTCGACTACAACGGAGACTCCGACCACCGTGGAGATGGAATTGTCGAATACACAACCAAATTTAAAGGGATGCACGGCTATCTGCCGCAGCATGAACAATTGAAAGCCGTGTTTACGGCTGCGGGCCCCTCGATCCGTTCCGGTTTGACTTTGCCGGAAATTCGTATCGTGGACATCGCCCCAACCATTGCCCGGCTTCTCCGTACAGAGCTTGCGGATACGGATGGTTGCGCGTTGGATGATATTTGGAAGGAGGAATTAAAGCTTGGAATCATCGGTGCCGTTTGCCAACAAGCCTAGCAAGGCTTCGGTTCGCGTACGCAGCAAGCTGCTTCAGTCATGGGTGCCTTTCGCTTTTTTGCTGCCGGCGCTTGGCCTCTATGTCGTATTTTTCATCTACCCGTTTATCTTCGCCTTTATTTTGAGCTTTCAAAAGTGGAACCTGATTAGCCCTAACAAGGAATTCGTCGGACTTGACAACTATAGGAGCCTCTTGCACGATGAGGTATTCTGGATTTCACTCAAAAACTCAGCCCTCTATGTATTGTTAACGGTACCTTTTGCCATGGGGATTGGACTTGCGCTTGCATTGGCCGTGGAAAGCTTGTGGAGAGGCAAGCGGCTGTATCGGATGATCTTCTTCCTGCCGGTTGTCTCCTCTATTAGCATCATCAGTATCGTATGGAGCTTGATGTACAATGAGCAAGTCGGCGCCATCAACGTGCTGCTCAGGATGTTCGGCATTCAGGGCCCCAATTGGATGAACGATCCGGCGACGGCGCTTTGGTCTCTTGCGATTGTCGGAATCTGGAAGGGATTCGGCTACAATATGGTGCTCTATATTTCCGGACTCAAGTCCGTAGACCGCACTCTTTACGAAGCGGCTTCCATGGACGGTGCGGGGCGCTGGAAACAGTTCCGCCATGTAACTCTGCCTATGCTGTCGCCGGTTACCTTCTTCATTCTTGTCATGAGCATCATTTCGTCATTCCAAGTCTTCACGACGATCCAAATTATGACACGCGGCGGTCCTAACAATGCGACCAATGTGTTGGTATATCAGATTTATCAAGAAGCCTTCCAATTTTTCAACATCGGGGTGGCCTCGGCTTCTTCCACCATTCTACTTCTGCTTGTCGGTACTCTTACGGTCATTCAGCTTCGCTTGTCGCGAAAAACGGTCCACTACCAGTAAAACGTTTGTTTTTAAATAAAGGAGGATTGTGGAATGAACCATACCTTGCGTTTGGTGGAAGAAGGGTTTAAGCATCTTTTTCTGATTGTCGTTGCACTAATCAGCTTAATTCCGATTATTTGGATGCTGGCCACTTCGTTTAAGGCGCCGGAGGAGGTGTTCAGCGGCCATTTATTCTGGGCGAACCAGTTTAATGTGAACGGCTATCTGCGTGTGCTGCGGGAAATCCCTATCGGACTTTGGGCGTGGAACAGCGCGGTTACCGCCAGCTTGCAGACGCTGGGACAGCTTATCGTAGGCGTAGCGGCCGCTTTTGCCTTCGCCCGATATCGCTTCCCCGGCCGGGATGCCCTGTTCTTCTTCGTGCTTATTACGATGATGATTCCGCATCAGGTTACGATGGTGCCGACTTACATGATCGTCAACGAGTTGGAATGGCTAAACAGCTTTGCAGGCGTGATCGTGCCGCATCTTGCCAGCGGCTATGCCATTTTCCTGCTCCGTCAATCGTTCATGACAGTTCCGTATGAGCTGGGGGAGGCCGCTGTTATTGACGGATGCACTCCGCTTGGAATGATGTGGCATGTGTATTTGCGCCTGTCGGTGACCGTGATCAGTGCACTGGCGGTTATTCTTTTCGTAGGCAACTGGAATGAATACAATTGGCCCTTGCTTGTGCTCACCGACAAAATGATGCAGACACTCCCGATTGCTTTCGTGCAGTTTCGAGAAGAAGAAGCTCTCGAATGGGTGCCGACAATGGCTGTTGCAACCTTGTCCATGCTGCCGATCCTGTTTCTGTATCTTGCAGCGCAGAAAAATTTTATCCAAGGCTTTATGAATAGCGGGTTGAAAGGCTAGCCTCATTTTTTCCAAATCCAGGGAGGAAAATAAAAATGACAACATTGAAAAAGCAATGGATTACTTGTTTGTTCGCAGTGATCATGCTATTGTCCGCCTGCGGCGAAGCGGGAACGGGACAACCCTTAAGCGGTGAACAAGACGCTTCCGAAGCGTCCAACGAGGTTGTGGAAATCGAATTTTTGCATATGCATGCCGGCGACATCATCGACAAAGTGGTAGAAGAATATCACAAAAGTCAGAATAAGGTTAGGGTCAACCCGGTATTTGTACAGGGTAATTACGAAGGCATCATTGAAAAAATTCAGACGCAAGCAGCGGCCAAGCAGCTTCCCGACGTATTCACGAACGGATTCGTGTATACCCGTTTCGCTTTGGACACACTGCCGGTCGTTCCCGCTTCCTCCTTTGTCGAGAAGGACAAAACCGATTTGTCCGACTTTTTTCCAACGATGCTGAATTTGGGCAAGGGCGATGATGGCAAGCAGTACGCCATGCCTTTTGCCGTGAGCACGCCGATTCTGTTTTACAATGCCGATCATTTCAAAGAGGCCGGACTCGATCCCGAGAATCCGCCAAAAACGTGGCAGGATGTTCGCGATGCCGCGAAGAAGCTGACGGTAAACGGACGATACGGTGTCTACTTCGATTATAATATTACCGGCAACTGGATCTATCAAGCGATGACAGAAACAGCCGGCGGCCAAATGATGTCCAAAGATTTGAAAACCGTCGGGTTCGACTCTGACGCCGGCCGCAAGGCGCTGGAGTATTGGGTTGATTTGGTGAATACGGATAAATCTATGCCGGTCTTGGATACCCAGCAAGCGAATCAAAGTTTTCAATCCGGCAACATTTCCATGTATGTGTCCACGACGGCATATCTCGCAAGCTTTCGCGAGCAATCGCAATTTGACATCCGCACGGCGACCTTCCCTTCACTGGACGGCAAACGCGTTGTTCCTGCGGGTGGAAATAACCTTGTCATCTTGGCGCAAGATCCGAAAAAGCAGGAAGCGGCCTGGGATTTTGTGAAATTCGCGACTTCCCCCAAAGCGACTTCGATGATCGCACAGGGCTTCGGCTACATGGTAACGCGCAAAAGCGCACTGGAAGATCAGCAGCTGATGGGCCATTTCCTGCAAGAAAACCCGGCAGCCAAAGTGACCTATGAGCAAATCGAAGATATGGTGCCTTGGTATAATTTCCCGGGATCATCGGGCTCGAAAGTGTACAAAATTGTCCAGGATAACATTCAGGCCGCGCTGCTGCAGCAAAAATCAGTAGACCAGGCCGTCAAAGACGCAGCGACTCAGTCAAATGCTTTGCTGAACTAGAAGCGGAGGAGATTGGTTTTGGAGCAGGGCTTTCTTTTTCACACCAAAGTATGCTTTTTCGATCTGGATGGCTGCGTTTACCATGGCGATCGGCTATCTCAAGGCATTGTCCCGCTGCTCCATCAGCTGCGGCAGAGGGGCATCTCCTATGCGTTCTTGACAAACAATTCCCGTTTGAACGGATTAGAAATTAAGGAGCGACTGGCGGTCATGGGGATGGATGTCCTCCCTGACTCTATCTTCACAGTAACGGATATCGCCGGAACGTACATCAAAGAAAAGTATGGAAATGTCTCTGTGAAAACCATTGGAAGCGCGAGTCTGGCACGCAGTGTTGAACAAGCAGGGCATCGAACGGTGTCCTGGAACGATGCGGGGGCCGATGTTGTGGTCATTGGCCGGGATACCGAGTTCCACTATGGGAAGCTTCAACAAATCGCAGCGGATATTATGCAAGGAGCGTGTCTGATCGCCACGAACGGGGATCTTTACCATCCCGGAGTATCGGGGGAACGAATTCCCGAGACCGGCTCGCTGTTGGCCGCTATTGAGGCTGTAACCGGCGTCACGGTGGAGTGCATCGGTAAACCGGAGCCATATATGTTTCATTACGGAATGAAGCAATGCGGTGTCTCTCCCGAGAACTGCGTTATGGTCGGCGATAATTTGGATACCGATATATTGGGCAGCATCCGGGCAGGTTTGAAATCCGTATGGATAACAAATTGCAGTGTAGATAATCCTTACACCCCCTCTCGTGAACGGATAACGGGAATCCATCCCGATATCGTCGTAAACAGCATGGAGGAGCTTTACCGGATTGTCGCCGCCGAAACGTTAACGGTTAAAGAGTAAGCCGAGCTAACGAAAAGAACATCGGGGAACGTCGCATGAGGTGCCAGTTAAGCCCTGGATCGTCTGTGAACGTTCCCCTTTTATTTGCTTGACAAATAATATTAGACATATTTAATATATTGTTCAGGTGTTATCGTTTGATTTGCGACCAAGCCGAAGAAGGAGGGATGGAGCGGCCGGCCGCCAACGATGGCTCCACATTATGAGGATCCGAGGTGAACGAGCTTGATTCGAAAGCTGACGATGACATGTTTCGTATTGTTATGCACGTTGTCCTTAACCCTAGGCACCACCTCAGCCAATGCACAATCCTCTGCGCAGCCGCAAAAAAGCACCATCAGCTGGCCCAAATCGCAAGCGCTTCCAACCTTTGCGAAGGTAAAGCGACTCGATGTCGCTGACGTGTACCAAATTCCCGGCGATATCCGGCTGCTGCTAGCCACCTTGCAAGGGGTCGTTAACCGCACAGAGCCGCGGATTTACCTGCTGGAAAGCCAGGAAGAAGGCAAGCTGACCTGGCTGAACGATCTCCAGGCACCCTACACGCTGCACGACGATTATTGGAATCTTGTTCGGAAATACAAAAATGAAGTAAAAGGCATGATCATCTACGACCCGGAGGTACCCGACTCGATTAACGTCGCCACAACTTTGGCCGGGCTGAAGGACGCCGTCGTCGCCAGCCCCGAGCTGGCGGAGCGGCTAAAGGCATCCCCCTATAACTTGAAAGTGACCGACGATCTTCGCGGCAAATTCAAGGATCGTATGGATGCCTATACATGGCAATACGAAAATTTATGGAGCAAAACGACGCACCGTATGCTGATCGGGCTCAGCCCAAACACATCGATCAGCATCCCGCCGGGACTGCCCGAATCGTTTGAAATCATCGCGGAAGAAACCGAGCAGATCCGCGACGCCAGCAACAAAGGAACGTACGATTTTGATTTATCCGGATTTTTGGGGGATGAATCGGTTTATCTGCGTTTCGACGACGCCTTTACCCAGGACGGCTGGGGCCCCGCCGTTCACGAGGTTGTCGTTAAGGCGGACGGGGAGATCATCGCGCAGTTCATTCCGGGCACGCCGGAGGAAGAGCCGTTTCTTTATGATCGGCAGGACTCGCAGGTTTCCGCCGGGGACGGCGGGCACCGTTTTGCCGACAACGGGCGTTATTTCGTTTACCGGTTTACTCCGCCGGAGGGTACGCGCGAGTTGACCGCCTCCGTCGTCATGTGGAACCAATACAAGGTTTCGGCCGGGAACGTTGGCCCGCCGTCCTCCGAGCAGAAGGACCCTTACGGCTACCTCCGCGATTATGCTGTTGCCAATAAGGCGATGGTGTTCTGGCTAGAAGTGAATGACCCGCAGCAGAGAGCGCTGTTTGAACGTATCCTGTCCGAGGTCGAGCCTGGCACGCCTTACTTGGGATGGTTCAGCAACGACGTTGCCGGCGAATTCAGCTCGGTGGAAGTGACGTCGAATTACGGGGTCTATGTGCTGGCGGCCGACTGGTTCAGCAATCTGACCGTTTTTTCCGGCACCAAAGTCCAGCCGGTTAAAGCGAAAGCTCCCCGGGCGCCCGAGCTGGAGAGCAAAATCTACGTCACCTATACGTTCAGCGAGGGCGACAACTTCCAGTACAACCAGCACAAGATGCGGAATCTGTGGGACGATCCGGCCCGCGGCGAAGTGCCGATCAACTGGACTTCGAGCCCGCTGCTGTATGATGCGGCGCCGGCGATGCTGAACTATTACCGGAAAACGGCGACAGAGAACGACTTGATCATCGCCGGGCCTTCCGGCGCAGGCTATTTTTATCCGGAAGCCTGGCCGGAATCGACCTTCGCCGATTATTTGAAGCGTTCCTACAAGTATCTGCAAAAAACCGGCATGGGCCTTCCTTATGTGCTGAACCGGATTGACGGCGAAAACGTCCCGTTAGGTGATTCCTACGCCCGCGCCTACGAGCGTTATTACAAAGCGCCCGGCCTGTTCCTGAGCTGGGAGGACCGCCACGGCGTCGAAATTTTGCACGATTCGCTGCCGGTTTCGACGATCCAGGGCATCAGTACGGTTCAGGACGGCCTGCGCATCCTGGAGGAGGCCAAGGCCGGCTGGGACGGAGAATCCCCGCTGTTCATCTCCCTCGGCCTGCTCGCCTGGAGCATGACGCCGTCGGACGTCGTCCGGATGAGCGAAGCGCTGGGGCCGGAATATGAAGTCGTCCGCGGCGATCATTACTTCTCGCTGATCCGCGAAGCGTATGATCTGCCCGCTAAGCACCATGTGCTGGAAGAGAGCGAAAGCAATAACGATAGCTTGCAGCTGGAAGAAACAGAAGAAACCGAATAAACGCAAAAGAAGACCCGCCGGAGGAATTCGCTCCGGCGGGTCTTTGATGCGCAAACCAAATCTTGCTGGATATAAAGGCAATCTAACCGCCAATTCCATAACCTCCACAAAAACGCAGGCCTTGTGGGCTGGTCGGATGGCGCACAAAATGTACTTGATCGGTTAGGCTCTGATCATTAATTGCAAATCATACAACTAACTTTATGTCCATTTACCCAATCATTTGTTTAACTGCATTTCATACAACTATTTCCTCGTCTCTTTGATTCTTCTTCGAAAGATAGTGGATTAATTGCAGGTTTTACACTTAATCAAGCGCTGTGGCAGTATTTCCGGATAAGTAATTGTATATTTTGCAACTATTCCATTCAACAATAGACCCAAGAAGGCTGGAGTAGGAAGCAGGTCCACTCGGGTTTACTCATGTTCGCCACCATCTCTTACACCGGTTCCCCATCGTAAGCCCTCTGCAGCGACGCCATATCGATCTTCGCTTTCGTTTGCAGCAGGGCTTTCATGACCTTTTCCGACTTCACCGGATCTCCTTGGTTTAAGACAACTATTATTTTTGATAATACAATCCGATTACACCGTTCTTATACGTTTTGTTGCCGGTTAACCGGAGGGATTGCTGCTTGTCGGCCAGAGCAAACAGTTTATCGCCTTGAGAAGCGATCACCGGATGAACAAGCAGCCACAACTCGTCATACAATTCATTTTGGATGAAGGATTGCCATGTTTTTGCGCCGCTCTCGACAGATATTTGATTTACCCGGTTTTTGAGCGCTTCCAACTCCCGCGCGAGTTCCCCGTCGTCTTTGACGACGATTTGCTCCGAGTTTCTCCATACTAAATCCACTTCGGAATGAGAAACAACCACTTTGGGAATTTCGTTCATGCGACGGGCTATCGCACGCTCCAGCTCATTGGACGAGTTTTCCGCCTGCTGCCAGTACTCGGCCAGTGAGGCGTAACTATTTTTGCCCACTATGATTGTATCTACCGTATTGTAATACTCCAAATAATCCTCCAAAATCTCCTCGCTTAGCATCATCCACAAGTGTTCATCCGAGACTACTCCGTCCAGCGACACCTGCATGGTTAAAATGATCTTCCCCATTCCTGCGATCAACTCCCTAACTTAAAGTATTATTTACGAAACACTATATCATCTTCCAGGTTCGGGAGTTTCTCACAGATTGCTGACCTGAGGCATCCGGTAGCCCGTTTTTTGAATATTTTCAGTGTCTGTCAACTTCTATTGTTGAACGCAAATTGGCGACAAGGGGAATATCCCTATGCCGCCAGTTTTACTAATGTTTATTTTTGGGATTCATCAAATCTTGAAGATAAGCATCCAAGCGGTCGAACCTCTCGTTCCATATATGACGATAGGAATCCAGCCACTCGTCCATCTCCTGAAAAGGCTCCGGCCGCAGCTGATAAATCCGGCGATTGGCGTCAGCCTGCATATCCACGATTCCCGCATCAAGAAGCACGCGGAGATGCTTGGATACTTGAGGCTGCCGCAGCTCAAGCCGATCGGTTATTCCCCCGACTGTGAGCGGGCCTTCACGCAGTAATTCAACAATGTGCAAACGGTTAGATTCCGCAAGGGCGCTTAATACCGCTGTGTCCATATGATTTTACTTCCCATACAGCAACGTTTCACTTTCTAAAATAAAAGGTGGTCATTTCTCTGGTTATCACCGATCCGGATTTTCAATCCCCGAAATCGCACTGTATGGCTGCCTCCTTACTCCAATTTTTTATTGCATCAATCGCTTAAAATATACATAAAACAGAATATTCCTGTCAAGGAATGAACGCTCGCCGACCATTTCGACAACAGATTTCAATTCTTGGCCGAGACGTTTGCCGATTGAAACCATTATTTTCGAGATAATTGGTATTTATCGTTGAATTGTTAGGCACTACTTGAAACCACTTTTCTTTAGAATAAACTCGTAGGCTCCCATACTTTCGTTTCGTAAAGTGAATCTATTCCTCGTTGTTCCCAATTATTACATACAATTTAAAATAATTGTTCATGGTTTTCTTCGGGCGAGAATGCTATTCTAATAACCAATTGCAAAGCGGGAGGTCATATGCGTATGTATTGGTTTAAGACACGAAGGCTGCAACCAACATTGGTTGTCATGCTGAGTCTGCTTATTTTGACTCTGATGACACTACTTAGCATTGTTGTCTACTACTCAACATCTAGGCTGATCTCTTCAAAGCTAAGTGAATCTTCACTGTCCGAGCTGGAGCAGACGAACTCCCAGATGAACCAAAGAATGACTTCAATCCGGGCCACTGCGCTATCGATTGTCATTAATCCGGAGGTGACCTCGATCCTTCAACAAACCGATCGATCAGACATATATCAGCAAATTCGGAACAACGATATTGCCTCACGCATTTTATCAAATGCGGCATATTCCCGAAACGATATTAGCGAAATCATGATTGTAACCGACCGACTCGGCATTTACAACTACTCTAATCCGAATGGTTTTTATGAGCAAAGCCGAGCCGTGGAAAAACCCTTCTGGTCTTTCGTTGAGTCTCGCAAAGAAGGATTTATCCCCCCTCGCCAAAATGATATGCGCAGCGACGGAACAAATTCAAACATTTTAACTTATTTTCATGAAATTACTAAAGGCGAAACTCAGCTCGGTTATGTCTTTATCAATCTGCATTTTAGCAGCTTCCAAGACCTGGCGGAACGGCGTTCATCGAATGGTGACCTGCTTTATTTCGCCGATGAGAACAATGAGATTTATGATACCTCCGGAGCAAAGCTGTCTGACAAGGCCACGCACGATATCGTAGCGTCCTTTGCAGATCAAAGACAGGGATATACGCTCACTCAGCTTGGAGATCGCAAATATTTAAGCGTTTTCAGTTCACCTAACGACTTCCACTGGCGAATCATTCGCTTTAAACCCTATGCCGATGTAATCGAAGGTATGCCAGCTCTCTTTACCCGATTACTGCTTGTCGCTGCTGGTTGCTTTATCCTCGCGGTAATTGGCGCGGTATTGTTCTCACGGTCAGTTACCCAGCCGCTGAAGCGGTTGATTCGGCAAATGAACAAGGTCGGCTATGGCAACTTTAATATTGAACTAGATTCAGACTATACCAACGAAATCGGGCAACTGAATGAGAAATTCCTAAATATGTCGTCCAAGATTCGAGAATTAATGGAAGACCGTGAGCGTGAGCAGAAGCAACTTCGGGAAATGGAACTTCGAGCGCTTCAATCCCAGATTAATCCTCACTTTCTTTACAATACTCTGGATGCGATAAACTGGATGGCAATCCGGCATAAAGCGCCAGAGATCAGCTCGATGACGGCAAGTCTTGGGAAAATTTTCAGGTTAAGCCTTAACAAAGGCCGGGAGTTGACAACGGTGTCCAGCGAACTTACCCACCTGGATGCTTACATTCATATTATGCGTCACAAATACCGGGACAGGTTCACTTACGTTCAGCATATTGATTCCGGTATGCTTTCTTGTGAAACCATCAAAATCATTCTGCAGCCTTTAGTGGAAAACTGTTTTGTCCACGGACTTGCCAGCAGCAAGGGAGCAGGCCAAATCGAAGTCACCGGATACTGCTGCGAGGACGATCTAATCTTCCAAATCCGGGACGACGGAACCGGTGTAAACGCAGAATTATTAAATGAGGCGTTGAAACAAGGGGTTGGATCGGTTGGCTACGGTATTCATAACGTAAATGAAAGGATCAGACTGCATTATGGGCATTCTTACGGTCTGAGTTACTTAAATGTAGAACGGGGAACACTTGCACAGATCAGGCTTCCCCGCCGATTGTATCGACACATGGAGGAGGAGACACATTGAGCGAACTTCGCGTGCTGCTTGTAGATGATGAAGATTTTGTACTGGAGGGATTAAGAGACGCTGTTGAATGGGGGGAATACGGCATGCGGGTTGTCGGCTTTGCGAATAACGGAAAAGAAGCGCTGGACTTGCTCTCAGACTCCGAAACGCCGATTGATATCATCTTCACTGATATAAAAATGCCGATCATGGACGGCTTCCAGTTAACCGAAGCACTTAAATCCATGAATTACCCCAGTAAAATTGTCGTACTTACCGGTCATGAGGAGTTCGAATTTGCCAAAAAGGCAATTTCTTACGGCATATTTGAATATTTACTTAAACCAGTTGAGTTGGATTCAATCGTCAAAGTGCTCCAACGGCTGACTGATATGATATCCAAAGAGAGGGAACGAATTAATGAGACGATACGGGTAGAGAATAAACTGAAAGAAAGTTTGCCTCTTTTGCAAGAACGTCTGCTGTTCAGCATGTTAAGCGGAGACTATGAACCAGAACTTATGGAATTTATAGGCCTGCCTATGGAGGCACCCTATTACCAAACGGTTATCGGCTATGTGGAGCCCGCACTCACGGCCGTGCCTGACATGGAATTGATTCGGCGGGTAGTTTGCGATGCTGCAAAATCGTGCGGTTATCCTGTCGGACTGCTCTATAATGCTAGAGGAATTATTCTTATTATAAGCTTTTCCAGTGCCGACGCTGCAGTTCAACTTGGAGCGGCCTTGGATGAAGCTGGTTATGGAATTAAGGTTAGGCATCGTATATCATTTCGCTTTGTCTATGGCAAGCTATGTACTGCTTCTTACCAAATACCCAAATCATTTCAGGAAGCACGCGAGGCGATGAAACTCAGGTTGTTCTCTGTCGGCGAGCCTGCCGGCGGACGGGAGGAAACGTTTGAAAACGGTCAGACTTTATTTCCACTCAAAGAACGTCAGAGACTGTTAAATGCAGTTTATGCCCGTAACAGCCAATGGGTTGAACAGTATCTGGATCGTCTCCACCAAGAGTACAAAAAGTCGCAGACTCTATATCCGGCCGGTTATATCCATAAACTAAGCAGCGAATTGATCATGCTGCTTTCCCTGATTCTCTATGAGCGTAATGAGACGGCAAATTCTCTGGCCCCTGAATACTCGGGCATTTTAAACAAAATACGGAAGCATAGTCATCCCGACGATATCTTCCCGCCGATTAAAGCCCTCTACAAACGGCTGGTGGACTTTCTTCCGGAAGCCGTAGACAAAAAGAACCGCCAGGCTATTCGCTTGTGCCTCGATTACATTGAAAGTAATCTTCATACGGAAATACGACTAGAAGACATCGCTCAAATGGTGTTTCTTACGCCAAATTATTTAGGCACTTTGTTTAAGGAAGCAGTAGGAACAGGGTTTTCTGAATACGTGACCCAGCAGCGGATGGAGCGCGCAAAAAAACTTCTGCTCGTTCCCGGCAGCCGGGTCTACGAAGTGTCGCAACAAGTCGGCTACAAAAACGCTCATTATTTCAGTAAGCTGTTTAAAGAATATACCGGAGTAAAACCGTCCCAATTCAAGTGATTCACTTAGAAAGCGATTTCTCTGTTGAATCGTGTTGGTTTTAGTTGTTCCTTTATCTATAATCTGAAAGCGCTTTATCTTAAACTTTGAAATGTAAGCAGAACATTACTCAACAGGAGGTCAATCTAATGAAACGGAAAACATGGTCCATTGCCGTTCTTTCCGCAGTCTTGCTGACGCTGTCAGCTTGTTCGAACAGCGGTACGGAAAATGCTGATACCGGCAGCGGCAAAGAAACGGTAGAGCTGCGCTTCGCCTGGTGGGGATCGGAAGACCGTCACACCGCTACACTTGAAGCAATTAAAATTTTCGAAGAAAAAAATCCCGGCATTAAAATCCTTCCCGAATATTCCGGCTTCGACGGCTACGAGTCCAAGCTGCAGGCCCAGGTCGCCGGCAATAGTGCGCCGGATCTTTTCCAGTCGACCGGGGATATCAATAACCGGCTTGGTGTCGACGCCATGCTCCCTTTGGACGGCGTGCTCGATACGAAAGGCATGAACGAGACGACGATGGAATCGGTCGCTATGGACGGGAAAACGGTCGGCGCTTACATTGGACTTGCTGCGGATGCCTATTTGTACGATAAAACATTACTCGACAGTCTGGGCGTAGAGCCTCCGAAGCCACCCTATACATGGGACGACTTGGCTGCCAAATTCAAGGAAGTCTCCGAGAAATCAGGTGGCAAGGTTTACGGTGCGGTCGACTCCTCGGTTGCCTTCGATGTATTTAAAATCTTTGGCGTAACCGCTCTGGATGCTCCTGAGCCGTTTCCAAACGACACAAAATCGTACACATTCACCGAGGACCAGATCAAAGCCTACTATCAGTATTGGGCCGATCTGAGAGCGGCAAATGCCGTTGCTCCTCCCGATCTGTCCGCGACCTCCGATGACTCCGCGAACTCGCTGATTGTCAAAGGCAAGGCAGCCTTTGTGCCGATCGCTTCAAGTTCATTCAGCCGGTTTCAGAGTCAGACTAAAAATACGCTCGATATGGTAATGATGCCGCAGAGTGCTTCAACCGGAAGAACCGTGCTGCCGGGGACAAGCCAGGTGCTTTCCATCAGCGCAACTACAAAACATCCAGAGGAAGCAGCTAAGTTTCTTAACTTCTTCGTCCACGACACGGATGCGGCTAAAGTGCTAAAGACGACCCGGGGGGTTCTCCCAACCGAAGAACAGCGGGAAGCGTTGCTGTCCACGGCGGATCTGTCGGAAGGCGATAAAAAGAACATCGATTTGATCCAGGCAATCAATAAGCTGGAAGGGGTCGCAATCTCCTTCCCGCCGAGCGGTCCCCAGATTCTAAACTGGAAAGGCTCGATTGAAAAGGTCGGTCAAGAAATAGCGTTTGGTAAAATCAGCGTCGACGAAGGCGCGAAAAAGCTGATGAACGAAGTGAACGCCGTATTTGGCGGCAAGTAACAGCAGAATCGCGAGAGGCGGGCATAGCCCGCTTTTCCGATTCCTCTGCGCTTCAACATCAGAAAGGAGCTGGAGTCTATGGAAACCATACAAACCTCATCGGTCATTACGACCCAAACTAAAAAAAAGGCAACCCGCTTCAAGAAAAAAGCATGGATTGCCTATCTGTTCTTGCTGCCCTGGCTGGTCGGATTTTTTGGACTAACGCTCTGGCCGTTCCTCAATTCATTCTATCTTTCGCTGACGGACAGCACACTTCGAAGTTCGACCTTTGTGGGCCTCCAAAACTACGTTCAAATGTTCCACGACCCGCGGTTCTTGAAATCGATTGAAGTCACTCTAAAGTATGTCATCCTGTCTGTTCCGCTCAAGCTTGCCATGGCGCTGTTTGTTGCTATCTTGCTCTATAGGGCATCGCTTGGCATGACGATTTACCGGACTCTCTTCTACCTGCCTTCCCTGATCGGGGGAAGCGTTGCCGTAGCTGTGATGTGGCGTAATATTTTCGGGCTGGACGGGTTGCTTAACAGCTTTCTTAGCCTGCTTGGCATCACCGGAAAAGAATGGCTGGGACAGCCGGATTACGCTCTTTATGTTCTGATCCTGCTAGTTGTATGGCAGTTTGGATCGTCAATGGTTATTTTCCTGGCAAGTTTAAAAAATGTTCCCGGAGAGCTTTACGAAGCGGCCGAAATAGACGGTGCGGGTTCGGTCTCCCGGTTCTTCAAAATCACGCTTCCGATGATCTCGCCCATCCTTCTGTTCAATTTGATTTTGCAGACCATCAGTTCTTTTCAAGTGTTTACTCAAGGATATATCATCACTAAGGGCGGCCCGATGGACGAGACCCTGTTCTCCGTACTGTATATTTACGACCTTGCTTTCAAGCAACAGCGTATGGGTTACGCTTCTGCGGTTTCCTGGAGTCTGCTTGTGCTGATCGCAGTCGTGACGGCCGTTATTTTCCTGACATCCAAACGCTGGGTGTATTACGAGAACGACACGAAAGGAAGAGGGAAATGATCCAGCTAAAGCCCGCCGTTATCGGCAAGAATCTTCTATTGGTGCTTATGTCCTTTACGATGGTTTATCCAATCATTTGGCTTCTGCTCGGCAGTTTTAAAGCCAATGACGAAATTTTCACAGTTACCAGTCTATGGCCATCACAGTTCCAGTTCAGTAATTATGCAAACGGATGGAATGCTGTTCCCGGTTTTACCTTTGGCGAGTTTATCATGAATTCGTTGACGATCTCACTCTTATCGGTCGTCGGCTGCGTTCTTTCCAGTTCACTCGTCGCCTTCCCTTTCGCACGGATGAATTTCCCGCTAAAGGGACTCTGGTTCTCGATTCTGCTTGGAACACTGATGTTGCCGACACAGGTGTTACTGATTCCCCGTTATGTTATGTTTGCTAAGTTGGGTTGGATCAACACCGTGCTTCCACTGATCTTGCCGTACTTTCTGGCCAGCAATGCCTTTTTTGTATATTTGATGATTCAGTTTTTAAGAGGGCTGCCGCGGGATTTGGATGAAGCTGCTCTAATGGACGGTTGCGGCCCATTCCGCACGTTCTTTAACATCCTGCTGCCCAACTGTAAGCCAGTGCTCTACACAATGGGAATTTTCTCATTCCTATGGAGTTGGGATGATTATTTCGACCAACTGCTCTATTTAAACGAGGTGCGTAAATACACGGTGCCTTTGGCTTTGCAAATGTTCGTGGACAACGCTGCCCAGATTAACTGGGGTTCGCTGTTTGCCATGTCCATAGTTGCGATCATTCCTCCAGTCGTCATCTTCTTCCTTGCCCAAAAGCACTTTGTCGAAGGGGTTGCTACTAGCGGGATCAAATAAAAGGGAAAGCGGGAGAACGTTATGTACTTGCTTAGTTACTTTAAAGAAGACGCGGAAAATTTATTCCTTGCGGAGAGCACGGACGGTCTGACTTGGACGGAACGAAACGGCGGCCGTCCTCTGTTGATTTCCCCGATAGGAACCGGACAAATCCGGGATCCGTTTATTCTTCAGGACAAAAGCGGCAGGTTCCACGCGCTTTGGACAGACGGCTGGAGCAGCTGCAGCATCGGCTATGCATCAAGCGCTGATCTGGTCAAATGGGAAGATGCACGGCTCATTCCGGTCATGGAGCAATTTCCGGATACCCAGAATGCGTGGGCTCCGGAAGCTTTCTATGATGCAACCCATGGCGTTTATCGGATCATTTGGTCCTCCACTGTTCAACCAGGTCTACGGAATCACCGAATTTGGTCCACTGCAACCCGTGATTTTCGATCATTCAAGGAGTCATCCCTGTTCTTCGATCCCGGGTTTAATGTGATCGATGCCTCGGTTATGACCGCGGACGACGGCCAACTTCTATTCTTTAAGGATGAACGGGGACGAAATGAACCTGGCACCGATTTCAAAGCGATCCGCTCCTGCCGGATGGAGATAAATCCGGATGAAATTGTCTTCGGCCCCCTTTCGGATCTGCTAACCCCATCACTTATGGAAGGACCGACGGTTTACAAACTCCCGAAAGACACACGGCTGCCATGGAAATGGATCCTACTGGCGGACGGTTTTTATGAAGGATATTATGCTGCATTCGGATCAAACGATTTAGCCGAGTGGAATCAGCTCTCTAAAGATATAATCCGGCTGCCCGCAAGAATCAGACATGCCTCAGTGCTCCGTCTGAATTGAATATCTGCAAAATTGAAGCGAAGATGGATGGTGTCTTACACATAACCGAGGCTTGCCTCAAATGCAGCCTCGGTTTCTCTGCGGATGCCGGGAACGCGATAGCGGAGGCGATCTCCTCCGTTTCGCCCGGTCTGCCCATCGGGATGGAAGCAATGACGGAATCGGCCGTAACCCGGTCCAGCGATTTCCAGATGTCGGTGTTTACCAAGCCGGGGGCTACGCTGTTCACGGTAATTCCATCTTGTGCCACTTGGTTATTCACCTGCTATATACTGATTTTGGAAAAGTAAATCATAGGTTTCGTTTCTGTTATATGGTGCAACGTTTCAATGAAATCGTAAATACTCGCTCTCCGGCAACAATCTATCAATTCCGCATCCGTTGCGTCACCCTTTGCCAGCAATAGGTTTTCTTTGATCGTCATATTGAAAAGAACTGACTCCTGCAATAGATAAACAACTGGGTAATGAAGTTTTTCGTAAAGAACGAATAGGTAATTCCGGAAATAATATGGCTTATCTGCGGGGGGCCATAGATCGCTTTGTTCTATATTAGTCTTGTGCTCAGTATCCTCCCCATGAAATAGAGGAACTTTTGGGTCCTATTTTTCGATGAACAGGTCGAAAGGCGGCCTTTTGCCACTGAATCGTGAAAATAGCGCCATAAAATTCCTCTATGTTTCCGTAACATAGGGATGTCGCTGAAATAGTGCCCCTTTTTTCCTTTATGTTGTCACCCGAGATCTTCAATAGACTAATTTTGCCGTTTTCTCAAGTTTTCACTTGCCATCATGCCGCCTTTATGGAAATCATGCCGTTATCAAGCGCCGAAACCAAATCTAGAATTATGAACGTTACAATAAGTACACTTGGCTTGGCAAGGTGAAGGATACATAATCATATTAACATAATGAATAAGCCCATCTTCCTCTCCCGTCATTTCGTTGAAATGGGGGCACTTTCGGCTGCCACCCGCATGAGAGGAATAACCACATGCCGTTCGCCCCCTTCGTAATCAATCAAACCTTCAATTCTCATTCCGCGCTTTTCCATTCATCCAGGTCATGAGTAATGAGCACCAGATATTATTTTTGTAATGGTTACGAACAAAAGTCGGACTTAAATCAAATTGAAAGCGCTAATATCCTTAAATACAATGAATATCAGGGAGGGAACGAAAACAAAATCCAAGGATGAGATGCTTGCCGATGAGACCAAGGAAGGGAGAGAACAAATGGATAAAGAAATCATCTCGCTTCTGCGGATTTTGTTAAATAGCACGGTCGTGACTGCAAAAGGGCTTCAAGAGGAAACCAATTCTTCAAAAAGACAGATTTCCTACAGGCTAGAGAAAATTAACGCCATCTTCAAAGCGGAAAAAGCGCCGCTAATTTCTCTGGGCTCCAAAAAAGACATTGTGATTCAAAAAGAGACAAAAGACACCATTAAAGAAATTCTCGAAAAGAAATATTCTAAAAGAACCTACTATCTGAGCAAAACAGAACGGCTTTTATACATTTATTTAATGCTCTTTATAAACATGGAGGATGTTTCAATCCATCACTTTACGGATTCTCTGAAGGTGAGTCGTTCCACCGTGAATCTTGATTTTAAAGATTTGATCCCGGCCCTTGAGAATAAAGCCATCGAGATCAGGAACAATCGCACAAACGGCTACCATTTAGTTGGATCCGAAATAGAAATCAGGAGAGTGCTTATCCGAAATATTATTGAAACCCTCTCCAATACGGAAAGTTCAAGAGTATTTGATATTTTCATCGAAGAATATAAATTAGACAGTTTTGAGAAATCGAAAGAGCTTATATCGGACCTTGTAAAAAAGCATGAAATCAATTTTGTCGAAGATAGGCTGGTAGAATTTATCTATATCTTCATCTTTATGAAAGCGAGGATACTCTCCAAGAATACGAGAACTCTTGAGAATATAGACATTCCCAACGTTGCAGTCATGAACTCCATGAAGGAATATAAATTCGCTGAGGAATTACTGGAATTATGTGGTGGACGAAATGAAATAAAGCCTCATGACGTCATGTATATCAGCGCCTGGATTTTGGGCATCTCCATAGGAAATGCAGAGGAAGACACCAAGGACAGAGCTGTGATATCGGAAATTATAAATAAAATGATGACGAAGTTTGAATATTTAAGCGGCGCACATTTCGTCAACCAGGAAAAAATGTTCAAGCAGCTATATTCCCACTTTAGACCGGCTTATTACAGGCTTCTGTTCAAATTCCCTGTTTACAATCCGCTTTGTAAAAAAGTGAAAGAAGAGTATCGGCTAGTTTACAGAATCGTCAGCAACGCGACCAAAGAATTCTGCAGTTTATTTGGCGAAGAGATTCAAGAAGAAGAACTGGCGTATTTGACTATGCATTTTGCAACTATTTTCTCGGACAGCAAAAACATTGACATCTTGAAAAAAAGAACAGCGCTGATTGTTTGTACAAACGGTGTAGGCAGTTCAGCGATCTTGTATGCAGAACTTACGCATTTATTTCCGGAACTGCACTTTTTGCCGCCGCTGGAATCCTCCGAATTGAAAAATTTTTCCGTTCCTGTAGACATTGTGTTTACGACCAGCTATAAGGCAGAAAGTCTGGAAATGGATGCGCCTGTGATCAAAGTGAGCCCTGTCATGACCCAAAAGGAAAAATATAAGATTGCACGCGAGGTGTACATTCAATTAGGCGATCTATTTTTAAGGCAACCTCAGATAGACGAGGTTATGAACATTATAAAAAAATACGCGAAAATCACTTCTGAAGCGATGCTTTCGGGTGAATTGCTATCCTATTTTACACAAATAGAGAATTTTACGCCTAAAGGAGTAGAAGATCTGATGCTGAACGATCTTGTCGATGAAAAGCTAGTCAAACTAAAGGTGCCGGCCAAAAATTGGGAGGAAGCCATCAGGCAGTCGGCGTCCGTCCTCGTTGAAAACGGTAAGGCTACGCAGGAATATGTAGATGCTATGGTCGATGCCGCAAAAGAATCCGGGGCTTATATCGTGATCACCAAACATGTGGCGCTGCCGCACGCAAGGCCCAAGGCAGGAGCAAAAGAAATAGCCATCGGTATTGCGACTCTGGAAAAACCCGTCGCGTTCGGGCATCAAGATAACGATCCGGTAAAATACGTGATTTCTTTAAGCGCCGTTGACAGTACTAGTCACTTGCGCGCAATGTCCGAGCTTGCCGAACTGTTGGAGATGGACGAATTTTTCAAAACGCTGGACAATGCCAGGAATGCCGGGGAAGTTATTGATTTCATCAAAGCACAAAAATTTTGATAAGGAGCTTGGTTATGTACAAAATTCTAGTTGCATGCAGAGCAGGTGTCGGATCGAGCTTGATGCTGAAAATCAAGACTCAGCAAGTGATCAAAGAAAATAATTTTCCGATTGAAATCGAGCACGGCTCATTGGACGCATTAAACGGGTTCAATGGTGACGCTGTCGAGACATTGATCGACGTTGCTGAGGAACTGAAAAAGAAAAACCTCAAAATTGATATTATCGGAATTCACAATATCGTTGATCGAAACGAAATCAAGGCGGCATTAGAGCATTTTCTCGCTTCGAAACAACAATGAAGCACTAAATTGATTATTCGCAGGGAGGAATATATGTGAACTTTATTATCAGTTTTTTGAGTACGCCTGCTGTCTTGCTGGGTGTTGTTGCCTTCATCGGTTTGGTGCTTCAAAAGAAATCGCCTACTGAAGTATTCACCGGCGCTTCGAAAACCCTTATCGGGTTCCTCATCTTCGGCATCGGCGCTTCAGCCATGACTGGAGCATTGCAGAATTTCAACAAATTGTTCCAGCACGGGTTTAACATCACAGGAGTTATCGCTTCGCCCGAAGCCGCTACGGCGCTTGCGCAAGGTACATACGGATTTGAGGTTTCATTGACTTTGATTCTTGGTTTCGTATTAAATCTGGTCTTTGCGCGGATTACAAAATTCAAAAATATTTTCTTTACCACCGGACACAGTTTGTTTTTTTCGTGTGTGCTGGTATTGATCATGAAGGCGCACGGATTCGACACAGCCGTTACGATCGCAGTCGGCGGTACGATTCTCGGCTTTATGTCCGCCGCGCTGCCGCAATTCTGCCAACCCTTCATGCGTAAAATGACAGGTGGAGACGAGCAGGCCATCGGTCACTTCAATATGATCGGTTATGGCCTGTCAGGCTATATCGGCCGTTTATTCTCAAAGTACGAAAATGAAACGACGGAATCCATTCAATTTCCAAAATGGCTGTCCATCTTCAGGGATTTCCTGATGGGCCTGTCGATCGTTATGCTGATTTTGTTCTACGTGGCAACATTAAAAGCTGGTCAAATTTTTACTCAAGAGCTTGCCGGTTCTCAGCACTGGCTGGTGTTCCCGCTTGTGCAAGCCTTCACATTTGTTGCGGGGATGTCGGTGCTGATGACAGGTGTTCGTATGTTCTTGGCCGAGATCACTGCCGCATTCGTTATTATTTCGGAAAAATATATCCCGGGTTCGCGTCCTGCGCTGGATGTGCCAACCGTATTCCCGTATGCTCCCAATGCAGTCATTCTCGGATTCATCTGCGCCTATGCCGCCGGTCTGCTGGCAGTCGTCGTAATGGCCGCATTCCCTGGAGTATTTCCGGTAGTCATTATCCCTGCCGCTCATATCTGCTTCTTCTCGGGCGGTACGGCTGCGGTATTTGGCAATTCATCCGGCGGATGGCGAGGTGCCGTTGCCGGATCATTTATTGCCGGACTGTTTCTTGCCTTCCTGCCGACCATTCTGTACCCGGTGTACGGAACGCTTGGCATTGAAGGCGCTACCTTCCCTAATATCGACTACAACGTCATTGGAACCTTATTGCACAAAATCATGCAGCTGATCAAGCCTGTATAAGTTACATTAACGATGGATAAGAGCTATAAATATGGCTATAGCTCTTATCGTTTCAAGGAGGACGAATTATGAGCATGAGCAAGAAAACATTACCTGAATTCTTGGCTATCCTGCACAGTGAAATATCGACGTTCATTGCATTAATCGACGAAGCGGCGCTTGAACAAGCTCGCGATCTTATTTTCAAAGCAGAAAAAAATCACGGCCGCGTTCATGTGACAGGCATCGGAAAACCAGGCCATGTTGCCGGTTACACAGCCTCACTTCTCTCTTCGACCGGCACTCCCACCTACGAGCTTCACGGAACTGAAGCCGTTCACGGCTCGTCCGGGCAGGTTGTTCCCGGCGATGTCGTTATAGCGATTTCCAACAGTGGAGAAACAGAAGAATTGAAAGCCACCGTTGAGACGTTGAAAAGCAACGGAGCCAAAATTATTTCCGTTACCGGCAATAAAGATTCCTGGCTTGCCAGCAAAGGCGATGTTGTCCTCTTTGCAGGGGTCGGTTTTGAAGGAGATAAATTAAACAAACCCCCAAGGGCGTCAATCGCAGCCGAAATCATTTTGCTGCAAAGCCTAAGCGTGCTGCTTCAGGAAGAACGGGACCTAACCCCTGAAAAATACGTGAAATGGCACCCTGGCGGAGCTTTGGGAAAATCGGTCAAGGGAGTCTAATCGAAGGAGGAAGCAATCATGGAAGTTAAAGGAATCATTGCCGCAATGGTTACCCCTTTTGATGAACATCAAAAGATCAACGAAATCGCGACAAAACAATTGGTGGATAAACTCATCGGCGCTGGAGTAAGCGGGATTTTTATTCTGGGAACAAACGGTGAGTTCCATGTGCTGAGTGAGGCAGAGAAACTTGATTTCGCCAAGATTGTTATTGAACATGTCCGGAAAAGAGTACCTGTATACGTAGGCACTGGCGGAAACAGTACAACAGAAGTTATCTCTCTGTCCCGAAAAATGAAACAACTTGGCGCGGATGCGCTATCGGTGATAACCCCTTATTTTGTGCCTCCTACTCAAAAGGAACTGATCGCCCATTACAAGACTGTGGCAGAATCGGTCGAAGCACCGATCATTTTGTACAATATCCCCAAAAATACGGGCGTAAATATGGATGCAAACACAGTCAAAGAGCTTGCACAAGTTAAAAACATTATCGGAATCAAAGACAGCAGCGGCAAGCTCGAGAATATTGAGGGCTATATCCAGGCTTCAAAGGAAGAAGACTTTGCCGTCTTGTCGGGCTCTGATTCCCTGATCCTGAAAGCTTTAAAAGCAGGAGCTGCAGGCGCAATTGCCGCTACCGCGAACCTGATTACCGACCTGGATGTATCGATATACGAAAATTATGTTAAAGGAGACCTCGATTCTGCCGAAAAAGCTCAAGAAAACATCGAAGCTCTCAGAGCGGTATTGAAACTGGGAACGGTCCCGTCAGTATTGAAAAAAACGGTTGAATTGTCCGGAATTCCTGTCGGTTCGGCCAGACCGCCGGTTAGTGAACCGGATGACACGACTATAGATAAAATCAAAGAAATGCTTAAATATTATGGTATTGAGGAGGCAGATTATGCTTAAGCCGGATATTGAAAAAAGAATAATAAACACCGGGGTTATGGCCATTGTCAGAACGGAAACCGTGGAAAGAGCAACAGAGATTGCCGAAGGGTGCCTGGAGGGGGGAGTAGATGTTCTTGAAATCAGTTACACGCTTTCAAATGCCGGAGAAGTAATAAAAGCCCTCAATGATCGATTCAAAAATAAGTTATTGGTAGGGGCAGGCACCGTATTGGACGGTGAAACGGCGAGACTGGCCATTCTTGCCGGTGCAAAATTTATTATAGCTCCAAATCTAAGCAAGGAAGTTGCCGTAGTATGCAACAGATATCGAATTCCGTATGCTCCTGGATGTGCGACCGTCACTGAAATGGTTCAGGCTTTGGAGCTGGGGGCATCTTTTGTCAAGGCGTTCCCTTTATCCAATTTTTACGGTCCATCCTTAGTCCCGGTTATCAAAACACCGCTGCCTTATATGCCTATATTGGCTTCCGGAGGAGTAACGTTGGACAACTTGGGAGATTGGATTAGAAACGGTGTTGATTCAGTTGGAGTAGGCGGACTTTTGACCAAGGGCTCAAAAGCCGATATCGCAACAAATGCAAGGAAAATTACGGATATCATAAGAGATGCAAGGGCGTAGAAAGAGAGCGGCGCTCTCCTCTGTTGGAGAGCGCCCGCTTTTGATTTTTGGATTTTCTCTCTATTAATCCATATGCGATCCGCCATTGATATCGATTTCTTCTCCCGTGATATAGGAAGCCTCTGCGGATGCCAGGAACGCGATGGCGGAGGCAATCTCCTCCGTTTCGCCCGGTCTGCCCATCGGGATGGAAGCAATGACGGAATCGGCCGTAACCCGGTCCAGCGATTTCCAGATGTCGGTGTTTACCAAGCCGGGGGCTACGCTGTTCACGGTAATTCCATCTTGTGCCACTTCGCGGGCGAGGTTCTTCGAGAACCCGAGAACCGCCGCCTTGGAAGCGGAATAATGCGCGCCTCCGAAGACCCCGCCGCCGCGCTTGGCGGATACGGAGGACAGGTTGACGATCCGGCCGTACTTTTGTTTTTTCATCGTTTCAAGAACGGCTTGCGTGCACAAGAATAAACCAAACATATTCACGTTAAAAATTCGTGTGATATCTTCAAGGGTCATGTCCTCCACCGTTACTTTTTGCGATATCCCCGCGTTGTTAACCAGAATATCGATACGGCCCAAGCTCCGCACCACTTGCTCAACCATGGCATGAACGGATTCCCAACTGGTTACGTTCAGTTCAACGCCGAACGCTTCTCCCCCGGCCTCCTTGATGGCGTTTACGGTCTCCTGGACTCCGTCCAGATTGATGTCCGCCACGACAACCTTGGCTCCTTGCCGGGCAAGTGTCAGGGCTATCGTACGCCCGATCCCTTTCGCCGATCCGCTTCCCGTTACAATCGCTACCCGATTGGTCAATTCAAACATAAAATGCCACTCCTTTATGAATAAATGTTTTATTGCTTTCCTATAGCTTCAGCATGTTTTTGGCCGTGGCGACAATATTTCCGGTCGTGATTCCGTTCAGCTCCAGCAGCTTTTCGTATGGCGCGGACTCTCCAAACCGGTCTTGAATGCCGATTCTTCTGAGCACGGCCCCTCCCTCTTCGGCCACCACTTCGCTTACGGCACTGCCCAGACCGTTCAGAATATTATGGTCCTCGACGGTAATAATCCTTCCGGTCTGCAGGCATTCAACAACGGCTTCCCGGTCCAGCGGCTTGATTGTATGCATATCCAGCAGCTTAACCGAAACGGATTGCTTCTCCAGCTCCTTCGCCGCCTCCAAAGCAAGATGAAGGGTATCCCCGTTGGCGATAATGGCAATATCCTTGCCTTCCCTTAGCTTTTTGGCCTTGCCGATCGCAAACTCTTCATGCTCGTCATAAACGACCGGAATGGCGTCCCGGGTAAACCGCAGGAAGACCGGCCCGACATGCTCCGCCGCGGCCGCAACGAGCTTACGGGTAGAGTAATAGTCCGCCCCCATGATCACCGTCATATTGGGAATGGTACGCAGCACCCCCATATCTTCGATCGCCTGATGGCTGCCCCCGTCATTGGCCGGTGTCAGTCCGCCATGGGAACAGGCGATTTTCACATTCAGGTTCGGGTAGCACACTTCTTGCCGAATCTGTTCCGCCATCCGCAGCGACCCAAAAACGGCGTACGTGCTGACAAACGGGATCTTTCCCGTTGTCGCCAGCCCTGCCGCTAGACCGCAGGCGTTCTGCTCGGCAATCCCCACGTTAATATGCTGGTCCGGCAGTTGATTGGCAAATTCCGTCGTTTTGCAGGACTTGCCGATATCCACATCGACCACATAGATGCTTTTGTTCTTTTTTCCCAGCTCGACAATCTCATGTCCAAACGCGTCCCGGGTCGCGATTTTCTTGACCATCGCTGTTTTATCCTGTGTACTCATGATTTCAAACCTCCCGCGATTTCTTCCATGGCTTGTTTGTATTCGGCTTCCTTTGGCGCGGCTCCGTGCCAGCCGCACACATTTTCCATAAACGAAACCCCTTTGCCCTTAACGGTATTGCATACAATGCATTTGGGCTTGCCGTTCTTCACGTCCCGGATTTCGTCCAGCGTATCAACGATTTGCCGCATGTCATGGCCATCAATTCTTTTGGTGTCAAAACCGAAGGCCTTGAACTTCAACTCCAGGTCCAGATTGGGCATAATCTCGTCACAGGTGCCGTCGATCTGCAAATTGTTGTCGTCAACGAAAACAACCAGGTTATCCAGCTGGTATTTGTTTGCCGTTTGGGCAGCTTCCCAGATTTGGCCTTCCTGGCACTCGCCGTCTCCCAGCATCGCGAATACCCGGTAAGCCTTGCCGTCCCGCTTCCCCGCCAAAGCCATGCCTACCGCGCAGGAGAGCCCCTGGCCGAGGGAGCCGGTGGAAATATCAATGCCCGGGCACTTTTTCATATCCGGATGTCCCTGAAAAGGAGAGCCGTATTTCCGCAGCGTGTGAATATTCTCAAACGGAACATAGCCCAGGTGCAGCAAAGCTGCATACTGGATGGGGCAGACATGCCCTTTGGAAAGAACAAACCGGTCCCGGTCCTCCCACTTGGGGTTGGAGGGATCAATATTCATTTCTCTAAAGTACAGGGCAGTTACAATATCCGCTGCGGAAAATGAGCCGCCGGGATGTCCGGATTGCGCCTCGTAAATCATCGTAAGGGCAGTTTGTCTCAACTCTGCCGCCTTTCGTTTCAACTTCTCAATGCTTATGGGTTTCATGTCAATCCCTCGCTCCTTATTTTTCTAATAAAGCTGAAATATTTGTCTTATTGTCTACTTGTCTCCTAAATTACTTGAAATGAAAACGAGTATATCCTTTAACATCGCTATACTCGTCTTCTGTATCTCTCATGTCAGGTCCTGCTCCTTACCCTTACTTTTCCCCGACTGCTTCACCAGCAAAACCACGATACAAGCGCTTACAATCATGCTGATTCCCAAAACGATCATACCAAGTCTATGGGAACCTGTTGCATCATTAATAAATCCTACAAAATACGGGCCGAAAAATCCGCCGAGGTTGCCGATACTGTTGATCAGGGCAATGGCTCCACCCGCCGCCGCGCCGGTCAGGAATGAGGGCGGTATAGCCCAGAACGGAGAGTATGCTCCAAAGGCCCCGCACAAGCTGACCGTCAACATAATAAAGGCGCCGACCGTGCTGAATTCCGCCAAATACACACTGATGATCATAGCGGCGGCGCTGACGATTAAGCAGCCGGCAACATGGAATCTTCGCTCATTGGTTTTGTCGGAGCTTTTTCCGATCAGATACATGACAACCATGGCGCAAAGGTACATCAGTCCAAGCACCCAGCCCATATTTTGCAGCGACAGCCCCGTTGTTTCCGTCAATCCCTCCGAGATGGTCGGCAGGAACATGTTGATTCCATAGTAGCCGAACATCCAGAAAAAATAGCCGAGGGCCAGTATTAGCACGTCCCGATCCTTCAGTACTTGCAAAAACGTATATTTCTTTACTTTTTGTTTTTCGATAGCCTCTTTGGTGGTCACGTCGAGAAGCCAGGTTTTCTCGTCTTTGGTTAGCCATTTGGCATCTTCTATGCGATCCGTCAGATAAAAGTAGCAGACAAACCCGAGAATGATGGCCGGAATCGCTTCCAAAATGAACAGCCACTGCCAGCCGGCCAGCCCCAGCCAACCATGCTGCAGCAAAAATGTGGAAATCGGCGAGCCTATGGCGTTTGCCGCCGGAATGGCGATCATAAATCCGGCAATCGCTTTGGCATGGTGCTTGGATTGGAAAAACCCGCTCAAATAGTGCACCATGCACGGGTAAAAGCTGGCCTCCGCCGCTCCCAGCAATAAGCGGACGATATAGAACTGCAGCGGCGTTTGAATAAAAGCCATGATGACGGCGATAATGCCCCAGGACACCATGATGCGGCTGATCCACCGTCTGGCTCCGATCCTGGTCATGATGGCGCTTCCCGGGACCTCCAGCAGGAAGTAGCCGATAAAAAAGATGCCCGCTCCCAAACCGAAAACAGCGTCGGAAAAACCAAGGTCCTGATTCATGCGCAAGGCCGCAAAGCCAATGTTTACGCGGTCAAGTATCGAAATCGTAAAGCAAAGAAACAAAAAGGGAATCAGTCTTAATGTCACTTTACGGACAGTTGACTTCTCCAGTTGTTGAATATTCATATGAACCCCCCAAAAATGGTGCATATTCTTCCGCGAAAAATAATGAACATTTAACCCTTTCAATTACAGCGCTTTCATCAACCTCCTTTAAAAAATGCCAACAAGACCAAAGAATTGATCGCAGGCATTTTGTAATTGGTAATCTTGATCACTTGTATACTAAGGTACCTTATATTCGTAGTATAAAGTGTGACTTTTTTAATGTCAATAGATCATTAAAAAGAAAAACCGTCCAACAGAAGCTCGTCAGACGGTTCTTTTTTCAATATATCAGTGCCGGGACGTGGTGGTCCGGACAAAATTTTGGCCTCAGTCCTTCCAATACCGATCGTACAGATTCTGCATATGGGAGGTCATGAGACGCGTGGCCTCTTCGGCGTCGTGATTTTCAATCGCTTGGATAATCCGCTTATGCTCGCTAAAATTCGTATCCCTGTAGTCCGGGCGGGTGACCGTTCGGTCCCGGATAAACTTCCACATCTCCTGCTGTTTCATGGCATTGGCAATCACAGCCATAAACTGGATGAACAGGTCATTGTGAGAGGCCTTGGCAATCTCCGTATGCAGCTGTTCATCGGTCTCCGGCACATAGTGGCCCGCCTGGGTTTCCTTCTCCATCTGCATAATGGTGGCATGCAAAGCCTCAATGTCTTCATCCGTCGCTCTTTGCGCCGCGAATTTGGCAATGAGGGGTTCGAGATTCATTCTGGCGTCCACAATATCCTCGGGAGATACGGATTCAAGCATAAAAGCCGTGTCGGATGGCGGCTGCTCCGCCGGATTCTGGGTGTTTTTTACGAATACCCCCTCCCCCTGACGAGAGTAAATGTATCCGTTCATCTCCAGCGCGCTCAGCGCCTGCCTGATCGGTGCCCGGCTTACGCCAAACTGGGCGCACAGCTCCCTTTCGGTCGGCAGCTTGTCGCCCACCTCAAAAGAGCCTGACAGGATTTCGGATAATATCTGATCATATATTTGTATATACAGCTTGTTGCTGGAAACTCGATTAAATTGAATCGGAATCGCCTCCCTTTAAAACCCGCTTCAAGTCTAATTATATTCCGTTTCAACTTGTTAGACAACATCATATCTTATAACCTGCATGACTCCAGCTCTATTGATTCAAGGATGCCGTACTGAGGAGTAAGGACTGAGGTGGCTGTCTATATATAGCTTTCGTGTCTTGGTGTCTTGGTATCCCTGCATGCTGCTTTGCACGATTATCCCTTTCAATCAGTGGGCAGGTGTTAGGGGCTAGGGTAAGGATTAATAAGGAAAAAGTGCGGCGGTTCAGGGTGAGATTTTCGGTTTGATTAAGGAACATATGTTTGGTATAATGAAATAAAATCGAACTCGCGTTCGTGTATTATCTTCTTCTCCTGAATTTATCTTCTTCTCTGCTTCCTGATCAAACGGGATAATCGTGCAAAGCGTCCGGACAACGGATGTTGATCTGCTGACCAACCCACCGGCCTCCCCTGCCCTCACGCTTTCAACGCCCTTCCGACTTTAGCATCATAAAAAAAGACGCTCCGGGAGCGATTCCGGAGCGTTTGTTCGTTATCAAGCACCACTTACCTTTGTGCGGAAATAATTTTGCAGGAATTCCTTTGCTCTTTGCGATTTAGGATGGTTAAATACCTCATCCGGAGTGCCTTCCTCAATAATTTTTCCCTTTTCCAAAAAGAGCACCTTGTTGGCCACTTCATATACAAAATTCATCTCGTGTGATACGAGAATCATAGTTTGGCCGCTTGCTGCTGTCCTTTTAATGGTTTGCAGCACCTCTCCCACTAGTTCAGGATCAAGCGCGGAGGTCGGTTCATCCACCAATAACAGCTTGGGCTTCATGGCAAGAGCACGGGCAATCCCGACACGCTGTTGCTGGCCCCCGGATAAATGCTTAGGATAATAATGAGCGCGTTCGGAAAGCCCCACCAGTTTCAGCTGTTCTTCGGCAATTTTATTGGCTTCACTATCGCTCATTTTTTTGACGATTTTCAATCCTTCTTTTACATTTTCCAGTGCGGTTCGATGCTGAAAAAGGTTGAATTGCTGGAAAACCATCGCCGTTTGCTGCCGAAGCTCCAAGCGCTGCTTGTTCGTAATTGTGCTAAAATCAACCTTAAACCCCTCCAGATCAAGCTCGCCTTTATCCGCTTTTTCCAGGCAGTTCAAGGAACGCAAAAAGGTAGATTTCCCGGCCCCTGACGAACCGATCAGCGCCACTACATCTCCCTTTTCAATCTCAACCGATATATCGTCCAGAATTAAATTGTGATGAAAGGATTTGGACAAATGACTTACCTTGATCATTTAAATCTCCCTCCTTCCAAATGAAAACCAACGGCCCCCGATCGTGTTTCTTTGGCCCGGTTCCGGAATCGAAAACCTTTTCTCCAGATAGCGAAGCACCTGTTCGATGATAATCGTCAGTGCCCAATAAATGATGGCCAGGGCAAGATAGACCTCAAAAAACCGGAAATTACTTCCGGAAATAATTTTTCCTTGCGCCGTCATTTCTATAACCCCTGCTACAAACGCTAAAGAAGTTCCTTTCAACAAGCCGATTAATGCATTTCCAAGCGGTGGAGTGGCGACAACCAGCGCTTCAGGAAGAATCACTCTTCTCAAGACCTGAAAATAGGTCATGCCCAGCGATTCGGCGGCTTCAATTTGTCCTTTGTTCACCGATTGCAGAGCTGCGCGAATCGTTTCCGAATTGTAAGCTGCCTCATTAAACGCGAAGGTAACTAGAACAAAAAGCATCGCAGGTAAGGCATTAATATTATAGCTTGTCCCATACTGCTCATTAATAAATTTTAAAAGAAGCGGAATCCCGTTATAGGTCAAATAAAGCTGTACAATCATTGGAGTACCCCGTATAAACGAGATAAAAACCGTAACAATCTGACTGAGAACAGGAACTTTTTTGATCCGAATAACCGCAAATATTAAACCCATAAGAAGACCGGCAACCATTGAAATAAAAGTAATTTCCAGGCTCACAGGAAGAAACTTCAGCAGGCTGGGGATCGATGTGAAAACCGCTTCGATATCAAAAATCTTTGCCATCAGGCTTTGCATTCCTTCCACGTTCATTTTTCGCAGCAGAAAAAATTATTTCAATTCTTTCACCGTTAACAGCTCGCCCTCGTAGACAATTTCCGTGTTGTAGCGTTCTTTACTAATTGAGTTCAGCCGTTCAACCAGTGACGCAGCGGCTTCTTCTGACGCCAGGACGGGCAAACCGCGTTTGGTCACGGTTGGATGGGTGAGCCTGAGATCAATCGGAATCAACTCGTAGTTAAACCGCTTCTCTTCGACGCTAATATCAAATGAAACCAAAAAATTTTCGGAAAATTTCCGATCACTATAGAAGCCCTGCCAGTTTCCTTCGCTGTCTTTGGTTCTGTTTTTATGCAAGGTAGACGGAACTTCGTTTTCGGCATAACCATAGGCAGCGAACATTTCCGGAGAAATAATGGACTCCCCTGCTTCAAATTCCATAAACAGGCTTCCTATATTATAGAATATCGGTTGGCCATGGTACAGTTCCACGCCTCTAGTAAAGTGCGCCCCATGTCCAAAAACACAGCTCGCCCCCGCATCAATGGCATGATGAGCAAAGGTTTCAATAAACTCTGCGGGGTAATCCGAATACCAGTTTTCATTTTCCCCTTCATGGGTGTGCAGATTTACAAAAACAAAATCACTGCGTTCCTTGGCATCTTGAATAGAGCGAAGAATTTCCTGTTGATCCCCTTCGTGTGCTGTGGTTTTGACACGCGGGTGATCTCCTTTTTCAAAAGTCAGATACCCTTCAAACAGTGAGCCAAATTCATAATGATTAGCTGATTTGCTTTTAAAGGTTTCGATTCTTTTGCCTTCCGCCATGCTGGAAGCAATACCAATCCGCTCACTAATCTCCTTCAAGGTTTCAAAATCCTGATCATTAACGACATACGTACGCGACCATCGAAGCGGATTTACTCCCGGACGCGCCGGAACCCCGTTTCCGGGGTTCGATGCGGCAAAAACCTCACTTCTTGTTACGTCAATGGTAATGATCGCAATCCGCCCATCCGGAGTATCAATAAACACCGGTTTACGGGCATCATGCAGGCTTAGTCCTACTCCCAGGGGGATTAATCCACGGCTTTCCGCCTCTTCGATGGTGTCAACCATGCCCTCGATTCCATAATCACCGGTATGATTATTCGCAAAGCTGACATAGCGGATATTGAGATTTGCGAATTCATCCAATGCCTTCGGACGCACACTGGTTTGGTATCCTCTTCCGGACGCTGGGACCGTGTTTTTTCTAGGTGTTACAAACTCCGCATTGGTAAACACTTCATCTGCTCCGCGTAAAAGAGCAAGAAGATTCGGATCCATCGTCTTATATAAATTACCGCTGGAAAACAGCGCATCTCCAGTGACTAAAAATTTCATCGAATCACCCTTACCTTATCCTTCAATTAATTCTTTCTTTGGCAAGTAATTTCCGCCCAATTGCTCTTCACTGATTTTCAATAAAGTTCCATCTTCATAAATCTCCTTGATTCGCTTATTTACGGCATCCAGCAAACTGCTGTCTGTGGACTTGGAAAATAGAATATAGGAGCCTGGATCGCTATTTTCAGAAGAAAACGGAACAATTTTCAGATTGGTAAAACCATGTTCCTTGATCGCTTTTTCCGCCGACACGCGGGAAATAATCCGGACATCATATTTTCCTGCTTCAATGCCTTCAAACTGTTTCACAAAATTTTCATCCGTATAAAGAATTTCGGCCTGGGCATTCGGATGCTCCTGATTATAGTTTTCAAGAAGCGTCGCGCCGGAGTTTCCTACTTCGGTTACTGCTTTATAACCGGCCAAATCATTAATAGATTTGAGCTTTTCATCATCCTTACGGACAACAAACACATTGGCATTTTCAATAATTGGCAGAGAAAAATTGTATTTTTCACGTCTTTCCGCGTTGGAGCTGAAATTGTTCACTCCCATTTGGTAGCGTCCATTATCCAGTCCATTTAAAATTCCTTCAAATTCAATGACCTGTATATCCAGTTTATATTGAGGAAGACCTTCAAAAATGGCCCGAAGGACTTCAACATCATATCCCGTAAGTTTGCCATCCTTATCATAGCTAAATGGATTGCTGACCCCGCTGGTAGAGGCAACCACCGTTGTTTGTTTCGTTTCTTTGTCTGGTTGTGATGCACTGTCCTCCGCAGCTTTACTTCCACATCCGGCAATCACCACCGGCAACACTAACGCAAATATTCCTACTAAAAAACGCTTTTTCATTTTAATGTTCTCCCCTCGTATAAAACGGAAAATTCGTATAGTACATATAACATATGGATTTAGTATGATTTACATTATGGCATGGGTTATTAACAGTGTCAAGGTTAAAATAAAAAGCCCATTTGAGAAGTATTTTCTCTAAATGAGCTATTGCTTAATTAAGTATGATGCCGGTGAAGGGACTCGAACCCCCACGGTTTCCCTCACGATTTTGAGTCGCGCGCGTCTGCCAATTCCGCCACACCGGCAAATATGAAAATATACAAAGTGCGGAAGACCAGACTTGAACTGGTACGGTAGTCACCTACCGCAGGATTTTAAGTCCTGTGCGTCTGCCGATTCCGCCACTCCCGCAGGTTTAAAACAATGGAGGCGCCACCCAGATTCGAACTGGGGATAGAGCTTTTGCAGAGCTGTGCCTTACCACTTGGCTATGGCGCCACATTATAAAAATGGAGCGGACGACGGGAATCGAACCCGCGACCCTCGCCTTGGCAAGGCGATGCTCTACCGCTGAGCCACGTCCGCTTATAAATGGCTGGGGATATAGGATTCGAACCTATGCATGACGGAGTCAAAGTCCGTTGCCTTACCGCTTGGCTAATCCCCAAAATTTGATTGTTGAGATAAAAATGGGGCGATCGATGGGACTTGAACCCACGAATGCCGGAGCCACAATCCGGTGCGTTAACCCCTTCGCCACGACCGCCATATGCAATTTTGAAGACTGGCAGGGGCAGCAGGAATTGAACCCACACTAACGGTTTTGGAGACCGCTGTTCTACCTTTAAACTATGCCCCTATTAGGTAAAACTGGTGGAGGCTGATGGATTCGAACCACCGAACTCGTCAGAGAACAGATTTACAGTCTGCTGCGTTTGGCCACTTCGCTAAGCCTCCACGTGGTGCCGGCGAGAGGACTTGAACCCCCAACCTACTGATTACAAGTCAGTTGCTCTACC
>NZ_RRCN01000001.1:561922-791922 GCF_003863965.1 Paenibacillus oralis
GTACTCCATAGAAAGGAGGTGATCCAGCCGCACCTTCCGATACGGCTACCTTGTTACGACTTCACCCCAATCATCTACCCCACCTTCGGCGGCTGGCCCCTTGCGGTTACCTCACCGACTTCGGGTGTTGTAAACTCTCGTGGTGTGACGGGCGGTGTGTACAAGACCCGGGAACGTATTCACCGCGGCATGCTGATCCGCGATTACTAGCAATTCCGACTTCATGCAGGCGAGTTGCAGCCTGCAATCCGAACTGAGACCGGCTTTTCTAGGATTCGCTCCAGATCGCTCCTTCGCTTCCCGTTGTACCGGCCATTGTAGTACGTGTGTAGCCCAGGTCATAAGGGGCATGATGATTTGACGTCATCCCCACCTTCCTCCGGTTTGTCACCGGCAGTCACTCTAGAGTGCCCAACCTTACTTGCTGGCAACTAAAGTCAAGGGTTGCGCTCGTTGCGGGACTTAACCCAACATCTCACGACACGAGCTGACGACAACCATGCACCACCTGTCTCCTCTGTCCCGAAGGAAAGGTACATCTCTGTACCGGTCAGAGGGATGTCAAGACCTGGTAAGGTTCTTCGCGTTGCTTCGAATTAAACCACATACTCCACTGCTTGTGCGGGTCCCCGTCAATTCCTTTGAGTTTCAGTCTTGCGACCGTACTCCCCAGGCGGAGTGCTTAATGTGTTTACTTCGGCACCAAGGGTATCGAAACCCCTAACACCTAGCACTCATCGTTTACGGCGTGGACTACCAGGGTATCTAATCCTGTTTGCTCCCCACGCTTTCGCGCCTCAGCGTCAGTTACAGCCCAGAGAGTCGCCTTCGCCACTGGTGTTCCTCCACATCTCTACGCATTTCACCGCTACACGTGGAATTCCACTCTCCTCTTCTGCACTCAAGCCATCCAGTTTCCAGTGCGACCCGGAGTTGAGCCCCAGGATTAAACACCAGACTTAAACAGCCGCCTGCGCGCGCTTTACGCCCAATAATTCCGGACAACGCTTGCCCCCTACGTATTACCGCGGCTGCTGGCACGTAGTTAGCCGGGGCTTTCTTCTCAGGTACCGTCACTCTCCTGGCAGTTACTCCAGAAGACGTTCTTCCCTGGCAACAGAGCTTTACGATCCGAAAACCTTCATCACTCACGCGGCGTTGCTCCGTCAGACTTTCGTCCATTGCGGAAGATTCCCTACTGCTGCCTCCCGTAGGAGTCTGGGCCGTGTCTCAGTCCCAGTGTGGCCGTTCACCCTCTCAGGTCGGCTACGCATCGTCGCCTTGGTGAGCCGTTACCCCACCAACTAGCTAATGCGCCGCAGGCCCATCCGTAAGTGACAGATTGCTCCGCCTTTCCCAAGCCTCTCATGCGAGAAACTTGATTATCCGGTATTAGCTACCGTTTCCGGTAGTTATCCCGGTCTTACGGGCAGGTTGCCTACGTGTTACTCACCCGTCCGCCGCTAAGTCAACCAGGAGCAAGCTCCCGATTAACTCCGCTCGACTTGCATGTATTAGGCACGCCGCCAGCGTTCGTCCTGAGCCAGGATCAAACTCTCCAATAAAGATGGAAGGAGTCTCGTACCCGAAGGCATGAGGTGTTCCATCGAAAAGTGTTTGACTTGCTCATTTAGAAAAACTGACGAGAAAATTAATTCTCATTTAATACTCACTCGTTGTTCAGTTTTCAAAGATCAAACTCAATTTCATCATATTTCGTCGCCAATTTCATTTCAGCAGCGACCTTTTTAATATATCACATTGCCCTTTATTAAGTCAAGAAGTTTTTTTGAAAATTCATTCAGCCATAATGCCGATTTACGCTTCAGAACTTCATTGCCTTTTTAAGGGCGAGATATAATGTATCACAGAATCAATGCAGGAGTCAACCCGTAAGTAGCAGGAATTATATGGCAACGGCAAATACCCTCTTCAAACCCAATATCGCAATTCGCGATGTTCCCCTTTGCTTTCTTTTTGCGTCTTGGCGGACTCTTTGGCCAATCCCCGATACACCAACCTTCTGAGCACGAGGGGAAGCTCGTCCTTCATATGAGCAAGTTCGGAAAGCTTCATCAGCTCCTGAATGCTCCAGGCTTCCTTGCGGCTGCCTAATATGCGCAAGAGCAACGAACAGCAGCTTTCCATTTTGCTCGTCAAAGAGAACTCGCAAGCCAGCAGAACAAGCTGGATGCGCTGCTCGAGCGTCTCCGAATTATCCGTCAGTTCATCGAATAATTTGTAAACGACCGAATTCAGGGAACGCACCTGTTCCCACACGCGGCTCTCCGGCAAAATCCCCTGTTCGATCAATTCGAGCCGTGCAAAATGTTTGAGCGCCTGCAGTACGCTGTAATAGGCATCCAGCAATTCCTGCGCCGCAGTAAGCTTTTTGGCTTCGCTGTACATTTTGAGAAACTTCGCGAACTCTTTCAACTTGCGTTTTTCCCGGATGCGGTCTTCAAACTGATTAATATGTGAACGGAAAGCCGCCAATTCCCCGGCGATGTCCCAAATAATCTCCCCATGCAAAAACGACTTGACCAACTCCCGGTTATCCCCGGCAATGACCCAGTCCTCGATGTCGATGCAATCGACGTGCACAAGTTGATAATGCACATCCCCGCTTAGGCAATGCTCGATCCGAACCGTCCGCTCCTCTAATCCATGATGCACAACCAAAATCAGAAATTCGAAATCGTGCAGCAGCGTATCGTGAGAACTTCCGTTATCCTGGCGATATCCGATCGCTCCGATCGCCTGACGGCCTGCCTTCTCTTCGTCCATTATCGAAAAAATGGTTGGTTCCACGGATAGCCTCCCACCTTGGCGTATTCCTGCCAATTCGTTATAATATAGTTCTACGCCTAGTTAAAGTTTCCTTCTAGCATTTTTTGGCTGGTGAAGGTTTTGGACGGGGACACGCCGGATACAAATTCCGGAGCAATTTATGAGGAATCGAGGTTAGCCCAATGTTTTTTAAATCAAGTAAAATCAATGAATTCCGGCTTTGGGGTTTGCTGCTTACCATGCTTGGTATGGGTTTGATGGTGCTTGGGACTGCGGGAATCGTATTTTGGGGACAATCCGGCAAAATCGTTGCCGGCATCGGCCTGGTCATCGGGTTAATATCGATGCTGGGCAGCCTTGCCGTCTATTTTTGGGCCGGCATGCTATCGACCTCGGCCGTTCAATTGGAATGTCCGGAATGCCATAAACTGACCAAAATGCTGGGGAAAACCGACCGCTGCATGTTCTGCAAAACGATTCTTACTTTGGACCCTACGAAAGCCAACATCACGGCGGATCAACTGGAGCAGCAAGAGCCCGCTACGACGGCCAAGAGTTAGGCTATACTAATACATTTAAGAAAAACGCCCGACGGCGTCCTTTAATGGCTCTGACTTCTACTTTGGACGTTACTCTAAGGGACACCAGCGACCTTAACCGCCTATTTCCCGGGTATTTCCCAGCCTAACGGACACAGGCGACCCTATTTCGCTCTAAACCCGTTCATCCAGGCCGATTTGAGGTAAATAAGGTCTTCTGTGTCCGTTACATTTTGCAAACTCCCGTATTTTCGAAAATAACGGCTCTGGTGTCCCTTAGCCTCCTGATTCCTCTTCTCCTCAAGAAAGCCAGACCACGTTTAAAGGTAGTTTTTCCCCACGATTATACAATTGCTCAGCTCCGCTTAGAACTTATAAATTCTATAATCTTAAACTAAAAAAAGCGGGCCGCTTTGAGGAGCGATCCGCTTTTTTTGCTATAAACTATTTTATGATTTCACCAAGCACATCCCAGGCGTCATCCGACGCAAAACTTCGGTTCCAGGCGGCGATGCCCGCCAGGTCAAGCGATTTGGCCAGCTCCACGCGCCGGGCCAGAGACGTTGCATCCTCCAGCCATATCCGGTGAAGGCCTTCCTTATCGCTGTACTCCACATAATTTTGCCCGGTTTCTTCAGACAAACGGGGCTTTAGCTTCTTTTCCGCGATAATTTCCTGGGCCCGCTTCATGCCGATTGCTTTAGAGCTGACCTCCGTTTTGCCGTCCTTTTCGGTTTCCGTCCAGATCCGCGTATAAAGCGGGACGCCGAGGATCAGCTTCTCCGGAGGAACTCCGTCCTCCTGTAAAATTCGGGTAGCGGAGGATTCGGCCCAAGGGAGCGAAGCGACCGAGCCGGAAACCGGGCTGGCTGCCCAGTGCTCGTCATAAGCCATCAAAATCATATAGTCCACGGCTTCCCCAAGCTTCGCGCGATCCAGAAAAGCGGACCACATCTCGCTGTTCGATTTCGGGGTGACGTCGATCGAGACGATCAGTCCTTGCTCCTCAGCGAGCGGGCGCAGCTCGCGAACGAACTGGTTCAGATTTTCCTTATCCTCCGTATATACGTTTTCATAATCGATATTAATGCCGTCCAGATCGTAAATTTTGGCGTAGTGAAGCATTTGCAAAATCGTCGTCAGCCGCCGGTCGAAATTCGCCAGCGCTTCCGTCGTCCGATCCGGATCAAAGCTGTTGCTAAACAGTCCCCACACCTGCATCCCTTGGGCATGAGCCCATTTCACATAAGCGATGTCGGCCTTGCTTTGCACATTCCCTTCATTATCCGCCAGCGAAAACCAGGTCGGACTCACCACATTCACGCCCGGCAGCTTGCCGATGGCGGCGGGATTAGGCGCGACCTGATAAACGGCTTCCCAGGTCATGTTGATCTTCTTGGACATCCGCTTTTGCTTGTCCGCGGAGAGCTCCAACTTCAGTTCCGGAACCGTCCTTTTCTCGCCGATAAGCACGTTCTTTTCGCGTACATATCCTGTATACCCGTTGTTCATCTGGACATAATACCAACCATCGGCGGCCGGCTGCAGGATGCGCAGTTCGGTATCCGGCTTCATATCCGCCAGGATCGGCTGGTGAATGCTCGGGCCGGTGCGCAGAGGAACCTTGGCATCCTTGTTCCGCGATGACGTCTGCACGCTGGCTTGCTGCACGCTCTCACCGGCTTTGGCCAGCAGGACAGCTCCCGATTCCGGGTCTTCCTGCACCTTGGCCCCGTAGATCTCCTCAAGCAAATGGGCCGGCAGGTAAAGAACCCCGTCCTTCTCCTCCGGAGCAAACAGCAGCTCCGTCGGCTTGTTGTTGATTTTGGCGATTTTTTCGTTCGCCTTAAGGAAAACCAACTTCCGCGGCGTGGTCAGAATGACGGATTTCGTCTCCTCCTCATACCGGATATCCGGATCAATGGCCGTTTGAATGACGGGAAGCGGCAGCTTCAAACCATCCCCCTCCCCCAAGGCCGGCCCTTTCATCAGCTCCCCGCCGAGGAATACCGGTTTCTCCACCTTCCCGTACCATTCCGGGTTGACATGGCTGCGGTTAGGCAGCAATGCCGTAGCCATCCAATAGATACCTGCAACCACAATAACGAGTCCTAACCACCATTTCAGCTTGCCGCCACGTCTTTTTCGGCGATAAGTGTTTCTCCTGCTCCTCAATGCCCTACCTCCGCATACTAGATTTTCCCGCTGCTTGCTAAAAATAAAAACGTGAAGAATTCCCCTGGGAATCCCGCACGTTATCCAACACCCGCAGGTCATTAAACAAATCGCTTATATTAATGCTCCATCCGGCATTCGCTGCAGACACCGTACAGCTCCAGCCGATGCCCGCGGATTTGAAACCCGGTCGCTTCCTCCGCTTTGCGTTCCACATCCTCCAGCGAAGGGTAGCTGAAATCCTTGATTTTGCCGCATCGTTCGCAAATCACATGGTAATGGTCGGATACATCGGCATCAAAGCGGCTCGAATTGTCGCCATAGGTCAGTTCGCGAACCATGCCGGCTTCCATTAACATTTTCAAATTATTATAAACCGTGGCCACGCTCATGTTCGGAAAACGGGGTTCCAAGGAGCGGTAGATTTCATCCGCAGTAGGATGGCTCAGCGATTCCATAAGATACGTCAGTATGGCGTGGCGCTGCGGCGTAATGCGGACACCGTTATTTTTCAGCTGCTCCAAAGCATGCTGTACGCGCGTTGTCAATAGGTCCACCGCCTTCAAATAAGCTCATTCCAGATCAAGCAACTTTCCAAGAATCTGTAATTTTATTGTACGTTTAGGATAAAACTTTTGTCAACGCAGTATAAACCAGGCCTTCCCGAACAAAAGAACTATTTTGAAAATCTTCAGTTCCGGTTCACGATCAAATTGCTGTTCCCATCGACTTTCACCCGGTATTTTCCGGTGCCGACGGCCCCTTTAATTTCCTTATCCCCTACGGTAAACGGCATTTCGGTAAAAATATCCCCATATCCGCTGGAACCTTCCAAAGTGTAATCGCCAACCTCCGGAAGATCGAAGCGTATCTCCCCGACCGCGCTGTACACGTCCCAATCTCCCCCTACCGACGAGGAAGAAATATGCACTTTGCCGTTCAAGGATTCGGCCTGAAGCTCCGCTGGCACACCGTCTACGCGAATATTCCCGTTTTTCGTGTTCGTTTTGATCGCATCCTGCGCCTCCGTCAGCGTAATATCGCCAACGAGGGTAGACAAGGAAGCTTTTCCGGTAATCCCTCTGCCTTTTACATTGCCTCCCTGGGTATCGGCCTGGGCGTCGCCGAAAATCCGATACAGCTCAATGTCGCCGTTCAGCGTTTTCGCCGAGACATCGCCGATGACATCCCACAGCCGCAAATCCCCGTTCCCGGTCTGCAGCTTGACCTGCTTCATGGCCTGAACCCCTGTCAGCGTAATGCCGCCGCTGGAGGTGGAAATATCCAGATCCAAAAAGCGGTTTTCCGGCAGCACGACGGTCAGATCTACACGCGGGTGGCGGCGGCCGCTCTCCCCATACGCCTTGTCTTGCACGGAGAGTCCCAGCGTGCTCCCCTCATTGCCGGCAACGGAAGTCTCGGCGGCGATTTTCCGGGCATCCTCCGTTTCCAACTGGTCTACCCAAACCGTATATTTGACGATGACATTTTCAATGCTCGCCTTTTTCACTTCGATGTCCCCGTTGATTCCGTCGATCGCGATTTTGCCGGTATCCAGGTCAATCGGGATTTCAAGCTCCGGCTTCTCGACCCGGTAGCCCTCCTGCGCGCTGAATTCCGTCCCGGCCGCCGTCAAATCGAGGCTTACCCGGTTCCATAGATGCATATAGTGATCCTGCTGGGTCACGGCAAACACGGAAAAGGCCACAAACATAGAGATTAGCAGCCCCTGGGCATCCACTCGAAGCAAGCGCTTCGGACGGAGCTTTTTTCTAACGTTCCAAATCAGCGCCAAAATATGCTCGAGTCCCCAAAACACGAACAGGAGCGGCCACCACTTGCGCAGAAGCAGCATATCGTCCATGCCGGTAAACTTGTCGATCAGCAAAAGAACGGCAACCGACAGGAGCAGCACCGCAGCCGTCAAGCGCCCCGAACGCCAATAACGGCGCCGCCCTTCGCGGATCACCAAGATCAGCGCCGTTATGATCAAAGCGGCCGCCACGATGTACTCCGCGCCGATTTGAATCAGCTCTTGCAGCCAAAGCGGCTTTTGCCGGAGCAGAAACATCAGGGCGCCCCCGCCTGCCAGCAGGATGCTAGCGCGAATCCCCTGGCCCAGTCCAGAGTCCGGTTTCCGGCCTGCTTCCGCCGATCGATCCTCGCCCGCTACCGGCTCTTTTCTTAAACGGGCGTTCAGCACGTCGGTGGATTGAAGCACATCATAAATGCTGTAGAAATAAGCTGCGGGAATCAGCAATCCCAGCACCACGAGCAGCGGTACGTTAATGGCCATCCGCACGGTTGAAAAGTAAATCAGCGCGGACGCGTCGATAAGCACAAAATAAATAAAAGCGATGGCTCGAAAAAACAGGCGCAAATACAGATGGCCCAAACCCGGAAACAGGGCGGACAGCAAACAGGCAATCGTTTTGCGTTTACGCCGCCGCGGCTTGTAGCCCTTCGGCCGTTCACGCCCGGCCGGCGGCTGCATCGGCACCATATCCGGTGTCATCTCTCCCTCCCCCTTTCTATGAGCCTGTCATATCCGTACGGGAGTTTCTCTATCTTTTTATAATAACCGATATCGCTACTTCCTGTAACATGGAATGAAATGGGCCGAAAAGAAAAAGCGCAGGTGCAGAAGCCGCTAAACTCCTGCCACCCGCGCTTTTACGAGGTGCCGGCAATCTCTTGCCAAGGGATATACATTTTCCGGGAGCCGCCTA
The DNA here is from genome assembly GCF_003863965.1 of Paenibacillus oralis. Taxonomy (GTDB): domain Bacteria; phylum Bacillota; class Bacilli; order Paenibacillales; family Paenibacillaceae; genus Fontibacillus; species Fontibacillus oralis. The sequence continues at coordinate 570,156 of NZ_RRCN01000001.1, forward strand.
TCTATCCATACGGAACAACGTCAGCTCCACACCGGCGGCGGAGCTAACCGTTTCGGCCGGCACAAAGCCGCTGCGGCGGTATAAAGCGACCGCTGCGGCGTTTTGCGTGCTGGCGGCCACCGTAAACCGCCCCGCTTCCGGATGGTTATCCAAGACGTACTGCACTAAATAGGAGCCGATGCCCTGCCGCAAGCGTTCGGGATGCACCATCAGGCGGGTAATGTTCAAAACGCCAGGAGCTTCGCTGCGAACGGCAATAGCCCCCAGCAGCTCCCCGTCCTCCGACAGCACGCCGTAAAAAACATCCCCGCTGCTGCGGATCGAATCGAACGTATCCGGCAGGGGCGGAGCCTCCGCGAGCCCTACAGCTCTGGCCTCGAGCCTGTAGGCTTGATGCTGCAGACTCCAGATTTGCTCCACGATATCGGCATCCTCCAGCGGCAATCTCGCGATCATCGAATTCCCCCTTGGCCTTGCGGCGTGCCGGATTGCAGCTTGCTTCGCTCGCCGCTCGCCGCCCGCAATCCGGCTTGCTTATCCTTTCAGCGCTTCCACCAGCAGCTTGTTGACAAGCCCCGGGTTCGCTTTCCCTTTGCTTTGCTTCATCACCTGGCCGACCAGGAAGCCAATCGCTTTCTCCTTGCCCGCCTTGTAATCTTCGACGGAAGCCGGGTTGCCCGCGATCACCTCGTCCACGATCGCCTTGATCGCGCCTTCGTCGCTGATTTGCACGAGGCCCTGCTCCTCGACGATTTGCTGCGGCAGCTTGCCGCTTTGCAGCATTTCCTTGAACACGGTTTTGGCGATTTTCGAGCTGATCGTGCCTTTTTCCAGCAGCCCGATCATTTCGCCAAGCCCCTGCCCCGTCAATTTCACATCCGCCAGCTCCAGGCCATTGGTGTTCAAATAGCCGAGCAAATCGCCCATGATCCAGTTGGATACCGCTTTGGCGTCCTTTGTATATTCCAGGCTGTTCTCGAACAGATCGGCCAGCGCCTTGGAAGACGTAATCACGCCCGCGTCATATTCCGGCAGCCCGTATTCCGCAGTGTACCGCGCCTTCCGCGCATCGGGCAGCTCCGGAATCGACGCCCGGATCCGGTCCTTCCAGGCTTGATCGATATGCAAAGTCACGAGATCCGGGTCCGGGAAATAACGGTAGTCATGCGCTTCCTCTTTGCCGCGCATCGAAAACGTCTTGCCTTGGGACTCGTCCCAACGGCGCGTCTCCTGCACCACTTCCCCGCCCTCGTCCAAAATCTCCGCCTGGCGAAGCTGTTCATATTCCAGTCCGCGGACCACGCCGCGGAACGAGTTCATGTTTTTGAGCTCGGCCCGGGTGCCGAATTCCTTCTGCCCGTGCGGACGCAAGCTGATGTTGGCGTCGCAGCGCATCGAACCTTCTTCCATCTTCACGTCGGACACTTCGCAATACAGCATGATCGCCCGCAGTTTCTCCAGATAAGCTCTGGCTTCCTCCGGCGAAGAGATGTCCGGCTCGGACACGATTTCAACCAGCGGTGTGCCGACGCGGTTAAAATCGACCAGCGAGGCAAACCCGCCATCAACGTGCGTCAGCTTGCCGGCATCCTCCTCCAAATGCAGACGGGTAATGCCGATCCGTTTCGTCCGCCCGTCCACTTCAATATCGATATATCCGTTCAAGCCGATCGGCTGATCGTATTGCGAAATTTGATATGCTTTCGGCGAGTCGGGATAGAAGTAATTTTTCCGGTCGAATTTGCTCACATCGCCGATTTCGCAGTTCAGCGCCATCGCCGCCTTCATCGCGTAGTCGACGGCCTGGCGGTTCAGCACGGGCAAAACGCCGGGATGCCCGAGACATACCGGGCAGGTATGCGTGTTCGGCGGGGCGCCGAATTCGGTGGAACAGCCGCAGAAAATTTTCGTCTTCGTGTGCAGCTCCACGTGCACCTCCAGCCCGATCACCGTTTCATAATTGGATATTGACATGGCCTGTCCTCCTGCAAACTTTGAATGGATTCTATAGGATCTTACAACGCCGGACGCTTTAGATGATGATCCGTATTCGCTTCGAACGCGTGGGCCACGCGCAGGAGCGTGCTCTCGTCAAAAGGCTTGCCGATGATCTGCAAGCCGACCGGCATTCCCTCGGCAAAACCGCACGGCACGCTCAGCGCAGGAACGCCGGCCAAGCTGACCGGAATCGTCAAAATGTCGTTCAAATACATCGTCAGCGGATCGTCGACTTGCGAGCCCAGCGGGAAGGCCGTCGTCGGCGCCGTCGGGCCGATAATGACGTCGTATTTCGCAAAGGTCTGGTCGAAGTCCTGCTTGATCAGCGTTCTGACCTTCTGGGCTTTCAAGTAATAGGCATCATAATAGCCCGAACTGAGCGCGTAAGTCCCCAGCATAATGCGGCGCTTCACTTCCGGACCAAAGCCCTGGCTGCGCGAATCGTAATAGAGATCGAGCAGGCTTCCGGCATGGTCCGCGCGCACGCCGTAACGGACGCCGTCAAACCGCGACAGGTTGGACGACGCTTCGGAGGACGCGAGCAGGTAGTAAGCGGCCACGGCGTATTCGGTATGCGGCAGCGAAACCTCTTCCCATACGGCGCCAAGGCTTTCCAGCACGCGCAACGCTTCCAGCACCGCGGCTTTGACCTGCGGGTCGACGCCCTCCAGGTACTCCTTCGGCACGGCGATTTTCAGCCCGGAAATTTCCCCGGTCAGCGCCGACAGGTAATCCGGAACCTCGACATCCGCCGAAGTGGAGTCTTTGGGGTCGTGTCCGGCGATCGCTTGCAGCACGTAAGCGGAATCCTCGACATTTTTCGTAATCGGGCCGATTTGATCCAGCGAGGAAGCGAACGCCACCAGCCCGTATCTCGATACGCGGCCATAGGTCGGCTTAAGGCCAACGACGCCGCAGTACGAAGCCGGTTGGCGGATCGAACCGCCGGTATCGGAGCCCAGCGCAAAAAACGCTTCGCCGGCCGCTACCGCCGCCGCCGAGCCGCCGCTCGAACCGCCGGGAACGCGGCTTAAATCCCACGGATTGCGGACAGGATGAAAGCTGGAGTTCTCGTTCGAACCGCCCATGGCGAATTCGTCCATGTTCAGTTTGCCGATCGTCACCGCTTCCGCTTGCTTCAGCTTCGTCACGGCCGTTGCATCGTAAATCGGGTTGTAGTTTTTCAAAAACTGGCTGCCGCAGGTTGTGAGCAGCCCTTCCGTCACCATATTGTCCTTGATGCCGATCGGCAAACCGAACAGCAGTCCCCGCGGCTCTCCCGAAGCCAGCTTATCGTCAAGCCGCGAGGCCTCGGCCCGGGCTCCTTCTTCATTCAGCGTCAAAAACGCCCCGATCTTCTCGTCGCGCTCGCGAATTTTGGCGAAAGCTTCGCCGACCAGATCGGATACAGACAGCTCCTTGTTGTGCAGTTGATTATGTATCTCCTGCAAACGCAAATCAAACAGCGCCAAACTTGTTTCCTCCTTCAATTTTCACGTTTCACCTAAATGTCAGCCCGAACGAATGCCAGTCCGAATGCAGGACCTATTCCTATTCCTATTCCAGCACGGCCGGAACTTTGAACTGCCCGTCCTCTTCGTCCGGCGCGTTAAGGAATACTTTCTCCGGCGGCAGGCTCTCTTTGACCACATCCTCCCGCATGACGTTGCTGAGATGCAGCACATGCGTCGTCGGCGCGATTTGATCGGTGTCCAGCTCGTTTAACTTTTCGGCATATTGTAAAATAGCGTTCAATTGTTCCGTGAACATTTCCCGCTCCTCGTCGGTCAAATGCAAGCGGGCCAGCTTGGCCACATGTTCAACGTCCTTCATTTGGATACTCACTTTGTTGCCCTCCTTTATTCAAGCCAGGAAAACCTGATTGCTCCATTCTACCATGTCCATACAATTGATTTAAATTATATTGTAGAATCACAGTCAATTCAATCCGTTAGCCGCATACGCTCTGACCAGCGCCACTGCCGGCGTAAAACAGAAAAAGAGCCGGCAACGCCGACTCTTTATATCCATGCCCGCAAATTCACCTGTTTGATGAATTCCGCCTGGGACATTACTTCCTTTGTTGATTCATTTTGCTCGCCTGCATCGTTGCTTTCGCCGTTCATAATTTGCCGGAAAAGCTTCTCGTTGTGCGTAGCCAAAGCGTAATCGATCAATGCTTCCTGTGTTCTTCGCTCTACTTCCTGCTCAATCAGCCGTTCTTCGGATTCTACATCGCTCTGCGGAACAAAATAATTCCGCCCCGTCTTAGGAGATCTGATGACATAGTCAAAAGCGTTATCCGGATTGCGGTCATAAGCAATTACGAAGCCATATTCCCCAACAGGAAGATTCTGCTCAAAGGCATCGCCGACGATCACAATTTTCTCTCCCAAATGAAGCATCGTCTACCTCCCTGATTCATTCAATAATAAGTTATTTTATTATCCTACTAAAAAAATGAAAGATAGGCAACCTTACAGCCTGTTACTCTACTTTCATCCTTATTTTAACAAAATTAAAACGGCAAAGGAAAGCGGCGAACATACCAATTGGCAAAAAATACAAAAAAAAGAACGCAAACCGGGATGATTCCACAGCTTGCGTGCTTCGCAAAAGTTACAATGTTTTAATTAAGTACATCCTACCAAAGCTATGCACTTTTGTCCACTATTTTTGCACTTTTTCAGGGAACTTGTTGCAATTTCGCTTTAGATGCACGGGAACGTTGAAAATTCCGCTCAACCGGCGCTGATTCGACACCGCTGATTTGAAGATTATAGAATTTGCAACACTTGCGATATATGGAAGAGGGGAAACTCCCACGAAATGCAAAAGTGCATGCGGTTTTTGTCGAACCTCCTCTAAACCGGTACTTCAAATGCAAAAGTGCAGTTCATTTCCGGCCAAAAGTTACTTTTTTATCGCATAGCCCTAAATGAGATGTATTTTTGCATTTCAATCGCTCTAAAGTGGTGATTCGTGGAAAATAGAATGCACTTTTGCAGTTGATATCTCGCCGGGCCGTCCTTGTTGAACCATTCTATTTCCGCTAACCGCGGTCAGTTCCTTGAGAATACGTCAAGCAGACGTTTTCCTACACGGTTTTCAGGAAATGTAAGGGTTGTTGGCCCGTTCGAAGCCGATGGTCGTTTTGAGGCCATGCCCCGGGTAAACCTTAACCTCATCCGGCATCCGGAACAGCTTGCCGCGGATCGAATTGTACAAATCCGCTTCCCGGCCGCCCGGCAAATCGGTCCGTCCGACGCTTAAACGAAACAGCACGTCTCCGGAAAACAGCTCGTCCCCGCACAAAAAACTAACGCTGCCCGGCGAATGTCCCGGCGTATGATAGACGGTAAAATCGTGCCCGATCAGCCGGAGCTTCTGCCCCTCGGCCAGATCGTATTCGGCCGGATCGGTCGAGAGCGGCGGCGACACCTCCGGCCACATCAGCGAACCGTTCAGCTTCGGCGTGGTCAGCCATTCGCTCTCGAGCGGATGGACGTACACCGGGCATTTTTTCAGCTTGCGGATTTCGTCGACCCCGCCGATATGGTCAAAATGCGCGTGCGTGAGCAGGATCGCTTCGATCTCCAGCCCTTCGACGGCGCGCAGCAGCGGGCCCGGGTTCATGCCCGGGTCGATCACGATCGCCCGCTTCTCATCGTCGCCCCGGACCAGGTAAGCGTTCGTTTGCAGCGGCCCCAACATAAATGTTTCTATTTTCAGCATACCTTCCGCCTTCTTCCATTGTTCTCGATTAGTCCTTATTTCGCTGCTTTTTTCTTGTTGCTGAACATTTTAACGACCACGTACACGATCAGCAAGGCCAAAGCGCCAAGCAGAATCGGCATGATGTAAGGGCCCGCCTTCTCATCGACATGCTGCCATTGCTCGCCGAGCAGCATCCCCAAATACACGAACAGGATCGACCAGGGAATCACCGCCAGCGTGGTCAGCAGCAAAAACTTGCCGACGGGCATTTTGGCCATCCCGGCCGGAATCGAAATCGCATGCCGCGCCACCGGAATAAACCGGGCGGTAAAAATGACGCCTGAACCGTATTTCAAAAACCAGGCTTCGGACACGTCGATATGTTTTTTCTTAATCAAAATGTACTTCCCGTACTTTTCCAAAATCGGTCTGCCGCCGTAACGGCCGATCCAGTAAATGAACAACTGGGCGATAACGCCGCCGACAACGCCGAAAAACACCGCCCCCACGAAATTAATGTTGCCCATATGCACCAAATATCCGCCGTAAGCCAGCACGATTTCGCTGGGAATGATCTCGATCATCAAACCGAGCATAATGCCGAAGTACCCCAATTGCTGAACCCAATCCAATAGTGTGCTGATTAGATTTGATATCCACTCCACCGTTTCGTCCTCTTTCCTCGTCGCTTCTTGTTTTCTTGTCCGCCCTGCAAAAATATCCCTATGATCAAAGTCTATTCTATCACAGCGGGGGACATGCATTCTACTTCGGCTTAGGCCAAAACGAACTCTAGCGGGAGCGGGTGCATATGTTGGTGAAAAAGGAGGCCGTGCAATATGGCAGGCAACTTCTCCGCAAAACATCAGGAGTCCCTCCCGAGTCCGCGCAAAATCCGCCGGAGCTGCAGCAATGAGCTGTACCGCGCCATTAAAAGGCTTGGCGTATATATTCCCGAAAACCTGGTTCGGGAGGGCGAAACGCTGTATTACAAAAAAGTGATCGGCAACCTGCTTTGGATCCACGAAAACCACAGCAACCGGAAAGTGCTCGCCGACTGGTGGGATCAGGAAGTCAGCGGGGAGCTGGCGGAGCTGTGGCAGATCGACCGGGAAAAGCTGGCGGCGGCGTTCCGGGCGGCTTTTGGGGGTTGAGCGAAGCGAGGGAGGAGTCTTCCGGGCGCCTGGACATGGTCGGGACATTCGGCGGGGCGGAACAACCGATGGCTTGGGCTAATTCAGCCGCGCCTGGGAGGAAGCGGCGGAATCGGCGATTTGCCGCAACGCTTCGCCCAGGATGACGGCTTCGGCGGTTAGGCGAAACCGCCGATCGTTTCGCCGCACAGACGTTTTGACCGAGTCGGCCAGCTCGGCGTAGCGGTTGTAGAGCCGCGCTCCCGCTGCAGCGGCCGCTTTGGCCTGCCGCGGCCGCCCCTGCTCCGACAGGCGCCGGGCCAGTTGCTCCAAACCGCGCAGGGCGGCGGTTTGGGTATGCGGATCGAACCGGTCCAGTTCAAGCGCCCGGTTCATGGCGACGGCGGCGCCAAGGTCCATCCGGCGGGCCAAAGCGTCGCCGAGCGCCAGCCACAAAGCGGGGTCGGCCGCATCGTAAGCGAGCCCGGGGCGCAGGATGGCCTCCGCTTCGGGAGGAGCGGACAAGCCGGCCAGCGCCAGCCGCGCCGGTGTCCGGTACGGCCAATAGGCCAGCGACCGTTCAAGCAGGGCGGCCTGGCGGTTTTGCGCTGCATTCGGCGCATCGTGCAATTCATGCTTAGCGCGCCAATCGTCAGCCGCCGAACTCGCCGTTTCCTCCATGGACAAGGCTGACTGGTACAAGCGAAGGCTCTCGGCCTGTAGAAAGCCGGCCGCGCTTACCGCAAGCAGCAGTGCACAGAGCAAAACGCCGAAAACGGGACGAATGAACCGCGGTAAATTTTTCACCGTTCGCGCATTTCGTATTATGTCTGCCCCGCGCTTGTTCCTGGGCGCTTTGGCGTGTACTTCTAAAGTCCGGTTCCTTCCCGAAGCGCCCGTCTGCTTATCGCTCCCGTGCTCCTCCCCGGACTCCGTTTGGGCGGTGGCTCCTGCTCCCATCATGCCGATCATCCCGATGATGAGCAGCCAAACGATGCCGTAGCTCATATCAAAGTCGATGGCGCTATGCAGGAGCAGCGCCGCAAAGGGCGGAAGCAGGGGGCTTCTCGCCCGGAACAGGCGGACGGCGGCGGCGCCAAGCCAAAGCAGCATGATGGCGAGGCCCAGCAAGCCAAGATCGAGGGCGATGTCCAGGTAGCCGTTGTGCACTTCATTGCCGACGTAAGGATGGCTTTGCACGCTGCGGAACGCCTGGCGCCAGGCATCGCCGCCCTGGCCAAGCCACGGCGACTGCCGCAGCAGCAACGCGGCGTCGCCGTACATCGCGGCGCGGGCAAACCACGTTTCCGGGCGGAACAGCCGCCCTAGGAAACCGGCGGACACCAGCGCCGCAAGCGGCGCCGCGAGCAGCAGCGCGGCTCCGCCGCAGGCGGCGGCGCGGACGGCCCCGCTGCGGCGCGGCTCTGCGCCGGGGCTGCGCGGCTGGCCCCAGCGGGCGGCCCGCCCCGCCAGCAGCAGCGCCGCCGCCAGCATCGCGGCCAGCGCCAGCAGCCCCGGCAGCGGCGCCGGGGCCAGCTGCGCGGCGGCGAGCTGGCGGGCGAGCGCGGCTCCGGCGGCGGCGATAGCGCCGCTGTGGAGCATGTAGCGCCGCCGCGCGGGCCCGCGCAGCAAGGCGAATCCCGCCGCCCAACCGGCCAGCCCGGCCGCATAGGCCCCGCGCGACTCGCTGAGCAGCAGGCAGAGCGCGTAAAGCAGCGCCCAGCCGGACGCCCAATATCCGCGCCAACGGCGCTCCCGGCTAAAATCCGCCGCACTCCAGCCGGACAGCCTGACCAGGCGCTCCAGCAGAAACGCGGCCATGACCGCGCCGTAAGTGTTCGGATATTGCAGCAAACCGCCGAGCCTCGCCCCCGCAGCGGCGATCTCCCGGTCGGCGGTCCGCAAAACAGCTCCCGGCAGCGGCAGCAAGCCGTATACGGCTGCCAGCCCCGTTACGGCCAGCAGCCCGCCGATCGCCAGCCAGCCCATTTCCAACAAGCGCCTGCTGCCTTTCTCTCCCGCCGCCAAGTAAACAGCAACGCCTAAGACACCGTAAAAAGCCCAGCTCAAAATGGCCTCGAACGTTGCCTGAACCGACAAGGCATTGGCGGCAAGCAATGTTAATCCGTACAGGGCAGCCAAGACAAACGGGCCCGCCTGCAGCCAGCCATCCCATCGTCTTTCGGATAACAAACGATGCCGCTCCGCTTTTTTCCATCTTAAAGCCCAAGCCCCCGCCACCGCGGCCGATACGGCCAGCCATCCCGAAACGAGCAGCAGAGCGGCCACCGTATCCATAAAAAACAACCCGTTCAACCCGCAAAGCGCCAAACCCGTCCCGCAAACCGCGACCGCCGGCCCATATGACCCGATTCTGCTCATTCGCGCTCCTCCCCTTTTTTAGAGGTAGTTCAAAAAGTCATCTTTTAATCACGAAGCAGGTCAAGAAGTGGACTCGGCGTCGAATCTTGAATTCAGCCGGGCCTAGCATATGCTTTCGAAGTATGTTTCCTACGGAAACATTTCAGTTGCTCACGTACCCAAAGCGTACGCTCCGCTACCCGATCCCTAGCTTCATCCGACCTAAAGCGTTTTGAAAAAACGCACTTCGGAAACATACGCTTCGGTGCTGAAAACCTGACCTTTTGAACTCACACTTTTAACGCTTTTCCAATACGTGTTTCCGTACGGCATCCACCGTCCATGTTCATACCTACAGTCATTGTCCGATCCGTTGAAACGTATTCTTAATTTATTTCCCTGGTGCGATGCGGCGATACGGCATACGGGGAACGCGGTGAAAACGGGATAATCAGAATGCACTTTTGTGAACTGAGAAATCGAAATGAACTCTGCGAGGGATGCATAACGAGGCTGCTTAATGTGGGTTACATATTGTTGACTAGATGTTGGTTAGAGTAATGTGGATTGCCCGATAAGTAAGATGAAACCACCATGTCGCGGTGTGGTTACCTCAACGAGGTGCAAAAGTGCAGGCCATTTTGTGAAAAAGCTCCGGCAATAGGGGTTCAGATGTAAAAATGCAGTTCATTTTCGCTATATAACCATATTTTACCACATTCACTCGAAATAACTGCACTTTTGCAGTTGGAAGCTAACGATAGGAGCCGAGTCCGCTAGAATCCCCGCAAATTAACTAAAAAAGGAGCCATGAAGCGGCTCCCTTTTTAGCCTATCTATATACTTATCCGTGCCACCGACCGCTTATCCGGCCGGAATCAGCGCTCCTCTTGAACCGCAAGGCCCGGCAGCAAATCCCGGCACGCCCGCTCCAGGTAAGGGGAGGCGCTCAAAAAATCGCGGAAAGCGGCATACTCCTGCCACAGCTTGTCCGTATCCCCGCCCGGCGATTTGACGGCCCGGATCAGGATGTTTTTCGGCGTATGCTCCATGTCGATAAACTCAAGCAGCTGCGTCTTGTAGCCCATGACGTCGAGCAGCTTGGCGCGGATGGCATCCGTGGCGAGCGCCGAGAAACGCTCTTTCAGGATACCGTGGCCAAGCAGCGGCTCCATTACGGGGCTGTCCACTTGATTGTACAGCTCGTGCTGGCAGCAGGGGACCGACAAAATGACCGAGGCGTTCCAGCGGACCGCTTTTTCCAGCGCCGCGTCGGTAGCGGTGTCGCACGCATGCAGGGTGACGACCATATCCACTTCGCTTAATTCATCGTAATCGGCAATGTCGCCGACAAGAAACCGCAGATCGTCATAGTTCAGCTTGCGGGCCAGCGCACCGCAGTGCTCGATGACGTCCGACTTCAGATCGAGCCCGACGATTTTCAGCTTCCGCTGCTGCTGCACCGCCAAATAATGATACAGCGCAAACGTCAAATACGATTTACCGCAGCCGAAATCGATGATCGTCAGCGGACGGCCTTGCGGCAGATGAGGGAGCACGTCCTGCACCATTTCGAGGAAACGGTTGATCTGCCTGAATTTATCATATTTTTTCGCCAGTACTTTGCCTTCCGCGTTCATGATGCCCAGCTCAACCAGAAACGGCACGGGCGTCCCCTCTTCAAGCACGTATTGTTTGCGGCGGTTATGCGTCAGCGTGCCCAAAGGTTTGCGGGAAGGAGCTTTTTTCAGAATGGTCACTTTGAACTTCTTGCTGATGAGCACCTGATAGTCGGCCTCCGCCGTACAAAGCAAACCTTGCCGGAACGTTTCCTCAAACAATTTCATCAGCTCGTCCGCAAACGATTCGGCCGGAATATTCCGGTGGATGACCTTGTTCGGATAGTGATAAGCAAACTGATAATGCAGACGCTGCTTCAATTCCACGGGCTTGATTTGCACCTTGCTGTATTCGGTTTCGCCCGGTTTGCGGCGCCCGCTGATCGTCGCCGTAATCAGGCTGCCCTGCCCGGCCAGTTGGCCTGCGAGACTCTGCAGTGATTCCATATTCGATGCCAGCTGCCTTTCTGACTTAATTATTCTTCCATTTATTTCTCATATAGGGGCGCCAACTCCAAACGCCGGATCCCGCTAAAATCGGCTTTCCAGCTCGGCGAGCCCTTCCCGGACTTCTTCTTCCGGCAGCCCGCCCGCTTCCAATCGTTCCGGCGGTAGCCGCAACAACCGTTGGTAGAAGGCAAGTCCTTCGTCTTTAGAGATTTCCTCCTCCTCCAGAAGCCGGAACAAGACGTTTTCGGCCTGATCGAAACGGCCCTCCTGCTCTTCGTAACGGAAGACCAGCCTCCCGGTTTCGGCGGGGAGGCGGTAATCCTGCAGCAGCGACCTTAGCTCGGCGATTTTGTCCTCCCAATCCCATAACGAACGGTCCGCTCCGCTCAGCGCTGACGTTAAATACAGATGCAGCGATTTCAGCCAGCGCGATATCCCTTCGTCCGGCTCGCCGGAAGAGGCGAGCAAATCGCCTTCTTCCTTCAGCAGCCGGGCAAGGCTCTGCAGTTTATCGGCCTCAATCTCTCCGCCGGTGCGGAACATCTGCACGATATCCTTGGCCGATAAGGTCCCGAGCAGCTGCGCATTCAGCCGGAAGTGCCTTTTGTACAGTTCGTCCAGCTCGGTGCGCGCCTCCACCGACTTTTTCTCCTGTTTAAGCGCAAATACTTTTCCCAAGATCTCCGTCATATCCTCGATCATGCGAACCAGGTAATCTCTCCGCAGCATGTCTCTCCAATCCTTTCCGGCGGCCTTGAAAGCAGCCCGGTCTTCCGCTTATTTCCCGCCGGCGTATACATGCCGCAGGAAATCAGCAACGACCGTGTGGAGCTGCTCCGGCGCCTCATACATACTCATATGGCCGGCCCCTGGGATGACCGCTTTGGTCACGTTCGGGCCTTCCGCCGTAAATAACCGCGCTGGCGGAACGACCGCATCGTTTTCGCCGGCCACCAGCAGCAGCGGCAGCGAAGTATCGGCCATCACGTTCCGGCGGTCGGGGCGTTCCCGCATCGCCAGGGCGGCTCCGGCCGCGCCTTGCGGAGGCGTACGGTAGCCGATCTCCTTCGCCCGGTCCACGTCGGCCGGAGACTTCGCCGCCGTTTCCGCGGCGAACAGGCCCGGAACGAGCCCGTCCGCAAACGCGGTCATCCCTTCGGCGCGGATGAGCGATACTGCCTGCAGCCGCTTCTCCTTGGCTTCCTCGCTGTCCGGGAATCCCGTGGAATGAATAAGCCCGAATCCATCCAGCCTCGAAGCGTACCGCTCCGCCAGAGACAGCGTTACGTACCCTCCCATGGAGTGCCCAAGCAGCGTGTACCTCGGAATGCCAAGCGCCTCCATGAGGCCGGCCACGTCATCAGCCATTTTATCGATGGAATAAGCCCCCATCGGAGCATCCGTAGAGCCGTGTCCCCTCAAGTCCGGGGCAATCACTTGATATTGTCCGGCAAGCAGCGGCTGAACCTTCTCCCAGTACGCGGAGCTGCCGATAAATCCGTGCAGCAGCACTACCGTTTCGCCTGCTCCCTGCCGCTCATAGGCGATCGTTAATCCGTTAACCGTTATCTTGTCCATGACACTACCTTCTTTCTCCAAGGTTTTATTCTCCAACAGACGCAGACGCCGCGGCCGCGATTTCATCCGCCATTTGCATCACTTTGTACAGTGAGGTCATCTGCAGTGTCCAGTAAGGCTTGGGTCCTTTCACATTCACGACGGCAGCCACGCTGTAATGCCCAACCGCAGGCAGGCTGCGGCCCACCGATTGCGCCGGTTGCAGCGGCTGCTCCGAAACGAGGTAATAACCTACCGATCCCGGAGCACCCAGACAGGCGTCGATGGCCACAACGATATTTTCCGGCGGTATGGCAGCCAGGCGTTCCTTCAGGTTCCCCGCATCGCAAGGCTCCCGGAGCGTGCCGACGACCGCCGTCATTCCCCGCTCCTCCAGCTTCGTACCGACGAGCGGGCCCAGCGCGTCACCCGTAGACCGGTCCGTACCGATGCACAGAAACGTGATCGTTTTCCCTTGATGCCTGGTATAAATTTTTCGAAAAAAAGAGTCCAACTCGCCGCCGCTCAGCTTGGTTTGCTCCAAACCGGCTTGCGGCCATACCTTCCATTCCTCCACGTACCCCTGCTCGCCCCCTCCCGGTATATAGTACCCTGATTGTAACGCATTGCGGCGGATCACCGCAAAGGTTCATGAATTTTGCCCCGGCATGATACAATAGCACAGAGAGGTCACGTATTATACGACTACGAAGGTTATGAAAGGATGAAGAAGATGGATTTGTCCATAAAAAGCCAGGCCAATATCGAATTTATGATCGAGGCGATCAAAACGAAGCTGAAAATGGCGTCCGGAGCAGCTATGTCGGCAACGGCGTTCAACGTGGAGCAATACGACGACATCCGGGATGTGTACGATATCGTGATGAGCAAGGATCGCCTCAGCATTTCCGAGGTCGAAGCGCTTGCCCAGGAGTTGGGCCGGCTGCGCAGCAAGGCCTAGAAGACAGCTCCTATAAAAGCGTAAGCCCTTCTCTAAAACATAAGGGAAAAAAATGGCGCTATTTCCCGAATCACGAGGAGATGACCGAATTTTGCCCGTGTATTGGAAAATAAGGACATAAAATTCCGCTATTTGGTGACGAACATGCTCAATCCAGAAAATAAGACCATAAAGTTCCGCTATTTTATGAGGGGTGGCCTTACCCGAATCGAATCCTCTACCCGTCAACCCGGATTCCGCAACGAAAAGGCCGTCTCCGCATGGCCGACCTCCCAGCCTTCATCATTTTTAATCGAGGACGGAAAGGCGCTCCGCAGCTTGCGGAGCGTTTCTTCGTTGCCGTAACCGATCTGCTCCAGAATGGCCGTGGCGATCAGGCCCCATTCCTCCTCCGAACCGTCCAGCACTTTAAACGTAATGCCAAGCTGCTGTTTGCGCAAAGCAAAGGCATACACCCCTTTAAAGCCGCCTTTGGCGACGATATCCGGATCCTCCAGCAAAATCGAATCGATTCGCCCCGAACCGGCCACAAGCTGGGGATGGCGGTTCATGGCGGAGGCGATAAAAGCGGCGGCCTCCGCCGTTTTTGAATCGCCAATCAATGACGGGCAGGCCAGCTTGACGTAGGCGGTCGCCAATGCGGACAGCGGCAGGGCAAAAACGGGGAACCCGCAGCCGTCCGTGCCGAGCGAAATGTCGTCCTGCGCGCAGCCGGCGAGCCCCGCCAACGTTGCCAGAATCTCTTTCTGCACCGGATGCTCCGGCCGATTGTAGCCGTCCAGGGGATAGCCTTTCAGCTTGCAGTAGGCCAAGACACCCAGATGCTTCCCCGCGCAGTTGTGGTATAACCGTCTCCGGCTGCCGCCTTGGCGCAGTACCCGTTCCTTGGCCTTTTCATCCAACGGCAGGCTTGGTGCGCAAACAAGGGCTTCTTCCTTAAGCCCGGTTTTGTCCAGCAGCTGCTCCAGCGTTTCGACGTGCGCTTCTTCGGCCCGGTGGGACGCGGTCATGATTGCAACCTCCGCATCGCTGAGGCCAAACGCCTCTACGATGCCCGCCCGAATTCCCGGAATCGCCTGAATCGGCTTGGCCGCCGACCGCGTGAACACGATCTGATGCGGATTCCCCGCCTGTTTTAGCACCTCGCCCCGGCCGTTCACGATGCAAATATGACCAAAGTGGGTGCACTCCAATAAGCCCCCACGGTATTCGTTCACCAGTACTGTTTCCATATGGTTCGTTATCTCCTTATCTTCCGGATTCCATCCCTACAGTATAGTATAGTGTTACCGCAAAGGCTATGGATCCCTCTATTTAAAGTAATCTTTTCTTGGGGTGGGCGGCAGATCAACACTCGCTGTCCGGACGCTTTGCACGATTATCCCGTTTGATCAGGTAGCAGAGAAACAGACAAGCTCGGGAGAAGATAATATTTGGTGGAGAAGCAGATAGGTTCAAGATAATTTAGACGGGCTTAGGAGAAGGAATCGGGTTTAGGGGAGGTGAAACAGGCCGGACAAAAAATCAAGTCAAGAGATCAAGGACAAGACGCGAGGGAAACGAAAAGACCGTGTTTTTGCTGTAGAACCCTTCCATTTGCAGCAACGCCCGGACTGTTCATGCTAACCCACACCAATCAAGTTGATCCGCATTAAGCTAACTTATTCCGTTCCAGCGTCTCGATCAGGCCGCAGCCGCAAGGGGCTGGTTCGGTTGGTGCGCGATCAGCCGGCGGTAAGGGATCGCCCGAATCGCCACACACATGCGCAGCAACTTCTGCCGCATCGTTTCTTCCGCTCCGGGCCGGCGCAGCGAGCGGCGTACGGTGTACTCGTTCAGGTACACCTGCAGATGCTTCAGTCCCAAGGCTATATATGTACTCTTCAGCGATTCCCACGCCTCTCTCACCACTTTCCGCAAGGGCGCATACAGCCGATAGGCTAGAGGAAACGACTCTACCGCCGATGTACGGACATCCACATGCTCGTTGATGAACGCGGCGAGTTCGTGACGGTTTGCCCTTTGTCCGTCTCCTCTCTTATGCGGCACCAGGCGGATTTTGACCTGCTCCGGCTCGCCCGACTCTGTGACCGTGCATCCCGCTACGACCGCCGAGGCATACGGATGCGAAAGCTGAAACCGGGACGGATTACGCCCATACAGATCGCTGTTCACCTTCACGTCTCCGCAGAGCAGCTCCCGGGCATCGAATTCTAGGGCGGCATGGCGTATTTTGTGCAGCAGCAACCAGGCGGTTTTGTAGGTGACTCGGATCACCTGGCTCAGCCGCATCGCCGAGACGCCGTCAGGGAGTAGGAACAACTCCAGCGCTTTGAACCACTTGAGCAGGGGCAGATGCGTTCGTTCAAAAATCGTGCCGACCAAAGCCGACGTTTGATGCTTGCACTTTCCGCACTCGAACAAGGGGATATGCCGGGAAGTCAGACGACTGCACCGGGTGTGAGCACAGCGCGGGCAGACGAAGCCGTTCGGCCACTTCATCGCGATCACCGCCTCCATGCAGGCCTGCTCGCTGTTATAACGGCTGCTGAATGATTGAAGTTCCGTTCCCGTATTGACCTCCATGTTCGCTCGCCCCCGAATCAATTATACACGAACGTGAGTTCGATTTATTTTATTATACCAAACATACGTTCCCTAATCAAGCCGAAAATCTCACCTGAACCGCCTCATTTTTTTTCCTCATCTCTTTTTCTCTCTTTTTTTGGAACCCTTACTCTAGCCCCCACCCCCCGCTCTCTGAACAAAAGGGATAATCGTGCAAAGGCAAGCAGCAGGCAGGGACACGAAGACACGAAGACACGAAGACACGAACACACGAACCCTTTAGACAGCCCCCTCACCTGGCGTCGATTTGTGACACTGCTCGAAACGGCTACGGTACAAAAGGTAGATACGCTGACCTCGGCGGATCGTGACGCCCTCTTCATCGTTGACGCTTCCATGCTTCCATGTTTGAGCGGAATCGCAGCAAAGCGGTCAAGTTGCTTGTCCGGTTTAGGGAAGACACTGTCCGCCTATGATTCAGCGTCAACTCCGAATGGATTGCTGCTTTACCCAGCTAAATTAAGGCTTGTCTGCCGGATTTTTTGCTGCGAAAGTTGAGTTATAATATTCTAAAGTGTGTATTATTTAGAATATTGCCCCTCTAGCCTAACTCCCGCTTTTTCTTTAGTTCAACTTATACATGTGATCCGCGAAATCAGCGCAAACTACTTGTCATCCCCCCACACACAATTAGGAGGCAAACCGGCCATGAAACCTGAAGACAAGCAGGAGCAATACGTCAGCGGACAAATAAAGGACGCCGCTTCCGGCGAGTTTCCCGACCATAAGGAGATTTCCGAGGCCGAAAACGGTTCGATGGTCAACGATATGGAGGATTTGATCCAGCTTGGCGAGGACATGGAACAGATGGCAACGGGCAGCGAAGATCTGCAGGACGGGCTTAAACCCGACCCCCAGCAGTAGAGGAATAAAGCCAAAAACGCCGCCTTCCTTCCGGAAGGGCGGCGCGGGTTCTCGTAAGTTAGTATGTCAGGGTGTTAATTCGTATTCATTTGATCCATGATTTGTTTGAGCTTTTCCGTCGCCCGTTTCTGAATGCGGGAAACGCTCATCTGTGACATGCCCAGCTTACGGGCGATCGTTCTCTGCGACTGCCCCTCCTGAAAAGCAAGCAGCAGCACCTGCTGTTCCTGCATTTTCAAATACGAGAGCGCCTGCTGCAAATCCATCCGTTTCTCCAACGTTTCATAGTCATTCGTTTCCGAGCTAAGCAGTTCCCCCAGCGTTGCCGCGCTTTCCTCCTGAGAAAGCGGTGAATCCAGAGATACATAATGATAACATTCGCGTCCGGCGAGCACTTCGACTGTTTCCTCGACCGACAGCTCCAAATATTCGGCGATATCTTTTACATTGGGCGATCGTTCAAGCTGTACGGTCAACTCGTCGATGGCCTGCTGCACAAGCGCGCCTTTTTCCTTGATTCTGCGCGGCACCTGGATATACCAGGACTTGTCCCGCAAATAGTTTTTCATATGGCCGATCATGCTTTTCATCGCATAGGGCTCAAACGGTATTCCGAGACTGGTGTCATACTGTTGAAGCAGCCGGATCAAGGCCATTTCTCCAACCTGATACAGGTCTTCATACAAGTCGGGCCGGTTCCGGGCAATTTTGCTGGCGGCCGTTTTGACCATGGGATCGTATTTCCGGATCAATTCCGTTGCGACCTCATTGTCTTTCGTTTCCTGATAAATTCTGATCAGACAAACCGATGCTTGCCACGACTCATGGGGAGTCTGCTTGTCGGTCATACCTTTTCCTCACTCTTCTGGAGCCGGCGCAGCATCATCACCTTCGTTCCGTGTCCGACTTTGCTCTCCACAATGACATCATCCATCAGCGCCTGCATCAAATAAAAGCCCAATCCGCCAACCGTCACCTCGCTTAGCTCTTTATCATGCAGACTGACGCGATTTCCCGGCTTGCTCCACGGTTCAAAGCTCTCCCCTTCGTCCTTGACCGTAATCGACAAAGCATCGGCCAAAACTTCGAACGTGACTTCCATCATTCCCGCCCTCTGCTTGTAAGCGTAAAGCACGGAATTGTTGCAGGCCTCGGAGACGGCGACTTTCATATCTTCGATTTGTTCGTACGAAAAACCCATTTTCGAGGCTACACCATACAAATTTAACCTGACGATATCCACGTATTCCGCGGTTGCCGGCAAACTGATGATGATTCTCTCTGCTTCCTCTATCATGATACTCGATCCTTTCCTTAATGGGAATTCTCCTATTCCGCAAAAAATTTCGCAATCCCGGTCAATTCAAACAGCTTGTGAATGTGATCGGGGATTTCTCTGACGAAAAATCGGCCGGACATCCCTTGTCTTGCCTTCAAAATGGACAGCAGAATCCCGATGCCGGTACTGTCGATGTATTTTAGCTCCTTCAAATTAATGATCAGATCCTCATCTTCGTTCCCCACCAGAGGTTCCAGCACTTTCCGCAAATCGGGAGCAACGGACAAATCCAACTCTCCGCGCAAAAATACAGTGCGTACCCCGTTTTCAAATTGCGGCGTTGCGGAAAACTTTTCACTTTTTCTCGTATTCATCGCTAACTCTCTCCTGAAATAAGTTTACTTACTACAAGATAACCCAGCCTGTCCGGCACTGAAACAAAA
The DNA here is from genome assembly GCF_003863965.1 of Paenibacillus oralis. Taxonomy (GTDB): domain Bacteria; phylum Bacillota; class Bacilli; order Paenibacillales; family Paenibacillaceae; genus Fontibacillus; species Fontibacillus oralis. The sequence goes on from NZ_RRCN01000001.1 coordinate 589,166, forward strand.
AAGGCCGCCCTCCGGCGCCTCATTTCAAGTAAATCCAAACGAGGCATTTGTCGTCTTCCCGCTCACGCGGCAAACCTTCGTCAAAAAACAGCCGTTTCATTTCCTCCCGGTTGAAGCGATGGCCGCTGCCCTTCAGCGAATGTTCCAGCCAGGCCTGGCGCTCCTCCAAGGTGCCTCTTTGCGCGTCGGCCAGCCCGTCCGTGTAAAGCACGATATGCCCGCCTTCTTCGTAATAGAGCGTTTGAGGATGCACCTCCATTTCGTCAAACAAACCGACCGGCGGGCCGATCCGGTCCATCTTGACGAGCGACCCGTCATGCTTGTAGAATAGCGCCGGCGGATGCCCCGCGTTCACGTAGTCGATTTTTTTCCGCTGCGTGTCCACCACAAGATAAATCGCCGTAAAATAATATTGAATGAGCTTGCTTACGATATGTAATTGGTTAAATTGCCGGTTTAATTCCTGAATGACTTTTTCCGGCTCGACATAGTTATGAACGGTGTCTCTCATGACCGAGGAGATAAACATGCAGAACAAAGACGAGGAAATGCCATGTCCCATCATGTCCAGCAAAATAATCCCGTACCTTCCTTCGCCAAGCGAATACCAGGCATACAAATCCCCGGCCAATTCATTGGAAGGTTTATAGATGGCATCGATTTCAAAATGCTGATCATGGATCGGGGTGCTGAGCACCGCACTCTGCACAAGCGCCGCCAGCTTCAATTCCTCCTGAATCCGCTGGTCCCGGTTCCTGTGCCAGTCCTTTTCCAGCTTCAGCCGCAGCGCCGTACGGATTCGGGCCATCAGCTCCACTTTGTTAATAGGTTTGGTGACGTAGTCATTCGCCCCCGCATCCAAAGCCTCCGCCAGCTTGTTCGAATCGCCGATCGCCGTAACCATAATGATCGGAATTTCCTTCAAATGCTCGGACCGCTGCAGCAGGCGGCAGGCCTCCAGCCCGTCCATTTCGGGCATCATCATATCCAGCAAAATCAAATCGATGTCGGACGGACCGCTCTCCTCGATCCGCTCCAGACTTCGCACTCCCAAACGTTCAAACATCTCCTTCGTCGAGGAAACGGACACGGTGTTCCGGTATTTTTCTTTTTTCAAAATTTCCCGAATGATGATTATGTTAGTCGGATTGTCGTCGACGATTAAAATTCTCATATATATCTCCCTTAAAAATATAGCGAACTACTCGTTTACATTACCCGCCCCGGCCGAAATTGAAACCGAAAAAGCTCCGGATGGCTTTCGAGCGTTATGCTCGGTAATCATCTCCATCAGGTCACCCCCGGTATTTCTGCCACATCTCGGCGGCAATATCCGCCCATTTGACCCAACCGGCCTCCTCGGGGCCGGCGTCCGTTCCCTTTTCGGCCATGGCCGGATCGGCAGCTTTGGCCGTTTTGGAACGGCTTCGAAGAATACCGGCAAGCGCCGCAGACACCTGTTTGGCCGTCAGCGCCGTCTCACCCAACGCTTCGCCGGCCAGGTGAACCGATTCCAGCACCGGTTCCAGCAGCTTCAGCTGACGCTGCGCATCGGCGGCCAGATCATTCGCCTGGTGCACAAGCCGCTTGACGTCCGAGCTTAGATCGGCAACCGTGTTTTGCATAACGTTTAGCGTTTCCACCGCTTGCCGCATAGAGCGTTCCGCCGTCCTCAAGGCTCTCGCCAAAAAAACGACAAGCACCGCAAATCCCGCCGCAATGCAAGCCACGCTGATTTCCCAAATCATATCCGTCCCCTCGCTTTCGCTCCCATGATCCAAATTCCCCCCCGGCGGTCCGGGCAACCATGCCATAATTCAATCTATGTGCCGAGGATGGTTATCATGTGGGGGCGGGCTTGTTAACGCCGAAATGCGAATCGGCCCCTTCTTAGTATAAGAAAGGGCCGAGAAAACGAGATTTATGAATTCGGGGGAGCGGCCTAAAGCCAGCTTATTTCAGGACGCTTCCGCCAAACATAAAGCGGTGCACCCACGCCCCGTCAAGCTGGTCAACCTTTACGCCGCCCGACTTGGTCGAATAGGTATGAAGCAGTTGCCCGTTGCCGAGATACATCGCCACATGCGTAATCCGCTGGCTTTGCTTGTCGATACCCGCGTAGGCGGAAGCCTTCGAACCTTTGTAGCTCATAAAGAAAACGAGATCGCCCCGCTTCAGGCTGCCGATGTCGTAAACGGCCGTGCCGTTGTTTTTGATCCAGGCGCCCTGTTTGCGCGAATCGGACGGCAGGGTTAGGCCGAGCGCCTCCTTATAGGCTTGTCTGACGAAATCCGAGCAGTCAAACGTCGTCGTCGTACTCCGGTTCGAACCGAACTCGTACGGCGTCCCGAGATACTTCATGCCGGTTTGAATCACCTGCTCGATTTGCTGGCTCACGGAACCCGAGGTCTCGGGCTTTGGCGCCGGAGCGGAAGAGCCGGAGGAAACCGTAATGTATTTCGGGTTTGCGCTGACATAACCAACCGTTCCGCTTTGCGTCTTCACCTTATAGAAGTACTTGGTGCTTTGACCCAAAATGGTAACCTCGGAGCCTTTTTTCACCTGGCCAACCACCTTCCCGGAAAGGGATGGCTTGGAGCGCAAGTTCACCCCGCTGTTGATATGTCCTTTGGTGACCGCCCCGGCGGTTGCCGACGCGGATGCTGCGGATACTTGATCCGGTAACGCTGTATAGGAAGATAGTAAAATGGCGCTTAATAAAGCAATCGTGATGCCTCGTTTCATAGATTGTGCCTCCTTGTGCAGTTCTTGATGTCTCTAGTTTTAGTTCATTTCTCCTTTCTTTGGACTTGTCCCCATTATATCCCTTGTCGAAAGATGTCTAAATCGGTCGATTCTCACATTATGAGAAAGCGCATTCAAAGACATATTTCCTAAATAGCCTGCTAAAAAAGAGGCCCCCGTCCTATCATTCCGCGTTCTACCCAATCGACGAGAAGCCGCCAACAATCCTCGCCAATCGTTGGGGGCGTTGACTTGCCGACGAGTTTATTACGAAATGGATATTCCCATGTGGGTAAATTTGGATTGGTTCCCAAAAGTCCTATCTTTTAGGACGTTTGTTGGAAGTCCTCGGAAGCGGAGAAAGTCGCTATTTTGAGATTTTCCCTTCTCTGCGCAAAATAGCGGTAAAAAATCCCTCCCCTGATCAGGCGGCGGCCGCTTGCCCGCATGAACAGAATATGTACTTACCGCAATCCAGTCCGATCAGGCCGTTCCCTTCGGCTCCACATGCACATGGACATGCATCACATTTTGGATTCGCCGCATCCGATCCTCCACGCGGTCGCTGATTTCATGGCTTTCAATAACCGTCAGGTGGGGATCCACTTCAATAACGACGTCTACGAGCACATGATTTCCGTGCACGCGGGCTTTTAAGTCCTTAATCCCCTCTACTCCGGGAATTCGCGAGATGGTGCTGCGCAGATCACGCAGTTCTTTTTCGTCAAATCCGTCCGTCAAATTGTGCGTGGAATCGCGAAAAATGTCCCAGGCCGTTTTGCAAATCAATATGCCGACGGCGATGGCCGCTACGGTGTCCAGCCAGGGCAACCCAAATTGGGCCCCGAAAATGCCCACGGCCGCCCCTACGCTAACCAGGGCGTCGGACAAATTGTCCTTGGCCGCCGCCATCAGCGCCTGATTGTTGATCTGCTTCGCCAATCGCCGGTTGAACCAATAGACGCCGCCCATCGCGGCGGCGCATACCAGGGCGATCAGCGCCGAGCGCACATCCGGCTCGGTTTGTTTGCCGGCCGCCAGGGCGCGGACCGCGTCAACGATCACCTGAATGCCGACCATGGCCATAATAAAGGAAGCGACCAGCGCCGCGATCGTTTCAGCCCGGAAATGGCCATAAGCGTGATCGGAATCCGGCGGCTTCTGCGAAATTTTCAGTCCGATCAGCACCGCCACCGACGCCACGATATCCGTCAAGTTGTTAAACCCATCGGCAAGCAGCGCGCTGGAAGCAAAATAAAAACCGCTGCTCAGCTTGAAGGCGGACAGCACCAAATAAGCGGCAATGCTGACCCAGGCCCCGCGTTCCCCTTTTCGAATATCTTCATATATATCCACCAAGTCCTGCACCTCCAGACCTCTCCCGAACCAGTCAGGAATAAAAACGTTTAATCATACTAACAAATAACCTCCATGTGAGTCCAGAGAAACAGTGTTGGCCGAGGCAAAAGCGCTCTAGGCTCATTATTCCCGTTGTACACGCTTTTAAAAACGTATAGAATAGGAACAGCCCCTTTCCTAATTTCGAGGAGATGATCACCGTGAGCGAAAATAATGAACCACGCAAAATCGACTTGGCCGAAGCGATGCGGCAAAAGCTGGCCCAGAAAAAACAGCAGCAGCAAGCCGCAGGCAAGCCGGGAATGAAGGATGGCTTTCAGACCAAAGCGCTGAAAAGCCAAAACAACAAAAAGCCCAACAACCAGCGCCGCCGTACGGGCGGCTCGTAGGGTGGTTCGCAAGGCGGCGCTTAGGGCAATTCGCCCGGCAAAAAGTTGCCGCAGCGCATAAAGGCACGGGAGCCCCGTGCCTTTTTTCGTGCCGCTTCTCCTGGTGCGGGCTGCCTTTGCGGCCGCTAGGCCCCGCCGGATGCCGCGCTGGAATACCGATGCCGCGATACGGGCTATCCGGGTGCCAGTCTCCCGGCCCAGCGGGCGCGGGCTGCCATGCCAGGATGCGGCACACCCGCGGCTGCCGCGCTGCGAGCCTTCCGGCTATGGGCTGCCGGCCTTAGTTAGGCCACGCGACCCGCTAACCCGCGCAAAATTTTTGCCGCCCGCCTCGGCCCCGTCCGGATAGCGGACATTTTTGTCGCTATTTTTCAAATTTTCGGCCAATCCCCGGCAATAGAGGACATTTGGGTCCTTATTTCCCTGCTCCCCCCAAGAAAACCTGACTTTTACCGGGTGCGCCCATAAATAACGCCATAAAATACCTTTATTTCACTCATCCCCATCATCCAGCCAAAATAAGAACCTTTTTTACCGTTATTTCTGCACACACTCCGCTCCACCGGCAGCCTTTCCCCACTTTCCCCGCAAAATAAAAAGCCGCACAGGCGTCCGGCGGACTCCCATGCGGCTTGAATACACAACAAATTCTGCAACTTACGCTTTAACCTCTTCCGGATACATCGATTTGCGCAGATTTTGGATTTCTTCGCTTTCCAGATATTCATCGTACGTCATGACGCGGTCAATGATGCCGTTTGGCGTAATTTCGATGATGCGGTTGGCGATCGTCTGGATGAACTGATGGTCATGCGATGTGAACAAAATCGTCCCGTCGAAATCGATCAGCCCGTTGTTGAGCGCAGTGATCGATTCCAGATCGAGGTGGTTGGTCGGTTCGTCGAACAGCAGCACGTTGGCGCCGTTCAGCATCATTTTCGCCAGCATGCAGCGCACCTTTTCGCCCCCGGACAACACGCTCGCCTTCTTCAGCGCTTCCTCGCCGGAGAACAGCATCCGGCCCAGGAACCCGCGCAGGAACGTCTCGTCCTGATCGTTTGAATATTGGCGCAGCCAGTCAACCAGATTAAGCTCCACCCCGTCAAAATACTCGGAGTTGTCTTTCGGGAAATAAGCCTGCGAAGTCGTTACGCCCCAGCTGTACTCCCCGCCGTCCGCTTCCAGCTCGCCCATGAGGACCTGGAACAGCGTCGTTTTCGGCAGGCCGTTCGGGCCCACGAAAGCGATTTTGTCGCCTTTGTTCACGACGAAGCTGACGCCCTCCAGCACCTTTTCGCCTTCCACCGTTTTCGTCAGCCCTTCGACCGTCAGCAGCTGCTTGCCCGCTTCCCGCTCCGCTTTAAAGTGCAGGAACGGATATTTCCGGTTGGACGGACGGATGTCCTCCAGCGTGATTTTGTCCAGTTGCTTCTTCCGCGAGGTCGCCTGCTTCGATTTCGAAGCGTTGGCGGAAAACCGCTGAATAAACGCCTGCAGCTCCTTGATTTTCTCTTCCTTCTTCTTGTTGGCGTCCCGCTGCAGTTGCAGCGCCAACTGGCTCGATTCGTACCAGAAATCGTAGTTGCCGACGTACATCTGGATTTTGCCGAAGTCGATATCCGCGATTTGCGTGCACACCTTGTTCAGGAAGTGGCGGTCGTGGGATACGACGATAACGGTGCCTTCATAATCCATCAGAAAGTTTTCCAGCCACTGGATCGATTCAAGGTCCAAGTGGTTCGTCGGTTCGTCGAGCAGCAGATTTTGCGGGTTGCCAAACAAAGCTTGGGCAAGCAATACGCGGACCTTCTCATTGCCGCTCAGTTCGGCCATCTTCTTATCATGCAGCTCGCGCGGAATGCCAAGGCCGATCAGCAGCGCGGCCGCGTCCGGCTCGGCGTCCCAACCGTTCAGCTCGGCGAACTCGCCTTCCAATTCCCCGGCGCGCATGCCGTCCTCTTCGGAGAAATCCGCTTTGGCATACAAAGCGTCCTTCTCTTTCATAATCGAGTAAAGTCTTCCGTGGCCCATAATGACCGTCTCCAGCACCGGATACTCGTCATACTCGAAATGGTTCTGCTTGAGCACGGCAAGTCTTTCCCCCGGCGTCATGAACACTTCGCCCTGGTTCGGTTCGATTTCACCGGACAAAATTTTCAGGAACGTCGATTTCCCCGCACCGTTCGCGCCAATCAGGCCATAGCAGTTGCCTGGCGTAAATTTTATATTTACATCTTCGAAAAGTGCCCGTTTTCCGTAGCGGAGCGTTACACCATTTGTACTGATCATGTTAGGCATTACCATCCTTTATTATTAATCGCACTACTGGCTTTAGATTATATCATAGATTCAAGCATAAATTGAACCTTGGCGGCGATTTACCCGGGATTGGCAACCATTTCGCCCAAAAAACACCCCTATTCCCTCCTGGTTGTCCGCATTTTGATAGACTTCAAGAAGATGCGCTAAGTTGCGCCCGGCTTGTCCTGAACTGCCTGGGGGTCATTCCCGTAAATTTTTTGAACAGTTGCGTATAATAACTTTGGCTGCAAAACTTGAACGTAAAAGCGATTTCCGAGATCGGACGGTTCGTATAGAGCAGCATATGCTTCGATTCCTCGATCTTTCGGCTGTTGACGTAATGGGTCAGGGACATGCCGGTCTCACGGCCGAACCGGTCCGATAAATAGCTGGGATTCACGTTTAAATGAGCCGCGATTTCGGGCAGGCTCAAGTCTGCAAAAATATTTTGCCGGATATAATAAATCGCCAGGTTGACAAGGTGGGAGTAGGGCAGCTCTTCCTGTTCCCGGCGAACCACCGACACGAATTGCACCAGCATTTCGTATTCGAACTGGACGAGGCGCTCCACATCCCCGATTTTTTCGATGTCCAAAATAATCTTGTCGCTGAGGTGGAAGGCGATTTCCGGATTGACGCCGCCTTTGATGATCGCCCGGGTAAACAACGTGCATGAGGCGATGAGCGCATTTTTTTTCGAGCGAAGCGGATAAACGGCCAGCACGGCGGCCTCCAGCTCGTTGATTTTGCCCAGCGCTTCCTTGGCCCCTTGTTCGTTGCCCATCCGGATCGCTTCCAGCAGTTCTTCCTCATAATCGACGGGGGGATGCACGAAATTTTCCCGCAGGTACTGCATTCGATTCATATCTTTATCCCCACCTAAAAATTTTGATAAAAATCCAAAATATTTAGTATAACATTACCTTTTAAGATTCTAAAATTCAACCATAAACTTGCCTGAGAGGAGCATAACCCATGACCTGGAAAATCGCCAATTCCGCCTTAACCCAGTCCGAGCTGCTCAATTTGGAAAGCGTTTTTGCGCTGGGCAACGGATATCTCGGTGTGCGGGGGAACTTTGAGGAAACCTACGGCCCGGATATGACCAGCATTCGCGGCACCTATTTGAACGCTTTTCACGACGTGATCGAAATTCCTTACGGCGAAAAACTGTTTGCCTTTCCGGATACGCAGCAAAAGCTGGTGAACAATATCGACGCGCAAACGGTGCTGCTTTATTTCGACGACGATAAGGTCCCGTTCCGGCTCGATCATGGGACGATTACCGGATTCGAACGGACCCTGCATATGGACAAAGGGTATGCCGAGCGAGTCGTACAGTGGAGATCCCCGCAAGGAAAAGAGATCAAATTGATGTTCCGGCGTCTGGTGTCTTTTACGCGCCGCGAATTGTTTGCGGTTCATATCGCCATCGAGCCCGTCAATTTCACCGGCAAATTGAGGATCGTGTCCACCGTAAACGGCAAGGTCGAAAATTACACCAATCCGAACGATCCCCGGGTTGGCGCCGGCCATGCCAAGCGGATGACGATCGCGGATACCGGGGTCAAGGGCGAATACGGTTATGTCGTCGACGAAACGATGGTGTCCAAAATGAAAGCCGCCTGCGTTACGCGCCATCTGCTGGACGGCGAAGCCTCCGTCGCGCTTGAAGCCGGCAGCGGGGCGAACCACGGCGAAGTGACGTATACGGCCGATTTGTCCCTGAACGGGCCGGTGCATTTTACGAAATACAACGTATATACCGACAATTTGCGCCACGGCGGCGGCTTCTTGGATCGGGCGCTGCAGCTGCACGAAACACTGTCGGGCCTGTCCTTTGATAACCTGCTGGCCGAGCAGGCCGAATATATGGGAAGCTACTGGAATTCGGCGGACTGCGTCATTCAAAACGACGATAAGCTGCAGGAAGGCATCCGTTTCAACCTGTACCAACTGCTGCAATCGGCCGGCCGCGACGAGCACAGCAATATTTCCGCCAAGGGCCTCAGCGGGGAAGGTTACGAAGGCCATTACTTCTGGGATACGGAAATCTATATGTTCCCGTTGTTTTTGATGACCCGGCCGGACATTGCCCGCCAATTGCTGCTGTACCGTTACTCCAAGCTGGACGACGCCAGAGCGAGAGCGCGGCAAATGGGGCACAAGCAGGGGGCTTTGTTCCCTTGGCGCACCATTGCCGGAACGGAATGCTCCTCCTTTTTCCCGTCGGGAACGGCACAGTACCATATCAGCGCGGATATCGCCTACAGCTACGTTCAATATTATCTCGCCGCGCAGGATAAAGATTTTCTGCTGAACTACGGGGCCGAAATGCTGGTCGAAACCGCCCGCTTGTGGGCCGGCATCGGCCATTATTACGAGGGCGCTTTCCATATCGATGAAGTGACCGGGCCGGACGAGTACACCTGCTGCGTCAACAACAACTATTACACGAACGTCATGGCCAAGCATAACTTGAAGTGGGCCGCCAAGAGCTGCGCCATTCTGAAGGACTACGATCCGGCCGCCTGCCGCGCGCTTTGCGAACGCCTCGGGGTGACGGAGGCGGAAATCGCCGCTTGGGACAAAGCCGCCGCAGCGATGCTGCTGCCGTATGACGCCAGCCTAGGCATTAACCCGCAGGACGACACGTTTCTGCGCAAAGCGGTATGGGATTTCGAAAACACGCCAAAGGAAAACTATCCGCTGCTGCTGCACTACCACCCGCTGACGATTTACCGTTATCAGGTGTGCAAGCAGGCCGATACCGTGCTCGCGCATTTTTTGCTGGAGGACGAGCAGGATTTTGCAACGATCCGCCGTTCTTACGATTACTATGAAAAAATTACGACCCATGATTCGTCCTTGTCCTCCTGCATTTTCAGCATCATGGCGTGCAAAATCGGCAATATGGAAAAAGCGTACGAGTACTTCATCGAAACCGCGCGGCTCGATCTCGACAATACGCACGGCAATACGAAGGACGGCTTGCACCTGGCCAACATGGGCGGAACATGGATGTCCATCGTGTACGGCTTTGCCGGCATGCGCCTCAAGGAATCCGGCCTTTCGCTGGCCCCGGCCATTCCGCAGGACTGGGAGCAATATGCCTTCCGCCTGACGTTCCGCGGCCGCCTGATCGACGTCCGTATCAGCCAAGAGAGCGTCGTCCTGGAACTCGCCGAAGGCGAAGCGATCGGACTTAAGCTGTACGATGAAGCCGTGACACTGCAGCCGGGCGGTGCGGTTACCCGGGAGTTGCGGCAGTAGCTTGCAATAAGCAAATTAAAGGATTCACCCAAAGGAGTTTTGTGCAGATGAACCAGACTTTGCAGGCGGTCATTTTTGACCTGGACGGCGTCATTACGGACACCGCGGAATACCATTTTCAAGCCTGGAAGGCGATCGCGGAGGAGTTGAATATTCCGTTCACGCGTGAGTTTAACGAACATCTCAAAGGCGTGTCCCGGATCGATTCCCTGAAGCTGCTGCTGGGGCAAGCCAATCCGCCCAGGGCCTATAGCGCGGCGGAAATGGACGAGCTGGCCGATCGCAAAAACAAGCTGTACGTCGAGCTGATCGCAGGCATCACGCCAGCCGACCTGCTGCCGGGAATCGACGTTTTTTTGAGCGAGTTGCGGGAAGCCGGCATCAAAACGGGGATCGCTTCCGCCAGCAAAAACGCTCCGGCGGTGCTGCGCAGCCTCGGCGTCACCAGCCGCTTCGACACCGTCGTGGACGTGACCAGGCTGAAAAACAACAAGCCGGATCCGGAAATTTTTGTGACCGCGGCCGCTTCCTTGGGCGTGGAGCCCGGCGCGTGCATCGGCGTCGAGGATGCCGTCTCCGGCATCGACGCGATCAAGGCGGCCGGCATGTTCGCGGTAGCGATCGGCAGCGGCTCGCAGTTCCCGAAAGCGGACGCCGTGCTGCCCAGCACCGCCGAGCTGAATTACCGCGAGCTGGCGCAGCGGTTCGCGGAGACGCGGCGGTAAGGCGGGGACACATTCCTCGCCAAAAATAGCGGTAATTTGGGGCGCTATTTTGCATATTTTGCTCCTCATCAGGGGAATAGGGGCATTTTTTGTACCTATTTTGCACCCAACATGGAAAAAGCACCATTATTGCTCTCGCCTGCCGTGAATAACGGCAAAAAATTCCCTTATTTGTGCTGAACCCTCTTCCCCGGCGAAAATAACGACCTTTTGCACCGCTATTTCCGCGCGCCCATGCCATGCCCCCAATAGAAATAGAAAACCCACCGCAGAGGCCCTTCGCCTGTGCGGTGGGTTTTATTTTGCGCTGCATCCGGTAGCGCGGTTTCCCTTATGACTCCGGCAAACGCAGCGTCTCCCCGTGGTGCAGAACCCGTACCGTCTCCGTGGCAATGCCGCGGCGTTTGCGGTCCGCCTCCAAGCGGTCGAGCGCCTCCCGCGCCGTATCGTCGGCGAGCGGGAACGTGCCGTAATGCATTGGAATCATCAGTTTGCCCTTGACGTCGACGAAAGCCTGCAGCGCCTCCTCCGGTGTGGTGTGCTCGCCCGACATGAACCATTCCGGCTCATACGCCCCTATCGGCAGCAGCGCCACGTCGATATCGAAGCGCTCGCCGATTTCCCGGAACCCGCGAAAATAACCGCTGTCCCCGGCAAAATAGATGACCTGCGGCTTTGGGCTGCCTTGTTCTTGGCCGCCTTGTTCGGGCGCGGCCGGCTCCAGAACGAAGCCCCCCCAATGGGACGTGTTCGTATCGAACGGGGTACGCCGGGTCCAATGCTGGGTCGGCACAAACGTGATTTTCGCATCTCCCACCTGCAGGTCTTCCCACCAGTTCAGCTCCCGCGTCCGCCGAAAGCCTTTGCGGATCATTTTGGACCCGAGGCCGACCGGCACGAGCAGGAGCGTGTCTCTCCCGTACAAACGGCGGATGGAGGCGACGTGCATATGATCGTAATGGGAATGCGAAATAAGAATGACGTCGATTTCCGGGACATCTTCGATCGGGATCCCCGGCGCGGTCAGCCGCCGCTGATGCCCCAGGCGCCATGCCCATACCGGATCGGTCACAATATTTAATCCATGATATTGGATGAGAAAAGTGGAATGTCCAATCCAAGTGATCGTCGAATCCTTCCGGTTTTGGTGCAAATACTCGAGATCGGGAGGCGAATGGGGAATAACGTAGGAATAGTCCTTTTTTTTGATGCGGCGCTCATCCCGCCATTGCTTGAACTGCTTGAACTGCTTCAACTTTTTGCCCGTGCTCACGTTATCGAGATTGTTGTAGCGCGTTCTCGGCATGGATCCAGGTGCTCCTCTCCGATTTCTTTCTTTCTATTCTAAAACAATCCCGGCGGCAATCCAAATTCGCCAAGTCCGGTTGCTGGAATAATATATGTTATGTACTAAGATTATTGTGTCGCTAGGGTACCTTTTTATTCCTTTGCCTATACGGACAGCCAAGACGACGGTCTAAAGCGGCGGACGAAAAGCTTGGGCAAACGGAAGCGTTGAGGTACAATATACGGGAAAGGAGATGTGAAACTTTTATGAAAATTATATTTATCGAACCGACGCCCAGCCCCAATACGATGAAGCTGCATTTGGACGAAAGCCTGGAGCCGGGGATTCGAAAAACATATACGCCCGAAAATGAACGCTCCGCTCCTGCCTGGATCCGCAATCTGCTTAGCATTCCCGGAGTGAAAAGCGTGTTCCATACCCTCGATTTCGTCGCTTTGGACCGGAAAGGCAGCGCCGACTGGGCCACTATCCTGTCCGAGGTACAAAGGCAATTCGGCCAGGAAGGCGTCGAATCCGCCTGGAGCCCGGATAGCGACGAGGCGGCCGCCTATGGGGAAGCGCAGGTATTCGTGCAGTTTTTCCGCGGCATCCCGATGCAAATCCGGGTCAAGGCGGGAAGCAAAGAAGAACGCATCTCCCTGTCCGCGCGGTTCGTAGGCGCGGTTACGGAGGTGGCCAGCGCCACGCTGATCAAGGAGCGCAAGCTGACCGATTACGGCGTGCGCTACGGGGAGCTCGCGGAGATCGCCCGCGAGGTCGAGCAGGAGCTCGAAGCGGCGTATCCGTCCGAGCGGCTTGCGGGGATCGTCGCCCAGGCGATCGCCCACGGCCGCAGCGAGGCGGAGTTCGTCGAGCAGCGGCGCGAGCTGAGCCTGGACGAGATCCGCGAGCGGCTCGCAAATAGCGACTGGCGCATCCGCTACGCCGCGCTGGAGGCGCTGCAGCAGCCGGGCCCCGAGGCGCTGCCGCTGCTGGCCCAGGCGCTGCGCGACTCGCAGATGCAGCTCCGCCGGCTCGCCGTCGTCTACCTCGGCGACGTGCGCACGCCGGAGGCGATGGAGCTGCTGTATGATGCGCTGCGCGACTCCTCCGCCGCCGTGCGGCGCACCGCCGGCGACACGCTGTCCGACATCGGCGATCCCGCGGCCACGGGGCCGATGATCGAGGCGCTGCGGGACAGCAGCAAGCTGGTCCGCTGGCGGGCCGCCCGCTTCCTGTACGAGGCCGGAACCGACGACGCGCTGGAGGCGCTGCGGGCAGCGGCGGACGATCCCGAATTCGAAGTCGGCCTGCAGGCGAGAATGGCCGTGGAGCGGATCGAATCCGGCGAACAGGCGGCCGGCACGGTCTGGCAGCAAATGGCGAACCGGGACCGCGGCGAAGCCCGGAATTAAAAAATTCACCGAAAGTTCGCTGCGGCGGGGCAGGTTGTCAATAATTTGGCATTGCCCGCCCGTCCAACCTTGTTTTATACTATTAAAATGTGTTCAAGTGCAAAGTGAATAAATAACCTCATCATAACGGTGAGGTAGAGGTCGCGATTGTGAAGAGTACACCGGAGGAGGCGCTTAGAAGCCGCCAGGGAATCCGGTTGGAAAGGCACCGTCGCCGAAGCTTATAAGCCGGCTTCTAAGGCTATGGGCTGGGGCTGTTGCCGAAAGGGACAGAACTGTCACGATGGTTCCCGTCACCCGGGGAATTTCGTGTTGAGCTATCTTCATGTTATGGTGGGATACACGGTATAAACAGGCCGCGGAATCCTTTCCGCGGCCCTTTTTTGCTCGCTCCAAGCCTCGGCCTGTACCTGAATGCATCTTCGGCCCCGCGCCGAGGGAAAATTAGGATACCGAAGGAGTGTTTTTCTCATGAGTAATAAAAAAACAGAGACCGGCGGCCGGCTGAAACCGGGGTTAAAAGCCCGCCACATGACGATGATCGCATTGGGCGGTTCAATCGGCACGGGGTTGTTCCTGGCCTCGGGCGGCGCGATCGCATCCGCCGGACCGGGCGGCGCGCTGCTAGCCTACGCGGCGGTCGGGATCATGGTCTATTTTCTGATGACCAGCTTGGGTGAGCTGGCGACGTATATGCCGGACTCCGGCTCTTTTGAAACCTACGCCTCCCGTTTCGTCGATCCTTCGCTGGGCTTCGCGATGGGCTGGAATTTCTGGTACAACTGGGCGATTACGATTGCGGCCGAACTGTCGGCCGCCACGCTCATTATCAAATACTGGTTCCCGGACAGCCCTTCCCTCCTGTGGAGCGTGCTGTTCCTGGCCTTGATCCTCGGGCTCAACATTTTGTCGGTCAAAGGCTACGGGGAATCGGAATATTGGTTTGCGGCGATCAAAATCACCGTCGTCACCATCTTCCTGGTCGTCGGCGTTCTGATGATCTTCGGAATCATGGGCGGTGAAGCGGTCGGCTTCACCAACTTCACCATCGGCGATGCGCCGTTTAACGGCGGATTTTTCGCCATCCTCGGCGTATTTATGGCCGCCGGCTTCTCGTTTCAAGGTACGGAAATGGTCGGCGTCGCCGCCGGGGAAAGCGACAATCCGCGCGAGCATGTGCCGCGGGCGATCCGGCAGGTCTTTTGGCGGATTCTGATTTTTTACATTTTGGCCATTCTCGTGATCGGTTTGCTGATCCCTTATACGAATCCGAATTTGCTCAAAAGCGGTCTGGAAAGCATCGGCGTCAGTCCCTTCACCCTGGTGTTCGAAAAAGCCGGTCTCGCCTTTGCGGCTTCGGTCATGAACGCGGTCATTTTGTCTTCCGTGCTGTCGGCCGGCAACTCCGGGATGTACGCCTCTTCGCGGGTGCTTTATTCCCTGGCCCTGCGCGGCAAGGCGCCGAAATTCCTCGGCAGATTGAACCGGCGCGGCATCCCGATGAACGCCCTGCTCGCCACGACGCTCGTCGGCATGCTGGCTTTCCTCGCTTCGCTGTTCGGCGACGGCGTCGTCTACAACTGGCTGCTGAACGCTTCAGGCATGTGCGGATTCATCACTTGGCTTGGCATCGCCATCAGCCATTACCGGTTCCGCCGGGCCTACGTGGCCCAAGGCCGCGACTTGAACGATCTGCCGTTTAAAGCGCGCTGGTTCCCGTTTGGCCCGATATTCGCCTTCATCCTTTGCTTTATCGTCATTCTCGGGCAAAACCTGTCCGCCTTCACGGGCGAAACGATCGATTGGTACGGCGTCGTTGTTTCTTATATCAGCGTGCCGTTGTTCCTCCTGGTGTGGCTCGGGTACAAATGGACCCAAAAGTCCAGGCTGATCCCGCTGGACAAATGCGATCTCGAAGTACCGGATCAACGTTAACGCCTACCTCAAAAAAACCGGCTTCTTGGAAGAGTTCTTTCTCCCGTGAAGCCGGTTTTTCATATTAAACGCTATTTCTCCCACACGATTTCAACCTTCAAATCATTTGTGCCTTCAAGCCGTTCCTCGTTATACTTGATGTTTGTAAGATTTAAGGTATAAAGCTCCCTGAGATGGCGGAGCAAACTCTGCTGCGAACCGCCGTATCTGAGGGTAACCGAAGACCGATTGTCGTTCAGGGCTTCGACGACCTTGCTGCGGATCCCTTCCCTGCTCGTCACAACCGCGCCATTATCAAACAAATCGTATCCCAGCGTTTTATATAATTCTTTATAGTATCCGGTGTTCCCTCCGCCTGCGGTAATCAGCGAGCTTAACACATCCCGGTAAGCGGTCGCGGCAGCCGGATAATTAAGCGTCCAGCTGTGGTCCTTCCGAATCTGATCGTCCGTCAGCAAAAAATACGTATAACGCACGCGGTCGCCCCCGTCCGGCACCGGATCATCCCAAGTCGTGTCAAGATGATACCATTTGCCGTCGAGCTGCACCAGATTCCAGGCATGCGCGGTATTGTTCACTTTACCTTCGATGATTAAATTATCAATCCCCGCGTCCTCTAGCATCCGATAAGTCATCAGCGCATAACCCTGGCAGACGGCTTCCCTTGTTGTCAAACCTTCGAAGGCCGTAAACTTCTGCAAATCCTGGTCATATTTCAAATACCGCACCACATAGTCATGAATCACTTTGATTTTTTGGTGATCGTTCATTTCCGGATGAATGATTTCCGCCACGATGTTTTTTATTTTTGCAAAAACATAGTTGGATTGCTCCAGCGTCTCCCGGTATTGAAATTTGACCGAAACCGTCGCGAATTCCGACGTTCCTTCCCATTCGTAGGAATAGCGATCCACCACGTATTTCGTATAGGGATCCTGATCCAGAGCTTGGTTCATGGCCGTGCTCATCAGGTTTTCCAGCTTTGCCGTACTCCCTTTATATAACAGTTTGATTTGCGGCTTGCGGGCTTTAAGCCCTGCCGCCAACTGGTCCTGTATGTCCTTGGCCGATGTTACGCTGGATGTCACAGGCGAGGCGTAAGCTATTGTGGTTTTCCATTCGCCCGATACCGTGCCGAACAATAATGTACCGGCAATTCCCGCTGCAGCAAATTTTCTCATGGATGTCCATTCCACAACCAACAGCTCCTTCTCCATACCTGGCTTGTTGTCGGTGCATCAAACCTTGATAGCTTTTTCCAGCATCCCGCACTTATTGTACCATAGCTTCCGTTAAAAAAGTTTACTAGTTTTGTCGAACCTCGTCCCTTAGGCGGTTCCGCAAGAAGACGTAATATCGCCTCAATTTTGCTACTTTCACTCATTACAATTTTTGAAAAATATAAGTATAATAAGAAACATAGTATTGTGTGACATAAATCATAGCAGAAAAATGATAAATTGTTTATATGGAGATGCGTTTACTCATGACCATCGTGGATACTTCCGATATTTCCGTTGAAATGTTTGTTGCCGTCATGTTTTTCTTGCTGCTGATCGCCCCTTTGGCGAGCCTGGGAGTTATGCGGTTGTTCCAGGGCCGGAAAAAAGCCGGATTTACCCTCATCGGCTGCGGGGTGGCAGGTTATCTGATCTTTCAGCTTATCGCCGGATGGTTGAATTGATTTTGGTTGGTGCAAAAAAAGAGCACAGTCCTTATTGGCCGTTCAGGCTCTAAGGGCGGTGCTCTTTTTGGTTTCGGCTGAACTTACGCCAATTCCGCCAGCGCTTTATCGAACTGGGTTTTGTTCATGCCCAGAATGCGGTGCTCGCCGATCACCGTGACCGGCACGGCGCGCATGCCCATGTCCCAAACCTGCTGCGCGTAATCGTCGTTTTGCTCGATGTTGCGCTCTTCATAAGCGACGCCTTTATCGCTCAGAAAGCTTTTCACTTGTTTGCAGTGAGGGCAATTGGTGCTGGTGTATACAATCACATTTGCCATGATGATTTCTCCCTTCCGATCAGGAACTGGTTTCTTCCGATTTTATTTTATTTTATTTTATTTTGCGGCCGCTGCGGCCGTTTCATGCTCGAGGTTTTCGATGTATTTCTCGCAATCGATCGCGGCCATGCATCCGCTGCCTGCGGCGGTGATCGCCTGACGATAGCGGCTGTCCTGAACGTCGCCGCAAGCGAATACGCCCGGTACGTTCGTTTCCGATGTGCCCGGTTTAACCACGATATAACCGTTCGCATCCGTGTCGATTTGCCCGCCCAGGAACGCCGTGTTCGGCTGATGGCCGATCGCCACGAACACCCCGCTCGCGTTAAGGACTTCTTCTTCACCGGTCGCGTTGTTGCGCACCTTCAGGCCGGTTACGCCGTTTTCGCCGGCGATGACTTCCAGCGGCGTGCGGTTCAGCGCCATTTCGATCTTCTCGTTAGCGCGGGCGCGATCCTGCATGATCTTCGAACCGCGCAGCTCATCGCGGCGATGGACGAGCGTTACCTTCGCCGCGAAGCGGGTCAGGAAGCCTGCTTCCTCCAGTGCGGAGTCGCCGCCGCCAATGACGATGATTTCCTTGCCGCGGAAGAAAAATCCATCGCAAGTCGCGCAGGTGCTTACGCCGCGTCCGACATTGTCCTGCTCGCCGGGGATTCCCAAATATTTGGCCGTCGCGCCGGTCGACAGAACGAGCGTTTCGGTAACGAGTTCGCCGATCCCTTCCACTTGCAGCTTGAACGGACGTTTGCTCATATCAACGCTGTTGACCCAGCCGGTGCGGAATTCCGCGCCGAAACGCTCCGCCTGCTTGCGCATGTTGTCCATCAATTCCGGACCCATGATTCCTTCCGGAAAACCCGGGAAATTTTCCACTTCCGTCGTCGTCGTCAGCTGTCCGCCCGGCTGCGGTCCCTCGATGATCAGCGGGTTCAAGTTGGCGCGGGCCAAATAAATGGCCGCCGTAAGTCCGGCCGGACCGGTACCGATAATAATCGATTTATACATAATGGCATCCTCCTAAAAGTGACCGTTTTTTCTATCAAGATGGAAAATCTATGATCTACTTCAATTATGTTAAAACGACAGCATGGTGTCAACAAGCGTACCGGAACGGTTCCGTGAAGTTTAAATGAAGGAATGATGAAGAACTATCGGAGCAGCCGCAGCCCGTTCAAAATAACGAGGAGCGTGCTGCCCTCATGTCCCACGACGCCAAGCGGCAGGGGGATGCCGTGCAGAAAATTGCTCGCGATCAGCAGCAGGATCACCGCCCCGGCAAAAACAAGATTTTGCTTGACGATTCTCCGGGCCCGGCGGGCAAGCGATATCGCATCGGCGACCCGATCCAGACTATCGTTCATCAGCACGACGTCCGCAACCTCCAGCGCTGCGGCGCTTCCGCCGCCGCCCATGGCCACCCCGACCGTCGCCGCGGCCAGCGCCGGCGCGTCATTGACGCCGTCGCCGACCATGACGACGCTGCCGTAGCGGCTGCGCAGCGCCTTCACATGCTCCACCTTGTCCTGGGGCAGCAGATCCCCGTACACAAGATCGATGCCCGCTTCCCTGCCGACCGCGCGGGCGGTGCCGCCGCGATCACCGGTCAGCATCGCCGTGGCGATCCCCAGCCGGTGCAGGCGGTCGATCGCCGCCTTGGCCTGAGGGCGTATCCGGTCCCGCAGCGCAATCAGCCCGGCGTAGTCCCCGCCTACTTGAATCGCGGAAACCGTATGCCCTTCCGCGATCCACGCCCGCATCCGTTCGGCGAACTCGGGCGGCAGATTCGGATCGTCCTCATCCGCCTTGCCAACCCTCCACACCTCGCCGCCGATCTTGGCCTCAATGCCCCAGCCGGGCAACGACTGCAGTTCATCCGCGCTCCGGATGTCCAGCCCCTCTTCCTCGGCTTTACGTACGATCGCCTCGGCCAGCGGATGCTCGGACAAGCTTTCCGCCGCCGCGCAAGCGGCCAGCACCTGCATCCGGTCATATCCTTCAGCTGCGAACAGCTCGGTAACCGCCGGGGTTCCCTCCGTCAATGTGCCGGTCTTATCGAAAGCGACGACACGCGCGCCGCTGAGCAGGTCCATATAGGCGGCGCCTTTGAACAGCACGCCGTTTCTCGCGCTTTTGGACATCGCCGACAGCATCGCCGGCATCACGGAGGATACGACCGCGCAAGGCGAGGCCACGACGAGAAACACCATCGCTTTATAAAAAGCCGCCGCCCAGCTCCAATCCAAAATCAGCGGAGCCAGCGCAACCAGCGCCGCGGTGACCGCGAGCACCGTCTTGGCATAAACGCCTTCAAGCCGCTTGATGAAGCGCTCCGTTTTCGGCACCTCCCGTTCGGCTTGCTCCACGAGGGCGATGATTTTGGCAAACAGCGTTCCTTCCGCCGGGCTGGTCACCTCCACGTACAGCGCCCCTTCACCGTTGATCGTTCCGGCATATACGCCGTCGCCGGTGCGTTTGTCCACCGGCATCGACTCCCCCGTAATCGCGGATTGGTTGACGGAAGAACCCCCGCTGCTCACGATTCCGTCCGCCGGAATCACCTCTCCGGGTTTTACCAGGACCAGATCCCCGATCACCAGCGTTTCGGCCGCCACCTCCTTCATCCCGTCCGCCTCGATCCGCAGGGCCGTTTCCGGTTTCATCGCGGCCAGCGCCGAGATATCCCTGCGGCTTTGCTCGCCGGCAAACGACTCCAGAGCGCCGCTTAAGGCGAAAATGAAGATCAGCATCGCGCCTTCATTCCAGTACCCGATGGATGCCGCTCCAAGCGCGGCCGCGATCATCAGCAAGTTTACGTCCAGATCCCTGTCTTTAAATAAGGTGACCAGCCCCTCCCGCGCTTTCACGTACCCGCCGACAATATAGGCGGTTATATAAAGAACGACCGACAACAAAGGCAGCCAGCCATGAAGCCCCCAAGCGGCGCACATCAGCACTCCGCTGGCGAGAGCCAGCAGCATTTCCCGATGCCGCAGCAGACGGAGCTGTGAAGAACGGCGCCGTCTCCCCGGATCAGGCAAATTGGCCGATGGCTTCGCGGCGGCAGGCAAGGTTTGGTGAACAGCACTCATAAATATTTCCCCCTTCATGTTGGATGGCGTCGCTAATTGAGAATGAATACTATTGTTAACCCCCTAAAAATGGCACATGCTGCCCCGGGATCTCCCGGAGCAGCATGCAATTGAGAACGATAATCATTTTTGTATTGGTACAATAATTTTGGGTTAACGAAACTTTAGTTCCATTTTAAACTTAATTTCGCAGTATGTAAATGCTATTTTCCTGCGGGGACATCGGCATCGTCTTGAAGGAACATCAGCCGCTATCGCTGGAGTTCACAACGGTAACCGGAGAACTGGAGTGGGTATCCGGACATGGATTTCAGCAGCCAGACGGAGCGGGAGAGCGGGGAATCGTGGGAAAAGCGGGGAGCGGCAAATAATGCGCTAAAGCAACCACAGCAACGGGTGATTTTACATTGGAATAACGGAGCAAGGAACAAGCCGGGGCCGGTCTGCCTCCGCACCAGGCATAAGCTCGCCCCTGCTTGTTAACCGGCACCCCCATTCTAACGGATGTCACAACCGCTATTTGCTCCAACAACGCCGATTTCAAACGCTAACGGATGCCATAGCGCTTATTTTATTTCGCTAAAAACTGGCTATTGGGGCCCAGATTCACTCAAATAATGGCGCTCGCAACCGTTAGAATTTAGAAAAGGGCTTTTTTCGTAAAATAGCGGCTGCTGCAACCGTTAGATTTCCGAGGGACGTTTTACCTGTCGGAAACCTGCACTGTGACGGAAAGCTCAAAGTACGTAATCGGGCTATTACTCTTTAGGAAACACGATTTCTTTCCGTTCTACAACGACCCCGGTTTGCGGTTCTGAAGTGTGCGGTTCTGCCATCCGTGACCATGACGTGCGCGCTTTTGCCGGGAGCATTTCCGGCAGATCCGCCTCGCTCGCGGGCCGTTTTTCTTTCTTGTGAACATCGTAGTAGAAGTAGGCCGGTTCCTTCTCTTCAATACCGTAAGAATCTCCGCCGTACGGCTCGAACCGGTAGGACTTGACGAGCGCGGTAGAGTCATCAAGCCAGCCGGCGATATCGAGCGCGCGATCGTCACCCGCATCGGCCTTAACCGATCCCAAAACGCCCCCGTCTCTGTCGTAGAAATCAATGCGCTGCGGGGCAATGCTTAGATAATCGATATCGATGTCTTTGATCCGGTTGTGTTCCCCGGGCGAGGACTCCATCCAAGCGATTGAACCGGACGGATTCCACTTGATTTTTTCGGAGGGAACATACTTGTCCTCGGACAACCTGATTTTCCCGAGCGCATTACCTTTTATGTCATAGAAAGTCACCTTTCCGCTCTCATCGTCGTGGGCAAACCGTTCAAAATCAGGCGACAGGAACAGGGACGGAGCCCCGCTTGTCGAGTGCGGAATAACCCGAAACAACCGGTCCGGAGTATCATCTTTCCCGCCCTGCAAATCAAACACTCTCACCAAACCCAAGTAGCTCTGCAAAAACAATTTCTTCCGCTCGCCGTCCCAATGGTATTGATAAATATTGTCATAATCTTCCGCCAGCGGCCAGAAATCTTCCCTGATCCGCGTAATTCCCCCCGTCCGCACACTATACTCGGAAAGATGATACTTTCCGCCTTGACCTATGATTTCCGGCTCCAAAAACAGCACCCGTTCCTCATCCACTTTGACGAGCAGTTGTCCGCTAAATGAGTTATACCAACGGTTGTTCGTGTCCGTGATCCCCTCGCTCCAGACGGTCTTCACCTGGTCTTCGCCCGTTTTATGGGACAGCAGAACTTTGATCGCATCATCGTCCCCATAAAACACACTGGCCAAAACCAACGTTTGCCCCTCCAGCTCAACCACCGCCCCGTAGTCGATGCTGTAATCCGTCAGGCCGGCCGGAACCGCGACAAGTTCTCCCTTCGCATTCCGGCTTGTGCTAAATTCTCCTTTTGCCAGCTTAACGCTCTGTGCCGACATCGTTTCCTGCGCTCCACCTTGCTCAGCTACTTTTACGGGTGCTGCCTCTCCCTGACTAGCCGGCAACGACGCATTCCCTGGCACCTGCCGGGACGCGTCCCGCGCAGCGTTTTCTCCCCCGTTAACCGGACGGTTTGCCGGCGAGCAGCTCACTAGCAGCAGTCCGGCGGCAGCCGCGGCCGGGAGCAGCCATTTCATCTTTTTCAAAAAAACAACCTCCTCAAAACATGTGCAATCAACCTCAAGGATTCGATGAACTCTAAGCTGTCTACATTTTAAACGCGGCTGCGCTGCCAATTGTTTCATAATAAGGATGTGGCTCTAACTTCTACTTTGGACGCTGCTCTAACGGACACCAGCGACCTTATCCGCCCATTTCCCGGGTATTTCCCAGGCTAACGGACACAGGCGCCCCTATTTCGCTCTAAACCCGTTCATCCAGGCCGATTTGAGGTAAATAAGGACATCTGTGTCCGTTACATTTTGCAAACCTCCGTTTTTCCTCAAATAACGGCTCTGGTGTCCCTTAGCCCCCTGATTCCTCTTCTCCTCCCCTCTCTACCTGCGTTCCGCCCTCTACCATACCCGAAATTTTATAAATAATGTCAAAAAACCGCTGCCCGGCCGGAGGTGAACCCGATCCCGAAACAGCGGCTTTTCGCTTTATTGATAAAAATGTCCGATCATCCCTGGCTGGCGGCAATCGCCTGCTCCAGGTCGTACAGGATGTCATCGATCGACTCGGTGCCGACGGACAGGCGGACCAGTTCCGGATTGACGCCGGCAGCCAGTTGTTCCTCTTCCGAAAGCTGCTGGTGCGTCGTGCTGGCCGGATGGATGATCAGCGATTTCGAATCCCCGACATTGGCCAGGTGCGAGAACAGCTTCACGTTTTCGATCAGCTTGCGCCCGGCTTCTACGCCGCCCTTAATGCCGAAGGTGAGGATCGCCCCCTGTCCTTTCGGCAAATATTTTTGCGCCAACGGGTAAGATTCGTGGCTCGGCAGCCCGGCGTAGCTGACCCATTCCACCTTGTCGTGGGCTTCCAAATACTGCGCCACCTTCAGCGCGTTTTGGCTGTGGCGTTCAACACGCAAATGCAGCGTCTCCAGCCCCTGCAGCAGCAGCCAGGCGTTAAACGGCGACAGCGGAGCGCCGAGGTCGCGCTGCAATTGAACGCGTGCTTTGATGATGTACGCCAGCGGGCCGACGGCCTCCGTGTAGACGATGCCGTGATAGCTTGGGTCCGGCTCCGTCAGTCCCGGGAATTTGCCGCTCGCCGACCAGTCGAAGTTGCCGCTGTCGACGATGATCCCGCCGATGGACGTGCCGTGCCCGCCGATGAACTTCGTGGCCGAATGTACGACAACGTCCGCGCCAAAATCGATCGGGCGCAGCAGATAAGGGCTTGGGAACGTATTGTCGACGATCAGCGGAATCCCGTGCTCATGGGCGATCGCCGCCACCGCCTCGATATCGAGCACATCGCCTTTCGGGTTGCCGAGCGTTTCGGCATAAAGCGCTTTCGTCTTGTCCGTGATGGCCGCGCGGAAATTGTCGGGATTCGAGGAATCGACGAACTTGACCTTGATGCCAAGCTTCGGCAGCGTCGTCGAGAACAAATTGTAGGTGCCGCCGTACAGCGTAGTCGATGACACGATCTCATCCCCGGCGCCGGCGATATTCAAAATGGAGAATGTGATCGCCGCCTGACCGGAAGCCGTCGCCAGCGCACCGGCACCTCCTTCGAGCGCCGCCACCCTTTTCTCGAACACATCGGTCGTCGGATTCATAATGCGGGTGTAGATGTTTCCGAATTCTTGCAAGCCGAACAAATTGGCGGCGTGCTCGGTGTCGCGAAAACCGTAGGAAGTCGTTTGATACAACGGCACCGCCCGGGAATACGTAGTCGGATCGATTTCCTGCCCGGCATGGATCGCCAGAGTTTCGGGGGCGTATTGACGCTCTTCAGACATGGACAATTCCTCCTTCAAATCGCTCGATAATGATGAGATGACGATGTTTTTTCATATTCTCTCACATCTCATGCCGTTTGAAAATAGGAAATCCGATTATTTTTATCCGAATTATATATTTTATTTGCGTCCCTTGAATTTCCGCACGAAATAGGCATCCTCCAGCAGCGGTTCCCCTTCGGCGAGGCCGGGAAACGGGGAAGATTCCGCGACCATTTTGACGTATACCCCCTCCCGGACCTCCCGAATATCGATCAGGCGCTCGGGCGGCAGCTCGCCTAACCGTTCGCGGGGAATGACCCCTTCCCAGATCGGGTAAGGCAGGTCTTCCGTCCATAACGATTTCCTGTCGTAAAAATGAACCTCGCCCCGATCGAGCCAAAGCACGTAATCGGCCACGGCCGCCCATTCATTCATTTCGTGCACCGCCGCGATGACGGTCCGCCCTTCGGCGTACCGGTTTAAATAGTTGATCGCCAGCTTGCGCTCCGCGGAATCCAGCGCGTTTAACGGCTCGTCAAGGAAGAGGAAACTCGGGGCCGCCAAGAGGGATTGGGCAAGGGCAATTCGCCGCTGAACCCCCAGCGATAACCGTCTGATCTTGGTGTTCCGGCAGAATTCCAGATTAAAATCGCCAAGCAGCTCTTTCGCCCGGTCCAGGCCGGTCACGCCTTTCAGTTCGGACAAATAAGCCAGCAGCTTGAACGGCGTCATTTCTTCGTACAATTCGATTTCCGCGGGTACATAACCGATTTGACTGCGCACCAGCGGCAAGTCGTCAAGCGCGGAGCGCTGCTGGTACAAAATTCTCCCCCTGCGCGGCATCCTGACGGACGCCAGCAGCTCCAGCAGCGTCGTTTTGCCCGCCCCGTTGGCGCCAACCAGCAGCGTTAGGCCCGGATACAGCCGCAAGGCATCGATGTGCAGGGAGAAGCCGTCCAACGGCTCAGCGATATTTTCAACGGTAATCATGTGTAATCTCCGTCCTTCACTCCGCCTATTTTCAGGCTTCGGCTGCGGTAATACGAGCGGAACAACAGCAGCGCCCCGATGAGCAGCAGCAACGCGTCGAGCGCCGTCCGCGTACCGGCGGCCCAGCCTCCCGCCTGGGCCTGGATCTCCAGCATGAACCAAAGCACGTAAATCGCAGAAGCGGAAAACAGCGCCAGTTTCATGCCGTAACGGAACAGCGCGTACATCGCCGTCCCGCCGGTCAGCAGCGAAATGCCCAGCCATTGCAGCAAAAACGGCACAAAGGGCATCCCTGCCTCACCAGCCGCCTCCACGCGGATGCCCACGACGACGGAGCTGATCAGCGCCCAGCCGAGCACCAGAGCGATTACCATAAGCATCCGGCTGTAGACGACAAGGGCCGGCGGATAAGGCGTAATGCTCTCGACCGCGCGCATGCCCGGGTCCCAGGAGCGGTAGCTGTACAGCATAGAGGCGATCAACATCAGGGGCGTAATCATCGGGAATAAACTTGGCATATTTTCACCCAGTAAATAATTGGCGAATGGGCGCTTGGGATCAACCAGCAAAATCAGCATCAAAAATACGGCCGCGCCGGCCAAAACGAGCGCTTTGCGGTTGAGGCGGAATTGGCTAAGCAGCAATCTGCGCAGCGAAGGCGCTTCGACGTGCGGGTTGAAATCGAGCGTTTTTGCGGCGTTTTGCGCCTGAAGTTCGGCAAATTCCGGCTGTAAGGCCGCGATCAGCGCCGCCGTTTCCGACGGCGTCGGAGCATTCTGCACAGCCTGCCGCAGCGGTTCGCGCAGTTCCTGCTCCAAGCGTTCCAGTTCTTTATCAATGGAGTGTTCCATGAATCGGCACCTCGCTTTCCTTAATTGTATCCATTTGCTCGCCGGGCCCGGCGGAGGAAGAGCCCTTCGGCCTGCTTAGCACGCGTTTCAGCTTCCGCAACGCACTGTATAGGTTCGATTTCACCGAACTTAGCGGCATTTCCAGCATTTCGGCGATTTCATGCAGTTTCAGTTCGTGAAAAAAACGCATGCGCACGACCTCCTGCTGCACCTGCGGCAGCCAGGCCAAGGATTCGGCAAGCTGCTGGGCCGTCTCCTGCCGTTCGACCAGTTCTTCCGCCTGCGGCGAAGGATCCAAATCGTCCGGGAGTTCGTCCGTACCGGCGTACTCCGAACGGTAGGCGGCACTCCGCCAGTAATCCCGGCACAAATTCAGCGCCACCGTATACAGCCAGGGACGGAGATGTTCCATCTCTCCTTGCCTTTTCAGGTGGCGGATCAGCCGGATAAAAGTCTCCTGGACGATGTCCTCCGCCTTGCTTCGGTCCTTGAGCCGGTTGGTCACGTAACTGAGCAGCGGACCGTGATACCTCATGACCAGCAGCTCGAACGCTTCCCGGTCCCCCGCCGCCATCCGCTGCACCAGCAGCTGGTCCGAAATCATATCATCCCTCCCCCTTCATCTGCATCACCTTTTTCCATTCCCGCAGCCATTCCCCATAAGTAATACCGCCCTTGTCCGCGTCAAATTCCGTGCCCGGGATTTCCAAAC
Organism: Paenibacillus oralis; assembly: GCF_003863965.1. Lineage (GTDB taxonomy): Bacteria > Bacillota > Bacilli > Paenibacillales > Paenibacillaceae > Fontibacillus > Fontibacillus oralis. The sequence goes on from NZ_RRCN01000001.1 coordinate 616,149, forward strand.
CCAGGCTATAAAAATAGTTCAGCATTTCCTTGACCTGATTAGATTTGCCTTCATCCAGGGCGGTTTCCACCTCCCGCACCATCTGCAGTCCCACGCGATTCTGAAAAAGATCGGACAGGATTTTGCTCTGGGATCCTTTCTTCATATCCTCTTCCGTATAATCCGTTTGCTCAAGGCAATACACATACCACATCAAGGCGCGAATCTGCGGACGCACATCCTTGGACGAATCCGTAATCTCAAATTTGCCGTCATCCGTTCCCAGGAGCATCCGATACATCAACATTTCGGCGTCCGTTTCGGAATCTTCTTCCCGGTCCCTGCTCAACCAGTTCATCAGCAAGGTCCGGTCTTCCAAGTTCATACGGTTATAGGGAATGTACATGGGCAGCACCAGCACTTGTTCCAGCTTGGGCCGGAAATCGGGGATCCAGGAAGTAAAATATCGGTACATCTCGTTAAGGTCAGCGAACATCTTCTCCGCTCTGCGAACGGAATAAGGCGTCGTGACCAAGCGAACCGGCAGCCCGGAATGCTCCAGCTCGGCAAATTCCCCACCGACTAAGCGGACGCCGGTCAAAACGTCGCTTTCAAACATTTGCCCGTCCCGGCGGCGCGCGGATTCCGTCAGGTTGGAAAACAGCGGGGTTTCAAAACCGGAAACGTTCAGGCGGAAATGAATCGGCGAAAATCCGCGTTCTCTATATTCCTCCGTCAGCCTGAATTCTTCCGCCAGCCGCAGCGTAAATGCCTTGCCCTTCTTAAGCTTAAGGTACACCGGATAGTCTCCGGGCAGCGGATACCAGGCCATATACCACGGCAAATCAACGTTTTTTCCTTGGACAAAAGCATTGTAGGCTCCCTGGGCCTGGTTCCGGGGCATATAGTCTATCATCGCTCCGCTATATTTCATCTCCACTGGAAGCAGTCCCCCGGTTACGGGTTCCGCAGGCTTAACGGTCAGCCGCTCCCCTTGCTGCGTAAACGTTGCGGCAGCCCCGGCCACCTGGACGTCCTGAACGCGGAAAGTCCGGTTTAATGTAAAGGCCAGTTCCCGGCTTCCTTGCAGCCGCTCAGCGGGGATTTGCAGCCGGACGTTGACATGAAGGCGGTCGTCAGCGGTTCTTTTCAGGTCAATGTCATAATCGGTAATTGCCAAAAACCCGGCACTCTTGGCAGCGGAGGAAGCTTGGGCGAAAAGAAATTCATTATCCGTTGGAATGGTAGGGTCGAGCAGCTTCGCCTCGTACTCGGCATACCGTTCCTGCCAGATCGATCCGTAGGGAACAAACGCGCCCGCCGCCAGCAGCAGCGCGATACCGGCCGCAGTCCAGGAATACGCCCGGCGTCCGGTCGGCCGCAGCCGGTTGAGGATCACCGTTCCGGCCGCAAGCAGCAGCAACGCAAAAGCCAGCACAAAACGGCGGGAGACGGCCTGCTCATCGGCAATCAAACGTATGCCCCATGTATCGATTCCCAAATCGCCGTTCATCACCAATTGACTGAGATGGAAGGCGCGCAGCACGTACCAATGATTCCGGTCCAGCAGGAATATATCCATAAAAAAGGTCCCGAACATCCAGGCGCAAAACGCGATCAAGTAGCAGGCACGGTTCGGAATGCAAATCGCCAGCAGCATCCCCAGCGCCAGCGTAACGATATAAGACACTTCGTAGCTGGCGGCGAAATAGCCCGTAAACTCCAGCGTCACCCCGGAAGCTGCGCCGACTTGCGCGGACGCCCAGGCGTAAACCGCCCCGGCCAGTAAAGTAAATAGCGAAAAATAGAGCAAGCCGGCGGCATACTTCGCGGAAATTTTGGCCGCATACGTTACCGGCAATGCCGAGCTCCATTCATAGGAAGGGCGCCGGATATCCCGGCGGACCGTGAGCACGCCGAGCAGCATGACGAGACCTAACGTCATCGTGTGAAAAAGCGCCATATACGTGTAGGCTTCCTGGTAAAAATCAGCCTCCCGCACCGAGACCCGCCCGACGAACCAGACCAGCAGCAAAGCGAACAGCATCGGCATGGTCAAAAACCACGGATTACGGAAAATCATCCGTAGCTCAAACCTAAACAACATCCGCCATTGGCTCATCGCCCGGCCGCTCCTTCCGGCAGGCCCGTCCGCAGCAGCGCCAAATAACCGTCTTCCAGCGACGGCTGAACCGGCGAAACGTCGGCCGCGGCCGGAGGCGCCTCGCCGATGATCCGGCACAGCAGCCCGCCCGCCGCCGGCCGGGTCGAAACGACGGACAGCGGATCAAGCCGGGCGAACTCCCGCTCGGACAAACGCGCCTCCCACACTTTGCCGCGCCCGCACTCCTGCAGGTCGTCAAGTACGCCGGACAAGCAAACCTTGCCTTGGTTCAGGACGGCGATTTGCCGGCAGTTGCGCTCGATATCGGCAACGATGTGGGTCGACAGCAGCACGATCCGCCCGAGGCTGAACCGGGTCAGCAAATTGCGGAAACGGACGCGTTCTTCCGGGTCGAGCCCGGCCGTGGGTTCATCGACGATCAGCACCCGCGGCGAACCGAGCAGCGCCTGGGCGATGCCGAGGCGGCGCTTCATGCCGCCGGAGTAGGTCCGCACTCTTTTTCCGGCTTGATCCTGCAGGTTCACCTGCTCCAGCAAAACATCGATTTCCGCATTCCTCCGTTTCTTGTCCTTGATCCCTTTCAACGCCCCGACGTAATCGAGATATTCCGTTCCGGTCAGTCCGGGATAGGCCTGAAACTGCTGCGGCAAATATCCGATCATGCGGCGGATCTCTTCCGCGCGGGTCAGCGGTATGCCAAACACGGTTGCCTTGCCGGAGGTGGGGGCCGTCAGCGCGGCCAAAATCCGCATCAACGTCGACTTTCCGGCTCCGTTCGGCCCGAGCAGTCCGACCATGCCTTCCCGCAGCGTCAGCGACACGTCGTCAAGCGCCCAGCGGCTCCACAGATATTTTTTTGATAAATGATCGATTTGAATCATAACCTTCCTCTTTCCAGCGAGTTAAGTTCGGATCGCTCCGCAGGTAATCTTCTGTACCTGTAACGATGTGCGCTGCAAAAAAGTTTAATCCGCGAAGGAAAAGTTGATAATTTTCTGAGTGCATACGCAAAAAGGGCGCTAATTCCCGCGTTCGCTTGGGAATAGCACCCTGCATTATCGTTTGTTGCCCTGCACACTCTCGTCAGCAGCCGCCTTGCTTAATAGTCGCTCGCGCCGCTTTGGCCCTGGGCGATCGCCACGCCTGCGCTCGTGCCGAGGCGCGTGGCTCCGGCCTGAATCATCGCCTCCGCGTCGGCCAGCGTGCGGACGCCGCCGGAAGCTTTCACGCCCACGTCCGGTCCGACCGTTTTGCGCATGAGCGCCACCGCTTCCACCGTGGCTCCGCCCGTCGAAAACCCGGTGGACGTCTTGACGAAGTCGGCCCCGGCCGAGACGGAAAGCCGGCAGGCGCGGACGATTTCTTCTTCCGTCAGCAGGGAGGTCTCAATGATGACCTTTACCAGCGCCTTGCCTTTTGCGGCCTCTACGACGCCGGCGATATCGCGGGCGACCAACTCGTCGTTCCCGTCTTTTAAAGCGCCGATATTGATGACCATGTCGACCTCACCGGCCCCCTGACGGATCGCATGGGCCGCTTCGAACGCTTTCACTTCCGGCGCCGACGCGCCGAGCGGAAAGCCGATGACCGTGCATACCTTTACCGGTGAACCTTTTAGCGTCTCCGCTGCCGTTTCCACCCAAACCGGATTAACGCAAACCGAGGCGAATCCGTATTGCTTCGCTTCTTCAGCCAGCTTGAGAATGGCAGCTTGTCCCGCTTCCGCCTTCAGCAGGGTATGGTCGACCATGGCGGCAATCGATGTCGTTGACAAAATGAACTCCTCCGTTCTTGATTCCTTTAATACAAGCTGGAAATCTGCACGCCGCTCGGCAGCTTGAACGGGTGCTCCTGATTGATATGATCGTAAAACATGATACCGTTCAGGTGGTCGATTTCGTGCTGCATGACGATCGCGTCATAGCCTTTGAACCGCATTTTGACCTCGTTCCCCTGTTCGTCGTACGCCTTGACCTGGACCTTCTCGTAGCGCGGCACAAAGCCCTGCACCGGGCGGTCCACCGACAGGCAGCCCTCGCTTTCCGGCAGGTAAATCATCGCGGTCGAATGGCTGATGATTTTCGGGTTGAACATGGCGATTTCCCTGTCCTGTCCTTGATCGTCGGTCAGCAGGGCGGCAAACATCCGCTTGTTCAGGCCGATCTGATTGGCCGACAAGCCTACGCCTGCGCGCAGCTTGTATTTTTTCGCCGTTTCCGGGTCCTGGCTGTTTTTGAGAAAGCGCAGCATCGCCGCCATTTCCCCGCGATCTTCCTCGGTGGGGGGAATGCTGACCGCCTCGGTCACGACGCGCAAAATCGGCGCTCCTTCGCGAACGATGTCATCCATCGTAATGAAATAGTCGCTATTGAATTTACTCATAAATAAACAATTCATCCACCTTCGTCTGCAAAATAAACGCAAGCTTGAACGCAAGCTCCAGCGTCGGATCGTACCGGTCGTTTTCGACGCTGTTGATCGTCTGTCTGGCGACGCCGCAGGCGGCGGCCAGCTGCTGCTGGGTTAACCCCAGCCGCTTGCGGAACTGCTTGATTTTATTGTTCATGGGCATCACCCAAATGTCAAAAGTTTTGGACTAATTAAGGGTAACACGGGCCTGGCTTGGTTGTCAAAGCCAAGTCAGGCTTTGAATTTAATGCCCCAGACCGAGTCTTTTTGAAATCCGGCCGCTTCCCGCAGCTGCGGCAGCCGCTCATCCTCCGGATAATGCTGTTCAAGATAGCGGACATAGGCTTCCCGAAGGCGGATCTCCCGGTCCAGCTTGTTGTATTCGCTCGGATGTTTCTCGAGGCGCTTCAGCGCGGCATCCCAACGCCTCAAGTCCGCCTTGGTCGTGCGGCCTTTCCGGGTGCGCTCGGCCAAGGCGCTCAGCTCCTCATAGTTTTCCCGCAGCCTGGCCGAATATTTGAATTGTTGGTTGAACATGCCGAGCCCTACGATGACCAGAAAAAACACGATCCACAGCCACAAATGATCCACCCGCTCCGTCACCCCCCGCTTATAAATGCCTGATAAATGCGTTTATAAATCCGCTTATAAATGAATCCCTATATTGCCAAACCTTGATTATTTAAATTTGTGCCAGTCCATTTCGCTCGTATTCAGCAAATGCTCGAAGTCGTTGTCCAGCCGCTTTTGCTCGGCCCGGCGCGCTGCTTCGGCCTGAATGCGGGCCTGCGCCTTGCGCTCTTCCTCTTCTTTCTTCAGCTCCTCGGCCTGGGCTTTCAGTTTGGCGATCGTATCCCCGCCCAGCAAGTCTTTCAACGTCGCCGGTTTATCCGATGAGGACGCCGCTGCCGCCGATGCGGGGCGTTGCCCTTTTTTCTTTCCCATTATGGTTCACCTCATTTCCTCTCTTCCTCGCCGGCAGATAACTCCAAAATCGCGTCAGCTTTCAATCCGGTTTAGCACTGGCGCGGTGTTCGGGAGGTACTGGCATGTACCGGGGTGGTGTCCTTTATTATACGGCCTTCGCTAACGGACCTGGGACGCGCTTATTTGCCCTAAAAAGCACTAACGTTGCATTAACTTTTGCTCAAGATTCCCCGTAAAAGCTGCCCGGAAATCTAACGGTTGTAACAGTGGCTATTTTCCGAAAAAAGACCTTTTCCAAATTCTAACGGTTGTGATCGCCGTTATTTGCCTGAATCTAAGCAAAAATAGCCGGATTTCAGTGAAATAAGCGCCATGGCAACCGTTACAATTTGAAATCAGCGTTTTTGGAGCAAATAGCGCTTGTGGCAACCGTTAGAATATTTGTGGCTAGAAAATGTACTGATTTCGCCGAAATAACGGCGCTGCGATCCGTTAGAATGTTACGCAAGCCGCAAGCAAGCCGCAAGCAGGCCTCAAACAAGCCTCAAGCGCCAGTCACCAATCAGGCTGAAACCTGTACGGCCAGTTATTCCCGGAGCCAATCCACTGGTTTATGCCTAAATTATCACCGTCCCCCGGAAAGTTGTCAATGGATGGAACGGCGGAAGGATGTCTAAGGGTCGGGGGCAAAAAGGGGACGGCCGGCCAACTACACCGACCATTAAGGCGAGGCCCGAAGAAGATTCGGGACTATCTGCCGTTCTCGCCTTCCAGCCGCTTCAGTCCCCCAAGCAACAGATCGAGATTGAAATGCAGGCTGTCCCGCACCTCCAGCGGCAATCCGAAGCCTCCCTGCCGCTTCAGCGAAGCGAAGCCGTGAATGAGACTGCGGAGGCCGCGAACGGTGTGGAGCGCCTGCTCCTCGGTTAGCGGATAGCTGCTGAGATAACGCAGCGTCAGCTCGACGAGCCGGCTGCCGGCTTCCTGCAGCTGGCGGTCCTCCGGGCCCGGGGCCATTTGCACGGCCTCGTACAGCCCGGGGTGCTCGTGCGCGAAAGCGAGGTAGGCGTCGGCAAAGCGGCGGATGGCGTGTTCGCCGCTGAGGTCTCCGACCGCGCCTGCGATGTGGTCGTACAGCCGCTCCAGTGCATACTTGGCCAGCCCGGCGCGGATCTCCTCCAGCCCGCTGACGTGATTGTACAAGGAAGGCGGGCGTATCCCCAGCTTCCGGGCGACCGATGAGATGCTGACGGCAGCGGCTCCCTCGGCGTTCGCCACCTCTACGGCGGCCATCAATACGGCGGTGCTGTCAAGGCCGATTCTTGGCGACATGCCGCTACACCTCCCGTTGGTGGTGCTGCACGCCGCCCGAAACGGCGCGCTCCGCCGCCCGGACCGCCCGCTCCATCGCGGCGCCCGGCCGCTCGAGCACATCGCCGTGCCCGGCCGCCAGCAGCGTCGGCCTCAAAGCGGCCAGCTTGCGCGCGCTGACCAGCGCGGCCGGCTTGTTCCAGGTGGCCAGCGCCGGGAACGGGAACAGCGGGCGGACGGTGCCGCTGACCGCGATGCCGGCGCGCGTCTGGAAGGCGTCGCCCACGATCAGCGCGCCGCTGCGCGTGTCCAGCAGCGAAAACGAGCCCGGCGTATGCCCCGGCGAAGCCACGGCGAGCAGCGAGCCGATACGCTCTCCGTCCGTGAACAAGACGTCGGCGCGCGTGTTCAGCTTCTTGGGGACACCGCCGCGGATCGGCGTTTGCGGCTCACCTTCATCGAGCGTTACGTCGCCGCTCATGAGCCGGGCGTCCCGGGCGGAGACGTACACCGGAACGTCCGGGTGCTTCGCCTTTAGCGCGTCCAGCGCCCCCACATGATCGTCATGAACATGCGTCAACACGATGCGGGCAAGCGGCTTGCCGGTCGATTGCACCGCCCGCAAAATCCCTTCGGCGCTGTAGGGCAAAGCGGCGTCGATCAACGTAACGCCATCCTCTTCCTCGACCAAATAGCAATTGACCGGAAAAAAACGCGGCAGAAACGACAGCTGCGTTAACTTTCCATATTTACGGATTCTCATCATTAATCCCCTCTCCCCAAAAAACTAAAGCCTTTAGTTTTAATTTAAACTAAAAGATTTAGTTTTTCAACTGTTTTTTAAGTCGTACAAGCCGCGCCTTCCGAATAAGATGTACAAGCAAGATAAATCACAGTCTGGAGGGAATGTCGAATGAACAGTTTCATCAGCTTCGTGCTGCTGGGTTTATCCTTGTCCGCACCAATCGGCCCGGTTAATGCGGCCCAACTCGACAAAGGCATCCGTGGCGGCTTTCTCCATGCCTGGCTGGTGGGAATCGGGGCGCTGGCCGCCGATATTTTATACATGCTGCTCGTTTATTTCGGCGTCGTTCATTTTTTGAACACCCCGTTTATGAAAACGTTCCTGTGGCTGTTCGGTTTTTTCATCCTGACTTACACCGGTATCGACAGTTTGAAGGAGGCGGGGAAAATCCAGCTGAATGACATGCGGGGCGGCGAACCGCTGATAAAATCGTTCCTGTCCGGATTTATGATGTCCGTCAGCAATCCGCTGTCCATTTTGTTCTGGCTCGGCATCTACGGCTCGGTGCTGGCCCAGGCGGCATCCGCCGCCGGAACGCCGGAACTGATCGTCAACAGCTGCGCCATCATTTCCGGCCTGATCATGTGGGATTTGGCGATGGCCGGGTTTGCCAGCGTATTCCGCAAGTTTCTGACCGAGCGGATTCTCGTCGTCATCTCCATATTGTCCGGCCTGTCTCTGATCGGCTTCGGGCTGTACTTCGGTTACGAAGCCGCGCTCCTGCTGCTGGAACGGCTTTAAAAAGTCCGCTTTTTGATCACGTACTTTGATCAAGTCGTGCGCTTCGGGCGCAGCACCAGCGGTTTACCGTGCCGGCGTCCCGCGATTTTCCGGCGCTTCCAAACGGCAAACTGCATGATTAGCGTGACAATGCCGATGACGGTGATAAAAATCAAGCTGCCCCAAAACCCGGGGCGGCTTGTGCTGTGGAATAGCGAACCGATCACCGCAAGCACGATAAGCGCCATGCCCGTCCAGCGTTTGATTTGGCCAAATACGCTGAACTTCAGCAGCCTGCCCGCCGTAACCAAGATGAAAAACCAGTTGTAAAGCAGCAGCAGTCCGGCGGCGGTCGTAATGTACTCGTAAATGCGCCCGGGCATCACGAACGACAATACGACGGAAGCCGCCATTCCGGCGGCGGTCAGGCCAATCGCGTACAAAGGCCGCTTGCCCCAGGCTTTGCGGGCGAACAACCGGGGCGCATCCTTGTCTTTGGCGAGGGTGACCAGCATCGTCGTTACGGCATACAAAGAGGCCACCATCGTGGAAAATCCGGCGACGATCAGCACTCCGTTGAACACATGCGGAATAAACGGCAGATGATAGTTCCCTAATGCCGTAATAAACGGGCTGCGTTTCGGATCGACCGCCTTGTACGAGATCAAAGTCAGCGTCAAACCAATCGACAGCAAATAGACGATCGACAGCACCACCAGCATCACCGTACCCGCCTTCGGCGCATCCTTCGGCTCCCGCAGGCGCACGGCCATCATGCCCATCACTTCGATGCCCCCGAAGGCATAAAATGCAAAAATAAATCCCGACCATAATCCGAGGTAACCGGCAGGAAAAAAAGTGTCCGCCGTATGCGGAAACGCCGGGGGTTTGCCTCCTCCTCCCGGAATCCAGCCCATAAGCGCGGCCCCCGCTATGATCAAAAACATCAATATCGCGGCGATTTTGATCACGGACAGCACATTTTCCATCGAATCGAATACCCGGTTTCCCAAAAAAATGACGGCCAATCCAAGCACGGCATAACCAATCGCAAAAATCCACATCGGCATCCCAGGGAACCAAAATCGCGAAAACAAGGACAATGCGGTCAACTGGCTGCCCATAATGAGCAGCTCGGAGCACCAGTACACCCAGCCGCTGCCAAAGCCGGCCCACCGGCCAAACGCCCGTTTCGCATAAGAGCGGAAAGAGCCCTGCTCCGGCCGGTCCGCCGTCATCCGGGCCAGCACCTCGAATACCGTATATGTTCCGGCGGCCGCGAGGATAAACGCAATCAGAATGGACGGACCCGCCATGCGGATTCCGATCCCCGAGCCGAGAAAATAACCGGTCCCGATCGTGGACGCCACCCCAAGCAGGGACAGCTGCCACCAGCGCAGTTTTCCTTTTTCTTCCTCAGTCCCCCGCGCCTCCGTCATTTCAGTTCCTCCATTTCCGTTAATATAATGTTAAAATCCAGTCATTCCTTTATAGTGCAGCCGAACCCTTGGAATTATGTAAGCCCATTTTTACGGCAAAATGGCCTATGGTATAATAAGTCACATCTCAAAGAAAAGAGGCTTGGCCTATGGCTTTCGGCGTGACACGAGAAGAACTGAACGAGTGGAAACACAACGTCGCCCGCGGCGACATCGCCTATTTGACCCATTACTGGCTGGACCCGCGTTTTCCCGGCGCCAAAACGGTGACAAAGGTCGGCTGCTCGGACTTAAGCCGGCTCACCTCCTGGTGCCGCGAGCACGGGCTTGACCCGAAATATATCCATCACCGCTCGCCGTTTCCCCACTTCGACCTGATCGGCCCCAAACAACGCGAAATTTTGCGCAAGGAAGGGCTTTGGTCACAGCTGGAGCGGTTTAAACTGGCGAGCCCGCCAGAACGAAAATCCACCTAAAAGCAAGGGGGCGCTTAAAAGGAACTATAAGCCTCTCCCGCCACGTTACGATATAAGTAAGAGGGTGTAATCCTACGAAATGCAAAAGTGCATGCGGTTTTTGTCGAAGCGCCTCAATATGAGCAGTTCAAATGCAAATGTGCAGTTCATTTCCGGTCAAAAGTTACTTTTTTTTCGTATAGTCCTAAATGAGATGTACTTTTGCACTTCAATTGCTCTAAAATGGGGATTTGCGGAAAAATAGAATGCACTTTTGCATTTGAAAAAAAGCTGCCCGCAAAGCCAGCAGGCTTTGGGACAGCTTTTTTGTTCAGCATCCGGCGCAGCGGATTAACCATGCCCGGCCGGTGTGGACAAACCGATGCGCTCGACGAGCCGGGTGCTTTCCTCGTTGAGCCCGGTGATCGTGACGTTTTTGCCTTGCAGCCGGTACTTGTGCAGCAATTTGGAAATCGCGTTAACCGCCGATTGGTCCCAGACATGCGATTTCGAGAAATCGACCGTCACATGGCCGGGATCGCCTTCGGCATCAAATTCATTTAAAAAGTGGGACACTGTGCCAAAAAACATCTGCCCGGTCACGGCATACGTTTTGACTCCCTGCTCCAGGTTAGCGGCGATGCGGATGCTCGCCATTTTCCAGGCAAACACAAGCGCGCTAAGCAGCACGCCGATCCCTACGCCGATGGACAAATTATCGGTAGCGACGACGGCCACGACCGTAATGACCATGATCAGCGCGTCGGACAGCGGAATTTTACGCAGCGATTTTAAGGAACCCCAATCGAACGTTCCGATGGATACCATAAACATGACGCCGACGAGAGCCGCCATTGGGATCTGCTTAACGACGTCCCCGAGCACGACGACGAGGAACAGCAGGCCGACGCCGGACACCAGCGTCGACAGCCGCGTGCGTCCGCCGGATTTCATATTGACCATCGACTGCCCGATCATCGCGCAGCCGGCCATGCCGCCGAAAAATCCGGTCACGATGTTGGCCAGGCCCTGGCCTTTCATTTCCCGGTTTTTGTTGCTGGACGTATTCGTGATCTCATCGATCAGCGTCGCCGTCATAAGCGATTCCAATAGGCCGACGATGGCCAGCGACAGTGACACCGGGAAAATGGTTTTCAGCATCTCCCAGGAAATCACCACATTGGGAAGATGGAAAATGGGCAAGGATGATGTCATTTCTCCCATGTCGCCTACGGTTTTGACATCAAGACGCAGGGAGATTGCGAGCACTGATACGACAATGATCGCCACCAGGGCGGACGGAACTGCTTTGGTGATCAGCGGAAAAAGATAAATGATCGCCAGCGTCAACGCCACCAGCGCTTACATCATCCACCCCTGGCCGGAAAAATGCGTCAGCTGCGCCATAAAGATCAAAATCGCCAGCGCGTTCACAAAGCCGGTCATGACCGAATGCGGCAAAAAACTGATGAATTTTCCCAGCTTTAGCATCCCCATGACGATCTGCAAGATCCCGGCCAAAATCGTGGCAGCGAATAAATATTCGATGCCATGGTCGCGGACGAGACCGCCCATCAGCAGCGCCATCGCCCCGGTAGCCGCCGAGATCATGCCCGGGCGTCCGCCGGCAAAAGCGATCACGACCGCGATCGTGAACGACGCGTAAAGCCCGACCATCGGGCTGACGCCGGCCAAAATGGAAAACGCGATCGCTTCGGGAATCAAAGCGAAAGCAACCGTCAATCCGGACAGGATATCACTCCGGGTATTGGAAAACCAGAGCCGCTTAATATGAAGTTGTTTGAACAAAATAAAAATACCTCCTGTGATATTTGATGTTTTTAAAGGTCCGGTGCAACGCCAACGCTCCCGATTATATAAAAGAAACGCCGCCTCCCTCAAACAGGCTCCGCCCAATAAAAGCGCATAATCGTCATGTATGCTCCCGAATACTCCGGTATCCATGAAAATCCTTAAAATTTAATAAATAAACTGGAGAATATCCGATTATAATTGTTTTTTCCCTTTCCTGGAGAAGAAAAAACACTTATTATATGAAAGTTGGGTAAGCTTAACTAAACAACGAGAATCCATATTGAGGTGGTAATAATGACTAATCAAGCACATGCTTCACCCGCCCCCAGTTTGTTTCGCAACAAGTTTTATCAGACGATTCTGATCTCCAACATTTTTTTGCAGATCGGGATCTGGGTCCGTAACTTTGCTATTTTAATGTTCGTTTCGGAAAAAACGCATAATGATCCGCTGGCCATCTCGCTGATTTCCGTCGTGGAGTTTGCGCCGATTTTTGTGTTTTCCTTTATCGGAGGCGCCTTTGCCGACCGTTGGAGACCGAAAAAAACGATGATCTGGTGCGACTTCCTCTCCGCAGTGTCGGTATTTGTGGTATTGATCACCCTGCTGTATGAATCTTGGGAAACCGTTTATTTCGCTACGTTTGTTTCGGCGATTTTGTCGCAGTTCTCTCAGCCGTCGGTGATGAAGCTGTTCAAGCAGCACGTCCATCCCGATCAGGTGCAGCAAGGCATGGCCCTGTTCCAGTCGCTGGTCGCCATCTTTATGGTGCTGGGGCCGTCGCTTGGCATCTTTGCTTATCATCAGTTTGGCATTCATCTTTCAATCGGCGTGATGGGCGTGGCCTTCCTGCTGTCAGCGGTTGTTCTGTTCCGCATCCCGGCTGATGAAACGCCAGAGGTAAAAACGGGCCAACCATCGAACATTCGCCAGGAGCTGGCGGACGGCTTCCGCTACGTCTGGCGCAGCCCGGTGCTCAAAGTGCTCGGCGCGACCTTTGCCATCGCCGGTTTTTCCGTCGGTACGATCCAGACGTTGGGGTTGTTTGTGGTCACGGAAAACCTGGGGAAAAGCGAGGAATTCCTGCAATTTCTATTGATGGTGAACGGGATCGCCATGCTGGTCGGCGGGGCGGCCGTCATGACGCTGGCTAAACGCATCCCCCCGCAAATACTGTTGGCGTTCGGGATAACGATCAGCGCGGTGTGTATCGCCGGCATGGGCTTCTCGACAAGCGTTCCGCTCACCTTGACGCTGCAATTTTTCAACGGCCTGACCATGCCCTGCATCCAAATCGGCATCAACACGCTCATTCTGCAATGGACGGAGCAGGAATACGTCGGGCGCGTCAATGGGGTACTTAGCCCAATGTTCATGGGCATGATGGTCATCATGATGTCGTTGTCCGGCGTGCTCAAAAAGTTTTTCCCGCTGGTCGGCATCTATGCGGCCTCCGGGATCATCTTGCTGATCGGGGCGGCGATTCTGATCCCGATCTTCAAATATAAGCCGGCTCCGGCTCCTACTCCGGCACCCGAGCAGCCGTAGGCTTGGAACGCATGAAGCCGTGTTAACCGCAAAAAAGTCTTGAAGCAAACCGGGCTTAAGCCCGCCGCTTCAAGACTTTTTTCATTTCATGTGATGCCGTTTGAACTTACTTCGCTTAACGCTTGTTGAAAATGTCCGTCAACACCGGCACGATTTGCGATTTGCGGGATACGACGCCTTTCAGCACCGCTTTGTTGTCGGCCAGCTTGACATCGTACGCCTGCTCGACCGCGTCGGCCGCTTTTCCGAGCGCCAAGCCCACGGAATCGTTGTTCAAAATGTCGGTGACGACGAACAGGAATAAGTCCAGGCCTTTGCTTTCGATAATGCCGTTTAATGCGGCTTCGATTTCGCCTTGGCGCGACAGGACGTCGTTCACGTCCACCGCGTTCACCTGGGCGATTTCCACCTTCGACCCGCCCATGTCAAACTCCTTGGCATCGAGCGTGATCAACTGTGCAATCGTTTTGTCGCTTAGATCAGCCCCGGCTTTCAGCATATCGAGTCCGTATTCCTCGGGGTTGACGCCGGCGATGCCCGCCAGCTCGCGGGCCGCGGCGACGTCCTGCTCGGTGCAGGTCGGCGATTTGAACAGCAGCGAGTCGGAAATGATCGCGGACAACATCAGTCCGGCGATATTGGACGGAACTTCGATGCCGTTTTCTTTGTACATTTTGTTCAGAATCGTTGTCGTGCAGCCTACCGGCTCAGCGCGATAATAGAGCGGGCCGCTCGTTTCGAAATTGGCGATCCGGTGATGGTCGATAACTTCGGCCACGCGAACCTGATCGATGTCGGACACGCTTTGCTGGCGTTCGTTATGGTCGACCAAAATGACCTCTTTCACCTCGCCGGCTACCGCTTCCACCAGCCGGGGCGCGGCAAAGCCGAACCGTTCCAGCGCAAACGCCGTTTCCCCGTTCACTTCCCCAAGCCGCACCGGCTCCACGTTCCAGCCCAGCTTCGATTTCAAATCGGCATAGGCGATCGCCGAGCAGATCGTATCCGTGTCCGGATTTTTATGTCCGAAAATCAATACTTTTTCCATCTCGTTACTCCCCTTTTAAAAGACTTAATGACAAAAGTATAGCTTATAATCAGATTCGCAATCAAGAGCGGCAAGGACGAACCCGGCTGAAATCATAGAACAATTTACATCGCGGCGCAAACCGAGTACGATCAGGAAGTAAGGCCAATTAGGGTAGGCCAAAATACCGCGATCCGCCTGCCTGCATAGTTTAAGTCAGCGTTCAGGCGGTTTTCAGCAAACGCTCAGCGTCATCGGTCATAATAGAGATGATATATTATAGGAGGCATTTTTTATGATGAATAACGCAAAGGGAGCGAAAATATTGCTGGTGGACGACGAGCCGCATATCGTGCAGTTTCTGGAGCTGGGGCTGGCGAATGAAGGTTTTGAGGTCAGAACCGCGGTGGACGGCATGAGCGCTGTCAGTCTGGCGGCGGAATTTCAGCCGCATGTCATCGTACTGGACGTCATGATGCCGGGCATGGACGGCTGGGAAGTGTGTCGGCTGCTGCGCAAAAACGGAGACAACGTCGCGATCATCATGCTGACGGCCAAGGACGAAGTGGACGACCGGGTGAAAGGGCTGACGATCGGCGCCGACGATTACGTCGTCAAGCCGTTCAGCTTCGAAGAGCTGCTGGCCCGCATCGGAGCGCGCCTGCGCAACCAGTTTCCGGCGCTGTTCGGCGAAGTCGCTATCGGACCATTCCGCCTGGACGACCGGAGAAAAGAAATCGTTTACCAGGAGCAGCCGCTGGAGTTGTCCCCCACCGAATACGAACTGCTCAAATACCTGATCCTCAACCACGGAATTGTGCTTAGCAAAACGACGATATTGGATAAGGTGTGGGGGTACGATTTTGGCGGCGAGGAAAATATCGTGGAAGTCTACATCCGCTCGCTCCGGGAAAAGTTGAACGACAAAGAGCACCGGCTGATCCGCACGCTTCGCGGCGCGGGTTATCGCGTCGATTTGCCTTGAAGATCCTTTTTAATAAGGAAAGGAACTTGAACTTATGAAAAGCCCCAAACTCAACAAAAGCAATGTCGGGCAAAGATGGCGAAGCTTGTTTTTGCCGGGCTCGCTGCGGTTTCAACTGCTGTCGCGTTCCCTATTCATTTTGGCCGCTTTGCTTGTTTTAATCGGAGCGTTCCAGTACGTGATTATGAAGGATTTTTTATATAAAAATCAGGCTGAGAAAATGGCTTCGCAGATGAGAGGTCCCTTGAGGGAAGTGTTCGACCGGAGCGGGCAAACTCCCGAACATTGGGGTGGCGACGTGCCAAAACCGGGACCTGCCGGCTCTCCTCCCGGCGCCGGAGCCGGGGCCGGAAACAAAAATGCTCCGGAGCCGCGTCCGCTGCTGTTTCTGCCCGATTCCTCGCTGGCCATCATCAACTCCGATTACAAATTTATCGACTTGACTTCCGAAACGGGCATTGCGGCTCCCCGTCTGACAGATAGCGAATACGGGAACCTGTTTAGTCGGAATTGGGGCAAATCGGGCCCTGGCGATTACCGCGTCATGAAGGACGAGGAGGGCAACGAACAGCTTGTCGTATTTCGCGAAGTGGTATTTCCCGGGGACAACGGGGAGCAAGCCTGGCTCGTGCAGATGGGCATTTACACCGCTCCAATGCTTAAGGTGGTGTTTCGGCAGCTGCTGACATTTGCCGGACTTTCGCTGCTCGCGTTGGCCGGAGGGTTGGCGTTGTATTTCCCGGTGCTGCGGCGCACGCTGACTCCTTTGAACCAAATGGTCAAAACGGTGGAGGATACGAATGCCGGCAATCTCGGCAACCGTTTTCCGGCGGCTTCGGGGCAATCGGAAATCGACCGGCTCGGCGTTTCCTTTAACGGCATGATGGAGCGGCTGGAGGCCGCCTTCGAGGCGGAGCGGGAAGCGAAGGAGCAGATGCGCCGCTTCGTCGCCGACGCCTCCCATGAGCTGCGCACCCCGCTAACCTCGATCCACGGGTTCCTCGAAGTGCTGCTGCGCGGGGCCGCCGATCGGCCCGAACAGCTTCACACGGCGCTGAACAGCATGCTTGGCGAATCGGAGCGGATGAAGAAGCTGGTGGAAGACCTGCTGACGTTGGCCAAATTGGACCGCACGCCGGTCGTGCAGCGGACGCAGGTTCGGCTGGACGAATTGATCCGGGAAATGGAGCCCCACCTCCGTATGCTGGCCGAAGATCGGGAGGTCCGCTTTGTGGTGCATCCGGGGCTTGCCGCGATGTGCGATAACGATAAAATCAAACAGGTCGTGCTGAACCTGTTCCATAACGCCGTTCAGCATACCGACCCGCAGGCCGGACGGATCACGGTCACCTTGTCCGCCGAGCCCGGGCGGGCTTTGCTTCAAGTCGAGGACAACGGGCCGGGGATTGCCAAAGAGCACCTGCCCCACGTCTTCGAGCGGTTTTACCGCAGCGACGCTTCGCGGACGCGCAAACAAGGCGGCGCCGGGCTGGGGCTGGCGATCTCCCAGTCAATTGTCGAAGCGCACGGCGGGCAAATCTCCGCAGCCAGCGAACCGGGCGCGGGAGCAACGTTTACCGTTGTGCTGCCGGCGCTGTAGACGGTCCCAAACGAATAAGAGAAACCTGGCCGCCGGCCAGGTTTTGTTTATTTCTACGTTAGCACAGGAATGATACGGATAGAGGGCTATGTGCGTCTAGCCTACTATCACGAAATGCAAAGCCGACTACCGCGAAATGCAAAAGTGCATGCGGTTTTCGTCGAAATTCCTCGAAACGGGTGGTTCAAATGCAAAAACGGCTAGGCCCCCTAATTCCGGAGTCCACACCGTCAAAATAATGTGTGTCGTACGATTGCTCACTTTTTCACCAAATTACAGCGTTCTATGGAATTTGGCTTGATCTTCTTCCTTCAGTTGCTTGACCCATTCGCTGAACACTGTGGGCGCTTTGCGTTTCAAGCTCCCGTGCATTCTGCGGTTGTTGTAGAAGTCCATATACCAGTCAATAGCCGCATACGCGTCTTCCATGGTCTCAAACGATTCTTTGGTGAGCAGGTCGCGTTCCATCGAGCTGTGGAACGACTCGATGTACGCATTCATGTTTGGTGTCTTTGGCGGGATTCGCTCGTGGAGTATCTCCCAGCTTTCACAAGTATCGCCAAACAGTACGCTCAGGAATTGAGGGCCGTTGTCCGTGCGGATCACGGGCATGGTCTCTCCGGGTTGCAATCGACTCCTGATGGCCCGCCCCAAGGCCTGACAGATATGCGTCGCTTCGCAAACAGAGCCTCTGTAATAGGCGACGATGACGCGATCGAACACATCGATGATGCTAAAGACGAAGAAGAAACGATCGCGGCCGGGAACATATCCGTACTTGATGTCCGCCTGCCATAATTGGTTTGGGCCGGTGACAAGACGGTTTCTAGCCAGTCTTCGTGGATGCTTGGACTTGGGCTTTCTCTGCTTTTGAAGAATGCCTAGCTCTTTACAGAGGCGGTAGGCCTTTGACTTTCCTAGAACCAGGTCGTATTTGTCGCGCAAACACTGAGCCAAAAGCTTGTAGCCGTAGATGTGCTCTTCGCCTTCGATGAGCTCCAGCAGCCACTCTTTGATCTGCTCGTCGCTGACTTTACGACCTTGTAGCGTCAAGGAGTACCCTGGACAAGGGCGGCCTCTTCCCGTGTTGTTAGAAGTCCCTGTGGACTGTTTCGTGCGTTTGAGGCGCTCGTAGTAGGTGGATTCTGCCAGACCTAATATACGCAACACAAGAGTTGCGGTGTTCCCCTGCTTAATAAAGCGGTCGGCTATTTCAAATTTTTCAGATAAGCAGGGTTCTTCTTTTTTAGGAGTTCTCGCAGGATCTCGATTTCGAGTTCCTTTTCACCCAGCACCTTCATCGCTTTTTCATATTTCACTTCCACGTCCTGAAGCCGTTTCAGCTCTTGAAGCTGATGATCCGCCGGCGGTAGTTCGTGGATGTCCACTTCATCCCGATACGTTCGGATCCAGTTGCGAATCGTTTCCGGGTGGAGATTATACTTCCGGGCCAGCACCCCCACCTTGATCCCGGACATGGCTTCACGCACCACTTCGATACGCACTTCCTCGTATAGCTTGCTTGATCGTCGCATACTGTTCGTCCTCCCTTAGAAATACAATAATATATTGTAGGGCAGGACTCCAATGCAATTAGGGGGCCGTGGGGAAAATGCAGTACAATCCCGGTCAAAAGCCACTTTTTTATCGAAAAGCCCCTAATCAGATGTATTTTTGCATTTCAAACGCACTTGAATGGTGTTTTAGAGAAAATGAAATGCACTTTTGCATTTGATCCAGTCAAACAAGCTAATCGCATTGATTGTATATTTAAAAGCCCCATCCAAACGTTGTTGGATGAGGCTCTTTTTGCTTCCCGCTACGCCAAACTAGCGAAGCATCCCTTTATAAATCCCCGGCTCCGAGCCTTCGATCACGACCGCGCCCGCCGCTTTGGCGTAAAAGTCCTTGGGGCCCGCCCCGCCGATCGCCGCATAACCGTATCCGTCGAGACGCATTAAATCGAGGGTATGCATCAGCAGCATTTTGCCGATGCCTCTCCCGCGTTCCTGTTCATCCACCCCGGTAGGGCCGAAAAACCCCTTGGCCGTCGTGTCGTAACAAGCAAAACCGAGCAGTTTGCCGTTATCGATGGCGATGATGCAGGTGATCGGCGCCCGGGCAAAAGCCACTTCGCACTCGCTGACCCAAAACGGGCTGAAATGCTCGCCGACCCACTTGGTGACGACGTGTTTTTCCGGGGCAATCGCCCGCCGGATCGTCACGCCCGTGCGCGCTTCATATTGCTCCACCGGTTCAAAAGGCGGCAGGTCGTACAACTTGACCAGCATATCCGACATCGCTTAAGTCTCCTTTGGAAAGTTCGTGATTTGAGGGCTATTATTAAGTTATTTCAACGCCTCGATCACGTATTCCTTGTATTTTCCGTAATCGCTAAGCTTGCATTCCAGGGACAGCTTTGTGCCCTCCGGCTCATAGCTTGTTTCCAGGACGTTGGCGTGCTCGTTAAAATAAGACACCAAAGCCCCCTGATCGTAAGGAATTATCATTTGGCACTGCACATAGTCCTTGAAAATCCGGCTGCGGATCTCGGAGACCAGCTCCTGGATGCCGATCCGGGGTTTTGCGGCCATATATACGATATCTCCGCGAACCTCCGGAATGGCTTGATCGGTCAAGTCGGATTTGTTATAGGCATAAATCGTCGGAATGTCCGTAATGCCGATCTCCTTCAGCGTCCGGTTGGTGATGTCGATCAGCCGCTCGTATTCCGGGTTGGAATAATCGACGACATGGATGAGCAGGTCGGCTTCGGCCACCTCCTCCAGCGTCGAGCGGAACGCTTTGATCAGATGATGCGGCAGCTTGCTGACAAACCCGACCGTATCGGTCAGTAAAAATGCTTTGTTATCCTGAAGCGGAATGCTGCGGACCGACGTTTCCAGCGTGGCGAACAGCATATCCTTCTCCAGCACGAGCTTTTCCTGGGACGGGTTGTACAGCTCCATCAACGCGTTCATGATCGTCGATTTGCCCGCATTGGTGTAGCCGACCAGCGAGACGACGGGCAGCTCGTTTTTTTTGCGCTGCTTGCGCTGCGTCTGCCGATGCGCCACGAGCAGCTCCAGTTCCTTGCTGAGCGCCGTAATTTTCTCCTCGATCCGCCGGCGGTCAAGCTCCAGGCGCGTCTCCCCGGCGCCGCGGTTTTTCGTGCCGACGCCGCCGCTCTGGCGGCCCAGCGACTCCCGCAGCCCAACGAGGCGCGGCAGCATGTATTTGAGCTGGGCGACCTCCACCTGCAGCTGCGCTTCCCGCGTTTTGGCCCGCTGCGCAAAAATATCGAGGATCAGCACGGTCCGGTCGATCACCTTGCAATCCAGATCCGCCTCCAGATTGCGGATTTGCGAAGGGGACAGCTCATCGTTAAAGATGACGAGATTGCCTTCGTGCGCTTCAAGCAGCGCCCTGACCTCGGTTAATTTTCCCGTTCCGATATAATGCGAGGTATTGATTTTGAGCAGATTTTGCGCAAGCGTCCCTACGACTTCAATGTCGCAGGCTTCCGCCAAATTCGCCAACTCCTCCATGGAGTATTCGAAATCTTCCTGATGATTTAAGTTCACGCCAACCAAAATGGCTTTTTGTTCGAGTTTTTGTTGTTCCATATAGTTGCTTCCTCCCTTGGGAAAAAAATAAACACAGGCGCCACACCTGTGTTTACAAGCAAACGGACCTATGGCAAAAAGCGCCCCGGCGGCAAAAAACGCCAGCCGAAAGCGGCAGGTCACAAGGCATATTCTATTCTAAAGTTCCTGCAGGTTCCCTTTATCATAGCACACCTATCCCGTTTGCCCCGCACAGGTGCGGAGCCTTTGGCACTATTCAATTAGCCGCGCAAAGTGGTAAAACGGAATTTAATGTACAACACGGGGAACCCTCCGTTCTTCTTAAGATGGTTCCAGTTTATCACAATTCGTATTCGTTCACAATCGGTGCGAAAAGCATGGTAAGATGAAACAAATCTCCCCGTTTTGCGTAAATAAGGAAGAACATCGGCGAGATTCGGCAGGTTGATCTCATATAGCAGGACATAAGGAAACATAAGGAGGGCTTATCATGAGCGGTTTTAATCCGCTGTTTGGCAGTGTTGGCTTTGGAGGGGGATTCGGGGGTGATTTTGGCGGCGGCTTTGGCGGCGGTTTTGATTTTATGTTTACGCTGGTCCCGATTTTTATAGGCATTATCTTCGTTATCGTGATTGTGGGGCTCATCAACAATGGCGTCAAGTACGTCCAAAACGCCCGCTCCCCCCGGGAAACCCGGTATGCCCGCATCGTGTCCAAACGGATGGACGTTCGGCATAGCTCAAGCCACCACGGCGATAATCATATGCACTCTTCCTCGTCCCGGACGTATTATTACATTACGCTGGAATTCGATAACGGCCAACGCGTGGAGTACCTTGATGTGAAAAACCTGTACGGCCTTGTGGCCGAAGGCGATGCCGGATACGCGGCCGTTCAGGGCGATTGGATCGTGGCGTTTGAACGCGACATGGCACAAAACCGGGGCGGTGGGACATTTTAATGGAGCAGACCTTAATCCGATGGTGAAATCAACTGGATCATGTAAATATGAGGCCCGTCGCTCTACCTCTCATTGGAAAAACTCCAATAGATTAACTCACATCGGCCGCAATTTGGAGCTCTCATTGGAAATAATCCAATAGAATTCGCCCAAACCACCCGTTCTGCGCCCTGCCGAGCCTCATCTATTGGAAATATCCAATCAAACCGCTGTATCTTCCATGCAATTTCCAATTCTATTGGATATTATCCAATTAGAACGATGTATCAGGCCGCGGGAACCTGGCGCCGGCGAATTAACTGAAAAGCGCGAGCCGCAGCAGGAAGGATCGCTGCTGCTCGCGCATTTGCGTTAGCTCGGCACCCTCCCCGCCTCAATTGACCGGCAGGCCCTGCCGCCGCGCGTAATTGCCCCAATGCGGCTGGCGGCCGTCGATGTCGGCGAATCCGTACTCGTCGGACAAGTCCCAACTGGTGAGCGCCTTACCGGCTTTGTCCGCAACCTGCGGGTCCGCGGCCAATGCGGCGACGGCCTGGCCCACAAAATACGGCGTTTCCGATTCCGCGTAATGCGGCTCCTTCTGAATAGCGTCACGCCAGTTGCTCTCGGCAACGCCGAAATAATCCAGCATTTGTTCGGACCGCAGAAAGCCGGGGGTAACCGCCAACGCCGTCACGTTATAGGGCCGCATTTCCTCGGCCATGGCGGCGGCCAGGTGGATCGGCGATATTTTCGCCAGGCTGTAATACAGGTTGCCGCGATAGTTGTAGGTGGAGCCGTCGGTGACTTCGATGATCAGCCCCGCCTTCCGGTTCACCATCAGCGGAGCGCCATAGTAGCTGGTGATCATGTGCGTCTTGACCACCCGCTCCAGCATCAGCAGGCCGTCGGCCAGCGGTTGCTCCCAAAACGGCGTGTTCCAGTGGGTCAGGTTTTCTCCGCCCCATATGTCATTGACAAGGATATCGAGGCGGCCGTCCTGCTCCTCCTGCACCCGCGCAAACAAAGCCTGCACCTGTTCCTCCGAGGTATGGTCCGTGCGTACGGCAATGCCTTTCCCGCCGCGGGCCGTAACCATTTCGGCCGTCTCATCGATCGTCTCGCTGCGGCCGATATCCGACGCCTGTCCGCGAACGCTGCGTCCGCTGCAGTAAACGGTCGCACCGGCGGCGCCAAGCATGACGGCGATCCCCCTTCCTGCTCCCCGGGTAGCCCCGGCGACGACCGCCACTTTCCCCTGCAACGGTTTTTCCCTTTGCATGTCCTTCAAGTCCATCGTTTCAACATCCTCCCTGGCTATTTTTTGTTTATTCTATAGCAGTGTAACAGGGCATATACGACATCCGTTGTCTTATATACATGATAAAATAAATAAAAACGTTGCAAGGAGAGGATCGCTTGAGAGCGGATCGATTGCTGGCCATTTTGCTGCTGCTGCAAAATCGGGGAAAAATGAGCTCCCGCCACTTGGCGAAAGAGCTTGAGGTATCGGAGCGGACGATCGGGCGGGATCTGGAAGCGTTAAGTGCGGCCGGCATTCCGGTCTACGCGGAAAGAGGCGCTCAGGGCGGCTGGGCGCTGGCGGAAAGCTACCGGACGAACCTGACCGGGATGCGCCCGGAAGAAATCGTTTCGCTGCTGCTGACCAGCAGCCATAACGAGCTGCTCGGCGACTTGGGAATCCAGGGGCATTTCCAAACGGCTTACCAAAAGCTGTTGGCCGCTTCCCCCGCCCGGATCCGGCAGGACGCCGAACTGATCCGCCAGCGCATCCATATCGACGGCGCCGGCTGGCACGCTTCGGGCGAAGCCTTTCCCTGGCTGTCCGCCGTGCAGGAAGCCGTATGGGCGCAAAGGAAGCTGCGGATCCGCTACCGGAAAGACGATGAGGCCGTAGAGCGCACGCTGCTCCCTTTGGGCCTTATCGCCAAACGCAGCGTCTGGTACCTGGCGGCGGCGCAGGAGGACGGCGGCGGGATGCGGACGTACCGTATCTCCCGGCTGGAAGACGCGCAGCTCCTCGCTGAAACCTTCGAGCGGCCGGCCGGTTTTGATTTGGCGGAATATTGGGAACAGTCCACCGCCGACTTCAAATCCCGGTTGCCCCGTTATCCGGCGCGGGTGAACGTCAAAGAACCCCGGCTGGACCGGCTGCGCAGGGAGCGTTATACCAAAGTGCTCCATGCGGAAAAACCGGACGAACAGGGGTTTGTCAAAGCGGATATCGAATTTCAGACGCTGGAATCGGCGTGCGAAATCGTGCTCGCCTGCGGCCCGGAGGTCAAGGTGCTGGAGCCGCCGGAGCTGCGCGAACGGGTGAGGCGCGAGGCCGAGGCAGTCTTTCGCCTGTACTCCGAAGCGGGCGATTGACAGTCAGCGCGGGCCGCGGATACAAGTTCACCGCAAAAACGCCCGCGGCGACACGTACACGAACCGCTCTCCCCGGGCCATGACATGGCATTTTTGCTCCGGAAAACGCTCGTACAAATCGTCCACGAAGTGGCCCGGCTTCTCCGCGTTGACGGCAAACAGGTCATAATGCAGCGGGATGACGGTGTCGGCGCCGATGGCGGCCGCCAGCTCCGCGGCTTCCCGGTAGTCCATGTTGCCGACGATGCCGCGCTGCCCGCGGAAATAGTCGCGGCCGTTGATCGGCAGCAGGGCGACGTCCGGCCGGACCTCCCGCAGCCGCTCGATCAGTTCGGGGTACACCAGCGTGTCCCCGGCATGGTACAGCGTCACGCCGTTCAGTTCGATCACGTACCCGACGTAACGGGGTTTTCCTGCCTCATCCCGTTCCAACTGTTCGTGAGCGGCGGGAATGACCGTAAGGCGGAGCTTGGAGAACAACTCCAGCTGCCGCCGGTCATCGGCCTCCCAAATTTGCGGGGCCGCAATCCCCATCTCCTGCAAAGCCGGCTTGCAGCAGGCCGGCGCCACGATCGGCGCCGCCGGGTTCTGCCGGTGAAAATAGGGCAGCGTACCCACATCCATATGATCACCATGCTCATGCGTGATCAGGCATAAATCCGCCCCCAGAATATCTCCCGGCTCGATCGGGGCGGGAAAAACCCGTCGCCAGTCTCCGGAATCGAGGTCGCCCGAGACATAAGGGTCCACATAAATCGTAATTCCGTCTCCTTTAATAATTACGCTCTCCTGCCCCAGAAACCACAGCGCGAGCGTTCCGTAAGGAACCTCGGTGCGGATGACTTCGTTGATCAGGGCGGCGCCTTTGCGGGTCATGCCGGCGCCTTTTCGGATTGAATCAGTCATGTTGCTCTCCTCTGGCTATTAGGTTCCCGCAACAATCGAACGGATGGTTTCCAGCGGAATTTTCGGCTTACGGTCATAGGTCAACAGGCCGTTGATTTCCTGTTCCACATCCGTGAACTGGGTGTAACAAAATCCTTGGACCACCGGCGATTGCAAAACGGGTTCAATTACATTCTGCAAACGCGCCGCAAAATCCTGCTCATTTTCGGCTCCGGAATAACCCCATCCGTCCCAATCACCGGCTTTGAAGGAAATACCGCCAAACTCCGTCAGCAAGATCGGCTGGCCTTCGTCCGGGAACCCGGGCACGAGAATCCAGCGGTTGCCCGGCTTGGCGGCCAAAGCGGTTGCCCGCGCGGCATACCGCTCCGCGAGCACCTCCCGCCGCCATTCATAATCGTGAATGGTGAGCAAGTCGGTGGCGACCAGCTCCCATCCGTCATTGGAGATGACGGGACGCGTCCGGTCCAGTGATTTCGTTAAATGATACAGAGACAAAGCGTGCTGCTGCTGCTGCCGGTCCACCAAAATGTTGGTGACGCCCCAGCTTTCGTTCAGCGGCACCCAAACCACGACGCATGGATGATTGAAATCCCGCTCCACGGCCTGAATCCACTCCCGGGTCATGCGGCCCGCGTAAGTTTCGGAGAAGCGGAAAGCATTGGCCATCTCCCCCCATACCAGGAGGCCCAGCCGGTCGGCCCAATACAAATACCGGGGATCTTCGATTTTTTGATGCTTTCGGGCTCCATTAAAGCCCATCGCTTTGGTGAGTTCCACATCCCTGCGCAAGTCGTCGTCGCTGGGGGCGGTCAGCAGCCCTTCCGGAAAATACCCTTGATCCAGCACCATTTTCATATAATAAGGCCGATTGTTGAGCAGCAGCTTGCCGTCTTCAATGGAGACTTTGCGCATGCCGAAATAACTTTTTACCAAATCCACCGCTTTCCCGTCCACGAGCAGCGTCAGCTCCAGATTGTAAAGGTGCGGATTTTCCGGCGTCCACCACCGCCCCAGGCCGTGGTCGTTAAAGTCCTCGAGATGGATGGAGCGGCGGGCCGAAGCATGGCTCAAGGCGAAGCAGTCTTCGGACACGAACTCGCCCTTGAAGGATATAACGGCTTTAACGCTGACCTGTGCGCCAGGCCGGCAGCCCGACAGGAACACCTCCAGATCGAGATCGTTTTTATCGATGTCCGGAATCATCCGGATGCGCTCCACATACGTTTCGGGCACCGGCTCAAGCCATACGCTTTGCCAAATCCCGGTCGTGCGCGTGTAGAAGATCCCCGCTGACTGATCCTCCCAATACTGCTTGCCGCGCGGCAAGGAGACGTCGCGGCTGTAGTCGGTCGCCTTCACAACGATGGTATTGCCGCCCTTGGCAAGAACATCCGTGATGTCGGCATGAAACGGCGTATGTCCGCCTTCATGGACCGCCACCAGCTTTCCGTTGACCCATACTTTAGCCTCGTAATCGACAGCGCCGAAATGCAGCAGCACTCTGCCCGCGTTGTATTCATCCGGAACGGTGAATCGTTTGCGATACCAAACCTGGTCATGAACCGATGTGTCTCCGATACCGCTAAGCCGGCTTTGAAAACAGAAAGGAACCGTGATTTTTCGGCTAAACCGCCCCTTATCCTGCTCATACCAGGCTTCCCGTTCTCCTATCCCGTCATCGTCAAATTCGAATTCCCATTCTCCATTCAGGCTCGCCCACTTCTCGCGGACGAATTGGGGCCGCGGATATTCACTGCGCGTAAGCTGGTTTGTCATAGTCTCTGCTCCTTCTATATCTATCGTAAGTTGAACTGGTTACCCTTTAATCCCCGAGAGGCTGACGCCTTTGATGATCTGCCGTTCGAAAATCAGGAACAGCACCATGATCGGCAGGGACGCCACCGTGTTGATGACCATCGGTTTGACGTAATCTTCGGTATATTGATTCATTAACGTCGGGATCCCCATCGGCAAAGTAAACAGGTTGTCGTCGGTGACGGACAGGAACGGCCACAGGAAGTTGTTCCAGGAGCCGATAAACGTCAGAATCGCGATCGACACCAGCGCGGGACGGGTAAGCGGAAGCATGATGTTGATGAAAATCCGCCAGATGCCGCCGCCGTCCATCTGCACGCTTTCCAGCAGGTCGTTCGGAATGCCGTCGAAAAAGCTTTTCAGCACGATGATCGCAAACGGCGAAGCCAAAACGGGAAAAATCAGCCCCATATAAGTGTTGAGAATCTCCATGTCCTTGGCGACCTGATACAGCGGAATCAAAATCGCTTCGCCGGGAATCAGCAGCCCCGCCAAAATGAAGAAAAACATAAACGTCCGGTACCGGAACGGAATTTTGGACATGGCGAATCCGGACATCGCGGCGATGATCAGCGTAAACACGGTGACGCAGACGGCGATAAAAAAGCTGTTCCAAGACCAGGCCAACAGTTTGGTGCCGGTAATGACTTCGTTGTAAACCGCCAGCGAATAAGGCGGCGTAAACCAGTCGACGACGGAGATGATTTTCATGCCTTCTTTTTTGACCGAAACGACCAGCATCCAAATTAACGGAAAAGCGAACAGCAGCGCCATGAACAGGGAAAAAATCCGGTAAAACCACTTCATACTATTTCGCCTCCTTCCGGTTGTTCACCCAATACTGCAGCCCGGACAGCACCAGCAAAATGACAAACAGCATGTAGGACATGGCCGAGGCGTAACCGAGGTCGTTTTTGCGGAAGCCCGTCTGCCAAATGTACTGGATAACGGGGCGGGTTTGGTCCAAAGGGCCGCCGCCGGTCATAACGTAAATTTGCATAAATACTTTAAATGAAGCGATAATTTGCAGCATGGTGATCGTTTTGGTGATTGGGCTCAGCAGCGGAAGGGTGATTTTCCAAAAAACCTGGGAATCGGTCGCCCCGTCCAGGCGCGCCGCTTCATAAACCTCATCCGGGATATCCTGCATCGCCGACAAATATAAAATGAAGTTAAAGCCGACCGTCCACCAGAGCGTAAGCAGCGAAACAGCGATCCAGGCGAGGCCCGTCTCCGACAGCCAGAAAATTTCCGCGCCTTCCGGAAGCAGCTTAAGCAGGTGAAGCAAGGAGTTCACCAGTCCCGTATAAGGCTGGAACAGAAACAATCCCAGGTAGGCAGCGACCGCCACGGACAAAATGCTGGGGATAAAAAACACGCTGCGGTAAAACCGCTGCAGCCTGGAGTTCCGGTTGGCGATCAGCGCCAGCACGATGGCCAGGGCAAGCATCAACGGCGTCGTAATGATGACGAATACCGCCGAGTGCCCAATCGCCGCCCAAAATTCGTGATCCTGAAACATCCGCTCATAATTGCCCAAGCCGAGATACTTCATTTTTTTGATCAGCGTCCATTTATAGAAACTCATTTCCACGCCCTTGATCATCGGCCAGATCGTAAACAGGAAATAAACGACCAAGAAGGGGAGCAGGAACAGGAGTGCCTGCACGTCCGCTCTCAGTTTGTTCATCTTCATCGTTTCAAGCCTCCCCATAGGCCGGCCGGCCCTTGATCTTGCGAGTTTGCCTCAAAGCCGGCCGGAGTCATGATCTAACCGCTATTCGTTTAATACCTTTTGGACTTCCTCGGTCATTTTGGCGATGCCGTCCGCCGGGGTCATTTTGTTGGCCCATACTTCATTCAAATATTTGAACATGGCCAAATCGCGGATTTGCCAGTTTTTCGTGGACGGTTTGCTGAACTTCACGGTCGAAGCCACGGATACGTAATCGCTCCGGTAAGGAAGCTCCTTAAACTCCTGTTTCTCAAACACGGACGGTTTGGACGGGATATGGCCGGCTTTCGCCCAAACCTGGCCGTTGTCGGCCAGCCAGTTGGCGAACGTGATCGCCGCTTTTCGCTTGGCTGGGTCTTCATCTTTGGTTACGGGAAGGATCACGGTATGGGAATCGCCCCAGGTCGCTTCCTGATCGAAGATTTTCGGGATCGGCATCGCGCCAAAATCCAGCCCTTCCGTGGACTCCCAGGTGCCTGTGGCCCAAACCCCGGTCATCATAATGGCGGCCGTACCGCTTTGGAAGTTTTTGTAGAAATCCGGATCGTTCAGTTTAATAACTTTATATTTATGGAAAAGATCCTGGACATATTGGGCCGCCTGAACCGCTTTGTCCGTATCCGCCTGGGCGGTGGTCAAGTCGTCGGATACGACGTCATTGCCCCCGAGCTGGGAATACAGCGCCCACCACAAACGGAACGGGTCGTCATTCGTGTTCGACAAGGCAAACGGAGTCGCTTTCGCCGGCAGTTTTTCTTTCAGCGTGTTCAGGAAAGCGACGAAACCGTCGGCCGATTGCTCCATGACCGGTTTGCCGTCTTCGCCAAGCAGCCCGGCGTCTTTCAGCAGCTTCTTGTTGTAGTACATAATGAACGGGTGCGTATCGATCGGCACCGCATAGTGCGCGCCGTCCACCACGGAAGCGTCAAGGATGTTTTGGTTGAAGGAGGACCAGTCCACGCCGGCTTCGGCGGCCACATCGTCAAGCTCGGTGACGACCCCCTGGTCGATCAGATCGGGCAGCCGGGAAATGTGGGAGATGCCGACATCCGGACCGTTGCCGTTGCCAACCGCGGTAATCAGCTTGGTGTAATACTCTCCCCATTCCAGCTTCGTATTTTTCACTTGAATGTCGGGATGTTCCTTGTTGAAGGCATCGATCATCGCCTGCATATTGTCGCCGTCTCCGCCCGAGAACAGCGTCCAGAACGATAATTGGATCTTCTCGCCGCCACCATTTGAAGCGCTTTCACTACCTTGCCCGTTTGTCCCCTCGTTACCGGATGGCGCCGCAGCATTGTTTCCGCCGCCGCCGCACGCGCTTAACGAGAGAGAGATTGACAGCAACAAAACGAGCAGCATTGCAAAGCTTTTTTTCATGTTGGCCTCCCCTTTACACTTTGGTGAAATATGGAACAGAATTTATGTTTTATTACATAAATTCCGAACCTTTGTACCTAAATATAATGATGATAGGGTGTTTTGTCAACGGTTTCATACTGGATTTTTGTAATATTTTTGTTTGTTACAATATTATTGTAATTAACAGTGCAAGCTGCGGCGGCTGGTTATAATAAAAGGACAAGCCGAGGCGGGAATGGGATCGGGGAAGCCCTCTGCTACCGCCTCTGCCTGAAATAGAGGTAATTTGGGGCGCTATTTTTACGATTTCACCGTAAAAAAATCCCCTATTTCCTCTCCTCTCTCTTTTTGGGCGAAAATAAGGTCCGTTTGTACCGCTATTTCTGACGGGCGGCTCCGATTGGAAAAAATCCAATAGATTGACGGAATACGCACGTCATTTTGAACTCTCATTGGAAATTATCCAATAGATTTCTCGCAAATCGCGCATTATGCGCCCCACCGAGCGTCATCTATTGGAGAATATCCAATCTGGCCGCTAAAATTACCACTCATTTTCCAATTCTATTGGATATAATCCAATGACAATACCGAATGACGTACCGACAGCTAGCTTCACCTAAAAGAAAAGAAAAAGCCGCCCACTCCGGGAAACCGGAATTAACGGCTGCTCGTTTTTTTCACTCATTCTCATCCAATGTATACATTACGCGCATGAGCAGATCCTGTTCATGGTCGCCGAACTGGCGGCCGAACAGATTAACGCCGCCTTTGCGTACGGCATCCGGCTTGACGCCGATACGCACCCGCAGGCCCGGGCGTTGCTGGAGCCGCAGATCGGAAAGCGTGACATCCGACACTTTCTGCATATCCAGCGTCGTCCGCTCATGGTCGATGCGCCACGTTTTCAGCAGACCGTATTGGGTCATCCAGTCCAGCCACCAGGGCGGGTTCAGCAGCCCCCGCCGGTCGCCGAAATCGCCGGGGCTGGTCCAAGTGCCGATTTCGGCGCCGTTAACCCACACCGAAATATCCGACGGCCAATCATTATCGTAATTCGGGGCTTCGGAACACAGTTCCATCGATAGCTCAATACTGTGGATTCTCGCATTTTTAGGGATTTCCAAAGGCAGCAAATACTCCAAAAATCCTTTGCGGAACCAAATAATCTGCGCCCCTATACGCTTGGGATTGTAAAAGCTGGCCGGCTCGTCTTCACGCATCAGCATCCCTTCCTGATTCGCCATCCCGCAGGTCGGATGGACTTCGCAATCGCTGAAATGCCCGATGGGCATTTCAACCTCGTAAACCCGTATTCCATCCTTCGTCGAACGAATCGTATTGTTTAGCGAGATGAGAATATCGTCAAAGTTCCGGCTGCATACCTTCATCGCTCCGCGCACGGCGGGCAGCAGCTCCGTGTTGATCAGCCTGGCCGCTTCCAGGATCTTGACGTTGTTCGCCACAGTAGAAGCCGGAAGCTGCAAAACCTCGGCGATTTCGTTCACATTCATGCTCCGCGCGTTGAGCAGGCGCAAAATATCCACCCGCGAACGCGTTGAAAGGGCATGAGCCACCTGAACCAGCTTCTCCGGTTCTTCAATACCGACTTCCAACATTCAAAGCCCTCCTCCGGCGTATCAACCATTTAGCAAAAACCATCCCCCGCAAAAGGAAGATGGTTTTTCGTTTCCGATCGTTTATTCCGCTGAATCATCGAGTGTATACGCAACCTGCATGATCATATCCTGTTCATAATCTCCGAACTGCTTGCCGAACAGATTGACCCCGCCTTTATGGACGGCGTCCGGCTTCACGCCGATACGCACCCGTATGCTCGGACGCTGGTCAAGCCCCAAACGCCCCAGCGTAACGTCGGACACTTTCTGCATATCCAAAGTGGTCCGCTCGTGGTCAACCCGCCATGTTTTCAAAAGTCCGTATTGCGTCGACCAATCTTCCCACCATGCCGGGTTCAGCGCCCCGCGCCGGTCGCCGAAATCCCCCGGACTCGTCCACATGCCGATCTCCACGCCGTTGATCCACACGGAAATATCCGAAGGCCAATCATTGTCGTAATTCGGCGCTTCGGAACACATTTCCATAGACAGCTCGAGCGACTGGATTCGCGCGTTTTGCGGAATCTCCAGCGGAAACTGGTATTCCACGTAGCCTTTGCGGAACCATAAAATTTGCGCCGCCACATGCTTGGGATGATAGAAGCTCGCCGGCTCGTCTTCTCTCACCAGCATGCCTTCGCTTGACGCCATGCCGCAGGTCGGATGCACCTCGCAATCGCTGTAATGGCCGATCGGCATCTCGACCTCGTAATATTTCATCCCGTCTTTCGAGGTCCGGATACTTGAGTTTAGCGAGATCAGAATATCGTCATAATTCCGGCTGCATACCTTCATCGCTCCGCGTACCGCCGGGAGCAGTTCCGTATTGATCAGCCTGGCGGCTTCCAGCACCTTCACGTTGTTCGCCACCGTGGACACCGGAAGCTGAAGGGCCTCGGCAAGTTCAATAATATTCATGCTTCGCGTGTTGAGCAGGCGAAGCATGTCAACCCGAGAGCGCGTCGAGAGAGCGTGAGCGACCTGAACCAGTTTATCTGGTTCATGTATACCGACTTCCAGCATATGAACCTCCGTCACCGTATTCCCAAAAAATGTTCTATCTTTATTGACTTTACTATAAAAACCTGCAGTAAAGCAACGTTATTCATTTCACGATCAGGAAGTTCATTTCACCGGCCGTATATCAAAAAAATCGAGCTCAACCTCCCCCGTATCCTTTGTAAACCGGATTTTGTTTTCGCCGTCCCGCAGCTTGATTTTTGCGGTGGACAGCCCCCAATTTTCCCAGCCTTTACGGGTGACATACAAGCTGACGGGAGCCCCCGAATTTACGCTTAGCCCGAAATAAGCCGCTTCTCCGCCTTCGTTCCCGTTTGCGGTTCTGGCCAACAAAACGTACTCGCCCTCCGCCGCGTTCACCGTATACTCCGCGTAACTGCCCGGCGCCTCAAACCGCGCCTTGCTTCCTCCCGAGCCCGCGGAGCTTGGCAAAGCGGCCACGCCGCCGCCAAGCGTTCCCGACTCCGCCTCATAGCGGGTGCGCGCGGCTTCGCCCGAAGGCAGCCGAATCGGCAGGTTCGGATCGGCGGGCACTCCGAGACGCGGGGTATTGCTTATGTTCCAAGTGAACGGCTGCGTGCGGATTTCGCGATTCCAGCCGGCACCGTCGTATTTGGCCACATGGTAAACGATCCAATCCTCCGTGCCGTCCGGAGAAGTCGTGAAAGAATGGTGCCCAGGACCGTACAGCCCGTTCCCGGATACAAAGATAGGCCGATCCCGTTTGCTCCATGAAGCGGGGTTCAGCAGATCGCCGGACATATCGGCCGTGATTAGCCCAAGACAGTAATCGTTGGTCCAGCTCCCGCTCGCCGAGTAAACAAGATTAACGACCCCGTTTCGGATGGCGACCTGGGGACCTTCATTGACATGAGGGGAATGATTGGTTTCCCAGCTATAGGTTGGCCTTGAGATTTCCACGCGCTCCGAGCCGATGGTCCAAGGATTGCTCATGCGGGCGATGTACAGATTTTGCCGCACGTTGACATATTCCTCCCAGCCGGACCAGATAAAATACAGCTGTCCTCCCGCTTGCAATACGGTGCCGTCGATCGCCCAGCGGTCCGTGGAATCGGTGATCTGGCCTTTTTGCTCCCATCCCCCCTCCATCGGATCGTCTGAGGTATTTTCCATGACATACATCCGGTGATTGGCGTTATCTCCGTCATCCATCGCGTAATAAATATACCAGGCCCCGTTAATGTAATGGAGCTCGGGAGCCCAAATATTATGGCCGCCTGTGGCGATCACTCTGCGGGGCGCCGCGTCAAGCGCGGTTAAACTATGCGATTTCCAAATCGTAACGTTGCCGCCGGTTGTTTTGGTAAAATAGTAAAATCCGTCCGTATGCTTGTAGACCCACGGATCGGCCCCATCCTGCATGATCACGTTATAAAAATGGTCCATGCTTCGCTTCCTTCCTTTCAGCCTTTAATCGAACCGACATAGACGCCTTTGACAAAATATTTTTGCAGGAAAGGATACACCAGCAAAATCGGCACCGTCGAAACGACGATCGCGCAATATTTCACCAGCTCGCGGAACGCGGTGGAGCTTTCGGCGCTGTTGATGACGACGCCGCCCGCGCTGCCGATTGTGGTGGCTGTAGAGTCATTGGCGACCAAAATTTCCTTCATTAATAGCTGCAGCGGGAACAGGTCCCGGTCTTTCAGCAGCACCATCGCATTAAACCAGGAGTTCCAGTTGCCCACCAAATAATACAGGAAGATGACCGCCAACGTCGCTTTGGACAGCGGCAAAATCACCCGGATGAGCACGCTGGCCTGGCTCGCGCCGTCGATCGTCGCGGCTTCCTCGAGCTCAACCGGAAGCGCCTGAAAGCTGGTTCTTAAAATGATGATATTCCAGGTGCTGATGGCGGTCGGCAGGATCATCGCCCACAGGTTGTTGTACAAATGGATGTCTTTCATCAGCAAAAACCAGGGAATCAGCCCGCCGCCGAAAAACATCGTAATCGTAATCAGGATCATGATGAGATTTTTGAAATACAAATCCCGCCGTGACAATACGTAAGCGCCCATAATGGTCATGACCATATTAATCAGCGTGCCTAAGCTAACATATATAATCGTGTTTTTGTATCCCACCAGCAGGCTGTTGTCTTTAAACACCAGCTTGTAACCGTCCAGCGTGAACCCGAGCGGTTTCAGCAGGACGCCGCTGTGCGCCATGAGCGCCACGGGATCGCTGACCGAAGCGAGGAAAATATGGAGCAGCGGGTAGAAACAGGCCACCGTAATCGCCGTTAATAACGTATAATTCAACGCGTCGAAAACACGGTCCGAGGCGGTTTTGGGCCGCCAGCTTTTTTTCCGGAATCCGGTTTGCTTGGGGCTGGCCATTCTTCTTTCTACCATAAGCTCACCTCCGAAGTGCGTCTGGCGATCCGGTTCGTCGCCCACAGGAGCGCAAAGTTGACCACGGCGCTAAACAACCCGACCGCGGTGGAAAAGCTCAGGCTCGCTTCCCTTAACCCGCGCCGGTACACATAGGAGGCGATGACGTCGGCCGTATCATAGGTCAGAGGGTTGTAAAGCAAAATAATTTTCTCGTGCCCGGACGCCATCAGCCCGCCAATCGCGAAAATGAACAAAATGACGATGATCGGCGTGATTTGCGGCAGCGTGATGTACCACATCTTTTTGATTCGCCCCACGCCGTCAATGTCGGCCGCTTCATATAACGCGGGATCGATCGAACTCATCGCGGCCAAATAAATGATGCTGTCCCAGCCGATGTTCTGCCAGATGCCGGAAAACGTATAAATCGGCCTAAAGAACGAGGAATACCCGAGCAGCGAGGTGTACTCCTGGCCCGTAATCCATTGAATGAGCTGGGTGACGACACCTTCATCGGCCGTAAAAATATGGATGATCCCGCAAACGACGACCAAAGAAATAAAATGCGGCATATAAGTGATCGTTTGCACGGACTTTTTAAATTTGCCGTCGCGGATTTCATTCAGCATCAGCGCCAGGATGATCGGGGCGGTAAAGCCGAATACGATGCCCCAAACATTGAGGAGCAGCGTGTTTTTGATCACCCGCCAAAAATACGGCCCCTGGAAAAAATCAACAAAATGCTTGAAGCCCACCCAATCGCTCTCGGCAAACCCCAGCAGCGGCTTGTAGTCCTTAAAGGCAATCAGCACGCCCCACATCGGGCCGTAACAGAAAACGAGAAACCAGGCGACCACGGGAATGGCCAGCAAATAAACAAACCAGTTCTTTTTCAAATCCTTTTTGATGATCTGCTTTTTCCGGACGATCTCCATTGAACGTATCACCTGCTTTATCTATTGTTATAGCGTTCCAATGCCGTTTGATGAATGCTCAGGAATTCGTCCAGGCCCATCTTTTTGGCTTCTTCCAAAAACTTGTCATAAGCGTCAACGGGCAGCTCGCCCTTGATGATTTTTGCAAAATATTCCCCTCTCAGCGTCGACAGCTGGTTCCCGAGCTCCGCCTCCCGCGACGCTTCTTCCTGCGTGAAGGAAACCGGCGGTATTGCCGCGCTTGTATCCATGTTTTCGGTCCAGTACTTCCGGATTTCCCCGGAATAGCTTCCTTTGGCCACGATCAGCGGATTGGAGTTGTGTTCGTCGCGAATGTCCGGCCACGAGTGTCTGCGGTATTTATCGAGCGCAACAGCGACGGGCTGGCCATCGGGATCGTTGTACATGTGGCTGTTTTCGGGGTAATAAGGTTTGCCGTTTTCATCGATCATATGGACCGTGCCGTATTCGCCGTAATTGTAGATTTCCCAGCCTTTTTTCGTGTAGGCAAAATCCAGCCACGCCATCGCCGCCTCGACATTATCGCACTGGGTGGTAATCGCCGCTTCGGTCCCGGTTCTCTTGAAGTTTTTATACGTGGTGGCGGATTTATCTCCTGCGTTCAGCACAGGATTCAGCGCGCCGACAAAATCGATGCCGTTTTGCTCCTTCCAGTAACTCCACATCGTGTCGGGCGAATCCATAATGACCGCGGTTTTGCCGGAAATCGCGCCGGCCATTCTTTGATTAAAGTCGGCGGTTGCCCAGTCCCGGTTCAGCAACCCTTCCTTATTCCACTGCTGCATCGTGGCCAAATACTCCTTGGCTTTGGGCTGCGCCGGGCCCCAGGCCACTTTGCCGTTTCCGTCCAGGAACGTCCAATCCCACACGCCAAACGCGCCGTTCATCGCGCCCGTAAAAATCTGGCCATAGTTGGACCCGTAATTCAGCGGTTCGCTGTAGCCGGCTTCCTTGGCTTTGGTTAAAAAAGCGTGCCACTCATCCATGGTCTTGGGCACTTCCATGCCTGTTTTGTCCAGCGCTTCCTGCTTGACCAGCATGCCGAACCACATCCATTCCGAATAAGGCGCAAGGCCGTAGAAGCCGAGCAGTCTGCCGCTGTCCGTGATCGTCGTTTTTCTTCGCGTCTCATCCGAGTTGCGCCAGGCGGAATAGTTCGGGGCGTTTGTCTCCATCAAATCGGTCAGATCCATGTACGCTCCGTCGTTGACCCCCGCCTCGAAGCCTCCCGGGTAGCGGCCGGGCCCGATGATAATGTCGGGCAATTCGCCGGAGGAAATCATCAGCGTAAACGCGTCGGCCTCCTGCCCTTTCGGCGGAGTGATAAAGTTTACTTTAATACCCGTCAATTTTTCGACTTGCTTCTGAACGGCATGGTTGTTCATATCGGGGATGTTGGTGTTCGCGGGCATCCAGACGTCCAGGGTGACGCCTTCTTTAAAGGGGTAGGCGGAATAGTCATTAGGGATTTGTTCGTCAAAAATATCGCCCAGGTAGGTATCGTTCAAAGTGAGGTTAACCTCATCGAGCTGTTCCTGGGTTGGCGCCGTATTGCCGCGGATCTCCTGGCTGATGTCCGTAAATGTGTGAACCTTGCCTGGTGGTTTTTCGGAAGAATTCTCCGGATTGGAGGTAGTGTTTGGGGAAGCCTGGTTCGCGCCGCCGCTGCACGCCGTTACCATTAATGCCGCAAGTAATAAGACCAACAACAGATTGAGCATACGTTTTGATTTTTTCATATAACCCTCCGCTTAATTAATCTATTAACCTTAATATTATGTTTTAATGCAAAATTTTTGTATGTTGGCGCAGATTAAAATCCGGTATTTGTAGAATGTTAACGCTTTCATTTTCCGTAAACCTGATTTTTGTGGAGTTTTTGGATTGCAAAATATTTGTTTCGAAGATGTTTATTTATTCTCCCGATGGGCGAGGTATAGAGGCGTTGGTTCCTAGCGGAACGCCGAAGTCCGGCATGCCGTCTTCTTTCCAGCCGAATTTTTGCAGGCGCGTGCTGCGGGGAGTTCCCGCCGAGCGAGGTTGCTCCGCCTCGGAATAGGAGTAGGCGTGGTAAGCGATCCAATCCTCGGAGCCGTCCGGAGATAGGGTGAAGCTGTTATGTCCCGGAGCATAGACCCCCGACTCCGGATTTTGGGCGAAGACCGGGCCTTCGTGTTTGATCCAGGCTTTCGCGTCCAAAAGATCCTCGGACTCCGAAATCCTCGTCATTCCCAAACAGTAATCGTCCGACCAGGTGGCGCTCGCCGAAAACACAAGGAAAATCCAGCCGCCCCGCCGCAAAAACACCGGGCCTTCATTAATCGCCATCCCTCCCTGCTTCTCCCAGGCTTCAGTAGGCGCCGTAATCAGCACATTCGGCCCCGTCAAAGTCCAGGGATTGGCCATGCGGGCGGCATAAACGGCCGATCCGTAATCAGGAAAATATCCGTAACCCGAGTAGAAGAAATACAACTCTCCCCGATGCGGCAGTACCGTCCCGTCCAGCCCCGGAAACTCCGTATTGACGGCTCCTTTAAAACGCCACTCGTCGTTCAGCGGATCATCCCCCGAAAGCTCGAGCACGCACACTCTCCGGGTATCATCCCCGCCGCCATCATTCGCCGTGTAGTAGATGTACCAGCGGTTTTCGATGCAGTGGAGCTCCGGCGCCCATAAATTGCGGGAATACGGCCCAGACGCGGCGGGAACCCAAACCGTCTTCGGCTGAGCATCGGCCAGTCCGGTTAGGGTCTCGCTGCGCCACAGCGCGATGCGGTCTCCCAGCGTCACCGACATGTAATAACTCCCGTCGCTATGCCGGATGATCCAGGGATCGGCACCGTTTGCCAAAAGCGGATTACGGAACGAATGTTGAGTCATGTTTGGCCTCCTTTATAAATTGAGTCTGGTAAGTACAATAAAATATTTGTTTTAATGCAAATATTTTATTTATTTTACAACAATAATGCTTTCCCTGGTGATTGTCAACGCTTTCATAAAAAAGAAATATTTTCTCAGCCGAAGCAACAAAAAGGCGTCCCAAAAGTAATTTCACTTTTGGAACGCCCCATGCTTACTCGGCGGGCTCGGCCGCAGCCGCCGTGAAGTGGCTCTGCAGCTTCCGGTTCAACCACAAGGAAGCCGCAATGAACGCCGCGACGCCAAGGAGCTTGGCCGGCTGCGCGGCAAAGTCGGACAGATGCGTGCCGATATAGGACACCCAGAAGACCATGACGGCTTTGCCCAAAGCTACCGCCACGCCAAAGGAAACGGCCGGCATCCGCGTTAGCCCCGCAGCCATGTTAATCACGACAAACGGGCCTACCGGCAGCATGCTGAGCAGAAATACGAAGCTGAATCCGTTCCTGCGCGCCCATATCATCGCTTTCCGCACCTTGGGTTTGGCCGCCCAGCGGCGCATGACGGGAGTCTCGGCCGCTTTTCGGATCAGCAGAAAGGTCAGCAAACTCCCGCTCACGAGTCCGATCCAGGAGTATAAAAAGCCCAGCCACATCCCGTAAATCGCGGCATTGGCCCCCACGATCACGATCGTCGGCAGCGGCGGAACGAACGATTTCAGGAAGGTTAGCAGGATGCCGGGCAGCGGCCCCAGGGAGCGGAAGCGCTCCAGGAAGAGCTCTATACTTTGTTCCGTAAAATAATCCATCATGCTAAGTTCTGCGCCTGACAATAAACTTCACCTCTTCTATCCGGGTCCCCCCATTATACTATAGCCGAACCCGGATTCCCGGCCTGAATAATCAACAATATGATGGATATTACAAAAAAAGCATCGCCGCTGGCGAGGCCCTTTGCCCGCGCATTCCCTCTTCGGTTCGATTACGAGAACCCTCATGATCGGAAGCACCGAGGACTTTGGCTTTTTCTAAACTTTGGGAGGGGAGGGGGCTGCTCTAAGGGACACCAGCGACCTTATCCGTCCATTTCCCGAGTATTTCCCAGGCTAACGGACACACTTGACTCTATTTAGCTCAAAACCAGTTCATCCAGGCCGATTTGAGGTAAATAAGGTCATCTGTGTCCGTTACATTTTGCAAACCTCCGTTTTTCCGAAAATAGCGGCTCTGGTGTCCCTTAGCCTTCAGATTCCGCTTCTCCTCCCCTCTCTACCTGCGCATCCTCCTCTACCCCGCCGGAAATTTTATAAATTCTGGCATCTAATAAAGCCGGAGCGGTCACGCCCCGCCAGGATAAGAACGCTCGGCCGCAGGCGGCAGGCCGGCTTCATCCCTCTCCGGCGGCGAAGCGGGCCATAAGACCGTGTGAAACAGCACGCCCGCCGTCCCGATCGCGGCAAGCAGCAGGCCGATCAGCAGAAACGCGGTGCCGGCCGAAACCAGCCGGATCAAGACGCCCCCGGCCAGCGGAGCGGTCAGCATGATCGCGCTGGAGATCGTATTTTGGATGCCGAATACGCGGCCGACCGCTTGCTCGGGCGTTTCCTTCTGCAGGACGTAATTTTGCGTCACCATATACGCGCCGTTGCCGATGCCGATCAGCAGGCCGAATCCGAGCAGCCATGCCGCCCCCGTTCCGGGAGGACAAAGGCCCAGCAGGGCAATCCCCGCGCCGATCAGGGCGCAGCCGCCGCCGAGTCCCCAGCCGGAGGAAATCCGGCGGAACCGGTTAAGCAGCAGAAGGACCAATACGGCTCCGGCCCCGATCGCCGATACAAGCCAGCCGATCAGCGATTCGTTGTCGGGCGCAATCCCGCGCAACAGCGCGGCAAACTGATAATCGACCATCATCAAAACGATCAGCGCTATGAGTCCAAACAGCATCGTATTTCTAAGCAGTTTCGCTTGCGCGAGCAGCAGCCAGCCTTCCCGCCATTCGCCAAGGAGTCCGCTCAGCATATGCGGGCGCGGGCCGCCGGGAACGTGTCTGCCATCCGCGGCGCCATTCGGCAGCCGGCCAAGAGGATAAAGCAGCGCCGCGGACAGGAGCCTCGCGCCAATATTAATCGCGATGCACGCCTTGGGGCCAAACGCCGCCAGCGCCGCGGCTCCCAGCAGCGGCCCGGCCACCTTGGAGCCTTGCCCGACCAGCCCGTTCAGCGCGGTTGCCTGGAGCAGTTGGCCGGGCGGCACAACCTGACGCGTCAGCGCCTGCTGGGCCGGCACGTGAAATACGCCCGCGGCCGAACGAAAGGCAAGCAGCGGCAGCAGCCAGTACAAGTTCGGCGCAGCCAGTATGGCCGCGGTCAGCATCGCGGTCACGAGATCGCACAGAAGCATGAGCTTCGCTTTGTGCAGCCGATCGGCCAGCGCTCCGGCAAAAGAGCCCAGCAGGACCCCCGGCAGCGCCATGGTGACCGGAATCAGCGCCAGCAAAAGCGGGTCGGCTCCCCAGCGGTAAGCGACGATCACCTGGATCGCCAGGGCGTCAAACCAATCGCCAAAAGTGGCCAGGGCATAGGCAGCAAACATGTGCCGGAAGCTGCGGTTCGACCGCAGAGATGGACAGGATTCGTTATTTTGATTTTGCACCGGACATTCCTCCGTTTCACGTTCAGCTTACAGCCACATCGTAACGGAGCATTGTCAGAGGAAAATCAGACGGAATCCGTGTCACCTTGGAGGGAGAGCCGATTCGATTGTTTTTTTAGTGCGAGTTCAAAAAGTCAGGTTTACAGGACCGAAGCTTTTGCTTCCGAAGTGCGTTTTTTCAAAACGCTAAG
Source organism: Paenibacillus oralis (assembly GCF_003863965.1). GTDB lineage: Bacteria > Bacillota > Bacilli > Paenibacillales > Paenibacillaceae > Fontibacillus > Fontibacillus oralis. Next base: position 657,689 of record NZ_RRCN01000001.1, read on the forward strand.
CTTATGCTTCCGAAGTGCGTTTTTTCAAAACGCTAAGCTTATGCTTTCGAAGTGCGTTTTTTCAAAACGCTAAGCTTATGCTTTCGAAGTGCGTTTTTTCAAAACGCTTTAGGTCGGATGAAGCTAGGGACGAAAGTAGCGGAGCTACACGTTTTCGTAGAAAACGGCTTCGGAAACATAGGCTTGGTGAACCTACGTGAGTCAAATGTTTCCGCAGGAAACATTCTTCGGAAGCATCCGCTTGGCCCGGCTGAATTCAAGATTCACGCCCGATCCGCTTCATAAACCGCTTCGTCATGGAAAGATGGCTTTTTGAACAACCTTTTTTAAATCGGCCCGATAGCGGGACAAGCCATACTCCTTATCCAAAGCATCGTAAACGGCACGGTATTTTTGTCCAAGCCGGGGGTCATCCGGCAGACGTTCCTGCAGGAACAAAACGATTTGGCAGACCGATCCCAGCAGTATCGGCACATGCATGGACGCTTGCAGCACTTCCAGCCCTTCGTCGATCAAATCGGCCCCGGCCTGCCGCTGCCCTTGGGTAAGCAGATGCAGACCTTTGACAATATGGTAACGTCCGATCTCCCGGAGATACGGCGAGTCTTGCAAAAGCCGCTCGATCCGGCCGGAGGCGCGTTCCGCTTCGGAGCTCTGGCCGGCTACGACCTGAACGTACATTTCCATAATCGCAACAGGGATAACAAAGCCGGACAGTCCGTCAGATTCGACCGTTTGCCGCGTTTTTTCGAATCTGCTTATCGCCTCCCCAGGTTGTCCGGCATCGGCATATACATCCATGATGTTTAAAATCGCCAGTTCCCGATGCTGCCGGTCCGGAAGAATACGCAGCTCCAGCACCCTCTCGCATAATTGCAGAAATGAAAGAACTTCCTCCCGCCGCAGCGCCATTCCCCGATACATGATCAGCATCCAATACAATTTTTCCTGGAGGGGGATTCCGTTCTCTTCCATAAACCAGGGAATATCGCCTTGAATGAAATGAACGTATAGCGTATAATATTCATCCACTTCAAACCCCAGCACGTCCTGCCGATCGGCCAAGGCAAGCAGCGATTTGCCCTGCCCCAGCAGGTGGTATTTTTTGAACAGCTCCCTCATCGCCTCTTGTACTTCCGGATCTTGCACCGAAGGATTGCCGACCGCTCTTCTGTCCCGAAGCGTAAGGCTGTATCCGTATCCCCGCACCGTATTAATGGCGATATGCGGCCAGTGGCGGAGCTTCCTCCGCAGGCGGTAAATATGGTCGTCCACCGTCCGCTCCACCGGATATTCCAGCAGCCATACCCGGTCGAGCAGTTGCTCTCGCGTAAACGCCTGGTTGCGGTGATCGTACAAAAATTGCAGAAGCGCGAACTCCTTTGCCAGCAGGCCGATGGAATCCGAACCGCATGTTACCGTATAGCTGGCGGGATCAAAGATCAATGAGGACATCCGTGCATTCATCCTTTCGCGGTGTTGAGTAAAACGTTGTTTTTCATTTTACTTCTTTTTTCGGCAAGGAAAAAGCCGCTGAACGAGTCAGCGGCTTTGTACTGCGGTTGCTGTAATGCGGTTACTGCGCTAGTTGCAATCGGGCGAGCCTGGCGCATAGCGGAATTTTATGGCGTTATTCCCATCATTTCGCCCCATTTCACCGCAATAGCGACATTTTTGGGCCCTATTAATGTGGAGCCCACTTATTTCTAACTGTTTTTGTCCGTCTGGAGGAAAATAAGTACTTTTTATTCCGCTATTTGCTCATCCCCCGGTTTCCGCTGAAAATAGCGACATTTTTCTCCCTTATTCTTACCATAAGACGCGAGGAGGCTGACTCCCCAGTTGCGAGTAGAAACTTTCCAGCTACAATTCCATTTCGGAAGTCCTGTTGCCGGAGCCCCTCCCTTTCCCTACGCCTGCGCCGTGCGCTTCAAAATCGCGATGCCGTGTACGGGCAACTCCAGCAGCGTGCCGGCGGATACCGCTTCGCCGCTTTCGGCATCCGTGTAGCCGCGCCCGTCAAGCTCGACGCGGGCCGCTTGGCCGGAGAAGTTCTGCACGAACACGTAATCGTGCTCCCCGTCCGTGCGCAGCTGCGCGGTCACCCCCGCCGGAAGCGCGGTTTCAAGCGCGCGGCGCACGCCGGCGTCTTGGGCGAGCTTGCCGTACAGCGCTTCGTAAAACGCAGGATCGCTGACGCGGGCCGCCAAATAATACGCTTTGCCTGCACCGAAGCGATTTACGGTTAACGCCGGTTTGCCGGCATAGAAGTCATCGCCGTAGACGCCTAGCACCCGGGAGCCTTCGGCATGGATATGCTCGCACAGCTCATGAATTTCAAACGTGCCGCTAAGGCCAAGCTCATTCCCGCTCTCCATCACCAGACCGTTCCGGTCATGATCGTGCAGCCCGTCGATTTCCTCCGCCCACACGCCCAGCGTCTTCCGCAAAGGTCCGGGAAAGCCGTTCAGATGGCAGAGATCGTTTTCGTCGACGATGCCCGACCAATAGGTGACGAACAGCGTGCCGCCGTTTTCGACGAACCGCTCCATCTTTTTCCCGGTTTCTTCGCGGAGCAGATACGCCATCGGAACGACCAGCAGCTTATACCCGGAAAAATCGTCGAAGGAACCGATGATGTCGGCCGGCACGCCCAATTCCCACAAAGCGCGGTACTGCTGCATGACGGTCTCTTCATAGTGAATTCCTTTGTTCCGCGGCCCCTGCGCGTCGTTGACCGCCCAGCGGTTGTCCCAGTCGAACAGGATCGCCGTCTCCGCCGGAACCGTTGTACCGAGCACCTCCGTTAGTCCGGCCAAAGTCTTCCCGAGCGAGGCCACGTCCTCGAACACGCGGGTACGCTCATGCCCGACGTGGTCGACGACCGCACCGTGGAACTTTTCGCTGGAGCCGCGGCTTTTCCGCCATTGGAAGTATTGCACCGTATCGGAGCCGTGAGCCACCGCCTGCAGCGAGGACAGCCGGTGCATGCCCGGGCGCTTCAGCTTGCTGACCGGCTGCCAGTTCGTCAAGGAGGGCGTACTTTCCATCAGCATAAACGGCTTTTTCTTCAGCGAGCGGAACAGGTCATGGTTAAAGGCGAACCAGGACGCCACGCCCGCGTCCGAATCCGCTTCGTGCCAGGTCGGATAAGCGTCCCAGGAAATGACGTCCACGGCCTTGGCGAATTCGCGGTAATCCAGCCCGTAAAACAGGTCCATCATGTTGACCGTGCACGGCAGATCGGGATTTACCGCCTTGAGCGGGGCGATTTCATGCTTGTAGAAATCGATCGTCTGATCGGAGACGAAGCGGCGCCAGTCGAGGTTTTGCCCGTGCACCATCGTCTCGCCGTGCGGCGCCGGAGATTCCACCTGCGACCAGGACGTGTACGTATGGCTCCAGAACGCCGTCCACCAAGCGCGGTTCAGCGCGTCCAGCGATCCGTATTTGCGCTTCAGCCAGCCGCGGAACGCTTCCTGGCAATAATCGCAATGGCATTCTCCGCCGTATTCGTTGGATACGTGCCAGCCGAGGATCGAAGGGTGGCTAGAATAGCGCTCCGCCAAGCGGGTGTTCATTTGCGCCACCTTCTCGCGGTACACTGGCGACGTGAAACAGTGATTATGCCGCATGCCGTGGAGATTGCGCTGGCGGCTTGCACCTACGCGCAGCACCTCCGGATATTTCTCCGACATCCAGGCCGGGCGCGCGCCGCTGGGGGTGGCCAGCCAGGCGTAGATGCCGTTTTCCGCAAAGGTGTCCAGCACGCGGTCCAGCCATTCGAAGCGGTACAAGCCCTCCTCCGGCTCCAGCGCAACCCAGGAGAAAATCCCCACGCCCATCACGTTGCAATGGGCCAGCTTCATCATCCGGATGTCTTCGGCCAGCACCTGCGGGTCATGCAGCCATTGGTCGGGATTGTAGTCGGCGCCGTGCATAAATGCCGGGAGTTTGGCGCTGATCGGGGGAAATTTTTTGCTTTTTGTACTCATGGTATCGTCCTCTCCTTCATGCGAAAGGCTTTATTTGGGTTGTGCGGCCAGAAAAGCGTCGATTTGGCTTTGCAGCTCTTGCTGGATTTTGTCCAGACCGGCGGCTTGCAGTTGCTTGATCAAATCGGCCTGGCCTTTATCAAGATCGTTAATCAGTCCATATTCGAGCGGAATCGCGTAGCGGAGCATCACGTTGCCGACATTGGCGATTTCGTTCTTCACGTTCGTATCGTCAAAGACGAAGGTTTCGAGCGGGAAATGGTACACCTTCGACTGCCAGTCTTCCAGCATTTTCGTGCCTTCTTCCGGATAAGAAGCATCGGTGCGGTTCAGCAGAGAGTTCCAGCCCCAAACGGAAAAGCCAGACAAGTTATAGTTCGTAAAGCTTGGTCCCGGGTTGTATTTGTCGTCGTCCACCGGCTCGTAATGCTTGCCGGCGATGCCGTACATCGTAAGATCATGGATTTCCTTGTCATTTTGCAGCAGGTCGATCAGCATCAGCGAGCGCTCCGCGTTTTTGGAGGAAACATGAATTGCCAGGCCGTTTTGCGTCGAAATTGCCCCGATCTTTTTCTTGTCCGGCGTCAGATCGGCAACGGTAACTTCCATCTCCGGCTTGTCGCGGCGGATTTCGCCGACATTGCTCGAGATCGTACCCAGGTTTTGCGCGTAGGAGGACGTTTTTCCGGCTTTGATGTCCTGGAATACGTCGTTTTTGTTGCTGACGATGTTTTTGGACCAGCCTTTGTTGTCGGCCAAATCTTTGTAGTACGCAATCAGGCTTTTGAACTCGGGCGTATCGTAGGCATTAAACAATTTACCGGCCGGATCGTCGATATTATAAGCGAGCGGGAAGTTGTAATCGACCAGGTTCCATTCGTTTTGCTGCTCCAGCAAAATTTGGTCCAGCTCATGCCATTTCCAGCCGTCGGCCGGTTTGGCGCCAAACGGGCTAATGCCTTTTTCGTTCGCACCAATCGCCTTCAAATAAGCGGCGTAGGTTTCCGGGCTGTTTACCGGCTCAAGACTGTATTTTTTGCGCAGGTCTTCGCGAACCAGCACCACTTTGTCGGTCACGTCCTGGTTGTTGTTCGGCACCATGTACAGCTTCCCGCCCACTTTGGCTTGATCCCAGGAGCTTTGCGGCATCGCCGCCCACGTTTGCGGCGCGTATTTCTGCAGCATTTCATCCGTCAGCTCCAGGAACCCGCCCTTTTGCACCTGGTCGATGTAGAACGCCCAGTTTGCGGTGTAAGCGATATCAAAATCTTCATCAGCAGCGAACTTCAGCGGATACTTCTGCGTCCAGTCCGCCCAATCGAGAAACTCGGCTTCTACGGTGGCGTTGATTTTCTCTTTCAGCAGCTCGTTCAGCTTGCCGAACACTTCATCATAATCGGTCGGTTTGCCGCCGATAAGCAGCATTTTGAGCTTTACTTCCTGAGACAAGTCCGCAGAGCCGTCCGCCGCTATAGCTGCATTCGCAGCGGTGTTGTTCGAGGCCCCCGCGCCGGAGGTATTTTCGTTTGCCGCTTTATTGCCTCCTCCGCCGCCGCAAGCGGCCAGCAATGTCGTCAGCGCCAACACCATGGCCAGCAGAAATGTTGCTTTCTTTCTCATCTTTTTCATACTAGAGTTCCCCCTAATGATATGATGAAATGCTCATAAGATTGTTCAAAAAGTCAGGTTTTCAGCACCGAAGCGTATGCTTAGGCCCGGCTGAATTCAAGATTCGATGTCGAATCCGCTTCTTGTCCTGCTTCGTGATCAAAAGATGACTTTTTGAACTACATCTATTTGATAACCAGGTTTCCCCTGAGGTCATCCTTTAACTGCGCCGATCGTCAGGCCTTGCACGAAATAGCGTTGAATAAACGGATACGCGATCATAATCGGGCCGGTGGCGACGATCGTCATCGCCATCTTCAGGCTTTCGGTCGGGATGTCCACGCTCATGACGGCGCCGGCGGCCATCATCGCCTTGCGCATGCCGTCCATATTGCCGAGCAGCCGGTACAAGTAGTATTGGAGCGGCATCAGATCGGAATCGGAAATGAAGAGCAGCGCATTGTACCAGTCGTTCCAGTAGCCCAAGGCGATAAACAGGCCGATCGTGGCCAAAGCCGGTTTTGATAAAGGCAGGACGAAGCGGATAAAAATCTGAAAGTCGCTGGCTCCGTCGATTTTCGCCGATTCGATGATCGCTTCGGGGATGCTGCTCATAAACGATTTCATGACGATGATATAAAACACGTTCATCAGCATCGGCAGAATCAGCACGATTAGCGTGTCTTTCAGATTCAGGTAGTTGACGATCAGCAAATACCACGGGACAAGCCCGCCGCTGAACAGCGTTGTAAAGAAGAAGAAAAAGGAGAAGTGGTTCCGCCATTTAAAATCTTTTCTCGACAGCACGTAAGCGGTCATCGAGGTCAAAAACAGGCCGAAAAAGGTACCAAGCAAGGTGACCGATATCGTGATGCCGTAAGCTTTCAGCATCTCCTGCGGATATTTGAACAGAATGCTGTAGGCTTCCAGGGAAAAAGCCGTAGGGATGAGCTGGAACCCGTCTTCGATGATTTTGCTCTCCTCGGTGAGCGAGGAAGAGATGACAAGGATAAACGGAAAAATGCAAAATAAGGCGAACAACGTCAATGCGGTATACCCGATGATTTGCAGCAGCATGCGGTCCGCGGACCTGCGTTTTTTCTCTCCCGGCTTCACCGCCGGTTCCAGATTGTCGTACTTCGGAGCCATCGTACTCATATCGTAAACCTCCTATATAAGTCGTTCGTGTTCATGAGGCCGCCCCGGCCGTTAGAACAAAGCGCGATCCTTGTCGTATTTGCGTACCGCGTAGTTCGCCAGCATAATCGTGGCAAAACCCAGAATCGACTGGTAGAAGCCGGCGGCGGCGGACATGCCGATTTCGTTCGACGTCGTCAGCGACCGGAACACGAAAGTATCGATGACGTCCGTAGCCGAGAACAGGAGGCCGTTGTTGCCGACCATATTGTAGAACATCCCGAAATCGCCGCGGAAGATGTTCCCGATGGCAAGCAGGACCAAAATGATGAGGGTAGGGTACAAATTCGGAATCGTAATTTTGAAAATCCGTTGAAACACGTTGGCGCCGTCGATTTCCGCCGCTTCGTACATTTCCGTATCGATGCTCGTAATCGCCGCCAGGTACATGATCGTTCCGTACCCGAGCGTTTTCCAGGCCGACACGATGATGAGGATTACCGGCCAATAGGCCGCGGTATTGTAGATGTCGATCGATTCCAGGCCGACGGCGTTCAGCAGCACGTTGATCGTTCCGTAATCGTAGTTGAACAGGTTGTACGCAATCGCGCCGACGACAACCCAGGAGATGAAATAAGGCAGAAAAAGCGCGGTTTGGGTGATTTTGCGGAACCAGTTCCCGGCCACCTCAAACAGCAAAACCGCCGCAAAAATTTGCACGATGTTGTTGACGACAATAAACGCTAAGTTGTACAGCGCGGTGTTTCTCGTAACCCGCCAGGCGTCCCCGGAGTCGAAGAAAAAGCGAAAATTGTCGAGTCCGTTCCACGGGCTTCCGAACACCCCGCCGGTATAGTTGTACTGTTTGAAGGCCAATACGATGCCCGCCATCGGTATGTAAGCGAACAACAGAAAAAACAAAACGGCCGGCGCCAGCATCAGCAGCAGCACTTTATATTTTTTCACATCGCTCCAAAAGCCGCGTCCTTTCATCTGATCCATACTCCCCTCTTGGTTGTCTCTATATGTATTATAGAAGGGGGCGGTTTCACGGGGGATTCAGCAAAGCAACAAAAAGCAATACTAATTCCACGATACCCGCTTATATTTTTTGCGTTTTACGGTATTCGCCCGGGGTCATCCCGGTGGCCTGCTTGAATTGGCGGTTAAAATAAATGATATTTTTATAGCCCATCTGCTCGGCGATTTCGTAGATTTTTAAGGTAGGATCGGTCAGCAGCTCGCAAACACGTTTCGTCTTCAGACCGTTCAAATAATCGCTGAAATGGACGCCGGTTTCTTCTTTAAACAAATAACCCAAATAATTCGGGGTAAAGTCGAAAAACGCGGCCACTTCCTTCAGCGTAATTTTTTGCTCCAAATTGTTCTCCACGTGCTGCATAATGTCCCGGATCAGCTTGCGCTTTTGCTTCTGCTTTTTGGCGTAAAGCAGCTCCGACAGCTCAAAAAACCGTCTCCGCAGCCACGACATGATGTCATGGATCGTTTCAAACTGGAACAGCAGCACCGGCTGATGCGAATCCCATTTCAATAGCTCGTACAAGTTTTCGCCCATTTCCCGCAAATCGGCATGAAGTTTGGTCGTGATCCGGATGATCAGGTCGTAGACGTCGTTTTTCTGGGCGAGGGGCACCCCTTGATAAAAAAGCTCCAGCAAGCAGTCGTCGATCGTGACCAGGTCATAGTGCAAAATCGCCTTCAGCATCCGCTCGAGGATTTCATCCGTCCGCTTGGACGCAAACCGGCTTTCCGGCGAAAACACACCGGCCTCCCGGATCAGCCGGTCTTTGCCGACGAGCCATTTCGCGCTCAGCGCCGCCTGGGCCTGACGGTAGGACTCGCGCAGCTGCTGCCCGTCATAGGCAAACCCGCCGGCGCCGACGGTGACGGAAAACGGGGAAATCTGCCGAACGGCGCGGATCAGTTCCTCGAGCATTTCCAGAAACGTCGTTTCCGGAACGGCCGACAGCAGGACGAACCTCGTCGGATGATTGACGAGAAAAGTGCCCATTTTCATTTCCAGCGAAAAATGCTGAACGAAATCCATCACTTTATGGATTTGCCGGCGCCGTTCGTCCTCGGCCATCGCTCCCGTCTTCCACTCGAGATCATCGATTTCGACCAAAGCGGCCGCCGTTCCCGTTTTCAGGAGCGTGTCCAAAAAACCGCGGATATGGCACTCCACCTGCTCCGGCGAGATATCGTTCAGCCAACGCAGCAGCAGTTCTTCATTCACCAGGGTCAGCGCTTCCGCAAATGTACGGTCCTGGTCGCGCTCACGCTCGATTTCGGCGCATAGCTCGCCGACCATTTTGTACAACTCCTGGTCCTCCACCGGTTTCAGCAGATAACCCGACACGCTGATTCTGATCGCTTCCTTGGCGTATTCGAAATCGTCATGGCCGCTGATGAATATGATTTTGACATGCGGATTGATTTCTTTCGCTTTCCGGGCAAATTCAATCCCCGACATAATCGGCATGCGGATATCGGACAGGATCAAGTCGATGCGCTCCTGCTCCATCGCTTTTAACGCATTGAAGCCGTTGTTGGCCGTGGCCGCCACCTGGAGATTCAATCCGCCGGCCAGCACTCTGCGGCGCAGCCACTCGAGGTCAATCGCTTCGTCATCAACCAGCAATACATTGATTTTCATATCTGTCATCCTCCGGATGTTTTAAGCGTGAGTTCAAAAAGTCGGCTTTTCAGCACCGAGAAGGTTCTTCTATTTCGAGCATACTTGCAGGTACTTGCCAAGAATATAGCGGTTTCCAACAAAAACCTATACAAATTCACCGATTTTAATAGATTTGGCGATGATTCCCATCCTTGAAAATTCCGGGTTACTCCAAAGCGGGCTGGTCTTCCGTGTTGGCCGGGAGCATGATGCGCACCGTCGTTCCCCCGCCGTAAACGCTGGCGATGCGAATTCCGTATTTATCGCCGTACCGCAGCTTGATTCGTTCGTTTACGTTTTTGACGCCGTAGCCGCCGGTTTGGCTTGGTCCGATCCATAGCCGGCTCACCGTCTCTGGCCGCATGCCGATGCCGTTGTCGATCACCTTCAGCTCGATTTGACCGCCTATTTGTTGCCCTTTGATGATGATGGCGATCGTTTCGCCGAACCAGGCATGCTTAAAGCTGTTTTCCACAAAAGGCTGCAAAATGAGCTTCATAACCTGAACCTGCAAAATGGAAGGGGCCACATCGATATGGACCGTAAACGCCCCGGCGTATTTGACGCGTTGAATGTCCAGGTACGTCTCGACCTGCTTTAATTCGTTTTCGAGCGGTGTAAACACGTTGCCCTGGTTTAAGGTCAGGCGGTAAAAACGGGATAAGCCCTGCACCATTTGGGTTACTTTTTCCGCTTCTCCCAAGTTGGCCAGGCTGCTGATCGTGGACAGCGTGTTGTATAGAAAATGCGGGTTGATCTGCGCCTGCAGCGCCTCCAGTTCGGCCTGCTTTTTCTGAATGCCCTGCACGTAAACGCTGTTGATCAACGTCTGGATATTGGCGGCCATGACGTTAAACGCATCGGCGATGTGGACGAATTCATCGTTGCCGGAAAAGCGGATCCGCTTCTGAAAGTTGCCGTCCTGAAACGATCGCACCAGCGCAACGATACGCTTCATTTTGCGGCCGGACAAGCGGGCGACGATGTACCCGATGGCCGCCATGCAGGCAAAGCTGATCGTACAGACGGTAAGAATCACCCGCTGCAGCCGGCCGGCATCTTTCGTTAAATATGCTTTGGGCACCAGCGCTTCGATCACGAAATCCGTTCCCGGTATCGGTTCCTTCAGGCTTAAGTAGGAATTTCCGTCATAGCTTTGCGCGGCGCTGCCCCGCTGGTACAGCAGCTCCCCGGATGAAGCCGTATCGATCAGGCGGATGGTGATGCCCTCCTCGACGGGAAAGGTGGAGAAATCGCCGAACAGGTCGTCGAGCGACGCCGTGATGCGGACGTAGCCGATGACGGTCATATTTCCGCTGTACGACACCAGCCTGCGGATGTGAGAGATGTTCCCGAGCCGCTGGTCCGTATCGATTTGCAGCCAGATGTTGTCCCGCTCCGAATCCTTGAATTCTTTGTACCATGCGCTGTCCTTAATGTCCTCGAACGGCAGAATATAGTAATCGCTGTCCCTGATCGGCTCCTCCAGGTTATCGCCCGATACGAAATACAGCTCATCGTTGAGCGTATATAACATTAACCGGATATCGTTTCCGAATAACTTCAGCGGCGCCGTGATTTCAGGCACGATCTTATCCAGCATGGCCAAGTAGATGTCGTAGGCCTCCCCTTTGGTCTGCAGCGCCCGCTGAAAAGCGAGGTTGCTGAACAACGTGTCCGACATCCGCTGGATTTCGTCCATTTGATAACGGATGTTGCTTCGGGCCTGCTCCATACCTGTCCGAATGTTCGTCTCCGCCATTTCCGTTCTCGACTGGATCAGCATCGAATAAGAAGTGTAGCCGATGATGGCATCCGTCAACAGGACGAGCAGCAGGTATGGGATCAGCATTTTGTAGGTAAAAGGGATATATTTTTTCATACATCCATCATATCGGCGGGAAGCATCAATGGAAACAGCGAATCCTAACAATCCTTGCCGTTTCAAATTGCAAAAAATGCTATGTTCTTTTGAGAACGCTTCCCCTATGCTTAAGCCATAACCGGTTGTATTGCTTGACGATACTAGTATCAAAAAAAGAGGGAACGGCATGCGAGAATACACCATACTGCATATTTTGTACACCAAAAGGCTTCCGGTCAGGATGAGCGAGTTGATTGCGGAAGTGGGGCTCGGCGAAAGGACGGTTAGGGGAGTCATTCGTTCCCTGGATCGGACGGGAGCCAAACACGGATTTGGCATCAAGACCATCCGGAATCAGGGATTCCTGCTTGAAATCGAGGAAGAGAACCGGTTTGCCGCCTATTTGGAGCATGTACGCCGACTTAGGAGCATGGTAGATTCGGATAATGCGGCTTCCCGCCAGCAATATATTATTTATTACTTGCTTCAGAGCGATGCCTTTAAGTCCATGGACCAGGTTGCGGAAGAGATGGGCATCAGCCGCACGACGCTGACTTCCGATTTGAAGGAGGTCGAGCTGAAAATCGCCCCCTTTCAGCTCGAGCTGCTCCGGCGCTCCCATTACGGGGTGAAAATTGAAGGGGAAGAAAAAAATATCCGCAAAGCTTTTTCGCATTTTATTCTCCAGAATCATCAGGCGATTGAGCAAAACGAGGATTTCAACAAATTCAGCCGTAAGTTTGACGCGCATAAGGATCAATTGAAAGCATATTTGCTGCAGGTGCTGAAGGAAAAAGAACTGCGGATTTCCGATGTGTTTCTAAACAATATCGTCACGCATCTGTTTATCCTGCTCTACCGCATCTCCAAAAGTAATTATATTGTCAGCGGACAAGCCATGCTCAAAACGCCCGAACCCCTGTACCGCGATATTGCCGAAAAAATAGCGGATTGGGTGGTACAACATTACGAAATGGCGCTTCCGCCCGACGAAATGGACTACCTTGCGCTGCATATTTCGGGCAAAACGATTGTGGAGCATATTGGCGAGGACACGAAACAGGAGCTGCAGCAGGGTATCAGCGTTATTTTAAGGCGGCTTGATCAAGAGTTCCTGACGGGCTTCAGCTTGGATGAAGACCTCCAGCAATCGCTGCTGATGCATATGTTCCCGCTGTTAAACCGATTGTATTACAACCTGCAGCTCGACAATCCGCTGGTGGAAGACGTGTACAGCGAATATGCCAACGTGTTTGTCATCTCATTCCGCTTTGCCGAAATTATTGAGGAGCAATACGGATTTAAAATGTCCCGGGATGAGGTCGGCTACGTCGCCCTGCATTTTGCCACTCATCTGGAGCGCAAAAAGCAGCAAAATCTGGAGCAGTTCAAACGAATCGCGGTCATTTGTTCGACGGGAGCGGGCAGCGCGCATTTAATCCGGCTGAAACTGGAAGCGGTTTTTCCGAAAGCCTCCGTGATTACGGCCTCAATTTCCGAAATGGAAGACATGCTGAACCGGCCGGTGGATTTGATTCTGACTACGGTGCCTTTGGCAACCGATTTCAAGGAAAAGCCGGTCATTCATATCAAAAGCCTGCTGGATGACCAGGAAATACAGCGCATTCGCGAGCTGCTTTCCCTTAGAATCGATCCATCGCGCCCATCCTATAAGCTGAGCGATTTCAAAGATTTATTCCGGCGAGAATTGTTCCATCTGTCCGGTCCCGAAGATTATATGAAACTGCTGGAGGAGCGCTGCCAAGAAATCGTCGGCAAGCAGTACGCGGCGGAAGACTTCCCCCGCCAGGTTTTACTGCGGGAGCGGAAATTTACGACGATTTACAAAAACGGCGTAGCCGGACCCCATCCCATGCGGATGAGCGCAATTAAGGACTGCATTAATGTGACGCTGTTGAAAAAACCGGCCCTGTTTGAAGACAAACTGGTCCAATGCATTTTTATCATCAATTTGCAGCCCGGCCAGTTGTTTTTGCACAAAGAAATCAGCAAGCTGCTGCTTACACTGATGGAAAAAGACGATGTGCGCAGCAGAATTTTGGCCGTAACCAGCTTTGAGCAATTTATGAAAGAAATCGAGAATTTTCTATAGGAGTGGGAAACCATATGGAATTTGAACAAATCGTCATGCAAATTATCGCCAGCAGCGGAGAAGCTAGAAGCTTGTGCCTGAAAGCCGTGCGCATTGCCAGAGAAGGCCGGCTGGAAGAAGCAGGCGAGCTGTTGAAGCAGGCTAAAGAGCAATTGGGAAAAGCGCACAAAGTGCAAACCGGACTGATCCAAGCTGAAGGACGCGGTGAAAAAACGGAGGTCACCATTCTGATGATTCACGCCCAGGACCATTTAATGAATGCTTTGACGGTACGGGAATTGATCGTAGAGCTGATTGAGGAGATTCGACAACGCCAGGCGCTTGAACAGAAATTGAAAGGATTGGTGGACTGAATATGAAGAAGATACTGCTCGTGTGCTCATCGGGAATGTCTACAAGCATGCTGGTCGAGAAGATGAAGGAGGCTGCGGCTGCCGAAGGAATCGAGGTCTTCATCGATGCTACAGCAGAGAGTGAGATGGAGAAGTTCACGGATATGGATGTTGTACTGCTGGGGCCGCAAATAGGACATATGGAAGCCGAGATGAAGCGGACTTTTCCGATTCCGGTCATGACGATTAATATGATGGACTATGGCATGATGGACGGCGAGAAGGTGCTGAAAAGCGCCTTAAGTCTGCTCCATTAAGGGAGGCCCTCTAGTGAGCATGAACTTTGATAAGTTGAAATTATCCGTAATCGGAACTGCAAGCAAAATCAGCAAGAATAAGTACCTGTCGTCCATATCCGAAGCCCTGACCTCCGTTATGCCTGTATTGATGCTGGGCTCATTCGCGACCCTGTTCGCCAATCTCAACATAGAGGGCTATCAGAACTTTATCCAGAAGACCGGACTAAAACAGATTTTTCAAATACCGGCAAACGTACTGATTACACTCCTGTCCGTGTATGCCGTATTTTTCGTGGCCTATCGTCTCGTGAGCAACCTCAATCCGAAGGTCGACAATGCCGGAGCCGGTTTGATCAGTTTAATGTCATTCTTCATTCTGACACCGATCACCAAGGTTAATGAAGCCAACGCGTTCACCTTTCAATTTCTAGGTGCGCAGGGATTGTTCGTGGCCATTATCGTAGGTCTGATCGTCGGAAAATTATATGTTACGATCGTGGAGAGAAACTGGATCATTAAAATGCCGAAGGGAGTTCCTCCCACCGTAGCCAAAACCTTCGCCAATCTGATTCCGGGTACGGTCATTGTTATCTTGTTTACATTGATCAGTTACTTATCGTCATTAACGGAATTTGGAAGCTTGCATCAGATGATTTATACATTCATTCAGGCGCCGCTGCATAATATCGGCGGGGGCTACTGGTCACTTGTCATTTTTGTATTCGTTGTCCAAATTTTATGGTTCTTTGGTATTCATGGCTTCATGGTGGTCAGCCCGATTTTCTACAGTGTATGGCTGCCTATGGGCCTGGAAAATCTGGAGGCCATCAGCCGCGGTGAAGCGCACCATAATATTTTGAGCGGCGGCTTCTACAACTCCTTTGTGGTGGTCGGCGGCTCCGGAGCAACGCTCGGCTTGGCCATTCTGCTGGCTTTCTTCTCGCGCAGCAAGCGTTACAAGACGCTGGGCAAGCTCGCTTTCCCGGCCTCGATTTTCAGTATTAATGAGCCCATCATCTTTGGCGCGCCGATTGTACTCAACCCATTCATGCTGATTCCTTTTGTATTCGGCCCGATCATTGTATCCAGCGTAGCTTATTGGTCGATGGCGCTCGGCATTGTTCCAATCGCCAACGGAACTCATTTTCCGGCGGGGACACCTATTATCCTTAATTCATTCGTCAACGGCGGTATCCCGCTGGTTATTTTGCAGTTTGTTTGTATAGCGCTGCAAATTCTAATATACTATCCATTCTTCCGCCTCATTGATAAACGATCTTTGGAGGATGAGAGAAGTGCACTGGAGCAGGAGGCAGCACATGGAGCATAGTAAAAAAGGATTTCCGGAAGGTTTTTTGTGGGGAGGAGCCATCGCCGCTTGTCAGGCTGAGGGAGGATTTGGAGAGGATCATAAAGGAATCTCTGTATCGGACATCTCCTTTTACGATCCTGATTCAGACCGCAGGGACTTGTCCAAGCATCTGAATATTACCTCATCCGTTATTGAAAAAGCCCTGCGGGAGACGGGCACGAAGGGGTACCCCAAACGGGAAGGAATCGATTTCTATCATCGCTACGAAGAGGATATCCGCTTATGCGCCGAGATGGGGTTCAAGGTATTCAGGTTCTCCATCGCTTGGAGCCGGATCTTCCCCAAAGGAGATGAGCTTCTTCCCAATGAAAAGGGACTTGAATTCTATGACCGGGTACTTACTGAACTTGAAAAATACAATATTGAACCCTTGGTCACCCTTTCTCATTTCGAAATGCCTTTGCACATCGTGAATGAATACGGCGGCTGGAAGAACCGCAAGGTCATTGAAATGTTCATCCGTTTCGCCGAGCTTTTGTTCCGACGCTATAAGGACCGGGTCCGCTACTGGATCACATTCAACGAGATCAATGCAGGCCGCTTCTCCACCTTTAAATCAACCGGACTGGTTGAGGATCGCTCCGAGCATTACCTTCAGGATTGCTATCAGGCGATACATCATCAGTTTGTGGCCAGTGCCTTGGCGGTCGAGAAGTGCCGTCGGTTTGCGCCGAACAGCCAAATCGGATGTATGATTGCCAGACTGACTACTTATCCGGCAACCTGTCATCCGGATGATGTCTTGCAGGCTATGCTGGATGACCAGTATCATAATTTCTTTTACATGGATGTCCAGGCGCGTGGAGCTTATCCTCCCTATATGAATCGTTTTTTTGAAGACAACGGGATTGAGATTGTCATGGAGCCAGGGGATACCGAGATTCTTCAGAACAACATCATCGACTTCATCAGCTTCAGCTACTACGTATCCGCCATAACCAGCAACAGTAAAGAGAGACTGGCCCAGCTGGATGAAACGGAGGGGAACCTGACGAGGGGGATACGTAATCCGTATCTGGTAGCATCGGACTGGGGCTGGCAGATTGACCCTGTAGGCATCCGTTATTCGATGAATACTATTTATGACCGCTATCAGAAGCCGCTTTTTATTGTAGAGAATGGACTAGGGGCAGAAGACAAGTTGGAGGATCATGAGATTCACGATCACTATCGAATCAGCTACCTGCGTGAGCATATTGCCCAAATGAAAGAAGCGATTAGAGATGGAGTGGAGTTAATAGGCTACACACCGTGGTCTGCCATAGATATTGTGTCTTCCGGAACCTCTGAAATGTCCAAACGCTATGGTTTCATTTATGTAGATAAAGACGATCTGGGTAATGGGACTCAAAAAAGGTATAAAAAAGACAGCTTCTACTGGTACAAGCAGATAATCGCCTCCAACGGCGCTGACCTTTAGTACTTTTGCTGAAAATCAGCTTGAAGGCAAAAGCAAGAAGGCTGTCCCCCAGTCATCCTTGACGACTGGGGGACAGCCCTTATTATTTATACACAGCCTCAACTCATTAACTTAAACAAACGGGTCTCCCGTTTATAAACCTTCCGCATTTTTCACGGCGTGTTCCCAACTGGGGAAATAAAACAAAGCGTTGCGCATCAACTCCGGATCATGTTGCTTGACCTGCTTTTTGCTTAGCGAACTGCCTTCCGTTTGCAATTGCTTGATTCTGCGGACAACCTCATCAGCTCCAAGAGTAGCATCCATTAGCTTTGCTCCTTCCGTATAGAGTTGCTCTCTATTATTGCTAATATTTTCCGGAATATACCTGCAGCCGAGAAATGTCGCCGATCCTTCAAACGCCGGGCCAAGGGCTGTATGGTATAATTTAAACAGATCGTTCTTAAGGGGGACCCTATGAAAGCCCGAGATGATAAGCAAAAACCTATCATTAAAGAGCAGCCTGCCACCTACGACGATTATGCCCGGCTGCCCGACGACGGTAAGCGCTACGAATTGGCGGACGGTGTGTTGGAGTTGATGACACCAGCGCCGACGCCCAAACACCAGGTGATAAGCAACCAAATTCAGAATTTACTAACCAATAGTTGTCAAACAGAGTATGTTATTTTCGCCTCGCCCATCGATCTCATTTTGTCCCAAACGGAGGTCCGCCAGCCTGATCTGGTTATGGTGCACCGCAGCAGGATCGAGATCATCACCCGCCGGGGAATCGAAGGGATACCCGATCTGGTCGCGGAAATCCTCTCGCCTCATTCCGTCAAACGGGACAAGCAAAGCAAGCTGAAAGTGTACGCCACCTATCAAATTCCGGAGTATTGGATCATCGACCCGGCCCACGAGTCGCTGGAGCAGTATGTGCTGAAGGACGGCAAATACGAGCTGCTGGAAGTGTTTGACCGCGAGGAGACGGTCCGGTCGGAGCGCCTTCCCTGCGTCTCATTTACGATGGGACAGGTCGCCGACGCGGCCGCGGGGCTGCCGGGTTGAAGAGAAGATCGATAAAGCGGCGGCACCGGATGGCATATAGGCCGTCTGGCGCCGCTGCCTTTTTTTTAGATATCAGAAAGATACATTTCTAACCACGAAACTACTCTAACGGTTGCCACAACCGCTATTTGTTCCAAAAACGTTGATTTCAAATTCTAACGGTTGCCATGGCGCTTATTTCGCTTAACCCCGGCTATTTTTACCTGGATTAAGGCAAATAACGGCGCCTGCAACCGTTAGAATTTAGAAAAGGTCATTTTTCGTAAAATAGCCGCTGCTACAACCGTTAGATTTCCAAAGGGCGATAGTATCGCTCGAAAAGCCTGCCAAAAGTTAAAAGCCCCGGGATTGCCGTCTCCGGCCTTCTGCAAACTAGCCCACCCAAAATTCCCATAGCCAGCTCTATCTTTCCGAAAACGGAATGAACGAAGAAACAACTTATGATGCGTACAGAATCTGCCAATGAAAATTGCCGCTACTCGGACCAATTTATTGGATATTTCCAATCAGCGTCCAGGAATTCAGAGTTGCTTTGGCGATTAGTGCGCAGTTAATAGTATCATTTTACCATTTTTAGAAATTTTATGGTTTCAACTGCGAATTTGTGGTTAAATATTAATATAATTCCATATTTTAATAGAAAGGCGTGATCGTCATGGCATTCGTATCCTGCTCTGAAGATGCTAATCGTATCAGCGGATTATGGGAATTGGACCATGCGGAGGACCTGTTCAGGGACAAGCTGCTGAATCGGGCCGAAACGGCCGCCGATGCCGTTCAGGAAACGCTGCGGCTCGATGTGGACGGCCCCTATCCGCAAATGGCGGTAAGTGGCGCCTGGAAACACCCTCAATTGTACATCCATTGGACCGCTAAGTTAGCCGCGCTTGGCCCGTCTGCCTGGGAAGGGCAAATCTTTTTCAAAGACGGGGATACTTCGCAGTTTCCGTACACGACCGTCAACATCGCACTGGAGGCAGCACCCTCCAACCTCTTAAAAGTGATTTTTTCCAACGGCAGTTCTTTTACGCATACTTCGTATTACCGCTGGACTTCTCCCTATTTCCATCCCGTTCAGTTCGAATTTGACAGTGAAGCCGGAGTAACTCCCGTTCTGGCTATCGACACGCATGCGCATCCCAATCATCCCGCCACTCTACCGAACGAACAGCTAACGATTGAAAATGTATTCCGCCGCGCCGGCTTCGACGTAAGTATCTCCGAGGGCGCAAACTCGATCCCGACCTCCGAAGCGGGGCTGGATGTGCGCTGGAGCGACGCGGAGATGCATGACGCCATGCAAAGGCATTGGTCGCAATTTGCCAATGTGCCGAAATGGGCGCTATGGGTATTTTTCGCTTCCCTGTATGAAGAAGGGCCTTCCGTGGGCGGAATTATGTTCGACAGCATCGGCCCGCAGCACCGCCAGGGAACAGCGCTTTTCAATCGATCGTTCATCAGCGTCCCCGCAGAAGGCGAAAGCCATCCGAAGGCGTGGGTGGAACGCATGAAGTTTTGGACCGCCTGCCATGAGATGGGACACGGGTTTAATCTCGCCCATTCCTGGCAAAAAGCGCTTGGCGAGCCGTGGATTCCTTTACGAAACGAAGGAGAAGCGCGCAGCTTCATGAACTATCCTTACAGCGTACGGGGGGGCGAAACCGCCTTTTTCGCCAACTTTGAATACCGGTTCTCCGATAACGAGCTGCTGTTCATGCGCCATGCTCCGGAGAGTTTCGTGCAAATGGGCAACGCTGAATGGTTCGACCACCACGGTTTCGAGCAACACCGCCTGCTGGCCAAGCCGGCCTTCGAGCTGCTGCTCCGGGCCAATCGCGAAACCTTACGCTTTGAATTTATGGAGCCCGTCGTGCTGGAGCTCAAATTGACCAACCGGACTTCCGAACCGCAAATCATAGACCGGCGGATATTGGCCGATCTGGACAACATGACTATCATCGTGAAAAAACAAGGGAAAACCGCGCGCAAAATATCGCCGTTCGTCCACTATATTCATAAGCCGGAGCATGAAGTGCTGGCCCCGGGGCAATCGGTATATAACTCGTTATTTATCGCGGTGGGGAAAAACGGCTGGGAGGTGTCCGAGCCCGGAGATTATACAGTTCAGGTGGCGCTGCATTTCAAACACGAGGACATCGTGTCCAATCCGCTTACAATTCGCGTGGAGCCGCCCATGGACCGGACGGAGGAATTTTTGGCGCAGGATTTCTTTACGGAAGCTACGGCCAAAACCCTTTATTTTGACGGCACAAAATATGCGGAGAGCAGCAACGGCGTGCTGGAGGCGATTGCGGAGCGGCTGCCCCACCGCAAAGTGGCCGTACATGCGCAGGTGGCGTTGGCCATGCCAATGACCAAGCCTTATAAGCTGCTGGGCCAAGACGGGCGGATTCACATCATTCCTCCCGCGGTCGAAGAAGCCCGCAAAACGCTGGCCCCCAGCTTGCTGGAGAACAGCCATCTTGCCGCAGGTACGCTCGGGCATATCGATTACCGGCATTATATGGACCGTCTCTCCGAATCCGTCGCCACCCGGGCCGGCGATCCCGAAGCCGCCGCCGAAATCCAAGGCAAGCTGCTGCAAGCTCTGGCGGATCGCCAGGTGCGGCAAGATGTGCTGGCTGACATCAAGGATAAGGAAGAAGATTACCGGAGCATGCGCGCTTAGGGAGAAAAAATGGCAAACGTTGAGACTGTTGAAAAGCTTAAGCGGAAACATAAGGACAAAAAATGTCGCTAATTCGACGGGATCACCCATTTTGAGAGCAATAAAGGAAATTTATGTCGCTATTTTCTTGAATCACAGGGTGATGGCCGACTTTTGCCCCGCTCCTTGGAAAATAAGGACATATAATTCCGCTAATGGGGATAAACATGTTCAATTCCGGAAAATAAGACCATAAAGTTCCGCTATTATTTATTAGGAGGTACCTGCCCCGCAGATAATATGTGACGCCCCGGCCCTCCCGTTTTCCTGACGGAAACTGCGGAGGGCCTTTTTGCATGATTTTTTAACCGATCCAGCCTTTGATCAAAAACCAGACGACCGGAACGAGCAGCGATGGCAGCATGTTCAGCGTTTTGCTTTCTTTGATTTTAAGAATGGACAGCCCCGAGCTGGCGATCAGGACCCCGCCCACGATCGAAACTTCCGTCAGCAGGTCGGCCGTCAGGAAAGGGGCCAAATAATCGGCGCTCATGTAAATGGCGCCCTGCCAAAGAAACAATACCACCGCCGTCAAAATAATCCCGATGCCATAAGAAGAAGCCAATACCATCGAGGTGACCAGATCGAGGGTAGCGTTCATGAACAGATAGGTGTGGTCGCCGCGGATGGCGCTTTCGATCGGCCCCAAAATCGACAGCGTCCCGATGCAAAAGAGCAAAATCCCCGTGGATAGCCCTTGCCCCAAATTCGAGGTCGAAAAGCGGCCGACCAGCTTTTGAAACCTGCCGTCGATATCCAGCGCCGTACCGATCAGGCTGCCGACGGCCAAGCTGATGATAAACAAGACTGGGAACGCGCTGTTCTTCATGTTGGTGACCACGGCATTGATGCCGAGTACGGTCGCGGCAAAACCGATGGCCGTAAACAGCGCGGCCTGGTATTTTTCGTTTAAACCTTTTTTAAAAATGCTGCCGATAAGGCTTCCGGCGATAATCGCCCCTACGTTTACGAGTGTACCGATCATATGAATTTCTGGCTCCTATCCGCGGGTATGTCATAATCCTAGTCCATGATAACGCATTGCAGGCGGTTTATAAACCCGAACTTAGCTTTCCTCCAGGGTGCGGCCACTCCGAAGAACGGGGTTGACTTTGGCCGGAACCCCCGATGGTCCATAAAGGCGCATTTCTTCCCCGAAAAGACGAAAAATCACAGGCAAGCATGCCTGTGATTCCTTCGTTTAGCGTGGGCAAAAACATTGTTAAATTATATTATTTTGCGAATGTGTTATGTACTGGATCGAAAGCTTTCGGATTCGGTCCGTATTGGTTATCGCCCTGCTCGCTGTCAAGGCAATAAAATACGAGTAAAATAATGCCTCCGACAAAAGGAATCAATCCGAGCAAAATCATCCATCCGCTTTTTCCGATATCATGCAGTCTGCGAACCCCAACCGCCAAGGAAGGCAGCAGGACCACCAAACCATAGATGTAACCCAGCACAGTGCCTACGGTGACATCAATGAGCCCCCCCAAGAACCCAAGAACGAATGAAATGATCACGTTGAACAGAGCAAACATCCAAAATTCTGTGCGCCGCGCTCTCCCTTGAAATCCTACGTAGTTTTTCATTACCTTCAAATACCATTGCATGTAAAACTCCACCTCTTCTTAAATTGATCTTTAGCCTTTGCCCTCCTGCTTTAGAATATATCGGATTTCTTTCAGAATTATTAATAAAATTCTTCTTAATTCAGCAAAAAAGTCCTGGTGTCTCCATCTGATACCGGGACTTTTATAGTTCCTTAGCACCATTCCCCTTGTTTTCCCTCATGACATGCCCTCCCGCACTTATCAAACATATTTTTTGCTGCTATGATTATATACGGCAAATATAGATAAATAAAATCAATGTTTATGATGATTTGCATTTATTTTTTTCATATTAAAGGAGCGACCATGAGTCTGCAAAAATACGAGATTTTGCTGAAGGCGGTTGAAACGGGAAGTCTGACAAAGGTGGGGGAGCAGTTGAATTTAACCCAATCCGCGGTCAGTCACGCGATTTCCAGTTTGGAGCAGGAACTGGGGCTCACCTTGCTCATCCGCAACCGTTCTGGGGTCCGCCTCACGAGCAGCGGAGAGCGATTGTTTCATTTTTTTCAAGGAATACAGCAGTTGAATGAGCGATTGTACCAAGAGATCGCCTTGATTAAGGGATTGGTGGCGGGCACCGTTAAGCTCGGCGTCTTCTCAAGCGTATCGATCCACTGGCTGCCGGGAATGGTGAAGGCTTTTAACGCCGAATTCCCCCATATTGAAGTAAAGCTGTACGACGGGCATTACCAGGAAATCGAGCAATGGCTCGCCACCGGCCATATCGATATAGGTTTTGTCAGTTTGCCCACGCTGCAGCCGCTTGATGTGACCGAGCTGAAAAAAGACCGGATGTTCTGCGTTCTGCCTCCCGGTCACGCTCTGGCGAACCAATCGGCCGTTTCCTTGGATCAAATCATCAACGAGCCTTTTATTATTCCGATCTCCGGCTGCGACGCGGACGTCCGGCGGATTTTTATGAAGTATAAGGGGCCGCTAAATATCAAATATGAACTGGAAGATGATCATGCAATCATGTCCATGGTCGAGCACGGTCTGGGGATCAGCATTCTTCCGGAAATGATTCTCGCCCATATGACTCATAACCTGTGCCTGCGGCCGTTGGAAGGCGAACATTACCGCACGATCGGGCTTGCCGCCATCTCCAGGAACAATCTTTCCCCGGCCGCCGCCCAAATGTTTCAATTCATAACGGAATGGGTTGGGCATCATCAGCTTTGATTACATGTTGCTCTTTATCTTCGCTTGCAGCTGCCGAATCGTATCCGCAATCCCTTTCTCATAGGGCGTACTCGGGATTTCGCCGATTCGGCGCCGGTACTTTTCCCCGCTTAACGTCAGCGGTTCTTCCGTCAAATAAAGCATCTCCACGATTTCTTTCATGGGCTTTTCAAACAAGCCGAGGAGCGATAGCGTGATTTTCCCTACAGGCCGAATCTTGCCCTTGTAGCCCGCGGCCCGCGATGCGATCGCCACGATTTGTTCGCCGGAAATGACCCCCGGTCCGGGAATGTGCCAGTTTTCCCCGTAGGTATCGTCGCGGCTGGCCAGTTCGACGATCATGCGCGCCGCGTCGGGCAAATAGACGTACTCGCGCGGCACCTTCATCGTTCCGATAAAAACGCCGTTTTTGCCCGCCGCGATAGCTTCCATCGTCGCATTCAAATACGATTGCTTCGCCGACGGACCGTAGTAATCGGGCAGCCTGGCGATCAGGGTATTCTTCCCACCCCAACCGTCCCGCATAAACAATTGTTCGTAAGCATGGCGCGCCTGGCCCTTCCGGGTGTGCGGTTTTTTCGGGTGATCTTCGGTGATGGGGTCCTGCGATGTTTTGCGTCCATACGGATAAATGCCGTCGACAAGCACCGTTTTCACTTGCAGACGCTTCGCCGCTTCCAGCACCGATTCTCCCAGCGGCGGCAGCTTCTCCGCCATTTTGTGATAAGCCACGTTCGCGCTGTTGATGATAGTGTCCGCGCCTTCCGCCGCCCGGACGATATCGTCCGGGCTAAACACATCCCCCTCCGCCAGCTTTAAATGGGACGGGTTTCCCAACTGTTCCGCCATGGCGCGCAGCTTGTTCATGGACCGGCCGAAAACGACCGTTTCGATGTTTCGTTTCAAAAGCTCCGCCGTTACGGGATTGCCAACGCCTCCGGTGGCGCCTAATACGATCGCTTTTTTCATAAAATTGATCCCTCCGTTTTTGTTGTGATTGATTGATCAATTACTATTGCAGTCATCAAACCGATTCCCGGCCAAATTTACTCCTTCATCATTGTTAGTGATTGATCAATCACAAATTGATCATACTTCATCTTTTGTCCTTCCGCAAGCCCTAAATGGAATCCATTTTTGCTCTCCGCTTACCGGAGCCGTCAAAACTCCTTCAATTCAGGCATACCTATCGCTACGGAAATATTGCATAACATGCCCCTTGCCAAAAACAACATCGTCCGCTCCTCCGGATTTTCACTGCCGATTTCGCGAAACGCATCCAGAACCATTTGACGGACTTCGCCGAACCCTTGCCGCATCGCGGCCTTAATGGAATCCTCCGGAATCGTCTGGGCCTGCATCTGCAGCATGATTTCATTTTTATATGAGGCTAAAATATCCTCGTACGCCGCAATAAGCCCTTTTTCCAACTGCTCCGGAGACGCCGTTTCGACGACTTGCCGAAAAGAGCGGATGACCCGGGACCATGAAACTTCGAGCGCGGCCAGCAGCAGAGCTTCCTTACTCTTAAAAAAACGAAATACGTAAGGTTGGGATATCTGTGCCCGTTCCGCCACCTGCGCGGTTGTCGCCCGAAAATAACCGATTTCGGAAAACACTTCGATCGCGGCCGAAATAATCTCTTCTTTCCGATTCACCGAGGTTGCGCCGTTTTTTGCCATACTCTTCCCGCCTTCAGATTGATGTAATTGATCAATCAATAGTGTATACGAAATTTCTCACGGAGTAAACAGAATTTGCGGCGCGCTTGACATCATTTAGTTTAATTACTAAACTAAAGACATGAAAAGTCAAGAAGAAAGCCGCCGTAACCCGGCCGTGATCAAAAATTTAAGCCGCTTTATCGTACAGCTTGGGCGGCTGGAAAAACATCCGTTTGTTTTCGGAAAGGCGGGGCCTTTAACGCCCGGCGAAATTCATACCATCGAGGCGATCGGCCCGGAAGGAGGCGTATTCATGAGCGAGGTGGCCCACCGGCTGGCCATCACCAAGGGGGCCGTTACGCAAATGATCCTCCGTCTGGAGGAGAAAAATCTCGTAAGGCGGACGCCGAATCCGGCCGATTCCCGAAGCACGCTCGTTTCTTTGACCGCTGCGGGCCTTGAGGCCTACCGCGCCCACGAGGCGATGCATTTGAACTTTATACGCGATTTGAGCTCGCAGCTCGACGAGCGGGAAATCGAGATCTTCGATAAGTGCCTGGAAAAGCTCTGTCGTCATCTGACGACGGAGTAATTTTTGCGCAAATAGTTTAGTAACTAAATTAAATTCCGATTTGAAAATGGGGTATAGATGATGAAACAGGGTATTGTCGTCGTAGGCGGCTATGGGCAGGTTGGTCAGGTCGTCTGTCATGAACTCGCGAAACACTTCCCCGGCAACGTATATGCTGCCGGCCGTTCATATGAAAAAGCCAAACGCTTTTCGGACGAGCAAGGGGGCCGCGTGCTTCCTTTGCAGATGGATATGAACGAAGGGATGCCGGAGGACTTTTTCCAAGATGTTTCCTTGGTGGTGATGTGCCTTGATCTGCGGGATACGGGGTTTGTCCAGGCCTGCATCGACCACCAAGTCGATTACGTCGATATCACGGCCGACTATTCGGTCATGGCGGACATTGAAAAGCTCCGTCCCGCCGGATCTACCGCCGTTTTAAGCGTCGGGCTCGCCCCCGGCCTGACCAATATGCTGGCCAAACAAGGCAAACAGCGGCTGGACACGGCCCGTCAAGCGGATATTTATGTTTTGCTCGGTTTGGGGGAGAAGCATGGGCGGGCCGCCATCGAATGGACGATAGACAATTTGGCGGCCGATTTTTCCGTGCAGGAGTACGGCAGGAGACGTCAGGTGGCCAGCTTCACCGAAGGTAAAAAAACGCTTTTCCCCGCTCCATATGGACAACGGACGGCTTACCGGTTCAACTTCTCGGATCAGCATGTCATCCCCCGTACATTGGACATCCCCTCCGTATCCACGCGTCTGTGCTTCGACTCCCCGCTGGTGACGCGCGCGGCGGCAGGTTTAAAACGCGCGGGCGGTCTCGGCTGGCTTGGGCGGCCCGCGATCCGAAACAAAGCGGTCGACCTCATGGAATCGTGGCGATGGGGTTCGGACAATTTTGCGGCAAAAGTTGACGTTTGGGGTGAGAAGGATGGCCGTCAGGCGATTTATCAAGGTTCGGTGTCCGGCGTTAGAGAAGGTTATGTTACGGGAAGGGTCGCGGCTTATATAGCTGGAAAATTGGCCCGGGACCGCCAGTCCTTTGGGGTATTTCATATAGAGGAACTTTTTCAGTCTGCGGAATTATTTGCGGAGCTAAAAGACGTTATTTCGTTGGAGGAGCGAATCGTTGATATTGAAAGTCATGAAGAAAAAGGCGGGATGGCTCGATGAGATCCTATTTTCGTAAATGACCGCGCATGAGACACCGGCTTGCGGCTAATGGTCAAATCGTTTTTTTACAGGCGAAACTTTTGGTATACTGTAACAAACAACTAGGAATGGGTGTCGCCTCATGAATAATGAAGATCTGATTGCCGTGCTGAAGGCTCTGTCGAATGAGACCCGCCTCAACATCCTTTGCTGGCTGCGGGAACCGGAAAAGCTGGGCTGGAAGCTGCCGGACGCCATAAAACAAGAGTTTCCCGGCAGCGTCTGCGTGGGGAACATCCAGGAGAAATCCGGATTGACGCAATCGGTGATCTCCTCGTACCTTGCCTTAATGCAGAAGTCCGGCCTCCTGGAGTCCCGCCGCTATGGCCAATACACGTATTACAGGCTAAATGAAGCGGGGATCGCCGCATTTATGGGAGAACTCGCCGCCAAGCTGCAAACCGGGAGGTAACCCTTCAGGTTGCTTCACGGGGTTGCATTTTGATCTATTCATCTATATATTTAGATTTGTAGATGTATGTTTTTTGCGGCTTTATCCTAAAAATAGGAGGAGAGAAATATGACCCAATCCAAAGCGGCAGCCCTGTTCAAGCCTTTTGAAGGGGGACACCTGAAGCTGGACAATCGTATCGTGATGGCGCCGATGACCCGATCCTTTTCGCCGGACGGCATTCCCGGACCCAATGTGGCCGGATATTACCGCCGGAGAGCGGAAAATGGCGTCGGCCTGATCATCACCGAAGGAACGCTCATTAATCATCCGGCGGCAGGGGCCGATCATGACGTGCCGCATTTTTACGGGGAAGCGGCGCTGGAAGGATGGGCGCGCGTCGTCCGCGAAGTGCATGAAGCCGGCGGCAAAATCGCTCCGCAAATCTGGCATACCGGCACCGCCCGCCAGCGCGAGAAATTCCCCGATTCGGACGCCGATCCAATCGGCCCGTCGGGCCTCAGCCTGACCGGCGAACCGGTATCGGAGCCGCTGACGGTCAGCGAGATCAAAGGGCTCGTTCAGGCCTATGCGCAGGCCGCGGCTGACGCGAAACGCATCGGCTTCGACGCGGTGGAGCTCCATGGGGCGCACGGCTACTTGATCGACCAGTTTTTCTGGGAAGTGACCAATAAACGCACGGATGAATACGGCGGCGACCTGGTGGGCCGCACCCGCTTCGCCGTGGAAGTGATCGAAGCGGTACGGGCCGCGGTCGGCCCCGACTTCCCGATCATCTTCCGCTTCTCGCAATGGAAGGCGGTCGATTACAACGCCAAGCTGGCGGCGACGCCGGAGGAGCTGGAGCGCTTCCTTGCGCCGCTGTCTGCGGCTGGCGTCGACATCTTCCACGCCTCAACGCGCCGCTTCTGGGAGCCGGAGTTTGAGGGGTCGGACCTCAACCTGGCAGGGTGGACGCGCAAGCTTACCGGCAAACCGGCGATCACGGTCGGCTCCGTGGGCCTGAACTCCGAGTTCACCAGCTTGTTCGAGTCCGGCAAAGGCAGCGAAACCGCCAGCATCGACAATTTGATCGAACGCTTGGAACGCGAAGAGTTCGACCTCGTCGCCGTCGGCCGCGCCCTGCTGACCGATCCGGCCTGGGCGGCCAAGATCAGGGACGGCCGCACCGACGAACTGCAGCCGTTCACCCGCGAGTCGCTGGCCACGCTGAGCTGAATTTCGTTGAGCCGGAGTACAGGAACACGCTTGATTTCAAGACCTTTTCGGACCAGAGCCGAAAAGGTCTTTTTACCGTAACAAAACGTTTATCAACGCACATTCCAGGGTGACGGGACCGCGGTTAGTGGCAATTTTCCCCACGTTTGCTCCCTGTAACGGACCGGAGTTCCCCGTAACGGACTGTAATGACGCTAATCGCTCATTTCCCGGGTATTTCCTGACCTAACGGACACAGGTGACGCTATTCGGCTCCAAATGGAGCTATTTTTGCAGATTTGCCGGGAATAAGGTCGCCTCTGTCCGTTAAAATTCGGAATCCTCTGTTTTTGGCCAAATAGAGGCTCTGGGGTCCGTTAGCCTTCACCGTTTTGCGTCTCACATCCTCTCGCATTCAACCTCCCGGCGTCTCGCGAGGGCCTCGCTTCCAGCTTCCTTTCAACGTGTTCCTCTCTTCCCTTCCTAAATTAAAGACGGTTCCTTTAATAAGACACTGTTCAGAAAAGATATTAAGGTATGTTGTAACCCACCCTTTAAAACAATAGCTTCACCCTCTGATAAACAGCGGGCGAAGCCAGGTGCAAGGCGGTCAGACGACCACCCATCTTTGAAGCTTACTTGTGCGTCAGCGAAATTTTGAATACATCGCCTGCCCCGCCGCCAAAGACGATCAGGCCGCCTTCCGGCAGGAGCGCGGTGTTGATGCCGCTGGCAACGGAGAAATTCACCAAAGCTCCTTCCGCATTATAGACGGCGAAGCCGCCACTCTGCGGGAAATCTACGGTCATTGTCTGCCCGGCTGCTTCCGCGCCGATCTTGTACCAGCGCACGTAACCCGTGTCCGGGATCGTCACAATCGAAGCGGCGGCGCCGGAGATGGGCGCCAAAGCTGTTTCGGCGGTATACGTCCGGCCGTCGGCCCGGAGATATTCCGTTCCGTCCTGGCGGAAGAAGTCCAGATCGAAGGCGTCGCGGCCGTTCATGACCGGGATTTCGGCGACGTTCACCGCATGGTCTTCATCCGTAATTTTCGTCCCATTGGCATAGCCGCCTTCCTTGTCCAGGCCGATCGTTTTCGTTAATACCGAAGGAGAAAGATAGAACAGCGAATTGATCTTTTCGTCCAATGCATAATAAGTTCGTCCTTCCCGCTCTGTCCAAGCTTCGGCAACCGTCTTGTCCAGCGGGTTCTCGTCCAGCTTCTGGTATTCATAATAAGCCATCACCGACTGCCCGAGGCCGGGGAACTCCAGATAAGTCTTGACGCGGATGTACGTATGCCCGTTCGTCTGTTCGTCGAAGCTGATGACGGTGCGGCCGTCAACGCCGGTAAACTCCTCCTCCCCGGTATAGACGTAGGTTTGCGCCGGAATCATACCGCTCAATAACCCGGGCAGCTCCACCTCTCCGTTTTCGATCGTGACGTGGAGCGTCGAGCCCACATTACCGTATAAGCCGGAGTAAGCTTGCAGACCGTCCGGCGGGTCCATTTTCACGGGAGCCTCAAAGGTCTTGTCCGGGAGAATATCGGCGATGCCGCCCGTCTCCTTCAGGTATACCAGCAAAATATTCGACGCCGCCGCCGTATTCATGATGGACGAGCCGCCTGACGTGAGCAGCGCGATCGAGATATTCTCTTCCGGCAGAGCGATTAGCGCCGAATGATACACAATGGTATCGCCGCCTTTGGTTACCGCTTTGATACCGTAATCCCCGAACGGAGCCAGATCGACCGAGTCCCAGCCAAGCCCGTAGCCGAACGTATTCGTTTCGTCCTCAACCCAGACGCCTTTGCGGTATTCCGGGTTTTGCATGGCTGATGCCAACGCTTTGGACAGCAGTTTGGGCCGCTCCCCCGTCAGCACCTCCGAGAACAGGGTAAGCTCTTCGGCGGTCGAATAGATCCCGCCGGTCCCCACCACATTCGCGTTCTCCGGAGGCAGCTCGCCTTGGATACCGGGAAAACGGGTTGGGGCCAGCCGGTCGCGGTCAAACACGTCAAGCGGCGTCTTTGTCGAAGTTAGCTCCAACGGACCGCTGACGTTACGCGCCAAAAACTCGCTGTAGCTCATTCCGCTTACCCGTTCAACCAAAAGCTGCAGCAGTTGGAAGCCGTCATTGGCGTATACGGAATACTCGCCCGGATCGGACTTGAGCCGTTCGGAACGGAGATTTTCAAGCAGCGTGTCAAAATTCTCCGTATCGTTGTCCCCCAACAACATGCTATTCTTGTAATGCGAACCGTAAAGCCCCGCCGAGTGATTCATCAGCATTCGGGGCGTAATCCGTTTATAGCGTTCATCAGCCATTTTAAAGTCGGGAATATAATCCGTCAGCGGCCGGTCGATATCTATTTTGCCGGAGTCCACCAGCATCATCGCGGCTGCGGTCACATACATTTTGCTGACCGAGCCGATCCCGAACATCGTATCTTTGGAAATGGGCTCCCTGCTGCCGTCTTCCGCCACGCCAAGACCGCCCGATAATACGACTTTCCCCTCGTCCCGAATGGCATACTGCACGCCGTTTACGCCGTAGCCTCCAATGAGCGCCTCCGCCATCTCCCGCGCTTTTTGCGCGGCTAAGCCGCCCTCCTCCGTACCGTCTGCCCGGGCTATTCCTGCCGCCGCCGGCAGAGCCAACAGCAGGGCCGCCATGATCACAGCACCCATTCGTTTCAACCTGTTCATGATTTCTCCCCTTCCCTTTATTCCAACTTTTGGGTACCCAGGTTCATTATATCGGGCAATAGAGAAGGCAGCGCAAAAATACCCTGAAACGAAAAAAACGACCCCCGAACGGCACTAGGCCCGGGAATCGTCTATGCGAAAAGGCAGCACAACCATGTTATCGAACGTCCGATGCTCCGTTTCGATCGCCATATGCCCGCCGTATCTTTCGCAAATCCGCTCGATATTTGTAAGTCCGAAGCCGTGGTACTCCGGGCTTGCCTTACGGCTGCGCAGATCGTTCACCTCGCGGTCCACATGGTTGCGGATGCGGATGAACAAAGCCGACTCGCTCGAACGGATATGTACCCGGATATGGCGGTCCTCGGCGACTTTTACTTTTTTCGAAGCCTCGACGGCGTTGTCCAGCATGTTGCCGAGCACCACGCACAGGTCATATCGCTCGATCCGGACCTCCCGGTCGTAAAGGCGGAGCTCCGTGTCCATACGGATGCCATTAGCCTGCCCGATGTTCAGCGCGTTCGTCACCAGCGCGTCGATCACCAGATTGCCGGTGTTCACCCGGGGATAAGCGTCTTCGATCTTGTTCAGCGTCACCCGGATATGCTCGCTCGCTTCCGCGGTCTTGCCCCGCTCGATGCATTCCGCCACGTACAGAAACTGTTTATTCGTATCGTGAAGGATACGTTTGATCTTTTTGAAGCTGTGCACCGTTTTCTCGTAATTGGCATCCTGGTAATCCATCTGGCGCTGCAGTTGAACGTTCTCATGCAGAAGCTGGAATCTCGCGATTACGGTATCGAGAATATGGACGACAAGCACGTTCAGCACCACAAAACCGAACACCGCCAGAAAATAATGGATATTTTTCTCGCTGTAAGCCGACATCACGTTCACCTGGTAGATGCTGATGACCGGCACGCTGAGAAACAGCAGGTAATAGCGGAAATTCAGCGGAAAACTTTTGCGCTTGGCCACAAACCGGATGATCTGGACAACCGCGAACATGATTGTACAGCTGAGCAGAATGCTTTTGGCAAACAATAGTTGTCCCGGCTCCCCCATCAGCTCCGAACGGTCCATGTCCATCGAGACAGAAGGGTCAAGTAAAAAAAGGCAGATGAGATTGACCATCGTGAGCAGTACCGCATACAGGATGGAGAACAGAATTTTCAGCCTGAAGTCCGCCTCATAGCCCAGCGCCAGGCAGAAGATGACCAGCACCGCAAGCAGCGAGGACCAGACCGATGAAAAATAGTCGCTCATATACAAAAAGTCCAGCAGGAGAAACACCAACATATAGATTTTTTTCGTCGGCTTGCTTCTCTCCTTGCCAAAGACGGAATTGAAGTAAAAATTCACCTGCACGGCCATGACCAGCACTACACCCAGGTTCAGCAAGAGAAAAGCCGGTTCCATCATTCACTCTGCCTTCATAACCATAAATTTCGTGCAGGCGTCTTTGACTTCCTTGATCTTGGACCTCCCGATGGGCAGATCCATTCCGTTTGACATAATGACTCCCCCTCCGGCAAATTTGTGGACGTGCAGCAGATTGATCAGGATGGAGCGGTGAATTTGCAGGAAGCGTTCGTCCTTAAGTGCCGAAGCATAACTTGAAATCAGTCCCCTGCCTTCGTAAACGGCATGAACCGTCGTGAATTTCAGCTTGTTTTTGACCGTCAGGCCCTTTACGACTTCGATGGCGATAATATCTTCATGCCGGAGCACAATCTCCTCATACGCTGACTTGATGATCAGAATGTCTTGATCGCGCTCCTGAAAATACCGGCACAGCTTCAGCATTTTTTCCTCAAAAACTTCGGGCTCCACCGGCTTGATCAGGTACTGGAACGTAACCACGTCGAAGCTTTCCAGCATATATTCGGCATAGCTCGTCAGGAACATGATCTGTTCGCCGTGCCGCTTCATCTCCCTCAGCTTCCGCGCGGTCTCGATGCCATTCAATCCGTTCATTTCGATATCAAGAATGAGGATGTGAAAAGGCTCGCCCTCGTTTTCGTAATGCTCTATCAATGACTCGCCCGTTTGGAACAAGGCAACCTCGAAGTCAATCCCGGTCTTGACGGATAAGGCGAGCAGCATCCGCTTGACCTGCTGCCTTTGCTCCTCTTCGTCGTCGCAGATCGCGATTCGGTACATGAAACCACCTCCCCGCCTAACTGATTTTCTCCAGGTGAAGCAGGGGATATGGCCGGCCCGAACCGTCCAATTCCGAACGTCCGGTCCGGACAAACCCCAGCCGCTTGTAAAAGGCGTTGGCCCCATCATTCTGCTCGTTTACATCGACCCGCAGATTTGGGCCTTTTAGTTTTTCGGCATGTTGGATCAAACGTCTGCCCGTTCCCTTTCCATGGCAATTCGGATCCACAAACAGCATCTCGATTTTCGTTTCGTCCAGACCGATAAACCCTATCGCTTCCATACCTTCGGCTAATTCAATCCAAATCTCAACTTCCTTTAAGGCCCCGTTTTGAACCATATGCCGGTAAAATTTAAGATCTTGCTCGGCCAAAAATTTGTGTGTATGTACTACGGCTTGATACCAAATCTCTACTAATTGATCGTGATATTTTTCCTGATAAGGAACAATGAGATTAGACAATTCTCTTCCCCGCCTTTCTTTATGCTATTACTAGTTTAAAAGGGATGGTGGACAAAAGAAAGGCCGGGGTCTTATACAAAGCCAGCCGGCGGTAAGTTCCCGGAGCCTGATAATTGCATCGCTCCTGATTGGAAATATCCAATAGATTAGGCTCAGCAGGCCTAAAACGGGGGATTTGGGCGAAATCTATTGGATTTTTCCAATGTGAGTTGGAGTAGATTTAAAATTCGCTTCTTTCACGGCATTTCGGCATAATAAATAAATCATGATTGGAGCGCCAACAATAGAAACGATAAAATTCCATGGAAGTTCTATAGGTGCTATTAATGTGCGGTTGACTACACCGATGACTACCATTAGAATAGCGCCGAGAATAACTGAAATCGGAAGCACCCAACGATCATCTTTGCTTACCCATCGCCGTACCAAAAGCGGCACCAGTGTCCCTACAAAGGCAATTGCACCAAAGGCTAGAGCCACGCCTGCCGACAATTCAATGACGACGATTATCGGTAGAATCTTGATCAGTTTTTTTCCAAGTTCCGTAGCGGGCCGGGCGAATACAATCGTAAAAGCGCCAAAAAGTCCAATTGCAAACCAAGGAATAAGCCAGTTCATCAGAGACCAGCCTATACCTGACGCTGGAGCATACCATAGTGAAATTAAATTATCGGTATTCTGTGCAATTAGCCTTACACTACCTTCGATAATCAATAGAATTAACGTGCCCGCAAACATACTTCGTATCGCCATGCTGCCTCTTTTCACTCTGGAAGCGAGAAACCACACAATTCCGCTTGTCACAATTGAACCTATTATCGAAGCCACAAAGTAATGAAAAACAGAAAAATCAGATATATAAAGTGCTGCTAAGCTTATAACAAATGCCCCGCCTCCCGTCATTCCCATCGTTCCCGGGTCCGGTAGCGGATGCCGCATTACGCGCTGGAGAATTACACCTGAGGCGGCCAACCCCATCCCCCCAAAAATGGCAGCGAGGACGTTAGGCAACCTCATTTCATAAATTACTTGATAAGTGGCGCTTTCACCAGGATTTTGAAGAGCATCCCATACATCCTTTGGGGAAGCCGAAACCGCCCCACGGGTCATGGACCAGGCCGATGCTAACAACATTATCACAATTAATAAAATGAACAAAAGCGTTTGTTTTAGATGCTTATGATCCGTACGTATATCTCCCTCATAAGTAATTTGAGCGTTCTTTGTCAAAATGTTTCCTCTCTCTCCGTTCATTTTCTAGGTTCTATGTAATGTTTTCTTTGCCCTGGGCAATTTTTCCTCTATAAATAAAGAAAAAGCGCTTGACCGCAAGGTCAGTCAGCCAATCATCCGTTTGAAGTTAACGGTTCGATCCCGGGCCTTCTGACTTTCGCTAACGGTTGTAATCGAGCCTAATTAGCCAAAAAGACGGGAATTCAATTTCTAACGGTTGCAGGCGCGCTTATTTGGTGAAAAGGGCTTCGAATTCGCAGAAAAAAGGCAAAATAAGCTCTGTCACAACCGTTAAATTTGGTTTCCCCTCCATTTTGCCGAAATAACGGCGATTGCAACCGTTAGAATGACGGCCTCGCTTGAAGAAACTGCGCCTTATCCCTTTGAATAGAAAAGACGCGTTCGGATTGAACGTCCACAGGCGACCAAGTCATAAAGTAAAGCGCATGCCGACATGGGCATGCGCTCTTTAAGGCTGCGAAAGTTATTTTATTCCTCTTTGGCACTTTCCGCATATTTTTTGAAATTGTCCAAAATCGCTTGCTACCCGGCTTGCTCATCTCGATGGCGTTGGTCTCCTCCGCTTCGAACGATTCGATGATTTTCGTGCCGCCCTCTTGGCGAATAAAATCGATCTTTACTTTTCTGCCGTCGCCTAGTGTATAGGAAATGCTCTCGTTAATATTCACCTCGTCGTATACTCCGCCGAAATCAAATCCAAAGCTGCCGTCTTTGGCTTCCATTCTCGAAACGAATTTGCCGCCGGCCCTCAGATCATTTTCCGCGTACGGCGTATGCCAGACTTCGGAAGCCTGATTCCACTTCGTAATATGCTTCGGTTCCGTCCAATACTTCCACACGCTTTCGACAGGGGCATGAACGATTGCTTCCACAACCAAAAACATTTCATCCTCATTTTCATGCTGATGCCAGACAAACTCTCCTTTAAATTTCGCCAACTTTACATATTAAAGTTGATTATATTCATCATCGGTTACAGATTCAAACCAATCGGTTTGCCCTGGTGTAAGGGCTAAATGTACAAACCAGCTATCCTTCGAAGCCCCATGCCAATGTTTTACGTTCGGTGGAATGTTTACCACATCGCCGGTTTTGAGGAATTGAGCCGGTTTTCCTTCTTCTTGATACCAACCCTCGCCGCCAGTAACCAACAACACTTGCCCCGAATTATGAGAGTGCCAGTTATTGCGGGACCCCGGAGCAAAGGTTACATTCCCGATAGCGGTATTGAGCGGGGTTGGATCGGTAAACACCATTTGCAAATATGCGTCCCCGATTTATTAACCCCACTGAAATCTACTCCTTATGCAGCATGTTGTTTTATAGGCCTATACATATAGGTTCTTAGAATAATGGTGAACAAACTTAATATCAAAGATAGGATTCCCACCAATACGACGTATTGGGTTCCCATTTCTGATATAAATAACCCGCCTGCAACTGAACCCAATGTTGTTCCTACGTTACAGGACGATATAAATAATCCATTGGCAAAATCAGGCGCTTCGGGTGCTGCAGACGCAATCAAATATTGATTAATGTTTGCCATTATTCCCCCAGCCAATATTCCCCAAACTAAAGTTATTATTGCCATAGGTACGGTAAACTGTCCTGTGAAGAACAAAATGACATAAACAGCACCCAATAACAAAGGAAAAGTTACTGCCGTTTTGGCGGCACTATGAGTAAGGAACTTTCCTGCGACAATGTTTCCGATTATATTGGCTCCACCGAAGATGAATAACGTTAAACTTATGGTGTCCGGTGACATATTCGAGACAGATTTCAGATATTCGGCAAGGTAGCTATAAACCCCGAAGATCGATGAGTTTAATAAAATGACAGTCACAATGGAAATCCATATAACAGTTTTTTTTAATACGGAAAATTGCATGCCGTAAGAGAGTCTTTCTTCAACAGGCATAGATGGCACAAATAGTAAAGTAGCAATGAATACAATGGCATATAAATATCAGTAATGTTTTTTGTTTCTCCATAATTTCCCCCTTTGCAATTTTTACAGGATTGAGTATAAGGGCTAGAGTTAACTCTATGGCAAGAGGAAACGCGCGTTTGATGGTAGCGACGATAAATATTACAAACAAAACCACCTGCAATTCATATCGAAGTTATGAATTACAGGTGGTTTTCTGTTAATTAGCCATAAGGCTCCCAATATTGTTCTTATGAATATCTTCCGTACCGGCATCCAGGGCAGTCTTGTAATAGAAGCATTTGTGTTCGATGACGGCCATCGTTTTTTTAAGTTCTTCCATCTGCGCTTCTACAGCAGCTTTTCGTTCCAGAAACATGTCATATCTTTGCTGCAAGGTGGAATCCCCCTCGGAACACCAATCAATGAAATTTTTAATTTCCTTGATCGGCATCCCGGTGGATTTAAGACATTCTATTATTTTTAAAGCGTCGATATCGGATTCTTTAAACAAGCGTGTTCCGCTGGCTGTCCGTTCTACGAAAGGGATAAGTCCCTCTTTGTCGTAGTAACGCAAGGTATATGGCGTTAGATTCAGTTCTTTGGCAACTTCGCTGATCGAATATGTCTTCAACATGGATCTTCCTTTCATTAGAATATAGACCTCGAGCTAACTCTAATATATAAAATAATTCTACCATAAAATCGTCACTTGACCTAGAGTTAACTCTAAGGAGTAAAATTTGTTTTGTAAGAGATTGTAAAAATTAATGATAGGAGGATTTATGAATGATTACTGCTAAAGCACGCGCTGTCGACGGTCCGGACAAACCATTTCGATCTGCTGAAATTAAAAGACGCGATCTTGATGCCCAAGATGTTTTAATTGAGATTAAATATGCCGGAATATGCCATTCCGACATCCATACGGCTCACGGGGAATGGGGACCTGTAAACTATCCGCTCGTACCCGGACACGAGATTGCGGGAATTGTCACGGCTGTAGGACCTAATGTCACGAAATACCAGGTCGGTGACCGGGTTGGGGTAGGATGTATGGTCGACTCCTGTGGCGAATGTGAGAACTGCCGAAAAGGTGAAGAACAATACTGCCTTAACGGAAATGTCCCAACCTACGCAGGTGTTGACAAATACGGCGAACCAACTCAAGGCGGCTACTCTACCCATATTGTCGTCACTGAGGACTTCGTTGTCAGAATTCCCGACAGCATTGAGCTTGACGTCGCAGCGCCATTACTCTGCGCAGGTATTACGACATATTCTCCGCTGAATCACTGGGGAGCTGGCCCGGGTAAAAAAGTAGCTGTTGTCGGTATGGGCGGTCTTGGTCATATGGCTGTCCAAATTGCCCATGCCATGGGCGCCGAGGTCACCGTTCTGTCACAATCATTGAAGAAAAAGGACGATGGCTTGCAATTGGGCGCAGACCACTACTATGCCACAAGCGATCCGGAAACATTCGAGAAACTGGCCGGGCACTTTGATTTGATTATTAACACGGTAAGTGCCAATATCGATTTGGACGCTTATTTCGGACTGCTCACGCTTGACGGAACTTTGGTGAACGTCGGTGCCCCTGGAGAGCCGTTGTCCCTAAATGTAATGTCCCTCATCGGTCATCGCCGTTCATTTGCAGGCTCCATGATTGGAGGCATTCGTGAGACTCAGGAGATGTTGGATTTCTGTGCCAAACACAATATTGTTCCTAAGATCGAAGTGATCTCGGCCGATCAAATTGACGAAGCCTACAAACGTGTCTTAGCTTCAGATGTGAAATACCGATTCGTGATTGACATCAGCACAATGTGAGTTGTGTAAACAGCCGCCCCTTACCTGACCTAAAAAGCTTGATAAATTTGAAACGCATTGTCTGCGACAGTGCGTTTTTTACTTTGTTCAAGATGCAGAACGTTTCAATTTTCATATATTTACAGAATATGGTACGTGTGCTATATTTACTATAAATCGCCGCCACGAATTGATAGATTTCGCGATTATTTCTCATATTTTACATGGAAAGGAATGATAATAATGAAAAATTTGCTGAAAAAGGCAAGCGCAATGATGCTGGCATTTACTCTGCTGCTTGGATTGTTTGGATCGATGGCAGCGCCCGTTCATGCAGACACCGCACTTTTCACGATTGAAGGCGAAGATGCTCAGCTCAGCTCCGATCTTCAAGTGGCGACTGAAATTTACGGACAGCCCAAGCCCGGATTTTCGGGGAGCGGGTTTGTCTGGATGCAAAATTCCGGCACAATCACTTTTACGGTGACCGTCCCGGAAACCGGCATGTATGCGATCTCCACCCGCTATATGCAGGAGCTCAGTCCTGACGGCAGGCTTCAATATTTGACCGTTAACGGCGTTACCAAGGGTTCGTATATGCTGCCCTACACGACCGAGTGGTCGAATTTCGATTTTGGCTTTCATAAGCTGCAGCAAGGGAGCAACACCATCCAACTGAAGGCCGGTTGGGGATTTGCTTATTTTGACACCTTCACGGTGGATTATGCCGATCTGGATCCCTTGGATGTGCAGCCTGTCCTCACCGATCCCGAGGCCACACCGGAAACGCAGGTTTTGATGAATTATTTAACGGAGGTTTACGGCAAAAATATTATCTCCGGGCAGCAGGAGATTTACGGAGGCGGAAATAACGGCGATTCTGAGTTGGAGTTTGATTGGATCTACAATTTAACCGGAAAGTATCCGGCCATCCGCGGCTTCGATTTAATGAACTATAATCCGCTCTACGGTTGGGAGGACGGCACAACCGAGCGGATGATCGATTGGGTAAATAACCGGGGCGGGATCGCGACAGCTTCCTGGCATATCAATGTGCCCCGAGATTTCAACGCCTATCAGCTCGGGGAGTTTGTGGATTGGAAGAACGCCACCTACAAGCCGACGGAAACCAATTTTAATACTGCCAATGCGGTGGTTCCCGGTACGAAAGAAAATCAATACGTGATGATGACCATTGAGGATTTGGCGGAACAGCTGCAGATTCTTCAAGATAACAATGTGCCGGTTATTTTCCGTCCTTATCATGAGGCGGAGGGCAACGGCGGGTTGAATGGGGAAGGCGCGTGGTTCTGGTGGGCTTCGGCAGGCGCGGATGTGTACAAACAGCTGTGGGATCTGCTCTATACCGAACTTACGGAGACATACGGCTTGCACAACTTGATCTGGACCTACAACAGCTACGTGTATAGCACTTCTCCCGCATGGTATCCCGGCGACGATCAGGTGGATATTGTCGGCTACGATAAATACAATACGATCTACAACCGTTATGACGGTTTGTCAGGTGTACCCAATGAGGATGCCATTACCTCGATTTTCTATCAGCTTGTTGATTTAACCGGCGGCACAAAAATGGTGGCCATGACGGAGAACGACACCGTTCCAAGCGTACAGAATCTGACAGAGGAAAAAGCGGGTTGGCTCTACTTCTGCCCCTGGTATGGCGAGCATCTTATGAGTACCGCCTTTAATTATCCGGCCACCCTGAAAACACTTTATCAAAGTGATTATGTAATCACGTTGGATGAGCTGCCTGATTTAAAGTCTGAAAATCCAACCCCAAGCGCGTCCATCACACCTGCAAACATCGAATTTGACAAATATACGCCGGATCAAAGCGATAAAGCCATCACCGTGAATTTTAACGGCAATACGTTAACCGCTCTCCGGGCAGGCGCCAAAACATTGACCGAGGCTCAGGACTATATCTTGAACGAAAGTACACTGCTGTTGAAAAAAGAATTCCTGGCCGGGCTGCCGGTTGGCGAGCATTCGATCATCTTTGATTTTAATCAAGGAAAAGATCCCGTATTAAAAGTCAAAATTGTCGATTCAACACCAAGCGCTGCGATTACACCCGTGAATGCGACATATGATAAAGCGGAAAATCTAGGGTGGGATATTTCCGTATCCCTTACTTTAAACGGACACCAGCTTGCAAGCATAACGAATGGAAATTACACTCTTACATCAGGCAAGGATTATACGGAATCAAGCGCTGCCGTCGTTCTGAACCAATCCTATCTTTCCACGCTGCCGCTGGGCCAGCATGCGATAACCTTTCATTTCAGCGGAGGAAATGACGCTGTTCTTACAGTAAATGTAGTGGACAGCAGTGCTCCTGTACCCGCGGGAGACTTGACGATCCAAGCTTTTAACGGCAACACGAGTGCCTCCACCAACGGAATTTCACCCAAATTCAAAATAATTAACAACGGAGATTCAGCGGTTCAATTAAGTGATGTAAAACTCCGGTATTACTATACGATTGACGGGGAAAAGACACAGAACTTCTGGTGCGACTGGTCCAGTATCGGAAGTGCAAATGTAACCGGCAAATTCGTTAAACTGGCAACTCCGGTTGACGGAGCCGATTATGTTCTGGAAATTGGCTTTACGAGTTCGGCTGGAACGCTTAATCCCGGCCAAAGCGCAGAAATTCAAGCACGCTTCTCCAAAACCGACTGGTCCAATTACAACCAGGCTGACGATTACTCGTTTAAGGCATCTACCAATCAGTTTGTAAACAATGAACAGGTTACCGGGTATATGAACGATCAGCTTGTATGGGGGATTGAGCCGTAAAGAGGTAAGAAAAAAGGGTTGGATCAGGGATTATCCCCTGCTCCAACCCTTTTTGTTGTGTTAGGCAAGACCTATATGTCTGGGCACTGAGGTGGCTATCTATAGCGTTCGTGACTTGGTATCCCTGCATGCTGCCTTGCACGATTATCCCTTTTGTTCAGGGGGTAAAGGGTGGGGGCTAATCACGGTCCTTTCATTTTTCCCGGTATCTTGCCCCATTCCTCCCGTCAGGTCAGCTTCACTTCTCCTAAACCGCCTTCTCACAAACCTGTCTAACGATCTCGAACATGTCTGCTTCTCCCTCCTGAATTTATCTTTCTCTCTGCTTCCGGATCAAACGGGATAATCGTGCAAAGCGTCCGGACAGCGGATGTTGATCTGCCGACCAACCCACCAGCCCTCCCTGTCCTCAAGCTTTTAACGCCCTTCCGATATTTCTTGCCACGATCGGTTACCGGCTTGACTGTCAAGCGCTGATTATTAGGTTGAGCCCAAAAGTGAATTCGCAATGTACTTAAAACATGTTTAGATCACAATCTGGATTCTGCCACTATCCAAGCTCGCAGTGAAGAACTAATACAAGCCTTTCACCTAACAGAATATTGTGATTATAATGTATCCGAATATTCTGGAGGGGTGGCAAGACGGCTCGATATTGCAATGAGTATGATATCCCATCCAAAAGTTTTATTTTTAGATGAGCCGACCGTCGGCTTGGATATAGAATCAAGACAAATGAATAGTCACATTATGAGCATATATAACTCGAAAATTAGAGGAAAATGTGAGTAAAGAAAGAGACGCTCTTGCTTTCTTCCTGAAGTCAAACTTCCCAAAGCCCCGTTACTCCAACATTTCTCAACCATTATATGTTGGCCCCTTCACCTGCCGCACCCTTCTTGAAATGAAAAAAGGATCGGAGATTAACTGGACATTGGCTCCAGCATTCCCCAATCCTCGGACAATCCTTTTTACATCAGGACAAACTTTTTACATCGTGACACCGGGCCTTTTTATTCCCGTCCCTTACTCCACCGTCACGCTCTTCGCCAGGTTTCTTGGCTTGTCGACATCGTTGCCGCGAGCCAGCGCAGCGTAGTAAGCGAGCAGTTGCAGCGGCACGACGGACAGGGCCGGCGTGAGCAGCGGCAGCGTCTGCGGAATGGCCAGCGCCTGGTCAACCGATTTCAGCAGGCCGGGAACATGCTCCTCGTGCGTAATCGCCATAACGTCGGCGCCGCGGGCTTTAACTTCCTTGATGTTGCTGATGGTTTTCTCCAGCACGGTGTCTTGCGTCGCCAAAGCGATGACCGGAACGCCTTCCTCAATCAAAGCGAGCGTGCCGTGCTTGAGTTCGCCGGCGGCATACGCCTCGGAGTGGATGTAGGAGATCTCTTTCAGCTTCAGCGAGCCTTCCTGCACCACCGAGTAATCCAGGCCACGGCCGATGAAGAACAGATGTTCATGGCTGGCGATTTGCTCGGCATACGCCTTCACCGTATCCGCTTGAGCCAGCATGTTTTCCACTTGCTCCGGCAGCGACTGCATCGCCGCGATGATATGGGCAACCTCGTCTTGGCTTTGCGTGCCCCGCACCTGAGCCATGTACAGGCCAAGCAGATAGAACGCAATCAACTGCGAGGTATACGCCTTCGTCGAAGCGACGGCGATTTCCGGCCCGGCCAGCGTGGCGATCACGTCGTCCGCGTCGCGGGCGATCGAGCTGCCGACCACGTTGGTGATCGCCAGTACATGCGCACCGTTCGCCTGCGCTTCACGCAGCGCGGCCAGCGTATCCGCGGTTTCGCCGGATTGGCTGACAACGATGACGAGCGTGTCCGGCGTAATCAGCGGCGAGCGGTAGCGGTATTCCGAAGCGACGTCGTTCATCACCGGGATGCGCACGAGCTGCTCGATCGCCGTCCCGCCGACAAGACCGGCATTGTAGGCCGTGCCGCAGGCGATGACATGAACGCTCTTGAGGCTGCGGATTTTTTCCTCGCTCAGCTTCAGCCCCGGAAGCACCACTTTGCGGCCGCTTTCGTCGATCCGGCCCAGCATTGTGTCGCGGTAAGCCTTCGGCTGCTCATGGATTTCCTT
Organism: Paenibacillus oralis; assembly: GCF_003863965.1. GTDB lineage: Bacteria > Bacillota > Bacilli > Paenibacillales > Paenibacillaceae > Fontibacillus > Fontibacillus oralis. The sequence goes on from NZ_RRCN01000001.1 coordinate 701,424, forward strand.
CAGCATGAAATGATCAAAACCGCCTTTTTCCGCGGTTACCGCGTCCCAATCGACACGAATCATTTCCCGAGAAATAAAATTCCCCTCAATCGTCATCAGTTCGACAGAATCCTTGGTCAATACCGCCATCTCGCCGTCATTCAAAATATACACATTGCGCGTATAGTTGAGCAGCGCCGGAATATCGGAGCCGATGAAGTTTTCGCCTTCCCCGATCCCGATAATCAGCGGGCTGGCTTGACGCACGGCAACCAGCTTTTCCGGTTCGTATTCCGTCAGCACTCCAAGTGCATAAGCGCCGCGCATATAGCTGATCGCTTTCTGGACCGCTTTAACGATGTCGCCCTGGTATTCGCGAGCGATCAGGTGCGAAATCACTTCCGTATCCGTCTCGGATACAAAAACATATCCTTGACCGATCAGTTCTTCCTTCAAATCCAGATAGTTTTCGACAATGCCGTTGTGCACGACGGAAAACTTCTGGGTATGGTCGGTATGCGGATGAGAATTAACGTCAGACGGCTTGCCGTGGGTAGCCCAGCGCGTATGACCGATCCCTGCCGACCCTTGCAGCGGAGCGTTCTCCAGCTTCGATTCCAGATTGGCCAGGCGGCCCAGCGACTTCGAGATTTTCAGCCCGTCCGAAGTAAATACGGCGATGCCTGCCGAATCGTATCCCCGGTACTCGAGCTTTTTCAGACCCTCGATCAACACCGACTGCGTATCTCTTTTCCCAATGTATCCAACAATACCACACATAATATATAGTTCCTCCGTTTCATTCCTACAAGATGGTTTTTGGACGTAAGAAAAGAAGCGGAAGACCCTTCGCGCGGGAATCATCGAGACAGAACTATTCAATTTTCAGAAAATACGTAAAAATTCGCGGCTTTCGCCAAAAAATTTTCATGAATGTCCATGTGCTCCGTTCACCGCGGATCTGCCGCGTCTTTCGCTTACGTACACTCATGATTTGCTATGAATGTGATTTCCATCTGCCCGCAAGGTTTGTGGGAACGGTCGCCCATTCCTTTTGCCAATGCGGTTACGGTGCGATGCAGCACCGGGAGGCCCCCGCCGAACATTCCGAACACCTCCACCTCGTCAGCTTCTCTTTGCCGAATACGTCCCAACTCAGACTCGGACACATCCGCGCGAAATGAAGCTCTGGCGCTTAACTGCTTCCGGTAAACCTCACAACCCTCGCTTTCTTTTTCTCGAATATGCTTAATTATATGCACCTTTTCGTCATTTGGCAATGATCATCTTGTCCTGATTGACTTTTGTCCCCTCTGTTTCCTTTTTCCCAGCAAAAAACCGCCGAATCGGGATCGTCTCCTCGTTCCGGCGGCTCATATTTTTAGTAACGGCTATTATACCAGTTGTTTCTCCACCACGCTGACGATCTGCGACACTAGCTTCTCCAGCTCGCTTTTCTCCGGTCCCTCAGCCATGACGCGAATGAGCGATTCCGTCCCGGAAGGACGAACGAGCACCCGGCCGTTATCGCCTAGCTCCTTCTCCACCGTGGCAACCGCTTCGGCAATCGCCGTATTTCCGGCGTATTTGCTCTTATCCTGCACGCGCACGTTGACGAGTACCTGCGGATACTGCTTCATCACCTTTTTCAGCTCGCTAAGCGGCTTGCCGGACTTCAGCATCGTATCCACCAGTTGAATCGCCGTGAGAATGCCGTCGCCGGTCGTATTGTAATCCAGGAAAATCACATGCCCGGATTGCTCCCCGCCGAGATTGTAACCGCCGCGCAGCATTTCCGCCATGACATAACGGTCGCCCACCGCCGTTTGCTGGGTGTTCAGCTGCAGCTTCTTCGCAGCTTTGTAAAACCCGAAGTTGCTCATGACCGTCGACACAACCGTGCTGTCCTTCAGCTGGCCCGCCTTGTTCATGGCGTCCCCGCAAATGCAGAGGATATAGTCGCCGTCGACCTCTTCCCCATGCTCATCGATAGCGATCAGGCGGTCCGCGTCTCCGTCAAACGCCAGCCCCAGATGGGCCCCCAAGCGCACGACCTCTTCCTTCAGCTTCTCCGGATGAGTCGATCCGCAGTGGTCGTTGATGTTCAGTCCGTTCGGCTCGGCCGCGATGGCGTGCACTTCGGCGCCCAGCTCGCGAAACAGCTTCGGTGCCAGCTCATAGGCCGCGCCGTTGGCGCAATCGAGCACTACTTTGAGACCTTGGAACGAAGATGTGATCGTCGTCTTCAGATGGTCCAAATATTTCAGCTTGGATTCGTAGTCTACCTTCACCGAGCCTAATCCATCGCCAATCGGACGCGGCAGCTCATCGACGGACTTATCCATCAGTTCTTCGATCTGCAGCTCTGTCTCGTCCGACAGCTTGAAGCCGTCGCTTCCGAAAAACTTGATCCCGTTATCCTCAACCGGATTGTGCGACGCGGATATCATCACGCCCGCATCGGCTTTCAGCAACCGCGTCAAATAAGCGACCGCCGGCGTCGTTACGACGCCAAGGCGAACAACATCCGCCCCGATCGACAGCAGACCCGCCACGAGCGCGGATTCCAGCATGACGCCGGAAATGCGCGTGTCCATCCCGATCACGACTTTAGGCTTCGGAGCTTGACCCGCAAGCACATATCCGCCGCAGCGGCCGATCTGAAACGCCAGCTCCGCCGTCAACTCTTTATTGGCGATACCTCTTACGCCATCTGTACCAAAATATTTCCCCATGGTTTCACTCCTCCAAAAATTTCAAGCGCTTCGCCCGTTCTCTCCTGTTGCACGATTCGGCAATATGCCGTTTTCCGTTCCTGTTTTCAGGCAGCCGGCGTTAAACTTTACGCTCCCCCGGCAGCCCCATTGTTGGCCGGTCCAACGTCGTCCCCCTGATTGGACGAAGAATCGTTGCCTGCAGGCCTCTCCGTATTGTTCTCGCTCTGCTGATTTCCCGGGTTCCCCGCATTTCCCGAAGTTCCCGGGTCAGTCTGATTTTCCTGCTTCCCCGCATCCTCTTCCGGTTCGGCGGTGGCCGGCTTATCTTTCTCCGTCAGCTCTACGTCAATCGTCAAGCCTTTGCTTGCGTCCGCCAGCTCCACATAGGCCGGGAGCTTCACGTTAAGCGGCAGCGTATGGCGCCCCGGACCAAGATCGGACAAATCCGCCGCAGCTTGGATATCGGCCGCCGCAAGCTTGCCCAGCACGTCCTCCGCCCCTAGCAGTGTAAGCGAAATTTGGCGGTCGGCCGGCCGGATGACTTTTACGTTGTACAGCGAATTCACATTTTCCAAGGTGATCGGTATACCATCCACCTGCTTCTGCTCGGCAGGCTTCACATTTAATGTCACCGTGACGGAGCTCGGCTCGATTTTCTCAAAACCTTCCGGCGGCGTCAAGCCCACCGAGTATTTGGTCGCATCCGAGCCGCCAAAACGCCCTAAATCGACGGTGATCGGATAGGAACTTATGCCCCCGAGCGCTTCCTTCGTCCCATATACGGCAACGCCCTCCACGTCGGTTTCCGCGCCCGCAAGAACGTAACCTGCCGGAAGCTGCCCTGTGTACTGCAGTTCGATCGGCACGGTTTTATACATTTTAGTGATAGGAACATCGGTATCGACAGAGTCAGGAGAGATCCCCGCATTCTCCATCGCTTTCCCCTGCTTATCATATGCCGTAAGCTTCACGCTTTTGCCTTTGACCGATTCCTTCAGCCCCGTTACGTCCACCGTCCCCTGCACCTTGCTGAGCTCGCCGATTTCACTGGCCGGCAGCGTGACTTCAACGGTGCCGCTTCCGGCTACGATCGGGCTTCCCAGAAGCAGCCCGTCCGCAGGCTGCCCTTTCGTCACGATGCTCACGGGAACCGTTTTGGTTTCTTTCGCTTCAATCGTGACTTTCACGATCGAGGGCTCAATCGACACCAGCTGCACGCCGGGAGGAAGCTCATAGGTCAAAGGAAGCGTAAACGTCCCCGGACCTACGTTTTTCAAATTCAATTTCACTTTATAATCGGAAAAATTTGTCGTTAAATCAATGCGTTTTCCTTTAACCTCCATCCGGACCTTGGTCGGTTCCAGATCATATAACACATACTTCTCATCGTTTAATCCGGTAACTTCTATATTCACGTTATCGATGATTTTCGGCTGCGCCAGCGTCGTCGAATCGACGGGCGTCCCGCTGTCCAAATGAACCATCGCCCATAAAATGATGCTGACGACCAGGGCCAATACCTTGGCAAAATTGTTGTGGGTCAGCCATTTATCCATTTTTGCCGGCCTCCTTCCTTCTACGGAAAGGTCCGCGCTTTTCTTTGGCGTTTGAATCCGGCCCTAGCTCCTCATAAAGCTTGGAAATCAACGATTCCTCATTAATATCCCGCACGACTTGGCCGTTGATTGCCAGGGATATTTGGCCGGTTTCCTCGGAAACGACGATCGAAACGGCATCGCCGACCTCGCTGATTCCGATTGCCGCACGGTGCCGGGTGCCGAGCTCTTTGCTGATAAACGGATTTTCAGACAACGGCAAATAGCAGGCCGCGGCCGATATTTTGTGACCCTGAATAATAACCGCTCCGTCATGCAGCGGCGTATTCGGGATAAAAATATTGATCAGCAGCTGCGAAGAGATGAGCGACTGCATCGGAATTCCGGATTCGGTATATTCATTAAGCCCTGTATCGCGTTCAAAAACGATTAACGCCCCGATTTTTCTACGTGATAAATAATTAACGGCTTTAATAATCTCGCCGATTTCTTTGCCGAATTGTTCTTCATCCGCCGAACTGCGGCCAAACAGCTTGCCTCTTCCGAGCTGCTCCAACGCGCGTCTTAATTCCGGCTGGAAAATAATGAAGATCGCCAGCACGCCGAACGTAAACATTTGGTTCATCAGCCATTTCAGCGTATATAAATCAAACCACGTGCTTACCGCCCAAATGATCACTAGAACGAGAATCCCCTTGAGCAGTTGAACGGCCCGCGTTCCCCGCACAAGCAGGATCAGTTGGTAAATGATGTAGGTAACGATGAGGATATCGATGACATCCTTGATGGTGTCCTGCCATGTCATATTCGAAAAATAACTCATGATGCAACCCCCGGCACTGTTCCTGACGGGCATCCTTCGCCCGCTGAAAGGAAACGATATTTACAGCACGATGCTTGTCTCTATAAGTTTCCCCTAATTACTAGGTTATAACGATCACATACGAGATGCAAGCGTCCGGGAAAAAATAGGCGCTTTTCGTAATCAATTACATTATTTTCCTGTATCAATGAAAATAAAAAAAGCGCCCGTTTTCCCGAAGGGGAGGCGCCAAATGTGAATCCAGCCGAACTTTACCTATAGGCGACTTCCGTGAACGTATTGGTGATCCTGTACCAGATCCAATCCAGTGCCCGATCGATTTCTTTGACCTGACCGGAAATATGGGCGGTAGAAGCCTGATAAAACGTACCGTCAATGACGGTTAAATTGCCTTGAACCTCACCATAGATTTCGGCCTTACCGTTTTCTATCGTCAAGTTCCCGGCGATTTTTGAGTCATTTGGTACCGTCACCGTGTCGCCATGGATGATCACCTGATCGAGATTAGACCCTTTGACCACGAGTTGGTCATCGGTATCCCAAAACGAAACGGCGCTGAACAGCATCACCAGCAGAAACATCGCGGCCGCGGTCAATGCCGGGTGCCGTTTGATCCACTTGATCCAAGCCTGCTGTTTCGGCTGATTCGGGATCTGGCTGATGATCCGGTTAACCAACTCATCGGGAGCCGAAAAGTTCGTATGCTTGATGGTCGCAAACAGCATCATTTCGGTTTGCTCCAGTTCTCTGAACCGCTCCTGGCAAGCCGAGCAGCTTTGCATATGCTGCTTCAACGCTACGGCTTCCTCGCGGCTCAATTCACCGTCCAAATAATCATGCATTAATGAGGAGGCTTGCTTGCATTCCATATCAGCCAATCCTTTCAGTATCAATCTATGCGGATAATCCCGGCGGATCCCCGGAACCTAGTCGTCCTATCATTACATTACGCATCGCAAACAATTTCGTTTCACAAAAAAATCGGCAAACTTTACCACGATTTTAAAGCACTTTATGCTCCAGCTTTTTTCGCAGAAATTCGCGTCCCCGGTGAACCCGTGTCTTCACCGTCGTTACCGGCATGTCCAACACATCGCTAATTTCCTGGAGCGACATTTCCTGCAGGTATCTTAAAACAATGACGGACTTATATTTCGCCGGCAAGCCTGCAATGGCTTGATGAATCGTCTGCTGCGTTTCCGAAAGCAGATATTCCGTTTCCGGTGTTTTATCGTCACCAGGAATCAGCGTATAGCCGTCCATTCCTTCCTGGTCGTTCATCTCGGCATCGAGATAGTAATTCGGTTTCCGCTTGCGCAGCCGGTCGATGCAGAGATTTGTCGCAATGCGGTATATCCATGTCGAAAATTTCTGTTTATCATCGTAACGGCTCCAGTTTTTGTATACCCTTAAAAACGTCTCCTGCACGACGTCCTCCGCTTCGTGCCGGTTCGACAACATCCGGTAGCCCAGATGAAACAGTTTATCCTTATATAAATCAACGAGTTCGGCAAAGGCTCCCTGATCCCCTTTTCGGGCCAGCCTCACCAGCCTTGCGTCGTAATGATCTACCACCATATTTTCCCCCAGATCCATGGACGGGTTTCATCATCTATTCCCTGTACTTCATTCAAATGTTAATGCAACTGTCTGCAAATTGCAATAGAACCTACACAAAAAGCCGGCCCCTTTGCCAAAGGACCGGCATATGATGAAATGCAGCGTTTAAGCTCGTATCAGCCCGTATTCCGGAGCCCTGCGGCAATACCGTTAATGGTAAGCAGCACTTCACGCAGCAGATGCGCGTCATCCTCGCCTTGCTCGCGAACCGAGCGCAGCTCGGCCAGCAGTTGAACCTGCAAGTAGCTCAGCGGATCAACGTAAGGATTCCGCAGGCGGATCGATTCCTGGAGCCCTGGAACATTGTCCAAAATTTCGGAGATGCCTGCGATCTTCAGGACCATTTCCCGCGTCAGACGGAATTCTTCTTCAATTTGATCGAAGACCCGGTCTTTCGCTTCCGAATCGGAACACATATTGGCGTATTCCTTCGCGATCACCAAATCCGCCTTAATCAAAGCAAACTGCAGCGTATCGATCACGGAGCGGAAAAACGAGAAGTGTTGGTACATCTCCTGCAGTATTTTCAGGTTCTCTTCTTTGTTCTGATAGAAATTCATCAGTCCGGTGCCGGCGGCATACCAGGCCGGGAACAGATAGCGGCTTTGCGTCCAGGCGAATACCCAAGGAATCGCCCGGAGATCCTCAAACCGGTCGCTGTTTTTGCGTTTGGACGGGCGTGAGCCGATATTCAGTTCGCCGACTTCGACAAGCGGCGTAGACTCCCGGAAAAACTTCAGGAAATCCGGTTCGCGGAACACGAGATCCTGATATTTGCTCAGCGAAGTCTCCGAAATGCCAACCATGATATCTTCCCAGCGTTCTTCCTCGGGGCTGCACTTCTGACGAAGCTTGGCAAGCTTGTTGGCTTCGATCAATGCGGAGGTCGCCTGCTCCAAACTGCGGTAGGCGATACCGCGCAAAGAATAACGCGACGAGAGCACCTCGCCTTGTTCGGTGATCTTGATGCCTCCTCCGATCGTTTCCGGCGGTTGCACCAGAATGCTGCGGTTCAGCGGCATGCCTCCGCGGCCAAGCGCGCCTCCGCGGCCGTGGAAGAACTTCAGCTTAGCGCCGTATTGGTTGGCGGTCGCCGTAATTTGCTTCATCGCCACGCGCAGCTCCCAGTTGGCCGTCACCACGCCGCCGTCCTTGTTGCTGTCGGAGTATCCCAGCATAATTTCCTGCAAATCGTTCATCGCCGCCACCGATTGCCGATAGATCGGCATGCTGAACAGTTGGTCCATGATGCCCGGCGCGGCGTGAAGATCATCGATCGTCTCAAACAGCGGCACCGATTGCAGCGTGCAGGTGACACTGCCGTCCGCTTCCTTGTAGAACAATCCGACTTCTTTCGCAAAAACCATGACTTCAAGAATATCGCTGGCCGCTTCCGTCATACTGATCAAGTAGCTGGTGATACACTGCTTTCCATACTCTTGCTGCGCCCGGTATACCGTACGGTATACTTCCAAGCATTCTTTGGTGCTTTCGCTGTAATCCTGATAAGGCGATGTCAATGGACGAGGATCGTTCAGGATTTTTTCCAACAGCTTGACCTTCTCTTCTTCCTCCAGTTCGGAATAGTTCGGCACGATATTCATATTCGCCAAAATTTCCGTCATGGCGTTCTCGTGCTCCTTACTGTGCTGGCGGATGTCCAGGGTCGCCGTGTGGAAGCCGAACAGCTCGACCTGGCGAATCAGCTTCTTAAGATGCGTATCGGCTACATAGTCCGCATAGTGATGGCGCAAGCTGCGGTCGATGATTTTCAAGTCCTCGATAAACTCGCTTACGTTGGCGTAGCGCTCCGGTGTGTCCTTTTTCGTGTCATCCAGCAGATTGTGCAGCTTCTCCACCATGTAAGTCAGTTTAATGCGGTAAGGCTCTTTCTCGTTGTTCCACTGCTGCGTTTTTTGCAGCGTTACCTGAAGCCGGTCGCGTTGAATGGAGGCCATCAGTTCGTCGGTCACGTCGACGATTGTGGTACAGAAGCTAAGGTGCTTGAACAAATCGCTCAAAATATGCTGATACTCGCGTACCGCCAGCTTCCGATGCATTCGCAGCGTTTGCCAGGTCACGTCCGCGGTAACGGACGGGTTGCCGTCCCGGTCGCCACCGATCCAGGAACCGAAGCGCAGGTAAGCGGGCACATGCCAATAATGCTCCGGATAATATTTAGTCAGGCAACGTTCCAGTTCCTGATATACTTCGGGAAGCACATGAAACAGCGTCTCATGAAAATAATACATCCCGTTTCTGACCTCATCGAGCACCGTGGGTTTACGGTCGCGCAGCTCATCGGTTTGCCAAAGCGTGATCACTTCGTTTAAGAGCTTTTCTCTAAGCTGTTCGCGCTCACGGAACGTAAGGGTTGGATTATCAAGCTGCATGACATCATCGGCAATCCGTTTGTGGATATCCAAGATCGCCCGGCGCATCGCTTCAGTGGGGTGTGCCGTCATCACGAGCTCCAGGGACATGCCCTCCATGATTTCCTTAGCTTCGACATAAGTGAAGCCCTGTTCCTTCAGATTTTTAATGGCGGCCTCGATCGTTCCCGTTTGAACGGTTTCTCCAGCCGAGCGTTCGTAATCCCGTTTGCGGCGAATCCGGTGATTCTGCTCGGCAATATTGACGAGTTGAAAGTAAATGGCAAAAGCACGGATAACTTGGTGACGAATTCCGGGTTCAAGAGAATTGATCATTTCCTTAAACTCATCATGTAATTCGGGTAAAAATACAGCCCGCAGCGATTTACTGGCTTCACGAATCTTCTCGACAATATCCAAGAGTTCATTACCGCCCTGATGTACAAGGACCTCTCCTAGAATATTGCCCAAAAAACGAATGTCGCGCCGGAGCAGGTTGTTTGAGTTGCTCGTGCCTGCCGTTACCGTTAGTTCAGTCATGTTTCTCCCCCATTTCATCCCTATTCCGTCTTTCTAAAGCTTTCTTAACATCATACAATAATCTCCCCCGAAAATCTTCACCTAATTTGTAAGATTTCGCGGTAAGGCGGTTGGATTCGAAACTTAGTAATGAGTAAATATTCAAGCTCGCTAATAAAGCGCAGCAGTCACAAGATTAGGCATACCATTGAATTAAAAGGAATCATGCTCAAGATGAAAAATTAATCATTTTATATTTATGCATGATAGAGCTAATATGCCGAGTACACTGCAAGTCCCTGATGGTAGAACTTCCCATCCGCAGTCAAGGGAACAAAGAGGTTGTAAACAACCTCCCGCATAAACAACCATTACCAACCTTAACACGGTAAAGCAATAAAATACAAGAATATAAATAAATTTTTTTGCTCAATAAGCTACAGTTATCGGCTCAACCTAAAAATTCGCACTTGACTACTGAGCCTGGTGCCCAAACTATTCGTTTAAAAGTCAACAGTTCGACGCAAGGCCCATCACAACTGTTAAAATTCGTTCCCCCCACTAGCGTTGCACAAGCTTTTTCACAATTTGAATCCCTGATACTTTCCAGATTTCCGCAATCGCTAAGGTTTTCGAATCGAATTATCGTCCACCGGAGGAAGATCTAACGGTTGTAGCAGCGGCTATTTTACGAAAAAAGACCTTTTCTAGATTCTAACGGTTGTGAGCGCCGTTATTTACCTGAATCTAAGCAAAATGGGCTGGTTTTAAGTGAAATAAGCGCCATGGCAACCGTTAGAATTTGAAATCAACGTTTTTGGTACAAATAGCGGTTGTGGCAACCGTTAGAACGATAATTCGCAGAATGATAACTCGTTTGAGGGGCGGGTTTTCCCGCTCATCAAGCTCCGTTAAGATAATAAGCTGCGGCCTCATCGACGGGGCAAGTGCCGTTTTCGGTTTTGAGTCCAGTTATCATAACTTTAATTTTCAAAATTATAAATTTCTGATATCTATAACAAAAAACATCATCTTCCGATGATGTTGCTGTTATATATGGAGCGGGTGATGGGAATCGAACCCACGCTACCAGCTTGGAAGGCTGGAGTTCTACCATTGAACTACACCCGCACAATACCTAAAACATTGATGGTCGGGACGACACGATTTGAACATGCGACCCCCTGGTCCCAAACCAGGTGCTCTACCAAGCTGAGCTACGTCCCGAGATATGTTGGCCAATCTTTACGCCAAACATTTATTTTATTAAAATGGCGCGCCCTAAGAGATTCGAACTCCTGACCTTTAGATTCGTAGTCTAACGCTCTATCCAGCTGAGCTAAGGGCGCAAATTATGGAGCGGACGACGGGAATCGAACCCGCGACCCTCGCCTTGGCAAGGCGATGCTCTACCGCTGAGCCACGTCCGCATAATTTGGTGCGCGTGGAGGGACTTGAACCCCCACGTCAAAGACGCTAGATCCTAAGTCTAGTGCGTCTGCCAATTCCGCCACACGCGCAATTTCAAACATTTTCCTCATTTATTAAGGAAAACTGGTGAGCCATGAAGGACTCGAACCTTCGACACCCTGATTAAAAGTCAGGTGCTCTACCAACTGAGCTAATGGCTCATAATCTAAAAATGGCTGGGGATATAGGATTCGAACCTATGCATGACGGAGTCAAAGTCCGTTGCCTTACCGCTTGGCTAATCCCCATTAACAATGGTGGAGGCTGAGGGGATCGAACCCCCGACCCTCTGCTTGTAAGGCAGATGCTCTCCCAGCTGAGCTAAGCCTCCATATGTATGGTGACCCGTAGGGGATTCGAACCCCTGTTACCTCCGTGAAAGGGAGGTGTCTTAACCCCTTGACCAACGGGCCTTATGTAAAAAGCTCTCAACCGGGATCGAACCGGTGACCTCATCCTTACCATGGATGCACTCTACCTACTGAGCTATGAGAGCAAGTGGCTCCCCGAACAGGACTCGAACCTGTGACAACTCGATTAACAGTCGAGTGCTCTACCAACTGAGCTATCAGGGAACATTGCTTGGCGGCGTCCTACTCTCCCAGGACCCTTCGGTCCAAGTACCATCGGCGCTGGAGGGCTTAACGGCCGTGTTCGGGATGGGTACGCGTGGAACCCCTCCGCCATCGCCACCAAACGATTTTCAAGGTGTTAATCCTTGAAAACTGGATACGAAACAAATTTGCCTTTTAGATGTTTTGTGGATAAGCCCTCGACCGATTAGTACCTGTCAGCTCCATACATTGCTGCACTTCCACCTCAGGCCTATCAACCTCGTCGTCTTCAAGGGGTCTTACTAATTGGGAAATCTCATCTTGAGGGGGGCTTCACGCTTAGATGCTTTCAGCGCTTATCCCGTCCGCACTTAGCTACCCAGCTGTGCTCCTGGCGGAACAACTGGTACACCAGCGGTGCGTCCATCCCGGTCCTCTCGTACTAAGGACAGCTCCTCTCAAATTTCCTACGCCCACGACAGATAGGGACCGAACTGTCTCACGACGTTCTGAACCCAGCTCGCGTACCGCTTTAATGGGCGAACAGCCCAACCCTTGGGACCTACTTCAGCCCCAGGATGCGATGAGCCGACATCGAGGTGCCAAACCTCCCCGTCGATGTGGACTCTTGGGGGAGATAAGCCTGTTATCCCCAGGGTAGCTTTTATCCGTTGAGCGATGGCCCTTCCATGCGGTACCACCGGATCACTAAGCCCGACTTTCGTCCCTGCTCGACTTGTCAGTCTCGCAGTCAAGCTCCCTTTTGCCTTTGCACTCTGCGAATGATTTCCAACCATTCTGAGGGAACCTTGGGGCGCCTCCGTTACTCTTTAGGAGGCGACCGCCCCAGTCAAACTGCCCGCCTGACACGGTCCCCGTACCGGTTTACGGTACTGGGTTAGAACTCCGATACGATCAGGGTGGTATCCCAACGGCGCCTCCATGGAAGCTTGCGCTCCCACTTCCTAGGCTCCCACCTATCCTGTACAAATCGTATCAAAGTCCAATATCAAGCTGCAGTAAAGCTCCATGGGGTCTTTCCGTCTTGTCGCGGGTAACCTGCATCTTCACAGGTATTAAAATTTCACCGGATCTCTCGTTGAGACAGCGCCCAAGTCGTTACGCCATTCGTGCGGGTCAGAATTTACCTGACAAGGAATTTCGCTACCTTAGGACCGTTATAGTTACGGCCGCCGTTTACTGGGGCTTCGGTTCACAGCTTCGGGTTACCCCTAACCGCTCCCCTTAACCTTCCAGCACCGGGCAGGCGTCAGCCCGTATACTTCGCCTTGCGGCTTCGCACAGACCTGTGTTTTTGCTAAACAGTCGCTTGGGCCTTTTCACTGCGGCCCCCTCGAGCTATTCACTCTACCGGGGCACCCCTTCTCCCGAAGTTACGGGGTCATTTTGCCGAGTTCCTTAACGAGAGTTCTTCCGCGCGCCTTAGAATTCTCTTCTCGCCTACCTGTGTCGGTTTGCGGTACGGGCACCTTCTCCTGGCTAGAGGCTTTTCTCGGCAGTGTGAGATCATGACCTTCGGTACTGTAAATTTTCCCTCCCCATCACAGCCCAGCCTTACGGTGTGCGGATTTGCCTACACACCAGCCTCACTGCTTGGACGGGGCATTCCATCGCCCCGCGTCACTACCCTCCTGCGTCACCCCATTGCTCGTAGCGGATTATGGTGGTACAGGAATCTGGGCCTGTTGTCCTTCGACTACGCCTTTCGGCCTCGCCTTAGGTCCCGACTTACCCTGAGCGGACGAACCTTCCTCAGGAACCCTTAGGCTTTCGGCGGATCAGATTCTCACTGATCTTTTCGTTACTCATACCGGCATTCTCACTTGAATACAGTCCAGCGCTCCTTCCGGTACACCTTCAACCCGTATTCAACGCTCCCCTACCCCTGATACTAAAAGTATCAAGCCATAGCTTCGGTGGTGTGTTTAGCCCCGTTACATTTTCGGCGCAGAGTCACTCGACCAGTGAGCTATTACGCACTCTTTAAATGGTGGCTGCTTCTAAGCCAACATCCTGGTTGTCTGTGCAACTCCACATCCTTTCCCACTTAACACACACTTGGGGACCTTAGCTGATGGTCTGGGCTGTTTCCCTTTTGACAATGGATCTTAGCACTCACTGTCTGACTCCCGGTGAATCAGTCTATGGCATTCGGAGTTTGACTGAGCTTGGTAACCCTTGGCGGGCCCCGCACCCAATCAGTGCTCTACCTCCACGACTGTCACACCGAGGCTAGCCCTAAAGCTATTTCGGGGAGAACCAGCTATCTCCGAGTTCGATTGGAATTTCTCCGCTACCCCCACCTCATCCCCGCACTTTTCAACGTACGTGGGTTCGGGCCTCCAGTGCGTGTTACCGCACCTTCACCCTGGACAGGGGTAGATCACACGGTTTCGGGTCTACGCCTACAAACTAATTCGCCCTATTCAGACTCGCTTTCGCTGCGGCTCCGCTTTCTCAGCTTAACCTTGCTTGCAAACGTAACTCGCCGGTTCATTCTACAAAAGGCACGCCATCACCCCTAAATTGGGCTCTGACTTCTTGTAAGCACACGGTTTCAGGTTCTGTTTCACTCCCCTTCCGGGGTGCTTTTCACCTTTCCCTCACGGTACTGCTTCACTATCGGTCGCTAGGGAGTATTTAGCCTTACCAGATGGTCCTGGCAGATTCATACGGGGTTTCACGTGCCCCGCACTACTCGGGATCCGTCTCGGAGGGAACACATTTTCGATTACAGGGCTTTTACCTTCTCTGGCCGGCCTTTCCAGACCTGTTCGTCTAACCTGTTCCTTGATAACTCCATGTGAGACGTCCCACAACCCCAGAGAGCAAGCTCCCTGGTTTAGGCTAATCCGCGTTCGCTCGCCGCTACTGACGGAATCACTATTGTTTTCTCTTCCTCAGGGTACTTAGATGTTTCAGTTCCCCTGGTATGCCTCTTCGTATCCTATGAATTCAGATACGAGTGACTAGGTATTACCCTAGCCGGGTTTCCCCATTCGGATATCCCCGGATCGATGCTTGCTTACAGCTCCCCGAGGCAGTTTCGTTGTTCGCCACGTCCTTCTTCGGCTCCTAGCGCCTAGGCATCCTCCGTGTGCTCTTAGTAGCTTAACCATTTGCTCTGGCACAAAGCCTTCGCAATCACTACCTTAATTGAAACTTGTTTTGACACAAGTTCAGCTATGATGAATTTCAATTTGGCTTTGCAGCAAATTTAAATTCATCAGAAAAGGATTGTTCTAAAACGCAAATTTCGTTTCGTTATCCAGTTTTCAAGGATCAATGACGAAATTTTGTAACGATCACGAAAAGTGACGTTCAAAATTTCAGCAAATTGATGAAATCATATGGTGGAGCCAAGGAGGATCGAACTCCTGACCTCCTGCTTGCAAGGCAGGCGCTCTCCCAGCTGAGCTATGGCCCCGCAAATTCCATCAAAACTGAACAAATGGGAACTCGTCAATAAGTTCGACTTTGCAAGCAAAGTCTAATTATCCGGCCGCTTACGCGGACCGTATTTGTACCGTTCCGTTACAGGAACGAGGTACTCCATAGAAAGGAGGTGATCCAGCCGCACCTTCCGATACGGCTACCTTGTTACGACTTCACCCCAATCATCTACCCCACCTTCGGCGGCTGGCCCCTTGCGGTTACCTCACCGACTTCGGGTGTTGTAAACTCTCGTGGTGTGACGGGCGGTGTGTACAAGACCCGGGAACGTATTCACCGCGGCATGCTGATCCGCGATTACTAGCAATTCCGACTTCATGCAGGCGAGTTGCAGCCTGCAATCCGAACTGAGACCGGCTTTTCTAGGATTCGCTCCAGATCGCTCCTTCGCTTCCCGTTGTACCGGCCATTGTAGTACGTGTGTAGCCCAGGTCATAAGGGGCATGATGATTTGACGTCATCCCCACCTTCCTCCGGTTTGTCACCGGCAGTCACTCTAGAGTGCCCAACTTCACTTGCTGGCAACTAAAGTCAAGGGTTGCGCTCGTTGCGGGACTTAACCCAACATCTCACGACACGAGCTGACGACAACCATGCACCACCTGTCTCCTCTGTCCCGAAGGAAAGGCACATCTCTGTACCGGTCAGAGGGATGTCAAGACCTGGTAAGGTTCTTCGCGTTGCTTCGAATTAAACCACATACTCCACTGCTTGTGCGGGTCCCCGTCAATTCCTTTGAGTTTCAGTCTTGCGACCGTACTCCCCAGGCGGAGTGCTTAATGTGTTTACTTCGGCACCAAGGGTATCGAAACCCCTAACACCTAGCACTCATCGTTTACGGCGTGGACTACCAGGGTATCTAATCCTGTTTGCTCCCCACGCTTTCGCGCCTCAGCGTCAGTTACAGCCCAGAGAGTCGCCTTCGCCACTGGTGTTCCTCCACATCTCTACGCATTTCACCGCTACACGTGGAATTCCACTCTCCTCTTCTGCACTCAAGCCATCCAGTTTCCAGTGCGACCCGGAGTTGAGCCCCAGGATTAAACACCAGACTTAAACAGCCGCCTGCGCGCGCTTTACGCCCAATAATTCCGGACAACGCTTGCCCCCTACGTATTACCGCGGCTGCTGGCACGTAGTTAGCCGGGGCTTTCTTCTCAGGTACCGTCACTCTCCTGGCAGTTACTCCAGAAGACGTTCTTCCCTGGCAACAGAGCTTTACGATCCGAAAACCTTCTTCACTCACGCGGCGTTGCTCCGTCAGACTTTCGTCCATTGCGGAAGATTCCCTACTGCTGCCTCCCGTAGGAGTCTGGGCCGTGTCTCAGTCCCAGTGTGGCCGTTCACCCTCTCAGGTCGGCTACGCATCGTCGCCTTGGTGAGCCGTTACCCCACCAACTAGCTAATGCGCCGCAGGCCCATCCGTAAGTGACAGATTGCTCCGCCTTTCCCAAGCCTCTCATGCGAGAAGCTTGATTATCCGGTATTAGCTACCGTTTCCGGTAGTTATCCCGGTCTTACGGGCAGGTTGCCTACGTGTTACTCACCCGTCCGCCGCTAAGTTAATCAGGAGCAAGCTCCCGATTAACTCCGCTCGACTTGCATGTATTAGGCACGCCGCCAGCGTTCGTCCTGAGCCAGGATCAAACTCTCCAATAAGGATCGGAAGGAGGCTCATACCCGAAGGCTATGAGGTGTTCCATCCGAGGTTTGACTTGCTCATTTAGAAAAACTGACGAGAAAATTAATTCTCATTAATACTCACTCGTTGTTCAGTTTTCAAAGATCAACTTCGTTTTCGTTCATCGCCGTTGTTTCAGCGGCGACTTTTATAATATATCACAGTGAGTTGGGTTTTTGCAAGAGGTTTTGTAGATTTTTTTGTTTCCACTTTAACCCAGTCAATCAAACCCGCGTCGCTGCTTTACATCCCTTACTAACGGGACGAATGCTAATTTAACATAATTCGCCCCCTATCGTCAACTCCAACTTTCTCTTATTGTTTCACTTGCGGAAAACGGGCCCGGCGGGCGTATTTGGACAGTTCTTTGGAAGGCGCAAAGCGGGCGTACATTCTAAATATCGTTTTATACCGATTGGCGATCGCATGCCGAATATCCTGATCAAGCCGATGGTCGCTCATATCCAACAGCATTTCATCCAGCTCTTTTCGCAGTACATAATCAAGTTCCTTGCATTCTTTTTCGCTGAATAACATTCCCAGCATGACAGAACAACTCCTCTTTCGTCATAGATTCAAATGTTGAAATAGGGGATGCATTGTTCACCTAAGCTCGCCAGAGGTGCTTTACTGTTATGCACATTTTTTGGGAAAATTATGATCCAACCAAATAAAAAGTCAGCGTGCTTTCGATAACGGCCGCGATGACCAAAAGCAAAACAACCCAGCATGCTCCACGGCAGAAAGCCGTAAAAAATCCCCGCCAGTCGACCGTTCTTTCCCCCGGATCCCTCGCGCCCCGCTCGCCCAGGCTTTTGATAACCAAATAGCCGAATTGCAGGCCGAATCCCGAGGCGATCAGGATCGCCGGGATTTCAATAATGCCGTGGGGAAGCAGCCCGCGAACGATCAAATCCAGCACATGTTCTCCCCGGCTGCTGGCCGCCGCCACCACATACCCGAGCGCCACCCCGTTCATCAGCAGAAATATGCCCGGCAGCAGCCCCAGCAGCCCGCCCAAAACCATGATCGCGACACTTTTTAAAGCATTGTTCAAGAAAATAAACGTGAAAAAATGCAGCTCCGGCGTCTCGGTTTGCGATAACTGCCGGCTGTATTCCCCCAATTTCTCAAGGTCCGGCAGAATCAACCGCGTCAGCGCATCGGCGTTGGCGGCCCCAAGCGCTACTCCTGCGGCAAAAATCAAAAAGGAAATCAGCATCGCCTTGCGGTAAAGCACCAAATCCATCATAAATCTTTTAAAGGAAAACATAGGTAACCTCCTTAAATTTCAGGGACAAGGGCGTCATAAAGCAGCGGGAAAAGCATACATTGGTACAAGCGGATCAGTGGATCAGTTCTGATCATTTCATTCTGATGACGAGAGGGGCTAAATTGCTAATGAACAATTTCTTCTATGTCCTGAACGGGAAGAAAATCAAACGTTTTTTCTTTGTTTTCGCTGCGGCCCTGTTTGCCGCCGGCGTCATTTACGTGGAACGGGGCCAAGTCACCGTGTTTTCCGAAGAAAGCACGCCTTCAGCCATTTATAGTGTCTCCACGAACAAAAAAGTCATTGCCCTGACCTTCGATATCAGTTGGGGAGATAAACGCGCCGAACCGATCCTCAAGGTGCTGAAGGATAAAAACGTGCAAAAAGCGACTTTTTTCCTTTCCGCCCCCTGGAGCAAAACTCATCCGGAACTGGTCAAGGCGATTCAGCAGCAGGGCTACGAAATCGGCAGCCACGGGTATAAACATGTCAACTACAGCAGCCTTACCGATGAAGAGATATCACAGCAAATTACGACCGCCCATACCATTCTTACCGAGGTGACCGGACAACCGCCAAAACTGCTCAGACTGCCTAACGGCGATTTCGATAAAAGGGTGCTGAAAATCGCTGCCAGCCAAGGCTATCAAGTCATTCAGTGGGATACGGATTCCCAGGATTGGATGAACAAAGGCGTACAGACGATCGTCGAGCGCGTTGTGAACAAAGCTCACCCCGGAGATATCGTCCTTCTTCATGCCAGCGATTCGGTCAAGCAGACGCATGAAGCGCTGCCGACCATCATCGATGAGCTGCGTAAAAAAGGCTACGAATTCGTTACGGTCACCGATCTGCTTCAGGAAGCGAACGTACAGGGCAACGAGGTGCGCGATCAAGCCTGGCTGCAAGAGCAGTTGGACTTCGCTGCCGGCTTGTGAAGCAATCGACGATATGAACAAAAAAAGCCCAGTGCATTGCTGGGCCTTTTTATGTATATCCTATCTTTAACGCTCCGGCTTCAGAACTTTATGCAAAATCAGGATCTGGTATGCGTTGCAGGCGATAAGCGGGGCAACGATCCAGGCCGTCGCCTCGGCCACTCCGATTTTCAGCACACCTACGGTTTCCACGATCGTCACCGCCACCATAAAAAACAAGGTCGGAATCCAGGCCGTTCCATTCGTGAACTTGGCCTTGAAATAGGCGGTTACGATGGCCACCACGAGTATAATGACGCCGAGGATGATGTCGGAAATCCCGCTTTTGTCCCCGCCCACGAATATCCGGAAAAACATGAGCTCCAGCAGTGCCAATGCCGTAAGCACCAGCTGTACATACTGCCATGATCTTCTGGAAAATACGCCGGTCCCCATGTAATTGATCATCAGATACGCAAAAAAACCCATTTGCGAGTAAACGCTGACCATAATGCCAACACCGAGCAAGATGCCGATATTCACGAAAATATCGGCGACGCCGTTATATTTTACCGTATCGGTCCACTGCAGCAGCAAGCCGACGATCAGCGATATGGCCGCGCCTACGCCCAAAGAAGTCGAGAACAGATAAAGCCACTTTTTCAGGTTCAAGCCCCTACACCCCCACTATCGAAATATTTTACCAACGTTCCCGTCAAAAAACCATTCTTTTCAGCCTTTTCATTGGGATAATTCCGTTTTGAAGCTGCATACTAAAACCAGCAATAATGATGATAAGGAGGAAGGGAACCATGAAATTGCGGGGTACCCGTTGGTTTTTATGTTTTTTATGTGCATTTGCTCTTCCGCTGGCGGCCTGCGGTTCTGAACAAAGCTCCTCCTCTTCCCAGGGTGGTGGAGGTTATAAAGAAACGAAATCGATGGTGATCGATATCCTGAAAACGGACGAAGGCAAAAAAGCGGTCTACGAAGCGCTGAGCTCCCCAAGCGGCGGTGGCGGCGGTGGCTCCGATCCCGGTTCGGAATCCGGTTCAGGCGGAGGGGGCGGAGCCGGAGGAGGCGGCGGCGGAACTTTCGGCGTCAAAATGATTCTCCCGCCGCAAACCAACAACGATGTGCGCATGGCCGTTAAAGAAACGATCACTTCTCCGGAATACAAAAAGGAAATCGAGAAAATCATGACCGATCCTCAATTTGCCGGGGATTTTGCCAAAGCCATCAGCTCGCAAAACAAAGAGCTCCATATGCAGTTAATCAAAGATCCGACGTATCAGAAATCCATGACCGACATGCTGAAATCGCCGGAAGTCACGAAAATGTTTTTCGATCTGACGAAAACCCCGGATTACCGTAAGCAAACGATGACCATCATGCAGGAATCGATGCAAAGCCCGCTGTTCCGCATGGAAGTGCGGGAACTGCTGAAAACGGTCGTTCAGGAAGAACTGCAGCCGAAGGTTGAAAAAGCGCCGCAGAAGCAAGGCCAAGAAGGGGGAGAAGGCCAAGGAGGCGGCGAAGGTCAAGGAGGCGGCGGCGGTGGCGGCGGTTCGTCTTAAGCCCCGCGCGAACACAAAAAAAAGACTGGCCGGAGGTCAGTCTTTTTCGCATTTATCGACGATCCGTCCAGCCAGCTCATCATACAATTTGCCGGCCGGAGTGTCCGCTTTATATACCGAAGGCGAGAAGTCGGGCTCGGACGGGTGATTGTCCGGCGCGCCCAGCGGAATCTGCGCGAGCAGCTCGGTATGGAGCGATTCGGCCAGCCGGGCCCCACCGCCTTTGCCGAAGATGTACTCTTTTTCCCCGCATTTTGAGCATTCGTAATACGCCATGTTCTCGACGACGCCCAGCACTTCATGTTCGGTTCTTAACGCCATCGTCCCCGCTCTGGCCGCCACAAAGGCCGCCGTGGCATGCGGCGTCGTTACGATGATCTCCCGGCTCTGGGGAATCATTTGGTGCACGTCAAGCGCAATATCGCCCGTCCCCGGAGGAAAGTCAAGGAGCAGATAATCCAGTTCGCCCCAATGAACATCGTTAAAAAATTGACGCAGCATCTTGCCGAGCATCGGCCCCCGCCAAATGACGGGATTGTTGTCTTGAATGAAAAAGCCCATCGACATGACTTTTACACCAAACCGTTCAACCGGGACGATCACCCCGTCTTCCACGCTAGGCGCCTCTTCAATGCCCATCATATCGGGCACGCTGAATCCGTAAATGTCCGCGTCGATCAAGCCGACCCGTTTGCCTTGGCGTGCAAGCGCGACCGCCAGATTGACCGTGACGGTCGATTTGCCGACTCCGCCCTTCCCGCTGGCCACGGCTATAAAATGCACGCCGGACGCGGGATCGAGAACCGGCAGGTGCTCCAGTCCGGCGCCGTGGCCCTTCAGTTCCCTGCCGCCCTCCGCCGGCCCGGATGCGGCGCCGCCAGAACCGCCTGAGCCGCGGGCCTCTTCCCGCTCCCGCTCGGACGCTTCGCGGAAACGAATATGTACGTCAGGCACGCCCGCCTCGGCCAGACGGTAGCGGATTTCCCGCTCCACTTCCGCCAGTTCCTCGCTGTCCTTGTCCATGCATACTACGGTTAAAGCGACCCGATTCTCTTTAATCATCATATCGCGAATCCATTGCATCTCCACCAGACTTCGCTTCGTCGCCGGTTCGGCAACGGGACGCAATGCAGCCTGGAGTTCATCCTTCGTTAACAATGAAAGCACCTCGACTTCATCAGATAGTTGGCTGGTTCATTATGATGTTTATTATAGCATTACCTGACGCCGTCTGCCGGGCTTTTGAGTTTTTCGCCGGAATAATAGCGCAATATGCCTTGATAAATCGAAGCAGCCACTTTGCGTTGATAGGCTTCGCTGCCGAGCAGGGAGGCTTCCTCGGGATTGGACAAAAAACCGACCTCCACGAGCACCGAAGGAATCCGCACCGTCTCCAGCAAATAGACGGTTTTATCCGACGGCTTGGCGACCCGGTCCGTATTTTCCAGGTTCCGTTTGAGCTCCTCCTGAACAAGCGCCGCTAAATTGGCGCTGTCCGCATGATTAGGGTAGTAGAACGACTGCGCCCCGCGCCAGCGCGGCGACGGAATGCTGTTCATATGAATGCTCACCAGCAGATCAGCCTGATTTTCCTCGACAAAGCGAACGCGGCGTTTCAAATCCTCCGTTTTGCGTTTACTGAACCCACGTGTCCCTTCATTCGCCAGATCCTTATCCTCTTCCCGCGTCATGACGACAACCGCCCCGGCCTGCTGCAAATAATCGCGCAAATACAGCGATACGGCCAGATTAATGTCCTTTTCGATCTGCCCTTGCCGGCTGACAGCGCCCCCATCCGGACCGCCGTGCCCCGCGTCAAGCGCAATAACCCGTCCCGCAAGCGGAAGGCTCCAGTATTTCCATACCTTTTGCGCAGGAGCTTGATATAACGCTATACCGATGAGCAAGGCAACAAGGCAGACGCCGATCAGCGCCTTTTTAATATGGTTCAAGGGTATCCATAGCGTTACCTTATCTTTTTCGCCCATAAAAAAGCCACCTTTCTCCCCTTCATGACATTAACCATGATATGGGACAAGGTGGACAAATATGACTGGCTGTTAACTTGTCACTTGCGATTTCATACCCTCGATCAGCACCTGGGCCACCTCGGGACGGGTAAATTCCGGCGGCGGGCAGATGCCCTCGCGCAGCAGCCCCCGCACTTTAGTGCCGGACAAAGTTAAATGATCTTCCTTCGGATGCGGGCAGGTTTTACTGGAAGCCATGTTGCCGCACTTCGTGCAAAAGAAGCTGTGCTCGAAAAACAGCGGCGAAATACCCAACTCCTCGGCGGTAAAGTTCGAAAAAATCTCCTGCGCCTCATACGTTCCGTAATAATCGCCGACCCCGGCATGATCGCGGCCAACGATGAAATGCGTACAGCCGTAGTTTTTCCGCACCATCGCATGGAAAATCGCTTCACGCGGTCCCGCGTAGCGCATCGCCGCCGGGAATACGCCCAGGAACGTGCGGTCTTTGGGATAATAATTTTCGAGCAGCGTCAAATAACTTTTCATTCTCACGTCTGCCGGAACATCGTCGGACTTGGTCTCGCCGACAAGCGGGTTCAAAAACAGGCCGTCCACAATCTCCAGCGCGCTCTTTTGGATGTATTCATGCGCCCGGTGCACGGGGTTGCGGGTCTGAAAGCCAACGACCTTCCTCCAGCCCTTCTCGGCAAAGATACGGCGCGTGTCCGCCGGATCGAAGTAAAACTCCCCGAAGCGAGCCGGCTGCGGCCGATTCAGCACCTGTACCGAACCGCCGGCATAATACGGCGAACGCTCAAACAGCTTTCTTACGCCCGGGTGCTCGATATCGTCCGTTTTGAAGACATTTTTGGCTTCCTCTCCATGGTCGACCTCATAGATGCTTCCAATTTCAAGCAGCGCGTAAATGACGCCGTCCTGTTCCCCGGTTAGCGCAACCTTTTCCCCTACGGCCAACAGCTTCGCCTGTTCCTTGCTGACGGAAAGGGTAATCGGGATGCTCCATATGGTACCGTCCGCCAGCCGCATCCGCTGCACCACGGAACGGTAATCCGCTTCGTTCATAAAGCCGGTTAACGGCGAAAAAGCACCGACCCCAATCAGGTCCAAATCGGATATCGTCCAGGCATTGATGGAAATCGACTGAAGTTCCCGCGCCAACGCCAATAATTCAGTACGCTCCTCGCCGGTCACGAGCCTATTCACCAGGCTGCCTCCATGCGGTAAAATTGCCGTCATTTGATCTCCCCCAATTTCCAATTCGTTTGTCGCTTTTGCATTAGCGTATTATTTGTGCAACCCGCATTCCGTCTTTTCCGTGCCGGCCCAACGTCCTGCCCGAGGGTCTTCCCCTGGCATAACCGGCCGTGTGCAGTACTCACAGCCGATGCTTGGGAAATTCCGATCGTGCAGCGGGTTGTAAATGAGCTGATTGTCCCGGATGTAGTTCCATACATCATCCGACGTCCAATCTGCCAACGGATTGAATTTGACCAAGCCGAATTTAACGTCGTATTCGACCTTCTTGGCATTGGCCCGCGTTGGCGCCTGGTCGCGGCGTATTCCCGTAATCCAAGCCTCGTAACCGCCAAGCACGCGGGTTAACGGCTCCACCTTGCGAATATTGCAGCAGGCGTTCGGATCGGATTTCCACAGTTCATCCCCGTGCTTCTCCGCTTGCTCCTCCGGCGTAAGCTTCGGGGATACGCGTACGAACTCCAGATTATATTGGGCCGCAATCGCATCGCGCGTCTCATACGTTTCTTTAAAGTGAAAATCGGTATCCAGATAAAAAATATCCGTGGATGGACTGATTTTCTGCAGCATGTCAACGATCACGACATCTTCCGCGCCGAAGCTGCAGGCGAAAGTGATGTTCGGAAACGCCTCGACCGCCCAGGCAATGATCTCCTGCGGGGTGTAGGTTTCAAATTCCTCCGCCTTTGTGTGAATCAGCTGTTCTTTTTCCAATAAATTCAATGATTTCAACCTCCCACTAAGGTATGCCTATGGATGGAATAAAACCGACTAATCAGATTAGAATTATATTTTTAAGTATAAAACATAAATATGATAAGTCAACAAAAAAAATCCATTTTGAAAAAAAGACCAGCTTTTCAACATAAAAAAGATGTATATGTACGAAAAAGCAAAAAAGCCCTTCTCCGAAAGCCGGAGAAGGGCTTAGCTTGCAAATATTAACGTTTCGAGAATTGAGGCGCGCGACGAGCGGCTTTGAGACCGTATTTCTTACGTTCTTTCATCCGTGGGTCACGAGTCAGGAAGCCTGCTTTTTTCAGCGCAGGACGGAATTCCGGATCTGCTTTGAGCAGAGCACGGGAGATCCCGTGGCGGATTGCGCCGGCTTGACCGGAAATACCGCCGCCATGAGCGATGACGATGACGTCGTAGTTGCCGATCGTTTCCGTCAAAGCCAGAGGTTGTTTTACGATCAGCTTCAGCGTTTCCAGACCGAAATAATCGTTGATGTCGCGTTTATTGATGACAATGCGTCCTTCACCCGGTACAAGGCGAACACGAGCTACCGAATGTTTACGACGACCTGTCCCATAGTATTGTACTTGTGCCATGAAACTGTCCTCCCTTTTAATTATCCGCGAAGTTCGTAAACTTCAGGTTTTTGTGCCGCATGTGGATGCTCTGTGCCAGCGTAAGCTTTCAATCTCAGCTTCATTTTCTCACCTTGGCGAGTTTTTGGCAGCATGCCGTGAACGGCGGACTCGATTACACGTTCAGGTTTCGTTCTCAGCAAATCCTTGGCTGTAGTCACTTTCAAACCGCCCGGATGCAGGGAATGACGATAGTACTTTTTGTTATCCATTTTTTTGCCGGTCAGGGCGATTTTCTCCGCATTGATGACGACAACAAAGTCACCGCAGTCAACGTGTGGAGTGAATTGTGGTTTATGTTTACCGCGGATGAGAGCGGCAGCTTCGCTTGCCAGGCGGCCCAGCGTTTTGCCTTCGGCATCGATGATATGCCATTTGCGCTCAACTTCGCCCGGCTTCGCCATATAAGTGGTACGCATGTAATGATCCTCCTTCAAATTCGTCCGTTTCAATCCTGCTGAAAACGATCCTGCTCTTCAGGTCGCCTGACCTTTTCCAGCACATTTATCTTCGATCGTTTCATTCATAATTAGCAAATCTCAAATGCTTGTTTGGTTGGCTTTCTTGACTGGGGGCTGTGGGAGAGCCATCAAGAAAACACAACTTTTATTTTACAGGAAGGGCAAATAATACGCAAGCTTTTTTTAAGGTTTTCTCGCTAAAATGCCGCTTCCCGGTTAATCAAACAGATCGCCAAACACATCAAGCACCGATTTCTTCTTTTTATGTTTATAGTGTTTGTCATAACCGTGCTGCGAGTATCGCGGATCGCGATCATACCCCTTCTCTGGATAGCTGTCATATCCTTCGTTGGACTTCGGCTTTGGCCGGTCATAATCCCGGTCATAATCCCGCTCATACCACTCGTTAAAAGCAGGCCGGAGTTCCCGCACTTCGCTCATCAGCTTCTCCAGCTCTCCTCGGTCCAGCCAAACTCCTTTGCAATCCGGACAAACATCGATCAAGACGCCATCCTTCTCCACTTCTCTCATGCGCACATCACTACATACCGGACATTTCATACGGAAAAACCTCCTTAGGGCTCATTTTAATAATCACATTTTTAAATATGTTACGTATGAGTCCAACCGGGGTTTCACATCAAAAGAGCTTTTTCTTCGTATTCGACGCTCCACAGCATCAACCCTTTGCTTTCCGCTGTAGGGCCGGCCGCTGCGCGGCTACGGGCTTCGAGAATAAGCGGAATCTCTTCCGGCTTACGTTTGCCCTCGCCGATTTCCAGGACCGTACCCACAATGATGCGAACCATATGCTGCAAAAAGCCGTTGCCGGTAAAATAGAAGTGAATGATCCCCTGCCCTTCGCTGCCGGAAGCATCCGGCGATGTATCCACTTCCAAGCGGGCATCATAAATCGTGCGAACATGACTCGGTTTGGTGGAATAACGCGAGGCGAAGGATGTATAATCATGCGTACCGACCAAAAAGGCCAGCCCCAAGCGCATCGCCTCAATATCGAGCCGGCCGTAATGGTGCAACTGGTAGTTTCGCTGGAACACGTCGGGAAAACGATTCCCGTTGATCGTATAGCGATACGTTTTGCGTTTAGCCGACCGTCTGGAATGAAAGGATAGCGGAACCTCTCTGGCCGAAGTCACCCGGATATCGGAAGGAAGACGGCTGTTCAGCGCCAGGCACCAGCGTTCCACCGGAATCTTCGCCGCCGTCGGGAAATTAAACGGCTGCTGCCGGGCATGTACGCCGGCATCGGTCCGCCCGGAGCCGTGGATTTTCACCTGTTCTCCGGTAAGCCCGTAAATCGCCGCTTCCAGATGGTCCTGCACCGTGTTGCCGCCAGGCTGGGTTTGAAAACCGTAATAGTTCGTGCCGTCGTAACTGACGGTCATCAGCAAATTACGCATCGGTTCCTTCCTTCCTGAGTCGTTGGGTGGTCTACATATATTGAATTAATGTCGGGTCGGATAGAGGCAGACGTGTGAAATGTTCTTACGATCGCTGTTGTTCGCGGATTTCTTTGATTCAGTAAATTCAAACATGGTAGAAATCCGCTCACAAAGGCGAACGCTCCGCTTCTTCAGAATCATTTCACCCTCTTGCCTATTTTCCTCCCTGTCTCAAGCTCAGCTTATGTAGACTCACAGAAAAAAACTCTCCGAAAGCTTAGCCATAAGGCGAGCCGACAGAGAGTTTTACACGCTTTGTTTGGGGAGATCCCCGTAAATTACGCCCGGTCTACCAGTTCCAGATAAACCATAGGAGCAGAGTCGCCGCGGCGAGGTCCCAATTTCAAGATACGGGTATATCCGCCTGGACGCGCGGAATAACGAGTTGCCAGTTCATTGAACAGCTTTTGGATTGCATCCTGCTCCCCGTCGATCGATTCGCGGCGAACGTAAGCTGCCACTTGACGACGGGCGTGCAAATCTCCGCGTTTTGCCTTGGTGATCAGCTTTTCAGCGATCGAACGAACTTCTTTCGCTTTCGCCTCCGTCGTTTGGATGCGCTCGTATAAGAACAGGTCCGTTACCAGGTCACGGAACAAAGCTTTACGTGCGCTGGAATCGCGGCCCAACTTTTGGTATGCCATGAGTTTTCCCTCCTTCGCTAAAACGATTCAAGTGGTCTTTATTCTTCAGTGCGTAATCCCAAACCAAGTTCCTCGAGCTTCTCTTGAACTTCCTCCAAAGATTTGCGGCCAAGGTTGCGCACCTTCATCATATCTTCTTCGGTTTTCGTCGTCAGCTCTTGTACCGTGTTAATCCCGGCACGTTTGAGGCAGTTATAGGAACGAACGGAGAGATCGAGCTCTTCAATCGTCATTTCAAGCACTTTTTCTTTCTTGTCTTCTTCCTTCTCAACCATGATTTCAGCGTCCTTCGCTTCGTCCGTCAACCCGACGAACAGGAAGAGATGCTCGGTCAAAATTTTTGCGCCGAGGCTAACCGCTTCTTCAGGTTTGATGCTGCCATCGGTCCACACTTCAAGCGTCAGCTTGTCATAGTTGGTCACTTGGCCAACACGGGTGTTCTCCACCACATAATTGACGCGAGTAATCGGGGTATAGATCGAATCGACGGGAATGACACCAATCGGCTGATCATCTCGTTTATTCCGATCTGCCTGAACATAACCACGACCGCGTCCCGCATAAATGCGCATGTGAAGTCTCGAACCCGGCTCCATCGTTGCGATATGCAGATCCGGATTCAAAATTTCCACGTCGCTGTCCGCACGGATATCCCCTGCCGTAATCAAGCCTTCGCCTTCCGCATCGATTTCGAGAATTTTCTCTTCATCGGAGTGGATTTTGAGCGAGAGAGCTTTCAGGTTCAGGATAATTTCCGTAACGTCTTCCATAACGCCCGGGATGGTCGAGAATTCATGCAGAACTCCATCGATTTGGACCGAGGTTACCGCAGCACCCGGCAAAGAAGATAGCAAAATCCGGCGAAGCGAGTTGCCCAGTGTGGTGCCATATCCACGCTCAAGTGGTTCTACTACAAATTTCCCATAGGTGCCTTCTTCGTTAACTTCTACGGTCTCAATTTTTGGCTTTTCGATTTCTATCACGAAGTACCCCTCCTTCAAAACGTCGTTCCTTTGAAACTGCCTTGTTTGCTGAAGTCGATCATGTAGTATGCCTAAACAACCATTGTTACCAAGTGGCGCTGTTGTTATACCACATTCAGTACGGCTTCATTAAACACGGCGGCGTTTTGGAGGACGGCAGCCGTTGTGAGGAATCGGAGTCACGTCTTTGATCATGTTAACTTCAAGACCTGCCGCTTGCAATGAGCGAATAGCGGCTTCACGGCCGGCACCAGGACCTTTGACCATAACTTCAACAGTCTTCATGCCATGCTCCATAGCCGCTTTCGCAGCCGATTCCGCAGCCATTTGCGCGGCAAACGGCGTCGATTTACGGGAGCCTTTGAAGCCGAGATTACCGGAGCTTGCCCAAGAGATCGCGTTGCCGTGCGGGTCCGTAATGGTAACGATCGTATTGTTGAAGGTGGAGCGGATATGTGCCACACCAGATTCGATATTTTTCCGGTCACGACGTTTCGTGCGTACGACTTTTTTTGGTTTAGCCATTGTCTGTTATCCCCCCTTCTTATTTCTTCTTGTTCGCTACCGTACGACGAGGACCCTTGCGAGTACGGGCATTCGTTTTCGTACGTTGTCCGCGAACCGGCAAGCCGCGACGGTGACGCACACCGCGGTAGCAGCCGATTTCGATCAAACGTTTAATATTTAAGGAAATTTCACGACGCAGGTCGCCTTCCACCTTGACCGTTTTGTCGATCGTTTCGCGTAGTTTGCTAACCTCATCTTCCGTCAAATCACGAACACGAGTGTCCGGATTGATGCCTGTTTCTTTCAGGATTTTCTGAGAAGTCGTTTTACCGATTCCGAAAATGTAAGTTAAGGCGATCTCAACGCGTTTATCACGTGGCAAATCCACACCAGCAATACGTGCCATTTTACGCTACACCCCCTTCTATTAACCTTGTTTTTGTTTGTGTTTCGGATTTTCGCAAATCACCATGACATTGCCTTTGCGACGAATGACTTTGCATTTTTCGCAAATCGGCTTTACAGAAGGTCTTACCTTCATGTTGATTACCTCCTAAAAGTTTTACGTAAGTAAAACTAACTTCGAAAGCACGAGCTTAGTTTTGCGAAGCAAAACTCTCTTCGTAAGGAAAAACTAAGTTTTACGGATGTAAAACTTTATCGTCAGCATTGGTTTGAAACAACTCAACCTGCATATTGTACCACAAAACAGCGGCACATGCCAGAGCCAACTATTTACGGTAAGTGATCCGGCCTTTTGTCAAATCATAAGGCGACAGTTGGACAACCACCTTGTCTCCGGTCAAAATACGGATGAAGTGCATCCGCAGCTTCCCGGAAACATGAGCGAGAATTTGATGGCCATTTTCCAGCTCAACCTTGAATGTTGCATTCGGCAGCGGTTCAATAACCGTGCCTTCGACTTCAATGACATCTTCTTTAGCCACAGTCAGTCTCCTTTCTCTTCAGCCTCGGAACTTTCGGATTTCAAATAGACAAGCACGGCGTGACGCAGCTTCGCATTTGTAACCCGGCCGCTCTCCTGCAAACTATGAACAACCTCGCTGCTGACCATGGGCAGTAACTCAAGATGCTGGACGTTTTTTCGCTTCGGCTGGTCAAACTTGCGTTTGTCCCCGTCCGCGATCTGAACGAACCTGTCGTCCACGATCTGAACGATCACGTTCACCGTTCCGGCATCCCTGCCTTTTAGAACTTTCACCAATTGACCCGGCTGCGCTTCCGAACGTTGTTTCACATTCATCACCTACGCGTCCAGCTTCGTGAAAATTTCCATACCGTCAGGCGTAACGGCCACCGTATGCTCAAAATGAGCGCACAACGAGCCGTCCACCGTAACGACCGTCCAATTGTCGTCCAGCGTTTTGACATACCTTTTTCCCACGTTAACCATCGGTTCGATCGCCAGGACCATCCCGGGTTTGAGCCGCGGCCCCCGGTCAGGCATGCCGTAGTTCGGAATTTGCGGTTCTTCATGCAGCTTGGATCCAATGCCGTGTCCGACATATTCCCGAACGACGGAAAAACCTGCAGCTTCGATATGCTGCTGAATCGCATGCGAAATCGTGAACAAGCGGACATCCGGCTTCACGAGCGCAAGGCCCGCATACAGCGATCCTTCGGTCACTTCAAGCAACCGTTTCGCTTCCGCCGAAATTTCGCCCACCGGATAGGTCCACGCCGAGTCGCCGTGGTAGCCGCGATACTCCGCGCCGATATCCAGACTGATGATATCGCCTTCGTTCAATTTGCGTTTGCCGGGAAATCCGTGTACCAATTCTTCGTTGACCGAAGCGCAAATGCTGTAAGGAAAACCGTTGTAGCCCTTAAAGGACGGCACGGCGCCCTGACTGCGAATAAATCTGTCGGCGATCTGATCGAGTTCCCCCGTCGTAATTCCAGGCTCAATCGATTGCGCCATGAGCCTGTGCGTTTCCGCTACGATTCGCCCAGCTTCTCGCATAAAGCCCAGTTCCGTTTCGGATTTACAGATGATCATTACACCTAACCTCGCAGTAATGATACGATTTCTTTCGAGACCGCATCGATTTCCTGTTCGCCGTCTACTTGGCGCAGCAGGCCTTTTTCTTCGTAAAACTTCAGAAGCGGTGCCGTTTTGTTGATATATTCGTCCAGCCGTGTACCTACATGCTCTTCCGTATCGTCAGAGCGTTGGTACAGCTCGCCGCCGCATTTATCGCAGACACCTTCCTGCTTAGGAGGATTAAAGATCACATGATAAGTGGCCCCGCAAGATTTGCAAATCCGGCGTCCGGTCAGCCGCGCCAGCAGCTTGTTCCGGTCCACTTTCAAGTTGATGACGTGGTCCAGCTTGCGCCCCATTTCCTGGAGCAGTTCCTCCAGCGATTCCGCTTGCGAAAGGGTTCTTGGAAAACCGTCCAATAAAAAACCTTTTTCGCAATCGGACTGCTGCAGGCGTTCGCGGACGATGCCCACCGTGACGTCATCAGGCACCAAAAGGCCCTTATCGATATATTCCTTCGCTTTCACCCCTACGGGCGTTCCCTGTTTGATGGCCAGACGGAACGCATCGCCGGTGGAGATGTGAGGAATACCGAATTCATTGACGATGGTCTCGGCTTGTGTTCCTTTTCCCGCTCCGGGAGGACCCATGAAAAGCAGGTTCATGTCTCTCACTCCCTCCAAAAAATCACACCATGACAATAAACAGCACAATAGGTGCCAGGCGAGCCCAGCAGCAGCCCGATCCTGGTACCTATCGCCTATTTATTGATAAAGCCTTTATAGTGACGTTTGATCAACTGACCTTCGATCGTCTTCATCGTATCCAGCGCAACGCCGATAACGATCAGAATCGAGGTTCCGCCAATAAGAACCGTACGCGGCAGATTTGCCAATGCGCCGAGGCCCATAGGCAGGATGGAGATGGCCGCGAGGAACACGGAGCCGGTCATCGTCAAGCGGGTCAGAACCCGGGTGAGATAAGTTTCGGTTGCTTTCCCCGGGCGAATTCCCGGAATGTATCCGCCGTTTTTCTTCATATTTTCGGCCATTTGCTGCGGGTTCATCTGTACGAACGTATAGAAGAACGTAAAGCCGATGATCATGACCACATAAAGCACAATCCCAAGCGGCGCGTTCGTGGACAGGTTGTGTGTAACCCATTGCGCCCAGGTGTGCGTCGACCAGAAGCTGGCGATCACAACCGGGAACTGCAGCAAGGAAATTGCGAAAATGACCGGAATAACGCCCGCGGCATTGATTTTCAGCGGAATATGCGTATTCTGTCCGCCGTACATCTTGTTGCCGACGACGCGTTTGGCGTACTGCACCGGAATCTTCCGTACGGCCTGCTGGATGTAAATAACACCGATGACGATCAGTACGCACACGAGGATAATCGCGATGGATTTCACCACGTTAATGAAAGTTTGCCCTTCAACGATAAATTCCGATTGGGCGATCGTTGTGATATGCGAAGGAAACGAAGCAACGATCCCGGCAAAGATGATCAGCGAGATCCCGTTGCCGATGCCTTTATCGGTAATTTGTTCACCGAGCCACATCAAAAACGAAGTGCCTGCGGTCAACACGATCGCAATAACCAGATAATCCGCAAAGGTCGCATTCGGCACCATTTGCGTTCCATACAACCGATTGAAACCAATCGATGTGGCAAACGCCTGAATGATTGCCAAAATGACCGTACCGTAACGAGTTACCTGGGCCATCTTCTTTTTCCCGTGCTCCCCTTGCTTAGCCCATTCCGCAAACTTCGGAACAACGTCCATGGACAAGAGCTGCACAATGATGGAAGCCGTGATATAAGGCATAATCCCGAGGGCAAAGATTGAGAAATTCGCCAAAGCGCCTCCCGAGAAGGTGTTCAAGAGCCCGAGCAGATTGTTCCCCGATTCGTTTGCCGACTGAAATACCGACGCATTAACGCCCGGAACCGGAACGAAAGATCCGATCCGGTAAATGAGAAAGATAAACATCGTAAACAGAATACGGGTGCGCAGGTCCTGAACATGCCATATGTTCTTAATGGTTTTAAACATTAGATCACCTCGGTTTTACCGCCGGCAGCCTCGATTTTCTCTACCGCAGATTGGGAGAACTTGTTCGCTTTCACTGTCAACTTGACAGTTACTTCGCCGTTGCCGAGAATCTTGATGCCGCTCTTCGCGTCTTTCACGATCCCTTGTTCAAACAACAGTTCAGGAGTTACTTCCGTATCCGCCGCAAATTTGTTCAAATCTTGGATGTTGACAATCGCATACTCTTTCCGCGTCGGATTAATAAATCCGCGTTTCGGCAAGCGACGATACAACGGGTTTTGACCGCCTTCAAATCCCGGACGGACACCGCCGCCGGAACGAGCGTTTTGACCTTTGTGACCACGGGTAGACGTTTTACCCATACCGCTACCTGTACCGCGGCCAACGCGCTTGCGCTCGTGGCGGGATCCAGGAGCTGGAGAAAGCTCATGTAACTTCATCTTCGTTGCACCTCCTTATTTATTGTTGGCACTTATAAAATACTCAAAACCTGTTAGGCTTCGATTTCTTTAACTGAAACCAGGTGGCTTACTTGATTCACCATGCCGCGGATGGCCGGATTGTCATTGTGAACCACGGTTTGGTTGATTTTGCGAAGACCCAAGGTTTTCACGGTAGTACGTTGGTTCTCCGGACGACCGATCAAACTACGCACGAGGGTAATTTGCAGTTTAGCCATGAGATTCCCTCCTTAACCGAGAAGTTCTTCGACGGTTTTACCGCGTAATTTCGCAACATCCTCAGCGCGTTTCAGACGGGACAAGCCCTCCAAAGTCGCATTGACCATGTTGATGGAATTCGAAGAACCTAAAGATTTTGTCAAAATGTCGCCCACGCCTGCCAGCTCAAGCACGGCGCGAACCGGACCGCCGGCGATAACCCCGGTACCTTCGGACGCCGGTTTCAGGAGCACACGGCCAGCACCGAAATGTCCGGTTACCAGGTGAGGAATCGTCGTGCCTACGAGCGGAACGTGAATCAGGTTTTTCTTCGCATCGTCAATCCCTTTGCGAATGGCATCAGGGACTTCGCCCGCTTTACCGATGCCGGCGCCAACCCAACCTTTGCCATCGCCGACAACCACGAGCGCACTGAAGCTAAAACGACGTCCGCCTTTAACTACTTTAGCTACGCGGTTAATATTTACAACTCTTTCAGTCAGTTCTAAAGTGTTCGGATCTACACGCAAGTCGTTAACCTCCTTTTAGTGAATATTTTAGAATTCCAGGCCTGCTTCGCGGGCTGCGTCAGCCAGCGCCTGAATCCGTCCATGGTACAGGTATCCCCCACGGTCAAACACAATGCTCTTGTAGCCTTTATCTACAGCGCGTTTTGCGATCAGTTCGCCAACTTTACGGGCGGATTCGACGTTGCCGCCGTTGCCGATCGA
This sequence comes from Paenibacillus oralis, assembly GCF_003863965.1. Lineage (GTDB taxonomy): Bacteria > Bacillota > Bacilli > Paenibacillales > Paenibacillaceae > Fontibacillus > Fontibacillus oralis. The sequence continues at coordinate 736,089 of NZ_RRCN01000001.1, forward strand.
ACCGCTCAGCTCTTTGTCCACAGTCGAAGCGCTGGCCAGCGTTACGCCTGCCACATCGTCGATCAGTTGGGCATAGATATGCTTGGAAGAACGGTATACGTTCAGTCTTGGACGTTCAGCCGTACCTTGAACTTTCGTCCGCACGCGCAGATGTCTTTTCAGACGAGCTTTGTTCTTATCGCCTTTTGTAATCATGACTTTCCTTTCACTCCCTTCGGTTTACCGTTACAGGCATTTCATTTCAAGACGCCAGAAGGACGGGGCCGCTAAGCAGAAACTTATTTCTTCTTACCGGCTTTACCTTCCTTACGAATGATGCGTTCACCTTCATACTTGATCCCTTTGCCTTTGTAAGGCTCAGGCTCGCGGACGGAGCGGATTTTAGCGGCGTATTCGCCTACGCGCTCCTTATTGATCCCTTTAACGATGATCTTCGTATTCGAAGGTACTTCAAATTCGATGCCCTCTTCCGGAGTGATTTCAACCGGGTGAGAGTAACCTACGTTCAGAACGAGTTTTTTGCCGGACAAGCTTGCGCGGTATCCGACGCCGACCAGTTCAAGCGACTTCGAGAAGCCTTCCGTTACCCCGCTGACCATGTTGTTCACTACCGAACGGGTCGTGCCGTGCAGAGAACGATGTAATTTATTATCAGAAGGACGTTCAATGGTAATCACGTTGTCTTGAACCGTTACCTTGATGTCCTTATGCAGCTCACGAGACAAAGAACCTTTCGGTCCTTTTACCGTAATCACGGTGTTGTCGAGTGTGACGTTCACACCACTTGGTACTGTAATTGGTTTGCGACCAATACGAGACATGTAGTTGCACCTCCTTGTTATAAGACGTTAATTACCAAACGTAGCAAACAACTTCGCCGCCGGCTTTGGACTGACGAGCTTCCTTGTCGGTCATGACTCCTTTGGATGTGGAGATGATCGCAATACCCAAACCGCCGAGGACACGAGGAACTTCGTTGCTTTTCGTGTACACGCGAAGGCCTGGCTTACTGATTCTCTTCAAACCGGAGATAACCCGTTCGTTGTTAGGGCCGTATTTCAGGAAAATACGGATGATCCCTTGCTTGTTATCATCGATATATTCTGCATCGCGGATGAAACCTTCACGCTTCAGGATTTCAGCGATTTGTTTCTTGATCGTCGAAGCAGGCAGTTCTACCGTTTCGTGACGCACTGTGTTCGCGTTGCGAATACGTGTAAGCATATCTGCAATTGGATCTGACATAGTCATACGTGTAAACCTCCTTCCCGTTGTTGATAAATTACCAGCTTGCTTTTTTCACGCCAGGAATCTGGCCTTTATAAGCTAATTCACGGAAACAAATTCTGCAAATTTTGAATTTTTGCAATACCGAGTGTGGACGACCACAACGTTCACAGCGGGTGTACGCCCGCACTTTGAATTTCGGTGCACGTTGTTGTTTAACTTTCATCGAAGTTTTTGCCACTTTAGCCTGACACCTCCCAGATAGTTTCGGAGAATAACGACTTGGTTACTTTGCAAAAGGCATGCCCAGCTGCGTCAACAGCTCACGAGCTTCTTCGTCGGTTTTTGCCGTCGTCACGATAACGATATCCATACCGCGCACTTTGTCGACTTGGTCGTATACGATCTCAGGGAAGATCAATTGTTCCTTGAGGCCAAGCGTATAGTTGCCGCGTCCGTCGAAAGCTTTCGTCGATACGCCGTGGAAGTCGCGCACGCGAGGAAGCGCAATGTTAAACAATTTGTCGAGGAAGTAGTACATGCGGTCGCCGCGAAGCGTTACTTTCACACCGATCGGCATGTTCTCACGAAGTTTGAAACCGGCGATCGATTTCTTCGCACGCGTGATAACCGGCTTTTGGCCAGCGATCAGCTGCATGTCGTTCACTGCGGAATCGAGCACCTTCGAGTTGGCTACGGCTTCGCCGACACCCATATTGATAACGACTTTCTCGATTTTAGGCACTTGCATTACGGTTGTATAGTTGAATTTTTGAACCAAAGCAGGCGTCACTTCGCTCAAAAAACGTTCTTTTAATCTTGCTGCCATGAATCATGGACCTCCTTTCTTACATTCCTGGATTAGTCGATTACTTCTCCGGATCTCTTAGCTACGCGAACCTTTTTGCCGTTGTCCAATACTTTGTAACCGATACGGGTTACTTTTCCGCTCTTCGGATCAACATGCATAACGTTCGAAACGTGAATCGGAGCTTCTTTCTCGATGATGCCGCCTTGCGGATTCAGCTGGTTAGGCTTTTGGTGTTTCTTGATCATGTTCACACCTTCCACAAGCACGCGGTTCTCACGAGGATAAGCGGCGATGACGCGGCCTTTCTTCCCTTTGTCTTTACCGGAGATTACGATGACCGTGTCGTCTTTCTTAACGTGAAGCTTATTGTTATGAGATTCAAGGATCTTTTTCAGTCTAGGCACTTGGTTTACACCTCCTGTTAAATCGGGGTCCCCGTTCGCTTTTGGGGTGTTCTTAGATAACTTCCGGAGCCAAGGAAACGATCTTCATGAAGTCCTTGTCGCGAAGTTCACGAGCAACCGGTCCGAAGATACGCGTTCCGCGCGGGCTCTTGTCTTCTTTAACAACAACCGCTGCGTTTTCGTCGAATGCGATGTAGGAACCGTCTTTACGGCGAACCGCACGTTTCGTGCGAACGACAACCGCTCTGACTACGTCCCCTTTTTTGACAACGCCGCCTGGTGTTGCTTGTTTGACGGAACAAACGATCAAATCTCCGATTTGTGCCGTACGACGACCGGTACCGCCCAGAACGCGAATGCACATCAATTCCTTCGCGCCGGAGTTGTCGGCAACCTGCAAACGTGTAAATGGTTGAATCATCGATATTTCCTCCTTTCAGCCTGTAGCCTTAACGCTATCAGATAATAACCGCTTCTTCTACGACTTCAACGAGTCTCCAGCGTTTGTCTTTGGACAGCGGGCGAGTTTCGGCGATTTTTACGATATCTCCGATTTTCGCGGTATTGTTCTCATCATGCGCTTTAAATTTTTTCGTGTATTTAATGCGCTTGTGGTACAGATCATGCTTCTTGTAGGTTTCTACAGCAACAACGATCGTTTTGTCCATCTTGTCGCTGACGACTTTACCAATTTGCACTTTACGGCTGTTACGTTCGCTCATGGTTAGCCTCCTTCCTGGACTTGGCGTTTCATTTAACGCTTAGGCGCTTCTTAACTGATGATCCCGAGTTCTCTTTCACGTAATACGGTTTTAGCACGAGCTATTTCCTTGCGCACGTCACGGATCCGAGTCGGGTTATCGAGTTGGCCGGTAGCCAACTGAAAACGGAGGTTAAAGAGTTCTTCTTTAAACCCGGCGATTTTTTGTTCGATTTCTGCAGTGGTTAAGTTGCGAAGTTCATTAGCTTTCATTTGCTTCACCACCCAATTCTTCACGTTTCACAAACTTCGTTTTGATCGGCAGTTTGTGGGCGGCAAGACGCATAGCTTCGCGTGCGATTTCCTCCGATACACCGGCAAGCTCAAACATGATTTTGCCCGGTTTCACAACTGCGACCCATTTTTCTACGTTACCTTTACCGCTACCCATCCGGACTTCAAGAGGCTTTTGAGTAATCGGCTTGTCAGGGAAAATTTTAATCCATACTTTACCGCCCCGTTTGATGTAACGCGTCATTGCAATACGCGCAGCTTCGATTTGGCGGTTGGTGATCCAAGTCGGCTCAAGAGCCTGCAGGCCGTATTCACCGAAGTTCAGCTCGGTGCCGCCTTTGGCTTGGCCTCTCATATTACCGCGTTGTTGCTTGCGGTGTTTTACGCGTTTTGGTACCAACATGATTAGTTGCCTCCTTCCTGAGCAGCTTGTTGTTTCTTAGCCGTAGGAAGAACCTCTCCACGATAGATCCATACTTTTACGCCGATGCGGCCGTAAGTCGTATGCGCTTCTGCCGTACCGTAATCGATGTCGGCGCGGAGCGTATGAAGTGGAACAGTTCCTTCACTGTAGCCTTCCGTACGGGCAATTTCAGCACCGCCGAGACGACCGCTGACTGCCGTTTTAATCCCTTTCGCTCCCGAACGCATCGTTCTTTGAATCGCTTGTTTCAGCGCACGACGGAAAGAAACGCGGCGTTCCAGTTGTTGTGCGATGCTTTCTGCGACCAGAATCGCGTCAAGATCAGGGTGTTTGATTTCAGAAATGTTGATGTGAACCTTTTTGCCGCCTGCGATTTTCGTAATTTCGCCCCGCAGGATTTCCACTTCCGAACCGCCTTTACCGATAACCATGCCCGGCTTGGCTGTGTGGATCGTTACGTTCACACGATTTGCCGCTCTCTCGATTTCAATCCGAGATACCGCGGAGTCTTTCAGTTTATTTTTCAGGTGTTCACGAATTTTAACGTCTTCCAGCAAAAGATCACCAAAATCTTTGCCAGCGTACCATTTGGATTCCCAATCACGGATAATCCCTACTCGTAATCCGACCGGATTTACCTTTTGGCCCACACGTTTTCCCTCCTTATTTTTCGGATACCACCAATGTAATGTGGCTGGTGCGTTTGTTGATCCGGCTAGCGCGACCCATTGCCCGCGGACGGAAACGTTTCATCGTCGGGCCTTGGTTGACGTACGCTTGCGTAATCACCAATTTATTAACGTCCATAGAATAGTTGTGTTCAGCATTGGCAATCGCCGAATTCAAAAGCTTCTCCACGATCGGGGAAGCCGCCTTTGGCGTATGGCGCAGAATCGCGATCGCATCGCCGACTTGCTTGCCGCGGATCAGATCGACTACGAGCTGAGCCTTGCGCGGAGCAATACGGATTGATCTTGCATGTGCTTTAGCTTCCATGTGTAATGACCTCCTCTCAAACGAAGAACTTATCGATATTAGCGTCTCGTTTTCTTATCGTCATCCGTATGACCTTTGTAGGTACGGGTTGGCGCGAATTCACCCAGTTTGTGTCCGACCATATCCTCGGTAACGTATACCGGAACGTGCTTACGTCCGTCGTATACACCAAACGTATGACCAATGAATTGCGGGAAGATCGTGGAGCGGCGGGACCAGGTTTTGATCACGACTTTTTTGCTCGACGCGTCCACTTCCTCCACTTTCTTCAACAGGTAACCATCAACAAAAGGCCCCTTTTTCAGACTGCGACCCATTCATTTATCCTCCCTTCGTCTGACTGCAAAATCCGCCGGTTTATCCACAAGCCGCGAAGTGATCCGCGTGATGCGGATTACTTCGTACGGCGGCGAACGATATATTTATCAGAAGCTTTGCCTTTTTTACGCGTTTTGTAACCCAGGGTCGGTTTGCCCCAAGGCGACAACGGAGATTTGCGGCCGATCGGAGCGCGACCTTCACCACCACCGTGAGGGTGATCGTTCGGGTTCATGACGACACCGCGCACTTCCGGACGTTGGCCGAGCCAGCGGCTGCGTCCCGCTTTACCGATTTTAACAAGTTCATGGTCGCCGTTGCCTACGGAACCGATCGTTGCGCGGCAAACTTTCAAGACTTTACGAACTTCGCCCGAAGAAAGGCGGATCGTTACGTATTTGTCCTCTTTACCGAGCAATTGGGCTTCCGTGCCGGCTGCGCGAACCAATTGTCCGCCTTTGCCAGGCTTCAACTCAATGTTGTGGATTACGGTACCTACCGGGATGTTCTCGAGCGGCATTGCGTTCCCGATTTTGATGTCGGAACCTGCGCCGGATTCGATCACGTCGCCTACTTTCAGGCCCTTAGGAGCGATGATATAACGCTTCTCGCCATCAGCGTAGTGGATCAAAGCGATGTTCGAGGTGCGGTTCGGATCATATTCGATCGTAGCAACGCGGCCTGGAATTCCATCTTTGTTCCGCTTGAAGTCGATGATGCGGTATTTGCGCTTATGTCCGCCGCCATGGTGACGAACGGTAATTTTACCTTGGTTGTTGCGGCCGGCCGTTTTGCTCAGCGGCGCAAGCAAAGATTTCTCCGGCTGATCCGTCGTAATTTCTTCGAATGTCGACACGCTCATCGCGCGTCTTGCCGGGGATGTCGGTTTGTACTTTTTGATAGGCACGAGATTTCCCTCCTTACTTTAAACGATTTTATACCGATTCAAAAAATTGGAGCGGCTTGCTGTCAGCGGTCAATGTAACAAACGCTTTTTTCCATTCAGGAGTATATCCGGAGTAGCGTCCGTAACGTTTCAACTTCCCTGGTACGCGCAAGGTGTTTACGTTCTTAACCTTCACACCGAAGATCGCTTCTACAGCTTGCTTGATTTCGGTTTTGTTGGCGCGAATATCAACCTCGAAAACGTATTTCAGGTCATTCATATATTCGGTCGAACGTTCCGTAATCACCGGGCGTTTGATAATATCGCGAGGATCTTTCATTACGCGAGCACCTCCTCTACCTTCTGAACTGCTTCTTTCGTAATGATCAGTTTGTCGTGCGTCAGCACGTCAAGAACATTAATGCCGTCTGCCGCCACGAATTTAACGCCTGGGATGTTGCGTGCGGAAAGCGCCACATTGTCGTCGTAGCTAAGAGCTACAACCAAAGCTTTGCGATCCACTTTCAGGTTGTTCAAAATCGCCGCGAACTCTTTCGTCTTCGGAGCGTTCAAGCTCAACGCGTCCAGCACGATGATGTCTTGATCGATCACTTTCGAAGACAAGGCCGATTTGATCGCCAAACGGCGAACCTTCTTCGGCAGTTTGTAAGAATAGCTGCGCGGAGTCGGACCAAACACGGTACCGCCGCCTACCCATTGAGGTGCGCGGATGGAACCCTGGCGCGCACGGCCCGTACCTTTTTGTTTCCAAGGTTTACGGCCGCCGCCGCGAACTTCGGAGCGTCCTTTGACTTTGTGGGTGCCGAAACGCAGGGAAGCGCGCTGCATGACTACAGCTTCATGAAGAACGTGCGTGTTCGGCTCGATCCCGAATACCGCGTCATTCAATTCCACTTCGCCCACTTGGCTACCGCTAATATTGAAAAGTGCTACTTTTGGCATTTGTTGTTCCTCCTTTCTTGAGGGCTATTATTTCTTAATGGTTTGTTTAATTTTTACAAAGCTGTTTTTCGGGCCCGGAATGGAGCCTTTTACGAGCAGTACATTGCGTTCTGCATCGACGCGGATAACTTCGAGATTTTGAATCGTTACGGTTTCATGGCCCATATGTCCTGGCAGGTTTTTGCCTTTGAATACGCGGTTGGCCGCGATCGAACCCATGGAACCCGGTCTGCGATGGTAACGGGAACCGTGCGCCATCGGGCCGCGGCTTTGTCCCCAGCGTTTGATCACGCCTTGGAACCCTTTACCTTTCGAAATCCCGGTTACGTCAACAAATTCGCCTTCAGCAAAAATATCAACTTTGACCTCCTGGCCAACTTCGTATCCTGCCAAATCAACACCGCGAATTTCGCGAACGTAGCGCTTAGGCGTTGCACCTGCTTTCTTCGCATGCCCAACTTCCGGCTTGTTGGCTCTAGCTTCCTTCTTATCGGAGTAGCCGAGCTGAATGGCTTCATAACCGTCGTTCTCCACGTCTTTCTTTTGCAGAACCACGTTGGAGCCCGCCTCGATTACCGTTACGGGAATGACATTCCCTTCAGCGGTAAATACTTGAGTCATTCCGAGTTTTTTTCCTAAGATACCTTTCATGTTGACACCTCTTTTCCTTTCCTGATTACCTTACGATAATGTGGGTATTACAATTTGATTTCGATATCTACACCGGACGGCAGGTCCAAGCGCATCAAGGCGTCCACGGTTTGCGGAGTCGGGTTCACAATGTCGATCAGACGTTTGTGCGTCCGCATTTCGAATTGCTCCCGGGAATCCTTGTACTTGTGCACCGCACGGAGAATGGTAATGACTTGTTTTTCCGTAGGAAGCGGAATCGGCCCGGATACGCCAGCACCCGAACGTTTTGCCGTTTCAACGATTTTCTCTGCGGATTGATCAAGAATTCTGTGGTCGTAAGCTTTCAAACGAATACGAATTTTTTGCTTTGCCATTTTAGTCCCTCCTTCTATCGCCCAATTTGGTATCGGACATACTCCGTGAAAATTTTCTGACGCCCTCCCATGGCAAAGGGGCCGGGTGTGTCAGTAACCTCTCACATCATCGCAACGTCACAGAACAACATTCACTATTATATAGAAACGGTAGGCGGAATGCAAGAAATTATTTTAAGGTAGTTCAAAAAGTCCGCTTTTGAAGATATAAGGAAGAGTGGACTACAAAGCATCGGCTTTCCTATATCGCAAGAAAAACGTCCGTCGGCGTCCTTTAGTGGCTCTGACTTCTACTTTGGGCGTTGCTACTCTAAGGGACACCAGCGACCTTATCCGCCAATTTCCCCGGTATTTCCCAGCCTAACGGACACCAACGCCCCTATTTCGCTCCAAACCAGTTCATCCGGGACGATTTGTGGTAAATAACGTCATCTGTGTCCGTTACATTTTGCAAACCTCCGTTTTTTCGCAAATAGCGGCTCTGGTGTCCCTTAGCTCCTCCCAGACTCTTCCCCTCCCCTCTTTACCGGCGCATCGCCCGCTACCACGACCGGAATTTTATAACTCAACTTTCGCAGTACTTCGTTGATTAAGTCGAGAACTGTTGTAGGGCAACCAGCCAATCGAGAGTGCCGACTTCGTCGCTAGCCGTTCGACCAGCCCATCGTGAGCATAGGAGTTCCCTTGTAAAACGTGCCGGTGGCATGATCTCTAAATCGGGCAAGCAACTCGACCACTTTGCTGCGATTCCGCTCAAACATGCAAGCATGGAAGCGTCAACGATGAAGAGGGCGCCACGATCCGCCGAGGTCAGCGCATCTACCTTTTGCCCGTAGCCGTTTCGAGCATTGTCACAAATCGACGCCAGGTGAGGGGGCTGCCTAAAGGGTTCGTGTCTTGGTGTCTTGGTGTCTTGGTGTCTTGGTGTCTTGGTGCCCCTGCCTACAGCCTTTGCACGATTATCCCTTTCGTTCAGAGAGCGGGGGTGGGGGCTAGAGCAAGGGTTCCAAAAGAGAGAAGAAAAAGAGATGGGGAAAAATGAGGCGGTTCAGGTGAAATGTTCGGCTTGATTAGGGAACGTATGTTTGGTATAATGAAATAAATAGAACGTGTGTTCGTAAATTCTTGATTCGGGGGCGAGTGAACATGGAGGTCAATACGGGAACGGAACTTCAATCATTCAACAGCCGTTATAACAGCGAGCAGGCCTGCATGGAGGCGCTGATCGCGATGAAGTGGCCGAACGGCTTTGTCTGCCCGCGCTGCGCTCACACCCGGTGCAGTCGTCTGACTTCCCGGCATATCCTCTTGTTCGAGTGCGGAAAGTGCAAGCATCAAACCTCGGCTTTGGTCGGCACGATTTTTGAACGAACGCATCTGCCCCTGCTCAAGTGGTTCAAAGCGCTGGAGTTGTTCCTGCTTGAGGGCGGCATTTCGGCGATGCGGCTGAGCAAGGTGATCCAAGTCACCTACAAAACCGCCTGGTTGATGCTGCATAAAATACGCCATTCCGTTGGGGAATTCGATGCCCGAGAGCTACTCTGCGGAGACGTGAAGGTGAACAGCGATCTGTATGGGCGTAATCCGTCCCGGTTTCAGTTTTCGCATCCGTATGCCTCGGCGGTCGTAGCTGGATGCACGGTCACGGAGTCGGGCGAGCCGGAGCAGGTCAAAATCCGCCTAGTACCGCATAAACGGGGAAACGAAAAAAGGGCAAACCGTCACGATCTAACCGCGTTCATCAACGGGCATGTGGATGTCCGTACATCGGCGGTACAGTTGTTCCCTCTAGCCTTTCGGCTGTATACGCCCTTGCGGAAAGTGGTGAGAGAGGCGTGGGAATCGCTGAAGAGTACGTATGTAGCCTTGGGACTGAAGCATCTGCAGGCGTACCTAAACGAGTACACCGTACGCCGCTCGCTGCGCCGGCCCGGGGCGAAAGAAACGATGCGGCAGAAGTTGCTGCGCATGTGTGTGGCGATTCCGGCGATCCCTTACCGCCGGCTGATCGCACGCCAACCGAACCAGCCCCTTGCGGCTGCGGCCTGATCGTGGCGCTGGAACGGCGGGGGGAGTTTGACGCAGATCAATTTAATGGGTAGGGGTTAGCATGAACAGTCCGGGCGTTGCTGTAAATGGAAGGGTTCAGGCTACAGCAAAATTACGGTCTTTTCGTTTCCCTCGCTTCTTGTCCTTGATCTCCTGTCTTGATTTCCTGTCTTGATCTCTTGTCCGGTCTGTTTCTCTGCTACCCTGATCAAACGGGATAATCGTGCAAAGTCTCCGGACAGTGAGTGTTGATCTGCCACCAACCCCAAGAAAAGAATACTTTAAATCGTTTGGCAGTTGATTTAGGTCGGACTGATGGTCTAAAACAATGAAAGACACCTCTTCTGTCTGATCGTAGAAGCTCGTCACTCTCGCTTTACCAAACGAAGCGGTGTCTTTCTATTTTGCAAGCCGCCTATTTTAATTCTTTGAAAACCTTCAGCTCAAGGACTCAAGCTGATTTTTGCTCTGCGAAAGTTGAGTTATAAAACAACCGCTAAACGCGGTCTGGCTCCCTAGAATGTACATCGATAGATATTTTTCTTATCACGAAGTGAATCAGGAAGTAACTCGGCATCGAATCTTGAATTCAGCCGGGCCTAGCATACGCTTCGGTGCTGAAAACCGACCTTTTTGAACACGCGCTTAAAACATAAAACCACTGATTCCCGTGAGGACAAGTGGTTTCGGCGGTAGTATCGCGCCAGTCAGATTAAGACTTCGCCGTTGATTTCCGGGGGCCAGTGAAGCTGAATTCCCTGAGTTTCGATCCATGCCTGAAAGGCTTTCAAATGGTGTCTTTGCTCCCGGATCTCCCGGGGCCTGAGGCCATGCTTCAAGGCGTACGCCGCCATATACCCGGCCGCCTCGCCGATGTTCCATTCGATCGGATGCAGCCGGTAGCAACCGTTCGTAATTTGCGTCGTCCCGATATTTTTGCAGGCAGGCAGCAAATTGCGGACCCGCACCGGCAGCAGCGCCCCCAGCGGAATCTCAAACGGGTAATTCGGAATATAGAAGCTGCGGCGCGACTGGGTCGTCGCATGCAAATCGAGCGGGTAGCTGCCTATTCCAACGCTGTCTTCATACCGCTTGATGCCGAGCTCCCCGCGCAGTTCCTTGCTGACGTCATGCTCCGAAATCGTATAGAGGGCTTTAATGCGCCGGGATTCGCGAATGTAAGGATACTTGGCCAGGCCGTCTTCCGTTCCGAGCACGTCCCCGCGCAGCCGCAGGCCCGGGTACCCCTTCCCGCCGCCTCGCCGGGGCGACTCCGTCTGCAGCCAGTAAAGCAGGGACAAGCTCAGCTGCCGCGCTCCTTCCAAATGCCGCCGGCGTTCCGCTTCGGAAACTTCATAGATCATGCCCAAGCCGTAATCGTTCTGCGCCCAGTTGATCAGCGATATATCGCTTGGATAAAGCCCTCCGCAGAACAGGCTTCGATCGATGACGCGGCGGTACGTCCAGAGGGGCGGCAGCCTAGTGACACCCGGAAACAGCGTAAATTCGCGGTCGTTATCCGGGTCCACCCCGTCGTTTACGATCCAGCCCAGCTTCGGCAGATGTGAATTCGTGGGCACATAACATCTCCAAAAATCATAGCTTTCCGGTTTCGGTATCGTATAGTCCCCGCCGGGAACATAATCAAGCGCAAACACATGCGTAAACGATTGAACGTCTAGCGGCCTCGCTTCATTTAATGCATGCGGCTCCCCGGTTTCCGCCTTGGATTCCGCTCCGGTTACATACTCGGCTCCGGCCAGGGGCAAAATGTCCCCGCATTCGGTGGCGTCGAGAAAATACGCTCCCCGAAGCGTCCATTCCTCATCCCGGCGCAGCCTTCTGACGGTAACGGATTTCACCGTATCCCCATGCGTCTCCGCCCGGACAGCGCGAACATAGTACATCACCGATATTCTGCCGCTATTCATATAGGGGGCCAGCATATCCTGCAGCACCCGCAGCGCCACTTTCGGCTCGTGGCACAGCCGGCTGACCCAGCCGTTGCCCGGATTTAACAGCGGATCGTTCAGCGCTTGTTCGGTCAGCGTATAATTTTGCCGGTAGTACTCCCTTACCCGGTTTCGGAATTCGCGGTACGTTCCGGTGCAGCCGAAGCTTTCGATCCACTTGTGCTCATCGGGCGGAACCGCCTGGCTCGTCAGCTGCCCGCCCAGCCAGTCCGTTTCTTCGGTCAGGATGACGGAATAACCCGACTTGGCGACGGCCAAAGCGGCCATACAGCCGCCAAGCCCTCCGCCCAGTACGATAACGTCCGCTATTCTTTCCCTCTCCATGCCCCTGCATCCCTCCGCCTTCAGTAGATTTTATCGATGACGGCGCGGGCCGTCTTTTCTTTCATTTGCTTGGCTCGTTCAAGATTCTTTAAGGATAATCCTTCGCACAGCAGATCGATGACAAACAGCTGCGATATTTTCGCGCTCATGGAGCCTCCTTCAAGCGGCGATTCCTTCCCCGCCGTCAGCAGCACGAGGTCCGCAATGCTTGTAATCGGCGATTTGGCGTAGTTCGTCACGGCGATGACCTTGGCTCCGCCGCTTTTGGCTTTCGCCAAAATGTCGTTCGTGTCTTTGCTGCTCCCGGAAACGCTGAAACCGACGGCCACGTCGCCCTCCTCCAGCAGCACGGCGCTCATCGCCTGCATATGGCTGTCAAAGGCCGCTTCGGAACGTCTGCCAAGCCGCAATAAACGGTTTTTGGCATCCAGCGCCGCAATGCCGGAGGAGCCGACGCCGATGAACTGAATATGCCGGGCTTTATCGATCAAATCGACGGCTGCCTCCAGCGTGCCCCGGTCCAGCAGGCTGAGGCTCATCTGAAGCACTTTCACCGCATTGCTGCATACCCGCTCGATATAGTGAACCTCGCGCTCTTCGAGTCTGTTTTCCTCGATTTTACGAAGGGTTTGACTCTGGGCCAGCGCCAGCCGGAACTCCTGATAGCCTTTGAAGTTGATTTTGCGGCAAAAGCGGATCACCGTCGTCTCGCCAACGCCCGAAGCTTCCGCAAACTCGGTTATGGAGGAATAAAGCACTTCATCCGCATGCTCCAGCACCCGCCTGGCGACTTTCTGCTCCGACTTCGTCAGTGAAGGGTAATAGCTGCCGATTTCCGCGATCAAATCCACGGGGTTTCTGGTTTTGGCAAACAGCGCGTTTTTATTCGTATCCGTCATGATCATTCTCCTATTTAACAGATGGCTCCCCGGGATCTCTATGACGATATCAAATGCGTTTTCAGCCCTACTTCAAACATCCGGCTCCATGGCAAAAAAACATCCTCAATACTGACGCGATATGTTTCATCATTAATATACCGTTCCACGAAACGCTCCAGCTCTTCCCGGACTAGGCTGGCGGCCAGGCCGCGCGGCCCGTCGACCGAGAAATAATCCATCCCAAGCCCGGGCAGCTTATGCTCCTTGACGTACTGCCGTACAAAGGCGCAATAGCCGGCATCCTCGGTATACCGCAGGGACAGGAAATCAAGATGGGCCCGGCTTGATCCGTAATGATAGTAAATCATGCCCTGGGCAATGCAGGTGCCCAGCGTATTGGAGCTGGTGTTCCAGCCCGCATACCCCGCCAATTGAAACAGCAGCCTCTTCTCCCGAAGCGACCGGATCAGTTCAAGATCCGCCCCGTTGGCAAAAGCCACGTCCGCGATCACGCACGGTTTTCTTAATCGGCCGACGAGATAATCCGCGGTTTCGATCAGCTCGGCCATGTTTCGCATCACATTGTAACCCACGTTAGGATGGTGCTGCGACGCGCTCTCCATCATCGTTTCCCCCGGAGCGTTGATCAGCAGAACGATATCCGCTTCGCTTATGCTGGAGCACAGCAACCCGCCGGCCGCCAACACATGGTACTTTTCACTTTCGAACAACATGCGATCCTCGTACAAAGGAGTCACAAACGGCCCTTGAACGCTGGAAAACCGCGGATACACGAGGGGGACGGAGTTTCTGGATTTGTTGATCATTCGGGCAAGCAGCGTACAGCCCGCCTCGTCGGCGCCCGGATACATGTATACTTTCAGGGAAGCGCCGAGCTCTTTGACAGTATCCCGGACCTTTTGCTGGTCCAAAGCGGTCCATCCGAACGGGGCGGCGTCGTCCTGCGGAATGACGAGGAAATCGATGACGCCCTCCTTCGCCAACTCTACAGCGCAGCGGTTGACCTCGGCGTTAACCGCCCGCCGCTGCAAATAATCGTTCAGCACGCCGGCGGGCAACTGCGCGTCGATGTGCTTTTTCTCCAACATCTCGGCCTCCGCGGCGATGCCGAGCTGCAACCGGTGGTGAATGTATCCCTGGCGGAAAATTTCCCGGCCCCATTCCCCGTAATAGTCCGGTTCTTCGTCATTGCTGGAATACTGCGGGCAGCGCATGATCAGATTCATGGCATAAACCTGCAGCCCGGGAACATCTTGCTTCAATTTTCTTAATTGATCGAGCCGGTGTTTGCATTCTTCGAACGGCAGCCGGTGCAGCCGGGAAGGCACGATTCCCCCGTACACCAGAGTGTCCAATGACAAAATGGCACCGTCCGCCCCTCGCGACTCCAGCATTAGCCATTCCCATAAACCCCCGGTATCGGCCGGCCGTTTCTTGTTGCCCAGGAGCTCTACGGGAGGCGTCACCACCTTGAACTCCGTCCCGGCCGCCAGCGCCGGGGGAAACAGCAGATTGCACGGCCGTTCGTCCAAAGGCACATAAATGATTTTGATCATGATCAGGCATCTCCTCCAGCCATGGTTTGAAGGCAAGGAATCCTTCTATCCTTTAAGCGCTCCCGACATTCCCTCGATGAAATAACGTTGAGTCAGCAGAAAAACGGCGATGATCGGAAGCACGGAAATCATCGTGCCGGCGGCAATCCAGCCGAAGTTGTAAGCGAATTGCCCGTTGAGATAGGTTAAAGCCGCCGCCAACGGATATTTGGACGGATCGTTCAGAATGACGATCGGCCACAGGAAGTTGTTCCAGAACGCCATCATCTCCAGCAAAGCGATGACCGCGAGGCCGGGCTTCACCAGGGGCAGCATCAGCTGCCAAAAAATCCGGAACTCGGAGGCGCCGTCCATTTTCCCGGAATCCCGCATATCTGCCGGAACGGACATAAAGGTTTGCCGCATCAGAAAAATGTTGAACACCGATACCGCCGCGGGCAATACGACGCCAATGTAGGTGTCGCCCAGGCGGAAAGCCTGAATCGTCAAATAATGCACGATCATCGCTGTCGAGGAAGGAATGATCATCGTCGAGATCAGCAAGCCGAACACCAGATTTCGCCCTTTGAAGCGGAAGGCGGCCAGCGGATAGGCGGTCATGCTGGACAAGACGACGTTGGCGGCAATCCCTAGCGCGGTAATGACAACCGTATTCAAAATATATTTGGGGAAGTCCATAAATCTCCAAACACCCGCGTAATTGGCAAAGTCGATAAAGCTCGGAAAAATCGCCGGCGGCACCGAAAACACGTTTTTCCCGGGCATCAGCGACACGCTGAGCAGCCAGAGAAACGGTCCCATCATAAACAACGCCAGCGCCGTCAGCAGGACGTAGATGATTCCATACCGGATGACCGTTCCCGGCCGAAACGTCCTTTTTGGGTTAGAAGGCTTGATCATCAGTAAGGATTGACGCCTCCCTTCCGGTTGACATAGAAGATCAGGACGCTGAGGGCTCCGATGATGACGCTAACGACAAGCCCCAGCGCCGAAGCATAACCGAAGTTAAACTGTTCCAGACCCTTTTGAAAAATATAAACGCTCGAGGTCAAGGTTGCCGTTCCGGGTCCGCCTTTGGTCAGAATATACACCTCGTCGAACACACGGATTGCGGCCATCAGAGAAATCAAGCTGCAAAACAGAATATGCGGCCGGAGCAGCGGCAATGTAATCCGATAGATGGTCCGGAACACGCCGGCTCCATCGACTTTGGCCGCCTCGTTTAGTTCCGCGGGAATCCCCTGCAGACCGGCGAGGTACAGCACCATGTAATATCCTAAGCCTTTCCACATTGTAATAAACATGAGCACATACAGCGCCGTGCTGCTGTCCGCCAGCCAGGAAATCTGTTCGCTAATGATCCCGACCCGGATCAGAAGGTAATTGACGACTCCGTTGTTGCTGAGCAGCCAGCTCCAAATCAGCGCCACGGCCACCATCGAGGTGACGACCGGGATATAGTACGCAGTCCGAAAAGCCTTCACCCCGGGAAGGCGGCTGTTCACCAGCACGGCCATCAGAATCGACGCAATCTGGATGAAAGGAACGATCAACACGTATTTCACCGAATTCCACAGCGAGATCAGAAAATTCCGGTCTTGAAAAGCGGCCGCATAATTGTCCAGCCCCACGTACTTCGTTTCGGCAATGATGGAATAATCGGTAAAGGACAGCGGTATCCCGTAGAGGATCGGCCAAAACACGAATATTCCGATCAGGAGCAGTCCGGGCGTCATAAACACCCAGGCGGCCCAGGTTTCCAAATGGCACCATTTCTTCAAGATGTTCACTCCCTATCCCGCAAAACCGTTAAGCGCTACTTTTTTAAGATTTCGTTGACTTCCTTTTCTACGGCATCCAGCGTTTTCTTGATATCCTTACCATTCAGAAGCACTTCCTGCAGCCCCCTCCCCAATGCGGCATTGATGTCCGCCGCGCTGGGCACGCCGACCATAAAGTCGGTCGCTTTATCCAGGCTTTGCGCGGAAGCGATTTTGGCCTGCGCCTCCAGCGTGTTGTCCGATTCGGTGAAAAAGGGATCTTTGATCGATGCTTTGGTGGAGGGCAGTGTATTGGCCAATTTGGCAAAAGAGGTTTGATTTTCGGCATTGGTCACGAAAACCGCAAACTTGACGGCTTCTTCCGCATGTTTGGAAGCCTTCGGCACCACCACGTTCATCGAGTTGGACAGCCGCAGGTTGGCTTTGCCCGTGGGGAGCGGGACGGCTACCGTATTTTTGTACACATCCGGGGCGGATGTTTTCAAGAAGTTGATAAAAGTAGGACCGGCCAGCTCAAAAGCCACCTGCTCCGCGGAATAATACTGAATCTGCTTATCAAACTTCGCATCATCCTTGATGATCACGCCTTCCTCCATCAGCTGCCGCAAATTTTGCAGCATCGCTTCCGCCTCCGGCGTATTAAAGGCGGCGGCCGTCTTGTCTTCGTTGACGAACGGAATACCATCAATCGCAAACAGCTTGGAAATCAGCTGGATCGCGTAGCCGTTTTTACCGGTTTTCGCTTTGATTTGCCGCGCCCAATCGGCCAGCTCCTCACGGCTTTGCGGCGGCTTGCTCGAATCTAAGCCGGCTTCCTTCAGCAACTTCGTGTTCATAAACAGCACTTCGGTCCCGGTATACCATGGCAGGGCATAAGCGTGACCGTCGAGAATGGTGGAACTAAAGATCCCCTCAAAATAAGCGGCTTTCTCCTCCGGAGTGAGGTACTGCTCCAAATCGACGAGCGCCCCTTTGCTGCCGACCTGGCTGGCGAATTCGGTATTCAGGTTCACCACGTCCGGGCTTTTGCCGCTGGCAATGCTGGTCAACAGCTTTTGCGATACGGTGTCAAACGGGTAGTCCTGCCAATCGATGCTTACGTGGGGGTTTTCTTTTTCGTAACGTGCGATCAATTCGTTGAAGTAATCACTAAACGTGGGCTGCAAAGCGATGGTCCAAAACTGGAGTGTAATAGCTTCTTTGGTTTGTCCTCCTTGGGAACCGGCGGTATTCTGAGGTGTGTTCGCTGTAGCCCCTTGACTGGGCGCGGGCCCGCCGCCGCACCCGGCGAGCAAACCGGCGATCCATGCCGTAAGCAGCAGGAGAAGCGGAGCTTTCAGCATCGTTTTTGTCATGGACAACATCCTTTCAAGCTTTTGAACCATATATATTCAGCAGCTCGAAAACTATTTCCGCAATGCTTGGAAATTCCGGTGGATAATTTCTGCTTCCTTACAAGTGATGGCACAAAAAAAGGGCCCCTCCCCGGTAAACCGGGAAGAAGCCCTTTTGGGTTAAGGCTGCTAAAAGCGCCTTATTATTTGCTGATGGATACTACCGCGCCGGATCCAACTGTACGGCCGCCTTCGCGAATGGAGAAGCGAGTTCCTTCTTCGATAGCGATCGGGGAGATCAGTTGAACCGTAACTTCGATGTTGTCGCCAGGCATAACCATTTCAGTACCTTCCGGCAGGTTGATAACACCTGTTACGTCCGTTGTACGGAAATAGAATTGCGGACGGTAGCCAGTGAAGAAAGGCTTGTGACGTCCACCTTCTTCTTTCGTCAATACGTATACTTGAGCGGTAAACTCAGTATGCGGGTTAACGGAAGCCGGTTTAGCCAATACTTGACCGCGTTCGATTTCTTTACGGTCAACACCGCGAAGCAATGCGCCGATGTTGTCGCCCGCTTCAGCGGAATCCAGCAATTTACGGAACATTTCAACGCCGGTAACGACGGATTTCTTAGTTTCTTCTTGGATACCCACGATTTCAATTTCGTCGCCGACTTTAACCGTACCGCGTTCTACACGGCCAGTAGCAACCGTACCGCGGCCAGTGATCGAGAATACGTCCTCGACAGGCATCAAGAACGGTTTGTCGATCGGACGTTCCGGAAGCGGAATGTACTCGTCGATAACTTCGAACATTTCAACGATTTTTTGAGCCCAGTCTCCATCAGGATTTTGCAGAGCTTCACGAGCGGAACCGCGGATGATCGGAGTGTCGTCGCCCGGGAACTCGTATTCGTTCAGCAGGTCGCGAACTTCCATTTCAACCAGTTCAAGCAACTCTTCGTCTTCAACCATGTCGCATTTGTTCAGGAATACGACGATGTAAGGAACGCCTACGTTACGGGACAGCAGGATGTGTTCGCGAGTTTGCGGCATTGGGCCGTCAGCTGCGGATACAACCAGGATCGCGCCGTCCATTTGAGCTGCGCCGGTGATCATGTTTTTAACATAGTCGGCGTGCCCTGGGCAGTCAACGTGTGCATAGTGGCGGTTCGGAGTTTCATACTCAACGTGTGCCGTCGAGATTGTGATACCGCGTTCGCGTTCTTCCGGAGCTTTGTCGATTTGGTCGAAAGCTACGGCAGCACCGCCGTATTTTTTGGACAATACAGTCGTGATGGCTGCAGTCAGAGTTGTTTTACCATGGTCGACGTGACCAATCGTACCGATATTAACGTGCGGTTTTGTACGTTCGTATTTAGCCTTTGCCATTTTAAACAGTTCCTCCTTAAAATATGGATTGTTATGTTTGACCGACCGGAAGAATAATTCTTCCGATCAGCAAGTACAACTAATTATTCTCCGCCTTTGTTCTTGGACACGATTTCTTCAGCGATATTTCTAGGAACTTCTTCGTAGTGGGAAAGTTCCATCGAGAATACGCCGCGTCCTTGCGTACCGGAGCGAAGCGTGGTCGAGTAACCGAACATTTCGGAGAGAGGCACTTTCGCACGGATAATTTGCGCGCCGCCACGGGAATCCATACCTTCGATACGTCCGCGACGGGAGTTCAGCATACCCATAACGTCACCCATGTACTCTTCCGGTACTGTTACTTCGACT
The DNA here is from genome assembly GCF_003863965.1 of Paenibacillus oralis. GTDB lineage: Bacteria > Bacillota > Bacilli > Paenibacillales > Paenibacillaceae > Fontibacillus > Fontibacillus oralis. The sequence goes on from NZ_RRCN01000001.1 coordinate 755,783, forward strand.
TTCATAATCGGCTCAAGCAGAACCGGCTGACATTTTTCCTTAGCCGCTTTAAGGGCCATGGAACCGGCGATTTTAAACGCCATTTCACTGGAGTCGACATCGTGGTAGGAACCATCGACGATCGTCGCCTTCACGTCCACTACCGGGAAGCCCGCAAGAACACCGTTCTGCATTGCTTCTTCGATACCTTGTTGTGCAGGACCGATATATTCTCTCGGTACCGCGCCACCGACGATTTTGCTGTCGAATTGGTTGCCTGTACCTGGCTCCAGCGGTTCGAACTCAACCCAGACGTGACCGTATTGACCGCGGCCGCCGGATTGACGTACGAATTTACCTTCAACGCGCGCAGGCGCTTTGAACGTTTCGCGGTAAGCAACCTGCGGTTTACCTACGTTCGTCTCAACTTTGAATTCACGGCGCATCCGGTCGATAATGATATCGAGGTGAAGTTCACCCATACCTTTAAGGATCGTTTGGCCGGTTTCTTCATCCGTATAAGCGCGAAGCGTTGGGTCTTCTTCCGTCAGCTTGCCGAGCGCAACGCCCAATTTGTCCTGGTCGGCTTTCGTCTTAGGTTCAACGGCGATTTCGATAACCGGATCCGGGAAGTTCATCGATTCGAGAATAACCGGATTCTTCTCATCACACAGTGTATCACCCGTGCCCGTATCTTTCAAACCTACAGCCGCCGCAATGTCACCAGCATATACTTCGTTGATCTCTTGACGGTGGTTTGCGTGCATTTGCAGGATACGGCCGATCCGTTCGCGTTTGCCTTTGGTTGCGTTCAGCACGTAAGAACCGGATTGCAAAATACCGGAGTATACGCGGAAGAACGTCAGCTTACCAACGTACGGGTCAGTCATGATTTTAAATGCCAGCGCCGCGAACGGTTCTTCGTCGGAAGAATGGCGTTCAACTTCCGTACCGTCTTCCAGGTGACCTTGGATGTTCGGTACATCAACCGGTGCAGGCAGATAATCGATGACGGCATCCAGCATCAGCTGAATCCCTTTATTGCGATAGGAAGAACCGCAAACGACCGGGAAAATTTTCACTTCACAAACGCCTTTGCGCAGTGCGGCTTTCAGTTCTTCAACGGTGATTTCCTCGCCTTCGAGGTATTTCATCGTCAAGTCTTCATCCAGCTCGGCAACTTTCTCGACCAGTTCCGCGCGAAGCTCTTCTACCTTATCGGCAAGATCCGCAGGGATCTCGGCCTCTTCGATGTTTTGACCCAAATCGTCTTTGTAAATGAAGGCCTTCTTCGTAACAATGTCGATGATGCCGACAAAATCATTTTCCGCACCGATCGGCAGTTGAATAGCAACTGCGTTCGCTTGCAGACGATCGCGCATATCATTTACAACGTTCAGGTAGTCCGCACCGATAATATCCATTTTGTTGACGTAGGCGATCCGCGGAACGCCATAACGGTCAGCTTGTCTCCAGACGGTTTCGGACTGAGGCTCAACGCCTTCTTTTGCACTGAATACCCCTACAGCCCCGTCCAATACACGAAGGGAACGTTCGACTTCAACGGTGAAATCGACGTGTCCCGGGGTATCAATGATATTTACGCGGTGACCTTTCCATTGAGCGGTGGTCGCAGCGGACGTAATCGTGATTCCGCGCTCCTGCTCCTGCTCCATCCAGTCCATCGTCGCAGCACCCTCGTGAACTTCCCCGATTTTGTGCGTACGGCCTGTGTAGAACAAGATCCGTTCCGTCGTGGTTGTCTTACCGGCGTCAATATGCGCCATGATCCCGATGTTACGTGTATTTTTCAAGGAGAACTCTCTTGCCATGAATCTGTCTCCCTTCAAAATAGAAGTTTTGAATTGCGGGCGAAATCCTACCAGCGGTAGTGTGCGAACGCTTTGTTCGCTTCCGCCATCTTGTGCGTGTCTTCGCGTTTCTTCACGGAAGCGCCTGTGTTGTTGGATGCGTCGATAATCTCGGCAGCCAAACGCTCTTCCATCGTTTTCTCACCGCGGTTGCGGGAGTAGTTTACGAGCCAACGTAATCCCAGGGATGTACGTCTTTCCGGCTTAACTTCGATCGGAACCTGGTAGTTCGCACCGCCGACACGGCGAGCTTTAACTTCCAGTACAGGCATGATATTTTTGAGCGCTGCTTCAAATACTTCCATCGGGTCGTTCCCCGTGCGTTCTTGAATGAGGTTGAACGCGTTGTAAAGAATGCTTTGAGCAACACCGCGTTTACCGTCGATCATGATGCGGTTGATCAAGCGAGTAACCAGCTTGCTGTTATACACCGGATCCGGCAACACGTCTCTTTTGGCAACTGGACCTTTGCGTGGCATTTAGTTATCCCCCTTTCAGCAATAATTCAAACCTTTAGAGGTTGTTCAAAAAGTCATCTTTTGATCACGAAGCAGGTCATGAAGTAGACTCGACATCGAATCTTGAATTCAGCCGGGCCTTCCGTTGCTCACGTACCCAATACGTACGCTCCGCTACTCAGTCCCTAGCTTCATCCAACCTTCTCGGTGCTGAAAACCTGACTTTTTGAACACTCATCTAAATCATCTTAAGACTTTTTCGCTTTCGGACGTTTTGCGCCGTATTTGGAACGGGCTTGCATCCGGTTGTTAACGCCGGCGGTATCCAAAGCTCCGCGTACGATATGGTAACGTACACCTGGGAGGTCTTTGACCCGGCCGCCGCGGATCAGCACAACGCTGTGCTCTTGCAGGTTATGTCCGATACCCGGAATGTAAGCCGTCACCTCTACACGGTTCGTCAAGCGAACACGGGCATATTTACGAAGCGCGGAGTTCGGTTTTTTCGGAGTCATCGTACCTACACGAGTGCAGACGCCGCGTTTTTGCGGAGAGCTCAAATCCGTAGCTTCGCGTTTCAGAGCGTTAAACCCTCTTTGCAGCGCTGGCGATTTGGATTTGTACACCTTCTCCTGGCGTCCTTTGCGTACTAATTGGTTAATTGTTGGCATGTTGTTGCCACCCCCTTCCTCAGAATTCATGTTTCTTTACAAACCGTTTACTTAAGCCCACAGATCCAGGCGGTTCATAAAAGAACAAAGGAAAAGTTTTTGCCGGCGAGCTTCCGCTCGAGTGCAAAAACATTTCAATCAACTATGGTTTTACAATCGCAGCCATCGCCGCTCCCACTTCGATTCCGCAGGCTTTGCCGAGCCCCGCCATCGTGTCCACCAGTGTGACCTTGACGCCGCGCTCATTGCATAAGGCGATGATTTTCGATGTAAGACGTGGATCTGCATTTTCAGCCACATAAACTTCCACGGCACGTCCAAGCTCTACCATTCGCATGGTTTGTTTGGTGCCGATTTTCACAGGTGCGTCCCGTAGTCCTTTATCATTAGACATCCTAAACGTCCTCCAAAGCACAGGGTATCCGTACTCACGCACTATGATATAGTAGCACTCCGCAATAGGCGATGTCAAGCATATTATTTATCGTTCCGCAGCTAAAAAAACAAACGCCGATACGCCCGTCAGGTTAATCTACCATACCATAGGGACCGCATCGGCGCTGCACTTCATATCACTTATTCAACGGAAACAGGCTCAAGGCTTTCCTCGCTCGTCTCGTCCAGCTCAGACTCCTCGAATTGGAGGCTGCGGTAACGGTTCATGCCGGTACCGGCCGGAATCAGCTTCCCGATAATGACGTTTTCCTTCAGGCCGAGCAGCTTATCCACTTTGCCTTTGATGGCAGCGTCGGTAAGCACGCGCGTTGTCTCCTGGAAGGAAGCGGCCGACAAGAAGGAATCCGTTTCGAGCGACGCTTTCGTAATCCCGAGCAGAACCGGTTTGGCCACAGCTGGCTCTTGACCGGACAAGATGGCTTCCTTGTTCGCCGTTTCATACTCGTGCAGATCGACGAACGAGCCCGGCAGAAGCGGCGTATCGCCGGAATCGACGATCCGGATTTTGCGCAGCATCTGGCGGATCATAACCTCGACATGCTTATCGTTGATTTCTACGCCCTGGTTGCGGTATACGCGCTGAACTTCCTGCAAAATGTAGTTCTGCACGCCGCGAATCCCTTTGATGCGCAAAATTTCTTTCGGGTCGATCGAACCGTCGGTCAGCTCGTCGCCGGCTTCGATCTGATCGCCTTCGCTTACGCGCAGGCGGGAACCGTAGGTTACGGAATACACCTTCGTTTCCGCTTCGCCTTGCACCTCGATTTCGCGGCGGTCCTTCGCTTCGCGAATTTCCTTGATCACGCCGTCGATTTCACTGATGGTAGCCTGACCTTTCGGATTCCGGGCTTCAAACAGCTCCTGAATCCGCGGCAAACCTTGGGTAATGTCGTCGCCCGCAACGCCCCCGGTGTGGAACGTACGCATGGTGAGCTGGGTTCCCGGTTCGCCGATCGACTGCGCGGCGATAATGCCGACAGCTTCGCCGATCTCCACGTGTTTGCCTGTGGCCAGGTTGCGGCCATAGCACTTCTTGCAGACGCCATGACGGGCGCGGCAGCTGAGTACGGAGCGGATTTGCAGCTTCGTAATTCCCGCGTCCACGATCTCATGCGCTTTGTCGGAATCGATCAGCTCGTTGCGATGAATGATGATCTCGCCGGTTTCCGGATGGCGGACCGTCTCAAACGAGTAACGGCCTTCGATCCGGTCGTACAGATTTTCGATAACCTCTTTGCCGTCCTGAATGACGCTGACGGTAAAGCCTTTATCCGTTCCGCAATCTTCCTCGCGCACGATGACGTCCTGAGCCACGTCGACGAGACGGCGGGTCAAGTAACCGGAGTCCGCGGTCCGCAGCGCGGTATCGGCCAAACCTTTCCGCGCGCCGTGCGTCGAGATGAAGTATTCCAGGACCGTGAGGCCCTCGCGGAAGTTCGATTTGATCGGAAGTTCGATGATGCGGCCGGCCGGGTTGGCCATGAGGCCCCGCATACCGCCCAGCTGGGTGATCTGCGACTTGTTGCCCCGCGCCTTGGAATCGACCATCATCATGATGGAGTTATAGCGATCCATCGACTTCATCAGGATGTCGGTAATTTGATCCTTACACTTGGACCAGATATCGATAACGCGGTCGTAACGTTCTTCGTTCGTGATCAGACCGCGGCGGTATTGATTGGTAACGACCCGTACCTTTTCCTCGGATTCACTCAAGATGTCTTGTTTTTCCTGCGGAACGATAACGTCCGCCACCGCAATACTTACACCCGCACGCGTGGAGTAAGTAAAGCCGGTTTGCTTGATTCGGTCCAAAATAACGGAGGTTTCCGTCGTTTGGTAGATCTCGAAGCAGCGTCCGATAATTTCCCCGAGGTATTCTTTGCCGACCCCGCCCGCTTGCGGCGCATTCATGATCCGCTCCACGACGTCCTCGCCTTTTTCATGGATAAAATATTTATCCGGCGTTCCTTGGAACAGATTCACGCGGGTCGGTTCATTAATGTACGGGAAGCTGGCCGGGAAAATTTCGTTGAAAATGATTTTACCGACCGTGGTGATCAGCAAAGCGTTTTGCTGCGCTTCCGTAAAGCTCGTTTTGCCCAAAGCTTTGGCCGGGATAGCCACCCGTGCATGCAGGGAAGCCGTCCCCCGTTGATAAGCGGACACCGCTTCGTTGACCGATCCCAAAATCATACCTGCGCCTGGGGCTTCATTGTTGTCCATCGTCAGATAGTAGGAGCCGAGGACCATATCCTGAGAAGGCGTAACGACCGGTTTGCCATCCTTCGGATTCAGAATGTTGCCGGAAGCCAGCATCAGAATGCGCGCTTCCGCTTGGGCTTCCGCCGACAGCGGCACGTGCACGGCCATCTGGTCACCGTCGAAGTCGGCGTTGTAAGCCGTACATACGAGCGGGTGAAGACGGATGGCGCGGCCTTCGACGAGGATCGGTTCAAACGCCTGGATACCGAGGCGGTGAAGCGTAGGAGCACGGTTCAGCAGAACCGGATGTTCCTTAATGACCTCTTCGAGCACATCCCAAACCTCGGGACTTACGCGTTCGACTTTGCGCTTCGCGCTTTTGATGTTATGCGCCAGGCCTTTGTTGACCAGTTCTTTCATCACGAAAGGCTTAAACAGCTCCAGCGCCATTTCCTTCGGCAGGCCGCATTGATACATTTTCAGGTACGGACCTACGACGATAACGGAACGGCCGGAGTAGTCAACACGTTTCCCGAGCAGGTTTTGCCGGAAACGGCCTTGTTTCCCTTTCAGCATATGGCTCAAGGATTTGAGCGGACGGTTGCCTGGGCCCGTTACCGGGCGGCCGCGGCGGCCATTGTCGATCAAGGCGTCGACCGCTTCCTGCAGCATCCGTTTTTCATTTTGCACAATGATATCGGGCGCGCCGAGATCAAGCAGCCGTTTCAAACGGTTGTTCCGGTTGATGACGCGGCGATACAGGTCGTTCAGGTCCGACGTGGCGAAACGTCCGCCGTCGAGCTGAACCATCGGACGGAGTTCCGGCGGAATAACCGGAAGCACGTCAAGGATCATCCAGTCCGGCTCATTGCCGGAGCTCTTGAACGCTTCGATCACTTCAAGGCGTTTGATCGCCCGGTTGCGGCGTTGGCCTTGAGCCGTACGCAGCTCTTCTTTCAGGAAATCGAGCTCTTTGTCGATATCGAGATCCTGGAGCAGCTTCTTCACCGCTTCCGCGCCCATGCCGGCTTGGAAACCGTAGCCGTATTTCTCGCGATAGCTGCGGTATTCCTTCTCGGACAAAAGCTGCTTTTTCTCCAACGGCGTTTCACCCGGGTCCGTCACGACATAAGATGCAAAATAAATGATCTCTTCCAGGGAGCGCGGCGACATGTCAAGCGCAAGGCCCATGCGGCTCGGAATCCCTTTGAAGTACCAAATGTGGGACACCGGCGCGGCCAGCTCGATATGCCCCATCCGCTCGCGGCGCACTTTCGCTCTTGTGACTTCAACGCCGCAGCGGTCGCAGACTACGCCTTTGTAGCGAACTCTCTTATATTTGCCGCAGTGACATTCCCAGTCTTTGGTCGGGCCAAAAATCTTCTCGCAGAACAGCCCTTCCTTTTCCGGTTTCAACGTGCGGTAGTTGATCGTTTCCGGTTTCTTCACTTCTCCGCGGGACCAAGAACGAATTTTGTCTGGGGAAGCAAGCCCAATTTTCATAAACTCGAAGTTGTTGACGTCCAACAAGGAGCATCCCTCCTTAACCAAGTCCTGATATTGACTTTCTACGCTCTATTCTACTCCGACTTCGGAACCTTCCAGATTGAGGCTGAGTTTATCGCCGGAGGCATCTTCCTCGTCGTCGATTTCCTTCATCTCGATCTCTTCTTCGTTTTCGGTCAGGATCTTGACGTCCATCCCCAAGCTTTGCAGCTCTTTGATCAAAACCTTAAACGATTCCGGAACGCCCGGTTCAGGCACGTTTTCGCCCTTGACGATGGATTCGTACGTCTTCACGCGGCCGACCACATCGTCCGACTTGACGGTGAGAATTTCCTGCAGCGTATAAGCGGCGCCGTAAGCTTCCAGCGCCCACACTTCCATCTCCCCGAAGCGCTGTCCGCCGAACTGCGCTTTACCGCCAAGCGGCTGCTGCGTAACGAGCGAGTATGGTCCGGTGGAGCGGGCGTGGATTTTATCGTCAACCATGTGCGCCAGCTTGATCATGTGCATGACGCCGACGGTAACTTCCCGTTCGAACGGCTCGCCCGTACGGCCGTCGTACAGCATCGTTTTACCGTTGCGCTGCATGCCGGCTTCTTCCATCGTGTCGAACACGTCTTCTTCGTTCGCGCCGTCGAATACCGGCGTAGCGACGTGGATGCCCATTTGCAGGGCGGCCATCCCAAGGTGGATCTCCAGCACCTGGCCGATGTTCATCCGCGAAGGCACGCCGAGCGGGTTAAGCACAACTTGTACCGGTGTTCCGTCCGGCATGAACGGCATATCCTCTTCCGGCAGAATACGGGCTACGACCCCTTTGTTGCCGTGGCGTCCGGCCATTTTGTCGCCTTCGGAAATTTTCCGTTTTTGCGCGATATAGACGCGGACAAGCTGATTCACGCCAGGCGGCAACTCGTCGCCGTTATCGCGGGTGAACACCTTGACGTCAACGACGATGCCGTCCGTACCGTGCGGCACGCGCAGCGACGTATCGCGGACTTCGCGCGCCTTCTCTCCGAAGATCGCATGCAACAGGCGCTCCTCCGCCGTCAACTCGGTTACGCCCTTCGGCGTAACTTTGCCGACGAGTATGTCACCGGCGGCGATCTCCGCACCGACGCGGATAATGCCGCGTTCGTCGAGATTGCGCAGCGCCTCTTCACCTACGTTCGGAATATCGCGGGTAATTTCTTCCGGTCCGAGCTTCGTGTCGCGGGCTTCGGATTCATATTCCTCGATATGGATGGAGGTGTACACGTCTTCCTTAACCAGCTTCTCGCTCAGCAGGATCGCATCCTCGTAGTTGTAGCCTTCCCAAGTCATGAAGGCCACGACGACGTTGCGGCCAAGCGCCAATTCGCCCATTTCCGTCGACGGACCGTCGGCGAGGATGTCGCCTTTCTTGATGATATCGCCGCGTTTGACGATCGGACGCTGGTTGATGCAGGTTCCTTGGTTGGAACGCATGAATTTGTGAAGCTTATATTTGACAATGTCGCCTTTGACTTCCTTGCCGTCCACCACTTCGACGCGGCGCAGCCAAATTTCGTTGGCGGCCGAACGTTCGATGATGCCGTCGTATTTCGAGACAATGCAGACGCCAGAGTCTTTGGCGGATTTGTGCTCCATGCCGGTTCCGACAAGCGGAGCCTTCGGAATGAGCAACGGCACCGCCTGACGCTGCATGTTCGATCCCATGAGCGCGCGGTTGGAGTCGTCGTTCTCCAGGAACGGAATGAGCGCCGTCGCCACGGACACGACCTGCTTCGGCGAAATGTCCATGTAATCCACCCGGTTGCTCGGCATCGTCAAAATGTTGTCGGATTGCTTGTTGTACCGGACGATAACGAACTCATCCTCAAACTTGTTGTCTTCGGTCAGCTTCGCGTTCGCCTGGGCGATGACATAGTTGTCTTCTTCGTCGGCCGTCAGGTAAGCTACCTGATCCGTAACCGTGCCGTTCTTCGGATCCACCCAACGGTACGGCGCTTCGATAAAGCCGTATTCGTTGATCCGCGCAAACGTGGACAACGAGTTGATCAGACCGATGTTCGGACCTTCCGGCGTTTCGATCGGACACATCCGGCCGTAGTGGGACGGGTGAACGTCGCGCACTTCCATGCCGGCGCGTTCCCGGGTCAAACCGCCCGGACCGAGCGCGGACAAACGGCGTTTATGCGTAAGCTCCGCAAGCGGGTTCGTCTGGTCCATAAACTGGGACAGCTGCGAGCTGCCGAAGAACTCCTTGATCGAAGCGATCACGGGACGAATGTTGATGAGCGCCTGCGGCGTAATCACGTTGGCGTCCTGAATCGACATTCTTTCGCGCACGACGCGTTCCATCCGGGACAAGCCGATCCGGAATTGGTTTTGCAGCAGCTCGCCTACCGAGCGCAGACGGCGGTTGCCGAGATGGTCGATATCGTCCGTGCTGCCGATGCCGTGCAGCAAATTAATAAAATAGCTGATCGAAGAAATAATATCAGCGGGGGTGATATGCTTCACCGATTTATCGATGTTGCGATTAGCGATAACCTTCACCACTTTGCCGTCTTCGATCGGCGAGAACACATCGATCGTTTGCAGAGGAATATCCTCCGAATCCAGCACGCCGCCCGTCACATGGTAATTCCGGAAGCCGACGCTATCTTCTAGATGAGGAATAATCTCATCCAGCAAACGGCGGTCCACCATCTGGCCGGCTTCGGCGATAATTTCGCCCGTGACCGTATCGATCAGCGTTTCGGCGAGACGCTGGTTGAACAAACGGTTTTTGATGTGCAGCTTTTTATTGATTTTGTAACGGCCGACATTGGCCAGGTCGTAACGTTTAGGATCAAAGAAGCGCGCCACGAGCAAGCTTTTTGCGTTTTCAAGCGTCGGCGGCTCACCCGGACGAAGACGTTCGTAGATTTCGATCAGCGCTTTTTCCGTCGAATCCGTATTGTCTTTGTCAAGGGTGTTGCGGATGTATTCGTCGTTGCCCAGCAAATCCAGGATTTCGGCATCCGTGCCGAAGCCGAGCGCACGAAGCAGCACGGTAACGGGGATTTTGCGGGTACGGTCGATCCGCACGTAAATAATATCCTTCGCATCCGTCTCCAACTCGAGCCAAGCTCCGCGGTTAGGAATAACGGTTGCGGTGTACATCTTCTTGCCGTTCTTATCCACTTTTGTGCTGAAATAGACGCTAGGAGAGCGAACCAACTGGCTGACAATAACCCGTTCCGCACCATTGATAATGAATGTGCCGGTTTCGGTCATCAGCGGGAAATCTCCCATGAATACTTCCTGCTCTTTGACTTCCCCGGTTTCCTTGTTAATGAGCCGGACTTTAACCCGAAGCGGCGCCGCATACGTTACGTCGCGTTCCTTCGCGTCATCCACCGTATACTTCGGTTCGCCCAGGCTGTAATCGATGAACTCCAACACCAGATTTCCGGTGAAATCCTGGATCGGCGAGATATCCTGGAACATTTCCCGCAGGCCTTCTTCCAAGAACCACTCGTAGGATTTCTGTTGGATTTCGATCAGGTTCGGAACTTCGAGTATCTCGTTAATTCGCGCATAACTGCGCCGAGTGCGTCGACCATATTGAACAAGATGTCCTGCCAACTTAAACTCACCCCTCATGTCTACTCACTTAAAAATTCATTGCGAACCCGTGTTTGTGCCCTTATAATAGGACCATACGGATTCATCCACAAATAAAGAAAAGCCCTTATCGAATGCTTTCGAAAAAAGAGCATCATTTATCCGTGTTCTATCTGCCCTGATGACCCCGTATTCAATAGTTTACCCAAAATGTGCATATTATACGTAAAACAGCCGACTTTTATGCGTTGTTTACGCATAACCATTGACATTTTCGGCAACTAAAGCCACGGAGGGCATCCTAATGCTGACATTTTATAATAATAACATAGCGAAATTGTCAAGTCAACTATCCGTTTTTTTTACAATCCTCAATCTAAGATTCATGCTTTGACCGCTTTATAGATTCGATACCCCTTATCCTTGGTAACTTCCTCTACCCGCGCAAAAATCGACTCCAGCTTCGCCTTCGCCGACGGGGCGCCCTGTTTCTTTTGGATCACGATCCACAAAACACCGCCCGCCTCAAGCCGTTCATGAGCCCCTTCAAAAATCGCGTGCACGATGTCTTTGCCGGCACGAATCGGCGGATTGGTCAGCACCACATCAAACTTTTGGTCCTCCAAAGCCGCAAACAAATCGCTTTCCAGAATCGTTACATTGCGCACCTGGTTCAGCTCCGCGTTTTCCCTGGCCAAATCCACCGCTCTGGAATTGACGTCGATCATTGTCACATGCCCCCGGCTGGCCAGCTTCGCCGCCGCAAGTCCGATCGGTCCATAGCCGCAGCCCACATCGAGGACTCTGGCATCCTGCGGAATTTCCATCGCTTCAATCAGGGTGCGGCTGCCGAAGTCGATGCCGCCCTTGGCGAACACCCCCGCGTCGCTTACAAAGCGGAAAGCCTGCCCCCGCAGCGTCGCATCCCACACTTTGCGGTCATGCCCAGCCGTTGGATTGCTGGAATAATAGTGATCCGACATAGATACCGTTCCTCCGTTACATCGATTAATTCGTTGCGCGGTTAACGCCTACCCCACTATTTTAGCCGATCCGCCCGCCGTTAAGCCAGCGTGGTCCATCTTGGGAAACATATGACCTCAAAACCAAAAACGGCGATTGACAAACATTCTAAAACCAGGCTGTCTGAGAAACTCTAGTCCCCCAAAAATAAGGGGAAAAAATGCCGTTATTCTGGCGATATCCATTCATTTGAGAAAAATAGGGGAAATTTATGTCGCTATTTTCTCCTGTCGACAGGAAATACCCGCGTTTGGGGCCATTCATAGGAAAATAAGGACAAATAATGTCGCTAATGGGGATGAACATACTAGGCTCCGGATAATAAATACATAAAGTTCCGCTATTTCGAAGGCCAACGGTTTGCCGTCCGGTAGCCGGCTGCCAATCACCGATTTTCTAAGTTAGGCTCCAAAAATACAGATCTTCGTAGCAAAGCAAACCCCTTGAATCAGGTTCAAGGGGTTTGCCAGAGGAGAAGGAGCAATTATTTTACTTCTACAGTTGCGCCTGCTTCTTCCAATTTTGCTTTTACAGCGTCGGCTTCTTCTTTGCCCACTTTTTCTTTCAGCGGTTTCGGTGCGTTGTCTACCAGGTCTTTAGCTTCTTTCAAGCCGAGGCCCGTGATTTCGCGAACCACTTTGATAACGTTGATTTTGGATGCGCCGGCGTTAGTCAGGATCACGTCGAATTCAGTTTGCTCAGCAGCTTCAGCGCCACCGCCGCCGCCACCTGCTACAACTACCGGAGCTGCTGCAGTTACGCCGAATTCTTCTTCGATTGCTTTTACAAGTTCGTTCAGTTCAAGAACGGTCATACCTTTAATCTCTTCCAAGATGGATTCTTTACTCATGGTTGAACCTCCATTATTTTAATAGTTTATGGGTTGTGGTAATTCAAATCACGAACTGCCGAAGAGGCTTAAGCGGTTGCGCCGCCCTCTTCTTTCTCGGCAACGGCTTTGACCGCGAGCGCGAAGTTGCGCATCGGAGCCTGCAGCACGCTGAGGAGCATGGAAAGGAGACCTTCGCGGGACGGAAGATCCGCCAGCGCTTTGATTTGGTCGACGCCAACTACACGGCCTTCAACCACGCCACCTTTCACTTTCAATGCATCGTTCTTTTTGGCGAAATCGCTCAAAATTTTGGCCGGAGCTACTGCGTCTTCCGTACTGAATGCGATGGCCGTAGGACCGGTCAACACTTCGTCCAGTTCAGAAAGTTCCGCAGCGGCGGTTGCACGGCGAACGAGCGTATTCTTAAGCACTTGGAATTCCACGCCGGCTTCGCGAAGCTGTTTGCGGAGTTCGGTAACTTGTGCAACATTCAATCCGCGATAGTCCGCCACGACGGTCGTCGCGCTTTCGCGCAGCTTCGCAGTCAAAGCGTCAACCGCTTCTTGTTTCGCTTGAATGACTTTTGCGTTTGCCAAACTGTACACCTCCTATTAGAATTGCATGAGCCTTTAACACCACTAAAAAAGCCTCCGTAGAATCACGAAGGCTTGAATGAAGCATTTCACGCGGGAAACCGCATGAAATCACGTTCTATCAGAACACCTCGGTAGGAAATTAAGCCTTGCGGCACCTACTGTCTACGGTAAGCATATTCACATGTCAGTCTCACATCAAAACAACCATTACAGTATACCAGCGGATTCACTATTATGTCAATCCTTGTCGCCCATCAGAGCGCAGGTATTATCTGTAAGTTGCTGTATTAACGCGAGCGCTTGGGCCCATGGTCGAAGAAATCGCGATATTTTTCAAGTAAACGCCTTTGGCTGCAGCCGGTTTAGCCCGGTTCAACGCGTCAATAAGAGCTTTCAGGTTTTCGTTCAGCTGATCAGCACCGAAAGAAACCTTTCCGATTGGCGCATGGATTTGGCCTGCTTTATCCAGACGGTACTCGATTTTACCTGCTTTGATTTCTTGAACGGCTTTCGCTACGTCAAACGTAACGGTGCCTGCTTTCGGGTTAGGCATAAGGCCTTTACCGCCGAGCAGACGGCCGAGTTTACCAACTTCGCTCATCATGTCCGGTGTAGCTACGCAGACATCGAACTCGAACCAGCCTTGTTGGATTTTGTTGATCATGTCTTGATCGCCGACGAAATCAGCTCCGGCCGCTTCCGCTTCCTTCGCTTTGTCGCCTTTGGCGAATACCAGTACGCATTGGGTTTTGCCTGTGCCGTGAGGCAGGACAACCACACCGCGGACGGCTTGGTCTTGTTTACGAGGGTCAACGCCCAAACGCACTGCAGCTTCGACCGTTTCGTCGAATTTGGCAGTCGCCGCCTTTTTCACCAGTTCAACGGCTTCCAAAGGCTCGTAAGTCGCTTCGCTGTCGATCAGCTTAGCGGCTTCCAGGTATTTCTTACCGTGTTTAGCCATGAATTCGTCCTCCTTTGTGGTATTAGCGGAATATCCTCCCACTTAGGATGGATTTTATAAATATGCTTCGATCATTTATAAAACTCCATCCGGGGATGAAATTTCTATGTTAACGCATTTCGCAATATAGAAATTCATCCGTTCCAAGTCTTAGTCTTGGATCGTGATGCCCATGCTGCGGGCGGTACCTTCAACCATGCGCATAGCCGCTTCAACGGACGCTGCGTTCAGGTCAGGCATTTTTTGCTCCGCGATTTGACGAACGGTGTCGCGCTTCACGGTAGCCACTTTCTTCTTGTTCGGTTCGCCGGAACCCTTCTCGATCTTCGCTGCGACACGAAGCAGAACGGCTGCCGGAGGAGTTTTGGTGATGAAAGTAAAAGAACGGTCTTCAAACACCGAAATTTCAACCGGAATGATCAAACCTGCTTGATCGGCGGTACGTGCGTTAAATTCCTTACAGAATGCCATGATGTTGACACCCGCTTGACCCAACGCCGGACCTACCGGAGGTGCAGGGTTCGCTTTACCCGCAGGAATTTGCAGTTTTACCACTTTGATAACTTTTTTCGCCATGTAAAACACCTCCTTGCCCTAATAGTGGTAGACGGAACTTAGTTCCTCCCACTTTGAAACCCTAAGAAACCTTTAGAAGTAGTTCAAAAAAACATCTTTTGAACACTTATTATATCTTCTCCACCTGAGTGTAATCCAGCTCAAGCGGGGTTTCTCTGCCAAACATGTTGACGTGAACCTTCAGCTTGCTCTTGTCCGTCAAAATCTCTTCAATCGAGCCGACAAAATTAGCAAACGGACCAACTTTGATGCGTACGGATTCTTTGAGTTCGAACTCGATCACCGGCTTCGGCTCTTCCATACCCATATGATGCAGGATCTGCTCCACTTCTTCAGGAAGCAGCGGAGTAGGTTTGGAACCGGAACCCGTGGAGCCGACAAATCCCGTAACTCCCGGCGTGTTGCGGACAACGTACCAAGAATCGTCGGTTTGGATCATTTCCACCAAGACATATCCCGGGTAAACTTTGCGCATGACGGTTTTTTTCTTGCCGTCTTTGTTTACCACTTCTTCTTCCATCGGAACAAGTACGCGGAATATCTTGTCTTCCATGCCCATGGACTCGACGCGCTTCTCCAAATTGGCTTTGACTTTGTTCTCATACCCGGAATAGGTATGAACGACATACCATCTTTTTTCCATATCAAGCCACCTAGGGACCCTTCTTAAATTATCGCTTCGATCACAGCAGAAATGCCGATGTCCAGAACCCAAAAATAAATCGCCACAACGACAATTGTACCAAGCACAATCAGCGTATAATTAGTCAGCTCTTTACGATTAGGCCAGCGAACCTTTTTAAGCTCAGCCCAGCTCTCAGAGAAAAAAGAAAAAAACGACTTGAAACTGCGTTTCATGCGCGACTACACCTCCAAAGGCTATCTGGTTTCGCGATGAAGAACTTGCTCGTTGCAAAACTTACAATATTTCTTCATCTCCATGCGGTCGGGGTGGTTACGCTTGTTTTTCGTTGTCGTGTAGTTTCTCTGTTTACAGTTCGTACAAGCCATCGTAATTATTACCCGCATGATGTGCACCTCCCGAAGACATTCTTATGAGCGTCTCTATATTGACCTAAAATTCGGCATTCAAAAAAATGCAAGCACAAATTTAGGCCTACCTAAAACACTTTATCACATGGCTATAGTCGTGTCAACGAGACAACAAGCCAACCCCGGCGAATATTTATAGTATTGGTTACGATTTTGGAAGATAAACCCTGCACCGGTAAATCGGTCAGCTCCCTCCAGGCGCTGCGCCATGAAGAAAAACCGCTTAATCCCGGCGTTTCGGTCCGCTCCCCGCTAAGCGTAAGATCTGCGAACGGACGGGCTTTTCCAAAAAAAGGGCCTCCCGATATAAACATAAACAGGCGCCCTTCTCTATTCACTTTTATATGAAAAATAATCAGTTCCCGTTTTCAAATAGTTCCGTCGCGAACTTCCAAATATCGTTCCAGCTTACGCTTGACGCGCTGCAACGCGTTGTCGATCGATTTGACGTGACGGTTCAGGTCCACGGCGATCTCTTGGTAAGAACGTCCGTCCAGGTACAACATCAGCACCTTCCGCTCCAAGTCGCTGAGAATTTCGGACATCTTGTCCTCCAGTCCGCTGAACTCTTCCTGGTTAATGATCAGTTCCTCCGGATCGCTCACCTGAGAACCGCAAATCACGTCAAGCAAAGTGCGGTCGGATTCCTCGTCATAGATCGGCTTGTCCAAGGAGACATAAGAATTTAGCGGGATATGCTTCTGCCGGGTCGCCGTCTTGATCGCCGTAATAATCTGCCTCGTAATGCACAGTTCGGCGAACGCTTTGAACGAAGCCAGCTTATCCCCCCGAAAGTCCCGGATCGATTTGTAAAGTCCGATCATGCCTTCCTGAATGATGTCCTCGCGATCGGCCCCGATCAGAAAATAGGACCTGGCTTTGGCGCGCACGAAACTCCGGTACTTGTTGATCAAGTACTCAAGCGCGTCGCTGTCGCCTTCGCGGACCGCCTCGACAATGTCTTCGTCATTTTGGATCTCATAGTCAAACCTAACCCATGATTCGAGTTTGACACTCACCACAAATCCCTCCGGCTGCAACGCACGGTACTCCGTCACTCAGTCAAGTAATACGAACAGTATATATGAAGGTCCATAAAAGCGTCAACAGCAAAAGTACCAAAAGATGTAAAGTCGAACTTTGTCAAGGGTATTTGGGAGGAGAATAAAAGAATGCCCTTTTATTCCCTGCGCCATTTTTCAAACAGCTGGCGCATTTCCGGACTCAGCTTGGCATCCAGCGTATTCCGGCTCAAGCTCTCGCTTCGTTCGGCGATTTTGCGCTGGATTTCCTTTTCGCTTTGCTCCACCTGAGTCAACAATTCCCGGGCCGAAATGCGCAGCGCCCCCTGGCCGAAAATCACATGCTGCTCCACCATGTCGCTTGTTGCCACATAAATTTGCCGCCGCCGGTGACTGAATTCGCCGACCAGCCGCTCGATGCATTCATCGGCCGTTTCCTTCTCCTTCGTAAAGTACATGTCCACTTTATTTTGGGCGTAGGATTTGCCAAGTCCCGGCACGCGGTAAGCATCGAATACGACGATCACTTTCCTTCCGGAAAAAGCCTGGTAATCGGCGAGCCGCTCAAGCAGCCTGTCGCGGGCTTCCTGCAGATCCCGCTTGGACAGCTCGGAGAGCTCGGGCCACCCGCCGATCATGTTGTAACCGTCAACCAGCAGCACATCGCGCAGATCGCGCATTGCCGTTAACCTTCGGCGCGTCGTCTGCGCAGCGCTTCGTACATCATGACTCCCGCGGCCACCGAAGCGTTCAGGGAGTTCAGCCTCCCGTTCATCGGCAGCTTCAGCAGCACATCGCAGGTTTCGCGAACGAGGCGCCCCATCCCTTTGTTTTCATTGCCGATGACGACCGCCACCGGACCGTTCAGCACGCCGCCGCCTTGATACATATCTTCCTTGGCGTTCACATCGGTGCCGACGATCCAAATCCCCGCTTGCTTCAGCTGCTCCATGGTTTGCACCAGGTTCGTCACCCGCGCGACGGGAACGTATTCCACCGCCCCGGCCGAAGTTTTCGATACCGTAGCCGTCACGGCGGCCGACCGGCGCTTGGGGATAATGACGCCATGCACGCCCGTGCACTCGGCGGTCCGCAATATGGAACCCAGGTTATGCGGGTCTTCGATTTCGTCGAGGATCAGCAAAAAAGGCGCTTCTCCCCGCTCTGCGGCAGCGGCCAGCAAATCGTCGACCTCCGCGTAAGCATAAGGGGCAACCTGCGCGACCACGCCCTGATGCTGCAGCCCCGGCACCATTTGATCCAGCTTTCTTTTGTCCACGAACTGGACGACGATGCCGCGGTTTTTGGCCTCGGCCAAAATCGGCTGGGTGAGGTGTTTTTGGGCCCCCTCGGCCACCCAGATTTTGTTGATCGTGCGGCCGGCATTCAGGGCCTCAAGCAGCGAATGTTTGCCGCCGATCCATTCTTGATCCTCCATCGTATTCCTCCCAGGGAGCGCATAAGTCTCCCATTGTTATGAAAATAATCCTTGTTGTTAAGCGCGCCGTTCGCTTTCCAAATGCGCAAAGCCTTGAGCCACCAGTTGGCGAAGCCGGTCATGGGCGCCTGTATAGTACAGGTAGCCGACCAGGCTTTCGAAGGCGGTGGCGTGCCGGTATTCCAGCACGTCGGCGTTTTTCGGAGTCGTCCCCGACTTGGCGTTGCGGCCCTGGCGAACGATTGTCTTTTCGTCCTCGGTCAGCTGCGGCTCCAGCAAGGCGAGCAGCTGCGCCTGCGCTTTGGCCGAGACGTACTTCGTCGACTCCCGGTGCAGATGATGCGGCCGCAGGTTGGAGCGGGACATCACATGCTGGCGGACGGCGACCTCGAAGACGGCGTCCCCGATGTAGGCGAGCGCCAGCGGCGGCAGCAGGCGCGCCGGTTTGGACGGCGCGTCGGGGAACCACAGGGGCGCCGCGGAAAGAGCGCCAGCGGCGACGTTGGCGGCTCCGCCGGCTGTGCCGGCCGAAACAGCTGCGGCCGTAGCGTCGCCAGAGGCCGCTGTGGCGCCTGCGCGGCCGGAAGCGCCGACGCCGGCCTGTTCAGCCGCATCGCCGACGGAAGCCTCCGTGCCGGCACCCGCACTGCCAGCCGCAGCCACCTCGCCGGCCGGGCGGTCCTTGTCCGCTTGGCCCGGCCCCATCATTTGCGGCGCCATCTCATGCCCTGCGGCGTATCTTCGAGCAAGATGCCCTGCGCGTCCAAGAGGTCGCGGATTTCGTCCGCACGCGCCCAGTTTTTGGCCTTTCGCGCTTCCGCCCGCTCCGCGATGAGGGCCTCGATGTCGGCATCCAACAGTTCAGCTTCGGCCGTCGCCAGCGCGATCCGCAACACGCCGTTCATCTCGTCGAACAGCCGTACCGCCGCTTCCAGATCGCCCCGCCCGACTTCCGGCTGCTGCAGCAAGGCATTGACTTCGCTGACCCACTCGAACACCGCCGTGATTGCATCCGGCGTATTGAAGTCATCCTGCATTTTCGCATGGAAGGCGCCTCGGATCTGCTCCAGCTTGCTTTCCCAAGCCGGCGTCACCGCATCGCCGCCGCCTTCCGCCGCCGCTTGCAGACGATGGCGGAGATTGTTCGCCGCGTTGCTGATCCGTTCCACGCTGCGCTCCGCCTGAACCATCGTCTCTTCGGTAAAGTTCAGCGGATTGCGGTAATGAGCCGACAGCATAAAATAACGGAACGCCTCAGGCTTGTATTTCTCGCGCAAATCTTTGATGAGAACCCCGTTGCCGAGCGATTTCGACATTTTTTCGCCGCCGATATTAATATAACCGTTATGCATCCAATAATTTGCCAGCGGTTTGCCGGTAGCCGCTTCCGACTGCGCGACCTCGCATTCGTGGTGCGGAAACTGCAGGTCCTGGCCCCCGCCGTGAATGTCCAGTGTATCGCCAAGCAGGTGCCGGGACATCGCCGAGCATTCGATATGCCAGCCCGGACGCCCTTCGCCCCATGGGCTGCTCCAATGGATTTCGCCTGGTTTGGCCGCTTTCCACAGCACGAAATCCTCCGGCTGTTCCTTGCGTTCATCCACATCGATCCGAATCCCGAATTGCAGCTCGTCGAGGTTTTGGCCGGACAGCTTGCCGTATTCCGGAAACTTGCGGGTGCGGAAGAAAACGTCCCCGCCATTTTCGTAAGCAAAACCTTTCTGCTCCAGATCCCGGATGAACCCGATGATCACGTCCATATTGTCCGTTACCCTCGGATTCGCCGTGGCCCGCCGAATGCCAAGCCCTTCCAAATCTTCGTAATAGGCCTGGATGAACATCTCGGCCACTTCGGGAACCGTCTTGCCCATCTCCTCGGCTTTGCGGATCAGCTTGTCATCCACATCGGTGAAGTTGACGACATAGTTCACGTCGTAATTCTGGTTTTCCAAATAGCTGCGAACGACGTCAAAAAAAATCATCGGCCGCGCGTTCCCAATATGGATATAACCATAAACGGTCGGTCCGCAAACATACATTTTCACTTTACCCGGGGTGATGCTGACGAACTCTTCTTTTTTCCGGGTTAACGTATTAAATATCTGCAGTGCCATACTCACTTTCCTTTCGACTGAAGGTTATTCGACAAAATCTTACTCGGTTCGGAGCGTATGAGACGCCCCGGACCAGCGGTGCTCCCTGCGGCTCGGCCCGCGCTTCACGCGGCGCTTAAAGCTCCGTGGGCTGCTCTTCGCGCATCCGCTGCTTCAAATCGCGCACCTCGTCCCGCAGCGATTCGATCTCCCGCTGCATTTCCCGCATCGCATCGACCATCGGGTCGGGCAACTGATGGCTGAGGCGGTCGAGCCGTTTGCCGTCCAGGCGGACCACCTTCCCCGGGATGCCCACGACGGTGCTGCCCGGAGGAATCTCCCTCAGGACGACGGAGTTCGCTCCGATGTTCACTTGGTCTCCGACTTTAAACGAGCCGAGGACTTTCGCGCCTGACCCGATCACGACGTTATTGCCGATCGTCGGGTGGCGTTTGCCTTTTTCTTTGCCGCTTCCGCCCAAGGTGACTCCCTGATAGATAACCACATCGTCCCCGATTTCGCAAGTTTCCCCGATGACGACGCCCATGCCATGGTCGATAAACAGCCGATTGCCGATCCGGGCTCCCGGGTGGATTTCAATGCCGGTGAAAAACCGGCCGACCTGCGAGATGATGCGCGCAATCGTAAACCAGCGGCGGCGGTAGAAGAAGTGGGCGATCCGGTAGCTCCAAATCGCATGCAGGCCGGAATACGTAAAAATCACTTCAAACCAGCTTCTTGCCGCCGGGTCGTTATCAAACACCGCCTGGATATCGGATCTGATTCTTTTGAACATAGCTTCCCCCCACCTTCTTTTTGCTATGGCGATCATCCACAATGGGTGCCCCAAGCGCGAGAGCCGATTGGAAAAACTCCAATAGATTTACGGAAATCGAACGCAATCGGGGACTTTGATTGGAAAATATCCAATAGATTTTGCGCAAACCGCCCATTTTGCGATCTAACAAGTCTGATCTATTGGAAATATCCAATCATGCGGCCGTATTTGCCACTAAATTTCCATTTCTATTGGATATTTCCAATGACAACCGCCGCACAGACACGAAAAAGCGCCCCTGCAGCTTTTCGCTGCAGAGGCGCTTTGCGCGCGGTTCCACTCTGCTTCGGATGGGGCGGCCGTAAAGGTTTCGCCAGCCTGCAGGCGCGTAGACGCCACTAGGCCGCCTCTACAGGCGCCCAGGTGCGGTCCGTTCGTCCGTTCGCCAACGTTTCGCCCAAGCGAAGCCGATCTTCGCACGGCGCGACCGCCATTAAACTGCCAAGCAGTGCAGCGAACCCCATCCCTCTTCGTCGTCCTTAACGCGGACGAAACGGCGGAAGCTACCTCGCCTCGTTCAGGCGTGCTCGCATCCGCAGCTCCCGGGTGCATTTCCGCCGGGCGTATCCGGATAACTTCCAGCCTGGATTCTTCTGTGCGCGGTCCGCATGAAGGGTCCCGGTTATCCTCTCTGGTGAATACGGCTTCCAAACGTACTTCTCCCGATCTATGCCGGTGGAAATTAAGGCGGCCGCCAAACTCCTCTTTCGTTGCTCGGCCCGCCTTAAATGATGTTGTATGTCTGCCTTTATATTACCTAAAGGCTCAGGAACTGACAAGAATGAAAACGTTGGGCTGCCGGCACTAACGTACAGCACGCCCCCCGCCGGGAGAAACACCCGCCCGGCAGGCTATAGGCTGGCGATTCGCGCCTTAAGACGATCCAAGACCTTCGATTGGCCCAGCAAGAAAATCGTCCGGTTCAAGTCGCGGCCGTGCATTTGTCCGGTTAACGCCACGCGGATCGGCATAAACAAGCCTTTTCCCTTGCTGCCCGTTTCTTTCTGCACCTCTTTGATCGCGGCGGCGATATTTTCCACGGTGTATTCGCTTAGCCCTTCCACCTTGGCGAGGAAGGCGCTCAGCACGGCCGGCACCTGCGGTTCCGCCAGCACGGCGGCCGCCTCTTCCTCAAGCTCCAAATCGCTGCGGAAAAACAGATCCGCCAACGCCACGATATCGGAAGCCGCCGTCATCTGCTCCTGGTATAAGGCGACCAGCGCTTGGGACCAAGCCTCCTGCTCCGGCGTCAGTTCCGCCGGCAGCCGGCCCGCCTTCTGCAGATGCGGAATAGCCAGGCGGGCGATCCGGTCCGGATCGGCGTTTTTAATGTAGTGGTTGTTGAGATGCGCCAGCTTGTTCGTGTCGAAAACCGCCGGGCTGCGGGACAAACGGCCTGCGTCGAAGATCGAAATAAGCTCGTCCTTCGTGAAGAACTCCTCTTCGCCTTCCGGCGACCAGCCCAGCAGGGCGATAAAGTTAAACAGCGCCTCCGGCAAATAACCGAGCTGATCGTACTGCTCGATAAATTGAATGACCGATTCGTCGCGTTTGCTCAGCTTTTTATGGTTCTCTCCGACGATCAGCGTCATATGGCCGAACACCGGGGGCTCCCAGCCGAAAGCATCGTAAATCATCAGCTGGCGCGGCGTGTTGGATACGTGATCCTCCCCGCGCAGGACGTGGCTGATCTTCATCAGATGGTCGTCCAGCACAACGGCAAAGTTGTAGGTTGGGATGCCGTCTTTTTTTACAATGACGAAATCCCCGCTGATGTCCGACTCGAACGAAATCGTACCTTTGACCAAATCGTCAAACGCGAAAGTGCGCCCTTCCGGGACGCGGAAACGGATGCTGTAGGGCCGTCCTTCCGCATCGTAGGCGGCGATCTGCTCCGTCGTCAGGTGCCGGCATTTCCCGGAATAACGCGGCGTTTCGCCCCGTGCCATCTGCTCTTCGCGCTCTTTTTCCAGCTCCTCTTCCGTACAATAGCAGCGGTAAGCCAGTCCCCGGTCAAGCAAATCCTGCACATGCGGACGGTACAAATCAAGCCGCTCCGTCTGACGGTAAGGCCCGTATTCCCCGCCGACATCGACGCTTTCGTCCCAATCCATGCCAAGCCATTTCAGATAGGTCAGCTGGTTTTCCTCCCCGCCGGCCACATTGCGCTTCACGTCGGTATCTTCGATCCGGATAATGAACTTCCCGCCGTGGTGTCTGGCAAACAAATAATTAAACAACGCCGTTCTGGCGTTTCCGATATGTAAATGACCGGTCGGACTCGGCGCATAACGCACGCGAACCTCTGTCATCACAATCCCCTCCCTATAAATACACGATGTATACGATTATAAACAGTCCCGCCAAAAAACTCTATAAAAGGTTGTTCAAAAAGTCATCTTTTTGAACACGTATTAAATATCGAAACTCAATAATCTTAAAATGATGCCCCGTCGGAGACAAGAGAAACGATGCATTGGGCCGCAATCCCTTCGCCCCGCCCGGTAAAGCCGAGCTGCTCCGTCGTCGTGGCCTTCACGTTGACTCGCTGCAGGTCGGCCCCGGCCGCCCGGGCGATAATTTCCACCATTTGCGGAATATACGGCGCCATTTTAGGCTTCTGGGCAATGATGGTGGCGTCCAGATTCCCCAGCCGGTATCCTTTCTCCACGGCCATTTCCCAGACGCGTTCGAGCAGCTTGAGGCTGTCCGCATCCTTAAAGGCCGGATCGGTGTCCGGGAAATGGCGCCCGATGTCCCCAAGCCCCAGCGCCCCCAAAATCGCGTCGCTTACCGCATGCAGCAGCACGTCGGCGTCCGAATGTCCAAGCAGCCCTTTTTCGTAGGGAATCGTTACCCCGCCGATAATGCACGGCCTGCCCTCCACGAGCTGATGCACGTCAAAACCTTGTCCCACGATAAACATGTATGAATCCCTCTCCCTGCGAATTTGTACGAAACACGTCTGTCGACGCACTAGCGCGCTGCTACAAATCTGACAAGATGCGTTTCCGTATAAGTTGAACTAGTGATTGTACGGATCAGGGCAGCCGTGTGAAATGATCTTACGATCGCTGCCCGTCCCAGATTTCTATGATTAAGTTGATTCATAAATGGTAGAAATCCGGTCACAAAGGCGACCAAGCGTATGCTTCCTAAGCAGCTTTCTTCCAGAAAGCTTTCAGTTTCTTCAAAATCATTTCACTTAGGTTCCATATTCTAAAATTGTATTCTTTAGAATATTGAACACTCTTGCCTAACTCTCGTATTCCTTTAGTTCAACTTTTATTAGCGACAAAACTTTCTAACGGTTGCCATAAGCGCTATTTGTTCCAAAAACGTTGATTTCAAACTCTAACGGATGCCACGGCGCTTATTTCGCTTAAACCCGGCTTTTTTGCCCAGATTAAGGGTAAATAGCGGCGCTGACAACCGTTAGAATCTAAAAAAGGTCATTATTCGCAAAATAGCGGCTGCTGCAACCGTTAGATTTCCGGTGCCTCCGGCGCCACTTCGAAAACCTGTACTTCTGCGGAAAATCGCGAAAGTGTTAGGGCTGCTTCCTGCGGATAAACTCCGCATAGTCCAAATCTTCCGGCGTCGTAATCTTGATATTGCTGTACGCGCCTTCGACCAGCTTGACCGGCATGCCTAGCCGCTCTACCAGCATCGAATCGTCCGTGCCCGTGAAGCCCTCCCGCTCGGCCCGTTCATGCGCGGCCAGCAGATCGTCCCGCCGAAAAGCCTGCGGCGTCTGGATCGCCCATAACGCGCGGCGGTCCAGCGTCGACGCGACCCAGCCCCGGCCGTCGGCCTGCTTGATCGTATCCTTCACCGGAACGGCCAGCACGGACGCTCCGTGCTCCATGGCCGCCTCGCAGCAGGCGCTGATTTGTTCCCGCGTAACAAAAGGGCGGACGCCGTCATGCACCAGCACCCAGGGCGCGCTGATCTGCAGCAGTCCCTGGTATACCGATTGCTGACGCTCGGCGCCGCCCGGAATCACTTGCACTTGTTTGGTCATGCCGAATTCGGCAATCCAGGACCGGCAGCGGTCCACATCCTGCCCGCCGGTGACGAGCACCATTTCGG
This sequence comes from Paenibacillus oralis, assembly GCF_003863965.1. Classification (GTDB taxonomy): domain Bacteria; phylum Bacillota; class Bacilli; order Paenibacillales; family Paenibacillaceae; genus Fontibacillus; species Fontibacillus oralis. Next base: position 781,047 of record NZ_RRCN01000001.1, read on the forward strand.
CGACCTCGGGATGGCGGTCGAACGCCTCAAGGGTATGGATGAAGATAGGCTTGTCCTCAAGCATCAAATACTGCTTGCTTTCCCGCGTTCCCATCCGGCTCCCTCGTCCCGCCGCCACCACAACCGCTCCGAAATTGCCTTTTTGCTCAGCCGCCATCGTTATCTGCCTCACCTTAGCCCAGAATAAAACGCGGGGACGTCCCCGGCGCTTTTATTCCCATCATACCGAATTACTGGGCTTTTTCCAACAGTTTTGGCTTGGCAAAAATCATCCGTCCCGCCGAAGTCTGCAGCACGCTGGTCACCAGAACCTCCGTAATCATCCCGATGTAATCGCGCCCGCCTTCAACAACGATCATCGTGCCGTCGTCCAAATAAGCCACGCCCTGTCCATGCTCCTTGCCGTCCTTGATGACTTGTACCATAATTTCCTCGCCCGGCAGCACGACCGGTTTCACGGCATTGGCAAGATCGTTGATATTCAGCACCGACACACCCTGCAGCTCGCATACCTTGTTAAGGTTAAAATCGTTGGTGACGACTTTGCCCTGCAGCACCTTGGCCAATTTGACCAGCTTGCTGTCGACCTCGGAAATCTCTTCAAAATCCCCTTCATAAATCATGACTTTAACGTCCAGCTCTTTTTGGATTTTGTTCAAAATGTCGAGTCCGCGGCGCCCCCGGTTGCGTTTGAGCAAATCCGAGGAGTCGGCGATATGCTGCAGCTCCTCCAGCACAAATTCGGGAATCACGATGGTGCCCTCAATGAACCCGGTTTTGCAAATATCCGCGATTCTCCCGTCGATAATCACGCTCGTGTCCAAAATTTTATGTTCCTTGGACCCGTGTTCATCCTCGGGGACGGTGCCCCCCCATTTTCCCGATTTCCAGAATGATGACAATTCTTCCTTTTTGGCAAGACCTACGTAAAGCCCCATGTACCCAAACAACGCCGATACGGCGAACCGGGCGAAGCTCTCCAGAGATCCAAGCCAGGTCGCAAGCGGATAGACCATTAAAGAAAGAAGAAGTCCCGCAGTCAATCCGGTCGCGCCGGCAGCCATGTCATTCATCGGAATCCGGGTCAACGCGGCGATCCACGATTTAATCCTCGCGGATACGACATTTGCAGCCAGCGAAAACAAGAACAAGAACAGCACGGCTCCAACCGCCGCCATGATCAAGCTCCCCCCCAGCGGGCTCATGCCATCGAACCAGGAACGAACCGGCTCCGGCATTACGCCCAGCAATCCGCCCTCGGTGTACCCGAACCAAGCGCCGCACAGGCCGGCTGCGATTCGTAAGTATTTTTTCAGCACGTCTCTCTTCACCTCCTGAATAACTATCTTCGTTATCCAGTATGATCCAAATTTTGGAGACGTAATCGGTTGAGGATAACTTTTTTTGGAAAACGAAAACGGCCGGTATAAAGGAGAAAGCCCATCGCTATGGGATTTCTGGTTGATAAGTGGGGAAATTGTGGCATATAATGAATTCAATTCATAAATATTGAGGTGGATGGAAAATGAGCGCACCAAGCCTTCAGTCTTTTCAAGAACAAGTATCCGATCTGTTGCTCCGTCACCGCAGTTTGCTGGATGTTTTGTCAAAAATGGGACAAACCAACGCCGCCGCCGTACGTTCCGTGACCAAGTCCGTTACCGAATGCGGCTGCATCGAGCTGCATGCCACCAAGCAGGATTTCGAGCCGGGCATGGATTTGCAGCATGCGAAAGAAACGATTGCGAAGCATGTCCATGGCGAGTTATGCGAAAACTGCAAGGAATCCATCATCAATGAGCTCGGACGCAACCTTTTCTATATGTCCGCCCTTTGCAATTTACTCGGGATTCAAATGGACGAGATCGTCGAGCGGGAATCCCAGAAATGCGCCACGTTGGGACTTTTTAATTTATCGTAAGGGGCTGTTGATGAAAATGTGCCGCTAAACGATCTACGAAATGCAAAAGTGCAGGCCAACTTAAAAAGGCACCGATCCTTCCGCCCGGCGGAGATCCATGCCTTTTTTTTCGTATTCAGTGTTTCGGCCGGTATATTTCTTCCGTTTCGTCTTCGTTTCTCCGTTTGCGGCGGAGCACTCTGCCGACATTTTGCCGCAGACCGTAGGCGGCGTACAGCAGGAGCGGAATGAAAATCAGCTTGGAAAGCTGATCCGGAAAAACCACGGCCAGCACAACGGCGATGACGACGACAATGGGCGTATAAGCGACCGCTTTTTTCGGCAGGCCGATTTTTTTGAAATTGGGATATCTGACGGTGCTGACCATCAAATAAGACAACAAGATCATAACCGCTGCGCAATAAGTCGCCGAGACATCTTCATAAAACAACGACAGGGTGGCCAGCACTCCGCCCGCCGCCGGGATCGGCAATCCGACAAAATATCCCGACGCCCCCTTTTGAACGTTGAATCTCGCTAATCTCAAGGCCCCGCACATCGGAAAAAGAGCCGTCACCACCCACGCCAAACCGGGCTGAAGTTCCTGAAAAGAGATCAAATACATAATCAATGCCGGAGCAACGCCGAATGAAATAATGTCCGATAAAGAATCGAGCTCTTTGCCGAATTCGCTTTGGGCGCCCAGCGCCCGCGCGACCCGTCCGTCCAATCCATCGAGCAGCATGGCGACGATCACCATAATGGCGGCTAAGCTATAACGCCCTTCCAGCGCCATTATGATCGCCAGCATTCCGAGCAGCATGTTCCCCAAAGTGAACATGTTCGGAATCGATTTCGTAATCATCTCTTCACCTCGAATAGATATTCCTGAACATCATTCATTGATGATAGGGATTTAAATTTGTCTGTCAATGAATACCTGTTCCTGGAGACGCTTTAGTCCTTCCTTGATCGCCCGTGCCCGGACTTCGCCGATGCCGTCCACCTCGTCGAGCTCTTCGATGCTGGCCATCATGATGTTTGGCAGCTCGTGGAACCGTTCCACCAAATTGTGAATGATCACGTTCGGCAGCCGCGGAATTTTATTCAGCACGCGGTAGCCGCGCGGGGAAATGAGTTCCTCGGACGTCGCCGCCGTAGCGGGATAACCGAGCAGCCGCGTAATATGATTGTCATCGAGCAACTCGTCATCGGTCGAACGCTTGAGGCCCAAAATAATTTCGCGGATCGCCTCATCGCTCTCTTCTTTGGCGTAGTCCTTGTACAGCAGCCAGGCTTCCTCCTCCATATTGCTGACGAGCTCCTCCATTTGCATGCTGATCAGGCGCCCCTCCGTCCCCAGTTCGTTAATGAACCGCTTGATCTCCATCTTGATGCGGATCACCATCTCCACCCGCTGAATCACGTTCACCACTTCGGGCAAAGAGACCAGCTCCTCGAATTCGGAGGCGGTCAAATTGGTCAAGGCCTGATTGAGCACCGCTCTGTATTTTTCCAAGGTTTGAATCGCCTGATTCGCTTTAGTCAAAATAACGCCGATTTCCTTAAGTGCGTACCGGATGTTTCCCTGGTACAACGTAATGATGTTGCGGCGCTGGGAGATGGAAACAACAAGCTTGCCGGTCTGTTTGGCCACCCGTTCGGCGGTGCGGTGGCGGATTCCCGTTTCCGCAGACGAAATGGAGGAATCCGGTATCAGCTGTGTGTTCGCGTACAGGATCCGCTTTAAATCTTCGCTGAGGATGATCGCCCCGTCCATTTTGGCGAGTTCGTAAAGATAGTTCGGCGAGAAATCGCAGTTGATGGAGAAGCCCCCCTCCACGACCTCCATCACCTCCGGGCTGTAGCCGACGACGATCAGTCCCCCGGTTTTGGCCCGAAGTACGTTTTCGAGCCCGTCGCGAAAGGCCGTTCCCGGAGCAACGAGCCTCAGCAATTCATTCATTTTTTCCGTTTGGGTAGTTTCTTTCATCATTCAATGCCCCCTAATCTAACGCAACAGCTAGCGCATCTGCAACGGTATTTACGCCAATCAACTCGATTCCTTGCGGTCCTTTCCATCCTTTCATGCTCTTCTCCGGCAAAATCACCCGTTTAAAGCCCAGCTTGGCCGCTTCCTTGACCCGCTGCTCGGCCCGGGACACCGCTCTTACCTCGCCGGTCAAGCCCACCTCCCCGAAAATGACGTCGTACGGCTTGGTCGGTATATCGCGGAAACTGGACGCCACGCTGACCGCGATCGCCAGATCCACCGCCGGTTCATCCAGCTTGGCGCCGCCGGCCAGATTGACGTAAGCATCCTGATTTTGCAGGAACATACCCATTCTTTTCTCAAGCACGGCGAGGATCAGGTTCATGCGCTGATGATCCACACCGGTCGCCATCCTGCGCGGGGAAGGAAAATGCGTGGCCGCGATCAAAGCCTGCAGTTCCACCAGCATCGGCCGCGTCCCCTCCATGCTGGCCACGACCGTGGAGCCGGCCACCCCAAGCGGCCGTTCCGACAGAAACAACTCCGACGGGTTGGCGACCTCGGACAGACCGGATTCATTCATCTCGAAAATGCCGATTTCGTTGGTGGAGCCAAAGCGGTTTTTGACCGCCCGCAGCAGGCGGTAAGAGTGATGCCGTTCCCCTTCAAAATAAAGCACGCAGTCGACCATATGCTCAAGCAGTCTCGGGCCGGCGATCGCGCCTTCCTTGGTCACATGGCCAACCAACACGGTGGCGATCCCCTGCCCTTTGGCGATGCGCATGAACCGGGCCGTACATTCCCGCACCTGCGACACGCTGCCCGGCGCGCTGGTCACCTCCGGCAGGTACACCGTCTGAATCGAGTCGATGACGAGAAAATCCGGCGCAACGCTTTCGATCGCCTCTTCGATACCGTCCATGCTGCTTTCGCACAAAACGAACAGTTCGGGACAAAGCGCGCCGAGGCGCTCCGCCCGTAGCTTGGTCTGGCGTACGGATTCCTCCCCCGAGATATACAATACTTTAAGCCCGGACCGGGCCAATTCATGCGACGTTTGCAGCAGCAGCGTCGATTTGCCGATTCCGGGGTCTCCGCCGACGAGCACCAGCGATCCCGGGACAACTCCCCCGCCAAGCACGCGGTTTAATTCCCCGATTCCGGTTTGAATCCGGGGTTCCTTGCCGCTCTCTATATTTATGATCGAAAGCGGCTTTTCTTTCGCATGAAATAACCCGGAATTCAGCCCTTGCGTTCTAACGGTCTTCACCGTTTCCTCCACCATCGAATTCCACGCGCCGCACCCCGGGCACTTGCCGTACCACTTGGGCGATTCGTAACCGCATTCGCCGCAAAAAAACTTTGTTTTTACTTTAACCATTTATCTCTCCTTCTCATCTACGCAAAATATGACAAATCTTGCAAATCCGGTTCCGCTGATGTATATTCAAATTTTACCATTCTTTGAGAATTCGCGTAAAGTTTTTAAGGCCTTTGCAAAAAAAGAAACTGGATGAAAAAAAGCAGCTCCAAAGCACCGCTTGGAAGCTGCCTTTTATATATTTCATCGGCTTTAACATGGTTCTTTTTTAGGCCGTACGCAAAAGTCAAGGACTTTTCAGCCTAGATTTACGCATTTTTGACAAAAGTTCCTGTACGTTTAACGGTCAATTCGCCGTTCTCTTCGTCGATCGTCAGCGAGTCGCCTTTCTTGACGTTGCCGGTTAAGAGCTCTTCGGACAGGCGGTCCTCGATGTGCTTCTGGATCGCCCGGCGCAGCGGTCGCGCCCCGTAAGCGGGATCGTAGCCCTCTTTGGCCAGGAACTCCTTCGCTTTGTCGGTCAGCGTAAAGTCAACGTCATATTCGCGCAGCCGCTTGCGCAGCTCATCGGACATAAGCGAGACGATTTGGCCGATATGCTCTTGCTCCAGCGAATGGAACACGATGATCTCGTCGATCCGGTTCAGGAACTCCGGACGGAAGCTCTTCTTCAGCTCTTCCATCACTTTGCCCTTCATGTTATCGTAATCCGCTCCCGCATCCTGCACCGCCGTGAAGCCAAGGCGCGTATTGCGCTTGATCGCTTCGGCGCCCACGTTCGAAGTCAGGATGATCAGCGTGTTGCGGAAGTCGACAACCCGGCCTTTGGAGTCGGTCAAACGGCCGTCCTCCAGCACCTGCAGCAGGATGTTGAACACTTCCGGATGGGCTTTCTCGATTTCATCGAGCAATACGACGGAATACGGTTTGCGGCGCACCTTCTCGGTCAACTGGCCGCCTTCTTCATAGCCGACGTATCCCGGAGGCGCCCCGACGAGACGGGCGGTGGAGTGTTTCTCCATGTACTCCGACATATCGATGCGGATCACCGCATTTTCGTCGCCGAACATCGCTTCGGCCAGCGCCCGGGCCAGCTCGGTTTTACCGACGCCCGTCGGACCGAGGAAGATGAACGAACCCATCGGCCGTTTCGGGTCCTTCAGGCCTGCGCGAGCCCGGCGGATCGCCCGGCTGACGGCTTTCACCGCTTCATCCTGGCCGATCACCCGTTCATGCAAAATATTCTCCATGTTGAGCAGGCGTTCCGTTTCCTCTTCCTTCAGTTTGTTGACGGGGATTCCCGTCCAGCTGGCCACGACCTGGGCGATATCCTCAGGCGTTACTTCGGAATCGGTACGGCCCTGTTTTTCTTTCCATTGGTTTTTCGTCAATTCAAGCTCTTCGCGGATTTTCTGTTCGGTGTCGCGAAGCGCCGCCGCTTTTTCGAATTCCTGGCTTTGCACGGCCGCGTCCTTCTCCTTGCGGATATCCTCGAGCCGGCTTTCCAGCTGCTTCAGATTCGGCGGTACCGTATAGGTGTTGAGCCTTACTCTGGACCCCGCTTCATCGATCAAGTCAATCGCTTTGTCCGGCAGGAAGCGGTCCTGGATATAGCGGTCGGACAGCTTGACGGCCTGATCGATCGCCTCATCGGTGATTTTCACGCGGTGATGCGCTTCGTAGCGGTCGCGCAGCCCGTGCAGGATTTGGATCGCTTCTTCCACCGACGGCTGGTCGACCGTGATCGGCTGGAAGCGCCGTTCCAGCGCGGCGTCTTTTTCGATGTACTTGCGGTACTCGTCGAGCGTCGTCGCCCCGATGCACTGCAGCTCGCCGCGGGCCAGCGCCGGCTTCAGGATGTTCGAAGCGTCGATCGCGCCTTCCGCGCCGCCAGCCCCGATCAAGGTATGCAATTCGTCGATGAACAGAATAATGTTGCCGGCCTGGCGGATTTCGTCCATGATTTTTTTCAGGCGGTCTTCAAATTCACCGCGGTATTTGGTTCCCGCTACGACGGAGCCCATATCGAGCGTCATCACGCGTTTGTCGCGCAGGGTTTCGGGAATTTCGTTGTTGATGATTTTCTGCGCCAAACCTTCGGCTATCGCCGTTTTACCAACCCCCGGTTCCCCGATCAGGACCGGATTGTTTTTCGTCCGGCGGCTGAGCACCTGAATGACCCGCTCGATTTCCTTGCTGCGGCCGATCACCGGATCCAGGTTGCCTTCCTTGGCGGAAGCCGTCAAATCGCGAGCCAAACTGTCCAGGGTCGGCGTGTTTACGTTGGTCGGCGCACCGTGGTGACTGGAGACGGCTTCGCTGCTGCCGAGCAATTGCAGCACTTGCTGACGCGCCTTGTTCAGGCTGATGCCGAGGTTGTTCAGCACGCGCGCGGCGACGCCCTCACCTTCACGAATCAGTCCGAGCAAAATATGCTCCGTGCCGACGTAAGTATGGCCAAGCTTGCGCGCTTCATCCATCGACAGTTCGATTACTTTTTTGGCGCGCGGCGTATAGGCGATATTGGTTGGCTGCTCTTGTCCGCGGCCGATCAAGGTTTCAACTTCGTCCTGGATTTTCTCCAGGCCCAGTCCGAGCCCGATCAAAGCCTTGGCGGCAATGCCTTCGCCTTCGCGAATGAGGCCGAGCAGCACATGTTCCGTGCCGATATTGTTATGTCCCAGCCTTACGGCTTCTTCCTGGGCTAAGGCCAGCACTTTCTGAGCGCGTTCCGTAAATCTTCCAAACATCATCTTCTCCTACACCTCCATAGTTAATCTACCCTTTATTTACCCACTCGTTCGCGAATGAGTTTGGCGCGGTACATATCCCGTTCTGCCGGGGACATGCTGCCGCTGAATTTCTTTTGCAAAAAACCGGGCTGCGTGAGCACGTTCAATTCATTCAGCACCTCCGTGGGGACCGAATCGATCAGTCCGAGATCCACGCCGAGCCGAACATCGGACAGCCGCTGCGCCGCTTCCTTAGAATCGATGATGGCGGCGTGCGACAAAATCCCGTAGGAGCGCATCACCCGGTCCATCATCCGAAGCCGAGATTCCCCGATCAGCTTCTCTCTGGCTGTTTTCTCATGCTGAATGATCTGCAGGACAACCCCGTATAAATTTTCTATAATCTCCGCTTCGCTTTGTCCTAGTGTAATCTGATTTGAGATTTGAAACAAGTTCCCCGTCGCTTCGCTGCCCTCGCCGTAGATGCCGCGCACCGTCAGTCCCACTTGCGACACCGCCGACAAAATCCGGTTGATCTGCTGCGTCAGCACCAATGCCGGGAGATGCATCATCACCGAAGCCCGCAGGCCGGTGCCGACATTCGTCGGGCAGCTGGTCAAGAAGCCGCGGCGGTCGTCAAAGGCGTAATCGACATGGGCTTCAAAAATATCGTCGATCGCCGTCGCCTTTTCCCAAGCCTCCTGCACCTGGAATCCCGGATACAAACATTGGATTCGCAAATGGTCCTCTTCGTTCACCATAATGCTGAGACTTTCGTCTTCGCTGATGAACACCGCCCCGTTTCTGGATTCGTTCGCCAGGTTGGGACTGATCAGATGCTTCTCCACCAATACCCGCTTGTCGAGATCGTCGAGGTCCGCAAGCAGTACTGGATGCAGCTTGCCGAAAGGCTTCAATCGCTCGTCGGACAGCACGGTTTGAAGCTGCTCCAGCACCTCTTCGGACTGCTGGTTGGTGGACAGCATCGGGAACGGCTGATGCTGCAGGTTGCGGGCGATTCTTACCCGGCTGCTGATCACGATATCCGACTGTTTGCCTTCCCGCTTCATCCACTCGCTTAGCGGCTGTTCAGTAAAACGGAGTTTTGACACCCTGCATCCCTCCTACTCTGCGGAAATGTTCTTCTCAAGCTCGCGGATCTGGTCCCGAAGCGCTGCGGCTTCCTCGAATTCTTCCTGCAGAATCCGGTACTGCAGCTCGCGGCGAAGATCGTCGAGCTTGCGCTTCACTTGAATGCGTCCGCCGGTCCGTTTCGGCACCTTCCCGACATGGACCGTGTTGCCGTGTACTCTTTTGAAAAGCGGGTCCAGGCGGTCGTTGAAATATTTGTAGCAAGAGCTGCAGCCGAAACGGCCGATTTTGCTGAACTGGGAATAGGTCATGCCGCACTCTTCACAGCGCGCGGTTTCGGGACTTTTGGTTCCGGAAACCTGGCCTTTGCTTGACGGGCTCAAATCAAGAAAACCCGACAGCAGGTTGTGGATCGAAAAACCGCCCGAGGTTCCCGGGAGCATTTCTCCCTTTTCACGGGCACAGGCTTCACATATGTGAAACTCCGTTTTTTCCCCGTTCACGATTTTGGTGAAATGCAGGGTTGCCGGGCGCTTGCCGCATTCTTGACATTGCATAGGTGTCCCTCCTTTATGGGATAGACTGCTATCCAACCTTCTCGGTGCTGAAAACCGACCTTTTTGAACATGCGCTTAATCCTAACGCTGCCCCTAACTCAACAAAGCAATCAGCATCGCTTTCATTAGTTTTGCCCGAATCTGGTCGCGGTACGGCAGTTTGATCGCCAGGACATCACGGGAGATGGCGGAACGCATCAGCGCCGCTTCCCGGCGGCTTAAAAACCGGGCTTCTTCCAGTTGATAAATAAGCCCTTCGGCCGCGGTCTGCCCGATCTCGTCCCCGATCGTGTGCTGCAGGTGGGTGTGCAGCGAAGTCGGACCCGGCAGTTCAATCCGCCGAATTCGCACGTAACCGCCGCCACCGCGCTTGCTTTCGACCAGGTACCCTTTCTCCAGCGTAAACCGTGTGCTGATCACGTAATTGATCTGCGACGGCACGCAGGAAAACTGGTCGGCAAGATCGTTACGCTGAATTTCTATCGTTCCTTCAGGACTTTCATGCAAAATACTCTTGAGATATTTTTCAATGATATCTGAGATATTACGCATTCACTCATCCTCCATTGTTCCAAACGTGAAGCTCCTAAAAACTCGTGCTGTGCTGTACTGTACTGTACTGTATACCAGCTACCAGCAGCATATGGCGCCGCCGGGCCCCTGTTGACTTTGACTTTCTTTGACTTTATTCACATTATACCATATTTTAATGATTTGCCAAGAGGGCTTCCCCAATCAATTTCAGTGTGATCGACCGGAGGCAAAAATATTCGTGCTGCAGGAGGTATCAAAACAGCAAAAAGCACGATTTACGGCCTGTCAGCCTTGTAATCGTGCTTTTTCGACATTTTAGCGACACGAGGCCTCCCCCTTCGCCCTCCCGGCCCCCTGTAACCCCGCCTAACGGACTGAAATGACCTTATCCGCTCATTTCCCGGGTATTTCCCGTTCTAACGGACACAGGCGACCCTATTTCGCTCTAAACCCGTTCATCCAGGCCGATTTGAGATAAATAAGGTCATCTGTGTCCGTTACATTTTGCAAACCTCCGTTTTCCCTCAAATAACGGCTCTGGTGTCCCTTAGCCGCCAGGTCCTTCTTCTCCTCCCCTCTCTACCTACGATTTGCCCTCTACCATGCCGGATATTAAAAAAACACCGCCGAGTTATCGGCGGTGCTCTTCTATCTTGCTTGGCGGCGTCCTACTCTCCCAGGACCCTTCGGTCCAAGTACCATCGGCGCTGGAGGGCTTAACGGCCGTGTTCGGGATGGGTACGCGTG
>NZ_RRCN01000001.1:793041-1187395 GCF_003863965.1 Paenibacillus oralis
TATTTGTACCGTTCCGTTACAGGAACGAGGTACTCCATAGAAAGGAGGTGATCCAGCCGCACCTTCCGATACGGCTACCTTGTTACGACTTCACCCCAATCATCTACCCCACCTTCGGCGGCTGGCCCCTTGCGGTTACCTCACCGACTTCGGGTGTTGTAAACTCTCGTGGTGTGACGGGCGGTGTGTACAAGACCCGGGAACGTATTCACCGCGGCATGCTGATCCGCGATTACTAGCAATTCCGACTTCATGCAGGCGAGTTGCAGCCTGCAATCCGAACTGAGACCGGCTTTTCTAGGATTCGCTCCAGATCGCTCCTTCGCTTCCCGTTGTACCGGCCATTGTAGTACGTGTGTAGCCCAGGTCATAAGGGGCATGATGATTTGACGTCATCCCCACCTTCCTCCGGTTTGTCACCGGCAGTCACTCTAGAGTGCCCAACTTCACTTGCTGGCAACTAAAGTCAAGGGTTGCGCTCGTTGCGGGACTTAACCCAACATCTCACGACACGAGCTGACGACAACCATGCACCACCTGTCTCCTCTGTCCCGAAGGAAAGGCACATCTCTGTACCGGTCAGAGGGATGTCAAGACCTGGTAAGGTTCTTCGCGTTGCTTCGAATTAAACCACATACTCCACTGCTTGTGCGGGTCCCCGTCAATTCCTTTGAGTTTCAGTCTTGCGACCGTACTCCCCAGGCGGAGTGCTTAATGTGTTTACTTCGGCACCAAGGGTATCGAAACCCCTAACACCTAGCACTCATCGTTTACGGCGTGGACTACCAGGGTATCTAATCCTGTTTGCTCCCCACGCTTTCGCGCCTCAGCGTCAGTTACAGCCCAGAGAGTCGCCTTCGCCACTGGTGTTCCTCCACATCTCTACGCATTTCACCGCTACACGTGGAATTCCACTCTCCTCTTCTGCACTCAAGCCGTCCAGTTTCCAGTGCGACCCGGAGTTGAGCCCCAGGATTAAACACCAGACTTAAACAGCCGCCTGCGCGCGCTTTACGCCCAATAATTCCGGACAACGCTTGCCCCCTACGTATTACCGCGGCTGCTGGCACGTAGTTAGCCGGGGCTTTCTTCTCAGGTACCGTCACTCTCCTGGCAGTTACTCCAGAAGACGTTCTTCCCTGGCAACAGAGCTTTACGATCCGAAAACCTTCATCACTCACGCGGCGTTGCTCCGTCAGACTTTCGTCCATTGCGGAAGATTCCCTACTGCTGCCTCCCGTAGGAGTCTGGGCCGTGTCTCAGTCCCAGTGTGGCCGTTCACCCTCTCAGGTCGGCTACGCATCGTCGCCTTGGTGAGCCGTTACCCCACCAACTAGCTAATGCGCCGCAGGCCCATCCGTAAGTGACAGATTGCTCCGCCTTTCCCAAGCCCCTCATGCGAGAAACTTGATTATCCGGTATTAGCTACCGTTTCCGGTAGTTATCCCGGTCTTACGGGCAGGTTGCCTACGTGTTACTCACCCGTCCGCCGCTAAGTTAATCAGGAGCAAGCTCCCGATTAACTCCGCTCGACTTGCATGTATTAGGCACGCCGCCAGCGTTCGTCCTGAGCCAGGATCAAACTCTCCAATAAAGTTGGAAGGAGTCTCGCACCCGAAGGTACGAGATTTTCCATCCAAGTTGAAACTTTATTCGAAAGAGCGATTAGCTCAATCAGTTACTGACGATTTCTAAAAAATCGTTCAAAGTTTATTGACGCGTTCCATTTGTTCAGTTTTCAAAGAACTTGCTGTCCGGCATTTTCGATAAATATCAGTTTTTGTCGAACAGTTACTTATTATAACCACTTCTCTTCACGATGTCAACCTCAAATTTCGACATTGTTGAAAGCCTTGCGGCAAACTGTCTTTTGAAGCGACAAGTAATAATTTATCACGATCGGGAGGCTTTTGCAATATGAATGTTTTTCCATATTCTAAATTTGATCCATTAGTCTAACGGCCGCTTTGCTTCCCCTCCTCTTCCTCTTGAGCTTTACGGGCCAGGTCCCATGCAGCCAGTGCCTCGGCCTGCACCGTATCCAGCGCATCGTCAATCGATTTACTGCCCCTACGCACTAAATCCAGTTCACGGCTAAGAATGCGCTGATATTGCTCGTTAAAGCCGGGAGGCATGTCCGACATAACCGCATTGTTTCTTGATCTGGGCTCCAGTTTGTAAAAAACATCAAGATTAACCCCCTCGTATTCTTTGACGACATCCATTCTTGCCGGGAGACCGTTGCTTAGCGTTTTTGCTTTTACTTTGGCCAGTTTTTCGCCGTTTGCAAACTTGATGAACTCCCAGGCGGCCTCGGCATTTGGCGAACCGGCGCGAATCGCAAAGATGTTGCGCACATCCATATCGCCGGTTTTATCCGGCTCGGCCGGGTTCACCGGTCCGGCAACCGCTCCCGCTTTAAACGGTTTGTACGCCGCGCTCGTTTCCGCCTTCTTCATATCTTGAAACATGTGGGAGCCGCCCGTCGTCATCGCCGCCCGCCCCACCAGAAACGGGTTGCCGGAATAATAATCCCCTGCTGCGGAAAAAGCCCCTTCGTTATCAACGTCGAATACAGCCCCCGATTCGATCCCGTTCAGTGCGGTCCGGTACGCTTGCTTCCAGCCGTCCGAATTCAGCGTTAATGCGCCGGTTTCGGGACGATTCATGGTCAAGCCTTCGGAACTTCCAATCAGCAGGGCCAATTCACTGAACGACGACGCATGACCCAACGCAAATCCGTAAATGCGATCCTCTCCCTGTCCTCCCGCCGGAAAGCGGCGGGCCGTATTCATCATGTCCTGCCAGGTCATACCATCGTGCGGAAGCTCCACGCCGAATTTTGCAAATAAATCCGCATTGTAGAAAATCACGTCCGTGTCGAACCCGGGGGTCAGTCCGTACAGCTTGCCGCCCCCTTTTGCCTTCAGCATGCTGATCAACCCGGGATACATCGTGTTGATATCAAATTGATCCCGCTCGATCAAAGCGCTAAGCTCGGTTAGCTCTCCCTTCGCCGCCAGCGCCTCGTAATTGCCGATCTCAAGCACCAAAACATCGGGCTGTTCCCTGTTGACAAACGCTTCGAGCGTTTCGTCCGTAACGCCGCTTCGGCGCAGCGCAGCCGTGCTGACCACCTCCACCTCGACTTCGGGGTGCCCAAGCGCAAACAGGTCTCCATAATTCGCAAAAAAAGAGCTTTCGTCCCAGTATATCACCTTTAGCGTGGCCTTTGAAGACACCTCGTTCCCCGCGGCAGCGCAGCCCGCAACCAGCAACCCGCTCAGCACAATGAAAAACATTTTGCCGAAAAGCTTCATCCCGTTCCCTTCTTTCAACGATTTTCGTAAAAGATAAAACGTACAGGGTACACAAACGAAGGCCAACCCCGAGCAAAGCTGCAAAGGTTAGCCTTCTATTTACTGCGGCTTAAAAGTGGCAGCTAATTACCGCTGATAACCATACCGTCATCGCTGCCGCGTCCACGTCCGCTTCTTCTTAGGAACTGGTATCCTCTTTTCCTTCTTCCTTCTTAGCCTCTTCCTCTTTATACGCTTTATCCAAGGCTACTTGTCCATCCTCCTGAATTTTTTGCAGCGCCTCGTCAATCGATTTGCTTCCCTTCTGAACAAGATCCAGTTCCCGGTCCTTGATTTGCTGGTATTGTCCGTAAAAGCTGTCAGGGGCGTCACTGATCCCCATATACCCGCCGCTGCTATCTGCAGGTTTTAACTTGTAAAAAGCGTCCAGGCTTTGTCCCTCGTAATCTTTCATCACGCCCATCCGGGACAAGAGACCGTTATTCAGCGTTCTTGATTTCACTTTGGCATATTCTTCGCCGTTGACGAACTTCAGAAACTCCCAGGCAGCGTCGGCATTTGGGGAATCGGCCCGGATCGCGAAAATTTCATTGAAGCTGACATCCCGCGTCGAATCAGGCAACGCCGGGTCCACCGGACCTGCCACGATGCCAATTTGGAACGGCTTATAATCCTTTACGGCGTTTTTGGCCTCCTTCAGGTACTGCAGCAGGTAAGGGCCGTCGATCGTCATCGCCAAACGTCCCATTAAGAAAGGCTGGCTCTTATAATATTCTTCCATCGTCCCGCCTGAGAACCCGTTGTCGCCCGGATCATAAATCGCCTTGGATTTGACGCCATCCAGAGCCAGCTGGAAAGCCTGTTTCCACGAATCCGAATTGATCGTCATTTTCTTCGTATCCGGATTCAGCGCCTGCAGCCCTTGCGTCATGGCGATTGCAGAGGACAATTCACCAAAAGCATCCCCGTAACGAGAACCGTATCCGTAAATCCGGCTGTCTTTATCCCCATCCGTAGGGAAACGGCGGGCGGTATCGATAATTTCCTGCCAGGTCATCCCGTCATGCGGCGGATCAATTCCATATTTGGAAAACAGATCGGCATTATAAAAAATCGCATTCACATTAAAAGATGAAGCCAGCCCGTACAGCTTCCCGCCGCCCTTTTCTTTCAACAGCTCGATCAGCGCCGGATAAATCGTTTCGGTATCGTATTTATCCCTTGCGATCAGCGTATCCAAGTCCATCAATTTGCCTTCGGCTGCGAATTTTTCGTAATTTTCGGTGGAATTCAGCAATATGACATCCGGCTGTTCTTTTTCCACAAATTTAGCAAACGCCTTGTCATAGTCCTTTTCCTCGTCGTTATAAATGCTTTGCATGTTAGCTACTTCAATTTCGATATTCGGATTCTTCATCGTAAACAGGTCGCCATATTGGGTGAAAAAATAACTTTCGTCCCAAAACATGACCTTCAGCGTAGAAGTCTGCGTTTCCTGCTTGGCAGGACCGCCGGCGCACCCGGCGAACAGCAGTCCGCATATGATAACCAACATAAGCTTATATAATATTCCGTTCTTCATCTGAACCTCCAAAATTTTTATAACTCCACACGCACAAAAGCCGCTTTCCGGGGGCAACTAAGGCACGTTAGCCGGCCTGATCCGTATCCGCGCCAGACTTGTCCTTCTTGCCGGCCGCTTCATCTTGGACCGCTTTATCCAAGGCCGCCTGGCCTTCGTCCTGAATCGTCTGCAGCGCCTCGTCGATGGATTTCTTTTTCTCCTCTACCAACTTCATTTCCCGGTCAAAGACCGGTCGGTACTGTTCATAGAACTTATCCGGAATTTTATCGTAGCTGTCGGAATCATCGTTATCCACTTTAGGTTTTAATTTGTAAAATACGTCAAGGTTTACGCCGTTGTATTCCTTTTGAATTCCCATTCGGGACATCAAGCCGTCGCTTATGGTTCTGGACCTGATCTTCGCAAATTCTTCGCCGTTCATGAACTTCAGAAACTCCCAAGCCGCATCGGCATTTGCCGAATTCGCCCGGATGGCAAAAATGTCACCCAGCGAAAAATCCCGCGTTTTATCAGGTTCAGCGGGATCTACCGGCCCTGCAACAACCCCGACTTGAAACTTGACATCTTCTTGGGCATTCTTCAGACTTTGCAGAAAATAAAGGCTGTCAGTTGTCATGGCCATACGTCCCATTACAAACGGCTGGCTTTCATAAGCCTCCAGCGACCCGTCCAGAAAATCTTCATCCGGACGGTTATATATTGCTTTAGAGTCCAAGGCATTCATGGCCATTGTGTAGACTTGCTTCCACGCATCGGTATTGATTGTGAGTTCCATCGTGGCTTTATTGATATATTCCAAACCTAGGGTAGAGGCAATATTTGAAGCCAAACGTTTCATCGGCATGCCATAATCCGCTCCCCCAAATCCGTAAACCCGGTTCTTCCCGACACCATCGGATGGAAAGCGGCGGGCCGTATCGAGAACCTCCTGCCAGGTCATCCCGTCATGCGGCTCCTCGATTCCGTATTCGGCAAACAAATCGGCATTATAGTACAAAACTGAGCCGTCAAAGGTCGGGGACAAACCGTACAGCTTCCCGCCGCCTCTTTCCTTAAGAACCTCAAGAAGTCCCGGGAAAATCGTCTCGGTATTGTATTTATCCCGCACGATCAGCGGATCGAGATCCGCGAGCTTACCCTCGGAAGCAAACTTTTCGTATTGCTTCTCACTCAGCAGCAGCACGTCCGGCTGCTCTTTTTCAATAAAATCGGCAAACGTTCCGCCGCGGCTGTCTGTTGATACAACTTCAATTTTAATATTCGGATGCTTCATCGCAAACAGTTCGCCATAATCCTGATTAAAGGAAGCCTCATCCCGATACATTACCTTCAGGCTTACCATCTGCTCGGCCTCTTTGGCCGGACCGCCGGCGCAACCGGCAAGCAGCAAGCCGCTTGCCAGCACCAGCACGGCCTTTTGCAGAACACCGTTCATCACCATAGCCTCCAAAAAATAATGTTAATGGCGATCAACTAAGTTCCGTTAGCCGGCCTGATCCGTTTCCGCGCCAGACTTGTCCTTCTTGCCGGCCGCTTCATCTTGGACCGCTTTATCCAAGGCCGCCTGGCCTTCGTCTTGAACGGTTTGCAGCGCCTCGTCGATGGATTTCTTTTTCTCCTGCACCAGCTTCATTTCCCGGCTAAAGATGGAGTAGTACTTTTCATGGAAACTATCCGGGATTTTGTCATAATTGCTGTAGCTGTTATCCAGTTTAGGTTTCAGCTTGTAAAACACATCAAGGCTTACGCCGTTATATTCCTTTTGCACTCCCATGCGGGACATCAAGCCGCCATTTAAGGTTCTGGATTTGACCTTGGCAAATTCGTCGCCGTTCACGAACTTCAAAAACTCCCATGCCGCTTCGGCATTCGGCGAGTTCGCCCGGATGGCCAAAATCTCGCTCATCGAAATGTTCCGCGATTTATCGGGCTCCGCCGGGTCAACCGGCCCTGCAACGACCCCGATTTGGAACGGCTTATAGTCCTTAATCTGCCCTTGGGCGTCCTTCAGATTTTGCAGCAGATAGGTGCCGTCGACCGTCATGGCCATACGGCCCATCATAAACGGCTGGCTTTGGTAATACTCCTCCATGGTCCCTCCCTGGAACCCGCCATCATCCGGATTGTAAATTGCTTTGGAGTCCAAGGCATCCATGGCCATTTTATAGACTTGCTTCCACGAATCGGTGTTGACGGTAAGCTTCATCGTGTCGGGATTGATATAATTCAAGCCTTGGGTGGAAGATATGCTCGAAGCCAAATTTTCCAGCGACATGCCGTAATCCGAACCGAAACCGTAGACGCGGGTCTTCTTGTCCCCGTCCGTCGGGAAGCGGCGGGCCGTGTCGAGAATCTCCTGCCAGCTCATCCCGTCATGGGGTACCTCGATTCCGTATTTGGCGAACAAATCAGCATTGTAATATAGAGCCGATCCATAAAAGGTCGGGGACAAACCGTACAGCTTCCCGCCGCCTTTTTCCTTCAAAATCTCCAGGATGGCCGGGAAAATCGTTTCGGTATCGTATTTATCCTTGGAAATCAGCGAATCAAGCTCCGCCAGCTTGCCTTCGGAAGCGAACTTCTCATACTGATCCGTATCCAACAGCAACACGTCCGGCTGCTCTTTTTCGATAAAATCGGCAAACGCTTTTTCACGGTCAAAATCTTCCTTGTCATTATCCTGGTAAATCTGGTCCGTTGTGACGATTTCCACCTCGATATTCGGATATTTCATCGCAAACAAATCGCCGTATTCCCGGTAAAAATAATTCTCGTCCCAAAACATCACCTTCAAGCTCGAAACCTGCTCGGTCTCTTTGGCGGGCCCGCCGGTACATCCGGCAAACAGCAGCCCGCACACCAGCACCAACATTACCTTATGTAAGATTCCGTTCTTCATCATAACCTCCTAAAATAATTATTACGCCTACTCCACTTCCGCAGCAGATTCTTCCTTTTTGCCTGCCGCTTCTTCCTTCACAGCCTTGTCCAAAACCGCTTGTCCCTCGTCTTGAACAGTCTGCAACGCCTCGTCGATGGATTTCTTTTTCTCCTGAACCAGCTTGATTTCCCGGTCAAAAATAGTACGGTATTGTTCATGGAAACTTTCCGGGATCTTATCATAGTTGTCGGAGTCGTTGTCCACTTTAGGTTTCAACTTGTAGAAAACGTCGAGGTTTACGCCATTGAATTCCTTTTGCACTCCCATGCGGGACAACGTGCCGCCATTTAAGGTTCTGGACTTGACCTTGGCAAATTCTTCGCCGTTTACGAACTTGATAAATTCCCAAGCCGCATCGGCATTTGCCGAGTTCGCCCGAATGGAAAAAATGTCGCTCACCGAGATGTTCCGCGATTTATCGGGTTCTGCCGGATCTACCGGCCCTGCGACCGCCCCGATCCGAAACGGTTTATAGTCCTTAAGCCGCTGCTGGGCATCCTTCATGTTTTGCAGCATGTAGGGGGCTCCGACCGTTATGGCCATACGGCCCATCATAAAGGGCTGGCTTTGATAGTACTCTTCCATGGAACCTCCCTGGAAGCCCCCATTGTCCGGATTGTAAATTGCTTTGGAGTCCAGGCCATCCATAGCCATTTTATAGACTTGCTTCCACGAATCGGTGTTGATCGTGAGCTTCATCGTGTCGGGGTTGATATAATTCAAGCCTTGGGTATATGCGATACCCGAAGCCAAATCTTCCATCGACATGCCGTAATCCGAACCGAATCCATAGATGCGGGTCTTCTCGTCCCCGTCTGTCGGGAAGCGGCGGGCCGTGTCGAGGATCTCCTGCCAGCTCATTCCGTCATGCGGCACCTCAACTCCGTATTTTTCGAACAAATCAGCATTGTAGTATACAACCGATCCGTAAAAAGTCGGAGATAAACCGTACAGCTTTCCGCCGCCTTTTTCCTTCAAAATTTCCATGAGACCCGGGAAAATCGTTTCGGTATCGTATTTATCCTTGGCGATCAGCGGATCAAGCTCCGTCAGTTTGCCTGCGGAAGCGAGCTTTTCATACTCATTCGCATCCAACAGCAGCACGTCGGGCTGCTCTGCTTCGATAAAATCGGCAAACGCTTTTTCACGGTCAAAATCTTCCTTGTCGCTGTCTTGGTAAATCCGATCCGTTGTGACGATTTCAATCTCGATATTCGGGTATTTCATCGCAAACAAATCGCCGTATTCCTGATAAAAATAGTTCTCGTTCCAAAACATCACCTTCAGGCTCGAGACCTGCTCGGCCTCTTGGGCAGGCCCGCTGGAGCAGCCGGCAAACAGCAGCCCGCTAACCAGCACCAGCATAACCTTATGTAATATTCGTCTCCCTCTCCTCATCGCGCCCCCCTAAAATGAATCTTTTTTAATCTGCCCCATTAGTTAGACGTAATTAGACACGAATTAGTTACTTTTTTCTCAAAAAAAAGCCAACCCTTTTTATATTTCCCTAAGGGTTGGCTTTCCCGGATATCTTATTCCATCAGCTTAGATTGCCCGGTACGGACTTGGATACCCGGCCGGTTTTAACCAAAGCGGGCTGCGCCGCTGGACGGATAATTTTCATAGTATCACCTCCTCATCCCGCCGGGCCCCCATCCAGATCGTCCGCAGCGTCTTCTTGATTTGCCGCTTCTCGTAGGAGCAGGGGCGATTCCCCGTCCGCATGCGGTACAGCGGGCAATGATTGCCCTGGCATGCGGGCCGGAAGAAGCACGCCTGGCATTTCTTATCCGTTTCTTCCCCGGACGTTGTCCAAAGCGCCAGCTTGTCATAATCCAGGTCCACCGTTCCGTCCTCATGAATCCGGCCGAGCCGGTTGTTGTCCTGCTCCAGCGCGACGGAGCATTTATACAGCATGCCATCGGAGCCGACGATCAGGGAATTCGGCTTCGCCGCATAACAAACCGCGCCGGTCGGCAGCAAAATATCCGAAATGAAGGAGCTTACCTGCAGTCCTTCGGCGATCGCCCGCTCGTTCAACTCCCAAATCGCCCGATCCTTCGTTCGCTCATCGCATACCGGAAGGTTCAGGTCATTTTCGCCGCCCATGCAGCCGACGGGCCGGAAATAAACTTTAAACCGCGGATCATCGGCAAACAGCTTCCGAAGCACGGGAATAAATCGCGATACGGCCTCCAGGTTGCCGTTGTCGAAATTGACGCGCAGGTTAATTTCAAACGGGCGGTCTACCTGCTTCAAGGACAGCAAATTGTCCACGATTGTCCGGTACGTTCCCCCGCCTCCGTTCAGACCCCTGCGGGAATCATGCGTTTCCCCTTCCCCATCCAGCGTAACCATAAAGCGCTGGACATGCAGATCCAGCATTTGCTCGAAGCGGTCCCTGGTCAGGTAGTAGCCGTTCGTCGACATTTCCGCGCCGTAGGTGGCGCCGTTTTGGTCGCAGACTTCGATAAAAGAACGGGAGAGGCGCTCGATAATATGAGGAACGAGCAGCGGCTCGCCGCCATGCCAGCTTACGGTTAGCTGCTTCAACGTCTTGGCCCGCTCGGCCGTATAAGCTTCCAGACCGCGGATCACCTCCTCGCGCATCGAAGCGCGCGGAAACGATTCATAACAATAAGTGCAGCGGAAGTTGCAGGCTTCCGTCACGAGCAGCACCAGATGCATAGCGTCCTGGGCATGCATGGAGTGGTGCAAAAACAAGGCACGGCGTTGTTCATCCACGTCCGAACGGACGAGGAACCCTTGCTCTATCAAACCGTCAACCAGCGGAGGCGCCGGCTCGGGAACAGGGGCGGCCGGTGCCAGCCACTCCAAAACTTCTTTCCGTTCCGCCGACGAGAAGGAAGCGATCGCCCCGGTGTAGCTGTTGTACAGCATCAGGCCGCCGTCATCCGTCTCGCTTTGCGCATTAAAGCGCGAAGCCTTCCACTGTGACGCGTCAAAACTCATTTTGATCCATCCTTTATTTTGAAATAGGAAACATCGGGCAAAAGCCCTTAAGTTCTATGATGGAAAAAAGGAGCATCCCCCTGCCGTGATCTGCGTCACAATAAAACCCCCGAAATTGGCGATCATGCCGTTTTCGGGGGTTTTTGGCTATCCGTTGCTTTCGTTCAGCAGTCGGACGAATTCATCCTCGTCCTCGATGACCGGAATGCCGAGTTCCTGGGCTTTGGCCAGCTTGCTGCCGGCTTTTTCCCCGGCGATGACGAGGTCGGTTTTCTTCGACACGCTGCCGGTCACTTTAGCGCCAAGCGCCTCCAGCCGGGCGGTCGCCTCATCGCGGCCGAGCTGGTGCAGCGTACCGGTCAGGACAACGGTTTTGCCGGAAAAGAAGGAGTCCGTCACCGGGGCCGCCGGTTTGTCCGGCGCCTTCGGTTCGACGCCTTGCTCCAGCATCTTGCGGATGGCCGCCTGCTGGAACGGGTCGGCAAAAAACGAAACGATGCTTTCAGCCACGATGCCGCCGATGTCCGGCAGGGTAATCAGATCCTCCACCGTTGCCGACATCACCGCGGATAAACTGCCGTAATGGTCGGCGAGCACTTTGGTGGTCGATTTGCCGGTGTTCGGAATGCCAAGCGCGAACAGGAAGGAGGCGAGGTCACGTCCCTTGCTCTGTTCGATCGCCTCCAGCAGGTTGTTGGCTTTCTTTTCGCCGAAACGGTCGAGCTTGATTAGATCGTCGAAAGCGAGTGTGTACAGGTCGGCCGGTTCATGAACGTTCAGTTCGTCATGCAGCTGCTCCGCGGTTTTTTCGCTGAACGTCTCGATGTCCATCGCGTCGCGCGAAGCGAAGTGCGTGATCCGCGCCACGATTTGCGGTTTGCAGCCCAGCCGGTTGTTGCAGAACAGATGCGCGCCGCGCTGCTCCAGCGGCGTGCCGCACGCCGGGCACACGGTCGGAAAGATGATCTCCCCGCCGTCCTGTTCATCCGTCACTTTGCCGAGAATTTCCGGGATGACGTCGTTGGAGCGGCGGATGAAGACGCGAGTGCCGAGCGCGAACTTCAAGTTTTTCCGCTCGATGTCGCCGACGTTGTTGAGCGTGCAGTTTTGAACGGTGACGCCGGCCAGCTCAACCGGCTCGACTTTGGCCAGCGGCGTGATTTTGCCGGTACGCCCGACGTTCCAGGAAACGGACTCCAAAATCGTGGTCGTTTCTTCCGCCTCAAATTTGAACGCCACCGCCCAGCGCGGGAATTTATCCGTGTAACCGAGAATCTCGCGGGTACGCATATCGGTAATTTTGACGACGGCTCCGTCGATGAGATAATCGAGCGAAGTGCGGCTTTCCTCGATCCGCCGCAGTTCCTGCATTACTTCGTCAAAGCTGTCGTGATACGTAACATAAGGATTAACCTTAAACCGGTTCTCCTTGAGGAAATCCATCATTTCGCGGTGGTCCCGGAACCGGATTTGATCGGAATACCCCACGTTGTAGAAAAAAGCGCTCAGCTTCCGCTCTGCGGTGACGCGCGGATTCAGGTTGCGCAGGGCGCCTGCCGCGGCGTTGCGGGCGTTCTTGAGCGGCTCGGCGGCCGTTTCGTTGTATTTGGCGAGTACGGACAAATTCATGATGCCTTCGCCCTGTACCTCGATCGTGCCCTCACGGTACGGGATGGTCAGCGGCACGGATTTGATCGTTTTCACCTGGGCCAAAATGCCTTCACCCACGACGCCGTTCCCCCGGGTCGACGCCTGCACCAGATTGCCGTCCGTATAAGTAAGGTTCAACGTCAGACCATCGAACTTCAGCTCGACGACATACGTCGGCGCCGGAAGCTGATCTTCGGGATTTTTGGTGTTATAATCCGCGATCAGCTTGAGCACCCGGTTGTTCCAGTTTTGCAGTTGCTCCTCGTTTTGGGCCTTATCCAGGCTCCATAAAGGCGCCAGATGCCGATGAGGCTTGAATCCCTGCAGCAGCTCGCCGCCCACCCGCATCGTCGGCGAGTCCGGCAAGGTTACGCCCGTCTCCGCCTCCAACGCGGTCAACTCATCGTACAGTTGATCGTATTCCTTATCGCTGATCAACGGCTCATCCAGGGTGTAATAGTGATAGTTGTACTTGTTCAATTGCTCCACGAGCTGCTTCATTTTTTGCGTAACATCCATGCAGGGACAACCCTCCTTATAATGTAGAAACGGAACATTCCGGGTATGGCCGGTGCCAGTCAGTGGTCAAGCGTTGATGCCATTGGTCACGTGCCGGACCAGTTAGTGATCAAGCGTCGATGCCATTGGTTACGTACCGGACCAGTTAGTGATCAAGCGTCGATGCCATTGGTTACGTGCCGGACCAGTTAGTGATCAAGCGTCGATGCCGATAAGCTAGCGAAGCCGGGCTTTTGTTAACAGTAGCAGGTTTAGTAAAAATGACGTCCTTTTAGGCACTAGCGTTGCATCAACTCGGACAAGATACATTTCTAACCGCACAACTATTCTAACGGTTGCCATAGCGCTTATTTCACTTAAACCCGGCTAATTTTGCTTAGATTCAGGCAAATAACGGCGCTCACAACCGTTAGAATTTAGAAAAGGGCTTTTTTCGCAAAATAGCCGCTGCTGCAACCGTTAGAGTTCCGATGGGTGATAGTATAGCTCAAAAACCTGAGCTTTTGCGAGAAATCTGAAAAGTGTCAGGGCAACAAGTTGTCTTGTGCAAGAGTTAAAGCGGAATTAGCGACTTTTTTGGGCGTTATTTGTCTTGGTTGGAGCGTTTATGCCAGTTAAGGGAATTTTATGTCGCTATTTTTGGGCCACCACCGCAAAATGGCTCCAATTCAGGCCAGGTTGCATGGATAGGGACATTTTTTACCGCTATTTATGTTCAGAAGACGAAAATCGGATAGATAGCGCCATAAGATACCGTTATTTCGGGTAGCTGGTGGGAAAAGGAACTGCTCCCGGCAATTTCGGTCGGTTGACCTGACCGACGGCAAGGAGCGCAACGCCACGTACGCAGATCTATCGTGTTCCAGAGCCAGCCCCAAGTTCCGCTAATACCTATTATCATCAGTTCCCCAGTTTGGGGGAGATATACTTTGGG
This sequence comes from Paenibacillus oralis, assembly GCF_003863965.1. GTDB lineage: Bacteria > Bacillota > Bacilli > Paenibacillales > Paenibacillaceae > Fontibacillus > Fontibacillus oralis. The sequence continues at coordinate 806,964 of NZ_RRCN01000001.1, forward strand.
TCTACTGGTAATGAGTCTGCTGGCTCTCGTTTGGGCTAACCTTCGGACAGCCCAACAACCATAGAGTCCGCTAGCCGGGGGTACTACTGGCCGCTTGGGAAACTGACCGCGTGAACCCAACTTGTTATCGTACCTCAATTCATTACCGCGCCTCGCACGGTACGTGCCACGGCGGTACGGCGGCCCTCACTCGCCGTCGGTGACCTTGGTGATCGGCGCAAATCCGGCAAGCAGGCGTTTGACGCCGACCGGCGCCGGAAAAGCGATCTGCAGCTCCGTATCGTTGCCGGAGCCTTTGATCGAGACGACCGTGCCAACGCCCCACTTGGCATGGGAGACCTTGTCCCCGGCGCTAAAATCGCCGGGGTTCGCCGCCTTGGCCGCCGGGGCTCCCGGCGCGCCGGTGGTCGCGGCAACGTTGTCCCGCCCCCGCAGGGGGATAACGTTGCCGCGACCGGCCGGTCCGCCCGGCGCAGCCGCGGACCGCGAGCCCAGGCCGCCGCCATCCAGTTGGCGGCCGAAGTTCCCGCCGCCGGCGCTGCCGAAGCCGCGGCCGCTGTAGGCGCCGCCGGCGCCCGGCCCGCGGCGGTAGCGGTCGCGCGGCGCGCCCCCGCCGTCCTCCTTCAGTTCCTCGGGGACTTCGTCGAGGAACCGGGACGGCGGGTTGGCCGTCGTGCGCCCGAACAGCGTGCGCATCTGTGCGCACGAGAGGAACAGCCGCTCCTCGGCGCGCGTAATGCCCACGTACGCCAGGCGGCGTTCCTCCTCCAGCTCCTCGTTGTCGAGGAACGCGCGGCTGTGCGGGAACACGCCTTCCTCCATGCCGATGATGAACACGACCGGGAACTCCAGGCCTTTGGCGCTGTGCATCGTCATCAGCACGACGGCGTCGTCGGCCGGCTTGTCGGCGTCGCTGTTGTCGTTCATGCTGTCGATATCGGCGATGAGCGCCAGATCCGTCAGGAACGAAACGAGCGACTTATCCTCGTTGTTGTTCTCGAATTCCATCGTCACCGACAGGAACTCGTCAATGTTTTCGAGGCGCGACCGCGATTCGATCGTGTTTTCGTTTTGCAGCTCAAGCCGGTAATGGGTCATTTCCAGCAATTTTTCCGTGAGTTCGGTGACCGACAGGTAATCGACCATCTGATGCAGCGCGGCGATCATATCGTAAAACTCCACCAGCGCGTTGCGCGTACGTCCCGCCAGCCCGAGGTCGTCGACTGTTTCCAACACTTTGTAAATCGACGTCCCGCGCTCGGCCGCAGCGTCCGCCAGCTTGGACACCGTCGTGTCGCCGATGCCCCGCTTCGGCACATTGATCACCCGCGTCAGGCTGATGTCGTCGTCCGGGTTGGACAAAAGCCGCAAATAAGCGAGCAGGTCCTTGATTTCTTTGCGGTCGTAGAACTTGATGCCGCCGACGATTTGATAAGGGATGTCCGACTTGATCAAAATTTCCTCGATCACCCGCGACTGCGCGTTGGTCCGGTACAAAATCGCATGATCGCGGTAGCTGCGGCCTTTTTTCACACTATTATGAATTTCCGAAGTAACAAAATACCCTTCATCATGCTCCGAATCGGCGCGGTACACCATGATCTTGTCGCCCTCGCCTTTATCGGTCCACAGGTTTTTCGGCTTGCGCCCCGTATTTTGGCCGATCACCGCGTTGGCGGCGTTCAGGATCGTCGAAGTGGAGCGGTAGTTTTGCTCGAGCATAATCGTTTTGGCTTCGGGATAATCTTTTTCGAAATTTAGGATGTTGGTAATGTCTGCTCCGCGCCAGCGGTAGATCGACTGGTCGCTGTCGCCGACCACGCAAATGCGGTGATGCTTATCGGCCAACATCCGGCACAGCATGTACTGCGCGCGGTTGGTGTCCTGGTATTCGTCGACGTGGATGTATTGGAATTTTTTCTGGTAAAAATCAAGCACTTCCGGCGTTTCTTTAAACAGCTCAATCGTCTTCATGATCAGGTCGTCGAAATCGAGCGAGTTGTTGCTGCGCAGCCGTTTTTGGTACATGCCGTACACTTTGGCGACGATGCCTTCAAAATAATCCCCAATCTTCTGCTCATACTGCTGCGGTGTGATCAGTTCGTTTTTGGCCGTGCTGATCATCGCTTGAACCGCCTTCGGCTCGAATTTTTTCGTGTCGATGTTCAGCTCCTTCATGCAGTTGCGGATCACCGACAGCTGGTCCGTCGAATCGAGAATGCTGAAGTTGGAGTTGAAGCCAATCCGCTCGATGTCCCGCCGCAAAATGCGCACGCACATGGAGTGGAACGTGGACACCCAAATGTCCCGCCCTTCCGCGCCGCCGACAAGGAGGGATACCCGGTCCTGCATTTCGCGGGCGGCTTTGTTCGTAAACGTAATCGCCAAAATCGCCCAAGGCGGCGCTTTGCGGGTGGCGATGAGATAGGCAATGCGGTGCGTCAGCACGCGCGTCTTGCCGCTGCCCGCGCCGGCCATGATGAGCAGCGGCCCTTCCGTCGCCTCCACCGCTTGCTTTTGCTGCGGGTTCAGGCGGTTGACCGCCTCTTGTATGTTAACAGGTTGCATGTTCATGCACCTTCCTTTCTTAAAGAGGTAGTTCAAAAAGTCATCTTTTGATCACGAAGTAGAATCATGGAGCTTACTCGGCGTCGAATCTTGAATTCAGCCGGGCCTTCCGGTGCTCACGTACCCAAAACGTACGCTCCGCTCCTCTGTCCCTAGCTTTATCCAACCTTCTTGGTGCTGAAAAGCCGACTTTTTGAACACGTACTTAAAAAATCTATCGCGTCCCCTTCACGGCCGCCACGGTTTCCAGCGCCCGCTCCAGGTTGCCGTAAACCGCGTTGCCGACAACGACGGTGTCGCATACTGACGCCGCCCGGCGGGCCGACTCGGCATCGGTGATGCCGCCGCCGTAGAACAGGCGGGAGCGCTCCAGCGTCCGCCGCATCGCCGACACCAGCTCCAGATCGCCAAGTTGGCCGCTGTACTCCGCATACACGATCGGCAGCCCAAGCAACTTGTCGGCGAACTGGGCGTAAGCGCCAGCCCGGGCGGCGTCGAGCCCGGCATCCGCTGCGGTAACCTTGGCTACGGTCGCCTCCGGGTTCAGAACGATGTACCCTTCCGGGATCAACTGCTCCCACGGGATCATGTAGCCGTATTGCTCGATCGCCCGGGCATGCTGGCCGATGAGCCAATCCGGATGGCCGGCATTCAGCACGATCGGGATCATGTACAGATCGAAGCCCGGCACGACCGCCTCCAGGTCGGACACCTCCAGCACGCAGGGCACCTCATACCGGCGCACACGCGAGAGCAAATCGACGGTATTTTCATAGGTTATGCCGCTCGACCCGCCAACCATAATCGCGTCGGTTCCGGACAGGCATACGGCCTCCAGGGCCCGATCATCCAGCGAACGGTCCGGATCCAGCTTAAATACGTGCCGCCAGGATGCTATCATTTGATTCAAGCGAATTCCTCCAATAAATCGATGCCTACAGGATTCACCAGCGGGGATCGGGGACGAAGGAGCCGGGGCTCCCAACCCGTCCCGCGCCCGCGAAAAACGGGGCCTATCCCGCTCCGCCCCGTTCTCGTCCGCTCAACGTAATCATCGTTGTTCGTCAAACCGTCTGAGAGACTCTTTTTCTCCCCGGTTTCTTATTCTTTTTCTAGTCTATGTTACCGTGAATAACGTGTCAATGTTCGCATAACAGGGGAACGAAAAATTAACTGCGAATCTTCTTTATGTAACTACAAAATACACTTTAACCAATTTGCCGATTGACAAAACGAGCATGACGGAACTAATGTAAATTCATAATATTTTTTACCATTTTATTGCAAATTTAAGATGAAGGAGGGTAGCAACCTATCCAGAAAATTGATATGAAGGAGGACAACTTTTTGTGAAAAAAATAATTCAGAAAATGTTGGTCATCTCGATGTTTATTACGTCTGTTCTAGCTGGAGGAACCTCAGCATATGCGTTGTACTACAGTAAAGAATTTTACGATGCAATAGCTTATAATTACACTGAGATCGGTCCAGTCTCTACAACATACAATTGCCTTTCTTACGCGCTTGGTTATACAGATCGATGGCTTTGGCCATGGGGTGAGACGGCTACCACATCACAAGTCGATTCATTCTTGAAGTTATATGGGTACAAGGGAAATACATTTGGATATGTTTACGCAACACCAGGAATTATTGCTTATGGTCCAAGTACTAATAACATCAATCATTTTGCCTAAAGCCACTCAGGCTTATGTGGCAAAATCTAAATGGGGATCTCTTGAATTGATGCAAACAACATGGGATCCGTATAAACCAAATGGAGGTTACGGTCCGGCTCTAAGATATTATAATTAATGCAGGAGGAGTGCCCCGTGAAGAAACTTTATATATTGATATTGGCTGCATCATTTCTTATTGTGTTCACTGCTCTTCAAGCCAACCATGCCCGTGCCGAGGTAAAAGATCAGATCATAAGTCATATGAATGCTCTGCAAAAGAACATTACGGCCTTGCCGGAAATGAATCCGAAATTGGCCGCAAGTTCCAATCCGTATGACTATGTCAAGGATAATAAAGAATATCAGAATATCGTCGCCCTAGGGAATGCAGCCATCCCCGCGCTTACAGAACTTCTTAACGATTCACCCGAGAACGGATTAACAGAGTACATTTATGCGATCGCACTAGAGCAAATTTCAAAGATAGATCTCAAAGCCGAAACGGGATGGTCCACTGCAAAACAATTTGCGAAAAAATGGAATGTTCATCTATCCCAAATTCCGGAAAAGGTAAGTCAAATCGTCAATTCTGATGATAGTAACGCCGAAAAAATACAGCGCCTCAACAGATTAGGTACTCCAGCCATTCCTTTTATTCTCAAAAGCATCGACGCAGGTCATTCCAATCTCGTCCCGTCACTGGATTACTTAACAGAAGGAGAAGCCGGCAACAACTATAAGTCATGGTACGATAAAAACAGTGATACCGTTGAAAAAATCAGAACTTTTGTTATAGATAAACAAAAATAGTCTACGCGCTACCACAAACGTCCAAATATATAAATACAACTCCAGCGCCTCATCGGTACTGGAGTTGTATTATATTCAGAGCCCGTTTACTGCCCCAACGCCAAAACCCATCCCGGCTTGGCCGCGTCGGCTTCGGTCAAAAAGTCGGTGTAAAAGCCATAAGCCCCCATCTTTTTGAACGCCGTTATCTTTTTCGGATCGTTTATGGTATGAACGTAAGAAACCACACCGATCCGGTTCAGTGCCGTGATCAGTTGGGAATTCGCCCGCTGCTCGGACATTGTAATGGCGGTGATGCCTGCTTCGTTGGCAAAGCGCACCACTTCTTCATCCGTGTCGGTCGTCTGGTACAACGTGAAAATCACCGACGGGAACGGATAAATTTGCTTCAGCGGTTCCAACATCGGCTGATTGTAAATTTGCGGCACGATCCGCTCCAGCAGCGCCGGGTCCTTCGCCTCAGCTTTGGCGACAATCTGGGTAAAAATGTGCTGAATCTCCTCCGGTTTGCTTTGCTTCGTGTCCGTCACGAAATACACGTCCGGATAGAGCTCCATCAGCCCCAAAATGTCGTCCCAGTCCAGCGGCTCGTATTGGCCCATGATTTTGGCCGCCTTGAATTCAGCGTGGGAAAAGATCGCACTATGGCGGTCCGGCTCAAGTTCGTCCTGTTGGCCCATCATTTTAGTGAAGCTTTCGCCCCACTCATGGCGGGCAATGAGTTGATCGTCGCTGCTCAGCAGCAGATCCACTTCGAAAATGCGGAAACCTTTTTCATAGTTTGCAATGAAAGCTTCATAGGTATTCGTGTATGTCATTCCATTAATCCCGCCGAGGGCATGGGCCACCATCCGGTGGGCCGTAAACCCTTGAACCTGCGGGGACTGCCGGCCGGACAGGCCTGCCAACAAAAGAACCAGACAAGCGATGATGATTGCTGCGTTATACTTCAGTTTGTTTTTCATGTAAAGAAAACTTCCTATCTTAGTTGTGTATCGTATTCAATAAGCCCCGGTACCTTTGATGACAATCGGGATCGTTTTGAAAATAATCTTCAACTCCAACCCGAGGCTCCAATGCTCAATATAATAGAGGTCAAGCTTGACCCACTCGTCAAACGGGAGATCGCTGCGGCCGTTAATTTGCCAAAGCCCCGTAATCCCGGGGCGGATGTCCAGGCGGCGCCATTCGTAGTCGGTATACCGCTCCACTTCCTGGGGCAGCGGGGGACGGGGACCAACTAGGCTCATCTGGCCAAAAACGACATTAATCAGCTGCGGCAGCTCGTCAATCGAATACCTGCGGATAAACCGCCCCACCCGGGTGATCCGGGGATCGTTTTTCATTTTAAAAACAGGTCCGTCCGCTTCGTTATGAACGGCCAGCTGATGGATCAGCGATTCGGCATTTTCCACCATCGATCTGAATTTGTACATGTTAAAAGGAGCGCCGTTTTTCCCGATGCGCCGTTGCTTGATCATGACCGGGCCTCTGGAGTCCAGCTTGATGCAGACCGCCACCACCGCCAGCAGCGGCGAGATGACGATCAGCCCCAGGCTCGCAAGTACGATATCGACGGCTCTTTTCAAAATCAGATTTAAGCCGCGTAAAGGAGTTTTGACGATCTCAATGCACGGGTAATCGTAAGCCTGGTCAAATACAACGCCGGAGGTGACCATTTCGAACATTTCCGGGATGATTTTGATGCGGACATCGTATTTGCGGATTTTCGTGATCAGCTCGTTAATGAGTTTCCGCTCGGACGGGATCGTAACGTAAATTTCGTGAATTTGATAGTGCTGCAGCAGTTTTTCAACCTGATCGACGCTGCCGATGACGTGGTCGTCCCCCGCTTTGTAATCGTCCAAAAACCCGACGAAACGATAGCCGTTCGTTTTGCTGGCAAACAGGTTGTTCCGAATCTCTTCCCCTACGCGCCCCGCCCCGATGATCAGCACGTTTTTGCTGTATATATCGGTCCGTTTGAGGAGGAGCATGACGCCCATCCGCAGTAGCCGGGACACAAAAGCGCAAACCACGATCATGACCGCGAACGAAAAGATGACGAGCCGGGAATACACCGTCCCTGTTTGGAGGAAAAAGATAAGTCCCAACGCGATCAAAAAGGAAAAGAACACGGCTTTGCAGACGGTGAACGTGTCATCGATCAGCTTAATGTCCCGGTCCCATTTATACAGGCCGTTGTGCGTGCTGTACAGCGCATAAATGGCGAAAATGACCGCCAGGAGAATTCCGTAATCCCACGCGATGGGCAGATGCTCCAAGTTTTGAAACAGCGTTGACCAGCTTCTCATGTTGTAAGCGGGCAGTACGCGAAACGAAAACAGCGCCAAGAAGCTGACAACATACAGGATATATTCGAAGCCGATCAGAAAAAAATTGAGAATCCACTCCAGACGTACCGTCCTTTTTTTGTACGCCGTGATATTCTCCGCGATCAGCAGATTGGTCGCTTTTATTTTTTGGTTATTCATCGAAACGGACGAGTTCATTCCTACACTCCCTATACAAACTTCAAGCCATTGGCACGCCTATCACTAACCGCGTTCTTAGAGCGGCAACCTACCCGTTCATGCCGACGTCCCGGCCGGACCCTTGGCTCTGCGCAGCCGCCGGTGCGGGCCGTTTTGCGGGTTTAGCCAATGCCGATTTCACCAAAGCCAGGGCAAATTGTACCGCAATTCCGGCGTATATGGCCGCACTCACGAATATGTTGTAATTTTTCCGATAATGCTTGCGATAGAAAAGAATCATAGACCGGTGAAACTCATAAATGATTTTTAGCGGGCGGCGAGGTGCGCTGCCTCCTTTGTAGTGCACGATCGTCGTACGGGGGTAATAGTAGTTCACCCACCCCGCCTGCTTGATCCGGTAACACCAGTCCGTGTCCTCCGCATACATAAAATAATCCTCGTCCAACAAGCCGACCTGGTCGATCGTTTCCCGGCGGACCATCATAAACGCCCCGACCAGGCAGTCGATCGGATATTCCTCATCCGGATCCAGGTAGCCGAGCTGGTATTGATTGAACTTGGGATTGTCCGGGAACCTTTTGGAGAACCCAAACGCATAATAAAATGAAGCCGAAGGCGTCGGAAACCCGCGTTTGCACGCTTTATCCAGCGATCCGTCCGGCAAAATCACCTTGCACCCGGAGGCTCCCACATCAGCGCGGCTGTCCATAAAGGAAAGCATGATGCCAAGCGTGTCCTGTTGAATGACCGTATCCGAATTCAGCAGCAGGACATAACGGCCGGAGGATATTTTAATCGCCTGGTTGTTGGCGTACGAAAAACCCGTATTTTGCTCGTTGGCAATCAACGTAACCTGGGGGAATTCGCTGCGGATCGTCTCCACCGAATCATCATGCGAATGGTTGTCGACGACGATCACTTCATAGGTGTAGTCCGTTTCCGACGCGTAGACCGATCGCAGACAATCGACCGTTAAGCGGCATGTGTTGTAATTTACGATGACAATGCTTAAATCCACCGAGCAACGCTCCTGACAAATATAGTAATCTATCGACATTATATCATAGGTAGGACCGCAGGTAGAGGTGTAAGAAATTTTCATTTGACTTTTTTGTGTGATTCGCCCCATGTTATACTTAAAGTAAATCCCTTCCAATGCGAGGTGCCCTATCATGAAATGGAGCAGAACCAAAAACGAGCGATTTGCTGACACTGCAACCGTGACATTAGATATTTTACTTTATGTTCCACGTCTCTTCATTAGATGGTTTTCTTGAGGAAGTGGAAAAAAGAGACCGGCGGCAACCGATCCCCGTTGGGCGACCCGCTATAAGAGCTTCAATAGGAAATAGATAGTTTCCATTATCGAAGCCTATTCTTTTTCTACTGGTAATTCTTTTTACTGGAGGCCGCACGCTTTTTCTCCCGAATAATTCTTCGTTTCTCCCGCAGATGCGGCAGCTGCTCAAAAAAGTCCTTCCACGCGCCCAACACCTTCGGTTCCCTCAGCAAAATGTACCCGTTGCTGGCCAGTTCATAGGCCAAGAGCTTCGGCAGATGTTTTAACCATTGATAGCCGGAAAGGTTTTTATAGATCATTTTGTAGCGGTTGATATAGGAGTATTTGCGAACAAAAAGCGGTTGAGTGCACTTCAGTTGACGGAGCAGCACTTTTTCATTATGGTAATTTTATGACAAAAGCTTCTGGAGGAATTCCCCTTGAAAAAAGCAAAATTGGAAGAGATCGAAATCTTGCGAGGGATTGCATTTTTGGCGGTCGTATTGCAGCATGTCATCGCCGGCGTCTTTTACCAACCGGGTTTAAGCGCCCCATCCATCATCGCCGGGACGACGTTCCTCGGATTCATCCGCTTTGCGGTTCCGCTGTTCGTTTTTATCACCGGCGTGGTGTTATTTTATAATTATGACGGCAAACTGAACTATCTGAGCTTTTTGCGGAAAAGATTCCGGCAAATCATCCTGCCCTATTTGACCTGGACCGTTTTTTACTTTGTTTGGGTCAGCTTCTTAAGCGGCGTTCCGGCATCAACGACCTGGAATGAGCTGCTTAACCTGGTGGAAGCCGCTCTAACGGGGAAGGCCTCATATCATCTGTGGTTTATGGTGATGATCATTCCGTTTTACATTTTGTTTCCCTGGTTTCGATTACTGATGTCCAAAAAAAGAAAAACCTGGCTCAATCTGCTCGTCGTGGCCGTTTTCTTTGTGGTGAATCTCATTTTAGTTTACGCCTTGTCCAAAGGCATGATCGCCTCGGACAATCCGCAGCTTGCCTTTATTTTTGACTATCTGGACCGGAACTTCCTGTTCTGGATGTTTTATTTTATGCTGGGTGGTTTGGCGGGGCTGTACTACGAAACATGGAAGAAATTTGTCGACAAAGCCAAATACGTAGCCATCGCGGCTCTGGCGGTTTGCTTTTACTTCATTTTTGACGATATCGTCCGGATTACCGGCAGTTCCACCGGCGATCCGTATCTCTACACCGCCAACGTAACGGCGCCGCTTAAACCGTTTATGATGATTACCATCATCGCTTTGATCGTGCTCATCTTCGCCGCCGCGATGAAGTTGGCCAGTAAACCAACGAAGTTTACCCAACTTCTCGCCTTGTTCGGCAAATATTCCTTTGGTACCTATCTCATGCACGCTTTCGTCTTGAGTTTCACCAGCCGTTTGGCCATCGACTATTTGTATATGCTGGACGTGTATTCACAAACGGTGATATCCTTTGTGCTGTGCGCCTCTATCAGTTTGTTCCTTACCGTTTGGCTCAGCCGGATGAAGATTTCGGTGGGTGAGATGTGGGTGGGGAAGGTGTAGAATTGGCAGAGGATGTTGACGTCCGCCGCTCGGCGGACGTCAACAATCGACACCGTGAAAAGAATTAACTATCTTGGCTTTCTTTAAGCTCAATCAAAAACGCCCTCAGCCCTTCCCGCCAAGGCCGCAAATCCTGAAACCCGTTCGTACGGATCGACAGATGATCCATCACCGAATTCCGTGGACGCCGAGCCGGACGTGGAAATTCATCCGTCGTACAGGGCTCCACACGAACCGGATAGGTTTGACTGAATATATTTTCAGCTTCCGCAAAAATCGCTTGGGTAAACTCAAACCACGTGCATTCCCCTGCGTTCGAAGCGTGGTAAATTCCGTACTTTTCCGTTTGAACCAGCTCCAAAAGAAACGCTGCTAAATCCACCGTATAGGTTGGGGAGCCTTTTTGATCGTTCACCACATTAAGCGTCGGCTTCTCTTGGCCGAGCTTCAACATCGTTTTCACAAAGTTATGGCCATACAGTCCGTACACCCAGGAAGTTCGCACGATAAAAAACGCGGAAGATAAGCTTTGCACCAGAATTTCGCCCGCCCGCTTGGATTTACCGTAGACACTTTGGGGATTGGTGTTGTCGTATTCCTGATATACGGAGGTTGCGGTTCCATCAAAAACGTAATCCGTGCTGATATAGCAAAACTTAGCCTTAACCTGCTCGGTAGCAACGACCATATTTCTGGTTCCTACTGCATTCACCGTATAGGCCGCATCAACATCGGTTTCCGCTTGATCTACTGCGGTATATGCCGCACAGTGGATGACCGCATCGGGCTTGAATTCCTGAACGCGTTCCAAACACATCTCATAATCGGTAATATCCAGCGACACCCGATCACTTGGAAGAATCTCATGCCCGGCTTGCTCAAAAAGCAGCACGACGTCTTTTCCTAGCTGTCCTCCGGCCCCGGTGACGAGCACTCTCATGAGCGCTCACCCAAACGGTCGCCATATTGCTTGGCATAATACTCTTGATACGCACCGGATTGAATCCGTGTCCACCATTCCTTATTGTCCAGATACCAGCGAATCGTTTCTTGAATCCCGGTTTCAAAAGAATACCTTGGTTTCCAGCCAAGCTCTTGCGTTGTCTTCGTTGGATCAATGCCATAACGGCGGTCATGTCCGGGTCGATCCTGCACATGTTTGATCAACGACTCCGGTTTGCCTAGCTGCTCCAAAATCGTCCGCACAATATGCAGATTCGTCCGTTCGTTGTTTCCGCCAATGTTGTATACTTCGCCATTCTGCCCTTGGTGAATCACCAAATCAATCGCACTGCAGTGATCCTCGACATACAGCCAGTCGCGAATATTCAACCCGTCGCCGTAAACCGGCAGTGCCTCATTGGCCAAAGCCTTGGAAATCATCAAGGGGATCAATTTCTCCGGAAACTGATACGGACCGTAGTTATTGGAGCAACGGGTGATGTTCACCGAAAGCCCAAAGGTTTCATGATACGCGCGCACCAATAAATCCCCGCCGGCCTTGCTAGCCGAGTACGGGCTATTTGGCGCCAGTGGCGTTTCCTCAGTAAACAATCCCGTTTCTCCCAGAGTTCCGTAGACCTCATCTGTAGACACCTGCACGAATTTCTTAACGCTATGCTTTTTTGCTGCGTCAAGCAGCACCTGAGTCCCCAATACATTCGTTCTCACGAATACATCAGGCTCCAAAATGCTCCGGTCCACATGCGACTCCGCCGCAAAATTAACAATAACGTCAACGCCTTGACCGATCAATTGATCCATCGCTTTGGCGTCCGTAATATCCGCCTTCACGAAAGTATGATTGGGGTTACCTTCCACCGACTTCAGGTTTTCCAAGTTCCCCGCGTAGGTCAGCGCATCTATATTCACAATTTGGTATTCCGGATGCTGTTTAAGCATATATAAAACAAAGTTACTGCCGATAAATCCGGCACCGCCTGTCACAAGCAGCTTCATGAAAAAGGTCCTCCTAGTCGAAATTCAATTCCGCTTCCGCGAATGTCGGATGCCTCCGGTCTTTGTCCGAAAGCAACGGCTCACTGACCGGCCAATCAATTTTTAAAGCCGGATCATTCCATAATATGCCGCGGTCATGCTCCGGAGAATAATATTCGTCCACTTTATATAGAACTTGTGTGTTTGGTATGAGGGTACAAAAACCATGAGCAAAGCCTTTAGGAACCAACAATTGGCGTTTGTTGTATTCACTTAGAATAACACCGACCCATTGACCAAAAGTGGGGGAACTCTTGCGAATATCCAAGATCACGTCATAAATCGCCCCGGACAGCACCCGAATCAATTTCGTTTGCGCCTTAGGATTCAGCTGATAATGCAGCCCCCGCAGCACTCCCGGCTCAGCAGATAACGACTGATTGTCCTGAATAAATTCATAATTTATGCCAAGCTTGCAAATCACCGACTCATTGTAACTTTCCATAAAAAAACCCCGGTGATCCCCATGTACCACCGGTTCAAGCAATGCCGCGCCTTCCAACTTAAGCGAGGTGAGTTTCATTGTCAACCATCCTCCCTATCTATCTAAAGCTTAAGTTTCCCAAACTCTTCCCCAAATACGAGGTCCTTTGCGAGCTCGTTAGCTCTCGCCAGCGACGCATGCGTACCCGCATCCGTCCACCAGCCTTGGAGAACATCGTAACTAAGCTCTCCACGTTCAATATATGCATTATTGACATCGGTGATTTCCAGCTCGCCACGAGCGGACGGTTTTAATGTCTTTACAATCTCAAAGACTTTATGATCGAACATATAAATTCCGGTTACTGCATAATTCGATTTAGGATTCTGAGGTTTCTCTTCAATAGAAAGAATCCGATCACCTTGCAACTCAGGAACACCGAAGCGTTTAGGATCATGAACTTCTTGAATAAGAATTTTCGCCCCTGTTTGCTGCTTTTTGAAGTTGGCCACGAATGGAGAAATATCATCGGCAAAAACATTATCTCCAAGGATAACGACTATCTGATCATCACCAACAAACTGTTCTGCCAAACCCAAGGCCTGTGCAATCCCTCCAGCTTCGTCTTGAACCTTATAGGTGAAAAAAACCCCCATATCGCTGCCACTGCCAAGGAGATTTACAACATCCCCCATGTGATCTTTACCGGTAACTATAAGGATATCAGTGATATCAGCCTGTTTAAGTTTACTAACGGCATGAAAAATCATTGGGTATTTACCAACCGGCAATAAGTGCTTATTGGTTACTTTGGTTAGTGGGTAGAGGCGTGAGCCTGTACCACCTGCTAGTATTATTCCCTTCATTGCTCCTCCTTAGTTATGCTCCTATCATCATAATTTACATCATACTTTATATCATACCTTTTGAAACACAAGTAAAGCAAAATTTTGATAAGTAGCCAATTACCTCGCAAAGGACTTATTTTAGTAGGTACTTTACCCTTAGGATAAGAGCGTGTAACCGGGATTTCAATTACTTTATATCCCAATCTTGGGGCTTTGACTGATAAATAAGCCAATAATTCGTAGGTTTCAAATACGTCACGAAACGGCTGCAATCGATGATCCTGCAAAAAAACACTTGAATGTGCTCTAAATCCGTTGGTAGTGTCCGTATAGCGAAATCCCGCCATCAATGAGATAAACGGAGCATGTATTAGCTTAATTGCCAACTTTCGGGACAAAGGCGTATTAATCTCTTTTCCGCCAGGTACATAACGCGAACCTTGAATAAAGTCATAGCCTTCATTTAGTTTTTTTATGAAGTCAGGAATCGACTCAACACTATCCTTGTTATTTCCGTCCACAGTTACAATTCCTTTATAACCCTCTTCAAGAGCATACGCAAACCCCATTCTTAACTGTGCGCTTAATTTCCCCCTATCTTGTTTGGTCAGAAGAGTTCTGACGTCATTTTCCAACAAAATATGTTCATTTAAAGAACCGTCCGTGCTGCCACCATCCAAAATAATGATATCAATTTTATCAGAAAATTCTTTTAACTTAGCTAATTGTTTTTGAATTTTTATTCCCTCATTAATAACTGGGATGCATACACAATAGTCATGTACTTTCGGCTTAAATTCCTTCAAATTATATTGGGGAACTTGCCAACTAGGTATCATGTTAATAGGTTCGCTCCTTGCTGTATATAGGTCTCCAAAGCATAAGTTACAGCTGTCTCAACACTTTCAGTATTGTTAGACAGTAAATTATTTTTCATTTCAATGGACACCCATTTATCATATCCTAAAGCTTTTAGCGCCTGTGCCATCTGTTTATGTTTTGTTATCCCAGGCCCAACTAAATTAAGATAAGGTTCACTGACATGAAAATGCTGCAAATAAGGCATACTCCGTTCAATAACCGAATAGATATCTTCGTTGTTTAATGCCATTGCCCCTGCATCCAAATGAAGGCGGAATCCGGGATTCCCTACCTCACGAACTAACGTTATAGCTTCATCCGTATTGGTAATAAAGTCACATCCATATTGAACCGGATTTGCTTCAATGCATAGAATAACTCCTGCCTGCCCAGCAAGAGTTCCCAATTGCTCAAAGAAGGGAATGGCAATATCCATTTGCTTTTTATGGGAAAGCGATCCCGCTTTTCTGTTTTTAGGGGATCCAAAAACCAGTGAATTGACTCCCAGTTTCCCTGCCAAGGAAATAATCCCGGATAGATAATGAACCATTTCTTGGCGAGAGTCGTCGGAAGAAAACATATTTAAATGGTTTTGGCCAAACAATAAGGACTGCATCGCAACAAAGCTGAACCCCTTATTAAGCCAGTCTCTTCTTAAATTATCTATTTGAGAATCGGATATTTGTAATGGCTGTTTCCAGAACTTTGTAGGCGCAATTTCGATTTCTGTGATTCCCATTTTTTTTAATAACGGAATGACTAAATCATCTTCTTCCGAATCCCATGCAATATTAGAAATCGATAGTCTCATAAATGCTTCCTCGCTTCCAAAATGAAGGAGCTAATTTCATTTAAAACTTCTTCTTTTGAAGACATATATCCTTCGGAGGCGTAAGGATTAAATAATTGAGCAAATTTACTCTTCATATTGTAGCGAACTGGCTCTTTCTCTGTTGCGTTTTGAAAAACTAAGCCAATCGATTGGTAAGCAATTTCTTTGGCACTAACCGGTTGAGTTGCAAAGTTAACTAGCGACAACTTGTGATTAAGAGCAACTTGAACATCGTTCCAGAGTCGAGCCGTATTATAAAATTGGAATTCGCTCCGAAAATGCGTCAGGTGCAAAGCATTATTATAAATAATATCATAAATAAAATTCTTCTTCAGCCCCTTACCAAATAAGCCAGGCAAGCGAATAATCAGGTTATCCCCGAAGTTCTCCCGAATAAATTGTTCTAGGTAAAATCTATGTTTGCCATATGGCTCTGTAAGTTCCGGATCAATAATGGTAGTTTCATCCACATCAACTGGATCCTGATATATGTCTACGGTTGAGATTAGCACGAATTTATTCACTCTAACGCCTTTTATTGCTTCCATTAGTTTTTTGATATTTTCCAAGTCTTCAACTGGAGCTTGATTTGCTTTCCACTTCACCGCTGGTGCTGCTGCGCAAATCAAAAGGTCATACTCTTTGCCTTTAATGGTCTCTATATTTTTGGAGTTATATAGATCATCAAATTGCGTCTGGGATAGCAATGTCGAACCAACGTACCCCGTATAGCCAAGTAAACACCGTTTATTCAATTTGATCTCTCCTCTATTGATTAGAAACACTATTTCGATCCTTAATAAGTTCAAAGCGCGGCTTTTTCTCTTTATACATTTCAACGGATTTCGTACTGTAGAATGGCCGATTTTGAATTTCTATCAAAATCCGCGAGGTATATTCTCCAATTACTCCACCAATAAAGAATAAACCTGCAAAACCGAGTGAAATCAAAATCATTAGTGTAGTCCAACCTTGAACTACAGATTGATTAAAAAAGTAATTATACAAAGCATATCCGCCCATAAATAAAGAAAAAGCGAAGAAAATGGCCGTTAGAAGGTGTGCGGTTCTTAATCCAAAATGAGAAAATGAAACTAATGCATCCAAAGCCAAGGATATGTTTTCACGATTCACTTTTCTGCTTGGAGCCTTACTTAAGGCCCTGTACTGATATAAAGTTTTGGAATATCCCGTTAGTTCATAAAGAGCTTTACGGTATCTGACTCTTTCCTTCAAATTTAACATCGCATTTAATGCCCTACGAGTTACTAAGCGAACTGATTCGGTAGATAAAGATAAATTTAAATAAGAAATTTTATTTAAAATCCTATAAAATAGTCTTGATTTCCAGTTAGCCTGTCCCGATGATGCTGCAACAATATCGATGCCTTTGGTTGTTGAAACTTTAAACATCTCATATAACATTTTCATATCAAAATCTATTGATAGAGATTCGACTTCAAAAACAAAATCCCCCATCGATCTGTTTAATCCGGCCATCATGGCATGTTCTACACCATGATTCCTTGATAGGTTGATAATTGTAGTATCACCGTATATATTTTGCATCACATTGTGGGCTTCTTCCAAAGTATTGTCCTGACTAAAATCATTTACTAAAATAATTTCGTAGTTTTTAAAATGATTCATCATTGTTCGATCCACATCAATTAGTGCTTGAGAAATTTCATGCTCGTTATTTTG
Source organism: Paenibacillus oralis (assembly GCF_003863965.1). GTDB lineage: Bacteria > Bacillota > Bacilli > Paenibacillales > Paenibacillaceae > Fontibacillus > Fontibacillus oralis. The sequence goes on from NZ_RRCN01000001.1 coordinate 824,027, forward strand.
TGCATAAAGAACAATAGAAACAAACACTTGTTCTTTCATAGTACTTCCTCCAAATCGTAAATAGTATTGAATTTACCGGAGAATACCGACAAGAATCGAGGAGTTTCGGAAAACTCCTTGATTACTGTTGGACGTGAATCATCAAGCTCAGAAGCGCTAATTAACGCTTTTACAGCAAATAACGACTTTCTATAAGTCACATCAATTTCTGGAATCAAATATTTTTTGGAAAGCTGATGCATTCTTGTCCAAGCCGTATTCGGTCTGGCTGCACAAACATTACAGTTAAACAACTGATTTGAGGAGCATTTGTCTGTATAGTGTTGGCAAGAAAATTCCGGTAAAGAACTGAACGATGACTCATGTGGCGTATGCCCCACCGAAGTTAACGAATGATACCCGCTTTCTCCAAAAGGCATAAGAGAAAAGAACGGACCGTCCATAACTGTAATACCAACATTTTTGATATTATTGGTAACCTCAGTCATGATAACTTCACAAATCTCATATTTGGTCGTAAACATTTCGTAATCGAACCTCTTTAAAATTTGATTAATGCTTGCGTATGTTGCATTTAAAATATTTGAAGTAACATATGTTGACCCATCGGCGAATTGAAGGATAAACTCCGAATCGTTTTGTTGAACGGTAAGCAACTCTTTATTATAGTTTAAAGACACATTGCTGAATTTGCCCAACTCTTCAACATACCAATTCCGAATCAGATTAGCATCATAACTGTATTCCAAAGTTTCAAAAGTTGCTTCTACCGTACCTGGATTGAAATATATCCTACTATTTATCTCGACAGCCGGAATATCTACAAAGTTACAAAAATTTAAAAATTGCTCTGCATTAGTTAAAGAATCGCATGCCGAAATAGCATAAACTTTTTTGAAGCGGTCATTGATTGCAAATGAAAAGTCTCGTACAAATCTTTCGTAATAATGAGCCGATTTTACAGCTGTCGACACACTACGCGGATAGTGATATCCGTTATGAACCCTTGCCTGATTAATATAACTGGCTCTTTGGAGGGGGGTGTCGTCAAACTCAACGACTGCCACCTTCATGTCTTTTTTCGCTAGCAAGTGAGCTGCATAAAGGCCATATATACCTGCTCCAAAAATCACATAATCATAGTCCAAAAAAGGTCAATTCCTTTCATTATTTTTAGAGTAGAGTTTTAGTAGAAGATAATTATGGTTCCCGCTATCAAAAACAAGACCCCTACAATTTTGTACACAGTTAAAGGTTCATGAAATATCAATACGGATACCGTCACAATCCCCATAGTAGTCAAAGCTTGGGAAACCGGGGAAACCCTTCCCAATTCCCCCTTTGATAAGGCAAAAATATAAAATATAAAACTAATACCGTACATAAATGCTCCAGACCAAAGATAAGGTGAGGATAGCATTTTTGTAATAGTTTGAAGATTGATACCATTCAGGTTAATTAGATTAATTCCATGTTTTAAGGTAATTTGAGCGACGATGTTGAAAATCATCGCTAGAAGTAAAAGTATAATAAGCATTTTTATCTCCTAAATAACGGCATATAGATAATACTATCATTTTTTTTATGGCTTTTCATTAAATAACCATATTTTACTTTGGCAAAGCTACATTAATTGAAAATATTCAACTTTATCCATCAATGACTTATCTAAATAAACATGTATCCAATTCGAGTCTTTAAATTCGATTTTTTCTATTGAATAAATTAATCCATTAATATCTATGAATTTTGTATGTTTTAAACTCAAATGATTATTCAGATTGTTCTCAAATAGTATAATTGATGGATTACCTCGGTTAACCCCCTTCTCCCAATTTGCATCAGTAAAGTCTGAAATAGTTACAATATCCTTATCATATGCATTTTTAAGTCGCACATCAGTTAACATGTTCTCTTTAACAATATCATAATTTATCTTATCTATATAAAAATTATTTATATTAGCATACTCAACTGCTATATTGGTCAGATCTGTTGGGTAAGATGTTATTTGTACAACGCCTTCACCGTCGATAATTCGAATCGGTATTGCATAATTACTATGTTCTTCGGGAATATTATAGTTTCCTTGTCCTTCAATGTTCCAACCATCTGATACATTAACAATTTTCCTTACCCCCAATCCCTTCCATCTCTTCTTGTTCCAATGACTCGAATAATTAATCGTAACATCGGCCACGGCGTTGGTTATTTTTGGATTCGTTTTTACATATATCTCGACAGTATTTTCACTTACTTGTGTGACTTTCAAATCCTCTACCGTTGCCTTCACCAACATGTCTTTGTTTGTCTTTTCCCATAAAATATTGTATTCAGTGACCGCTATTGGTTTATAATTCTTGAGAAACTCTCTATAAAAAAACCAATTTTCCCGTTTAACCCAATATTCCCATTGTGTATAATCCTCACGAATCGTAGTAACATACCTAGGTCTATTTTCATGAAAACTTTTTAAATATTTTTCTCTATATTGGTCGCCTAATACATGAATAAGGTAGTCAATTCCTGAAGGTTGAAATTTATCCGACATTACATCAAGCGCAGAAGAATATGTTGAGAACAATTCCCCATCTGAAACAAAGTACTTAGCAACAAGTTGAAGTGATTCTCCATATTGTGATAAATTTCCTCCAAGCTCCTTTACATAAACTCCTCTGTTTTCGTGTAACTGATTAATTGAAATACTGATTTTTGGTACTAAAAAAAATAAAACCATAATAGGGATAAAAATTTTTATAAAGACAGCTAGCTTTTTATTAATAAAATGAATACTTTTAATATAATTAAGTATTATTGAAAAAACCGAAATATAAAAAATCAAATAAAAGGGAATAAATTGTCCTTCTTTTAAGCTTCCAATTGCGTAAGCATAACCCGCTAAAAGCGTACTTAGCATAACTAGTAATAATAAAATCTCTTTTTTTGTTGCCTTCCCTTTCCTTACTTTATAAGATAAGAAGAGCGACATTAAAATGCCACAAACAATTTCAAAATTAATCGGTAAATCGGTAAGGACTAAAAATTTGCTGGTTGCATTTCTTTCATAATACCAAAATTGGTCTTTTGCAACTCCAAAGAAATTATAGTCTATCCAGTTATAAAGATTTCCCCAAGTAAATAGGAGAACAAGAAAAACTGCCCCTAAAAAAGCCCCCAAAATATAAATAAGAAATTGTTTCATGAAAGTTAAGTTTAAATGAAATTTTGTTAAAAAGAAGATATAACTAATAGCCAAACATACACTTATTCCATAATCATTAGACCATAATAAACATGAACCTGAAAGTAATCCCAATAAACCGACACGTATTATTTCATTATCCAACCACTTTATTCTTTTATCTAGCAATAAAAAGAGTAGTGCAATGAAAAAAGGCAAGAATGCCCTTTGCATTCTTAATGAAACTCCCGGAAAAACATAATATAAAAAATTAATTCTTTCAAAAAAAACATAAAAATTGTGTGGATCTTTAATACCCAATCCTAAAGCCGTAATTATAAAAGTAATAATTAAAGCATTGCTATTTTTAACACGATTTAACATTAACACTACCAATATTGCTATAGAAAACATTAGTGCTGTTATAAAATTAGTAACAAACAAGCTATTGGTAAAGTTATTTCCGAATAGTAACAAAAAAAACGAGTTTAAATATAATGGTCCTAGACCTAGATAAAAATAAAAATCTTTAAACGGAATTTGTCCGTCTAATAGACGTCTGAGCCCATTATAGGTTTGAAAGTCCCCATTAATTGGTACAAAATCAGAAAGGTAAATTCTCTTTATTCCTGCTAATACACATATGCCAATGATTGAAATAACCATAAGCAAGTTAAATAAACTATTTAAAGATATATTTTTCTTCACGCATATCCCCCTAAATAATACTTTCTCAATGCTAAGCCATACTAGTAACTTTATTTGGAACAAATAATCATTAATGTCTCTCGTCTTTTAAAAAATAGCATGTACCTCGGAGGACCTAAAAAGAGATTCAAGTAAATAAAAATTTGAATCTATGCAAAGTTTTAGACTCCCATGTCACTAAACGCACATGGGAGTCTAAATAAACTCTCTACAGATAACTATTAAGTAGCTTTTTACTCAAAATTCAATTCCTTATATTCCCCTTCATATTCCAGATAAAAACTAATTTTATTGAATGTAACATTTTCTTGTGTGTTAAAAACAACATTCTCTACCTCACCATTCCACCACTTGTAATCTGAGCTTAATCTGATGGCATATTCATGTGTACCTTTAAATAAATTAAAATTGAACACTCCTAGAATTTTAGATTTTGATACTAATTCAATTGAACTTTTTTGATCTGTTGCACTTTCAATTTGTAAAAACAAATACATAGGTTGATCATGCTTAATTGTACTTGCATTAACTTTGAAATTAGAAATACTAACTATAGGCTTGATTAAATTCGGTGCTTTTCTAAAGTGGGCATCTTCCTCGGCCCATAGTTTGGGTATACTTCCTAATTCTCTCACCCAAACCTCCGGCTGATCATTTATTATAGTTAATCCTTGGGATATATCTATGCTTGTTAATGTAACCTTCGAACTATTAGCATCTATCCTTATTTCATTAGGGACAGTTGGCAATTCAATCTCTATTCTCTTTGTTCCTTGACCTACTTCAAATACTTGAGATTGAATTTCAGAGAAGTCCTCATTTTCGTTCAAGGTGTAGAATAGTTGAATATTACCTGAATTGTATGATTCTAAATTAATAAAAATTTTAATTGGTTTATTATGGTCATAATTTTCTTTTATATCTGGTTTTGATTTCATTAATTGCGACCATAACCCTATAAAATATGGATCTTCACCTTTAGTTTCAATTATCATGTTTCCTTTATCAAGGTTCACATCCGAATTATGTTTGAAAAGATCAGTTGGACTAATGTAACTGAAATCCCCGGAATATAATGTATTTTGTAATATCCCCTGTTCCTTTAATTTTTCTTGATAAATCTCTTCTTTTCCTTTCAAACAATACAAATCAAAATTGGATAACCTCGCCAATGGGGTATAATTTTCGTAAATATACTCAGAAATTAAATAATATTTAAAGTCCACAGCAATACCATCAATATCACTCCACTTATTCCCAAAAATGGGCATTAAGACAAATGCAGGTTTTTGGGATTTAATTTCATTCAGGGCCAATTCTTGCGTTTTATCACCACTTAACATTAGTGGAGATTGATTTGCATAAATTGGATTTCTTCGATTTACTAATGCATAATAATAGTTTGAAGATGAAAAGTCAAAATAGGTTTCTTCTTCAGCTAATGTAGAATCGAGAATTTTTTTAAGTTGTTTTACATCATCAGGCTCCTCACCACTAACCCTACTCCTATTAAATGATTGTGTATTCACGTATTGATCTTGATAATTAACTGAAGATATAGCTTTTGCAGCTACTGACGAACTTCCATTGAAAGTCATAGTATTATTAGTTAAAATCACAACAATTAATGAAGCAACTAAAAAATTAACAACTTTGCGCTTCTCACCGCTTATACTTACCACAAAGACTAATATCGAGAGGGAAAAGGTTCCAAGTATAAAAGTTACTGTCCCTTCTGCCAGCGAATGCCGTACTATGCCTCTTGATAAATTAAATAGGTAAAATACAGAAAAAAATAAGAGCATAATAAAATGGTTTTGATTTACTTGTAGTATTTTTTTCTTAAACAGAAAGAATTTTGTAATGGTAAAACCAAGAATGAATATAACTATTAAAGGAAAGACAAAATAAACCAAATAGTATACAAATAACCTGTTATCTCCAACAGTTGAATAAGCCCAATTTTGATTAGATAAACAAATTTTAATCAGTTCAACGAGCCTAGTTAAAGGATCAATCTTTTTAAATAAACATAAGATTACGAAAATAAATAAAGCAGAGCATCCGGTTACAAAACCCATCGTAAAAAATTTAATAATATCAGTTCTTCTATTATATAACAATGCCGTAACTAAATAAGTTAAAAATGCAGCAAATAAAGCAGCTACCCCTAAATCAAGCCTATAAATACATAGAACCGTTGCAGTAAGCCAAAATAAAATACTGTTTTGAAAAGTTTGTTTATTTTTAAAATAATTATACAAACAAAATGCCAGGATTGCCGATAATAAAAAATACATATTAAATAGCTGATCAAGTAAAGAAAAAGAAATCATAAAGAAAAATGAATTCATTTCCCCAATAAGAGACTTTATTATGATATAAAGGATAAATATATATATCACCTGAATATATTGATCATATAAGAAAGCTGCCCATGGTTCATATCCGTTAAATATAGAATATATATAGGCAAACACTTGATTTGACAATAAATGTGCATCAAAGGTTTCAACTATAGGCAAGCTGCCATATCTAAAAAAATGATCTACTGACAAACCGTGATTCGCCATTTCAAAAAATTCATTACCAACACTTGCCATTTTAGCGGGTTGGGCAATAATTAAACAGAAGGTAATCAATATTCCAGGTATATAAATTTTATTAATTACAATATTTAAATTAAAATTTCTTTCTTTTTTTGCTAATTTTATAAATATCAATAACATAGCAATTATTGAAATCATTAAAATTATTAAATATAATAAATAAGGTTTATTTAAAATAATCTCAAAACGTTTATTCAATATATTACCAATTTCCAAACAAATTGATTGAATAATTCCAGTAAACATTACTGGAATACTTGAGATAACAACTAAAGATTTAAAATTATCAATCGAAATATTGAATTTCTTAGTAATTATTTGAATAATTACTCTTATAAAAAAATAAATACATAGTGTAACTATAAACCATATCAAAATGAAAAATATCGATTCTGATAATCCAATTTTTAAAAGTGGTTTTTTTGAAATGATTTCTATAGTATTATATTTTCTTAAAATAACCCATATAAAAAGAGTTAAGGGTATAGCAATAAGTATATTCCATATCATTAATGCAATATCTGAGTTATTTAAATTTTTCGATTTGGAAGTTTTAAAAAATACCAAACTTAAGAATACTGCTCCTCCTACAAAATAAATTGCCAAGTCAAAACTCGATAAAAAACTTGATATAATACCGGCAATCCCAATAAATGACAAATTTTTTATATATATAAAAAATTCGTCGTTATTATTCGATATTTTATAAAATAATTTGTAAAAAGAAATAAAAAAGCCAAAAAAAATAAAAACTATTCCAAAAAAAACTAAGTAATAACTTTTTATTCGATTACCTATATCAAGATTAAATGATGTTGCAGAAGACATGACATGCTCTGAAAAATCCTTTATACTCGGAGAATAAATAAGAACATTTTTAAGTATAGGTAGCATTAATAGTAAAGACATTAGTATACTGGATGCAACTAAGGAAATTATGAAATTTCTATTATCTCCAAAAGATTCCTCTATTTTTTTATGCAGCATTTCTTACTCCTCATACATGCTAATTTTTTAAAATGTTTAAGGAAAGCTGGAAGATCAATATTTATTAACTTTCCAGCCTTTTTCCGTATTTGTTTATAATTCAAAAGTTTTTCTTAAAACCAATTTAAATATTTATAGTCTTTATAATCCGCTCGATTTTGTTTAAATTGCAGATAATTATTCGCAATAGTTTTGGAGAAATACCAAAAATTTGTCAAAGACGAATTTTTAATCATATCAAAAAATATATCAGGCCAATTTCTAGGCGATGGGGCAAGTTGATTAATTGTTGTTTTCCTGCATTGTTTAAAATAATTTCCCAATACAATTTTCACTTCTTTATCCACTACATCACCCAAAGACATAAACGTATTATTACCGTGCAATCGGTAATAATACCTTGTTGTTTCTATAAACAACGGTTCAGTTAAAAGCAAACACCTTAGAGCAAAGTCCCAATCATGGCAATACTTCAAATTACGAAATCCTTTCACAGCATCAAATATCTTTCTACTGAATAGCATATTTCCCGTTGAAATAGCAGTGTTATGAGGAATAAAAGACCAACCAACGCTGGGGAATTCTTTAATAGATTCTTGAGTTTTGATAAAATTTTTCGCCAAGTCTGAAGAAAAACTAGCATCATTCCCAAAAGCATCAATCACATTTATTTTTGAAAATACAAATTCTGAACTCTTGTTGATAATAGCTTTTATAAGTTCCTCAATTCTGTTAGATTCAAAAAGATCGTCGGCATTTAATATTGATACATATTGACCTACGGAAGAGAGAATTCCTTCATTAATTGAATTATGAGCTCCTCTATTATACTGATGCTGAATATACTTTATTGATCTAAACCTTTCAATGTAGTTTTTACTCTTAATAGTCTCTTTTATTAAATTGCAGCTATTATCTTTTGAATTATCATCTATAACTATTAATTCAATCGGTTGATAAGTTTGATTATAAATTGATTCTAACGCAGGTATAATATAATTCTCATAATTATATGAGGGAACTATAACACTCACCAATGTTTCACTAGGTTCTACCATTTTTCCCAAGAACCTCCATTCTAACGCACCAGCGTTGCTCTTTTGGTAGCTTCTAAATATTGATACCCGTGTCTCTGATCCGGTTCCAAATGAGTACCTTCAGCCCATTCATTCCAAGCATTCACAAATATCAATTGATGTTCTTTTTCATTGAATCTACGAGTATAATCTACAAGTCCAACCAACCATTTTTCATACTCAATTGGGCTAGCAAAATTAAAAACATTAGCAGAGCTTTTTCTTCTAGCTGTATTATCCCAGCTTAGCATAGTTCCTCTAAACCAGTTATAATCTCCAGAATTCCTTTTTTGAAGTGATCTATCGACTACTTCACGATAGTCATATATATTTCCTGAAAAATCGGGTACTAAATCAGGAATCGTTTTAGATATTTCATTGGCATAAATACCATGCGGCGGAAATTCAACAGCTGAATCACAACCATATATTGTTGGATCAATCTGTCCAAAGGATTGAACCATGCAAACATGCAAGTTAGGAATACCTTCCTCCCAACATTTTCTCTTCCAAAATTCTACAGTGGCCTTCAGGTCAGGAAACAATTCGGCCCTATAGATAAGTAGTAAGGGCGAGTCATTATTTATACGAATATACCTTTCATCTTTCAAAACTGGTATCACATCTTCAATAAATCTCCGATCCGAGTCCTGGTTGTGTACTTGCTTCATTAACACTTCTTTTTCTTGCCCATCCCATCGTCTTGTCCAACTTTCATTCGCCCAGCAAATGCAGAATGGAAAATCCAAGTTCTTGTTTTCAAGAAAAGCATTCAACGGTTTCTCTAGCAATCTTTTTCCATCAAACCAATAATAATAATAGCAAAAACCAGAGACTCCATACGATTTTGCAAGGCGTATCTGTTTATCTTGTATATCTTTATCTTCAACTAAGTTGTAATAGCCTAACTCTCCAGGAATGTGAGGCTGATAATGCCCGGAAAATAAAGAGGTTGCTTTTTTTACATTAGTCCATTCTGTAAACCCTTTTCCCCACCATTCATCGTTTTCTGGTATAGCATGAAATTGAGGCAGATAAAAGGATATAATATCCATTTTTGAATTTGACTTAGGCCACATACTCTCAATAGCTCTTCGATGGTAAAGAAATTTAGGAATATGTTGAATGTTTTTGGCTGTCCCAAGGCATTGCATCAAAAAACCAGAATAATTTTTATTATTATCAAAAGTTAAAACTTCCCTAAAAAGCATTGTATCTATAGCTATGAATTCACCGACTATTTTTGAATTTATTTTTCCGTTAACAAGATATTCTTCTTTAGAAAATGGAGCAAAGAAACCAGCATTATCCATATACCTATCTTCATTTGTAAAAATTAAGTCAGCTTTTTCTTTTGCCTTTAAAGTAATATAATGAAGAGTATTATTTGCAATGAAATCTTCCTGTTGTAATATAATGGTATAATCTCCATTTATTTTTTCGCTTATTTCAAGTAACATCTCATAAATATTATCTTTATCAGTATGAACAAATGTTGATTTACTATTATTAAATTTTAATGATTGATATTCGTTGATATTTCCTCTACCAAGAATAAATAATTCAAAATTTTGATAAGATTGATTTAAAATAGAAGAAAGACATTTTTCTAGATAATCTTCATTAATTTTAAATATAGGAATAATTATTGAATACAAAGGAATATATGAATAATCATAGTTTCTAACATTTGATTCTTCAATATGCTTATAGGGCTCATATCCCCTTACCTGATACTCTGGCCTGTTAGCCATAAGTGTAATTGCCTTGTTCCATAACCATTTGAAACCATTCTGTCTCCATTTTTTAATAACTTTAGTAATAAGAACAGAGTTTGTATCTTTATTTAACTGTCTGAAGCTAAGAAAAGCTTGAATCCAAATTTGTAAAGCACTTATTCTTTTTATATTGCATTTTAGAGAAAACACACCGTGGGAATCGCCTGGATCTAGACGCAATGAACTTACATCGTGTTTAAATTCAATTGGCTTAGTATTCGAGTTGTTATGATCCAATTTACCAATAACAACAGAATTATCTTCATTAAATCCGTTACCATAGTCAATATATAACTTAAGGAACCTCAAATCTTCTGATGAACCTTCACATTCTAGTCTATACCAACCTTTTTTAAAGGCTCCTTTAAAATAAATTTGAGGGTCATTAGTAGTGCTTTCCCATTTATTATTATCTTGTCGAATTAAACCAATTAAATCAAAGACTTCTAGTTCTTTCAACGAAATCATTCCTAACATCATTTATTTAAATGTAAGCGCGATGAGATCTTCATATAGATTTTTACAAGAAACAATCTAATTTTCCACCACTTTGTATTAAAAATTTCAGAGATTATTTTTTCTCTACCTTCTAATAATGCATTTAATTCGTTATTTTTATCTCCTAATAGCTCAACTTCATTACACAATCTGCTAATTTCTTGACCAGATAACTCTAAATCTTGATTCAATATATTAATTTCTTCCTCCCTCTTGTTAAGATCTGATTCCAAGCTAATTTTCTCCTTGCTTAAATTATTTAAGGAGTTGATCAAATTTTCTTTTTCAATTTTATTTTGTAATAATTTTTGTAATGATTCCTCTTTAAGCAGCCTATACTCTTGTTTTACTAAAAACATAAATTCTTCAGGGAAATTTTGCACGTAATCAATTGTAATTTCTATGCTTTTGTATTGTTTAAACTCGGCTTCAAATATAATTTGAGGATCATCCTCTAAGAATAGATAGTTATTCCCTATCTTCCAGTCTGCATTTGTATAGTGCTCATTTATATTTACGAATTCACCCTTTATATCTTTGAGAGCTACTTCTTTAATAATTACGAGTCCTTTAGTTTCCATAGGGTCAAAACGAAAGAATGATATTTTCCCTACTTTAGAAAGCTCAAATGAAATCTTATGACTAGGTTCCTCTAGACCAACATTTATACTGTTAATTTCGGCAAAATTTTGATCAGAACTAAAGAATAACTGTACGTTATAAACTTTGGGTTCCTCATATTTAAACGGTATAGCCTTCTTCAAATATTTATTAAGATATTCCCGCTCTGATTCAGTACCTATTAAATCCGCAAATTTGTTAGCCATTTCAATATATTCCGGTATTTCTTCATTAGAAATACCAACATACTCAAACATTTCATCAATCGAAATCAGATTTCGAACAAGATTATAATGAGAATAATAAAAGCTGTTGATAGCTCTAAATTTAATAAAATTTAAAGGGATAGGAAATTCATATACCCACTCATAATCGATGATACACAAGCGTTTGTTGTCATCTAATAATATATTATCAAAATTCAGATCAATATTAGATACAGTAAAACTTTTTAAACCAACCAGTCTTTCATGCTTACCGAAAGCAACAACAAATTCAGATGTTTCATAAAATTCACAATAATTTCTGTCACCTACACTACTTACAAAATTGCTGTACAAATCTAATATCTCAAAGACTTGTTCTCTTGACTTATTTATTATTGAATTGATCAATACCTGGTCTAAATTTTTGCCTTGCAAATACTCAAAGACAATTGTATCTTCTTCAAAAGCTATTGGCTTTACAAGACTATTTTCAAGATATATTTTGTCTAAAACTCTATAATTATCATAAATTTGCTTTATATGACTTTTTGAAGAATTAGTTAAAGCAGTTTTAGACACGTATATATTTTTGTCTTTAATTATGTTTGTTTTTATTTGATATTTTGGTAACCGCTCTCGACTATATTTAGCATATATCGTCCCCATTTTTGACTCCCCTCCTTTTAAACCGAACAAAAGACAAGGTATGAGTTAGAAAAAACAGAGAATAAATCATTCTGAATTATATTATTCATTACTGATTCTTCATCAAATAAAACCATTCTACTTTGGTCATAATTATAATTCTGGCTTTTTATTTCTCCAATACAAGGCAAGCGATCATCCGAATAAATTTGTGTAGGCAACTTATAATCCGGGTACGGATAATAAAAACTTACCTTTTCAAATCCAACTATCTTGAGCAGATTTTCCAATTCAAATCTTGTAAAAGTGGATATCTTTCGACTTGATGGATAATTTTGAATACTATCAAAAAACTCTCCGGTGTGATCTTCACGGCTGCCAGCCCAATATTTTAGTCCAAACTTATTCTCAATGGCTACTATAAGTACTCCATCTTCTTTTAAATAATCTTTAATATTATTTAGAAAGGATAAATAAGGAGAATTGGTATCTGTGTATACTGCAGCATATTCCAATACCCCTATTAAGGTAATGTAATCATATTTTTTAGTTAGTTCGATATCATTTAGGTTCCCAATAATTATTTCTAAATTCGCTTGATCCAAATGACGGTAAGCATTAATAAGTGCACGTTTTTTAGAAAGTTCAATACATGTTACACTTTTTGTTTTCTCGCATAACAAACCAGTAATGGCTCCACAACCAGCTCCAATTTCAAGCACATTACCATTCTTATTGAAAGGAAACCATTCTAAAAGATTGTGCCGAGTAGGTGAAAGATGGTATAGTATTGGCCACCGCCGATCTTCTTTAAGTATTTGACCAATATTATATTTGTTTTTTACTATATCTAATAGTTCATCCTCTATTTCTCCATCCGAGTAATTATCTTGACCATTATAAAATGAATAGTTCATTTTTACATTTCTGATATATTCAAACATACCTTCTCTTCCTTTCTATATCAGAAATACTAATCGTTGAATTCATATCGAAGAAACCAACGCTATTCTTATTTGCAATAACATGAAGGTTCATAATGTCATATAACCTATGATAAACTACAAATTCATTACTTTCGTAACCCGTACATCCTAATGAAATCAAATAGTCCCCCCCCTGAAGATCATTATTCTGTTTAAAGCAAACCTCAATTATTGAACCTTTGTTATTAATCCCAGTAGCTAATGATTCCAGCATCGTATTCGTTCCAGTTATTTCTGTTCCCCTAGCGTCTTTGATACTAAATGCAAAAATTGGATCCTTTAAGTCATCATTAAATTGAATTCGGAGTTTAATGCTAAAAGGCCTCCCCTTCAAAATAATATTTGTAAGTTCACCACTGTGATCAAAAACGGAAAAATCAAGAATTTCCGCTCGTTTATTTCCATAATCAGAGTATTCAGGATTAATAGTCAATTTATCCTTCCAGGTCTCATAATTATGGCCTAAGTCAATGAATTGAGATGATTGAGTGCCATCAGAATCTTTATACATATCAACCAAAATCTTTTTATATATATCAATCATTGGCCCTGGTAAGCCTTCCTCCACAATAGTACCTTCATTCATGACAATTACTCTGTCACAATATTTCATAATACTACTCATGTCATGCGTAACGAATAAAATCGTTTTTCCAAGCTCCTTAAACTCGGTAAATTTCTTGAAACATTTTGATTGAAAAAAAATATCACCTACCGATAAAGCCTCATCAACAATTAAAATATCTGGATCTACATTTATTGCTACTGCAAACGCAAGTCTAACAAACATTCCGCTCGAATAGGTTCGAACAGGCTGATAAATAAACTCCCCAATGTCTGCAAATTGTATTATTTCCTCTAATTTAGAGTCCATTTCCTCTTTGCTAAACCCTGTCATTGTTCCATGCAAATATATGTTTTCGATTCCTGAATAATCCGGATTAAAACCTGCCCCCAATTCAAGCAATGCCGATATTTTTCCCTTTACTTTAGCATCCCCAGATGTTGGTGAAAGCACACCTGTAATAATTTTTAAAAGAGTTGATTTTCCGGACCCGTTTTTCCCAATTATACCAACAGCTTCCCCGCTTTCAACATAGAATGAGACATTATTAAGTGCATAAAAATCTTTATGATAACTTTTCTTCAAAGGATGCAATGATTCTTTCAAACGATCAGTTGGACTTGAATAGAGTTTGTAAACTTTAGTTAATTTATTTATTTCAATAACCCGGTCCATAAGTTCCCTCTCCTACGTAAATTATAATTATAGGACATCCGAAAAATGAGGCTTTAACTTTTTAAATAAAACTATCCCGACAAATAAAATAGCAGAACAACACCCCAAAAAATAGAGGCTTTCGAAAGGCTTATTCCAAAACCAGTAATTATTCAGAAAAGTATCCCTGTACCCTTCTGCTATATAATAAAAGGGATTTAATTTAAAGAGAAGCCGATATTTTAAGGGGACAATATCAAGAGTCCATACAATTGGCGTTAGCCAAAAACCAATTTGAACTATAATTGAAACTATTTGAGCGATATCTTTAAAAAAAGGAAGGATCGAAGCAGTAATGAAGCTTGTTCCAACCAATAAAATCATAGTACAAAATAAATAATAAAAAAGTTGAAACCACGATAGTGTAGGGGTGACACCATAACAAAGCAAAATAATAATTAAAAAAGCCACGAAAAAAATATGAATGAATAATGCTGAAAAAATCTTAATAAATGGAAGTATTCCAATCTGAAAAACAACTTTTTTTACCAAAAAGCTATATTCCGAAAAACAGAGAGTCGCATTCATAAAAGCTTCCGAAAAAAAGAACCACGGAACCATACCGCAGATCAGCCACAATATAAATGGATATCCTTCTGGTGTACTTCCTGTTCTAAAACCTATCTCAAAAACAAACCAATATAACAGCACTGTAATTAGTGGGTTAACGAACGCCCAAAATATACCAAAATAAGAACCCTTAAATCTTTTGTTAAAGTCATTCTTAGATAAATCAAACAATAGTCTATAGTTTGTTTGTAGATTCTCTTTCAAATAATTCACTGTTTAACCCTCTCCCATAATAATAAACTAATTTATCGGACTTTCTGCTTAACTACAAACTATGCTAAAATAATACCCGTATCTATTAGCAAAGGAGATAATTTTGTGTCGAATCCAGTATACGGGAAAAAAGCCGCAGAGTCGAGAAATCGGGAAAAGTTACCTGCGGCGTTATTGTTGTTGATCATTGGTCTGATAGCCTTTTTGGTCTGGGCCCCGTTTCAGGCCGGTGTATTTAACGGTCTTGTGTTAGAATTTGAGCAGCCGATTTATTGGTCGGTTATTATCGGCAGCGTGCTGCTGCTGATATGGGCCACGGCTTTCTTCAAAAATATCAAGCTGGAAGACCAGCGGGATTGGACTGCCCTGTTTGTACTCTTAATTCCCATAACTTACATTATCGCACTAATTTCAGCGGCAAGCCAGTACTTTGCTTCTAATATGGTTTTGATTCAAGCTCTATATGCTTTTATGTTCGTTATTGGGCTGTACTTACTGCAAAACCGCAAAGCCAACCGAGTGATGGAAACGACCTTGATTACGGTTGCTTACATCATTGTGATGTTCGGTTTGTTTAATTGGCTCGGTCAGGGAAGAACAGTGTCGGCTATTGTCAGTTGGTTCTCCGGGACAGTTGTCAACGGACAGTACACTCAAGCAGTCTGGATTGACGCAAACGGGCCCCGTCTAGCTTCCGTATTCCAATATCCAAATACGTATGCCGCTTTCCTTATGGCTTTCTTCTTTGTCGCCGTGTTCGGCATTACCCGTTCTAAGAAGTGGTATGGACAAGCGATTCACGCCTTTATGCTCGTACCGATCGTTCTTTCGCTGCTGCTTACGCTATCGCGCGGCGGTTTGGTTTTCTTGCCAGTCGTCTTCGTTGTATTGTTGTTATTTCTAAAACCAGCAAAACAAATCCTATGGATTTTGTATAGCGTCATTGCCGGGGGAGCCACGCTTGTAGTCGCCAAACCGGTGACGAACCTCGGGCAGCAATTCTACCTGGGGCAGATCAACGATCCGGCCAAAGGCTGGTTTTATGTACTTGGCGCATCGCTGGTGCTCGCCGTACTCGCATGGTTGATTCAACAGTTTGTAGCTCCACGGTTAGAAAACGGTACAAGCAAGTGGTCAGCTAAGAAGCTTGCCAATCTGTGGCTGCCGCTTGTCTCCGTCGTGGCAGTAGGCGTGCTGGCCTTTCTGTTCCTCGGAACGAACCTCAAGCATATTCTGCCGGGCAACATCGGGGATCGCCTGGAAAACCTTAACCTTCAGCAGCACAGCTTCCTTGAACGGATGACGTTCTATAAAGACGCCGTAAAAGTTCTTAAAGATTATCCGATCATCGGTGCAGGCGGCGGCGGTTGGGCTTCAATTTTTGAGAAATATCAAAACAACCCGTACACCAGCCGTCAAGCACACAGCTTTGTGATGCAGTACCTGGTGGAGACCGGCCTTCTTGGATTTATTGTATTGCTGGCCTTTTTGTTCTTTATTTTCTATAAATATATCCGTGGGTATATTAATGCAGGGGAACAGGAACGGGAATCGTACTTCGGATATTTTATTATCGTATTTTCGCTCTTGATGCACAGTCTGATGGACTTCAACATGAGTTACGTGTATATCGGCATGCTTGTCTTCCTGGGACTGGCCGGCATGGCGGCTGCGATGGATAACCGTCCGGTAGCCAAACTCAAGTTGAAGCCGAGCACAATGCGAGGCTTGTATAGCGCAGTCATGGTGCTTGCCTCGGTAATTCTGATCTTTGTGTCGATCCGTTATATTGGAGCAAGCCAGGATGTGGTTAAGGCGAAAAAACTGATCACTACAAGCACCGACTTCCAGGAAATCAAAACACCGCTGGATAAAGCTCTCAGCAAACGCGGCGGGCATCCCGACGCCGTGTTATACATGAGCAGTCTGCTTCAAGCAGGGTTTGATCAGACGCAGGATGAGTCTTTTTACAATGCGGAGCTCAACCTACTGACCAATGCACTGAAAAAAGAAGCATTCGACAAAAATATGTACAAACAGCTCATCAAGCTGTATCAATCCAAGGGAGAAAACGGTAAAGCATACGCTATCCTTCGCGATAATGCCAATCGTTATACCTATGATATGGATTGGTATGAGCAACTGATCGTACAGTCCTACGAGCTTGGTTACCAAGCGTTGGGCGAACAGGATATCGCGAAGAAGGACGAGTACTTCAAGTCTGGACTTGCCGCATATCAGCATGTGATCCAGGGGGTTGAACATCTGAAAACTCTTCCTGAGGGACAACTGCAGGGGGATCCATTTGAAATTACGCAGCCGATGGTACTGAACGCCGGAAAAATGGCATACATGTTAAATGATTCTGCTAAAGCCGCGGAAATTTTCAAAGTCGGCATTAAGGACGACCTGAACGATGATACGAATCACGAAATCGCCCTCTGGTATTTGGCTGCTCTGCAAAAGAACGGAACCACCGACCAGGCGCTGTACGATCGCTTGTTGCAAGTTGATCCAAACGAAAAAGAGGAAATTGACAAGATTTCCAAGCTAAACTTTTAATAGCAAAAAGAAAAACGGTCTCTCACTTAGGAGAGGCCGTTTTTTGATTCATATTCTGGTTGACGATTTCTGTCATGTAGCGAAGCAATTCGTCACGAAGCTCGGGGTTCTCCAGTGCATAATGGATGGTGGTTTGAATGAAGCCCATCTTCTCGCCAACGTCATGCCGGGTTCCTTCGAAGTTATAGGCCAAGATCCGTTCGGTATCGCCTAGCCGTGAGATCGCATCAGTCAGCTGGATTTCTCCGTTTACGCCTACTCGCTGTTCTTCAAGAATGCCGAAGATAGCCGGGGTCAAAATATAGCGGCCCATAATCGCCAGATTGGATGGCGCTTTGCCGGTTTCTGGCTTTTCCACCAGTTGGTTGGCCAAATATACGCGATCCTGAATCGCCGTAGGATTCACGATCCCGTACCGGGACACTTCATTCCAGTCTACAGGCTGTACGCCAACTACCGAAGCTTTATGCTCCTCAAACACATTGATCATTTGCTTTAGGCAAGGTACCTCCGACTCGACGATATCGTCGCCCAGCAGTACTGCAAACGGCTCGTCGCCGATAAACTTCCGTGCGCACCAGATCGCATGCCCTAATCCCTTAGGCTCTTTCTGCCGGATATAGTGAATGTCAGCCATTTCCGACGATTTACGCACCTCGTCCAGCAGCTTCCACTTGCCTTTTTCCGTTAAATTGTGCTCCAGTTCAAAAGAATTGTCGAAATGATCTTCAATGGCGCGTTTGCCTTTCCCCGTCACGATAATAATGTCTTCAATCCCCGAGGCGACCGCTTCCTCCACGATATATTGGATCGTGGGTTTGTCGACGATCGGCAGCATTTCCTTAGGCATTGCCTTAGTGGCTGGCAAAAACCGCGTCCCCAGTCCAGCCGCCGGAATAATCGCTTTGCGTATTTTCATTACTAAATTCTCCCTAAATCAAAGTAAAATTGCAGATGTTGACATTATACCATATACTTCGCACAAAAATAGATACACCGACCTAGAGACATGCTCCAGCCCCCGCCCTTTTTTGCGACACAAAAAACCGCTTCACCAGACGGATGTCCGATAAAGCGGTTGGGATAACATGTTCAGGCTAGAACATCTTCTTCGACAGCTTCATTTTTTAGTGGAACCACCATTTGCGCCGCGTAGGTTGCTGAGGTTCTTCTTCGCTGTGTAGCCGATGGCCGGGTTCAGGAGTGTGCAGGAAACGTTCGGTACCGAATTCGATTTTGCGATATTCCGATTCTCCGTCGATTTCCAACCGTCCTTGAATTTGGTGTACGGCGATTTGCACCTCAAGGAATCCTTCAACCATCTAAGTCACCCTCCTAAATTGATAAGCTTTGCTTTAAAAATCATGGCCTTCCGACGATATAAGCGATGCTTTTGTTTACGCCTTCATTATAGCAAATCAACGATTTTTTTAGCACTGATAAACATTGGTTATCAGGCTTTTCAGTACCTCAGTTCACAAAACTTCCAAAACTTGTCTTTCCTAGAAAAACGACTGTCTGCACGGGGAGAATTCTGAATTTTTGCGTTCAAAAAAGAGACGCCCCCATTAGCGGAACGCCCTTGTCTAAAACTTATTCAATGACTTTACATTGTTTATTTTCGAGTCAGTTGAGCGAGTGACGTTGTGCTTTAATCAGTCGGTTTTCAGTCGGGTTTCGGCCTTCATTTCGTGTGGATGCCCAGCTTTTCTGCGTAGGCCTCGTATAGCTCTTGCCAACCGTATTTGAGTGCTTCTTCCCCAACCATCGAGGGCATTTGTTCGCCGGCCAGCGTTCCGGCCAAACCATCCAGGCAAAGATGCCAACCTGCCGCATAGGAAGGCGCTTGTTTGCGATCTTCAAACCGATGCCGCAACACCAGCGTCGTCTTACCTTGGCCAAGGGCGGCCAGTTCCCAGCGCAGGATGTCTTCACCCCAGCGAAACACGAGCAGATACGGAGCGTTAACCTCTAAAACATATCCTTCCATCTCTTCTGCCTCAGGCGTGTTGATAGGCTTCAGCCGTACGGCCCCCACTTCAACCAGATCCTTATCTGCTGAAAACGGCCCCCATTTGGGGACTTGATCGACCCGGGTCAGCCCGTCCCAAACTTTTTCAGGCGGATGGTTCAATACCCGTTCCAGCACTAGCACCCAATCCTCCTGCTCTTGCATAAGCTTTGGATTCTCAATCGGCGATCTCATGTTCCGTTTCCTCCTAATCTTTTTTCTGCTGGTCCAAAAAATTCTCCAAGGCGTCAACATGTCGATTCCACTTCTTGCGGTAGGCCTTCAGCCATTCGTCGATCTCCGCCAGCGGCTCGGCTTCCAGCGAGTAGATGTGCTGCTGGGACTTGATCCGGACCTTGACCAGGCCGCTTTGGCGCAGTGTCCGCAAATGCTTTGACACCAAGGGCTGCGACAGCCCCAGCGCTCCGGCCAGATCCGTTACGTTCGATTCCGACTGGAGCAGCAAGTCCAAAATCCGCCGGCGGGAAGGCTCGGCAATGACGGCAAAGGTATCCGGCAAACCTATCTCCCCCTTCCTTTATCATTAACATAACTTATTAGTTATATAACTTCAAGTTTATATAATATGAATATGGCGAAAAGAAGAATTTTCTGTTGAAAGGAGTATTTTCACGTAAAAAACTAGAATTTTATATTGATTTTACGTGTCACATAATATATGTTTTATTTGTGTGACACAGAAAGGAGGTGTACAAGCTGAGTCCACGAACAGGTCGGCCAAAAGCGGACAACCCCAAGAATTACATTATTAAGGCGCGGTTCGATGAAGAAACGTACAGAGCTGTGACTGATTATTGTAAGAAACATAATATCACCAGAACTGACGCGATCCGTCTGGGGCTGAAACTGCTTTTGTCCGAAGAAGAAAAATAAAAGGAAGCGGCGCATCCCGCAAAAGAACGACGCCACTTCCCCCAAGGCAACCCCCAACAAAGGAAAGTTGCATAAATATCCTACCATGTGCAATCTTTCCTTTCAAGGAGGCGGCCTCTTATTATGAGGTAGTTCAAAAAGTCATCTTTTGATCACGAAGCAGGTCAAGAAGCGGATTCGGCGTCGAATCTTGAATTCAGCCGGGCCAAGCATACGCTTTCGATGTATGTTTCCTGCGTAAACATTTCAGTTGCTCACGTACCCAAAACGTACGCTCCGCTCCTTTCGTCCCTAGCTTCATCCGACCTACAGCGTTTTGAAAAAACGCACATCGTAAGCATTAGCTTCGGTGCTCCAAACCCGACTTTTTGAACACGTACTTATATAGAAAGGGAGGATAAACATGCCAAGCATTTTGGAAGAGCTTTATGCCGGAAATATTTTGCCGGATGAAATGATCGTGCCCAGGAACCCGAAATATCGTCCATTATGCGGACAAATCTCCGCGGCGATGGAGAACTGGCGCAAGAAACTGGGCGAAGAGGAATTCCGCGAATTGGAAGCTTTGCTGGATCTTCATGCAGAGGCCAGTGCCATGCATAATGAGGCGGCATTCACGCACGGCTTCAAGCTGGGAGCGGCCATCATGGCGGAAGTGCTGGTCGGAAAAGAGGAGCTTGTCCGCTCAATTTAGAACGGAAACGTGATCTCCCGCACAGATAAAAGAGGAGGAAGGCGGGACAATGTTATTACTTATAAGGAAGGCACTTGTATTAAGGGTACGGAAGTGCTACGAAAATGGCCTCTAGCAATAGCCACTTTTAGGGCGGCAGGCTTCAGCGGAATGACTGACACAAATAGACCGATTCCTATGCTTAGGGCGGTCTATTTGTGTTTATGGAAATATAGGATCAGGACAATTAATTTCGCAAATGAGATCTTGCGGAGGTGTGTAATCATGTCACAATGGCATTTGAAGCACAGTAACGGTGAACTTTACCCTTCTCAAATTTTACAGATGAATATTGTCGATACAAAGTCCTTACATAAAGCAGGCTGGGAGAACACATTTGATTGGACAAGATATTTAGGACCAAATGAAGTATCCATGCCGTATAAGCTCTTGGTTATTGGAAATTCTGTAATACAAGGAGCTATTGCTTATTATGAGGATGCGCTCGAGAGACGCATTTTTGTGGATCTTTTAGAGAGTGCTCCTACAAACCGTCACAAAAATCAAAACCGTGAATTCACAAACGTTGCTGATGTTCTTTTGGGAGAAGCATGTCTCCAGAGTTTTGCGGCTGGTTATCATGGAGATGTAGCTTTTTATCCAAAAACCAATTTGTATACTTATTATCGCGAGAGGTTTCATGCCCATTTTGGCGGTAGAGGAATGATGTTCCTTACCGATGTTGAAGCCATACGTTTAATTAAGTTATACTATAAGTAAAGGAGATGATCTCTTATGACAAAGGTAAAGCTTCGTAAAGTCCTTAGAGTCAGCCAATCCTCGGTAATCAAATCCCATAAGACTAAGCGGGCAATTTCACCTGTAAATGGGGTCATGATTATTCCTCCTACTCGTGCTCAAAGAGAACAATCTTCGATTTTAATGCGGAGAGCCCGGCAAAAAATAATTCAATCCATTGGCCAAGAGGCATATGATAAACGAAGAATAGAAGCTGATGAGGAATTTGAACGCATTACTGGTTTCAAAGTCCGCTCTTAATGGAGCGGATTTTTTTATGCCCAAAAATTCAAACAAAAACCACAAATAAATGTTGTTTTATGTTGATTTACCAATAAATCATATTTATGATGGAGTCAGAAGCACAAAGCTTGAAAGTTATATGTCCTTATTCAAGTGAACATTTTCACAAAAAAGGAGGGTTTGGCCATGAGCCAACGTATGATTTTGAACGAAACCTCGTATTTCGGGGCCGGGGCGATTGCCGATATCGTCACTGAAGTGAAGCAGCGCCGTTTTGTTAAGGCATTGATCGTAACCGACAAGGAGCTCGTGAAGCATCACGTTGTGTCCAAAATAACCGATCTGCTTGACCTCCACAAATTACCCTATTCCGTATTCGATGAAACGGTAGCGAATCCTACTATTGAAGTTGTGCAAAAAGGATTGGCCGCCTTTAAGGCAGCCGGTGCGGATTATATCATCGCGATCGGCGGCGGATCGCCGATGGATACGGCCAAAGCAATTGGCATCATCAGTAACAATCCGGAATACGCCGACGTTCGCAGTTTGGAGGGAGCGGTGGCGACGGCCCATAAATCGGTTCCGATTATCGCCGTTCCGACAACAGCCGGGACAGCGGCGGAGGTTACGATTAACTATGTGATCACGGATACGCAAAACAAACGGAAATTTGTCTGCGTCGATCCTCATGATATTCCCGTCGTCGCCATCGTCGACCCGGATATGATGAGCTCCATGCCCAAAGGACTCACCGCCGCCACCGGCATGGACGCTTTAACCCATGCGATCGAAGGGTACATTACCAAAGCGGCCTGGGAACTGACCGATGCGCTTCACCTCAAAGCGGTGGAAATCATCGCCCGGTCTTTGCGCGGTGCCGTGAGCAACGATCCACAAGGCCGCGAAGGAATGGCGCTGGGGCAGTATATCGCCGGCATGGGCTTTTCCAATGTGGGCCTGGGGCTGGTGCACGGGATGGCCCATCCGTTGGGAGCTTTTTACGATACGCCACACGGGGTGGCCAATGCCATTTTGCTGCCGTCCATTATGGCATACAACGCCGATTACACCGGGGAAAAATACCGCGATATCGCCAAAGCGATGGGCGTGCCGGGAACCGAACAAATGAGCATCGAAGAAGCGCGCAGCGCCGCGGTTGCCGCAGTTCGCCAGCTGTCGGAGGACGTCGGCATCCCGTCCCGTCTCCGTGAAGTCGGTGTGCGGGAAGGGGACATCCCCGCCCTCGCCCGCTCCGCGTTCGAAGATGTATGTACGGGGGGCAATCCGCGGGAAACGTCGGTGGCCGAGATTGAGGAGTTGTATCGGGCGATTTTTTAGGTTTCTAAATCTCACAGGTTAATAAGTAGGGGAGCTCACAGCCATAGAACGGCTGCAGGCTCCCCCTAAAAAATCTTCGCGATCGTGTAAATTTCATTCTATTTGTGATACAATGAAAGTACTTTAAATGCTTTAAAAGCCTTTATTATTAGGGAGCCGTGCTTGCAGGGCACGGCCCCGGGCAATAGCCGCTTTTAAGGGCGGCAGGCTTTTAATGGCATACCGACACAAATAGACCGGTTCCTTTGCCTAGGGCGGTCTATTTGTGTTTATGGAAGGAAAGTATCAGGACAATTAAGGTCGCAAATGAAATCATTAGCGCTAATGCTTGATAAACTTCCACCTGGCATCCTTCCTGTTCTCTTTGCTAGACAAGCTTCCCATTTTCAAAACAGTAGGTCTTCCCGTATTCGGGAAGCAGGCGAATCCCTGACGATAACTCCATTTGTTCCGGATGCAGGCTGTGCAGCGGAATAAACCAATCGGCCCCGATCTGATCGCCGATAAGCCGCAGGTGCTCGGGGGCTGCGTGGCCGGAAGCGCCGATATAGCGATAATTCAGGCCGATCCGCCGCAGCAGGTCCCGCAGTGCGGCGTAGTCGGGATCGTAGGCGCCGAGCGGTGCTCCGTTGGAGTGGATATACACTCCTCCTTCCGTCCGCAGCCGCAGCAACTCCAACGACCGGGCGAAGCTGTTCTGCAGCGCGAACCGCTCCGGGGCTGCGTTGATGTCGGCGAGCGAAACCGGAACAAAGCCTTCGGCCGGAGATTCTGAAAGCACGGTGATACCCTCCCGTCCGGTGAGCAAACGCAGCAGGAAAGCCGTGTCCGGCTCCAACACGGGCTTCCTGCCAGCCGCGATCGCTGCCTCGCACAAAGCCTCCACCCGCTCAATGTGCCGATGGTACATATTGATGACCGCCAAGCCAGACATTTCCCGCATCGCCGCCGCGGCGCGTTCCGCCACGCTGGCTTCCGTGACCAGGCCCGCGCCTCCGGAAGAATCGCCGTCATCCTCCCCATCCTGCGTCAGAGCAAGCGTCGTACCCTCAATGATCAACACATCGACTTGCCGGCGCTTCGCCGCCTCCGCCATCCCAAGCGTCCACTCGGGATGATTGCCGTGCAAACGGAAATCACCCGTATACAGCAGCCGGACGTCCGGCGTCTCCACCAGAAAAGCGCAGGCGCCGGACACATCATGGTCCACCCGCAGCGGCGTGACGCCGATCTCGCCGCAAACAACCGGCTGATCATAGGCAAAAGAGCTAAACGTACGGCCGGACACATTAGGCACACCTTCGCCGATCGCCTCCAGCGCTTCGTACAGCCGCAGGCTTTCCTCAGACATCAGAACCGGCACCGACGGATCGATCATTCCCATCAGTGCCATGTGATCCAGATGTAGATGCGAGATAAAAACCGCCTGCCGCAAGTGGCCGTCACCTGCCGGGCGAAGACCGCTTCCTGCTGCGAGCAGCGGCTTTTCGCCGTACAGCCCGTCCAGCGGCGGTAGCAGCCCCAACCGCAAAAAGTCGGCCACCGGGTCGGTCAGTTCAGCAATGCCGCGCTCCATCATATTCCCTGCCGGACTGAAGCAACGGCCGAAATCGAAAACGATGCGGCTTTGCCCGTGCTCCACCGTGACGATCGTTCCGCCAATCGTCCGCAAACCGGACCAAAAACGGATGCGCGTGTTCGATTCTCCCATAACAAACCACCTCCGTTACGGCTTCAAACTGTTCAATGCGGCTTGCTCGGCGCTCGCCAAGCCTTCTTTTACCGCTTTCTGTCCGTGCAGCACCTCGTCGATTTGCTTCGATACATCGGTGCGCAATTTGTTGTAGCCGTCCAGATGCGGCTCGCCAAAGGCGGAGTCAAATTGCTGCGACGCCGCTTTTTGCTCGGGGTGCTCCGCGATGAACGCCGTCCACTCGCTGTCTTCCAGAGCCGAACCTCGCACCGGCACGTATCCGGTTTCCTTGGCCCACTGGATCGTCGCTTCCTTGGAGATCAGAAATTTCCCGAACTCCC
The DNA here is from genome assembly GCF_003863965.1 of Paenibacillus oralis. Taxonomy (GTDB): domain Bacteria; phylum Bacillota; class Bacilli; order Paenibacillales; family Paenibacillaceae; genus Fontibacillus; species Fontibacillus oralis. Next base: position 849,937 of record NZ_RRCN01000001.1, read on the forward strand.
AGGCTGCGAGTTTCTGCTCTGGCGTGGCGCTTTGGAAAACAATCACGTTCGTGCCTTGAAACGGGGAAGCAGCAGCTTTATCTTTGGGCAGCGGCGCGGTCGACCATTTGAATTTGCCGCTTACCGCGCTATCGACAAAAGAGGTGCCGGCGGAAGAACCGATATACATCGCTACGTCCCCGCGCCCAAACGGATCGGACATATAACCGTCTTCTCCGGCCAAACGTCCCGTTTTGGTCGTAACGATCAAGTCGTATAGAAAACCGAGTGCTCGTTCGCCTTCCGGAGAATTGAACGCAATTTTGCCGTCCTCGGTTACGTATTCACCGCCCGCTTGTTTTACATAGGTGGCCAAATTGCCGGATACCGAGTTTTCAAAACCGATGCCAACGACTTTTTTACCGTTGATGTTGGTCGTCAGCTTGGCCGCCGCCGTTTTCAGCTCATCCCAGGTTGCCGGAACGCCAAGCCTGAATTTGTCCAAATAGTCCTGGTTGTAGTACAGCACTTCCGTACTTTTGTTAAAAGGCAGGCCGTATGTTTTCCCGTCCCAGGCGTTGTCATCCATAAAAGCTTTGACGATATCGGCCTGGTCCTCGGCGCTCAGGCCTACTTTGGCATCGTTGATATATGGCGTCAGGTCTTCAATCAGTTCGTTCGCCACGTATTCGGTCTGCCAATTGGAATAGGCCTGGGACATCGTGGGCGAAGTTTTCGCTTTCGCTGCGGCCATCAGTTTCTGCGACAGATCGTCATAGCTGCCCTGGGCCACCAGCTTAACCGTAATATTCGGGCTCTGGTTATGGAATTCGTCGGCCAACTGCTGCAGCACCTCTTCCAGATGCCCGGACATCGCATGCCAGAACTCGATCGTTACCGGCTGGTCGAGCGTAATGGAACCGGGACCGGCTTCAGCGCTCCCCTCCGTCCCGCTTGCCGTATTCCAGCCAGCTCCGGTATTGGCGGCGCCCGCCGTCTGATTTTTCCCGGCATTGCCCGAGTTCGCCTGTCCGGCTCCCCCTCCACAGGCCGTAACGGCCAGCATGATCAAACAAAGCATGAGGACTACAATTCCCTTTTTTCGCAACATGCGTTTCCCTCGCTTTCTTTTTTTGAACGATTAACAGCGTTTGTTCCGACAACGTCACCTGGTAATCTCATCGCGAACTACTCCCGGCCATCACCACCTTTACAGGATTCTCGTGTCAGCCCTTGATTCCGGTGCGGGCAATGCCTTCGACCACATGTTTCTGCATCACCAGATACAGCGCGATCATCGGCAGGATGATCATCGACGAGGCGGCCATCAGCAGCTCGTAGTTTTTGCCGGTATCGTAGACAAACGCGGTTAAGCCGACCGGCAAGGTGCGCATTTCCGCCGAGTTCGTGACGATTAGCGGCCACAGGAACGCGTTCCAGCTGCCGATCACTTTGATCAGCGCGCTGGTGATGATCACCGGCGTGGACAGCGGCACCATGATACGCCATAAATAACGGAAATCGCCGCTGCCGTCGATCCGGGCCGCCGCATACAATTCGTCCGGGATGCCGAGAAAATACTGCCGGAACAAAAAGATGGCAAACGCATTGGCCGTCCAGGGAACAATCAACGCTTCGTAGCGGTCGATCCAGCCGAGTTCGGTCAAGGTCACGAAATTCGGCGCCAGCAGGATTTCACCGGGAATCATCATGGTGGCGAGCAGCAGAAAAAACAGCAACTCCCGGCCGTAAAAGCGAAGCCGTGCGAAAGCAAAGGCAGCCAGGATCGACGTGATCAGTTCGCCAAGGGTGCTCAGCAGTGTCACGATGACGCTGTTAAGCAAATAACGGCCAAAGGGAGCCGCCTCCCAGGCAATCCGGTAATTGTCCCATTTCCAGCAGAACGGAATCCATTGCGGCGGCATCATCACCACTTCATCCGGCGTTTTGAGGGACGTCGTGATCATCCAGTAAAAGGGCAAAATCATCGTCAGACCGCCCACGATCAGCACCGCGTAGATCAACGCACGCCCCACCGCACGGATCGCCTCTTGTTGGAGAAAATGCGTTTTTGGGGCCATCAGTAATGCACCTTCTTTTTGCCGATATAAAATTGCAGCGCCGTAATGAGAGCTATGACGATAAACATCAAATAGGAAGCCGCGGCAGCCGTGCCAAAATCCCATTCGGCGTAAAACTTGCGAAATACGTAAAACACGATCGTCAGCGCGCTGTCGGACGGCCCCGCCTTCCCGCCTCCGCCGCCAAACAGGGCGTACACCTCGTCAAACACCTTAAACGATGAAATCGCCGAGACAACAGTGACAAAAAAAGTAGTCGGCGAGAGCAGCGGCAGAACGATGTGCCACAGCCTGCGCCCATAATTCGCCCCGTCGACGCTGGCGGCCTGCTCGTATTGCTTGTCGATCGTTTGCAGCCCCGCCAGAAAGATGATGATGTTGTAGCCGAGGCTTTTCCAGATGGACATCAGCACAAGCGCCGGGATCGAAAGCTGCGGCGTGTTCAGCCACGAAACGGGATCGATACCCAGCCAGCCAAGAAAGTAGTTGAGAATGCCGTAATCCCGGTGGTAAATCCACTGCCAAACGACGGCAACGGCCACCAGCGAAGTAACATACGGCAAAAAATAGACGGTCCGGAACAAGCCGCGAAACCGGATGTTGGCATTCAGCATCAGCGCGATCAGCAGGGAAAGCGCCACCGACACAGGTACGCCTCCGACAACGAACAGCAGCGTGTTGCGCATGGCCAGCCAAAAATCGGGATCATGCAGCACTGCAGCATAATTGCCCCATCCCGTGGCGTAAACGATATCCTTAAAATAGTCGTATTCCGTAAAAAAGCTGAGCTCCAGCGACTTGAACAGCGGATACACCGTAAATACCCCGATGACCGCAAAAGCGGGCAGCAAGTATAGCAGTGCTTTCAACGTGCTTTGTATAGTCGGCCGCCAATTCATCGCATCACAGCCCTCCCTCCTTAGAATCGCCGGTTCCTTCAGTGGACCAGCATTTCATCATAAGCGATCTGTATTATCCGAACGTCAATCCATTGTTAAATCTTGTTCAATACCAAAAAACACCTCCCGGAATTTGCCTTGGGCCTATAAAATTGGTTCCAAGGGTCAAATTCTTAGAGGTGCGATTCAGGCAGGCACTTTCGGAAGATACGGGCTTCTGGCCGGCGAAGGTAACTGGGGATGCTAGCCGCGTCTTCGGGAGACGCCTTCGGCTGAGGGCTTTCAGGTGCTGTTTCGGGCGGCGCTTCTGGGAGGGGCAGGTTTCTAGTCGGGGGCGGTAACCGGCCCCCCCACAGCCGAGCTTCCAGGCGGTGCGTCCGACTGCGGCTTCTGAGTGTTGTTTTCGGCCAGAGGTGGTGGTAACCGTGCTGGACTGAGCGATGGCGCGGCCCACAAATAAAGGACTTCTTAGGCGTTATTGGGGTGACTTCTTCTTTCACTGGAAAAATAGCGGTAAATTATGGCCTTACTTCTCCCGGCGCTCTGGATATCTGCCGTTTTTACCGCCTTCCCCCGCAAAATAACGCCAAAAAATTCCTCTATCCTACAAGGTGCCGGGGGACTAGCGAAAATAACGCCATTTTGTTCCGCTATTTTCTGTGATGCGATGATTTCTCTGCATGGAGAAAAATTCTGTGCATACAAAAAGGGAGCCTGAGCAGTTAGAACCACTGTAGACTCCCTTCGTATTTACTTCACAAGTTGTCCGCGGGTGACGCCGAGCTGGTTGGTGGCTTTGAGCGTTTTCCAGACTTGGGTTCCGCTGATTTCACCGCGCAGGGCACGGTTGTACAGGTCGATGACCTCGTGTACCTGCTCCGGCGTCTCCTCCAGGAATTCAACACGGTATCGCGGCACGCCAAGCTCGAGGAAATGGTTCAAATATTCCGCGCCGGACTGCTCGATCGCGTTGTACACCGTGTTGCGGCAGCCTTCGTCCACCCGGACCGGGTGGGACATGCCGATGCGGTCCTGCAGCGATGCCCGGTGTTGTTCGCACGGACGGCCGCAGTTGGTGTAGTCGGTGCCTTCGCTGAGGAAGGTGCAGTACACGCAGTGCTCGGTATGGAACATCGGCAGATGCTGATGAATGACGACTTCCATGTCGGCCGCCCTACTGACCCGCAGCAGGTCGACCATCTGCTGGATATTCAAATCATAGGACGGCGTAACGATGTCGCAGCCGGCTTCCAGGAACAACTCCACCGTTTTGTGGTTGGCGATGTTCAGCGAAAAATCGCCGATCAGCTGCGGATGCACGGCCGACGGATTCTCCATGCGGTGGCGCAGGTAATAGTACAGCGCTCCGGTGTTGCGCACCAGCACCGCGTCGGGCTGAAGGCGCAGGATGTTGTTGTGGTAGCCGTTTTCGCCCGGCATATGGATGCGCGGCGTCGCCAGCGCAATTTGCTTGCCGGCGGCATGAACGGCTTCAACCGCTGCCGGGAACTGCTTGATAAACTCGAAGTCGGCGTAAACAAACGAAACGCCGGCTTCGAGCGCAGCCTGCACCTGCGGCAGGCTGCGGCACAGCGCGGTGAGCTGCGCTTCACCGTGCTTTACGGGCGCGCGGCGTGGACTGCTGGCTGCAGCGACACGCTGCGACGGAGCGGCTGCAGGTCTGGAAGCCCGTGTCCACACGGGCGGCTTCGGCCGCTCGGCGGCGAGCAGCTCCACCGCGCGCCGGCGGATGCCGTTCAGCTCTCGAATCGGCAGGATGACGTCGCCATGCAGCTCCGCATCCAGCTTCTCGAGCTGAAACACCGTGCCGCCGAGACGCCCGAACTGCTCTTCGAGCAGCGCCGCGTCCATCGGCCGTTTTTGCGCCACCTCGAGCTCCAGCTCCGAGTCGACGCGAACCATCGTCCCCTTCTGCACATCCGTCCAGAAGGTCGTCAGCAGCCCGCCGGGATGCCCGACGGCGCGCACATGCACCGGAAACACGCGGTACGGCTTGTCCGTCTCAAACGTTTGGCGCAGCCGTTTATCGAGCGCCGGATCGCTCGTTTTCCAAATGCGGTCGCCGACATGCAGCCGTCGTAAATCCACGTCATTCCGGCCCGGCACGATGTCCACGATCCAGCCCTCGCCGGCCTCGCCCTCCTGCTTCACGCCTTTGCGGCGCAGGTCGTAAACGCGTCCGCCTTCCTCTTTTTTCGTCGGATCCCCGGCATCAAACACGATCCCGTCGCCGCGCTTAAGCGGTGCTTCCAGCTTGCAGACAACGCCGTCGCGCAGCACTTTTTCGACCCGGCCCAGGTACACGCCCCGGCTTTTCGGGAACGTTCCGTCGACCAGCTTTTTATTGTTCGTCCCTTCCAGGAACCCGTGCGTAAAGCCGCGCGAAAAGCTCTGCTGCAGCTCGCGGATCTCCTCCTTGGAAGGCCGCGCGCGCTCCCCATCAAAATACTGGTCGATCGCCTTGCGGTATTTGCTTACCACGTTCGCCACGTACTCCGGACTTTTCAGCCGCCCTTCGATTTTGAACGAAGTTACGCCTGCCTCGATCAGCTCCGGCATAATGTCGATCGCCGCCAAATCCTTCGGCGACAGCAGATACGCCACATCGCCCATCGGTTTCTTTTCCCCGTCGACCATGAGGTCGTACGGCAGCCGGCACGCCTGCGCGCATTCGCCGCGGTTGGCCGAACGCCCGCCCCACATTTCCGAGGTCAGGCACTGGCCGGAATACGACACGCACAGCGCCCCGTGCACAAACACCTCCATCGGCAGCTTCGCCTGCTCCCCGATCACCTTGATCTGCTTCAGGTTGTTTTCCCGTCCCAAAACGACCCGCTCCATGTTCCACGGCTTGACGAACTCCACCGCCTCCGGCGAAGTAATCGTCATCTGCGTCGATCCGTGAATCGGAAAATCCGGCGATATTTCGCGGATCAGCTTCACCAGCCCGAGGTCCTGCACAATCACCGCGTCCACGCCGCTGTTGATACACGCCTCCACCAGTTCCTGCGCCTCTTTCAGCTCATCCTCGAACACGAGAATGTTAAACGTCAAAAACCCTTTGACCCCATAGCTGTGCAAAAACGCCATGATTTCCGGCAGCTCGTCCATGCGAAAATTGTTCGCCCGCGCCCGGGCATTAAACTTCTCGACGCCAAAAAAAATCGCGTCCGCCCCGTTCGCCACCGCCGCCCGCATGCAGTCCCAGTCGCCCGCCGGCGCCAGCAGCTCCACATCCTGCCTTGTCAATCCTGACTTGCTCATGTATATCCTCCTAAAACCGGCTTAAGCCGGCACAAAGTCTTAAATCTATATTCATACCTAATAAAAGTTCAAAATTTAATCATCCGTCAACTTATATATTCTAGCAGACATTGCTGGCGTACTCTAGCTTTTCCATCCATTCACAAGGAAAAAACATGCTCAGCGATGCCGCGGGTCCGCAGCCGAAAAAAACCATACAGCCTGCCACGCCCGCCAGCTACAAAAAACCTCCGCTCCCGTAAATGGGATGCAGAGGTTTTGTACCCAGCTTATTTGCTTCGCCGCGCCCGCGAAGCTTGAATGATCTCCGCCGCCTGGCAGATGATCTCATCCAGTGAGGCCTCGTCCGTGGCGTCGTATTCGTCGATGTTCAGCCGCAGCACCGGGCAAGCGTTAAATTCCTCAATCCATTTGGCATATCGCTCATACATATGCTCCCAATAGGATACATCGGTCTGGATTTCCATTTCCCGGCCCCGCAGCCGGATACGGTTCAAAATCGAAGACAGCTCGCCTTCCAAATAGATCAGCACGTCCGGGTGCGGAAAATACGGCGTCATCACCATCGCCTCGAACAGGCTGCTGTACGTTTCGTAATCGGTTTTGGACATCGTCCCCTGGTCGGCATGCATTTTGGCAAAAATACCCGTATCCTCGTAAATCGAACGGTCCTGCACAAACCCGCCGCCCGCTTCGACAATCGCTTTTTGCTCCTTAAACCGTTCGGCCAAAAAATAAATTTGCAGATGAAAGCTCCATCTTTCAAAATCGTGATAGAACTTCTCCAGATAGGGGTTCTGATCGACCTTCTCCATCGAAGTGCGGAAACCGAGCCGGGCCGCCAAGGCGGCAGTCAGCGTGGACTTGCCGACGCCCACGGTGCCCGCGACCGTGATCAAAACGTCTTTGGGGATGTGAAAATCATGGCTCATCGTTTACATGCGCTCCTTTATCTCGGCAACGATTTGTTCAAAATGATCCGGATGCTCGACAAAATCCATCGCATTGCCGTCAACCGTGATGACAACCGTTTCAGGTTCATTCGCTTTTATGTGGGCCATGGCCGTCTCGTAATCCTCGATTAACTGCTCCAGATAACCGGGATCGATGTCCTGCTCAAAACTCCGGCCGCGTTTCGCGATTCTTTGCTGCAGGGTCGCCAGATCCGCTTGGATAAACACGATGAAGTTAGGCTTCGGCAAATCGTCGGTCAGCAGATGATAAATCTTCCGGTATTTGTCAAGCTGGGCCCCTTTCAACGTGCGCTGGGCAAAAATCAAATTTTTATAAATATGATAATCCGACACGACCGGCTCGCGCCGGGACACAAACTTAAGCGCCGTATCCTCCAGTTGCTTGTACCGGTTGCACAAAAAAAACATTTCCAGTTGAAAGCTCCAATCCCCGCTGTTCTGATAAAACTTGTCCAGGAACGGATTTTCCTCCACAATCTCCTTCAGGAGCGGAAAATCAAACCGCTTAGCGAGCATTGTCGCCAGCGTTGTTTTACCGGCCCCAATCGCGCCTTCCACTGCAATAAACGGACTTGGTTTCATAACTCTATGGTCCTCCCGCATCTCACTCGCTCGTTAATAGACTAGAACATTGTAGCATAGAACTTGCGAACCCGTGAGCAAAAAAGAACTCCTTCCCCAAAAACTAGAGAAAGGAGTCTTCCCAAACTTTTCTTAATGCGTAACCATAGAGCGGAAATCGCCCCGGCTCGATTGGTCCGCGTGGTAGAACACGACGTCCCCGTCCATCAGCGAAAAGGTCCGTCCGTACGGATCGGCCACGCTGCGCTTAAACCCTTCCATCCCGTACCACTGGTTCATCAGCGGGGCATCGATATATTGAAGGTGGGGCCTATCTGTGTTCCCCTCCCGCACCGTCTCGATGTTGAAGTTCACGGCAATGTACCCGTCCTTCAAAAAAATCGGCGACTTGTCCGTCAGCCCGCCGTGCGTCCGCCCGTACTCGGCCACATTCGTACCCGCTGCCACCGCGTACAGGTCGGCCGGCAGGCTGTACTCCCCGTACCATTTTTGCACCGCGGCATTGACCCGGGCCGGATCGACGCTGGACGGCAGATCCGTTTTTGGTCCGATCAACGTCCGGACGCCTTCCGGCAGCCGCAGCAGGCTGAAACTGCCCACGGCTGTCCGCTGCCTCGTCGTTTTGCGGATAAAGTTCTGCACGAACTGGCTTCGCCCGATCCCGGCCACCTGGCTGAACGAATAATAGTGATCGTATTTGTACAGCGCCGTATCGGTCAACACTTCAGTCGGCACGTTCCGCAGCCGCTCGTTCAGAATGACGTAACGCCGCACTTTGTCGGAAGGCGAGCCGATTTTGACGTAGCTTTTGCTGCCGGTATGGTAGTACAAATCGACGGGGGTCCTTGTCCCTTTTTTCGCATCGATAAAATAAAACGCCGGCGTAATCGCGATCTGATCCTGCGCCCCAAACATATTCCCTTTCGTTTTGAGATCAAATTTGAAATGGTAGCCCTTCTTGATCACGGCGTTGCTGTACAGCGGATGGCTGCCCGGGCGGATCGGCAGCGTGTACCGGCTCGTATTGCCGCGAACCGCCCCGTCAATCCCGTTCAAGCCCACCCAATAAGAAGCGCCGGTCGGTGTTCGCCCGCCTTTTTCGGTCCGGAACACGTTTTCCCAGTTATAGTCGGCTATATCCGTCACGTGAAAATCGTACACACGCCCGATCGCATCCACCGGCACGGTATCGTAAGCGATATGGTGCTTGAGATTAAGGTTGGCATTGGTCTGATCCGTGGCCCCGGACGGCGCATTGTGCGCTATCGTCCGAAACTCGACGTCGTAAAAACCCTCATCCACCCACACCGGCAAGAAAAACGCAAACGACTCCTCGCTTTTGTCCACTTCGATCCACGTATTCTTAGGATAAAAAGCCGATTTCGTTCCGTCGTACACGTCAAACGGGAAACGCACCTGCTTGCTGCCTATGTATTTGAGATAGTTCCGATTCCCATATCCGAGATAATTCGCATGCTGTCCGCTGTTTGGCATTTCCACGGTAAAAGGCCGATCGAGAATAATCGCGGAACGCCCCTGGGCTGGAGTCGTTTTTTGATTGTGGGCCCGGTCGTCCGAGACGCTGGGATAGATCACAACCGGCGTATGCACCGTCACCGAATTAATGCCATAGATCGGAAAAGACTGATCCGCCCCGCCGTTGATATTTCCGCTCATAAGCCCGTAATAAATCGTCCCGGTGCTGGGCTGATCGGCTTTGTTCGTTTTGCTGGTCGGAATCACGTTGCCCGGACTGTACAGCACGTTTTCACCGATTTGCGGCGCCACCGGAATCGTCCCCGGCCTTGGCCCATGCACCTCCGTTTGCGTGCCATCCATGATCGTGCTCCCGTTAAACGTCAACGCATCGTTTTTGACCTTCACATGTTCGACGGCATCCTCCGCGAAGGATTCCAGGTTTTCTCCGGATATGCTCGGTTTCGTCTTTCCGCCGCTTTTACTTCCGGGTGGAGCCTCCACCTTGCCGGGCGGACTGGGCGGCGTGTACCCGCCGGTTTGAGACCCCTTGTAGCTTGGCGGCGAATATCCGCTAGGCTGGATCCGTATCCCCCCGCCATCAAAAGCGTAATTCCAAAGCCCAGCCTCGTTGATCTTATAAACTTCCAGATTGTCGATCACCCAAAACGAATACTCCCGCTCAATGGTGTACGACCTCGTGAGGGTTTCCGTCGCCGTATGCGGATCAGGTTCGGTATGCGTTTTACCATTCTCATCCGTCACCTTTTTCCCCGGGTCCCACGTCAAGGTATACTCCCGGCTGACCGTTATTTTATATGAACAAGTTCCGCCCATTTCCACAAACTTGTTTTGTGTCAAATAACTTTTCGCCAGCACATTCCCATACAAGCTCTCCGAGGTCGGAATCCCGTCCAGCACGTCAAACTCCTCATCTCCACGTCTGTCCGCTTTGATCACCGCGCTGACCGTGGGATCATTAAGCGGCACATCGATCACGTTCCCGTTTGGGGAAGGCCCGGTACATTTGCCGGTTTGCGGCTCATCCTCCCGCTCGTAATAGAAGTAAACATAATATGTAGAGAAACCGCCATCATACCTAAATCCAGGTGGATCGCCTGTCGCATTGGGGCCACCCAAAGGTTCATCCACCGTACTTTTTCGATAACCTTTATATTTATAACTTGCTGATTCTGGAGTATGAGTATATGCATAATCTTGACCTACCACAAGTGTTTCCGTCCGGTCACTGAATTCCTCAACCCCATCTAATGACTTCCCGGTAGTAGTGAAATGTTTAATGATGGCTTGTCCTTCAATAGGCTCAAGTTCGATCGTAATAAGTGAGGGGAAATAATACCGATACCCTACTACATTCTCTCCAAGATCAGGGCGACCTTCTGAAGTAATTTCCGGCTCACTATTAGCAGTTAAATGACCATTAATAACTTTTACCGTAAATGTTGCTGTTGATGTTCCAATACCTCTTAAAGACCCTGAAACAATTTCAGACTGATAACTATCACTTACATTACCTACTCTCTGATCCCACCTTTCTTTTTGATACCGGGATTTATAATATAAGTCTAATGCATTCGGGCTTGTCATATTGGGATCAAATTTCTTTACGATAACACTCTTTATTTTGCGATCAGTAAAATCAAAAGAATAGTTGAAAGTAATATTCTTATATTGTCCTGGTTCTCCTTCAGATGTCCATGTAACCCCGTCTGAATATCTCCAAATCTCATAATAAAATAGGGCAACAAAATAAAATTTGTTGGGATCATTAGGGTCCTGTGTCGTTGGAAGTGTACCAGCAAAAACACGATATGGTAATGTTACTACCACGAACATTAAAATTAAGAGCACCACTCTTTGCAAAAAAGGTTTAAACCTCATTGACATCAATCCTATTTGAACGGATTTTTTAGCAATTCAATAGATTCTGTCCCAGACCAAAAGCCAATGTACTTCGCTTGACTAATATTAAAATCTTTGTAGTTCTTATCTTTGTGGATATCAGAATCTATTTGGCTTGTAGTTTGAAATGTCCAAGTCTGAGTCTTATCCGAATTCGTAATTTTTTCAATGGCACTTCGACCGCGAGGCTGGAAAGTGTTCGTTAAGTAATAAATATTCATTGGGAGCTTAGAATACCTTATTCTGATACCCTCCTTTGATCCCTGTTTTACCTTCCACACATCGTAAATAATAGTTTCACTTACAGAATCTTTAAATTTTAAAGGGAGATCTTCTTCTGAAAACACATGAACATCCTTTTTTCCATCTAAATAAATTGTTTTCGTTCCAAAAAACGTATTAAAATCATCTAGTGATTGTCCATCGATCCCCGCCTCCTCCGGCGTAGGAACTTCTTTTGACCCGATCCACACCCAATTTCCTACCTGATCCCAACTCACGTTTTCCCCCAGGTTTTCGCTAATAAATCGGAGCGGAACGTAGGTACGCCCTCTGACGGCTTTGACTGCGGCATCCATCGTTACATTTTTATCGTTAATAGCAGCAACTTTACTTCCCAAAGTCAGAACGATCATTTTTCCGTCTTTACTGTAAGTCACCGTTTTATCGGAAAACTTAATTTCCGCCCCCAACGCCTCGCCTATTCCTCGCAGCGGTACCTGAACGTGGCCATTTTCGGCATAGGGATCTCCGCCTTCAAATTTAACCTTACGCCCATCAATCAATACAGCAAGCTTCGGAGTACCAACAATAGGCTCAGAACGATCTGCATTTACACCAGTTCCACTTTGAAGAAAACTTAATCCAACTACACTACACAGAAAAATGGCAAGCAACTTCTTGTTCATCTCGCATCCTCTCCCAAACTTATTTTTCCATGATGTACTAATTCTCCCTCAACTTCTTTCCACCTCCTTAATTATCCCTTTCTGAAAAAATAACCCATTTATACATAAAAAAAAACACACCTCGATCATCGATATACGATATCAAGGTGTGCTTCACCTATTTCCATTATATTACACTTTGCGGATTCGTAAAGACTTTGCGCGAAAAAAAATTCAAAGGCATCACATTCCGCCCGGAATAAGATGCCCGTAAATTTCACTGCACGGAGGGTTATGTACCCGAAGCTTAACCGAACCAGCCTTTGATCATGATGGCGTCGGACACCAGAAACACGAGCAGGCTGATAATGCCAAAGGCGATGGCGAACAGATTTTTCTTCGGACGTTCTTTGAACAAGCGGACCACGCCGATCAAAATGATCACGGTGAACAAAATCATAAAAATATCGAATCCGTTAAACGTCGTTGTCGTTTCTCCCGCTGCGGCGAGCAACATCGCGAAACCTCCTCTTGAAATCCACGAAATGACATATCTTCTTCTATGTTATCTTCCCGCCCCGCCGGATGCAAGAGGAAAGACAAAAAATTGTCAAAAAAATAACGCCAAAGGTTCGATTTTTACCTCTTTTTGCACATTTATTCATTGACATCTCCATTATTACCTGAACTTTGCTTTTCCATAAGGAAGTCTTATGTCCAAAAGCCCTTGTATCGGTTTACGCTCCTTCATAACTATGGTACCATAATGTTACTTATATCATAGTTAATCTGTCGGAATTATAGATTTGATCATACAAGGAGGGTAACGCATGGCATATGAGCCGATTTGGACAAAAGAGCCGGAGAAATTAAACAAATTCGAATTCGTTAAACTGGAAAAAGACGGCCTGGACGTCATTCGCACCATCATCGAGGAATACGCAGTCCAAGGGTATGACTCCATCCCGGCGGACGACATGGACCGCTTCAAATGGGCCGGCGTATATCAGCAAAAACCGAAGGACGGCCATTTTATGATGCGCGTGCGGATCAACACCGGGATTATGAACACCAAGCAAGCCCGGGCGTTAGCCGAAATCGCCAAGCTGTACGGACGCGGGCTCGTGGATGTCACGACCCGTCAGGCGATTCAATTCCACTGGCTGCGCGTGGAGAATTTGCCGGATATTTTTAAGCGGCTGGATGAAGTCGGCCTTTATTCGTTTGAAGCCTGCGGCGACTGCCCGCGTACAATCGTCGGCAACCCGCTTGCCGGCATCGATAAGGATGAGCTGATCGACACGACGGACATCGTGGAAGAAGTGAATACCTTTTTCCTGCTGAACCGCGATTTTTCGAATCTGCCGCGTAAATACAAGATGTCCATCTCTTCCAACATTTATAACAACGCGCAGGCGGAGATCAACGATCTTTCCTTCGTCCCGGCCGTCAAAACGATCGATGGCGAAGAGGTAATCGGTTTTCACGCGATGGTTGGCGGCGGTCTTTCGGCCAAGCCGCATCTGGCGAAACCCTTGGACATTTTCGTGAGACCGGAGGACGTGCTGAAGGTGGCGGTCGGCGTGACGACGATTTTCCGGGATTACGGATATCGTGAGAAACGCCATCAAGCCCGCCTAAAATACCTGGTTGCCGATTGGGGGCCGGAAAAATTCAAAGACAAGCTGATCGAATTAATCGGTGACCTGCCTTCGCGCGGTGAAGACAAAACGGTGGGCTGGCAAGCCGCCTATTTCGACGGAGTACATCCGCAAAAGCAAGCGGGCTTGAACTACTTCGGCCTAAATGTTCCCGTCGGCCGTCTCAATGCGGATGAGCTGGTACAGCTCGCTGATGTGGCCGATCAATACGGTGACGGAAAAATCCGCACCACGATGTCCCAGAACATTTTGCTAAGCGGTATTCCGGACGATAAATTGGAGGAAGCGCTAAAAGCTCCCGTTCTGCAGCGGCTGACGCCGTTTCCGAAGCCTTTTATGAGCCGCACTGTCTCCTGCACGGGCAACGAGTTCTGCAATCTCGCGATTGTGGAAACGAAACGCCGCGCCGCCGAGGTCGCCGAATATTTGGACCAGAACATCGAACTGGACGAAAAAGTTCGCATCCACTTCATCGGCTGCCCGAACGCCTGCGGCCAGAAGCATATCGCCGACATCGGACTTCAAGGCTCTTTGGTAAAAACGCCAGAAGGCATGGTCGACGCGTTCGACATCGCCGTGGGCGGCACTTTAGGCGGCGGACCAAACGGATCGCAAGCGCAGTTTAACCAGGCTTTGAAAGGCCGCGTCAAAGGCGATCAAGTGGCTCAGGTGCTGGAACAGCTCCTGCTGTTCTATAAAGAGCAGCGCACCGCCGGAGAATCTTTCCACAGCTTTGTGCTCCGGGTTGGCGCTCCCGCCTTCCAAGAGAAGCTCAGCAGCATTTTAGCGGCCGGGGTTGCCTCGTAAAAGAACGTGATACCGGATATTGCATCGCAAAGGGCTGGTGATTGATGCCAGCCCCTTCCTCATTTACTAGGCCAGCAGTGAATAAGTGCAAAACTTACAATTACTTTCGGAAATTTGGCTGAATCCTTTGTTTTAATTGCATAACCTGCATTTAAAACAGAGCTTAGTTGCGGCCAACCTCTATACCCTATATTTAATTGCACTTTTTACAACTGTTGCTCTCATCCGACTCAAACATGCCATCCCAAATGCAGGAAATGCAATTAATTCCGTCCTAACACTATATTTGTCGCCACACAAACTCCATCTTCCTCTTACCAAAAAGTCCACACCCCCGTCATATGGAACCCTACTTTAATCGGACAAAAAAACAGCCTGCCCGCAATCACAAGGGACCGCCGCAGACTGTCTTAAACACTTTTTCTACAACTTTTTCTACAACTTCTTCTATACTTCTTCCTGCAATTCTTTACGCATTACTCTGCATTACTGCATTACGTCCTGCGGATAGTTTTAACCCACTTCGCGGCTTTCCACTTCCAGCTTTTCAAGCTCCTTGGTGCGTTCCGCGTCGCGCTCGAGAACCGGGGCCAAGTAACGGCCGGTGTAGGAGTTTTCCACTTTCACGACCTCTTCCGGCGTGCCGGTGGCGATGATCGTACCGCCGCCGCTGCCTCCTTCCGGACCGAGGTCGATGAGGTAATCGGCCGTTTTGATCACGTCCAGATTATGCTCGATGACCAGCACCGTGTCGCCGGAATCGACGAGACGATGCAGCACCTTGAGCAGCCGGTCGATATCGTCGACATGCAGCCCGGTGGTCGGTTCGTCCAGGATATAGATCGTCTTGCCGGTGCTGCGGCGATACAGCTCCGAAGCCAGCTTCACGCGCTGGGCCTCCCCGCCGGACAACGTCGTCGCCGGCTGTCCCAGGTTGATGTAGCCCAGCCCGACGTCAAGCAGCGTTTGCAGCTTGCGGTGGATTTTCGGGATGTTTTGGAAAAATTCCGTCGCATCCTCCACCGTCATCTCCAGCACATCGGCAATGCTTTTATTCTTATATTTCACTTCCAGCGTCTCGCGGTTGTAGCGTTTGCCTTTGCACACCTCGCAAGGCACATACACATCCGGCAGGAAGTGCATTTCAATTTTGATAATACCGTCGCCACGGCAGGCCTCACAGCGGCCGCCTTTGATGTTGAAGCTGAAGCGCCCTTTCTTGTAGCCGCGCACCTTCGCTTCGTTCGTCTGCGAGTACAGATCGCGGATGTCGTCGAATACGCCGGTATACGTGGCCGGGTTCGAACGCGGTGTCCGCCCGATCGGCGACTGGTCGATGTCCACGACCTTATCGACGTGCTCAAGCCCTTTGATTTCCTTGTATTGGCCGGGCCGGACTCTCGCCTTGTTCAAATCGCGGGCCAGCGTTTTTTTCAAGATTTCGTTCACCAGGGTCGATTTCCCCGAACCGGATACCCCGGTCACAGCCGTAAACACGCCGATCGGGAATTTGACGTTGATGTTCTTCAGGTTGTTCTCCTTTGCTCCCTTGATCTCCAGCCAGCGTCCGTCCGGTTTGCGCCGCTGCAAAGGCACCGGAATGAACTTTTTGCCGCTCAAGTATTGGCCGGTCAGGGAACGCGGGTCGTTCATAACTTCCTTCGGCGTTCCTTGCGAGATCACCTCGCCGCCGTGAATCCCCGCCCCCGGTCCGATATCGATGATGTAATCGGCGGCCAGCATCGTGTCTTCGTCATGCTCGACAACGATCAGCGTGTTGCCGATGTCGCGCATATGCGCCAGCGTGGAGATCAGCCGGTCGTTATCCCGCTGGTGCAGGCCGATGCTCGGCTCGTCCAGGATATACAGCACGCCCATCAGGCTCGAACCGATTTGCGTCGCCAGCCGGATGCGCTGCGCTTCCCCGCCGGACAACGTCCCCGCCGCCCGGCTGAGCGTCAGGTAATCGAGCCCGACGTTTACGAGAAAACCAAGCCGGTTGTTGATTTCCTTCAGGATCAGGTGGGCGATTTGCTTTTCTTTTTCGCTAAGCTCCAGCCCGCTGAAAAACTCCATCGCTTCGCCGATCGACAGCGAGGTCACATAAGCCATATTTTGCTCGTTGACCGTGACGGCGAGGGTTTCTTTCTTCAATCGATGGCCTTTGCAGTTGCCGCAAGGTTTGCTGCCCATAAATTCTTCGATAAACTCGCGGATGCCTTCCGAGGCGGTTTCCCGGTAACGGCGCTCCAGGTTCGGGATGATCCCTTCAAACGTCACGTAAGCGTCCTTGCTCATCCCGAAATCGTTTTGATAACGGAAGCGGATTTTCGTGTCGCCCGTTCCGTACAGCAGCTTATCCATTTGATCCTTCGTCAGTTCGGACACCGGCACATCCTGCGGAATGTCGTAATGTTCGCAAACGGAATTCAAAAACTGCGGATAGTAATTCGATGTGCCTCCGGCCCACGCTTCAAACGCGCCGTCCTCAATCGTCTTCGACGGATCGGGGATGAGCAGATCGGGGTCGATGATCATTTTGACGCCAAGCCCGTCGCATTCCGGACAAGCGCCAAACGGGCTGTTGAACGAAAACATCCGCGGCGACAGCTCTTCGATACTGAATCCGCAAATCGGGCACGCAAAATTGGAGCTGAACCGCAGCTCCTCTTGGCCGACGATGTCGACCAGAATTTGGCCACCGGACATTTTCAGCGCCGTTTCGATCGAGTCGGCCAACCGGCTGCGGACATCCTCCTTCACCACGATCCGGTCGACGATAACTTCGATGGAGTGTTTTTTGTTTTTTTCCAGTTCGATGGTTTCCGACAAATCGCGCTGCTCGCCGTCAACCCGCACCCGAACAAAGCCTTGTTTGGCGATTTCGCTGAACAAGCTTTTATGCTCGCCTTTTTTCCCGGAAATAACGGGGGCTAAAATTTGCAATCTTGTGCGTTCGGGATATTGCATAATGCGGTCGACCATTTGCTCGACCGTCTGGGACGTAATCTCGATGCCGTGCTCCGGACAGTGCGGATGCCCAACCCGGGCGAACAGCAGGCGGAGATAATCGTATATTTCGGTCACCGTTCCGACGGTGGAACGGGGGTTGCGGCTCGTCGTCTTCTGGTCGATGGAAATCGCCGGAGACAAGCCCTCGATCGAGTCCACGTCCGGTTTCTCCATCTGGCCCAAAAATTGCCGGGCATACGCGGACAGCGACTCGACGTAACGGCGCTGCCCCTCGGCATAAATCGTATCGAAGGCGAGCGAGGATTTGCCCGAACCGCTTAAGCCCGTTAACACCACGAACTTGTCGCGCGGAATCGTGATGTTGATATTTTTCAAATTGTGCGCTCTGGCGCCTTTGATGACTATATTCTCACTAGCCACGCTTTCATCTCCCTTTAAAGGTAGTTCAAAAATCATCTTTTGATCACGATGCTAATTTCTAAGATGATGATTCGGCGTCGAATCTTGAATTCAGCCGGGCCAAGCATATGCTTCCGAAGCATGTTTCCTACGGAAACATTTCAGTTGCTCACGTACCCAAAACGTACATCCGCAAAGCATACACTTCAGTGCCAAAAAGCCGAATTTTTAAACATCTATATTAAAACTGAGGCAGTTCAAAAGTCCGGCTTTCCGGATTTTTGAACTGCTGACTCAAGCTGCTTTTTGCTTTAACCCCAATCCGTTGCCGCTTACTCCGCCTTAAGCTCCATAATCGCGTCGCGCAGCTCGGCGGCCCGCTCGAACTGGAGGTTTTTCGCCGCTTCTTTCATTTCGGCTTCCAAGCGGCGGATCATCGCTTCGCGGTCGCGTTTGGACATCTTCACCTTGGCGGCATCGGCCAGATATTCGCTCTTGCTTTCGGCTACCTTAGTCGCTTCGATGACATCGCGCACCTTCTTGCGGACCGTCTGCGGCGTAATGCCATGCTTCTCGTTGTAAGCGATCTGAATGGTGCGCCGCCGTTCGGTTTCCTTGATCGCCTGGTCCATCGATTCCGTGATGCTGTCCGCATACATCAGCACCCGGCCATCCGCGTTCCGGGCCGCCCGCCCGATCGTCTGGATCAAGGAGCGCTCCGACCGCAGGAAACCTTCCTTGTCGGCGTCCAGGATCGCCACCAGCGACACCTCCGGCAAATCCAGCCCTTCGCGCAAGAGGTTGATGCCGATCAGCACATGGAACGTGCCAAGCCGCAGGTCGCGCAAAATACTCATCCGCTCTAACGTTTTGATATCGGAATGAAGATACCTTACCTTGATGCCGATTTCTTTTAAATAGTCGGTCAAATCCTCGGACATTTTCTTGGTTAAAGTCGTCACGAGTACGCGCTCGTCTTTATCGATGCGGTCGCGGATTTCGCCGATCAGGTCATCGATCTGCCCCTTCGTCGGCCGCACCTCGATCACCGGATCGAGCAGGCCCGTCGGCCGGATGATCTGCTGCACCATCGTATTGCAATGCTCCAGCTCGTAAGGCCCCGGCGTCGCGGATACGTAAATCAGTTGCTTCGCCTTGGCATCGAACTCCTCGAACCTGAGCGGCCGGTTATCCAGCGCTGAAGGCAGACGGAAGCCGTGCTCCACCAGCACCGTTTTGCGCGCCTGGTCACCGTTGTACATCGCCCGGATTTGCGGCAGCGTCTGGTGGGATTCGTCGATCACGATCAGGAAGTCGTCGGGAAAATAATCCAGCAGCGTATAAGGGGTAGCCCCCCGCTCGCGGAACGTCAGCGGCCCGGAATAGTTTTCGATCCCGGAGCAGAAGCCAACTTCCTTCATCATCTCAATGTCGTAACGCGTCCGCTGCTCCAGCCGCTGAGCCTCCAGCAGCTTTCCTTTCGAGCGAAGCTCCTCCAGCCGCTCCTCCAACTCACGCTCGATGTTGACGAGCGCGATCCGCATCGTCTCCTCCTGCGTAACGAAGTGGGATGCCGGGAAAATCGCCACATGCTCGCGCTCGCCGACCAATTCGCCGGTCAGCACGTCGATTTCCGTAATCCGTTCGATTTCATCGCCGAAAAATTCCACCCGAATGGCGTGCTCCCCTTTGGAAGCCGGGAAAATCTCTAGCACGTCCCCGCGCACCCGGAACGTACCGCGCACGAAATTGATGTCGTTCCGCTGGTACTGGATATCCACGAGCCGGCTCAAAATCTGGTTGCGCGGTTTCTCCATCCCCACCCGCAGCGACAGCACCAAATTGCGGTATTCCATCGGCGAACCGAGGCCGTAGATGCACGACACGCTCGCCACAATAATGACGTCCCGCCGTTCAAACAGCGAGCTCGTCGCGGAGTGGCGCAGTTTATCGATCTCTTCGTTGATGCTGGAATCTTTCTCGATATAGGTATCGGAGGAAGGAATATAGGCTTCCGGTTGATAGTAGTCGTAATAGCTGACGAAATAGTCCACCGAGTTGTTGGGGAAAAATTCTTTAAACTCACTGGCCAGTTGCGCCGCCAGCGTCTTGTTGTGGGCGATGATCAGCGTCGGTCTGCCAATCTGCGCAATCGTATTGGCGATCGTAAACGTCTTGCCCGTTCCGGTTGCGCCAAGCAGCGTTTGATGCCTTTTCCCGGCACGTACGCCTTCAACAAGCTGTTTCACCGCTTCCGGCTGATCCCCTTGCGGAGTGAACTCGGAGACGAGCTCGAATTTATTATCGCTAAATACAATTTCACTCATTGTCCAACATCACCCTATCGTCTAAAATGAAATACTAGAGGAGGATCCGACAAGTTACTCCATAATTCTACCTAGTCTTACCTATATATAAATGAGACCAATTTCCTAATCGTGTTCGTTTGTTAAACAGGATCGGTCATGATTCCGATGAATAAACTATACACCTTCCTTAATTTACAAAATAGGAATGCGTGTTCCCATGTATTATACCTTTTTCATCTTATAGATGCAAACGGTAAGTCGAAGAATAGGAGTTGTACACACTCGATGGATATCGCAACGTTACTTGGCATCATTCTCGGTCTGGTCGCCCTGGTCGGCGGTTTTTTGTGGGAAGGCGGGGAGCTTGTTGGGCTCATGCAGATCACTTCCGCCCTTATCGTGTTTGGAGGTACGATCGCCGCGGTGCTGATCAGCTTTCCGGTCTCCAAGCTGCGTACGGTGCCGAAGGGGCTGGCGCTCGCGTTCTCCTCACGGACCCAGGACTCGGGCGAACTGATCGAAGACATCGTCGGCATGTCCATGGTCGCCCGGCGCGAAGGGGTGCTTGCCCTGGAAAAAAGAGCGGCGGACTACCCGAATCCTTTTTTGCGCGAAGGGATTCAGCTTGTCGTGGACGGGACCGAACGGAGCATGGTCCAGCAAATTATGAACCTCGAAATCGACGCTTTGGAAAAAAAATATGAAAGCTACGCCAAAGTTTTCGAAGCGGCCGGCGGCTACGCGCCGACGATGGGCATCATCGGCACGGTAATGGGCCTGATCCACGTGCTCGGCAGCCTGAGCGAACCGACGGCGCTGGGGCCGTCGATCGCGCTCGCTTTTACCGCCACTTTGTACGGGGTAGCCAGCGCGAACTTGATTTTCCTCCCGATCGCCTCCAAAATCAAAGCGCGCAGCGAAGAGGAAGTCGACCGGATGGAGATGATGATCGAGGGCATTTTGTCGATTCAAAACGGGGACCATCCGCTGCTGGTGCGCCGCAAGCTGGAGTCGTATGTAGCCGACGCCCGGACACCGGGTCAGGGGACGGGAGCCGAGCTTGGCCCGAATACACGGTTCAACGTGGATTCCCGGGAGAATGAAATATGATTAGTCCGGGATCGCCAAGCGGTAATCACAAGCCTGAGGTTCCGGGTCATGGGAGGCAGCGGCGGCAGCGCCGCGCGGTACAGCAAGATGCCAAGGACCGTTGGATGATTACATACGCGGATCTGATCACGCTGCTGCTTATTTTTTTCGTGATCATGTACGCAATGAGCCGGCTCGATGTGGAAAAATACGAAGTCGTCACCCAGTCCCTGCAAATGACGTTCAGCAATGGGAACTCTATCCTGGATAAAGGTGCCGGCGTTACCGGTTCGCTCAACAGCTACAACGCCAAAACTCCCTCCTCCACCGTCCAGAATGGTAAAGGAAGCGGCAGTGCGGGCCAGAACGGCAGCAGCGGGAACGGCGGCAGCGGGAACGGCGGCCAGCAGGCGTCCGCTCAAGCGGGCTCCGGCCAGGCTCCGCTCACCGAACGCGAGCTGGCGTTCCGCAAGCAGGAGGAAGAACTGAGCAACCTGATGCAGTTGATCGAGGCGTACATTAAGGAGAACAGTCTGGAGGAG
The DNA here is from genome assembly GCF_003863965.1 of Paenibacillus oralis. GTDB lineage: Bacteria > Bacillota > Bacilli > Paenibacillales > Paenibacillaceae > Fontibacillus > Fontibacillus oralis. Next base: position 871,803 of record NZ_RRCN01000001.1, read on the forward strand.
CAAATTCATGTGGCCGATTTGCCGAAAGGCATCTCGATCACGCTTAGCGATCACTTCCTGTTCGACACCGGCAAAGCGGATTTGAAAAACGGTTCGGCCAAAACGCTGTCCAAGCTCGCCAGCCTGTTCGGGCAGCTCGACACCGTCATCAGCATTGAAGGCCATACGGACAGCCAGCCGATCGGCCGGTCGTCCAAATTCAAGGACAACTGGGAGCTGTCGGGCGCGCGCGCGTTGTCGGTGCTCCGCTTTTTTGTCGACAAGGAGCAGCTCGATCCGCAGCATTTCCAATACGCCGGTTACGCCGACACCCGTCCGGCCGCCGACAACGACACTGCCGCAGGCCGCCAAAAAAACCGCCGCGTGGAAATCACCGTGCTGCGGCAACTGCAGCAGTGACTGAGGGGCTTCCGGCGCAAAGACCGCCGAAGGAATTCACTTCGGCGGTCTTCTGATGTGCCAAAACTAAGCTCTGCCGGAAATAGAGACAATTTATGTCTTTATTTTGAGGTCTCCTCCTTCCAGCGCAAATATAGGGGAAATTTTTTCCGTTATTTGGGGACTAGGTTTGGAAAAAGCCTCCGTTTGCCCCCATCTTTCTATAAATAGAGGTAAAAAGTTCCTCTATTTTTGCTGCACTCCCTTTTTTCACGAAAATAAGCCCCTTTTTTATCGTTATTCCCATAACCTCCATAAAAACGCAAGAAAACCAACTTAAAAGCAGGTCGAGCATGGCTTTACAGCGCTGGAACGCGGGGCTTGAAGCCGCTATTCGGGAACTTGAACGTACTGAAACTTTGCGTGGAAGGAAACTACAGATCACTCCCACCACACTGCGATACAAGGAAAAGGGGAAATCCCACGAAATGCAAAAGTGCAGGCGATTTTTGTCGAAACTCCTCTAAACCGGTGGTTCAAATGTAAAAGTGCAGTTCATTTCCGGCCACAAGCTGCTTTTTTATCGGATAGCCTCAAAAGAGATGCACTTTTGCATTTCAATCGCTCTATAGTGACAATTTACGGAATATAGAATGCACTTTTGCAGTTGATCCCATCGGGCCATCCTTCTTCCCATGACAATTCTAAATTTTAAAAACACACGCCGTTCCGATGCCCCCCTGTTCCTGGGTTGCTATAATCGAATCGGCGTAGTCAAAAATCAAGCCAGTTTAATGGTGAGTACGGGATCTATACCGACGGCCGCTTCTCCTTCATGTGCGTGAACTTCAAGCACGGCATCAATTCCTTCAGGAACGATGAGCGGCGTTATAACCGGAAAGCCGGCTTCAACAATCCGGGCGATATCAAACTCCAACAGCAATTGTCCCGCCTTGATCCGGTCTCCGGTCTCTACCCGGGGCGTGAAGCCCTCCCCTTTTAGCGAAACGGTATCGACGCCGATGTGAATCAGGAGTTGAGCGCCGGATTCATGTTCAAGGATCACGGCGTGTTTGGATTTGATCAGTTGCGCGACAACTCCATCAAACGGAGCATACACTTTTCCTTCGGCCGGCTCAATCGCAACTCCCTCGCCCATCATCCGCTCGGCAAATGCCGGGTCGGGCACACGATCAAGCGGTACAGCCAGCCCGTTGACCGGCGCGGTTATTACCAAATCCCCAGCTTGTTTTTTGCTTTTTTTGGTCCAAGGCAACATAGTCCCCATCCTCCATTTTTATAAAATCAAAAATAAAAAAGCCCAAAACGAAATAAAGAGGACCGCTCTTTATCACTCGTTTTGGGCATTGCCTGCTCACAGTAACAAACCCCGATATTTTAGAGGTTGCTCAAAAAGTCATCTTTTCTGAAAAACCGGCTTTTTGAACTCGCACTTTTATTGGCAAACTTATCTTACTTGAATGGTTTTTTCTTGTCAAACCGCAAGCTAGATTCCCGAAAAAAGAACCCCGGTTAACCGTCAAGCATCGGCGGCGCAGCGGAATCCGGCATTTCCGGACGAGCTGTCGGGCGAGTTCCGGCTTCGTGCCGCAACCCGATACCGATTGCAATAAGAGTGGTGGCACAGATACGAACCGCCCCGCATGGATTTCACATTTCCCTTGGACGGACCTTTCGGATTTACGTTGTCTTGGGTCCGGTGGTAACGCACGTCGAACCAATCCCCGCACCATTCCCAGACATTCCCCGCCATATTGTACAGACCGTAGCCGTTAGGCTCGAACGCATTTACCGGAGCGGTCCCCGCGTATCCGTCCAACGCCTCGTTCTGAACGGGAAATTTCCCCTGCCAGATATTGCACATATGCTTGCCTTCGGGGGTGAGTTCATCTCCCCACGGAAATTTTTTCTGCACCAGCCCGCCGCGTGCGGCATATTCCCACTCGGCTTCCGTCGGCAGCCGTTTGCCGGCCCAACGGCAGTATGCCTCCGCATCGTGCCAAGAGACATGGACCACGGGGTGATCCATCCTTCCTTGAAGCCCGGAATCAGCCCCTTCGGGATGCTGCCAGTCGGCCCCCTCGATCAGCCGCCACCACGGCGTTTGCATGACAACATTCGTCGTATCGGCCAGCACATCCGGCGGCAGAAACAGATGAAATACAAACGAGTTGCCGAATTTCTCGGCATCGGTACGGTAGCCTGTAGCCCGGACAAACTCAGAAAACTGCCGGTTGGTTACCGCGTAGGAATCTATATAAAACGGGGACACCGTCACTTCCCTTACCGGTCCTTCGCCATCCGTAGGAAAGCCTTCTTTGTCGTCCGTGCCCATCAAAAACGTCCCGCCCTCCAAGCGGATCATGTTGCTTTGCACTCCCGCCGCTTTAGGGCGCCCGCTGTTCGCTGAAAATGCCGCGGCTCCACTGCCCAGCCGGACAGCAGCCGGTTTTGAACGTTTCGGGGAACAGCAAGAAGGTGTAGCCTTGTTATGATCTTGATCCACGTCCTACCTCTCCTTTCTACGCTGATAAAGCTAATCTGCGCTGGTAAAGCTAATGTTATTATATCAGCTTAAATCCATTTTGAAAGAAACTTAAATAAATTATTTTCTGGCAACCGGGTTGATTTTTGGGGAAATCCGAGATTATAGTATACCTAATTCCGTTTTGGCGGCATGAACTAACTGTTCTCCGGGAATATTAGCTTTAATTGACGCCTGGACATGGTTGTTTATACCAAAACGAACTAAAGACTAGGAGCAAGATTCATGAAAATCAGCCGTGTTCTGAACAATAACGCCGTTGTTGTAAAAGAAGGGGACAGCGAGAAAATAATTATGGGGGCGGGAATCGCGTTTCAGAAAGGAAAAAACGATGTCATCGATCAGAGCAAGATCGAGAAGACCTTCGTTTTGAAGGAGGAGGGCCACAAGTTCCAGGAGCTTCTCAGCACCGTTCCCGAAGCTCATATTGCCGCGGGGGAGGATATTATTTCCTACGCGGAACAGCAGCTTGGCATGAAATTGAGCGACCACATTCATATTTCCTTAACCGATCACCTGACCTTTGCCATCGAGCGTTTAAACCAGGGCATCGAAGTCCGGAACAAGCTGATGAACGAAATCCGCATTCTTTACCGCGAAGAATTTAAGATCGGGCAATGGGCGCTCCGCTATGTGCAGGAGAAGCTGGGGATCACGTTTCCCGAGGATGAAGCGGCTTTTATCGCCCTGCATATCCATACCGCCAAAATGGGGGACGCCCATATCGAAGACTCCATCAAAAAAGCGCTGATTCTGCAGGATGCCAGCGATTTTATGCTTAAGGATCTGGGCGTAAGCATCAGCAGCGACAGCATTTCCTATCATCGCCTGCTGACGCACCTGGAATACGCCATCCACCGCTTTTACGAGAATAAACCGTTTCATACGCTGGACGACGACATGCTGAAAGTCATTAAGAAAAAATATAAAAAAGGCTACAAAACCGCGCAAAATGCCGCATCTTTTCTTCACCAAAAATACGGCGTTGCTTTTCCGGAATCGGAAATGGCGTATATTGCGCTGCATCTGCAGCGCATCCTAGAAAATATTTAAGGCTTGACGAAAAAATTTTAACCGTCTACAATGTAACCGTATCCAAGAAATTTCATATCGGGGATTGTTACTGGAAAGCAGGCAAGACCTAAAATGTTTAAGAGCGCTTAAAGCCTTTTTGCTCTTGAACGTTTTAGGTCTTTTTGTTTTCCCGGAATCACTCACAACTTAGAAAAGAGGGGATCATTATGCTTAAAAGCTTGTTCAGCAAATTCCAGGTCTTCGGCAAAGCGATCATGCTGCCGATCGCCGTACTCCCTGCCGCCGGGCTGCTGCTGGGGATCGGGGGAGCCTTCACCAACCCCAACACGCTAGGCAACTATCCGTTTCTTGACCAGCCGTGGCTGCAGGCTATCTTCACCATTATGAGCTTTGCGGGGCAAATTATTTTCAGCAACCTGCCGATTATTTTCGCCATCGGGATCGCCGTCGGACTGGCGAAGTCGGACAAAGGCGTAGCCGGGCTCGCCGCGTTGCTGGCTTATCTGGTGATGAATGCGTCGATTAACGCGCTTCTGGTCGTTACCGGGAAGCTGGCCAAAGAAAAGCTGGCCGACGTAGGCCAAGGGATGATTCTGGGGATTCAAACGCTGCAAACGGGCGTATTCGGCGGCGTCATCGTTGGCCTCTTGACCTACTATCTGCATAAAAAGTTCGGCAAAGTCAAACTGCCGCAATGGCTTGGTTTTTTCAGCGGCTCCCGCTTTATTCCGATCATTTGTTCCTTCTCGGCCGTACTGCTGGGGATGGTCATGTTTGTCGTCTGGCCGCCGGTGCAATCCGGGATTGCCAGCTTGGGCGGCATCGTCGACCGCACGGGTTATTTCGGCTCCTTTATGTTCGGATTCATTGTAAAATTGCTGGGACCGCTCGGACTTCACCATATTTTCTATCTCCCGTTCTGGCAAACGGCGCTCGGCGGAAGCATGGTCGTCAACGGGGTTGAGGTGCAGGGAGCGCAAAATATATTTTTCGCCCAGCTTGCGGACCATAATACCCAACAGTACTTTGTCGGCGTCTCCCGCTTCATGAGCGGAAAATATTTCCCGATGATGTTCGGTCTGCTTGGAGCCGCACTGGCCATGTATCATACCGCCAAGCCGGAAAACAAGAAAAAAGTGCTTGGCCTCCTGCTTACCGGGGCGATCACTTCCTTCCTGACGGGGATCACCGAGCCGCTGGAATTCGCCTTTTTGTTCGTGGCGCCCTTGCTTTTTGTGATTCACGCCGCGCTATGGGGAGTCGCCTATATGCTGGCTCACATCCTTAACATCACGGTCGGCATGACGTTCTCCGCCGGGCTGATCGACTTTACGCTGTTCGGCATCCTGCAGGGCAACGACAAAACGAACTGGATTCTTGTGCCGCTTGTGGGAATTGGCTTTTTTATCGTTTATTATTTCACGTTCCGTATTTTGATCACGAAGCTCAACCTGAAAACCCCAGGCAGAGAAGATGAAGACATTTCCGGCAGTGAATCTGCCGCAGCCGGTTCGTCCGGAAATGCCGATCAACAGACAGTAGCGATCCTGTCGGCGCTGGGGGGCAAAGCCAATATTGAAGATTTGGACTGCTGCGCAACACGGCTTCGCGTTACGGTCCGGGATGAAAGCCAAGTATCCAAGGAAGAGCTGCAAAAGACCGGTTCCAAAGGCGTCATTGTAAAAGGCAAAGGGGTGCAAATTATTTACGGCCCGCATGTCGCCCTGATTAAAACGGAGCTGGAAGAAATGCTCCAATGATAAAGGAGATGTCACCGCAATGAATCAACCGAACATTATCTTCATGATCTCTCACGACACGGGACGATACCTTAGCTGCTACGGCCATCAAGTGCCGACCCCGGAGCTTGACGAGTTGGCCGAAAAGGGGATCCGCTTCGACCAGTATTACTGTCCGGCTCCCCAATGCAGCCCCAGCCGGGGCAGCATCCTAACCGGCAAATATCCGCACAATAATGGTCTGATCGGGCTGGCCCACTTAAATTTTCATATCCACGAGGACGAGTCTACTTTGCCGATGGAATTGAAAAAAGCCGGTTATGAAACCGCGCTGATCGGCTTCAGCCACGAAACGATCGGCGAAACCGAAAAGGGCATATACAGTTCAACCCACAAGCTGGGGTATGACAGATATATGGGAGTCGAAGGCTCCAGAGCCCCAGGCGTAGCGGATGCGGCGATCGAATATTTACGGGAAAAGGCCGCGGCGGTCGAGGAAGGCCGCCCGTTCTTCGCCAATATCGGCTTTTGGGAGACGCACCGCTCTTTTGACGAATACGATAACATCAAAGACGACGCAGACAACGTGCAGGTGCCTGCTTATTTGCCGGACACCGAAAATATCCGTCGCGATTTTGCCCAATTTCATGGGTCCGTCAAAGTGCTTGACGAAGCCGTAGGCCGGATCAAGGCCGCGCTGAAAGAGACGGGGCTGTTAGAGAATACGCTGATTATTTACACCACGGATCATGGCATCGCTTTTCCGCGTGCGAAAGGAACGATGAAGGACGCCGGACTGGAGACGGCCCTGATCATGTACGGGCCCAAGTGGATTCAAGGAAACGGACGGGTCATCGCTGAGCTTCTATGCAATATCGACATGCTGCCGACGCTGCTTGAGCTGGCGGGAGCGCCGATTCCCGAAAATATCGACGGCATCAGCTTCACCCCCTTGCTGCGAGGCGATGATGCGCCGACCCGGGAGGAATTTTTCTGCGAGCTGACCTGGCATGACAAGTACCACCCGATGCGCGGCATCCGTACGGCCCGATTCAAATACGTCAAGAATTTTATAGACGGTCCGAAAATTTACATGCCCGTAGATATTCATCGCAGTATTTCCGGTCCGGACGTGCGGGAGCAGTTTTATGTCGCCAACGAACCGGAGGAGCTTTACGACCTGGAGAAGGACCCGCTGGAATATACGAATCTGATCCACGATCCCGGCTACGCGGAGGTGGCCGAAGAACTGCGCCGCAAAGTGGCGAATTGGATGTCGTCCACGGACGATCCGATTTTAAAAGGTCCGGTAGCCGGAACCGAATCGGCCAAATGGGCCGAGGAAGCCCTCCACGGCAGAGTTTACGTACCTCGGAATGGCGGAAACAAATAATATGGATGCAAACAAGGAGTGCTCGGGAATTAACCCGCCCACTCCTTGTTTAGGTTCTGCGCGGTGGCCTCGATCAGCCCCGTTTGTCACACGCTTAACTCTTTTTTTAGTAAAGAGTAGTGGTATTGATCGCAAACTGTACCGTCACTAAACCAGTAATGCTCCCTATATGCGCCCTCGAATTTGAAGTTGAAACGCTCCAATAGCTTGATCGAAGGTTTATTGTAAGCTGCAGTTGTGGCATAGATTTTATTCAAATTTAAATATTGATCATGGAACACTTCTTTCAAGAATAGATGAACCAAGCGGCGTCCCACTCCCTTGCCCCTATGCAAAGTCGGAACATAGTAACCAAATTCCGCACTGCGATTCCTCGGATTATAATCAAAAAGGCTTATTTTGCCGACAACCTCATTTTCCTCAACATCAATCATAATGTAATGGAGTTTTCCGTGGTTTAGTCCGGAAGTCACCTTCTCTCTATATGCCTCGTAACTATCCATTTCTCTGATCGGACGGCAAGTATGGTACTCTTTTTCAGTCTCGTCGGCAGCCCACTGAAAAATCACAGGCAGATAGGTAGGCGCGTTGGCCTCGGTTAACTTTAATAGTTTAAACGTCATTTTCTAGCACGTCCTTGTTCTCCCCTTGAAATTGAAGCATGTCGCCCTTGAAGTCCTTTTTTGTTCCTCATTCGGATGACCAGGCATTTGTTTTTCAACAACCCCACGCCAGCCCCGGTTCACATGTTTTCCTTAGTAGGTATTAGACATTTGATTCCGAAATCCTCTAGTGCCAAGCTGTACGGTTCATTGGAGTTCAATTTTTGCGGATTCCCCATCCCTGTTGCCTGAACATGGAAATAACGTTAAACTATATTTGAATAGGTCGTGAAGCACGCGCCGTTTCGATGTATCTGCCCTGTCCCGGGTTGATGTATCGAGGCGGTGTTTTTACTAGTTGATAAGGGAGTTGAAATTTGGATGCGGTTTGAGCAAGCTTTTGAGGAATGGATGCGGCTTAATATTGCCGAAGAGAAAAATCATAGACGGATCGAAATACTTGAGCATGGTTTGGGGCACGGAACAATGGAATTTTTACGTCGGGTCTGGTTTCCTGCGGTGGGGAATTTCGATCATCTGTATCCGGAATCGGAGGTGCGGGATTTCAATAACGGCTATCGTTATTTGGATCTGGCGTATATGCCGGACACGGCAAAAGGAGGCATTGAAATTCAAGGATACGGCCCCCATGCAAGGGATCTCGACGTAAGACGCTTTAAAGACTTATGCTGGCGCCACAGTCTGTTGGCACTTGATGGCTGGACTTTTTTGCCGATTGCGTACTTGTCGATTATGGACGAACCCAAACAATGCCAACAGTTAGTGCTCTCGTTTATCGAAAATTTGTTGCTGTCGATGTACAATCGGAGCTAAATTGGTTGGAGGCGGAATCGGTTCGGTTCGCACGCCGTATGTTGCGGCCCTTTACGCCCAACGAGTTGTCGGAACATCTCCAAATATCGGTTCGTCAAACCAGACGCATTTTGTTGGAACTGGTCGATAAGCAAATTTTGTTTGTAGCCGGTGGAAATGTCCGCTATCGTACGTATCAACTTAAGTGGTGAACTAGTCTCACAAATCCCGCAAGGCTAGTGATACAAGCAACGTGAGAGTACCGTAGGAATGGGCGTAAGACCAATGATGCGAGCAATTTTAGAATGCCGTAGGGGTGGTCGTAAGACTAGTGATGTGGGCAACTTGAGAATACCGCAGGAGTGGACGTAAGGCTAGTCATGCGACAATTTGAGAATACTGTAGGAGTGGACGTAAGGCTAGTGATGCGACATTTTGAGAAACCGTAGGAGTGGGCGTAAGGCTAGTGATGCGAACAACTTAAGAGTACCGTAACGGTGGACATAAGACTAGCGTGGGACTGCAAGTAGGTGTGATGATTAGTGTGTTAATTAGTGTGTTAATTAGTGTGTTAATTAGTGTGTTGATGAGTACGTTGATGAGTGTGTTGATAAGTTGTTGACTAGTGCGAAACCTATGTACTCCTAGCATTCAACTAGCGTACAGTTAAGCATGTGGTAGACGTGAGGCAAAGTGTGCCTTTAACGGACGTCTCCTAACGGACTGGAAAGACCTTATTTGTAATTTCCCGCGTCATTTCCCAGTCTAAAGGACTGGAGAGACCTTATTGACCAACAAACGCGGAATTTAGCATCAGTTTGAGTGGAATAAGTGCATCTCAGTCCGTTAGGGCAAAAAAACAGGTGATTTCAGTCAAATAAGGGCTGCTGTGTCCGTTAGGGCAGACGATCCAAAAATAACCGCCTGGATGACGGTCATCCAGGCGGTTATTCTGCAATACAACGCTCGCAGAGAAAAGCACGCATTCGCGGAAAAGCCCGTGGACGCTGGTTGTCTGCCACTTTGGCTGTGCTCCGCGACCGCAACATATACAGCGCGGGAGTGCGCGTCGCGGTGGCGGCATCGCCCGCGAAGCCGGCGCAGCCGCCCCAGGGCCGGGCCCGCCCGCTTCCCCCGGGCCCGCTCCCCCCGCGGTGGCGGCGCTCCCGCCCCCGCCGCCGCTCACACGAGCGCCCCGCACCGCGCGGGCGCTACACCTCGGCGGGCGGGCCGTCCGCCGCCGAGCCGCCCTGCCGCTGCGCCGCCCGCGAAGCCGGCGCAGCGGCCCCAGGGCCGGGCCCGCCCGCTTCCGCCGGGCCCGCTCCCCCCGCGGCGGCGGCGCTCCCGCCACCGCCGCCGCTCGCACGAGCGCCCCGCACCGCACGGGCGCTCCGCCGCGGGCGCACAAGCTGCAGCAGCGATAGCGGCTGCAGCCGCACCGCCGCCGGCGCCAGCTCGTCCGGCGCCAAAATCGCGCCGAGCTGGTGATGATCGCCGGCGTAAATCGCCCGCTGGAGGAATTTGCTCTCGCCCGCGAGATTCCGCACCTCCAGCTTGCAATAAGCCGGGTTGATCCGCAGCGCCGCGTGCAGATCTTCCTTGGTCGGCACCGGCGTACCGTTTACTTTGACGATCGTTTCGCCGGCCCGGATGCCAAGCTCGTCCGCCGGGCTCCCCGGCAGCACCGCGAGCACCCTCACCCCGCCCTGCGGGTTCACGAACAGCGGGCTGCGCTGCTGCTCCTCATAGCGGCTGTACCAGACGAGCCCTTCGTGCAGCAGAAACGCCGCCAGCGCCGCCAGCAGCATCAGCGGGCTCCACCACGCGGCGGCCAGCGCCAGCACCAGCACCACCGCGCCGTACGCCAGCAGGCGCCCGGACGACACGCGGGCCTTGTCCTTCGGCAGCAGGCCCATCGTCATTTCCGAGAAACCGATGATAATCGGAAGTCCGATCATCCCAAAACCGCCCTGCCAGGCGTCACCGCCAAAAAACGGCGTCCACGGCAGCACATTTCCCGTCGTCTCCATCGGGACCAGCAAAAACAGCGGCACCGCCCACAGGCTTTGCATTTGGTAACCGCCGACCAGCTTGCCCCGCTTGCCTTCATAAAACAGCGGACCGGCAAACGAAGCCCCCTGCCAGCGGACAAGCAGCCCTTCCGCAATATGCAGCAGCCCGACCAGGCACAACAGCGCCGGAATATTCAGTTCCCTCACGATACGCACGATTTCGGCGGCCCATCCCGTCCCGGCAAAGCCCGGAAACAGGTTCAGGCCAAACTGCACGATCCCCAGCAGCCCCACCGAGTAGGCAAGGCATAAATACCGGACACGCAGCAGCAGCAGCACGATCGTAACGGCCCAGATGCAGACGATGCCTTCCAGCGTCAGATCCATTCCGAGGAAGGCAAATAGGACGGATACCGCAATGCCCGCCAACAGACCGGCGATAACGGTACGCCACGTTTGAGCGCCCCAGCTATGCAGACGCGCATGAAACAACTTGCGCTCCAGCAGCACCTGCCGGCGATAAAGCAGCGCGATCATGATGATGGAAATATAGTAAAAAGGCTGCAAAAACAACTGCGCTACCGTTTCCGCCAAACTCCACAATCCTTCAAGAATAAGATCCAAAGGGTGTTCACGCTCCTTTTCGCAACAAGCGGACAACTTCGGACCGTTTCCCGAAGCGTCTTTTTCTAGGTGTATTTATATCTGGCTCAAAATGCAAACAAACAAAGAAAAAAGAAGGCTAAGTTTCAGCCTTCCTATGGATTCGACGCTTACGAAGCGATTTCCTTCCGAATTTCCTCTACCGCCCGTTTTAACTGCATGTCATTTTTGGGATCGCGAATTTGCTCGATGACGCTGCTCTCCAGCGCTTCCGCCGTTTTGGCGTCCAGCAAGCCGGTCGGCTCCATGTTTTGGCTTGTTTGGAATTTCTTCAAGGCGCTCTCCGTCTTCTTGTCGAAGTACCCGTCCTTGCGTCCGGGGTCCAGCCCCAAGCCGTCCAGCATCGTTTGCGCGCTTTTGATATCGTCGCCCAGCATATCATATTTGAACGTTTTCTCTTTATTGATCGGCGCTACCGAAAAATAATCCGGCTGCGACACGGGGACATCCGGCTGGATGCCTTTTTTGTGAATCCACTCGCCGCCCGGCGTTAGCCACTTGGCGATCGTGATTTTGAGCATGCTGCCGTCGCCCATTTCCTGCGTGTAGCTCGATTGAACCGTACCTTTGCCGTACGTCGCCTCGCCGACCAGTTTCGCTCCGGCCGATTCCTGCAGCGCTCCGGCCAAAATTTCCGAAGCGCTGGCGCTGCCCTTGTTCGTGACGACCACGACCGGATACTTTTTGCCACTGCCTTTCGACAAGGTCTGATCGCGGCGTTTGTTTTTGTCTTCAACCTGCACGATAACCTTGCCTTTCGGCACAAATTGTTCGGACATGTCCTCGACGACGGTCAGCACGCCGCCCGGGTTGTTGCGCACGTCGATGACCAGCCCTTTCATCCCCTGCTTCTCCAGAGAAGCCAACTCCTCCTTGAAGCGTTCCGCCGTGTTCATCGAAAACTCGGTGACCTCGATCACGCCAACGCCGCCGTTCTCCATCCGGGAATATACCGTTTCCAGGGCAATATCGGCGCGGACGATCTTAAATTCGAGCGTCGTGTCCGAGCCGGCCCGCTTCACTTTGATTTTGGCTTCCGTCCCTTTCGGGCCGCGGATTTTGGCTACCGCTTCATTCAGGCTAAGCCCCTCAAACGATTCGCCATTCACCGACAGCAAAATATCCTTCGGCTGAATCCCGGCCTTTTCGGCCGGAGAGCCTTTGATCGGGGATACGACAACTACATTGCCGTTTTCCATCGACACTTCCGCCCCGATGCCGGTAAAAGAGCCTTCGATCTGCTCCGAGAACTGCTGCGCCGTGTCCGGCGCCATATAGGACGAGAAAGGGTCCCCCAACGCGCCCATCATACCGTCGATCGCCCCGTCCACCAGCTTCTTCTGGTCGACGTCTTCGACATAATTTTTTTCCACCAGGGCCAGCGCCTTTTCGATTTTCTCGATGCCGGCTTTGCTGCTTTGCCCGGTGCTGTCGGCAAACAGCCCGCTGCGCAGCGGCGCAGAACCGGCGAAACTCCATTCGCCCGTCAAAGTTAAGGTCAGCAAGCAGCTGACCAGCATGGACACCACGACAAGAAATGTAACCGTACGTCCTTTAAACATAAATAAATTCACCGCCTCCGATTGATCGGCCAAACAGTAGGTAAGGCCCAGCAAGTCCAAAAATGGAACGTCCCATAGTATATGTTCTGTCCATAATAAATATTTACCAATCCCGCATGAACAACGGAAAAACGGATAATCCGTCCCGGCCGGGCGGTATCCGTTTTTTCTATCGCATCATAACGCTATTTTATTATAAATACGGCATCGGGTCTACCGGTGTCCCGTTAATCCGCACCTCAAAGTGGCAGTGAGGCCCCGTGGAATTGCCGGTGCTGCCGACTTCGGCGATTTTTTCGCCTTTTTTGACCTTCTGTCCTGTTTCGACTTTAATCCCGCCGTTGCGGATATGTCCGTACAGCGTCCAAACGTTGTCGCCATGGTCGATGATTACCGCGTTCCCGTAACCGCTCCACCATTCGGCGACGATGACGACCCCGTCTTCCGCGGCATGGATATCGGTTCCTTGCGGTGCCGCAAAATCCACCCCGGTATGCTTCTTCTTCACCCCGGTAATCGGATGGATTCGCGTTCCGTACCCTGAAGAAATCCGGGCCCCGTTCACCGGAAGACCAAAGTCGCCGCCGTTCCCCTTAAAACCGCCGGAACCTGAGGAGCTCTTTCTGTAAGTATAGACCTGAGCCGCCTTGAGCTTGTTCTTTTCCTTTTCAAGGGCAGCCCGTTTGGTCGCCAGCTCAACCAGCAGCTTTTCCTGCTCTTCGCTGATATCGTCGGATTCTTCGATCTCCGAACTATATTGGGCGATCAGTTGCTGTTTCTCTTCTTCTTTGGTCTCAAGCTCGCTTTTGCGGTCTTCGGCATCGGCATACAGCTGTTTGACCTTCTTATAGTCCTTCTCTAGCTGCGCCTGCTGCTTCGCGATCAGTTCTTTGTCCCGTTTATGCTCCTCCAGCAGAACTTGGTCCTGATTAATAATCGCCTGCAGCGAATCGGCGCGTTCGAGAAAATCCGTAAAACTCGTCGAGGACAGCAAAACATCCAAATAGGAGACGGCCCCGTCGGTATACATCAGCCGGACCCGGGTATCCAGCAAATGCGAGCGCTCCTTGATCCGCGCTTCCGTTGCTTCCATCTGCTGCCCGGTGTTGCGCAAATCCTCTTTCGTTTGATCGATTTCGACGGAAATCTTCGTCAACTGGTTGCTGACCACATCGATTTGCGCCAACAGCTGTTTGAGATAATTCCTGTTTTTGTTGACGTAATGCTGCGCTTCCTGCTTTTGGCCGGCGGCCTTTTCCTGCGTCTTTTTGGCTTCGGCAGCTTGCTGCTGAAGCTGTTTCAGTTCTTTGTCGATTTGGCTGATCGTTTTGGCGGAGCCTTCGCCAGGCTGGAAGATCAAAGCGGCTAAGGACACTACGGCGATCGTGGATACCCATTTTTTCAACTTCGTTTCCCCATCCTTCTTATAGATGTTGTCAAAAATTCAACTTTTGATCGCGAAGTAACTCTGGGAGTGATACCGACATCGAATCTTGAATTCAGCCGGTCGCTCCGTTGCTCACGTAGGCTACCCTACGCTCCGCTACTCACTCCCGGCTTCATCCAACCTTCTCGGCGCTGAAAAGTCGAATTTTTGACTCGGATTATAATTCAACTTCAACTTCTTATCGCGAAGTTTTCTCGCACTACACCTTCAAAAACTTGCGGATCGACATCGTGCTGCCCCAAATGCCGATCAGTAGGCCCAGGCCGACAAGCAGCCCGCCGATCTCCAGACCGATTTCGCTGACCGGCACGAGCCGGAACGCCAGCGTAATGTCCGCTTTCACGGACTGAACCAGTTGATTGTAACTGATGTATAGAATCGCTACCGTAATGAGGGAGCCGATCAGGCCGATCAGCGCGCCCTCCACGAAAAACGGCCAGCGGATGAACCTGTTCGTCGCGCCAACCAGCTTCATGATGCCGATCTCACGGCGGCGGGCCAAAATGGTCACGCGAATCGTATTGGAGATGAGAAACATCGCCATCAAGCCGAGGCCCGCTACAAACGCAAACCCGATGTTGCGGATCAAACGCGTGATTTTAAACAATTTCTCGACCGTGCCTTGTCCGTAATTGACCTTATAGATCGGGTCGCCGTCATATTTATCGTTAAGCGCCTGGATCTTGTTCGCCACAAAAGGGATCGTCGTCGGTTCGACAACTTCCACCTGGAACGTATCGGGGATCGGGTTCGTCGTTTCGTCGTAACCCTCCAGCAAATCCTTGCCTTGTTCCCCCAGCTTTTCCCTGAAATCCTTCAAACCTTGCGCTTTTGGGATCAGGGTCACCCGGCTGACTTCGGCCATCGAACCAATTTCGTTGGAAAGCTGATTGCGCACGGCTTCGGTGACGTTGGAATTCAGGTACGCCTTGATCTGCACCTGGCTGTCCGCTTCGTCGACAAACGAGTTGACATTCAGCACTAGCAGGATAAACACGCCGAGAATCAGCAGCGAAACGATGATTGAAGTAATCGACGCCACCGACATCCAGCCGTTGCGGAACACGCTTTTCGCGCCTTCCCGCAAATGCCGGAAGAAGGTGCTAATAGTCATAACCGTATTCCCCTCTCAGCTGGTCTCGCACGATGTTGCCGTGTTCGATGGCAATCACGCGCTTGCGCATGGTGTTGACGATTTCTTTGTTATGGGTGGCCATGACGATCGTCGTACCGCGGAAATTGATTTCATCAAGCAACTGCATGATGCCCCATGACGTCTCGGGATCCAGGTTGCCGGTAGGCTCGTCCGCGATGATGACGGACGGACTGTTGACAATCGCTCTCGCGATTGCGACGCGCTGCTGTTCGCCGCCGGAGAGCTGGGAAGGATCGCGGTTTGCTTTATTTTTCAGCCCGACCAGTTCGAGCACTTCCGTCACGCGTTTTTTGATTACTTTTTTGGGAGCTTCGATAACCTCCAAAGCAAACGCAACGTTTTCGTAAGCCGTAAGCTTTGGAAGCAGGCGAAAATCTTGGAAAATGACGCCGATATTTCGGCGAACATACGGAATTTTGCGGGGTTTAAGCTTGCCGATGTTAAAACCATTGACGGAAATTTGCCCTTTGGTGGGCACCTCTTCCCGGTATATAAGCTTCATAAAGGTCGACTTCCCCGCACCGGAGGGTCCAACCAGATAAACGAATTCATTGCGGTCTATTTTGACCGATACCCCTTTCAGGGCATGGGTTCCATTTGGATACGTCTTCCAGACATCCTGCATCTCTATCACTTCATCACGTCCTAAACCTTGATTCCGAAACCTTATTTTTTGAACATTAGACAGCACATTAGACAGCCCTAATTTACATTCGACACGTTCTTGCCAAATCCTTTAAAACCTGAGCAATTTCATTTTAGTCCGATTAACATTGTAACAAAGATGTTACTTTTTGAGTACCCGAAAGTTTCCTGTTTTCCATCATATATATGGTTGTACAAGGATTTTTCCAGCCTTAAGTAAAGATCAAACCGTTGAAGGAGCGGGTTATGAAAAAAAATCGTTTGGCAATGATCTCCATCGGATTGGTCATAATTACCGGCTCGCTGCTGCTCGGCGGGCTGCATTTATATGCGGGGCAGGGCACGATTCCTCGGGGAACGGTTGTCGCCGGCCTCCCGCTGGGCGGCCGCCAAAGTGCTGATGCGCTGGGGCTGCTGAATGAAGAGATTGCCCTGATACTGAAGAAAAAAGTGATTTTATCGGCAGACGAAAGCGAAAAAACGCTGACCTGGCAGGAGACCGGAATCTCCTTCGACACCTCCTCCTTTCGTGCGGCGGTCCGGCAGTTGGGGGCCGGAACGCTGTGGGAACGGGTGCAAACCCGCAAAAATTTCCCGAAGCAGTGGGAGCTCAAGATTACTTTAAATGAAAAAAAGCTGCATGCGATCTTTCCACCCTCCTGGGAAAAGTCTCAATTCGGCGATCCAACGGACGCGGTCCGAACGATTACGCCTGACGATCAAATCCGCTACTTGCCCGAAAAAACAGCGCAGCGTGTCGATTGGGAGCGCTTTGCGCCCGCGCTGGCAAAATCCGCGGAAACGGAATGGAGCCGCAGGCTCGTTGAGCGGCGGCGGCCCGGGTCCGGAGATGGATCCGGCCCTGGAGACGGGAACGCCTCCGGCGAGAAGAGCCCGGGCGAATATGCCCCCGGCGCTTCCGCTCCCGTCCGCCTTGTTGTCCCGCTGCGCACGGTTCAGCCGAAGGTTACGGTTACAACCTTGAAAAAAGAAGGCATTCGCCGCAAAATCGTGCAGTTTTCCACCGGGCTGCTGACCAGCGGCGCGGGAAGAATCCACAATGTCGATGCGGCCGCGCGGAGCATTGACGGAAAAGTGCTGGCGCCGGGCGAAATTTTCGACTACGGCAAAGCGGTGGAATACGCGGAAAAAACGTACGGGTTCCGCGAAGCGCCGGTTATTTTTGCGGGTAAGCTTGTACCGGGAGTGGGAGGCGGCATCTGCCAGGTGTCCAGCACGTTGTACAATGCGGCGGTGCGCGCCGGGCTTGATATCGTGGAGCGCCGCAACCATTCCGTGCCGGTCAGCTATTTGCCCAAAGGACAGGATGCTACGTTCGCGCAAGGCCACATCAATTTCCGCTTTAAAAATACATCCGGCCACCACCTTCTGATCCGCGCGGAAGTCGAAAACAAACGGCTGACCGTCAAGCTGTTTGGCGATCTGCCCGAAAACGTCGCCTATGCCATCGAATCGCGTACAATGGAAGTGATCCCCGCGCCGGAAAAACATGTCGTTAACGGAGCGCTCCCTGCGGGAAGCAAGCAACTGGTCTTGCCAGGAAAGCAGGGCTATGTCGTCGAAACGTACCGGATAAAAAAAATCGACGGCCGCACCGTGGAACGAATTCGCATCTCCGAAGACATCTACCCGGCGCAGCCGGCGGTTATCGCTGTCGGTGGAACCGAAAACTCTTCGGGTAGCAAAGGCGGGGCTTCAGACAAATCCACACCTAAGCAAATTTTGGAGGACGGCGTGCAAGGGCCGAATTTCCGATAGATGCATGCTTGTCGGCCACACCATCTTCCTCTTTCCGGCCAATCACGACATCCTCGAAAAGTAGCGGCATTTTATGGCGTTATTTGAAAAATTCATCCCCTGGGGCAAAAATAGCGGAAATAAATGGCGTTATTTTGCAATCTCCCGCATAAAAAGGCACCTGCATAGCCCATCTTCATAAAATAGAGACATTTTATTCCGTTATTTCCCCGGAAATTGTCTCCTTCGGTCAAATAGGCCCATAAAAGGGCGCTATTTATCAGTGGAACCAGCCATCCGCTTGTTCCCCTCCGCTAGCCCCCCCTCACTCGTCCCCCGCCCCTCTTCCCATCTCAGCCACATCGCACACCTGGCACACCTGGCACACCTGACTAGATCACAAATCGCTTGCCCTCCATACTGAGCTGATAGGACCGAATCCGCTCGCTGCCTCTGGCTGGCTCAATCCAATTTTTGCCCGCCATTTGGCGGAGCCACTTTCTTGCCGTTTTGTTTTCCACCCTCATATGCAGGCAAATATCGCTTGGGGTAAGCGGGTGTCCCGTCCGCAGAAACAAGCGGATGATTTCCTTCTCAATGTAGTCGATCTCCGGAACTGTCTTCCCTTCGCCAAGCCATCTCCCCATAAACTGCTGCAGCGTCTGCTGGCAGTAGCGCGGACTCTCCTTCACATCGTCGTAGGTAAACCGCAACACTTTCCAGCCATCCAGGATCAGGTCGTTTTGCCGGCGGCAGTGATCCGAAAACTGCAGCCGGCTGATGTTGCGCAAGTGGGGCCCATACCCGTCAATCTCCACAGCCAGCAGCAGGCCTGAGCGGATATAAGCAAAGTCGAGATAGCGATACCCGTCCTTAAAATCATTGACTTCATATTCCGGGTGCAGATGATCCAAACTCCAGAATGACGGCCACCAAACTTTTTCCACAAACAAACTTTCCGCATGGCCATGCCCCTCCTTAAGCCTTCTTCCCCGCTCGCCTTGACGCGAGGCCAAATGCCTAGCGATCCACTGCGAATACAACTCCTCAAATGCCATTGATCACACCTCCAAGAAAAAATAAAACGCCTTTCGTCTACGACAACGTTCGTAAACAAAAGGCGTGCGCTTCACGGCCTGACCTGCGGATGACCAGCCCCTGACTCCCGGCTATTTAACCGCAGCAATTAAATGATTAACTTGATTAGTAGTTTACCATATTACGGAAAAAACGCAATAGTGGATTACCGAATACACCAGAAATCGGCAGTTTTTACGGTTCAACCTAGAAATCGGCAGATGACAGCAGGCTACCGGAACGACCAACTGTCGGCCTTCAAACATAGCGGCACTTGGCACTTTATGTACTTATTATCCGGAGCCCTAGCATGTTCATCTCCATTAGCGACATTTTTTGCCCTTATTTTCCCATGAATGTACCAGAATACGGGCATTTCCTGCGACGGGGGAATATAGCGACATAATTTGCCTCTATTTCTCTCAAATGGACGGATATCGCCGGAATAACGCCATTTTTCGCCCTTATGTTCTATGCTGGAGTTTGGTTTTGAGCCCTTTTTAGGTTTAACAAGCTGTGGCAACTAAAGTATACTGGAGTAAGCTTGTCTATGTGACAAAAAACGCATCAAAGGTACGATATAGGATTCAAACTACAAATAGCGGCTTTATGATTCGTTTTTCTTCCAAGGAGGGTTCAACATCAATGCATAAAACAACGACCGTTTCCGGGGGGCAGGCCACCGGAGGGCAGACCGCCGGGGGCCAAGCCGCCGGGGCGCGCAGCGCCTCGGCCGGACTGCTTATCGCCGCCGTACTGCTAACCGCCGCCACGCTGCGTTCGCCGATCACCGGGGTCGGCGCCATGATCGGCCAAATCGAGGCCGCCACCGGCTTGTCCCATGCGCTGTCGGGCATGCTGACGACGCTGCCGCTGATCGCCTTCGCCGTTTTTGCGCTCGCCGCCCCCACATTGTCCGCTTTGTGGGGCATGGAGAGAACGCTTTTTTATAGTATGGTACTCATGACTGCCGGCGTTATCATACGATCGCTGCCCTCTATTGCGGCGCTTTTTGCCGGAACCGCACTGATCGGAGTGGGGATCGCTGTGTGCAACGTCCTGCTTCCGGCGCTGATCAAGCGAGATTTCCAGCAGCGCGTAGGGCTGATGACCAGCTTGTACACCTCGTCCCTCAATCTCTGGGCGGCGATCTCCTCCGGCATTAGCGTTCCGCTCGCCGCTACCGCCCTGGGCTGGCGGGGAGCGCTGGGCTGCTGGGCCGTGCTGGCGGCGGTGGCGGCTTTGGCGTGGGTTCCGCAGCTTCGCCGCCGC
This sequence comes from Paenibacillus oralis, assembly GCF_003863965.1. Taxonomy (GTDB): domain Bacteria; phylum Bacillota; class Bacilli; order Paenibacillales; family Paenibacillaceae; genus Fontibacillus; species Fontibacillus oralis. Next base: position 891,921 of record NZ_RRCN01000001.1, read on the forward strand.
CCTGCGGCCTCTGGCGAAGCCAAGGGGCAGCATTCCCGGACGACGGCAGGCGCTCCCGCCCGGCGAGGCGGAATTTGGCGTTCCAAAACAGCCTGGCTCGTCACCATTTTTATGGGCTCACAGTCGATTATGTTTTATGTGAGCGTTTCGTGGCTGCCGGATATTTTACAGGTGAAAGGGATGAGTCCCGAAAAAGCCGGCTGGATGCTTTCGCTGATGCAGATCGTCAGCATGGGCGGCTCCTTCCTGATGCCGCTCATCGCCGCGCGAACGAATGACCAAAAAGTGTTGACCGCCGCTTCGTCCGCTCTCTTCCTCATCGGATTCGGCGGAATCTGGCTTGGTCCGGCGGCGCTCGCTCCGCTGTTCATTGTTTTGCTCGGTATCGCCAGCGGTACGACGTTCAGCCTGGTGATCGTCTTTTTTTCGCTGCGCTCGCGTACGGCGGAGCAAGCCGGTCAGCTGTCCGGCATGGCCCAATCGGTCGGATACCTGGTGGCGGCGCTTGGGCCTGCATTGTTCGGTTATATCCATGATCTCAGCGGAGGGTGGAACGCGCCGCTGGCCGCCATCGTCGCCCTTTCGGTCCTGACCATCCTGTTTGGGTATGCCGCTGGCCGGCGAGGTTTTGTCGACGCGCGGTGATCTAACCCAAGCTGCTCAGGCCAGAAATCCTGAATCGCATAACGGTAATTTTAGGCGTTATTTATAACAATTTGCCTCTTGCCGGCGGCATAGCGGCACTTTTTGGTCTTATTTTGATAACAGCTTAGGAAAAAACACGAATCAGGCCACATCCGCCAAACATAGCGGTAAAAAAATCCTTTATTCCACCTAAACCTCCTTCTTTCCGAAAATAGATACATTTTTTACCGCTATTTCCGTGTCCTCCGAGGTCTTCGCAAACAGATCCCCAACGTAGTGGGCTGTCGGTAGTTTTTCTTGCTTATCAGGTTACCGAAGTTCCGCAGGTTCAAAAAAAACGTGCGGCCCTTTCCTTTGCAGGAACAGAGGCGCACGCAGCGAAATGAGGTATGAGGTTAAAAGAAAGCCGTTTAAAGCTTAAACCGTTCGATCTGCGCATTGACATCGGCTGCCATCCGCGCCAGGCCTTCCGATGCCGAGGAGATCTCTTCCATCGAAGCGAGCTGCTCCTCGGTGGCGGCGGTTACGCCTTGGAAGCTTTCCAGGCTTTTCGCCGAGGTCGTCGCAATCTGTTCGACCGAATTTGCGATTTCGTCCGCGCTGGCCGACATCTGCTCGGTAATGGCCGACACTTCATGGATTTGTTCCGAAATGCGCTGCGTTGAGCGCTCGATTTCGCGGAACGCCTGCTGGGCTTCTTCGGTAACGGACATGCCCCGGTCCACATTTGCGTTGACGTCCAGCTTGATCATTTGGTACGCCTTGCCGGTAAGCTCGGTCATTTGTTCGATATGCTGCTGGATGAGGTCCGCCGTCCCGCGCGACTGCTCGGCCAGCTTGCGCACCTCGCCCGCCACGACCGCAAAGCCGCGGCCTTCTTCACCAGCCCGGGCCGCCTCGATCGCCGCGTTCAGCGCCAGCAGATTCGTTTGCCCGGCGATGTCCGAAATCGAGCCGCTCATCTCGGCGACCAACGCGCTGAGCTCGTTCATCTGCTGCATCAGCTCCGCCGATTCGCGGGTAGAGCGGCGAATTTCTTCCATTTGCAGCCCGACCTGAGCAACCTTCTCGCTGCCGTTCTGCACATCGGATACCGTTTGCGAAGACGACTGAACAATGGTAGACGAAGCTTCGGCGATTTTGCGGATGCCCATGGACATTTCGTCCATCGTTTTGGCGCTTTCGGCCGAAGACGAAGCCTGACTCTCCGCATCGCCCGAAGCTTCCTGCACCAATTCCACGACATGCTCGACCGCTTTCGCGTTTTGCTCCGTTCCGGCCGTCAGTTCTTCGCTCGAAGCGGCGAGCTGGCTGGCGGTTTCGGACATTTCCTGTACCATGGTGCGCAAGGAATTCAGCATGCCGTTGTAATTCATGGCCAGCTCTCCGATTTCATCCTTCCGCTTGGTTTCGACGTCTTCGTTTAAGTAGCCTTCACTAACCCGGCGCGCCGATCGGTTCAACCGTTCGATCGGACGGGTAATGCTGCGGATGACGAAAAACAGCACGATACCGGCAACCACCAGCGAAATTCCCAATACAATCAAGGATGTCCATAAAATCGGCATGGAGGCCTCGCTAAATTCCTGTAGTTCCAATACGCCGACGATCTTGAATCCCGTAAGTTTGTTCGTCATGAAAAATACGCTTTGCGGCAAGTCTGTAGTTGGGTTGACATACTCCATAAATCCCGATTCCGTACCCTGAATTTTGGCGATTTGATTTCCGCTCGCTTCTTCTCCAACGGCATTTGTCGGATGCGACACAAACTTGCTGGTCCGGTCCATAATATAAATGTACCCGTTTTTGCCCAGACGTATCGTTTTAACCATTTCGTTCAACTGAGCCAGATCGAGGGATACCGTGATCGCCCCCTGTCCATCCGCCAACGCGCGGCTGATGAACAAATTGTAGTGACCGGTCGACGACGAAGTGAACGGGTCGATGATAACCGTTTCATTCGGAGCCTTCATCGCGGCCTTGTACCAGTCTCTATCCCGCGGATCATAGTCCTGCTGGCCTTGATCCGGCGCTTTCATCCACGCCCCGTTTTGATTCCCGACGGTCAGGACCTCCAGCTCGGGATGTTTCTCCATAAATAATTCTATCAGCTCCTGGACCTCGGGCGACTTCGCGTCGATTTGCGCCGAATCGATTTGCATCACCAGTTGTTCGACGTTGCGGCTCTCCGCTTCGATGATTTGATTCAGCGTTTCATCCAGCAGGTTTACGTTCGATTTGACGCTTTCCTCCATTTTGGAGCGCAGCTGCCCGCTGGCGCTGGTATAGCTGGAATATGCGATGACCAGGTTCGGGATGATCAGCAAGACGGCAAAAATAAGGAGCATCCGGTTGCGCAATGTCCTGACTTCCAATAAACTAAGCAGACGATTCCAAAAAGCTTTCATTAAACTCTCTCCTTTGCGGTATGTGTAAGATTTAAAAGTAAACTGGGTTGATAGGGATCACGTTTGATTGAGGAGGGGGTTAAAGATCATTCACATAAAGTGGCATAATCTATATTTCGACAGTTTATGGCACTTTTTATAGAGCATTTTTGAAATTTCAATGAAAAATATTATAGATTCCTTTCATTTTTTCATACAAAATTGGAATGGTTTAGGAGTTCCGTCCGCTAACAAAAAAAGCAGCCGCTCGTCAATGACGATGGCTGCTTTCGATTTACAGATCAGCCCAGCATGGGCCAGCTGTTTATTTGCTTTTTTCCGCGTACTCCTGCACCCACGCCCGGCCGCTTTCCAGCTTCTGCTCCGCGCGTTCGATCGCCGCGATCACTTGTCCGGTTGCCGTGCCTCCATAAACATTCCGTGCATTTACCACGCTTTCCGGCTGCAGCACCTGATAGATGCTGTTGTCGAACAGCGGCGAAAACTGTTTGAATTCCTCCAGCGTAAGGTCCAGCAAATATTTTCCGTTTTGGATGCAGTACAGCACCGTTTTGCCGATGACCTCATGCGCCTGGCGGAACGGCAGGCCTTTGTTCGCCAGGAAGTCGGCAATGTCGGTCGCGTTGGAAAAATCCTGGTTCACCGCTTCGCGCATCCGTTCCTTGTTCACCTTCATCGTGGCGATCATCGGAGCAAACAGCTGCAGCGCCCCCTCCAGCGTGGCGACCGTATCGAACATGCCTTCCTTGTCCTCCTGCATGTCTTTGTTGTACGCCAGCGGCAGCGACTTGAGCACGGTGAGCAGCCCCATCAGATTGCCGTACACCCGCCCCGTCTTGCCGCGTACCAGTTCCGGCACGTCCGGGTTTTTCTTCTGCGGCATGATGCTGCTGCCCGTACAAAACGCATCGTCCAGCTCAATAAAGCGGAATTCGGTGCTGCTCCACAACACCAGCTCTTCACTGAGCCGGGACAGATGCATCATCAAAATCGAAGCGTCCGCCAAAAATTCGAGAATAAAGTCGCGGTCGCTGACCGCATCAAGGCTGTTTTCATAAACGCCGTCAAAATGCAGCTGCTCGGCCACGAAATGCCGGTCGATCGGGAACGTCGTCCCCGCCAGCGCCCCGGCCCCCAGCGGCAGCACGTTGATCCGCTTGTAGCTGTCCTGCAGGCGTTCAATGTCGCGCTGGAACATCGACACATACGCCAGCAAATGATGGGCGAACAAAATCGGCTGTGCCCGCTGCAGATGGGTGTACCCGGGAACGATCGTATCCTGGTTTGCTTTGGCCTGTCCCAGCAGCGCCTCCTGCAAATCCTGCAGCAGGGCGACGAATTCGACGACCCGTTTGCGCAGGTACAAATGCATGTCCGTCGCCACCTGATCGTTCCGGCTCCGCCCGGTATGCAGCTTCCCGCCGACCCCGCCGACCTCTTCGATCAGCTGTTTTTCGATATTCATATGAATGTCTTCATCCGACACGGAGTACTCCAGCTCGCCGCGCCGGATTTTGTGCAAGACGGCATGCAGGCCTTCCTTGATTTTGTCCACGTCCTCCTCGGACAGAATCCCGCATCTGCCCAGCATCGTCACATGCGCGAGACTCCCCTGCACATCCTCCTCGGCCAGTGCTTTATCAAACCCGATGGAGGCGGTATATTCCTCGACTAAACGGTTGGTCTGCTTCGTGAAGCGGCCTCCCCACAGTTTGCTCACCTGATCCACTCCCTTATCTGCTATAGAGGTAACTTATAAAGCTCGTTCAACGGCTTACTTGCTTTTGTTTTGTTCCACGCCGGAGCTTACTTTAAGCCGCAGGGCGTTCAGATGAATGAACCCTGTCGCATCGCCCTGGTCGTAGGCCTGGGTCGGATCTTCCTCCATGGTGGCGATGTCCGGATTGTACAGGCTGACCGGGCTCTTGACGCCGGCGGCGATGATGTTGCCTTTGTACAGCTTCACGCGCACGGTGCCCGTTACATTCCTCTGGCTTTCGGTCACCAGAGCCTGCACTGCCAGGCGTTCCGGGGCAAACCAGAAGCCGTTGTACACGAGCGTGCTGTAGCGTGTGATCAAGCTGTCGCGCAGGTTCATCACTTCGCGGTCCATCGTCAGCGACTCCATTTTGCGATGGGCCGTGAACAGGATCGTGCCGCCCGGCGTTTCGTACACCCCGCGGCTTTTCATGCCGACAAAGCGGTTTTCCACCATATCGACGCGGCCGATGCCGTGTTTGCCGCCCAGCTCGTTCAGCTTCTCCATCACTGCCAGCGGGTTCAAACGTTCGCCGTTTAGCGCCACGCAGTTGCCCTGCTCGAATTCCAGCTCCAAATATTCCGGCTGATCCGGCGCATCCTCCGGCGACACGCTGAGCAGGTACATATCTTTGTTCTCCGGCGCGGCCGCGTCAAACCACGGATCCTCCAGCACACCGCTCTCGTAGCTGATGTGCAGCAGATTGCGGTCCATCGAATACGGCTTGGCCGCGGAGGCCGTCACCGGGATGCCGTTCGCTTCGGCGTAAGCGATCATTTGCGCGCGGCCCGGGAAGCGGTCGCGGAACTCGGAAAGCCGCCATGGCGCGATCACTTTGATCTCCGGGGCCAGCGTCGCGGCGGCTAGTTCGAAGCGCACCTGGTCGTTGCCTTTGCCGGTGGCTCCGTGCGCAATCGCCGTCGCCCCTTCGGCGCGGGCGATTTCCACCATACGCTTCGCAATCAGCGGGCGCGCGATGCTCGTTCCGAGCAGGTACTGTCCTTCATACAAAGCCCCTGACTGGAACATCGGGAAAATAAAGTCCTTGGCGAACTCCTCGCGCAGGTCGTCGATATATACTTTCGAAGCGCCGGTGGCCAGCGCCTTCGCTTCCAGCCCATCCAGCTCCTCCTTCTGGCCGATGTCGGCGGTGAACGCAATGATCTCCGCGTCGTACGTTTCTTTTAACCATTTGAGAATGACCGACGTATCCAGTCCCCCGGAATAGGCCAGCACGATTTTTTCTTTTGCCATGATCCTGATATCCTCCTCGTTGATTGTCAAAGCGAAACCCGGGCTTCCCCGGGCATCATCTCCCAAATTATCCGAGCAAAGCCGCCATCAGCGCTTTTTGGGCATGCAGCCGGTTCTCGGCCTCGTCAAAAATAATCGAGTGCGGGCCGTCGATCACGCCTTCGCTGACTTCTTCGCCGCGATGCGCCGGCAAACAATGCAAAAAGACGTAGTCCGGTTTGGCGTATTTCGCCAGCTCTTCGTTGACCTGATAATCCTTAAAGGCGGTCTCCCGGATTTTTTGCTCCTCTTCGAAACCCATGCTCGCCCACACGTCCGTATAAATCGCGTCGGCGTCCTGCACGGCTGCCTTAGGATCGCGGACCACTTCAATCTGCGCGCCCGTCGCTTTGGCGATTTCTTGCGCGTCCGCCACGATTTGCGGATCCGGTTCGTAACCTTCCGGGCTCGCCACCGATACGTGAACTCCAAGCTTCGCCCCGCCGATCATCAGCGAATGCGCCATGTTGTTGCCGTCGCCGATGTAGGCCAGCTTCAAGCCTGTCAGCTTCCCTTTATGCTCATAAAGCGTCTGGAAGTCGGCCAGCACCTGGCACGGGTGAGCCAGATCGCTCAGGCCGTTAATCACCGGCACAGTAGCGTAGCGGGCCAAATCGACCACTCTGTCATGGCCGAACGTACGGATCATCATGCCGTCCAAATAGCGGGACATCACCCCGGCCGTATCGGCGATCGTCTCGCCGCGCCCGAGCTGGATATCGTTTTTGCTCAAAAACAACGCATGGCCGCCCAATTGATAAACTCCCACTTCAAAAGATACCCGCGTCCGCGTCGACGATTTTTCGAAAATCAGCCCGATAGTCTTGCCTTTGAGCGGTTGGTACACCTCGCCGTTCTTCTGTTTGCGCTTGAGTTCAACGGCCAGGTCGATCAAATAGTGGATCTCTTCCGTAGTATAATCGGTTAATTCGATAAAATCACGTCCGCTCAGGTTAATGCTGCTGCGTTTCGCCTGCTCCAGCAAAGTCATCGGTTATTTCCCCTCCTTGGCGGTATATGCTGCGATCACATCGGCCAGCGTTGCTACGGCCTGATCGATTTCGTCCTTCGTTACCTTCAGGTTCGGCAGCAAACGGATGACGTTGGGTCCGGCCGTGACGAACAGCAGGCCTTGTTGCTGGCCAAGCGTCACGATATCCGCGACCGGTCCGGCGCATTCGATGCCGATCAACAGGCCTTTGCCGCGAACCTCCTTGACGAACGGAACGGCCTGGAACGTTTCCTCCAGACGGCTGACTAGGTAACGGCCCATCTCGTCCACGTGCTCGGGAATCCGCTCTTCCTTCATCGTTTCGAGCGTGGCGATGATCGCCGCCGCAATGACCGGATTGCCGCCGAAGGTGGAAGCATGGGTTCCTGGCGTGAAGGCCTCGCGCAAGTACTCCTTCGCCAGCATTGCGCCGGCTGGCAGCCCGCTGGCGATGCCTTTCGCCGAAGTGAAAATGTCCGGCTCAATGCCGTAATGCTGGTAAGCGAACCATTTGCCGGTCCGGCCCATGCCGGTTTGCACTTCGTCGATGATCAGCAGGAGCCCCTGCTCCCGGCACAGCGCCGCAAGCTCCTGCACAAAGCCTTGATCGACCGGATACACACCGCCCTCGGCTTGAACCATCTCCAGCATCACCGCTGCGGTGTGCGGGCCGATGGCGGCCTTCAGCGCGTCCAGGTCATACAGCGGCACGGTTTTAAAGCCGGCAGGCAGCGGCAGGAAGCCGTCCTTCACCTTTTGCTGGCCGGTGGCCGTCAGCGTCGCCAGCGTCCGGCCGTGGAACGATTGCTCGAACGTAATAATCTCATAACGTTCCGTTCCCTTCACCTTCTGATGGTACCGCCGCGCCAGCTTGATCGCCGCTTCGTTCGCCTCCGCGCCGCTGTTGCAGAAAAACACCACATCGGCGCAGCTGACCTCGGTCAACATCCGCGCCGCCGTCTCCTGCTGCGGAATGTGGAACAGGTTGGAGACATGCCACAACTCGTCGAGCTGGGCTTTCACCTTGGCCTTCACTTTTTCCGGCGCATGTCCCAGATTGGCTACGGCCAAGCCGCTCATAAAGTCCAAATAGCGGTTGCCTTTGTCGTCCCACAGCCAGCTCCCCTGGCCTTTTACAAGATGAATCGGATACCGGGCGTAGCTCGGGAAAATCGCGCTGGGGCTTGAGTTTGAGGCAAGATCACTTTGTGCCATAAGCTTTTTCACTCCTGTCTATGATTAAGAAATAAAATCGGCTCGCTGTGCAGCCCTTTTCGCGGCGGCACACGTATCATAACGGTAAAAAATGTCGTTATTTCGGCGGTATCTCCCACTTTGCGTGAAATAGAGGAAATTTATGTCGTTATTTTCCCGAATCACAGAGAATTTACCCTTTTCGCACCGTTCCTTGGAAAATAAGGACAAAAAAGTCCGCTAATGGGGATGAACATGCTCATGTCCGAAAATAAGAACTTAAAGTTCCGCTATTTTGATGGGGCCGTGTTATTTTGAGGTCGTGCTACTATATAAGTTGAACTATTGATTGTACGGATCAGGGCAGCCGTGTGAAATGTTCTTACGATCGCTGTTGTTCGCGGATTTCTCCAATTTAACTAAATTCAGATGCTGTAGAAATCCGCATTTCTTTAGTTCAACTTATATAGTTAACCTCCGTAATCTAGCGTCCGCCGTACCTATCGTTCACTCTATTAACCTAACTATAACGCACTATAGCGCAAACGGGAACAATGGGGCTACTGCATCCGGACGATTCTGGTGCCGATCTTTTCGCCGGACAGCACTTTCCCCAGCACGCCGGGTTCGGCGCCGTTGACGATGACGACTTCCTTGACTTTGCCGCTGATGCAGTCCACCGCCGCGCGAACCTTCGGAATCATGCCGCCGTAAATTTCCCCGGCCAAAATCATGTCCTCGATCTGCTGAACGGTGATCGTCTCCAACACGCGCTTCTCCCCGTTCACGGTCTTCATGATGCCGGGGACGTCCGTCACGACAATCATCTTCGACACGCCCAACTCGGACGCTACCGAGCCTGCGGCGGTATCGGCGTTGATGTTGTAGCGCTGACCGTCCGGGCCGACGCCCACGGGGGCGATGACCGGCATGTAGCCGAGATCCAGCACGCCGCCAACCAAATCGGCGTTGACGCCGGTCACTTCGCCGACCAGGCCGACTTCATGGCTTGCCGCCACCGGCTTCGCCTGCAGCAGGCCGCCGTCTACGCCGGACAGGCCAAGCGCCTTGCCGCCGGATTTGGCGATGCGCCGCACGATCATTTTATTGATGCTGCCGGACAGCACCATTTCCACCACATCAAGCACCTCTTCCGAGGTATAGCGCAGCCCGTTTACGAACTTGCTTTCGATCCCGAGCTTGCCGAGATTTTCCGAGATCGCCGGCCCGCCGCCGTGCACGATGACCGGCTGAACACCACTCTCCTGCAGCTTGACGAGATCACCGAAAAAAGATTCCGGCAGCTCCGCAAGCGTGCTGCCTCCGCATTTCATGACAAACATCCGCCCTCCGGAAAGCTTACCCGCGGCATCCGGGGCGCTGTTTACTGCCGTTGTCATCGTCAAAAGCTCCTTTCCAAAAACAAAATATATGAATTAAGTCCGATACGCGGCGTTGATCCGCACGTAATCGTAGGTTAAATCGCAGCCCCAGGCGGTCGCTTCACCCTTGCCGTTATGCAGGTCAACGAAAATATTCACGGTGTCGCCCTTTAAGTAAGCGAGCGCCTCATCCTCGTCGAAAGGAATCGGCCGCGATCCCGACAGCACGAGGATGTCGCCGAGCTTGATGTCGACGGTCTCGGGGTTGATCGGCTCGCCGGCGCGGCCCGCCGCCGCAATGATCCGGCCCCAGTTGGCGTCGGCGCCAAACACCGCCGATTTGACCAGACTCGAGCCGACGATCGTCTTGGCGATCGCGCGGGCGGACGCATCGCTGACGGCTCCCGTGACCGTTACCTCGACAAGGCGCGTGGCGCCTTCCCCATCGCGGGCGATCGCCTTGGCGAGCGTCTCGCACACGTACCGGAACGCGGCGGTGAAGGCATCCCAATCGGCGTGACCCGGCGCAAGCTCGCCGCCACCGGCAAGGCCGCTCGCCATCGCCAGCAGCATGTCGTTTGTGCTGGTATCTCCGTCGACCGTGATCATATTAAACGTCAGGTCGGTCGTCTCACCCAGCAAGCTTTGCAAAGCCTGCGGCTCAATCGCGGCATCGGTCGTCACAAAGGCGAGCATCGTCGCCATGTTCGGATGAATCATGCCCGAGCCTTTGGCCGCTCCGGCGATCGTCACCTCGCGCCCGCCTATGTCGAGCTTGACGCACACCTCTTTTTTCACGAGGTCGGTCGTCAAAATCGCCTGGCAAAAGCGCTCGGCGCCCTCGCCGCTTGCTGCCAAATTCGCCGGCAGACCGGCGATGCCGGCGGAAACGAGGTCCATCGGCAGCAGTTCGCCGATGACCCCGGTCGAGGCCACGGCGACTTCGTGCTCGCCGAGCCCAAACGCCGCGGCGGCCGCGGCGCGCATGGCGTACGCGTCGGCTTCGCCTTGCGCGCCGGTGCAGGCGTTGGCGTTGCCGCTGTTGACGACGACGGCCCGCAGCCGCCGCCCGCCCGACGCGATGCTCTCCCGCGTCACCTTCAGCGGGGCGGCCTGGAACACGTTCGTCGTGTACACGGCCGCGGCCACCGCCGGCACCTCGCATACGATCGCGCCTAAATCGTTGCGCGATGTTTTTTTCAAACCGCAATGCAGTCCGCCGGCCCGAAAGCCTTTTGGAGAGGTAATGCTTCCCTCCGGTGCAACGCGAAATAAACTAACTACTCCCATGACGTTCTCCTTTCCATCTCCTTAGCCAATATTCTTACGGATATACCGGGATGTAATTCAGTCCAGCCGTTTCGTCCCAGCCCATCATCAGGTTTAAATTTTGAATCGCCTGGCCCGCGGCCCCTTTGACCATGTTGTCGATCACGGAAATAATCGTCAGCCTTCCGGTCCGCCGGTCCGCCGCAAACCCGATGTCGCAATAATTCGAGCCGAACACTTCTTTCGTCGCCGGCCAGATGCCATTTTCACGAATACGGACAAAAGAACGCCCTTTGTAAAACTGCCGGTACAGCTGAATTAAATCCTCCTCGGTATATGCGCCCTTCAGCCCGGCGTACATCGTGCTCATAATCCCCCTCGTCATCGGCGTCAGATGCGTCGTAAACGTCACCGTTACCGGCTCGCCGGCGACCTGGGACAAAACCTGCTCGATTTCGGGAATATGCTGATGTTTATTCACTTTGTATGCTTTTAAATTTTCGTTGATTTCCGCATAGTGCGTCGTCAGGCTCGTGCCTCTGCCCGAACCGGACACGCCCGATTTGGCGTCGATGATGATGCTGCCCGGATCGATCCAGCCTGCGCTGAGTGCCGGGATCAGACCAAGCAGGGTCGCCGTCGGATAACAGCCGGGGTTGGAGATCAGCCCTGCGCCGCGCACCTCATCGCCGTATACTTCGCTAAGTCCGTAAACCGCTCGGTCCAGCAGCTGGCTGTCCGGCGCCTCATGCTTATACCATGTTTCATACACGTCTCCGTCTTTAATCCGAAAATCGCCGGAAAGATCGATCACCTTCAGCCCGGCCTTCAGCAGCTCAGGCACCAGCTTGCCGCTGACGCCGGATGGCGTTGCGGTAAATACGACATCCGCTTTGGCGGCGATTTCCTCCGGCTCCACCGCGTCCAAAGACTGGACGATAATATCCGACAAATGCGGAAACCCTTCCGTGATCGGCGCTCCGGCGCTGGATGCCGAAATGACCGAAACGATCTCTACCGCCGGATGCCCCCATAAAAAACGAATCAGCTCCACGCCGCCGTACCCCGTAGAACCGACAATCGCAACTTTTACTTTTTCCCCGTTCACCTGCTTGCCCTCGCTTTCTTCGCTCGCCTGTTTCTATCAAACCAACATTCGAATGTATAAAACCGTATTAAATATGTATTATTATACGAGTGAACTTATATAAATACAATCCCATTCCAAAAAATTTACACAACAATGTTAGGAAACGGCCGCTCTTAACGACTTGGCCATATTAAAGTATAGTTAGATAGTAAATCATAAACAGCAAGAGTAAGGAGGAGGTTCATGATGACAACTGTAGCTTTTATTTATGCTCATCCCGATGATGAGACATTTGGCTGTTCGTACCTGATCCGGCAAATCGCCGATGAAGGGGGCAATGCGGTGCTGCTGACGGCAACCCGGGGAGACGCGGGGAAAACCGGGCGGTTAGGGGCCATGACCCGGGAGGAGTTGGCCGCCAAAAGAGACCTGGAATTGGAGAAAGCCGCCAACATTTTAGGCATCTCCACGGTGGAGCAGCTAGGAATGGGGGACGGCAAGCTGAAGGAAACGGACCCGGCCCTGCTGCGGGAGAAGATCGCCGATTTTTTACAGCGCCATCAGGCCGAGGTCGTCGTAACGTTTCCGGAGGACGGCATTTCCGGGCATCAGGATCATATCGTGATCCATTATGCCGTTAATGATGTGGTATTTAGCGGCCAGGCGCCTACGGTACAGAAGTTGTACTATAACCAATTCGGATCGTTTGATTCGAATAAGTCGAGCGTGCTGCGCGTGGAAGCCGCCAGCCGCTGGGACGCCAAACGCCGGGCGCTCGAAGCCCATGAATCGCAAACCTTAAGCGTTGAGCGAGTATTCGGCAAGTTGGGGCCGCATGTTCCGCCGCACCTCCAATTGGAGTCATTCGAGCTGGCCTGGGAGCGGGGCGTCCGGTTTCCGCTGAAAACCGAGCAGTCCATCTATGATGGCTTGATTTGACTCTAACAACGTTTCTTACACGCACGAAAAAGGGACTTTCATGGCTATCGAATACTCTCAGGAAGGCAGCCCCCGTCTCTCCAAAACCCGCTGAAATGCAAAAGTGCAGGCGATTTTCGTCGAATTTCCTCGAAATGGGCGGCCCAACTGCAAAACTGCAGTTCATTTCCGGTCAAAAGATACTTTTTTATCGTATGGCCTTAAATGAGATGCACTTTTGCACTTCAAGCGCTCCAAAATGGGGATTTACGGAATACCAAATGCACTTTTGCAGTTGATCCAATCAAGCTGTCCTCCATAACAAAGAAGGGACTCCTTTCGGAGCCCCTCTTCATTCTGTATATTAGGCATTATTCAGCAGCCGTCGTTTTGGACTGCAGCAGCTCGATCAACTGCTCGCCGGCGTCGGCTATGCCGCCCGGTCCACCAGGGCCCGTGTCTCCCTGCCCCATACCGCCGCTACGCCCGGCCGGCTCGGCCGCATCCTGGCCGTCGCCAGCCGGCGCTTGTCCGTCGCCTTGCGGCGGCGTGGTCGGCTGGCCGCCGTTTTCCGGCGGCGTTCCCGCCTCGCTTCCGGCAGCACCTTCCGTACCTGCCGCCGCTTGATCCGATGCGCCCGTCTGGCCGGCTCCCGGTGCACCTTGGCCTGCGTCCCCTGAAGGCGCTTGGCCACGCGCTCCCCTGCCGCCCATTTGCGACGCGGACTCCGTCAAATACGCTTGCTGCTGCTCCGTGAGCAGAGCCGTTATGCCGGCTTCATTATCGTCCGTCAATTCGCTTGCGGTGACGGCCTCCTGAACGATAGGCAGCATCGATTCCGCCTGTGCTTTCGTAATCTCCAGCCCTTCCTGTTCATCCATGCGAATCAAGGAGCGGAAGGTTCGCATCATTTTCATTTGGCCTTCATCCATTTGGCCCCCGCCCGGACCGGCTTGCTGCCCGGCGGCGGATGTATCCGAAGACGAGTTTCCGGAGGTATCGGCCTCGGCCGTTGCCGCGGCGCCGCTGTTGCCCGCTCCCGCCTCTCCGCTGCTTTGTCCTTGTGTGGAGTTGCATGCGCTTAGCAACAGCAGTGCCAACATGCTCACACTCATTATTTTCATAAAAGCTGACTTATTCATATGGTCTCCCCAACCGCCTTTCCTTAATTTGGTTTTGGTTTTCTGGAATCCATCATAACCGCCCAATCTGAATTTTCACTGAGCCTCAACTTAAAGCTTACTAAAAAAAACTCCTCTATAATTAGCGAAGTTACTTTAACCGCTAATTATAGAGGAGTTTTTCCCTAGCCTCGCTTAAATCCTTCTCCCAAAACCTCATGGGCATTTGTGATGATAACGAAGGCGGTGGGGTCCAGCGTCTGCACGAGCGTTTTGAGCCGGGTGACCTCGCTTTGCCCCACGACCACCATCAGCACGGTCCGTTTGTCGCCGGTATATCCGCCGCGCCCGTCCAGCTTGGTGAGCCCGCGGTCCAATTGCGACAGCACGGCCTCCGAGATTTGTTCGGTCTTTTCGGCGATGATATAGGCCACTTTCGTATAGTTGAAGCCAAGCTCGATCGCGTCGATGATTTTACCGGTGATGTACAGGCCGATCAAGGCATACAGCGCCTTTTCCGGCGACAGTATAAACATAGCCAGCGCAATCACGGTACCGTCCATCAGGACGACGCAAACGGACAGGCTGAGCCCGCTGTACTTCTGAATGATTTGCGCGAGCGTGGACAAACCGCCGGTCGATCCGCGCCCCCGAAAAACGATGCCCAGCCCCAGGCCTACGCCAATCCCCCCATATAAGGAGGCTAGCAGCGGATCGGTCGTTGGGACCGGGAAATCTTTGGTCAAAAACACGAATAACGGCAAAACGATCGTGCCAAGCAAAGAGCGAATCGCATAATCCCGCCCGAGCAGTAAATACCCCGCGACAAAAAGAGGGATATTCAGCGCCCATTGAGTGTACGCCGGCTCCATGCCAAACAGTGCTTGCGCGATAATCGAAATCCCCGATACGCCGCCCGAGGCGATGTGGTTCGGGACGAGAAACAAGTTGAAGGCCAGCGCCGTGATCAGCGATCCCACGAAAATCATCGCCGTGTCGATCGCATGGCGTACCGGTCCGGTTAAAGGAATATAATCGCCAAATCTGCGTTTGCGGGTTTTCGGCGGCACCGCGGCCCCTCCTTATTGATCGCTTCTAAAACTATTATGTATGTATGCACCCGAAAAAGAAAAACCCACCCGATCAAGGCGGGACAAGCCCTTCGCCTGAGGTGGGTTTTCGGTTCTATAGTTGAATGCGGCACAAGGACGAAATTAGGCCTCGGAGCGAATTTGGCTGCGCAAATATCCGTCGATAAACGCGTCCAGGTCACCGTCCATGACCGCGCCGATGTTGCCCGTCTCCACCGAGGTGCGGTGATCTTTCACCATGCTGTACGGGTGGAACACGTAGGAACGGATCTGGCTGCCCCAGGCGATATCGGATTGCTCGCCGCGGATTTCGTCCAGTTCCTTCTGCTGCTCTTCGAGCTTGCGCTCGTACAGCTTGGAACGAAGCATCGTCATGGCGCGCTCGCGGTTTTTGATCTGGGAGCGTTCGTTCTGGCATGTCACGACGATCCCGGTTGGAATGTGCGTAATCCGCACCGCCGAGTCGGTCGTATTGATGTGCTGGCCGCCGGCGCCGCTGGCACGGTACGTGTCGATCTTCAAGTCCTCGGGACGGACTTCGACTTCGACGTCTTCGCTGATCTCCGGCACGACATCGCAGGACACGAACGAGGTGTGACGCCGCCCGGAAGCGTCAAACGGCGAAATCCGCACCAAGCGGTGTACGCCTTTTTCCGCCTTCAGGTAGCCGTACGCATTGTACCCTTTAATCAGCAGCGTTACGCTTTTGATCCCCGCTTCGTCGCCGGGCAAGTAGTCCAGCGTCTCTACCTTGAAGCCGCGTTTCTCGGCCCAGCGGGTGTACATCCGCAGCAGCATTTGCCCCCAGTCCTGGGACTCGGTGCCGCCCGCGCCGGGGTGAAGCTCCAAAATAGCGTTCATTTTGTCGTAAGGCTGATTGAGCAGCAGCCCAAGCTCGAAATTCTCAAGCTTCCTCACCATAGCCGTGACGGATTCGGAAATCTCCGCCGCCAGCGACTCGTCGCCTTCCTCCTCAGCCAGCTCGGCCATTGTTTCGATGTCGTCGTATTCCCCCTGCAACGCCAGGTACTGGTCAACGGAGGATTTCACGGCGTTCATCTCGGCGATAGTCGCTTGGGCCTTCTCGTTGTCGTCCCAAAAATCCGGCGCCGCCATTTTTTCCTCATAGTTGGCGATCATCTCTTGCTTAAGATCTAAGTCAAAGAGACCCCCTAAGATTGGATAATTTCTTGGCGATTTCGCGCATATCATGCTTTACGTTGGCTTCGATCATGTTAATCACCTTTCCTTAAGCGTTCTGTCCGTGGCAGTGCTTGTATTTCTTGCCGCTGCCGCATGGGCAAAGGTCGTTGCGGCCGATTTCCTCGCTGCGCTTGACCGGGCGTTTCTCGACCGGTTCGCCGCTGGTGGAAATTTTGCTCTCTTCCACAACCGCCTGGCGCTCCTGGTTCGATTCCACCTGCGCTTTCATAATATATGTCGCCACTTCCTCCTGGATGCTGGCAATCATCGCGTTGAACATCTCATAGCCTTCAAATTGGTACTCACGCAGCGGATCCGTGCCGCCGTATGCCCGCAGATGAATGCCTTGACGCAATTGGTCCATCGCATCGATATGGTCCATCCATTTGCTGTCCACGGCGCGCAGGGCGATAACTTTCTCGAATTCGCGCACCATTTCCGGGCCGATCGCCTGTTCGCGGGCCTCGTATTTGGTCAAAACGCGCTCGAAAATAAGCTCCACCATTTCCGGCGGCTCCTTACCCCACAGATCATCCTTGGAAATAGCCCCTTCTTCCAGCAGCTTGCTGTTGACGAAGTCGGCTACTTCCTGGAGCTCCCAGTTTTCCGGGATTTCATCGGCGGTATGCGCTTCGACCACCCGTTCGATGACCGGTTTGATCATATCGAGGATAATTTGCTTGATGTTCTCCGATTCCAGCAATTCACGGCGCTGCTTATAAATGATTTCGCGCTGCTGGTTCATCACGTCGTCATATTGCAGGACGACTTTCCGCAAGTCGAAGTTGTTGCCTTCGACCCGTTTTTGCGCGGATTCGATCGCCCGGGTAATCATTTTGCTTTCGATCGGCTGGTCTTCCTCAAAACCGAGACGGTCCATCATATTCAGCACGTTGTCCGCCCCGAACCGCTTCATCAGTTCGTCGCCAAGCGACAGGTAGAATTGGGTCGAACCCGGGTCGCCCTGGCGTCCGGCACGGCCGCGCAGCTGGTTATCGATCCGGCGCGATTCATGGCGTTCCGTACCGATGATATGAAGGCCGCCAACATCGGCAACGCTCTCGCCCAGCAAAATGTCGGTACCGCGGCCCGCCATGTTGGTGGCGATCGTTACGGCTCCGGCTTGGCCGGCACGCGAAATGATTTCCGCTTCTTCGGCATGGTATTTGGCATTCAGCACTTTATGCTGAACGCCTTTGCGCTTCAGCATTTCCGAGACGCGTTCGGAGTTTTCGATCGACACCGTGCCGACGAGAACCGGCTGGTTGTTTTTGTGCCGCTTCACGATTTCCTCCACGACCGCCTTGAACTTGCCGTCTACGCTCTTGTATACGACGTCCGGCATGTCGGCCCGCTGGTTCGGCTTGTTGGTCGGGATCTGCAGCACTTCCAGACCGTAAATTTTCTTGAATTCCTCTTCCTCCGTTTTCGCCGTACCGGTCATCCCAGCAAGCTTGCGGTACATGCGGAAGTAGTTCTGGAACGTAATCGTGGCCAGGGTCATGCTTTCGTTCTGTACCTTGATGCCTTCCTTGGCTTCGATCGCCTGATGCAAACCGTCGCTGTAACGGCGTCCCGCCATCAAACGGCCGGTAAATTCGTCGACGATCAACACTTCGTCTTCCGAGACGACGTAATCGACGTCGCGCCGCATAATGACATTCGCCTTGAGCGCCTGCACCACATGGTGGTTGAGGGTCACATGCTTCTGGTCATACAGGTTGTCGAGGCCAAAGGCGCGTTCCGCTTTGGCAACCCCTTTTTCCGAGAGCGACACGGCCTTCACTTTAATATCAACGGTGTAGTCCTCTTCCGGTACAAGCGTCTTCACGAACCGGTCGGCGGCATAATACAGTTCCGTCGATTTTTGCCCATGCCCGGAAATAATCAGCGGCGTCCGCGCTTCGTCGATCAAAATGGAGTCAACTTCGTCAATAATGCAAAAATAAAGCGGACGTTGCACCATCTGCTCTTTATACAGCACCATATTGTCGCGAAGGTAGTCGAATCCGAATTCGTTGTTCGTTCCGTACGTAATGTCGCAGGCATACGCTTCCTGTTTTTGGTGGTGCTCCATGCCGTTCAGGTTGAGTCCGACCGTCATGCCCAGGAAGTTGTAGATCTGCCCCATCTGCTCGCTGTCACGCTGTGCCAAATAGTCATTGACGGTAACGACATGCACGCCTTTCCCGAGGAGCGCATTCAAATAAACCGGTAAGGTCCCGACCAACGTTTTCCCTTCACCGGTTTTCATCTCCGCAATTTTGCCTTCGTGGAGGGCGATGCCGCCCAACATCTGCACATCAAAGTGGCGCATGCCCAGCGTGCGTTTGGAAGCTTCTCTTACCGCAGCATACGCTTCGGGAAGGACTTCTTCGAGCGTTGCCCCCTTTTCGATCCGTTCGCGGAATTCCGCCGTTTTCTCTTTTAATTGCTCGTCCGACAATGCTTCAAATTGCGGCTCCAATGAATTTATATAGTCCACCGTCTTCATAAGACGTTTGACATCACGTTCATTCGTGTCGCCAAAAATCTTTTTTACTAATCCCAGCATGATTTACCCCTTTCACGCATAAACAGATGATTTGCCTAAATTGTAACAGTTTGTAAGGGTCGCCGCAACACGCCCAATCACACCTCTATTGCGCTAAAGCGGCCATCTATACGAATAAAGAGCCCTATCCGCGAGGGGATAAGGCTCGTTTCCTTTACGTTCGGGATGCAGGAATTACCACCTCATTCACCCAATCGTCAAAAAGAATGGAGAAATTAAGAGGTTAACCCTGTTCAATCAAACCGTATTTGCCGTCGTTCCGTTTGTAAACGACATTCACTTCACGCGTGTCGATGTTGGAGAAGACAAAGAAATTATGCCCTACCATGTTCATTTGCAAAATCGCTTCTTCCACATCCATCGGCTTCAGGGTGAAGCGTTTTGTCCGGACGACTTCCAGTTCCTCGTCGCTTTCATCCACGGCTACGGAACCGCCGTTTGCGCTTTCGGCGAACAGGCCGATCTTGACGCCTTTCTGGCGCAGCTTACGGTTGATTTTCGTTTTGTGCTTGCGAATTTGACGTTCCAGCTTGTCCACAACCGCATCGATCGATGCGTACATGTCGTCGCTGCGGTCCTCCGCGCGAAGCACAACGCCGGTAAGAGGAATCGTCACCTCTACCGCGTGCAAACCTCGTACCACAGTTAACGTAACAGTACCGTCCGAGGTGGGGGGTGCATCAAAGTACTTGTCTAGCCGGCTGAGCTTCTTGTCTACGTAGTCACGCAAGGCCTCAGTCACTTCAATCTGCTGTCCTCGAATACTAAAATTCATAGGGCACTCCTCCTTTGCTTTGCACCTTCATTATACCACAGGTGTTAAGGCAAAGTAAAAAGAGTTAAGGGAGTGTAAAGACCCCTATCAATTCAGCGCACGAACGGTCGGCGCGGCTTCGATCCCCGCGGCATAGTAATAATTCAGCACACTGTAGAAATCGATCGCCTTTTGGGTATTCAGGTCGTAGACCAAAATGTGCGGCCCATAGCCTTCGATATCCTCTTCATCCAGGTATCTTGGCGTTCTTTTGCCCAGCGTGTCGTCAAAGGTGCTTTCATAAATATGATCAGGTCCGGATTGATAATATGCCGCATGATGCATAAACGAGGTACCTTCGTTGAGATAAATCAAAATCGCATTGTTGGAGCTTGCGTAAGCGGACGTATAGCTTACCGGCGCCGAAACCGAGGCGATCTTGACGTTAGATATCTTGTGAGTCCGTGAGTTATACCCGCTTCCCCATGAGAAATAGAATTCACGTGTCCAGTCGAGATGCGAATTGTAGCTCTGGGTGTTCCCGACCAGAACTCCGCTGGAATAGATGTTCCCGTTAGCATAGGAAGCCACTACATACTTCAATGAATCCGAGATGGAGAGCAGGCTTGAATAATCGGCCGGATTCGCTGCGTTCATCCGCAGCGTATAGTTATCCCCGACGCTTCCCTCCGAGTAAACCCGGAACACATAATCCCCCGCCGGCAAATTTTTCAGCGCGATCTGCGTTTGCGCATACGCACCTACACTTGTGGGATAGGCCTGTCCGGTGCTCCAATCCACAATATACAATTGTGCGAGGTAATCGCTATTGCCTGACAACAACTTCAGCACCATGCTTCTGTCCGTATTGACGCTGAAAAACCAGAAATCGTCAGGATCATCCACCTGAAGCGAGTCGGTAAAGTTCATCAGCGAGCCGTCCACTTCATAAACCGCATTGGTGACGATAGGTCTTTCCACCGCGATGCCCGACTTCTTGTCGGAATCAACCCCATCAAACGTCTTCAAGTCCGTTTCCGCAGTTCCTAAAGATGAAGCCCCAGGCAACTCTAACGCCGAAGCGTCAAATGCTTGAAGTTTTGCCTCCGGCAGCTTCGTCTCCACGTTCGGCTCATCGGCCGACACCGCCGATCCGCACAGCCCAACTATTACGAACAGCAACACCAACACCGTTAGTACTTTACCGCTTCTGCTCTTCCTCTTCAGCATCTCATCTTCTCCTCTTTTCCGTGGGATTTGACAAGCTTGGACCTTAGAGCTTGCGGTGAAATGAACATATACAACGGTGACTGCTAAAATATAATATTATATCCATTTCACTATTTTTATAGTAAATTATCCCTCAGTGTTTGGCAATATATGGATTTCGCGTTTCTCCCTCCATTTTTCTAGCAGGATCATAAGTAGCCCGCCGCAGATCGCCCCCGCCGTATCAATCAGCACATCCTGAAACAACGCCGTGCGCCCGGGCGTGAGCATCTGATGCAGCTCGTCCGAGCAAGCATAAAGGAACGAAATCAGCACCGCAATAAGCAAACGTCTGGGCCGTCCGCCGGATTTCAGCGCGTACATCAACAGCAGTCCCAATAACCCGTAACACGAAAAATGCGCGCTTTTCCGGATAAAAAACTCGATAAAACCCGCCACCCCCAGGCTGCCAATGCTTATCTCGTGCCCTGCATAATGAAATGCAATCCCGCCAAAGCGCTCGGCAATCGACCGATCCGAAATCGCCCTTTCGATGTCGGGTTTCAGGTCCTGTGCCTCATACGACTGGGAAGAAAACCCGAAAATAATCGCCATGAGCACAAGCGCGGGAATCCATCTGTACAACTTGCGCAATGAGTTCACCTCTTTCAACGATAAGCAAAAATAAAACCCCAGGTTTCCCCAGGGTCTATTGCTAGCGAATCTTTAATTGTTAACCATCGTACCGTGCTATGTAGGTCGGCTATGCCGGATGATTATAATTTGATTACGTTAGCGGCTTGCGGTCCACGAGCGCCTTCAACGATTTCAAACTCGACGGATTGCCCTTCCTCCAAAGTTTTGAAGCCTTCGGATTGGATTGCGGAGAAGTGTACGAATACGTCGCCGCCTTCTTCAGTTTCGATAAACCCGTAGCCTTTTTCTGCGTTGAACCATTTAACTTTACCTTGCATGCACTAACATTCCCTTCATTTTCAAATAAGCGTGTGACCCCAATAAACCAAGCCCCACATTTCTGACTATACCACCCGACTTATCCAGTGTCAATTACCAAAGAAAAGGTTTTACTGTAAATAATTTGTAAAAACTTGTCGATTGGTGAACTTTGGAGTCAGATCTGTTAATAAATAATACCCCGCACAGAAAATTATGAAACATTGCTCCTAAGAAAAACGCCTGACGGCGTCCTTTAATGGCTTTGACTTCTACTTTGGAGCGATTGGGGCTCGTCCTAAACTTTTAACGCTGCTCTAACGGACACCAGCGACCTTATCCGCCCATTTCCCGGATATTTCCCAGCCTAACGGACATACATGACCCTATTTCGCCCAAAACCAGTTCATCCAGGCCGTTTTGAGGTAAATAAGGTCTTCTGTGTCCGTTACATTTTGCAAACTCCCGTTTTTTCGCAAATAACGGCTCTGGTGTCCCTTAGCCCCCCCAGGTCTTTCTTCTCCTCCCCCTCTCTACCTGCGGATCGCCCTCTACCATGACCGGAATTTTATAAATTCTATAAGGTTGAAAAAAGCTCTTGGGCAAAGATTATGCATCTCCCAAGAGCTTAAATCGCTTTAGAACTCAGTAAGCATTAACCTCAAACGTAATGATTTTATCAAAGAACACATAGTCCTTGCGGTTTACAAACGGACCTTTATTATTGTCGTGCTTATCAATAGCAAACATAGCGCTTCCCGATCCGTTGGCGCGTTCCTCGTACCAGTTAATGAAGGCATTTACTTCTGTCATGGACAAGTCGTATTCTTTTTCAATGCCGTTTATGAGGATCAGCCGAAGCAATGCCCGCTCACCTTCTTGACCAGGATCGGGGGGATTTACCACATCGCCTTGCGGCGTAGCGGAGACTTCATTTGAACTTCCGCTTTCACCGGCAGCGGTAATAGCTGTGACAATATAATAATAAGTAGTCCCGTTAATAACATTGTTGTCCGTGTAAGTACTGTAAGTGGCGCTCGTAACCGTGTTAATCACATCGTATGGACCGCCGGAAACCGTGGACCGCTTCACGTTAAAGCCCGTGACGTCTTTACTGGCTCCGCTCCAAGTTAAATTAACCTTCTTGTTCCCTGCGGTTGCGGTTAAATTCAACGGCTCTTCCGGAGATGGAATCTCCCCGCCTTTGCCGAAGACATTCCATTCGTATACTCTTGCACTGCTTCCCGTGTACTTTAAGGCGACGGTGGAAACACCTTTTACCGGGGTCGGAAGCGTCTGAATCTCGTCATTGTTTAACAATGCATATCTTTGCAGCAGATTGTTATTCGCATCAAAAAATTCAACGGCTAACGTGCCGGTGTTTTTTACTATGACCGCTGAAATCTCCATAGGGGAGGCAAAGGTGTACCAGATAAAATTGCCGCCACTGATGTCAGTATAAGTGGTTATGTTATTATCCGTCATTTCCCGCGAAGTACTAGTCGGGTTGGATATCGATTGGCCCACCTGCAGGTTAAGCCAGTCGAGCAAGCCCCCCGTGTAGCTTGTCGCATCCGGCTTGATGCTTTTTTCCGGTGAGTTGGCGCTTTCTCCCGCCCGATTTACTGCGGAAACCACATAATAATATGTCGTTCCGTTGGTTACGGTTGTATCCGCAAATGAAGTTCCCTTGACATTGGTAAGCAGAATATAGGTTCCGCCAGGGGAAATGGCGCGTTTCACGTTGTACGATTCCGCTCCCGTTGCCCCCCACTCCAATTTCACAATCTTATCACCGCTTTGAATCCAATTAATCGTCGTAGGCAATGGCGCTGCGGATGGAGCAGTAAAGACATTCCATTCGTAAATGGTCGCACTGGACCCCGCCGTGTATTTTAAGGCGACGGTGGAAACCCCCTGCACCGGAGCCGGTAGCGCCTGAACTCCATCATTGCTTAATAATTCATACTTTTGCAGCAAGATGTTATTCGCGTCATAAAATTCAATAGCTACGGTGCCTGTGTATTTTGCCGCGACCGTTGAGATATCCACCGGGGAGGAAAAGGTGTACCAGACAAAATTACCACCACTGATGCTGGTATAAGTGCCTGTGTTATTATCCGTCATTGCTCTCGAAGTACTCGTCGGATTGAATATGGATTGACCCACTTGCAGGGTAAGCCAGTCGAGCAATCCTCCCGTGTATTTGGTAGCATCCGGCTTTATGCCTTTTTCCGGCGAGTTGGCGCTTTCTCCCGCCCGGTTTACTGCGGAAACCACATAATAATATGTCGTACCATTGCTTACGCTTGTGTCCGTATATGATGTTTCCTTGACATTATTGGTAAGCAGAATATAGGGTCCGCCAGGGGAGGTTGCGCGTTTCACGTTGTACGACTCCGCTCCCGTTGCCGCCCACTCCAATTTCACGGTCTTATCGCCGCTTTGAATCCAGCTAATCGTTGTGGGCAATGGCGCTGCGGATGGGGTAGTAAAGACATTCCATTCATAAATGGTCGCACTGGCTCCCGCCGTGTACTTTAAGGCCACGGTGGAAACCCCCTTTACCGTAGTCGGCAGCGCTTGAATTCCGTCATTGTTTAATAAATCATATTTTTGCAGCAAGTTGTTATTTGCGTCATAAAATTCAACGGCTATGGTGCCTGTGTATTTTGCAGCGACCGATGAGATATCCACTGGAGAAGAGAAGGTGTACCAGACAAAATTACCACCGCTGAGGCTAGTATAAGTGCCTATGTTATTATCCGTCATTACTCTCGAGGTACTCGTCGGATTGAATATGGATTGACCCACTTGCAGGGTAAGCCAGTCGAGCAATCCTCCCGTGTACCTGGTGGCATCCGGCTTTATGCTTTTTTCCGGGGAGTTGACGCTTTCTCCCGCCTTATTCACCGCGGAAACCACATAATAATATGTCGTTCCATTGGTTACGGTTGAGTCGGTATATGATGTTTCCTTCACATTTTTAAGCAGAATAAAGGGTCCGCCAGGGGAGGTTGCGCGTTTCACGTTGTACGATTCCGCCCCCGTTGCCGCCCACTCCAATTTCACGGTCTTATCGCCGCTTTGTATCCAGCTAATCGTTGTAGGCAATGGCGCTACGGGTGGGGTAGTAAAGACATTCCATTCGTAAATAGTCGCACTGGCCCCCGCCGTGTACTTTAAAGCCACGGTGGAAACTCCCTTTACCGTAGCCGGCAGCGTCTGAATTCCGTCATTGTTTAATAAGTCATATCTTTGCAGCAAGTTGTTATTTGCGTCATAAAATTCAGCGGCTACGGTCCCTGTGTATTTTGCAACGACCGCCGAAATCTCCACTGGAGAATTGAAAGTGTACCAGATAAAATTACCGCCACTGATGCTGGAATAAGTAGCTATATTACCGTCCGTTATTTGTTTGACCGCTGTCGATGATTGTCCCACTGCGGCGCCAACTTGCACCGGCTCACCATCCAGCAGCCCGCCTGTATATTGCGATGCTGCGCTTACACCTGTAGGACCGACAATGACCACACTCAAAAAAATTGCTAGAACTAGTAAAAAATGCCCAATTCGTTTCAATTTTTACCCTCCTTTAGTAATTTATTGGTTCTTTTATACTAGTAAAATAGCATTTTTAAATATGGGTGTCTATACTAAAATTTCCATTAATATAAAAACAACCTACGATTAACCACTTTTGGCTCGGGTCTCTGCGGCATCAAGGAAACTAACATCATAAATTGTGTAATAAGTTTCTTCATTCTTGAAAGATACAGAAATCAAAAAGGAGCCGCTTCAGCGACTCCTTTTATAAAATTATTCATTTGTAACACTGTTGTACTCATTTACTTCGAAAGTCAGTATTTTATCAAAAATAACGTAGTCTTTTCGAGCACTAAATGGTCCTCTATTGTTATCATGTTTATCAATTGCGTAAGAAGCTGTTCCCGTACCGGCTTGTTTGTTCTCGTACCAAGTTATAAAATCATTAACTTCTTGCATTGAAAGGTCAAACTCTTTTTCAAATCCTGTGTTCATTGTAATTACAAGAATGGCACGGTTTCCTGTCGTCGGTTGCTCTGGCTCCGGGTTTTCATCGTTCGCGATTTTTATCATTTCAACAGTCTTTAGAGCACCGTTAGTAGAGCCATCAGTACCGCCAATTACGTATAGATCATTTCCCACTGACGCTGCAACGTTTTGAACTCTTGAAAATGTAAGGTTTTTAAAAGAATTCAATGAATTGTCAATAGGGTCGTATACTTCAACCGTATCCATAATACCGTTAGGCCCATTGGAGCTCCCACCTAACAAATATATCTTTCCATTTATAATAGCTGTACCCATAGCTGTTCTTAAAGAGGTTTCTTTTTTTAGTGTCCAAGTTTCATTGGCTGGATCGTATTCATATATTGTGCCATAAGTAGAAGAGTAGTTAAATCCCCCCAAAACATATATCTTATCCCCGATACTCTGAGATGTGATATTGGCTGAGAAAGGCATATCTTTTAAGGTTGACCAGGAGTTTTTTTCAATATCAAAACATTCAATTGTCGGAAGAGCAGTGCTTATAGTTCCACTATCATTTCCGTTTTTTGCTCCCCCCATAACATATATTTTGTTCCCAACCGTACTTGCTGCAGCCCATGATCTGGCGGTAGGCATATTTGGGGCAGTCGTCCATGTATCGAGTTTAGGGTCATAAATCTCAACTTTACTTGTTCGCTGTAGTTTAGTACCAACATCAAGGTATCCACCAATTACATAAATTTTATCATTATATACTGTAGCAGTAACACCTGCTCTTGCTGTAGGCATATTCTTTTTTTCAGTCCATTTGTCCGTTTCAGGATCATATTCGTATGTGTTATTCTTTTTAACTCCTAAGTGAGCAAAAACTAGAGTCTGATGCTCCACCGAAAACATAAATTTTCCCATCCAGAGTGGCGACAGCAGACCCCATACGAGGAGCTGGAAGATCGCTTTTCTTTACCCAATCTTCACCATTGGCAAAAATAAGTGATGAATTAAAAGCAATACCGAAAAGCAACATGAATACAAATGCAATAGATAGTTTCTTCATAAAAATAGCCTCCCCTTACTTTGTAATATGGAGTTGACTTTACTAAAGAAAATTAGGATTGTCTAAACAAATATGTCTATTTGTGTAAGTTTATGTCGAACAATAAATATTTTTAGAACAAAAAAAGGGCCGTCATCGACGACCCAAAAAACAGAAAACTTTATTCATAAGTTGCAGCAGTAACGGTACTATATTCGTTTACTTCAAATGTTAAAATGTTGTTGAAAATTACATAGTCAGTTCGCTTGCTAAATGGCCCTATATTATTCTTATGTTTATTTATTGCATATTTGGATGGGCCAGAACCGGAATCTTTTTGATCGTACCAGGTAATAAAGGCATTTACTTCGACCATAGAGAGGTCAAATTCTTTTTCTAAGCCTGTTATCATGGTGATAGTTAGGATAGCACGTTCATCGGATGGTTCTGGTTGAGGTTCACTATAGTTGGGATAGGTTTCAATTAAATTAGAGATTGATGAATCTATGTAACCACCATATAAGTAGATCTTTTCATTAAACACAGTTGCGAATGGATGTTTACGACTGGTAGGGAATGCTTCATCTGTAGCCCAAGTGTCGCTGCTCGGATCGTATATGTCTACTTGGTTTACATTTGTTGTGTTGGAGCCACCTAGTACATAAATTTTGTCATTATAGATTACAGTTGTTGCTCCATATCTAGCAATAGGCATATCACTTTTTTGAGTCCATTTTTTTGTTGTGGCATCATAAGAATAAACCGAGCTTGTTGCTTTTTTGTCAAGATTTAATCCGCCAAAAAAGTAAATTTTATTTTCAAAAGTAATTGCAGAACCATACAATCTTGCTTCTGGGAGGCTTGTTTCAGTGTTCCATTTATTTGCTTTGGTATCATATGATTCAACCTTATTTAAGTACTTGAGATCAAGAGAAGCTCCTCCAATAACATAAAAAAGATTATTCAAACTAGCTCCGGATGCTCCAAATCTGGGTGCAGTCATTTTAGTTAAATTAGACCAAGTATTGGCTTGGGGATCAAACACCTCAAGAGCATCGGTTTGGTTTTGACCTGAATTCTGGTATACCCCACCGGCCACATACAGCTTTTCTCCCACAACTCCATAAGCGGTCAGTTCTCTACCTTGATTCATCGGTGCGGTCTTTGTCCAAGCTTCAGTTGTCGGATTGTAATGAAAAACTGTATTTGTATAGGTACCAGTATTATCAATCCCCCCAGCAACGTAGAGCTGATTATTAATGACACCCGATGCAGGTCTTCCTTTATAAAATGGCATTTCTCCACTTGTCTTCCAGAATGGACTTTCTGCCATAGCAAAGTTTCCAAAACTGCTAGCAAAAATAATTAATACTAAAGTCACTATACTTACTTTAACTTTCAATATCCTCACTCCTTATGTATTGTTTTCATCAACAACATTACAATTAAACCCAAGGATTGTCTAAACAATAATGTCTATATTTGCAAATTGATGTCGAAACAATTTTTTTGAATAAAAAAAGAGCCGCCAGTGACGACTCAAAAACAGAAAATTTTATTAATAAGTAGCAGTAGTAATAGTGAACACATAAAAGTCTTTTATTGTAATGATGCTTATTGATTACATAAAATACTCCCCCGTCTAATCTCATCCATTAACTGACAAATGTCCTCATCTTTATTTTGAATCTGATCTAGATAATGCAGAGCTAATTCATACTCATTAGCCTTAAATAGAATATAACCCAAATTGTAAAGTGAATTTTCATCGTTAGAGTCCAGTTGTATCGCATATTGTAACAAGGGTATCACCATATTAAATAATCCATTGTTGTAGAAAAAAAACGCTAGTTTATTGGCATACTCTATTCTGTTGCAAGATAAACTATCGATAATTTTTATAGTTTGCTCACTTGTTAAGTTGCCGTCACAGGCATTATCCAATAATTTCAACAGGTCTTCTTCATTTTCCATATCCAAACTTAAGCGATCAACGAGATCCGTTATGTAATTGTCGAAATTAGGCGAATTCGCCTCTATCTGATACTTTTTAGTTTCATATTGTTCTCTTAGCGAAGGACCGGCCAATTTAACAAGCTCATCAACAAACTGTTGATCCAGATCATTAATGGAACCAGTCTCACCGTATAATCGAAGATTTAAAAAGCCAGCATTTGTAAACATGGCTTTAATATCTTTTTGCGTAAACAGTCTCAATTGAGAACGATCTACTACGCCCGCCTCTTTATATATACCTCTTCCGTAAAGCACTTCTCGCAAGATGCTATAATGCATAAAGTTGGGGATACTAGCCACGATCTTGCCGCTTGGTTTAAGGAGTCCGCTCAAATTTTTCAGTACTTCCCATGGCTCCTGTAGGTGCTCGAGTGTATCCGCTAAAATAATGTAATCGAAATAGTTAGCTGGATAGTCCGGAATTCTTTCCTCAATATTCGCTGTTTTAACACTCGCAAAATTTGAAGCCATCGCTGCCGCAGCTTTATTTTCTTCAATCCCGTGTAATTCCGCGTTTTTAAATTTCCCTTTTATCCCCATGAGCGTTCCGCCGCATAAGCAACCGAGCTCCAATACACGAATAACTGCGTTCCGATCAAAAGGGCTTAATAATTGAATAATATCATTTCTGATTAATGATGATCGTCCCGGTTCAAATCCCCATTTTTCCACAAACTTCTGTTTATTGCTGTTCATTAAAGCCATGTACTTTTCATTTTTGGCCCCAAAAGACACTGATCCATAATGATGAATAAAAACATTTTTGCAAAGAACGAGATAATAGCCTGCTTCGATCATTCTAAAACTGAAATCATCATCCTCAAAATTGCCTGGAGTAAACCTTTCATCCAGCAGCCCAATTTGATCGATAACCTGTTTTTTTATCAACAAACAATAGCCCATTAATCGCAATCTATATTCATAAGCTTCTTGAAATTCAGTGACATTTGGATTGCTTCCGTTAAACTGATCAGCAAAAATAAACATTTCTTCGATCGTTTTATAAGGAACTTCAATTTGTTGAAAATTGGACATGCTATTGGTTACAGGCCCTACTGCCGCAATGCGTTCATCGCTGTATAAAGACTCCACCAAAAGCTCAAGCCATCTAGGGGTTACTATTACATCGTTATTTAAAAGAAGAACATTCTCACCTTTAGCAAGTGCAATGCCCTGATTACAGCCTTTAGGAAAGCCTTCATTCCGATCATTCAATACGGCCAGAATATCATGCTGCTGGCTTAACCACTCGGGAGTTCCATCGGTAGACTTGTTATCAATCACAATCAATTCGTAAGTTCCCGCTGCAGTATATTTCCGAATGCTATCAATACATTGCTTTGTGTAATCCAGTTGGTTGTATGTCAGGATAAT
The DNA here is from genome assembly GCF_003863965.1 of Paenibacillus oralis. GTDB lineage: Bacteria > Bacillota > Bacilli > Paenibacillales > Paenibacillaceae > Fontibacillus > Fontibacillus oralis. Next base: position 922,211 of record NZ_RRCN01000001.1, read on the forward strand.
GATGCTGGTGAGTGTCTTCATCTCATCTGCTCCAATCAATTCCGTATACTGCTCTGCTAAAATAGCTTACAGTTGTTTTAACCTTTCGTTCGATGGCTGGTAACCATATGTTGTTGCAGCCTCCCGATAGCACTCTTTTGCCTTGTTTATGTTCCCCATCACTTCATATAGGCCGCCCAAATTGTGCAATGCGGTAAAACTGCCGGTTCCCCTAACGCTGTCATATTGGTCCGTTTCTCCAATTTCCAGGCATCGCAAATAGGATGCTTCAATGTACGGAAACAAATCGACATATTTTGCGGTATTGCTTAAAATCAGCTTCATGTAAAATATCCCGCAAGCAAAATGAAAATCACTGAAATCCCGTAAAAAATCCCTTTCCCGCTGAATCACCGGCAATCCGCTCTCCAGTTGGCCCGTTGCGATCAGTTCATAAAGCAAATTGACGATGACGTTGGGAGCGTAGTATTCCTTTCTTGTCAGCAGCCTGTACGCTTGCTCTAGATGCTGGCACGCCTGGGCATGATCGTTAATCCCTCTGTATTCTTTGGCGATCTGAAAATGATAATACGAATCGTGGGGGCTTTTTTCGATCTCTTTTTTCAAAATGGGAATATTCCGCTCAGCTTTTGATTTCATATAACCATCGTGCCAAATCTCCACAGGCAGCTTAATTCTGGGAAGATCGGAAACCAATTGTTCATGGATGCTGCCCTCGTATCTGACTCCGGACGGAAAAATCCGCGATATAAAGCTTTGCGCGGTGGATTCCAAACCATCATCACCAATAAATTGGTTGACGATTTTGACTCTGCCGATAGCCTTCTCACCGTTTATGAACTGACGAATAGCGGTGCTGTCCTCGCTTTTTACATATTCATCAGCATCCAATACCAGGTTCCAATCGCTTGTCGAGTGCTCTAAGGCGGCGTTTCGGGCATCCGCAAAATTTTGATTCCATACCCAATCATAGATCTTGGCGCCGAAATCTTGAGCAATTGATTTAGTGCGGTCTGTTGATCCCGTGTCGACAATAATAATCTCATCAACCAGTTTACAGACGCTGTCGAGGCAGCGCGCCAGAACTTTCTCTTCGTTTTTGACGATCATGGTCAACGCTACAGTCTTCATTCAGAATCCTCCCGATCCGCGCTTGCTGACTCTTACTACAAAAAAAGGTCGTATATTGCCTTCAATGTTCAACTTATATAGAAAGTTTTTAATCACTCTTAGGCAGCGCTAATAACACTCCAAGAGCTTAATTCACTTTAAACTTCAGCTATTTTAACGGGATTTCGGATCATAGGGATGAAGTATTCGAAATCCCTAACGCCATATTGTAAGCATTAACCTCAAATGTAACGATTTTATCTAAGAACATAATATTTTTATGATTTACAAGCTAAGATGAACGTAAACAAAAGACAGCCCTCCATATTGCTACATCTCGCAGGTTAAAATGTATAGTGATAAACCAAACCATTTCAGAGCTACATAGCAAAAGAAGAACTGATACTATGCAGTCTACCACAAAATTTGTCGATTTAGATGTATCCAAAGAAAAAAATTCGGTTGTGATTGCAGATGTGGCGGGAAAGCTCCGCGCTATTACGGGAGCATTCCTCACACACCGGCAGCGCTCCGCAAACTTATCAAAGAGCTGGGGGGGCCGAAACACTATCATTTTGTTATGCGGCAGGTCCAACGGGTTACGAAACTTATCGCTAGATCACCTCCATGGGAGTCCATTGCTTCGTCATTGCCCCGTCGCTCATTCCCAAACGCCCCGACGACCACGTCAAGACGGATCGACAGGGACGTCGAGTAGCTTGCCCGTCTTTTCCATGCAGGAGAATTAACGCCTGTCTACGTCCTGGAGCGGGAAGACGAGGCTTTGCGGGAGTTGGTTCGCGCCCGGGAAGCCGCCAAAAAGGACACGCATCGGGCACGTCAGCGGATATTGAAGTTCTGCTTCACCATCAAGTCGAACCGCCGGCTACGATAAAGCGTCGTTGGACGAAGAAGTATCGTGCCTGGCTGGGGCAATTGACATTCCCTTACGAGCCTATGCAAGTGGCCTTTGATGAGATGCTTCATGCCCTGGATGGATGAGATCGAACAACGCATGGGGCGATTGGAAAGAGCATTCGGTCAGTAAGCCACGGTTGGCCCAAAAGCATCTCTGATTCAGGTACTTCAGTCCTTGTGTGGTATTGGGCTAATGACGGCCATCACTCTTGCAGCTGAAATCGGTTCATTTGCACGCTTCCGCTCTTCTGCTCAACTTATGGCGTACTTAGGGCTGGTACCTCGGGAGTACTCACCGGCCAAAGCACTCGGAGGGGAAGCATGACCAGAACCGATAATGGGCGTTTACGCCGAGCCCTGGTGGAATCAGCCTGGAGCTATCGCTACCACCCTGCGGTGAAAGGAGATCTCGCCAAGCGCCTCGATGGCACGCCGACCGACGTACAAACGTTGCCCTTGAAGGTTCAAGAAAGATTGCACTACAAATACCACCATCTCGTTTTTGGATAGAACAAGCACAAAAATGTAAAGCCTGCTTGCGAGTCATCCAGCATTTGCGCTCTATGATAAAAGGCCTACCTGCTTGTCCCTTCGATTCCGATTTTCGCCTATCTTGCCAAGTGGGCCTCGTCTAGACTTATCAGTTTCTGGATCCCAAACAAAGGTATAGCCGACGCTTCCGCGCTCAACCGTGGAGCAAGCTTTTGAGGTCTACAGCAGCCCATAGTACTCATATGTAGCAACCTTCTTCCAGCACCGTCCAATTCATACATAACGAAGCTGTTCCCGTAGAAGGAGACGCATTTATGAGCAGGTAATGGAAAGCGGCCACCAGTCTCGTACGACTGCTCCCTTAATTATACCGTGGCCAAGCAAGGCTTTGTGCATTGGTGCCCCAAAGGGGAGGCCATCTACCACAAGCCCTCTGAAAACAGTGCGTAACTAGGAAACAGAGATTGTAAACTACCATCAATGTCGTTTCACTAACAACAACGTCGAAAGGCGTCGCAATAGGATAAAAGTCTTTAAGAACCGTCACTACTTCACGCGAAACCGCAACGGTTACAAGGTGGGGATCCTCGTTGAATGTAATTGTCATTGGCTAATCTCCTGAAAGTCAAGCACTGATTATTAGATTGAGCCATTTTATAACTCCGACCTTAAGACTGAGCTCCCAATGAATCAAAATTAGAGATTCCGGCTGTAATTTGCATTGTTAAGCATTTGATTGACGATATAAACCAAGTCCTCATCGTTTACGTACCCATCGATAACTTGATCTGCACTATGTCTGGCTGTATCTGTATCAGCCACTGCCTTTCCAAAATAATATCCGTCGATTGCAAGGTCAACGAGCGTATACTCACCTGATCTGTTTACATCATCGACGGTTACAGCCTCAACGATTACGGAGTCTAACAGACAGTTCTCTTCATCCAGATCAAATTCTCGTTCGGTGTCTGCAATTCTCCCTCTTAGGGCATCAACATCCCCAGTTCCGATGCTAATGGCTCTAAACTTGAGCTTTAAAATAGTCGTGTCCTCATGAATACCGTATTCCTCACCTTGACTCGCGATAATAAATCGAATATTACCAGACTTATCTGCCGACTCGTTGTAGACTTTATATCCTGTAATTTCTTCGTAACCAAGATATTTAAATAGGGTCGTGTCATAATTGATCGTAAAATCTTCCGCGTAAATTTTGTCCACATTTTTCAAAGATATGGTAGCATCAAACTCCTGGCCTACAGTAACGGTATCTTCGTTGATGATAACAGCCAAGACTGGATTTAAAGCTACAGCAGATGGAGTTGCAGAAACTTCATTTGAGTAGCCGGATTCGACTCCATTTACTGAAGCAGTTGCAGCAATATAATAGGTTACTCCATTAGTGAGATTGGGAATAGTGTAATTTGAATAAACATCACTCGTCACTGTTACGAAGTTTGTATACTTTCCAGATTCTGTTCCATAATAAACGGTGTAACTTTCTGCGTTATCCACTTTATCCCATGAGAGTGTAATTTGGCTGTCTCCAGACGAAGCACTTAAGATTGCCGGAGAATTGATTCCGATTAGGTAACCACCTTCGTCAAGATCAATCGCATCTACAAGTAACTCTTTTCCACTAACTAGATTTTTTAATTCGATTGTATGAGTGCCTGGAGATAAACCGGTTTTTTCATATACTACCGTTAAATATTTATACGTTGACGAATATTCTGAAATTATTTCTGAAACGCCATCTATAGTAACCTGAATTCGGGAAGAGTTACCAGGCGCATAGTTGTTGACCAAACGAATTTTAGTTCCCGTAAACTTAAATTTAGAACTAGCCCCATTACTAGTCGAATAGTGATGCCCTCCCTTCCAAAAGGCGGAACTATTATCTTTATAGACTTGCCAAGTCCCACTATAAGAAATTGCTGCATTCGTGTCATCAAACCTTGTCCAGCCTTCTTCGGGTTGAAAAAGTTGTATTGGGGTTACTGCCGCATATGTGCTTGTTGGCGAAAAAATGAAAACTGATAATAAAATTACACCGAATACTGAAAATAATTTACCGAACTTTAATTTCATACAAATCCCCCCACATAATAATTTAAAAACTCTTATATGGTAAATCATACATAATAATTCGTCTAAACAATTCCATATATAATATATCATAATAAGTAATATAATCATTTTATTATCATTTAATGAGATATACTCCATTATATTATCAAGAAGTGATCCGGGAAAAAATGGTACAACTTTGGGGTATAAAATTGGATCTTTGTATATTTTTGGAGTGCGGCAATAAGATAATAAGGGATCGGTTACACCCGATCCCCTGATACAAAGAATCGCTATAAAAGTGGGCCGCTTCGGAATGATCCAGAAATAGACCTTCACTGGGAGAATGGCCTACTTACGACTTTTTTTTGCTATAAAATATCCACCTAACTTTGTAACTAAAGAATCCATGTTTCTTGAAACGTTCTCGTTGAAGCTCCAGCATGCGTTGAAGGGACAGAATCCAAGTAAAGGCGGCAGAAGGAAATTTGTGCATGAATAAATAGATACCATAAGACTAATCTTCGAATTTTACAAAACTAAGTTGCTTTTAAAACTGTTAGAATGTTATAGTAACGAAAAATGAAAATACAGAACTGGAACATCCTATTGGTAATCGCGCTATCCTCATCGTTACTATGAACACTGGACTTGAGAAAGAACTCTCGATGTAGTAGGTTAAACGATTTTATAACTTTGTATGAGAATAAACAAACTGGGTCAGGGACAGTATTGGCTGTATCTTTTGCTATTAATAAGCATGGTAACAATAAAGGTCCGTTCTCTGCGAGATAGGATTAAGTTATCTTCGATAAGATTCTATAGTTTAAAGTGAATGAATACAATTTTACAAATGAATAACATTGATTATTTTTTTTATGCCTTCCTCGATCCCATCATTCCAACTCCAGCCCAACTCTTTTAATTTTGAAGTATTGGCATAGGAATCCATAATTTCCGATTCTCGATACGGTAAAGCACCGAATAATAGTTGGGTACTAGAGTTTGTTAGCAAATGAGCCGACTCAATAAAGTTCCTTATTGATAAACTTATTCCCCTGCCGATTTCTATTTCATTATAAAAATCCGCAAAAAGATGTAAATTATTTATTATTTGTCGATATGCTGAAGTCACATCGTCTATCGATATAAAATCTCTCTTTTGCTCTCCAAGAGTTAGTTCCAAAGATGGTATATTATTCAATAATTGAGTGATTGTATTAATAGTAAATTTATTGGGATTGTCATTCGGTCCATAGACATGCTCTAAACGAGCATTTATTAATTTCGTATCTCCTTTCCCCCTAAATATATCGGCTAATTCCAAAAAGTATCGTTTTGTTTTTGAATATGAACTAAGATAATTATAGTTCTGATGAGCAGGTTTATTAAAAAAAGTATCCGTATTAATAAAAGCTTGTACTTTATGCTCAATAGCGTTCTCTAATAACTTCATGGGGAAAACAACATTACTCTCTATTTGTTCACTTAAAGACTCATTGCCGCCATAAGATGTTGCTGCATGGATAACAACATCTACACATTCATTAGCGAATACATTATTAATTGCAATTTTATCGATATCATACGACACGACTTTGTTTAAAATGCCATCAATCCGATAGGTGTCCGAGAAACTTCTTTTCAAAATAACTACATGATGATAATCATCCAGTAGCCCTTTGACTAGGTGACTCCCTACGAACCCAGTCCCGCCAGTTACAAGAATTCTCATTGGCTCAATCCTCAAATTTTATAGGCTGCTGTATTCAAGAATTTGATGCTCACAAACTTCTTGCATATTTCTTTTATCCATGTAAGCATAATTCCAATCAATGATCTTTTCAATGGATTGTTCCAGTGACCATTTAGGGGCCCATCCCAACTTATACTTGGCTTTTGAACAGTCAAGTTTCAAATAATGCGCTTCATGAAATTGATTATCGCGTCTTATTTGGAATCCTGCATTCCCGTTCCATTTAGAACAAAATCTTTCAACAATCCACTGAACGGTTTTAGCATCATCGTCACTCGGTCCAAAATTCCAAGGTTCCGCATACTCGCAACCATACAAATACAGCTTTTCTGCGAGCAATAAATATCCACCCAATGGTTCAAGAACATGTTGCCATGGTCTAATTGAGTCAGGATTTCTAACTATAATGGGAGTATTCTCTAATAAAGACTTCATTATATCGGGTACGAGCCTATTGTTGGCCCAATCCCCACCACCGATAACGTTACCTGCTCTTGCGGTTGCTATGGCCACACCATGTTTTTCATAATTTTCAGTATTAAAAAAAGAATTCCGATAAGAAGCCGTAACTAGCTCAGAGCAAGCTTTGCTACTGGAATAAGGATCATATCCACCCATCGGTTCATTCTCGCGGTATCCCCAGAACCATTCCTTATTCTCATAGCACTTATCTGTAGTCACGTTTACAACAGCCTTAATTTCATTCCCATTATTAATTCTTCTGATCGTTTCTAACAAATTAACGGTGCCCATAACATTTACCATATATGTTTCAACTGGGTTAATATAAGACTCACTAACAAGCGGTTGAGCCGCCATATGAATGACAATTTGCGGTTTGGCTTCCTTTATTGATTGCTCTAACAACTCAAAATTCCTAATGTCACCAATAACGCTTTTTTCTATAAGCGATTCAATATTACACACTTCAAATAAATTAGGTTTTGTGGAGGGCGGCAAAGAGAATCCTGTTACTTTGGCACCTAATTGTGTTAGCCACAACGATAACCAAGACCCTTTAAAACCCGTGTGTCCGGTCAAAAACACCCTCTTATCTTGCCAAAAATTTTTATTCGCCATCGATCGTCACCGTATCCAAGTCCCATGTTTTCCAAGGAGCTTTCCCTTTTTTCCACAACTCTTCAAGTAGGTTCTTATCTCTCATTGTATCCATGGGTTGCCAAAACCCTTCGTGTTTATAACTCATCAATTCACCGTCTTTAGCCAAGCCTTCTAATGGTTCCTTCTCAAAAACAGTAGTGTCATCAGATATATAGTTGAAGACTTCCGGCTGTAAAACAAAAAAGCCTGCGTTAATCCATGCGCCATCACCTTTGGGTTTTTCTTGAAAACCTTTAACCTCATTACTTGCCGTTATAGTAAGTGCACCAAATCTTCCGCTTGGCTGTACCGTGGTAACCGTTGCAAGTCTTCCATAAAGCTTATGGTTCTCAACCAATTCTGATAAATTGACATCGGAAACCCCATCACCGTAGGTAAGCATAAATGGTTCATTTCCTATGTACTTTTGAACTCTCTTTACCCTGCCGCCAGTCATTGTATCTAAACCGGTATTAACCAAAGTAACCTTCCAAGGTTCAGCTGTATGATTATGAGTAATGAGTTGGTTGTTATTTTGAAAATCAAAGGTCACATCTGATTCATGCAAAAAGTAGTGGGCAAAATACTCTTTAATGTAAAATCCCTTGTAACCTAAGCAAATGATAAAATCATTAAATCCATAATAAGAGTAATGCTTCATAATATGCCATAAAATCGGCCGCTCTCCTATTTCGATCATGGGCTTTGGTTTAAGATGCGATTCTTCGCTTATTCTAGTCCCATATCCGCCTGCAAGAATAACTACTTTCACAACAAGGACCCCCTAGTTAGCATTTTTTGAAAGAACAAATTCTCTTATCTTTCCGATCACATAATCAATCATTGCATCTGTAAGTCCTGGATAAACCCCCACTAAGAATGTATCATGCAATATCTTATCCGTATTGGTTAAGTCCCCGTGCACTCTATAGTTAACGCCTTGGTACGCAGGTTGACGAATTAAATTTCCAGCAAAGAGCATGCGTGTTTGAATCCGGTTTTCTTCAAGATATTTAACAATCTCATTCTTGGTAAATCCAGCTCCGTCACGAACTGTCAATATAAATCCAAACCAACTTGGATCTGAATTAACAGTTGCCCTAGGCAAGATGAAGTATTCTTCTAAATCTCTTAATCCCTGGTACAACCGATTAAAATTATTTTTTCTAGCTTGGACAAATTCAGGAACCTTTTTCAATTGCGCTACCCCAACAGCAGCCTGCATGTCGGTAACTCTCAAATTATACCCTATATGAGAATAAGTGTACTTATGGTCATAACCATATGGTAGAGAGCCTAATTCCCAGCCAAACCGTTTACCGCATGTATTGTCGCAACCTGAAGGACACCAGCAATCTCGCCCCCAATCTCTAAATGATTCTATGATAGTCTTCAACAGTGCATTATTCGTATAGACTGCTCCACCTTCCCCCATCGTCATATGATGAGGAGGATAAAAACTGGACGTTCCAATATGGCCATGTGTGCCTGTTAATTTTCCTTTATAAGTAGATCCTAAAGCATCGCAGTTATCCTCAACGACCCACAGATCATATTTGTTGGCAACTTCCAGCACCTTGTCCAGTTCAAATGGATTACCCATGGTGTGGGCAATCATAATCGCTTTTGTCTTTGGTGTAATAGCCTCTTCGATACGCTCTGCAATGATGTTATATGTTCCTAGCTCGACATCAATAAAGACCGGAACAGCTTTATTTTGAACAATGGGGCCAACTGTAGTAGGAAAACCCGCTGCTACAGTAATAACCTCATCGCCTGGCATGATACGCTTCTCTTTTAATTTGGGAGAAGTTAAAGCTGAAATAGCCAATAAATTTGCTGATGATCCGGAATTTGTTAACAAAGCATATCTTACTCCCAAATACTCGGCAAATTCTTTTTCAAATTGCTTATGGTATCTGCCGGCTGTAAGCCAAAAATCCAATGAAGAATCGACGAGATTCCTCATTTCTTGTTCATCGTAGACCCTGCCTCCATATACTATAGGAGTAGAATCATTATCATTCTTTTTGTCTAAATGGAACAAATTGTGGTAATTTTCGACATTGTACAAAATTTCTAATCTTATAATCTTTTCAAGTTCATTCCGGCTTATATCTGAATATATTTCAATATCTTCCGAGTTCAAACTAATTTTTTTACGTATATCCAGATATAGCGGGAAATCAAAATTAGAATTATTGATTTCCAGGTTATAAGTACTTGAAAAATCTTCAGGTAGATTTTTATATAAAGAATAGCCATACATAAGTTGTTCATTAGTAATAACTACATAGCTTTTAATACTTTTAACAAAGACGATTTTCCCCATTATTTCGGCACTCCTTTTGGCCTTACCTATTTTTAAAATCTAAAAGTATCAATACTATCATATCGGCATGTTATCGTTATAAATAAACATAAATCAACCACCAATATTAATGCTATAATTTAATCAAAAATAAAAAAGGTGCTGAACGAAGATGATCAAAAAAGAACTATCTGAGCTGACTCAACAGATCGATCAAGAGCTACAAAAAATAGATGATCTGTTAGCTAATGAACTGGTTGAAGCAGCATATTCAGAATATATTAATCTTGTAAAAAAGATAGAAAGTACGGAATACAAAGATATTGATATTCAATATAAAGCCAAAGCCTTCATCTCTTTTGCTTATTTTTTGTTTAGCGTGTCAGAATTCAATGAGTTTTTTAAGATGCTAATAAAAGCTCAGAAATATGGATACTCAAGAGATGATTTAGAAAAAATACTTTTAGAAGCTTTTGTCGAGCCTAACTTAAATGAATTTAAAACCCTTTATGAAGCTAATATCAAGTTTTTACAATGGAATAAATACATAAATATCGAGAAAACTGTAGCTTTTGATGATCTACCATTTTGGCTTCTCCCCAATGGTATTCCAAATGAATACTATTTATATCATAAGAAACAAAAGCTTATACAAGAAAAAATAACACTATATAATTATCAGCAACTTCAATCACTGCCGACCTCAGATGCCTTTGCAGATTATTTGCTACTAGAGGATTGGAATTGGAGTAATGTCTTGACATATACAAATTCTATTAAAAAAAGAAACAAGAAAACTTATATCATAATTAAGGAGATTGAGAAGTTTCTTTCATGTTTGCAAGGTGCATTATTAAATAATGAAACTATATCTAATGTATTAATATTTGATAATCTTAATCGTTTCAATGAGTATCTATCGGACTCTAATTTATTTCTCCCAAGGAATATCATTAACCTTTCAGATAAAAGTTCAATGCCTCAACAAATTTTAGACGAAATTCATAACACCCGGATTCTTAAAGAAAATCGAAAGGGAGATCGAGTTTTACTCAGTATTTGTATTCCTAGTTACAACAGAGGGAAAAGAGCTTATGAAAATATAATTCATCTGCTGGAATCCTACTATGATGAGGAAATAGAAATTATTCTGTCTAATAATGGAACACAAAATGAAACAAAAGCGTACTATGATAAAATTAGGGAGATTGGAGACGGAAGATTAAAATATTTTGCCTTTGAAGAAAATCAGGGATTTGCCAATAACTGTTGCAAAACCTGCGAATTGGCAAGCGGGAAATTTATTTTATTATTAAGCGATGAGGATTTAATTAACTTTAATAATTTACATTTCATCATGAATAAATTGTATGCTTCAAAAGATACTCTAGCTTTGATGAGGACCTCATGTACTTCACATAACAAGCTATCGAATTTAGTTGCAGCTTCAGGAAAAGAAGCACTGTTAAACTTTATGCTATCATCTAATTATATGTCAGGTATTATTTTTAACAATAAACTTCTTAAAAAGTATAAGGGAATCAAATACGTTAGAGAAAGATTGAATAACAGCGTCTGTTTCTGGTATCCTCATATGTTCTGGGAGCTATTATTATGTCAATACGGAAAAGTAGAGAGTACAGATCTCATTCTAGTAAACGAAGGAAGGGCTGAAAAAACTGAATTCGATGCGCTGAACATAAATGATGAGGTTGTAATGCCTTATTATGCAACAATTGAAGGTCGTTTGGAGCAGCACGAAGGATTTATCCAAATTTTTAATGATTTAGAGATAGCTAGTCAGAACCTCGACCTATTAAGGGAAATGTACCTCAAGCTTTGCTTTCATACTTTGTTTCTATCAACGCTTTCAATAAATGCTTATTATAAAAAAACAAGTACCGACATCCATAAATTATACGAACAATCGTATAATTTATGTTCAAAAGAAAGCTTCTATAAAACTAACATAAACCATAATGATGACTATTATCGACATGATCTAAACATAATTACTCGATATTACGAGCATTTTAAAAAGTCAATTTAAATACTAAGTTAAAAAAATCTACTCAAAAAGGATCTTTTTCAAGATCCTTTTTTCATTCAGATTACTTCAAAAAAAGACCGTATACCTTTTTGACCGCTGTCATCACATCTACCACATCCTTGTCCATCATCTTCGGAAAGAGCGGCAATGTTATGGCTGTATTATAATATGTCTCCGCATTAGGGCACAAACCTGAGCAATAACCAAGTCCCTTGTAGTAAGGCTGCAAATAAACGGGAATATAATGCACATTTATCCCGATATTTTCCGCGCGAAGCGCCTCAAAAATCTCTCTCCGATCTGCGGTAAAGTACTCCGGCAACCAGCGAATTATGTAAAGATGCCATGAAGACTCGGCCATAGGGTACTGTTTAGGAACGACAAGGCCAGGCAACGTGGAGAAAAATTCATTATAGGTTGCCGCGATTTCTCGTCTTCTTGCAATAAAATCGTCGAGCTTGTCCATCTGGCTTGCGCCCAACGCCGCTTGCATGTCGGTCATGCGGTAATTGTAGCCCAGTTCCTGCATTTCGTAATACCACGGTCCGTCCGTCCGCGTTAGTTTTTCCGGCTCCCTAGTCATCCCGTGGCTGCGGAATAACAACAGCCGCTCATAGTAGCGCTCATTGTCCGTCGTAATTATACCGCCTTCGCCGGTTGTAACATGTTTGACCGGGTGGAAGCTAAACATGGTCATATCGGCACAGGAGCCTATCTTACGCCCAGCATAAGTAGCCCCTAACGAATGCGCGGCATCCTGAATCAAAACGAGGTTTCGATCATGCGCCAACATCGAGATTCGGTCGATTTCCACCGGCTGCCCCGTAAAGTCAACCGCTATAATCGCCTTGGTTCGTTCGGTTATTTTCGACTCTATCTCCGCCGGATCGACATTGTACGTATCCATGTCGATATCTGCAAAAACCGGCGTTCCGCCTTGATAAAGCACACAGTTGCTGCTGGCCAGAAAAGTAATCGGCGTCGTTATCACTTCGTCACCTTGGCCGATCTCAGCCGCAAAACAGGCGCCATGAAGCGCGGCCGTGCCGTTGGCGAAGGCCACCGCATATTTGGCACCGACATATTCGGCAACTTTTCGCTCGAAAGCTTGAATGGCGGGCCCTTGGGTGATGAAGTCTCCCCGCAGAACCTTAACCACCGCTTCAATATCCTGTTCATCCAGCCACTGCTGCCCGTAAGGCAGCAGCGTAGCGCGAACCGGCTGGTTAGATTCATGTTCTTTTGACATTCCGCTTTCCCTTCTTCCTCAAAATGCAAATTATACCGGTTGCTAATCCAACCCTCCGGATCGAATCCACTCGCGTGTCCGGGCAATACCTTCCTCCAGCGTTACCCGTGGCTCCCAACCGAGCAAACGTTTAGCTTTTTGCGAATTGCATAGCAGCTTCTGAATTTCACTCTGCGGGTGAATATGCTCCACATGCCTGATCCGCGAGCGATCGCCCGCGATAAGCAACGCCAAATCGTTGATCGCAATGTCCCGCCCCAACCCGGCATTCACAATCTCACCATTAACGGCATCGGAAAAACCAGCTGAAACAACAAAGTTTGCACAATCCTCCACATAAAGAAGATCGCGCGTCTGTGTGCCTTCTCCGTAAATGCGGAACTCTTTTCCATCCAATTCATTTTTGATGAAAATAGCAACCACGCCGCCCTCACCGCCGGTCTTCTGAAACGGACCATAAGTGTTAAATGGGCGAATGACCACGGTTGGCAGACCATAGGCATGATAATAGGAAAGGACCATATTTTCAGCGGCAACCTTAGCCCCGGCGTAAGGCGAAGCCGGTTTTGTCGGATGCCGTTCGGTGATGCCGGTGTCGTCATTACACCGATCATAGACCATACAAGTGCTCATGAATACGACCTTGGTATTATACTTGCGGCATTGCTCCAAAATATAAAACGTGCCGACCGTGTCATTATTAAACGTTGTTCGCGGGTCGTCGATCGAATCTTGGACGTTGATGGAAGCCCCGAGATGGTAGCAAATATCGAACTTATGCTGGCCAAATAAATCGCTGAGCAACGGCTCGTCCAAAATCGTTCCTTTGATAAACTGTTTAAATCCTTGGTGGCCGTGAAACTCGCGGATGTTTTCTTCCCGCCCATTGGACAGATCGTCCAAAATCCAAAGATTGTGGCCCTCATCCAAAAGGCGTTTGGCAACCCAACGCCCGATAAATCCGGCCCCGCCGGTGAGTAAGATGTTCATAGGTTAGAAGCTCCTTAAAATATAATTCTTCAAAAAGCACGTACCAGTGGAGGAGGCGTATTTCCAAGCTTCCCGTCCAAATAGAGATCTACTATATTGTTATCATATAACTCGTAAATTACACGAAGATGATATGGCTCCCAGTCCGCCGAAGTAAACAACTTACCGCTGCTCTTTTGCGGTACTTCTACGATGCTTTCACCTAAAGAAATCTTCCTTAGAATTTCTATCAGGTCAACCGCGGTTTGCTTCACGGCGTTGCAGGCCACATCATGTATCCCATCGCCGTAATTTAAATGAGGCACAGAATGATGAATAATCCCCCCACCATCCAATTTTGAAGTAAGGCGATGAATCGTCATTCCCGCCCAGTTGGGCTTCATAAAATAAAATGGCCAGAATAAAGTAGTATTCCCACGATACCAGGGAGACAAGCCGCCATGAATATTCCAAGAATACTCAGGAAATAATCTCAGCACCTCGTCATTCAGTTTATGAACCCCATAGCTGATTACAACATCGGGATCATATTTAGTAACCCAATCCATCACAGATGGCCCGTTTAATTCGGATGTATTAACGTACAGAACCGGAACAGTCCAGTTTGATAAGTCAATCTCGCCGAAGGCTTGGTGCTCCGTCCGTTCCCTATCTTCAAAGTGCCTTAAAAATAACTTCTTATCTCTCTCTTCTATGTTAGCTGGCGGCAAGGGAAGGAATTCTTCACGTTGCTCAATAATAAGAGAAGTTAAATATCCGGCATTATACAAAGTCTGTGCAAAATATAGGTGACGGGGATGTGAACCGGTTAATAACAACAGTTTCAATATAGTTCTCCCTTCTCATCAAATGGTCCCGAGATGATTTTTTTCTCCAATAATAATTTTATGATAGGTACAAGTTCTAAAATGCTGCAGCGGCACTTTTCAGCGATTTCTCTTAATGGATGCTCTCCATCAGAATAGTTGAGAATCATTAAGATCCGCGATAACTGCACTCTATTGTCATTTAATTGATTAGTCGAAAGCCCCATACCCGTTCCGGCAGCATTTAAATCAGGGTATAGCTCATGTTTATCCAGCTTGACTTCGCCAAATGGGGAATTATTGATATAATAGCCATCCCACTCCAAAGCCTCAATCAGCAGTTCTAATTCATTTACACTTTTGTGTAACGCCTCAATCATCATCGTTTCTTTAGTATCCAGAGAATTGTGATAACCGGGATAAGTTCCATAGACGCTTCTAGCCATTTGCCCAACCGGAAAGTTAAACCCTGGGGAACAGTACTGTCTCTCATCCGATCCATAAGTCGGAGTAAACGGCCTAGTATCACCCTCCAGTGCATGAAATTGATTTAAATGCTCCCACATTAAATCAATTGGAGCATCTCCTTTTCTTGACTTTTTATAGCTTAATGCTGAACTCCCGCCCAAACAGGTAAGTACAATACCACTGTAAATCTTGGACCTCATTTCTTCACCAAAACGATGCAAGTAGCTTATACTGCCAATCGTTTCGGGAAGAAAAACAAACCGATAAGTAAATCTTTTGGGACGATTAGCCAGTCGTTTATATAGAAAAGTTGATACAATGGGCCCGCTCAGCTCGTTATTCGCTAAAGAAGGATGACAAACATATGCGCTAATCAGCACTTCCTTTTTACTCTTTCCAGGCAATATAGCGTGAGAATAGTTTAATTCTCCATCTATAAATTCACTGTCGATATAAGCATGGTATTTCCCCGGCTTAAGATCTGCTCTTACTTTATGCGGGAGGCAAAATCCCCAACGTTCTTTATAATAAGATGTTACATAAGGAATAGCCTCTGGCAGTGCCGGAATGGAAAAAAGGTGCTCCTGCAATTCTTCCAATTCCATTTCCTTATTGACTGCTGTACTATAATTCAATACATGAAGATTATGATCTTTAAAATCAACGATCGTATTTCCGTCCGGTCCTTTCAATACAGCTTCATTAATAACCCATTCCTTAGGAACCGTCCAGTCATAAACTTCAGTTCCCGACTTCACTCCAAAGTGTTCAAGTGGAATATACTCTGACAAAATATTCAAAGTTTCGCGCAAACCCGTCCCGGTAATACTTCGGCATATCGGGAACAAGCGGTCAAATAACTCGTCCATTTCGGTAATCTCATTTTCACCCAAGTCCAATCAACTCCAGCCTAAACGTTTCTAACAAAAATTAATTAATATAATGAGTTACTACAATAAATCCCACGTTACAGGAGTACCCTTCTTTATATCTTGTTTAACCGTTTTCCCTAAGAGATGATCTAAATATTTCGTCGGTAATCCTAGACCTGGTCGAATAGCCTTTATATTGTTTTTTGTTAATGCTTCTCCCTTTTTTACATCTTGGGAAATATAAAGAGAACGGCGGTGTTTTAATGATGGAACCTCTCGATCCGTTGCCCCGTAAGTGATCGTACCCAATGCCTGCCAGGCCCGCTCGGACTCAACCACCAATGCTTTCAACTCATCCGGCTCAAGTGAAAAAGCGGAATCAACCCCTCCTTCAGCTCTGCTGAGGGTGAAGTGCTTCTCGATTACTGTGGTTCCAAGAGCAACGCTTGCCACTGACACGCCGATGCCCATGGTATGGTCGGAAATGCCGACTTGACAGTTGAACAGTTGCTCCATATGGGGGATGGTCAATATGTTTGTATTATTCGGTGAGGCAGGGTAAGTGCTTGTGCATTTCAACAACACGATATGCTTTGCGCCAGCCTTCCTTGCCTCCCGAACGGTTTCGTCCAACTCCGCTATAGAAGCCATTCCCGTCGATATAATAAGAGGTTTTCCCGTAGCCGCAACCTTCCGAATAAGTTGAATATCTGTATTCTCAAATGAAGCTATTTTATAGGCCGGAACATGTAAACCTTCCAGGAAATCTACCGCCGTCTCATCGAATGGAGTGCTGAAAGCAAGTAAACCTAATTCGGCGCATTTTTTAAATATGGGTTCGTGCCATTCCCACGGGGTATAGGCTTCTTGATACAAGTTATAGAGTGACGAACCACTCCATAAGTTATTGGGATCTTCGATAAAGAAATCCCCATCATGAATATCCAGGGTCATCGTATCCGCCGTGTAAGTTTGCAGCTTCAAAGCATCGGCTCCGGCTCTGGCAGCAGCTTCCACAATGGCCAGCGCCCGGTCCAGCGATTGATTATGGTTACCGGACATTTCTGCGATAATAAATGGCTTTTGATCTTTACCAATCCACCGACTACCAATTTGAAATTTCATGAATCCCACCCTGTCCTATCGAAAGTCATTAAAATGAGTAGCGACGATGGCATTTTGCGGCAAAAGGCACGGAATTTGCTCAAGGATGGGGTACGCAAGCATCCCTTCAGTTGAGTAATAAGCCGCACTCTTGAGTGCTAACGTTGTTTTTGTAATTGGACAGCACAGTATGTCTGTGTCGTTCCCCTCTTCGGTTTCACCGTGACTATCATCCTTCTGAATGATCATTAATCCCACCGGGTTTAACGGATTGAGATTCACCTCAAACAAGCGATATTCTATAACCTTGTACCCGAGCTCCTTAGCAGTACCATACAAATTTGTGACATATCCATGAGACAGCATTCGCTGTTTCGCTGCTTCATCGGCCAGTTCAAATGCAGGCTCAATCAACAGTACATATTTTCTAGCGATTCGATACAGTTCAGTCAAGGCTTCCCGTTCTCGGCCGCCATTTGGTTCAACGGCATGTATTGTGTAAACAAGATCCATTGAATTCTCTTTGACTGGCATGCAAAACATATCTCCGGTAAAGAGCTTAACATCATTAATGTTCAAACTTCTCAGGAATTTTTCCCCATATTTAATTCTGGACCAGGATAGATCAAAAGCATAAATGTCCTTGGGCCTTTGCTTTAGCCGGGTTATCAAGTTACCTAACATAACGGCTTCCCCAACCCCTGCCTCCAACATAGAATCTAACGATCCCAGGCCGTTTATTACTTCAGCAAGTTTAGCGGCAAAATCATCTCTTGGTTTGCGGTTATTATAATAACTTTGTATGTAGCTGCCCGCCTGAAAATCATAACTAATCAAAATATCAGAGGTAGAGTTAGCCTCTTCTCCTGCACTTTGCTTTAGATGTTGGATAATGTTTTTTTGCTGGTCATACAACTTTTTAATATTCTTTAGCTGTTTCAGCTTCTCCTCCATCATTGCCTCCCAATTGTCCCCATGTAATTTTGCTAATACATAAATTATAGTGCTTCGAAAAAAAGTTCTTTAATAACTTGACTTCCACTAGTCTCGGCATGGCTGTTCATCAACTCCAGGGAGCGATTGCTCATAGCCCTCATCTCCTCAGGAGCATCTATAGCTCTCCTTAAAATATCGGCATATTTATGTGAATTCATTTGTCTATATGATCCGGTGTTCCAAATAACTCCCATTTGATCGGCTAAACGCGCAGCCTCCAATTGATTATCAGCCACTACAGTGACGGATGAAGGCAGGCCGAGGTAACATCGTTCCCACATAGCGACGCCTCCGGCCCCTAGTGCAAAGTCAGCGGCGGCGATCAATTCAGCCATATACTCAATCTGTATGTGTAAAGTGAGACGATCAATCGTTTCACATTTTCGCTTAATTTCTTCTTTAAATCGGTGAGAATGACCAATCACGACATCAACCGTTAGATCGTACAGCGAAAGTTCTTTCAGCGCATCAATCGCTTTTGTCGTTTCATTGGTTGGATCACTACCCCCGAAGAACATTAGCAGTCTGTGTATTTGCCCTGTTCTTTTCCTTAATTTTCGGCGTTCTGTATAAAATGCCGGCCGAAGCAGCAGATAGGATGGTCCAAGCAGCAGTCTGCACTTATCAGGGACAAGATCACGATATCTTTCCTCCGGGTTTTTGGCTAAGTTCTGATCCAGTAGAACATTCGCATGATGCTTCCGATTAGCTAAATCATCAATAACAAGCAGTTTATCAATGTAAGGGCGGATTCTGGCTTCCCACTGCTCGTCTATTCCGTAATGATCAACAATCATCCATTTAGGCTTTACTTCTAAATTTAGAGCGATATCGGCAGTAAACTGAA
This sequence comes from Paenibacillus oralis, assembly GCF_003863965.1. Taxonomy (GTDB): domain Bacteria; phylum Bacillota; class Bacilli; order Paenibacillales; family Paenibacillaceae; genus Fontibacillus; species Fontibacillus oralis. The sequence continues at coordinate 941,351 of NZ_RRCN01000001.1, forward strand.
CATCAAACTCCATATTCTCTAAAGATAAAGGATCCTCCGTTTCCATCACATAAACATTAAACCCTCGGGCTTTAATATAATCCGCCATATGTCCTTTAAGCGCCCGGCAGATAAACAGAGGCTGATGACCATGACGTTTCAATTCATCTGCCAGAGCTAAACATCGCATCACATGCCCAGTCCCAATTTCCTCCGAAGCATCTGCTCGGATAAATACGATATCTTCCAACTACACCACCGACTTTTGTTTAATATAATTAGCCTGTGATTGTTCAGACGACTGGCTTCTGCTCCACGTGAGCATTGAGGCTAGCAAGTTCAGGACGGTCCAGCAAGTATTGAATGACCTCTGCGCTAGAGATGTAAGGATCATTAAAATGTCTTGCTACCGTAGAGATCAATGCGTAATCTTCCTCTGTATCAAGCGTGATGCGAAGCTGAGTATGCAGTCGGTTCACAGGAGGATGATACACCGTTCTGGTAAATTGCTCCCTATATTCATAAGCATAATAGGTCACATGCTCCCTATGGCGAGGCTCTTGTCCTTGCTTATCTATAACCTGCAATGCAGTATAGGAGATCGCCTCGACAGCAAGTCCCCTAGGCAAAGCAGCCCCGAGATCGACGATATCGACTTGCTCCTGCTGGATTAGACGAATCATGTCCTCCGCCATCTCCACATCGACAAAGGGGCAGTCGGCTGTGACTCGTACAACATAAGTAGGCTGGTAGGGCTGAGCCGCTTCCATATAGCGGCTTAATACGTCTTCCTCCGAGCCGCGGCAGCAGACGATCTGATGCTTGCTGCACCACTGCTCCACCGCATCATCCTGCGGTAACCTTGAAGTAGCCACAATCACTTCATCGACCCCGCGAATACTTCTGCAGCGGGATGTTACATAGAACAAATTATCGTGATCGCCTAACGGCATTAAGATTTTTCCCGGCAATCGCGTGGAACCCATCCTTGCTTGAATAACTACGATTGTTTTCATAGGCTGCGCACTTCCTTTTTTCTGCATCGTTTCAACCCATTATATAATAACAATTTCTCGCGTAAATGAGTGCAAAAAGCTTTGCCCATCCCATACCTCATGAAAGTCCAGCGCCTTGCCGATCGGGACGATACGATCAATGCCCCGAGCATGAATGAAGGCGGTCAGCTCCAGTAATTCCTCCCTGTCATAACCGAAATAGGATAACGTCTGATCCTTGTCATTCAACATGGGGACCAGATCGGACAGTTCGTTCACAGCTGTCTCCAGGAAAAAGCCGCCGCCGCAATGACGCTCTCTTACTTCCGCCGTTACCTGATTGAGCATGACCCTGGCAAAGGCAGGGCGGTTATTCATCCGGATCGCCTCTTGCTCTGCAGACAGCCATAAGCCTGTCGCCAGCTTCTGCACCTGCAGCGCCGGTAGCAGCTCCGAGGCCTTAGCCGTGTGCACTTGCTCAAGCATCTGCCAAAACCTGTCCTGCGCTCGCTCAACCTGCTCATGTTCTCCGTGCCATACGATCAGCCTAGGGGAAGAGCAGGCCATCTGATCAAACCAATAGGCATCATTATAAAACTGCTGAACGAGTTGCACAAATGCGGATTGTTCCAGTTCAATAATGGCTTGGGCTTTGATTAGTGACAGCGAGAAACGATCAGGAAACACCAGTTCACTAGCCACCGGTAAAAGTGGAATGCGGCGCACGGCCTTTACCGTTTCATCGCCTCCCCATACCACACGAACATGACAAATTCCGCTAAGCTCGGCTGTCTTTTGCTCGTTATGCTCATACGTTAGAATAACGTTCCGCTCAGCAAGCAATTGGCAAGCCGGCTGTGTCAGCTCTTCAAGGATCACTTGCAGCAAAGCATGCTGCTGCGGCTGTTCCTTGCTGGACAAGCGAATAATGTTGCGATTACCTGCCAATAGAGACAGCATCCAGGAATAAATGAAGATGGTATCCACATTAGACGGCGCAATATGGAACACGGTCCCTCGCGCTTTCATGATTCGCCCGTCTGTATCCTGCTCCCATTGCTGCTGCATGGCTTTCATATTCGCTTTGCGCATCCAAAATCCTAGAGCCACGATTTCTGGGTACTGGCGCATTTTGACAAAACGTTGAGACAAAGCTTGTACAAAATCCAGCACTACCTGGTGGAATGGAGCCAGCGGCGGTTTGCCTGACAATTGCTGCAGGGTCTGCTCCCCTTGTTCATACGGAAAGAAGAATCTCTTCGTCATGCCTCACGCCCCCCTTGTCCGAATGCATAGGTATCACTGCAGCCTCTCAGCTCAGCCTTGGGGATTCTCCCCGCCACACTGAAGTATTTTCCTTTCCAGCCGCATGGGCAATCATCTTCGCCGTGAATGACTCCAAGGTCCTCCGTTAGCAAGCTGTGACCTGGATAGCTCTTGGGCAGCAGACTCAGCACCTGAATCAGACCCTGCTGTCCATACGGCAGCGGAGCAAAGCTGATCGGGTCCCGGACGATGACGTCGGCATAATTAGGAGTGTGCAAGTGACCGTGCTCGCACTCTGCAAAAATCGAGCCTACTTGTTCGACCATACCGTAATAATTATGAATTTGGCGAATGCCTAGCACACGCCCCAATTCAGATTTGAACGTAGCGTTATCCACTGCTTCATCCTGAAGCTTCTTCCAGCCTCCGCCATGAATCAGCAAGCTATCGCCGAAATCAATTGCGATCCCCTTCTGTTTTGCTTCCAAATACACATGCTTCCAAATCATATAGGTGAATCCGAACAGCAAAATTTTGCTGCCTTCATGCTTGCTTAAAAATTGGGCCAGACCATCCCAGTCCACGGACATATCATCGTGCAGAGCATAAAAATGCTGCCTGCCAAAGTTGGCAAACCCTAATATACCCGCTCCACGGGCACTAAAGGAACGCCGATCCTTCAGCACGGATTTCGTATCCAATATAATCATCGGCAGGCGCTGAGTCCCTAGGAGCGGCTTCATGACCTCCACCAATGCCTTGGATTGTTGCGCAGCTGTCTCTTTGTCCAAATAAATTTTGGATACCTGCTGACCTGTAGTTCCACTTGAGGTTAGTACCTTCACGATGTTCTCCTGTGGAACAGAGACCAGGTCCATCAGCTTAAATAGCTGCACTGGCAAATAAGGGACTGATTCAAGAAGATGATTTTGCGGTTGGGAACCCGATTTTTCAAGCATAGCACGGTATGCCGCGTTGTTCTCTGTATGATGCAAAGTAAGCTCATATAATCCAGTCAGCAGCAGCTGCTGCTTCGCATCTTTATACAAGTCATAGGGATAGCTCATCATTATTCACCCTTTAATGCCTGATAATCAATCTTGCCATTGGCTAATCTCGGAATCTCATCTACTATAATCACTTTATAGGCTGTAGGATGCAACTTATACAGCTGATCAACATGTTGTTTGATCTCGGTAACATGCTGACTGGATTCCGTTGCAACAAGCATTTTGTCATCGTTTCCGACACAAGCTATAGGCTGTTGAAGCAGTGCCTCCAGCTTTCTTTCTACTTCATCCAGGTTGATACGAAGACCAAACAGCTTGATGAACCGCTTCATTCTTCCCGTAATCGTAAAAAATCCTTCTTCATCCACGGTAGCTGTATCGCCTGTATGCAGCACCCCACCGCACTCATCACCTTTAGCCAAATCAGCCAGCGTCTCCGCGTAGCCCAGCATGACATTGCTGCCGTAGTAGATCAGCTCTCCTGTCTCTGACGCAAGCTCCAGCCTGCCGCCGGGAATAGGGATGCCTATGGATCCTGGTTTATCCAATACTCTGTCACTAGGAATATAGGAAATACGCGGCGCAGCTTCGGTCTGTCCATACATTACGAAAAATCGCTTTCCCTGCTCCTTGGCGTACTCGCCCATAAGGCGCACCAGCCGCTCCTCGAGTCTTCCCCCAGCCTGGGTTAAGGTACTGAGATGCGGCAAATCCATCTTAAAGAAGCCTATTCGTTCCAGCATTTGATATGTAAATGGAACTCCAGGCAGGGAGGTCGCTTGCTGTTCCCGCACGAAGTTCCAAAATGTTTTGGCAACGACGCTTTCCCCGGTTAGCAGCACAGCGGCTCCAGCTTGAAAATGACTGTTCAATATCGATAATCCATATGAATAGGATAATGGCAGATTCAAAATCCCCCGCTCGCCAGCATCAATCTCCAGGTACTGTGCGATGGCCTCAGCATTGGACTGTATATTCGCGTAGGACAAGCGTACAAATTTATGACTGCCCGTAGTGCCGGATGTACTAAGCAGCACAGCAAGCTCGGAATGAATGGCTGCTCTGGAATGCTGTTCGCGATCTAATACATTGCCATTCTGACGGTATCCATCAAAGTTCAGCTCGCTCGAGACAACGATCCATTTCGGCCGGTAGGTCATAACTATATGATTTAACAGCTCTATATTAGTAGAAGCATTCAGCAGCATTACAGCCTGCTTCGCTTGCAAGGCCGCCACATAAGCGGCCACGATCTCTATTTCGTTATCACAGAGTAAAAGAATCAGCTCTTTGTCGTCAGATCGAAAGTCATACTGATCAGCCAAGGCTTGCAGCTCAGCATACGTAAGCTTGCGTTCCTCCGTAATTACGGCGTATTGTTCCCCATATTGTTGTATATTGAAAAACATCGCAATCTCCCTTTCAAGGCTGTAAAAGAATAGGGCATGGTCACTTAACCACACCCTTGATCCCTAGAACTGTACGTCGTATTTAGCTAATATCTCCTTGGCCTTGGCAAAAGAACTCATGTCCAGCACGTCATCTGTATCCAACATCGTGTCGAACACATTATCGATCTCTGCAATCAAGGTCATATGCGCAATCGAATCCCACTCAGGAATGCCATTATAGGATAATCCGTCCGTTACTTGCTCTATATCGATTTGCAGCGCTTCTGCAAAGATTTCACGCAGCTTTTGTTCATTATTCATCTCTTTACCCACCTAACTAAAGACGTATATAACATATATCGGTCTTTGCTCATGATCGTTTTATATGTATTACAGCGTAAACTGTGCAGTAAACCTATGAAATTTCTGACAGTTCTCTTTCCAAGTCGAGGCCAGCAATTCAAAGTAATGTACATCATGATAATACCCGTATTTATAAATGTGCTCCTTAAAGATAGCCGCATGTGTATATCCGTGGTGAAGATGCATTTTCATTATACCGTCATTGCCTTCCATAACTTCGGCATAGAGCTTATTTAAGCCCAACTGAAAAAAAGCAAAATTATAAAGATAAGGAAGAATATGTCCTGCTATCATTGAGTATCTTAGATCGCCAAGATAGTAACCAGATGAAGCCTTCCGGTTAATCCTATCCAAGTTATTAATGGATATCAAGCCAATTGCCGTACCCTTATATTCAATGATCCAATAATACTGGGTGTCATCCTTCGAAATAGCCTTATACCATTTCATTTGATTATCCAGATTTTTGTCAATATCGCTATACATATACCGGGTAACATGCTCGCTTGTTCGCCACTCCAATACCTGCTCCAAATCACCTTCATCCAGCTTTTTAAAGTTAATCACAAACTCACCACCATCAGCCATTAAGTATTAAATCACCATACCGCCATCCACTCCAATGACTTGCCCCGTTACGTATGTGGAGAGGTCGGAGGCCAGGAACAGAATCGTGTTAGCAACCTCCTCCGGCCTTCCCATTCGATTCATCTTGATTCCGCTCAATCGTTGTTTATACACCTCTTCGGAAAACTGCTTGGTCATATCGGTATCGATGAAGCCCGGAGCAACGGCATTGACTCGGATATTATGCACGCCAAGCTCTTTGGCTGCCGAATAGGTTGCACCGATTACGGCTGCTTTGCTTGAGGCGTACACTACTTGTCCTGCATTACCTGTTCTGCCGATGATCGAGCTGACATTGATGATCGAGCCCTGCTTTTGTCTGGTCATCAAGCGCGAAGCATACTGCATATGATAGATCACCGCTTCGATATTGATCGAGAAGCTAGACTCCATTTGCTGCTCATTCACCATGCCCAGCAGAGCATCATCCATCACGCCGGCATTGTTCACAAGCACATCCAGTGTTCCGAGGTTCTTCTTGATCCACTGAAAAGCATGCTTAATCTCAGCTGTATTACGCACATCATACGGCAAAAGATGGACCTCTGCGCTATATTCGTGTTGCAATTCTGCCTGCAGGTGCTCAAGTGCTTCCTTATTTTGCCCATTCAAGACAAGCACAGCTCCGTGCTTGGCGAATTGAATGGCGGTCTCTCGCCCGATGCCTCGTGATGCACCGGTAATAAAAGTGATTTTTTTCGCTAACATATGTCCGCCCTTCTTTTAGCTTCCCAATTAAACGACCACCCGCTCAAAGCAGATTAGTGGCCTTTAAAAGTGTTTAACTATTTCATCCACCAACTCATCTGTTGTTGCAAATGTATGTTCAATTTGAATTAACTCTTCTTGTCTATATAATTCGTGTTCCATTCCAAAAAAGTCCCTTAAGCTGCTTAACCCCGAAAAGTGATGCGGATAGACGATGATTTTTTTGCACTTACTTTGTGCGACAATATCACAAAATCCACTTCGGTATGCGATTAAATACCCGGCTTTTTCGATAACCGCAACAGCATCACGAAAGCTAAACATCACAGGTTTGGTACCTCTTACTGGTTTTTCCTCTTTTGTTCCACAATTAGTACAAACTATATAATTCTTGTTTTTTAAATGTTCCGCGACCTTTTCCCATAAATCCCACCTTATTTGAGGTATACTGTTTGCGTAAGGAGCCAGTATAACCGTGTTATGTTCTCTAAGCTCGTATTTATCGAATACTTCTTGTACGACCTCTCCCCTATATTCATGCTCGGGTCTGACTATGGTATCTTCAGGTGTTAATCCAAGTAGTCCATGTTTCATTATATCTAGAAATGTTAAACCTCTATAGCCATCAATATATTGATAGGTCTCCAAGTGAGAGATGTATGGATTAATCACTTTTATTTTATGGGGCAGAAAGTTAGCATATGCAGCCAGCTGAGCACTTTCATCCCAGGATAACTTTTCGATATGTTCAATGTTAAATAGCTTTGCGGAAGCTTCACAGGCATTTCCAATTACAGTTAGTACTATGGGTTTATTACTCGTGCTACTCATTTTTTTAGCATATGCATCCAAGTAGGAGGCAATTATATAGACATCGCCATTGGGGCGGACAGGCGCCATGACAATGATAGTGTCACCATATTTTTTTTTGATTCTTTGATAAACGCTCAGACCACACTTCACCGTTTCTTTTGCATTTTGAAATGCATCAATTGATGTATCAAATTTCACATTTCCACTTAAGTTAAGCATTTGTAAAATATGAATTTGGTTCTTATAACCCATCTGTTCTAATTGTTGTTTCATTTCATCATAATATTTGGAAGCTATCATGATTAATGCATTTTCTTTAAAGTTGCTAAGCACCTCTTCCGGAGAACTGATTGATATTTCCATGAAATGTTTCCCATGCAATAAAGTATTATTATCTATGACAGCATCTACCTTTATATTTTGTTTCTCGAGGTAGTTAATCATTACAGTGCCCGGGGCATTTGCTCCAAATATGACAATATACCTATTATCAAATATGCCCTTTTCCATTAAAGCTACCAACATATCCAGAAGCTTCTGTAGCAGCATACCTTCCAAAGCTATTCCCCCTATAGCTTATCATCAATGATAAATGCAGTAGTTAAAAACTCATCTCGTTTTGTATTAATCGCATAGGCTGTGCTTAAACCGGAATTTTTTCGATCATTAATCAGAATTCTTTCTCCATGCGGAGCATCAAAAATAATATGATTGAATCTAATTCCGTTCTCGATTAAAAAGGCCACTGTATTATCCTTCCACTCTGCAGCACGCGCTGTAATAATAAGAACGAAATCATTGTCAGAGATTTGTTTGAAGAACTGTGCTACTCCAGGCAGCAGCGAGTCCTTGCCATCCATTTTATATCCATTATGTTTCACAAGGGTCCCGTCCAAATCGAAGATCCAGGTTTTTCCTAGAGGTGAAAGATATACAGTTTCAAATTTTTGATAGCTCACCTTTTAGCACCTCCCCAATGTGGCCCCCTGGATGATTTCGTTTGAAGTCTTCAAGCTGCAGGTTCTGTTTTTCAGCGATTTGCATAACTAAGGCCTGCAAAATAATGAGATTAAGCGTAGTAGAGTTGTTTGGCATGATATTCCACATATCGCCCTCATGCTCCAAGTGAATTATGAGTTTATTTTTGATTGCTCTTGCTAAGGTGCTCTCTGCTTCAAAAGTCATCAACCATAGGTTTATCTTTCTTTCTTGAAGCAATCTGGTTAAATAAATCGATTCCGAGGTTTCTCCGCTCTTTGTTAATATAATGACTAAGTCCCCATCCTTCACTACCCCCATGTCGCCGTGAATAGCAGAATTCGTATGAAGGAAGCAAGCGTTTAATCCTAAGGATACCATGGATCCGACAAATTTATCGCAGATAGATACATTTTTACCCAAACCGGATACGACCAGCTTATTGCCTTGATTGAGCGTAGTAACACAATCGTTGACAAGTTGATTGAACGTCATTTCATCCAAGCCCTCGATGGCACTTGAGATGGTCTTAAGCAGGCTCTCAAAATATGCAATCATAGTACTTCCTCCAAATAATACAATCCGTTATAAAAAGCTCCACAAATTGAATCATAGTCTTCCCATGCATAGGTTGTTAAGGAAAGCCATATAACAGCATGAATTAATTTTATTTGTCTTTCTGTAACCTCGTTCCCAAGAAGTTTGAAAAATTGTGCCTCTAATGCTTCCCATCCATTTGAAGCAATTCTTAATTCAACTTCTCCTTCAACAAAACTTAAATTGAAATTTTTAATATTAAATTGGTCATAGTTTCCTACAAGCGAATAATATAGCTTTGCCCAGTCATATGCCGCGTCACCGTAATACTTAGTAAATCCAAAGTAACCGCGAGGATCTAGTAATATTGGGCGATGGTGCTCGTCCAGCATTAAATTGGAGAAGGTACAGTCCCCGTGCAAGAGCCGAAACTCTGTAGCTTCCAATTGACTTAACCGCTCCTCTAGTTTATTTTGATAAAAGTATACATTTTTGCATTTTCTTCCATTAATAACGATATAGTCCTGATTTGCGAATGGTATCAGATCTCTCACTTGTGATAACCTATCGAATGTTTTGGTTATATATGCTTCCTTCATGCTGAAATAATCGGTTTCTTGTTTTCCTAAACTATGGAGTTTTTTTATTTCCATAATGATATTCTCTAGAATAGACTTTTTTTGCTCAAATGGCAGTTCTTTATATTCATAGATGTTTTGACCTTTTATTTTCTCCATGGTAAAAGGTTCATAGCTATAAATTTTAGGCACACTCGTATAACCGACCTGTTCAATCAGTTGATACCATGCTTTCTCTTTTCTGGCTAAATGCTGTCCTTGTTGATCAATTCCAATTTTGGTAACCCGATCACCTGCAATTATTAGTTGATTAAAAGGACGGCACTTTGGAACTTCTAGCTTTTTGTACTCAGATAATAGACCGTATTCTTTTGATTTGTATAAAGGAAGTTCTTTAAAGATAATACTCTTTCCGCCCAACCATCTTACAAATTCACCTTCCTCTGGAACATCTCCAAGCATTTGTTTGTTAGAGAAAACAAATAATCCAGCGACTCCATGCTCCTCTGACGGTTCTTCTTGAAACTGATGATTTTCGTACTTCCAGCGACATCTGAAATCTTTTGAAATACCAATATAATCGCCTGACTCAGGTAAAATAAATTCCTCGGATAGTACTAAATCCGACCATATCAGCATGAATGGCTTGTTATTCGGAATGAGCTTTAAAGAATCGGAAATTCCAGATAGTGTCCCATGTCTTCCTTGAGAATTTATTAGGATATATTGAATATCGGCGAAGACCTTCAAGTATTCACGTAAAACATCGTATTTATAATCTCCAATAATAATATACTTTTTATCGGGGAACTTACGAAATAAATGAAAAAGCATCGGTAAATTATTAATAGGAACTAAACATTTTGGCTTATTTATGGTCAAATGCTCCAATCTTGTTCCTTTACCGCCAGCTTGAACAATAATATAATCACAATTCATATCAGCAGCTCCTCATCAGTAATTCCTTGCTAACCCATCAGGATAGGTTAAAGAAATCTTTTAACGCTTGATTACTCCCTAAAAAGCTTATGGGCTGCTCTTGTTTGAATTCACGAAGCTGGTAAATCCCTAAGGAGATTATTTCCTCAAGTGTAATACCACGAATATTAAGTAGATTGCCTAATGTACGTCCTGAAAAATTATCTAGAGAGACGATGATTAACTTGTTCGTGAACATGTACAATCTGTAGAAATTCAGTAGCGAGTCTATATCATCGTTATTAAATAAGTAGCAGTGAGTTACTTTATCAGTGAAGTAATCATATGCTTTCTGCACTGTTCCATCACTGGTAACAATAACGGTTTTGTTTGCTCTTTTGTTATTAATAAATTGATTTAAGTACAGCAAGCCGTAATAATTGATATTGGGCTGGTCGCTAGGGAACAATACTACATAGTCCTGCAAATCCAACTGATTGTCTTCGACTAGTCCCAACCATAGCCTTCTTCCTTTTTCCGCCATGCTAAACTGGATGTCTAGTTGTTTTGTTATATCCATATCGACGTTACTCCCAACTCTCTATTATTCTTTGCTTGGAAGATTTCTTGAGCAGATTTATAAGGAACTCAGCATATTTTTTTCTGATCTCTTCTGCTGATGTTTGTTTAGGTCTATTATCTTCATTAAAGGATGTATGAACTGCCTGATTAACAAGTACCTGCAGCTCTTGGCTATTGCTATACTCGTATGGCATAGTTACTTTTTCGGATTTGGTAAAAACTCGAAATCCCCCATCTCGAATCTCGTCCAATAATGTCGATTCTCTCCCTATAAAAAAAGCATAATCATCGTAGTTACAATTGTTCGCATAAACATTCTTGTCAAAATGAGAGAGAATGCTATCCTTCGGATTTATTTTATTTAATGGGTGGTACCTGATGTCGTATTTCAATCTGAATATATCTGCGACAAGCTCTGCATCATTAAGCAACTCATTTACTTTGTTCAAATGATCAAACACCTTGCCCGGACAAACGATTAGAAATTTTTTTAGACTTGTTGAGGCAGTATTATTTTTTTCAATTTGCATCGGATTACCTAATACGATAACTTGAGTATCCTCTTTTTCATACACGTTAATCAGATCATGTTTTGCTTTTTGATTCCAGACGAGATAATAATCGCTTTTCAGTGCAAATGTGTATAGATGTGGATGAAACCGCTCGTTGGATGTAGCATCTGTATAATTCCCATGTTGATATACAACATCGACAGCACCCTGAAGTTTGCCCATTTGGAACAAAAGGTTTTCTTGTTCGTAATATGGGAAAATGGAAAGCATGACCTTACAATTGATGCGCAATACGTCAATATAAAAATCAATCAACTGAATATAGTAGTTGATTAGATAGCTCATCCAGTCTTTCTCATCATTTGTCAAAATAAAAAAAGCAACTTCAAGCTCTTGAGTAATACGCTTAACCCAATATTGTTCATCTCTGCTGAAGGAAAATTTGAACTTATATGTTCTTCTTGGAAGTAGATGAATGTTTACATCCATATCACTATAGGTAATGATAGTTATATCAGAGGTAATATCATTGACTATCGATCGCATTCGATTTACATGATCTATTCTTGGACGTGCGAACATTGGAACTAGAATATCTCCATTTCCGCGCAGGTCATATGACTCAGATATTGGAGGGTAGTGTAAAGAAACATCACTTTCAAAAAGATACACATACTCCAGTAGAGTAGAGACATTTGCGGCCAACACCTGTCGCAAATTAATACCACGATATATCAAGGGTATTGAGGCATTGAACCAGCGGCTAAATAATTGCCTGCAATTTAAGGGCTGTTTTGCCACATTTTGATATCTGAGTTTACGCGTAAAACAATTAAGTTCTGCATCTACGGAATAAGTACTGGGAAAGGGAACCGATAATTTATGCTCGTTGTACAACTCACGGAACTTAGTATCCTTCATTAGCTCAAATAAGGTATAAATAGCCGACGCTTCCACCCCTAACGCTAACAGTTCAATAAAAATGCCGTAATAGTCGAAAGGGAAAATTAGTATTTTATACTGCGAGAGATCAATCCTCTTCAGATGTTTTGATCCGATGACATAGAATCCATCATTAGTGCCCCACTTTTGAGGGTCATTATCAACAACTATACTACAATTAATATCGACAAATTTACTCACAATCTTAAACGCCTGACCGTAACCATATGCAACAAAACGATGTTCTGATAATTCCTTCAAAATATCCATATCGCAGTTCACTCACCTTAAGTTAATTGATCATGATGGATTATTGGTCGAGGTGACTATTCTTTCATAGATTTCATAGTATTTCACCGCATCATGAATACTAAGCAATGGTGATTTTCCGTTGCCCTGATTCAGGAACGCGTTCAACTCACCAAAGAAACCTGACTTATATCTCTGATCTAAGCTATCATCGTCACGACTTCTTCTTCAATTAGTTTGCCAATCCGTTGCACTTTGAGTTTTTCCAGAGGTTTTAATATGTACCGAGATTGATCGGTCATTAGATCCAACTTCCAGCTTCAAGATGCTGACCAATTAGCATGATATGAGAATAGGACGTCATTTTCTGTAATCCCAGCACCTAAAAAATACTAAAATAAATTCTGATTTTTGATTCTGAGTTAACAATATGGCTCCACTCAGTGAATTCAAAAACGAGCTTAAGGCCGTCCTCTTGTAAGATTACTTCAATGACGCTGGAATAAAAACTTCTATTGTATGCAATAAATACTTTGCAACTATAAGTCGATGCCATTTCTGCGATTCTCTTAATCCTTGACTTGGCTTTTCAAGGAATATGTACTTAATTCCACTTCTTATCAAAAACAAAGCACTAGATGATTTAAATATTATTCTTTTCTCTCAAAGATTGTATTTGAATAAATTTATTAAGGTCTTCCTCTGTATCTATATCTAGATCATACGCCTTATCCATAATGTATGGATACTCATTATCATTCAAACTAATGTCATAGTTTAATATGTCACTTACCTTGTTAATATAAATCGCTCCATTAACCTTATAAAACGTACTTAAGTCCTGTCTTCTAATGGTACTATTTGTGTTTAAAATTGAATTCAGTTTACCATTAGCATCTAGACTTCTCATAAAAACAGGATGCTCACTGACCTTAGTTACACTAATGATGCTTTCTCGTTGTCCAGGAACAATTAATTGTATGGCCTCATCTATATGATAGGGAAGTCGTAATGGTTGTGTAGGCTGTAATAAAACTACATAGTCGAATTTCTCATAGTTAAGCAGCTTAAGCGTGTGCCTTAACGTATCAATAGTTTTAGCCTCATCAGTGGCAAGTTCTCTGGGTCTAAGTTCAGGAACGCTTATCCCCCTAGCCACACAAAGCTCTGCTATCTGTAAACTGTCTGTGGAGACATATACCATATCAATATAACGTGATTGTCTTGCCGCAGTAATGGTATATTCAATGAGTGGCTTTCCACATACATCTACTATATTTTTATTAGGGATGCCTTTACTACCACCACGTGCTGGAATTATGGCTATTATCTTTTTGTTCTGGAACATGGTATAACCTCCTACAGCAAGTCTGAGAACTTCTTTTGGATACGTGTTTCCCACAGATGAGGATTCTTAACAATCTCCATAAAGCGTTCAGCACTATCTCCCCATCCAAAAGAACTTTTAGCTTGAAAGATATTATGACTAGGAACATTTTTTATGGCAAATAATATTTCCTCTCGATTCTCATGAACATGCTGAATGAGGATTTCCTTCTCATGATCATATCGCCCATTCTGCCGATTACCAATATCAATGGCTGGCGTCCCATACACAACTGATTCTCTAATGCCAGCGCTGGAGTTTCCAATAACAAATTGAGCATATTTCATCAGAGTTAAAAAATATTCAAAGCGGATGGAGGGAAAAACTGCAAAACTAGGATTACCTTCCAAGCTTTTATAAGCCTCAATAATAATATCACTGCCTAAATCATTATTTGGATAAATAACAACGTAATTTTTTCCAGAAAGTAAAAGCGCATCTATGAGTGACTGAATATTTTTACGCAAATGCTCATATTCAGTAGTGACAGGATGATACATAACAATACCATATTCCTTAAATCCAATGTTATATCTCTGCTTTACAACTTCGAGAGAAGGTAAACTTTTCGAGTACATAATATCTATTTCTGGAGAGCCGATGATATATATATTTTCGGAGTTCTCACCTAGCTGCATTATCCTCTTCTTAGATTCTTCATTACTTACAAAGTGAACATGAGCAAGCTTAGTAATTGCATGACGTATTGATTCATCTATCGTTCCGGAGACTTCGCCTCCTTCAATATGTGCAACTAAAATATTATTGAAGGATCCTACAATTGCTCCAGCAAAGGCTTCCAAGCGATCTCCATGAACAACAATCATATCCGGTTTTATTTCGGCAATGTAGTTACTAAGCCCACTTATGGTATTGCTTAATGCCAGGTCCATTGGCGTATTTTGACTTTGATTAATAAATTGATATACTTTTCTAAAACCGTCTTTTTCAATCTCCAACCACGTAGAACCGTATCGTGAAAGCATGTGCATACCTGTTACAAATAAATGCAGCTCTAACTCTGGATCAACTTTAATTTTGTTCATAAGCGACTTGAGTTTGCTGTAATCTGCGCGAGTTCCCGTTAAGAAAACCATCTTTTTCATGTAGAATACTCCCCAGTGCCCCTATTATTACTTTTTTATCAAGAATGATGGTTTTGTATGACTAAAGGTGAATTTTTGCAACTTATGCTCTTTACCCGCAAAAAACTCATCCACTGCTCTAGTCTCCCCTTCAACAGTTCCATAATCATCAAAAACAATAACGCCACCTGGAACCACTCTATTGTAAAGCAACTCCAATGCAAAAATAGAAGGTTCATACACATCTGTATCGATATGTAATAGTGATATTTTAGTATGTGGATTTTCTTTTAAAAAAACTTCAAGTGTCTCTAAAATGTTTCCTTCAACTAGCTCTACATTCTTTACATTTTTCAGTTCTAAACTTTTATACAAATCATCTTTTGATAAAAACTCTCCTTGGAATTGCTCATTCCACTCATATATGAATTCCTTATCACTTTCAAACGCGGAGCTTGAAGGAAATTCACCAAACACATCAAAACCAATAATTTTCCGAGAATTCTCATTCTCTAATAATTCTCGAAAAGAAGCAAATTGAATCAAAGAGTTACCTTTAAAAACTCCTAATTCTATAATATCCCCAGGTAACCCTAAAATTTTTTTATACAATTCATAGTGAGCCAGAAAATTCCCTATTCTATAGATGTCTGAAGTAAGCATAAACCCATTTTCATAATCGAAAGCTTTATCTTTATCATATTTAAATATCATGCTTAATCCTCCAAAAATAAAATTCTATTCGCTGCATGTTTAAGATATTAGACACCAACCGCTTCCAATTATTATTTTGAAAAATCAATCTAATATATCACTAAATTTTAGATGTTCATCTTTCTGAATAGTTCGATTCACTCTTTTTCCTAACACATCATTAAAATGCTCTGCCTTTATTTCACCCGTACCAGGACGTTTTACCCAAATATTATCCGCATTTAAAATTTCGCCTTCAGCGATGTTCTTAGTGGCAACTACTGTAGCAAAAGCAAAATCAATAGTAACCATTTCTTCCTGGGCCGCCTCCTTATTACCACCTCGCATGAGTGCAATTTCCTTAGCTCCTTGAATAAGTTCACGCAATTGGTGAGTGTCCATGGAACAAACGATATCTGGGCCCGGTCGATCTTTATGATCCGTAAAATGCCTCTCTAATATCGAGGCCCCTAGTGCAGCAGCTGCCAAACAAGCATTGTTATTTATAGTGTGATCTGATAAACCTATTACTGCATTAGGGAAAGTTTCTTGAAGTTGCTGCATGCCGCCTAATCTCACTAGGTGAGCAGGTGTAGGATAGACATTTGTACAATGAAGTAATGCATAAGACACATCATACTTTTCCAAAATCCCAACTGCTTTTCGAATACTTTCAATATTGTTCATGCCTGTTGATAGAATAACCGGTTTACCAAATTGAGATATATGTTCTATTAAAGGGTAGTTATTACATTCTCCTGAGCCAATTTTATATGCTGCGACATTCATTTTCTCTAGCCGATTAGCCGCTGCCCGAGAAAAAGGAGTACTGATAAAGATCATTCCCTTAGATTCTACATAGTTCTTTAATTCTAATT
This sequence comes from Paenibacillus oralis, assembly GCF_003863965.1. Lineage (GTDB taxonomy): Bacteria > Bacillota > Bacilli > Paenibacillales > Paenibacillaceae > Fontibacillus > Fontibacillus oralis. The sequence goes on from NZ_RRCN01000001.1 coordinate 957,842, forward strand.
CATCAGCTTCACTTAAAGCACAACGTTCCATAACTTCATATATAGATACATTCGTATTTCCCGGTATTACCTTTTTAGCCTCGGCGCTCATTTCATCATCCACAACGTGCGTTTGATGTTTAATTATCTCAGCGCCTGCATTGTAAGCTGCATCCACCATTTCTTTTGCTACTTCCAGAGATCCTTCATGATTGATTCCAATTTCAGCAATAACAATTGGAGGATAGTCCTCACCTATAACTCTTCCATTAATGTTAATATTAGGTTTCATCTGTAATCACGTTCCTATTTCTATTGTTTTTTTGACGAATAATTAGACGAAATTACAAAAGTTAAACGAATGCAGTTTTCTAACGTTATCTAATATATCGGCACTTTACTCTGCTGAGTAGAGAATTTATTTATTGGTAATTGATCCCACAATCAACGATATAAGCTGAAAACCGCTAAGATCTAAACAAAGAACCGCTATCAGAATGGAGCCGCAACCCGCTCATCTCACCGAACACGATTCCTTTGTCCACCAACAAGTATACCTTGTCCGGTATTTATGGATTTTCGTTGACGCATGCTAAACTGGGAATAGAATACCCTTTATATCGTTCATCAGACCAAAGCCCTTGATCGTATTAGCAACTCTGTTACCTCATCAAATTCCAATGTTTTTTGATCCTCTGAACTATACTTTCCATCTTTAACCGGTTTTGAATTTGGATAAATTCCTTTTTTAACAAATTCATTTGGAATGACAAACATTTCTGCTAGTTCTCTTGCCCGTTTTCCCTCATCTTCCGTCATAAGTTCCTCATACATTTTTTCACCGGGCCGCAAACCAATTTCTTCAATCTCTATTTCTTCAGGAGTAATTCCTATTTTTTTTGACATTTCTAGAATCACAGCATTTATTAGATCTTCCAATCTAACTACAGGCATTTTTAATACAAAAACCTCTCCACCTTGAGCGTAATCTGCAGCTTTAAGGGTTAACTCAGTAGCTTCCTCCATAGTCATCATAAAACGAGTCATATTTTTGTGAGTAACTGTAATTTTACGTTTAGATTCGATCTGCTTTTTAAAAAGTGGTATGACAGAGCCTCTTGATCCCATAACGTTTCCAAAACGCACAGCTGCAAATGTGGTATTGGCTGAACCCGCTTGGTATTGTGCAGAAGAAATTAGACGTTCGGCCATTAATTTAGATGCACCATAAGTATTTGTTGGAGCAATGGCTTTGTCTGTACTCACAAAAATGACTTTTTTCACTCTAGCTTCCAATGCAGACTGTATCACATTTTGCGTACCGATTATATTTGTTTGTACAGCTTCAAAAGGATTATATTCGCAGGCAGGGACATGCTTCATAGCAGCACAGTGAAAGACATAATCTACGTCCGCCATGGCCCGGGACAGCCTTTGCTCATCTCTTACATCACCTATCAAGAAACGCAACTGTTGAGCATACTGCTGCAACTCCTGCGCCATTTCAAACTGTTTGAATTCATCTCTGCTAAATATGCGAATAACACCGGGTTCTTCCTGCAACAAACGTCTAACAAGATGTTGACCAATTGTCCCAGTCCCCCCGGTTATTAAAATTTTCTTACCTTTATATAAACTCACGGCTATTCCTCCTGTTGATGCAATAGATCCATGCGATGAAGAGCATGTTGGATATAATTAGTCATTTGGGGGTTAAAAGAGATCAGTTCATCTACTAATTTGCCTAAGTGCTCTATAATTAATGAGGCTTTCGTGAATGGATTCGTTGCGTCAACGATCTTGGGAACAAATCTCATATAGTGGTTGATATGATGAGCCAGTCCAAAACTATGAAAATACTTAAAGATGTCTTGATCAGTTATTGATTGCCATAGCTTATTGACTTTCAGCAAATTTTTGTTTAAATTATTTGCGTTTTTAGTTTTTACATTTTTGGCCATCGAAATCAATTCTTGCTTTATCTTAGTCAAACTTTTATCCAGTGTTTGGGCTTCGCTTAATATATGATTCATTTTCTTCGAAACTTTCTCACTTAAGTTTTCTTCCGTTACTGGCATGGCATTTAAACGATACAAAGCAGGCACCTGGTTTGCTGGCAATACCTTTATGATGCGCTCAAGGCTTTCCCACTCTGCACCTTTTATTTTCGCTCCCTTGGAGGAAGTATTTGTAAAACTCATTCCATTAAGCTGTAAAACAGAGATAATATTTTCTATATTCTTGCGGGTAATCGTCATAACCGCATTGGTGGGATTCATACCGCCAGATACGTTTTCTACAAATTCCGTTGCACTGCTTAGAGCGTTGGTCAATCCTTTTTCTGACGCATGATTAGCTCCAGCGCTATAATATTTTTGATCAGGGAAAGATAAATCCTGCCCAAGTAAAATGATATCCTTTGCGCCCATATAAGCCGCTAATTGTATGGCTGTTCCAGTGACTGACGCAGTTGGTTTAAATGAGGGGCCCATATCCTCTTCCAACAAGTATTGACTTATCGTATCACCTTCAAAAGTGGCATGAAACATCTCCAATTGATACATGTCTTGGATTTGAAAATGACTATGATTGACAAAGATAAGGGGAGTACGCCCACGATCTATATTATTAAAAACTTGTAAATTGGGACTACCACCATCCATTGTTACTATAAAATGCGGATCAACGTGATGGTGCTGCAAAATCTGAATACTGGAACCGGCTGCAATCAGAATGCATTTTTGTTTCAATTGCTCAAGTAAATGAATATCTTCTTGTAATGATGGACCGGAACCGATAACCGCCACTGCCCCTTTGTTGTTAATTCCTTTAAGAGCGGCTATAGATGGATTTACAATACAATGGGGGATATTATAAAGGATGTTCCGCACCCATTCCATTTGATATCTTTGATAAGTTTGAAAGTTTGACTGGCTATTGAGAACTCCGTGTTTAATCACTTCTTCTAATTGATTAAACGTTTCTTTATATAGCCGTCTGTATATTTGTGCAGCGATCAGTGTAATTGTTCCGGACAACTGTCCACTGATATAATCTGCCAGCTCTGAAAGGACTAGCTCATGTTCTCCCAAAGCCACCATCTTAACACGATCATTGTCTAACAATCCACTAACATCCTGGTTTCGTAACATGCTATGGAATACATTTATATCAGGCTCATATACAATGATCTGTTTAACCTCGGTCTTTTCCAATACAGCTTTCAAAAAATGGCCCATTCCCACTCCAAACAGCAGTAAAGGCCCTTCATTATCTGATTTCCCATCCATCGTTGCCTGAACCCATCTAACAGCTTCCACTTCGGCATTATATTTGCTATGGAAAAAGTATTCTACGTCATCTTCTTGCCGTTTCAGATTAAACTCATTGTTCTTCGTGCAAACGACTTCATATCGTTCCAGATCCGGAACATTGTGATCAATAACCCGGGCCAACTCGGGATATTTGTCTTGTAATATCTGTTCGTTAGCTTCCAACAATTTCATGCTGACACCTTTTCTTTATATTGTGAATGATAGTTTTCGAGAGCAGGAATGATTTCGTATTCCAGTACATCACTTACTCCTACAAAATCATCTTGTTGGATATTGGTATGCATAACGCTAATATATTGATTTACTGAAGTAATTTCGGCAAGATACTCCGGAAGATTCTCTGTTTCCTCCATATAAAGTTTAACATTTAAAGCAACTGCACTGCTTACCCATTCCAGCCCCTGCACAAGTTGGGACAACAAACCTGCATTTTCCTGATTAAGTCCACCATATAACTGGTTAGCGACACTTTTGGCCGCTGGAATGAATCGGCTGAGATATTGGTCTAACTCTTGTTCAGTAGACACTATACTTTCCAATCTCGACAAGGTATTAATATTAACGCACTGTATTTGATCCACATTAAGAAATAAATATTGTTCGTATCCGTCATAAAAGATTTTGCCGTCAATCTCAACGCAGTGGATAAGCTGCCCGGTTTGAAAAATAGAGCCCGTCGCCTCTTTCCACCATTTATCAAGCTGCTCAATCGATCCGTCAATGACTTGTTCCTGCTGCTGGTTAATCCTTACCTTCAATTCACTCACGTCCTTATTCATGTATACCTAATATATCGGAATAAACATAGTGGATTTGTATAGGTAAAATAAAGCAAAAAGACCCCCAAAAGGGGGTCCGCAAAAAGGTTTGAACTTATCCGAGCAATTTAAGAACGGATTGTGGAGCAGAGTTAGCTTGAGCCAACATTGCTGTACCTGCTTGCACCAAGATTTGGTTCTTCGTGAACGAAGTCATTTCAGTAGCCATATCAGCATCACGAATACGGGATTCGGAAGCGGACAGGTTTTCTACCATTACGCCCAAGTTGTTAACTGTGTGTTCCAGACGGTTTTGTACGGCACCAAAACTAGCACGTTGAGTGGACACTGTGCTGATTGCCGATTTAACAGCTGCGATAGCTTTGTTCGCATTATCTGCAGTAGCACCAGAAACCGAAAGATCATTAATTTTCAATGCAGTAGTTGTCATAGCTTTAAGATCAATTGAAATTGTAGTGTCAGCATCGGAACCAATTTGGAACGAAACAGATGTAGCTGATTTAAGAAGGCTGATGCCGTTGAAGTTAACCGTTTGAGCAATGTTGCTGATCTCTCCGATCAATTCTTTAACTTCCAATTGAATCTTTTCGCGGTCCGTGCTGTCGTAAGTTCCGTTTGCTGCTTGGTTAGCCAGCGTGTTCAGACGTTGCAGCATGGAGTGAACTTCTGTCAAAGCACCTTCAGCCGTTTGAATCAGGGAGATACCGTCTTGAGCGTTGCGTTGCGCTTGCGTCAAACCGTTGATTTGGAAGCGCATTTTTTCGGAGATCGCAAGACCAGCAGCGTCGTCCGCAGCACGGTTAATACGATAACCGGAAGACAATTTTTCCATTGTCTTGCCCATTTGCGTGTTGTTGAAGTTCAGGTTGCGGTTAGCGTTCAATGCGCCAACGTTCGTGTTGATAAACATTCCCATTCTAATCATCCTCCGTGATTGGTTTATATTGGCTACATCCTTGTGGCCTAATCAATATATCGGCATCGTTAAAATATAACTTTATACCTATCCAAAGAAATTTTTTTATTTTTTTTCGTCAAAATAAAAAGAATGATATCCTCTTCGATTCATGCCGTAATAAGCGTTCATCAGCATCTTTTGGTCCTTTACCGTCCGCAAGTCATCACCCGTTTCATGGATCGAATCGCTGAGCCGGGCTTCAATCATCTGCAGGTAAGCCTGAATGTTCTTCATCGTCTCTGCCAAAGCTGCATCCTGAATTTCTTTTAAAGTCGGAAATTCCAAAGCCATGCGATCAATCGCGCCTCTGATCTCCTCCCACTTTTCCGCTGACTGCAGATAAACTTCCGTCATGCGTTCCAGCGACTCCTCAGCCGATAATAACTCCAACTGATGTTTCGTACACTCAAGCAATTGGCCGAAAAGCTCCCGATATTCCGCCATGATTGAAGTGTCGTGATTATCCAAGGCTGACTTCCTTTCCGATTTGCTCCCAAGCAGACTGCAGCTCTTTGAGATGACGGATAACCTCTTCGACATAGTCGGCGTTTTTCTTGATGTTAGCCTGCACTAATCTATCAATCAAATATACATAAATATTTTTTAAATTACGAGCCAATTCGCCGCCCTCCGGCTCATTCAAGGAAGTCATCAATTCATAGATAATGTCCTGGGCCTTCTGTATGTACTTGTTGGTATCTTCCAAGCTTCCTTCTAAGATGGCCTTATGGGCACGCTCGGCAAATTGCACGGCTCCATTGTACAGCATTAATGTGAGACGATGAGGAGAGGCCGTCTCGTATTTATTTTTTTGATAGCTTTGGTAAGCATTGGGCATAGCCATGGATTTTTCATCTCCTAAAAGGAACTATAAAAACGATCAACTACTGGACGACATTAACGAACTTAGCTGGCCGGCCATCCAGGATTGTTGGTTTTGCAGCTTAGACAACGCTACTTCCATTTGGGTGAATTGTTTCGTAAGTCTCTCTTGTTTTAGCGTTAATCTTGCATCCATATTTTCCATTTGTTCATCAATAAAATCGATGTCTTGTTCGAGCCCTTCCATTTTCAAAGCCATCAGGCCGTTAGTCTTAGTATAGTTATATAACCGGTCCTTGGCTATGGTTCCCAGCCCGTTCTCGCCATTAAACAATTCTTCTACAGCGCTCGGATTATCTGTCAATTTCTTCTTAAACACTTCTTTATCAAAGGAAAGCTCCCCGGTCATCTCCGAAGCTGATTTTTTCCCTTTATCGATTTCCAGGCCAATATCGCTCAAAAGTCTAAGGTTATCCGCACTGCCGGAAACAGTACTAACGATATCGTACAGTTCCGAGTTCAACTGTCTAAGCAAGGAGTCGCTTTGGAGGTTCGTTTTGAAATCCTTGTAGGAGCCGTCTGCATTTTTTTCATTCTCAACCTTTTTGGTGTTTTCGCGGATAAGTTTAACAACATCATTGTACGCATCGACAAAAGTCTGAACTTTTTCGGCAATCTTATCCACATCCTGCTTGACCTCAACATTAACTTTGGTGTCTTCGGCCAATAACTGCAGGGTTACCCCGGGAATAGCATCCTTTACCGTGTTGCTGGAACTGGTAATATCAATACCGTTAACTTTTAAAATGGCCGGTTGCGCCGCTACTTTATTTTCTAGAGTAAACGAGCCGGTACCGCTCATATCGATTGTTTTCCCGTCTTTGGCCGTGACGACCAAGCTCTTATATCCATCGGATGTTTGCACGACGGAAGCCTGGACATCTCCGAATTGCTTATTGATCTGCCCTGCGATGGTCGAAAGCGCGTCACTATAACTTTTATTGGTTAAGTCCAGATCGTCGCTTAGGACAAGGCTCTTTCCCCCAATCGAAATCGACCTTGCTGCGGCCAGATCATCAGCGCTAAACTTAATGTCTTTGCCGTCCGCATCCTTAACCTGAATCGAGGTTGTTGCATTCATCTGCTGCTTGGCTAATTTCGTAACTTCTACGGTATAATTGCCGTTGACCGAAGCTCCTCCGCCCGTAGCCGTCAATTTGGTCGTGTCGGAACTGACTGCGCTACTCACTTGAAAAGAACCGAGGTCCGTGAAAGCCGAAGCTGCGTCCCGCAGGTTTTTCAATTTCAAATTAATGCTGTTAAAAATACTTTTGTTGTTTGTAATTGTACTTTTTTTAGTTTCCAGTTTAGTATAAGGAATTCTTTCAATATCCATTAAGCCTTTTATGATATCTCCGGTATTCATACCGGATGCCAAACCCGATAAAGCAACTCCCATGATTTACACCTCTTCCTCTCGTTTTAAATTTTTTCATCAAAAAACATGCCGATTAATTCCTTCATCTTGACCGAAAGATCGATGAGAAATTCCGGCGGCAGGCTGCTTAAGACTTCTTGCGTCTTCGCGTCCAGCACCTCTACGTACAGCTGCTCCGCATCATTGTTGTACTTAAATCTGAGTTCCTTGCCCGAGGCCGCGATCGACTCGTTAAGCTTCTTGATTTGTTCCTCCAGCTTTGCCTGTTCTTCCTTTGTCAGCGCATGAACTCTTTGCTCTTCAATTTTGCTGCTGTTCTGAGCAAGAGATGGGGTCGTCTTTGACAAGCCGTAATCCCCGGACCTTAGCTCTTGAACATTCGCATCCAACCGATTAAGGTTCATAACCTAACCCACCTACCTTCAAAATGATTTACATTTTAAATTTTTTTAGCAGGTCCAGGATTTGTTCTTGCTGCAATAGACTGATTTGCTCCTTTGCTGCCAAATTTTCGGCAACGATTCCTTGATACAACTCTTGGCGTAAAATAGATACATCCTTAGGGGCCAAGAAGCCGAGCTTGATTTGATCGCCTTCGATCCCCAAAATCTGAACTTGGATTTCGTCTCCGATCATGACCGCTTCTCCTACTTTCCTTCTCAGGACCAGCATCTACACGCCTCCTTTTTGCAAAAGAAGGGGATGCCGGATCGGTAACTCCTGATCCTTGATAATATACTGGCATCCTTTTTGCGAATGCGGAGCAAGAAGGACAGGGGCCATCAGGTTTACAAACAGTTCGCTCGACTGGAAGTTCACAATAAGCATCACGCCCACTTCATCCGGTGATGAAAGCTGCAGCGAGTCCACGATTTCTTCCGGAAGGCGAAAGCTGTAATTCTCAACCACCTGATGAGAAGGAAGTAAAATGAAGCTGACTTCATCCTCTAAAGAATGCAATACATAGAAAGGGGTATCCTGCATAGGAAGTAATGCATATTGCTTAATTTCAGGAATACCCAAAATTCCGGGTTCAAAGGAGTAAATCTGCTCTTCCTTAACTTCAAGCACCCCGTATGTCTCACTATGAATCTGCATCATTTTGGAAGTGCTCCTCTCGGATCAACTTGAATTTCTGGGGGATAAATCCGGAAGTCGATAATCACTCCTTGCTTCGGAAGAGCTTCGATCGTTACTTCCTTTTGTCCCTTTCGCATATATCTTTCATGGGCAATGTGACCAAACACGTTTTTTTCGCCCGAGGAAATATTCGCTACCCGGTCACCTTCTTGAGCCTTGGAAGTAATGTCCCTTAAAACCGCCGCCTGAGCTTGTCCGTCTAACTCCCTCTTAAAGGAAGATGGACGTTTCAGCCCCAAATCATCATAAACGCCTGTCCAATCGGTTTCCATTTCAGGAGGAGTTAGGCGAACATTAATTTCCGCCGGCCTATACTTCCCCCAGTCATTTGGCAAAATGGCGCTAATCATCGCAGGAAGTCAACCAGCGAGGTTTGCATAATTCTCGCTCCCGTAGACAGGGCTGCTTGAAGAACATTTTCTTTCATCTTCAAATCCACAATCGCTTCCGAAAAATCCACGTCGGCTACGTTTGATCTTTGTTCCTTTATATTTACCTGTTCATCCTGGATCCGGTTTGTCATCAAGTCAAAACGGTTCATCCGCGCCCCGATCTCCGACCAACTCACATTAAGCCGGTCGGAAGTAACATCGATATTATCGATGGCTGTCTGAATTCCGGCTTCATTATTGGTATCAAGCGCATTCGCCAGATCGTCCAGAACCTTAAAGGCATTATCCGTTCCGGCCGCTCCGAAAACAACTTCACCGGTAATGCTTACCGGCACTTTGACGGACGGGCTTACGTTAAGATAAAACAAACCCGGATCCGTTTCCGCAGTAGCCGCCCCAGCCACGGTATAGGGAGCCTGATCCGTTTTCTGCCCGTTAAACAAATATCTACCGTTAAAAGTACTGTTGCCGATCGTAACCAACTGCTCTTTTAATTGTTTGATTTCCGATGAGATCGTTTGTCTTTGCTGCGAATCCAATGTCCCGTTGGCGGCTTGAAGCGCCAACGTACGCGAACGCTTCAACACATCGCTCGCCTGTTGCAGCAAGGAGTCCATCGTCTTCAAAATTTCCGTGCCCGTCTGAGCGTTCGTCAAAAACTCGTCGCTCCGCGCCAAGTCGGTATCGTATCGCATTTGATAACCCGTTCCGACCGGATCGTCGCTCGGTTTGCTGATTTTTTGGCCGGTTGCCAGCTGCTGTTGGCCGGTTGTCATCGCCGTGTTGATGTTTCGCAGGTTTTTTAACAGCTGCAAGTTCTGCATCATACCCGTTACACGCATTCCATAAACCTCCTTATAAATCCAAAGCTACAAGCTATCTATGTTATAAACCTACCCGGCCCATTTGGTTGATGACCCGGTCGAGCATTTCGTCCACCGTGGTCATATTTCGGGCGGCAGCGTTATAGGCCTGTTGAAAACGAATCATGTCGGCCAATTCTTCGTCCATCGAGACGCCGCTGACGGATTGGCGTTGAATTTGCAAATTGTCCGCCATCGTTTGCTGATTTTCGAAGTTGCGTTCGGTATTGCTGGCCCGAATCCCCAGATCGGCGGTCAATGCCCGGAAATAATCGTCCGTTGTCCCCTGCGACAGTGAGGTTAACGCGTTGGGGAAGGTAAAGATGCCGTCCCGCAAGCTGGCAATGGCGTTCGCGATGTCGCTGTTCCCGCGGATAACCTTATTTACTCCATTCACAACTTCATACTGCGACGAAGCGGCAATTTTATTCGTATTGGCAAGAATTTCGGGATTCACTTGAATATCGTCAATCGTAAACGTCCCGCTGTTGGATACGAAAAAGGGAATGCCGGAAGTAGTAGGCTCGGTAAGCGTATAACCCAGTTGATGCAGTCCGTTGAAGCCTTTCACCATGACGTCCATCGACGAGGTGATCTTCGAACCCGCCGGGATCGTGGTGCCGGCAGGGACTGTCCCCATGCCCTCCACCGTCACATCGTTCAAAGCGACAATAGGATTGGAAGTAATGTAACCATTGCTCAAAGTGACTTTAATGTCCCCTGTCACAAGCGTGCTGACCAAACCGTTCAACTGGTTGCGGATCAAGTCGGTTTCCTGCAGCGATTGAACGTATCCGTACAGTTGTCCCGCCGTTGCCGTGTTGGCGTTCGCCGCGGTCAAAGCGGTTATCGCTTCTCCGGCCAAAACGTTGACGCCTGCGGACGTAATGCTGACCATGCCGTTTTCATCCTCGGTATACTGGACGTCGACGATCGTCGACAACTTATCCAGCAGCAAATCCCGCTGATCCCGGTAGTCATTGGCATTGTCGCCAAAGCTTTCGTTGTCGCGAATCAGCACGTTCAACCGCGCGATATTTTCCACGATATTGTTGGCTTCCTGCACTTTCTTATCTATGTTGGAGTTCACATCGGTCGATAAATTGGTTAGCGACTCGCTAATGTGCTTCAACGTATCCACCATGTTGCTGGCAGCGCCGGCCACGGCTACACGCGCACTAAGGAGGGAAGGATCGCGGTTCAAGGTCTCCCAGGAATTCCAGAAATCATCCATGACCGAGCTAAGTCCGCTGCCCGAAGGCTCGTTCAGAATGTTTTGAATGGAGGTCATCGTCGAATTCAGCACTTCCCAAGAGCCAAGCAGCTGATTTTCCCGGCGAAATTGCGTATCCAGGAAGCTGTCTCTTACCCGGGTAATGCTGGTGTACTCAACCCCGGTCCCCAATTGACCCGGCTGCTGGCTTTTCGTCATCCCCATAGCCCAGATCGGATTCGCTTCGGTCAAGTTCACCCGCTGTCTGGAATACCCTTCCGTGTTGGCATTGGCAATATTATGCCCCAGGGTTTGCATCGATACCGTATTTACAAAAAGCGCTCGTTTGCTAGTCTCTATTCCATGAAAAGTGGAGGTCATTTATCCCATCTCCTTTACGCGTTTCTATATGAATCAAGCTCTTGTATCAAACATTCTTCGGGTCGCGGATTTTTTGTCCTGTCCCGTCGGCGGCGAATAGGTCGCGTCATCATCCTCGAAGCCGGTGAGCAAGTTCAAGGAAAAGTCGATGAACGAAAGGTTCTGCTTAATCAACTCCTGATTCAGCTCATTCGCCCGTTTCACTTCAGCCAAGCGGCTCTCCAGCTTCTCCTTAAACTCCGTTAGCACCCGTTTCTCTTCGGGGTCGAAGACGAGTCTTGATATTTCCGTAATCGTCAAGTTCAGCTTTGATTTGATCCCCTTGGACTGCAAAAAAGTCTGGGCAACCGCCAGAAGCTGCTGCTCCAGCTCTTCAATCGATTTCAGCATTTTGGATTCGCGCGACAAGATGCGTACCAGTTCATCAAAGTCCCGGTCCAATATAGCTTGCTTTTTTTGCAACATGATTTCCAGCAAAGCCGACTGCTGCTGATCCATTTGCGACAGACTGTCGATGATTAACTGAACTGACATAGCCGCCCCCTAATTATCATTAAAAAAAGATTTAAAGTACGGAACGAGCTTCTCCGCCAGTTTCTTGGCGTCTACCTGGTACGTTCCCGCGGATACCTGCGATTTCAAATCCTCGATTCTTTGGGCGCGTTCTGTATCCATGCCTTCCTCCTGCGCCTTGAGAAGCTCTTTGGCCTCCTCGGAAATAGAAAGTTCGTCCTTGCGGCGTGCTTTACTGTCTGTATCTTTACGCTGGGAATCCAGTTGGCGCTGATAATTGTTAATGGCTCCGGCCCGTCCGGTTTCATTGATTTTCATGGGCTCCACCTTTCTTTCCAAATAAAAAAGCCGATAATCTTTACTAAGTTTATCGGCGGCGTTTGAATCATTTTTAATAGCGAACTATTGGATTATAAAGAATATTATACCGAACTATCGCACTTTTAGTCGATTACGGACTGCGAAATTTGTCCATGGCGCTGTAGGCTCCCTGACCGGATTTATCGTTCTGGCCCGCCAGCTTCTGCGTTTCTTCCCTCGCGGCCGAGGCAAAATCACGAGTCAACCGGGTACGGCAGGAATCGCACATGTTGCCTTCCCGAATCAGCACTCCGCATACCTCGCAAGGATACGTCATATTCGGGTTGTTGGCAACCGAAATACGCCCTTCCTTGATGAACTTGGTAATTTGCCGGATCGAAACGCCTGTTGCCTCGTGGACCTCCTGAATTGTGGCCAATTTCTCCTCACGCAAATAATTCAGGCATTTCTCGTACTCCTCTTCGATCTCCTTAATGCAAGAGGGGCAGATTTCTCTAAAATTATTGGCAAACAATCTTCCACAACGCGGACAATTTCCAAGATTCATACCCATTCTTAATCGTCCCTTCACATAACATCTATATAATGTTAGATTACTCTATCCAAGGGGGGTTCGTCTATATTATTTACATAAAATATGTAAGATTCAGGAACGGGCCCACGTCAAACTGTAAACTTCCGCCTGTCGGCCCAACCGCCCGCAAATGTCATGCAAAACCTTGGAGCACGACTCAATGGTGCTGCCTGTCGTATATACATCATCAACCAGAACGATCCGTACGGGGGCCGCAGAAGGATCGGTAAACTTCATAGCTGCCGCATCCGGGAAAGTGAAGGCCGATGAAACGGAAAGCTGCCCCGTCCCCGCAACACCGGACTCGGCGACATGCTCCGCGGGGGCGTATTTGCCGAACCAGCGGTCGGTGAACATGGAGAAACCGTTCCGCTTTCGTCCGGCAGCCGCCAGAACCTCAGACAACTGCTGTACCCCATGAGCTGCCGGCTGGAATACGTCATGCAAATCCCGCAGCCATTCCCAGCGGCTTTTAAAGCTTTGTTTTTCGGTATGCCGGGAGCGCTCCACCAAACTAAGCAGCGGGAGATGTCCAATAGCAGCAACGCCGTAGGCCAGACGCTTGGCCTGATTAAATCCCCGCTCTTGCATGCGGTCGCCGCTGACCGGCACATAGGTAACAGCATCAAACCGGAAACGCCCAAAGCCATAAGCTTCTTCCAGTTCCCGCAGCATCGCCCTATACGCTTGAGCCGTCATTCTCGCGAGCACTGCCCCATAAGATTCATTTCCTCTAAATTTATATTGAGCGAGCCATTCCCGCATCACCGCATTGTAGCTTACCGCGCTGCGGTTCATCACAAAACTGGAGTGTGATCGCTCGGGTCTGCTGCAATCCGGACAACCCACGGGCCGTCCGCAAAACTGGCAGCGGGTTTGCTTGATCCAAGGGATCGACAAATAGCAGGACATGCAGATTTCCGGGTAACCCCGAACGCGGTCGGAAATCGTTTTACCGCAGGTTAAGCACGGAATACCCGGAGGGGCAAGCAGAGTGTGCAGAGAGGATAACAACCCCGTCAAAGGGGAATTCCCCTCCGTCAAAGCGTAATGAACTCCTGGCGATGGCAGGCGGAGCCTGCCGTTCGCCGCATGAACCCGCGTCCCGCTCCGTCTTCTTCTGCGTGGCCCCCGAACCGTCAAACTTTGGGATGACTTCGTCATTTAGACTACCTCCTTTTGTTTCAAAAAACCGCCCCTTAGCGCGGCTTTGTTCATCCAGCGAATTTGCCGCAGAGCTCCGCGCTGGGATTTCGTCCATTCGCGCGAGGCGAACATCACCGTACCGTTCGGGTCATCCTTTGATCGTCCCGCACGCCCGGCCATTTGCACGAGGGATGCTTCATCGAACAGGCCGCTGTCCGCATCCAATATGTATACATCGCTTCGCGGCACCGTAACGCCGCGCTCCAAAATCGTCGTGGTCACGAGCAGCCTGATTGTTCCTTCGCGGAAATCAAGCACCTTCCGGCTCCTTTCCCGGTCCTGGGAAGAGGTCCCAGCAAGCGGCAGCCCGGGAAAACAACTCCGGAGCAGCGCCGTAAACGGCTCGATTTGCCGGATGCGGGTGACGAACACAAAAACTTGCGCGCCGCGGCGGACCGATTCCTCCAGGGGCCGAAGCAGGCAACGCGGGAGAGAACGGCGGCGCAGACAGGCCCCGACCGGATCCATCGCAATTCGAACCGGTACCGGGAGCGGATGGCCGTGGAAACGGGCCGGCACTTTGGCATGAGGCAGCCTGCCGGCGCGAATTTCCCGCTGCATGGCGGGTGGCGGCGTGGCGGACAAAAAGATGAACCGTCCGTCTTTTTTGCAGGCCGCTTCCGCGGCAAATTCCAGCATCGGATCATTATGGTACGGAAACGCATCAAGTTCATCGATGATCACCAAATCAAACGCCTCGTAAAAACGCAGCAATTGATGGGTCGTGGAAATAAACAGCCTTGCCTCTTCCCAACGCTGCTCGCTCCCGCCATACAACACCGCCAGCGGCACCTCGGGAAAAGCTTTGGCCACCCGCGGCGCCAACTCGAGCACAACGTCCCGGCGAGGCGTAGCCACCAGGACCCTCCCTCCCTTGTCCAACACGAAACGCAGCAGCGGAAAAATCATTTCCGTCTTGCCGGCCCCGGTCACCGCCCATAGCAAAAAACGGGGAGGCCGAGTATTCGCCGGCCTGTCCAAGGGCAGCAGGCGTAAAAGCCGGGCAAAGGGCGCGGAGCGGGGTGCGGCCTCCGGGGCTGAATGAAGGGCCTGCATGGCAAGCCTCGGGCCTGACAGCGGCGTAGCTATGGACCTCTGCCCCCAACGCAGGCTCTTCAAGGCAGCCCAATGTCCTGACAGCGATGATCCAGTTATGGACTTTGACGCCGAGCGCAGGCCACCCAAAGCAAATGGAAAACTTGACGGCGGTGCCGCTTCGGATAGAACCTTTTGGTCAAAAGTGCGCTCGGCAAGCGGTACGGTCTGTTGTTCCGCCCGCTTAGCAAAAACAGACGTATAAGGCCTCGCCATCGAGGCTGTCGGTTGCTTGGACGGGGTGACCAACGCAAGCTCTGCCGAGGCCTCGGCCGGCTGCGCCAAGGGCTCGTACGGCTGCGCCAGAAAGCGCAGCGCCTGCCCCGCCGCGCTGCGCTGCGCGGGGCTCAGCCCCCACCGGTCCAGCAGGGACGCGGTGGGGGCCACGGCCGAGCCGCCCGCCGCCTGCGGCGCCGCGGGCGGCTCGGCCCCAGCGCTGCCGCGAAGCAGCAGCGCACAAGAGCGGCTGCGCCCCAGCGCGAGGCAGGCCTCGCAGTAGGCGCAGCCGCGGGAGCCGCACGACCCGCAGGGCGTGCGGCGGTGCACCCCGCTGCCGCAGCGCCGGCAGCGGAGGCCCGCCCGGGCCCGGCGCCAGCGCGGGCCCGTACCACCTCGGGCGTGGCGGCTTATCCCGCCCACGCCCGAGGTGAGCCGCACGCGCCCCTGCAGGTGCGCGTGCTGGGCGGCGGAGCGCCATGCCGGCGCAAGGCCCGGCAGGCGTTCCGCCAGCAGCTGCTGGAGCTCCGCCTCCAGCAGCGACCTGCCCGCGAGCGCGGCCGCAAGCCGCCGCGCCTCCTCAAGCGTGTGCGCAAGCCACGCTTCCCCTGCGGCAAGCAATTCCCTCCCCACCGGATCGGCCCAATTTAAAAAAAGCTTGTTATCCTTCCATGACCGCTTGTTCTCCCTCCATACCTCTGCGTTTCCACCGACTCCCGGTACGCTTTCCAACACCCTGAAACCTAGCGGAGTCAAACCCGACTCCCCTCTCCATAACCAGCCATGAACTCCCGTCCAAGCCTTTTCTTCAGCTCTTTCCAGCTCATCGCTCAAATTCATTCCGCCTGCGGGTCCCAAACGTTTTGCACTTTTCCGGACAGATCCCCGTTCATCATCCATTAGCCTTTTTTCGGCCTCGAGCTCCGGCTTTAAGCCGAGCTTTAAGAAGCTCTCCCAATCCTCCGCCTTCCATCGATCCATCGCCTCCTGTGTCTTAAAGCGGTCCCGCAGCTTCACCGCCCAACCTAAGGGCAAGCCATCCGAAAGCAAATACATCACCAAGGCTCCCGGCTCAACTCCCGCATCATGTAAAGCTTCAACGCCGCTCGTACCCCCGCCTGAACCAATGGTCCCTCCAGCCAAGGCCTGCCCATCGGTTGAAACCACCTTTTTCCTCACCTGCTGCCTTTCAGAACTCCCTCGACTATTCGTTACGCGCACGATGCTGCCTGGCTCTTCCCTTGGATCACCTAACCCCATGCTTCCTCCCACACCCCACCAAAGCAAGTCAACCCGTAAATCCAAACTAATCAAAAGCCGCCATCCCGTTATAAGTTTTACCGCGTACAACCCCGCCTTCATTTCCACCTCTCCCCGCCAAAAAACAGCAGTTTATTGCATACTTCAACAATTTGAAGATAATTCCTCTATTTACTTATATTCCTTTATCATTTTTTGCTTCTTTTTTGTTTGGCCCCCTTTTTCGGCTCAACCTAAAAATCGGTGCTTGACGGCCGGCCATGGGCCAAATAACTAGCCACACAAATATTCTAACGGTTGCCACAAGCGCTATTTGTTCCAAAAACGTTGATTTCAAATTGTAACGGTTGCCATGGTGCTTAATTCACTTAAATCCGGCTATTTTGGCTTAGATTCAGGCAAATAACGGCGCCCGCAACCGTTAGAATTTAGAAAAGGTTTTTTTCGTAAAATAGCCGCTGCTACAACCGTTAAATTACCAGGCAGCCCTTTTGGGAAATCTTGGACAAAAATTAACACAACGCTGGTGCCTAAAACGCTTGATTTCGACGAAATAAGGTTATTTCGGTCCGTTAGCCCCCCACGTACTCCGAATAGTTTCGTCCAGCCCCTGCTAAGCCCCGATTTCGGTTTTAGGCCCTTTTTTCGACACCACCTTTCTACACAAACAAACAATAAAACGCAAAAAAGCACACTCCTCCGGCCGATGACCTGAATAAGAGTGTGCTTCACACTTTGTGCCGCGCATCCCGATGCGCGAGTATAAAGATATGGTTTTGTTTTTGCTCACTTATTGATATTCGCTGCGGCTTGGCGTTTTCCTGCAACGCCTGGAAATCTTTTGAAATCAAATATTCAGTACGCTTCCAATATCCCGTACGCTCCCAAACGCAGCCTGATGCGGGCAATGAACTTGGCGGCTTACACATGGACATAGGGGATTTTATTCGCCTCCTGCGGAATCCGAAGATCGATGCATACGGGGGCGTCTCCGGCCATTTTGGCAACCTGCGCCTCCACATCTTCTTTCCGGACCGCCGCCAAACCGATAATGGTTAGCTCCATATCGCCTTGCGTCTGCAGCTTCCTCATAATCGCAAGCGTATCATCCTCTGAAGCCTCGTCGAGCACCGTCACCCGCAGCGGCAATCCGCGCAATCTCGCATACCATGACAATGCACGCAAATACCATTCCATTTGATTTTCATGATTGCTCGTCACCAAAATATAATGTATCGTTCTGATCGTAGATTTCCGCCGCAGATATATCCCGTGCAGAAAATGAACCAACGCCGCGGCCAATCCGTAACTAAGCAGGACCCAACCCATATAGGGAACCACGGAACTCACCTCCCTTATAGAGGTAGTTCAAAAAGTTCGTCTCGCTGCTGAAAGCCTGACTTTTTGAACACTCCCTTATAGCGACAATATATGCCGCTAGCAAAAGGAGGGTTACTGGGCTCCCGTCAAGCAGACCGCTGCCCGCAATAACGTTAGCCTTCTATTCCCTTTTTTTCAATCGAAGTTGGACAGATGACTAGACCTTTTAAACGCTGCTGTGCCGTGCCCGAAACAGCTCTCCTGTCCGTTGGGCCGGCATACTGCATTACGGCTGTATGCAAGAATTTCCGCAACATATAGTGCGTGTTCAAAAAGGCCGGTTTCCAGCATCAAGGCTGACTTTTTGAACAACCTCTATTAGGCCGGCAGCGCCATACTGCTATGTACCTGGCCGGTTCCCCGTCCCTATGGCATTCAAATAAATAGGAACTCGCCTCTCATTTCAATATCATGAATAATATGGAAACAAAGGCGCGGAGGAGGCCAGTCAAAAACGATTCCCGCATCATTTGCTACATCTATCTACTCTAAAAAACGCTCAGCTGTCTCTGCTGTCCCAAAATTACGACCTGCTTCCGCTCAGGCTGTATCCGCTGCCGCGGAATCGGCTCTGTTGCATTTTTAGGCGCGCCAGGCCGAATTCAAGGGTGTAAATATTTCAGCCGGTTAAAGGGTGACCCAACCGAACTTAATCGCATTAATGACCGCTTGGGTACGATCGTCAACGTCCATTTTCTGCAAAATGCTGCTGACATGGTTTTTGACTGTCTTCTCGCTAATAAACAAATGCTCTCCAATCATCTTGTTGCTGCGTCCTTCCGCCATTAAACGAAGCACCTCGGCTTCCCGTCTCGTCAGCGGATTGTCGTCGCCGGCGACGAATTTGACGCCCGCTTCGCGGATCGCGTTGTCCTCGGCAATCGCTCCCGTCTCGCTCAAATATTCCATGCGGCGCAGCTGCTGAATCAGTTTGCCGGTTACTTTCGGATGAATGAACGCATTCCCCTCGGCCACCGTACGGATGGCATTAACCAAGGATTCGGCCTCCATGTCTTTCAGCAAGTAGCCGGTTGCACCTTTGCGCAGCGTTTCAAACACATAGCTTTCGTCATCGTGTATCGACAATATGATGACCTTGACCTCGGGATACGACTCGCGGAGTTCTGCCGTAGCATCCACGCCGTTCAATTGCGGCATGTTGATGTCCATCAGCACGATTTCCGGAGCAAACTGCTGGCAGCATTCCAACACTTGAGTGCCGTCGCCGCATTCTCCCACGACTTCGATGTCTTCCTCCATGTTCAAAATCCGCTTCAGACCCTCCCGAAACAATTGGTGATCGTCAGCCAAGAGAACTTTGATTGCTTGTCTGCTGCCACTCGTAAGATTATCCATCCTGGTACTCCTTTCTCTTCTCTGTGTTCGTTGGAATGTGGATGACGATTTTGGTACCCATATTCGCTGCCGATTCGATTTCCATTCTTCCTTCGAGTAATTCGACTCTTTCCCGCATGCCAATCAGTCCGAAATGGGTATGCCCTTTTGTCTTTTGCTCCAATTGATCCACCTTGAAGCCAAGGCCGTTATCCCTCACTACGATGCGCAGCATTTGCCCCTGATACGTGATCTCCACGCCAACATAGGTCGGAAAAGCATGCTTCGCCGCATTGGTGAGCGCTTCTTGCACCAGACGAAAAATCGCCGCTTCCATCGGCGAGGATAACCGATGCTCTTTGCCCCTGGTTTCAAAGGTGGCCCGAATCTTGGTCTTCTCTTCATAGTCATGAACGTATTTACGCAACGTTGGAATCAGACCGAGATCATCGAGGGCCATCGGACGCAAATTAAAAATCACTTTCCGCATTTCTTCGAGACTGGAGCGAACCTGAGCCTTCAAATCTACTATTTCGTCCTGTACCAGTTTAAATTCCTGCTTAGCGAGCATTCTTTCTACAATTTCCGTCCTAAGCACTAGATTTGCGAGAAGCTGAGCGGGACCATCGTGAATTTCCCGCGAGATTCGTTTTCGTTCCTCTTCCTGCGCCAAAATAATCTTGAGACCAATCAACTGCCGGTTTTTAGCGGATTCCAAGATCCGGGTCACCTGTCCCAATTCGCCGGAAAAGTATTCGAGCACAACGCCCATTTGCGTACTGATCGTTTCAGCGCGTTCGACCGATTTCTCCACGTTTCGAACTCTTTTTTGCAGCTCATCGCGTCTGGCCTTCAAATACATTTCCTTCTCGCGATAAATCAGCAAATCAAGCTGAAGCTGCGTCGCCTTCTCGTAAGCCTGCTTGATGTCTTCCTCTTTGTACCGTACGAAATCCCGGCTGACTTCCGTCAGCCGGATGCGGGAACGTCTGTAGTTCACCTCGAGCTGGTCGACCTTCTCCACGGTTTCCGCCGTTTCTTTCATCACGTTTTGCAGCTCCGCGTTCAGCGTCTTCAGCTCATTTCGTGCCGAGTCCAAAATTTCGAGTATTTGCAGCTTACTACTTTCAAGTACGTTAACAGCGTTATTTATTACGCGATCTATGGCATCTGCTTGAAAATCCACCTATACCTTCTCCGTTTCTGTAGTCCGAATAGTCCCAGACTAATCATATCATGATTCGAGGGTGATGGATTTGGTTTTCTTTTCCCAATTTACGCCAATCCCCAGCTGTTCGGACACCAAACGCAATGGGACTAAAGTCCTGCTATCGACGACAATCGGTGAAACCTCACCTAATTTGCTGGTTCCGTTCACAAAAAATTCCTTTTCCCCCACGGTCAACTCGAGTACGGTCGTCCCGCGCGTTACGGTAATTTTTTTCGCGGCATTGTTCCAGGTGGAAGTCCCGCCGAAGGCGTCCAGCACATACTTAATCGGCACATACGTCGTGTTGTTCTTCAGCAGCGGAGCCACTTCCAGGCTTTGTTTCGCCCCGTCCACCGTCATCGATTTTTGGCCGACAACCATGACGGCTTTGACGCTGGGCTGCGTTGCGGCTACTTCCCCTGTAGCGGCGGCGGGAGCGGTAAACCGGATATTGTCAAAAGACACGCTGCCCGTCAGCGCACGTTCATCTTGCCCTTCCTCGACATTAACGACATACAGCCGTTTCAGCTTGGCCGGATACTTGATGCCCGCCGCCGTTAAGTCGACGTTCAGCGTTTTCCAGCCCGTGAAGTCCAGCGGCCGCGCCAAATCGAGGTACACCGGTTTGCCATCGGCATCCGCCAGCTCCGCGCGCACCCAGTTCAAGCTGGCATCGCCCAGGACATCGATCGTCATCGCCGTGGCGTTTTCCGGAATCTCCTTACCGGCCGTTCCGTTAATTTGCGCGTAAGCGAATTTATTCCCGGTGCCGCCGGTCAAATCGTAGTTAAGCTGCAGCACTTTCGAGTTCGCCCGTTCGCCCGTTCCCTGGACAATCGTTGCCGTTCCCTGCGACTCGGCCGGAAGCCCCGTAAACGAAATCGGGTAAGACACGTTTTCGAAGCTTTCCCAAATCGTGTCCGTGGAAGCCGACAAGACGACCGGCGTGCCAGTGAAGCCGTCATAGCTAGGTGTGGCGTAGGCGACCTTTGTGCCGGAATTTACCGACTGTACGGTGAGCGCGCCGTCTTTCACGCTGGCTTTCATGCCGCTGAAGGTCCATTTCACGGATTCCGCCGGAACTTCCGCGGTGCTTCCGCTCTTCAGCTTCGCCGTAACCGGCACGGATACGGAAGCGCCCGCTTCAAGCGGCGCAAACGTCGTGCCCGGCGTCAGGCTCGTAAGGTCGCTGCCGCCCAGCACCGTCACTTCCATGCTGCTGTTGGCCGAGCCGCTCGTCGCCGTGATTTTTGCTGCGCCCGCTTTAACGCCTTTAAATCCGCTGCCTGTCCATTTGACGTTTCCGTTGCTCGCTTTCCATGATGCCTCCGAGCTTTCCGTCGCAATCGGATTGTAGTACGTATCGTAGCCTTTCAGGGCATAAGAGACCGTCTGTCCGATGAACAGCGTGGACGACCCGCTGACTTTAAAGCCTTTCAGCGTGCCTTGCGGTGCCGAAGTGAAAACGCCGAGGCCGTTGGCGACGGCGCGTTGTCCCGCCGATCCGTTGGACGTCGTGAAGGTGAGTTGTACGCTGGTTTCGGCAAGCGGACGATTCACCATCGTTGTCGAACCGCCTCCGTCCAGGTTCAGCCCTTTCCATACTCCGATGTTCGTCATAAAACCCTGCAGTTCCTTTAACGTCAGCCCGGAGCTGTTGCCGTTTTTCTCAGCGGTAATAATGTAAGCCGTTTTTCCGTCTTTGGAGTAGCCGACGGCTGTGCGCGCCACGGCGCTGCCTCCGCTGATCGAGTTCGTCGCGCGGGTAAACGCCGAGGCTTTGCCCTGATCGACCAGCAGCGTATGACCGCCGATCATCACCTTGAGATCCGCCGGATTGAGGACTTCCCCTGTCTTTAAAGATTGCAGTTCATACTGCGCATTGATGCGCTGCCCGACCGCCAAATGCTGTTCTACGTAGTCCGCCGCCGCTCCATGGGCACGCAAAATATACCCGTCCGCCGGCACGGTTCCCGGAATCGGCGCTTTGATCGAAATCTGCGAGATCACATCGCCCTGCACCAGCACTTCCGTCGGCGTCGTCGAGCTGTCCACCGGCCGTTGCTCGGATTTCCAGGCGCTGGTGTAAATAAACATTTTGTTGACGTGGCTGCGGACTTTATCCGGTTCCGTTACATACGATTCCTGATTGATCCCCGAAAGCTCAAACGACGAGCCGTCCTCGGCAACCACCGTCCCGTTAAAGCCAAACCGGTCAATCAACGGTGTTCCGTCGTTTTTCACCCCAAACGCGTACATGCCCTCAAGCTGGGCCGGGCTCGTGACGAGCGTTCCTTGGGAAACTGCCGCTCCCATCGGCACGCCTTGCCCTCCGGTGGCAAAAAAATCGCCGTTGACCCCGGCCACGGCACCGGTCTCTTTAGCCATGCCTTCCACCGATTGTCTGGTTGTCAGTTGACTCCCTTTACCGGTCATTACATCCAAACTGACGTAAGGATTGGTTAAATCGACTTCGACCACATCCGTCAGCACTTTGACGGACTTGCCCGAACGCGTCACCGTGTATTGATATTTAACAAGCTTCGCTCCGGACGTCAGAATCTCTTCACTTAATTTAACGGCTTGATTGCTTGCGGCATATGCCGTAGCAGCTGTTCCCCCAATTGGTACCGGTCCCCATCCGATCGCCGGCTGAATCCAAATCATTCCCGCCAAGGAGACGATCGCCAATCGTTTCCCGCCCCGCACCACAATCTGCATCCATTTCGAGTCCTGATTTTTATCCACTACCATTTGATTTGCTACTCTCCCAACTTTTTCAAAAATGATCCAAAGCAGCAGACTGCATACTCTATCACTTCGGAAACCTAATCTATAAATTATAGACTACTTTCCGGCCGAAAAGTTACGAAAAAAAGCAAGATTGTCAAAGTTCTCTATGTTTTTGAAAAGTGGAAGTTGGTAGTTGTGAATAACGTGGATTATGTGGATAAAATCTGTTGATATTGTGGATATGTTCTGTGGATAATGTGGACATTGTGGAAACTCCATGGATAAAATGTTACTATTTCAATATATGAGGCGTAGCACGTCCTGATCTTCTCTGTGGATAGAGGGTCAGGATTTTTTGTTTTTTACTGTTAAAATGAGAGGAGTAGATCTGTAATAATGAAAACGTTGACTTTCGAACAGGCTCATAAAGCCTTCCTAAAGCAGCACTCAGAATTACGAAAGGGAGAACGTAAAGCCCGTCTTTTACGGGGGCACGGGCATGGGGAGACATTATTTTTGAAAAATGTATGGTGGCCGTTGTATGGAAATTTCGAACATCTTCATCCCGAATATGAAATTCTCGATTGGCGGGGGCGCTCATACTTTGGCGATTTTGCCTATTTGCCGGGGTTTCTTAAATTTATGATTGAAATTAAGGGGTATGGCCCTCATGTGCAGGAAATGGATCGTCAGAAGTTTTGCAATGAATTAAATCGCGAATTATACCAGCAGTCCCTTGGTTTCCGGGTAATCTCCATCGCCTACGACGATATCGAACAAAGACCTGATCTGTGTAAAAATCTCCTGCAAATGTTAATTAGCCGGTACCAAGCTTATCCGCAGCCTAAGGAACGTTCAGTTTTTGCAGAAAAGGAAGTTCTACGCCTGGCACTATGTTCTGGAGGGTCCATCAGCCCTAAAGAGGTGTGCCAATTTTTTGGCATCAATTACCGGACTGCGATGCGCTTGCTACAATCACTTTCCGCCAAAGGGTGGATGCAACCGGTCCGAAACGGAAGCGGACAAAGAATTCATCGCTACGAATGGCTTCAAGGAAGCTGGGAGATGATCGACTGACCAAATCTGGCATCACGCTAGGTCTGCCATTCCACTTCTGCCTTGTCCCGTTGGATGGGGCTCGAACGATTAGTTGCATAACATACAACTAGATTTATACTAAGGTGCAGGTTAATCCGTTTTAATTGCATTTCCTACAACTACAATCAACCAACTTCGGCCGTCCTTCGAAATATGCCGATTTAATTGTATGTTTTGCACTTAAACAAGCTCTGAACAACAAAACCCTGAAAATAAATGTACATTCTACAACTATTTAACGACTTACCTACATACCAACAGGCCCGAGCAATCCCCCACAAAAAAAGCTCCCGACTCCTAACCCAGGAACCGGGAGCTTCCACCTCTTAATTATAATTCAACTTCTCCAGCACCCGTTTCAGCATCACTGCCGCTTGTGCGCGGGTTGCATTGCCTTGAGGCTGGAATGTATTTTTGGTCATCCCTTGGATAATGCCTTCCTTCACAGCTTTGGCCACCGTGTCTTTCGACTGGATTTTAGAGGCGTCTTTAAACTTCGATAATGTAGCGGCGTTAGCGCCAGTCGTTGATGTGCTGTAGCCTGCATATTCCATGGCCCGCACCATCATCAAGGCCATTTGCTCGCGGGTGATATTGTTGTTTGGCTTAAACGTGCCATCCGCATAACCTGTAATGATTCCAGCTTTGGCGGCCGCTCCGATATAAGCCCCGGTTGTCCCGTTCATTACATCCGGAAAGCGGCGCGCACTCGATTCATCGCCAGTAAGCCCAAGCCCTTTGGCTAGGAATTCGGCGAACTCAGCCCGGGTAATATTTTTATCCGGCTCGAATTGCGAACTCGCCGCAGAACGGGGGCTAATGATCAGCTTGCCCGCCAGCTCATTAATTTCATTTTTAGCCCAATGCTTTGTCGTATCGGAAAAATAACTATACCCCATTGTCGGTCCAATAATCGTGTTTTCATTCAGCTTGCCTGTTAATACCGTGTTGCTGCCGCTTGTCGATTTGCCGGAAGGAATATAGGAGACCGTCCCTGCGGCAATATCAAACTTGGCCAAAAAGATCGTTCCGTACGAAGATTGGGCCGCTGCCACTTTATAATAGATTTTCCCCGTATGCGCCACATCCACCGTATTGCCGGACGTCGTGCCATTGTAGGTTGACACATAAATCTGAACCGGGTCGGTTACCGGAGTGGTGGACAAACCCGAGTTATATTTTAAAGATATCTCGGTTCTCGGCACCGGTTCAATCTCTACTTTCAGAAAAGCGGAAATCAGATTAATGTTCCCGTATACCCGGGAGATATCCGCGTAAGGGATTTTCTCCAGCGGCAACTCATACATCATATCCTTATATTTAACCGCAATGTTGCCCGTTTTTCCGAGGCTGAAATAGTCAAGCAATGACCCCAGCGGGAAAATCACCTCCGCAGCTCTCTCGGTGGACGGAACCTCAACTACTAAATTTCGCGATGTTGCTGTGCTGCTGTCCAAGAACTGCAAGGCTTCCCGGAGCTTCGTGCTATCGACCACATACCGTTTAATGGCCTGTCCGCGTCTTGACTGGCTAACGGAAGTGGTGACGGCCTTCGTGTTGAACACATAACCGCCTGTTCCGAAATCCGCAGAAGACAGCGTGTTAAGAAAATCCAACTGAGTTGCCCCTACAGCACCTGTCCCACCGCCCGTCAAATTCTGCACAGGCATGTTGCTGAAGTTTCTCAGCATCGTGCCCTGGCTGTCATACAGCGGATTGGTGCCGGTATAATATGTCAACTCAACCGTCTGGCCCGACGTCACCGGCGTCGTCAACTTCAGCGTAACGGTATCGCCGCTAACCGAGACTGATTGAACGCCACGGGTCGCCTGGTTCACCAACACGGAAAATTGTCCGGTTGGCACATTAGATACTGTCCGCAACGTTTTATTGTAGACGAGCGCCAGAAGGTCTCCATTTACCGTTGCTGAGCGAATCCCATCGGCCACCGTGCTGTAAACGACCTCTTTCAAATTGATATAACCCGCCAGGTTCCCGTTTAAATCAGCAATCCCGTCCGGACCGGACACGTACGATATTGTAACATTCTGATCCTTTGTAAAAGAAGAAGCCAACGTAAGGATCACCTGATCCGTCGCGATTTCCACATTGGTTACATAAACAGCCGAATTGTTTACCAGCACCGAAAAGTAGCTTTTCGGCGGTATTTGATTGGTTTTGAGCGCTTCATTGTATCTTAGAACGATTTTATTGACGGAACCATCCACGCCAACTAATTCCGGAGCTTTGGTATCATAATTATTTCGCACGAGAAAATCACTGAACGCCGGAATATTCATATCCCGATTGTCTTTGATCGGATAAGAACCCGGAGTATAAGACACTTTGACGACTTCCCCGTTGGATACGGAACTGGATAAGTATAACGTAATTGTCGATCCGCTATGGTTGAGACGGTCGATCTTTTTGACCGAACCGTCGGCCGTTACCGTAAATTGCTGGTACGCGTAACTCGGCACGGTTTTTAAGCTCTCATTAAAATACAAAGTCAGCGTACTTCCTGAGACATTACCTTCTTTCGGCTTAGGCAGCACGGAATCCAAGCTATTAACTACTTCTTTACTGGAAAAGGTAGCCGCTAGATTTCCGTTTCTATCCTGGATAGCGCGGTAACCGCTGCCGCTATAGCTGATCCGCACATTTTGCCCTACCGCAACTCCAGCCTCCAATACTACATAAACATACTCTCCAGAGGAATAGGCGTCATCAATTTCGCGTTTCTCTCCGTTGACGGTTACCGCAAAGTAAGAAGTCCGCAAGTCACTGTCCGATTCCAAGCGCTTATCGTATTCCAAGCGAATAGTTGTATTGTTGTACATCGTTACATTTTTTAGCACTGGAGCGGTTTTATCGTTGGAATTGGACGTGGTTTGGAAGTTCCACTCATTTCTGCTTAACCCGGCAAAGGCATAAGACGAATTTGATGCATCGACGATCGCCCTACTGGAAATTTCTACATAATATTTGGTGCCCGAGCTCAATGAACTTTTAGGTGTAATAATCACTTGTCTGCCGCTGGCTTTCACGCTGATCGATACGGAAGAATCGTTGCTATCCTTCCTTAAAGTAATGCCGCTGCTGGAATTTATCGCAACGTTCCGGTCAAAAGTAATGACCAAATCCGCATTCACGTTTACATTCGTCCCCCCATTTGCTGGGCTTAGAGCAGTCTTCAACGGATAATAAGTTGCCTGTGTCGCGGATACTGCCGCAAGCGAGTTGCTTAAAATACTGCTGTTTCCGGCAGTCATGCTCAACTGTCCAACCTGATTTAGAGCCGTTCCTTCATACGAGGTTGCCGCTGCTGCTTCCTTAACCTGAGTTAGCGCGGATGCACCTGCAGCCACCGCCGGTTCCAAAACCATACTGATGGCGAGCAGCATCACCAACCAAATGGATACGTTCCTTTTCATTTCTCTTGTTCCCCTTTCCATCAGTTAAATCTATGTAAATGGCATTCATGCAAATAAAGCAGCAAAATACACACCTATTTATATTAACGGTTAACCAGCCCTCCAACTTTAGGAATTCGCTCCAATAATACAATGAGAAAATATAATGAAACTCAGAACACAGCAAAAACAGCCCCTCAGCAGCAATGGCTATGAAGCATTGGGCTGCAGGAGAGACTGTTCCTACGTTCTATACACTAGTCCTATAAATTCATACCGCTTCGGATCTCTGAAGCTCCCGCAACCGCGTTTCCTGCTCCAACGAGCGCATCGCCAGCGATTCCATAATCCGATCTTGCCGATGATTGACGGTTCGCTGCTCGTCGATCGCTACCTTCATCCCTGAAACGGTTCCTTTGATTTCCTCCATATCCTGTTGCAGAACTGTCACTTTCTCATTCGTCGATTTGACAACACCTATCAACTGCGTTAAAAGCCCCTCTTGCTGATCAAGACGTTTGTCCATTGAGTCAAGACGATTGTCGATAGCATCAAAGCGCTTGTCTATCGCATCAAGGCGATTATCAATGGCATTAAAGCGCTTGTCCATCGCATCAAGGCGATTGTCTATGTTGTCGAGACGCTTGTCGATGCCGTCAAACCGAACGTTCATCGTCTTAAGCTGTTCAATGATGATATCCAACTTTTGTTCGCTCATGCCCTTCGCTCCCTTCTTGTAGGATATTCCACTTCTGCCGTATCATTTTGTTTAGGACTATTATATCACAAAAACGGACACCTTTTTCCTTACCGAAAGAGGTATCCGTTGCAATTTAATAAACTATGATATTAAAGTCCAGCTTGCGCTTTCAGCGCCTCGGCCTTATCTACACGTTCCCAAGGCAAATCGATGTCCGTACGTCCAAAATGTCCGTAAGCTGCGGTTTGGCGGTAAATGGGACGGCGCAGATCCAACATACGAATGATGCCCGCCGGACGAAGGTCGAAGTTCTGGCGCACTAGTTCAACCAGTTTTTCGTTCGGAACTTTACCGGTGCCGTAAGTATCAACGTTTATAGATACCGGGTTAGCAACGCCGATCGCGTAAGCCAACTGGATCTCCACTTTG
The DNA here is from genome assembly GCF_003863965.1 of Paenibacillus oralis. Lineage (GTDB taxonomy): Bacteria > Bacillota > Bacilli > Paenibacillales > Paenibacillaceae > Fontibacillus > Fontibacillus oralis. The sequence continues at coordinate 986,625 of NZ_RRCN01000001.1, forward strand.
TCGGCCAGCCCAGCTGCAACGAGGTTTTTCGCCACATAGCGCGCTGCGTAAGCTGCAGAACGGTCGACCTTTGTCGGGTCTTTACCCGAAAATGCGCCGCCGCCGTGACGAGCGTATCCGCCGTACGTATCGACAATTATTTTGCGGCCCGTTAACCCAGCATCACCCTGCGGCCCCCCGATCACGAATCGGCCTGTCGGGTTAATGAAATATTTCGTTTCCCCATCCAATAATTCGGCAGGAACGACAGGAAGAATAACTTGCTCCTTAATGTCTTTTTGAATTTGTTCCAGCGTAATTTCTTCCGCATGCTGCGAAGATACAACGATCGTGTCCACCCGTTTTGGTTTGCCGTCGATATATTCAATGGTAACTTGGGTCTTGCCGTCCGGCCGGAGATATCCAAGCGTACCGTCCTTCCGAACTTCGGACAGGCGGCGAGCAATTCGGTGTGACAAAGCAATGGGAAGCGGCATGAGTTCCGGCGTTTCATTCGTAGCAAAACCAAACATCAACCCTTGATCGCCGGCGCCGATATTTTCCGTTTCTTTGTCGACCTGGGCAGGATCCCGGTGTTCCAAAGCAGCGTTTACGCCTTGGGCAATGTCTGCGGACTGTTCATTAAGCGAGGTAAGCACCGCGCAAGTATTGAAATCAAAACCGTATTTCGCACGGGTATAGCCGATCTCTTTCACTGTCTTACGAACAATAGCAGGAATATCGACATATTCGGAGTTGGTGCTGATCTCCCCGATAACGAGCACTAACCCGGTGGCTACGGAAACTTCACATGCAACCCGGGCATAGGGATCATTGGCCAAAAATGCGTCAAGAACCGCATCGGAAATTTGGTCGCAAATTTTATCCGGGTGTCCTTCTGTAACGGACTCGGAAGTAAATAAGTGTCGTCCTTGTACGGACATAAAATTCAACCTCCCCATGGATAGTATGGCGAATGCCTTCATATCCAATACTAAAATCCTCCCATTAAATTGTGGGCAGATTTTCCAACTCTATTTTCCAAAAAATGAACCTTTCCCTGATCGGAAAAGGTTGTTTGACAATCCTCAAAGCCATATTATCGCATTTGCCATGTCATGTCAAAATAAATCAGATGAATTGTGTAGGAATTACAGCAAAAAATCCTTTTCCGCTTGAGCAACCAAACGTTTTGTGATTTCACCGCCGACAGAGCCGTTTTCGCGAGAGGTTAAATACCTCCAGCTTCCACCGGAGCCTTGTGATGCTCCCATTGCACCAAGCTCGCCAGCGAACTCGGCATCGGTATTCGTAGCACCTGCTCCCCCAACCGGAAGCCCAAATTCGGCGGCGATTTCATATTTCCATTGTTCCAGCGCTTGACGGCTTTCCGGGATAAGCTTACGATTGCTTCTTGCCATGATCGAAGGCACCTCCTGTTGGATTGTTTCAGGTATAGTATGTACATGACGACCATCGCTACGCTGACGAATGTTTGTTACTTTTGGAAATATCAAGGTTGTTACAAAGACTTATTTCAATTCATATCCGCCGCGTACCATCACGGTCAAATTGTGCGTGTCTCCGGCTTGTACCTGAATTCCCCGGCCTTCTCTAGGAAAAGAAAGCAAATGATTTTTCTCGACCGTCCCACCGTTGCCGATATCTATCCCATCGGTGAGATCCGCTACACCGCTAGCATCAGCGCTATAAACCACCGCTTTTCCCGAACGAACAACAAACTCTGCACCGGCATAACCGTATAAAATTTTCCCCGGTTTCACTTCAACGATTTCAATCCCATCGGTTGCCCCTTTGCTCGCCTCGCCTTTTGAAGAAGACGAAGATGAGGAAGAGGAATTACCGTCTTTGCCGGTACTACTGCTATTACTGTTACCGCTCCCTTTACCACTGCCCCCGCCATTAAGCGCCTGTTGAATCGCCTGATCAACATAACTCTTGGTAACCACGGGATCATCCGCAGTTCCCGGCGTCGTTCCCGCTCCTTCCGCTCGCAAGTTCAACAGCGATCCTGCTCCAACGCTGCCGCCTATCAATGCCACCGCCGCTGCGATTTTCCAACCTGTCTTCATCATGTTCCTCCTCTAGCATCTTTTAATCTTGTCTCTATCATATTCGTTTAAGAGAAACGTAACAAGGCCAAAGTCGAATGACTTTGGCCTTGTGATCAAATACAGCTAATTATAGATTAGTAAGTATCGGTGTATCCCACCGCCTGAGTGGCAATCTTAGTTTTAACTCCTTGATAAAGATCGTAAACGGAGAATTGGAAGGATCCACTTCTAAACGATGTGAAGATTGGGTCATTAACCGTAAAAGTGTACTCTCTATTGGTTACAAGCTCAAAGTCTTTCTCCAACTCGATTTCTTTTTCGAATTTGGCCCCGCTGGAATCCATGACCTCCAACAAGAATTTATGCTGGAATTCACCCATCTCAAACGACAAGTCGCGTTTTAATTCATATTTGAATTTTACATCCAACCCCGAACCGCCAGTGTGCCCTTCTATGTTAACTATACTTAACGTGTACGGGAACAATTCGATGCCCATCAAAGAGTTTTTAATATCTCGGCTATCCAGCGTCAGTTCCATGGCGGAAGCGTTGACGTAACCGGTTGCTGCCTCTTCGGCCGAGCTTACAAATTTGTTTTCAGCAACGCTTTCCCCAATTACAAGATCCCAATTGGCTACATCCGTGTTTTTCGGAATTTGTGCAGAGAAAGTGACAATGCTGGCCGATTTAGGACCCACCTGGTGCTTAGGTTGATTTGCCGTTGCCTTGTAGTATTGCCCATCCTTGGTACGGAAGTAGCCGGTCAAATTAGCAAGGTTGGCCTGCTTATCCTCAAGATTGTGCATAATAAACTCGGTGTAAATAGTGTCGTTCGTAGTTCCTCTGTACAAGTATGTTTTTCTGGTTTGCAGGTCCGCTTTTTTACCTGTGGTATTCAGGTTAAAGAACTCACCGTCGGCAACCAATTTCATGTCACTTGTTTTACCGAAGTTAGAGAACATTACCCAATTCGAGGTTTTATCCTCAGCGACTTTTTTGAGCAATTGAACTTGTAATTGCGAGAATTTCAAAGAGGAAGGGATATTTGCTGTAACGTAAACATCCGCTTTTTCTCCCGCACCCAATACCTGTGTATTGTTGGTGCTAACCACATTAACCTTGCTGGTTAAATCACTAGAGTCAAGTTTATAAGCACCGGCAAAATCCGGTAGCTTCGCTGCTTGATTACCTTTGTTTTCAATAGTGATTTTGGAAGACAAGATGCTTCCGTCACTCCATGGCAACTCTTGTACATTATCCAATGTTACGCCAAAGGTACCGTCGTTATTTTTGACTACGCGTTCTTGCCCAACCGCATGCTGCATTTCTTCATAATTTGGCAAGCTGTATACCGCAATAGGATAACTCGAGCCGGTTGTCGCGTTATTGCCTCCTTCTGACGATGCAACAGATGCTGGTGTTTTCAGCACCAATTTTAACTTATCGGCATTAGCGATAACCGGAACCGTACCATCGACCGATATAATTTGTTCTTCATTCGGCTTCAAAGTGATATCGGATAAATTGCTGGTGTTTAAAGTATAAGTTTTGCCTTCGGCTTGAAGCTCGAACAAATACGCAGGGAGTTTAACCGTCTGATCCCCATTATTTTTGATGGAAAACTGTACAGAAAGTGCACTTTCACCATAACTTTGATTCCGTGAAACGCTGAGAATCTTCGTGGCAATTTTGGTGCTGTCTACATCCAACACTTTCTCAGCATTAGCAGCTGTAATGGAAGATTGACCCTTCTTCGTTCCTAAACTGATGGAAGCAATAGGCAGTTCGCTTTTTGCCGTTTCATCGGTAACAGACATAACAAGCTGTAAATTGGCCGTATTCACGGAGCTTGGCAATTTGGCTATTAAATTAAGCGTTTTATCCTCTTGTGGCAAAATTTCCACATTCGTACTGGAGGAATCCGGATTTAAAGCAAACGGTGTACCGCTTTGGGTTTGAACATAATACTTCAGCGCAGGATTTGTCATCGTCTTGGCACTGGTATTTTTCAAGTTCAGAGCCACATGAATATAGTTATTATTCCCTTGACCAAGTACGCTAACGGATTTTACCTTTGCGGAAGCTGTCAAATCTCCAATCGTTAATTTTTGTGTACTATTCAAAGGAGTTGCCGCCGTATAGCCGGAAGGAATGCTAATCGTTCCTAACGAACGTTCGTAGTTGGACGCGCTGAAATCCCACTTAATGATTTGGAAATTCAAGTCGCTGTATTTCAAACCTTTAGCAATTTGGGTTGTGTATGTAACACTTAACGTAGAACCTGGAACAACCTTCTTTTTCTCTTTGTCCGAGCTTACAACTGACACGCTGTAAACCGTACCTTTTTTCGTTTTCACCTTTGTCCAGTAGTCCGTTAGAGACAAACTTTGCGTACCATTGTTGTAGTAAGTCAATGTGTAAGTCAATACGCTTTGATCATCCTGGGTTAAAATGTTGACGTTACTTAATTTCACCGAGCTTTTGGAACTTAACTGCACGCCCTTCAAGTTTTGCAGTGTCTTGACTGCTGCTTGTTGTTGTTTCGTATTGGTAGTAGACGCCGCATATGCCGGGCTTACTGTACTCGTACCAACCAAAGCTGCAACAGCCAACGACGCAGCGATCCATTTCGTTTTATTCAAATCCAAACCTCCTAAAATACATATTATATTTCTTGCCTATATATTATATACGCACAAGCTTAAAATAAGTTTAAAAAATCTAAAAAGAACTTAGGTAAAATTATATTTTATCATAGGAAAGAGAAAATGCCTTGGCCCTTATCCATATGGATAAAATTATTTAATATATGAAAATATTGTTAGTAATGATTCATATTTCCTTTATTACGGTATAATATGGATTGAATCGGCCGATTATATTTTATTTTTGAAAAGGATGGGGATAGAATGAGAATTAAAACAATCGTATCCGCATTACTTGTTGCTGCAACGATTTCGCTTCCGTATACACCGACTTATGCACAGGATGCCGGCTCGGATAATGAGATTGTAACTCCATTTGTTCATGGACTGGGAGACACTAGAGAGGATGCTATCGATGTACTCCCTAATCAGATGCTAAATCTCTTTGTACAAGGCCCGGATGATGAAGATTGGTTTAAATGGACTAATGATACGGGCTCGCCTAAATATATTTCAAGTTGGGTTTATAGCCGGAATAACTATAATAACGTAAATGTCGGTGTAATTGTGAAATATGCTAATGGAAAGGAAACCAACTTACTGCTTGCTGAACCCTCAGAGTTGGGGAATATAGGAAATCCTTCGATGTTTGATAATTTAATCGTTCCGGAGGATGCTACAGTTTATCTAAGGGTTAAAGCAGTCACTTTTACGGAAATCGGCCCTTATGAATTTAATTTTTGGGCAGTTTAATATTTTGTATCCGTATTAGATAAAGAGAGCAGGAGCTTATAGCCCCGTCTATTCAAAAGATTAGAGCGGGCATATACCGTCGTTAGCTCAACGAAACACCGAGACATATATAAGTTCTCGCTTAGTTTTCAAAAAAGATGGAATTCATTTATCTAAGTATTCTGTATCTTTACCATCACTCACCGAATCAAGTATACCCTATACCCTGCATTCAATTCGAACTCTCCATATTGCTCCACAAACTAGATATACTATAGCTCCATTAGGAATTATGAAATTATCCCTAGTAAATCCATGACCTTTCCCTTTACTCATCGCATACAATATATCAGATTGTCTTCCATTTGCATATTGAGGTTTTGTATCCTCTACAAAAGTATTTGGGTAAATAAATATTTTTTAACATTATTAGGAAATAAATCACATTCAAATCCTTTCTGTAAATATATAATAGAATCGAATCGGCCGATTCATAAAATAGTGAAAGGTGGAAGAAATATGAAAAGAAAATTACTTTCGGTTCTTTTTGCAGCAACGTTGACGTTGACGATGTCGCAAAGCGCTTTTGCTGTATCTGGTCAGTATGATACCGAAGAAGCAGCTCTGAATGTACAAACTGACAACTTTCACTTCGGATCATACCTGGATAAAAATGATGTCGATTGGTTTAAAGTAAAAAATACTTCGAGCTACAGAGATATGTCGGTAGTTGCCACTTTAAAAAGTCAACAATATATTAATTATGATATTGTAGCTTATTTCCCTGATGGAGATGTACTTTGGGCAGAAGACAATGGACAAGGGGAGGAAGATATCGTTGGTATTGGTGGTCTGGCCCCAGGGGAAGTAATGTACTTAAAAGTCGTTGGTCATGATGGAGCTTGGGGCAGTAATGCTAAAGGGCTTGGGTATACCTTGAATATTCAGAAGGAATTTCTTAATTGAAAATTCTTGTTTAAAAAGCACCATTAGGTTTTCAGCCTGTTGAGAAACCCTCAACAGGCTTTCTTTATCTTCGTTATTTATCCTATTCGGCTGCATTAATAATAGTTATCCTCTCCTTTCGGTTTGGCCCTTCCTTTTTGACGTCCCATACTCGCGAACTATCGTCGTTTGCCAACTCATCAGACTAACCCACCCTAGAGATGACGCCCAGACTGGGCGTACACAAAAAAAGCGAGCCCTTGGTAAAGGGTTCGCTTTTTTATAAATCATATTACTTCTTGTTGTAGTACAGAGTATCTTTTTTGAGGTCGTTTTCAGCTACGTCAGTGATAGCGTCTTTTCCGCCGTCAAATTCGAGCTTCAGTCTGCTGTAAGTGAAGTCAGCAGGCAGAGCTACTTTCACACGCACAACATTCTTAGTGTCACCATAAGTAACATCGCTAACAGTAAGTTCTTTATCGTCATCGTTGTCAACTGTTACAGTGAATAAGCCTTTTACAAAGTCTGGAGTAAACTTACCAGTTGTATTAATCACAAGTTCTTCAGTTGTTGTTACATCAAGCAAGAGATAAGTAGCATCTGTTGCGGTAGTCACTTTGAAAGTAGATCCTACGATCTCAGGTGCAACTTTATCCTTCAAGATGTAATCTGTTGCTTTAATTTTATTACCGAAGACATCAACAGCAGCATTTTGATTCGTTACCGTGAGATTGTAAGGAGCAGTCTTTTTCAGTTCATTATTGCTATTGAACTTCAAGGTAAGAGTCTTCTTATCACTGCTCAGGGAAGCATCGTTTGGTGTTTGGTTATCAACACGGAAGTAGTTCTTATTAAAGCTATTGACTTTTGCATTGAATTTAATTTGAACTTCTTTCGTCGATACTACTTTCGTATCGCCACCCACTTCAATTTTAAGCAATTCATCATTTTTCTCAATTGCTTGAGTTAATACATAACCGCCATTGGAGTTCTTGATGTAGTCTCCATCTTTATCGGCAATGTAAGCAACTTCGATTTCGTAATTGCCTTTATCCAGGTCAGATGTATTGCCTTTGAAGTCTTTAAATTTGTCGGCATACAAGCGAACGCTATCCGAGTTATAGATATTCACTGTACCATTGTACACATATCTCTTCTTAGTATCTTTCTCATACAGCGTATACTTGTTCTTATCGCGTGCATCACCGTTACCGCTGGTAGCCAAGTCTGTAGAGAACTGCAGATACAGGTTGTTGCCATCAAGCCAAGCTTGATCAAAAGCAGAGTCGCTGGCTTTAGCCGTATTGATCTCAATCGTTTGCGGCAGCATAGTATTTTTCACATATGCTCTGTCGCCGATGCCGCGAACTTCCAATTGATACTTGGTATCCTTATCGAGGTCAGGACCCAAGTTAACAACAACTTTGTTATCCTCTTCGAGATCAGCAATGTCAACAGGCAAAGTAGGATGTCCATCATCATCAATGGTATCAATGTCATCGACAATTTTACCATTAGTATCTTTCAAGATGTAGTTGTCCAGATCCTCAGCATCATCTTTGTTGACTTCTTCACTAAACGTCAGCGTAACCAAGTAGTCGCCGTTGCTATCTTTTTCAATCTCCGATTTAGTAACAGTAGGACGGATAGTATCAAGCGTCGGAGTTACTTTAGCGTCGCGATCTGCTTTGTTATCGCTGTAATCTCTTACACCTTTAACATATACGGTGTTTTCTCCGTAGTTCATCGGATCATCGAGCGTAACTTTAACTTCGTCGTCTTTAACTTCGATAGTCTTGGCATCGATGGAAGACGTATTTACATAAACGCTATCAACGCTCTTAACTGTTTCGTTGAACTTAATCGTCAGTTCTTTCAAATCGTTAGTTTCAACGGAAACGATTGTCGGAGCTTGCGTGTCTTCCACAACTTCAAAGCTGTGTTCTACCGGAGCAATTTTCAGATCAGAGTAATCAGTTACGTTGCTGATAGCCACTTTATGAGTACCTACGGACAGGTTAGCATTCATGATCACTGTATCCGGATAGATGTAATCGATCGATCCGCCTACAGTACCGCCGTCGATTTCATAGTTACTGGAAATCGTAGCTTGATCTTGAGAAACCGGCTCGCTAAATTTAACTTTGAATGCTTTAGTACCCAAGCCAACGACTTCTTTAACCGTCGGAGCCGTTACATCAGCCGGAGTGAACTTGACTTTAGTATCGAAAGTAACCGTACCGTCTTCGTTCTTCACATTGTTGATTTCGAGTTCGGTTTCTTGTTTGTTGTCCAGTTCACCGCCAGTTTCAGTCAACAACAGAGTAACTGTTGTTTTGTCTTCCGACAGCTTAGCGGAATCAATAGTTACATCGTCAATCTTGTAGTTAGACTTCGACTCAGCAGATACTTTGTCAACCGTACCGTCGAATTTAACAACTACTTGTTTCAGGTTGTCAGCTTTTACGCTTTCTACCTTTTGAGCTACAGTTGTTTTGTAAACAACTTTCTCGTTGTATTCTCTGTCCTTGTAAGTGAATTTAACTTCGGTTTCTTTGTTAGCTTCGAGAGCTGTTTCCAATTCAACCTTAACCACTTCACCATCGGACATTGTGAACTCAACGTTCTTCGGATCTACTACTTTGTAGGATTTCACCGCAGGAACTTGGTTCGCTTCGTAGATAGCGTAAGCTGCTACGATTGCTTGGGAACGCGAAGCGTTAGCTTGGTAGTTGATGCCTGCGTCGATGTAGCCAGCTTTAACAGCTGCTTCTACATAACCTTTAGCCCATTCGGATGCAGTGTTGTTAGCATCGTTAGGAACTTCCAGTTTCAAAGCGATCGACAGGATTTTAGCCAGTTCTTGAACCGTTACGTTGCCGCTCGGATCGAAAAGACCTTTTACAGTGTCTTTACCTTCCATGATGCCGGCTGCGGTAACAGCTTCGATGTAAGGAGCTGCCCAGTGGGAAGCAGTGTAGTTCTTGTCTTTGTAAGTAGCCACGCCAGTTACCGGCTCCAGATCGATTGCGTTAACAACGATTTTCGCCAACTCAGCGCGAGTCAGAGTTCTGTCCAGGTGAGACAAGCCATCAGGGAAACCATTTACGATCCCAGCTTGTTTCAGAGTGTTGAATTTTTGTTCTGGCGTCGAAGCATCAGCGCCAAATGCTACAGAAGCAAACATGGAGAATGCCATTGCTGTAGACAAAGCTACGGATAAAATTTTCTTCATAACCTTTTTTTCTCCTCCTTGATTAACTAACAAATGAGAGATTTCTTTAGATGAGCTCGTGTTACTCATTAGCCATTGCACCCCCTTTCCAGAGCCTGAGCAGGTTTCCTATAAATTAGGTCTGCGACATAATCGCAGAAACTTGCAAACCATGTTTAAGAGAATGTAGAAATAGACTAGTTTCCTAATCCTACCTAAAACATTATACAATGAGTCCCAGGTGCCGTAAAGCTAAATTTTCTAAAAGATAGACAAGTTTCCCTATGAGGAACAAGCTTCCTTGTCTAAATTGGTCACCGTTGTCATTGCTCTACATCCTTAAACGCATGAGAAATCAAAAAGTTGCGGGGTTTTAAAAAAAATTTGCGAGATTGTTACCTTTTCCAAGGTTCCCCTCATTTACGTCTTTTTGACTTCACTGCCGCCTGACGGAAATTAGTATAACATGCCTGAATATGTCAGTCATTAAGCAACTTTTGCCAATTACACCTAACTATAATGTATGTACTTGCACGACAAATAAGACGTCCTTTTTGGGACGCCTTATCAGTAAAATGGATACGCCAAGGCCTTGATTATCGAACTCTCATCGCCAGTTGGATAATCCGGGCCCGCATTTGCGGATCCGTATTCAATTTCTCGTACATATCGTCAATCGCTTGCTTATGATCCTTATAAGTCTTTTCGTGTTTCATCGTGTTATGAGACCATTCAATCAGTTCGTTCTCCGCCGCGCGCAAGTCGTTGAACGCATCGTGGAAGCCGGTTTCGAGGACAAGGCCTTCCATTACCTCTTGCGTCACTTCCTGCACCTTGGCCGTTTCTTCAATTTTCAGTTCCAATACTCTTGCTCTATCCTCAAATTTCTTTTTGGCTTTTGTGTATCCCAGTTGAGGTTTGGATAGGATCGGTTTCATCAGTACAAGTTCACCCTTTAGCATATGTTCTATTACTCTGCTTATTGTAACTTAAACTTTCACAAATTACAAAAAGATGAAATTGGAAAAAAAGAATCTGCCTATGCTCCATACGCATAGACAGATTCTCCGCTTCCCGTTTAGCTTAGATTTTTAGGGAAAAGCTTGCTCTTCTTCAGAAGCTCTACGGCAATTTTACCGGCTTCCGCCCGAGTCATGTTAGCCTTCGGGTTGAAATTGTAAGATGCTTTTTTGCTTCCCTGTTGGGTAACCGGCAAGCCGGCCATAATCTTGCCTTTGGTGACCGCCTGAATCGCAGGCTGCGCGTATGTGTCAATTTGCCCTGAATCCAGGAACGATTTGGCCAGCGCGTCCTTCAGCTTCTGATCGTTGGCCGGGAGCTTCAATTTGAGCGCCCGAGCGACCATGACAGCTGCCTGCTCGCGTGTAATCGGCTGATCCGGGCCAAACACACCTTCCGACAGACCGGTAACAATGCCCGCTCTGGCGGCCGTCTCGATGTGATCATAATCCCATGTAGCGGAACTTGCCCCAGGAACGAGATCGGCAAAAGTTGGATTATCGTCAGTGTTCATTGGCAAGTCGAGACCTTTGACCAACAGCGTAGCAAACTCGCCGCGCGTTGTTTGATCATCGGCGCCAAACTGCTCGAACCGGACATTGTTCATGATTCCTTTGGCATACAGCGCGTTCAGGATATTGCGGGCCCATGAATGGTTCGTAATATCGCTGTAACCGCGTCTCATTTTCATGACCGTATAGTATCCGAATTCATCAAACGATACCGTAATGGTATTGTTTTTCGAGTCTACCACACCACCGACATTAACCCATTTTTTGTTGGGCGTGTAGCGGTAGACGGTAACTGTAGTCCCTGCTTCATCCACCACGTTGCCATCAAATTTAAGCTTTAACGTCCCCCGCTGAGACGGAGTGATTTTACGTTCGGCCGGAATTTGCGGGTCCCCGAACAACGCTTCTACGGAATACGGTACTACGCCGTTGGTGGCCGGCTTGTAGTTGGCCTCTCCCTTATCGCCTTGTTCACCCAGACCGCCGCTGATCCAGTATATATCCGACACCCGCGAGAAGTTCCGGGTATCGTAGTTGGAGCTGAAATTCAGCAGATACTCGTCCGGAATCGACCAGGAAGGAATACCGCTGTCCTCTCCCGTACCCGGGAAGCCGATGACATTTCCATAGTCGTTGCGGCGTTCCACGATCCCTGTGCTAGGATCGGCGATCCCGAACAGCAGCTTCGTTTGCGGATAATATTTTACAATTCCCCGAGTATCCGTACTCTCCAGGATGGTTCCCTTAGGGAAATTTAGTTCAAGCGATTTGTTAAACACACTATATTTATTGGCTACTTTAGGCGCCATATATTGTGCGTCGATCCCAACAGCGCCCGTATAGAACACTTCTATCGTATCTGTGTTCTTGGTGCCGCCCCGGGAAATCTCGATTTTGATCTTGTTGGACTTGTCCTGCTTCAACCCTACGTAATCAAGTACAAAGCGGTTTTCGCCAAGATCCGGCCGCGCTACCGCAACCTCTTTGTCGATCTTAACTTCGGTCGCCCCTTCGGCTTCAATATCGAAATGCACGAAGTTTTTGTTGACAATAATTTGATTCCCAACTGTAGGCTGCGGCGAGATGATCCGGTAAGGCGCCGCTTCCCGCACCAGCTCAAGTTTCTGGCTTGTCTTGGCTCCGGTTTCATTGATGAGCTCCAAGGTGTAAATAAAGGTTCCCGGACTCTCATTGGTCAAGTCGTGAATCCGCATAATGAAATCTTTCCGGTTCCCTGCGAATTCATATGTGTATCTCTCGTCGGCAAACTTAACATCGGCATCTCCCGATGAATTTTCCGGAATATCGGCGGTCAAAATGTTTTTTGTTCCCATATTCAGGTTCAATTTGACCGCGCCCGAACCTCTAAGCACCAGATCGTACGTCTTCAAGCTGGTAGTGTACACCTTATCTTTATAAGTAAAGTCCGGCGTTAAATTGAAAATTTTCGAAAGTTGCGGATCATCGGAACCAAAGTCCCTCGGCGGAAAATCCGGGCGATCCTTGCCCACCGCCGGTTGGAAATTCGCAATCGTAGAAACATTATTATCTACAATATAAATGCGCAGCTCTTTTTTGACTTGCTGCGTTTGGCCTTTGGAATCCGTGCCTGATCCGGTAAACACAATCCGGTTTTCCCCGTAAACCAATGGCCCCGTATCAACATTGACTTCAAGATTGAAACTAAATTCTCCTGAAGTTTTGTTCAACCAACCAGAATCCGGTCCTTCGGAACTCGTCGATTTCACTTTTAAACCATTGGCGAAAACTTCCGCGATAAAGTACTGGCTGTCCAGATTGTCAAAGTCGACATATTTCCCGTTAATCGGCAAAAACTTGCTGGCATCGGAGTCAATCGGATAGGATTGGCCGTCGGTAAGGTTCGCTACATAAATATAGTTTTTGGATGCAAAAGAAATCGTTGCATCTTTATAAGCTGTAGAACCTTGATAGTTGAAGCGGACGGTCTGGTTGCCGTTTTGGAATCCGGTAATCTTGTAGATATGCTGCGTATCCGACTTCGATTTGACAAATTCATACGAAATCGGTTGGGTAGCCAATGGCATATAGTTGGCGGCCAAGCCGTTCTGCGCATCGTTTGGCTTGCTGTTTGTCGTGACCATGATGTAAAATTCACCGGAATTGACTCTGGCTCCATTTAAAGGCTCGCCGGAAGGAATGTTATCCCCACCATCGTATCCGTTCAGGTACTTCAGATCCGTAATAACGGTTTGACCTTGCATATATTGAAAATCAACGCTTTTATTAATTGTTTTTGTGCCATACGTGATGGACAAAGGATGGCTTTGTTTCTGCAAAATAATCGAACTGTCATTCGCATCGGTTTGGAACACTAGCGGATTGATTTCAAAAGTGACCATACGGTAAGCCGGCGTGTTCTGTGATACCGAAGGAATATAAATCTCGCTGCCGCCTTTCGGAGACAGCTTGCCGTCCGATCCGATATCAAAACTTTCATAGTAAGTCGGAGTCACCGTCGTACTGTCCAATTGCACCGTGGCCGAGCCAGCAAAGGACGAGCCTGCATCGGGAATCAGCAGTTGCGCGAATAATCTCGCTTGGGTTGCGCCTTCGGTAAAGATCGGTGTTTCTCTTCCCAACAAATCTTGTGGGTAATCGCTGGAATCAACCAAATACAACGCTACAAGCGGATTTTTCTCATCATAATAATATAACGAATATTGGAAAGACAACGTATCCGAGCCATTCTGAACGACCAGGCTAAGATCGTTTAACCCCGGATTCATTTGCAGCTGCGGCGAGAAAAACGTACCGTCCTGCAGCAATGTCGTTGCCAAAGCCGAGCCGCCGTTCACAGAAACGTTAATTCTTGTGGCGTTTTGGGCCTTCCCTTGAAGAGTAATCTCATTTTTTTGAACAACCACTCGCGCCCCTTGGTTCAGGTCCAGCTTGGACGATCCGTCCAACACTTTCAGTTCATCCAGATAAGGCACCTTATCAAAAAGAATATAGAACGATTCGGAACGTTCGTTTAAACCTTGCGATCCGGAGAAAGTCACCCGGTTCATCCCGGAGTGCAGCGTAAGATTCGCCTTAAAGCGATTGTCCGGGCGGTCTGTGTCCAATTGGATTACCCCGGGAATGATTTTTGTCGCATCCTCGACCCATTTGGTCTGCTGCGGGTCCCAGTTCAGCTGTTGAACATTTGCAGTCAGCGTCGAGCTTGTTACCTTAGTATAGGTACCTTCTACAGTCAGTTGCGCTTCGGTGACATGGTATACATTGTCCCGGGAGATTTGCGTACCCGATTTATCCAATGTTAAATCAACCGTATTTCGTAATTCGGCAGTATCCGGTGTGAAATAACTTGTTGGCTTTAAAGTCGCTGCCTGGGCTGCCGGCGGTGTTAGCCCAATCGGGACTAACGAGATGACCAGCGACAATAAGAGCAGCCAGACTAGTGGCGTCTTTTTGCGTAGCATGTAACGATCTCTCCTTTGTGTTAATATTATCTATTTTATCGGTCAAAGCAGCAAAATTTTGAAGAATATCCGATAAAAAAGTAAAAAAGCCTGGCGTTAGCGCAGGCTCTGACTTTGTATGTATAGAGACGGAACCCCCGCAACGTGTACCACGCTAACGGGGGTTGTCCATTACAAACCGATATGAGTTTATAGATTACTTCGATCCCCGCTCTTCCCCGACCTTCATGCGCAGGCGCCCGAAGAAGTCAAGCACCGGGCGTTTCGTTTTGCCGATGAGGCCGATGATCTCGGCGCCGATCTGCAGGAAAAACACCATAACGCAGATGACGACGAAGGTGACCCAGTTGGCGTTATACATCGCCGCCGAAGACTGGATGACGGCCAGCACGCCGAAAAACGCGGCGATACCGTAGATGATCAGCACCGTCTGGCGATGGCTGAAGCCCAGTTCGCGCAGGCAATGATGCAGGTGCCCCTTGTCCGGCGAAAAGATCGGCTTCTTCTGCATCCAACGGCGCACGATCGCGAACATCGTATCGGAAAGCGGAACGCCAATCAGAATGAGCGGTGTCAGGAAAGATACAATCGCCACCTGCTTAAAGCCGAGCAGCGACAGCAGCGCCAAGCAAAAGCCGAGGAACAGCGCGCCCGAATCGCCCATAAATATTTTGGCAGGGTGAAAGTTAAAGAACAGGAATCCCAATATACTGCCAAGCAGCAGCAAGCATAAAAGCGCCACCATAACATTGCCCATAACAAAAGCCATGACGGCAATCGTGCCGATGGCAATCGCGGATACGCCGGCCGCCAAGCCGTCCAGTCCATCGATCAGGTTGATCGCGTTCGTCACGCCCACAATCCACAAAATGGTGAACGGAATCGCGATCCATGTTTCCACGGCAGCATAAGAATGAAACGGAATATTTGCAAATTCAATCCGGATATCGAAGCCGAACACAACGATGCACGCCGTCGCGATTTGCACGAGAAATTTCAGCTTTGCCGGCAAATCGAAGCGGTCGTCCAATGCTCCCAGCAGCACGGTGATCGAGCCGCCCACCAGGAAAGCCTTGATAAAGTTCACTTCACGAAGCGTGAAGATCTCCGGAATAAACGGGAAAAGCAGAAGCATCGCAATAATAAACGAAGCGAAAATCCCCAAACCGCCGAGTCTCGGCATAATTCGCGTATGAACTTTTCGGGCGTTTGGCACATCCACGGCGCCGACGGCAAAAGCGAACTTCTTGACGAGCGGCGTTAATCCCAAGGCCAAACCAAGCGAAATGATGAATCCGATGATATAAATCATCCACAACATTAAATTTTCGACCTCCAATTGTTCTGCCGGAATGAATTATACTCCGTTTAGAGAGAAACACCAACCCCGTATTTGTGCAAAATTCCGATGTTTTGCCCATAAATCGTGACTTTTAGCCCATTTTCGTAAGGTTTTCTCTGTCCCGCAGCACGCGCAATGCAAATTTAGGCAGCGCAAGCATTCTGCGGAAACGGGTAGGTTCCTTCAACAAACGGTATAACCATTCAAGGCGGAGCTTGCGAAAAGCGATTGGAGCTCTTTTTGTACGTCCCGAAATGACGTCAAAGCTGCCGCCAACTCCCATCATCACCGGCACACGCAGCTTTTCCTTGTACTTGGCGATCCAGGGTTCCTGATTGTCCGCTCCCCGAGCGACAAACAGCAGATGCGGAGCGGCTTTGACGATCTGTGCGATAACTTCTTCATCCTTATCCGGCCCAAAAAAACCGTCGCGATACCCCGCGATTTCCGTCCCGGGGTACTGCAGCGCCAGCCGCCGGGCGGTTTCCTTGACCACTTCGGGCGTGGAGCCGAGCAAATACACCCTCCATTGGTGGCGTTCACCCTGCTTCATCAGCTCGTGCAGCAGCTCGTACCCCGGTACCCGCTCGGCTACCGGGTCCCCGCCTTTTTGTGCGGCCCACACCAGCCCGGTGCCATCCGGAACTACAAGCTCGGCGTCCTGCATGACCGCCTTATAGTCCGGGATTTCCAGGGCCGTCATCATCATAATCGGATTGGCCGTAATCACCTGATGCGGCTTTCCATCGTTGGCCGCCCGGGTCAAGTAGGCTACCGTATCCTTCATCCCCCATTTGCAGACGGGGACGCCGTACACCGGTACCGTAGGAATCCCTTCCTTTGAGTTCGTCAACACCTTGCTCACCCTTTGCTCCGTAAAAATTCCACGATCCGCCGCGCCGGCACGCGCGCCTCGCGTTTGAGGCCGGCGATTTGCGAAGCCCGCCCTTTCCGCCAGACATCGCCTTCCTGCAGAAGGCGTTCGCCTTCGGCGGCCAAAATCCGCGGGTCCAGCTCCTCCGCCGTACCGACCGGGACGCTCCCGATTCGACCGAGGAATTGGTCGATTTTCGGGTCATACGAGACGCCGAGCAGCGGCACGTTTTGCGAGGCGGCGTAGATCAAGCTGTGCAGCCTCATGCCGATCAGCAGGCTGCACTCGCTCACCTCCCGCAGCATATCCTGCGGGTGCTCCGTCTCCGGCGCAATGCTTACGGCACAGCCGCGTTCCGTCACATTTCCGAGCCGATCCATCACGAAACGCGAAGCTTCGTCATCACCCGGGAAATGAAACGGCAAAAAGCGGATATGCACCGACTTGCGTCGACAAAGGAGCGACAGCCCCTCGGCCAGCTGCGATAGCTCGGTTCGCTGCGGATTCCAGAAGCGGACCGACACGCCGACGATCGGCAGAGCGGCGCCGGAGGAGTCTGCGCTTGCACCTCCCGTTTGCCCCTCGGTTACAGCGGATACGCGCTCGGATTCATCCGAAGCTCGCGCAGCCGGCGAATCGGCACCGCTCCCGCTTTCCGGCAATATCAGCCCCATCACCGGGTCCGGAACCACCTGGACATCGCCGCCGCGCAAGCCCATGCTGCGCAGCAGGCTGGCCGATTCGGCGTCGCGGACGGAGATGTAATCGCAGCGCCGGAAAACCGCGGCGATCAGCGGCCGGAACAGCTTGCGTTTCACCGGGCCGATGCCCTGAGCGTAAACGAAGGTCGGCTTGCCCATCCATTGGGCCATTTTGATGACGCCCAAATAATACGGAATCGACTTGATCCCCGTCGCGTCCTGCAGCAGGCTTCCCCCGCCGCTGATCAATCCGTCGCTGTTTTTTATAGCCTTCCTAACCTCGCCGATTTTCATCCGATGCACCGCTTCGACCCCATAGGTTCGGCGCGTCCATTCCGGATCGATCGACAGCACGACCGGCTTGATATCGACGCCCGAGGTCAGCCCCTCTTCTTCCAGCGCGAGCAGGATCGATTTCAACACCGCTTCGTCCCCGCTGTTGCGAAACCCGTAATACCCCGACAAAACTAATGTTTTAGTAGTCGCGGCGACCATTTATCCCAGCACCTTTCAATGATTTGCCAAACCAGCACGGCAATCAGTCCGAATACCAAACCAAGCCCGAGGCCCAACACGTCGCGAATCAGGGAAATCGCCGCCGGCGTATGAATATGGGCGAACGTATCGACCATCGACAGCTGCCCCATCACCGCCACGATCATCGCAAAAAACGCCCAGCGGTAACGGAAAGCGGCGAAGACGCCGACGATAAACAGCGGATGCGCCAGCAGAAACTCCTTGTTGCGCGGGCGTACGCCAAACGTGTTCTCCAGGAACGAACGGAAGGCGGCTTCGCCCGGCAGCAGCGTGCCGGCATTCCCCGTTCGAGTCAGGTAATAATACGCAGCAGCGGCAAGTACCACGGCAATCACAACCCAAATCACCGTGATCGGCATCTTCATCCAATTTTTAAGCTCTTCCCATACCGAATTGCCCCGGTACAGGAACACGTAAACAGCGATTAAAAAAATCGGCACCAAATGCAGCAGGCTGACGCCGCGGAACTGATTCAGCACGAGGCTGTACGTAATATTGTTCAGCAGCGCAATCACGAACGGAACCGCAGCGAGCGAAATAATCGCTGTTTTGACATACAATACTAACGTATGCGTCAATCTTCGTCCGCTTGTCATGCCCGGATGCGGATGCTTGTCCCGCAGTTCCTGAACCTTGCGGATCGCCAGCACCATCGCCACGGTCGGCGCACTGATCGCCACGAACAGAGCCAGCGCTTGCTCCAGCATCACCGGCTTCAGCACATACAGTCCGGCCGAGCCGATCAAACCGAGGGCAAAAGCGGCCAACGTGAGCGAAGGCAGAAAACAGGAAATCAGCAGGGCGACAAAAGCGACACCACCCAAAACGACCAAGGCTTTCAGATATTTTTGCCAACTTGAATCATGAATTTGGAAAGGCTCCGCCGTCCCCAGCTCAAAGCCGTTGTTTTCAATGCGCTGAATCGCGTTCCCCGGAGCCAGCAGCGAATGGACCAGGTTGTCGAGCGGGTCCGTGATCGCCGCTTTGCTGGCATCCTTGGACGGGGAAGCATTCAAGTAAATCATCCGGATATTGCGGTCCTTAGCGGCCAGTACAAAACGGTCAGCCAAAGTAGCCGTATCCTGAACGGCTTCCGCATCCGCCAGAGAATGCAGCCGGACCACGTTGTAATCGATCAAATACGCCAGCTTGTTGAAGCCTTTTTGCGGCGCCTTCAAGCCTTCGATCGCGGCGATGCCGATATGGTATTTGTTCAGCAGTTCGGCAAAACCCTGCAAACTGTTCATATTTTCATTGTTGTTATACCCTTTGACGGAGTCCCCGTCGAACAAGATACGGGTTACCCCGTTTTCCGCGTAAAAAGCCAACTGCCGGTCCATCGCTTCCTGATCGTAAGGCTTGCTGTCCGCAAGCCGGGGCAAAATTTGAAACCCTTTGTCCCGCAGCATAGCAAACGCAATCGGATCCTGCGGCATCGGTTTAAGTACGGCTTCTTCCATGCTCATGCCTATGATTAAGCCGCCGTGGCCTTGATACTCCCAATCGGCCACCGGAACGTCCAGCTTCCGGAACGTTTCTTCGATCATCGGCCGAAGCTGCTTCTCGTTCTCCTCGCTGGTAAAAGCGATATAGGTGTAGTTGCCGTCCGGGGAAATGACGGACTGGTTCAACTTTGCCGCCTCGAGCGCGCTAAACACCATAATTCGGCGTGCTTTCGACAACTCGTCGAGCGTGCTTTCAAACATCGCCATCGTGTGAATTCCGGCCGTTTTCAGCCGATCGAGCTGTTCGTTCATATACGCCGCCGGGTCCGCTTTATAAGAAGCGATCTCCAACAAACCGCGATAATTGAAAACAAACTCCACCTTGTTAGCGGATGACTCCGTTTCCACCCGTTGATAAATCACCGGCAATGAAGCCACGATTCCAACAATCACCAATATCCACAACCATTTGCGGGAAAAGTTATTCCACCGCTGCCAACTTCGAATCACAAAGGTACCTCCTCAGAATGCATAAATGCAGTTGCTTATCGGCTGAAGTTCGGGTTATCCCTATCAAGAAGACAACTGCAAAAGCGCACATACGACGAAACCGTTCATGATACCAACACCTTCATCATAAATGCACCATTGCAGTTAAATCTTCTCAGATTGTCATTTAAAGTCTAAGAAAATGTAACAGGAATTCTCGTCGATTAAGCATCAACGCGGGCCAGCAATTCTTCCTGCATGCGTCCAAGCCGCGCTGCCGCATCTTCATTGGACGTACCGCGGACGCCGAAATAAAATTTGATTTTCGGCTCCGTGCCCGAAGGCCGCAAGCAGCACCAGGAGCCGTCCTCCAGCAAAAACTTCAGCACGTTCTCCTTCGGCAATCCGTCCAGGCCAAGCGAGTAATCGAGCATTTCGCCAATTCGAACGCCTCCGATTTGCTGGGGTGGATTGCTGCGGAAATCCTCCATCAATGCGCCGATTTTAGCCAGACCGTCCTTGCCTTTTAGCGTACGGGACGCCAGCGTTTCCCGGTAATACCCGAACTGTGCGTAAAGTTCCTCCAGCACGTCGATCAACGATTTGCCTTGGCGTTTGTAATAAGCCGCCGCTTCGCAGATCAGCGCTGAAGCCACGACCGCGTCTTTGTCGCGGGCGTAGTTGCCGGCCAGATATCCATAGCTTTCCTCATAGCCGAACAAATAAGTATAGTCTTGGTGTTTTTCGAATTCGTTCATTTTCTCGCCGATATATTTGAAACCAGTCAGCGTATTAAACACGGTGGCTCCGTAATGGCGGGCAATCGCCGCGCCAAGTTCGCTGGTGACGATCGTTTTGACGACCGCCCCGTTTGCCGGAAGCGCCCCCGCTTCTTTCATCTGGCTTAGTACATAGTGTACAAGCAACGAACCCGATTGGTTACCGGTAAGTATTTCATATTCGCCGTTTGCCATTCTGACAACGGCCCCCATCCGATCCGCGTCCGGGTCCGTTCCGATCAGCAGGTCGGCTCCCACTTGTTTGCCCAGTTCGATCGCCATCGCAAACGCCTCGCGCTCCTCCGGATTCGGCGATTTCACCGTGGAGAAGTTAGCGTCCGGCTGCTCCTGCTCCTTCACAATATGCACTTGCGTAAAGCCCAACTTCTCCAGCACGCGGCGCACCGGCACATTACCTGTACCGTGAAGCGGTGTAAAGACGACGACCAAATCTTTGGCCGCCCCTGCCGAGAGCAACTCCCGATTCACGCTGGTGCTGGCGACCGTCTTCGCAAACGCTTCATCCTCCGCTTCGCCAAGCCAAACGAGAAGGCCCTTCGCTTCCGCTTCCTCGCGGGTCAGCCGCTGCACCTGCGCAAAGGCGCTGACCTCCTGAATGTGCGCGATCACGCGTTCCGCTTCATGCGGCACCAATTGACCGCCCGAAGCGTTGTATACCTTGTACCCGTTATACTCCGGCGGATTATGGCTGGCCGTAATGACAATACCTCCAGTCGCGTTCAGAGCTCGTACCGAAAAAGAAAGCTGCGGCGTAGGGCGAAGCGACGGGAACAGCTTGGCGGCAATCCCGTTGCCGGCCAACACTAACGCGGCCTCTAGGGCAAATTCCGGCGAAAAATGGCGGCAATCATGGGCGATAACCACCGACGGTTTCCCCTCCTTGCCGGCATGCGCTTCCAGAATATATTGGGCGAAGCCTTGCGTAGCCCGCGCCACCGTATAACGGTTCATCCGGTTGCTGCCGGCGCCGATTACGCCGCGAAGCCCCCCGGTCCCGAATTCGAGATCCCGGTAAAAGCGGTCCTCCAGCTCCTGCGGATCGTTCTCCAAACCACGCAGCTCCTGCTTGGTCGCTTCATCTACGGAAGGGTCCTGCAACCATCCTTCTACTTTCGCTTTGATGGATGCGCTGATTTCAGTCATGGCTTATGCTCCTCCTTATTTTCTCCTTATTGCAATGCGAACATAATCTCGCCTTCGGCAACCACTTTCTCATCAACCTTGGCCACCGCGCGCCCTTTGCCGATCGAGCCTTTAAGGCGGATTATCTCAACCTCCAGGCGAAGCGTATCGCCGGGAACGACTTGACCGCGGAACCGGAAATTGTCCAATCCGGCCAAAAAACCGATTTTACCGCGGTTTTCCTCCACTTGCAACATCGCCGCGGCCCCTACCTGGGCAAGCGCTTCCGTGATCAGCACGCCGGGCATGACGGGATACTCCGGAAAATGTCCGATGAAAAACGGCTCATTGATCGTCACGTTTTTGATCCCCACCGCGCGCTTTCCTGCCTCCATCTCCACGATCCGGTCAACTAGCAAAAACGGGGGGCGGTGCGGAATGATCTCCTGTATCTGTTTAATATCCAACATATGTATCTCCTTTCGGTTTTAAAAAATAGCGTATGCCCTCGCCTGAATAAAACGTAAGGCATTCGGTCAAACTGTAGTTATCCTTCGCATCTGCGCAAAGCGGAGGTTAAGATAAGGGGCTTATCCGCAGGCGACGCCAACGCCGCTTACGGATGAAGCCCTTTTGAACTGTTTTTTCGCCATACGGTCCCCCATCATTATACATTTTCCGCAGGCAAAAAGAAAACTCCCGTAGCCGGGAGTTTGTGGACATTTCCGTTCAATTCCTTCTATTTAATGTATGTTCAGAACTTCCTCTTAAGGGGCGAACACCAGATCAAACACATGCCGCCAGGTAGACCATTGCCAGATGTCCGAAGCGTCCTGCTTCCCGAATACAACGTAACCGACGACGGTGCCTGCCACCAAAGCGACGACAAGAAACAATAGGATAAGTACGATGCGCAGGATTACGATCCAGGCAGCCCGCTTGGGTGCAGGGCGACGCTCTTCAGTCATGGAATTCCCCACCTATCCGCGCAAGTTGTTGGCCAGACCCATCATCGTCTCGCTGGACGTTAAGGCGCGTGCCGAAAGTTGATAGGCCCGCTGCACCTGCACCATCTCCGCCATTTCATCGGTCAAATCCACGTTGGATTGCTCCAGCGCTCCCTGCCGCACTCCAGCCTGTTTCCCCACCGGAAGCGTCAGCGTATCGACAAGCGCATCGGCTTCATTTGCGCCGTCAGCCAATACGAACAAATTACCGTCCCGTTGACGCAGCGCCTCCGGCCGCTCCGGCGTCAGCAAAGCAATCCGGCCCACTGCCGTCACTTCTTCCCCAAGCGTAGCCCGGATATTGCCCCCACCGTCAATTTCCAGTTTGGCTCCGGCCGGAATTTCAATCGGTTCTCCATCCGAGTTAAGCACCACATATCCCTGGTTGTTCATCAGATAGGTACTTTCCCCATCGTTGGGATTCGGCTGAATGTGAAAATCCCCGGCCCGCGTATAAGCTTTGACTCCGTCCGGCGTCAGCACGCTCAACAAAGCGTTCCCTTCGATCGCCAAATCGGTGGAGTTCCCGGTTTCCTTGATCGAGCCTTGCTGAAAATTCAACGCCACATGAGACATTCTCGAACCAAAGCCCAAATTAAACCCGGACGGCGTCGCCCGCCCCGGCAAATTATTAAATTCGGGAATTTGCTGCTGAACCCGGGTCAATGTATCTTCAAACGACGCCTCTTTACGCTTATACCCTACGGTATTCACATTCGCGATGTTATCAGCGAGCAAATCGAGGCGCTGCTGGATTCCGCTCATCGATACCATGGCGCTGATCATGGAGTTGTTCATGCCATACCTCCCTATTCCCTAGCACGCGTTATACGCGGCCGATTTCATTTACCGCTTTTTCCAAACTCTTGTCATAGTACTGGATGATTTTCTGATTCGACTCATACGCTCGTTGGGCAGCCATCATATCAACCATCGACTGGGCCGCGTCCACGTTGGACACTTCCAAATACCCCTGGCGAACGATGGCGCCATCCGTACCCGGCACAAAATCGCGGATACCGGCGGCCGCATCATCCTGTGCGACATATACGCCGTTGCCTTCGCGAACCAACTGCTGCGGGCGTGCTGCGACGGTGATGCCAAGCGTTGCAACCGGAACCGTCGTCCCCGTATTGTTATCGTAAGTCGTCAATTCCCCGGCAGCATTGCTGGTCAGGCCGTCCACCGACATTCCGGGTTCCAAAACGATGGCGTTCCCTTGACCATCCAAAACGCGGTATCCGGTCGAAGTTCTAAGTTCGCCGGCAGCGTTAACCGAAAAATTGCCGTCTCTCGTGTATCGGACATTGCCGTTCTCATCCGCCACGGTAAAAAACGCCTGCGGCTGATAAGTCACCGTACCGTCCTGACCAACGTATTTTCCCGAAGCGTCGAACGCAATCGGCTGACCGGTGGCCGGGTCATTCAAACTCAAGCTGGAAAACAGGGCAAAATCGGTGCTTTTTTGCGTTTCCTTAAGATCGCCCTGAACGAACGAAGGCAAACTTTCCTCCGCAAACACCCCGGTCACCAGCTTTCCGATGGGTGCGGGGCTTCCCGACTGCTTGTCTCCCATTAATGCGATCAGCATCTCCGGAAAAGAGTGCGCCACCGAATTCACCTGCTTGTACCCCGGTGTATTGAGATTGGCGATATTTTGCGTCACCGTATCATGGCGCCGCTGCTCCGCCAGCATGCCCGAAGCCGCCGTATAAAGACCTCTTAACATGGCCTTCCCTCCATCAGCCCAAATTTTATGTTCAATTGCCCCATGGGCAATAACATTCCTTCATTATAATATCGGCGGATCAGAACTTTTTCTTGAGGGCCTTGTCCAAATTGTCGAGCATGATGCCGGTCCCCTTCACGACGCAGTGCATCGGATCTTCCGCGATCAGCACCGGTACGCGCAGTTCTTCCGCCAGCAACTCGTCAAGTCCGTTCAGCAGAGCGCCTCCGCCGGTCAAGATCACGCCGCGGTCGATAATGTCGGCGGATAGTTCCGGCGGAGTGCGCTCCAGCACCGATTTGGCCGCTGCCACGATGGACGAAATCGGGTCGGCCAGCGCTTCCTGCACTTCGTTCGCCGTAATCGTCACGGTTAGCGGAAGCCCGGAAACCATGTCCCGCCCGCGGATATCCATTTCGTCCGATCGTCCGTTCGGATAGACCGTTCCGATCTTGATTTTGATATCCTCCGCCGTCCGTTCGCCGATGAGCAGCTTGTACTTCGTTTTAATATATTTAATAATGGCGGCATCGAACTTGTCCCCCGCGACTTTAATGGACGAAGCCGTGACGATGTCCCCCATCGAGAGCACCGCCACATCCGTCGTCCCGCCGCCGATGTCGACAACCATGTTGCCGCTCGGTTCGTAAATATCCATTCCGGCCCCGATGGCTGCCGCCTTCGGTTCCTCTTCCAAGAAAACTTCTTTGGCGCCGCTGCGCTCTGCGGCTTCGCGAATCGCTTTCTGCTCCACCGAGGTGATGTTCGTCGGGGCGCAGATCAGAATGCGCGGGTGGCTGTACCAGCTTCTTCCCCCAACGCGATCGATAAAATACTTCAGCATCGTTTCCGTAATTTCAAAATCGGCGATAACCCCGTCCCTCAAAGGACGAATCGCGGTGATGTTGCCCGGCGTGCGCCCCACCATTCGCCTCGCTTCTTCGCCAACGGCCATAACGCGCTTTCCTTCGCTATCAATAGCCACAACGGAAGGTTCGTCTAGAACAACGCCCTTTCCCTTGATATGAATCGCCACATTGGCCGTGCCTAAATCAATACCAATATCCTTGCTCATCATCACGATGCTCCCCCAAAGCGTATTTTTAACGGATCACGGAAAAGACGGTACAGCCATTTCCAGAGCCCTATGGTAAAAGTCCCATATCTCAGAAGTCGGATTCGACAAATGCCGATCATAATCGTTAAAATTCGGGAATAATGGATGAAACTCCACGATCTTATACCTTAGTTAAAAATACCATACTTTAGGGGAAGTGTTCAATCCTAATCAGCTTAGAGCAATCTTAATATTTACCCATTAGTTTACCGAGCTGATCACCTCGCGTTTGGACTGGCCTTTTTTCTTATACTTGATCTTGGTCGCTTCCCCACCCCGCAGGTGACGGATCGACTTGTGGTACTCGAGAATGTGTTTGACCTGATCGGCCAAATCCGGATTGATCTCCGGCAGACGTTCCGTTAAATCTTTGTGCACCGTGCTCTTCGACACGCCAAACTCCTTGGCGATCGTCCGGACCGTGTGCCGCGTCTCAACGATGCACCGGCCTATTTTAATCGTCCGTTCCTTGATGTAATCGTGCACGCTCCCGCCTCCCTCTGCTTCGAGATAGTTTGGTACATTATATGAGTGGCGGGCCTATATATTCTTTGTTTCCAAGCCTGACAAGCTTCCGTGGAACCAATTTATTTTCGGGGCTTACAAATGTCTGCCGCCCGGCGGGGGAAAAGTGCAAATGGCATACGCGTTTTTCGGGGAGATTGCAGTTGAGGCTGAGAAATGCTTGGGGATAAGAAAAATCGCCTGACGGTGTCCTTTAATGGCTCTGAATGGCTCTGACTTCTACTTTGGAGCGCTTGGAGGCTCTTCCTAAACTTTGGACGCTATTCTAACGGACACCAGCGACCTTATCCGCCCATTTCCCGGGTATTTCCCAGGCTAACGGACACACATGACTCTATTTCGCTCTAAACCCGTTCATCCAGGACGATTTGAGGTAAATAAGGTCTTCTGTGTCCGTTACATTTTGCAAACTCCTGTTTTTTCGCAAATAACGGCTCTGCTGTCCCTTAGCCCCCAGATTCCTCTTCTCCTCTATGTTAAAAAAACGGAGGACTTTCGCCCTCCGTCATACATACGATCCAATGGCCGGATCGCTTCTGCGTTATGTTGGTTTCGCCGGGTATAGTTAGTTCTTCGGAAGAACCGTTTGCGGATTCACCAGCTCGTCGTTTTCATAAACGGCGAAGTGTACGTGGTTGTCGAGATCTTTTTCCATCTCGTTGCGACCGGCGCTGCCGACCACATCGCCTTGCTTCACTTCGGCGTCCTTCTTCACTTTTACTTCCGACAAGCTTTCGTACACGGTTTTCAGGTTATTGGCGTGGGTAATTTCCACGACATAACCGAGCAGCGGAACTTCCTCCACCCGTGTCACTTTACCGCTCATTGCGGCTTGAACATCAAACGGCTTGCCGTCTTCGCGCGCCAGGTCAATCCCGGTGTTCGGCGTAAACGTATCGTTATACTGCACCAATGCCGCCTGATGCTCCTCCGCCGTAGCATCCTTTTCATAGAAAGGCTTGACGACGGATACCTCGGACACATTCGCGACCGGCCATGCCAGATCTTCGGAAGAAGCGATCACTTCGGCAGCTTCTCCTCCCTGAGCATTCTCTTGGCCCGTCACATCCTCTTCGCCGGACAGGTTTACGGAGTCGGTCACGCTGGCGGGGGTCGAGTCCATCGGCTTGTTGCTCGCATCCTGGTAGACCCACACTAAGGTTAGTATAATTGCCGCTGCCGCCACATATGCTGCCGGGTAAACCCATCTCTTCGACAATAACCTTTTCCACGAAGATACCGGAGCAACCGGTTCCCCCAATCCAATTTTAGGAGATTCCTCGCGGGACTGTTTCTTTTGATCTTGTTCATTCATTTGGTCATCACCTCAGTAACCATTGTTACCGGGGCGGATTCTTTTATACTCGGATTATATTAAAATTTCAAAAAAAGTTAGAATACAAGTTTGCCATACTCTTTCGGCTACTTTAAAAAATGCGAGGCCTGCTGGAAGGCGATCCCCGTATAGTAGTGTTTTAAAATCTGCGTGGCCGTGAAGCCCTGTTTGGCCATGCCGTTGGCCCCCCACTGGCTCATTCCGACACCGTGGCCGTATCCGTAGGTGGTGATTTTCACCTCGCCTGCGTCCAGTGTCATCGTAAACTGGCTTGAGCGCAGATCCAGCTTTTCCCTCACTTCCCGGCCGGTGTACACCTTGCCGCCGATACGAACTTCTTTTACTCGCCTCCCGGTCGTCCACGACAGCACCTTAAACGGGGCGGATTTGCGAGAGGCGGACACCTGCCGGCTTGTACCGCTGCTCCCGAAAACGGCCTTGACGTCCTCCGGCATCTCCTGGCCCAGTTTGCCGAACAACTCCGTTACCGGCATGCTGACGGTGTCCCGGTTTTTGGGGTTGATGCTCGCGTCCCAGGGGCTGGGAACGCTGCGCAAGTATGGAATTTTCAAAGACCAGTATTCCTCGGAATTTTCCGTATAGCCTCCGCTGGAGGAAAAAAAGGACGCGGTGATAGGCTCGCCCCGGTAGGTCATGACGATCCCCTGCGTTTGCCGGGCCGCCTCCTGCAGCTTGGCCAGCTGCTCGGCTTTGCCGTTCGTTTTCCATCCGTTCAACACGGAGCGGGAAAGGTAAACCTGATGGCCGACCGTATCGGTAACGTCGGCATCTCCCGCCGGGACGCCGCTCGTGTCGCCGGCGGCCAGACGGCGGACGATGAAGGTGCGCGCCGCGATCGCCTGCGCTTTGAGCGCCGCCAGCTCGAAGTCGGCCGGCATTTCGGCGGCGATGACGCCGGTCACGTACTGTTCGAGCGGCACGGTTTCGACGGCGCCGGTGCGCGACAGGTAGACGCGCACCGGCGTGTTGTCCGCCAGCGGGGCCGGGGCCTCGCCGGCCTGCGCTGGCGGCGCAGCGGCGCCGTCCGCGCCGCCAGCGCCCGGCTGGCGCGGCGCGTGCGCCTGGACGGCGGCGGGCGGCGTGCCCGGCTCCGCCGCCGGGTCCGTGCGCGCGGCCGGCGCATGCGCCGCGCGCCAGGCGTGCAGCGCTGGCAGCAGCAGCGCCAGCGCCAGCACGGCGAGCGCCGCCTGCCAGGCGGCGGCGCGCCGCCCGCCCCATCCGCCCGCCGGGCGGCGGATGGGGGGCTTTCGCGTGCGCACGCTGACGCGCACGCGGTCCGCCCGCGCGCGAGCGTCTGCGACGCGCGCGGGCGTCTCCGCCGCGGCCTGCTCCGCGCCGCGCGCACTGCCTGCCGCCCCCGCCGGCTTCGCACCGCTCGCTGTTTCTATCACCGCACCCGCTTTTGCCCGGCTTGCGGCTTCTGCTACCGCCCCCGGCTTCGCGCCACGTACGGCCCCCACCGCCACGATCGGCTCCGCACCGCTAACGGCCCCTGTCGCTACCTGCGGCTTCGCCCCGCTCGCGCTTTTCCCTGCCGCAGCCGTGCCCGCACCGCCTGCGGCTCTTCCCGCCAGCGGCGGCTTTGCCCCGCCAAGCGGCTCCACCTTACCGCAGCCCGCCCGCACGGCCGGCGGCAACTCCGTCGCTGCTCTGCCCGCCGGCGTCTCCGGCCTTGGCGCGACGTTTATTTTCAAAGAACGCGTTTTTTCCTGCATCAACTGGGTACCTCCATCGGATTCATGCTGTCAGCGAACTCCTAATAACAAGCACATCCTAGCTTTTGCCTCGTTATATCGTTTGATCGCTATACTCATAGATATGAGTTTTCAGGATTTGCTAGAACCGAAAATCTTCGAATGGGCGGGTAAGCTACCGAAATTCCGATGTTTTGAAAGGTTTCGTTTCAAAATGTCTGGTCTTACGGACTCCAGAGCCCTTATTTGCTCATTTCCCCGGTATTTCCCGCCCTAACGGACTCAGATGACGTTATTCGCCCCCCAAATGAGGCGATTTGCGATATTTTGATGGAAATAACGGCTCCTCAGTCCGTTAAAATTTTGCCCCCCTCGTTTTGGACCATATAGCGTCTCCTGAGTCCGTTAGAAGTGTGGTCAAACAACGACTGTGACATTAACTTGTGACTTCGCAAACTATGAACTCCTTTTCCCGCAGAGCGAACGTCTATCATAAACGTAAAAAAACGGCATGGGCTCCATACCGTCTTAAAGTTGCTTATCTAATTTGCCTTCCAGCAGCAGGATGATGTTTTGACCGAAGGGCCCGAAGCGAGCAGGACGCCGCTGAACAGCGAAAAACATAAGGGTAAAAAATGGCGTTATCCCAGCGATACCCGTCCACTTGAGAGAAATAAAGGAAATTTATGTCGCTATTTCCCCCCCGCCGCCAGAAAATGCCCACGTTCTGACCATTCATAGGAAAATAAGGACAAAAAATACCGCTAATGGAGATGAACATGCTGGGCTCCGGATAATAAGTACATATAATTCCGCTATTTTGAAATCCGACGGGCCTTGCCCATCTTTCTCATCACGTTTTCTTCTGCCTAAAACCCGGACTACGACTGCGCTTCCGCCGATTTCAGGAGCGACTTTTGGTTTTTGTAGATTTCGCCCCATTCCTTCATCTTTAGAATGATCGGGACTAGGGTCTGGCCGAATTCGGTTAACGAATATTCCACCTTCGGGGGCACTTGATGGTACACCTCGCGGTGAACGATGCCGTCCTGCTCCAGCTCCCTGAGCTGCAGCGTCAGCATCCGTTGGGTGATCGTCGGGCAGATCCGCCGGAATTCGTTGAACCGGATCGGTCCGTTGATCAAATGATACAGCAGCACACCTTTCCATTTGCCGCCGATGACATCCAGCGTATATTCGACCGGGCAGCCTTCCTCATTGGGGCAAACACCGTAGCCGCTTTTGCGATCGCGCATCTTTGCTCAACTCCTTAATAGAGGTTGCAGAAAACCTGACTTTTTAAACTCGTATTAATAGTATACAAATGAATACTATATAACATGATTGTGCGTACTTACAATTTTAAAATATATGTTTTACATTAACAAGTGTTAAAGGGGTTAACTAATTCAAACCAACACGGAGGTATTAAAAAATGGCTAAAGAAATGATGAAAGCAGTAGGGTTCTACAAGTATTTGCCGATTGACGATCCTGAAAGTCTTCTGGATGTGGAAATCGCAAAGCCGGTTCCGGCCGGCAAAGATTTGCTCGTAAAAGTCAAAGCGATTTCCGTGAACCCGGTGGACGTTAAAGTGCGTTCTCCCAAAAATCGCATCGAACAGGCGCCGCGTGTGATCGGCTGGGATGTCGCCGGCATCGTGGAGCAAGTTGGTCCGGAAACAACGTTGTTTAAGCCTGGCGATGAAGTATATTATGCCGGAAGCATCGTACGGCCCGGCGGAAACAGTGAATTCCACCTCGTCGATGAACGGATTGTCGGACGCAAGCCGGCTTCGCTTGGATTTGCCGAGGCGGCGGCCCTGCCCTTGACCGGAATTACCGCCTGGGAAGGCTTGTTTCACCGGCTTGGCATCTCCACAAACGCCAAAGAAAACGCCGGCAAGTCGCTGCTCATCATCGGCGCCGCCGGGGGCGTCGGCTCCATAGCCACGCAGCTGGCCAAACTCGCCGGACTGACGGTTATCGGCACCGCTTCGCGGCCGGAATCCGCCGATTGGGCCAAACAAATGGGGGCCGATCATATCATCAATCATTATGAAACGTTTGTGCCGCAGCTCCAGGCCATCGGCTTGAAGCACGTGGATTACATCTTCTGCTTGAACAGTACGGAAAAGCATTGGGGAAACATGGCGGACGCGATCGCCCCGCAAGGAAAGATCTGCTCGATTGTGGAAACCGATGAACTGCTAAATTTGACGCTCCTGAAGGACAAAAGCGCAACATTCGTGTGGGAGCTGATGTTTACCCGCCCGATGTTCCAAACGGAAGATATGATCGAACAGCATAAGCTGCTAAGCGAGCTGTCCCGGCTCGTGGATGAAGGCCAAATTCGCACAACGATAGCCGAAAAACTGGAACCGATCCATGCCGCCAACCTGCGTAAAGTTCACGCCATGCTGGAAACAGGCCGGACCATCGGCAAGATCGTTCTAGAGAACTTTAGTTGATCAACGTACTTAGCCGGTTAGTTGCAAAAGCTACAACTAGATTTAATCCAAGATACGGATTTGTATGTTTTAATTGCATTTCCTGCAACTACATCCAAACATGTCTGTCAGCCTTGCTGATTAATCAGATTTAATTGTAGGATTTGCAATTAGACAAGCGTTTGACTACATATCCGTATTAATAATTGTATGTTTTACAGCTATTCAGCGGCTCCCCCTCGCGGCAGTTGTTCTTCCGCTATCAGGAAGCTGATATCTTCAACAAAAAAAACCATGCTGCTGTCAGCATGGTTTTCCTTCACTCCTATAATATAACCATCATTTCGGTCATGCACGGAAAAAAGTTTATTCATTACGCCCAGGAAGGCTGGATTTTCAAAGCCGGCATTTCCTCTTTGACGGTTACAAGAACTTTTTCGGCTTCCTGCGAGGTCTGTTTCTCGTCGATGGCAATACGCCAAATATCTGCGCCAAGTCCGGACAATTTCTCGGC
This sequence comes from Paenibacillus oralis, assembly GCF_003863965.1. Lineage (GTDB taxonomy): Bacteria > Bacillota > Bacilli > Paenibacillales > Paenibacillaceae > Fontibacillus > Fontibacillus oralis. Next base: position 1,018,913 of record NZ_RRCN01000001.1, read on the forward strand.
CAAATGAACGTAACCCCGGTCGATATGGTGCGTACCGCTGACTTCGGTCGTTCCGTCGGCAGCCAGCCCGGCAATGATCAACGCCGCGCCCGCGCGCAGGTCGGTCGCACAAACTTTGGCTCCGCTCAGCTTGGACTCTCCGGTTACGATCGCGCTGCGGCCCTCCACCTTGATCTCCGCATTCATTAAGCGGAACTGGTCCACATGCATAAAGCGGTTTTCGAAAACCGTCTCGGTAATCACGCTCGTTCCCTGGGAAACGAGCAGCAAGGCCATCATTTGCGACTGCATATCGGTCGGAAATCCCGGATACGGCAGCGTCTTAACGTCTACCGCTTTAAGCGGTTTGCAGGCGATGACGCGAACGCCGTTCTCCTGAATCTCCACGGTTACGCCCATCTCCTCCAGCTTGGAAATGACCGGTCCCAAATGATCGGCAATCGCTCCTTCGACAAATACGTTTCCACCCGTAACGGCGGCGGCAATCATAAAGGTTCCCGCTTCAATGCGGTCGGGGATGACGGTATGCTCGCAGCCGTGCAGCTTCTCCACACCTTCGATGCGGATGACGCCGGTTCCCGCGCCGCGAACCTTCGCGCCCATTCCGTTCAAGTAGTTGGCCAGATCGACGATTTCCGGTTCCTTGGCCGCATTTTCGATGACGGTCGTCCCTTCCGCCAACGTTGCTGCCATCATGATGTTTTCCGTCGCTCCGACGCTGGCCACGTCAAGATATATTTTAGCGCCGCGCAGCCGTCCCTGCGATTTGGCTTCAATGAAGCCCTGACCAAGGTTGATCTCGGCCCCCATCGCTTCAAACCCTTTCAGATGCTGGTCGATCGGTCTCGTTCCGATCGCGCATCCTCCAGGCAGCGAAATTCGCGTGAAACCCGTTCGTGTCAGCAAAGGACCCATGACAAGAAAAGACGCCCGCATTTTGCGCACCCATTCATAAGGGGCTTCACATGAAGCGATGTGCTGTGCGTTCACCGTGATCACTTCCCGGTCATATGTAACTGTCGCTCCAAGTGATTCCAAAACTTTATTAATGGTCATTACATCGTCAAGCGGAGGAGCATCGCGAATAACGCTGATCCCTTCCTCACCTAATAAAGACGCTGCAATGATCGGTAGCACTGAATTTTTTGCACCGCTTACTTTTACGTTCCCGGCCAATACATTGCCACCGCGGACGATAAATTTGCTCATCATGTTCCCTCCGCGCGTTCATTTTCACTTTTTTCCCCGATTGGAAGAAGGTACCCCGTTCATTCCCTAAACTCCATCATATCACCTGTCATTTAAGGCGTACAAGGCGCTAATCTTGTCGAATAAGCTCGTTTTGGCTAGGAAACAGCCATTTGTCCCGTTCTCGGGCTTGCTTTCGAGTCGTAGTCCTTATTCACCATTGTTGACACATTGAAATGATGTTATTCGACATTTTCTTACCACGGATCTTTCAAAACATATACTTCAACATTTGGGTGTAACCCCAATATTCCATTACAAAGTCGGCGACAAAGCGCCCAAGCACAATGGCGAGCAGCAGCTGCAGCAGCTTTCCTTGCGGGCTTTTCGGATGCCGGATTACAAGGTCCAGCTTCAGGTTCTGCAGCGCCCACCAGGAGACGGCGATACAGGCTAACGAGATAAGGATCGCCGCCAGGCCATTCACCCCAACCGAGGTTGGCACGGTCTCGACCGGACTCATGCTTACATTCACTCCATTACGTTTTATATTTATGCTGCAAGCACCTAATCGGTTAATGCCTCTTTGCAAAGTAACCCTATGGCTCATGTCCCCGCTTTATAATTTTGGTCAAAAATATAGAGCCTTATATATCATACTTGCCCGCGCAGGAATAATCCAGCTTTTCTTTGTCTGCAAAGGGTTACAAAAACATCAATTTTAAAAGCGATTTCTTTTGCTTAAAACCGCATCTTTAGTATGTTCTCCATGAACGGTAAATTTTCCTGCGAAAGCCCCAATTTTAAACGGAATCAAATAAGCAAAACGCCCTAATTCGTCAAAAACCAGGCACCTAAGAGGATGCCTGGTTTTTGGGGGCCTATTTCTTAGCTTTAGAGGATACGTTGATCCGCGTAACCGCCCGCTGCAGCGCAAGCTCGGCCCGGCGATGATCGATACGGTCCTGATTGCTTCGCGAAGCCAATCTGCGTTCGGCCCGTTCCCGGGCGGCGATTGCGCGTTCCACGTCGATCTCCTCCGGCAGCTCGGCGCTTTCGGCGAGTACGATCACTTTGTCGCTTTGCACTTCAATGAATCCGCCATGCACGGCGATCAAAATGGTTCCCTTGCCTTTTTTAGCCACAATCGGTGCCACCTGGAGCGGCGTGACGAGGGGGATGTGGCCGCGCATAATGCCAAGCTCCCCTTCTATGCCCCGGACAGTCAGACTGTCCACCTCTTCCGAGTACACCACATGCTCCGGCGTGACGATTTCTAATAAAAAGGTGCTCACTTGTTATCCCTCCTGTTCGCGGGATAGTTCATTTCTGAAGCATCCGCTTTAACGGTGCGGTTTTACAGCGTCTTTGCTTTTTCGACAGCTTCTTCAATCGTACCAACGAAGAGGAACGCGGCTTCCGGAAGATCGTCATGTTTGCCGTCAAGAATTTCCTTGAAGCTGCGGACCGTTTCAGCAACAGGCACATATTTGCCCTTGAAGCCGGTAAACTGCTCTGCTACGTGGAACGGCTGCGACAGGAAGCGTTCGACTTTCCGGGCGCGTGCCACCAGCGTCTTATCGTCATCGGAAAGTTCATCCATACCGAGGATGGCGATAATATCCTGAAGCTCTTTATAACGAGCCAAAATTTGTTTTACCCCTTGGGCAACCTCATAATGTTCTTGTCCCACGACTTCTGGACTCAGAATCCGTGAGCTGGAAGCCAGCGGGTCAACCGCAGGGAAAATCCCTTTTTCGGAAATTTTCCGCTCGAGGTTCGTCGTCGCATCCAAGTGGGCGAACGTCGTAGCCGGCGCCGGGTCGGTGTAGTCGTCCGCAGGCACGTAAATGGCTTGAATCGAAGTAACGGAACCTTTTTTCGTGGAGGTGATCCGTTCTTGCAGCTGACCCATTTCCGTAGCCAGCGTAGGCTGATAACCTACCGCGGAAGGCATCCGGCCGAGCAGGGCCGATACTTCCGAACCGGCTTGCGTAAACCGGAAAATGTTGTCGATAAACAGCAGAACGTCGCGGCCTTCCTGGTCACGGAAATACTCGGCCATTGTAAGGCCGGTCAACGCTACGCGCAAGCGAGCACCCGGCGGTTCGTTCATTTGCCCGAATACCATGGCCGTTTTGGAAATAACGCCGGATTCGGTCATCTCCATGTAAAGGTCGTTCCCTTCGCGCGTCCGTTCCCCTACACCGGCAAACACGGAAATACCGCCGTGTTCTTGTGCGATATTGTTAATCAGCTCTTGGATCGTAACGGTTTTCCCTACGCCGGCGCCGCCGAACAAGCCGATCTTACCGCCTTTCGCATAAGGAGCCAGCAGGTCGATGACCTTAATCCCGGTTTCCAGCATTTCCGCTTGCGTCGAGAGCTCTTCGAACTTCGGCGGCTCGCGGTGGATCGGATATCTTAATTCCGTTACGGCTTCGCCTTTATTGTCGATCGTTTCGCCAAGGACGTTAAATACGCGGCTTAAAGTCACTTCCCCGACCGGAACCGAAATCGGCCCCCCTAAATCGATCGCTTCCGTGCCGCGCACAAGACCGTCCGTCGAGGCCATGGCGATACAACGCACCAGGTTGTCGCCGAGATGATTGGAAGCTTCCAGAACCAGGGCGGACTGGCCATCCTGTTTCTCAATTTTTATTGCGTTGAAGATTTCCGGCAGTTGACCGCGCTGAAATTCGATGTCAACAACCGGACCCATTACGCTGACAACGCGTCCTTTGTTCATCTTCGTTTCCCTCCTAATAATGCTTTCGGAACTATCAGCTCTGCGCGTTCGCCCCTGCGACAATCTCCGTAATTTCTTGGGTAATCGCGGCTTGACGAGCGCGGTTATATGTCAGGGTAAGCTCATTGATCATTTTTGTCGCGTTTTTCGTCGCGCTGCCCATCGCCGTCATTTTGGCACCAAGCTCGCTCGCCTTGCCTTCAAGAAGCGCTCCAAAAATCAATGTTTCGGCATACTTCGGAAGCAGCACTTCGAGCACTCCCTCAGGTGAAGGCTCATACTCATAGCTGCTGGTTGGGCCTTCCGCGTGCACGGACTCGAACGGAAGCAAACGTTCGACCGTCGGCACCTGCGTAATCGCATTGACGAACCGGCTATAACAAACGTAAATTTCATCGAACTGTTCCGTCTCAAAACCTTGAACCGCGGCGTACGCCAACGATTTGATGTCCGCGAATTTCGGCGTATCGGACAGTTCGGTTACTTCTTCAACAACCGTATAATTGCGGCGTTTTAAATAGTCTCTGCCTTTTCGTCCGATAACGAAGATGCCATATTCCGCCGAAGAGGCGTGTTTGCTCTTGATCAGATCCGTTACTTTCCGCAAAATATTCGCATTGTAGCCGCCGACCAAACTGCCGTCCGAAGTAATGACGATATACGCCGTTTTCTTCACCGGACGCGATTCGAGCATCGGATGACTAACCCCTTGAGTTCCGGCGGCAATGCTGGAAACGACCTCCTTCAGCTTTTCCGCATAAGGGCGGGAAGCCTGCGCTTTTTCCTGCGCTTTGCGCAGCTTGGCCGAAGCTACCATTTCCATCGCTTTCGTGATCTGCCGGGTGTTCTGAACGCTTTTGATCTGGCGCTTGATTTCGCGCATCCCTTTTGCCATGATTTCACCACCTTAAAACTTTGGCGGAGCCAAAGTTACTTCGTAAGCAAGTGCTAAAACTTTGGCGGAGCCAAAGTTGTTTTACACAGCCACAAACCGGCGTTTGCGCCATAAAGCCAAAGCCGGTTTATGCTTCAACTCATTTATGCATTCGTCGCGAATCCGCGTTTAAACTGCTCGATCACTTGTTTCAGCTTTTCTTCGTTGTCTGCGGTCAAATCCTTTGTATCGCGGATCGACTGCAGCACGTCGTCATGCTGGTTTTGAACGAAAGACAGGAATTCGGCTTCAAAACGGCGTACATCGCCCAGCGGGATATCGTCCAGATAACCTTTAACCGCCGTATACAAGCTGATAACCTGCAATTCGACGGCAAGCGGTTGGTTTACGCCCTGCTTAAGGATTTCCATCATCCGCGAACCGCGCGTAAGCCGGGCTTGCGTCGATTTGTCCAGGTCGGAGCCGAACTGGGAGAACGCCTGAAGCTCGCGATATTGGGCGAGATCAAGGCGCAGGCTGCCCGCAACCTTCTTCATCGCTTTGATTTGCGCCGAACCGCCTACCCGGGAAACGGAAATACCGACGTTGACGGCCGGACGTTGACCGGAATAGAACAGGTCGGACTCCAGGAAGATCTGGCCGTCCGTGATCGAAATAACGTTCGTCGGAATGTAGGCCGATACGTCGGACGCCTGCGTTTCGATGAACGGCAGCGCCGTAATCGACCCGCCGCCAAGCTCGTCGCTCAGCTTCGCGGCGCGTTCCAGCAAACGGGAGTGCAGATAGAATACGTCGCCAGGGAACGCCTCGCGGCCCGGCGGACGGCGAAGCAGCAAGGACAATTCGCGGTAAGCCGCGGCTTGCTTCGACAAGTCGTCATAAATAATCAAAACATGCTCGCCTTTGTACATAAAGTACTCCGCCATCGCAACGCCGGCATATGGAGCGATGTACAACAGCGGCGACGGTTCCGAAGCGGAAGCCGTTACTACGATCGTGTAATCCAACGCGCCGTGGCGGCGCAGCGTTTCCACGACGTTAACGACGGTGGATTGCTTTTGCCCGATAGCGACGTAAATACATTTCACGCCGTTGCCTTTTTGGTTAATGATCGTGTCGATCGCGATCGCCGTTTTACCGGTTTGACGGTCGCCGATGATAAGCTCGCGTTGGCCGCGGCCGATCGGAACCATCGAGTCGATCGCCTTGATACCGGTTTGCATCGGCTCATGCACCGATTTCCGGTCAATAACGCCCGGCGCGTTGTTTTCCACCGGACGGAATTCCGTCGTCTCGATCGGCCCTTTGCCGTCAACCGGCTGACCGAGCGGGTTCACGACGCGGCCCAGCATAGCTTCCCCTACCGGAACCTGCATGATTTGCCCAGTGCGTTTTACTTGAGCGCCTTCGCGGATTTCGCTGTATGGTCCAAGAATAACGACACCGACATTGCTTTCTTCCAGGTTAAGCGCAAGACCAAAAACGCCGTTTTCAAACTCAAGCAGTTCGTTTGCCATGGCGTTTTCAAGTCCGTGGACACGGGCGATACCGTCACCAACTTGAATAACGGTGCCGACCTCGGCCACTTCGATTTCCGATTTATATTGTTCGATCTGACTTTTAATCAGCGTGCTGATCTCTTCAGGTCTGATACTCAAGTGTTTCACCCCTATCTACAGTGCTTGTCTTCGAAAAGACTTTTCAAGCCGTTCCAACTTACCGGCCAAGCTTCCATCGTACAACGTATCGCCGATTCTGACCTTCATGCCGCCGAGCAGCGAGTTGTCGATCTCGTTCCGGACGCGAATTTTCTTGCCCACAAGCGCGCCGAATTCGGCGGCAACCTGCCCTTTCTCTTCTTCGCTTAGCGGGTATGTGGTGAACACCAGCGCATTGGCAATTCCAAGGGCATCGCTAGAGATTTTAATGTAAGCGTCCAACAGCTCGGGCAAAATCCCGACTCTTCCGCGCTCCACCAGCAGCTTCGCCAGCGAAACGACGGGCTTAGACAACTTGCCCTCGATCGCCTGGGAAATCACTTCCCATTTTTGGCTTTCGGTGATGTTCGGCGAAGAAATAAAATGCGAGACTTCTGCTCCGGAGCGGAAGGCGCCAACCAGCGCTTTCAGTTCATCTTCCACTTCCAGCGTCCGGTTTTCCCCCGCCGCAATTTCGTACAACGCCTTGGCATACCGTTTAGCAGCTACGGTCTCGCGGCTCATGAGCGGCCACCGACCTCTTTAAGATACTTGTCAACCAGTTCGCCCTGAACTTGGTTTTCGCTGACTTCTTTTTCGATCAGCTTGGAAGCGATCTTCACGGAGACAGTTCCCACTTCGTTGCGAAGTTGTTCCACGGCGCGGTTTTTCTCGTTTTGAATATCGCGAACCGCTTCTTCCTTCAAACGAGACGCTTCCTCCTTGGCCTGCTCCAGCATTTGAGCCGCCTGCTTGCCGCTCGTTTGCTTGGACTGCTCGATGATGTCGTACGCCTCTTTACGCGCTTGCTGCAGAGCCGCCTTCTGCTCCTCCACAAAAGCGCTTGCTTGCTCGCGGGTTTGCGCGGCTTCGCTCAGCTGCTGCTGCACGAGCTCGCGGCGTTTCTCCATTACGGAAAACAGCGGGCCGAAAGCATATTTATTTAACAAGAAGTATAGAATTCCGATCGCGATCAGTGCGATGACGGTATTTTCCCATACGAATTCCAATCTCAAGTCACTCCTTTCCGAAGCCTATCCGCATATAGCGTATCGTCCTGCCTGGGCTAAAAAGAAGGCGTGGACGGCTGTGGCCTTCCCCGCCAGTTCTTCTTTCCCTTTTCAATTAGCCGGCCAAGCCGTAGAACATAAAGGCCAAGACCACGCCGATGATCGGAAGTACCTCGATCAAACCAACGCCGATAAACATCGTCGTTTGCAGAGTGGATTTCGCTTCAGGTTGACGAGCGATCCCTTCGACCGTTTTGCTGATAACCATCCCGTTACCCAGCGCTGCGCCAAACGCGCCCAAACCTGCTACGATAGCTGCTGCCAATAATGCCATTGCTCCCATTTGTATATCCTCCTTAAAAATAAATTCAATTTGTATAGTTCAGTCAGGATGAAGGCCTACTCCAATCCGTAACTTGAAACTGATTTAAGACTTTGCTGATAAATTCTCACAACATCAATGCTCTTCTTCGTGACTTTCCAGGTTTTGCGAAATATACACCATCATCAGAATCACGAATACAAAGGCCTGAATCGCCCCGACGAAAATACTGAATCCTTGCCATGCCATGAGCAGCGGCACCGACGCGATCGCCCCGATAACGCTTGCTTTTGCCAAAGTCATGATCGTGGAGATCAACACTTCGCCCGCGAAAATGTTCGCATAAAGACGGACGCCGTGCGTCAGCAGCTTCGACAGCTGCTCGATCAAGTTAATCGGCAGGAAAAACGGATATGGTTGAATGTAATGCTTTAAGTAATTTTTCGTGTTCTTTGCCAATCCAAGTCCATGGGATAACAGGAATACCAGCAACGCGAGTCCCATGGTCACGCTGACATCGGCGGTCGGCGACTTCCACCAGGCCACCTCGGCATGAGCTTCTTCATCCGGGTGCTTGACGTGCGCTTCCTCAAGCGCGGTCGTAACGGAAGTAATTTCTTGTCCGAAAATGGTAGCTTTTGCCGGATCGTGATACTCCGTGACCACCCCAAGCGGAAGTCCAAGCATATTAGCGACAAAAATAAACATAATCATCGTCAAAGCCAAGGAGAGAAAAGGTTTCCCTTTTTTCATATCCATCGTGCTCGAAATCAGGTTCTGAACGAATTCTACCGCCCATTCCATGAAATTTTGCAGTTTCCCGGGGTTCTCCACGGATAGATTCCGCGTCGCCAGACGAGCGATAACGAACACAATCGTGCAGGTCACCACCAACATCAAAACAATCGACAGGTCGATGCGCAGCCCGCCCAATAAGATAATCGGAGCTTCATGCATGCTTTCTCACCCCCATTCTCAGGTTGAATACAACTCAAGGTTTGCGAGAATATTTGATGCCTATAATAAGAAGGTAAAATTGCGCAAAAACCAGGCTTCCGGCAACCGCGTACACGTTGAGATACTGCGGATATTTCATGGCGGCAAACACCGCCAAAACCGCCGTAGCCGTCCGGGTAAGAAAACCCATGTTGATCCGCTTGGGTTCACCGGCCGCAGCCGCATCGGCTAAACGCCGCACCTTGCGGCCCAGGTAATACGCATTGATCCAGCTTACCGCCGCTCCCAGGGCCATACCGAGCATAATGCTTTGCAAACCCGGCAATAAAGCGCCTCCCAAAAAGCAAAGGGCCAAGAAACCTAACGTCCCTGCTGTCAAAGCGCGGCTTAATTTCGACAGCTCATCCATTATTTCCCCCTCACGACTGATCTGATCAGCGCGACGATGCTGACGATTCCGACCGCAATTCCGGCTAGAACGCCCAGACCGATACCGACACCATTCGTCAGCCAAAGCTTATCCAACCAGGAACCGAAGTAGAAACCGCCGATTGTGCATATGGCAAAATTCGTCCCTAAGGCCGTTACCAAAGCGGCAACCTTCCACACGCTGTTACCGGCTCCAGGTTTAGTCGGATCTTCCATTTCAATTCACCCTAATAATCCCAATTTATTTTACTAATTGTGAACAGTTATTGTCAATTGAGGTTTTTTAGTGATTTAAAGTCATGAAATGCTAAATTCGTCCTTGAAATCCTGGAGTAAACGCGTACAGCGTACAGTAATACTGTATACTTTTTTATGCTTGCGATCAAAACAAATTTTCATCATTTTGTGAACTTTCTGTGAAAATCCTCCGGACGCTCATCCAAAATTCCAAAATGGTGATAAATCGCATTGACAATTCTTCCAGATGCCTTTCCGTCACCATATGGATTAGCAGCATGGCTCATGGCGGCGTAAGCTTCCTGATCGCTAAGCAGCGCCTTTGTCCGTTCATAAACCATCTCCTCGTTTGTGCCGACCAATTCCAGCGTGCCCGCCTCGATCCCTTCCGGACGTTCCGTCGTGTCTCTCAGCACGAGAACAGGAACGCCAAAGGATGGCGCTTCTTCCTGCAAACCGCCCGAATCCGTAAGTATAAGATGGGTGTGCGGATAAAAATTGTGCAGATCCACCACATCCAAAGGATCGATAAGTTTAATACGGGGATGCCCGCCCAAGGTTTCGTAAGCCGGCTCTCTAACCGCCGGGCTCGGATGCACCGGATACACGATGGCCACATCCGCAAACTCATCGGCGATTCTCCGCACGGCGCGGAAAATATTCAGATGCGGTTCGCCCTGCGATTCGCGGCGGTGAGCCGTCATCAGAATCAATCGTTTGCCCGCGGCCCAGTCGAGCACATCGTTCTTATAATCAGGTTGTACTGTATATTGAAACACATCCGTGACCGTGTTGCCTGTGACATATATAGCTGACGCCGGCTTATTTTCCTTCCGCAAATTTCCAGCCGACCAATCCGTCGGAGCAAAATGCAGATCGGCAAGTACCCCTGTCAGCTGGCGGTTCATTTCTTCCGGATAAGGGGACAGCTTGTTCCAGGTACGGAGGCCCGCTTCGACATGTCCGACTTTGATCTGCTGCAGAAATGCCGCATAGCTGGCCAGGAAGGTCGTAAGTGTGTCGCCGTGGACAAGCACGATATCCGGCTTCGCCTCGCGCAGCACTCCTTCCAGTCCTTGCAGCACGCGAATCGTGATTTCATTCAGGCTTTGGTTCGGCTTCATGACATCCAGATCGTAGTCCGGAACGACTTTAAATACGTCCAGCACCTGATCCAGCATTTCGCGGTGTTGAGCCGTCACGCAAACGACGGACTCGATCCGGTCGCTATGCTTTTGCAATTCCAGAATCAGCGGCGCCATTTTAATCGCTTCCGGCCTAACGCCGAAGACGGTCATTACTTTAATCTTAGACATCTCTCATTTCCTTCCTTAAAGAGGTAGTTCAAAAAGTCGTCTTTTGATCACGAAGTTGGTACATAGCAGCATATTCGGCATCGAATCTTGAATTCAGCCGGGCCTTCCGTTGCTCACGTAGGATCATCCTACGCTCCGCTACTCAGTCCCTGGCTTCATCCAACCTTCTTGGTGCTGAAAAGCCAACTTTTTGAACAATATTTATAATGAGATAGTTCAAAAAGTCGTCTTTTGATCACTTTGTGCCGTATAAGCGGTCGCCGGCGTCGCCCAGGCCAGGGATGATATAGCCGTGATCGTCCAGGCGTTCGTCCAGCGCGGCGACGTAGATATCGACGTCCGGATGGGCGTCGTGCACCGCCTTAACTCCTTCCGGCGCGGCGATCAGGTTCATCATTTTGATTTGCGTGCAGCCGCGTTTTTTCAGGGCGTCGATCGCCGCAATCGCCGAGCCGCCTGTCGCCAGCATCGGATCGATGACGATCAGCTCGCGTTCCTGCACATCCGTTGGCAGCTTTATGTAATATTCCACCGGCTGCAGCGTCTGCGGATCGCGGAACAATCCGACATGTCCCACTTTCGCCGCGGGCAGCAGTTTTAAGACACCGTCCAGCATCCCCAGCCCCGCGCGGAGAATCGGAATGAGCCCGAGCATCCGGCCGGAAATGACCCGCGATTCGGCCTCGGCCACCGGGGTTTGCACCTTGATAGATTCTAGCGGAATATCCCGCGTAATTTCATAGGCCATTAACGTGGCCACTTCATCTACCAGTTCGCGGAAATCCTTCGTGTTCGTTCGCATATCACGGATAAATGTCAGTTTGTGTTGGATTAAAGGGTGATCGCATACCACCAATTTCGCCATAGTTAGTCCCTCCGGTTCTATTGCTAAGTTTCCACTTGCATCAAGTTTTCTAAACTCCAATACGCCACAAATCTTGTTTATTATATCACTGTCTTTTTTCGAATGCCATGAAGGGCTGGCATGGGATCAACTGGCAAAAAAGAGTAAAAGAAAAACGTGGTATCGACGTACTTGCGATGGAAAGCGGAGATAACTTGGTAGCGAAATGCAAAAGTGCAGGCCATTTTCGCTAAAGCCCCCAAAATGGGCTCGGTCTTCTATTATAAAAAAGCGCCCAAGGCGCCCGGCGACAAAATCCGTCTTTTAGCCGGCGGCTCGCGCCGTTTGGCGCGAACCCTCGGCTCATGACTCTTCTATATAATAGCCGTATCTGATGGAAATCAGGTCGTTTCCCCTTGAATCAGGGTGATGTCCACCGTCGTATTGTTGATCAATTCCCCTTCCGTATTTTCGATCATCCGGATCAACGTGTTGGTCAGCATGGCCCCGATCCGGTCGCTTGGCTGCATGATGGTGGTCAGCTTCGGATTTTGCAGCATCCGCGTGAAGCTGTGATAATCGTAGCCGACGATTTTAAAGTCCTGCGGCACCCGGATCCCATTCTGCTGTGCGTAAATGTACAAAGCGTAAGCCACGATGTCATTACTGCAAAATACGCCGTCGTATTCGGAAAGCTTGTCCGGCGGCAACTTTTCGGTGATAAATGACCAGAAATAATCGAAGGTGAGCTTGTTATGCGCGCCTTCGATGATATCGTAGGAAACTCCGTGCTTCATGCAGGTAATTACAAAGGCGTCCCTTCGCCGGTTGGAGAGCATATCAAGCCCGAGCGGCCCCGAGATATGCAGCAGCCGTTTGCATCCCCGCCCGATCAGATGCTCCGTCGCCAGCTCCCCGCCTCTGTAATTGTCGGAACCGACGCAAGGGATGTTCGCCGATACGAGGCGGTCGAAGGAAACGATCGGAAAGGGAACCTTCTTGTAGCTTTCGATATCCATCGTATGACTGCACATAATAATCCCGTCCACCCGATTCTGGCGCAGCATGCTAATGTAGTTGGCTTCTTTTGCCGGATCCTCAAGGGAATTGCAAACGAGCAGCTTGTAGTTTTTTTCATTCGCGCTTACTTCAACGTATTTGATCAAATCGGAGAAAAACGGATGATTGGAGTCGGGAACGATAATCCCGATAAAATAAGACTGATTTTTCTGGAGCGCCCTGGCGATCTCGTTGGGATGATAATCGATCATCTCCATCGCCTTTTCCACCTTGCGGCGGGTCTCTTTGCTGATATATCCCCGGTTGTTCATCACTCTGGAAACGGTTGTCACGGATACCCCGGCAACTTTGGCCACATCTTTGATACTCGCCATTTCATGCATCCCCTCACTTCATCTATCGGAAGAGAACCCGTAGTTCGGAATTGTATATTTCCATAATAGTCCGCCATATCCTGGCATACAACTGTTTTCATATGATTAACGATACCATAAATCAGTGTAAATTATCAGCTACTATATCCTTATTTTTCGGGTTTTTTTCATAGGAAAACGTTTGACATATTTTTTGCTCAGTTATAAAATGAGTTGTATTCAAAACCTAGGAGGTCTAATAGTCATGAAGAGAACGCTTTCATCATTCCTGCTTGTCGGCCTATTGTCCCTGGCGCTTGCGGCATGCGGCGGCAAGGCGGGCACCGACAACGCCGGAGCCGGGAATGCGGGCGGCAGCGGAGCGAAAACGGAAATTTCGGTGCTTGTCGGCAAACAGGAAATTTCAAAACAATTTGAGGAAATGGTCCAGGAATATAACAGTTCGCAGGACAAGGTCAAAGTTTCTCTGATTCCGATGGCCGGACAGAACGGCTACCAGCGGATCACCACCCTTTACGCTTCCAATAACGCGCCGAACATTATGCACTTTTTGAGCGAATTTGACCAAATGAAGGACAAGCTTGCCGATCTTTCCGATCAGGAATGGGTGCAGCATGCCAATGCCGGTACTCTTGATTATGTCACCGTCGACAACAAGGTATACGGTATGCCGATGTCGATCGAAGCCTTCGGGTTCCTGTACAACAAGAAAGTGCTGGATGCAGCCGTAGGCGGCAGCTTTGATCCTTCCACAATCCGCACCCAGGACGACTTGAAAGCTTTATTCGGCAAGATCGAAGCCAGCGGCGTAAGCGCTGTTGAAATCACTCCGGTGGACTGGTCCTTGGGCGCGCACTTCACAAACGTGTTCGCCGCAAACGAAGCCCAAGATCACGCGGGACGTTTACAATATCTCGAAGATCTGAAAAGCGGCAAAGTGGACTTGGCCCAAGACCAGGTTTTCAACGGCTGGCTGGACACGCTGGATCTGATCAAACAGTACAACTATGCGAAGGACGCGCCGCTCACCGCAACCTATGACGACGCTCCGATCGTGCTCGCGGACGGACAAGCCGGCATGTGGTTCATGGGCAACTGGGCATATACTCAAATCAAGGAAATCGACCCTGAAGGAGAGTATGGATTCCTGCCGGTTCCGGTCAGCAACAACGCCAGCGATTTCGGAAACAGCCGCATTTCCGTGGGCGTACCGGAATATTGGGTCGTCGATGCCAGCCAATCCACGCCTGAAGAACAGCAGGCTTCGAAGGATTTCCTGAACTGGATGGTGTCCAGCGAAAAAGGACAGGACTACTACGTGAATCAGTTCGGATTTTTGCCGGCTTACGACAATTTCACGACCAAGCCTGCGGATCCGGTCTCCACATCGGTGCTTTCCTACACGGAATCCGAGAACACACTGGCATGGATGAACTCCTATTATCCGCCCGATGCCTTCCCTGCTATGGCGGCCAGTCTGCAAAAATACCTGGGCGGAGAAACCGACAGAGCCGGGTTAACCAAGGAGTTTCAAGCTTACTGGGCTTCTGCCGGCAAGAAATAAGAGAAGTGCCGCATCACTAATATAAACTGCCGGGAATAAGCATGGCCGCTTACTCCCGGCTTCATTTCAGGCGCCAGATGGGAGGTTCCTTATGTACAACGAAAAAACATGGATCGACAAACTGAAAGTTTTTATGACCTTTGGCTTTATTCCTTTATTCGCTTTTGCGACAGTCATCGTTGTCCCCTTTTGCATGGGAATATTCACGACGCTCACGGACTGGAACGGCACCTCCGACACCTTTCATTTTTTAGGATTTTCCAACTATCAAGCCGCCCTGACCGATTCAACGTTCTGGACATCGATGGGGACGACGCTGAAATACGTAGTCATCACGCTTGTGCTGACCAACGTCGTCGCGTTCGGGCTCGCCCTGCTCGTCACCAGCGGTTTTAAAGGGCAAAATTTTTTCCGTGCCGGTTATTTTACGCCCAATCTCATTGGGGGCATTATTCTGGGGTTCGTATGGCAGTTTATTTTTGCCAGAGTATTTACATATGCCGGCCGCGAGCTGGACTGGGGATTTCTGTCCTCGTCCTGGCTGGGCGATCCCGATAAAGCGCTATGGGCCCTCATTATCGTGAGTATTTGGCAAAATGCCGGATACATGATGCTCATCTATGTAGCAGGCTTAAACGGGATTTCGGCATCGCTGACCGAAGCGGCCAGTCTGGACGGAGCTTCTTATATCCGCCAGCTGTTCAGCGTTAAAATTCCGCTCATGGTTCCCGCCTTTACGATCAGCTTGTTTTTGACGCTGCAAAGAAGCTTCATGGTGTACGATACGAACCTGTCGCTGACGAAAGGCGATCCTTTCCGCTCGACGGAATTGATCGCTATGCACGTGTACAATGAAGCCTTTGTGTACCAGCGTTTCGGCCCGGGGCAAGCCAAAGCGTTTATCCTGTTTGCCGTGGTGGCGATCATCGCCATCGTTCAGGTCAGCGTGATGAAAAAGGTGGAGGTGGAAGCATGATGACAGGGTCATCCCGAATGAAAAAAGCATCCGCGCTCGTGTTGAACGTATTGCTGCTGGTTGCGTTCATTTTCCCGCTGCTCATGATCATCGTGAACTCGTTGAAATCGCGGATCGATATCGTGCGCAATCCGCTTGCGCCGCCGGCGGACTGGAGCTTTGCCAACTACACCGAAGCTTATAAGACCATGGGATTCGGCAGCGCCTTTGTCAATTCTTTGATCATCACGGTCTTCGCCGTCGCGTTGATCTTGATTTTCTCTTCCAGCCTCGCTTTTTTCCTGGTGAGATGGAAATGGAAAATCAATCATATCATCCTGCTGATGCTGATCTCTTCGATGATTATCCCGTTCCAGGCGATCATGATTCCGTTCGTCTCGGTGTTCGGATCTTTGGACATGCTCAGCAGCAAATGGTGGCTCATTTATTTTTACCTCGGGTTCGGCATCAGCTTGTCGACCTTTATGTACCATGGTTTCATTAAGGGCGTCCCGGTCGATATGGACGAAGCGGCGCTGATTGACGGGGCCGGACGAATCAAGCTGTTCAGCAGCGTGATTTTCCCGATTTTGAAACCGATCACGACCACGATCGCCATACTCAACGTACTTTGGATTTGGAACGACTTTCTTCTTCCTTCGCTGGTTCTCATATCGCCGGAAGATCGGACGTTACCGCTGTCCACCTTTTATTTTTTCGGTAAATATACGTCCAATTACGGAGTAGCCATGGCGGCGCTGGTTCTTTCGATGATTCCGATCGTGATTTTCTACGTAGCGATGCAGCGGCAGATCATCCAGGGCGTCGTGGAAGGAGCCGTCAAATCGTAACCGGACTATAGAGACAAAACGAAACAAGGAGCAGGAGAGCCCATGAATCAGGAGTGGTGGAAACAAAGCGTTGTCTATCAAATTTATCCGCGCAGCTTCAAAGACAGTAACGGGGATGGGATCGGCGACATCAAGGGAATTACGCAAAGCCTGGATCATTTACAAAACCTGGGCGCCGACGTCATTTGGCTGTCGCCGGTTTACCGTTCCCCCAACGATGACAACGGGTACGACATCAGCGATTACCGCGCCATTATGGATGAATTCGGAACGATGCGCGATTTCGACGAAATGCTGATTGAAGCCCATGCCAGAAATATAAAAATCATGATGGATCTCGTCGTGAACCATACCTCGGACGAACATCCCTGGTTTATCGAGTCGCGCAGCTCGAAGAGCAGCCCTTACCGCGATTATTACGTGTGGAGACCGGGGAAAAACGGCGGTCCTCCTAACAACTGGGGCTCCTTCTTCGGTGGGAGCGCCTGGGAACACGATCCCGCCACTGGCGAATATTATTTGCATTTGTTCAGCAGGAAGCAGCCCGACCTGAATTGGGAAAATCCGCAATTGCGCCGGGAGGTGTACGATCTGATGACCTTCTGGCTGGACAAAGGCGTGGACGGATTCCGGATGGATGTCGTTAATTTCATATCGAAAGACCAAAGTTTTGGCGACGGCGTTGTTGGCGATACGGCTTACGGCGACGGCGGGCCCCACTTCACGAACGGCCCCCGCATTCATGAATTTCTCCACGACATGAACCAGGAAGTGCTCGCTAAATACGATACGATCACGGTCGGCGAAATGCCAAACGTGGGCGTCGAGGAAGCGAAGCTGTACACCGCCAAGGAGCGCCAGGAGCTCAACATGGTGTTCCATTTCGAGCACGTTGATGTCGGCAACGGCAAATTCGGAAAATGGTCCCCGCAGCCGTGGAAGCTGACGGATTTAAAGACGATTTTCACCCGTTGGCAAAAAGGGCTGGAAAAACAGGGCTGGAACAGCTTGTACTGGAGCAACCATGACCAGCCGCGGGCGATTTCCCGCTTCGGCTGCGACAGCGAGGAATACCGCGAAATATCCGGCAAAATGCTGGCCACCTGCCTGCATATGCTCAAAGGGACGCCTTACATTTATCAAGGCGAAGAGATCGGAATGACCAATGTCCAGTTCGAATCCGTGAACGACTACCGCGACATCGAAACTTTAAATACGTACAGAGATTATCTGGCGGCCGGACTACTTACCCATGGGGAAATGATGAAGGCGATTCACGAACGCAGCCGCGACAACGCCCGCACGCCGATGCAGTGGACGGACGCGGAGCATGCCGGATTTACGGCCGGGCAGCCTTGGATGGCCGTGAACCCGAACTACCGCTACATCAATGTCGAAGCCGCAATGCGGGATCAAAATTCGATTTTTTATTACTATCAAAAACTGATCCGCCTGCGCAAGGAAAATCCGGTGATCGTGGACGGCGGCTACGAGCTGCTGCTGGACGATCACGAACAAATATACGCCTACACGCGGACTCTGCAAGAAGACCAATTGCTCGTGATCTGCAATTTTTCCGCAGAACGTCCTCTGTTCACGCTGCCGGAAGGTTTGACCCGCACCCGGGCCGAACTGCTGATCTCCAATTACGAGGCCGATGATGAGGAAGATTTCCGGTCATTCCGGCTTAAGCCGTATGAAGCCAGAGTGTACCGGTTGAAATAAATACCGCTTATTTTCCGATAGAGAAGGAGAACTTATGAAGATTAAAAATGAAGCGATGCTGATTACGTACGCAGACAGCCTCGGGACAAACTTGAAGGAATTAAATCAGGTGCTGGACAAGCATTTGCAAGGAGTCGTCGGCGGCGTTCACCTGTTGCCTTTCTATCCTTCTTCAGGCGACCGTGGATTTGCCCCCATGGATTACACCAAGGTCGATCCGGCCTTCGGCGATTGGTCCGATGTCGAGCAGATGAGCCAAAAATATTACATGATGTATGATTTCATGATTAATCATATCTCCCGGCAATCGCCGTATTTTCAAGATTTTTTGGAGAAAAAAGACGAGTCCGCTTACAAGGATCTGTTTATCCGCTACAAAAATTTCTGGCCCGGCGGAGAACCTACCCCGGAGGACGTGGATTTGATCTACAAGCGCAAGCCGCGCGCCCCTTATGTCGAGGTGACCTTTAAAGACGGGAGCACGGAAAAGGTATGGTGCACCTTCGACGAGCAGCAGATCGACCTGGATGTGACGACAGACACCACGAAAAAGTTCATCCGCGACAATCTGACGTTCTTGGCCCAAAAAGGAGCCTCTATCATCCGGCTTGACGCCTTTGCTTACGCCAACAAAAAAATCGGCACGAACTGCTTTTTCGTGGAACCGGATATTTGGGACATGCTGCGGTATTCCGAGGACATCATTTCCCCTTCCGGGATTACGGTCCTCCCTGAAATTCACGAGCATTACAGCATTCAGCTGAAAATCGCCGAACAGGACTATTATGTGTATGACTTCGCCCTGCCGATGCTGGTGCTGCATGCCTTGTACAGCGGCCAGGTCCACCGGCTCGTTCATTGGATGGGCATTTGCCCGCGCAAGCAGTTTACCACGCTGGACACCCATGACGGCATCGGGGTCGTCGACGTTAAGGATCTGCTGTCCGACGAGGAGTGCGAAATGACCCGGGAGAGCCTGTACAGCCAGGGCGCCAACGTCAAAAAGATTTACAGCACGGAAGCCTACAACAATCTCGATATTTACCAAATCAACTGCACTTATTATTCGGCGCTCGGCAACAATGACCAGAGCTACTTGTTGGCGCGGGCGATTCAATGCTTCGCTCCAGGCATCCCGCAAATCTACTATGTAGGCTTGCTCGCCGGCGAAAATGATATCGAGCTGCTGGAGAGCACCAAAGAAGGGCGGAACATCAACCGCCATTACTACACGCTGGAGGAGATCGAACGCGAAGTGGAACGTCCTGTCGTGAAACAGCTGTTCCGGCTGCTGAAGTTCAGAAATACCTGCCCGGCGTTTGACGGAACCGTCGAAGCCGAGCAAGTGGACGTCAACAATTTGCGGATCGTTTGGAAAAATGGCCTTTCCGAAGCGAAGCTGGAAGCGAACCTCGCTACCAAACAATTCAGCATCCGATACAAAGACACAGAAACAGACTGGACCACATTGATGTAGTTCTTAAGCGAATAAGTCACACTTAAGAAACGACGCCTGCCAGGGATAAAATTTCCCGTGTACAGGCGTCTATTTTTTGCTGCTGCTAGGTTATGCGCCCCGCCCGGCTGAATTCAAGACTGCTTCTTCAGCTTTGCCACCAGCTCTTCGGACAGCCCCGTAACTTTAGCCACCAGCGATATCTCCATTCCCTCGCGAAGCATATTGAGCGCCGCCTTTTCCATGCCCTTTTCGATTCCCTTTTCCATTCCCACTGCTATGCCTTGTTCAATGCCTTGTTCAATGCCTTTCTCCAAGCCTTCTTCCAAACCTTCCTTCAAGCCTTCCTCATACCCCAAACGACTCCACACAGGCATCAGTTTCATAATAGACTCACCTACCTCCGGGTATTGTTCTTTCAACTCTTCCAGCAACCGCTTGTCTTGCTCGGGATCGGCATTGAAATACTGATCCGCCACCGACATGATCAAGGCCATTCGCGCATCATCCAGCTTTCCTTGTAGCCGTAAAATCATCCGTAAATACGCCAGGCGTATTTCTCGCTCTTCTCCCTCAGTATAGCCCATTTTCGCCAGCAGTGCAGCAGCCACCGGATTGCCGGAATCGATAAATTGCCGCCAAGGTTGCTTCCGCAGTTCCACCTTCATAAATTCAAACCAAAGAATAGGCTGCTGCGGCGTACTCATCACCAGCGTATTTTTCTCCTCCTTAGCCTCGTCCGCTGTAAAAACAGCGATGGGAATAATCAGTTTATACTCCTTCCGATGCCGCTCAAACAAACGGCTGAAGTAGATGAACATTCGCTCGTGGAAGTCGTTCTCCCGATAGGACTGCGGCTCGATGTGGATCAATATGTACGCATCCAGCTCCAAGTATCTCGTCTCCAGCAGCAGATCCAGCGTCCGCTTCTCCTCGCCAACGATATCCACAAGCAGCTCCTGCATTAAAAAACGGGTATGACGATGATCGAGCAGCTTGTCCAGCTCAGGAAAAAACAGTTCGATAAACTCCGCAAAAAAGGTTTGCAGCAGCTTCTTAAACGCTTCGTCATGTGGGGTGAACGCCCTGCCTTTCGGCCATCTTGCTTTCTCTTCTTTTACCGCTAGTTCATAAGCACTCATGATTAATCCCTTCCCCTTCCTCTACCATAATCCAACAATTTTGCAACAAAAAAAGCACACCGCCACAGCGCCCCTAAGGCGCCAGCAAGTGTGCTTCACTTTTTCGTTTCATTTATATATACACTATATCATCGATCAGCATGGGAAAGCAATGCCGTTGAAGTAGCAGTAAACATCGTCTTTTTCCTAACGGACTGAAATGACGCTATTCTTAATTTCCCAGCCTATTTCCCAAGCTTACGGACCAGAAGGACCTTATTCGATCCAAAACAAGCTGAAATGTTCCGCTTTCACCTGAATAAGGTCTCTGGTGTCCGTTAAAAGTTGGAAACATGGTTATTGGGCCAAATAAGCGCTCTGGTGTCCGTTACATTCAAAACCGGGCCCGCTTTTCGGTCCATTCTGTAGATCAGGCTTGGAAAAAGCGCCTTTTGACCCCCGCTCAGATTTACACGGACAAGGCCGCGTCGGCCAAAGCCAGCGCGCCGGCCAGTCCGGCATTGTCGCCGAGCCCCGGCGGAACGATATAATCGGCGATTCCCTCACGCAAGCTCGGGTGCTGGACGTACCCATTCAGCAGAGCCTGCAATTTGCTTGCGATCAGCGGGAAGAGTTGGCTCTGCTTCATGACTCCGCCGCCCATAATGATCTTTTGCGGAGAAAGCACGAGAATATAGCTCATCAACGCCTGCGCCAAGTAATAGGCCTCCATTTCCCAAGCCGGATGGTCGGGAGGAAGATCCGCGCCGTTGCCGACTCCCCAGCGTTTCACAAGCGCAGGTCCGGCCGCCAGGCCTTCCAGACAATCCCCATGATAAGGACATGTGCCTTCATATTTGTCGTCCGGATGACGGCGCACGAGAATATGCCCCATTTCGGGATGGGACAAGCCGTGAATCAGCCCACCGTTTAAAGCGGAGCCGGCCCCGATCCCCGTTCCGACCGTGATGTAAAGGCAATTGTCCAGCCCTTGGGCCGCACCCCAGCGCAATTCGCCCAGCGCCGCCCCGTTTACGTCCGTGTCAAAGCCTACCTTGCAGTTCTTGGCCTTTTGAACGGCCCCGACGAGATCAAAGTTGCTCCAGTGCGGCTTCGGCGTTGTCGTGATATAGCCATAGGTCGGGCTCCCCGGAATCGGATCGATCGGCCCAAACGAGCCGATGCCTATCGCCTCAATCTCCTTATCCCGGAAATAATCGTGCACCCGGCCCATCGTCTCTTCCGGCGTCGTCGTCGGAAAACTGACCCGGTCCAGAATCGTGCCGTCCTCATGGCCGATACCGCATACAAATTTGGTTCCACCGGCTTCAATAGCCCCCAGCAGTTTCAATGATGCCAACCTCCATTTTCAGTCGCAGATAAGATATATCCAACGTTACCATATCAGTATTATAAAAATTATATCATGATATTGGCCGCGTTAATAGAATATCCTAATCGGCTCCCGAACCCAGCACCTCGGCGGTCCATCTGCCGATCAGGCGCTCGCGGTTTTTGCCGGCCCATTCAAGGTCGTATGGAATGGCATTCAGTTTCTCCAAGGGGA
The DNA here is from genome assembly GCF_003863965.1 of Paenibacillus oralis. GTDB lineage: Bacteria > Bacillota > Bacilli > Paenibacillales > Paenibacillaceae > Fontibacillus > Fontibacillus oralis. The sequence continues at coordinate 1,041,190 of NZ_RRCN01000001.1, forward strand.
TCGCTTCCTCGGGGGCAACGGCGTCGGGATTCGTCAACTGCTGGTAATTGCCGACCTGCTTGCCGAGTTCCTGAGCTTGCTTGGTTAGCGCCCAATCGACGAACTGCCGGGCCTCCTCCTGATTCGGTCCGCCCTTGATGATGCCAACCGCCCCGATTTCGTAGCCGGTTCCTTCGGTTGGAAAGCTAATGACGAGATTTTGAAACCCTTCTTTGTAATATTTGAGCGCATCATGAGCAAACATGACCGCCGTGCCTGACTCCCCCATGCCTACCGTTCGCCCCGGAACGCTCCCGGAGGTGGTGTAAATGACATTTTGCCGATGCAGCCGGCGCAAATAGTCAAACGCCTGATCCTCGCCAAACAACTGCACAAGCGTAGCCATCGTCGTATAGGCCGTGCCCGATGAACGGGGATCCGCCATCGAGATCATCCCCCGGTACTCCGGCTGCAGCAGGTCATTCCACGATTGAGGGGCTTGCAGCCCTACCTCCTGCAGCCAGGTTTTGTTGGACACAAACGCGATGGAACCGACGTAAATTCCCGTCCAATATCCGCTCGGATCGCGATACTCGCGGGGAATCGACGCGGCATTTTGCGAATGATACGGTTCCAGCAAGCCTTCGGTTTTTGCTTGAATAAACGTATCCGCCGGTCCGCCATACCACACACTCGCTTTGGGCGCGTTCCGCTCCCCCCGGATTCGCGCCAGGATTTCCCCGCTCGACATCCGCACATAATTCACTTTAATGCCGGTCTGCTTCTGGAACGTCTCGATCGCCTTGATGGCGTGATCCTCATACAGTCCCGCATACACCGTCAACGTTCCTTGACTCTCCCTGCCGCAAGCGGTCAGAAGCAGTGTTACCATAAGGGACAGCAGCACTATACCTAAAGTTATTCGTTTCATGCCGCCCCTTCTCCCCCTTGCTTGATGTCATCCGAACGTAATGTTTTGGGTTAAATTAAATGAAGCGCATCTTCGGCAAACTGCAGCGATACGTTAGCGCCAACCGCGTAAACCTTCTCCTGGATCGGGTTATGCTCGGTAATTTGGAACAACTGGCCGGCAAACTGCACTTCGTATTCCTGCGTCTGCCCCATGAATACGCTCTTTCGCACGACACCCCGGTGCACCGATTCATTGGACAAGGATACGGCTTCCGGGCGGATTACGACGGTAACGCGGTCCCCCGCCTCAAAACCGTCCCGGCGAACCCGCAGCAAACCTGCGTCCGTCTCCACCAGCAGCCGCCCTTCCTCCGTTCCTTTCACCGTCCCCTCCATAAAGTTGGCGGTTCCGATAAAGTCCGCCACAAACTTCGTTTTGGGGCGCTGGTAAATCTCCATCGGTGTACCAACCTGCTCGATTTTCCCTTTATTCATAACGATGACTTTATCGCTCATGCTCATCGCTTCGCTTTGATCATGCGTGACATAAACGGCCGTAATGCCGACCTGCTGCTGAATCCGCCGGATCTCGTCCCGCATCACCAAACGCAGCTTGGCATCCAGGTTGGACAACGGTTCATCGAACAGCAGTACGCCGGGTTCCATCACGAGCGCTCTGGCCAAGGCTACCCGCTGCTGCTGCCCGCCCGACAACTGGCCCGGCATCCGGTCCCGGTAATCCTGCAAATTCATTATATCCAATACGGATTCAACTTTCGAGCCAATCTCCGGCTTGGCCAGCTTCTTGATCCTGAGTCCGTAAGCGATATTGTCGAAGACGTTCAAATGCGGGAACAGGGCATAGGATTGGAACACCATCGTGCAGTCTCTCCGATTTGGAGGAATCCCATCGACCGCCTCATCCCCGAAATAAATATGCCCATCGGTAATCTCCTCGAATCCGGCAATCATGCGAAGCGTCGTCGTTTTGCCGCAGCCCGAAGGGCCGAGCAAAGTGACGAACTCGCCCTCCCCGATGCTCAGATCAACCCCGGTTACCGCGTATGACCGATCGCCTTTGTCGTTCACGAATGCCTTTGATATATTTTTAAGAGTGACAGATTTAGCCATAAACAATACCTCCTTCAAGAATGGGCGCCAATTAAACGGACCGCTCTTTGCCGCCCATCCATTTCACCAGCAAGTTGATTAGCGCCAGAGCAACGATCATGATGAGAATCAGAATGGTACAGTAGGCGCTGGCCACGCCGATCCGGCCCGCCTCGACTTGCGCCAGAATCGACGCGGTAATGAGGTTATATTTGGCCGAAATAAGGAAAATGACGGCGCTCATCGCGGTCATGCTTTTGACAAAGCTGTTGACGAGGCCGCTGAAGAAAGCGGACTTGATCAGCGGAAGCACCACGCTGGTGAACACTTTGCTTCCCCCGGCTCCCAGATTCGTCGCGGCCTCTTCGATGCTCGGGTCGATTTGCTGCAAGGCGGCGATCCCGGAACGAATGCCCACCGGCATGGAACGGACGACGAACGCGGCCACGATAATCATTCCCGTTCCCGTCAATGCCAACGGGGCCTTATTGAAGGCAAGAATATAGCCAATCCCGATAACCGTACCCGGTACGGCAATGGACAGCATGCTGATAACCTCCAGCGCCTTTTTGCCGAAGAAACGTTTGCGGACAATCAGGAAGGCGATGATCATCCCCAACAGGCCGGCGATCGGGGTAGCGACGATGGCCAGCGTCAGCGTGTCCTTGATCGCCTTTTGCCCGATGGAGAATACATATTTGTAGTGGTCCAAAGTCAGGCTATTGTTGATCCCCCACAGCTTGATGAACGATCCGACCGGTACCAGAGCATAAAAAGCGATAACGGCCAGCGACATGATCATACAAAAAGCGAATAACCCTTGTTTCACAGCCCCGGACTCAATCATTCTCCGCTGTCCTGTCGGCTTGCCCGTTACCGTGACATAGCTTTTTTTGCCCACCCAGAAGTTTTGCAAAATGTACACGATTATCGTAACCGTAAGCAAAATCATCGCCAGAGCCGCGCCCGCTTGCAAATTGTAGCTCCCGACCGCCTGCAAATAGATTTCCCTGGCAACGGTGGAGTAGTTCCCTCCGATCGTCATCGGATTGCCAAAATCGGCAAGAGATTGGACAAACACAAGCAAAAAAGCGTTGGCGATTCCCGGAACCGAAAGCGGTAAAGTGACGCTAAGGAACGTCTTCAACCGGCTGGCCCCCATATTTTGACTCGCTTCCTCCAAAGAAGGGCTGATCGAGCGAAGCAGGCCCGACAGCGTCAGAAACGCGATCGGAAAGAACGATAACGTCTGTACCAGCACCAGGCCATGCAGCCCGTAAATGTTGGCATTTTCGAGGCCCAGCAAGTTTTTGGTGATCAATCCCTGTTTTCCGAACAGCAGCATCGCGGATAACGCGATCACAAACGGTGGAGATATGACCGGTAAAATAGCAATTCCGTTAAACAGCTTCTTAAACGGCACCTTTACATAGGCGAACGTATAGGCGAATACATAGGCGATTGCTGTGGACAGCGTGGACGTCAATACGGCCAGGATCAGGGAGTTCACCAGGGATTGCAGCAATCCTCCCCCGGAGAGCACCCGCTGATATCCTTGCATGCCAACCTCGCCGGCGGAGCCGACGAAGCTGGACTTTAGAATTTGGAGTAACGGATAGACGATAAAAACGACTAAGCAGAGCATGACCAACACGATCAGAATCGGCAGGAGCGGCTCGCGCTTGAATCTCTTGAACATGGCGCTCATTCCAGCTCTCTCCTCACAGTTATTTTTTGACCTCGGCGCTCCATTTGTCGATCAAGCGCTGGCGTTCCTTACCGGCTTCAACCACGTCATAATCAATCGTTCTGATATCGGACAGGTCCAAGGCTTGTTCCGGCCCTACCGCATCCGGATTCGTCAAGTTTTGGAAGCTGCCCACCGTCTTGCCAAGCTCTTGTGCGCCCGGCGACAAGGCCCAATCGACGAATTTTTGCGCGAGCTCCTCGTTTTTTGTGTTTTTGATGATGCCGATCGAGCCTGTCTCATATCCCGTTCCGTCTTGAGGGACCGTCAGCACGAGGCTGTCAAAGCCTTCTTCCTGATACTTGATAATGTCGTGCGCGAACAAAATCCCCACCCCGGCTTCGCCCATGCCGACCATTCGGCCCGGAGCGGCGCCGCTTGTCGTATACTGCTGAATTTGCGGATGCAGGCTTTTGAGATACTCAAAACCTTTCTCCTCGCTGCCCATCACCTTCAACACGGAATACATGGCCGTATAAGCCGTACCGGAAGAAGCCGGGTCCGCCATGACGATTTCGCCCTTAAACGCCGGATTAAGAAGGTCCGCCCATTTTGTCGGGGCCTGCACGCCTTTTTTCTCCAGAAATTCCTTGTTGGAGGCAAAACCGACAGCGCCTACGTATACGCCAGTCCAGTAGCCTTCCGGATCTTTATACTTTGCGTCGATCTTCTCGGCAACCGGCGATTGATAAGGTTGCAGCAATCCCTCACTTGCCGCTTGAACAAACGTATCGGCCGGCCCGCCATACCAAACGTCCGCCTGCGGATTGTCTTTTTCGGCCCGAACCTTGGCAAGGATTTCCCCCGCCGACATCCGGATCATGCTGGCTTCGATGCCGGTATCTTCCGTAAACTTCTTAATGGCGGCTACCGCATGGTCCTCCTGAAATCCGATATAAACCGTCAGCTTGCCTTGGGGCTTGTCCGAAGCGTCTTTCCCTGCCCTATCCCCTGCAGCATTGTTTCCGCCTGCCGATCCGCAGCCCGTAAACAGCATGGCGGTCATCGTCAACGCGGCAACGGAGCTGATCCATTTTTTCTTCTTCATTCTTGAAATCCCCCTTCACTATTTATGAGTCAATTATATTGGCTGCGCTTACAACACTGTGAGTCCAAGTCTCTGCCACTTCTTCCGGCAAAAAAACGGACACGGCAAAAAAGCCCGATCCCCCCCTTCAAAGGCGGAATCGGGCTTTCTTTATACGGCCGGAAGCTACCTCTTGAACCAGCCAAACAACTCATGAACCAGCACGCCGATTACCGAGAAATCGCTGTCGGCAAACGTCGCCCGTAAATAGCCGAGATTCGACAACAGCGGAATCAGAAACACCGGCAGGATCGTAATCACAAACCCGTGGCATAGAGAGGATACGATCAACCCCTTGCGCCCTCCGATTTTATAGGCGATGACGCCGGCAGCCCCCCCGGAGAAGAAATGCGGAATAACCCCGGGAATAATGACCGTGTACTGAACCTGCAGCAGAACGGCCATCGCCGCCAGCCCTCCGGCAAAACTGAGCAGAAAGCCGATCATCGCCGAAAACGGCGAAAATTTGAACAGCACCGGACAATCCAAGGCGGGAACGGCTCCCGGCACGATCCGGTCGGCAATGCCTTTGAAAGCGGGGACGATTTCCGACAGCAGCATTCGCACGCCCGCCAAGATGACATAACATCCCCCCGCGAACCAGGTCGCCTGAATCAGCGAAACCACCAGAATATGCCGGCCGGAGAACATCTCCGCGACCCCGCCGGAAGAGACGAACAGCCCCGAGAAGAGGAATAACACGAACGTAAATACCGTAATCACGACCATATGGTCCTGAAAAAAAGACCGCAGCTTCTGCAGTCCCGGCGACTCCGGCGGCTCCGTCCCTTTTTTGAACCAGGAGGCGATAAACCCGCTTAGAACATAGCCGGCGCTGTTGAAATGCCCGAGCGCAAAATCATCGTTGCCCGTTACCCGCCGAACATAAGGCTGCGCGATCAGCGGGGCAAAAGACATGCACAAAGCCAGAACCACTCCGCCGCTAAGCGCCACCTGCCATAACGGGATGGACATCGACACCAAGACCCCCGCCAGCAAAGAAGCCATAAACAGCATATGATGCCCGGTCAAAAAAATGTATTTCACCGGGGTGAACCGGGCGATCATCAGGTGGACGATCATCCCGGCCAGCATAATGAGCGCGATTTCCTCGCCATAATTGATTTGCGCCAGCGCGGTAATCGTCTCGTTATGCGGAATAATACCGATAATTTGGAACCCCTTCTGAATGACCGCCGATAAATTGGAAAGGGAGGATCCGGCGGCGTTGGCTCCGATTTGCAATAGTGTGTATCCGAGCATCGTTTTGATCGTGCCGTGAATGAGCCTTTGGAACGGCTGCTTCTGCAGCAGCAATCCGACAAGCGCGATTAATCCGAGCAGCAGGGCGGGTTCCCCAAGCAGCCCCTTGCTGATGATTTGCGTCGCATTCATGGGTAACCCTCCCGTCTTGTGGTGATATCCGTAAGTTTTTTGCGCTATTCGAGCCAACCGCGGACCGTAAGACTCTCCATGAGCCGGGCTTTTAAATATTGGCGGTCCGTAATATCCTCCAGCCCGATCGTCTCCGCATTCCCGCCAATATGCAGCGATTCCATATGGTAACTGGAGCCTATAATCAGATCGGCATCATCACAGGCATCAACCGATGTAATGTCCGTATGCTCGATGTGGGCCTTTATTCCCCATTCCTTCATAAGCGTCTCCACATTCAGCCGGATCATCAGGCTCGTCCCCAGACCGCTGTTGCAAGCAACGATGATCTTTTTCATAAGCCCTCCTTCTCCCGCAGCTTTTGCCACACGCCTTCCGCATCCACCGTTTGCCGCAAATCGGCCATAAACGACTCATCGTTCATGACATCAAGCAGCGTTCCGAGCGCGGTCACATGCCGCTCCTTATCGATGGCCGCCAAAGTAATCACAAGCCAAACCGGCTGCGCGGACGGCCCGAACGCCAGCGCCTCGCGAAAGCTCAGCAAACTAAAGCCCGTTCTTGTCACGCACTCCGGCATGTACACGTGGGGAAAAGCCACCCCTGAACGTATAATAAAAGGATGCTTGTTGGAACGAATAATTTCGAGCAGCGCATCTCCGTATTTGGCGTCCGAAACGCCCCTTTCCATCAGCAGCCGGTTTCCCTCGCGAACGGCGTCCTCCCAAGGTACAGAAGCTAATCCAAGGCGGATGGAGACCGGCGGTAACAGTGAAGTAAGCGCAAAATCCTCATAAGGCCCCTTGTCCACCCCGCTTCCGCCCTGAAACAGATGGAGCAGTTCCTCCAGCAATCGGTTCCGGTTATGGATATGGGCATTTCGCTCAACCGCTTGAAAAATATCATTAACCGCTTGCACGGCCGCCGCGGCCGCCGCCGATTCGCCCGAAGGAGCAACGCCCAGAAACCCGGCAATCCGCTGCTGATCGTGCTGATCGAGCAGCGGCGATACTTTAACCCACGGCACCTGCAGCGGATGGCTGATCTCCATCGTGCTTATCATCGCGTCGGCCTCTCCTAGCGTGATGCTTCCGGATTCCTTATACGAATAAGTACCTGCAATATCGACCTGGGGAAAAATAGCGGCCATCCGCCTCTTCAGCATCGCCGAAGTGCCGAGACCCGAACCGCATACAATCGCCACGCGCTTGCGCACGGGCGCTTTTGGAGGAATCAGCCCGCTCCCGATATGGAGCATTATATAACCGACCTCGTCCCGGTCGAAGACGACGGACCACGGCTCCATCACCTCGTTTACAACCCGCTCCAGCAAATCGAGCAGCGTGCCGTACTGCGTCTCCAATTGCCGCATCAGCGGATTTTTCGATTGCAGGCCAAACTTTGCGCGGTAAATGGCCGGCTTCAAATGAATGGCCAAGCCCTGGACAATCTGCTCGGCCATTTGCAGCGGACGGCCCAAATCCCGCTCGATGCGGACCACCATTTGCTTCGCCAGCTCGGCGATCATCAACTCCTCGGCCGGCAGGCTTTGCTTCTGGGCGCCGAGGATATGCTGGGTAATATAGCCGATTTCCGCCGCGGGCAGCTTTACCCCGAAATGCCGTTCAATCCGCGGCGCCGCTTCCGCATTCACCAGTTCATACACGTCATGGCCTTGCAGCTCGGAAAGCGATTCGCGGTCCATCTCGATCGAATGCGTTTCCTTCAGCCGCTCCATCGCCATCAGCATATGAAGGATCAATGTGGAATATCCGGCGTCCGTAAACTGAACGCCCATCTTCTCCTCCAGCCGCTGTACCGTATCGAACAGCATGGCCGCATCTCCGGCCTCAAACCACTCCTTCCACGGCGCCAGCGGCAACTGCGGTTCTTCCCGCACCCGCTGATCAAGGATATACCGAAGCAGCCGGTCATCGGTAATTTCGGCGCGAAGCAAACTTAAATAGGCTCTTCGCTTCAGTTTCTCCGTCCCTTCGATGTAAAGCACTCCCCGGTCACGAACCAAGGTTAGCTCCCAGCGCCCAAGCCGCTGCTTAATTTCGTTTAAGTCTTGTAAAAGCGTATTTTTGCTGATCCCGAATTCTTCCATGATCTCCTTGACGGACAGCTTCACGGCCTGCAAGAGCTGCTTGAGCAGCAAGCAGATTCGCTGTGTTGCATCCATATAATCGGGGCGCTGCTCCATTTGCTCGGCAAGGCGCTCCGACTGGCCATTCCCAAGCCGCAGCCGGACGCCGGCGGAGCGGTTGCGATCCAGACGCACTCCCCGCTCTCTGAGCCAATCCTCCAGCCGCAGCAAATCATTTCGCACCGTTCGCAGGGATATCCCGTGATCATCCGCCAATTTCTGCAGAGGAATATAGGCGGCCCCGTCGCTTTCCATCAATTGCTTAAGCATTCTCTGTTGTCTGCTTGATATCATAATGTCCCCCGGCGGTCTGCACTTTTGTATGCGCTATCATAAATTTATTATTACATATTTACATATGCCGCGTCATCTGTCCTCTAACAGAACCCAAGATGAGAAAAACGCCTGTCGGCGTCCTTTAGTGGCTCTGACTTCTGCTTTGGAGCGATTGGAGGCTCTTCCTAAACTTTGGACGCTGCTCTAACGGACACCAGCGACCTTATCCGCTCATTTCCCGGGTATTTCCCAGCCTAACGGACACAGGCGACCCTATTTCGCTCTAAACCCGTTCATCCAGGCCGATTTGAGGTAAATAAGGGCTTCTGTGTCCGTTACATTTTGCAAACCTCCGTTTTCCCTCAAATAACGGCTCTGGTGTCCCTTAGCCTCCAGATTCCTTTTTTTCCTCCCCTCTCTACCTGCGCATCGCCCTTTACCGTGCCCGAAATTCTATAAGGTTAAAAAAGGCCAACCCGCATCGACGGGTTGGCCTCCGTTAAACCAGGCGCTTATTCGTAGCTGAGTTCCGGATAGATCGGGAATTTATCGGTTAATTCGACAACTTGCTGACGGGCTTTGGCTAAAGACGCCTCGTCTTTCGGGTTCTTCAGGACTAGAGCGATGATCCGGCCGATCGACTTCATCGCTTCCTGGTCCATCCCCCGCGAAGTTACGGCCGGCGTGCCGATCCGGATGCCGCTCGTTACGAACGGGCTCGTCGGATCGAACGGAATCGCGTTTTTGTTGACCGTGATGCCGATCGAATCCAGCACATGCTCGGCGTCTTTACCGGTGATGTTCAGGTTGCGGGTATCAACGAGCATCAAATGGTTGTCCGTGCCGCCGGATACGATGTTCAGGCCTTCGGCCAGCAGCGTTTCGGCCAGCACTTTGGCGTTTTTAACCACATTTTCCGCATAAGTTTTGAAGGAAGGCTGCAGGGCCTCGCCAAGCGCAACCGCTTTGGAAGCGATCACGTGCATCAGCGGTCCGCCCTGCGTGCCCGGGAACACCGCTTTGTCGACTGCGGCCGCCCACGGCTGACGGCACAGGATCAGGCCGCCGCGCGGACCGCGCAGCGTTTTGTGCGTCGTCGTCGTCACAAAATGAGCGTGCGGCACCGGGTTCGGATGCAGGCCGGCAGCGACCAGGCCGGCGATATGCGCCATGTCGACCATGAACAAAGCCCCTACGTCATTCGCGATCGAAGCCAGTTTCTCGAAATCGATGATGCGCGGATAAGCGCTCGCGCCGGCAACGATCAAGCGCGGACGGTGTTTGAAGGCCGCTTTGCGCACTTCGTCGTAATCGATCAGGAACGAATCTTCCTGTACACCGTATGCCACGAAATTATACAGCAGGCCGGAGGCGTTGACCGGGCTGCCGTGCGTCAAATGTCCGCCATGAGCCAGGTTCATGCCCAGAACGGTATCTCCGGGTTTAAGCGCAGCCAGGTAAACCGCCATGTTGGCCTGCGCGCCGGAGTGCGGCTGCACGTTGGCATGCTCGGCGCCGAACAGTTCCTTGGCCCGGTCGCGGGCGATGTTTTCCACAATATCGACGCGTTCGCAGCCGCCGTAATAACGTTTGCCCGGGTACCCTTCCGCATATTTGTTGGTGAGCACCGAACCCATCGCTTCCATTACCGCTTCGCTGACGATATTTTCGGAAGCGATCAGCTCGATATTGTTGCGCTGGCGCTTCAGTTCCAGGTTCATCGCTTCCAGCACGGCCGGATCTTGTTTTTTCAAGTTTTCCATTGTTAAATTCCTCCTTGGAATAATATACAACTACAGATGACTTGTTCCCCAGCAAAATCTCATAACTGATTACGAATCACTGCGCAGCAACGCTTTACCGGCAGTGAGGGGCGTTCCCGTCCGCAGCCTGCGGCAGCGCGTAGACCGCCCGCTCTCCGCCGATCAGCTTCGGGCGCGCCCAGGCCGCAGTTACCCGGGCCAAGCCGATCGCTCGGCGCGAAGGGCGGAAAGGCACCGCCACCCGGCGCAGATGCATCCCGATGAGCGTCTCGCCGATGTCGATCCCGGCGTGAGCCTCCAGGCTCTCGGCCAGGCAAGGATCGGCAAGCCGGCGGTAAGCGGTGGCCGCCATCGATCCGCCGGCTTTCGGCACGGGCACGGCGGCCACCTCCGTCAGACGAAGCCGCTCCAGCACCGCACGCTCCACCACCAGGGCGCGGTTCAAATGCTCGCAGCATTGAAAGGCGATATCAAAGCCGAATTTGCCGCGAACCTGCTCAAGCCCTTCAAACAGTGCGGCGGCAATGTCTTCCGCTCCGCCGGTGCCGATTTTTTGGCCCGCCACTTCGCTCGTACTCACGCCGATCACCACCAATTTCCCCGGGCCAAGCTTGGCAACCGCCGCCAATTCTTCGGCAATTTCCGCCACTTGGTCCCGGATGTTTCCGAGTTCTACTTGTTCCATGCATGCGGCCTCCTCCAGGTTCAAGAGTCTGTCCTTATTATACCTAAAACCGCCTGAATTCGTGCCGACAAATGCCGCCCGGCAAGCAAGTACGCTTCATGCAACAAAAAAAGAGCAGAACGCATCCGCTGCGTCTTGCTCTTTGCCCAGGCGACCGGCCGTATACTCCGATGCTCCACCGTGGTTTGATCCACTTTTGTCGCCAGTTACATCGGAACCAAAAACTATCTGATCTTAGAATAAAGCATTAGGCCGACAAATGCAACGGGTTTTCGCTGTGTTATTTCCCCAGTTCCCCGCGCTGCAGTTTATCCGCCAGCTTTTCCAGCGCGGCGGCGATTTCGGCCGCCGTCCGGTCGTAATCCGCCCGCGATCCGCCAAACGGGTCGGAAATATCGTAAACCGGCATTCGCTGCTGCAGTTCGTTCAAGCGGCGTTCCTCCGCGTCCGTCCATTTCTCCCCGAGCGCTTTGCCGAGCTCCCGGTCGGCAATCAGGCGCTGCAGCTCTTCGCGCTCCGCGAGCACCGTTTTATTGTCTTCAACGAATTCCTTCAAAGTGTATATTTTGTCCGCGGAATGAGGAAATGAGTACACCACCTGACGTTTATGGCCTTGCGTCAAGGTCAGAATGAGGTCCGCCCACTCCGCGAGCTCCACATGCAGCGGGGTCGACTCGAACGCCTCCGCGATACCGCGATCCTTCAGCACGGCCTCCGCATGCATGGACATCGCAGCGCCCTTCGCCGCGGCCACACCGGCGGACCGTACCTCCACGTCCAAACCGCGTTCCCGCGCAATCTTGCGCAGCAATCCTTCCGCCATCGGGCTGCGGCATGTATTCCCTGTACATACAAACAAAATGCGCATGCCTTTCACCTCCCACGTCCGGATATTCCATTCGCTATCTTATGCAAATTCAAAAGCCGCGAACCGTAAATCCGCAGCTTGCGAACCTGCTTGATGATATTTTATCAAAAGATGAACATAAGGCCAAACGCGAGCAAAATCGCTCCGCCAGCCGCCTCTCCGTACTCTCCCAGCGTCCTTCCCACCCGGCGGCCCATCACCAGGCCAACGAGCGACATCAAACCACCGAAAAAACCGAAGGCCAGCACCGTCAAAATCCAGTCCCCGTGAAACATGCCAAGCGAAACGCCGACGGAAAAAGAATCGATGCTGACGCTTAACGAAAACAGCAGCACGCCGAACCATGTCCGATGGTTGATCGACTGCACGCCGCTGCCCTTCACCGAGCTGACGATCATGTGCGCCCCGAGGGCAATCAGCAGTCCCCCGCCCACATACCGGGCCAGATGGCCCAGCATATAGCCGAAGTATTTACCTGCCAATATGCCGAGCAGAGGCATCAGCACATGAAACAGAGCCACCGCTGATCCGATGCGGATCGCATCCCGCGACCGGACCCCTCTCATTCCGATGCCGATGCCCAGCGACAATGCATCCATCCCCAGAGCCACCGCCATCAGAAGAATGGTAAAAAGCTCGCCCAGCCGCACATATACCTCCGTCATCATCGGTATCCTCCATGTCCGAGTGTTTTGTACAACCATATGCGGACAGGTCCGACTTCATGACATGGACAGGGCAAACGTGCGCCTGGCGCTTGTGATATGCTGTCAGATACAATGCAGGTTCAAAAAGTCAGGCAACAACCTCTTATACATCGAATAAATCCAGCTGTCTGGGCGGCAGTTCCTGCGCCCTTAGGCCGAGGATCTCCATCATCTCCAGCGCGTTTCCCGCGGCGTCGCCCCCGGAGTTGTTGTTGAAAATCATGGCGATTTCCCGCGTGCCTTTCCCGGTCAGTTCCGCCAGCATGTCCCGCCATTCCAGCAGTTCTTCGCGCGAGTAGCGGTACAAATTGCGGAGCTCCCGCCACCGGGGCGACCCGCTTTGGCTCCAACCGGCGGCATTGCGGCCGTGCAGGCGGACCAGCGTCAGGTCCGGATCGGTCGGCTCCAGCACCGTCGGAACCGAACCTTGGCCGGCCTGGGGCTCGTCGCAAACGACATGAATCCAGCCCTCTTCCCGCATAAACGCCAGCGTCCGCTCGCGCATCTCTTTCGCAAACCAGCTTTGATGGCGAAACTCCAGCGCCAGCGGAAGCCGTCCCATCCACTTGCGGACGGCGCGCAGCTGGCGGACATGCTCCGGGCTGCAGTCGAACCAGGGCGGAAATTGAAACAGCACCGCCGTGAGGCGGCCGGCCTCCACGACCGGCTGAATCGAATCCAGGTAAGCCTGGAACATTTCGCCCGGTCCGCCGTATGGCGTTTTGCCCCGGGAATGTCCGGTCATCCCCTGGTACGCCTTTAGGATAAAAGTCAGATCCGCCGGCGTTTCGGCAAGCCAGCGCCGGTACACCTCCGTACCGAGCACGGCGTAAAAGGCACTGTCCACCTCCACCAAGGAAAAATACCGAGCATACCAGGCCAGCTTGTCTCTGGCCGGCGTGCGGGGCGGGTATAAATCATCATGATCGCCCCAGCCGGACAGCCCGATCTTGATCATGCTCCATCCCAGCCTTTCATTCTCCGGCGTCGATGACGCGGTGCCCGGCCGCTTTCAGCAGCCGGTTCATCACCGCGGCGCCGAGTCCGTCCTCGGGACAGGACTCGGCGAGAATGTAGGTGACGCCGCATTCGTCGAAGCGGCGGAGCGCCGCGTACAGGCGGTGCGCCGCCGCCGCGAGCTCGGTTTCACTGCCGAGCGAAAGCGCAAAGTCGGCGCGGTAGGACGGGAGGCGCTCGTCGAAGGCGAGCACGCCCGTCTTCTCCCCGCGCGCCGCGGCCGCCGCGAGCTCGGCCTGAATGCGGGCCGCGACCCGGTCCGCGGCCCCGCGCACAATGCGCAGCACCCCTTGCGGCGCATAGTGGGTGTACTTCATGCCCGGCGAGCGAGGCGCCGGGCTGTCCGCACCGCCGCCCGCTTCCCGCAGGGCGGCGTCGAGCTTCACGCCCGCACCCGTCACGCGGGCGATTTGTTCCGCCGTGATCCCGCCTGGGCGGAGCACGGTCACGGTGCCGTCACGGCCGGCCTCCACCACCGTCGACTCCAGGCCCACCCCAGTGGGCCCGCCGTCGACGATGCCGTCGATCCGGCCGGACAGGTCCTCGCCCACGTGGCTGGCCAACGTGGGGCTCGGCCGTCCCGACCGGTTGGCGCTGGGCCCCGCCACCGGGCACCCCGCTGCGGCGATCAGCCGCAGCGCGACATCGTGGGCCGGCATGCGCACGGCCACGGTGGACAGGCCCGCCGTCACGCGCGGCGAGACGGCGCCGGGGGTCACGGGCAGCACCAGTGTCAGCGGCCCGGGCCAAAACGCCTCCATAAGCCGCCGCTCCGTCTCGTTCACCTCGATGACGAGACCGTCCAGTTGGCTCAGCTCGGCGATGTGCACGATCAGCGGATTGTCGGACGGGCGGCCTTTGGCGGCAAAAATCGCCTCCACCGCCGCCGTATTCCGCGCATCCGCGCCAAGCCCGTACACCGTCTCCGTCGGAAACGCCACCGTCCCGCCGGCGGCCAGCACCGCGGCGGCTTCGGCCAGAGCCTCGGCATCCCGCGCGGCCTGGGCAGCCGGGACCGAAGCGGTTTGACCACCGCCAACGGATTGAGCGCCTGCAACAGCTTGAGCATTCACGGCAGTTGAAGCCTCAGCAGTAGTCCGGGCCTTTGCAGCCCTTTGAACACCTGCGCCCCCTCTATCATCCACGATGTTCTGAACAGTTTCCTGTCCCGTTTTTATTTGTTGATCGGCAGCCGCCCAGGTCGAAGCAACCTTCCACCACCGAGTTTGCCGTATTTCCCCGGTCTCAGCTGCCCCCGCTGGGGACTTGTCCGCCGGCATCGCCCGGTGTTCCGCCATCTGCGCGGTGGCGGAGTCCGCTCTTCCCTCCCGGCTCGCCCGGTCCACATGGTTCTCTCTATTCATTCGTATCGCGTCCTAACTTCGAGTTATTCTTCTATTATACCCGATCGGGTCCCGGAACATAGTACGCAGTAATAATTACACATGTACGGCTACGGCGAATCTTTCACGGTTTACGGATCGCCGATTGCGAAGGACCGTCCTTGATCGGTTTGCCCTTGAACACTTGTCCCCGCTCTACGTCCAACAAAATTGTCACTTTCCATACACACCCGCCAAAACTCCCCGCAACCCAGTCGCCCCCCCACTTCACATTGGAAAAATCCAATAGATTGGAGGTAACCTATGCCATTTAGAGCTGCTGTATATCAACATATTTCTAATTCTATTGGATTTCTCCAATCAGAACGCCCGCTCAAGCCGAGAAATAAAAAAAGCCGCGCGATACACTTCGCACGGCCGTTTTTTTAATAGATATCATCAGTCCATAGCTCAAGCAAACAAACCCGTGATCCAGCTCCACAACTTGGCCAGCATGTCCCACAAGAAAAACCGCACCTCGACTTGCTCGGGATCTACCGGCGAGGCTCCCGGGTCTGCGCCAACGCCGCCAACAGCAGCCGCTGCGCCCGCTTCGTCCGAAGCGCCTTTCGCCGATACAGCCGTCGTCTTGACGGCCGCTTTTCCGCCTGCAGCCAGCGCATCCCCGCTGCCGGCGTCGATGAAGCAAAGCGGAGGAAACAGCACGCACCACCAGTTTTTGCCTTTGCCTTCACCGAGCGTGACGCGCAGCGCCTCGTAATCTCCAGCCGGATACACCGCCCCGCCGTACATTTTTGTCGGGAACGGCACGGTGCCCAACTCCACTTTATAAGCGTAGCTTTTTCCGCTCTCTTTCAACGTTTTCCCCACCTGTTCCTCGATAGCAGGCAGGTTTTCGCGGATCATGCGGCGGGCGTCCTCCAGGCTTTGCGGATGGTCAAGCCGGCTGACCCAGCCGTTCATTTGCTCGACGACGGCATCGCGGACGCGCCGTTTGACCACCTGATCTCCGGTTCCGTCCGAGTTGGCCAAAATGCGCAGCCGGATCGATTCCTGCGGAATCACCCCCGGCGTCCCCGCCGCCGCGGCGGTATCATTCATCTGCCCTTCCCAGGACATCAGCAGCATAACGATACTAAAAAAGAAAAGTGCAATTTTTCGAATCGACGGTCTCCGTTGGCTCATGACTCGTGTCTCTCCTTAACCTCAAACCGATATTTCAGCAGCTGATGTCTATCAGTATGTCCGGTTAGGAGAGTCCATAAACCTAGGAATCTATGAAAAAATAATAGAGCGGACTTTAAAGCCGCCGCCCGCCTAATTTCATTCCGTACTTCTCTTGGCTTTCAAGGAAGCGTACCGGCCGGAGGGGATGTTGGCCTCCTCTTCCTTCTCATGGCCGTGGATGCGGATGCTCATCGCCACTCCGATGCTCGCCATGTTGATCAGCAAGGAGGTGCCGCCGTAACTGATGAAAGGCAAAGTGATGCCCGTAAGCGGCATAAGTCCGATAAACATCCCGATATTTTCGAAAATCTGGTACAGCAGCATCGCGACGATGCCGACGATCAGATAGGGGCCCCCGGTGTCGCGGCATTCCAGGGAAATCAAGATCAGCCGGTGGATCAGCACAAAATAGAGCAGGAGCAGCACCGAGCTGCCAAGAAAGCCGAACTCCTCGGCGATCACGACAAAGATGGAGTCCGAATACGTCAGCGGCACGCGCTCCGATTGTACGGTCTCCCCTTTCATATATCCTTCCCCCGTCATCCCCCCGGAAGCGATGGCAAGCTTGGCGTTCCTCGTATGGTAAGAAGCATCTTCCGACGCTTTCTCCGGCATCAGCCAGGGATCAATCCGGCTGATCCAGTGCTCCCGCCCGATCTCCTGAAAGAACACGTACACTTGATCATGATAAGCCTTGTAGGCGCTGATCCCGCCGATCACCGTCCCGGCAAAAATGGCCACGGCTATCAGGGCATGTGTATATTTAATGTTTCCGATCCACAGCATCCCGGCCAGAATCACCACGTAGCTCAGCGCGTTCCCGAGGTCGTTTTGCGCCATGACCGCCACAAACGGAATAAACGTCAGCATGCAGATCGGCACCACATCGCGCCAGAACGAAAGGCGCGGCTTGCGCTTGCGCAGCAGCATAAAACCGAGAAAGATGACCAGGAGCAGTTTAAAAAATTCCGCCGGCTGAAAGCTCTGTTGGATTACCGGAATCGTGATCCAGCCGGTGGCGTTGTAGTAAGTGTTGCCGATGAACATAACGACGACAAGCAGCCCGAATCCGAACAAGTATAAATAAGGCGCATACTTCATAAGCAGGCGGTAGTCCAGAACGGCAAACCCGAAAAACGCGGCAAAACCCAGCGCATAATAGGCTAGCATGCGAATGTGGTAACCGTGGTATTGGGTATGCGAGGTAGCGCTGTACAGCACCGCGATGCTGATCGCCATCAGCAGCAGCAAAATAAACACAATCGTGTAGTCGACCTTTTTGAGTTTGCTCAGCACGTTCATCCTCTTTTCCTTTGATGGCTAGAAACGCCGTCTATTTACCTGAAGCAGCTCTCATCCCTTATTATACTGTAAAAGAATCCGCCTAAAAGCACAAATGTTCCCGTATTCAAATAAAATCCTACATAAGTACTGCTATCTCGCTTCCATCGATACGCCATTATGACGCGGAAAAGGCGCCGACGGTTAAATCGTCGGCGCCCTCCGGGCAGATCGGCAGCGGAGAAGGGATTAAACGTTCGTAATCAGCGACAGCGTACCAGTTGCGGCTTGCAACGCCAAAATACCAATCGTTTGGATGTTGCTGATACTTACCGAAAACGTCGTACCGGAAGTGACGGTGGTGACAAAATCAGGGGCGTTGTAACGGGTGATGCGCAGTTCCACGTCGCCGGCCGTGCTGGCTACCGTAACGATACCGGCAACTCCCGGAGCGTTCGCTGCCACAAAATACCCCCGGCCGATCCCGGCCGCTTGCGAATAAGGAAACGTTAAAGTGACTGGCATGATTGAATCTCCTCCTTTCGTGGTATACCACAATCTATGAAGCTATCAAGATTTTGGTAGCAACGTTTACTAGAGAAGATTCACCTATTTTATCACGGCCGCCTTAGCCGATGCCGATGCCGATCACGTGGCGGTCAATGCCGGCCAGGTCGGGAATTGTGACGATTTCCCGCCACTGCCCTGCCGCGCGGAGCAGGTCCGCGACCGCGGCGGCCTGGCCCAGGCCGAGCTCGAAGCCGATCAGGCGAGGCGGCCTCGGGAGCAGCGCGAGCTGCGCCAGCATGGCCCGGTAGGGCGCAAGCCCGTCCGGACCGCCGTCAAGCGCGCCGCGCGGCTCGTAGTCCCGCACCTCGGGCTGAAGGTGCGGGATATCCCCCGCCGGGATATACGGCGGGTTCGACACCACGATGTCCAGCGGCTCGCCGGCAAACGGTTCAAGCAGGTTCCCCTGCTTGAACTCCACCCGCAGGCCGAGCCGCCGGACATTATCCTGCGCCACCGCCAGAGCGTCCGGCGAGATATCGCTCGCCGCGATGCGCCACGCCGGGCGCAGGTGAGCCAGGGCAGCGGCGATCGCCCCGCTGCCGGTGCCGATATCGGCGGCGTAAGGCGCGCCGCCGGGCCACAGCGCATCGCCCTCGGCGGCGATGCGCTCGACGAGCAGCTCCGTTTCCGGGCGGGGAATCAGCACAGCCGGCGTGACCTGAAAGGTCAGGCCGTAAAATTCCTGTTCCCGGGTAATGTACTGCGCCGGCTCGCCCGCCGCTTTGCGGCGGACAACCTCCTCCCAGGCTTCCCTTTTGTCCGCCGGGAACGGATCACGCAGCGCGGCCAAATACCCCGCGCCCGAAACGCCCAGCACATGCCGCAGCAGCAGCTCGGCATTGGACTCCGGCTCCCGCACGCCCGCCGCCGCTAAAAAAGAAGAAGCCTCTTTGCGGGCTTCCCAAATACTGATCGCTCCGGATAACCGATATCCTTCACTGTTCAATAGATTATTCTCCTTTTTCCATCAATTCCGCTTGCTCGGCGATCGTCAGCGCCGACACGATCTCTTCGATCTCGCCGTTCATGACCTGATCCAGCTTGTGCATGGTCAAGCCGATGCGATGATCCGTAACCCGGCTTTGCGGGAAGTTGTACGTCCGGATCCGCTCGCTGCGGTCCCCGGTGCCGACCTTGCTTTTCCGCTCGCCGGCGTACTTCGCTTCCTCTTCCTGCCGCTTCATGTCGAAGATGCGGGCGCGAAGCACCTGCAGCGCCTTTTCTTTGTTGGAGTTTTGCGATTTGCCGTCCTGGCAGGTCGCCACGATGCCCGTCGGAATATGCGTCACCCGCACGGCCGACTTCGTCGTGTTGACCGATTGGCCGCCGGCGCCGCTGGAACAAAACGTATCGACGCGGATATCTTTATCCAAAATTTCGATGTCGACGTCCTCGACTTCCGGCAGAACCGCCACCGTCGAGGTCGACGTATGGATCCGTCCGCCGGACTCCGTAGCGGGGATGCGCTGCACGCGGTGCGCCCCGCTTTCGTATTTCAGCTTGCTGTACGCGCCGCGGCCGTTAATCATGAAGATAACCTCTTTAAAGCCGCCGAGGTCGCTTTCGTTCATATCCATCAATTCGATGCGCCAGCCTTGAGAATCGGCATAACGGGTGTACATGCGGTACAAATCCGCCGCGAACAAGGCCGCTTCGTCCCCGCCGGCGGCGCCGCGGATTTCTACGATTACGTTCTTATCATCGTTCGGGTCCTTGGGCAGCAGCAAAATGCGGATTTTCTCTTCCAGTGCCTGCTGGCGCGCGGTCAGCTCCTCGATTTCCAACTTCACCATTTCCCGCATTTCGTCATCCAGCTTCTCGGCTTGCATCACCTTGGCCGCTTCCAACTCGCCGATTACTTGTTTATATTCGGTGTACGCCTCATAAGCCGGCTGTAAATCCGATTGTTCTTTGGAATAATCCCGCAGTCGCTTTGCGTCATTCGCCACATCCGGATCGCAGAGCAGCTCGCTCAGCTTCTCGTACCGGTCGGCCAGGGATTGTAGTCGGTCCAACAAGGAAATCACCTCTCTTATCTCACAATTTCCTGAAAAAAGCCGTTTATTCCCGATATAGTATAACTAGGTTAAACGACTTTTTATTATACCATATGCGAACAAAAATAACCAGGTTATATCCGTAGCTCCCTATGTCCTACTGTTCGAAAGGAACATTTTCATGTAAAATCATCTCACACATGAAGACGCCAAAGGAGGAAAGCCCGTGGATATGCTGGATCTCAAGGTGTTCATTGCCGTGGCCGAAAGCGAAAGCATGAGCAAAGCGGCCAGGTATGTCGCTTTAACCCAACCGGCCGTCAGCCTGCGCATCGCCGGGCTGGAGATGGAGCTGGGCGCCCCGCTGTTCCATCGAACGCGGTCCGGCGCTTTCCTGACGGAGGCTGGTCGGAAATTTTATTTTTACGCCCAATATGCGCTCAGCGCCCTGGACGCGGGACTGGACTCGGTGCGCAAACTGTCCGGGCCTCCGGAAGAAACCGGCCTTAGAATCGGCATCGTAGAGTCGCTGACGCATGTCATGCTTCCGTCCGTCATCCGCTCGATGAAGGAGCATAGCGCGGCCGCCCAATGGAAGATCAGCACCGGGCCATCGCTGGATTTGGCGCTGCGGACCGCTTCCGGAGAGCTGGACATCGCCTTCATCAACCAGATGTTCGCCCCCCTTCCCCAGATCGAAACCGTCAAGCTGTTTGAGGAGCCGCTGGCCTTCATCGGCCCGAAGCAGCCGGGTTTCCCCCGTTATCAAAGCCTCGCCACCTATTTGCAGGAAGTGCCCTTCATTTTGCTCAAACGCCATATGCCCCTGCGCGAACTGCTGGAGCATAACCTGTTCACGCCGCTGCGCGTGCGCCCGCAAAAGCTGATCGAAGTGGATGCTTCCCACATCATCCGCCAAATGGTCGGACAAGGCAGCGGCTGTTCCTTTTTACCCATGTCATCCCTTTGGCCGGCCGGCAGCGACGCGTCGATCGAGATTCTTCCGCTGGCGGAAATCCGCCTGAAGCAAAGCTTTTACTGCGCTTACCCGCAATCGGCTGCCGAACCCGTACGGCAACTGCTCCCCGCACTCCTTGCCAGCATCAAAGAACAAGTCGCCCTGTTCCGCAGCAACGGCCTGGCTTAAGCTGCCGCAGGGCTCTTTCCCGCCCGCCAAAGAACCCGTCTTCAACCAAAACCGTTAGATTTAAGTCATATATCCTGACATAAAAACTCCTTATGACCTCACATACGTCACCTATATTACTATTTACTTAACACAAAGGAGGTGGCAATGATGAATCCCTACAAAATGGAGCTGGAAAACGTAAGCAAAACCTATCTGGCTGCGGACGGAACAGCCGTCAAAGCGCTTGGCCCGATCGCAATGCGCATTCCCAATCACCGCTTTATCAGCATCGTCGGTCCGAGCGGTTGCGGCAAATCCACCCTGTTCAATATCATTTCGGGCCTGGTGGACAACACGGAAGGAGCGATCTATGTAGGCGGCAACCGCGTCGACGGCTTGACCGGAATTACGGGTTATATGCTGCAAAAAGATCTGTTGCTTCCCTGGCGGAACATTTTGGACAACGTCATTTTGGGACTGGAAATTCAAGGCGTGGCGAAAAAAGAAGCGAAGGCCAAAGCGCTCCCACTCCTGCACAAATACGGGTTGAAGGGATTCGAGCATCATTATCCGGCCCAGCTTTCCGGCGGCATGAGGCAGCGGGCGGCGCTGCTGCGGACGATTTTGTACGATCGCGACATCATCCTTTTGGACGAGCCGTTCGGCGCGCTGGATGCCCAGACCCGGGCGATGATGCAGGAGTGGCTGCTTGATCTTTGGGATGATTTTCAGAAAACGATCCTGTTTGTTACCCATGACATGGAAGAGGCGATTTACTTGTCCGACGAAGTGTACATCATGACCTCAAGACCGGGGACGATCAAGCGCCATCTTACGATCGATTTGCCGCGCCCGCGCAAGCCGCAGATCGTCACTTCCCCCCAGTTCATCGCCCTGAAGGAGGAAGCGCTGCGGATTCTTTCGGAAGAAACGCTGAAGGCTTACCGGCAGGAAGCGGCCGTATAACGCTAAATAACCGTTGGAAAGGAGCGAACAACGATGCAAAGCGAAGCGGATGTCATGGAGAACGGCGGCAAATTGGGAAGCGCGGGCCGTGCGGCCCGTCAGCGCCGCAAATCCAACGCTTTAAAGTACGAAATGAGCCAGCCGAAGCCATGGCTGGTTAACGCAGGCCGCATCGCCTTATTTCTGGTCATCTTGCTGCTTTGGGAAAGCGGCGCCCGCACCGGTCTCATCAACGCCTTTTTCTGGAGCCAGCCGGCGGAGATCGCCCGCACTTGGTGGACCGGCGTACAGTCCGGCTCCGTTTGGCAAGATACGTTTTATACCTTTCGTTCCACCATTTACGGCTTTCTGCTGGGAACGGCGGGCGGAACGCTGATCGGTCTATCCTTTTGGTGGTCCAAATATTATGCCCGGATTTTCGAGCCTTTTATTATTATGTTCGAGGCCATGCCCAAGCTGGCGCTTGCCCCGATTATCGTGCTCGTATTCGGCATCGGCATCGGGTCCAAGATCGCCATGGGCTTTGCGATTACCGTCGTGATCACCACGCTCACCACCTACAACGGCGTACGCAGCGTCGACAAGGATCTCGTGCGGATGGTTTATTCGCTTGGCGCCTCCCAGCTGCAGGTGTTCAGCAAAGTGATCGTGCCCACGGCGATTCCGGCGATGATATCCGCGCTGCGCATCAATATCGGGCTGGCGCTCACGGGAGCGATCGTCGGCGAATACATCGGCTCCGAGCAAGGGCTTGGACGCATGATCTTTTACGCCGGGCAAACGTACGAAATCAGCCTGATCTGGGCCAACATTTTTAATCTGTCCATCCTGTCCATGCTGCTGTACATCCTGGTCGGCAGGCTGGAAGTCTTCTTGCTGAAAGGATTTACCCATCAAAAATAAAAAGAGGGCTATATATGCCAAGGAGCAAATAGGGGGTTGGTTGCCATCATGACAAATGTCAAACTTTTATCTCGTAAAGCATGGATGCTTGCCGCACTGCTCATCACGGCGCTGATCGCCGGTTGCGGAGGAGGTCAAGCTCCGCCGGGGACGGCAGCCGGAACGGCACCCGCGGCCGGCGTCGCCGATGGCTCGAACAGCGAGAACAAGGGCGGCACCAAGGAGATCGTCATCGCCGAGCCGGTTCACAGCACCGGGTATTTGCCGCTTTATATCGCCATCCGCAAAGGATTTTTCGACGGCCTGAACGTCAAAGCGATTACGCTGTCCGGCGGCAGCGCCCACACCAACGCGGTACTGACCGATCAGGCTTTCGGCTTTATCGGCGGCCCCGAGCATAACGCCTTCGCCAAAGCCAAGGGCGCTGAGCTTAGGGCCATCGTAAACATCGTCAACCGGGGCAATGTTTATTTGGTGGCCCGGTCCGGCCTTGACCCCGGCGACGACATCGCCGCCTTCATGAAAGGCAAAACTGTGGCCGTGTCCCAATACGGCGGGACCCCCAATTCAATCATTCGTTACCTGGCGGGAGAATGGGGACTTGAGCTTGACAAGGATTTGACGTTGAAGGAGGTCGATACCGGAGCGATCCCCGCGGTGCTGCAGCAAAATCAAGGCGACGTGGCCGTCGTAACCGAACCGATGCTGACGCAGGGCATCAAGGAGGGCATCTGGGGCGAACCGTTCTACAATGTGCCACAGGAGCTTGGTCCGTATGCCTATTCGACGATCAACATCAAGCAGGACAACATCGAAAATGATCCGGAAACCGCGCGGAAATTTGTCGACGGCATTCTGAAAGGACTTGAATTTATCCGCGACAACAAAGCGGAAAGTATGGAGATCGCCAAGCTGGAATTCCCGTCGATGGCCGATGAACTGCTTGCGGCGACGATCGACCGGTCTTATGAGGACGAAATGTGGGAATACACGGGCCAGATCATCGAAGATGCCGTAAACACAGGCTTATCTGTCGTTCGCGCGGCCGGGCTGCTGAAAGACGAAGCAATTGGTTATACGGATATCGTGGACATGCAATTTGTTAAATAAGCAAAAAAAATCGGGAGGGAATATCATGAGAGTTTGGGACAAGTTTTTGACGGAACGCGACAAACAGGTTTTCGGCAGCGCCGGTTATGACGCCAAAGCCGGTTTCGGGAAACGGCCGGCCGTGCTGGTCATCGATGTCAGCTACGGGTTTTGCGGTCATCAACAAGAACCGATCCTCGATTCCGTCAAACGCTGGCGCAACAGCTGCGGCGAATCCGCCTGGGAGGCGATCCCGCATATTCAGAAGCTGCTGCAGGCCGCCCGTGAGCAGCGTATACCGGTCTTCTACTCGACCGGAGTCGACCGTCGTCCCGACGGTTTCGACGCCGGCGGCTGGAGACGCAAAAATACCCGTTCAGAGGAACAGGAAGGAGTCCCGGGCTACGGCGGCAACGAGATCGTCCGGGAAATCGCCCCCGAGCCCTACGAGATCGTCATCGAGAAACTAAAACCCTCGCCGTTTCACGGCACACCGCTGCTCGGCTTTCTGAACGATCTCGGCGTCGACACGCTGCTGATTTGCGGCACGACCACCGGCGGATGCGTGCGGGCCGGGGTCATCGACGCTTTCTCTTACAACTACTTCGTTGGCGTCGTGGAGGAATGCACGTTTGACCGGGGCGAAGCGTGCCATGCCATCAATCTGTTCGATATGAACGCCAAATACGCCGACGTGGTCAGTACGGAGGAGACCATCAATTATATCTATCAAACGGAAAAAGGCTTGTTTGACGGAAAAATTGATTTTTCCGCCGCAAGCTCCCATGCAGCACCGTAATTTTGTCTGGGTTTCCTTATCCTGCGGATTATACTGGTTTGCCTTTTCGTTAACCCGGCCCATCATCTCTTTGTACGCGGCCTCCCTTGGCATCCAAGGCATTGCCGCCGGCCTCGTGCTGGCGGTTTACGCTCTGCTCCCGCTGCTGGCGGCCATACCCGGCGGGTTCATCGCCGACCGGTTGGGCAGAACCGTAGTATTGCGCGCCGGAGCCCTGCTGATGATAGTCAGCGGTCTGCTTTACGGGCTTTCCGCCGGCCCTTGGATTCTGGCGCTGGCCCAACTAATAGCCGGCCTCGGCCAAATGGCCGTATGGCTGGCCGTCCAGGTACTGATTACGGAAGGACCCGCGGAAGGAAGCGAAAGCAGGTTCGCGACTTTTTCTTTGTATATGGCTATCGGCCAAATGGTTGCTCCGATTGTCTCCGGCTTTTTGTCGGACCAGTTCGGGTATCGAACCGTGTTTGCCGGTTATACGCTAAGCAGCTTGCTGCTTATGCTGACCTCCTGGCGCTGCCGGGAGGAGAGCCGTACTCCCGATCCGGCTGCAACGGCGCCTTCTCCCTCAATCGGCGCGTCAGCTCGGTTTCTCCAGGCAGAGGAGCCGGTTTCGTTTAAAGTGCGCGGGCTGTTTCGGCAGTGTCTGACGATGGTCCGCAACCGCAGGTTCGCCGTCATTTTGCTGACCACCTTCATCTCCTTGTTTATCGTTGACGTGCGCACGGCGTACCTGCCCATCCATCTGGAGTCGCTGGGGATTTCCAACACCCGCGTCGGACTGCTCGTCGCCGTCGGCGCATTGTCCGCCTTGTTTGTCCGGCCGATTTATCCGCGGCTAATGGCAAAACTGAGCTTCCGCTGGATGCTGATCCTGACCTACGGAGTCTCGCTGATGCTGCTTTTTGCCGTTCCTCTGCTGAGCAACTTTTACGCCATAGCGGCTTTAGTGTTCGTGACCGGTCTTGCGCTGGGCATCAACCAGCCGATGACGCTGTCCATGATCGCGGGGGCCACGACGCAGGAGGAACGGGGGCTGGGGATCGGCCTCCGCCTGATGTCCAACCGCGCCGCCCAATTGATGGACCCGCTGTTGTTCGGCTTTTTCACCGCCTTTACCAGCCTGCGGACGTCATTTCTGCTGGTAGGCGTCCTTCTGCTCGTTTGCTGCGCATTTACCGTTCGGCTTTACCTTTCCTCGGAAAAAGAACCTCTTTCCCGGGCCAGGACGATGGAAAAAGGCCGCGAATTTCAACGTAACGGTTGAATTCACGGCCTTCTTCAAGCTACTTCCCGCCATCACTTTGTCAAGTTAATTCCGTTCGGCTGCGGCTGTTCCGAACTGGCGGACCGGCCAGCGGACCGGGCCCCGGCGATTTGGGCGATCAGCTGGTTCTCAAGCCGCGCATTCCACTCCCGGACCATTCCCGGAAGCAGACAAGCGTCTACGACAACCCATACGGTGAGGGCCAGGCCAAAAAGAACAACGGGAATCAGGAACAGCGCCGATACCATGGTGTCGGGCGATTCCACGCTTTCGATGCCCGCCGCGATCGCAAACACAAAGTAAAACACAAACGCAAAAACAGACAAGCAGAGCTGGATAATTCCTGTGGCGATTTTTTTCAGATAAAAACGGTGCACGCCCAGATGGCCTACCAGCAGCATCAGATAAGAAAGCACCAGCGACTTTTCCCGCTTGTTCATTTCCGAGTTCAGCACAAGCAGCTCATTCGTGGACAGATCGTTTTTCGTCAGCGCCATTAGATAGGGTACTCCGGAGATCTGCCGCGGTCATAAAAAATTCTGTCGATCAAACGGTTTTCCACTCCCGCATTGTGCTGTTTCACCCAAGTGTGCACAAGGAACGCGTCAACGATCCACCAGATGGACGTGACGACCATTCCGATAACGGTAAGCGATAAAATCAACTGGGCTACCGCCGAACCGGTCCGTCCCATATAGAAACGATGACCTCCGAACATTCCCAGGAAATACCACAGAACATAGGCCACAACCATGTTTTTCCCCTGGGCTTTCACTTCCGACTCAAGAAGCAGCAGCTCCCGGGTGTCCAACTGGCTTTTTCTGGACATCAAGTAATCCATACTCACAAAAAACTCCTCCTAATCGATAAATAAAGCAAAAGCTGACTCCAGTATACTCATAGCTTTTGAGCAAAACAATACAAATTTTTCCCATTTCCGCGCTTAAGTCGAAGGACCTGGGTAAATCATCCTTAAAGACAAACTCTCAGTTTCCTTTCAGCGGAAATTCAAGAAGCCTTCAAATCCGCTTGAACAAGGGACTTGAAGGCTTCCATCAGCCAGAATTTACATTATACGTTAAAACGGAAATGCATGATGTCTCCGTCTTGAACGACGTATTCTTTGCCTTCCAGACGCAGTTGGCCGCGTTCGCGGGCGGCGCTCATCGAACCGGCGGCGACCAGATCCTCATAAGATACGACCTCCGCCCGGATGAAGCCGCGCTCGAAATCGGAGTGGATGACGCCCGCCGCCCCCGGCGCTTTTGTGCCTTTGCGGATCGTCCAAGCCCGGACCTCCTGCACGCCGGCGGTGAAGTACGTATACAAGCCCAGCAGCCGGTAAGCGGCCTGGATCAAGCGGTCCAACCCGGAGGACTGAAGTCCGAGCTCTTCCAGGAACATCGCTTTATCCTCGCCATCGAGCTCGGCGATTTCGGCTTCCACCTTGGCGCTGATCGGCACGACTTCGGCGCCTTCCGCCGCGGCGAATTCTTTGACCTGCTGCACATACGGGTTGTTGTCCGCGTCGGCCACGCCGTCCTCGCTGACGTTCGCCGCATACAGCACCGGCTTGACCGTGAGCAGATGCAGATCGCGCACGAGCACCTTCTCTTCATCCGTCAGCTCCACGCTGCGCGCCGGCTGATCGTTGTAGAGCGCCTCCTTGATCCGTTCCAGTACCTCGACTTCCTGGGCGTATTGCTTATTGCCGCCTTTCATATTTTTACGGGCGCGTTCAATTCTTTTTTCCACGCTTTCCACATCGGCCAAAATCAGCTCCAGGTTGATCGTCTGGATGTCATTGATCGGGTTGACTTTGCCTTCCACGTGGGTAATATTCTCATCCTCAAAGCAGCGGACGACGTGCACGATCGCATCGACCTCGCGGATGTGGGCCAAAAACTTGTTGCCAAGCCCCTCGCCTTTGCTTGCACCGCGCACCAGCCCGGCGATGTCGACAAATTCAAACGCCGTCGGCACCGTGCGGTTCGGGGTTACCATCTCCGTCAGTTTGTCGAGCCGCTCGTCCGGCACCTCCACCACGCCGACGTTCGGATCGATGGTGCAAAATGGGTAGTTTGCGGATTCCGCTCCCGCTTGGGTAATCGCGTTAAACAATGTGGATTTCCCGACGTTCGGAAGGCCTACAATCCCACAAGAGAGCATTTTATATAACAACTCCTTACTATTTGTGCGCTAATCTCATGATATTATATATCATAACAACTTAAACCAACAAGCATAGGCGGATCGGTTGATCTGCCTTTCTTATTTCCTATATATATTTATCCCATCACGCAAGCCAGAGGTATATGAGACAACCACAGCATTTCTTATTGCCAACAAGAAGTAATTTTCTATTTCAAAAACGTCGTCTTGGCTTAGATGCTTATTTTCTTTGACGATCCTCATTACATTTTCGTACATTTCCTTATCCTCATTGTTTAAGAGATCGTTATTGATTTCGTCGCAGCTTGCTTCAATTACCGGTTCCAACCATTTAATCAACATAAGAGATCATCTCCTATTTCCTAAGAAGTTAACAAATTATGGACTGACGACAGACTAAATGATAAAATTGCGACGATACAACTTGTCCGACTGAAAGGAGCATATACTTGTACTTCTCCCGTGGGAGAAGTTTACTCAAAGTCCGCTTAAAAGAACGGGGTATTAAGCAAGCTGAATTAGCCCGAAGAACAGGCATATCCCGGCAGATGATATCCCAATACGCCAATAATAAGTCCTCTATGTCCGTTGAAGTTATGAAGACGATCTCATATGTACTAGGATGTCACATGGAGGACCTTTATCAATGGGAGCGGCATAATAAAGAGTAAGCTTCTCCCCCGGATATTTGTAAGGTGACACCTTACAAACCACATACTACCCGAAAGCAATCATCCCCTCTCCTTTTTCATTTAACCCCCTCCTATAGTTTTAGTGAATTGGTAACATTGTACTATTTATTCGACACATATTTCCTGCGAAACGTGTCGAATACTAACATTAAAAATTTTTAATAAAGAACTGTCCGTAAGCGTTTCCTTAATTGTAATACTGCGATTTCCTGGAAACGTTTCTTCGGCTGATGAAATTAAATCGTTTGACCCAATTATACACGAACGTTTGTTCTTGTTCAATATAAAAATTACCGATTTGGTAACAAAGTTGTCAAATAGTCAATGGATACATTTGTATCTAATAGACGGCGTAATCAAGTTTAATGTTACATGATAAAAAAAGACCACTTCGGCCTAAGCCTCGATAGTCCTTTCTTCCTCATGCCTTAAGGTTTTTTGATTGCCCCACCAACCGCCGCAACGTACGCGCCAAGTCGGGTGCTTATTTCCGACCGCATCACGTCACGTGTCATTCCGAATCGATCCTGATAGCCGCGACAATAATAACGGTAGTACACGATAAAATCCGAATGCTCTTCGTTCGATATTTTGATGTTGCGCTGTCTGAGTTCGGCCCGCAGTTTGCGCATATCGCTCGTTATCGAGTTCAGGACATAGCGCCCGGCCATCGTATACAGGCTTTTAAGAATGTTAGTCGAGTGTTCCACATCAGTGAGGCTCCTTTCCACCATTTGTTCCATGTGTGGAAGCAAAACGTAGTCTCGGATCATTGTAAGTTCTTCGGTTGTGATCTTGCCATTCATAAATATCACCTCGCATGAGCACGAACATTTGTTTGTATTATACGCGAGGAATACGAGGCGTGCAATACGCAAAAATGACCACTTTGGCGTCATGCCTCGGCGGTCATTTTTTCTTCGACAATTTTATTCACAATCACGCTAACCGTGCATTTTTGTTGTTCGGCTTGTTCCTGTAGCCACTCCAAGAGCGGCGGTTCAAAATAGATGGCCTCTCTTATCTTCTTTTCCTCTTTAGGCTTCGGCGGTCTTGGCATATAATCAACTCCCTTATAACGCATTTTAAAGCATTTAAAAACATTTTGCAACACTCGAAATAAGTATTTACAAAGCATTTTAAATGCTGTAAAATAGGTATTAGAAAGGAGGTGAACAAGAGCACATGAAAGATTGGGTAACACTCCTGACAGCAATCATCCAACTCATAACAGCGGCGATGATGCTCAAGGAAAAGAAAAAAGGAACCAAACGCAGCCGACCGGGCAAACGTAAATAGGTTCCTCGGAGGGGTTACCGCCCCTCCTCCCAATCTTAACATAAACGGATCAATAAATAAATCTGGCGGCGGCCTTACGCGGGAGGTAGTTATCATGAACTTTGTAGCGGGCCAACTTATACAGTATCGGTACACCAATTTTAGTAACTCAGCGGATGTGGAGGACCCTAACAAGAACTCCTGGATCGTAGCCAAATGGTACGACGAAAGCGAACTTCACTATATCTTGGACGACGGAGAAAACTTTGAGTACATCTTGAAGGACCGCACCGAGGTCCGCCCGTTGGATAACTTGTACACGATCATCTTCAAGTACGAAGGTGGCGGTATACAATCTTCGGTCAGTGTGCGAGCAAAAAACAAGGTATTCGCGTTAGGAAAGGCTTTCGACAAACTTAAAGGTTGGAGAGACAAAGACCGGGTTGTTTCCTTTGACATCATTGAGGACGCGAGCAATAGAGAACTAACGGCAGCGGATTATAAATAAGGGACTTCGGCCCCTCTAAGGAGGATAAACGATGGGAATATACGGGAATATCGGCTTCACGCGCCGCGATAAAACCCCGCAGCATTGGCGTGGTGACTACAGATTGAACCCCAAGACCAAGCAGATGTTAGCGCAAATCTCGTCAGAGCGGGAAGCTCTATTTAGGGAGTTTGAGTCTCTACCGGATGACATTTCAGACGAACAATACCTCACAGCAGAACGAGAACTGCGGATAAAACTGGACGCTATGCTAGTGCAGGAAGATAGGGTACGACTGGCTAATCGCTGACTAATTGACACAAAGAACGATATAGAAAGGATGGTCAAACATGTCAAAGAAAAAGCTTTTTAGCGAGGAAACAACGATGATTGATAATTGCCAGTGTGTGTATTGTGGACACGTCTTCAATGGGCGAGATGCATGTAATGCGGATATGGATCGCCAAACAGTGACTTGTCCGAAATGCAGTAAACGAATGTTTGTTATGATATCTGTTGAGTATACCTGTCAACCAATTGAAGATTAATGCACAATAGGAGGAATAACGCATGGAAACAGTAACGCTGATAATCAGTTTCGCAGCACTTGTGCTGTCGGTTGTGGCGCTGGTTCGGACAATCAAACGCAAATAACCCGCCTGATCCAAATCGATTGGAGGATTCCAGAATGAGCAGTTATGAAGAAAGAGTATCAAAAAAACGGTCAACTGTTGAAAAAAATCTGAAATATTTGGGCGCTGGTTTTCCAGAAGAATTTAAGGTTGATATGGTTAGGCTTATGGAGTATATGTATGAAGATGGGTTTAATGATGGTCAAGAATGGTCACTTAATGCCATTTTGCAGGCACAGCGTGATGTCAGAGAAGGAGAAGATATAGAGTAATCTCATAACACTAAAAAGCCCACCGAACATATAGGTTAGTGGGCTTTGCTCTTTTTATTATGTATATTAGTTTTTTAAGAGACACTCTCTTGTTCCTCTGTTAGATTGGCGGTATTTCTATCAGAAACCCATTTTTCATTTAACTTCAATATTTTTTCAAACAACGCTGGAAATTCACTTTTCAAATCTCCTATTTCAGCGTCAATTGCCATGTTTTTGCAATGATTCCACGCGGTTTTATGCGTTCTTATATAACTTGTTTTATTTAATCCGAGCTTAGTTTGAGTTTGTTGTGTAATCAAGATGTCGAAATCCGGGTCCGGTTCAAAATTACCCAGACTAGATATTGGAAGGGTTTCATAATCAATATTGAAATAAGATGTAGCATTCCTCTCATAACCGATAACCAGGACAGGACGGCTTTTTACCTTAATCCTTCCTGCCCCGGGATCGAAATACTTTTCGAGCGATTTAAAGATTTTTCCAACATTCTCTTTGGGATCAGACAAAATTATTACACCTCACTGCAAGACGCTATCTTCATCGTTCTTTCTCATATCCAAGATCATGTTTTCTTTCAATATGATCGTGTTCCCTTGGTCGTGTGCGCTCAATCCTGCTCGAGATATTTTGTAACATTCATCTGCATGGGACATTTCCCTTAATGTCCACGCTGAAAGGGGGCCATATTCATGCAAAACTTCTCTAATTGTGTATTCTTCTTCATCGGTAAGAGTAACTTGCTCGTCGAGTAAATAAAAATTGTTGCGTACTTTTTTATTTACTGGTCCGTGTACCCATCCTTCAAAATCGTCCGCAAAAAGCCATTCCCCGAAATTTTCATAATGTCTCTTTTGGCAAAAATAAAGTAATTTATGCAGTTTCATTTCGGTAAGGTCGTTTTCTATTTCTGTCATTTTAAAGATTGATAGGTACAGACCCTTTACTGCTGCGGCAATTTCTAATATGTCGCGCGGCACAAAAGACACCTCCTTGCTATCTGTTCTAATTTGATATTACAACTTAAGCACTAAAAAGGAAAGCATTATTTTCCAGTATTTCTTAGTTATGTACCACTCCTTCCTTTGTTCGCCATTCATGTTACTATATCCATCTTACTTAATATTCCGAAACCCCAAGGGACTATCAGAGGACAAATTGCGGTCCAACAAAAAGAGCCCCACCAACTAGACGTTGACAGGGCGTGTCAAATGCTGCGTATATACGATCAGCAAGCACAAAATGAGGAAAATTATTCATAATATATGTTGACCTTTATTCAACTATCTGTTATACTTTGTTCAACAAAGCAAACAGGAGTGATGAAATATGTTCCAAGTGACTCATTTTGAAATCATAAAATCTGAATGGCCTAACGAGAATGGCGATTATTACTTCACGATCAGTGATGGAGTGCAAGAAAAAGGCGAATTTATGACCAGGATAGAAGCGGAGGACAATATGGAGCGCATCATGCTGAACTGGCGGTGTGATTCGTGAGTAGAGAAGTTATATTCGCCCGTCTGATCGCAATCGCAACCGTTCTTGGAGAATTAGTTTTTGACAAAGGCACCCCAACTATTGCGAGTCAGTTTTTAACTCGCATTGGAAGGGAACCAGCTAAAACTATAGCGATCATTCACGAGCGTCTCATGCAACACGCTCATAAGTTTGGCCCGGAGGAAATGCAACTGTTGGACATGTTCGGAGAGTTGATAGACCAATTGGACCTTGAAACCTTCGATAACCAACCATTGGATCAGGATTACCTGATACATTACTACAAGCAAAAACACGCCTTGAAAATAGTAGGATATAAGGAAGCCTATGTAATCCTTGGTTGGGACTATGAAAAAAATCGCACCATGCTAAACACATACCTAAAGAGAGCAGAAGAAAAAGGATGGCCTAAGGGGATGTTTCCAAAGCCGTTACAGGTTCTCGCTAGCGGGCCTATTTGGTACGAGAAGCAAATTATTGATTATCGGGATGCTCGAAACAAGATAAAAGAAGACTAAAAAGAGAAACCCTCACCAGCCACAAAAGCCAGTGAGGGTTTTTATTTACTTAGCGGTGATTGTTGCTGTTTTAGTTTTATTATCCCAATCGAACTTTGCCCCGAACGCTTCGCCTGCTGCACGAAGTGGGACATATACGTGTCCATCAATGATATATCCATCGTCAATCTTTTTGCCATTGGCGATTACTTTTGCCTTGTCCATTGCCATATCCTCGTCATCCCCCTCACATTTTGCGTTAAAAAGTTTCAACTCTGCTTCCCTGCGGCGTACAAGCCCCTTTAAAACTTTACCGCCAGCTTTGTTGTACTTCGGCAAATTCCCGGCGATTTGCGCGATTGTACGGCCTTTACATAGACTGCGGAGATTACCAGCTCCGCAGTTGTAACAAAAACTTGTGAGCGCGTCGAATTGGTTTTGATTTAACTGCGCTGTAACAGGCACGTACGCCGGATTATTGACATACGCCTCATACTTGGCCAAATCGTTGACAAGCATGGCGTCCGCCTGTGCCTGCGTGATGGTCATGCCCTGTTTGACGTCCGGCCCGTAATGCCCCCATCCGATAGTCCAATATGTTTCCGTGGGGACAGGCTTGTAGGCTGTTAAGCGGCAACCTTCAAAGTTTTGGATGAGCCTGATTCCCGCTTGCGATATTTTACGGCTCATTGGTTTTCGCCCCGCTTCCCGTACTGCTTAATGAATTGATTGCTGTAGACCGCTACAGCGCCGCACAGGATGCCTTGAATAACGGCCTGCACTGTAAACCCTAGCAGCAAGCAAGCAAATACAATAGCTACGCCTGTAACAATGTAGATGATTGTCCAATCTGGCACCTTCGGAGTTTGCTTAAGGGTAAATCCGATGATCCAGCAAGCTGCGACGACAATAAGCAATTCCGGGTTAATAAACTCAAGTACTGCGTTCCATTCCATTTCCATCAACCTCTCTTAATGAGTTTTATATATAATGAAAAAGACGCAAACGCTAGTCCGAAGACTATGCTCACGTCTTTGAGTTTGTTTAACTGCCTTGTAGCAGCGCCTTGCAAATACGAAACGGTGGATTTGACAGCTTCTATATCCATCCTGGCGTTGATTAATCTATGTAGTTCATCACGTTGTTGGAGATAGATAGTGTACTTTGTGATCCAGTCTAAAGTCATAGCAGCAACAATGAGCGCGAAACAGATTGCCACAACGATGTATGATGCACTGATGATTTTCTGCTTCATTTTAGCCTCTCCTTAAGCTCGCGCAATTCCGAGATGATTAGATCATACTTTTCCGAGAATTTAGAGAGGACGTTATTTTGCTGCTGAATTATGCCGTTTAAATCTTTCTCACGCTCCTTGTTGGTACGCATAACATAAATAAGAAGCCATACAAACAACGCTCCGAATGGCCCCTGTGTAATAAAATATTTTACGATTTCATTTTCCATAAACCCACCCCTGTGTTAATATAAAATTACTTTCTGTCCCTGTGCAGAAAGTCGGGAGGGTTTGCCGTCCAAGGCGTCCCTCCCGTTACCACTACACAGGGATTTTTTTATTTCTAATTACTGAAATAAACAAACATCCTGATCATTTGTACCACCTTTCCATAAAGTCGATTTATAACCATTACTCAAACGCGTACCATTGATAGGTGTATGAAGACCGCTCCATTGGTAAATATAGTTGAGTTCTATTAACAACCGTGTAAATAATAAAATCCGTGCCGTTGGGTTCAGACCGCGTATAAAAATTTCTCCTATACCCGTTGTTCGGGTCGTAAGCGTTGAACGCGCTATAGGCAGTTCCAGGTACCAGTATCCCACTATAATAAAAAGCCACTGGTTCGTTACTGTTGCTTAGAGTGACGATCACAAAAGAAGGAACAAACCCAAAATTATAATCTACTGACATGGGATACATCCTAACTCCACCTCCACCCGAAACATAGAATGGTTGATTAGTAGAGCCACTTATCGCAGTCCCCGAGGCAAACCTCTTCCCCGTCACAATCTGCCCGATCTTCTGAGCCAGTACCGTATTCGAATCATTTACGTTTGCAGCTACCCCTTTATTTGAGATTGCGGTCGCGATTGCTTGCTTTTCCGCCGTAGTCATGCGCTCCAAAGCCCCGACCAGGCCGAATATATTAACATCCTTAGGAAAATTATTCGCAATAAAGTCGGGGTCGTATGAAGAGATATATACGTTGTCCTCGTAATAATACCCAGGCGGAACTTTCGAAAATAAATTCCCCACACCATCGGCGTACCCAGCGTCTGGGGATGCAGGCCGCGCACCAGAGGGCTGTTTGGGCATAGCACCATTAACTTTAGCCCCATTTACATAAGCGCTGTACCCTGACAGGATATGACCAGCTTGGGCCGTGGCATCTGACGTAAAATTTCCCGGTACCCCAAAAATGCTACTCCCACTTTTTATGTTTCCAGACACAAGGCCAGAGTCTCCAAGTATTGTAATGTCGCTGCCGTAGTAACCTGCGGACTTGGTTTGATTATTCGTTCCAGGTGTGACCGTACCGCCCGCTCCACGGTTTGGCATTGTGCCAGTAAAGGGACCGTTAATGTTCGAGGCGGTTCTTCCGCTCAATAAATCAGCAGGCACGGCATTGCCTGTGGCCCTGATGACTGCCGCCATTTTACTAATCAACGAATCCCAAGATTCATCCACGGTAGCCGGTACACCAATGGAATTAAGCGCGGCTACCACTTCCGCTTTTCGCTCAATTCCATACTGAAAAGCCGCTTTAACAGCTTTTGGTGTTGCCGCCATTGTTTCGCTGTCACTGTCCGTGGCGCTGGATAGTTGCACAATACCGGGCTTTGTAAGTGACGCTGGAGGCACATCGATATTGTCTATATCCGTTCTGAGTTGATTGATTTCTTGGCCGATTTGGTTCATGTCTACCGCTTTGACAGTATCGCTTGGCTGCCAATTTGTTTTTGCCATTAGTCGTTAACCTCCTTGACTTCAATCGTTTGCAACATAAGAGTATCTGACGGGACCGGGACGTTCACGGCGTTTGATGTTATCACTTTGTTGGATGCATCTCTAAGCTCAATTTGCGTGATCAGCGAAATGTCTACTGCTGGTACAACGTAATTGATTGCCAACGTTGAATCCGTCACGGCTTTTTGGTCAAAATTAGTGATTTCATAAGTGTTGTTTAAAACAACTTTAGCCACTCTTGTATCTACGTATTCCGCGACATCATGTAAAAACTCTGTTGCTATCATTTAACTTGCACCTCCTCGCCTAAGCTCCAAAACGGTTTCTCGTCGAGTTTCCAAACCCCATCTAACTCGTAATTCCATGTGATATCTTGCTTAAAAACGTGTTCTTGTAGACCGATATCAGCGTCAAGAGATGTGTTCTGCTGATAGATTAGGTTGGCCGGTTTAACCGTTTGGACTGTGTGTTGAACCTCTTTAAAAACGTTGGCGTTTTCGATATTAGCAGTTACATACAGGATGAAATCCTGAACGTCCACGCTTACAATCGTCATCCCCGGCCCAACAAGCCTATCCAATTGCTCTTGCAGCCATCGAATTGTAAAGGGCGGCTTTGTTTGATACCTATTCAAAATGCGTTGTTTGCGAAACTCAAGGGATTCTGTTGTTGGATCAGCCTGTATCCCCAACATTTGCTCCCGGCGCTTGATCGCGTGGACGCTGGACGTCAATACAAATTGATCATTAAACAGTTGTTGTATGGCGCTGTCCATCCGATCAAGTTCCGCGTCCTCGGATTCTGCCATTTGGATAAAATCCGGGATATCATCGTAGTATTCCGGCCAATAAGGCATAATGCGATCAGCCATTAATAGCCACCGTCCCCAGGCTCGGGATTTCCTCAGCTCCAAGCGTAATATTTGCAGACGATCCGTTTAGCATCGTATTGGTTATGTCGATCACACCAGACACGTTAAGTATCGCGGCCTCAATTAATGCAACACGCACAATGATTTGTTCTTGTGTCGCCCAGGATTGACGCAAGCCAAGCAAATAGGCGCTTATGGCATCCTCGATTGGCCCTTGTACCTGTCCTACTGTCGTGCCTGCTTCAAGCGCCACGGTAGTTGATACATTGATAGGTTGATCCGTAACACCTGTAATGGTCACTCGATGCCCGATAGGTGCGGTTCCATATCCTTTTCCGCTATTTACAACCGGATCAACCTTTGTTTGTACGTCATTAATCAAAGCCGTTGATGGAGGATTCCAGTCTGCGCCGATGATTGTACATTTAACTGTTCCGCCGCCGTTCCATACAGGAAAAACTTTCGTCGCTCCAACACCGTCGATTGCATTTATAAACTGTTCATAGTCGGAAACATTACCACCAAATGCCGGTTCGTTTACTGCTTCGTAATAACGCGCCCTAAGTGCATCGTCAGTTTCTTCATTCTCGCCAGGGACAAGCAAATCCGTTATTTCTGCTCGGGCCAAACCGTTGATATAGTCGATTGGAAGCAACGCCCCGAATTCCTGATTTCCGATCGTTCCGGCTGTTTCACATTCCAGCGTCCATTGACCGGTCGTGATCTTGCTAACCGCCGTATAGTTGACATCGTTAATCGAAAACCTACTGCCTGCCGGGATATCCATTAACACATCACCAGACGCATAAAATAGCCCTTTGCGGCGTGCTTTGGTTGCCGGTTCCCGGTTAACCCCAAACTCGGAAGTTTTGCGTGTCAAGTCGTCCCCTGTCGCTGTGTCTGCATATGAGAGGTTATAGTTGACGTCCAATTCAATATACATTTGCGCCAACTCCGCCGCTGCGGGGGCCAGGGCGTCCCAAATTACAGAGCCAGGACGCTTATCAACGTCGTTACTTACCCGATCAAGCATTCTTTGTAAAATCACTTCATAGGTCTGACCTTCATACACTCGCTGTCACCTCGCTTTTAAAATCCCCATAGGTAGATACCACTGTAAAGGTGCATAATGCCTGATCTCCACTCGTGGTGATTTGCATGTTCTCAACTGCCGATATACGGTCGTCTTGCAATAGCGCTTCCGTAATCCGCCGTGCGATTTCTGACCGTACATACCCCTCGCTACGTCCTTGTAGTCCGTTTAATTCGCTGCCATAATTCGCATCATAGATTAGGTGCATGAATCGATCTGTTTGGAGTATCTTGTAAACCGCCTGTTTAACCGCTCCTAAGCCGTCTACATAGCCCGTAGTACGTTTGTTTGCGAAGTCTACTCCATACGTCCGGCTCGTCTCTTGCGTCTCTTCTGCGTCTAATATAGCGCCGCCAATTGGTATCATGTGATCACCTTATCCCATACAACATATTGTTGACCGCCTTGCACCCGGAGCAAAAGAACCTTGTCGCCGACTTTCAACCCTTCGCGGATCACAATTTTATCTGGTAAGGCATCTCCCGTATTGCTTTGCGATCCATCATTGATGTATGTGTGATTGTGCTTTAGATCAACTTCATATCGGCTTAGGCGTTCTGTGACAACTAAAAAATCCTCGTCGAGTGTAAAACGTTGATCCACGTTTACCTCAAGAGGATTTATTTTTGTTACTGTTCCATACAGCACGTTTACCGGCTTGCTTGCATCATTGGCACCCACGCTCATTTGTTTTATCAGATCACTCAAGGACATTAAAACACCTTCAATTCAATTGATATTGTATAGTCCTCGCCCGAAAATTTATGCGTACATTCTTCGATCAAAAAAAGATCGCCTATTGCCAACTCGGCAATTTCACAACGCACATAACATCCAGCCCGAACAGATGTATCGCCAAGTGCATCGATTTTAAGGCTTTTCGTTTCCCGGTTTTTGAGCCTTGACAGTTGATCGAGTAGAGCGTTGATTTGAGCCTCGTTCTTGTTTTCGTCTACTTTTTCGTAATATTGCAGTCGTCCCCACTTGGCGACATTTGCGCTATCCTGAGCAATATAAATGTCACGTTTTCCTGTTTTCTCATTGTTCCGTACTAACTTGATTCGGTTGTATGTGTCACTATCAATCGATTGATCATATGAAAAATCCGTCATGAGACTTTCGTCGCCGATCGTCAGTTTAAGCACGCGGTCTTTAACATTTTGTAAGGCCAGTTGACCATAATCATCATAAAACACATAAATGCTACCGGTATTAATCGTTGTAAGAGTCAACGCTTTGTCGATGATATCTAGCAGCTTGCTGCCGTCCTCTGACATTGTCGGGATCGCGTATTTCGTATCAACGATATGCCCCCACTTAAGGCCAAAGTCATCTGCTATTTGCTTCACAATTGCCGCAGCGGTTTTGTTTTTGAAAACGTATGTGTCTGTAGCTGCAAGGTAACGGATTTGATCGTAACATTTAACACTTAATTTTTCTTCTTGACTACGTCCTAAAGTAAAGACGTAGCCATAAAAAAGAGGGACATCATTCCATTTAACTCCAATGATGTCCCCGTTGCTAATTGTAAGGTTTGGGTCTTGGATCATTGTAAAATCCAAACTCCCCGGCTTGCCTATCCTAGAGGTTTTCCAGGTTACTTCCGTGACGAGTTCGGCAAGATCGTGTACTACGCCTTGTTTGTTATCGTGTATAACCTGTAACATCACGCACCCCCTATGGTCTATGGTAGCTTAATTACTTTTCCGATCGGCAGACGCTTTAGTTCGCTGTCCTTGATGCCGTTCAACGTCTGGATTTGCTTGTACTTGCTTCCATCACCCAAAAACTTTTTCGCGACCTTCCAAAGACTATCTCCCGCAACAAGTGTATAGGTTTTAGGATTCACCCTCGTATCGGGCCGATTCGGTGTTTTAGAACTGAGTAACTTAGTCGGCGTCTTTGTTGCTGATCCTTTTTCGACTTTTGCTATTTTCGCTGCGTAGGAACGGTATTCTTTGAATGCTATTTGGTATGAGATATCCCCGGGCGATCCCCCAGATTCTGACCACGAGAAGTTTTCTACACTCACCAGCATATTGATGTTCATTCCA
Organism: Paenibacillus oralis; assembly: GCF_003863965.1. GTDB lineage: Bacteria > Bacillota > Bacilli > Paenibacillales > Paenibacillaceae > Fontibacillus > Fontibacillus oralis. Next base: position 1,081,987 of record NZ_RRCN01000001.1, read on the forward strand.
ACGGAGCCGGTCAAAACAAGTCTCATCGGCTGCTTTTCTGATCTCCACTTTGCGATAAGATCGATGTAATGGGTGGGAGGGAACAATTCATTTCGATCCACAATACAGGCCGGAAACCAAGAAGCAGGGAACACACTTTCAAACGAAATTTCCGTCAACTTCGGACTCTTGATAATGTTGATTTCTCCAAGTATAGAAATTTCATATGTTTTATTGTTGCCCGCCACAGATACATCAATCTGCCCAGGAAGTACCGGAAATTCGAACGCCTCGGTCTCTTCATTGAACGATAGCGTCATGGAGTAATTAGGCATGGATACCCATCTCCGATTTTATCGTTTCGCTTATTCGATCAACAATCTCATCAAAACTCATGCTTTTAGTTTCTGTTCTCACTGTTATTGTAGGACAAATATTAACTAAATCGTGAATAGACTGTACTTGTCCCAGTTCACGTAAAACAACGATATCGTCATTAGGAGCATTTTGATTCAAAACATTTAATTTATGAACCATCTCATCCAACAACCCATTTACTTTCTCTAATTTTTTTATTGCTTGGCTAGCATCAATATCTAATGTAACTGATAACATTGTTATTCACCCCTCAAATTTGCTTATGCATATACTCCCGCAGCGTTGGCGGCTAGGTCTTCCGTAAGTGTTTGCTCGATTCTCGCGACAACTTCGTTAACATCAACATCTTTCGAAACTGGGCCGGTCGAAACGCTGACCGTAGGTGTATAGGTTACAAAATTTTGTATTGACTTCATTTCCGCTAACTCCCGCATCATTTTTAAATCCTCGCTGGAGATATCAACCTTATCTTTAATTTTGTCCACCTGTCCCACTTTCCCGATTTTGTCGATGTTAGGGGGAGCGGCTGATTTGAATTTGTCGAAATTATACGGATCTTCTTTACCCTTATTATCTTTATCTGTTTGCTCTTTTGCTCGCTGTGCTGCTCGGTCTTCCATATATTTTTGCAGCTTCTTTTCTCTTTCTTCCGCCTTTTTAGCTGCGTCCGATTCCATTTTGGCGACATCCTCTTTGCGAGATTGCTTTCTAGCTTCCGCTTCGAGTGCTGCGCTTGCCGCAAATTGGACGTGCGATAAAGCATCAATTTGGACCATAGGAATGTTGTTTAGAGTTTTGATGAGCTCATTGATATCGTCAATAACCCCATTCACGAGCTTTTCCATGATTTTTAGGGATTCGACATATGCCCAATCGAACGCATCTGCTATACCATATCCGACTTTAGTAAAGAAAATTGGAATTTGATCAAAGAAAGCTAGAATGCTATTCCATCCCCGAATCATGGCTGCCACAAACTTGTCATTTGTGTTCCACAGGTTGATGGTCCATTTGACCAAGAATATTATCAACCCAATAACCGCCGCTATGCCCATGATAATAAGCCCGATTGGGTTTGATATTAGGGCTATGTTAAGTCCCCATTGGGCCACTGTCCAAGCAGCTATAGCACCCACAACGCCCCATATAATCGGTTCAATCCACATCCAGTTTGACGAAACGAAATTATAGACCTTAGCCGCAGCGTCAAGGAATTTTATCGCCCCCTCTGCTGCTCCAGCAAAAGCTGTGGCTATATTCGAAATGCTGTTCTGCATATCGGGATTATTGAGCATAGCGCTTATGCGTTCAATGGCCGGCCCAAACGCCTGCAACGCTTTGTTTCTAAGCTGGTTCATCGCGTCCCCAAACGTCAGCGGCATTGATGCAAACTTTTTATTGATGTCGTCAGCCGCATTGAACATGGCACCTTTTATGATATCTGCGGTGATTGTGCCGTCAGCAGACATCTCCTTAAGTTCGCCTTTGCTTTTTCCAGTAAAGTCAGCAATGGCGGCGGCCAACATCGGAGCATTTTCCATAATCGAACGGAACTCGTCGCCTTGTAGCTTCCCAGCAGCCATGGCTTGCGAAAGCTGATACATACCGGCTTGTTGCTCCATCGTACTCGATCCACCCACGCGAAACGACTTTTGCATCAACTCTGTAAATGCTACCAACTCATCATTACTTTTAAATGCGTCACTTGCGAGAATACCCATCCGGCCAATTACGCCGACCATATCGGTATACGAACCACGGGAGCGCTCGGCAGCAGCAAATATTTTTTCTTGTAGTTCTGCCGTTGTTTGGAGCCCATCATTGATCATATTCAGCCGGGCTTGTGAATTAATATACTCATCGCTTATACTTGCTACTTTTTGCGCTCCCTGAATCGATAGATAGGTTGCGACTAGCCCTCTCATGTTGGATAGCCAGCCCGCAGATGATTGACCGGATTGACGATTGGCTGAATTTATTTGCTTTTGTAACTGCAAAATCTTTTCTTGCAGTTCGGCGATTTTTTCTTGGGCAGCTCTCTGGTCTCCGGCTACGCCCCGCAACCGATTGGTGGCCGCGATGAATTTCATCACAAGGCGTTGTAAGTTGGCAAACATAACGTTTAGTGAAGCGGGCAGTTCCACCTTAATACGTGCCTGGATGCCGTCAAGTTGCCTTTGTAGCAGTCTTTTTAACATTTGGGCACGCTGAACCGCCTGTCTGGCGTTAAAGGTAACATCAAGTTTGACGGACTTTACGACTCTTTCGATGCCTCTTAGTTGCTGTTCCGCGCTACTGGCATTTAGTCGCAAGGTAGCCGGTGTTTCTACTGTGCGACGAAGCCGTTCCATCGCCATTACGGCCTTGTCGGCTTGGGTAATAGTTCTAGCTAGGGGCGTGGAAAATTGATCCAACATTTTCAAGGCTGTAGATATCGTTGGCACGCTTTCACCTTCTTCTTGCGCAAAATAAAAACACCCGTTATAGGGTGTTTAGAAATACTTCAAATCATAAGTTATTTTAACTGTACCAATAGAATCCTCTTCGCCACCCTCGATTAACCAAAATTCAGCTATTTTCGATGATTGATCGACGTGTCGGCATCTAAAAGCAACACCTGTATCCGCTTCAAGCATTATATCCGCCCCGGGAGCAATTCCAAATAGTGATAATGCTTGATTTTTATCTTTGTATATCTCGCCGGTCCCGTAAAACGTAAACCGCACTACCTTTCCATCAATGAAAAGAAATTCATGGTTCCCGCTTTGATATGTCCAGGTAATTGCTTCATAGGTCTGGCCGTTGGAACTATCATATTTCCATTCCTCTTTAGATTCCGGTTCGCCCATAATTTTAATCAATTCATCCGGTGATATCCTACTAAATTTATTTGCGTCAAGTATCATTGGTGTTTCTTCGTTTTGGTTACTAACAATTGTCGATACAGCTTTGTCCCCAGTCCCGTTAATTATGAGAGAGACAACCAAAAACAAAATAGAAGAAGCCAAAAGATACAACGTACTTTTCCCTTTTGTTTTGGAGGGCTTCTTAGAAAGCTTGGCTGCCAACCATACAAAAAATAATACTATGGTTGCTATTGATGCGAGCGACCATAAAATCATAAAGAAGTAAAACAAATAGTCCTCCCCCTTATAGTCGGATATACCCATGATATTACCATAATTTTACGGAGAAAGCTTATTTTCGTTTAATTTTAGCAGTTTCTTTTTTCTCTTTGTCGATCCGAACATCAATAGCAGCTATAACAAAGGCCCGTTCCCTACGGGGAAGGGCCATATATTCGCTAGGCCATTTGCGAAACTTGTGGAGGGTATAGTAGGCATAATTCGCCTCTGGATCGCCCTCCACAATTAGTTTTTTGCTTCTTCAACAAGTTCGCTCATTTCAACGTCAAAGCCAGAAAGTTCGGTGATTTTTTGTACCAAGGTCGCCAATTCTCCAGCCAAGAGAACACGTTTAACGTACTCTTCTGGTGAGGATACTCCCAACTTTTTGATACTATCTGCATTTTTAAAATCCGGGTTAATCGTGTTGTTAATCGCTACATGCAAATTGAATTTTCGGCTGTCGAATTCGACCTTTTTCTTACCAACTTGAGTTGATCTCTTTCGGATATCTTCGAACTCTTCTTCCGTCATGGCCTTGATGGTGAATTTCAACGGACTCCCATTTTCATCTTTAAATCGTGGCGAAATGACAACATCCTCCGTCACATCGTCAATTGGGTTTGCGTTCAGAAATTCTTGTAAATTCATATATAATTCCTCCTATTTAATTAATTTGTAGGTTGTATCGTGTTAAATTGGTCGAGAACATCGTAATCTTCAAACGTAAATGGAATTTCTTCTTCAAGCATATCGTCGCTGGTAGCGTCAAACCGCGCTGCTATAACGCTGTCAATATTGCAATTTTTCAGAACCACAGTTTGCTTACCGCTACCACTCCCGGGTTGTTCGTTGACAACCTGTAGATCAAACCAAAAATCTTCCCCGGTCTTTACATAGTCTCTCATGAGTTGTCGAAATACAGACGAAATATAATAGATCGTCAGCGTGCCGGAACCAGACCACCCAGCAGAGCGTTGCGGTGTACTGGTGCGGCCCAAAACAGGGACGTCAACTTTGTTTTTCTCAATTGTAGATTCCAGCGTCTTAGCATAGAACAATTCTTCTACCCGACCGTTAATGGTCACGAATGCCTTGGCTTGCTTGCCACTAACGGCATCTTTAACATTAAAAAATCCTGCCATGTATTATCCCTCCTTAGCGGACCGTGACGGTCATGTATAATTTTTCCATGCTATCAGTAGGCTGAATTGCAAGGTTAGCAATTACCGAATCGGCATCATTTCCCGGCAATACATCGATATCATTTTGAGAATCGAAGTTTTGAATAGCGCCCAGGCCTTGCAGCGTATCTAGATAGGCGATTACAGATGCTTTATATAAGTTCCGGCCATCTGCATCGTTGTTAACCTTGCCGATGAAATTTGTTTCAAAGTTGCTTTTTAGATCGTTCGCAATAGCATCGAGCGTACGAACCACCCGATTCTTGCTAAATGCTTTACTGCGATCAACCGTGTACGTAGTAAGCGTGTTAATATCCTGTTCAATCCGCACAACGCCGTTTGAAGCGGTTAGCACCAATTCGCCGTTTTGCAGGGCGTCAATGATCTGGCTATTAGAGTATCTTGGGTTTGTATCCACGGCATTCGAAATGATCGCATAAGTCAGCGACTCATTAACGTTTGCTGCGGCCTCCATTGCGGCGATTTCCCATAACAGATAGATTGGATCAACCGTCAATCCATCGGACGTCACTACGCTGTTTTTAAGGCTTATAACACCCTCGTAATCCGATTGTGGGTAGTTGTAGAGAACCGTTTGGAACTTCTTGCCCTCGTCCTCTCTTAAGCGCTTTGTAAAAGCCACAGCGAGTTGTTTGACGCTTGAATCGTCTGTCGGGATACCAAGGACATTAAAAGTTTCAGATTCAAAAGCCGTGAAAGCATCCGTCCACTCTCCCATGCCCCCCGTTCCTGCCGTGCCATTTTCGAGCGGCGTTCCTGCGGTCGCCGCGAGCGCCCCGGTCCCTGCAAAGTCTACAAAGTCATTGGACACTACCTGATCAGCTGTAGCAGCAACCTGGGAGGCAACCGTTTCACCATCCAAAATCGTGTTAACCGTAAATGTTCCAGGCAAATCAATATTGGATTGGATTGCAATTTGCAAATCATTTCCACGCAAACCGCCATATTTAGCCGTTGCTGTGAGATTGCCGATTGCTGCCGAGGCTTTTGTCGCGCCCGTTGCGCCAAGCCGATAGATTAAAACCTTGTTAGCGTGCGATATTGCCGCTGTAATGTGCCGGATACGTGGGTCCGTAGGGTAAAACCCGATTAATTTAAGCGAATCCTCCATAAAAGATTCAGCCTCAAGTGTAATAACGCCGTTTTTACCCCAAGGCAAAGGTGCCGGAAAAGCTACTGTACCGCGATCACCGACCGTTACGCCTTGTTGCGCTTGGGACTTGAAGTTGATATAAACGCCTGGTCTTACTTTGTTCTGTACTTGCCAAGTTCCGCCAGCCATATTTATTTAACCCCCTTGCTTTTAAATGTCTCAATCGCCTTATTAGCAGCCTCCACGGTGTATTCCTTGCCGTCTGTCAGAGCAACGGAAAGAATGTCCTTGTCCACGCCTTTGAACTGCTTAGAGGCCAAGATTTGTTCCTTAGAAAACCCGTCTGTGGCTACTTCTTCAACTTGTGTTTCAGCCTTTTTAGTTGTCACTGATTAATCCCTCCTGGACATCTAGTTCCTGCATTTTCGGAATATCCGGCGCGGGCTCCCAAACAAGAAAGTTGTAATTTACGAAGAAATGGAGAACTTCGTCCACGATTTCGAAGTTCATTTCTGAACCCCGAACCAACACGTCATTAACGTTGATTTGCTGTAATACGCTTGTTAGGCGCTCGGCCATGTCGTAATAGTCCTCATTCGCCCGATCTACGCCGTAATAGCGCACCGCAAAGGGGTGAAGACGCATGTACCGTCTGCCCAACTCTTGCGTGTGTTCAGGCTCGAGCAGGCGCACAAAAAAACAAGGCGGATTTAAGCCCTGTTTAATCTCTTCGCCCATTATTCGGATATCAGGAAAGGCAGTGTCTAAGGCGGCATGTACGGCATATCGAGCGGTATTAAATGTCACTTGCACGGCACTACCTCCCCAAATATCTCGTAATAAACTGGTCCATTTTTCTCTTCATGATCACTGGCAATTCTCGCTTTAGTTCCTGATTCGATATTTTCATCATGAACCGGCCCTCTACCCAGCCCTTATGGTTCGCCGTGCGGTGTCCGTATTCGATGTATGCGGAGTAATACACCGGATTGAAAACCTCGATTTCAGCCCCGGCGTCCGTGATCACTACTTGTCCAATTGTCCAACTACGCCGAAGTTCCCCGGTGTCAGCCGGTGTGCGTGGGACCACCTTAGCCAGTAAACGGTTGGCTAACTCAATGACGCATTCACGCATAAATCCCGGGAACGCCTTGTGCATCTCTTTAAGGTTGTCCCGAAACTTTTTGAACTCCGAAAAATCAAAGTTGCCCATTTTAGCCATTACGCCCACTCCTTGCGTTCCAACGAAACCTCTTGATGCGTAGGATAAATAAACGGCTCACCGGCGGAGTATTTCCGTGTTGCTGCGATTGGCTCCCATCCCGCTGCCGTCATTCGGCCCCGGGTCACTTCTAACATGTCGCCTTGCAAAATCTCCACTTCCGGCGCTATGAACAGTTTGGTTTCGTATAAAATATCGTTTTGCGCTTCGGTTTGCCCGTTACGCCCGAGTGCCTTTTGAGAGATGCGGCAAGGTTGATCAGAGTATACCGGCATGGGTACAAGCTTCGTTGTCTTGGAATTTGGGTCTTTAACCTCTTGATAGCGATAGATGGTTGCTCGGTCTGTGTATGTCGTTTCTATAGCTGCTCGATAGTCGGTAAAGTTTATACTCATAGCATCACCACTTCATCTTTCGCCAGCGGTAAAGGTCTGCCCTGTAATCAAAAACAACCTGATCGATTACACTTTTACTTGTTGCCGTCAATCCACTCTTAGACGCTGGCCCTACAGATGTATCCCCGATTTTTATATTCAGTCCGCTACTATTCGCATCACCGCCGTATTTTTGAGGCTGCTCGATCCGCAAAACGTCGATAACCATGCTCGCCCAAACATAAATAAGTGCGTCTGGTATGTCTCTACGATTACAGATATTTAAAATACGCCAACCAATTTCCGTGATATAGGAATTGATTAGCGTATCATCTGTGTCGTCGGTGATTTTCAGGCGAGCTTTGACGATCCCTAGCACTTCGGCTTCTTGTTCTTGCCTTGTCATTAGATCACCTCAATTCACGCCTTCAAAGCGGCAATCACGCTGTTTAAAAGTGTAGCAACATCCTGTATTGATGCTGTTGCTGGAGTGGCTATAGGCGTTAATGCTGCAATCTGTGTCTTTGAGGCCAAGGCAGACACTGCGCCTGCGGCATTAACGGCCTGCGCAGCAACGCCGTCAAGCTTTGTCTTGTCCGCACCACTCATAAAACCCGCTGCGCTTGTTGTTGCCGCCGTGTGAGTGTGATTCCCCGCTGCCGCTGTCGCCGCCGTGGTTCCGATTGTAGGGGGAAATGTTGACGGCTTGCCCGTAACACCGTTCCAAGCTACAGCGTCAGACGTACCAGCAAAAGGAGCCTTGGCATCGGGAGCAAACATTTCGGTTGTTATGCTTCCGGGTGCTGGCGTTCCTCCACTTCCACCTGTGGGCAACGGAGTGTCAGGGGTAACGGTGATCGCTTTTCCCTGCTCTCGGTCGTAATACTGCAAAATTACCTTTTCCACATCATCACCCCTCGATGATTCCGGCTTTTACAAACGCCCTTCTTTCCTCTTCGTCAACTTCGATTTCTTCGCCGATTTTATAGCGTTGCTTATTATATTTAATGTTTTTAAGCAACGTCACTTTGCTAGCTTTTGGCTTCCTGGTTTGCTTCTCTTCTCTTACTTCTTCCATCTTTCAAACACCTCCATAAATAAATCAGGAGAGGGGTTACCTCTCCTTATGCTCCTGCGACTTTAGCAACGAAAATCGTGTCGATTGTTTCGAAGGAAGGTAAGCAAATCTGGCTGACGATGGTTTCGACGTTCACTGGATGCGGTTCCTTGACGGTTGTGATCGCAACCCCAGTGTTTACAATTTGCACTTCTGCGACCGTTCCGCCACTCATAAGGTCAGCCTCTTCCGGCGTTGTCCCGTAATACAGGTTGCCAAGGTTTCCATCGGGAATAAGTGTGAAATAGTCGTCTGGATAGAACAATTGAGCAGCGCCGCCAACCTCAAGAGCGAACTTCTTGTTATAAACCGCTACAGTAATGCCGAGCTTGCTCATGAGGTATTGTTGCAGCATAGAATCCGTCAAGATGATGTTTTGACCGCCTGCCGGGTTCATGTCCAAACGAATCGTTTTGTTTGCCAAGAGGTAATTCCAGGTTTTGCGCGTGCAGATAGCCCGAGCAGGGCGAACGCCGGTATCGTCCTCTACGGTATCCTGCCACGTGCGGATGTCGTCTACTGGATTAGAGTCAGGATCGTTCCATTGGGCCGTACCGGCAAGAGTTTCTTGGTGCGATGCAGGCATTTTGTAATCATAATCGTAATTCAGTCGATTTGCCGAAATTGAAATTTTACCAGCGGAAAGAAGCTGCATAATCATCCGCTCAGAAATAACCCGCGCACCATTAACCAGATTCGTTGCATCATCATAAACCCGATTGATTACAGGCATCAGGTATTGGGAATTCGTCGAATCCATCAACCGCAGGATGTCCTGGCGTTCCTTTTCTCCGACACGCATTGCTTCGCGGAAGAAAGGCATTTCGGTATCAATTTTGTTCAGTCCGATACGATCCCGCAAAGTTGCTTTCGCATCAAATTCAGAAGGTTTGAGTGATACCGGCAACCCGTTGAAACCTTTAATCCAACTCAAATCCAGACCAAGTTGTTTCCGCGCAGGGAACAACGTCTCCCCAAGGTAAGGGATCTGATTAGAACCATTGCTTTCATAGTACGTTGCGATATTTTTCGCATTGATAAGATCAAAAATAGTAGGCATTCAGTTTCTCTCCTTTACTTAATGAATGTGATTTGTTTGAGTGCCGTAATCGCTGCCGCAGCAGGCGCTACAGGCAATTTATTAAGATCGATAAAACCGTGAATGATTGCATCGCCCGGAGCCGGGCCATATGTTACATCCGTGTCGTTAAACAGAACCCCTTCTGATGTTGCGTCATTAGCCGCTACGGCCTTCTTCGTAGCGTCAGCAATAAAACCTCCGCCTAGGATTGTCCCAGCAGGCACAACCTTTCTGCCGTTTGCATCCGGCGTCACACCCGCATCATCTACCGTCACGGGCAAGGCTACGTAGTGATCAGGAAACTTAATAATTTGTTTTGGTGTGCCATAAGTGTTTTCAACAAATTTACTCATGCTTTTTGCCCTCCAAAGTATAGGTTTTGTGCTTCTTGCATTTTGTCGCTAGATTGCTTGTTTTGAGCGGCTAATTGCTTGCCAAACTCACCGCCCTTATCGCCTTTGTCGTTATTGGCGCCGCCGCCATTAAACGGTTTGAATCCGACGAATGTCGTTTCGTTTGAGTTTTCAGGGACAAAATAAAAACCCTTGCTTTCCTGCAAGGATTTGTACTGATCATCAAAGCCGCTTTTGATATTGCCGGTTTCGTCAAGCTCAATTTGATCAAACTTAAACTCATTCAGCACATTGTCCATTGCGTTCTCATGTACTTTTCCGACAAGTTTGAGTTTTAGCGCCGTCTTGAGTTGCAATTCCTTAGCCTCTTTTTGGTATTTATCTGCTGCCTCTTTATTGGCATCTTGCAACTCTTTGATTTTGGCTTTAAGTTCCTCGTTGTCGCCTGCCGACTTTTTCAGTTCCTCAAGTTGTTTGTCTCGCTCTTTTAGGTCGGCCTCGATTTTTTTCTTTGCTGCGTTTACTTCGTCCCATTTATCCTTGGGGAAATGACTGCCATCAGAAACGATTGCGATTTTGTGCTTATCACCAGCCTTTTCAATGACTTGCTTGTAAAGTTCTTCGCCTAACAATTCTTTCAAATCCATCTACTCCATCTCCCTTGATGTTTGTTTACGTGTTACACCTCACGCATGGGGTTACGTTCGTTTAACCCACGAACCTTTAAAGAGGGCAAATTAAAAGGGCCGAAGGTAGTCTCAACCTCGGCCCGGTTACGCTGTAACTTTTGTATATCTCGCTTCAAATGCTGCTTGTGTCATAACAAACAGCTTGCCTTCTGTGTTCTTGACAATAAACTCTCCGACATTCGCAACCAAAACATCCAATGCGTTGCGAATAACGCGAAGCTTCAAGCCGCTTGGAGTATAGTCAATAGAAATCGGTAAGCCCACAAATCCAACGATTTCCTGGATGTGAGTTGGTTCCATTCCTTCAAACTTGATCGCCTGTACCGGAATGCATTCTTGATAGTTTTCAACTGGCACTCTAATCACCTCCTTTTAGCATATAAAAAGCACCCTCGCCGTAGCGTGAGTGCCTCTATTTTTCATCTTTGAGCACGCCGATTTTCTTCAATTGCTCTCGGAATCGTTCTTTATTCTCCTTTTGTTCCTTTTCTGGAACATCGTTGTAACCGATTATTTTGGGCTTGCCCAGGTCGTTCCATCTTGGATCGGAAAACTTTTTCTTATCGTTGCTCACTTCTTCAACTCCCGTAACAGGATATGGTACACACCTTCGATAACCTCTATGTCAACGACTTCAAAAGGGAAATCTCGGCCATACAATACTTCCAATTCACTCTGGTTGTAGGCCCTAATATCGGCCCCTGCAGCCGCCCCCAGGATGTAGTAATGTACTTGCCCCTTGGGGTTGTACAAGGCACCTGCAGCAGACATGGACATGTATTGAGGATATTGTAACACAGCCCCAGGCTGGATGTCTTTCATTGCTTCGTCAGCGTCTAATTGAGACGCAAAAAATAGCGATCTGGTCAAATCACCAGTAAAGCGCGGTAGTTTGAGCAGCGCGTTGTCGAGTTGTTCAACCCACTTCATTTCGTCACTGTTGAGTGGCTTCCCTTCTCGCAACTTTTCGTTCAATACATACGATTCTCCTCCGACATAACGCGAAACTGCTGCCTCTTCAGATTTTGTGAGTTTTGGCGGCACTGGAACACCTGGCTTGGCGCTTCCTGTGGCGTCAATTTCCTCAAAATCCGGTTCAGGCGTTTCCGGTACAGTCTTAACAGCGGGCGGCGTCACTGGTGCCGGTTCTGAAACCTCTGGCGGCTTATCAGCATTCTTGGGCGCGTGTTTGGCTTCCCACTCCCGATAGGTCATATCTGCCGGTACACTGTAAGTTTTGCCATCTTTGCCCCGCGCGGCTCGCTCACTAGGTTTTGGAACCTCGTTATCACCCGTATCGTTAAACTCTGGAATCGTTGTTGAACGACAGTTTCCACTCCACGCGATCTTACCATTTCTCCTGACTAACAAAGTGTGATGCTTAGCCAGTTCCACGCAATAAACCATCCCGTCATATGGTGCGTCTTCCACATCCATATTGTTTGTCCAAGAATGGATTTGTTTGTTCCAAGATACAATCCATAAATTATGGTTTATGGTATAGACGCCATTTCGAAATTCAATTTCTCTGCCAGCCATGTTTTCCAGACGAAAGCTTGGTCTTCCTCCGGCTTTCATGATGAGTTCGCCGAGATCATCCGCCATTCGCTTGGAAGTAGAGAAGAATGTTATAGAGTCTTCGAACTGATGCCCTTTCCACAACTTTCCCTTTCTCGTAGTTCCATCGGTTTTTGAGTATGCAATCAAAAAAGCCCTGATCATCTCAGGACTCATTTGTTTTATAATGTCAGGAACGTATTTTTCGTGGCATAGACCAAACCGAGCCAATTCTTCGCCAAGCTGCTTGTCTCTGATACTTAGGCTTTCTTTTCCTTTATAGATTTTAAACGGAAAATCTTTTAATTCATCAAACATCCAGTCGTTGTTTTGTTGAGCAATCTTAATGTTGTAACTCGACCGATCCGGGGTCGAACTTCCGTCTGCAAGCCAGTAAGCCATGAACTTGCAGTATGTTTTAGTAGGAACCAACTTGCCCCCAAGCAAGACACCATCCACGTCTGCCCCATTCCAGTTCATGCCACACAGAAAGCGATTCTTGCCCTGTCCAGACAAAGCGCGGGCTTCTCGAAGCTTCCATTTGCGGGCCTTGTTTTTGCTATCCATGTTCTGGACCAGCATCTTATGGTTCGGCGTTACGAGCAAATCAAATCGCGCATTCCTGAAACTCCTCATCTGACCGTTGTAACGATATGCGATATAATTTATCGCTGGTTGCCACTCGGGTAACAGGCTTGCGGGGTCGATGCTGTAAAAATTCTCGTCTCCCTGTAAATGAGAGAACAGCACCCAGCCACGAGAAGTATAGACCTCTGTAAGATCATCGTAGCAATAAGCATGTAGCGGGGGATAATTCACTCCCGCTTTAGCCTCGCTAACCGGTATCACTTCAGAATCCATGTGTCGGCATTCTTCTGATGTTCGACTATCCAATGTCGCCACAAATTTGTATTTTTTAATGCCCTGCGACTTGTATCCATCCAGTCGGGATTGCCCAGCAAAATAGGCTGATTCGGTCAGAATGAGGCGTTCGGCTGCGCTCTTACTTACGCCCATGCGCTTGGCAAAGTCTGTAATCACTTTGTCGGCAGCCTCGCCCCGGATTAAGTCTTGTGTCAATACCGTTTGTAATTCAGACAGTAGTTTGTCCCTATCTGCCCAAATGCGAGCCGAGAAATTCCGACCATCCGGCGTCCAGGGCTTAGACAGCACCTTGTCAATCTGCTTGCCGTCCAACCTTGCAAACGGGATTCCTTCACCTGCGCCGCGCTGAACCTCATAGATACCCTTGTAATATCCGCTCTTATAGACATCTCCCAGCACCTCGGTTGTGCCCTTTACCCTCCGCGCTGTGAGTAGTTCAACTTCCTGGCGGATTTTCACTTGAAGTTCTTCCAGTCTGGTGATGTGCGCCTTAGCGCTGGCGTTTTCAAGTTCCTTCATCCAACGCTGGTCGATGGCATTCTCGCGGCCTGCCTTGATGTAGTCGTCAACGCTCCAGCGAAACTCCTTTAGCTCGTTTGCCGTGAGCAGTTTGCGGGCTTCGGCCATAGAGATGTCATTGTTTTTAGCCAAGCGAGCGTACCATGATTCTGTTTCCCGCTTGATCCGGGCCATGGCTTTGTCGTACTCTGCGTTCTGAACCTTAATATAATCTTCACCTTTTTTTAGCTCGGCCTCGTTGAGCGTTTCCATCCGCTTTGCCCAGTATTCCTCCGACCTCATTCGTCGTCACCATCACCAACAGGAGCAACGAACCCAATGACTGGAACTGGATCACCTGAAGGTTGTTCAGGCGGCACATTTACAGCCGAGACAAGCTCCGCCAGTGCCTTTAAATCCTCTGATGCGATTGGCTGATTGGACTTGTATGTCTCGATACAAAACCGCGTCATGCCCTGGATCAACTCATTCAACAACCTTGTTGTCTTCGCCTCCAGCATCCAGTTCACCCCCTCCCAGGCCTCCATAACCCATTGACTCTCGTCGTTTCAGCGCAGCCTTTTCCTCTTCCTCGATCCATTCTTCTTCTTGTTGCGGATCGGTCACCCACGGATGGTTAGCCCGTATCGTTCGGTCGGAAATAACGCCCATGCTATCCTTTGCGTTTTTGACTGCTTCAGTTTCGTTGATGATAATGTCCCGGTTAAAAATAAAAGTGACCTCCTCATTAAAGAAGTCACCTTCGCCGCGATTTTTAAGATCGGTATTTATAAACCAGAGCAATTGTTCCAACGCCGCTTGGAATTCTGTTTCAATGATGTTGCAGTCCATGTCCAAGTCAGCATAAAGGAATTTCAATGCCACGCCAGAAGCATTCCCGAAATTGTCGGCTTGGGTATCAACACCTCGACCGAATTCGTATATGTCCTTCCGGTTCTGTTCTTGGTGAGTCTTATAGGCCTCTGTGTTGATTTCGATGTTTACGGTATCAACATCACCATCTTTGTCGTAGAACACAACACGATAAAGCGCGATGTTCTTTCGGAAATCTGCACCGTTGACGTCACCATAGTTTTTAACTTTATAAATGCTGTTTGGTAGGTCCTCCAGGTTGTTGGAATTGTCCGATTTATTACGGTCGTAATCATCCACCAGGGATTTGATTTGGGTAACAAGCGGCAATTCATCGTCATTGTATTTAAACGCTATAAAGGGGACTCTCTCCCAGTTGTAACCTTTCTGCACACCATCCTTGTTTGCTGCCACCACGTGCGGCCTATACTCCCCACTCTCAACATCAGGAACAATACCATTACCGGCATCTACAAACATCCTGACGCCGTTTTCGTCCCACCACTCATATTTGGTGTACTCCGTTTGTTTCGTCCCTTCGTACACTTCGACTTCATAAAACCGGATCATTGCAGCCAATTCGGTGTGTGCTATGTCTTTCCAAAACGGTACGCATTGCAGCGTGGGAATAACCATAAATGCCAGATTCCCGGTTTCATCATAATAAGGATGCAGCCATCCTAATCCGCCATTGATTGCATTTTTACCGAGCGTTTGCAATTGGCGCATGAATTTTTTATCAAACTTCTTGGTTAGGATTTCCTGGTACTCTTTGCTCTCCGTCTGCGCTGTTATTGGTTTAGAAAGCAAATATCCTACTTTCTGATCGACCAACTTTCTCGGGAACCCATTGACAAGCTTGTTATTAGCAAGGTTTTGCACCGGCTCCAGCGCCCCGGATTCGCCGACCGCTTTACGCTCACGGTTTAGAATATCATGCTTATTTTTATAGTAGTTTTCTCCGTCTATAATCGCCTTGTAATCTTTGGATGCTCGCCACTCAGAAACCCGCGAATAAACGATTTGCTTTAGGTCCATAACCGACATAGCGCCGGTACGTAATATCGTCTCGATCTCGTCTTGTTGATCGTTCATAAGATTCAAGTCAATCCACGTCATTTAATCACCGTCCTTTTGCCGCAGGAAACCATACGCTAGGCTTGCGTTTTACGATCGTATTCACAAAATAACGATCACCGTCCATTTGGTGATCGTTTTCCTTAACTGGTTTATCTTCACCTCTTTGGGATGCCTTTTCATCCCATATATAAGAGTTGAATTCTCGAAATGTTTCTTTGCAGCAATCGTTATATTTTATAATCCCTTCTACAAGGGCTGACGCCACGTTCCTGATGCCGTCAATTACATCGTTGTTCGCTTTTATCACTCGGAATAAACGGCGTTTTTCAATAGCGGCAATAAAAGAAGCTGCCGAAGGGTCGATAATTACACCTTTAATCGACAACTTATCTACAAAAGCTATGAGATCATCGCAATATTCCTCGTCCGTTTTTTGTCGGCTACTCGCGCGTCCGTCGTAGTGGTATTCTTTTACCTTGTACCAAACACCATCACATTGGCCCCACAAACCGAATGTAGTCGGGTTTTGCGTCCCGTAGTCGCAACTCACATAATACTGTGTGTATGGCCGATCAATCGTTTTTACAACATGCTTGTCTTTGTTAAACATGTCGTATATAACGCCTTCCGCCATCACCCACAATCCCAGGATGTAGCGTTTAAAGAAAACCCCGCTGAACATGCGGCGGAATCTTTCTTTAACCTTTTCGGACAACGACAAATTATCCTCCATTGTAAAATGCAGGACTAATATCTTTTTCTCTTTTGCTTTGTCGATATATTCGACTTTGAACCAATGGTAAGGCCCTTCTGGGTTACAGTTAAAAAACAATTTAGCCCCATTGCCGTCAGTTTCAGCAGAGCAACGCCCTATTGCTTGCTCCACAAACGATTTAGGAAATAGTGCCACTTCATCGAGATAAGCCCCCGCTGCCGTTAACCCCTGTAATGTATCCTGGCTCGCCTCGTTACTTGCTCCAAAAAGGTAATAAGTGTTCGTGCCAATTATGATGTGCGGGTTCTCTGATCGATGATAATGGTAATCAATGCCCTTTGCGGTCAGTATTTGAAACATAGGTTCCAAAACGTTCCGCTTGAGCGCCCCCATCGATCTACCAGCAATGATAAAGTTTTGATTCCTGTGTTTGTCTAACGACCAAGTAACAAAAGAGTCGATGCAGGCTATTGTCTTTCCCGATCTAATAGCACCCTCGGCCACGACCATATCATAGTCTTTATAAGGGCTTTTATCGGTCCACCACATTAACAGCTTTTTTTGCTTGTTGCTAAAAGGATGAAATTTGAATGTTGTTGTCTTCTTACGTTTTCGCATCATCTATTACCTCGTCTGCAAAAACTTGTTCTGTCTGTGCATTCAACGCTTCGGCATAACTAGAACCTAATGTGTGAGGATCGTTGTCATTCTCGCCGCGCATATCCTTAAGCTCCAGCCGCGTTTTTTCAATGTCCAATTTCGTCTTGTCAACTTGCAGCCTCATTAGTTCTAGTTTTTCGCGCCGTTCATCCTCTTCGGGAGCAGCACTCACGAATTGCTTGATCGCGGCCCTAAGTTCCGACATAGCCCTTGATTGTGCCGAAAGAAATGTCGCCTGTTTATCCCATGCCTGCTGTACTTCCCAACGCTCGCCAGTAACGTTTCCGTCTTTCTCCTCGATCTTTTCAATGGTCTTATCATCACGATCACGAACATACATGATTTGCTGCGCCCGAATAATAGCCGTGTATTGAATGACGATGTTATTCCAAAGCATATCAAGCGGCGATTGCTCGGCTATATGCTCCATGATTTCTAATGCTTCATCAGGAAAGTATTTGCGGTAAAAACCATGAGTAACCGCCTTATTGTTGCCTTTTGGACCACCCGGGCCACCCTTATTGCCCTTAGCGTTTTGATTTCCGGGAGGTGCGCCACCTTTGTTTGTGTGCATACTTTTCGGTTTGTGTGCACCCTTTTTGCGACTCCAACCGTAACGTTGCTTCCAACTCTTAACAGTATTTATTGAAACCTCATATTTATCTGCTATCTCTTGATATTTCATGCCTGACAAGTAATCCCGCTCGGCCAAAACGTAATTTTCTGTCATTACATTATCACCACCACCATTGTTGAGTTGGTTTTGTAAATCACTTAATGCAAAGCACAATAAAGATAACAAGCAGCACGCCATAGATGGCTTGTTGATATTGACCGCGCTGGTAATATCTATTGGCTATAAAACCAATCAAAGCCCCACAAACAACCAATAACAATCTGATAATCATAACAGTCCATTCTATCCAATTCACGTCCTGTCACCTCACACATAGTGAATTCTCAATACCTTATCTTCCGTATACTCAAATACTTCAAATCGCTTATGTGCTGTTGTATATCCATAATCATCGTGCCATGTATCGATTTCATTTCCTGTCGGCATTCTACGGATCACTACGCCGCCTTTATCGATTACTTTTTCATGGTGTTCATGACCGGTGAATAACTCTCTCGTTTTGGCCCGCGACCATTCCAACGGGAACTCTGTCGAAAAGTTTTCTGGTAATTTTTCAATCTTCTTTTTGTCTCCGTGGTTAATGCCTATGAAGTTATGTCCCAGCATGTGGGCCTTACGCTCTTTAAACCTTGTATCAAAGCCCACTTGCGGATATCTGGCCTCTAGGCATTTTACAAAGGCCCAGCCCATTGATTCGTCGTGATTGCCTTTCGAATAGACAACCTTCACCTTTTGGCATTTGTCCAAAGCAAGTTCAATTAGCGGAATATAAAAAAGCGTGGCATCTTCCCACGCTCTCTCCATGTTCACTTTTTCAATTTCCCGACCGCTTGATGTTCGTCCGCGCATATCATCATTGTGTAAAAGGTCTTGACCTATGATGAATAACACTTCTTTATATCCTTGTTCAAGCAATAGCGCTATGTCTCGCTGCGTCTCTTTGTATGTTTCGTAGTTGCTTATTCCAAAGTGCATATCGAATAAAGGGACATTGAGGTATTTGGCTGATTCCTTCGGCCTTCTCTCAATGTATACCGGCTTTATTGTTTCAATCTTCTTGATGATGTCGTCCCAATTAACTGCACTTACTTTCGGTTTGACAGTGATCTTGCTACTATAAAGCGTTTGTACGCCGTCCTGCTTACTGTAAACATTCCAAATGTTGTTCCTCGCACTCACAAGCTCCCAAACATCTAAGTCATAGCCATGCGCCTTGAGCAAAAAGTTAACGTCTTTACTCTGCTCTGCCGACATTCTTAGCAGCTTATCCGACCTATGTGATCCATCCGCTAATATCTCGACAGTTTCTTTATATCCGGCAGGTGCTTGCTCCGCTATCCTTCCTCGTTTTATCCTCTTCCGGACGGCTTCCGATGTGATCACAACGCTAAATTCGTTTGTTAGCTTCGCGGCGATCTCGGCGTATGTACCTGTACCCTTTAGTTCGTCTAGGCGTTTATCTTCTTCCGGTGTCCATATGTGTTTTGGCATCTTTGCACCCCCTTTGTTGCAAATAAAAAAGCCGCTCATTTGAGCGACTAAACAGGTTCGTATGTCATTTCGAATATATCAGGTTTGCAAGGGTATAATTCACCTTTAACTCCCTTGATGATGTAATCTCCAGGTTCTGCCGTCATGATTCCTTCCAACGTTTCTATAAGCACTACACTTTCACCGAATTTGTTTTGTACAAAGGGACTACATCGCTTTCCGGTATATTCAGCAAACCATTCTGGCACCTCAATTTCACCTGATTCCCCGGTCCATTGAAATGCTTCAATCTCAACTGGTTTTTTTCGGTATTTCATTTCGATATGTCTCCCTTCGTTTTTTATGTACACCGACACTTATTAACGCGGTCGGCAAGCGCTCGCGATCCGAACCTTAACCGCTGCGATCACGGCTGAAAGGAGGCGCACAGGTTGTTAGCCTGTACCTTTAGCAGGAACGGAGTAACAAAAATGAGGTAAAAGCAATATAAAAGCGCTCATTTAACCGTGAGCGCATCGGTATATAAGCACGGCAGCTTACCGCCCTAAGGCGCGCCGTCATGCACTTTTGTATGAAGCAGCCCGGGATCGCCCAGTCCGCCCCACATAGGGGAAATCGCTCGGGAACTTTTCACCACAAATAAAAAGAGGCCAGCTAATTCGCCAGCCATATCACCAAGGTATTCATACCTCTATGGTGTCCCTTATTCAATTTCCCACAATACAATCATAACAGGTATTTTGTCTAATATCCTGCCAAATGTCTGCCAAAATCCTGCCACTTTTTTTAATACTCATTGCTTAGTCTTTTCAGGTACTCACGCGCTATTCTTTCTCTTTCTTTTTCTTGATATGGCTTCAAGGCAATCTTTAAGTTGTTGTCATAACCACAATTTACAAATTCATAGGTTTCGACAACTGGTGTGAAAATGATTTGATGGTCAAATACCATGTTATAAAACGATCCATCTTCGTTCGGTGTCATCCTGAATGTAGTTTTCAAAAGTTCGTCGTTAATTAAAACTCCCCTAAAATCAGGGTTAGCCAAGATCAAAACGTTATGATGACCTTCGATTTTGTAAGTCTCATCACAAAATTTACCGTAATCGTTGATAAATGCTCGGGCCTCATTCATACCCTGACCTCCTTTCAGATATTGGTTTGCGGTTTCATCTGTGATGTACACTTCAAGCCCCATAGCAAATGCCATCTTGTACAGCGCCCCCGACTTTCTGCGGTAATAACTGCGCTCCGATAAGTGCAATTCCATGTATACTTGGAAATCTGTTATGTCTTCACCTTCCAAGTACCGCATTTCGATGATTTGCCGCTCTACTCGCTTCAACCCGTTTAAACCGCGTTGCACTCGTTCATACGCTTGCCTTAACCGCGCCTCGTTGTCCACGTTCCAAACAGCCACGTCTTCACACGGTTTGCTGATTGCGTTTGTTCCCTGGTGTTCTCGCGGTTCGTAGTTAGGAGTGTTTTTAATCTCTCTGCGGACAAAGCCGATCTTTTGGTATACCCTCGCTGTCTCAAGCTCTTTTTCTGTACGTCTACGGGTTTCGTCGCGGTTAATTTCCATCAAAGCTAATTGATATACGTCTTTGGCTTCTGCTCTCACGTCTACACCCCTTTTTTTTGCACTATTTTACATGGTTTTTAAATATAACGGTCAGTATTTTTGCCATTTACTTGTATTATACTACATAAATTCAAACAAATCCGCCTGCCCTTCCGCTGTGTATTCGCTTCTATCTACTATCAAGCCCTCGTCCAGCCACTTTTGAGGCGCTTCAAGCGCATAATGCTCCCAAACCCTTTCCCCGGCTCTATGGCGCTTTGGATCGGCTTTCTCGGCCTTCTCTGTCCACACCCAATAACTTGACGCTGTTACCTTTGCTTGTTCTGGTGACATGGTATCCCTCCCAAAATAGAAATAAAAAATGCCGTAGCTGCTTTATTCAAACAGTACGGCATCATTTTTGTTCCTCATGTACTTGTCGGGTATCTTTGCGAGTTCAGCATTCCTCCATGTGACTACCTTTCCACCGATGGTTGTAATTTCATATTCTCCATCAGCGAGAATTTTTGTTAATCTCCCTATACAATGATCATGATCAATCACTAATGAAGTCCATTCAATGCACCAATCACCAATTTTAGGGACTACAATAGGAATGTGACCAGATCGCATACAGGAGATTAACAAATCTATCAAGGTGTCATGGAGGTAATCCACTTGTTCTCGAGTATAGATCGGTATCACCTCTCAAGAAAAATATACTACTAACGCCGTACTTATTCAATTTTCAAAGTGCGTATTCAGTAGATTGGAGGCCGTTCGGCCTATTCTTCTACTTTTTCTGCTTCATTCCAATGAACTTCTGCGCCATCGGCATCGATAGATTCATTGTCTTCGTATACCCCGATAAGCTTATCAATTCCACCATTTCCGACGAATGAACCGATTCCTTGAAACTCTGCATATGCTTTGTCAAAAGCTTCATCTTCGCTGTCAGCCTCTATGGTTATTGATACCGCTCCCGTGAAGTTTCCCCATACTTTATACTTTGCCATTGTTATCCTCTCCTTTTGGTTTAATCAGTTGATGATGCAAATAATTCAAGTGCTATCATTTGATCGCGGCATTCTTCCGGTGTACCAGGAACCATTGCTACAAGAAATTCTGTTCGATGATGCTCAGCAGTTTCCTCATCCTGGTAGATTAGGTTTTCGCCCACAATCCCGACCGTCCAAAATCCAGATTCGGACTCAGTATGTAGGTCCAAATCAGCCAAGCTTTTTGCGATGAAACCTGATTGGTTCATATCAAGGATTTTTTTGTACAATTTCACTCTTTACTACTCCTCTTCCCTTTGGTTTATGATTGAGTGCCATACATTTCTTTGCGCTGTTGCTGCTTTTGCCTGTTTTGATATTTCCTCAACTTGTCCGGTAACTGCACTTGCTGGTGCAACTTGTAATGATGAGGGCAGAAATCAACTCCATCGGTTATGTGCTTCGCGCATTCCTCGCACATCGGAAGATCACATGTATCCAGCCTAGGTCCTTCATTGGCTGCTTTAAAGGCTGCATAGGGGCCAT
The DNA here is from genome assembly GCF_003863965.1 of Paenibacillus oralis. Taxonomy (GTDB): domain Bacteria; phylum Bacillota; class Bacilli; order Paenibacillales; family Paenibacillaceae; genus Fontibacillus; species Fontibacillus oralis. The sequence continues at coordinate 1,104,106 of NZ_RRCN01000001.1, forward strand.
TAACAAATATGATTGATTGGCTGTGATACTCGGTTACGTAGTCGCATAACAGCGTTGCTTCCTTTTTCTTGCATATAGGGCATGGGTTTTCAAATATTGAAGGGTTGTTCATCGCATTCCCTCCTTTTGGTTTATATGGCCTAAAACGGCAATTCGTCATAATCTCGTAAGCGTAAGGCGAGCGGTCCAAGGTAAATATCGATATAACCAATTCTTAAATCGATGTATGTGCCGAGTCCAAATCTTTTCATTTCAAAGTTTTTCGTCAATTCCCATTTACCGATCCTCATTTCTCTCCCTCGCTTTCGGGTGTAAACCAAGTCATATCCTTAAAGTGAGGCGGTAACTCTCTTTCCGGCAAGTTTATTTTCGCGTAGTGAGTTACCCAATCTATCAACGTGTTGTTAATCATCCAACTGTATCTCCCGGTTCCGGGAACACTTGCGCGTTGGGCTATCAATGTTTTATGTCCGTTTGTAACAATGTGGTCAACGTGGCTTTCTATGCTTCTGTCTGTTGGGTCATATTTCACCCACGGTATCAATCCCGACTTTTCTTTCTCCAACTTCTCGATTTTTTCTAGCAATTCGTGATATTGCCCATGCTTTTGGATAAAATAATTGCATTCACCCACCGTTAATGCTCCGATCGGGTCTTTAGCAATCCACAACCCGCTTGCCTCACCCATGATATAGCCTAATTGATGCTGATTATTTGCGATAAACTTCTGAACCTCATCCATTTTCATGCTTCTTCACTACCTTTCATAGCTAATGCTTATTTTTCCTTGACCATTGAACTGTTTAGCCACTCCATGATCCGGTCGTACATTGGTACCGTTTCGCCATACCCTGAATTAAATGTGATAGTTCCGTCTTTTCCGAAAAGTCCATCGAACCTGATGGAAAAACAAAGTCCATCGCGCATATCCCAGTTTGGTCTTACATATTTAATGTTCTTGCATTTATCCATTAGTTCCGGGTTGTCCCACGCTTCATCTGATAGACCGCCAAAACGATGCATAACCCATACAGCCGACATAATTCTGTCATATTGATCTTTGGTTAGCGCTAGTTCCTTCACTTTGCTTCTTCCTCCTTATCTGGCACTACAAAAGGCGTCCAGTGTGTGTGGTATCCGGGCCAATCTGAGGCAAGGGGATTGCCGCAATACGGGGATTCCTCAATGGGAAACGCCCACCAAAGCGCGTCGCCATAATCTTCATGCCATTCGTCAATAGGACGTGCTTCACGTAGTTTCTTTTCCTGGGCTTCTGCTTGAAGGATTAACTTAGTCTGCTCAACAGCTAATTTTTCGGCGAAATCAGCGCGTTCTTTGTGTTTCTGTAAGGTGACACATGTGTTGTTTAGGGCTGTACAAACCGTTTCATAGTTGGGCTTGTTACCAATGGCAGAAAGAAAGTCGGGTTTATATCCTTCAAAGAATTTGTCCTGTTTAGTCATGGGATACCTCCTTTTCAGCACCACAATTATGACAAAATTCATATGCCGTACCGTCATCTCTATAATCCACGATAAATCCATAGTCGAATCCACAATGTTTGCACGGTTCATTAATTTGTATTTGCTTACAGTTATCGCATAATTGATATACAGTATTGATTTGGTGCGGAATTGCAGAGGCATATATTTCAGCCTCATGAGTTTCTTTGCATCCATTGCAAATTATCGTTATTTGCCTTGTCCAACTTGGGTCATGCATTAACATCTGCTCCTTTGCCAAAATGTATCTCATATTCTTCTTTGGAGTACATAAGTGTTTTTTCTCCATCGCATACTTGGCACCTCTCCTGCTCGGGGAGGTTATTAACGCCCGTGGTAACAATCCATCCTTTACCATCACAATCAAAACATTTTGCCTCTTTGTATTCATGGAATCTGAAATATGCTTCTTCATCGCACGAGCCGCAGTAGATCATTCCTCTTCGGCAATCTTGACATAACATCCTTATACCTCCCCCATAAACTCGTTTACGATTTCATCATGTATCTTCGTCCATGATAAGTGTTCATGATTTGGCGCCCCGTAAAGAGTGACAAATCGCTTATCTTTCCGCGCACGAAGGACCACAAAATTCCCTGACGGTACTCCTACCGTCCAACCCTTTTTCTTGAGCCAGCTTTCGAATTTAGGGAGGTCACTCCTTCTCAATTTTCGATTATCTCCGCATTTGTTAGTCATGGGATATTACCTCCAAATAATCATATGGATACCACGATCTTTGCCCAGTTTCCCAATAAATTAGCGCTCCAATATCAGACGTTTCAATAACAAATCCTTTGGTTCTAATTGATCTATGCCTAACCCAATCTTTAGGCTTTATGGTTGGTAAGGGGATGGGATCGGAAAACTTCCCAGACTCCAATTCTGTGATGTAATAACGCAAAACACTCTCTTTTCCATCCAGATACATAAAGCGGTCGGCATCTGTGGTTTCGTCTCGTTCCCTTGCTATCTTTGCCGCCTTTGACTTCATGTCAGTTATAAGCTCATCTATTAGCTTTGGTTGTTTATTCATCTCTCTCTTACCTCCCCTAATAAGTCGGGATTGTCCCAGCGATTGCCGATGATTTCGATTCTGTCTTTCCAATGTTGCAACCCCGCATAACTACGAGTGCCTATTTGTTCTCCGATTAGTCCGGTGTCTTCCCACACGACAACGTAAAGAATGTTTCTATCCCCTTGATGGTAGATATCCCCCTCGTAAATCTCCTTGCCGTTCTTATCTTTGATTCCTGTGTATTGACCTACTGTTTCGGGATCGACTTCGTACACTCCACCATCTGTGTACATCCAACATTGCGATTTTCCACTTGTGAGTTTTACTACACTTACACCAAATCCATAAACCCATTGATCTCCATCTACAAATTGTTCGATGGCCTTGGCTCTGAATTTATAATCTCTCATTGCTTTATTCCCTCCCTGACCTAGACCTTATTCGGCCATCGCTTCGCTGTGCATATTCGGTCGGAAACGATGGCCTTCGGCCTAGTGCATACTTTTAGCTAAAACAGCGTTAATTGCCTATTATCAAAGTTCATGAGTAGCAGTTCTGTTGCTGTATTGTTATTTCCGTTCACCACTTGCCGTGCTGCTTGGAACGTTTCTCTATACCAATTTGGGTACAGCACGTGTAATAACGGATCGTCATAGTACGAAATGATTGCTTTGCCTTGGATTTTGTTCATCATTTCCGCCAAATCCCGATGGTCCTGTTCTGTGAAATTCCCGGCGTAATACTTTTCCCGGCCCAAATATGGCGGATCAACGTAAAAGAGTGTGTAAGGCGCATCGTATACCCGGATAATGTCCCGGAAATCTCGGTTATCGATCATGACCGATTTCATGCGCTTCGCGAACTCCGGTATGATCTCGCAAGCTGATCTATAGGTCCGGGCCGTGTTATGCTCTTTGCTGTGTCGCCAACCGGTATCAGTGCTGAATACCGAATCTGAATTACCTTTTGCAATCCCCGACCGGTTTATATAGAAGAATCGTACAGTTCGAGTAAAATCATCGTCCGGCGGCTGCTCTCGCTTCCACTTTTCATAAATCGCTCGGCTATAAGGAAGGTCGTCACAAGCCTTTTGAAGTCGATCCGGTTCATTTATGGCCATTGTTAAAAAATTGACGACTTCTCCATCAATGTCGTTGTAAACTTCGCTGTATACTGGCGGCTTTTGGGCTATTACGTGCGCAGCCCCCCCAAATGGCTCTACGTAACATGTGTGATTTGGCATTCTGCTAATAATGTGTTGGGCCACCTTCCCTTTTCCGCCAAACCAAATCAATGGGCTTCGTGTACTCATATGTCCCTCCCTGTCGTTTGCGCTACCTTTTCTTTTGAACCCGTGGTTTACTTGGATATTTCTGTTTAATTAGGCTGTATGCCGCAATCGCGACCTTTCGGATATATTCAGAGTTTTCTTTCACGGATTCATCTGACATTTCATAGATATTATCTAAGGCTTTTAAAACCTCATGCCGTTTCAATTATGCGTTCACTCCTTCGCTATTTGTGTCAAACCTCCAACTCATCAGGCGCCATTGGCCGTTCGAAATTGCAATCATCATTCGGGCAAGATGCTACACCGCCCCAGTAATCCAAGTCAGCCCCACATATCGGGCATTCGTGTTCAATGTTCATACTCTTTCATCCTCCTTCGCTTTTTTGTGTCTACTCTTCTATATCCGTATAGGGGCTAAAAAATATTGAGTGCGATAAGCAAAGCGGTGAAACAAATCAATGCTACAATTAACACGGCAGCTTCTGACCATCTCATTCCTTATCACTTTCCCCTAAAGCAGCACGACAAATTTTTATAATTCCCTCTATCGATTCATAGTACGTCTTCTCTAGCCCGGTTTGTCCGCATTCGAACAGTATTTCTTCTAGTGCTTTGCGAAGTCTCTCATTTTCCTCATGTAATTCGCCGGCCGTCTGGTCGTAACTTTGATGTGTAAAGAGTGCGGTTTCTAACCGTTTTATGGTTGCGTCCTTCTCGGTAAGCAAATTCAGATAGGCCAGTACATCACTTTGGATGTCTTCCGGGCTTGCGTTCCGTACGTTTTCGATGTTTGACCAAAACTCTCGTATTTCTTTCATCCGTTTATTCATCCTTTCAGGTGGGATAGGGCAGTACGGGCATATTCTCGCATTGGAATTCTGCCTACGTACCATTCATCTTCTGATTCGGCTATGTTCGACAACGCTGCTTTCAAATCTCGGCGCTCTTTTAATATCGCTAGGTTATTGTTCTTTTGTGTCTCGGCTGCTTGTTTCCATTGCTCCAGTTCCGTTTGTAGGCGTTCTACTTCGGATAGGAGATAGGCTATATCCCTTGGAGCATGAGCGATAGCCATTACATCATTAGGCATGATTCTGCTTGCCACCACAGTCAATGTTGTTTCTTGTGAAGAATATACGGCATAGTAATGCTCTCCTGGTTGCACGTGCCATTTACCGGTCGTTATATTCGCCTGTCGATCTTTTATCTCTTGTATCCGGTCATTGTTGATCATGGGAAACCTCCTTAAACTCTCGCATTCTTTCACCGATTTCTTGACACTCATAACCTTCGGGATTGTTAAAAAACTCGGGGTGAGCATCCATAAATTGTTTTGCTTCCTCGCTTAAGTACCAGGATTGAAACTCGCCCTCCCACTCACCAACAAAGTGCCAACATTTCGAACCTTCCGGTATGATTTTCCCAGTACCAGCGCATTCATGCCGTCTTCTCGTTTTGGCAATTTTCTTGAGTTCATTCCAAGGCATCCTCTTTAGCCTCCTTGTAGATGATGAGGGCATAGTGATTGTCACCACTGTTCGAACTAACAGCCTGATATTCAATTTTCAAAATTTCAGCATTTGGTTGAAGCTCACTTAATGCGCGGTTTATCATCTCGTCAATTCCAAAATATCTATTTTTAGTATCAAAAGTATCGAACACTCTCTTTGTTTTGATCTCACTGGCTTTTCCTATCATTTGGATTCCTCCCCCAAAGAATCTTTTAATTGCTTAACCCATAGATTGCGCGAGTTCGTACGCTGTACTTCTTCTTCGTGTGCATTGGAGTAATAGGCGATCTCCTTATGCGCCTTAACAATTCCAGATTTCCGATATTCTTCGCCACTAAGTCGAACCGGAGGGGTTAGATATTTTTCGTCGCAATCCCAATCGATACTATCTTCAAGTTGTTTTATACAAAATTCTTTTAGTCCCTTGTGTTCGTTTGATGGAGGATTCCAAGCGTTAACTTCGGCTAATAACCTTTCATAGCGATTTCTTAACTCTCTTCTTTTTTTGAGGTTTTTTTGATATTCTTCAACCTTATTTTGGTATTCTTCTTCTGCCAGTTTCTCGACTTCTTCGTTGCTCAGTGATGTTAATTTTTTCAATTGTTCTTTTGCCTTTTCCAAACTTTCAAGGTAGTAACTACTTGGCTCAAATACAGGTATTTCCGCATCCATCGGTTCGTCTCTCATCATGACAAGCGCTCCGAAAGCTCTGGAACATTTCAAAACGAAATCCTTAACCGTTACTTCTTCTCCGTTATAAATCGAACTTGTGTATCCTGTTGGCATCCTTACCATCTCCTTAACTTAGTTTCAATCCCTGTATACTTTGTATTATGGTTGTGACGCTCTAGGAGGCTTTGTGAGGGGCCTCTAAGTTTTACCCTAGCAAATACTCTACCGAACTATTAAAACGTCTGTACGTGGCGATTACGGCGCTCGCATCACGTGTTTGCAACCTTGCCTTTCTTTTGCTTCGTCTTTTGAGGTGATAGGATCGCCTGTATGACTTCCTGTTGGTATTTGGTTGTTGCTGTACCCAACTTTACCGCCCGGGCCACTTGAGCAAGCACATAGGCATCGCGGACATTATTTGATGGATGCTCAAAGCCCCAGTGTTTGAAGATGGGGACGCTCATATTATCTTTGGCTGCTTGGTGGTTGCCGGTTGCAAACTTTTTGACTTGTGTCGGGGCAACGTCGATCCATTTCATTCCCGTTCTAAATAACTGGAGACGGATCGCATGGCCTAGGCCGAATTGAAAGTCAATCCCTTTCCCCTTGGAGCTGTAGCTAAAACCCTCGATTGCAATTACATCGTCAAATTCAAGGTTGATTACAATTTCCGTTATTATATCGTCGATCTTTTCTGTTTTGTCCAAGGCCTTAGATGCGATCTCAAAGCCATCCAAGTAATTTCCGTCTTTGTCTAAAATCACAATTCCCGTTTCTCCACTTGGGTCAATTCCCACGAATCTTGTCATCGTTTTTGTTCCTCCTTAATTTTCTGGATTTGTTGGTATAGCACCCGTTCAGGCGCTGTTATTTTGTATGCGTAAAATTTTTGGGTTTCCTTTTGCAAAGCTTCGTGATGATATCTGCAAACGTCCACTAACTGCCAATGCTTACTTGCTAACCTTGTGCATCCTGGCATTCTACAATGCATTTTTCTTCGCCTCCCGTTTTTCTGCGATATCTGCGATCATCTCAATCAACCGCGCCCGTACATATTCGCGGCGCATTTTTACCGATACACCTAAGCCCGATACCTCGTAATCAATCCGCGCTAGAATCTGGTCCGCGCCCTCTAACTTCTCTCGGAGTAAATATTCGAATGAATCGAAGGTCGCTTTCATTTCCCGCTGCTGCCGCTTCGCTTCGTATTTCTTGCGATTTGAATTCAAACGCTTCACGCCCTTTTTGTATAAATAATTCCGGGTCTTTATCGAACAGTTCGTAATCGTCAATGTGATTCACTATTAAATGCCTCCTTGAACAAGAAAACAAATGCTAACGGCCACAACAACGCCAGTAAAGAGTAGTAAACTGGCATAGTAACATTGGCATCCCGAAACAGTTTATTTATATTTTCAATTTCTTCTTGGACCTCTCTCTGTTCTTCCTCGTCATATTCTGCATTGTCTACCTTTCTAGCAATGTTGTTTACAAAAAGTTGAATGAATGCTCCAATTGCTAACCCGATCGCCAAGTAAATAATTATCCAAGTCCAAGCTCCCACTTTTACACCTCGTCTTTCAGCCGGTAGTTCAGCCCATCTTCATCTAGCACGACTTTGTACTCCCGGCACATTTCGTTAATTCTGCTTCCTGTCGCCTCGTCAAATTCACACATCCGGGCAATCGTCCATTCGCTGCTGATCATGACAGGCAGTTGATTTAAATAGCGGTAATTGATAATTGCGAATATTTGCTCAAGTTGAAAGTCTGTAGGTTTCTGTCGTCCTTTGAATAGATCGTCAATATAAAGCACTTCAACCGTTTGGAGTCGATAAATCTTTTCCGGAAGAAGATCGAAGCTCGCTTTTAGGTCTGCGCACCCCTCAACCCAAGGAAAGTAAATGACTTCAATCCCACGATTTAAGAGGCTGTTTGCTGTCGCCATAAGCAAATGCGTTTTACCCGCTCCTGGATTCCCGAGCAAGCAAAGTCCATTGCTGCGTTCCTTTCGGACCATTTCAAACTCCTTTGAGTATTTAAAAGCTGTTGCAAAAGCTTGTTGTACAACGATCGGTCTAGTTTTCCAATCGAAGTTGTCAAAACTCATTTGCCGGAAGCTATCCGTTATCTGGCTGGCTTGTATCAAACGTTCCGTTCTACGCTTTACGACACATTCGCAATCTCGCCAGTATTCCGCGCCATCGACTTTGTAGAAGAATCCTTCCGCACCTTTGCATTTAGGACAATCATTGGAGTCCAAGTTCTTCAAGTTCTCTTGGGTCGAATGGTTTGTTTTTGTCTGCCGCAGCAAATTTACTCGTTCCTGTAGTTGTGCCATTATTTCCTTGGTGCTTTCCAAAGGATGATCCTCCTTTCTTTGTTACTGCGTCGATTACCCAGCGACGAATTGTAAGATTGTCTGATTTCGTTTTGTACCCTTTTTCCTCTTTGTAAGAGGTAAGGTAATCTATTGCTTGTTTAGTCGTTCCTTCCCCAAACTCTGAAACTAACCGATCGTATTCAGATTGAGTAAGAGAAACGGATTCCGAGAATTGAATTTTGGGTATACTATCTTTTTTATTTTTCTCTTTTTTATCTTTATTCTCTTTATTATTATTGTTCCATCCCTGTTCCAACTCCGTTCCATCCCCGTTCTCACTGCGTTCCAAGTCCGTTCCAACGCTGTCCCAAGTTCTCTTTTTGTAGTAGTCAAAACCCTGATACTGCGCGTAATTAACGACCGTGAACAGCGTTCCAAGTTCGGTGTCTTCAATTTTCAATCGTTCTTCTTTGACTAATTGATCAATTTTTCTTGAAATAACTGAAAGTGAGTATCTTTTAACGGAACGGTTCTCGATATATTCCAAATCTTTAATCAGGTTCCGGTATGCTCGGAGGAATTGGCCGCGCTGTAAATGTACACCAGCGACAACGGCCCCCTCCTCGGCATAAACGGCATTGCCAACGATATAGAAAAAAATTCGGAACTTAGGGATGTCTTGCCATATCGGATTTTCAAAAATTTCCCGGCTCGTTTGAAACGCGCCTTTCATGTCACCACCTACTCTTTTGCCTTACTTCGTAATTTTGCTAGAATGTTGCTTGGGTCTTGGCCGTGCTTCTTAGCGTTCAAATACTGTATCAATAAGGGCATAAAAACCTTTTTGTTGGAGTGAACGATTTGGTGCATCTCGTTTGAAAGTAAGACGCAATTCCAAACCTCATATTTGCCACCGCCGCCTCCCATTCCGCCATACTCGACTCTGTGAAGGTGAAGCCCAGGCCCGGGCTTGCCGCTAATGAGGCACCAATTTCCGTCGCGCTTTTTGACTTCTTCCCGGACCTGTTCTTTGGTCAATTCACTCTCTTTTTTCTTGCGCTTTCGCGAAGGGGTTTCAACCTTGTTGCGCCTTTCCGTTTTCCCTGGCTTTGGCGCTGGATGAAATCCGAAATCATACATATCAGTTCACCCCTAACTGATAATCAATCCGCATTTTCAGTTTCAAGGCATGTAATTCTTCCGTGGTAGATGTTAGGGCATTTCTCCAGCGCATCATGTCTTGATACAAGTCGGCTTCTTTCTGCCGCATCTTTGCCACCGCTATTTCTGCCGCTGCCGCTTTGCCGCCCTTGGCTTCACGATAGGCTAAAGCATATTGCAGTTTACGATCGGCATAATGGCGTTTATAATCGCCATCTACTTGGCTAGATACTCGCCCTATATACATCACGCAGGTTGATAATAGATTGATCTTTTGCATAAGTGCGCCGGGATTGTCGTCGGAAAGAGAATCAGCCTCCTGACGCAATTTAACGATCTGTTCGAGGTAGTGATCGATGTCAGCCATGGCGCGCCTCCTCAAAACGGAAGATCATCATCTGAAATGTCAATCGGCTTTCCGTCATCTTGAAAAGGGTCGTCACTCTTTGGCTTGTTCTCTTTATTGGATTCAATAAAATGAAGTCTATAGGCTAATACTTCTGTGACAAATACTCTTTTATTGTCATTTCCTTCGTAACTTCTCGTTTGAATACGGCCCTCAATCCCAACTAAGCGCCCTTTACGAAGGTAATTAGCCGCCGTTTCGGCAAGTTGCTTCATGGTTACGACAGGAATAAAATCCGCACTCGTTCCATCTTGGGAAGTGTATCCGCGATCAACCGCCAATGTGAATTTTGTAACTGCTGTACCATTAGCGCTATATCTTAGTTCAGGATCGCGTGTAAGACGCCCCGTTCCGCTCCAATTATTCATCATTGGTTGTTTTCCTCCCCGGCTTTTTTCTCTTGAATTTTCTTAATCAATGCCTGCTCCATATCGGAATAACTCCATTTTTCTCCCGTCTTTTTAGCAACCCATTCATTGAACCCTTCCAGGCTGTTGTTATTGAGAAGTTTCCATTTCGCCTTAAGTGCTGATGGCGGTTGCTTTGGCTGTTCTCTAGCTGCTGGTTCATTGCCTTTGCTGTCCTTACCATCTGGATCATCTTCGTCGGTGGGTAAGCCCAGGCTTTTTAAGAGGTAGTATCTTTCGCTATAAGTCAATGCCGATCCGTAGGCTTTGGAAATCTCGTCTTGTTGGCCGTAATAGGCCCAGGTGACTGTTTCCCTTTCTGTGGGGTTATCCCCATTTATCCAGGTGTAGGACATTTCGCCCTTGACCACGAAATCTAGCGCGTCTTTGCCTTTTGCTGTCTTGTAAGCGTGGGTATGGTGTTCGCCGACTTGCGTTGAAGGAAGAAGCAAAAGGTTAAGTTCGTTCATTTTGTCTTTGATTTTGGACAGCACCTGATTTCCCGATACATAGGAGTAACCATAGCCCTTAGTATCTTTGGAGAATCCCCCAGCCACTTCTCGCACTTTTACAAGCTTTTGCCACAAATTAAGTTCACTCATATAATCACCGCACTCTCAAAGACTTTTCTTGTACAACCTGCACGCCGGGAATATCCTTGCCCCGTTTCCATGCCTCGATGATGTCTTTCTTTTGAAGCTGCGGAACCGGCTGCGGCGTAATAAAATACTTTTGTGGGATATGAAATTCGTCCAGCACAACAACCTTGGGTGGATTAGATTGGAGGGAGATAGTAAAGAGTTGCCCCTTCACCTTCTCCATTTCCATTCTTTTCATGATCGCTTCGACGTTTTCTTTTAGCCTTACAGAACTGTTTTCGATAGATTTCCGACGAGCATTAAGGCGTTCCTCTTCTTCTTTGATGGCCTTTGCCTCTGCTTCCAAAGAGCGAATCACTTTAATTGTGTTCTCGATTTTTTCCTCAATCTTTCCTTCAAGGCCGACTAAAAACTCTTGCAACTGCTCACTATCCGGGTTATCAATTGCCAATTCAAGCAATGTTTCATACTGTTCAGACAGTTCATATAAACGCATGGGCTTTACAACCTCCTAAATAATGTGATATTGTGTTCGTGATAAATTTTGTTAAAGCTCTGGATGATCGCTGTTGGCGCAGCGGTCATTTTTCTTTTGTAGATCCCTTCTGATGCGTTCGTATTCGGCACGCTGGACCGGCGAACTAAAGCAGAATCTTGGAAATGAACCATCAACGTACCGACCACCGACAAGAGACAGAGCTAACATTGAAGCAAAATCATCCTTCGCTTTGATTCTCACGGGCATATGCAAGTGCATCTAACCTCCTAACATGGACATATACAGAACAGTCAATGGCTTCTAAAAGACATTCAAGGCAATGGGGCTGGTTTGATTCGTATAACTCGTATTTTGCCTCCTTGCCACACCCGCACATCACCACGCTTTTCCACCGCCTTCCAACCTTCGGGAACGGGCTTATAGCCAAGCTTCTTCAAGGTAGATTCAGGGATTTTAAAGAATCCATATTCCCGCTTTTGTTCGTCAGTCATTTCATGCACCCACATGTTAAGCCGCCTCCAATACCCTTAAATCTGCTTCCAGTTCCTCAATTTCCAGTTTCAAAAAGTTGATCCAACAAAGGTCCGTTACACGGCCACTTTCAAGCATCCGGCGTAACTCGCATATTCTGCGCCATGCATGCCAGCGTTCTAACAAACGTTGAGCGCTCAAATTAATCAACCTCCACGAATTTGCCGTTTTGCAGCATATAAAACGTATCTGCCTTGATCTTTTCCCCGTCAACTTTCACTGACTGTACATCTTTAATGTGATATTCATCTTCGCGCTCTTCCCACTCGGCCAATACGATCCAGCAACCCAAAGCGCCCTTTGCTTTGCTTTCATAACCGATTGCCATTGCTACAGATTCCTTGCCCTCTACAGTTGCTGCGGACTGATAGCCTGTATTGGTTGCTGCGGACCAATCGCCTGTATTGGTTGCTGCGGACTGATAGCCTGTATTGGTTGCTGCGGACCGATTGCCTGTATTGGTTGCTGCGGACCGATTGCCTGTATTGGTTGCTGCGGACCAATCGCCTGTATTGGTTGCTGCGGACCGATTGCCTGTATTGGTTGCTGCGGACTGATAGCCTGTATTGGTTGCTGCGGACCAATCGCCTGTATTGGTTGCTGCGGACTGATAGCCTGTATTGGTTGCTGCGGACCGATTGCCTGTATTGGTTGCTGCGGACTGATAGCCTGTATTGGTTGCTGCGGACCAATCGCCTGTATTGGTTGCTGCGGACTGATAGCCTGTATTGGTTGCTGCGGACCGATCGCCTGTATTGGTTGCTGCGGACCAATCGCCTGTATTGGTTGCTGCGGACTGATAGCCTGTATTGGTTGCTGCGGACCAATCGCCTGTATTGGATTCTTTTGCATTGTCCCAGTCTACTTTTGATTTGATGTAATCAACACCAGCTTTGATAAGCCCGGGCAAACCAATTTCAGCTTTGATATGCAGGCGAGTTGTAGCTACTTTGCTGTCTTGCCCATCGCGGTCAATCTCTCCATCGGCTTCAACTTCTGCGTAACGGCTTTCGGCGGGTGGGTAATAGCCCAGCACATCTAATGGGTATTCGCAAAAGTGTAATCCTTTTTCACATGCCTCTGCTTCCGGTTCTTCAAACGTTTTTCCAATCTCGTATTGCATTCCCCGGCATTTCAAATCCTTGTTAAAACCTTTCCAACCTTTAATCATTGATAATTCCTCCTAAAATTTATTAGTTTATCAATCTGAAAACTTGGTCTAAACCTCAAACAAGTCCTTTTCAAGCGCCTCTATCCTTGCGCAAATGTCATGGTGCCATTCGTTTTCCTTCGCCATATAAGCGATATAGGAGAGGCTTTTTAGCTCATCGAGTCTCTGAATCATCATCAAGTTTTGTTTTAAGAGTGGTTTCAGCATCTGAATAGCGACTTCATCCAATTTGATTTTTCCGTCTTGATTCATCGACATCCATGTAATCAACGCCATTTTGCGGTGGATTGGATGTATGCCGATCAAGGGGTATCAACTCCTTATTTGATTTCGTGTTTTTTTAAGAGAACACTCCGAACAAAAGAGGTTGCTTCCGATTAAATCCCCACCTTCTTGAATCAATTCGGCTAAAAATGTCTCGTCTGTAGGGATTTCTTTTCCACACTCTCCGCAATTGGTAAAAATACAATCTCCGTACAAGGGTACTTTAATTTCGATGTCGTCAGTGATTTGCGCCTTTACATAAAACATTCTTTTTCCTCCTTGATTAGCTAATTTGTTTAATGCGATCCATAACCGGCAGGATTCCGCGCTTCGTCAAAATCTCATGAATGAACAATCTTCCCTTTTGCGTCCAGCGGGTATTTAACCGTGTATCTGGATCGCCGTTTCTGTGCGTTATATCAATCGTTTCTGATTTGGTATAGCCCTCGGCGTGATGCTGCCGGTATAAAAGCCATTGGCCGTTCTGTTTATACTGGACCTTCTCTTCGCGCAGGATTTGGTTTAGCGCCTGACCACTCATGCCGTAATCCTTTGCGATTTGCGTGATGGTCAACGTGCCTTTAGATTGTAAGATGCGGTCTAAGTAGCTGATTTTAGGTTCGTATTCGGCTACACGCTGTTCTAACATGAGTGACTTGGTTTGCAACGTCTGATGTTCTTTGCGTTCCTCTATCCAGCGTTCTGCGCGTTTGATTGGGTCGTCGATCATGTAAGATGGAACGGTTTGTTCAATCAACTGATGCTCCATTTCTTCAAATCTCGTCACATAGGTTGCTGTGAATAGCACGCCTTTTTCGCCAGTCATTTTGTTAGCCACCATGTCACATCCCTTTCGGGTTAAGTCATAGCGCCGACGTTTCTCTCCCTTGCTGTCAACATAACTTGATTCGATGAAGAAATTTGACGCCCCCAAATCTGGGGTGGTTGCTTTATTGAGGATATTTACATAAGAATCAATATCCCGAATTAAGTGGTCGTGACGTTTTCCCGTCATTTCAGCAACTTCCCGGCTATCTGCCAAAAGCTTGCCGTTCGCATTTCTGATTGTTAATTGATTCAAAATGGCACCTCCTCAAGCTTTTTTATCAGATCAACGGTTTTCTCAAGGTCTGCTAGTGATTCTTTGTAGTACTTCTCGTACTGTTCCTTCCCTTGGAAGGCGTGTACATGACCTGCTGACTGTGCCGCCCGCGCTTCAAGCGCCCAGATTATAAGTTTCTTTTCATCGTCGGTAAGGATCACTTGATTGCTCCTTTCTTATGGGATTCGCATTTGTCCATGCGGCTCTTATTTGCGGCTCTACCACCGCCTCGAATGACATGATCATTGCCGCATTAATGTAAGTGGTGGTATTGCCAGTTTTCACAGCTACCATGGCGTCCATTTCTTCCGGCAACGCTATTCCTGGTGAATCAATTTCCGCTAAGTTGTATATTTCGCCATTGATCAAAGTTAGGTTTCTAACCTTCATCTTCTCTTCTCACCTCCTTAGGGGTTAATCGCTCTATCGCGGTTTCTAAGTTTCCCCTTTCTTTGGTATGATGGAAGTTGTCTAAGCTATCCATTCCAAGGAAAGGAGAATGTACGTTGAGAGCACAGTATAAGCTTCGAGTCGAACATCTTTCGATTGAACAACTGGCTGAAATCGATCAAAAATTTACGGATGCCGGTTGGATAATCGCGGGACCTAATCAGAAAGTAGGGTCTCATAGCCTTCGAGTGTATCAGTGGGAATCGACCGAAGCAGAGCCAGTTTATCCCGAGGGATTTGAACGACATAAGGAATCGATCCCAATTGATCTAAATCGTTTCCCCCGTCCTGTTGACTGAATAACTCTGGATGGCATAACATTGTCCCTCCGGCAGCGAGTAGGCGATCAAACTCATTGACATCGTTCGTGGTGATGGTCGCCTCTTCCGATTCAATAAATGCTGTGCATTGGTAGTGCATTGCTCTTTTCCCTCCTTGTGGTTAGTTATTAAATAACTTTGTAAATTCGACCTGTTTCTAAATAAGCAATCAGTTCTTTAGCCTTGTTGGTCAATGATGGAAAATCCTCCGGCTTTTCTCCGATGACTTTTCCATTACGATCAACTACCGACTCGGATACAATCCTGACTTCCTTTTTGATTTCATTCTTTCTCATGACACATTTCTTTTCTTTCTGTAATTTCGATTAAATCCGATAAAAACGGATTCTTTGCCGCAATAAACCATCGATTCGGGAACATCATACAATTTCACAAGCAACAAAAATAATCCCCGAGGAATCTTAGTTGAATCTTCTTCATATTTGCTTATTGTTTTGGCGCTTCTTTTAACCTCCTTTGCCACTTTCTCCAACGTCATTCCTCTGTTTACTCTTGCTGCTCGCAGTGTGATTTGATACATCTGATCAACTCCTTTCTGTCGGTGTGATTCCATCGTAATCCGTTAATATCGAATTGTCAATACGTTTTTATCGAAATTTTTTACTTGAAATCAGAATTAAATTGGTTTATAACGGATATATAATGATTTTTTTAGGAGGATAAACAAAGTGGCAAGAAAGAAATACACGGAAGTGGAAAAGGAACTAATGAAAGGTATCGCTTTTAATTTAAGAGCAATCTTAAAAAGAAAAGGACTTACTCAAAAAGAATTAGCCGAAGGTACGGAACTTTCCACTAGTGTTATTTCTGACTACCTTAATGAAAAAACTTTAGCCACTCCTGGGAGTATTCAAAAAATTGCTGATTATCTGAAAGTCAGTAAGGCCGAAATCGACCCTACATTTCAATCTAAAAACAATATATATAATTCCAACCTAATCCCTATAGTCGGAAATGTTTGTGCTGGGGATGGATTGCTCGCAGAACAAAATATTGAGGATTACGTTTATTACCCAATGCCCAACAAAATACAGCCCGATTTTGCTTTGAGAGTAAAGGGGGATAGCATGAGTGGAATTGGAATCGAAGATGGAGACATTGTTTACATTAAGAAAAGTAGTTGGGCTGATTTTAATGGACAAGTTGTAGTTGCGTTGATTAATGGCGATGAAGAAGGGACATTAAAACGAATGAAGTGGAGCGAGGGGTCGCCCGTTATTAACTTGGTGCCAGAAAACGAAAAATACAAATCGATTAAAGCGCTACCTAATGAAATAACCATTTGTGGTGTTTATATGGGGCATTTCAAACTCAATAACTCATTATAAAAAAGGGTGGAATAGTTATGAAGGAAATAAAACTAAGCGAGAACCTGAAACGAATCAGAGAAGAAAGAGGGGTAAGCCAAGAAGAACTCGCAATAATCATTGGGGTTGAAAAGAAGGATATAGGGTGTTGGGAAGATGGTAAAAAAGAGCCTCGAATGGGCAACGTTCAGAAATTAGCGGAAGCTCTTGGAGTGACAATTACAGATTTAATTTTTTGATAGGGGGATTTTATATGCAGGTTTTTGGTTATCCACGTGTAAGCACCGACGAACAAGCAGAAAGGGGGAACTCTCTTAGTGAACAGATGGAGAGAATGACGGCATATTGTAAGGCCATGGGATGGGATGAACCGATTTTCTTTATTGATGATGGTTATAGCGCAAAGGACCTTAATCGCCCTGAATTAACTCGGATGTTGGATCGTGTAAAAAAGGACAAACAAGGTGGAATTATTTTAACAACAAAATTGGACAGGCTTTCAAGAAAACTGTTTGATATTTTATCTCTTAACGAATTTTTCAATAAACACGGCTTCAATTATGTTTCGGCTACAGAAGGTTTCGATACCTCAACACCTGCCGGCAGGTTGGTTTTGCAAATGCTTGGAATGGTGGCGGAGTTTGAAAGGGAGCGCAACTCAGAACGAGTACGTGATAACATGACTTCCATTGCGAGAAATACCACCAAGGTTATCTCTCGTCCTTGCTTTGGATATGACATCATTAATGGTGAATATGTGATAAATATTGATGAATCAACTGAAATTATTAAAGCGGCCAATGAACTTCTTTCCGGGACGCCTTTACGACAAATAATTAAACGTTGGAACTTTGTCGACAATATCAAAACCAAAGAGGGTAACGAATGGCACGAAAAAACGTTTAGGGAATTATTTCAACGCGAAACCTTAATAGGTGATTTTGTTTACAATAAAACTTATAAAGATGGATCGAGAATAATAACCAGACCCGAAAACGAATGGATCTATATCGAGAACCATCACTCCGCAATTTTAGATGAAGAAACTTTCAAGAAACTAGGACAACTTTTTCAAGCAAGAAGAAGATTAGGAAGACACACTACTGATGACCGGTATTTATTATCAGGTCTTGTTGTTTGCGGTCATTGCAAAAGTAAAATGAACGGAAAAATGAGCAGGAGTTATTCAAAAAAATTAAACCAAGAAAATATTCATTACAAATACCTCTGCGACGGGTATTTAAAAAGAGCAAAATGTTTTCACCACTACATCAGTCGAGATGGTATAGAAGCAGCAATACTAAATAGAATAAAGAAGATGGCAGAAGCTTCTCCTGGTACTTTAAATCTAGTTTTATCAAAACCAAAATCCCAATCAATTAACGAAGATGAAATTAAAGCAAAGTTAGCCCGTTTGGATAAAAACATGCAAAAACAAATAGATGCATTTAATGATGATCTTATAACCGCACACGATCTCAAAGCAGCTACCCAAAAGGTAGAAAGGCAACGTGCAGAACTCCACAAATTGTTAGAGGCATCGAGTTCAGAAAAATTAGAAGATGAAGCAGAAACAAAACTTATTAGAAGAGCCAAGGCAAGCATTAAGGATTTATTATCTGGAGATCGTTTAAAGACGAAAGAAGTTATTAGAGAAATGGTTTATGAAATAGAGGTCTTGAACGGGAGCGACATAGCTGTTATTTGGCGCGCGGATTAAATCTCTCGCAGGGTGTTTGGTAGACCCACAATGCCAGCCTTTAAAGCCATATTTATGACAACTCCTCATTCATGTAATTGCTCATCTTCCTTCAACCATAGTACCGATACGCCGGAGATATTTCAAGGACATCCGCGAAAACCGGCGGTTTGGCGGCATGTTAACTGGCGCATGACGGAGGCCATCCGGCTGCCGGGACCGTCGGTTGGTCGCTACCAGTCAAACCCTTTCGCGGCTAGACACCACTTGGAAAGATACTGTCGGCCGATTCCCGCAGCTAGATGCTGACAGGTCACTGGCAGCTTGCCTTCGTCCCAAGTTTATCCTCGCCGTCAAGCCTCGGATTCCCCCGCCAAAACTTTCGTCATCTGGATGTCCGTCACCTCGTACCCCATCTTCCGGTACAGTTCAAACGCTCTTTGATTGTGGCCAAAAACGTGCAGCGAAATGGTGTCCAGACCCAGCCGGCGAACCTCTTCCTCCAGCGCGGCCATCGTCATTTTGCCGTAGCCCTTGCCTTGATGCTCCTCGTAGATCAAGATGTCCAAAATAAAAGCAATCCGCCCCTTTTCCTGTTCCATGGCGTTAAACCACAGATGCCCGACCGCCTCCTCGCTCGAAGCGTCCTGTACAAGGTAGAGAAAAGCGTCCTTCGTAATTCTGCCGTCCGGAAGAAAGCGGCGGAAAGCCGCTTCCGCCAGCGCCGGCGCATCCTCGGCCGTCCACGTCCCGGCAGCCACCTTATCCTCCGCGTAATCGCGGACCGACCGGCTGCGGAAATCGCGGTAATCGGCGTCGCTCATCGGAATCAGTTGAACCATTAAGTCCCCACCTTATCATTTGTTTTGTTTTAAAACGGATACCCCCGCAGGTCTATCGCGTCGGATACTGATAAAAATCACATACTGCATACTCTTCACGGGCCGGGCCCCTATCTGTCCACGCTCAAATTCGTGTTGCTCCGGTTGCGTTTGGCATAGGCCCACACGGCGGGAAGACCGAGAATGAGAAATACCGCGACGTTAGCGAGACCTGCCGTTACGACCTCCACGACGATTTTATCGTTTGGCTCGCCCATAACGAAGATATCAAACAAGCCGGAAAAAGCCAGGGAAACGAAAATCCCCACGATTCCGCAAACGGCAAACAGAACCAGATGGCTTTTATTCATCCGCCCTTCCCTTGCATTGAAATCCTTGAATATGTAAACCAGCCCCATAAAAGCCGCCGTAATGCCCGACCCCAACGCCCAGCCCCACCACACGGTGCCGCTCGTAATCAAGTCGTTGATGACATGCCCGATAAACCCGGCGATAAATCCAACCACCGGCCCAAACAACGCCCCGAATATCGCCAGCAGCGCGATCGCCGGCCGAAGCTGGGTATCCGCCACAATCGGGATGCCGATCCAACTGGTTGCCGCGTACAGTACGCCCCCGATGCCGACCGTCACCACCGTTCTTGTATTCCATGTCCACAATGACGGTTTCATAGCCGTTCCCCCTTGCGTTACGGAAAAAACGAAAAGCCGGGCACTCCGGTTTTCGATTCCTGTGTAAATTTGCCGGCCTGTCTGCAACCATATACGCTGTTTCATGGAAGGGTGCCGTCCCAGCAGGCCGATATTACCCTTCAATATAATAGGGAATTTGCGGAAATGCAACGAAAAATAGGGGACTAACCGCTGCCGCGCACTAGCGTTGCATCAAATCTGTTTTCTAACATGATACATTTTCTAGCCACACAACGATTCTAACGGATGCCACAAGCGCTATTTGTACCAAAAACGTTGATTTCAAATTGTAACGGTTGCCATGGTGCTTATTTCGCTTAAATCCGGTTATTTTTGCTCAGATTCAGGCAAATAACGACGATTACAACCGTTAGAATTTAGAAAAGGTCTTTTTTCGGGAAATAGCCGCTGTTACAACCGTTACAACCGTTAGATTTCCGGGTACCTTTTACGGGAAATGGCCACCGCGCCAAAAATAGCGGTAAAAAAGGGCTCTATTACGGGCCAAAATGCAGCACGAGAAAAATAGCGGACTTTTATGTCGTTATTGGGTAGGGGCGGGGGGAAAAGTGCGGATTTCAGCCCCTTCGCAATAAAATAGAGGAAAATTTTACCGTTATTCAGAGGTTTTTGGCTTCTCACATTAAAATAGCGACAAAAATTACCGCTAATCGCGGGATTTTTGAAAGGAAGGCTCTGGCTTGGGGCTATCCCCCAACTCAGGGGTCAAACGGGCCCCTAGGGACGTTAGCCCATAGGCTGGCTGGCCCGACTTGTAACGAAGCGTTGGCCTCCTAGCCTATACCTGGGTCGCCCACCCCCGCCTGCACCGGGAGCGCCGCCCCAACCGGCCCCGAGCAGGCCGGCCTTAAGCGCGGCGGAGCCAGCCAGCGCGCCGGCCCGGCGCCTACTCCCGGCGCACGAGCCGCGCCGTGCTCCGCAGCGCCGGTATGCTCCCGGCGCCGATGCCGAACATGGCGGTGCGCAGTTCGAACTCGACGCGCTCCAAGAGCGCGTCGAGCCGCTCCTCCGAATGCACCGCCGGTTCCAGCAGCGCCCGGCCGAACCCGGCCAGGTCCGCGCCAAGCGCCAGCGCTTTGGCCGCGTCCACGCCGGTGTTCAGGCCCCCGCTGCCGATCAGGGCGGCGTCCGGGACCGCCGCCCGCACTTCGCGGATGCATTCGGCGGTGGGGATGCCCCAGCCCGCGAATGCTTCCGCCGCCGCACGGCGGACAGGATCGCCGCTGCGGAACTTCTCGACCTGGCTCCAGCTTGTCCCGCCCGCGCCGGCCACGTCGGTAAAAGCGACGCCCGCTTCGCGCAGCCGTTTCGCCGTGCCGCCGTCGATGCCCCAGCCGACCTCCTTCACGCCGACCGGCACCGGCAGCGCCTTGCACACCTGCTCAATGCGCGCCAGCAGCCCGCCAAAGGCCGTGTTCCCCTCCGGCTGGAACACCTCCTGCAGGCCATTCAGATGAAGCACCAGCATGTCCGCTCCGGCGATGTCCACCGCCCGCTTGCATTCCTCCGGGCCGTAACCGTAATTCAGCTGCACCGCACCCAAATTGGCGATGACCGGGATGGTCGGAGCAAACCGCCGCACCGCAAACGTAGGTGCCAGCTCCTCCCTTTCCACGGCGGCCCGGATCGAGCCGACGCCCATCGTCCAGCCGCGCCGCTCCGCGGCCTCGGCCAGGCGCACGTTGATTTCCCCGGCCAGCTTGCTGCCTCCGGTCATCGAACTGATCAGCAGCGGCGTCCGAATCGGAGCGCCCAGAAACGTCGTTTTCAGGCTGATGTCGTCAAAATTCAGCTCCGGGAGCGCGTTATGCCGGAACACATATTTTTCAAACCCCGTGCGGATCCCCTCCGCATTGACCTGCTCTTCCAGGCATAAGCGGATATGTTCGGTTTTGCGTTCGGACGTATTCTCCATGTTCCGCCCCCTCCTTAACCGCGATGGCTATCGTAAATTAGTTCGGCTTAGATGCCGCCTAGGTTTGGCTTGAGTATTGCTTGAGTGTTACTTGAGTTCTGCTTGAGTTTGCTTTAGTTCTGCTTAAGGTTGCCGCTTATGCTCCAAACTTAGTTTCTCCCGATCCCGCCGCGGTTCTCCCGGCTGCCACAGCCGGCAAGATGCGCTACAGCAGCGGTGACAGCAGCCGGGCCGCGGATTCCGCAAAACGGACCAGGATTTTTTTGTTCATAAAGCTTGCCCGGTCGATCATTTTCGTCGACAGCAGGTCGCGTTCGAAATTTTCCACGATTTTGGCGATGCTGTCGCTTTGCACGAGCAGCGCGTTCACCTCGAAATTCAAATGAAAGCTGCGCATGTCCATATTGGCCGTGCCGACGGTGGCCACTTCGCCGTCCACGATCAGCAGCTTGGAATGCAGGAAGCCTTTTTCATATTCGTATATCTTCACCCCGACTTCCAGCAGTGACGGAAAATACGAATGCGACGCCAGAAACGGCAGCCATTTGTCCGGCCTTGCCGGAAACAAAATCCTGACGTCGATCCCCGCCAGCCCGGCCACCCGCAGCGCGGTCAAAATGTCCTCATCCGGAACAAAATACGGCGTCGCCAGCCAAACCGATTTTTTGGCCGAGGTAATCATGGCGAAAAAGATATTTTTCAGCGTCCGGCTTTCGTTGTCAGGTCCGCTCGGCACGATCTGCACCGCGCCGCTGCAGCCCTGCTCCAGCTCCGGCGACAAATAAGCGAGGTCGATAATTTCTTCCCCGTTCACGTACTGCCAATCCTGCAAAAAAATAATTTGCAGCGACCGGACGGCCTCGCCTTTGACCAGCATATGCGTATCGCGCCAAAAGCCGTACGTTTTGCTGCGGCTCAAATATTCGTCCCCGACGTTAAGCCCGCCGATAAATCCGGTGTTGCCGTCGATTACGACGATTTTTCGATGGTTGCGGTAATTGACCCGGCTAGACAGCGCCAGAAAGCGCACCTGCCCGTAAATGCCGACCTTGACCCCGGCGTCCCGCAGCTCCTTAATAAACGATTTCGGCAGGCCCAGGCTCCCGACCGCATCGAACATAAACCGCACCTCAACGCCTTCCCGGGCTTTTTGGATCAGCGTTTTCTGAATTTCCCGGCCGATGTCGTCCGCACGGTAAATGTAATATTCCATATGAATATGATGCCGCGCCTTTTTCAGCTCTTTCAGCAGCGTCGAAAACGTCTCTTCCCCGTTCGTCAGCACCCTGGTGCGGCTGGCCATGGAAAAAGGCGTGCGGGCCAGCCGCTGCGACAATTGCAGCAGCCGCTGCTGGCTCGGGCTGAACTGCGACAAATCCCGGGGCAGCATGTGGCCGTTGAAGTGGATCCGTTCAAAGCTAAGCTGGTTCTGCTCGGCCTTTTTGTCGAACTTGCGCCGCTTGAAATAGTTTTGTCCCAGCAAGAAATAAAGCAGCAGCCCCACCACCGGCAGCAGGGCCAGCACCAGGATCCAGGCCACCGTACTGGACGGATTCCGGTTCTCCATAAAAATCGCCATACCGATCGTAATGACCGTGAGCGTCTGAAATATACTGACCAAGGTCCCCCCGAATTTCCCGAAGACGCCAAATCCGAAATAGTAAAAAGCAAACAAAATCCCCGCGATAATAATGATTTGAAGTCCCCGTCTCATGCCTGTACTCCTTTTTTTCTCTCAGGTGATGCTGATTCTATTCTACATGAAGGTTGCTTTTCTTCCTACTGGCAAGAGCCAAATATTATAGAGATGGGAGTTTGGAAGGATGAGATTTTAAAAAGAGGGCGATAGAGAAAAAGGAGAAATACCGGAGTGGTCAGTTCGTAAACGGCCCTGCGGCCGATCGCTCGCCTGATGGACATTGGTCAGAGCCGTTTACGCCCGGAAATGATCGGCCAGGACGCCAGGTCCTAGGCCGGCGCCTGCGTATCCCGCCACCGCCGAAGCTGCCGCAGATCATGGTCCAGAAATTCGTCGAGCAGCTCCGCCAGCCCCGTATACAGCGGACTTGTCGAGGCCAACATCAACTCGCTGGCAAACGGCCGGGCCCATTTCAGCAGATGGGATTCCAGAAAACCGATCTGCGCGTCTGCCAGCGTCAGGCAGGTGTGCGGCAGGCTGCTCTTGCTGAGCATGCCTTCGGCCAGCACGGCCATAAACTCCAGCTCCAGCGCAATATGATCGTCGCGCTCCCCGTTTAATTTATTGAATACAACGCCGTTTTCCATATATATTTTCCGCACCTCGGAGATGCAGGCAAATGCGTCGGCTCCTTCCGTTCTGCGGCGAAACAGGCTTTCGCAGGAAGTCATTACGGCGTCACGGCCCGTAAACAGGCGTTCGTATTCCGCCGCCTCTCTGCTGCAAACTTGGCGGAATTGCTGTTCGGGAATGCTTTTCAGATAGCCGATCAGTTTGCGCCCGCCCCGGCTCGCCGGAATGACGCCAATCAACTCCGCTTTATATCGCCAATGGGCGATCAAGGACATCCTCGGCGGACGGCTCAGGAAATCCATCAACACCCGGTAACCCCACCCGCGCCGCTCCAGCCACTCAACCTGTTCCTGCGTAAAAACAAACGGTGGATACGTCATTGCCATCGGAAGGTCATCTCCTTGCCAATATTTCTTCTTAAGAGGTTGTTCAAAAAGTCATCTTTTGATCACGAAGCAGGTCAAGAAGCGGACTCGACGTCGAATCTTGAATTCAGCCGGGCCTTCCGTTGCTCACGTACCCAAAACGTACGCTCCGCTACTCAGTCCCTAACTTCATCCAACCTTCTCGGTGCTGAAAATCTGACTTTTTGAACTCGCATTTTGAAAAAAAGATGACTTCCTTCAATGCCGGAAATCATCTTAATCGCATATACCGACACATGATTAAGGGGGTCACGTATCGCTTGCTTTGATTATAACAGGCAATGTAAGCGCTTTATGTGATTTTTTTTACACTTGTCTCTGATACCATTCTATCGCCCTGCGCCGCAAAATATACTTGAACAATGTGTGCCAACGCATTGACTGATCATCAGCATATATATTAAATTTGAAGCACCAAAAAGAAAGGGGGCGTCCCGTATGGAGCAGCTTCTTGATTCTTTCGGCCGAAAACACGACTATCTCCGGATTTCCGTGACCGACCGTTGCAACCTCCGCTGCGTTTATTGCATGCCGGCAGAGGGTGTGGTTTTTCAACCGCATGAAGAAATTATGAGCTATGAGGAAATCGCCGAAACCGTTTCGGCGCTTGCCCCGATGGGCCTGCGCAAACTCCGGATTACCGGGGGCGAGCCTCTGGTTCGCAAAGATTTGGACAAATTGATCACCATGCTTTCGGGAATCCCGGGCATTGAAGATATCGCCATGACGACGAACGGGATGTTCCTGACCAGCAAGGCGGCCGCGCTCAAACAAGCGGGCCTGAACCGGGTCAACATCAGCCTGGACTCGCTGCGCCAGGACCGGTTCGCGATGATCACGCGCGGGGGAGAAGTGCGGAGAGTCCTGGAAGGGCTGCAGGCCGCCGTGGAAATCGGCCTTGACCCTATCAAGCTGAACGTCGTGCTGATGAAAGGGGTCAATGATGATGAAATCCGTGATTTTATCGCTTTGACGCTGGATAAGCCGCTGCATGTTCGGTTCATCGAATATATGCCGATCGGCAGCGCTACCGACTCTTGGCGCAGCACCTATTTGCCGTTGTCTACCGTTGACGAGGTATGCCGGGCAGCCGGCTGGGAAACGGAGGACGTGACCGGCCCAAGAGGAAACGGTCCGGCCGAAAGCAAGCGGGTTGTCGGCGCGGCCGGCACGTTTGGCCTGATCCATCCCGTCAGCGAACATTTTTGCGATAACTGCAACCGCCTGCGTTTGACCGCGGACGGCCACATTAAAGCTTGCCTGTACTGGTCGGACGAACTGCATGTCCGCCCGCTGGCCGCCGCCGGCGACCGGGAAGGCATCCGGGCGATGTTCCTGAAAGCGCTGGGCGGCAAGCCGAAAAACCATGAAATGGCGCTGGCGCTGGAGAAAAAACAGCAAAGCCATACGCCAACCGTACGCCGCATGTCGCAAATCGGCGGTTAAAGCGGGCCTTTCATTTTTTCGAGCCAAGCTTTGGCTTTTTCATAATCCTCCGGCCGGTTCATATTGAAGGCCAGACATTCCTGCGGGAGGCCCGCAGCGGCGGCGAGTTTCTCCCCGTCGGCATATTCGGTCCGCAGCCCGTCCAGCCACACGGTCATTTTGTAGTGACCGAGGCGAAGCTCCCGCTCCAGGCCCGGCAGCACGCTGCGCCGGTATACCGCCAGCAGCGGGTGAACCCGGTCTCCCGTGCGGGCGATCACCGCTTCGGGGCCGGAGCTACCGCCTTCCCGCGCGGCTTTGGACTCCGACTGCCGGGCCTGCCGGAGCAACTCTTGGAACAAACCGCGGTTGGCAAACGGCGTATCGCAGGCCACCGCGATATTCCAGGTTGAAGCCGAGCTTGTCAGGCCGGCATGCAATCCCGCCAAAGGTCCAGCCCCTTTGTACATATCGGTTATAACCTCTTTGCCGAACGCCCGGTACGCCTCCTTGTCGTCCGCTACGATCACGATGCGGCCGGCTATCGGCTCCAGCTCCCGGATGATTTTTTCCATCACGGTGATTCCCCCAAGCTCCATGAGCGCCTTGTTTTCGCCCATTCGGCTGGATTTCCCCCCCGCCAGGATGACGGCCGTTGTCTCCACAAACAGACCTCCCTTTTATAAAATATTGGAAAATTGTAGAAAACTTGGTTTGTATCCCTTTTCACCTCTGTGTTACATTGAGAACATAGTCAATTATTTTCGGTTGCGTTATGGACTCGGACAGAAAGGAATGGCGCGTTTGCGGGACAATCAACGATATTCGCCCTCCTCATGGATGCCGCTGAGGCTGCTTAACTTTTTCGTTTACGGAACGATGGTCATTTTCGCCGCCTTTTTTCAATTATATTTGCAGGATATCGGTATGGACAAGCTGGAGATCGGAAGCCTGATGGCGATCGGGCCGCTCATCTCTTTGCTTGCTCACCCGTTTTGGAGGTATATCAGCGATCTGCGCCAAAATCCGCGGGCCGCTCTGATCGCCATGATGCTTGGCCTGCTCGTCATGGGCCATTTGGTGTTTAAAGCGAATACGTTTCATACGCTGTATCTGGCGATGATTTTGCTTTATTTTTTTCAAAGCCCGCTTCTCTCGCAAAACAACGGTCTTGTTTTAAGCTACACGGAAGGGAACGAACGGAGATTCGGCGCTTTCCGCTTATGGGGTTCGCTCGGCTGGAGCCTCGTCGCCCTGGGGGCCGGACCGATCATTGACGCGGTGGGCCATAACGGCATCTCTTTGTTGTTCAGCATCTGCCTGATGCTGGCGATCGGGTCCGCGCTGCTGCTCCCGTCCATCCGCCAAACGTCGAATACGCCGTGGCTGAAAGGGGTTGAACTGGCGCGGACGCTGCAGTATAGATATTTCGTCGCTTTTGCCTTATTCGGTATGCTGGTGGCTGTTCCCAACGCAATCAACGTCATTTTCATGCCGCTGTTTATCACCGACCTGGGCGGTTCCCGTCTGGAGGTCGGGGGCGCGGTTTTTCTGTCCACGGCTTTTGAAATACTTGTCTTTGTCGTGCTGGACCGTTATTTTAAGCGGAAAATCACGTTTCTGCTCGGCTGCATCACGGCGGTCAGCTTGCTGTTCGCGTTAAGATGGAATTTGATGTCCGATGCGACCCAGCCGGTGCAGATCATGCTGATTCAACTGCTGCACTCGGTTACGTTCGGCGGCTTCTTCTATGTCGGCATCAAACTGATCGCCCTGCTGCTGCCGCGCCCGCTGCGTTCCGCCGGACATGCGGTTTATACGCTTGCGCTCAGCGGGCTCGCCGCGTTGATTGCCGGTTTTTTCGGGGGCTGGATGTACCAGAACTTCGGCGGCGGCGTCATGTACCGTATCGGCATGGCTTTGTCCTTCTTCGGCGCGCTCGGATACGCGGCCATGTGGTATCGGATTCACAAAAACGGCTACTCGCCGGTCATGGGGCGAAACGAACACCGATAACCTTGAATACGACAAAAACAATGCATTCCACGCGTTACGCCCTCCCGCCGAGGTTACGCCGGATGGAATGCATTGTTTTTCTCACTGCATATTCATTGTAAATTATGAAATGCATTCCAGAGCAAGCGCTGATTTGGGATTTTTCGCCTGTTTGAAGCTTTGCGGTGTTTGCTAAACCGGCTTTTGCCCGGATATACCGCCCTGCAAACCGGAAAGGAGTGGCCCCATTGCCGAATATCAAGCAAATCGCCGAGGCGGCCGGCGTCTCCGTCACAACCGTCTCCCGCGTGCTGAACGATCACCCCTATGTGAGCGAAGCCAAGCGAAAAGCCGTGGAGGAAGCGATCCGCAAGCTGAACTATTCGCGCAATATGAACGCCGTTCATTTGATCAAAGGCACGACCCGGACGATCGGCGTTGTCCTGCCCCGCATCAATCTCTACTATTTCGCCCGGATGATGGAGGGGATGGCGCAGGAAGCGCTGCTTCACAACTACCAGCTGATGCTCTGCCAAACGGACTACCGGCCCGATGAAGAGCGGAAGGTGCTGGAGATGCTGCGCAACAAGCAGATCGACGGGCTGGTGATCTGTTCCCGGTCGCTGTCGCTGGACGAAGTGGAAGCCTACGCGGCTTACGGCCCGATCGCGTTATGTGAAGCCGTGCGGGACCGGCCGCTGTCGTCCGTCTACATCGACCATTATGCCATCTTCCAGAAGGCGATCACTTATTTATGGGAAAAAGGCCGCCGCCGGATCGGATTCACCGCGGGCCGCCGCCGCAACAGTCCCAGCCTGCGCCGCCGGCTGCAGGCTTACAACGACACGCTGCTAGCCTTGGGAGGCAGTCCCCGCCAGGAATGGGTGCTGGACGGCTGCTATGACATCGGGGACGGCGCCGCGCTTGTCGAGCACCTGCTGGCCATGCCGGAGCGGCCCGATGCCCTGCTCATCACCGGGGACCAGGTGGCCGCCGGCTTCATCCTGGCCGCGCGCAGCCGGGGGCTTGAGGTCCCCGGCGATTTCGCCGTCATCGGCTTCGACAACCAGCCGATCTCCGCCGTCCTGGGCATCACAACGATCGACAACCGGCTGTCGGAAATCGGCGCCCGCGCCTTCGATAGCGTCCGCAGCCAGCTTGCCGGCCAGCAGCCGGGCCCGGTCAGCGAGGAGCTCGGCTTCCGGTTCATCAAGCGCGGCTCGGTGTGAAGGGGGGAGGGGGGCAAATCTGGCGATCTGAGGATACGTCAGATCCAGGGCTATGCCATGTCCGGAGGTATTCCCAGCTATGCCAGCTGAGATTACGCCAGTTCCGGGGTTATGCCAGTTATGCCAGTTCCGAGATTACGCCAGTTCCGGGGCCAAGCGAAATCCCACCAAATGCAAAAGTGCAGGCGACTTTTGTCGAAAGCTCTCGAAACGGACGGTTCAAATGCATAAGTGCAGTTCAATTCCGCTCAAAAGTCACTTTTTTATCGAATAGTCTCTAATCAAATGTACTTTTGCATTTCAGCCGCTCAAAACCGGGAATTTGTAGCATATGAAATGCACTTTTGCAGTTGATCCATCCATTCCAGCGGTCGTTCCTCCCAAAGTAACATGCCAAAGCAAAATGCGCCTCTTTCACCCACTCATCTACAATGACGAAAAGGCGGTCTCTCCCAGTTTGTTGTGCTGAGAGAGACCGCCTTCGTTAAGTTCCGGCATTTACTGACTGCGTCCATTGGAAAAAATCCAATAGATTTCATTTAAACCGTCCGTTTCACACCATGCCGAGCCTGATCTATTGGAAATATCCAATCAAAACATTGCGCTGCTTGTGGTGTCAGACCGCGAGGAACCCACGGCGCAGCGTTTCTTGAAACGCCGGTTCTCCGTTTCTCCGTTTCCCCGGTTCCCCGGTTACCGCTCCCACTGCCGCCCGCATTACTTCGGCAATTGGAACGAGCTCTTCAGCGAGACGACCAGGTTGAACACCGGTTTGCCCGGCTCCGAATATTTCGTATCAACGTTAAAATAGCCGTGGCGGAAAAATTGGAACTTATCCTGCGGCTTCGCATCCTTCAAGCCCGGCTCGACAAAACCGTGCACCACCGTCAGCGAGTTCGGGTTGACCAGATCGAGGAACGACTTCTCCTCGATGGTGTCCTCATCCGCCTCCTCGTCCATAATCAACGGCTCGTACAGACGGAACTCGGCCGGCACCGCCGCGCTGGCATCCACCCAGTGGATCGTGCCTTTCACCTTGCGGCCGGTAAACCCGCTGCCGCTTTTCGTTTCCGGATCATACGTGCAGTGGATTTCAACCACGTTGCCGTCCGCGTTTTTAATCACGTCGTTGCACTTGATGAAATACGCGTGCTTCAGCCGCACCTCGTTGCCCGGGAACAAGCGGAAATATTTGCTTGGCGGGTTCTCCATAAAGTCCTCGCGTTCGATGTAAATTTCCCGCGAGAAAGGAATTTGGCGGTTGCCCATTTCCGGGTTTTCGCTGTTGTTTTCCGCTTCCAGCATTTCGGTTTGCCCTTCCGGGTAGTTCGTAATGACCACCTTAAGCGGGTCGAGCACCGCCATCGTGCGCGGGGCTCTGAGCTTCAGATCCTCGCGGATGAAGTGCTCCAGCGTTTTCGGATCGATGCTGCCGTAAGCTTTGGAAATCCCGGCTTCGTAGACGAACGCCTTGATCGCTTCCGGCGTCACCCCGCGGCGGCGCAATCCCGAAATCGTCGGCATGCGCGGATCGTCCCAGCCGTCCACATACCCTTCGTCCACCAGCATTTTCAGCTTTCGCTTGCTCGTCACCGTCTGCAGCAGATTCAGCCGCCCGAACTCGTATTGATGCGGCACCTTCGGCATTTCCGTTTCGGCGATCGTCCAGTCATAGAACGGACGCTGCTCCTCGAACTCCAACGTGCACAGCGAATGGGTCACGCCTTCGATCGCGTCCTCCAGCGGATGGGCGAACGCATACATCGGATAAATGCACCATTTGTCCCCGGTATTGTGGTGTGTCGCATGTACGATGCGGTAAATGACCGGGTCGCGCAGGTTGATGTTCGGCGAAGCCATGTCGATTTTGGCGCGCAGCACCTTTTCGCCGTCCTTGAATTCGCCGGCCCGCATCCGCGCGAACAGATCGAGGTTCTCCTCCACCGAACGGTCGCGGTAAGGGCTGTTTTGCCCTGGCTCGGTCAGTGTGCCGCGCAGCTCGCGGATTTGGTCGGCGCTAAGATCGTCCACATAAGCCTTGCCTTTTTTGATCAGCAGCACGGCGCGGTTGTACATTTCCTCAAAATAGTCGGAAGCGAAATGCAGCTCTTCCCATTCGAAGCCGAGCCACTTCACGTCTTCCTTGATCGAATTGACGTATTCGACGTCTTCCTTGACCGGGTTCGTATCGTCGAACCGCAGATGCGTCCGTCCCCCGAACTCGTCGGCCAACGTAAAATTGATCCAGATCGCTTTGGCATGTCCGATGTGCAAGTAACCGTTCGGTTCCGGAGGAAAACGCGTCACCACGGTTTGCACTTTGCCGCTTTTCAGATCTTCCGTGATAATGTTTTTAATAAAATTGGGAGGGGTGCTGTTGTTTACCACAGGTATCAACCTTTCCATTTCATAAGTATCTGTATACTATCCCCGATTTTCTTCTTCTAAATATACCGATATCTCCGCAATTGTTCAATGGCCGGGCGCATTCGCCTGCTTTGGCGTTTGTTTTCTGTTAATATAAAATCAATATATCACACCATCATGCGAAAGGAAGCGACCGAACCATGCCTTTAAAGCCCATCCATCTGACAAAAGAGCAACGCAACCTGGTAATCCCCCAAATTCAGCAATTTTTCGAGGAGGAACGCGGCGAAACGCTGGGAGAGCTTGCGGCGGACGGGGTGCTCGACTTTTTTCTGACCCGCATCGGGCCGTATGTATACAATCAGGCGTTGGCGGATTGCCGCCAGGTGTTGAACGAGCGCATGGCCACCCTGGAAGAAGATATTTACGCCCTTGAGGTTCGCCCCCAGTTGCCGCGATAATTAGCGCTGCCCGCCTCTTTCGAAAGCAGATGCCCGGGCAACCCCACTCTGACGGCTGTCAGAGCTTGAGGCGCCTCGCGGCACTACACCTTGCGCCACATCAATATATCGTCCACATACTGTCCATCCATAAAAAACTCGTCAACAAGCCGGCCCTGCTCCATAAATCCGCAGCTTTCGTAAAAAGCCACGGCCCCGGGATTGCTGGCCAGCACGCGCAAGGACAATTTGCGTACGCCCTGCTGCGCGGCGAGCGCAAGCAGCGCCTCCATCAGCGCGCGCCCGATTCCCATACGGTGGCATTCCGGATGGATGGCGATGTTCAAATCGAGCACATGGGAATTGCTTGGCAGCGGGGTCGGCGGTTTGAAGCCGATGTAGCCGCAGATTCGCCCGCCGATTCCGGCCACGATTTGGCTCCCCGGCGGGCAGCTTTGCAAAAACTGCTCGCGCGAATTCCAAACGAGCCGCCCGGCCGGCGTGTTCCGCTCATCCCAGACAAGCCGGTCGATCTCCATCAAAGCGGGCGCATCGCGCATTTCCGACAAACGGGTCCAAACTTCGCTTTTCATCCGCTTCCCTCCTTTTGTGTCGCCACGTTTTTTTCTTTATTTTACACGTTTCGCGGTCCGTTTTGGACAACAACCCTCAACCGTTTTACATTCCCGATGCGATGCCTGTCGTCTCCCGGTCTTCCCGGTTCATAAACACATGGATCAGAAACGCGCCGATCGCCAGCACCGCAATCGCCACCGCCAGCCAGGCCACCGGGACCAGTCCGTTCCAGTCGAACAACACGCCCATCGCGTAAGGACCGACCACCCGGCCCGCAACCCCCATCCCTCCGACCAAACCGAGGTAAAAAGGAGCGCCCTTGCCCGTCCGGTCGGAAATAAACGACGGAATCGCCGGCGATATGAGCATTTCCCCAAACGTCGTCAGCACCATCGCCAGCACCATGCTTGGGTAAGTGTGAAAGCCTAAGATGGTCACGTAACCGAGCATATAAAACAAGGCGCTGGCCGTCATCTGCGCTTGCGGCGAGCCGGCGAAGGTGCGTTTGATCCAGAGCACGAACGGCTGCCCCACAAAAATCAGCACCCCGTTCAACGTCCACAGCACGCTGTAATTCCATTCCGGCATCCCCTGGGAGATCGTAAACGGCGATACGCCGTTGTTCCAAATGCAGTTGGCCAGCCACAGGAAAAATGAGCCAATCCCCATAAACAAATAAACCGGATAACATTTCATCAACGTCCAAGCGCTCTGGCCTTCCGCTACGGTTTTACGTTTTTCCACATGCAACTCGCCTTGACTTTTTTGAACTTTGTTCAAATAAAACCAGAAAAAAACCGCAAATGCCGCCGATGTCAGCCCGTTCAGAATAAAGCTCAAATCGTAGGAAATCTGCGCCAAAAACCCGCTGAGCGCCGTTCCTACGGCAACGCCGATGTTGTTCGCCACATAAATGACGTTAAACAGCTCGCCCCGCCGCTCCGCGAAGCGAAAGCCGATGAAGGCCTGGATCGCCGGCATGGACATCGCGTTAAAAAAGCCAACCATGGCAATCAGCAGCATAAACTGATGCCAGTTGCCGCTGCCATAAGGCAGAAGCAGCAAAAACAACGCGTTCAGGCCAAGCCCGCCCACAATCAGCCGCGTCACCCCCAGCCGGTGATACAAAGCCCCGCCCAACAGCTGGCCGGCGATGCCGCCCAGGGACATGACCAAAATAACCAGACCGGCATCCGTCACCGACCTGCCCAATATTTTAAACACGAACATCGTGATCAGCGGCCACATTAAAGAACCGCCGGCGGAATTGATCAGACTGGCCGCCAAAAAAACTTTAACCTCGCGCGGGTAAGAACTCAGCCATTTCATTCCGTTACTCCTCCCCTCTGTACATGCAGTTCTGTGTATATCCATAAAAAAAGAGCCCCCAGGGGCTCTCCGCACTTTTGCACATTGCCCAGATTACAATAGTATCGCTCAAAAGGGCAAGCCAGGCAAGTACATCTATTGCCGCTTTACATTAACGACGGTGGAAAAAAACACCGCACCTCCGCCCATATCGGCAAGCCGGTCGGGCGTGAGGGCATTGGCCCGCGTGCGGCGTCCGTCTTCCTGCTCCCACCATAGCCCTTGACTGACGACGATGCCAGGCAGCATTTTGTTGGTGACGGATGCCTTTACGTGATAGCTGCCGCGGCCGTTCCACACCGTGACTTCGTCGCCGTCGGCAATGCCGCGCTCCTCCGCATCCTGCGGATGGATTTGCAGCAGCGGGCTTTTCTCGAGCGCGGTCAGCTTCTCCACGTTGCCGAACGTCGAGTTCAGGAAGCTGTGGTTCGGCGGCGAGATGAACATCAGCGGGTAAACCTCTCCCTCGCCCGGCCGGCGTGCGCCGTCATAGCCTTCCTGCAGCGGCACATAAGCGGGCAGCGGCGGCAGGCCGGCCCTTTCCATCGCGGCGGAATACAGCTCGATTTTGCCCGAAGGCGTCGTTAAGCCGTCCAGATAATGTTTCTTGTGCTCCATATTCAGCTTGACAAAGCGCTGCTCCTGCAGCTTCTCCAGCGTGACGCCCTCCAAATAAGGGTTATGCGGGAACTGCAGCGCCTGCCGGATCATATCCTCCTCGCTGTCTTGGAACGCTTCCTCCGCGAAACCCATCGCCTCCGCCAGCAGTTTGAACGTCTCGACATTGCTTTTGCTTTCGCCCCGGGCCGGAATGACCGGCTCCTGAAGCTGGACATAATGATGCCAATAAGAGCTGTACAAGTCCGTATTCTCAAAAGTGGACGTCGCCGGCAGCACGATGTCGGCGTATTTGGCCGTATCCGTCAGGAACAGGTCGTGCACAACGGTGAACAGATCCTCCCGCTGTAAGCCCTGCTCCACCTTCGCGGTATTCGGCGCGACCACCGCCGGGTTGGAGCAGTACACGAACAGCGCGCGGATCGGCGGATCGAGCGTCAGCAGCGCTTCGCCAAGCTGGTTCATGTTTACCGTGCGGGCGCCCGGATTCGGCCGCAGGTCGGCCCGTTCCAGCGCGGCCGCGTTCATTTTGCCGTAAGCGCCGTTCGACTTGTACGCGCCGCCGCCGGGCACGAGCCACTGGCCGGTTAGCGCCGGCAGGCAGCTAATGGTGCGCACGGTCATGCCGCCGTTATCGTGATGCTGCAGGCCGTTCCCGATATGGATGTAGGCCGGCGAAGTCTCGCCGTACAGAACGGCCAGCTTCACGATGTCCTCCGCCGGCACGCCCGTGATCGCCGAAACACGCTCCGGCGTATATTGCTTCACATGCTCGCGCAGCTCGGCGTGCCCGGTCGTGTACCGCTCCAGGAACGCTTCGTTCACAAGCCCGCGCTCGAACAGCACATGCATAATCCCAAGCGCCAGAGCGCTGTCCGTTCCCGGGTAGAGCGGAATAAACCAGTCGGCCCGCTGCCCGGTGCGGTTGCGGTGCACATCGATCACGACCAGCTGCGCCCCCTGTTTGCGGGCTTTTTCGATCAGGGCGACCTGGTGCATGTTGGTGCTGACGAGATTGCCGCCCCAGACGATGATCAGCTTCGCGTTTACCGTCTCCTCCGGGCTGGTCCCGCCGCCGAAGCCCATCGTATATCTCCATCCCGCGTTCCCCGCGGAATTGCAAATGCCCTGCTGCAGCTGCGTCGTGCCCAGGCGGTGGAAGAAGCGCCGGTCCATCCCGTCGACGCTGAGAATCCCCATGTTGCCGTAAAAGCTGTACGGCATTATCGACTCGGGCCCATGCTCACGGATAAGCTCCTTGTACCGTCCGGCGATTTCCGCCATCGCCTCGTCCCAGGAAATCCGCGTGAATTTCCCTTCGCCTTTGGCCCCAACCCGCTTAAGCGGGTAAAGCACCCGTTCCGGATGGTAGACCCGCTCCGCCATATTGCGGACTTTATTGCAAATCGCCCCTTGGGTCACCGGATGATCGGGATTGCCCGTCACTTTCACGATTTTTCCGTTCTCTTTATGAAGCAGCAAGCCGCAAGTATCGGGACAATCCAGCGGGCACACCGCCGGAAACACCCCGTTCTCTTCGTGGATCATTTCCATCCCCTCCTGTCTTAGCTATTGTAGAAAAAAGTTTTTGCTTTTGTCTACTGCCCCAGCATTTTAATTGGATATTTCCAATTGATCATACTCGGAAGGGCTCAAAATGCACTAGCGTTGCATTAACTCTTGCATAAGACGAGTTGTAGCCTTGATACTAATCTAACGGTTGTAACAGCTGCTATTTTACGAAAAAGGACCTTTTCCAAATTCTAACGGTTGTGAGCGCCGTTAATAGCCTTAATCTAGGTAAAAGTAGCCGTATTTCAGTGAAATAAGCGCCATGGCAACCGTTACAATTTGAAATCAACGTTTTTGGAACAAATAGTGGTTGTGGCAACCGTTAGAATAGTTGTGTTGCAACGGTTGGGTTCAAAATGGCGACTTAAGCGAATTCTATTGAATTATCCAATAAAACTGCACGAAAAAAAGCCGCCCCTCACAAACCAATAATGAGGAAGCGGCCTGTCGTGCCGTCACGGAATGCGCGGATCATGCCGGCCTATACGGATCAAGCCAGCGATGGAGCTACTCCGGTTACACCTTAAATCATATACCTTAAACCTTACGCCTTAAGCCCTTAGGCCTTAAGCACTTACGCCCTAAGCCGTTAAGCCCTAAACCATTCATTACACCCTAAGCCGTTTTGCTGCCCGCCTTGACGGATGCGGAAGCCCCTGCCCCCTGGACTGCGCCGGAGTCGGCATTCGTTCCCCGATCCTTCAAATAAGCCGTCCAATACGCCCCGGCCACGAACAGCCCGCCGCCGGTCAAATTGCCGAGCCAGACCGGGACGAAATTGCCAAGATATTCTCCCCAGGAGAAATATCCTTCAAAAATGGCCGCCGGGATCAAAAACATATTGGCCACGACGTGCTGAAAACCGATAGCGACAAACGCCATCGTCGGGAACCAGATGCCGAGGATTTTGCCGCTCATATTATCGGCGCCGTAGGACAGCCAGACGGCCAGGGCCACCAGCCAGTTGCAGCCAATCCCGGAAACAAACGCCTGCAGGAAGCTGTCGTCCAGCTTATGCCCTGCCATATCGACCAGTTTATCCAAATACGGTCCGCTTGCCGTCAAACCGACGACATGGCCGAAAAAATAAGCGACAAACAGCGCTCCGACAAAATTGCTCAATGTGATCAGCACCAGGTTTTTGCACACTTCGCCGGTCGAAATCCGCTTTGCCATCCGGGCCAGGGGAACGGCCATCATGTTGCCCGTCAGCAGCTCTCCGCCGGCCAGCAGCACGAGTATAAGGCCGATCGGGAACACCGCCGCGCCAATGAATGTGGCAAAGCTCCCCCACTCCGCCGGGGCGCTGGCGATGACGCGGATATCCAGCAGAAAACCGAGAGCGATAAACGCTCCGCCGAGAAACCCGAGGATCAGCACGGTCAACAGCGGATTATGCGCTTTTTTGATCCCGTTCTCCACGGTCACTTCGGCAATCTGCGCGGGTTTATAGTCAGCCATGATTCAAGTCTCCTTCTATTCATTTCACTTTAATGCCCGAGTCTATTGTAGCGTTCCCGCTTCCTCCAAATAAGTAACATAAATCACGGGAGGTGAAAAAATTCACATTTATTCTGCCAGTAATCCACCGCTAACCGTGTACCACTTCTTTGCTCACAAAAAAGCCGACATCCGAAGCAAAGTGCTTCTTCCGTCGGCGTGTTGCGGCCGCTTCGAGGTGAAGGTTACATCAATGGTTGTCTTCCTTCTCCCTCGGTTAGGCTTGTACAGGCTGCTTATTCGGCACTTCCGGCAGCGCGCCAAGGCCGGCGCTGTTCAGGAAATTCCACGGTTTGTTGTAATGCGGCTGGAAGAAGAAGTCGACAAAAGCCAGTTCCTCCATCTTCATGCCGTTTTGAATGCATACCGACATCGTATTGATCGACTGGGTTAGATCCGCTTTCGACATGATTTGCGCGCCCAGAATGCGCCGCGTGTTTGGCTCGTAAACAACCTTCAGCGTAACCGGTTCATGGGTCGGCATGAATTCAGGACGGTAATTGTCGTTAATGAGCACCGCTTCGGCCTCAATCCCCGCATCCTTGGCCGCCGCTTCCGTTAAACCGGTTGCCGCGATGTTGTCCTCATAAATCTTGATGCCCGAGGTTCCCTGGGTGCCAAGGTATTTTACGGTTGGCGCCACCAGGTTGCGGGCGACCAGCGTCCCCATGCGGACCGCGTTTGTTGCGAGCGGGATGTAGGCATGCTTGCCGGTTGGGTTGTAAAATACCGCGCAGCTGTCGCCCGCCGCATAAACGTCCGGCTTGCTGGTGCGCATATATTCGTCCACGATGATCGCCCCGTTGCCGAGCATATCCACCTGGCCTTGAAGCAGCCCGGTATTCGGACGGAAGCCGATGCACATAATCACTAGATCGGCGTCATATTTTCCCTGATCGGTTACGACGCGGGTTACCTTGCCTTCCTCGCCCTCGAAGCGGGTTACCTTTTGTCCAAGCGCCAGCTGAATGCCATGATCGCTAAGCGATTGCTCGATTTTGTCCGTGTACTCCTGGTCCAGATATTTGCTCAGAATCCGGTCCTCCGCATCGATCAAGGTAACCTGCTTGCCGTTCAATTGAAAAGCCTCCACAAGCTCCACGCCGATATAACCGGCGCCTACGACGACGATATTTTTCGCTTGTTTGGCCTTTTCGATAATCGTATTGGAATGGTTGAAGTTTTTCGAAAGCACGATGTTTTCCAGCTCAATGCCCTCGAATTTCGGCACGATCGGCCACGATCCGGTCGTAACGACCAGCTTGTCGAACGTATCCTCGAACTCTTCACCGGTGACAAAATTACGGGCCCGCAAGGTTTTGGCGTCCGTATCGACCGCTACCACCTCATGGCGCATTTTCGTGTGCACCCCCAGCTCCGCCAACTGCTCCGGCGAGGAGTAAAACAATCCCTGCGGGTCCTTTACCATCCCGCCGACATATAATGCGATCCCGCACGACAGGAACGAAATGTTGTCGTTCCGTTCATAAACGGTAATGTTCGCTTCCGGGTATAATTTGGCGATATTGACGATGGCGGCCGTGCCTGCGTGTGTACATCCGATAACTGCTACTTTCATGATGGTTTCCTCCTCAAAATGTTTGTTTATTTTTTCACATATCCAAATAAATAATGTGAAAGTGTTCACTTAAACGGCTGCAATTTTGTGAAATGTTTCACCTTATGTCTTATATTATAGTGTGACATTTTTCACATTGCAAGAGGTAAAAAGAAGTTTTTTAAATATTCACAATTTTAGTCAAGGCTCAAAACCGAGATCATTGCTTGACGAATTAAATTATGACTTCGGCTCTGAGGTGGCTGTGTATAGCGTTCGTGTCTTGGTGTTTTGGTGCCTCTGCATGCCGCCTTGCACGATTATCCCCTTCGTTCAGGGGACTGGGGGTGTGGGGGCTAGTGTGCGGGATAATGAAAAGAAGAGATAAGAAATAAATGAAGCGGTTTGGGTGGATTTTTGGCTTGAAAATGGAACATATGTTTGGTAAAATTAAATAAAAAGAACATATGTACGTAAATTCTTGATTTGGGAGGTGAGCGGATATGGAAGCCAATGCGGGAACGGAGCTTCAACCATTCAGCAGCCGTTACCACAGCGAGCAGGACTGCATGGAGGCGCTAATCGCGATGAAGTGGCCAAACGGCTTCGTCTGCCCGCGCTGCGCTCACACCCGGTGCAGCCGTCTGACCTCCCGGCATATCCCCTTGTTCGAGTGCGGAAAGTGCAAGCATCAAACATCGGCTTTAATCGGCACGATTTTT
Source organism: Paenibacillus oralis (assembly GCF_003863965.1). GTDB lineage: Bacteria > Bacillota > Bacilli > Paenibacillales > Paenibacillaceae > Fontibacillus > Fontibacillus oralis. The sequence continues at coordinate 1,143,897 of NZ_RRCN01000001.1, forward strand.
GAAGGAACGCATCTGCCCCTGCTCAAGTGGTTCAATGCGCTGGAGTTGTTCTTGCTTGAGGACGGCATCTCGGCGATACGGCTGAGCCAGGTGATCCGAGTCACCTACAAAACCGCCTGGTTGCTGCTGCACAAAATACGCCATGCCGCCCTAGAGATCGATGCCCGGGAGCTGCTCTGCGGAGACGTGAAGGTGAACAGCGATCTGTATGGGTGTAATCCGTCCCGGTGTCAGTTTCCGCATCCGTATGCCTCGGCGGTAGTAGCGGGATGCACGGTCACGGAGTCGGGCGAGCCGGAGCAGGTCAAAATCCGCCTGGTGCCGCATAAGAGAGGAGACGGACAAAGGGCAAACCGTCACGAACTCGCCGCGTTCATCAACGGGCATGTGGATGTCCGTACATCGGCGGTGCAGTCGTTTCCTCTAGCATTTCGACTGTATGCGCCCTTGCGGAAAGTGGTGAGAGAGGCATGGGAATCACTGAAGAGTACGTATGGAGCCTTGGGACTGAAGCATCTGCAGGCGTACCTGAACGAGTACACCGGACGCCGCCGGCTGCGCTTGCTCGGAGCGGAAGAAACGATGCGGCAGAAGTTACTGCTTATGTGTGTGTCAATTCCGGCAATTCCTTACCGCCGGCTGATCGCGCGCCAACCGAATCAGCCCATTGCGGCTGCAGCCTAATAGAAATGCTTGAACGGTACAGACGTTGCTGCAAACGGATTCAGGCTGCTGTAAGATCACGGTCTTTTCATTTTTTCCGGTGTCTTGCCCTATCCCTCCCGTCAAGTCTGCTTCCCTTCTCCTAGACCTCTTTCTTCTAAACCGGCCTAATGATCTCGAACATGTATGTTTACCCCGAATATATCCGCTTCTCTCAAATTTATATCCTTCTCCTGAATGTGTATCTTCTTCTCTGTTTCCTGATCAAACGGGATAATCGTGCAAAGCGTCTGGCCAGCGGATGTTGATCCTGCCGACCAACCCACCGGCTTTCCCTGTCCTCAAGCTTTCAACACCCTTCCGGTATTTCTTGCCACGATTGGTTACCGGTTTGACTATCAAGCACTGATTATTAGGTTGAGTCTCAATTAATAAAAAAATAAAGCCGCTCCACGCAGCAGCAGTTGAGTTACTGCGCTTTGGAAGCGGCCATTTTTTCCATGATCTCGAGACGTTTCGCTTCCCTCTCCTGCTTGGTCAGCTTCGGGCAGCCGTAGCAATAGCCATGTCCGGTATCCGTCCGGTAGGCCAGGCAGCAGGTGGGCTTCATGGGCGTTTTCTCGCCCGGCCGGTAAGGATCGTCCAGCAAAACCTGCTTGACGTTAAAAGGATTCCGCTTCAGTCCGAACCATGATGCAGGCAGCTCTTTGGCGAGATAGTCGTAATCCTCCATCAGCCGGGAGCGCTGCGCCTCATCCTCCAGCTTGCCGGCAATCGCGCGGACGTAATACTGCACGCCCAACGGAATCTGCCCCCACAGCTGCGTCAGCGGCACCCCGGATACGGCGGCGATGCTCTCCATCACCGGGCGCAAGACCTCCAGGTAGAATCCGCCCAGCTCATTTTCCCGCCACGCGTCCCGTTCTCCTTGCGGCCAAGGCGTTTCCTCCGGATCATTCAACACGAAATAAACCCACGGAAACTGATTGACTACAACAACCTGAACAGTAATATTTTCAAGCGAAAAACGGAGCCGGCTCGGCGTTACGGACAGCATATACTGCAGCGCTGTGCACATTACCCGCCAGGCTGAGGCGAAATAAGTCGCCGCAACCTGGATGTCGAGCCCCTTAATCTGCTCCTGGTAAAATTTCAGAAAAGACTCCATCCGTTCACGATCCGTCAGTACGGCTGCCGGCACCGTGAGCAGAGCATCTTGGCGTTCCTTCGTCACGATACACAATTGCAGTTCAAGCAGCTCATAATCGATTGGCATTCTTTTTTCCTCCAGCCCGGTTTCTTCCCGCCGCATAAGCTAAGCTACTGGAACGAAACCACTTTACGCTCTGGTTCCTCCCGCCCGTCTTTGGCCGCAGGACGAACTTTGCCTTCGGTAGCGGCGCGGTAGAGCTCATAAGGAAGACACAGCGGCACCCCGCTGCGAGGGTCCGTCACGATATCCGCTTCAATGCCGAACACGTCGCGCAGCACCGGGGAAGTGACCACCTCTTCAGGAGTTCCCGAAGCCACGGCCTGGCCCTTTTTGATCGCGATCATATAATGGGCGTAGCGCGCGGCATGGTTCAAGTCATGCACAACCATCACAATCGTGCGTTGCGATGCCGCGTTCAATTCCTCAAGCAGCTGCAGCACTTCCAGTTGATGCGCCATGTCGAGGAAGGTCGTCGGTTCATCGAGGAACAAAATATCGGTCTCCTGGGCCAGCGCCATAGCGATCCAGGCCCGCTGACGCTGCCCGCCGGACAGCTGTTCTAAAGCCCGGTCGGTAAATTCGCTCATCCTTGTCGCTTCGATCGCCCACTCGACAATTTTACGGTCTTCCGCCTTTAACCCGCCGAAGCCTTTTTGATGGGGAAAACGTCCGTACGACACCAGTTCGTACACCGTCAGCCCCTCCGGCGCCGTCGGGTTCTGCGGCAGGATGGCCAGCTGCTTGGCGACTTCCCGGGTCGATTGTTTATGAATCGATTTGCCGTTCAGCAGCACGGTCCCCGCCTTCGGCTGCAAAATCCGCGCCATCGTTTTTAAAACCGTGGATTTACCGGAGCCGTTGGCGCCAACCAGCGCCGTAATTTTTCCTTCCGGAATGGAAATATTCAAGTCCTCGACGATCAAGCGGTCCTCATAGGCAATATCCAAATGGGAAGTTTTCAATGAAACCATGGCACTCTTCCTTTCCGTGTGCAGCCGTTAATTTCTCATCATTCAGCATCTATGCGATCATAACTATCAGCTTCATCAAGCCTTCATTAATATTTCATCTTTACCTTTAAAGATACTGATAATCATTATCATTTGTCAACTGTTAATTAAAATTTCCACCCTTTAACGGCCCTGCCCTGCTTCACGCAGTCATAGCATCCGCCCCACCATGAATAACATCCTCCTATTGGAAAAATCCAATCAAGCTACTATATAACCCGACAATTTCCCATTCTATTGGAGTTTTCCAACCAGAACGTTGGAGAAATCGCAGTCTGACCACATTGACGGATACACACGAAAAGGACGCCGATGGGCGCCCTTTTGACGATATTTCTTGTTTATTCATTCTTACTGACCGGATACCGGCACAGCATCATAGTACTCTTCCAGCGTAATGCCGCGTTCGGCGATATCCGCCGCGATCTCTTTGCCGACGTAGCGGAGGTGCCATGGTTCGTATTTATACCCGGTAATGTCCTCTTTGCCTTCCGGATAACGGATAATAAAGCCGTATTCCGTCACATGATCGGCCAGCCAAGCCGCTTCCTTCGTATCGCCGAAGCAGCTCTCCGCCGCGCATTTGCCGTCGCTGCCCGAAACGTCGATCGCCAAACCCGTCTCATGCTCGCTATGGCCGGGAACGGCGCTGTAGGTTTTGGCTTTTTCCTCGCCGTCTTTCTTCACGTAACGGTTAAACAAAGCGGTCTGCGTGCTGTGCGAACGATACGCGGATACGCCGGCGAGATAGATGCCGTCCTTCTCGGCGCCGGCAAACAACTCTTCCAAAGCCTCCGCCGCCTCTTTGCGCATCATCCGCTTTTCGATTTTTTCTTTGAATGTAAACCGGACATCGGGATATACGAGATCCTTCGGTTCATAATCATCCGGCAGGGCAAACTGCTTGTTAATCAGTACGGCACTGCTGTATGGATCGGAGGCCGCCGCCGTATCCACGCTTTGACCGCTGTCCGTGTCCGTGCCGGAATTTACCGGCCCGTTCCCCGCGCCTGCATCCGCCGCCCCGGAATCAGCCGGGCTATTCGCGTTGTCATCAGGATTCGCTGCGCCGTTATCTCCGGTTTCGGCTCCCGCAGCGTCGTTCCCCCCGGCGGCTGCCCCGCCGTTGGCCTCTGCGGCGTTCTCCGTCCCCGGAGACGAAGCTTGCGGCGCACCCGCTTCTTTATTTCCGCAGCCCGTAAAAAGCGCCGCCGCCACCATTAGGGCGATGGCAGCCGTCAGCGTGCCCTTCTTGCTGTACATCCTGGTTCCTCCCCATATTGAATCTATAAATTTAACGAAAATCTCAAGCAATAAGTTGCATGGAAAATAACGACGGCGCCGGGCTACCGCCCCCGGCGCCCGCGCCCGCCGCCGCGTCCGGCTTCGCCGCGGCGGCCCTGCCCTTGCGCGCGCGCAGCGCCTCCGCCGGAGCCGCGCTGCGCGTGCGCCTTCTCGCCGCGGCGTTTCCCTTCGCCGCGGCTTCCCCGGGCCGGCGCCCCGCCGTCGCCGGCTGCGCGCCCGCGCCCGCCCGCCGCTTCGCGGCCCGGGCGGCCGGGCGCACGCTTCGCGCCGCCGTGCTTCGCGCGGCGCGGCGTTTCCTTCGCCAGGGCCGCGCCTTGCCGGCCGCCGGCGGAGTCCCTGGCGGCTCCGCTGCCCGCGCCGCCCGCAGCATAACGCTGCCGCTCCAGCTTGCGGGCGATGCCCCGCTCGATCAGGCGCAGCGCCTCCATGTCCTTCGGCGCCGCAAACGTGACGGCTACGCCTTCCTGCCCGGCGCGGCCGGTCCGCCCGATGCGGTGGATGTAGCCGTCCACGTCATGCGGGATGTCGTAGTTGAACACATGCGTGACTCCTTCGACATCGATGCCGCGCGCCGCTACATCCGTGGCCACCAGCAGCTCCAGCTTCGCCTCGCGGAAAGCCCGCATCACCTGCTCGCGTTTCGCCTGCGACAGATCGCCATGCAGCTCATCCGATTTGAAGCCGGCTTCCTGCAGCGCCTCGTTCAGCTTGCTCGCCCGCCGCTTCGTCCGGCAAAAGATCACCGCCAAATACGGCCGATCCCCGCGGATTTGCTCGATCAGCGCGGCCTGCTTGGTCCGGTCCGTGCATTCCACCAAAATCTGCCGGATGCTGTCCAAGGTCACACGCGGCGTTTCCGCAACGCGGATATCCTGCGGACGGTCCATGTACGTGCGGGCCAACCGCTTCACACGATCGGGCATCGTCGCCGAGAACAGCATCGTCTGACGGCTCCGCGGCACCTGCAATATGATCTCTTCCACCTCGGCCAAAAAGCCCATATGCAGCATTTGATCCGCTTCGTCGAGCACCAGCATCCGCACGGCGCCAAGCGTCAGCGAGCCGCGCCGCAAGTGATCGAGCAGCCGGCCGGGGGTTCCGATGACAAGCTGGGCGCCGCCCTTTAGCTTGCGCAGCTGCCGTTCCACATCCTGCCCGCCGTAGGCGGCCAGCAGCGACAACCCTTCCCGCGCTGCCGCCAGTTTGCGGGCCTCCGCCGTAATCTGCAGCGCCAGTTCCCGGGTCGGGGTGATGATCAGCGCCTGGGCCTCCGGCTTGTCTACACGGATGTTCTCCAGAATCGGCAGCAGAAAAGCGAGCGTTTTGCCCGTGCCGGTCTGCGCCTGCACGATCGCGTCCTCCCCGGCCATCAGCACCGGGATCGCCGCCGCCTGCACCGGGGTCGGGTTCGCGATGCCTTGTTCCTGCAGCCTGCGAAGCAGGGCGGGCGAAAGGCCCAGGTTTTCAAAAGTCGTCAACAAATTCACCTCATATTCCTAGGATAAAGCCATCCGGTTAATCCCATATCCAGTTCAATAACGATTTAACAGTTGCCGGTTTGGGGCAACAGCCTTCTTATTGTAACAGACGATCCGCGGGACGGCGAGCTAAAACCTCCCCGAACGGAAGATCGAATAAAGCAGCCACAGGAACATCAGCAGCGCCACGATGAAGCCGATTTCGATGGCCGGAAAGTTCCACAGCAGCGTAGGGCGCCTCGTCAGGGATGAGCCGACGATCAAGCCGACCATGATGATGCTGAACGAAAGGAGAACGATGCTGAATGACAGCCGGTTGCTGATTTGATCCAGCTTGCGGAGGAACTGCCCCATCTCCGGAACGTCCATCTCCATCTTGATTTTCCCTTTGGCGAACATCGCCGACAACCGTCGCACTTGCCGCGGCAGGTCGACCAAAGAATCGGTCAATTCGGCCGCCCCTTCGACCAGCCTCTTCGTGAGCCGGCGCGACCCGTACTTCTCCCGCAGCAGCTTGCGCCCGAACGGCTCGGCCATGTCGAGAATGCGCAGGTTCGGATCAAGGCTTAGCGCCACGCCTTCCACCGTGAGCAGCGCTTTCCCGAGCAGCAGCAGATCGGCGGGCAGGGTGACCCGGTGGCGCCTGGCGGTCATAAACAGATCGTTTAACGCTTGACCGACCTGAATTTCGGCAAAAGGGATATCGTAATACCTGTCCCGCAGCCGCTCCAGGTCCAGGCGCAGCCCGGCCGTATCGGCGGCGTCATCCACCAGCCCCATGCGTAAGATCGCCCGCACCATGCCTTCGGTGCTGCGCCGCATCAAGGCGATCACCAGCGAGGAGAGATGGTCCTTCATATCGCTGCTGAGCCGGCCGACCATGCCGAAATCGATAAACGCCAAATCCCCTCGCTCCGTCACAAGCAAATTGCCGGGATGGGGGTCCGCGTGAAAAAAGCCGCCTTCAAAAATTTGCCGAAGCAGAGCATCCACAAGGCGCTGGGCTATCGTCTTCCGGTCGAAGCGGACTGCCGCCCGCCCGTTCAGCCGGTTCAAATGCACACCGTCGACAAAGTCCATCGTCAGCACCTTGGACGTCGTGTAGTGCCAATAAACCCCGGGGATGTAGATCCCTTCCCCTTCCTTGAATTGCCGGCGGATTTTCTCCATGTTCCGCCCTTCATGGCTGTAGTCCAGCTCGGCCCGGATCGACCGCGAAAATTCCTCGACCATCTGCGGGATTTGATACTGGGAAACCCAGGACCACCGTTTATTCGCCAGCGCCGTCAAATGCTTCAGAATGTCCAGGTCGCGCTCGACGAGCGGAATGACGCCGGGACGCTGAATCTTGACGGCAACCCGCTCGCCGCTCGTCAGCCGCGCCCGGTGAACCTGCCCGATCGACGCGGCGGCCAGCGGCGTCTCGTCGAAGCTGGCCAGCAGCTCCCCGATTGGCATCTGCATCTCCTGCTCCAAAATCGCCTTCGCTTCTTCGGCGGAAAAAGGCGGCACCTGATCCTGAAGCTTGACAAGCTCCAGGACGATCGGTTCCGGAAGCAAATCGGAGCGCGTGCTGGCCAGTTGCCCGGCCTTAATAAAGGTGGGCCCGAGCTCCTCCAGCACCAGCCGGATTCGCTCGGCCAAAGTCCGGGTTCCCGGAGGCTCCGCCTTGCGAAACCGCCGCAGCGGAACCCGGATGAGCCGGGTTAGTCCGATCTCTTCGGCCATATACCCAAAGCCATGGCGCACCAGCGCCATGGCGATTTCCCGGTACCTCCCGTTATGACGGACAAAGCTGCCCATGAGCTACGGCTGCTGCAGCTCGGCGAGCTTCAGTTCCAGTTCGGCCACCCGGCGGGTCAGCTCTTCCACCTCTTTAGCTGAAGCGAGCCCCATGGTTTGAAGCGCGGATCTCACCTGTTCGTTAACGAGTTCCTTGAATCTTCCCTGCTCCTCGGCGCCTTTATCGATCAGCTTCTCCACCAGCTGCTTCGACTCCGAAGGAGCCAATTCGCCGCGCTTCACCAGCTCGTCCACGACCCCTTCGATCTTTTCCTTGCTCACGACGGTAAGGCCCCAACCTAAGGAAATCGCCTTTTTCAACAAATCGCTCATAACCAATCATCCTTTCCTTCATAGGTTTGGATATTGCTTATCTGTACTGCATCATAGCGCGGCGTCTCCGGCATAATACCGCGCCAATTCGACGATCATACTGCCCATTCGCTCCTCCTTCGGAGCCAGCACCCGCGGAACGCCGGCCTCCCGCAGCCCGGCGGCCGTCACCTTGCCTACGGCGACGGCCAGCACCGGCCCCTCCAGCGCCTGCATCAGCGCCTGAAGCCGCCCCCGCTTCTCCGCATGCTCCATGAGAAAACGGACCTGCGGCCCGCTCGTAAACGTTACGGCGTCCACCTCTCCCCCCACGATGTCGGCGAGCAGTTCTTCCAGCGCTTCTTCCGGCGGCGAAATGTGGCGGTACGGCAAAACCTGACGGCAGCTTGCTCCCTGCTCCTCCAGCCAGGCAACCAGCCGCGGGGCGGGGTCGCCGTGCAGCTGCAGCATCACGTTTTTCCCCGTGAAGTCATGAGCCGCCAGTCCGCGGATCAGCCCTTCCGTGCTGCCGTCGTCATCCCGGACAAGCGGCGTCAACTGCCGTTTTTTGAGGGCATTTGCCGTTTTGTACCCCCGGGCGGCAATGGAATTCACGCTAAGGTTATCCCATAGCTGCTGGGCCACCCCCATATCCTCGGCCATGTCAAACACGGCATCCAGCCCCATGCCGGTCGTGAAGATCGACCAGTCCGGCGGATTCTCCACCCAAGCCACAATCCCGTTCCGAAGGTCCACGTCGTCCAGCAGGACCGTTCCCTGCGCCGGCCGATACAGCGGAATTCCGCCGAGGTTTTCCACCAGCTTGCCCAGTTCCTCCGCCCGGCGGGGGCCCGTCAATGCGATTCTTTTCCCTTCCAATCTCCTCGCCATAGTCTACCTCCCCAAAATCAGCCCATCTTTCTATTTCCAGCTTATACGACCGGGGAGAGGAAGTAAATCCCGTGACCTGCGCGTCAGCCTGATTTCGGTTTGACCTTTCGCGGCCATAACGCGGCGAACAACACGATCGGCAGCACCAGTTCGAAGATCAGCGCCACCAGCGGCCATACATAGTTGAAGTTGAATTGCTGCAGGGCGTTTTTGAAAAACCAGATGGAGCACACAAACGCAAGCGCGCCGGCGGGAGCCGTCATAAGGCGGCCGGATAATTTCGGCACGACCATCTGCATTAAATAACACAGCACATAGATGTCGAAGCCGATCTTGCCGAGCGCCGTCGGATACCAAAGTCCGACGACAAGCAGATCAAACCGGTCCATGAAATCGGTGATCTGCAATTGCCGGATAAGCTCGTATCCGGAATGCGTTAATTTGCCGGTCAGCGGCACCCCCATGACCAATTCGGTCAAAAGCAGGATGCCGAATAGAAATAACGTGGCCACAATCAACCCGGTAAGCCCGGCAGAGGTGCGATAAGATTTCCCCGAAATGACTAACGGCAACGCGATGACTTCTCCCAAATAGGGGGCCGCGTACCACGCCCCTTTGGCGATGCCCAGCCAATCGAAAGAAAAATAAGGAATCATGTAATTGATATGCACATTCCTTAACATGAAGATGCTGACGATAGTCAGAACAGCGATCATGATAGGCACGTAGATCTCGCTAATCCCGAGGAAAGCCCGGATCCCCCCCTGCGAAATATAGACGGCCGTGGCGGTGATCATGAGCCCCAAAATCAAAATCGGCGTCCGGTTCAGCAGCACCGAATTCGTAAAATCGGCAAGGATGCGGATATCTCTGGCGGCGATGAACAGAAAAAAGAGGAGGTACATTGCCAACAGAACCCTGCCGTTCACCGGAAACCGCTCCACGATCGCCTGCATCAGATTTTTGCCGGGAAACCGCCCCCGTGCCGCCGACAGCAACCACAGGGACAACACGCAAAGCCCGCCGCTTAGGATGAAGGAGACAGCGGCATGCTGCCGGGCCACATTCGCCATGGGAGAAAACGTCTGTAAATACGACAGGGAACTGATATACAGCATGCAAAGCAGCATGATTTGCCGCTTCGTTATTTTTTTCATACCATGCCTCTCCTTTAAATTTTCAGGTGGAGAAAGTTGAACTACCTCTTACGGAAAAGGCACAAGCGGCCGGAGGATCCTGCCCAGCCACTCGCTTGGAAAAAAAATCTGGGGCGACAGCGTGGTATAGAGCAGGATGCCGAAGGAGACGGCCATCATGCCGTAGGAAAACCACCGGTTTATCGGTGGCTCTTTCCTCATAGCTTCTTGGTCCCGCCATACGCTGAAGGCCATGAGTATTATCAGCAGCACCTCAATCATTGCGGAGCCGATCCTCCCTTACGCCAAGCGAATTGATCAATTCGCCGGTATTTTCCAGATGCACATGGGAGTGCACGCGAACTTTGATCTCCGGAAGCATATCGTTCCAGCGGTTATGGACTTTTTCCCATTCCGACGGGTAGGTGTTATGGAAGGTGTTGCCCAGCCCGAATACGTCCGAACGGTACTCCTTCAGCAGTTTGTCCGCCACCTCGTGAACGCCTTCCGCTACAAAGTCATTGCATTGCTTTTCCAATTTGCCCATCATGGTGGATTCCAGGTTCGCGTTCGACGTATTTTCCACGAGCAGCCCTTTCGCCTGGATATAGATGTCCGCTGTAATTTGGGAGTTTTTCAGGCGGGTCCGGATCCTGGTATTCGTTTCGTTAAGGCTGATACTGATCATTTGGTTGGGTCCGCCGCCTGCATACGGAACGCTGACTTTGGGGTTGATCGCTTCGTTCATGGCCAGCAGCGCCAGCGCTGCTTCCTTCACATCCAAGAAGCCGACCAGTTTGTCTGTGCGAAAGACGCCAAGCCCGTCCAGCCGAACGAGGCTTTGACTGTTGCCGACTTTTTCCGGAGCGCTTTCCCCCAGGGTAACGACCGGAATCGCGGGGTCGATCCCTTCCGTCAGCAGTTGATTGGACAGCTTTTGCACGCTCATCGGGGCCTTCATTCCCGACTTGGCGATTTCCCGAACCATCTCGGAGGGATTCTGTTCAATCGGGGCGTCCGCCCCCAGCACTTTGTAGGCGGGACCGCGAGTAACAACAACGTAGGTGGTCAGCCGGTTTTGCGGGAAACGGGCCAAGTTGTCGATCTGTTCGCCGATCCCAGACCGGGCAAACTCCTCGCCGAACAACGTTACCCGGCGGTGGGAATAGTTGAGCACCCGGGACAAGCTGTTTTGCATCTCCTTATTCGCCACATACATCGTTTCGGCGCTTTTGGACAGCATCAGAAATGTTTTGCTCCCGGATGTGCCGCCCCCGCCCCCCTCGCTTCCCGCTCCGCCTAATGAACTGGGGAGGGCGATCTGAACCGTTGAACGGATGAGGCCACCTTCCTTATCGGTCGAAGACCCGAGCACGAAAGCGATGTCGTTTACTTCAATCCGGTCCCAGCAGCCGGTCAGCACGAAGGGAACCAACACCAACGTCAATAAGAAGCATGGCGTTCTTCGGCTCACCTTGCTCACCATCCCTCGGTGGTATCATTGCCCAGCTGCCGGGTTTTGCCGATTCTCCGGAGATTGTCCGGGGCATCGGCAGGCGGCCGTTTTTTCATTTTCCATATTGGGACGCGGCTGAAGATATCCTTCATGTCGTCGGGCCGGTAAGGAGCGACCCCGGCCATATATGGAACACCAAACGATTTTAATTGCGTCAGGTGCACGATAACCCAGACCATGCCGATCACAATGCCAAACAATCCGAAAATGCCGGCCAATATCATGATCGGAAAGCGGAGCATGCGGATGGTGACAGCCAAGCTGAACCGCGGAATCGTAAATGAGGCGATGCCGGTGAGCGACACCACGATGACCATCGGAGCCGAGACGATCCCGGCCTGCACCGCGGCTTGGCCGATGACCAGCGCCCCTAATATGCTGACGGCTTGTCCCACGGTTTTCGGCAGCCGAATTCCGGCTTCGCGCAGCGCTTCAAACGAAATTTCCATAATGAAGGCCTCGACCAGAGCGGGAAACGGGATCGCTTCCCGGGCGGCGGCAACGCTCAGAATGAGCGTCGACGGCAGCATATCCTGATGAAACGTCGTCACGGCGATGTACAATGCCGGCAGAAACAGGGCTACGCACAGGAAAAAAATACGGATCCAGCGGATCATATTGCTGATAAAAAACCGCTCGTAATAGTCCTCGCTGGCCTGCAGCATCTGCCACAGAGTAACCGGAGCGATCAGCGCAAACGGCGTACCGTCCACGAAGATCGCCACTCTGCCCTCCAGGAGCTGGGCGGCTACGGTATCCGGCCTTTCCGTATACTGCAATTGGGGAAACGGCGACGACGGATTATCTTCGATCCATTCCTCGATATATCCCGTCTCCAGGATCCCATCGATATCAATCGCCTCGAGCCGCTTCTTCACATCGTTAATCAACTGGTCTTCGGCGATGTTTTCGATATACGCCATGGCTACATCCGTCTTTGTCACCTTGCCGATCACCATGTCGATCAGCTTCAGCTTCTCCGTCTTGATTTTGAAGCGGATCAGCGCGGTATTGATCCGCAGCGATTCGGTGAAGCCTTCGCGCGGTCCGCGAATCACCGCCTCGGTCTGCGGCTCCTGAACGCTCCGGCGCGAACCGCCCTTCGCGTTGAACAGGAGCGCCTCATCCATCCCTTGAATAAAAACGACCACATTCGACGTCAGCACGGCATTAATGACTTTTTCCCAGTCGGAGCTCGCATCGGTTTGGCTGATGGAAACCCGTTTAAACGAAAGGGGGTATGGATTGTCCGGCAAGGCGCCGGCCAGCCCCTGGATGACGGGACGAAGAATATGCTCCTGCACGTCCTCCACTTTGATAATCCCTTCGATGTAAACGAGCAGTCCCTTAATGTAATCCGTTAACTGGACCTCGCGGTAAATGACGTCCGAGCAGTCCTGAAATACTTTTTTGACGGTTTTCGTGTTTTTCGCCAGATCGCGGCTGACTTTCTCCTTCACTGCAACACCACTCCCTGCGGTCAACTGTTCATCGTTAACAAGATGTAGAATGTACCATTCTGGGAATATTATGTAGCCGCAGGAAAAGAAAAAAAGTTGCCCGATAGGTTGGCATGACCTATTGGACAACTTTTAACGCGGTATTCAAAAATTAGTGCAAGTTCAAAAAGTCAGGTTTTCAGCACCGAAGTGTATGCTTTCGAAGTGCGTTTTTTCAAAACGCTAAGCGTATGCTTGGCCCGGCTGAATTCAAGATTCGATGCCGAATAAGCTCCATAGCATTACTTCGTGATAAGAAAAACATCTATCGATGTACATTCTAGGAAGCCAGACCGCGTTTAGCGGTTGTTTTTCTTGCGATATAAGGAAGCTGAGGCTCCGACGTCCATTCTTTCTTATATCTTCAAAAGATGACTTTTTGAACTACCTCTATTGTTTTCGGACGGTAAACTTGTCCAACTGCCCCTTAAGCTGTTCCGCCATCCGGGTCAAATCGGCGGAAGAAGAGGCAACTTCCTCGATAGAGGCCAGCTGCTGTTCGGCGGCTGCCGAAATCGTCTGCGTATTTCCGGCCGCTTCCTCGGAAATGAGCCGGATGTCCTTGATCGATTCCGTGACTTTGCCGGCCCCCAACGCCAGTTCCTTGGCGGCTCCGGCCACGCCTTCCATCTTCGCGGCGGCGCCGCGAACCGCTTTACGGATCCGCGAGAAGGAGCGCCCGGAGGTGTCGACGGCGATGATTCCTTCCTCGACCCCCTGCTTGGCGTTCTCCATTGATTGAACCGCACGCTCCATTTCACCCTGAATGCCGGCGATCAGCTCCGCGATCTGCTGGGCCGATTGCTCCGAACCTTCGGCCAGCTTCCGCACTTCGGAGGCGACAACCGCGAATCCCCGCCCCTCTTCTCCGGCCCGAGCCGCTTCGATCGAGGCGTTCAGCGCCAGCAAATTCGTCTGCTGGGCAATTCCGGCTATGACCTCTACGATTCCCCCGATATTTTGCGTCTGCTCGCCCAGGGTATGAATAACGGACCCTAGTTGTTCAACCGTTTGCTGGATATGCTCGATTTTTTCCACCACTCTAAGTACGGAAGCGTTCCCTTCCTCGGCAACACCGTTCGTCTGCTCCATCGTTTCCGTGACCGTCCGGATGTGGTCGGAAATCGTGATCACCTGACGCGACATTTCCTCCACACCGTCCGCACCGGCTTCGACCTTCTGCAATTGCTGCTCGCTTCCGGTCGCCATCTCCTGAATCGCCACGGTCACGTGCTCAATCGCCTTGGTCGTTTGCCCCGCTCCGGCCGAAAGCTGCTCCGCCGAAAAGGTAACCTGGTTTGCCGTTTCCCGCACGCTCACGATCATCTCGTTCAGGTTGTCCACCATGCGCTGAAAATGATTGGCAAGCACCCCGATTTCATCTTTCCGGTTCACGAACTCCACGCGTCTTGTAAGATCCCCTTCGCTAATGCGCTGTGTCGCTTCGCTCAGCCGGTCCAGCGGAACGGCGATCATCCGGACCGTTACCCAAGCGGCCGCAATGGCCACCGCCACGGAAATTCCGGCGATCAGCAAGGAAGTGGAATCAAATATGCCCCGTAGCACCTGATCCAACACGCACGGAACGATCGCCGCCAGCACCGTCGTGATCAGCAAGGTTAACCTAACACGCTTTACCATAATGAATAGACCCTCTCTCTATCAAAATTTGGTATGTATAAACTGTATTATAGTTTTTCACGGCATTTCCTGCTATGTTAGAAAAACATTTATCGGCCAACTTCCTGCGAACTGCAAAAGTGCAGACGATTTTCGCCCGAATGCCCCGAAAGCGGCTCGCCAAGTGTAAAAGTGCAGTTCGTTTCCAGTCGTAAGATACTTTTTTATCCAATAACCCCAAATGAGATGTACTTTTGCATTTGAGCCGCCTCAAAACGCCATTTCATGTAAAATGAAATGCATTTTTGCATTTGATTCAGTACGGTCGTCGTTCCTTCCGCATAAGAAAAGCCGAACAATTGCTTCTTGCCCCTTACAAAAGGGTAGAACGATTTAAGAAAAACGCCTGACGGCATCCTTTATTGACGCTGACTTCTACTTTGGAGCGATTGGAGGGACGGATTCCCATTCCCTCTTCTGTTCTTTGAGTAACCTTCCCCTTCTTTCATGAACCGTAGCGCCCAAGTACCTCGGCCCTTTCAATCTGTAGTCTACATCCAGTGGACGTTGCTCTAACGGACACCAGCGACCTTATCCGCCCATTTCCCGGGTATTTCCCAGGCTAACGGACACACACGACCCTATTTCGCTCTAAACCAGTTGATCCAGGCCGATTTGAGATAAATAAGGTCTTCTGTGTCCGTTACATTTTGCAAACCTCCGTTTTTCCTCAAATAACGGCTCTGGTGTCCCTTAGCCCCCAGATTCCCAGATTCCTCTTCTCCCCCTTCTCTACCTGCGCATCGCCCTCTGTCATATCCGAAATTTTATAAATTCCATAAGGTTGAAAAAATCCCGAATCCTCCAAAGGATCCGGGATTGGTCAAACTAAACTTCAATTATTCTGTTACAATGTCATGCACAAGTACAGGGGCTTCCGCATGATCCGCAATCCGGATGCTGGCGTAAATGTTCTCTACGACATCCTTCACGTCTTCCCGGTTCGCGTGAATAGTCACCAAGGATTCTCCGGCTTTGACCGGATCGCCGACTTTTTTGTTCAGCATCAGGCCGACGGCAAGATCGATGCCGGATTCCTTCGTAGCCCGGCCCGCGCCAAGCCACATGGCGGCGGTACCGATCTCATCGGCCACTATTTCCGCCACCACGCCGCCGGTCTTAGCCGGTACTTCGATTTGGTAAGCGGCTTGCGGCAGTTTCTCGGGATGATCCACGACAGACGGGTCGCCACCCTGATTCGTGATGAATTCCTTGAATTTCTCCAGCGCCTTGCCGCTGCGGATCACTTCTCTCAGCTTCTCTTCGGCTTCCTCAAGAGATGCGGCTTTGTTCGCCAGGAACACCATTTGGCGGCCAAGGGCGAGACAAAGCTCCTCCAGATCCTTTGGCCCGTTACCCTTCAGCGTATCGATCGCTTCCTTCACTTCCAGGGCATTGCCGATCGCGTAGCCCAGCGGCTGGCTCATGTCGGAAATGACCGCCATCGTCTTGCGGCCGACGTTGTTGCCGATGCGAACCATCGCATGAGCCAGTTCCTTGGCATCCTCGGCCGTTTTCATGAAGGCCCCTGCCCCAGTCTTCACATCGAGCACGATGGCGTCCGAGCCTGCCGCAATTTTCTTGCTCATGATCGAACTCGCGATGAGCGGAATCGAATTGACGGTGGCCGTGACATCGCGGAGGGCGTAAAGCTTCTTATCGGCCGGCGTCAAATTGCCGGACTGGCCTATAACCGCAATTTTATGCCGGTTCACCAGCTCCACAAACTCCTCCTTGCCGATCTCCACGTGGAAACCGGCGATCGCCTCCAGCTTATCGATCGTCCCTCCGGTATGGCCGAGTCCGCGGCCGGACATCTTCGCGACCGGGATGTCGAGCGCAGCAACGAGCGGCGCCAGCACCAGCGTCGTCGTATCGCCTACGCCGCCGGTGGAATGCTTGTCCACCTTCACGCCTTCAATGGCCGACAGGTCGATCGTGTCCCCGGAATTAACGATTGCCATCGTCAGATCCGCCCGCTCCCGCTCCGTCATATCCCTGAAGTAGATGGCCATGGCCAGGGCGCTGGCCTGGTAATCGGGAATCTCGTCTTTCGTATAGCCCTCGATAATGAAGTTGATTTCTTCCGTAGTCAATTCCCCGCCGTCGCGTTTTTTCGCAATCAAATCCACCATTCTCATCGTCTGCTCTCTCCTCGCTTTTGTTTTATCTATATAAGTTGAACTATTAATTGTACGGATCAGGGCAGCCGTGTGAAATGTTCTTACGATCGCTGTTGTTCGCGGATTTCTATTGATTCTATAGATTCCAACAAGGAAAGAAATCTGCTCACAAAGGCGACCAAGCATATGCTTCCGATGTAGCTTTCTTCCAGAAAGCTTTCAGTTTCTTCAGAATCATTTCCCCTAGGTTCAATATTCTAAAATATGCACTCTTTTAGAATATTGAACCCTCTTGCCTAACTTCCGCATTTCTTTAGTTCAACTTATCTACAAGAAAACGGCCGTGTCCAGTGCCACTTCCATCAGTCGTTGTTTCCCCAAACCGATTTTATTTCAATTCCGTCAAAAAGCTCGTGCCGTGTGCCGGCATCGTAACGCCGAAATTATCGGCCACCGTCGCCCCGATATCGGCAAACGTCTTGCGGAGCGGCAGCTCTCTGCCGCCTTCCCGGAACCGCGGCGAATAAACGAGAAGCGGCACATACTCCCGGGTGTGATCCGTCCCCCGATAGGTCGGATCGTTGCCGTGGTCGGCGGTAATGATCAGGAGGTCATCCTCCGTCAGCTTAGCGAACACCTCCGGCAGCCGCGCATCGTATTCCTCCAGCGCTTGGCCGTACCCCTGCGGGTTGCGGCGGTGTCCATACAGGGCGTCGAAATCAACGAGATTGATGAAGCTGAGTCCGGTGAAAGATTCATCCATCGTGGCGGCCAGCTTATCCATCCCGTCCATATTGGAGAGGGTGCGGACCGCCTTGGTTACGCCTTCGCCGTCATAGATATCGGATATTTTGCCCAGCGCGATCACGTCGTAACCCGCATCCTTCAGCGCGTTCATCGTAGTCTGGCCGAACGGCTTCAGCGCATAGTCATGGCGGTTCGCCGTCCGGGTGAAACGTCCCGGCTCCCCGACGAAAGGACGGGCGATGATCCGGCCGAGCATGTACGGATCCTCCAGCGTAATTTCCCGGCAATACTCGCAGATTTCGTACAACTCCTTCAGCGGAACGACCTCTTCGTGCGCCGCGATCTGAAGCACGGAATCGGCGGAGGTATAAATGATCAGCGCTCCCGTCTTCATATGCTCTTCTCCAAGCTCGTCGATAATTTCCGTTCCGCTCGCCGGCTTGTTGCCAATCACTTTGCGGCCGGTCTTTTTCTCGATCCGGGAGATCAGCTCCTCCGGGAATCCGTCAGGGAATACCCGAAACGGTGTATCAATGCGCAGTCCCATAATCTCCCAGTGGCCGGTCATCGTATCCTTGCCGCTGGACGCCTCCTGCATCTTGGTATAATAGGCGAGCGGCTTGTCCGCTTTTGGAATTCCTTGAATCTCACGAATGTTGGACAAGCCCAGCTTGGCCATATTCGGCATGTTCAATCCCCCGCGCTCGCGGGCGATATGTCCTAACGTATCGACGCCAAAGTCGTCAAACTTGGCAGCGTCGGGCGCTTCTCCGATCCCTACCGAATCCAGCACAATCAAGTGAATTCGTTTAAATTGAGCCATGATTACTTCGCTCCTTAGTCAGGTTTACTGAAATTACAAGAACAAGCCTGCTACCGTAGCGGACAATACGCTGACCATCGTGGCCCCGTAAAGCAGTTTGAGACCGAAACGGGCCACCACGTTGCCCTGCTTCTCATGGAGTCCCTTCACCGCACCGGCAATAATGCCGATGGACGAGAAATTGGCGAACGATACAAGGAATATCGATACGATGCCGGTCGTACGTACGGAAAGCGCGGTATGTTTGCCGAGATCCAGCATCGCCACAAATTCGTTGGAAACCATTTTCGTCGCCATGATGCTTCCCGCTTCCACCGCTTCCTTCCACGGTACCCCCATGACGAAAGCAAACGGAGCAAAGACATAACCCAGAAGCTGCTGGAAGGAAATACCGAAAATGCCGGTAAAAATCCCATTGATCAGCGCGATCAGCGCAACGAAGCCAACCAGCATCGCCGCAACAACAACGGCCACTTTGAATCCGTCCATAATGTATTCGCCGAGCATCTCGAAGAACGACTGCTTCTCTTCATCATGCACTTCCAGAATATCTTCTTCTTTCGAAACGGAATACGGGTTAAGGATCGAAGCAATAATAAAGCCTCCGAATAAGTTTAACACCAGGGCGGTAACAACATACTTCGGATTAATCATTTGCATGTACGCGCCGACGATCGACATCGAAACCGTGGACATGGCGGAAGCGCAGAGCGTGTAAAGGCGGTGCTTCGGCAGCATGCCGATTTGCTTTTTCACGGATATGAAGACTTCCGATTGCCCCAGAATCGCGGATGCGACCGCGTTGTAGGACTCCAGCTTGCCCATTCCGTTGATTTTGCTGAGCACAAGACCGATATATTTGATAATAAAAGGCAGAATCTTGGTGTACTGCAAAATCCCTATGAGAGCGGAGATAAAGATGATCGGGAGGAGAACCGACAGGAAGAAGGTCGTTTGACCTTGATTGATGAGACCCCCGAACACAAAGTTGACACCTTCTCCCGCATAGGACAGCAGCTTCTCGAATGTCGAAGCGAAGCCGCCGATGAGGAACTCGCCGACGCTGGTATTCAGCAAGGCAAAGGCAAGCAGCGCCTGCAGAACGATCATGATAAAAAGCGGCCGGTAGCGGATACTCCGGCGATCGCTGCTTGCCGCATACGTCAGGCCAAATACGACCAGCACACCCAGAATCGCAATTAAATATCTCATGATGGTGTTTTCCTCCACAGTGAATGTATTCTAAGCCTCGTCTCTTTAAGCGCTTACAACGCGCATATAAGAAGAAAGTCCGGAATTAATTCTTTTTCATATCCTTTGCTTGAAACGCCCCCGGGAGCAGCTGCTCCATCGTCCACTCCTCGGTATTCCCTTGCAGGTTCGTCAAATAGATCTTGGTATCCCGGTCGCAAAATTCCGCCAGCACTTGGCGGCAGGCCCCGCAGGGGGACACTGGCCCGTCCGTGCCGGCGACGACCGCAATCGCTTCAATCCTGCGGCTGCCTTCGGAGACCGCCTTGAAGACGGCCGTCCGCTCCGCGCAGTTGGTTAAACCGAAGGAGGCATTCTCAATATTGCACCCCAGATAAATTTTCCCGCCGGACAAGAGTGCGGCACCTACCGGAAAGCGGGAATAAGGAGCATAAGCCTGCTTCCGGGCTTCGATAGCTTGCCTAATCAGCTGCTCTTTCATCCTTGTTGCCTCCTTGGACTATAGTGTGAAGCTTAGTATGAAGCGGTGGATTGGCCGCCTTCCATTATTTTCACACCGGAGCTGGCCCCGATCCGGGTAGCGCCCGCTTCGATCATTCTTAGCATGTCTTCCCGGCTGCGCACGCCTCCGGAGGCCTTGACGCCGGTCCGTTCGCCGACGGTTCTGCGCATGAGCGCTACGTCCTCCGGTGTCGCCCCGCCCGTGGAGAAGCCTGTCGATGTTTTCACAAAATCAGCGCCGGCCTTGACTGCAAGCTCACAGGCACGTATTTTCTCTTCATCCGTCAAAAGGCTGGTTTCGATAATGACCTTCACCAGCGCCTTGCCTGCCGCCGCTTCGACAACTGCACGGATATCTTTCTCGACCAGTTCGTTATTCCCGTCTTTAAGGGCTCCGATATGAATGACCATATCAACCTCGGTCGCACCGTTTGCTATCGCGTCCTTTGTTTCAAACGCTTTGACGGCCGATGTTGAGGCTCCAAGCGGAAATCCGATCACCGTGCACACCTTTACCCCGGTCCCCGACAGCTGCTCGGCCGCATAAGCCACCCAGACCGGATTGACGCAAACCGAAGCGAACGAGTACTTCTTCGCCTCTTCCGTCAGCTTCGTGATCTCCGCCTTGCTCGCATCTGCCTTTAGCAGCGTATGGTCGATCATTCCCACTAAATTCATGTTACATCCCACTCCCTTATATCTCTTTCATTCTTCTGCATTTGCACGCAAAAATGCGTTTTCAAATCACTCCATGGATGACTGCAAAACCATCATAGCACGAGTCTGAACAAATGTAAAATGGTAAATGAAATTATGTTCAGTCATAACATGGTTAAAATATCGCCATACTTCATTCATACGTCGTCCGAACGCGAAACAAGCCCGCCGCAGCCGCGGCAGGCTTGTTTCCGAAAGGATGGAAGCTAAAAGGATATCAGCACCAAGCGTTGCTTATCTTAGCAAGGCTTGAGCCGTATATTGGTCCGTTACCAAAATGTTGGCGTATTTGCCGGTCAATGCGGCTCGAATGGCGTCGATCTTCCGCTGCCCGCCGGCTACAAGAATCGACTTCTCCTTGTTCCGCAGGTCCGATAAGTTCATTCCTACGGTACGGTTGTCGATCTCTTCGCTGCAAATGCGGCCCTCAGCGTCGAAGAACCTCGAGCAAATGTCTCCAGCACCGGTCCGGCGAAGCATCTCCTGCTCTTCTTTGCTGAAGTAGCCGAGACGGAAGAGCAGCGCGTCCTCTTTGACGGTCCCTACCGTGAACACCGCAATGTTGGCCTGCCGGCCTAACTCCATAATCCGCGAGATATGCCGGTCCTTCTCCACCATCTCTTTCACGGCGATATTGTCGAAGATGACGGGGAGCGGCAAATAACGGGGAGCCGTATGGAACGCTTCGGCGAACAAATTGACCGTTTCCGCGGCAAACGTATTCACATGAGAGTGGCTCACCCCGCCTTTCAGTTGCACGACCTCCACGCCCTTCACTTGCTTCGGCTGCAGCTGCCGTGCGACGGAGTACATCGTGGTCCCCCAGGTGACCCCGATGATATCTTTATCCTGCACCGTCTCATACAGATACTCCGCGGCCCTCCGGCTGATATGCTTCTGAATTTCCTGGTATTCCACCGTCGGCGAATAGCAGACAAGTACCGTATCCAGCATATATTTTATTTTCAAATCATGGCCCAAGGAGTTCAAATCCTCAAGAGGGTCAACGATATCGATGCGGACGTAGCCGCGTTCTTTGGCATGCTGAAGCAGCCTGGAAACCGTCGGACGGGAGACGCCGAGCCTCGTCGCGATATCCTGCTGACTATAATCGGAGAGATAATAAAGCCTCGCTGCTTCGATGCTTAACCGCTGTTTCTCATCATCCATCGTTTCCAACCCGCTTCTTGTTAATTTTCCGTTCCCGGGAGACCTCGGTCTCCTACTCCCTTATTATAGCCCCCACGGATAGAAGCACAAGCCGCGAAAAAAGGACCGCCCACCCAAAACATGGATGAACGGTCCAATAAAACGGTAAGTTAATCGGCCAAGCGGTAACCGACGCCCCGCACGGTGGCGATATACGTCGAGTTGGCGGCCCGGTCGCCCAGCTTTTTGCGCAGGCTCTTGATGTGAACATCGACCACGTTGCTGCCGCCGAGAAACGATGTTCCCCACACTTCCGCCAGCAGCTCCTCGCGGGACAGAACTCCACCCTCTTGCTCCAGCAGTTTGATCAGCAGCTCGTATTCCGTTTTCGTCAGCTCGATTTGCGCGCCGTTCCGGTAAACGGCCATCTTCTTGCGGTCGATCCACAAATCCTTGAAGATCGCCGGAGAGCTGCCGGGAAGCAGCCGCGTGGCAACCTTGCGCGCGCCGCTGCTTTGGATAATCCGCTGCGCGCGGTAGACGATCTCCATCGGGCGCGCGGGCAGCACCAGCAGCTCCTGATTCATCAGCCCTTGATCCAGCCGCGACAGCATCGATTCTTTGATCAGCAGGAGGGAAGGAATGTCCCCGGATTCCTGCTGGACTACGGACCTGATTGCCGCAGACTCCTCGCCTTCCTTATAAGAGGTCAAATCGAAAATCAGCAAATCCGCAGTCATCGCATTGCGAATCCCTTGCTCCCAGTGATGGAACACCAGGACGTCAAAGCAGCCTTCCGACAAATCCCGCACCAGCTCATGAACATCGCTGGGGAAGGGGCTGATCAGAATGACCCGCTGGGTAATCGGGCAAACCTCCCGCCCCATCGTCCCTTCCTCCTCATGAACCGCGGCCTCCAGGCCGGAAGGTCTGCGGAACGGCGTTACTGTACTCGCGATCTCTTTCAGTTTGGCTTCTTCTGCTGACACGATGGACACACCCCCCCGAATACGACATGAGCATGATGAACATCATACCCCGTTTCTTTGGCAACGGTCTTGCTCCATTCCTCAGGCAACCCGGACATCACTTCATCAACGCGCCCGCATACTTCGCACAGGATATGCTGGTGGTCATCCATCTTGGCGTCGTAACGGCTGGCGGACTCCCCCAGTTTCAATTCGCGGATCAATTCCTTTTCGGTCAAATAACGCAGCGAATTGTATACCGTGCCGTAGGCGAAGTTATAACCCTGCTCCACGAGACGGTTCATAACCTCGGCCGCCGTCGGGTGATCGTTCGCGTTGCGCACGACATCATACACCGCTTTGCGCTGGGTCGTCAGATTTAAAGTTTTCATCTATTATCAATCCCTGTTGTTTTTATTTTTAGAATTAGTATAAGTCTTATTTTAGTTCCAGTCAAATCCTAATTTATTCGTTTCTAACCAGCCGGTGATGGAAATAATGAAACCATACTTACGAACCCAAGGAGGAACAAGGCATGTCAAACCATACTTCCCCAACCGGCGCATTGCCGCAGTTGCCGGAATCCATGTGGCGAAAAACGACCGCTCTGCCTGCCTTTGAACCATTGAAAAACGATATCGAAACCGATGTGCTCATTGCGGGGGCCGGCATTGTCGGCATTACGACCGCCTATTTGCTGGTCCAAGCCGGATTGAAGGTGGCCGTTATCGACGCCGGAAAAATTCTCGACGGGACGACCGGGTATACGACAGCAAAAATCACGGCCCAGCACGCGCTGATTTACGACAAGCTGCTGAACCATTTCGGCAAGGATGGAGCCCGCCTGTATTACGAGGCGAACGAGGAAGCGCTTGGCTTTATTGCGGACACGATTAAAACGCGGAAAATCGACTGTCAATTCCGCCGCGAAGATGCTTATCTGTACGCCGATTCGGATGAGCAGCTGCAGAAGCTGGAAGCCGAATGGAAGGCATACAAGGAGCTTGATTTGCCTGCCGAATGGCTTGATTCCCTGTCCTTGCCGCTGTCCGCCAAAGGGGCGATCGTGCTGAAAAACCAGGCCCAGTTCCATCCGCTCCATTACTTGCGCGATCTGGCCGAGTTCGTGGCTGAGAACGGCGGTACTTTTTATGAGAACACCACCATGAGAGATCCAGCCGAAGATTTGGAAGACGGCCGGCTCAAGCTGTCCTCCGAAGACGGGCATACGGTCATCTGCCGCCACGCCGTTTCCGCCTCCCACTTTCCGTTCATCGACGGCAAAGGCTTGTATTTCGCCCGGCTCTACTCCGAGCGTTCCTACGCGGTCGCTTTCGAGCCCGAGCAGCCGTATCCCGGAGGCATGTACATCAACTGCGGAAACCCTAAACGCTCGCTGCGCTCCGCCGAACTGAACGGCAAAACGGTGGTGATCGCCGGCGGAGAATCGCACAAAACCGGGAAAAACGACTGCACGATCAAATGCTACGAGGCGCTGGCGGAATTCGGGCAGTCGGTGTTAGGCGTCAAATCTATCCCTTACCGCTGGTCGACGCAGGATTTGGTCACGATGGACGACGTGCCTTATATCGGCCGCCTCACGGAAGATCGCCGCAACATTTATGTAGCGACCGGCTTTGCCAAATGGGGCATGACCAGCAGCACGGTGTCCGCGCACCTGATCCGGGACCTGATTTTGGACAAAGAAAACCGGTACGAGCGTTTGTTTACCCCTTCACGTTTTAAGGCCGACCCCGCGATCAAAAATTTGGTCCGGCAAAACGCCGATGTGGCCAATGAGTGGGTGAGCGGCAAAGTCGAGCTCGTCCACCTGAAGCCCGAGGATCTCGTTCCCGGCCAGGGCGCCGTCGTCAAGCACAACGGCAAAAGAGCTGGCGCGTACCGCGATGACGACGGCCTGCTCTATCTGGTGGACACAACGTGCACGCACATGGGCTGCGAGGTCAAATGGAACGAAGCGGAACGCTCGTGGGACTGCCCTTGTCACGGCTCGCGATTCGACTATAAGGGCGCGGTGATCGAGGGTCCGGCAACCAAGGATTTGCCCCGGCTGCACCGGCAGCCCGAACAAATGAAAAGCTAGGATGGCGCCGCATCCGCTAAGGACCCTGCTTCTCAACCCGGAAGAAGGACCTCGGCGGATGTCTATTTTTTATCCACTACCTTGCTTTGTTCAGTACTGTATGATATTATGCTTTCAGCGATACTGATTATTGTTCAGTAGTGTGAGAACTATTATAAATGCGTGTTCAAAAAGGCCGGTTTTCAGCACCGAGAAGGTTGGATGAAGCTAGGGACGTCAGGAGCGGAGCGTACGTTTTGGGTACGTGAGCACCTGAAATGTTTCCGTAGGAAACATGCTTCGGAAGCATATTCTTGGCCCGGCTGAATTCAAGATTCGATGCCGGGTTACTTCTTGATTCACTTCGTGATCAAAACCGGACTTTTTGAACTACCTCTAAAGGAGAACACCGTATGGACATCAGCATCCAATTTAAGAAAGGCGCATTGGAGCTTTGCGTGCTTGTTCTTATCCAGCAGCGGGACCGTTACGGATACGAGCTCGCCCAGTCCGTTTCCAAGCATATCGAAGTGGCCGAAGGGGCGCTTTATCCTCTGCTGCGAAGACTGGTCCATGAAGGCTACTGTACGACATATCTGCAGGAATCCACCGGCGGCCCGCCGCGCAAATATTACAAGCTGACGCCTGAAGGTGAAATTTATACGAACAGGCTGGTGGTCGAGTGGAAACAGTTCGTTCGGAGCGTATCTACATTAATCGAGAAAGGAAGCCATTTATGAATAAAAATGAATTTATAGCGCTTCTTAGAGCCCATCTCTCCGTCCTGCCGCCGGAAGAACAAAACGAATTGCTGGAAGACTACGAAGCTCATTTCGAATTCGGCCTGCAGAGCGGAAAAACGGAGGAAGAAATCGTACTGGAACTGGGCGAACCGGCGGAGCTGGCCAAGGAGGCTCTCGGAAACCGTTACATCCCCCAAGATCATGTGTATTGGTACGGACCTGATCCGGCGGGCCGCGCCGGGGCGCCCGAGCCCAACCACGTCGCTCCCGCGGAACCCGATCGTCCGGCAAAAGACGCGCCCGGCTACGCCGGGCCGGGCTTGACGGCCGCCAAGCGCCGCGGGACATTTGCCGGCGTAATGGTGTATATCGGACTCTTTTTTTTAAACCTTATCGTCGTTCCGCTGCTTCTGTCCTTATGGTCGGCATTTGCCGGTTTTGCGGCCATCGCGCTGGGCGGGATTATCAGCCCGCTCGCCCTCGGGCTGGAATTTGCGGTGCATCACCAGTTTAACCTGGGGAAGCTTTTTATGGCTGTCGCCTGCATTGGCGTCGGCATCCTGCTGGCGGTCGGTTCACGTAATTTATTTATCGGATTGCGGCGCCTTAGCATCGGTTATTGGAATTGGAACATACGAATGGCAAAAGGGAGGAATGAAGCGTGAACAGCAAAAAATGGACGCTGGTTGGATTGTTTTTGATTGTGGTCGGGCTGGCCGGCATGGCCTACCAGCGGTTTGACTTCGGCGAGAAGCTTCCCGCCTACCAGCAAAAATGGACCTTCGGCGAAGGCGAGCTGGAGAATCTGCACATTGAAGGCGATTATGACGTAGACCTGGAGTTTATCGACAGCCCGGACGGGGCTAGTTATATCGAGGCCAGCGGCAACATGAAGCAGGAAGCGATCGATAAAATAAAATCAGCCGCGCTTTCCGGCCAAACGCTTAAGCTGGAATTTCAGGACCCATGGGACTGGTCCTTCTTCAGCATCAATTTTCAATCGACCAAACAGCATATTACCGTGGCTTTAGCCAAAGACAGCGGACTAAAGGAGATCAGCTACAAGTCGGGCGACGGAAACGGCAGCTTCACCGGCCTAAAAGCTGAAAATATCGAGCTTTCCGTTTCCTCGGGCACCATCCGTGCCGACGCCATTCAAGCGGAAAACCTAAAGCTTACGACCAGCGACGGGAATATTACCGCCGAGCGGGTTCAGGTCCAAGGGAGTGCGGAAATCAAGCTAACCTCCGGAAACATCAAAATCGATGAGCTGCAGGGAGCTTTGACGGCAAAAGCGACTTCCGGGAATATTACGGCAAGCGGTGTGAAAGGCCCCGTCGAGGCTTCGCTGAGTTCCGGGAACATCAAATTTACCGATTTCACGGGGAACGGCAAATTCAAAGCGACCTCCGGCAACGTCACGCTGGAGAATCAACGCTCGGACAGCCTGGACATCGCCGTGCAATCCGGCAACGTAAAACTGTCCGCAGACCCGCAGTTCCGGGGAGTTTACGACCTTAAGACGAGATCCGGCAGCATCACGGCCCCCGAATCGCCGCAGCAAACGGTAGACATCGTCAAGGTGCGGGCAACGTCCGGCGATATCCGGATTCGGTAACCCCCTTGATTTTTCAGTTCATTAATCATATAATTCACATAACTAACATTTAAGGAGGTGGGTAGAGTGGATTGCAAGTTTGCATGGAGTCGAATTAGCCAACTGCCGCTGGCAATGTTTGGCAATGTTCATGGTGCAGCCTTTTACGGGATAAGTGTGTCCATTTTCAAGAATTCGATATCCATACCAAATTGCGAAATGCCGCTCCTACCTTAACCTCACGTTCAAGCGTGCGAACCGAAGGCAGCAGGATTTCCTGCTGCCTTCTTTTTTTGGAAATCCGGGCTTAAGGCAGCGGACGGCATGGGACGAAGGAGATTAATTTACCCATGATGATCCAATGTCAAAATATACAGAAATATTACGGCGCCGAACTGGTGCTGAGCGATGTTACGTTTGAAATCAAAACGGGCGAGACCGTCGGCCTGATCGGCCGCAACGGCACGGGCAAAACGACCTTGATGAAGCTGTTGACGGGCAAAGAACATCCCGACCGCGGACAGCTGCATATCCGCAAAAATGCCCGCATCGGCGCGCTGGCGCAGATTCCCGATTATCAGAATGGGGAAACCGTTCGCGGCGTGCTGCTGGAGGCTTTTGCCGAGCTGCGCCTGATGCAGGCGGAAATGAAGCGGCTCGAGGCGGAGATGTCCGCGGCCGGGGCTGATTCGGGGGCTGCAGGCAGCATGGACGGCCTGCTCCGCCGATATGGCGAGCTGCAGGAGTCCTTCGAACGCGGAGGCGGCTATGAAATCGATGCCTCCATCGACCGGGTGGCCGGCGGACTGGGAATTCCCGCGGAGCAGTTTTCGCGTCCCTTCTCTTCCCTCTCCGGCGGCGAGAAAACCAAGGTGGGGCTGGCGGTCATTCTGCTGCAGCAGCCGGATTTGCTGCTTCTCGATGAACCGACGAACCATCTGGACATGGCCGCGATCGAATGGCTGGAAACGTACATCCGGACTTTTGCCGGAACCGTCGTCATTATTTCCCACGACCGTTATTTTCTCGATGCGGTGGCGGATAAAATCATCGAGCTGGAGGATGGCGAAGCCTTCACCTACCATGGGAACTATAGCACGTACAAAGAGGAAAAAGAGCGCCGATTGCTTCAGCAATTTGCCGACTATCAGGAACAGCAGAAGAAGATCAAAAAAATGCAGGAAACGATCAAGCAGCTGATCGAGTGGGGCAACCGTTCCAATCCGCCGAACCCTTCGTTCCACCGGCGCGCCGCTTCGATGCAAAAAGCGCTGGACCGCATGGTGAAGCTGAAACGGCCAATCCTGGAGCGCAAAAAGATCGACCTCCAGCTGCAGCAGGCCGACCGGTCCGGCAATGACGCGGTGGTGCTGCGCGAGGTCGGCTGTGTTCGGGGAGTCCGGCGGTTGTATTCCGGGCTGACGCACACGCTGCGGTACGGCGAAGCCGCGGTCCTTATCGGACCGAATGGGACCGGCAAAAGCACCTTGCTCAAAAACGTGCTCGGCCTCGAACCGCCGGAGGAGGGGGAAGCCCGTCTCGGCGCCCGGATCGACGCCGGTTATCTGGCCCAGCAGTCGGCCCCGGCCGATCACGAGGAAACGGTGCTGCAGTTTTTCCGCGACGAGATCGGCATCGAAACCGGGGAGGCCCGCCATCAACTGGCCCGGTTCCTGTTCTACGGCGCCGACGTGTTCAAGAAGGTGCGCAGCCTCTCGGGCGGGGAATGGACCCGGCTGCGGCTGGCCGTGCTTATGCACCGCAAGCCGAATTTGCTTGTACTCGACGAGCCGACCAACCATCTGGACATCGACTCGCGCGAAGCGTTGGAGGAAGCGTTGGAAGAGTATGCGGGCACCCTGCTCGTCGTCTCGCATGACCGCTACTTTATCAACAAAGTAGCGGGCCAGATCTGGGCGCTGGAGGGCGGCCGCATGAGCGTCACTCTCGGCAACTATGAGGATTACCGGGAGGAATTGTCCCGCAGCTCGGACGCCGCGGGGGTTCGCTTCGAAAGCACGAGTTGGGCTTCCGCTTCGGTTCAGGCCGCGGGGATGACCCCCGCCATTCCCGCCCATGCGGACGCCGCGGGCCAGACAGTAACCAAAGCCGCCGATCATGCGGGAGGATCTGCGGAGGGAGCGGCTAAAACCGTCCGCAAGCCCCGGGCAAACCCGGCTTACCTGCGCAAGCTGGAAGCCGATATTGCCACCGCAGAAGCTGAACTGGCGGCGATTGATAACACCATGCTCGACCCGGAGACGGCCTGCGACGCTTCGCGTTTAATCGCGTTGCAGCAGGAGCGGGATGGGCTGCAGCTACGTCTCGACGAGATGATGGAGGAGTATTTTGCCTTGCTTGAAGAATCCGCCGAATAAAAGGAGAGCGATCACGATGAATCCCCCCAAATTCCAGCTTCATTCTGAAGACCCCCGTGTCCGGGCGCTGGCCGCCGCCGACCCGCGGATGGGGCGCCTGACGGCGCTGATCGGCGGCTTGGCAACCAAACCGCAGGGACCTCTCTTTGCCGAGCTGGCCCGCTCCATCATCAGCCAGCAAATTTCCGTCAAGGCGGCGGCGACTATTCGCGGCCGGGTCATCGAGCTTGCCGGGGAGTTGTCCCCGGCCGCTCTCTCGGCGCAATCGGACGCCGACCTGCGGACCGCCGGACTCTCCGCCTCCAAGGTCGCTTATATCCGCGATTTATGCGGCAAAGTTCTATCCGGCGAACTCCGGCTGGAAAAGCTGGAGGAAATGAGCGATGAAGACGTCGCAGATGCGCTCGTATCCGTCAAAGGCATCGGCAAATGGTCGGCGGAAATGTTCCTGATCTTTGCCTTGGGCCGGGAAGACATCGTGTCGTTCGGCGATGCCGGTTTGCAGCGGGCCGCCAAATGGCTTTACGCCATGGAGGACCGGGACGACCGCAAATATTTGCAGCAGGTGGCCGCGCCATGGTCCCCTTACGGATCGATCGCTTCCCTGTACTTATGGGAAGCGATTAATCAGGGGCATGTCGATTCCGGCGAAACCTTTGAAGAGCGCTGTAAACGCCTATGATTCCGTTACCGTTGCCGGCCTGCTAAACGGTGATACAGGGGCGAGCGCTTGCGGAATTACTCCCGATCCCGGTGCTCACCCCTGTCGCCTGCAGCACCTGTCGCCTCATCCATAAATCCTGATCTCATATTCGCAGTGCTCGTCGCCCGATACGTTGCATTTGGTCTCCCGGACGCTCACCTTGCAGTTCAGTATGCGGCCGAGCGCCCCTTCCAGAATCGCCCCTTCCAAGTCGCATACCTTTTTCTCTTCGATCACAGGCAGCCCTTTGCAGAAACAATCGTCTACCGCAATCCGGATCAGCCGCTCATCCCGCTGCAAAACGCGGGGCAGCCCTATTTGCAGCTTGGCGAACAACTCCAGCAATTCCTCCAACGTCCCCACCGGCAGGCTCTCGCCGATTTTGCGGCCGATTGATGCCGTCGTTCCTTTGCCTTCCAATGGCAGCCCCTGCTGCATGCCGATCAAGCGGATCGCCCGAAACAACTCCAGCGGCACCTGGTCTCCCAAACGGACGCGATCAATCCGCTGCAAATCCTCAAATGTAAAGCTTGTCATCGTCCATTCCTCTTTTCCTCGTTAATTTAGATATTGTTAATTTATCACTAGCATGAGTTCGCTTCCTTGATTGAGATCAAAAACGGCAGGGAACATTTAAAAAAAGCGCGAATCACAGGAATCATGCACTTCATGCACTTCATGCACTCCTGCCCTCGCGCTTTTTCATCGTCTTATGAACCAGGCTCCCCGCCCCTGCCCCTTTAAACCAGAGCTAAAATCTCTTGTATGGAAGCCAAGGAATAATCGGCATCCGCACATTTTCTTGCGTCTCCAACCGCCGCCGCTTTCATGTTGCCGCGTTTGGCCGCGACAATTCCCGCCTCCGCATCCTCCACTACGAGGCATGCCGCAGGCTCTGCGCCGAGCATCCGGGCCGCCAGCACAAACACCTCGGGATCCGGCTTGCTGCGAGCAATTTCGTTCCCATCGGCTACCGCATCAAAAACCCCCTCCAGACCGACGCGCTGCAAAATGAGCGGAGCGTTTTTGCTGGACGAACCGATCGCCAGCTTGCAACCTTTCTCCCGAAGAACGGGAAGTGTTTCGGCCACCCCCGGCAGCAAATCCTTCCCGGATAACTTCTCAAGCAAGCCCCGATAGATCTCGTTTTTCCGCTCGGCAAGCTCGAGTTTTTCTGCTTGTGAATAATTTTTAACGGCCTTTTCCAAGATGATCTCAAGGCTTTCTATGCGGCTAACTCCACGCAGCCGATGGTTGATTGCCTCGTTAAACTCAATCCCCTCTTGTTCGGCAATTTGCGCCCACGCCAGATAATGATAATGATCGGTCGAAACGATTACACCGTCCAAATCAAAGATAATCGCCTGATAAGTCACGCTAATCAATCCCTCCATATTCCTGGATATGCCTGCATGAAATGTCCAGCCTTACAGCCTCGTATCCCACATTCCGCAGAAGGCGTCCACCGGGCTGGTTCCTTTGAATTCCGACCGCCCCATCAGTTTGTCGACGACAGCCTGCAGGACGTGATCATTGGAATTATAGGCATTGATATAAGTGCGGACTCGCGGGGCATCCAACAGATGGTATGGATTTTCGACGGAAATGAAAATTGTTGGAATGGATGTCATAAACGTCGGCACGTTGGCGCCCATCGGCTGCTTCCACTCAATGCGGACGACCGTCTGGTTGCTCTTGGTGACCATGTTGGCCACATAGACGATGAGATCGTATTTGCCGAGAACCGCGCTTTGCGACGTCAGCATCCCCTCCGTTCCCGGAATGGCTTCGAACGTATCCACCTCAAAACCCTCCCGGATCAGCAGTTCTTTGAACTGCTCGCAGGCCCCTGTGCGAGCCGAGTAGGCATAGCCTTGCTGGGATTCAATGTCGTAGAAGAGGACCCGCTTATATTTGTCCGGATGAATCGGCAGAACACCATCTTCCTCTTTGACGATCGTGACGGCTTTATCCGCGCATTCTACGGCCCATTGCCGGTGTTCCTCGGCTCCAAGCACCTTCATCGCCGCTTCCAAAGACGGCGAAAGGCTGCCCGCCGCTTGCTTCTTATGCAATTGCAGCGCCGCTTTTAAGCCCAGGATACGGGTCACCGCCTCGTTGAGACGCTGCTCGGTGATTACGCCGTCCTCGATCCCTTTTTTCATATAACCGAAATCCTCTTCCAGACTGCGGCTGAACAAAAACATATCGCACCCCGCGGCAATCGCCTGCGGAACGGCTTGAGACCTCGGCATGGAGATCATCATTCCGGCCATGGTCGAGGCATCGGTCACGACGAGGCCATTGAAGCCCAATTGTTCCTTGAGCAGTTTCGTGACCAGTTCATACGACAGGGAGGCGGGCAGTATATCTTTATCGGCCAGCGTTGGATTCAATTTTCGGCTGTACGCTGGCTGTAAAATATGCCCCACCATCACCGTCATCGCCCCGGCATCGATACAAGCTTTATAAACAGTGCCGTAAGTTGCGTCCCATTCCTCGCAAGACAACGAGTTGATGCTCTCGACCAAATGCTGATCCCGCTCATCGACGCCGTCCCCGGGAAAATGCTTGATGGAAGCGGCAACCCCGTTTTCCTGCACCCCTTTCACATACTGAATGCCCATCCGCCGTACGCGGTCGGGATCGGAGCCAAATGTGCGCGTATTGGTAATCGGATTGCGGAAGTTGTAATCGATGTCGATGATCGGTGCAAACGACCAGTTGCAGCCTACCGCCGATCCTTCCCGGCCGCACACCACACCGAGCTTATAAGCCATTTCGTCGTCGCCGGTTGCAGCCACCTGCATCACCGAGCCGATCGTGGTGCCTTCCTCGACAATGCCGGAGCCGCCTTTTTCCAGATTTGCGGCAATCAGCATCGGGATTTTGGCATGCCGCTGCAACGTTTGCACCGCGCGCACCGTTTCTTTTGCGGCCATGGGGCGGCACATCAGGCCGCCGGCCTTATAATGCAGCGCGATATCCTGCAAATATTGCTCATCGCTGGAGTAGCCGATCAAACAAAACAATTGCCCGATTTTCTCCTCCAGGGACATTCCCGCTATAGTTTCCGTCACCCAAGCGATATCTTCATCATTCAAATCGTATGGTTTCTCTCTAAGGTTTACCAAAATTATCACTCCTTGTGTTAAATCCGAGCGTGTATCTTATTTCGCTGGACGATTGTCGATTTCGGCCCGGAACTCGATCAGTTTCTTTTTCGTGATGTTATAAGGCAGCATAATCAAAATCCCCAGCGCGAAGATGATGGCCGGTATCCAGGAGTTGAGCCAAAGTATACCTTGCTGCGACATGGCCGATTGGGCCTGATCGGGCACATAACCTATAAAGGCCAGGCCAAGCCCCAACAGCCATCCCCCGAGCGCCATCCCCGTTTTTTGAAAGAAAACGGATACAGCAAAGGACAAACCTTGCAAACGTCTTCCGGTTCTCCATTCCCCGTAATCTACGCTGTCGGCGATCATCGAAAAGATCAGAATCATGGCGAATCCGGTGCCTAATCCATATAAAAACTTCAGGGCAAAGATAAGAACAATGTTGTCGTAAGGGACAAAGTACAGCAAGGCCGAAGCCAGTCCGCTCATTAAGAAACCCGCAATGACGAACGTCTTCTTCTCCAGTTTCTTGGCCAATAAACTCACCAGCGGAACGGCGAGAATCGCGGCGATCGTGCCGGTAAACATCAAGCTGGAAATCAATTGCGCTTGCCCTACATTGTATCTCATGTAGTAAATGGAAGCCGGATTGGACACCGCGGACATGATCGAAATAATCAGAAATGAGGCGGCAATGCATAACAATTGATTGTTTTTGACCATGCCGATGACTTGCTCTTTAAGCGTTAAACGATGTTTCTCCTCCTTTTTGGCCGTTTCCACATGAGCATACCGCACCGTGCTTCTGAACGCGATGTAAATGGAAATCAAAGCGATGGCTGCATAGATCACGGCCGTATAGAAGAAGCCCGCCTTTGGCGTTACAAACAGATGAACGATCGGCAACGTGAAGGTGGTGGCCAGCACTTGCGATATTTTACTGACAAACGTTTTGGTCGAGAGCAGATGAGTGCGGGAGTCCGGATCAAACGTCATGGATCCGCCCATGCTCAAATAAGGAATGTTGCCCGCCGAATAAGCCAAATCGAACAGGATATAGGCGACGGCCGCGTAGACGACAAGTTGGGTGCCTTCCAGAAAATCAGGAACCGTAAAGGTTAATACGGCCGTTATCGCTACCGGAAACATCGTCCATAAAACATAGGCTCTGTACCTGCCGTGTTTCGAACGAGTCTTGTCGGAAAGCGAGCCTATAACGGGACCAAACACGGCGTCGATCAAACGGGCGATCAAAAAGATCGTGCCCGCGGCCGCGGCGCCGATTCCCATCACATCGGTATAAAAATACATCAGGTACGTCGTCATGGTCATAAACAGCAGCATGTACCCAAACGCGCCGAAAGAATATAACGTCATATCTTTGACCGGAATCTTACCGTTAAAGTCCATATATTTTGCTCCTCATCTCAATTTGACTGTTTGGCGAACATCCGAACGGCCCTTTGCATGGATTTTCCAAGCGGACCGAATTGCTCCGTAAACAGGATCATGTGCTGCTCTGTGATATCTTTAATTTGCTCTTGCTTGAGATAATGGATGAAGCTTTCTTTCACGAAAGACCGTCTAGCAAGAGGGACTGGCCTGAACATCGCCAAGTAAGCCATGGCCGCTTCCGGTGTCCACGTCTCTCCTATGCCCAAGTCAATCCGGAACCACTGCTCCCGCTCTTTCGCTTGCCGTTTAAGCTTCTCCCCCGTGATCTCTTCGCCTTCCCCAAAACCCAA
This sequence comes from Paenibacillus oralis, assembly GCF_003863965.1. Classification (GTDB taxonomy): domain Bacteria; phylum Bacillota; class Bacilli; order Paenibacillales; family Paenibacillaceae; genus Fontibacillus; species Fontibacillus oralis. The sequence goes on from NZ_RRCN01000001.1 coordinate 1,178,990, forward strand.
GCGGGCGAATTGTTCAGCCGGCGCATCCGACTCCTTCATTAAGCGGATCATAAGATTGCTCAACTGCACCTCAAGCGCATCATCCTGCAGATTGGTTTGTTGGCTGGGGTCCTTTTCCAAATCAAACAACATATGCCCATATAAAAAAGGGTTAAATACAGTGGAAGCCTCTATCTGCAGCACCTTGCATCCTTTCGTAAAGGGAAGCGGCTCCGCAAGTTCCATGGTTTGCAACTCCTCCACGCCAAACAGCTTGTGCATATGAGCAGGCATCAAAGTGTATTCGTACAATGGCGCATTGTCCGGATGGATCGGAGCCCGCATATAAAAATAACGGCCATCGGTCACATTGACATGCCCGCCGTGTATGCCGAATAAAGCGGCTTCGCGGATTTCGGCGCCGGCTCCTATGACCGGTCCAAGCGGCTGCCCTTGCATCTTCTCCGGGATTTTTACATCAAAAAAATCCAACAGCGTAGGCGCGAGATCGATGGTTTGCACGAGCGCGTCCGTCCGCACATTTCGTTTCTTATGGCGCGGATCCCAAACAAACAGCGGAAGATGAACAATCTCGTTGTAAAAAGGCTGGACGTTTTTCCCCCACCATTGTTTTTCCCCCAACAGGAACCCATGATCGGTGTTGACGATCAGCAGGGTATCTTCCCATAAATTGTACCTATCGAACGCATCAAGCACCTTTCCCAAATAGGCATCGCACATCGTTACCAGGGAAGCGTATTCATAGATAACGTGCCGGACTTCCTCTGGTTGTTCCGTCACTTTACCGTAATCCGGCCAGTCGAAATGCCGGCCTTCATAGGCATGGGGATAAAAATCCTTGTACTTATCGGGTGTAAAAAACGGTTCATGCGGATCAAACGCTTCGAGCTGCAAAAACCACCGGTCTTCGTCTTTGTTGCTCTCAATGAATTCCAGCCCTTGGCGGAACGTCCGGGCCAGCGGGTGTTTGGATTCGGTATCCATGTACTGGCGGTTAACCCAGTCCTGCCGCCATAAATCGCCCATCTTGGCACCGTTTACACTTTCCGGGATAACGGGGTCCTTCACCTGCCCTTTCCAGTGGTCGCCTTCTTGCCCTCTAACGAATTCCCATGTATTGTACCGGGCATGGTAAGTTGCCCCTCCATCTTCGAAATAATGGGTGTGGTCCGTAACCAGATGGGTGTACACTCCGTTGTTCTTGAGCAGCTCCGGCATGGAATCATCGAAAGGTTCAAGCGGTCCCCAACTCCGGTGCAAGAAATTATACCTGCCGGTATGAAGCTCTCTTCTGGCCGGTACGCAGGGCAAGCTTCCGGCATAACATCTGTCAAATGTGACGGAACGCTCCGCAAGCCTCTCAAAGTTGGGAGCCTGCACCCAATCGCATCCATAAGCAGGCAGCATATGCCGATTCAATGAATCAAACATCACCATAACGGCTTTCATACGATATCCTCCAATCCATACCCAAAAGCAATTTCTCTTTATAAAAGCTCGCGATCGCGGCGTTAACACACTGTTTATCTGTATTTACACTGTGTTAATGCTGATTCAAAAATACCATGTCAGCGTTTTCTTGTCCAGATATTTTTTCTGCCATTTTTTTCCCACAAAAAAATCCGCGATGCTCTGATGAAACATCAGAGTCGCGGTTTATCGCTATGGTTCGTTTTTTAGTCACGCGGCGCCGTATATTCTTTAATCATCCCGAATAATTCGGCCATCACGGCGTCGGGTTCGGTGCCCCGCATCATTTTTAACATTTTGCCGCGGATCGCAATTTTCTGCGCCATGTTCATTAATGAAAATTGGATCATTTCAGCGGTCATCGGGATGGAAAGGTCACTGCGCATCGAGCCGTCACGCGCGCCTTCCTCAAGAATGCTGGTCATCAATAGCTGCCCTTTTTTCAACAGCTCCTTATATTTCGCCTCTTGCTCCGGCGCAGGATGATACTCGCGAAAGAGAAGATCAAAGAAGGCCGTAAATCTAAAAATATCGGGATTAGTATGCAAAATCTCTGCAAAAGATGCAAAATACAACTGCAATTTATGAGCTCCGTCCCCCCCTTTGTCAATCTGCTGAAGATGATTGCGATGCAGCTCGGACAGTACCTTGCAGTGGACATCAAAGGCAATTTCGTGCAGAGAATTATAGTACTTATATAAAGTAACGCGGCTGATTCCGGCCCGGGCACCGATTTCTTTCATCGTGATCTGAGTAATATCCTTCTCCAAAAAAAGCTGCAGCGCAGCTTCCATAATGTTATCTTGCCGGCTATTCCGGTGATCGTTCAAAGATTGTTCCCATACGGTTTCTTTCATAGCTTACCTCCACTTGCAATCGGTGGTTACACACGTAAGAATGGCATTTATCATTATATCATACCATGATCGAGATCAAGAAAACGCGGTTATAAATGTGATATACATCACGAAATATCGCGCATATCCTTGATAGTGTAAAAATAGGATCTTCCCGATTCCGGGTGGAGGGATGAATAATGCAACACACTTTATTTATTTTGCTGCAGTTGCTCGAGCGGGCGGCGCTGCTGCAAATGTGTTTGTTCGTGCTGACCCGCCTGCCCCGCTTCAAGGAGCTTTTTCAGAAGAAAGAATACAGCCGTCAGGAGCTGGCGCTGGCAACGGCCATTTTCAGCCTGTTCGCCATCTTCGGAACCTACAGCGGCATCCATGTTGAAGGCTCGCTGGTCAATGTGCGGATTATCGCCATTATGGCGGGAGGCATACTCTTCGGTCCGGCGGTCGGCCTGATCACCGGGCTCCTGTCGGGCGCGCACCGCTTCTTGATCGACATCGGCGGGGTGACCTCGCTGCCCTGCCTCATAACGAGCATTATCGCGGGCGCCGTGTCGAGCATCATATACATCCGCACGCCAGCGAAGCGGAAATGGGTGGTCGGCATCGCCGCCGGCATGGGCTGTGAAGCGCTGACGATGCTGCTGATCCTCTGGATGGCAGAGCCGTATTCGCTGGGGCTGAACATCGTTTCGCAGATCGCCCTGCCGATGATTGCCAGCCAGGTCTGCGTAGGATTGATCGTGATGCTGGTGCAGAGCGTGGAAGGGGAGAAGGAGCGGATCGCCGCCCGGCAGGCCAAGCTGGCGCTCGATATCGCCAACAAGACGCTGCCTTATTTTCGCTCCATCACGCCCGAATCGCTGCGGACGATCTGCCGCATCATCCAGGCCGAAATCGCCGCGGACGCCGTGGCGCTCACCGATACCCGGTATATTCTCGCTTACGTGGGCTTGGGCGAGGAACATTATGCGAAGCGGCATGAAATTGTAAGCGATGAGACGAAGATTTCGCTGGCCAGCGGGGAAATTACGATTCGCAATAACGAGGCCGCCCATATCGACCCCCGGATCAAGTCGCAGATCATTATTCCGCTCAAGGAAAAGGGGGACGTGACAGGAGCGCTGAAAATTTATTACGCCAAGGCGCATAAAATCACCTACTCGCTGCAGGCGATGGCGGTTGGGCTGTCGCAGATGATCTCCACGCTGATGGAGGTATCGCGCATTGAGGATCTTAAGCAGATGGCCAACAAGGCCGAGCTCAAGGCGCTGCAGACGCGCATTCACCCGCATTTCCTGTTCAACGCGCTCAACGCGATCGCTTCCTCCATCCGGATCGACCCGGAAAAGGCGCGCGAACTGATCGTCAATTTGTCCGGATACTTGCGCTACAATCTGGAGCTGACGGACGAGATGATCGATCTCAGCAAGGAACTGCAGCAGGTGCGGCAGTATGTGGAGATCGAGCAGGCCCGTTTCGGCAGCCGGCTGGAGGTGCGCTACGATATCGACGATACGCAGGTGCGAATTCCGAGTCTGATCATCCAGCCGCTGGTGGAGAATGCGATCGTCCACGGAATCTTGAAGGGAAAAGGCAAGGGTACGGTCACGATATCGGTCAAAGACCGCGGAGACACCGTGCGTATCGGCATTGTCGACACGGGCGCCGGCATCGGGCCGGAGACGATACGGAAGGTATACGAAGGCTCCATGGAAGAGAACCGGATCGGGCTCTACAATGTGCACCGCCGGGTAAAGCTGATCTACGGGGAAGGCTTGGAAATTCATAGGCTGGACAAAGGAACGGCGATCTATTTTAACCTCAAGAAGGAGATCTCATCAATTACTCATGACTAAAGTCACGAGCTTGTAACTGCCCGGAAGTGCATGCGGCAAAAAGTCTTCTCCTTAACATGGCCTTACTATAGGCAGGTTGACATCTGCCCAATTGTATAGGTATACCTTATACAATCCCTTCAGTGATGTACTTCATTCCAATACGCTGAAGGTTCATGGCGGCAACTCGATCATCACTTGAGCTATACCCGCATTCTTTACATTTGAAGTGATGCTTCTTCTTGTCCCGGTTCCCTTTGTTTTTACGGCCGCACTTCAATATTTTGAAGGGAGGAAGTAAAGGAATATAGCTTGTCAGTGAGGCGTAAATTCCTCTTATGACTAAAATCTCAAGTATCCTTTACGTTATCGATGAAAGCGATCATCATCGAAGATGAAGAACTGGCCCGCCGGGAGTTGGCTTACTTGATCGAGCGCTACAGCGCGATTGCGGTCGAAGCCTGTTTCGAGGACGGGCTGGAGGCGTTGAAGTTCTTGCAAAACCGGGAGGTTGATGTACTGTTTCTGGATATCAATATTCCCTCGATTGACGGCTTGCTGTTGGCTCAGACGATCAGCAAATTTTCCGCCAGACCTTTTATCGTGTTCACTACGGCGTACAAGGAGCATGCCGCGGATGCGTTCGAACTAGAGGCCTTTGATTATATTCTCAAGCCTTACAGCGAGTCGCGGATTCAGAATATGCTGGGCAAATTGGAGGCGGCCCACACAGCGCGAAGCGGAGGCACGGGAGAAGGAAGCGGCGCCTTCGGCAAGATCAATCTGTGGAAAAACGAAAAAATTATTGTCGTGGAAATCGACGACATTTATTATGCGGCCGCCCGGGAGAAGAGCACCAGCGTGATGACGAAGAGCGGGGAATACACGATGGCGCTCAGCATCAGCGACTTCCAGGCACGTCTGCCGCAAGAGCATTTTTTTCGCTGTCACCGCTCCTACATCGTTAATCTCGGCAAAATCAAGGAAATTATTCCGTGGTTCAACAATACCTATTTGCTGCGGCTGCGCGATCTGGACTTTGAAGTGCCGGTCAGCCGCGGTAAAGCGAAGGAATTCCGGCAGCTCATGCGTCTGTAGCCGCAATTCATTCCGTATTCGCGTCATTTCGTTCCCGTTCCCGTCAAGCGCTGCGCGTATTCGTTTACAATAAGGGTGCAGAGAGCTCTTGCGGAATCGAGAGAGAAAGAAGGAATGGCGATGAACGGCAAATCCGGAAAGCGGTGGCCGATCGTATTGGGCACCATTATTATGCAGATGGGTCTCGGCACCATCTATACCTGGAGTCTGTTTAACCAGCCATTGGCGAACAAATTCGGGTGGGATCTTGGCTCCGTTTCCACAACCTTCTCCATCACAAGTTTCGCGCTCGCCTTGGCCACATTGTTTGCGGGCAAGCTGCAGGACCGCTTCGGTCTGCGCAGGCTGACGATGGCGGCAGGCATTTTGTTGGGGCTCGGCCTGATGTTAAGCTCGCAGGCAAGTTCCCTTCCGATGCTGTACCTGCTCGCCGGCGTGGTGGTTGGCTTTGCGGATGGAACGGCTTATATCACCTCACTGTCCAATCTGCTGAAATGGTTCCCCGGCCGCAAAGGTCTCATCTCCGGCGTTTCCGTCGGGGCTTACGGCACGGGCAGCCTGCTGTTCAAGTATGTCAACGGCGCTTTGCTTGAAACTGCCGGCGTTTCCGGAGCTTTTCTTTATTGGGGTTTGATCGTCATGGCGCTGATTGCCACCGGCGCTTTGCTGGTGCGCGAGGCGCAGCATTCGCCCGCCGTCCCGGCAGCCGAATCGCGCTCGTACGGCGCGGACAAGGCCGCAGGTATGGAGCCGCGCAATTACACCGTGGGTGAAATGCTGCGTACGAAAGAGGCCTACATGCTGTTCGCGATCTTTTTTACCGCCTGTATGAGCGGGCTTTATCTGATCGGCATCGTGAAGGACATCGGCATTCAGCTTGCCGGGCTTAACGAGGCCGCCGCGGCCAACGCGGTCGCGTTGATCGCTTTGTTCAACACGTCGGGCAGGCTGGTGCTGGGCGCGCTGTCCGATAAGATAAGCCGGCTGGGCCTGATCGGCGGAGCGCTGGCGGTAACGGCGGCGGCGGTGTTCACCCTGAGCTTCGCTGAGCTGAATTACGGTCTGTTCTTCGCCTGCGTGGCGGCTATCGCCTTTTGCTTCGGCGGCAATATCACGATCTTTCCGGCGATCGTCGGCGACTTCTTCGGCCTGGCCAACCACAGCAAAAATTACGGCCTCATCTATCAAGGCTTCGGCATCGGCGCGCTATCCGGCTCGTTCATCGCCGTGATGCTGGGCGGCTTCAAGCCGGCGTTCATCGTCATCGGCCTGCTCTGCCTGGCCGCGGTCGTCATCGCGGCGTTCATAAAACCGCCTGTGGAAAACACGAAGAAAAAGGGGCTGCACCTAAAGCCTTTCAGGTCCGCAGCTTAAATATAGAGGTAGTTCAAAAAGTCATCTTCCCAGAACGAAGTGGATCATGAAGCGGATTCACGTCGAATCTTGAATTCAGCCGAGCCAAGCATATGCTTCCGAAGCATGTTTCCTACGGAAACATTTCTGTTGCTCACGTACCCAAAACGTACGCTCCGCTCCTTACGTCTCTAGCTTCATCCGACCTAAAGCGTTTTGAAAAAACGCACATCGTAAGCATACGCTTCGGTCCTGATAACCTAACTTTTTCAACACGCACTAATAAAAAGCCGGTACGCACTGCTTTGCGGTGCGCCCGGCTTTTGCTAGTAGAATGATCCGGAAATCATATGGCTTATCTACGGACGGGGGCCATGGATCACTTTGTTTTATATTAGTCTTGTGCTCAGTATCGTCCCCATAAAATAGCGGAACTTTAGGGTCTTATTTTCCAATTTGAGCCTATTTATCACCAATAGCGGAACTTTAGGGTCTTATTTTTTGATGAACAGGTCGAAAGGCGGCCTTTCGCGGTAGCGTCAAGAGTTTTGTGTAATTATCTTTTAGGGTTCGAAGTAGGGTATCCATTGGGGCAATGGATATCATTGGTTTTCAAGCTTCAGGGGGGATCCCCCCTGAAAAATTTCCTTTTTATTTCCAGTTGTCAAAGTGTCCTTGTTATCTATGCTTTGTGTGCCACACCTGGCTAACGCGACTGCATCGGCTCAGGCCTGGGGATATTTTTCGTCAAACATTTTTTTGAGCGCTTGCTGGGTTTTTGCATCCGCGAATCCACGCAACACCCGGCTGCTCCAGCGTTCGTTATAGGAGAGGGCCTCTAGATAAATAATTTTCTCCGCTGCATCCATGTTCGTCAAACTGTTCATGGGCCGCAGCCGCTTGCGGATTTCCTTGTTTGTTCGCTCGATGGGGTTCGAGGTGTAAATGGCATAGTGGATCATCGTTGGGAAATCGTAAAAGCGAAGGAGGACCGGTAACTCGTTCTCCCACGACGCGAGCTCCTTCGGATAGATCTTGCCCCACTTGGCTTGCACGAGGTCGAAATTGGCCATGGCGACATCGCGATCCATGGCACTGTAAATCGTCTTCATGTCCGTCACGAAATCCGCTTTGTCCTTATCACGGATTTTCGGTAGCGTATTGCGCATTTTATGAGTGACGCAACGCTGGACGCCGGCCTGCGGATACGTTTCCCGGAAGGCCTCCTCCAGTCCCGCTAAGCCATCGAATACGCCCAGCAGCACCTCGTGCACGCCACGTTTGTAGAGGTCTCGCAGGACATCCCTCCACCCGTTGGCGCTTTCTTTGCCGCCAAGGCTGAAGCTAAGGATCTCACGGTGTCCGGCCTCATCGACACCCATGGCAATATAAATGACTTCGCTGGCGACGGACTGACGCTTGAGCTTCACGTACATCCCGTCCAGATAGATGACCGCATAACGCTTGGCCAGCGGTCGAGCCTGCCAGGCCGCAACGTCTTCCAGCACCGTGCTCGTGATGTTGCTCACGGTCGTCGGCGAGTACTGGGCGCCAAACATTTTTTCAATGAAGGCGGCGATGTCTCTTGTGCTCATCCCGCCCTTGTACATGTGAATGACCGTGTCCTCTAGCCAAGCTTCCCGCCGCTGGTAGGGCGCGAACAGTTCCGTCTGAAAGTCGCCTTGGCGATCCCGCGGCACTTGCAGATCCGGAATCACCCCGTGTCGGGTTTCCCAGTTCCTGCTGTAATATCCGTTGCGGCTGTTTGCCACTTCCGGGTGCTCTACTTGTAA
>NZ_RRCN01000001.1:1187405-1559570 GCF_003863965.1 Paenibacillus oralis
GGTGCTCTACTTGTAAGTAATTTTTAATTTCCTCCTTTAAAAGAGTTTCAATTTTTTCTTTTAGAAAACTTTGCATTGTATTTTCGAGTTGTTCTGTGAACGAGTTTTGTTGTATAGTTGTCATTGAGTAGGGTTCCTCCTTGGTGACTTCGCAATCCCAAGCATACCCTACTTTTTTGTCGTTTGATAGACTAACCTGTCCTTACACAACTTATTTTACGCCATCCCTTTCGCCACTAAATCGTGAAAATAGCGCCATAAAATTCCTTTATTGCACGCAACATGGGGGTATCGGCTGAAATAGCGCCCTTTTTTTCCTTTATGCTGTCACCCGAGATCTTCAACAGACTAGTTTTGCCGTTTTCTCATGTCTCCACTTGCCATCATGCTAACGTTATCTCCAGAATCGTCTACTAGTTTATAGGATATTTAAATTATAGCCTTTTTACACCGCCTCCGGCTCAAAGCTGCCTTTCGTAAACTGGCTGTTGTACAAATCGGCGTAGAAGCCTTTTTGGGCCAACAATTGTTCATGCGTGCCTTTTTCGATGACCGAACCGTGGTTCATGACGAGGATCAGATCGGCGTCTCTGATCGTCGAGAGACGGTGCGCGATGACAAAGCTCGTTCTGCCCTTCATCAGCTCGTTCATCGCTTTCTGGATCTGCACCTCGGTCCGGGTGTCGACGCTGCTCGTCGCTTCGTCCAAAATCAGGATGGCCGGATCGGCCAAAATCGCCCGTGCGATCGTCAGCAGCTGTTTCTGACCCTGCGAGATATTGGAAGCTTCCTCGTTCAGGATGGTGTCGTACCCGTCCGGCAGCGTGCGGATAAAGTGATCGGCGTACGCCATTTTAGCCGCCCGCACCACTTCCGCTTCGGTTGCGCCTTCGCGCCCGTAGGCGATATTGTCGCGGATCGTGCCGTTGAACAGCCACGTGTCCTGCAGCACCATGCCGAACATGCTGCGCAGGTCGCCGCGCTTCATCTCCGCGATGTTGACGCCGTCCACGGTAATCGCCCCATCGCCCACTTCATAGAACCGCATCAGCAGGTTGATCAGCGTCGTTTTGCCGGCCCCGGTAGGTCCGACGATCGCGATCGTTTGCCCCTGCGATACGCCTATGTTCATGTCTTCGATCAGCGGATGCTGAGGATCGTATCCGAACTTCACGTGATTGAAGGCCACATCGCCCCGCGGCTCCTTGAGCACCTTCGGCTGGGCCGATTCCGGCACTTCCTCTTCTTCGTCCAAAATTTCGAATACGCGTTCCGCCGAAGCGACCGTTGATTGAATGATATTGGCAATGTTTGCCGTTTGCGTAATCGGCATCGTAAACTGGCGGGCGTATTGGATGAAGGCCTGCACATCACCGATTTTAATGGACCCCCGAGTGACGAGGATACCGCCGACCACCGCGACCAGTACATAACCGATGTTCCCGATAAAGCTCATGATCGGCATAATGACGCCGGAAATGAACTGCGCCTTCCAGCCTGCCGTGTACAGCCGCTCATTAATGTCATCGAACTGCCTCAGCGACGTTTTCTCGCGGCCGAACGCTTTGATGATTTTGTGGCCGGTATACATTTCTTCCACATGTCCGTTAAGTTGGCCCAGTTCCGCCTGCTGACGAACGAACTGCTTCTGCGACCGTTTGGCGACCTGGGTGATCGCCACCACGCTGAGCGGCAGCGTCAGCACGGCAATCAGCGTCATCAGCGGGCTGATCTTTAACATCATCACAATGACGCCGATAATCGTCAGCACCGAGGTAATCAATTGGGTCAAGCTTTGCTGCAAGGTGTTGCTGATATTATCGACGTCGTTCGTAACCCGGCTCAGAATTTCACCGTGTGTCCGGGCATCGAAATATTTCAGCGGCAATCGGTTCAGCTTGGCGTTCACATCGCGGCGCAAATCGTACACCGTTTTCTGCGCGACGCCGGCCATCAGGTATTGTTGAACATAGCCGAACAGCGCGCTTAGAACATAAAGTGCCAGCAGGTTCATCACAATCAGCCAAATGCCGTGGAAATCGACCGCAGCTCCGGGAATCCCCTTCATTTTTCCCATGAGGCCCTCAAACAGTTTGGTCGTTGCTTGCCCCATCACATCCGGGGCGAGAATGCTGAACACGGTGCTTGCAACCGCCATGATAAGCACGGCTGCCAATTGATATTTATGCGGCCGCAAATAACGGATGAGCCGCTTTAAAGTCCCTTTGAAGTCCTTCGCTTTCTCGGCGGGCATGCTCATGCCCGGTCCGCCGGGTCCGCCCGGCCCGGGGTGTCTCGGACCGTGTCCTCTCAGCCCCGGAGGTCTGCCGGCAGGCTGCCCAGAGGCGCCCGCGCCTTGTTGCTCCTGACTCATGCAATCTCCTCCTCCGAAAGCTGTGAATAAACGATCTCTTTATACACGTCGCAAGTTTCCATCAGTTCGCGGTGATTGCCGATGCCGGCGATCCGGCTTTCGTTCATGACGATGATGCGGTCGGCGTCAAGCACGGTGCTCACCCGCTGGGCCACGATAATGACCGTCGCTTCCCCGGTCTCTTGCTTCAAGGCGGCGCGCAGCTTCGCGTCCGTTTTAAAGTCGAGGGCGGAGAAGCTGTCGTCGAAAATGTAAATTTCCGGCTTCCGAACGAGCGCCCGGGCGATGGAAAGCCGCTGCTTTTGCCCGCCTGACACGTTGGTGCCCCCTTGGGCGATCACCGATTCGTAGCCATGCTCCATCTCGGCGATAAAATCGCCCGCCTGGGCGATCCCGGCCGCGTACCGGATCTCCTCGTCGGTCGCGTCCTCCTTGCCGTAGCGGATGTTGTCATTGATGGTGCCGGAAAACAACACCGCTTTTTGCGGAACGAAGCCGATTTTACGCCGCAGTTCCTCCTGCTTCATCTCCCGCACATCGACGCCGTCCACCAGCACGCGTCCTTCATCCACGTCGTAAAACCGCGGAATCAAGCTGATCAGCGTCGATTTCCCGGAGCCCGTTCCGCCGATGATCGCGGTCACCTCGCCCGGCTTGGCGCTGAACGTAATGTCCTGCACCGCCGGTTGTTCGGCCCCGGGATAGCTGAAGGAGACGTTTTGAAATTCCACATAACCTTTTTGCTCGGACATCGCCGCCGCCACGTCGGCATCCTTGATCTCCGGAACCATGTCCAGCACCTCGTTGATCCGGACGGCGGAAGCGGACGCGCGCGGAACCATGACGAACATCATCGAGACCATGACGAGCGAAAACATGATTTGCATCGCGTACTGCAGAAAAGCCATCAGGTCCCCTACCAGCATTTCCCCGGCATCGATCCGCAGCCCGCCGTACCAAATGATCGCCACCGAAGACAGGTTCATCACCAGCATCATAATCGGCATCATAAAGGCCATAATTTTATTGACCCGAATCGAGGTTTGCGTCAAATCGAGGTTGGCCGCGTCAAACCGTTTGCTCTCGTAATCGGTCCGGTTGAACGAGCGGATAACCCGGATGCCGGTCAAGCTCTCGCGCATGACGAGGTTCAGCTTGTCGATTTTTTTCTGAATCGCCTTAAACAGCGGAATCCCTTTGCCGGCGATCAGCCAGATCGCCCCGGCCAGCACCGGAAGCACGACCACCAGCACCAGGGACAATTCGGCGTTCTTCGATACAGCCATGATGATCCCGCCCAAACACATGAGCGGCGCCATCACCATCATCCGCATCATCATGATCAGCACCTGCTGAACTTGGGTAATATCGTTTGTCGTCCGGGTGATCAGCGAAGCGGTGCCCACTTTGTCGAACTCTTCCAGCGAAAAGTTGGACACATGGTTAAACATCTTGGCACGCAGCAGCTTGCCGAATCCCGACGCCGCCCTGGACGAGAAGTAACTCGCTCCGATCGAACAGGCCATCCCGCCCAGCGCCACAAGCAGCATAAATCCGCCCACCCGCCAGATATACGGCGTGTCTCCTTTGACGACCCCGATATCCACGATATCGGCCATCAGCGTCGGCAAGTACAGCTCGGACAACGTCTGAAGAAAGACGAGGGCGAGCACTCCGGCGACCAGCCAGCGGTATGGTTTCAAATAGCGGAAAAGTTTGATCAAATCCATCATCTCCACATATCCGAGTCACTCGGTTTTATTTTGATTGATCTGCGATTCGAAATACCGGTGTACCTCGTGCAGCAGTTCGATCAATTGGTTGCTCTTCTCTTCGCCCAAAAAATCGCATAAATTTTGAATTTGTTGGGACCGATGCTCCGCCGCCGTGCGAAATGCCTGATGGCCTTGCTCCGTCAGCTTGACGCGCACGACCCGGCGATCCTCCTGATCGTTATAGCGATGCACAAACCCTTGTTCTTCCAGGCTGCGAATCTGCGGCGTGACGGTGGGCGAAGCCACTCCCATCCTCGTGCTGAGCTCGGAGACGGTGATGCCCCGCGGCTCCTGTTCAAGCCCTTGAAGAATAGAATACATCAGTCTGAATTCGCTTGGTTTGAACGTTAACGGCGCCATCTTATTCATATCCAGTCTCCGCAGACGGTGCAGCGCTAGCATAAGCTTATGCGCCTGCGAATTATCGCTGGAATGCACCGGTGATCACCTCCTGCCTTCCATTTGTTTTCATGGTTTAATAATTAGGATACCTATTTATTAGTAAAGCTAATTATAATTTTGCTCATGATGAAAGTCAAGCGAGCCCGAGGTTCCATATATTAGAAAGAAAAAGACGCCTGCCGGGGTAAACCTACCGGGTGCTGGCGTCTTTGTTACACTCTTAATGGCTCTAACTTCTACTTTGGACGTTGGACGCTGCTCTAACGGACACCAGTGACCTTATCCGCCCATTTCCCGGGTATTTCCCAGCCTAACGGACACAGGCGACCCTATTTCACTCTAAACCCGTTCATTCAGGACGATTTGAGGTAAATAAGGTCTTCTGTGTCCGTTACAATTTGCAAACTCCCGTTTTTCCTCAAATAACGGCTCTGGTGTCCCTTAGCCCCCAGTTCCCTCTTCTCCTCCCCTCTTTGCCTGCGCTTCGCCCTCTGCCATGCCCGAACCAAAAGGGCAAAAAAAGATCGTACCGGCGGGCTTGTAGAGCTAGACTTGTCCCCATTGCCGATACGATCTTTTTCCATTATTGCCCGGTCTCGCCGTCCTGGCGGAGTTCTTCCAAGCTTTTGAATTCGTAGCCCTGGCGCCGGGCTTCATCAATGATGGAGCCCAAAGCCGCGGCGTTGTCCTTGGACACGGAGTGCAGCAGGATCACCGCACCGGGGTGAAGCTGGGAAACCACTTGCCGATACGCGTAGTCGGCGCCCCTTTGGGCATTTACGTCCCAATCTTTGTAGGCCACCGACCAAAATACGTTGATGTAACCCGCTTCTTTCGTCACCCGCAGCGTTCTGTCGCTGAAAATACCGCGGGGCGGCCTCAGGTATTTCATCTCCTGACGTCCGGTCACCTTCGCCGATTCCTGCTTGACGCGCTCCAATTCGTCGCGAATTCGCTCGTCGGATATCGCGGTCATATCCGGATGGCTCCAGGAGTGGTTCCCGATGAGGTGCCCTTCGGCAACCATCCGCTTTAGCAGCTCGGGCTGATCTTTCACATAATGTCCTGTCACGAAAAAGATCGCCGGCACTTTCTTCACTTTCAGCGTGTCGAGAATCGGGGCGGTATACCCGTTTTCGTAACCGTTGTCGAACGTGAGAAACAGTTCCTTCCGGGAGGTGTCCCCGAGAAAAATAGCCCCGTGTTTATCGACGATCTCTTTGAATCCCTCCTCATTAATGGAAGGGAGACTTCCGTCTACGCTTTTTTTGAACCCGAAATGGTGAGGCGAATCGGCGTAAACGATTTGCGATGCCGCAGGGCCAAGCAGCATGCTGATCATTACCGTGCAGATCAAGGCCAATCTCACAGAGCATTCTCTCCTTATTCTCCAAAATCCTAGCTGCAGCGCTCTCGTTTACTATTGCCTGTACTGCGGGAAATATGCAATTAGTTGTCCGTCTGCCGGCCCTCCGAACCGGACAGCCTGCTGTGCTTATAACCGTACAGCACATACACGCCTAATCCGAAAATCATCCAAACGACGAAAGCGATCCAAGTGATCCGGGGCAAGCTGACCAGTAAATAGCCGCAAGTCAACACCGCCAGCAGCGGGATCAGGGGCACCAGCGGTACCTTGAACGAACGGGGCAAATCCGGACGGGTCCGGCGCAAAATGACAACCCCAAGCGATACCGTAATAAAAGCAAACAGCGTGCCGATGCTGACCAAGTCGGCGAGCCTGCCGAGCGGAACCAGACCGGCTAACACCGCGACCACGATGCCGGTCGTCCAGATGCTGACGGAGGGGACCCCGGTCCGGGGGTTAAGCCGGGCCAGCCTTCCGGGAAGCAAGCCGTCGCGGCCGATCGCGTACAGCAGCCGGCTTTGGCCGAACAGCAGCACAAACAGCACGGTCGTTATACCGACGATGGCCCCCAGCGAAATAAACCCGGCCGCCCAGTTCTGGTCGATGTACTGCAGGGCGAAGGCGACCGGATTTTTGACGTTTAGCTGCGAATACGGAACGATCCCGGTAAGCACCGCCGTGACGAGGACGTACAGCAGCGAGCAGACCGCCAGCGACCAAAGGATGCCGCGCGGCAGATCCTTCTGCGGATTCCGCACCTCCTCGGCGGCCGTGGCGACGGCATCAAAGCCGAGATAAGAAAGGAAGGCCGTCGCCGCGCCGGTAACGATGCCGCTGAATCCGAACGGCATGAACGGCGTCCAGTTGCCCGGCTTCACGTAAAAGGCGCCGACAACGACAAACAGCACGATCACGGCGATTTTGACGATGACCATGATCGAGTTCAGCCGCGACGACTCCTTCGATCCGCGGGAAACGATAAACGTGAGCAGCAGTACGATCAAAATGGCGGGAACATCGACATAGGTGCCGGCTTTAGGATCGAAGGCGCTGCTGAGCGCGTGCGGCAGGTTAATGCCAAACCCGGCGGCCAGGCCCTGAAAATACCCCGACCAGCCGCTGGCCACCATGGAAGCGGCAAAGCCGTATTCCAACATCATATCCCAGCCGAGGATCCAGGCGACGAGTTCCCCGAAGGTGGCGTAGCTGTAAGTGTAGGCGCTCCCCGACACAGGGACCATCGAAGCGAATTCGGCATAACACAGCGCGCAAAAGGCGCAGATGATCCCGGCCAGAATAAAGGAAAGGATGAGTCCCGGTCCGGCATGCTGCGCCGCCGCAACGCCGGTGAGGACGAAGATGCCTGTCCCCACAACACATCCGATGCCAAGCATGGTTAAATCAAACACGCCAAGCTCCTTTTTGAGCGTGGAGCCGGCCGCTTTTTTCTCCGCAAGCATGGAGGTTATCGATTTTTTTCTGAATAAATGCATTAGGTTCTGTCCCCTAATTCAAATTTGCGAAACACATCAGGCAATTATAACGTTCCAGGTTCGGTACGGACAAGTTCAAATATCACAGATTATGCCATTTAATTACGAAAATTTTAGGGATTATTATCGTTTGCCGCCCGTGCCATCATGCATGATCTTCCTCCAGGGTTTCCCCGGGTGACGTTAACTCCCGCTGCGCAAACCGGATCCACTCCCTCGTCGCAAAGGATAAATAGCGGTCGTCCCGCCAGACGAGCCCCAGCTTCCAAGGAATGACCGGCTTTACCAGCGGAATGATCCTTACGCGCTCGTCATCCACCTCGCGGCAGATCGTTTCCGGCAGCAGTGTAATGCCGAAGCCGACCGCCACCATTTCACTGATGAGGTCCCACTGCGAGCTCTCATAAATGACATGAGGCTGGAACCCGGCTCTGGCGCATTCGTTGATGATCCGGTCATGCAGCGTAAAATCCTCCCGGAACAGGACGAACCCGTCCTGGGACAGCTCGGACAATTCCGCCGCCTTCCGCTCCGCAAGCGGGTGGGACGGGTGCACGACCAGGTTGAGCTTCTCCTCCACGAACGGAAAGCTGCTTAACTCCTCCGCCGCCGCCGGCAGCACAATGACGCCGACATCAAGCGCCCCGCCGACCACATCCGACTCCACCTTTTTGGCCCCGTCCTCAAACAGCTGGATCGTAATGTCCGGATATTTTTGGTGAAATTGCCCGATCACTTTCGGAAAAAAGCTGGCCCCCACCATCGGCGGAAGCCCGATCCGGATATGCCCTTTTTTCAAATTCCGCAGGTCGTCTAGCTCCGCTATCAGGTTTTGGAATGAAGTGACGATTTGCTGGGCTTGCCCTACGATAATTTGACCGGCATCGGTGAGCTCGATTTTTTTGCCGACCCGGTCGAACAAAACAACGCCTAGCTCGTCTTCCATGCTTTTGATCGTTTTGCTGATGGTCGGTTGGGTAATATACAGCGCCTCGGCCGCTTTCGTAAAGCTTTTGAAACGGGCAACCTCGATCAAATATTGCATTTGCCGAATGTCCAAATTTCAGCCTCTCCTTTCACAAACTATCGATAACCAGTTGGAATGTTATTCATTCAGTATATTCATTTTACTCATGAAAACAATCGGTGTAATATTTTCATTACCAACGATGCAGAAAACGACAGAAAGGAGCTGCGATTTACTATGAATACGATGAAAACGATGGGCAAGGGCGTGTTCCAAGTAGTGATATTATTTTTATTTACCTTTGCCATGAACGAGATCGCGAAACTGCTCCATCTGCCGATTCCCGGTTCGATTTTGGGCATCTTCGTATTGTTTACCTTATTAAAAACCAACATCGTCAAACTGGCGTGGATCGAACAAGGCGCAAACTGGCTGCTTGCCGAGCTGCTGCTGTTCTTTATTCCATCCGCCGTTGGCATCATGAAATATATGCCGCTGCTGGAAAGCGAAGGCGTGCGGATTTTGATCGTCGTCATTTTCAGCACCTTGATCGTCATGATCAGCTCGGGGCTTGTCGCCTCCCGCATTTCCAAACGAAAGGAGCGTCACAGCTCATGATCGCCGGTTTGCTTAGTCTTGTTTTTACCTTGGTGATTTATTACCTGGCCAAACGGCTGTATAAAATCCGGCCTAAAGTTTATTTGTCCCCGCTGCTGATTACGCCGCTGTTTCTGGTCATCGGCCTGATGTGGGCGCAGATTCCTTACGAAACTTACCAGGCCGGGGGAAAATGGCTCAGCACGATGCTGCAGCCGGCCACAGTCGCTTTTGCCGTGCCGCTCTATAAATATTACAATGTCCTGAAAAAACATGCGGTGGAAATTCTCATCAGCGTGCTGACCGGTTCGGTGGTGGCGATGTTCTCTTCGGCCTTCCTGGCCGAGTGGCTGCATCTGGACAACGATCTGATCACGAGTCTCATCCCCCGTTCGATCACGACGCCGATCGCCATGAACGTCTCCCAAGTCATTGGCGGCGTGCCGAATATCACAGCCGTCTTCGTCATTATTACCGGACTGCTCGGAACGATGCTCGGGCCGCTGGTCGTGAAGCTGTTCCGCATCGAAAACGAAGTGGCGCGCGGCGTATTGTTCGGCACGAGCGCCCACGGCACCGGAACGTCCAAAGCGTTTGAGCTGAGCTCGCTGACCGGCACGATCTCCAGCATCTCCATGATTTTGGCCGCCTTGTTCACGTTGGGCGTGGCCCCGATGCTGATTACGCTGCTGCAATAACCTTACGGTTCCTCCGAATTCAACATATAGATTTCTCTTGAACCTTCGCCTTGGCCCTTTGCCTTGGCGGGGATATTTTTTTAGGTTCACCCCGAATCCAGCATTTGACCGGTATCATTTGAAACTGTACTTGTAATACTAACAGTTAGGCTTTATACTGTGATCGAGATCATTTTATAAAGAAAGGATGATATTGGATATGAGTACGGCAGAGACAGTAAATCTGAATGATTTTTATACGGTACTTCGAGAAAGACATTCGGTTCGCGCTTATGACCCGGCGGTGAAAATCCCCCGGGAAGAATTGAAGGAAATGCTGGAGCTTTCTCTTTCCGCCCCTTCCTCTTCGAATTTGCAGCCTTGGCGGTTTTTGGTGATCGACGAAGACGAACTGAAGCAAAAGCTGCTGCCGATCGCCAACAACCAGCAGCAGGTCGTTGAAGCTTCCGCTATTATCGCGGTGCTTGGCGATCTGAAGTCCTACGAGCAGGCTGATGCGATCTACAGCCAGTCCGTAGCGATGGGCGCGATGACGGAAGAGATAAAAAATAATTTCGTGGAACGTTTGCAGCAAATGTATGGCGGTTTGGGAGACGAGCGGCTCCATCAGGTCAACTTGCTCGACGCCGGCCTGATCTCCATGCAGCTGATGCTGATCGCCAAAGCGAAAGGCTACGACACCGTGCCGATGGGCGGCTATAACCCGGAAAAATTCATCGAAGCCTTCGAGGTTCCGGAAACGCTCAAACCGATTGTCCTCATCGCCATCGGCAAAGCGGCCAAACCGGCTCACGCCACTCCACGCCTGGGCATAGATCAAGTGACGTCCTGGAACTCGTTTCAATCCTAATCCAAAAAAGCGGAGAAACCGAAAGGTTCTTCCGCTTTTTTTATGCTCCGGATCGCCGTCCCCTCCTTTTTCAAAATTCCTAATCGATTTGGCCGTTATTTGGTGCATACTATGTAATGTCACTTGTTTTGTCTGCAAAAATCCACTGCTTAAGCGGCCGCACGGCGGAGTTGATCTCAATTAATCATAAAGTTGATCTATATTTAGCTTTGTTTAAAGCTGACATAGATATTACAATTAAGGTCATAAATATCGTGAAAAGTAGAACATGTTTTTAGGGAGAAAGGGTGGATCCAAGTGGCGATTACACAGCAAAACGAGGTATTGGAACAAGCGCGCCGTTACGTGGCTGAAGTTTATGAAACCGTGCAAAAACGCAATCCGGGAGAACACGAATTCCATCAAGCGGTGAAGGAGATTTTGGATTCGCTGACTCCGGTGTTTGCCAAACATCCGAAATATCAGAAAAGCGGCATCCTCGAAAGAATCGTGGAGCCGGAGCGTTTGATCAGCTTCCGCGTGCCGTGGGTGGACGATCAAGGCAAAGTCCGGGTAAACCGCGGTTTCCGCGTTCAATTCAACAGTGCGATCGGGCCTTATAAAGGCGGGCTTCGTTTTCATCCGTCGGTAAATGCCAGCATCATTAAATTCCTCGGATTCGAGCAAATTTTCAAAAATTCCCTGACCGGCTTGCCGATCGGCGGCGGAAAAGGCGGCTCGGACTTCGATCCCAAGGGCAAATCGGAGCTGGAGGTCATGAGATTCACCCAAAGCTTTATGACCGAGCTGGCCAAATACATCGGCCCCAACATGGATGTGCCTGCCGGAGATATCGGCGTAGGAGGACGGGAAATCGGCTACATGTTCGGCCAATACAAACGCCTTTACGGCAGCGAAACCGGCGTGTTGACGGGGAAAGGCCTGACGTACGGCGGCAGCCTGACGCGCACCGAAGCGACCGGGTACGGTCTGGTGTACTTCACGGCGGAAATGCTCGCAAGCAAAGGCGAAACCTTTGAAGGCAAAACAGTCGTCGTTTCCGGTTCCGGCAACGTTTCGATTTATGCCATCGAAAAAGCGCAGCAGCTCGGAGCCAAGGTGGTCGCGTGCAGCGATTCGAACGGTTATGTATATGATCCGAACGGCATCGACCTGAAAACGGTTAAACGGTTGAAGGAAGTCGAAAGAAAACGGATCAAGGAATATGTGAACGAACATCCGGGCGCCGAATATCATGAGGGCTATCAAAACATCTGGAGCATCCCTTGCGACATCGCCCTGCCGTGCGCGACGCAAAACGAAATCAATGAATCTTCGGCGAAGCAGCTTGTCGCCGGGGGCGTGAAATTCGTCGCCGAAGGCGCCAACATGCCTTCGACGCTGGAAGCGATCGAGGTATATTTGAACAGCGGAGTTTACTTCGGTCCGGCCAAAGCGGCCAATGCCGGCGGCGTCGCCGTCTCCGCCCTGGAAATGGCCCAAAACAGCACAAGATTGTCCTGGACCTTCGAGGAAGTGGACGCCAAACTCAAAGGCATCATGAAAAATATTTATCTGAGTAGCGTAAAAGCTGCCGAAGAGTTCGGTCATCCCGGAAACCTGGTGGTCGGCTCCAATATCGCCGGCTTCCTGAAAGTCGCCGATGCGATGCTTGCGCACGGGATTGTTTAATTAAGATAAACCAAAAAACCGTCCGGGATTCGGACGGTTTTTTGGTTTTGGCCGTTCGCCGCCCCCCTAGCGACCGGACTCGACACCCGTTCTAACCCCGTAACGGACTGAGATGACGCTATCTGCTTATTTCCCGGCTATTTCCCAAGCTAACGGACACGACGGACGTTATTCAGCTCCAAACGCACCCATCAGGTCCAATTCATGTTGAATAAGGTCCGTGGTGTCCGTTACATTTTGAAAACTGTTGATTTTGCCGAAATAAGGTCGCTCATGTCCGTTAAAATCCTGAACCCTTGAACCTGGAGTAGAGTGTGACTTCCGCCAATAGCGCCAGTAGCACCGACAAGCATACTTCCCCCCCGCTTCATCTCAAAAAAGCGCCCGGACTCTTAAGTCCCGGGCGTTTTGTTTCGTCAAGCCCGGCTAAATTAATAAGCCAAGGCGTCCAAAGCTTTAATGTGCGACAAATAACGAATGTTGCTCGCTTCTTTCATCATTGTAGCCGTCATGCCGCGCAGCTTGGTGTTGTTCGCGCCGATCGTCGCTACGGCGTCCTTGCGGCCAAGGCTGGCCAGCGTACCGGAGTTGACCGGTTCGAACCCTTCCATCTTCTTGCTGCGCAGGAATGCAAACAGGTTGTAGCCGGTCAGTTCGCCCATTTGCCAGGCGATTTGCGCCGTCGGCGGATACGGGCGGCCGTCAGGTCCCATAAACACCGCGCTGTCGCCAACCACAAACACGTCCGGATGGGAAACGGATTGCAGGAATTCGTTGACGGAAGCGCGTCCGCGGTTTACTTCCAGGCCGGACTCGCCCACGAGCGGATTGCCTTGCACGCCGCCTGTCCATACGAAAGTGTTGGCTACGATTTTTTGGCCATCCTTCAAATCGATCGCATTGCCTGCCACGTTCGTCACCGGCAATCCGGTCAAAAATTTCACGCCGCGTTTTTCCAGACTCGCCGTCGCGCGTTCGATCAAGTCATCCGGCAGCACCGGCAAAATTTTCGGACCCGCTTCAACAAGCAGCAGCTTGATCGCTTCGCGGTCCACGCCGTATTTCTTCGTCAGCTTCGGCAGTTGATCGGCGATTTCCCCAACCAGCTCGACGCCGGTCAAACCGCCGCCGCCGATCAGGATCGTGGCGTCCGCTTCATTGCCGGACTTGGCGTATTCGCTGATCCGCTCCTCGATATGCTTGTAAATCGCGTTGGCATCGTCGGCCGATTTCAGCACCATGCTGTGCTCCTCCAGCCCCGGGATACCGAAGTAAGCCGTTTTGCTGCCAAGCCCGACCACCAGCGCGTCATAAGTTAGGGTCGAACCGTCGGAGAGCTTAATTTCTTTATTATCTACCGAAAAGCTCTTGACCGTGGCGATGCGCAGATCGATGTCTTTTCCTTTAAACAGCTTATCCAGCGGCAGCGCCACCGCCCGCTCGGAAATGCTGCCGGCAGCCAGGCGATGCAGCTCCGTAATAATCTGATGTGTCGGGTATTGGTTAACCACCGTCACCTGTGCTTCCGATCTGTCCATATATTTGCGAACGGTCAAGGCAGTAAGCACACCGCCGTAACCGGCACCTAAAATTACAATTTCTTTAGCCATGGTTGTTGTCCTCCGTTATTTTTGTTGACTGTCCCGTGCACCAGAGACTTGAAGATAGGCGTTTACAAAGCGAAACAGCTTCTGCGCCTGCGGATCCTTGAGCATTCTAAGCAGACCGAACAAGCCGATAACCTCCTGGCTTTCATCAGCCCGTTCTTTGGCTTCGATGACGTTGGCGGCTACGTTTTTCACCGTGCCTACCACCGGTCCGGCTACCTCCGCGAAACCGCCGATCATATCATTTTTCAGCACTTCGTCCGTGCATAGCGATTTGAAAAAATCATACGATTGGGTCAGCGTGCCGACCATTTCCGTTAATTTAGGAAGCTGCTCAACCAGCACGTTCAAGGACTCTTGAACTTCCGGCTTCAACAGCTGCTCCAGAAGTTCACGCTCCTGCTGACCGGCAGACAAGGCGCCGCCTTGTTCCGTCTTCGTTTCTGCAATTGTTTCTGACATTTCCGATTCTCCTTTGCAATAGGTCTTGAATGACTTACTTGTTGCTTAGTGTTCCAACCTTTTCTTTCCCCAACCATTTTTGTTAGTGAAAAAAGGCACATCTCAACCTTCAACAGTCCCAATAAATTGTACCATATTTTTTATAAAAAAGGACCATGAAAGTGATAATTTTCACGGCCCTCAATTATTGAAAATTTTATATTTTGGGAAAATCAGGGAAAAATATAACCTAGCGCCTGGGGCGAAAGCTCCTTAAGAAATTCGTAAAACAGCTTTTCCGTTGGCGCCATTTCGCGCCCCGCCGGAACGATCACCCCAACATCCCGGGTGACCTGCGGTTCATTGATCGGCACCGTTACAATCGTCGGCGGAATCTGCTCGCTTAACGCGATTTCCGGCAGCAGCGTCAAACCAAGGCCGGCGGAGACCAGCCCCTTGATGGCATCCAGATCGTCCCCTTCAAAAGCGACTTTGGGCTGAAACCCCAAATTGGCGCAAGCCTTCACCACGATATCGCGCAGGATAAAACCTTTGGGGAATAAGACGAACACGTCTTTTTTCAAATCGCTTAGTTGTAAAGAGGGCTGGTCGGCCAAGGGGTGTCCGGCCGGGAGGAGCGCCACGAATTTTTCCCGGAACAAAATTTCGCCGTTGATTTGCGGCTCCTGCTGCGGCACCGGCCCCATCACCGCCAGGTTGATCTCGCCTTCGATGACCCAATCCATCAGTTCTTTGTACGAGCCGTGCTGCAGCTGAAAATGCACGTACGGGTACTTTTTGCGGAAAGCCGAAACGACCGCCGGAACCATCCGTGCCGCCAAGCTGCTGGGGAAGCCGATGCGCACAGTCCCCCGCTCGGGGTCCAAATATTCTTCGATCTCCTGACGGGCGTGGTCGATGACTTTCATCAACTGTTCCATATGGCCTAAAAACAGCCTTCCGATCGGCGTCAGCTTGACCTTGCGTCCTTCATGGATAAACAGGTCCACCCCCAGCTCCGCTTCCAGCTTGAAAATTTGCCGGCTGACCGCCGATTGCGAAACATGCAAAGCGTACGAAGCCTCCGTCACATGCTCAAGTTTGGCCACTTCGATGAAGTATTGGATTTGCCTTAGTTCCATGCCATCCCCTCCCTATTCCAGACGCCTCAAGAAAAGCCGAATCCGCATGTTTCGTGATAGAGCCTTCTCTTTGGCCGTCAGCAGTCTTGGCGTTGTTGCCCACAGCTATCCCTTACATTCCGTGTAAATATATTAATCTCCATTATATAAGGGAAGTGTCTGAAACGGAAGCATAGACTTCAGGAAATGGAGCCGGAAATATAAAGAAAAACCTGCATATTGGGCAGGCATTAGGGAGGTAATAGACAGGTACTAGCTACGCACTAGGCAGCCACTAGAACCAGGCTGTTTGAGAAATTTCAGCGAAAAACATAAGCACAAAAAATGGCGTTATTCCGGCGATATCAGTCAACTGGGGAGAAATAAAGGAAATTTATGTCGCTATTTTCTCGAAAAGTAAGGGGATGCCTGTGTTCTGGGACATTCATAGGGAAATAAGGACATAAAGTTCCGCTAACGGGGGTGAACACGCTAGGCTCAGGGTAATAAGGACATAAAGTTCCGCTATTTTGAAGGCTGGGTTTATACCACAGTTGGCCGCTCCGGTATTCGGCTGTCAAACTCCGATTTCCTGGCTGAGCTGTTTTGGCTCAAAACCAAAAACGGCGCTTGACGACTAGAAAGACGCAGCCCCTCCGAGCGGCCGTCATTCTAACGGTTGCCTCAGCGCTTATTTTGCCTTTTTGACCAGATTCGGGCCTTTTTCACCCAAATAAGCGCTCTCGCAACCGTTAGAAATGGGATCCCCGTCTTTTCGGCTAAATAACGGCGATTACAACCGTTAGCGGAAGACTGGAATGCCCTGGAGTGCCGAACCGTTAATCCTCCGGCCGGTCCAACCGGTACAGATTGCGGTAGCGCGGTTCGGACTTGAGCAGCTCGGCGTGGGTGCCCCGCATCAGGATGCGGCCATGCTCCATAAAAATAATCTCGTCCATCTTCTCCGCACCGACCAGATGATGGGTCACCCAGATCAGCGTTTTGCCCTGCGTCGTGCGGAAGATCGTCGCCAGCAGCTCGCGCTCCGTGCGCGGATCGAGCCCTACGGTCGGCTCATCGAGGATGAGCACGGGCGTGTCCTGCAGCAAGATCCGCGCCAGTGCTACGCGCTGCCGTTCGCCGCCGGAGAAACGCTGGCCCGTTTCGCGCATCGGCGTGTTCAGGCCCTCCGGCAGCGCCGCGATCAGCGGGCCCAGCTGCGCAGCTTGCGCGGCCCGGCGGATCTCCTCGTCCGCGGCCTCCGGCCGGGCGAGCCGGATGTTGTTCGCCACCGTCGTATCGAACAGGTGGGGGCTTTGATTGAGGACGGACACGTACTCCGGCATCCGTTCGCCTAAGGCCGCGGCGGGGATGCCGTTAAACGTCACCGTCCCTTCGCCCAGGGCAAGCGCCCCCTGGATCAGCTTCAGCAGCGTCGACTTGCCCGCGCCGCTGCGGCCGATCACGGCAACCCGCTTGCCCTGCGGGATGTCCAGCGACACGCCGTCCACGGAATTGGCGTCGTTCGCCGCATACGCGAAGCGCACGCCCTGCAGCCGAATATGGACGGCATGAGCGGCATCCCGAGCCGTGTCGCGGCCGGCCGCGGTTGCGGCGGAGGCTGAACCGCCGGCGGAGGCCCCGCTAGCAGCTTCAGCGGCGCTTGTGGCGGTGGTCGCGCCAGCCGCGATGGTTGCGCCAGCGGCGGTGGATACGCCTGCTGCAGGAGCAGCGCCTACAGCTCCGGCGTTTGCCACGGCAGCATCACCAGCGGCCCCGGCGTTTGCCGCCACAGCACCGCCAGCGGCCCCGGCTCCAGCCACGGAGGCACCGCCCCCGCCCCCGGCTTCAGCCTCAACAGCCGCTGCCGAAGCCGCGCCCGAGCCGTCCTCGATCCGCGCCAGCCGCTCCAGCGACACGCCGTACTGCGGGATGCGCTCCACCGCGTCCGAGACGGGCAAAAACGCGTCCGCCAGCGGAAACACGATCAGCACGAACGCGGCGATCAGCGTGGCGGCGATCTGCCCGGACGCAGCCTGCCCGCCGGCCCAGTACACCATCGAGACGACGGCGAGGCCGACGACCGACTGGCCGATCAGGCTCCGCCAGCGCGCCCACGCCCGCAGCTTGCGGTCTTTGCGGGCCACGGCCGCCTCATCCCGCTCGTAGGAGGCCAGGAATTCGTCCGCCCGGCCGCTGATTACCCAATCGCCGATGCCCATAACGGCGTCGGTCAAGGTCCGGTACAGCCCGCCACGCTCGCGTTTGACCTCCTCGTTGGTCCGCCGGGTCAGCCGTAGCGTCACATAGGGCAACACCGCCACCAGAACAAAAATGTACCCCGCCAGCAGCAAAGCGAACGTCACATCAAAAAATCCCATTGCGATCACAGCCGCAGCATACAAAATCAAAGCGACCAGGCTCGGGAACACGGTGCGGATGTACACGTTTTGCAGCTGCTCGATATCGTCGGCCAGCGCTCCGAGAATGTCCCCCGTCCGGTAGCGGGAACGGATGAACAAGGCCTGGGGCTCCAATATCCGGTACAGGCGCACCCGCATCCGGGCCAAAATCCGCAGCACTGTATCATGCCCGACCAGCCGCTCGACATAGTGGATGACCGCCCGGCCGATCCCAAACGTGCGCACGCCGACGATCGGCACGTACACCAGCAAAATATTGTAAGGCTGCAGCGCCGACTTCGAGATCAGAAAACCGGAGGTGAACATAAGCATGCCGGCGGAAAGCAGCGTAAGCACGCCGAGGAGCAAATAAAGGGCAAACCGTCCGCTGTATATGCGAAAATAAGGGCTAATCCAAGACTCCCGCTTCATCCGATCTCCTCCCGCTGCGCCGCAACCATCCGGTAATAAGCGCCCCGTTTCTTCATCAGCTCGTCATGCGTTCCCGTCTCCGCCACCCGGCCCTGCTCCATGACGATAATGCGGTCCATCTGCCGCATCCAATGCAACCGGTGCGTCGCCAGCAACACAAGCTTCCCTTCAAACAAAGGCAGCATCGTTTCCTTCAACTCGTATTCCGTCTCGATGTCCAAATGGGCCGTCGGCTCGTCGAGCAAAATAATCGGCCGCTTGCTGACTAAAGCCCGGGCCAGCGCCACACGCTGCTCCTGGCCGCCGCTCAGCGTCCGCCCGCCGCCGCCGATCGGCTCGTCCAGCCCGCCGGGCAAGCTGCGCACCAATTCCCCGAGTCCGGCTGCCACCGCCGCCCGCTCCACATCCCCGCGCGCCGCCCCGGGCGCATGAAAACTTATATTATCGGCCAAGCTGCCGCTGAAAATATACGGATGCTGCGGAATATAAGTGATTTGCTCCCGCCAGCCCGCGGCCGCCAAATCGCCCAACGCGCTGCCGTTCAGCTCAAAACTGCCGGACGTCGGCCGCAAAAACCCGCCGAACACGTCGATCAGCGTCGACTTTCCGGCCCCGCTTTCGCCGATGATGCCGATTTTGCCCATGCCGCGGAGCGACAGCCGGACATCCTCCAGCGAGGCCTTGGCCTCCCGCTCATGGATCACGCCCACGCCATGCAAGGCCAGCGTACTGTCCGGCGTCCACGCCCAGGCCACGCCTTCCGGCACCGGCGCCGCCTTGGCCGCCTCCTTCTCCGCCGCCGCGATGATCGCCTGCATCGCCTCGCCCGCTTCCTTCCCGTCCAGGGTGGCGTGGAAGTCCGCCCCGACCATCCGCACCGGCAAAAAATACTCCGGCGCCAAAATCAGCACGGTCAACGCGGGCAGCAGCACCATTTCCCCATTCACCAGCCGCAGCCCGAGGCTGACCGCCACCGAAGCGACCGACAGCATCGTAAAGAAGTCGAGCGCAAACGAGGACAAAAAGGCCACCCGCAGTGTGCGCATCGTCGCCGAGCGGTAGGAATCGCTCACCCGGGCGATCGATTGCTGATGCGATTTGCTGCGCCCGAGGAATTTCAGCGTCTCCAAGCCGCGCAGCGAATCGACGAAATGGTTCGCCAGCACGCGGTACGATTTGAGCTGCCGCTCCGTTTGCTTCCGCGCCGCCAGCCCGAGCAAAATCATAAACGCGATCAAAATCGGCATCGTGATCGTCAGGATGACCCCGGAAGCGATATCCAGCTTATATACGTAAGCCAAAATCAGCACCGGCGTCAGCCCGGTCGCCAGCATCCGCGGCAGAAACAGCTCCAGGTAATTGCGGAATTTGGCGACGCCCTCCAGCACCAGGGTTACCAGATTCCCGGTGCCTTCGGTCCCGGTGAACCGCGGACCCAGCTGGAACAGCTTCTCCAGCACCTGCCCCCGCAGGTCCCGCCCTGTCTCCTCCGCGAAGCGGTAGGCCATCTTCTGCATCGTCAACGCGCAAATTTGCCGCACCATAAAAGCAAGCAGGAACAAACCGGCCCCGCCGGCTTGTTCCTGCAGCTTGGCGCCGGCAAACAGGGCGGAGACGATCTCCGCCAGCCATTTAGCCTGCCCGATGATAGCAATGCTCTGAAGCAGGGTCAGCAGGGCCATGATCGCCATGACCGGCCGCACCCCTGGAAATTTCATCAAACCGCGTCCCATTAATATTCCAAATGCTCCTTTTCGTGTACGCGTTTATGGAAAACGAAATAACTCCAAATCTGATACCCCAGCACAAACGGCAGCAGGGTTAAAGCCACAATCGTCATGACCTTCAGCGAGTAAGCCCCTGAGGCCGCATTCTGAATCGTGAGCGAAAACGTCTCGCTGATCGAGCTGACCATAACACGCGGGAACAACCCGATAAACACCGCCGCGATCGAAAGGGCGATCATCGTTCCGGTCATGCCAAACGCCCAGCCGTCTTTTTGCTTGGAGATAAACCATCCTCCCAGCACAAAGGCGATAACGCCGAGCCCCCCTACCAGCCCGAGCACCAAGCCGCGGACTTGGAACACATCCGTCTGGAAGTAGGTCAACACGCCGAACAGAACGAACAATACCGCCAGCGGAATCAGCATTTTATGCGCCAGCTTGCGAGCCCGCTCCTGCAAACTTCCCGTCGTGCGCAGCGAGGCGAACAGCAGGCCGTGCACAAGGCACAGCATGACAACCGTAATACCGCCGACCAGCGTGTAGATGTTCACCATATCGAACAGGCCGGCCTTCATTTCCATGTCCCCGTCGATCGGCAGGCCTTTCATCAGGCCCGCGAACACTACGCCGAGGAGGAACGGCGGCAGCAGGCTGCCGAGGAAGATCGCGCCGTCCCAGGTCGACTTCCATTTCTCACTGCCGACCTTGCCGCGGAATTCAAACGCAACCCCGCGGGCGATCAGCGCCAGCAGCAGCACGACAAGCGGGGTGTAATATCCGCTGAACATCGTGGCGTACCAGTTCGGGAAAGCGGCGAACATGGCGCCGCCCGCCGTCAGCAGCCACACCTCGTTGGCATCCCAGAACGGTCCGATCGAGTTGATCAGAACCCGGCGCTCCATATCATTTTTTGCCAAAAACCGGGTGCTCATTCCGATGCCGAAATCAAAACCTTCCAAAAAGAAGAAACCGATGAACAACACCGCGACAAGGATAAACCACAGCTCATTAAGAGACAGCATGATAACCCTCCTTACCGAATGGATCCGTCGAATGGTCGGCACCGGCGCCGTCCTCATTCGGCCCTTTCTTGATAACCTTGACGAACAGGTAGGCCATCACCGCTCCAAGCACCGCGTAAATCAGCGTAAACGCGATCAGGGAGAACAAAATTTGCCCGCCGGTGACGCTCGGCGATACGCTGTCCTTCGTCTGCATCAGGCCGAATACCGTCCACGGCTGACGGCCGAATTCCGTCATGATCCAACCGGACGTATTGGCGATAAACGGCAGCGAGATCGACCACAACATCGCGCGGTAAAACCATTTGTTCGGACGATCCAGCTTTTTGCGCCAAGCCAGATACGTGCCGTAAAGTCCAAGCAGAATCATCAGACAGCCGGCGGCGATCATGATCCGGAAGCTCCAGAAGGTCGTCCGCACCGGCGGAATGTAATCCCCAGGCCCGTATGATTGTTCATATTCGGCCTGAAGCTCGTGCATTCCTTTTACTTCGCCGGAAAATTTACTGTAAGACAAGAAGCTGAGCAGATAAGGGATTTTGATTTCAAAATCGTTTTTCCCGCCACCCGAATCAATGTGCGCGTACAGCGTCCAAGGCGCAGGGTCGCCGGATTTGCCCCAAAGGCCTTCGGATGCGGCCATTTTCATCGGCTGCGTTTTGACCAGATACTGCGCTTGCTGGTGACCGAACAACGCCGTGCCGAACGAAGCGATTAAAGCAACGATGATGCCGATCGCAAACGATTTTTTGAAAAAGGACGTATCCTGGCGTTTCAGCAGCTTATACGCGCTGATCCCGGCGATCATAAACGCGCCAGTGGCAAACGCGCCAAGCACGGTATGCGGGAATTCCACCCACAGCTGCCCGTTGCCGATCAACGCGAAGAAGTCGTTCATTTCCGCCCGGCCGTTGTTAATTTCAAAACCGACCGGCCGTTGCATAAACGAGTTGGCCGCCAAAATCCAGAACGCCGATACCGTCGTCCCCAAAGCCACCAGCCAAATGCACAGCAGATGCACTTTCTTGGACAGGCGATCCCATCCGAAGATCCACAGTCCGATAAAAGTCGATTCCATAAAGAAGGCGAACAACGCTTCAACCGCGAGCGGCGCGCCGAACACATCCCCTACGAACCGCGAATAATCCGACCAATTCATGCCGAACTGGAATTCCTGAAGAATCCCCGTCACAACCCCAACCGCAAAGTTGATCAGGAACAGTTTTCCCCAGAACTTGGCCATCCGTTTGTATTCTTCTTTGCCCTTCACGACATACATCGTTTCCATGATCGCGATGAGCAGCACCAGACCGATGGACAGAGGCACAAAGAAGAAATGGAAAATCGTCGTCACCGCAAACTGAAGGCGTGCAAGCAGAATCGGATCCAACATTTCATCCCCTACTTTCGAATAATTATTATCTAATGTGAATTCTAGCACTCATTGATGAAAACGAACGCCGCTAAATGTAATAATTTTGTGACGGAAATCACATGATGTATGTCACAAAGGCAAAAAAAGAGCCGCAAACCCGCGTCATTGCTCGTTTTTTTGCCACGGATTTATTTTTGACATTCCTGTGACATACTTGTCGCACTTTTATTTTTGGAAAAAGGTTGCGCCATAGATGATTTTAAATGATAATAATAATCATTATCACGTTGGGAGTAGTGGGGGGCTTTAGGAGATGAATAAAAAAACGAAATACGCTTTAGTGCCGGTCCTGCTTAGCCTGGTCTTGCTGTTAGGCGCGTGCGCGGGAAAATCCGCCCCGGCAACGACGAATGAAGGTCAGCAAACTGGGGTTAACAGCACGTCCGAACAGCAAAATCAATCCGGCGAACGCCTGGTCAAGGACGCCTTGGGCCATGAGGTATCGGTCCCGGCAAATCCGCAGCGCATCCTCGCTTCGTACCTGGAGGATCATCTGGTCGCGCTGGGCGTCAAACCGATAGCGCAATGGTCCGTGGGCGACGGCAAATCCGTACAAAGGTATCTGCAATACGCTTTGCAGGATGTTCCTACGATTCCTTCCGAGCTTCCTTATGAAGCCGTAATTAGCTTTGAGCCCGATCTGATCATTATGGACAGCGCGGAGATGGCCAGCGGCGACAAATATGGGCAGTACGCCAAAATCGCGCCCACCTATGTTATCGGTACGGGAAAAAACAACGATTGGCGTCAGGAATTGCTTGCCGTAGCCGATATTCTGAATAAATCGGAAGAAGGCCGCAAGGTGCTGGATGAATATGAACGGAAAGCAAGCGAGGCCAAAGCAAAGCTCCATCAGGAGGTCGGGGAGGCCTCGGCGGCCGTGCTTTGGGTCAGCGCCAAAAACACCTATGTTGTTCATGAACAGCTATCAAGCGGTGATGTGCTTTACCGCGACCTTGGCCTGCAAGTGCCGGCGGCCGTGAAGGAGATCTCCGCGTCCGCCACCGCCAATTGGAATCCGATTTCCAAAGAGAAGCTGGCGGAACTCAGTGCGGATTATTTGTTTATCATTAAAAGCGCCGGCATCACCATGGAAGAAATGAAGACCGATCCGATATGGTCGGGAATTCCGGCGGTAAAGAGCGGGCATGTGTACGAATTCGGCGCCGACTCCAGTTGGCTGTACACCGGCGTGATCGCCAACGGAAACATGATCGACGATGTGCTAAGCAGCATTTTACCGCAATAATACTCACTTCCTATCGTCAAACAGGTGCCGGACCGTCAATATCGGATGCCGCAATAGCATTTTCGGTCCGGCATAAGCCATGATTTTGCGGATTGTGTCCCGTTGTTTAGGCGCATAGCAGTGGACCGCACACGCCCGGCAGGTCGTTTTGTCTTCCCCGAACCGGCAGCGGGCGAGCCGCTCCCGGGCGTACCTAAGCAGCTCCGCGCACTCCGGGCACAAGCCGGGAACGGATTCGGCCGCGATTTCGTCCCGGCTGGTCCGTTCCCGTTTCCCATGCCGCTGCCGGCAATAAAGGGAAATCATGAGCGCCACCGTCATCTGCTCGCGGCGAATCCGCGGCCCTTCTTTTTCCGATTGCAGCCTTCCACCCCTCAATACTCCGCCCTCCCTTTTGCGAGCGCCCCTGGAGCAAACACCCTTCTCCACCCCAGCCAAATCGCGATAATCAGCAATAATGCATAGACGATAACGCCAAACGGAACGGTGGTTGCCGTCCAATGCAGAAGTCCCATGCCGCCAAGCAGGAACATAAGCGGCAGTAGCTTCAATCCTTCGCTTTGCTGCGTGGCCTCAAACGGCTCCGAGAAAGGAAGCCCTTTGCGCAAATAGGCAAAGCACAGGATGGCGAACAATTGCATCGCCAGGCCGGCGACAACCAGATCGGGAACGATATGCGCCCCGAACAACAGCGCGAAAATCAGGCTTTCCAGCACGAACAAAGGCAGCAGCAGACGAACCAGGCAAGCGAGCAGCGCACCCTTGTATATCGGCCCCTCCTCCCGGATCGGCAGCACCCGGTAAATCCAGGCGGCCTTGTGGCTGCCGGAATATCGCAGCATCATGATGACGGTAGGCAGCATCAACCCGCAGAAATAAATAAACAAATACTTGCGGGTTCCGGCAAGCCCTTGAAGACCGTTTTCGAAGCCGTCGGTAAACAGAAAAATAAACGGGAAAATAATCGAAAACCCCAGCGTCGGGTACACTTTAAGCTTAAACTCCCGCTCATTCCCCAGCATCGACCAGGCAAACCGGAAAAATACCCGCTCCTGCGGGTCCCGGCACAGCCAATCGGCCAGCCGCTTCAATGCGGTTCCCGTCCGCTGTCCGCGCCGCCGTCCCGGCTCAGCAAGCTTTTGCAAATTCCTTTCCAGGGCGGGCGCCAATTTCAGATATAAGGCAAAGGCGGCCAGCGGCACGAGGAGAGACAACAGGGCTAAGGCCATGTACGGCCATCCGTTCCCCGGATGCAGCACTGTCTCGAACGCTGCTCCGAACCAGATCGGCGGGATGAAATACTGCCACCATCTTGGCTGGAACACCATGTTCAAGCCGGTAAAATCAAAAAGCCGGATCACCAGCTGATACCCGACCGTGATGCCGATCGTCAACCCGATCTGTACATAGTTGATGATGTCCTTCAGCTTTTCGCCGTCGAAAAATCGCAGCACCCCCAAATACAGCAGCGCGGTGATGACCACAATAAGCAGATCCATCAGCACCAGTTCCAGCAGCAGCAACAGCGCAAACCCGATCCCGTGCTTTAACAGCCCGACGGCCAGCGGCACCACCGCAATCGCGCCGGTCAAAAAGAAAAGGTAGAAGAAAATGTGCAGCGCTTTGGCCATGGCGATCGTCCGGCGGTTCACCGGCCTGACCGCCAAAATGCTCCGGTCCCGGATATCCAGCAGCACCGCGGAAAAATCGGAAATCATCGAAGTCATGATCATAAACATCATAATGCCAAACAGTATGCTTGCCTGAAACAGAAAGTTGTCCCCCGCCGCCACGATCACGGAACCCAGCGCCCCAAAAATGAGGTAAAGCCATAGCGAGGCAAAAAACTGGTTTTTCTCCTTCTCCCGCCCGAAACGGTCTTTCGCCCGATCCGCGCCCTTTCGAGATTTTCCGACAATGGTGGGCACCCGCCGGGCATCCATCGCCAGCTTCACCTGCAGGATGCGGCGCATGACGGGATAGTCCACTCCCATTTGTTCGAACAGCCTGCGGAACCGGTCCAACACCTTCAGCGACTTCATCTCGTTCATAGCTACACCTCTTGCACGATCGCCACAAACTGTTCGGCGATGCTTCGATGCTCGTTAAATCCGGTCAACTGGTTAAACACCTGCTCGAGGGAACCCTCTTTAGATTGGCCTTTAAGCTGCTCGAAGCTGCCGTCAGCCACAACGATTCCCCCGTCCAGCAAAATGATCCGGTCGCTGATTTTTTCTACGACATCCATAATGTGCGAGGAATAAAAAATCGTCTTCCCCTGCGC
Source organism: Paenibacillus oralis (assembly GCF_003863965.1). Classification (GTDB taxonomy): domain Bacteria; phylum Bacillota; class Bacilli; order Paenibacillales; family Paenibacillaceae; genus Fontibacillus; species Fontibacillus oralis. Next base: position 1,213,322 of record NZ_RRCN01000001.1, read on the forward strand.
CGCCAACAAAGCGAGAATTTCCTTCACCACCATGACGCTGTTGGCATCAAGCCCGCTGAGCGGCTCGTCGAGGAACAAAATGTCCGGGTTATGCAGCAGGCTGGAAATAAGCAGCACCTTCTGCTTCATCCCTTTGGAAAACGTGGCGATGCGAACGTCGAAAACGTCCGTAAGTTCAAAACGCTCTATAAGCCGGCGCGCTTTGCTTTCCGCATCATCCGCAGGCAAACCGTAAAGCTCGCCGATAAACGTCAAATATTCCCGCGCCGTCAGCGTATCGTAAATTTCCGCCACTTCCGGCACATAACCGATGCGCTTTTTGTACTCCACGCTTTCATCCTGCGGGCTGGCGCCCAAAATACGGACCTCGCCGGAATACCCTTCGATCAGTCCCAGCATGATTTTAACCGTCGTGCTTTTGCCCGCCCCGTTTGGACCGATGTAACCGATAATTTGCCCCGGATACACGTCCAGATCAATCCCGTTTAATACAAACTTATCTCCAAACCGCATGCGCAAATCTCTTAACGTGATGACAGGTTCATGGCTGCCGACCATTTTCTCCACCCTCTCCGAGTCCAAAATTACGTATGTCTTCCCTTATTCAAACCTATTTTCCAATATTCTACCATACTCTTTCTAGGCGAATCGGTTATATCGCACACAAATGCCGGTATGGATCCCTAAGCCTCACATTGAATTATCCATAATGGATAAAACATAAGAATTAATTAGCCTTATTTGCAGATCAAATTTTAATCGTGATATACTTTTACTGGAAATTAATTTGTCCGATATCCATCAAGAAAGGAAGGATTACATATGGATTTTGTCACTTTGAACAATGGCGTAAAGATGCCGCAGCTCGGGTTTGGCGTATGGCAGGTCAAAGACGAGGAAGCTACCGCGGCGGTAGCCAAAGCGCTTGAAGTCGGATACACTTCGATCGATACGGCGATGATTTACCGCAACGAGGTTGGGGTCGGCAAAGCGATCAAACAGTCGTCCGTTCCCCGCGAAAATCTGTTTATTACGACCAAGGTGTGGAACGCCGACCAGGGCTACGACAACACGCTGCGCGCTTTCGACGAAAGCCTGGAGCGGCTTGGCCTCGATTACATCGACCTCTATCTGATCCACTGGCCGACGCCTAAATTCGATCAGTACGTGGACACCTACAAAGCTCTGGAGAAACTGTACCGCGACGGACGCACCAAAGCGATCGGCGTCTGCAACTTCGAAATCGAGCATTTGGAGCGCCTGCTGAACGAAACGGAAATCAAGCCCGTGCTCAACCAGGTGGAGTGCCACCCGCATTTGACCCAAAACGAGCTGAAGGCGTTTTGCGCGAAACATGATATTTTCGTGGAAGCGTGGAGCCCGCTGGAGCAAGGCGGCGACGTGCTGAAAGACCCGGTTGTCAAAAGCATCGGCGAAGCGCACGGGAAGTCCCCGGCTCAAGTTGTGCTGCGCTGGCATCTGCAAAACAACACCATCGTCATCCCGAAATCGGTCACCCCTGCGCGGATCGAAGAGAATTTCAATGTGTTCGATTTCAAGCTGGCGGACAGCGAAATGGAGCAGATCAGCAAGCTCAACATCAACCGCCGCAAAGGCTCGAACCCAAACGAAATGCACGTGCGTTAATTCGCGTTAAGGTCAAGGCTGCCTGCAAGGGCGGCCTTTTTATTTTGCCGCGGGGAGGCCGCTTCGGGACGCCGGAAGCGTGGATTAAAGACAGACTGCAATAGCGCAAGCAGCGGTGTTATAAGGGTGATGTCGCTGGTGCTAACGGACACCAGAGGCGCTATTTGCTCCAAAATAGAAGCGGAGAAATTGTAACGGACTGAGGTGACCTTATTTCGATCAAATCAGCATAAATGGCCTCAAATGTAGCCAAATAACGTCTGCTGAGTCCGTTAGCGCAGGAAATACCCGGGAAATGAGCAAATAAGGTCATTACGGTCCGTTACAGTCTGCCCCGGTCCATTGCCGGTGCCGGGCATTGCCGAGCATTGTTTATGGAACCTGTGCGATCACGCATACGTAGAAAGAATAAGAAATTTTTTACCGCCGATAAGGAGGTTCCCATTGATAATGCTCATTATCGTAGTCGCGGTGCTTGTTTTGATGGCCGTGTCCTTTGGGCTGATGGTATTCTACGCCAAGCGGAAGGATGAGCGCAAAACGGAAGCGGATGTTCTGCAGTTTCTGGCGGCTCATCCGGATCACGCCTCAATGTATGTCATGGAAAACGATCGAGTGGTGATCGATTACCAGTCCGATGTCAAGCGGCCACTGGCCAGCGTACTCAAAATTGCGATTGCTCTGGAACTGGCCGAACAAGCGGCGGAAGGGCGCATCGATATGAACGAAGCCGTGCCTCTCGACTCACTCCGCCGTTTCTATATTCCGGGAACGGACGGAGGCGCGCACCCAAGCTGGCTGAACGCGCTGGACCAAGCCGTAACCGCTGACGGCAGCGTTACCTTGCTGGAAGCCGCCAAAGGCATGATCCATTACAGTTCCAATGCCAATACGGAATATTTTATGGAGAGGCTTGGCCTGGACAACATCAACGTCCGCATTCAAAAACTAGGCCTGTCCCGGCACGATCCGATATTTCCGGTCTCTTCGGCCATGCTGATGTACGGGTACATGACCAAATACGAGCATATGTCGCGCAGGCAGACGGAGCAAGCGATGAAAGGAATGACGGACCGGGAATACGCCGCCAAAGCGCAGCTGATTTTCGATTGGATCCGGCAAAATCCGCAGGCGATCCCGTCGCTGCACGACCGCAGCAACCCTATACCGGTTCAGCGGATCTGGTCCGCCAGGCTGCCGGGCGACACGGTCAAGGAATATGCCGTCCTGCTGCAAAACATCCAAAAAGGCGAATCGCTTTCGCCGGAAGCAACCCGCATCGTCAAGGAGATCATGGAGCGTAAACCAAGGCCGGAATCCAAGTACATAACCCTCGGAGCCAAGGGCGGCTCAAGCTTAAGCATTTTGAATCAAACCTTGTACTGCGAGGACAATCAAGGCAACCGGATCCAGTTGGCCCTCTTCATCCACGAACCCCAAGGCTTGGAAATTATGTGGCTGGAGAAGAAGCTGGACCAGTTCTTGCAAAAATATTTAACCGACGATCATTTTAAACGGCAGGTCGTCCAAACGCTTGGCAGCGGCGCCGGTTAAGCAAAAACAAAGCAGAACTCCCCACGGAATCCTGCTTTGTTCGCTTTATTTTATCCCTTCATGGACCTCTTTCAGCATTTCCGGCACGGACAGCAGGCCGCCGCCGGAGAGGTACCAATAGTTCGCGTCCAGATAAATGATTTTACCGTTTTTGTAGGCGTTCGTTTTCTTCACCAGATCGTTTTCGACCAGCTTGGCGGCCGGTTCGGCCTGCTTACCCTCCTCGGTAACAACGGCGTCGCGGTCTACGACGAACAGGTAATCCGGTTTTTTCTCGGCGACATATTCGAAGGAGATGCTTTGACCGTGCGTCGAAGCATCGATCGTGTCATCCACCGCAGGCACGCCGAACACGTCATGAATCAGGCCAAACCGCGAGCCTGGGCCATAGGCGCTCACTTTGCCGCCGGTCGTCAGGATGACCAATCCCTTCTTGCCGCTGGCCGCCGCGGCGGTTTCCTTCACCGCATCAATCGATTCGCTGATCGCCGCCAGCTCCCGCTCGGCTTCGGCTTCTTTGCCGAAAATTTGCCCCAGCGTCTTCACGTTTTCCGTAAACGATTCGAGGTAATTTTTCGTATCAACGCCCATAAAGATCGTCGGCGCGATTTTGTTCAGCTCCTCGTACGCTTCGGAAGACCGGCCGGAAATGAAGATCACCCCAGGCTCAAGCGCGTTCAGTTTCTCAAAATCCGGCTCGAACAGCGTGCCGGCGTTCGTGTATTTGGCGTCTTCGTATTTTTTCAAATGCGTAGGCAAGTTCCCCTGCGGCACCGCCGCTACCTCTACGCCCAGTTTATCCAGCGTTTCCAGCACACCGTAGTCAAATACGACGACATTGCCCGGGTTTTTCTTGACTTTGGCTTCCCCCAGCTGGTGTTTGATCGTCAGCTCCTCCGACGCAGCCGCATCGGCGCTCGCCGGTTCGGCGGTATTCGTGCTAGTTTCACCGGCCGTCCCGGCAGCGCCGCCGCTTCCGGTCCCCGCCGCGCTTCCGCCTTGATTCGAGCCGCATGCGGCCAATAATACCACTAAAAATACCGTCATCAGCAACATTGATATTTTTCGATTCATCGTTAAATCCCCCTTTTTAATTGTCAAAAACAAAAGCCGCTATCCTGCAAAATATACGCAAATCCGGTTTCCGCCGATGTTCTCGATCGGAATCTCCATGTCGTACACTTCCCGCAAAACCGCCGGATCGATGATCTCATCCTTCGTCCCTTCCCTGACCACGCCCCCGTTCTTCAAAGCCACGATGTAATCGGAGTAGCAGGAGGCGAAGTTGATGTCGTGGATGACCAGAACGACCGTTTTGCCGAGTTCATCCGTAAGCCGGCGCAGCACTTTCATGATCTGCACCGAATGCTTCATGTCCAGGTTGTTCAAAGGCTCGTCGAGCAGCACGTATTCCGTGTCCTGGGCGATAACCATGGCGATAAAAGCCCGCTGCTTTTGTCCGCCGCTGAGCTCATCCAAATATTTGTGCTGCATCGCTGCCAGGTCCATATACTGAATCGCTTCGTCCACATACCGTTGGTCCTCCTCCGTCAGCTTCCCTTGCGAATAAGGAAAACGCCCGAATGCCACCAGGTCGCGGACCGTAAGCCGGAGGTTGATATGATTGGACTGCTTTAAAATGGAGATTTTTTTCGCCAGCTCCCTGCTGTTCCAGCCGCCGATTTCCTTGCCGCCAATCATGATTTCGCCTTCATCTTTGGCAATTAAGCGGCTGACCATCGACATCAGCGTGCTTTTGCCGGCGCCGTTCGGGCCGATGAAAGACGTGATTTTCCCCTCCGCGATGTCGAGCGAAACGCTATCCACCACTTTTTTGCCGCCGTATAGTTTGGATACTCCCCTGACCTTAATCACGACTTATTCTCCTTTAGCATCAGATAGATGAAGTAGACGCCGCCGATGAAGTTGATGATGACGCTTAGCGAAGTGGAGAACGTAAACACTCGTTCAACGAGCAGCTGCCCGCCGATCAGGGCGATGAAGCTGATCAGGGAAGCGCCGAGGATCAACGTGTGATGGCGGTAGGTGTTCAGAAACTGGTAGGCGACGTTGGCGACCAGCAGGCCCAGGAACGTGATCGGTCCGACCAAAGCTGTGGAGATCGAAATCAGGACCGCCACGACGATCAGCATTCTTTTTACGACGAATTCGTAGCTGATTCCCAAATTCACCGCGTGATCGCGGCCCAAAGCAAGCACATCGAGATACTTGGCAAAACGGGCGAAATACCACCCCATCAGCAGCACGCCAGCCAGCGAGATCAAGAGCAGATCCGTATCCACGTTGTTGAAGCTGGCGAACATTTTATCCTGGATGACGAGAAATTCGTTCGGATCGATCAGTTTTTGCAAAAATGACGACAGGCTGGAGAAAAACGTTCCGAACACCAGCCCGATCAGGAGCAGATGGTAGATGTTGCGCCCTTCCTTGCGGAACAGCAGGCGATACAGCAGGCCCGCGAACAGCACCATGAACCCGACCGCCAGCAGAAAGCGAAGGTTTTTGCTCATCAGCGTCAAAGCCGTTCCGCCAAACAGAAAGACGATAAACGTCTGCAGCAGCATATAAAGCGAATCCAGCCCGATAATGCTCGGCGTCAGGATCCGGTTGTTCGTAATCGTTTGAAACACCACGGTGGAAAAAGCGACCGCCGTTCCGGTAAGGAGGATCGCGAGCAGCTTTTTGCCGCGCCTCGGAAGTATGTAGTCCCAGTGCCCGCCCGCGTCGATCGTCATAAACACGACCACGAGCAGGATGCCGATTCCGACGAGAATCGCAAGTTTCGTTTTATGACTTAGGCGCATAGGCGTTTCTCCTCATCAGCAGATACAGGAAGATGCCGCTCCCGATCACCCCGACGGTCAGACCGATCGAAACCTCGTACGGATAAATGATGACCCTTCCCAAAATGTCGCAGGCCAGTACAAAGACCGCCCCCAGCAGCGCCGTGTGGGACAGGTTGTTCCTCAGGTTGTCGCCCCGGTACATCGTGACGAGGTTCGGAATGATGAGCCCGAGAAAAGGGATCGACCCTACCGTCAGCACGACGACCGAAGTGACCAGCGCCACCAGCATCAGGCCGAGATTGACGACCCGCTTGTAATTCAGCCCCAGATTCACGGAAAACTCCTCGCCCATCCCTGCGACCGTAAATTTGTTTGCGTAGGCATAAGCCGCAACGACCAGCGGAACGCTGATGTACAGCAGCTCGTAACGCCCCTGCATGATCATTGAGAAATCGCCATGCAGCCAGGCGGACATGCTTTGAATCAAATTGTATTTATAGGCAAAAAACGTCGTTGCCGAGCTGACGATTCCGCCAAACATCAAGCCGACCAGCGGAATAAAAATCGTATCCTTATATTTCACGCGATCCAGTATTTGCATGAAAATATAAGTGCCGGCCAAGGCGCACACAAAGGCCACCGCGATTTTCGCCAGCGGCCCCGCCGCCGAAAACAGCAGCAGCGAGATCATGATCCCGAAGCTGGCGGAATCCATCGTGCCCGCCGTCGTTGGGGACACGAATTTGTTGCGGGTCAGCTGCTGCATGATCAGCCCGACGATGCTCATGCTGACCCCGGCGATGATGATGCTGATCAGCCGGGGAATCCGGCTGATGCGGAAGATCTCCCACTGGTCGGCGTCCAGCCGAAGCAGGCCCGGCAAGGAGACGCCCTTGACTCCGATAAACAAGGAGACCAAGGATAAGACAATCAACATAGCTGCTAAATATCTTGTTTTCATATTTGTCCTTGCTTCCCTTCCTCTGGCCGGGAGGAAAGTTCAAGTTTGCTCGCTGCCGGCAGGACGGTTTTTTGATAATGATATTCATTATCAATTAACTTGAATTATATCGTCTCCATTTCCGGACTGTCAACCCTAAGGTGATGAAAGGCGCCCAAACGGGGCATAGTAACGCGGGAAACATATATCTTTAATAAAGGAGACGACGCAAGCTATGGAAAACCTGCACGAGTTTGTGGAAAAGGTGCATGATCAGCAGGAAAAGCAGGAGAAAAACAAAAAGCGCGGCAAAGGCAACCCCGCCGGCCAACTGCCGACGAAACAGCACGGCACGCAGAAGTAAGAGAGAGTCTATGGTGTCAACCGGATCATAGCGGTAATTTTTACCGCTATTTCGGCAGCCCCATGCTCGGAGGGCTATTTAAAAAGCCGCCCACAGTACGCTGTGCAGCGGCTTTTTTGCTGGGTATTGGAGGACGCGCCTCCCTTGCTTTATCCTTCGTTCTTGTCTTTTCCGCTAATATACTCATCCAGCGGCCCCACGCCCGTTGTGCTGTGGTTTTTGATTTGGGCAAGGCGCCCGTTGCGGCGTTCTCCGCCGTCTCCGGCCGTATCATTTTGCCCGTTGCTGCTGCCGTTGCCGGCTTGCCGCCCGCGGTTCTTCTCGTTTGCCATGTGAGTAGCCTCCTATTCACCCGAATTAGTCCGTTTCTAGCGTTAGCGTGTCATTTGCCGGCTGTTTTTATACTTCTGACTGGACCTAAGTCCAGTTCACAACTTCCCCAGAGTCCGAAGAATCGGGCGGCGATTTTATTGTATGCTGTAGATAATCAATACATAGGCAAAGGAGACCTTGGTATGAATTTGAATAAAAAATCATTAATCGGGCCGGCGCTTGTGCTGGTCGGCATTTGTCTGCTCTTTTTCCGCAGGGAAGCGGTCAGCGCAGGCACGATTTTCGGCCAATTTTGGCCGACCTTGTTCGTCATTCCGGTTGGACTGTTTTTCCACTGGATGTACTTCTCGATGACGGACCGGAGAGCTACGGGACTGCTCATTCCCGGCGGCATTTTGTTCACGGCAGGCCTCGTCTGTCAGCTCGCCACCCTCTTCGACAGTTGGCAATACCTGTGGCCCGGCTTCATTTTGGCTCCGGCCGTCGGCCTGTTTGAGTTCTACTGGTTCGGCGACCGCAACAAATATCTGCTCATTCCGATCAACATTTTGACCGTGCTGTCGCTGCTGTTTTTTGCCGTCTTTTCGCTCGGCAACCTGTATAACCGCCTGATCTTCGGCCAACCGGTGCTGGCGATCGCGCTCATCGCCATCGGCGCCGGCGTGATGCTCGCCCCGAAAAGGCGGCTGTAGGCAAAAACTGATCCCGCTTCCGCACAGGACGCTTCTCCCGAATCACTCGGGGGAAGCGTTTGTTCGCTTTCCGCGGTACTAGTAGACGATTCTGGAAATAACGTTTAGTCTATTGAAGATCCCGGGTGACAGTATAGAGGAAAAAAAGGGCGCTATTTCAACGATAGCCCCCATGTTGCGTGAAATAGAGGAATTTTATGGCGCTATTTTCACGATTTAGTGGCGAAAGGCCGCCTTTCGAGATGGCGTAAAATAAGTTGTGTAAGGACAGGTTAGTCTATCAAACGACAAAAAAGTAGGGTATGCTTGGGATTGCGAAGTCACCAAGGAGGAACCCTACTCAATGACAACTATACAACAAAACTCGTTCACAGAACAACTCGAAAATACAATGCAAAGTTTTCTAAAAGAAAAAATTGAAACTCTTTTAAAGGAGGAAATTAAAAATTACTTACAAGTAGAGCACCCGGAAGTGGCAAACAGCCGCAACGGATATTACAGCAGGAACTGGGAAACCCGACACGGGGTGATTCCGGATCTGCAAGTGCCGCGGGATCGCCAAGGCGACTTTCAGACGGAACTGTTCGCGCCCTACCAGCGGCGGGAAGCTTGGCTAGAGGACACGGTCATTCACATGTACAAGGGCGGGATGAGCACAAGAGACATCGCCGCCTTCATTGAAAAAATGTTTGGCGCCCAGTACTCGCCGACGACCGTGAGCAACATCACGAGCACGGTGCTGGAAGACGTTGCGGCCTGGCAGGCTCGACCGCTGGCCAAGCGTTATGCGGTCATCTATCTGGACGGGATGTACGTGAAGCTCAAGCGTCAGTCCGTCGCCAGCGAAGTCATTTATATTGCCATGGGTGTCGATGAGGCCGGACACCGTGAGATCCTTAGCTTCAGCCTTGGCGGCAAAGAAAGCGCCAACGGGTGGAGGGATGTCCTGCGAGACCTCTACAAACGTGGCGTGCACGAGGTGCTGCTGGGCGTATTCGATGGCTTAGCGGGACTGGAGGAGGCCTTCCGGGAAACGTATCCGCAGGCCGGCGTCCAGCGTTGCGTCACTCATAAAATGCGCAATACGCTACCGAAAATCCGCGATAAGGACAAAGCGGATTTCGTGACGGACATGAAGACGATTTACAGTGCCATGGATCGCGATGTCGCCATGGCCAATTTCGACCTCGTGCAAGCCAAGTGGGGCAAGATCTATCCGAAGGAGCTCGCGTCGTGGGAGAACGAGTTACCGGTCCTCCTTCGCTTTTACGATTTCCCAACGATGATCCACTATGCCATTTACACCTCGAACCCCATCGAGCGAACAAACAAGGAAATCCGCAAGCGGCTGCGGCCCATGAACAGTTTGACGAACATGGATGCAGCGGAGAAAATTATTTATCTAGAGGCCCTCTCCTATAACGAACGCTGGAGCAGCCGGGTGTTGCGTGGATTCGCGGATGCAAAAACCCAGCAAGCGCTCAAAAAAATGTTTGACGAAAAATATCCCCAGGCCTGAGCCGATGCAGTCGCGTTAGCCAGGTGTGGCACACAAAGCATAGATAACAAGGACACTTTGACAACTGGAAATGAAAAGGAAATTTTTCAGGGGGGATCCCCCCTGAAGCTTGAAAACCAATGATATCCATTGTCCCAATGGATACCCTACTTCGAACCCTAAAAGATAATTACACAAAACTCTTGACGCTACCCCTTTCGACCTGTTCACCGAAAAATAAGACCCAAAAATTCCCTTATCGTGATGAATAGGCTCAAATTCGGAAAATAAGACCCTAAAGTTCCCCTATTTTATGGGGACAGACGATACTCAGCACAAGACTAATATAAAACAAAGTGATCATGGCCCCTGTCCGCAGATAAGCCAGATTATTTCCGGATCATTCTACTGGGGCCGTTTGCCAGTCGCACAAAGCTTACGCAACAATGCTGCAGGTATTACCTACCGGACGCGTTCGGTTTCGTTCCGCCTGTCGCCGTAAAACCGGTAATCGCCCGAAGTCCCCCGCTTGGCGTCATACATCGTGGCGTCCGCTTGCCGCAGCATCTCCTCCAAACTGCTGGCGCCGTCCGGGGAGAAACTGACACCCACGCTGGCCGAGATTCCGATGCGGACACCCCGGTACTCGCAGCCTTCGGACAGGTTGGCCAGAATCCGCTCCACAACTTTCAGCACGCCATCGGTGTCCAGATGGGTCAGGAGGATGACAAATTCATCGCCGCCCATACGGCATACCATGTCGTCTTCGCGGATCAGGGAGGACAATTTGACGGCAATAACTTTCAGCAAATGATCTCCGGCCTCATGGCCGTACGTATCATTGACGTCCTTGAAATTGTTCAGATCGAGAAACAGCAGCGCGAGGGGGTAGTCCCCCTTGTTCACGCATTCCGCAAATCTCTCCCCGAACTTTGTCCGGTTAGGCAAGCCGGTCAGTTCATCATGATACGCCAGATAATGAATCGTCTCCTCCAGTTGCTTCCGGTCCGTAACTTCGATAATGATGCCCTCCAGACGAACGAGATGTCCCAACGCATTAAAGTGAGGGGTGCCCCGGCTTTGAACCCACCTCACCTCGCCATCCGGCCGCAAAATCCGGCATTCCTTCACCGAGCTTGTCCGGCCGAGGATCATCTCCTGCTGGGACTCGAAAAACATATGCTGATCCTCCGGATGAATCATATCCGTGATCCGTTCCGGAGACTGCTCGAATAAGCTGGCGGGATACCCGGTAAGCTGCTCAAATCCGTCGGACACCGTCAGCTTCATCTCGCCAAAATCATAAGTCCAAATTCCAACGGAGACGCTTTCAAGGATCGCTTTCAGCCGCCCTTCGCTATGCTCTGCCCGATATGACATTTTCCTGGTAATCATGGTAGTAATGAGGGAGAATGCCAGAATGAGCAATCCGTACACGGCAATGTAGGCCGTATCGGACAGGTTGGTCCTTTCGGCGAACATCGTGTCGTGCAGTTTGTAGAAGAAGTATACTCCCGAGGACACATAAAGCACGCCCCCCAGCGCCACAGCCACGTAATTTTGATAAAACAGGCTAAGCAGAGGCAGCAGCCCCAGAAAAATATAACTTGTAAATGAACGCTCATTCCATATGATAAAGAAAAGATAGATGAACAGCAGAAAGATCGCGAGCAGCATCGTGGCCGCCGGCCAACGCCCGTTCCAAACGAATCCGGCCAAAATGAGCAGCAGGACGATGCCGAGCAGCGGCTGCACCGCCATAGCGTTCCGGTTGATCAATATGTTCATAAACAGGCCTGCCGCAAAAAAACACCCCAACAGCACCAGCATCCATACGTTTTTTTGATGAATCAGCTTAGCATCTTTACTCATTTCTACCACCTTTTTGCTTGCAGTCAGCAGCAGACTTCGCTGGGAATTTCGCATGGGTATAAAGAACTATGCCTAAGGAATTATTATACTACAAAGTATAAAATGTGGAATACGTTAATTTTATGCAGTAGCATTCGCCCGAAAAACTAAAAAAACGCAGGTTTGAAAGGGGCTAAGCTCCCCGCAACCCGCGTCATGAGTTTTGTTCCTAGGGGATAAACTGCTGAACGATTCGCACCACTTGCCCGCCTTCGATGGTGAGATGGTACGGGAACCGGCTCAGATCGATCAAGTCGTTGTCGCCAAGCAACCGGCTGAACTTCTTCAGGCTTACCGGCTCGTTCCACTTGACTTGAATATCCTCGATCCGTCCGGAGCGATCATAAATCTGCATCAGCACTTCGGCATCTTTTGCTACCGGATACTCCACCGTCTCTTTGACGTCATTCACAATGTAGTAGCCGTCGAGCGGCCCATCGATCCCCGCGTCCGGCTCATGCTCCGCGAATGCGGCCGCCGCCGCCTCCCCCTCGTACCAGAGGATCGGATCCGCCGCGAGCCTGCCGCCTTGGGCTCCAAGTTCGAGACGGTTCACATAGACGGTCACTGCATGCGGCCCCTGCTCGGGTTCCGAGACCGCGGCCGTTCCGGGCTTTGCCGCACCCGGCACGATGAACGAAGGCATGGTAACGATCAACAACAAAGGAAGCACTGCTACAAACCAATTTCTCATGTTTCGGGTCCGCCTTTCCCTGTCAGCACAAATTCAGCATTCGAGCTTACTAATATGCCTTGCACGTTCATTATATGACGGCCGCTGCGAAAAAGGGTCACAGCGAAGTTAAAACGGGTTACAAAATGTTTAAAGTGTGCGTTGCATGTTCGTTGCAACCTCTTTAAGCGCAAAAAGCTGCCCGCAGGACCATCCTAAGATGATCCCGCGGGCAGACCTGGGTTAAACCGGCGTGAGGCAAGGATTAAGAGCCCTGCTTCGCCCCGGAGCCATGTGCTTCGGCCGGCGCTTGCGTGCGGCGCAGAAACAAACCGAGAATGAGGGCGATGACGCCGACAAACATCGAGATCGTAAAAGCGCTGTGCAGACCGCTGACCAAGGCCTGGGCAAGCTCTCCCGGGTCCTTCGGATTGGCGGAAGAAGCCAGATAACGGGCTTGGCCGGAGGAATAGATGCTGATGAACAGCGCCGTGCCAATCGCCCCGGAAACCTGCTGGAGCGTGTTCATGATCGCGGTTCCGTGCGGATACAACTGGCGCGGCAGCTGGTTTAGCCCGGTCGTTTGGCCCGGCATCATCACCAGTGAGATGCCGACGAGCAGCGCGATGTGCAGACCGATGACAACCCCGGTAGGAGTAGTCGTTTCCAATCCGCGCATAAACCAAAGCGTGATGATGACAATGAGCAGCCCCGGCGTGATCAGCGCGCGCGGCCCGAATTTATCGAACAGCCTGCCCGCCACCGGAGACATCAGACCGTTGATCACCCCGCCCGGAAGCAGCACGAGCCCGGCGATAAACGGCGCGAGCAGCAGCGCCCCCTGCAAATACATCGGCAGCAGGATCAGCGTGGAGAACAGCGTCATCATCATCACCATCAGCAGCGCGGCGGACAACGCGAACATCGGATATTTAAAGACGCGGACATCGAGCGTCGGCTCGGCGACGACCAGCTGGCGCCATACAAATAAGGCGAGCGCCACAAACCCGGCAATCAGGCAGATGTAGACGATTGGACTCGACCAGCCTTCGCCTTCCCCGGCGTGGCTGAAGCCGTAAACGATGCCGCCAAAGCCGACCGTAGACAGCAGGATGGAAATCAGATCCACCCGCGGTTTCGTGGGCTCGGAAACGTTCCGCAGATAAACGGCTCCAAACAAGATCGAAAACAGGGCCAGCGGCACGACCAAAAAGAACAGCCAGCGCCAGTTCAGGGCGTCCAGAATCAGGCCGGACAACGTCGGGCCGATCGCCGGGCCAAACATGATGACGAGACCGATGGTGCCCATGGCCGCTCCTCTTTTTTCGGGAGGGTAAATCGTCAGGATCGTGTTCATCATCACCGGCAGCAGCAGGCCCGTACCAATCGCCTGAATCACCCGCCCGAACAGCAGCATCCCAAAATTCGGGGAAATCCCGCAAACGACGGTACCGATTAGAAACAAAATCATTGCGGACAAAAACATTTGCCTCGTCGTAAACCATTGAATCAAGAGCGCCGTAATCGGCACGAGGATCCCGATCACCAGCATATATGAGGTCGACAGCCATTGTATCGTGGAAGCTCCGACTTGAAGCTCATGCATTAAATCGGTATAAGCCACGTTCAGAAGGGTTTCATTCAAAATGGACACAAATGCCCCGATGATCAAGGCGATCGTTATCGGCAGCCGCCTGATCCCTTCCACGCCGGCCTCCTTGACAGCGCTAAGCGTCGTTGTATTCATTTTTTTCGGTTACCTCCATACTATCCGGAATTGGATTTTTCTCTTTGTATTTTTTATATATAAACAAGGATGGCCCAAGATCATCTGTATGGTTTCTAAAGCCTTCCTTGGGGCGTGAGCGTCTTTTGTCTTTCGTCTTTTGTCGAAAGCGTTTTTCTAGACCGTTCTATATATAAAATTTAAAACATTACCATTACTTCTGTCACTGTCCTTTTTTAGGCAGTCCATTACACCTTTCGTCCATCACGGCTGGAGCAGCCGCGGCACCAGCTTGGCAGCCGTGCGTATCGGGGCGCTGTCCCGCTGGGTCAAGCACATGATCATGGAGCCTTCGATCAGCGCATTGATCGACACGGCGATCTCCTTCGCTTCTTCGGGAGCGTATCCGCAGGCGACGAATTTATTTTCGAATTCGCCAATCCAGGCGTTGTATACGCCGCAGCAGGCTTTACGGATGTTCTCATTGCTTCCCGCCGTTTCATGGGCGATGACGCCGATCGGGATGCCGAGCTCCGCGTTCTCGCGATCGACCTGTTCGGCAAGCACCATGAGCAGCTCCTGAACTGCTTGGGTGGCATCCGCCTTCGAATCCAGAACGGAACGCAGGTTGGCCAGCGTAACGTTTTTTGTATGGCTTACGGCTTCGCAGGCAAGCTGTTCCTTGCCCTCCGGGAAGTGGTAATACAGCGATCCTTTGGGTGCGCCGCTCAGCTGCGTGATCTGGTTTAGCCCGGTGGCGTTATACCCCTGGTTCTGCAGCAGTTTTGCCGTCGTTTCGATCAGCATTTGGCGGGTGTGATTGCGGGTTGACATCCAACATCATGTACCTTTCTTTCTGGGATTAGACCGATCGGTCTACATCATAAACGATAAACGAGGGGAGTGTCAACTCCCCAATGGCAGGTACATTTCATATTGACGCAAACTTTCCCGGATAAACCCGGACCGCTCCAAAAAACCTTCCAGCAGCGCATTGCTTGGGGTGGACGCGGTAAATTTGGCAATCCCCAGCTCATCGCGGGCGGCCGCCAGCAAATGGGAGGCGATCCCTTTGCCGCGATAACGGCGATCCACCAGCAGCATGTTGATTTTGCCGGAGCCGTTCACGCTCAGACAGCCGGCCAGCTCATCGTTTCGGAAGATGCCGAAGTACACGTTCCCTTCGCTTAGCTGCTGATATTCCAGATCATTTTGCCAGTTCACGTGAAAATATTTGCGGGCGTTAACCGCCTCGGCAAACTCCTCAAACGCCAGCCGCCGCATGCGGCAGCCCTCCGGGACCGGCGGGGAGCCAAGCCTGGCCGCATCGGTCAGCGTATAATAATGCTGGTCGTAAACTTTGCGGTACCCCCGTTTTTGATAAAAAGAAATCGCTCTGTCGTTCCCGACGATGACCTCGAGAAAAAGCTGCCGGCACCCCATCTTCTCCGCCTCTCCGCGGTGCAGATCCATCAATTTGCCGCTGACGCCCTTGCCCCGGTATTCCGGGCTAACGGCCAGCGCCCCGCAGCGCATTGTTTTGACCGATTCGTACATTTTGACGCCGCCTAGGACGATCCCGACAGCCTCTTCCCCGTCCAAAGCGACGAAGGAATGCTCCCTCTGGTTCCCCTCCGGGCCAAAAAATTTGGCCGCAAAATTGGCTTCGTCCAACTTGAATTGAATGATATAATCCGAAAAACCGCGCCGAAAAGCGACGAACAATACGTCCATCCCCACTTCGGAGCCTCTGGCATAACGAAGCATTTCACACCTCACCTCCCGAAAATCCACTCCCGCGAGCCCGCAAAATTAAACGAAAGGCAGCCGATCGTTCGACTGCCTCTTTGCATGTTATGAAAGACCGCAGATTACCAAGCGTACGCTTTCGGAGCGTCCCCGCCGGGGCCCGGAAAAATTTCGTCGATGGCCTTGAGCGTATCTTCGCTCAGTTCCACATCGACAACCCGCAGCGTCTCTTCGAACTGCTGCAGCGTGCGCGGCCCGATGATCGGCGCCGTGACGGCCGGGTTGGCCAATGTCCAGGCCAAGGCCACCGTTGCTGCGGATTCGCCCAGCTCTTTGCACAGGCTGTTGAACCGCTCCAGCTGCGGGCGCAGCTTTTCGATCCGTTCCGCCTGCTTCTCGGTGCGGGAGCCCGGCTGCGGGTTCAGGTTGCCGCCGAGAACGCCCCCGTCCAGCGGGCTCCAAGGGATCACGCCGATGCCCAGCTCTGCGGCCGCGGGCAGCACCTCCAGCTCCGGCAGGCGGCATAACAGGCTGTATTTGTGCTGCTCGGAGACAAGACCCAGCGCCCCGTGCGCTTTGGCCTCATACTGGGCTTTGACCAAATCCCGGGCGGCAAAATTGCTTGAACCGACATAGCCGATTTTCCCCTGTTGTTGCGCGACGTCAAAAGCGTTCCAAAGCTCATCCCACGTGACATTGCGGTCGATATGATGCATCTGGTACAGTTCGATATGATCCGTACCGAGCCGCCGCAAAGAAGCTTCGAGATGGCGGCGGATTTTATAAGCCGACAAGCCGGCCTCGCCGTTCGGTCCATCCAGCGGATCGTCCATCGGGCCGTACACCTTGGTGGCGAGCACCACTTTCTCGCGGCGGCCCCCGCCTTGCGCGAACCAGCGGCCGATGATCTCCTCGGTCCGCCCCCGGTGCTCAGCCCCGCCGTACACATTGGCCGTGTCAAAAAAATTGACCCCGGCATCAAGCGCCGCGTCCATAATTTTGAACGCCTCTTGCTCCTCCGTCGCCGGCCCGAAATTCATCGTGCCCAGGCAAAGACGGCTCACCTTCAACCCGGTTCTTCCCAAACTGGTATACTTCATTGACTACAACCTCCTAAGGCGTTTTGGTAGCATGGCTCTAGCGGACATGTTTGCACAAAACTGTTCTAGGTGTATGAAGTCCATACCCATTATATACCATAAGCCGAACCGGGAAAAAGCTGCAGTTTTCTTTTTGGGGATGCCCTTCGGCTCCCGCTATCGGCAACCCTTCCCCAAAAATAGCGGTAATTTATGTCGCTATCCGCACCTTTTCGCCTCATTTTCGAGGCTTAGCGGAATTTTTTGTCTCTATTTCTAGAGTGACCTTCCTTTTTGCCGCTCTCGTCAGGCAGTTGCAAAGATAGCGACATAAAATTCCGCTATTCGTGCCATTTTCGCATGTCCGGTCAAAATAACGCCCTTTTTTACCGCTATTTCAGCGCACGAACCCGTTTATTCGCTTTCCCTACGCCCCGGCATAAGCCCGTCCGCCTGCCCCGGCTTTTCCCCTGCTGTTTGTCCTGCCTTAAGCTCGCTCGTTTCCACCAGCTTAGGTCCTTCCGCCGATTGCCCCGGCTCGGATTCCACGTAATGCTTGAGCATGGAAAGCTTGTTCTCCCAGAATCGTTCGTAGTAATCGAGCCAGCGCTTCAACTCCAGCAGCGGGTCGGCGTCCAGCCGGTAGCGGGTTTCGCGCCCTACCTTGCGCTCTTGGACCAGGCCCGCCTCCGCCAACACGCGCAGATGCTTGGAGACCGCCGTGCGGCTCATCGGGAAGCGGCCGCTGATGTCTTTGAGCGGCAGCTCCCGGTCGCCGAGCAGGCGCAGCAATTCCCGGCGCGTCGGGTCGGCGATCGCCTGAAAGACGTCATGCTTCGCGGCAGCGCTCTCCATCGTTACGCTCCGACGTAAGCGGCCAGCTTCTGAACCAGTCCGG
This sequence comes from Paenibacillus oralis, assembly GCF_003863965.1. Lineage (GTDB taxonomy): Bacteria > Bacillota > Bacilli > Paenibacillales > Paenibacillaceae > Fontibacillus > Fontibacillus oralis. The sequence continues at coordinate 1,231,193 of NZ_RRCN01000001.1, forward strand.
CCCAGCCTTGGTCCATCCGGCCGCGCACCAGCCCGTGGGCTTCGCCAAATTCGGTCACTTGATCCGCGCTCCAGCCGCCGTGGATCAGGGTGAATTCCGTCTGACCGCCCTGTTCCTTCAGTTCGAACGTCAGCGTCCAGTCCTTGCCCCAGTTAAACGACAGGCGATGCGGCGGGTCCAGCAGCGTTACTTTGCACGGCGAGTTGCCGAACGGGCCGGCGTTCAGATGAAATTCGCAGCCTTCGACCGGCTGAAAATCGTTGGGCATAAACCAGGCCGCAATCCCCTCAGAAGTGGCAACAGCTTCCCACACCCGGGAAATCGGTGCGTTCAGCATAATCGTATGGCGGATATCCGGGAGCGCTCCGCTTCCTCCGGCTTGATGATTCGGATGATTGGCCTGATGATTCGGGTTGTTGGTTTGATCCATGATGTTCGTCCTTTCGCTTTTTAATTTTTAATGAAACCAAAAGGTTTCTTAATATCTATTTTAAGAAACCTTTTGGTTTCATGTCAATATTTCAAAATCGTTAAAAGCTATTCTATTTTTAATTTGTCCATTTCTTCTAATGTCATGGCGTTGCATTGTTTGAGGAAATCAAGAATGATCCGGCTCTCCTGTTCATTATAACGAGCTGCAATTCCCTGGGTGGCCTTTAACACGGAATCGAATAAAGACGGGATCAGCTCCGCTTTTTCGGAAACGGCTTTGACCAGTACCTTTCTCCGGTCGTTCGGGTCTTTGTCTCTGGTCGCAAATCATCAATCCCTAATGGAAAGGACAGGATCAAGTATGGAAAATCGGGAAAAAGACCCGGGTGCTATCAGAGAACTTTTTACAGCGCTTAACGCGGCGTGGAACAACGGCAACGGGGCCGCTTACGGGGAATGCTTTACGGAAGACGCTGATTATGTTACTTGCCGTTGTCCACGGGAGCGGGGAAGTAAAGTTGGCTGATCCCGCACAGGATCCTAACGATAGAGGGTCCATCAATACGAATGTTATCTTTAGACAGGGGGATAAATGGCTTATTGCCACCTTCCATAATTGCCGCGTACGGGAGATGCCGCCAGGGCCGCGTTCAGGATAAAGCAAATAACAAAAACGCCTGACGGCGTCCTTTAGTGGCTCTGACTTCTGCTTTGGAACGATTGGAGGCTCTTCCTAAACTTTGGACGCTGCTCTAACGGACACCAGCGACCTTATCCGCCCATTTCCCGGGTATTTCCCAGCCTAACGGACACAGGCGACCCTATTTCGCTCTAAACCCGTTCATCCAGGACGAATTGAAGTAAATAAGGTCATCTGTGTCCGTTACATTTTGCAAACTCCCGTTTTTCCGAAAATAACGGCTCTGGTGTCCCTTAGCCCCATGTCCCTCTTCTCCTCCCCTCTTTACCTGCGCATCGCCCTCTACCATGCCCGATATTTTATAAATTCAATAATGTCAAAAAAACAACACAGCGCCGGTTTTAGCCGGCCCTGTGCTGCTAGTATTCAGCTAGCCTCAAAAGGCCTGCCTGAACACGTCTTCGCTTCTATTACGCATAATCTTTAAATCTGCTGTTTCGGATGAATTTCAAACAGACGCGCGGATTTCACATTCGGCAAAGTCACCTGCAGTTCGCCCTTCTCGGCGTCCCAGCTCCACGAGCAGTCGAACCCTTGCGGGTAGGCGCAGCGGATGTCGAGCTGCTCTCCCCGCAGCGCCGGGAGCGGCAGCGTCCGATCAGGCGACTCGCCGGCAATCCGCCACACGGCCAAATAAACCGAGTCCCCGCGGCGCAGCCCCAGGCTGATCCAATCGTCCTGCTGCTTCGGCAGCCCGAGCGGCCAGAACGGCAGCGCCTGCGGAATATCCTTGCGGATCGTCTTGTAGTAATCCAGCGCTTCCTTCACGAGCTCCCGCCGGCGCGGGCTGAGCTCGGCCAGATGTCCGCTTTGGTGCACCCGCAGCAGCAGCGCGTTCACCATGTTGAACACGATCTCTTCGTCGTCGCCTTCCCGCAGCGGGTAAGACCAGATCGCCGACTGCTCCGGTGTTAACGCCGAAGGCGAAGCGGCAGCAATGGCCGCGTAATTCACGTAGTTTTCCTGGTCGCTCGTCGACTGAATGCTTTGGCGGCTGAGCATCGCGTAATCCATGCGCATCCCGCCGCTCGAGCAGTTCTCGATCACAAGGTCCGGGTAGCGGGCAAAAATACCGTCGAGCCAAGCCAGATAAGCGCGGTTGTGCTGGAGCAGGCCATCGCCGAAGCTGTCCGCATCCGTCTCCGTACCGATCCCGGCGTTGATGTTGTAGTCCATTTTGATATAACCGACGCCGTAATCCTCCACCAGGCGGCGGATCACTTCGTTCGCGTGGGCGGCCACCTTCGGGTTCCGGTAATCGAGCTGATAGCGGCTGCGGTCCTTGACTCTCCGCCCGTGGCGCATGAAAAACCAGCTGTCATCTGTATCGGCCAGCTTCGGGCTGTTGATGCCCATCACCTCCAACTCAAGCCATAGCCCCGGAACCATCCCTTTGCCGCGAATATAATCAAGCACGTATTTGATGCCCTCCGGGAAGCGTTCCGGCGACGGCATCCATTCGCCCACGCCGTCCCACCATTCGCCTGCCGCGTACCAGCCGGCATCGATGCAGAAATACTCGCAGCCGGCCTCGGCCGCGGCGTCGATCAGCGGCAGCAGCTTGGCGGTCGCCGGCGAACCCCAGAGACAGTTCATGTAATCGTTAAAAATAATCCGCAAATCGCGATTGTCCGCGTTCGGGCGGCGAATCCGGCGGCGGTACGCGGTCAACTGCCCGATCGCCTCCTCAAACCCGCCGATCACGGCGCCCACCGCGACGGGCACGCTGACGAACTCCCCGCCCGGCGCGAGCGAAACCCACCAATGATTATCGTGCTCTGTCGGCCCGCTAATGAGCAGCGTCAGGAAATCGCTCTGATCGATGATCTCCCAATGCCAGGAGCCGTTGTGCTCGATCTGCCAAAACAAGCTGCTTCCGGCCTCCCGGTTCTCCAGCACGGCCATCGGAATATGCTCCGCGGCCGACCACGAGCCGGTATTGCTGCAGGAAATCCGCTTGGAGCTGCGGTCGGTCAAATGCGACATGCCCAGCTCCGGCAGGCTGTACGTGCGCCACTGCAGCTCGCTTTGCCAGCCGGTGTGCGGGATGGACAGCGCTATTTTTTCGTCGCGGTCAAGCGTGCCTTCCTTATCGAGGCCGGTTAAGGCGAACGAGGAAACATATTCTACGCCCAACTCCTCAGATCCCTCATTGCTCAGCGTCACCCAGGCCCGGACCGTCTGGACGCCATCGTAAAATTGAACATGCTGCACCGCCCGCAGCGATGTTTCCGGATCGCGCAGCGCGATCTCCAGCTTGCGGCCGGCCTCATTACGCGTATCGTCATGCGCCTCGTACCGCATACGCAGCCCTGGGAACGTCGCCCGGTGCGTCCGCCCGTGATACTCCGCGCGGTCCTCACCCGTGAGTTGCAGCTCCATCAGCCGAAAGCCCGGTTTTTGCCCGCTGGAAATCACTCCTTCCCGAAGTTCCCCCGCTCCGAAATGCAGCAGCCGCACATCTTGCTCCGGCGTGACCTCCAGCACCAGGTGAAGGCCGTTTTCCTGAATATGAATAAGTTGGGACATGAGAATAAGTACCTCCTTATATTAAAAATCGATGATTGCGAATTACCGTTTCTTATTGATTCTCCGGCGCGGGGCGTTCTCCCCCAAAAAAACTTAACTCAGCACCACCCGGTGCTGAGTTAAGAAGGATGGAATCACCGATTTTGCCGGTTTATTGAGCGGAGCCCAGTTGCACCCACGCTTGTTCGATTTCGGTCACAGCTTGGTCTTTCGTTTTGCTGCCGCCGATGTATGCTTGCATGATTTCACCGAATTTTTGGTGGAACGTATCCAGCGAGTAGTTGATCGCCAGATCGCCCGAAGGCTCGGATTGCAAAATTTCGTTCATTTGCTTCGGCATATCCAGATCCGGAAGCGGAGCGTCCTTGATCGGCGGAATGACCTTCGCTACCGTGGAGAACCAGTTTTTGCCGTAATCCGAAGTGTACAGCCAGTTGAAGAACTCGATCGTTTCGTTGACGACGGCGGAGTCTTTGTTGATCCGCAGCGCCTGGTCGGCACCGGTGATGATCGTGGCTTGCTCCGGCTTGTCGCTGACCGGATATCCGGCGATGCCGATCTTAATGTCCGGGCTGATTTTCTTGATCGCCTCTTCGTCCCATGCGCCTTTACCTATCATGATCGCCGCTTTACCGGTGGCGAAGTCGCTGATTTGCGCGTTGCTGTCGCGTTCCAGCGGTTTGTCGGTGCCATGTTTAACCGTTTTGTCGATGAAGTCAAAGAAGTTGTTGTAAAGCACCGGATAATCCTTGATTTTGGCGTCGCCGGCGATAAAGCTGTTCACCAGGTCCTTCGACGTTACGCCCTTGTCTTGAGCCCCCGCGTTCACGAAATGCTGGAATACGTGTTTCCATACCCACCATTCTTTATAGGCGTTGGCAAATGGCTTGATGCCTTTCGCTTCCAGCTTCGCGATGGCGTCGTCCAACTCGGCCGTCGTTTTCGGGAAGGTCGTGATGCCGGCTTGTTCAAACAGATCTTTGTTGTAGATCAGCGAGAACAGGTTGCCTTTAACCGGAAGACCAAGCACTTTCCCGTCGGAAGAGCTCATGTTGGTGCGAACGGCGTCCGTCATCGCTGCCGCCAGCGGCTGATCCGTCAAATCCGCGCTGTATTCGGCAAACGTGTCGATGTCTCCACCGGCCGTCGTTTGGAATACGTCCGGCGTGCTGCCCGCGGCGATTCTCGATTTCAACACCGTATTATAGTCGGACTGCATGATTTCCAGGTTGATCGTGACGTTTGGCTTTACTTTTTTGTATTCAGCGATGTAGGCGTTAAAAGCGTCGGTATATTCCGGAGAAGCCGTAAACATGTTGATCGTGACCGGTTTGGAATCATCCGTTGCGCCGCCGTTTCCTGCACCCGCGCCATTCGCTCCGCCCCCCGCAGCATTGCCGCCGCCCCCGCCGCAAGCGGACAGCAGACCCATGAGCAGCACAAGGCTGAACGACAGGGCCAAGATTTTCTTCTTCATTCGTAACGCCCCCACTTTCTTATCGTTGTAACTTGCTTTTTGAAAGCACTCGCAATGTTCTATGTTCCTAATTCTAAAGAAAAGGTGCAGCGATAAAAATGTAGATAAGTGGTGATTTAAGGGTAAAAAAGTGGAGTGATCGTCCAGTTCACTTTTTGACCCCTTCCTCCTCCTTCGACCGGTATTCCGATGGCGATAATCCGTAGTAATTGCGGAACGCTTTGCTGAAATAATTTTTGTCCTTATAGCCGAGCATTTCGGAAATCTCCTGGATTTTTAGGGAAGGATCGTCCAGCAGCTCCTTAGCCTTGTCCATGCGGACCTTCTGCACGTATTCGTGGATGCCGTACCCGTACTGCTGTTTGAACAGCTTCATTAAATACTCGCGGCTTAAGAAATATTTTTCGGTAAACATGGAAATTTTAATGTCTTCAAAATAATGATTGTCGATATACTCCTTAATGTCGTCGACTTGAAACGGACGGTTGGCCGCCAGCGAGCGGCGGATTTGCTCATGATAGTACTCCGTCAGCCGCAGGAGCACTTCTTCGTATTCGTCGAAGCCGGCAAAATCGGTCCGCAGCCCCAGCGCGCGCAGCGCCCTTTCATCGCCGGAACGCGGCAGCGCGTCCCCCGGCACGCCAAGACCCGAGGCCATGTCGCTTAAAAGAACGACGATCTCGCGCAGCGTCCGGTCGGCCGCTCCGATGCTGAACGCGTCCGCGGCTTTGATCTTCTTGGCAAAATCGCCCATGACCGATTTGGCATGATGGAGATTGCCGGCTTCCAGCGCCCCGCGAAGGAGCGGCATCCGGCTGGTGAAGGAGTAGATATCCTTCGCGGCAGTTTTACCCTTATCGCCGATTACGGCCATCCCCTTCAGCTTTAACAAGTCGATGGCCAAAATCGAAGCAACCGCCGCCTCATAAGAATCGGCAAGCTCCATGATGTTTTGGCTTGAAGGACCGATCCCTCCCGCAGACTGTACGCCAAACAGTTCGCTTAGGGTATTGATGATCTTGCGCATCATCTTTTCCGCGCGGAAGGCGACTTCTTCCGGATATCCGCCGCCAGCGGTATACACCGCAATAATCTCGCGTTCCTGCTTCGGATTGGCAAAGCTGAAGCAGAGCATGTCGCCTCCGGCAACATCGCTCACCACATTGGCTACGGCAAAATAAAGCAGCTCGGTATCGCTGTTAAAGCGGCTGTCCCGGACGGCTTCCATATTCATGATCCTTAGCACCAGCGCGCCGAAACGGTTCAGGGGATCATCCGCCCCGATCAGCGGCAGGAACGCCCGGTTGCTATGTTGTTTGAAGCTTCGTTCGATGACCGATAAATAAATTTTCTCCTTTAGCTTCGGCAGTGACATATTAAACGCAATGTTGCGGGTAATCGATTCGGTTTGCAGCTGCCGCTTGGCGTTTAGCAAATCGATGCCTTTGCGGAGCGCCTGGTTAAGGTCATGCCGGTTAATCGGCTTGAGCAAATAGTCCAACACCTTGGAGTGAATCGCCTGACGGGTGAACTCAAAATCGTTATAGCCGCTGATCACGATCGTCAGCAGCTCCGGGTAATCGTGCTCCACGATTTTTAAGAACTCGACGCCGTTCAGCTCGGGCATTTTCATATCGACCATCACCAGGTCGGGCTTGTGCCGCTCCAGCATGGCCAGCCCGCTTTTGCCGTCCGTCGCCTCCAGCACTTCGTCAACTTCAAGGCCTTCCCAATCCCCTAGAATCCGGATCGCCTCACGGAGCGGTTCTTCATCGTCGATTATCAATACTTTATACATGGCTGCTGCCTCCCCGCGGTATCATCATTCGCATTTCCGCGCCGCTGTCTCCGCTGCGGACCACCAAATCGGCGTCTTCGCCATAAAGCAGCCTGAGGCGCGTGTACAGGTTTTTGAGCCCGATGTTTTCGCCCTCGTGGTCCTCCCATTCGGCGTGAAACGATTTCAGGATCTCCTCCAGCCTTTCCTGGGAAATCCCCGGCCCGTTATCCTGCACGGAAATAATCGCATGCGTATCGGCCAGTTCCGCGCGAATTACGATGGTGATGGCGCTCGACACCTTTTCCAATGCATGCTTGATTGAATTCTCCACCAGGGATTGGATGGACAGCTTGGGAATTTGCAGCTCCATCAACGATTCGTCCCACTCTATCGTTACCTGAAGGCGGCTGCCGAATCTAGCTTTTTGCAATGCCAGATAACGATCGATATGTTTGAGTTCTTCCCTAGCGTTTACGATATCTTTCCCGCTTATGCAGTATCTTAGCGTCAAGGCCAAGGCATCCACCATATCGGCAACCTCGTCGTCCCCGCTTTTCAGCGCTTTGGTCGAGATCGCCTGGAGCGCGTTGTATAGAAAATGCGGATTGATCTCCGCCTCGAGCGCTTTCAAAATCGCGTTTTTCTCCACCAGCTTCATCTTATAACGCTCATTGATCAAATCGTTGGTCCGCCGCACCATGCGGTTGAAATGCCTGGACAAATAGGCGATCTCATCCCTGCCCTTGACCGGGATTTCCGCGTCGAACGTGCCTTCGCTGAAGCGTCTCATCCCATAGGACAAGTCTTTCAGCGGTCTGGTGATCGCACTCGAAAGGAGCGTGACCAGGACGACCGAAATCAGCAAAAAAATGCCCCCGATAAGATAACTCAAATCCCTCGTCGTCGTCGCCGCGGCGTAAATGTTGCGGTAAGGAATCGGCTTGACCAGTTTCCAGCCTTCGTCCGGGAGCACGTTGTATACAATAAGATACTTCGTGTCGTCCTCGCTGGTCCAGGTCAGCGGCTGGGTGCTGCCGTCCTTGCCAATTTGGCTGAGCCAGGGAGCGTGCTCCACCTGTTTCAGAAATTCCGGATCATCGACATGAAACGGCACGTTGTCGGCATCGAGGTACAGCAGATGCTCCCCTTCTTCAAACGGGATATCCTGCAAAATTTCGTTCTTGCCGGTCGGTTTTATATAGAAGGAAATGACCGCTTTCGGATCGCGGGAGACGAGCGAGCGCAGCACGCGGTGATACCCCATAAAGCCGGGCTCCGCGTTCATGGCGTATCCCGATTTGGCCCCGGGAACGATAAACGATTGGAACGACCGGTTGTGCGGGCTCTCCATGGCCTGCTTGTACCACGGCTGATCGGGAATGCCCTCCTGGTAGCTGACGCGGACCGTAATGTTATAGGCTTCGCGGGTGATCGAATAATATTTTTTCTGATCGATGAGGTAGAAATAAATGCTTTCCAGATCGTCCCGCGAGTAGAATAGGCTCCGCAAATAATTTTCCAGATACATTTTGGACGAATAATCGTTTTCCTCCAGCATAATCGCCCGGATGATCTCGTCATAGCGGATTTGCGGCAGGGACAACTGCTCGATGCCGGACAAATAATCCTCGAGGTTCTGGTTCACCAGCTTCAAATTGTTGGTCGTGCTGGCGATGCTGTGGTCTACCGATTCTTGTTCGATCATTTGATAGGAGATAACGGTCAGCGAGCCTACCACAAGAATAATAATCGTCGTAAACAGCAAAATAAGCTTATTGACCAATCGGCGCGAAACCCGGTCTTTAAGCGATAATGCCAAACGTTTCAGTCGGCTGAACATGGTGGCCTCTTTTCTATGACTAGTCATGACCCGTGCTTAACGCTAGTTCACGTTTTTACCCTTAACTGTTTTCTTAAATCCATTTTGGCGTGAAAACGGTTGATTTATAATCATTATAGCCGAATCACCTTATATAAACTATTGTTGCGAAAAAGAGGTGCTTTATGTTGAGACTAGGGAGAAAACGGGCCGAGAAGCTGGAGTTCGGGATTTTTACGCTGCCGATCCTTATTTCGGTGATCGCTGTATTCTACTATCCGTTCATTATGACCATTCGCTACTCCCTGACCAAATGGAACGGGATCTCGAAACATCCGAAATTTATCGGCCTTGATAACTTCAAACAGATTTTCATGGGTGACGCCAACTTTACGCACGCCGCCTGGTTTACGGTCAAATACATGATTCTTTACATCGTCCTGATCAATGTGCTGGCGATTTTGCTGGCGCTTGTGCTGGACATGAAGCTGAAGACGACCAACTGGCTGAGAGCCGCGTTTTTTATTCCTTACATCCTCAGCTTGGTGATCGTCGGTTTTATCTGGAAGTTCATTTTCATGCAAGGTTTCGAATCGCTGGGACAAAGCACCGGCTGGGGGGTCTTCGCGCTAAGCTGGCTTGGTGAACCCGGACTGGCCTTTATCTCTGTGTTGTTCGTCTCAATCTGGCAATCGATCGGCTTCTACATGGTTATCTACATCGCCGGTTTGCAATCGGTTCCAGACGATTTGAAGGAGGCAGCCACCGTCGACGGGGCCGGACCGGTCCGCCGGTTCTTCAACGTCACGCTGCCGCTGCTCGCGCCGTCGATCACCATTTCCGTGTTCATGGCGCTGACCAACTCGATCAAGGTATTCGATGTCATTCTGTCCCTGACGGGCGGCGGTCCCGGCGGCACCACGTACAGCGTCGCTTACGACATCTACCGCGATACGTTCCAGAACAACCTGTACGGCTACGGTACGGCCAAAGCGCTGATTTTGTTCGTGGCGGTGCTGATCATCACCATTATTCAATTGACACTCTTCAAACGCAGGGAGGTTGAGGCATAATGACCAAAAACAGAGCGGGGCGTCTCGTCCTGGAAATCGTTATGGTTCTCCTGTCCATTTTGTTCCTGTACCCATTGTTCCTGACCATCATCAATTCGCTGAAAAGCTTCCAGGAGGTCATGACCGATGTCATCGCCCTGCCGAAGCGGCTCGCTTTCGAGAACTACAGCTATGTATGGGAATTCATCAACTATCCGCGGCTGTTCCTGAACAATGCGGTCATCACGATTCTTGGCCTGGCCGGGATCATCCTGATCTCCTCCATCGCCGCTTACAAGCTGGCCCGCACGAAATCGAAAGCCAGCTCGATCATTTATATGCTCTGCATTATGCCGATGCTGATTCCGTTCCAGTCAATCATGCTGACGGTGCTGCAAATGGCCAAAAGCTTCCACCTATCCGACAGCACCTGGGGGCTGGGCATTCTGTACTGGGGTTTTGGCGCTCCGCTCGCCCTGTTCATCTACCACGGCTTCGTGAAGGGGATTCCGAAGGAAATCGACGAAAGCGCCACGATCGATGGCGCCTCTGGCTTCCGGCTGTTCTTCAGCGTGATTTTCCCGCTGTTGAAGTCGGTCACGACCACGATCATCATCATCGACGTGATGTGGATCTGGAACGACTTCCTGCTCCCGCTGCTTATGGTCAACGGCTCGCCGACGACCAAGACGCTGACGCTGGCCGCGTACACCTTCGTCGGACAATACACCTCCGACTGGCAGTACGCGATGACCGCCATGGTGATGGCCGTGCTGCCTTCGATCATCGTGTTTATCTTCCTGCAAAAATACATCGTCAAAGGCGTGGTCGCCGGCGCGGTGAAGGGCTGAATGTTGTTGATAAGAACCCCCGGAGCGGATGGCTCCGGGGGTTTGTTGGGTTGGGGGGAGGATGGCGACATGATGGGGGCAGGACGGCGGCTGTCATCGCTCCGTCATCATGATCATTGCGGTAACTTGCCGCTCCACGTGACCCTTTGCTGGTTCCGCGGACTCCCTTCGGAGGGCTTGGCGAAAAATAGCGGTAATTTGGGGCGTTATGTTGAGAATCTCTAGTTCCTGTTCTGAAATAGGGGAGTTTTATGTCGCTATTTCCCCATATGCTTGGATTTGCTACCAAATACCGCCACTCTGCCCGAATATAGCGACATTTTTTTCCTCTATTTTTCGATTTCCTCGCGCGATAGAGAAAATAGCGGAATTATTTTCCGCTATTTATGAAGGGGAGCATTAGAGGGAGCATTTCTAAGGGTAGCGTTTCTATTCTAACGGTTGCCACAGCCGCTATTTGCACCAATAAAGCCGATTTCCAAACTCTAACGGTTGCCATGGCGCTTATTTCGCTAAAACTCGGCTATTTGGGCTCAGATCGAGCAAATAACGACGCTCACAACCGTTAAAATTTAGAAAGGGGCTTTTTTCGCAAAATAGCGGCTGATACATCCGTTAGAATTCCGGCGTGACGCAATCCCCGCCTGCAAAGTGTACCGGAGATTTTGTGTAAGCGTTAATGCAATGTCAGTGCAGGAGGAGAGTACCAAGTAACCTAGTAACTTAGTAACCTGCCAATTTACAGCCGTTCTGTTATAGGTTCGCCGCTAATACTGCGTTTTTTTTAAAACTAGTCTGATACCGCTCATGCGTTTCCCGCATGGGCTTTTGTGCCCTTTTCCTTCAAATTCGTTATAATAAAAATTAGACTTCGTTCAAAAACTTTTGTACGAAGCTTGTTATCCGAATATGAAGGGAGACTTGCTTCATGTCCAATTCATCTCATGACCGGAAAGGTCGTTTATCCGATATTCCTGTATCCATCTTGGACCTCGCCCCGATCACCGTCGGCAGCACGGCCGCCGAGTCGCTGCGGAACTCGCTTGACCTGGCCCAACGCGCCGAAGCGTGGGGGTATCACCGCTACTGGCTGGCGGAGCACCACAGCATGCCCGGCATCGCCAGCTCGGCGACGGCGGTCGTGATCGGCCACATCGCCGGCGGCACGGCCAAGATCCGCGTCGGCTCCGGCGGCGTTATGCTGCCGAACCATTCGCCGCTCGTCGTAGCGGAGCAGTTCGGCACGCTGGAGTCGCTATATCCCGGGCGGATCGATCTAGGCCTGGGGCGGGCGCCAGGCTCCGACCCGGCGACCTCGCAGGCGCTGCGCCGCGGTCCGGGCAGCGACGGCCAGGACTTCCCGGAGCGGCTCGCCGAGCTCCGGAATTACTTCCGGCCCGCACCCGGCTCCTCGCTGGCGGTGCGGGCCATCCCCGGCGAAGGCCTGGACATCCCGATCTGGCTGCTCGGCTCCAGCGGCTTCAGCGCGCAGCTGGCAGCCCAGCTCGGTCTGCCGTTTGCCTTCGCCAGCCATTTCGCGCCGGATTATATGCTCCCGGCGCTCGATTTGTACCGCGGCCACTTCCGCGCCTCGGAAGTGCTGGCGGAGCCATACGCGATGATCGGCGTCAACGTGATCGTGGCCGATACCGACGAAGAAGCGCGGCGGCTGGCGACATCGCAGCAGCAGCAGTTCCTCAACCTGATCCGCCGCCGCACCGGAAAGCTGAACCCGCCGGTCGACCACCTCGACTGGTCGCTGCAGGAGCAAGCGCTGATCGAGCGGCAGCTCAGCTGCTCCGCGATCGGCTCGCCGTCCACGGTGCGCGATCAGCTGCAGCTGATCCTCGAGCAAACGAATGCCGACGAAATCATCGTAGCCGCGCAAGTCTACGATCATAAGGCTCGTTTGCGCTCCTATGAGCTGCTGGCGGAAATTTGCTCTTTATAATCCGTCGGGCTGTATCCCGTGTACTCCTTAAACACTTTGGAGAAATAGTGTTGATCGGTAAACGACAGCAGATCCGACAGCTCCTTGAATTTCATTTCCGGCTTGCAGGCCATCAGCCTGCAGGCCTCTTTGATTTTCAGGCCAGTATAGTACTGCACGAATGTGGCACCGGTAAATTTTTTGATCACTCGGCTGACATAGGAAGGGCTTACATGAAATTTCGCCGCGATATCGACCACCGACAGCTGGGAATACATATTCATTTTCACGTATTCGTCCATCTGCGCAAACAGTTCCTCGCCGCTTTTTCGGCTATGCGCTTGCAGCATATCGAAGCACTGCCTGGTCCACTCCAGCAGCTCACGGCCAAAATCGCCGTAGCTCTCCGCCTCGAACAGCTGCTTCGCTTTCACCTCCAGGCCGAGCCGGAGGGCCGTGCCCCGCTCCTCATACAAATGAGCGAACGTATCGACCAGCAGCCCGACAAATCGCTCCAGATCCGCAAGCCGGACGTTCTCCTCTCCCCATTTGGCCAGTTGTTCCATCAGTTTAAGCGCAAACTGCTCCTTGCGGCGCCCCCTGATCATGTCCGCGAAACCGGACGCCACCTGCGGTTCCATGCCGCCTTCCCCTGGCTCCAGATCAGAAACAGGAAGTCCTGTATCCAACACTCCCCCTTTCATGATCCGCTGCCGCTCATTCAAGATGGCCGACACCCGATGGTACAGCTCCGGCAGCTTCTCCGGCTCGGGGGACAGCACCTGCCCTCCAAGCATCACGTCCATGCCGCGGGCGTGCAAATGGCGGCGGGCCGATTCCAGGCACTCATAAACCGAGGAGTACATGTCAAGCACCGACCTGTTCGTCAGAACAAGAAACTGCTTCGGCGTTTGCGCCGGGAAAACCCAGCAGCGATGCGGGGCGAAAACTTCCGTTAAACCCTGCTGAGCCTCCTCCCGCGTCCAACACGCTTCCCCCGCCGTAAACGGCTGCCTGCGCAGGATCAGCATCATCTTCGCATAATGATGAAAATCGTCATCCAGGCGCAAATCCGCGTAATAACCTGGGGCCACGATATCTTTCAACATCGCCGCATCGCCGGGCATCCGCTTGTTCAACTCCCCGATCGCCCGGTCCATCACTTCTGCCAGCTGCACGCGCTCCACCGGCTTCAGCAAATAGTCAAACACCTGAAGGTTCAACGCTTTGCGGGTATATTCAAAATCGCTGTACCCGCTGATCAGCACGTATTTCAGCTGCGGACTGATCAGCTTGGCCTGCTCAATCAGCGCGAGTCCGTCCATTTTCGGCATCCGGATATCGGTCAGCAGCAGATGGATCGGTTCCCGCCGCAGCGTCTTCAGCGCCTCTTCCCCGTTGGTCGCCGTCGCCGCGATGCGGATCGGCAAATCCATAGATTCCAGCAGCGTTTTTATGTTCCGCAATATCGGCTTGCTGTCCTCCACGATCATCACGTTATACATCGCCCACCCCTCCTCTCATGCTCAGTAAAAATCCTTCGTCAGCGATCCGATGATTTGCACCGTAGCGCCCGTTCCTCCGTCCGAATGATTGAAAATATTGAAAAACAGCCGATTCTGATACATCAGCCTCAGCCGCCCCACACTGTTGACGATCCCCATGTTTCCGATGGCCGACCGATGATTTTGAATCTCGCTCACACCCCCAGCGGACTGCTCAATGTTATCCAAAATTTCGCGGATTTTGTCCGGCGGAAAGCCGTCCCCGTTGTCTTTGATTTCGACGGCCCACAGCCCGTTAAATTGTTTCACCGTAATTTTGATCCGCCAGGGAGGATCGGTGTTCGTGAACGCATGCTCGATGCAGTTCTCCACAAAAGGCTGGATAACCAGCCGCGGCAGCTGGATTTCATGGGACAGTTCGTCCGCTTCAATTTCCCATTCCAAATCGTCCTCATATTTTTGCTGAACGAGGGACAAGTAGTGTCTCGTATGCTCCAGTTCATCGGCCAGCGTCACATGGGCGTAAGGCGACGACACGATATAACGCAGGCTGTCCGAAAGGTGTTTGCACATGTCGGACACGACCTCCGTTTTACCCTCCTGGGCGGCGATGCTGATCAAATAAAGGACATTATGGATGAAATGCGGGGCGATCTGGGCCTGGAGCGCAGAATTGCGCGCTTTGACCTCTTCGTGCAAGGCCAGCTTCTCCCGTTCGATCGATTCCTGCAGCCGCTCCATGAGATCCTGGAAAGCTTCGTTCAACAGGATCAGCTCGTTGTTTTGCGGCCGGCTGTCAACCTTGACCTTCATATTGCTGTAGTTAATGCGCCAAATCTGGCTGCGGAGCTTGCGGATCGGCAGCAGCAGATTGCGCGTCGACAGAAAAATATAGACGAAAGAAACCACAATAAGCGAGGTTATCAGCAGCATCGAAATGTATTGCACCGAATTGACGGGGCCGAGCACCGCTTTCTTGGGCGTCACGATATAAGTGGTCCAGCCGGTTTTTGCCGATTGGGAATAAGCCACGTAGTTGTTGAATTTGTCAACGTAAACACCATCGCCGGTCAACCCTCCAGTCAGTACGGCATGATCCGTATCACGGCTGGTGCGGGTAATTTCCACGCCTTGCCCGTCAAGGATATACACCGCTCCGCCGGCGATCCCTTTGGTCATTTTTTCGATATAGGGCTGATCCATTTGAATGGAAAGATAACCGAACACTTTGCCGTTTTGGTTGTTGATCGCGCGGATAAACGATACCGTGTCCCCCTCGCGGGTCAACATAAATCCGCTGCCGCTCCACCACCCGCCCGGACCGCTTTTTCCCAGATAGGATTCCAGAGAAAGCGGACTGCGCTGAGTGCCGATATAAGAGACGAGCAGGTTGCCTTGTCTGTCGTAAATGATCATGTCTTTGATCGCCATGCTCGGCCCGATCGCCTGAAACATCGTATCCCTAAGCTTTCGCGTGCGGTTTAACATTTCGACACCGTTCGCCGGGTCTTTATCCAAAAGGGTAAAAATATCCTTGCTGGACAAAATACGCTGCGACAGCTGGTTCTGACCGTCGATGTAAGCATCCACCTGCTCGCTGACTTTGGCCGCGGTCATCTGCGTTTCGCCGACCGTTTTCGCTTTCAGCGGCTTGACCACGATCAGATTGACGTAAACGGTAAAGCAGCCAAGCACAAACAGAAGCAGGGCGACAAACGTGAGAAACACCTTCGTTTGCAGGCTGAACTGATATTTGCGCGGTACGATTTTTCCAATCATGGCTGCCGGTTCGCCTCCTCCATCCGCCAGGATGCAGCTCGTGATGTTCCTAGACTCGTCCTAACTGTACCATGTTCGTTTGCAAAATGACAACGGTTTCAAGTTCAGAATTTTACACATCAACTGTCATCTACAGACATGTACCTTACCTCGGCCAAAATTTATAATCAAGTTGTAAACGGATTCATAACCAACGATTTTACGGGGGGATTCAAATGAACAGCAAACGCAAGAAAAAAATCACTCTACTTGCCATGGCAAGCTTGCTGTCCATCTCACTGGCGGCTTGCGGATCGGGCGGCAACGGCTCCGGCAGCGCGGCGGGCGGGGAGGACGGCGGAAACGGGGCCAGCGGCAAAAAAGTAACGATCGAACTGGCTATTTCCAAAAGCTCGCAGGATTCGGCGTTTATCCAACAGGATTTGCTGGACGAATTTGAGCAAAAAACGAACATTCACGTCAACCTGCAGCTCATCCCTGCCGAGCAGACGACGACGGTGCTGCAGACCAAACTGGCCGTTGAGGAGACGCCGGACATTATCCAGTACAACCTGGCGAGCGCCACGACCGACCTGAATCTGGAGCGGAACTTCGAAATTCTCGACAACGAGCCTTGGGCCAGCCGGATCGTCAACAAGGACGTGCTTTCGGCCAACGGCCATCTTTACAGCTTCCATGTCAGCCAGGACACGGGCATGCAGGGGGTCGTTTACAACAAGCAGATTTTTGAAGACCTGGGCCTGTCGATTCCGAAAAACTTCGACGAATTCCTGGCCGTGTGCGAAAAGATCAAGGCAAGCGGAGTTACGCCGGTATTTATGCCATACAAAGACAATTGGGCCGCCAACATCTGGCCGGCTGCCGCGTTTGCCGACTTCGTAGCCAAAAACGATCCGACCTTCTTTGAAGATCTGAACAGCAACAAGCGGAAATGGTCGGATATTCCGGAATTCCAAACGTTCCTGCAGCAGCAGTACGAAGTGTACAAAAAAGGCTACACCAACGCCGACGTGCTCAGCGACAGCTACGACATGGCGGTCGGCAAATTCCTGAACAAGGAAGTCGCGATGATGTTTATGGGCGATTGGCTGATCGAAGGGGTGGCCCAGCAGGATCCTTCCATGCGGCTGGGCGTGTTCCCGATCCCGTCTTCGCAGGACGCCAGCCTTGGCGCAAGCCCGCTCGGCGGCCAGCTGTTCATTCCGAAGAAAGCTCCGCATATGGCGGAAGCGAAGAAATTCCTAGACTTTATGGCCTCGAAGGAAGTCGCGCAAAAAATCGTCGATTCCAAAGGTTACGTGTCCAACCTCAGCGACGTAACGACGCCGGAGTTGCCGGAATACAAGCAAGAGATCGTCGACAATTACATTACACCGAAGAAAACCGTACTGACGTCGGATGCTTACATGCTGGTCGACCGCAGCGAGCTGTACAGATTGCTGCAGGACCAATTCGCGGGCGGCTTGACGCCGGAAGAAGTGCTTACAGCCTGGGACGAAAAATTCAGCCAACTGATGAAAGATAAAGAGCTTCCCGGCTTCTAAGGGACGACGATATAAACAGGCAGCATAAAATCCGGGGGATTTTATGCTGCCCCAGGCTATGGATGGGGGTGTGAGAACATGAAAACAATGAAAAACCTATACTCGTATTATCTGATTTTGCCTGCCATTCTGATTTACTCAATCTTTTTCGTAGTCCCCGCGGTTATAGGGTTCTACTATTCTTTTACCGACTGGCGTCTGGACCGGCTGGATATTCACTTTATCGGCTGGGAAAATTTCAGCAAAATTTTCTCCGACAAAACGCTTACCCTGGCGCTTAAAAATACGGTCATCTTCGCCGTCGTCACCGTCGTCGGCAAAAACGTGATCGGCATTTTGCTGGCGGTCGCTTTAAACATGCGCTTGAAAACGAAAAACCTGCTGCGCGCGCTTTTTTATTCGCCTTCCATTCTCAGCATTCTTGTCATCAGCATCCTGTTTACGCCGATGCTGCGCACCGAAGGCACGATTAATCAGATGTTTGAAGCGATAGGGCTGCATTCGCTCAGTCAGGCTTGGCTGACCAATCCTCAGCTCGTCATCTGGACGATCGCCGCCGTGTCGATTTGGCAAAGTGCCGGGTTTCAGATGGCCATTTATTTGGCCGGCCTGCAGTCCATTTCCCAGGAATATTACGAGGCGGCCAGAATCGATGGGGCCAGCTCCTGGAAAAGCTTCTTTAAAATCACGCTGCCGCTCCTGCTGCCGGCGATCAATATCAACCTGATGCTGACGCTGATCGGCGGACTTAAAGTGTTTTCGGAAGTGTACGTCATGACGGGCGGGGGCCCGGGCAACGCCTCGCAGGTCGTCGGCACGATCATTATGCGGGCTTTCGGCGAAGGCAACTGGGGGCTTGGCACCGCGGTCAACACGCTGCTGTTCGTGGTCGTGACGATTATCGCCATTCCGCTGCTGATCTTCATGCGGCGTAAGGAGGTCGCAGAATAATGGGATACACGCGCAAACTCGCCATACGCAACTATATCGTGGAAGGCATCCTGATCCTGGCCTCACTGCTGATCATTTTGCCGCTGCTCATTCTGATCTTCGGCTCGTTTAAGACGAGCGCCGAAGTGCTTAGCTTTTCCTTGAAGCTGCCGGAGAAATGGCAGTTCGCGAACTATGTCCGGGTCTTTGAGGAAGGCGGACTGTCCAGGGCGTTCCTGAACAGCGTCTGGATTACGGGGATTTCGTCCATCATCAACATCGTCGCTTCCTCGGCGGCCTCCTTTATTCTCGCGCGCCGGGAAACGAAAGTCGCGGGTACGATTTACATGTACTTCTTTATGGGGCTGATCGCGCCGATGTCCGTCATTACGACGATTCGAGTGGTGCAGTGGATGGGCTTCTACGGCAGCATTACGAGCGTTATTCTTATCTATGCCGCGCTCAACACGGCGTTCAGCGTCTTCCTGTACAGCGGGTTCATCAAAACGATTCCGAAAGCGCTGGACGAAGTCGCTTTTCTGGAGGGCGCAAGCGTATTCGGCGTCTTTTTCCGGATTGTCACGCCTTTGATCCTGCCCGTGAACGCAACGGTAGCCATCATGGTGTTTATGTCCGTGTGGAACGATATCACGATTCCGGTGTATTTCCTGACCGACAGTTCCACCTGGACGATGCCTTTATCGATTTACAATTTCTACGGCAAATACAGCCGGGACTGGAACCTGATTTTCGCCAACCTCGTGCTGACTTCGCTGCCGGTGTTCATCCTGTATTTATTCGGCCAAAAATACATCGTCAGCGGCCTCACGGCCGGCGCGGTGAAGGGCTAAGGATAAGCTGCCTGCCTTTGCCGGGTAAAGTGCTAACATCCCCTCTAATATAAAAGCGGCAGGCCAGCAACTTCTGTAGAAGTCCGGCCTGCCGTTTGTTTGTTCTTGTTAAGACGCTAAACTGCCTCTTTTATTTCGCTTGAATGTACCCTTCCGCTTTCAGCAGTTCGGCGATCAGCACGGCGCCGCCCGCCGCGCCGCGCAGCGTGTTGTGCGATAGCCCCACGAATTTATAATCGTACAAGGAGTCTTCGCGCAGGCGGCCCGCCGAAATGCCCATGCCGCGTTCGATGTTGCGGTCCAGCTTCGTTTGCGGCCGGTTTTCTTCTTCAAAATACGTAATAAACTGCTTCGGCGCGCTCGGCAATTCGAGCTCCTGCGGCCGGCCTTTGAATTGCTGCCAGCGGGCGAGGATTTCTTCTTTCGACGGTTTGTTTTCGAAGGAGATGAACACCGTAGCCAGATGGCCGTCCGTTACCGGAACGCGGATGCATTGCGACGTGATCAAAGGCGCGCTGGCCTTGACGATTTTGCCGTTTGCGATACTGCCCCAGATGCGCAGCGGTTCTTGCTCGCTTTTTTCCTCCTCGCCGCCGATGTAAGGAATGACGTTGTCCAGCATGTCCGGCCAGTCGGTAAAGTTTTTGCCGGCGCCGGAAATCGCCTGGTACGTGGAGACAACCACTTGGGTCGGCTTGAAGTCCAGCAGCGGATGGATAGCCGGAACGTAGCTCTGGATGGAGCAGTTCGGCTTAACGGCGATAAATCCGGTTTTGGTGCCGAGCCGCTTGCGCTGCGCTTCGATCACCTCGATATGCCCCGGGTTGATTTCCGGGATGACCATCGGAACGTCCGGGGTCCAGCGGTGGGCCGAATTGTTGGAAATGACGGGCGTGCCGGTTTTTGCGTACACTTCTTCGAGCGCTTGAATTTCATTCTTTTTCATATCGACCGCACAAAAAATGAAATCAACCTGATCGGCCACTTCATTCACTTTCGAAGCGTCCTGCACGACGATGTTTTTGACGGCATCCGGAATAGGCGTTGCCATTTTCCACCGGCCTTGCACGGATTCTTCGTACGTTTTCCCCGCCGAACTCGCACTGGCCGCGATGGCGGTCACCTCAAACCAAGGATGCTGGTCCAGCAGCAGCACAAAGCGCTGGCCGACCATGCCCGTTCCTCCGACAATACCCACTTTCAACTTTTGCGTCATCCGGTATCAACCCTTTCCCCATGTCTTTTTCACATATTGATAAATAACTATTCAACCCGGCTGCGTTGGTGTATGGCCATATGCGCAATAAAAAAAATCCCACCCCCAAGACGATCCGGTCTTAGGGACGAGATTTACGCTCGCGGTACCACCCCAAATTCGCCGAAATGTCGCCATTTCAGCCTCTTCGAGTACGGCATCGCCCCCGGCGGCGCTTATACTCTAGCTCTGTAACAGGAGCTCCTGCCACACCATCCCCCACTGTTCGGGTTCCAATGTGATGCTCTGAGACTTTCTTCAATAAACAACTCTTTACCCCTTTTCAGCAAGCGGGGCTCTCTGGAAAAGAACTCGTTTATCTACTCTTCTCTTCATCGCGTTTCACTATTTACGTATTCAATTACGCATTCAAAATCATATGCCACATTTCAATGTTGAAATTATATTATCAAATATTAGCCGGAACGTAAACAGAATTGAACAAATTCCCAGAGAGGCCGTGACCTCATTCTTAAAATCCGAACAAGCAGACGCACACAGGGGGTTATCCCGGACCTCGTCGTTCCAGTAGTTGGCCGGTGGTAGCTGGTATTTGATTCTTACACGAAGTTCTGATTGGAAATATCCAATTAGACTGAAAATCGGGTGGTAAGTGCAGCAGCTTGATTGGATATTTTCAATAGACGCGGTTCGACGGGGCCCCAAACAGGTGGTTTGAGCGAAATCTATTGGATTTTTCCGGCTCAACCTAATAATCAGCGCTTGACAGTCAAGCCGGTAAACGATCGTGGCAAGAAATATCGGAAGGGCGTTGAAAGCTTGAGGACAGGGAAGGCCGGTGGGTTGGTCGGCAGTTCAACATCCGCTGGCCGGACGCTTTGCATGATTATCCCGTTTGATCCGGAAGCAGAGAGAAGATAAATTCAGGGGAAGAAAATGTGTTTGGGAGAAGCAGACATGCTCGGATCGTTAGACAGGTTTGTGAGAAGGAGGTTTAGGAGAAATGAAGCAGACCTGACGGGAGGAACGGGGCAAGACACCGGAAAAAATGAAAGGACCTTGATTAGCCCCCACCCTCTACCCCTGAACTAAAGGGATAATCGTGCAAAGCAGCATGCAGGGATACCAAGACACGAACGCTATAGACAGCCACCTTAGAGCCAAAGTCATAATTTATATTGTCAAGCACTGATCTCGGTTTTGAGCCATTTTTCCAATTGAAAAAATGTTCTTGCAAACCAGCGCTTGCCATACTACCATACAAGTATGGCAGTTATTGTTGCAAAACTAAGCCCATGCTTTCGAAGCAGTTTTTCTTCGAAAAACTTTCAGGAGGTGATGAAATGAACGACATGTGGCTTTCGCAGCCGGGGTCGGCCGGGAACGCGGTGTACGCCAAATTGAAGGAGCAAATCGTCACATTTGAACTGCCGCCGGGGACGGCGCTTTCCGAAAAAGAGATGGCCGCGTCTTTCAACGTCAGCCGCACCCCTGTCCGGGAAAGCTTCGTCCGGCTGGCCCAGGAGGAGCTGGTGGTCGTTTTGCCGCAGCGCGGAACGCGCGTGTCGCTGATCGACCCGGAGCTTGTGCTTGAAGCGCGGTTTATGCGGGAACAGTTGGAGCGCGCCGTGATCCGGCTGGCCTGCGAGCAGTTTCCGGAGGAAGGCCTAACCGCGCTCGCGGACAATTTGGCCCGCCAGCAGGACAGCATCCGGCGGCACGATAATCACGCGATGTTTGCGCTGGACGAAGAGTTCCACCATATCCTGTTCGGAGGTTGCCGGAAGCTGGGCACCTGGAACGTCATTCAGCAGATGAACGCCCACCTCAACCGTACCCGCGTCCTTTGGCTGACCACCGATCCGCATTGGGAACATTTATACGAACAGCACAAAGCGATGTACGAGGCGATTCTGGTCCAAGATGCCGGACGCGCCGACCAATTGATGAAGGAACATCTGAATTTGAGCATAGCCAATTTGCCTGTGCTGCAGGAGAGGTATCCGGATTATTTTAAAAAATAAATGGCGGTGATTACATGCGTATGGTATTTCGCTGGTTCGGCGAAGACAATGACACGGTATCGCTGGAACAGATCAAGCAGATTCCCGGCGTGGAAGGGATCGTTTGGGCGCTCCACGACGTGCCGGCCGGAGACGAATGGCCGATGGAGAAAATCGCGGAAGTCCGCAGGCAGGCCGAGCGCTACGGGCTCCATCTCGATGTTGTTGAAAGCGTTAACGTTCACGAAGATATTAAACTCGGCTTGCCGAGCCGGGACGAGTACATCGAAAATTACAAGCGCACCATCGAAAAACTAGCCAAGGTTGGCGTCAAGGTCATCTGCTACAACTTTATGCCAGTTTTCGACTGGCTGCGCACCGATCTGCATAAACCTACCGGAGACGGATCGACAGCGCTGTTTTATGAAAAAGCGAAAATTCACAACATCGACCCGTTTGAGCTGGTGCGGACGATCAACCAGAATAGCGCTTTGACCATGCCGGGCTGGGAACCGGAGCGGCTGGCGCATTTGACCAAGCTGTTTGAAGCGTACCGGAACGTGACCGAAGAGGATCTATGGAAGCATCTGCAATATTTTCTGGAAGCGATCATTCCGGTTGCGGAACAAAACGGCATCAAAATGGCAATTCACCCGGACGATCCGCCGTGGCCGATTTTCGGATTGCCGCGCATCATTACGAATGGGCAAAATTTGCGCCGCTTTCTGTCGCTCGTGGACAGTCCGGCTAACGGAATTACGCTGTGCAGCGGCTCGCTTGGGGCCAATCCGGAAAACGATATTATCGCCATGATCCACGAGTTCCATGAGCGGATTCCGTTTGCCCATATCCGCAACGTGCGCGTATTTGACAACGGCGATTTCATCGAAACATCGCATCGCACCGCGGATGGCACGGTAGACATTGCCGGGATCGTTAAAGCTTATTTCGATAACGGCTTTAACGGCTATGCCCGGCCGGATCACGGACGCCACATTTGGGGCGAGCAGTGCCGCCCCGGGTACGGGCTTTACGACCGGGCGCTCGGCATTATGTATTTGTGGGGTTTGTGGGATGCCTATGCAAAGCAAGCAGCAGAGTCCAATCATTAAGGGGGAGAATCCAATGAATCCACTACCGTCACACCCGTCGCTGGCGGGCAAAACCGCGGTCATTACCGGCGGAGCCGGGGTGCTGTGCCAAGCGATGGCTCATGAGTTGGCCCGCCAAGGGGTCCGCGTCGCCATTTTGAACCGGACTGCGGCTAAAGGCGAGGCCGTCGCCGAACAAATCCGCCGTGACGGCGGAGAAGCCGCAGCCATCGCCTGCGATGTTACCGACGTGGAGAGCGTCAAGGCCGCCGAAGCCGCCGTCCGTGAAAAATACGGCCCCTGCGACATTCTCATCAACGGGGCGGGCGGCAACCAGGCCAGCGCCAACACGACAAACGAGATTTTTCGCCCCGAAGATCTGGAGAACCCGGATGTGACGACCTTTTTTGATCTTAGCTTGACCGGGGTCCGCGGGGTTCTCGACCTCAACTTCACCGGCGCGCTGATCCCGACGCAGGTTTTTGCCAAAGCGATGATCGGCCGGCCTGGCGCCGTCGTGATCAATATCTCCTCGATGAGCTCGGTGAGCCCGATGACCAAAGTGCCGGCCTACAGCGCGGCCAAAGCGGCGATCAACAATCTGACGCAATGGCTGGCCGTGCATTTGGCCGAATCGGGGATCCGCGTGAACGCGATCGCCCCGGGTTTTTTCCTGACCGAACAAAACAAGAATTTGCTGACGAACCCTGACGGATCGCTGACCGAACGTTCGCACAAAATCATCACGCACACGCCGATGCGCCGGTTTGGCGTTCCCGAGGATTTGCTCGGTACACTGTTGTGGCTGGCGGATGCCGACACCTCCAGTTTCGTGACCGGAACTGTGATCCCCGTTGACGGCGGATTTATGGCTTATTCGGGGGTGTAGCGGGGAAACGCGGTATTTTTGCCAAGATTGCCCTGGCCGGTTAGTATAGAACTGTAATGATTTATGGCGACGAAAGGATGGTCTCATGAGGTTCAAAGTTTCTTTGTTGGGTTTGCTTTTGTTTGTAAGTATGGTGCCGGCTGCGCTTGCCGCGGAAAACATCCAACTCGACTTCAATGGCAAGCTTGCCGAGACGTCCGCCAAACCCGTGAACAAAGACGGTTCGGTATACGTGCCCATTCGTGTTGTTGAGGAAATCGAAGGCTTAACGATCAGCAGTTGGGATAATGCGACCAAAAGCTTGACGATCGCCCAGAGCGGAACGGATGCGGCGCTTACCCTGAAAGTCGGCGAAAAAACCGCCCAAAAGGGATCGCAAACGATCGGCATGTCTCAACCTGCGCAGGTCATAAATAACAGAGTCATGGTGCCTTTGCGGTTTGTAGCGGAAGCATTTGATGCCGACGTTGCCTGGAATCCGGACAGCAAGACGGTTTACGTGGCCAAAACGACGGAGCAGCAGAAAAAAAGCCTGCATAGCGGGGATTTGACGGCTGCACGGCTCGCGGCTTTGAACTTGCCGAGAATATCTTCTTTGCCTGACCTCGATTTTTCCGGCGATAGCCTGGGAACCTGGAGCATTTATTTTCCTGAGGGAGAATATAAAAGCTTCTTCAGCATCTCAAACCAAGTGATCAGTTATTATCGGATTACCGATAACGCGGCTCAGTTAATCTGGGAGGCGGCCCTGGCCCTGGACGCCAAGCAAAGCAAGGAATCGACTTTTTACGCTAAAGGGATTTTTAAAGAACAAGGAACTCGCCCGGAAATAAAAACAAATTTAGTCTTTTATGATATCTCCACGCACGCCGGGCAAGCGCAATACGGCCGCATCCATACGGATGGAACGGTGGAACAGCTGGGTACAAAAGAGATGAACAATTTGGATGAACTGTTTCCTATTGAAGAAGAGAACGCGGGAGTTTCACCTCTGCGCTTAGAGGGGACTAGCGGGGTAAAATGACGGGGCATCCGGCATGAATAGAGGGTTGGTTCCAAGGGACTTTTTCTTGTAACCAGCCCGTTCTTTTCTTCAAGTCAAATACCTTGATCTATAACTGTTCTACCTCTTGTCGATATGTTTGTACTCCCCTTCGGGTTTTCTTTTATTAGATACCCCTTCAACGACCGAATGAGTAAATTGTAAAACTTCCCCGTCCCTAACTCTATAAAAATACGACGCCTCTGGTTCGTCTTTGAATATAACCATTGTTTTAAATAAAGGGGCCTTCCCAACTTTTGTTCTGATGAACTTAATATCTTCATTATTATACCCCTGTGAATATAAGTATTGTCTGACTTGGGAAGTCTGTATAAGTTTAAAGACCGAAAGTACAGAAAACATGCCGATAACTAACAGACAAACAACCAATAGTGCAATTTTTTTGACTTTCATAACACACCTCCTTTTAATATAAAAATTACCATATTGGCAGACTAACAATTAAGAAAAATCTCGCAGCTGGCGAAGTCCTGTGTGGTGCAAACCCATACGCTCAGTGAAAGGGGAGGGAGGGGTATGCTGCTCTAACGGACACCAGCGACGTTATCCGCCCATTTCCCGGGTATTTCCCGGCCTAACGGACACAGGCGACCCTATTTCGCTCTAAACCCGTTCATCCAGGCCGATTTGAGGTAAATAAGGTCATCTGTGTCCGTTACATTTTGTAAACCTCCGTTTTTCCGAAAATAACGGCTCTGGTGTCCCTTAGCCCCCAGACCTCGCCCTCTACCCTGCCGAAAGCTTTTAAATTAATCTTAAAAAAGGACTCTCCCCTCAAACCACGAATAAAATATTGACATAGTTAACGAATTTAACCTGGAGGAGAGATCCTAACATGCCAAGTCACGAAGTAATTTCTCAGATTACCGTCCGTGAGAAGGCCGTCGCCTTTACGTTTGACGATGGCCCCAACCCGGAATTCACGCCGCAGATTCTCGACATTTTTCGGGAAGCGGGGGGCAAGGCCACCTTTTTTATGATCGGCACGCAGATGGAAAAAAGCCTTGGCACCGCGCAGGCCGTGCATGAGCAGGGCCATGAGATCGGAAACCATACTTACACGCACCCTGCTTTGCCTGAAGTCGGTCCCGATGAATGCCGCCGGGAACTGGCACAAACGGAGGAACTGATCGTGCGGGTGACCGGTTCGAAACCACGCGTGTTTCGGCCGCCTTATGCTGCCATCAACGCCGAGGTGGCCGCGATGGCGGCCGGCGAATTCGGCTACCACTCCATCGGAGCGGTAAACGGCGCGGCCACCGATTGGGAGATGCCCGGAGTGCGGCATATCGTCGATAAAACGCGGGAAGCGCTGGCGCCGGGCAGCGTGCTGCTGTTCCATGATGGCTTCGATGACCGCTCGCAAACGGTAGAGGCTGTAGGGATTCTCGTCTCTGAACTGACGCGTGAAGGATATCGGCTCGTGACGGTGAGCGAGCTGCTTGAAATGGGCGAAGATGATTAGAAAAATCCAATAGATTGACGGAAACCGAACGCTATTGGAGCACTCATTGGAAATATCCAACAGAATTCGCTGACCTCCCGTTATGCGCCCTGCCGAGCCGAATCTATTGGAAATATCCAATCATACTGCTGCGCTTGCCGCTTACTCTCCATTCTATTGGATAATTCCAATCAGAACGTTAGGTTGCCCCACGGCCGCAGTAACCTGCCACCCCGACTATATCGGCATATAGCTGAAAGGCGCAAAAGTTGCAAAGGCAAGAGAACCGCACCATACCTGCGGCTCTCTTGCCTTTTATGCTTAATTCTGCAAATACACGTTATCTACATATACCGAGGTTTGGCCCGAGGAGTTGCTGGCGTCGATAAATTGAACGCCGTATTCTTTAATGTTGGACTTATCGACCCCCGACAGATCCAGGCTCAAATCCAAAGTTCCGCCGGCGCTGATCGTCCGCCAGCCGCTGTCTTTCCACGTATAGTTGTCACCGTACTTCACGTACAGCTTGACCCCGAGTCCGGAGCCATAGTTCCCCCAGCTCGCCCCCTTTACCGTAGCCCTTAGCTGCGAATGGTCCGAGAAATCGAGATTGCCGCTCTTGTACATATAGTGCTGGCTTCCGTTCGACATCGCCATGTCGACCTGCAAAGATCTCGAACCTTTGGCGCTCCAGGCCGTGGTAGACCAAGGCCCGCCGACAATATTGCCTCCGCTCCACCCGTCGGTGCCCGTTTCAAAGTCGGCATAAGCCCCGTCGGAACCGCCGCCGGGGTTGCCCCCGCCTCCGCCAAGATACTGCCGGAGCCATTGCAGCGCCGGCCGTTCGGTGCCCGAACTGGTGATCAATTGCGTGCCCGCTTGCCAGGTTTGGCCCTCAATATAGCCCCACAGCGTGATCCCTTGTACCGCGGAATGCTCCCAAAGCACAGGGAATTTTTGTTGATATCGGGCCAACTGTGTACTGTCGTCGCCGGTCATGTCCAGTTCCGATACATAAATCGGCAATCCGGTAGCGGCCAGCGTGTTCAACACCGAATTCATCGTGCCGACCGACACCGTGTCCATATTAAAATAATGGCCTTGGATGCCGATCCCGTCGACCAGGCCTCTCGCTTTCAGCAAATTGATGATCTTTACATAATTGGCCGCCGCATTCGGATCGCTGATAATCCCATAATCGTTGATCAACAGCTTGGAGTTGGGAAAAGCTTGTCTGGCTTGTTCAAAAGACCAAATGACCCAATCCCAGCCCGTAGCTCCGTCTCCCCCGATCGCGTTCCGATAAGAAGGTTTGGCGTGCAGCGGTTCATTAACGACATCGACGAATTGTGCGCCTCCATACCGCTGCCCCGCCGCCTGAATCCACTGCGTGACTTCCGCCCTCTGTTCCGCGGCCGACAGGCCGCCGATCCAGCCGGGCTCTTGACTGCCCCAAACCAACGTATGGAATTTGAACGGCATGTTGTTGCTTCTGGCATAGTTGTAAGCCGTATCGGCGGCGCCCCAGTTCATGCTGTTCCTTGTTCCCTCAACTGCCCCCCATTTTGTCGAGTTTTCCGGTGTAATCTGATTCCAGTAGGTTGAAAAGTTGGAGGGGACACTATTGGCCACAATATTGCCCAAAAACTTGCTCCCGCTCGCCAATGAGGCCCGGGCTTCCCCGCTGAACGCGGCCGATAGCACGGAGCCCAGCAGCACAAAAGCGGCAAGCCCCATCATGAACCTTGATTTAAGCATCGTGATTTCCTCCTTGATTATTTTTACTAGAAATCTTCACCTGGACGACGCGCGGTATTTGATCTGACGATCGGGACCGGTCACCTCCTTCAAACCCATTTGTGCAATCGCTTACATTTCCATATTATAATTGTTTAACAATATCTGGAATCCTCCAAATTAAAGCTTTTACCTTGAAAAATTTAGATGTTTGATTACGGATCTCCACTCCCTGTCACACAACAAAATAAGAAATTTGTGGAAAATAGTCGAAAAGACTCATTGATGCATTACATTTATTTACTATATAGTTAATTTGAGGACGCCACTTTGAAACAATTCCACTCTCTTTCTCCCAGGTTTGAGGTATGACGCCCTGAATTTTTTTTGACGGGGGGTGTGCCATGAACGGATTTTACTTCCGAAATAAGCCGCTTTTTGTGCCGTTATTTTTCCAATCCTGGTTTTTGCGTAAGTTTTAACCTGTTTGTTTATAATTTGCAAAATTTCCATGAAGGAGCTGTTTGTATGAAAAAATCAAAATTAGCTTCACGCGGAATAATGGTCGCGCTTACATTCACTCTTGCATTGGGCGGATCGCTGACTTGGGGTTTACCGTCCTCGCTGGCGGTGAACGACGAATCCGGCGCTGCCGGGATCGAAGAGTCCGCTGCACCGGCAAGCAGTGAATTCACTACTGTCGGCGAGAGCGAAGAGTCCGTGACAGCGGCGGCGGAAGTCATATATGTCTCCCCTAACGGCTCGAGCAGCAATTCGGGGACGATCGATAGTCCGACCACGTTGGGCGCGGCTATTACCAAAGTTTCGCCCGGCGGCACCATATACTTGCGCGGAGGCACCTACAACTTTTCCGCTCCGGTAACCATCGAACGGAACAACAGCGGCAGCGCAGGCCAATATAAAACGATCGCCGCGTACGGGAGCGAAAAACCGGTGCTGGATTTCTATGCCCAAGCCTTCGCTTCCGACCAACGCGGACTGCAAATTTTCGGGCACTACTGGCATGTCAAGGGGCTGGAAGTACGGGGAGCGGGAGATAACGGGATCTTCATCGGCGGAAATTACAACATCATCGAAAATGTAGAAACCCACCATAACCGCGACTCCGGGCTGCAGATCAGCCGTTATTCCTCCTCCCTGTCGGATATCGCCGATTGGCCAAGCTATAACCAAATTATCCGGGTATACTCCCATGACAATTTCGACCCCGACAACGGTGAAGACGCGGACGGCTTTGCCGCCAAGCTGACGATCGGCCCGGGCAATGTATTCGATAGCTGCATCGCCGCTTGGAATACCGACGACGGTTGGGATCTGTACACCAAGTCCGAAACGGGAGCGATCGGAACGGTTACGATCAAGAACAGCATCGCTTACAAAAACGGCCAAACCTCGGACGGCAATTCGACGTCGGACAGCGATGGCAATGGCTTCAAGCTGGGCGGGGATAAAATCGCCGTCAATCACATCGTGCAAAACAGCGTCGCCTTCCAGAACAAAAAACACGGCTTCACCTACAACAGCAACCCGGGCTCCATCACCATGACCAATAATACCTCCTGGAGCAACGGACAAAGCAATTTCGCCTTTGACAAAGGCACGCATGTGTTCACGAACAATCTGTCGTACTCCGGGGGATCCAGCGACAAAACGAGCGGAACCGATGTCGACAGCAGCAACGTCTGGTGGAAAAACAAAAAAAGCACCAACGCCAAAGGACTGGTGGCCAGTGATGCGGATTTCGTCTCCCTGACCCCATCCGTCACCAGAAACGCTGACGGTTCCTTCAGTCTCGGGAACTTTTTGAAGCTTGCCGCCGGCAGCGACCTGATCGGATCAGGAACGCCCAGCGGTACGAATATCGGCGCGACAATGCCGTAATGGCAGGGCAGGCGCCGCGCCAAAATTCAATTTTAAAGAAAGGAAGACGTCTCACGGCGTCCTTTAAGTAAATGCGGCTTGGTTTATGCACGCAAAATTTGCCGGATGCGGAGAAGCGTCTGCATCCGGCTGTTTTTTACATCGGCCGCTACGGATTCGCGAAGCTCATTGGAAATATCCAATAGATTCACGGAAATCAGACGCCATTTTGAACTCTCATTGGAAAATATCCAATAGAATTCGCTCAAATCGCCCTATTGCCCGCTACCGAGCTCAATCTATTGGAAAATATCCAATCAGGCTGCTGTATTTGCCACTGAATTTCCAATTCTATTGGATATCTCCAATCAGAACGTTATGTCGGGGCGCGGGAACCTGTCACCTGCCCTGGCAGGCAATGTTGGCTTGGTCTTTTCACGGCTTTGATCGTGATCAGCTCCGGGTCACCCGGGCCGGCGCCGACGATGCTTACCTTCCCGACGGGGCCGGTCATAGGCTTTTTCCCGCTCCGGCCGTCGCCGCCGGCACCGCCCGGCGGCCGGGCTCGTCCGACGCATTTAACGAAGAAGACGCCGAGGACGCATCCCTTTCCACTTGCGACGCCAAACTTGTTCCTTTCTGTGACACGTAAAGCAGCAGTCCCGTAAACACGACGCCGCCAAGGAAGTTGCCGATCAGCACGGGAATCTGGTTCCATACCCACCAGTCGGCAAAGCTGACGTTCGCGCCCAGCATCATCCCCGCCGGAATGACAAACATGTTCACGACGGCATGCTCAAACCCCTGCGCGAAAAAGATCAAAATCGGCAGCCACATCGCCGCGATTTTTCCCGCCGTCGAACGCGAAGTCATCCCCATCACCACCCCCAGGGTGACCATCCAGTTGCACAGCACTGCTTTGATGGTGACGAGGGCGAGCCCGCTGCCGCCCATATGCTTGTAGGCGACCGTTTTGGCTTCGCTGGTCTGAATGATCGTCTGGATCAGCGGGTGGCTGAAATCCGTACCCATTTTCGTAATTGTCAGCCCATATAGGATCGCGTACACCGCGCAGCCGATCAGATGTCCGAGGATCACCCAGCCGAAATTGGCCAGCATCCGGGAAAGCGGGACCCGCCGCTCCAGCACGGCCAAAGGGATCAAAGCAAAGCTGCTGGTCACCAGCTCAAGTCCAAGCAGCACGATGATGACGAAGCCAACGGGAAAAATAAGCGCCCCGACGATGCCCAGCGACGTTTGCTGCGTGGCCGTGAAAGCCAGCGTTGTGGCAAAAGCGAGAATCGCCCCGCCCAAAAACCCTTTCGCCAGCATCTGCAGGATGCTAAGGCGGGCCTTGTTCTCTCCCGTTTCAATCATCGCATTCAGCACTTCACCGGGTTTTACGTAGTCCATGGTGCGTCTCCCCTTCTACAGCGAAATATAGATAGCTCCGTCTTTTTCATCGATTTCGGTTTCGTATACGGTCACTTGGCCGTGATCCGGCTCACGCACTTGCCCGCTGGTTAAATCGATTTTCCAGTCATGCAGGGGACAATGCACGGCCGCGCCGCACACCATCCCTTCCGACAGCCGTCCCGCCTTGTGCGGGCAGCGATTTTCGATCGCCCGCACCGTGCCGTCGCTGAGCCGGAAAATCGCCACCTCCTTATCCCCGATCGTTACCGTCCGCGCCCCCAGCCGGTCGATCTCGTCCAGCCGGGCAACCTGTATTTTTGTCAGCATGGTCGTTCCCCCTATCAGTTCTGCAACTGCGCGCTTTGCAGCGGTTCGAAGTTTTTACGCAGCTCTTCGTTGTGAATGATCTCCTTCCACGGATCGGTCGTACGGCTGAGCGTCTCCTCGATGCGCGCGGCGAGCGCCTGACGTTCCTCGGCATTCTCCAGCACCGCTTTGATCGCGTCCAGCCCGACCCGCTCCACCCACTGCGCGGTGCGTTCGTTCCAGCTCGCCTGCTCGCGGTAGTATTGCAGGAAGGCCGCCGTCCACTCCATCACTTCATCCTCCGTTTTTACCGTGCAGAGCAGTTCCGCCGCCCGCACCTTCACGCCGCCGTTGCCGCCGATATAAAGCTCCCAGCCGCCGTCGATGGCGACAACGCCAAGGTCCTTGATCGTCGCTTCCGCGCAGTTGCGGGGGCACCCGGATACGGCCAGCTTCACCTTGCCCGGCGTATTGAGGCGTTCGAACGCTTTTTCCATGCGGATCCCCATCGCGATCGAGTCCTGCGTGCCGAAGCGGCAGAAGGTCGAGCCAACGCAGGTTTTCACCGTGCGCAACGCCTTTCCGTAGGCATGGCCGGACGCCATATCCAGCTCCTCCCAGATCTTCGGCAGGTCTTCTTTTTTGACGCCGAGGAGGTCAAGCCGCTGTCCGCCGGTAAATTTCACCATCGGTACGTTGTATTTCTCCGCCACGGCCGCGATCCGCTTGAGATCGGCCGGGGAAGTCACACCGCCGTAAATCCGGGGCACGACGGAAAACGTTCCGTCCTTTTGAATATTCGCGTGGTAGCGTTCGTTGACGAACCGCGATTCTTTTTCATCGGCGTATTCGGCCGGCCAGAGCATGCCCAAGTAGTAGTTCAGCGCCGGGCGGCATTTGGAGCAGCCTTCCGGCTCCTTCCATTCCAGCACGTTCATGACCTCTTTGACGCTTTTCAGGCCCATCGTTTTGATGCTTTCGACGATTTCGTCACGGCTAAGCGAAGTGCAGCCGCAGATGCCTTCCTTGGCCGGCTCGCCGATATCGCCTTCGGCGTATAAATGCAGCAGCCCTTCGACAAGCGGCTTGCAGCCGCCGCAGGAGCCCGACGCCTTCGTGCAGGCTTTGATCTCGCCGACGCTGGTGCAGCCGCTTTTCACCGCGTCGACGATCGTTCCTTTGGAAACGCCGTTGCAGCCGCAAATGATCTCGTCATCCGCCATCGCGGCCAGCCTGGCGTTCGGGGAGGCCGCGGAGGATTGCCCCGGCGTGTAGCCGAGCAGCAGCTCCTTCTCTTTTCCGGCCACCGACTCCCCGCTTTTGATTTTGGCGAACAACGATGCGCCGTCCGTCGTGTCCCCGAACAGCACCGCGCCGACGAGCCGGTCGTCCTGCAGGACGATTTTGCGGTAGGTGCCTTCCAGTTCGTCCTGGATGCGCAGCGAACGCGTTCCCGGAGCATCGTTAAAATAACCGGCGGAAAAAACGTCCACCCCCGACACCTTCAGCTTGGTCGAGGTGACGGACCCTTCGTAGCCGGCCGTCTCCACGCCGGCCAGCCGCTTGGCCAGGACGCTGCCCTGCTCGTACAGCGGGGCCACCAGGCCGTAGGCGATGCCGCGGTGCTCGGCGCATTCGCCGACCGCGTACACGCCGGGGGCGCTCGTTTTCAAATCATCGTTCACGATGATGCCCCGATTCACCTCCAGCCCGGCCGATTTGGCCAGCTCCACGTTCGGCTTGATGCCGACGGCCATCACGACCAGATCGGCTTCCAGCCGGCTGCCGTCGGCAAATTCCAGCCCTTCGGCCCGGCGATGGCCGTAAATGCTCGCCGTCTGCTTCTGCAGCAGGAATTTCATCCCCTGCGCCTCCAGCTCGCGCTGCAGCATCCGCGCGGCCGGCTCGTCAAGCTGCCGCTCCATCAAGTAGGGATTGATGTGCACGACGGAGACGTCCATCCCCAGATGCAGCAGCCCCCGCGCCGCTTCCAGGCCGAGCAGCCCGCCGCCGATCACCGCCGCTTTCTTATATTTTTGGGAAGCTTCCATCATCAGCTCGCAATCCTTGATATCGCGGAAGCCGATTACGCCTTCTTTTTGCGCGCCCGGGAGCGGAAGCATAAACGGATCGGAGCCTGTCGCCAAAATCAGCGCATCATATTCCGCCTGGACACCGGACGCCGAGATGACCCGTTTGTTCGCCATATCAAGCTTCGTCACCGCGTCGCCGAGATGCAGCTTGATGTTGTTTTCCGCGTACCATTCAAGGTCGTTAATGATAATTTCCTTCAGATCGGCTCCACCGGCGAGCACCGAGGACAGCATGATCCGATTGTAGTTCGGGTACGGCTCCGCGCCGAACACCGTAATTTCATAAGCCTCCGGGGCCAGCTTCAGCACATGCTCGATCGTGCGCATCCCCGCCATCCCGTTGCCGACGAGCACCATTTTTTTCTTGTGGTTCATCTCCATTCTCCCCTTTCGCGAAATCGCCCTAAAAACAGAAAAAGCCCGCTTCGCCCGCAGAAAAACACACTTTTCGTACGGATTGCGAAGACAGGCTCCATTGCCGCTTCTTTCCGGGTACCCCATTGTACCCGACGTTTCAATATTGAATTATACAAACTTGAAAAATGAAATTGATTGACATTTACTATATAAAAGCTTTATGGCAATGTCAATAATTATTACATAAATTTTAATAAATAATTTTTTAATGTCAGTTTTCTTAACATTTGTATTGATTTTTTGGAGAAAAGACGAGAAAATACATGTATCATTTTCAGACCTCGTTTCCATGTCAGTTTTCTTCCCGTTGCTGATGGGCTCCATTCGTCAAGCTCTTTGCTTGCTGCTTGCTGCTTGCCGCGGGCGTTCTTGTGTCTTCTTAATAGGTGCGTGTTCAATACCTCTATAAGTTTGAAAAGTTCGTCATGGATAGGAGGGAGTGCCTCTCGATGCGCTTTTTATTGGTCATACGCGATACTTCTTATACCGAAGCCGGGCCGGGGGCTCCGCACCTGACGCCGCCTCTGCCCGATCCCGAGTCAAAGCTGAAAACGAGCGGTTATCTCGTCCTCGCCTCCTGCCAGGAGCCGCAAATCCGCAAGCGGATCAAAGAGGTCGATGCCGCCGTTCTCGATATGCCAATCGATACGGTCCGGCGCTGGGGCGAGCTATTGCTGAAGTGGAAGCCCCTGCCGCTCTTGTGGTGGTGCAGCGCGGAAGCCGCCTCCGCTTCCCTGGAGGCTTGCGAAACCGACGTCCCGATCGACGGCGTCCTGGCTCCCTCGATGTCCGCGAAGGAGCTGCACTGGGCGCTGCAAATCGGCGCCAAGCATTTCTTTGAGCGCCAGGCATGGATGGATGAACGTGAGCAACTGGTCTCACGCCTGGAAGAACGCAAATGGATCGACATGGCCAAAGGCATTTTATGCGACGTGAACAAGGTGTCCGAAGCGGAAGCCTACGATATGCTGCGCAAACGGGCGATGAATGAACGAAAACGGATGGTGGATGTGGCGACATCGGTCGTCAAAGCGCACCAGCAATTAAAATTTTGAGCCAGTCTTATTGGGGCCAGTCATATAAGGGAAAAAAGTGGCGCTAATTCAGCGAGATTACCCATTTTGAGAGAAATAGAGGAATTTTATGTCGTTATTTTCTTGGAGTGTGGGAAAGTGACCGCTTTGGGTACCATTGATCGTGAAATAAGACCATAAAATTCCGCTAATGATGATGAACAGGCTTAGTTCCTGATAATAAGACCATAAAATTCCGTTATTTTTAAAGAAACACCCACTTCGGTGCTGAAAGCTGGTCTTTGAACTGAATTTTCTAGAAAAGGAGGGGCTGCTGATGTTGATGACGGATATTCTGAAGGAAGTGGGCCGGGGAAAAAGAGGCGCCAGAGATTTAACCTATGAGGAGGCGGTGGCTGCCGCGGAGCTGATCGTGAACGGTGAAGCGACTTCGGCGCAAATCGGCGCGTTTTTTATGGCGCAGCGCATCAAGCTGGAAAGCGTGGATGAGCTGAAAGCGTTCGTGACCGTGTTTCGCCGCCACGCACACAGGTCGGAGGTTCCGGGCGGCCTTGACTGCGCCGGCCCTTACGACGGGAGAACCAACTCCTTTATGGCCACTTTCGCTACGTCTTTCCTGCTGGCCGCATGCGAACTGCCGGTGACGTTGCACGGCACAAAACCGCTGCCCCCCAAATGGGGCGTTACGCTCCCGGACCTGCTGGGTGAAATGGGCATTCATGCCGAAAAGATGGAGCCCGCCGGCGCGGCCCGCCCAGGCGGCACGGCTGAGGCGGCCGGAGTCCGCCCAGGCGGTGCGGTCGAGGCGGCCGAAGTCCGCCTAGGCGGTGCGGTCGAGGCGGCCAGAGTTCGCCCAGCCAGTGCGGCTGAGGTGGCCGAAGTCCGCCCAGGTGGAGCAGTCGCGGCGGCCAGGGTCCGGTTTGTTCCGGCGGAGATCTGGTGCCCGCCGCTGGCCCGCTTGCGGCCGATCCGCGAAGAGCTTGGGCTGCGGTCGATCCTCAATACGATCGAAAAGCTGCTGGATTTCAGCCAATCTCCTTATCTGGTTTATGGTGTATACCACAACACTGTTTTTGACCGGATGGCCCAGCTCATTCAGGAGCTCGACTACCGCCGGGCGCTTATCGTCCAGGGGACGCAGGGATCGGAGGACCTGTTTATCGACCGGCCGACCCGGACATACGTTGTGGACCAGGGCACAGCCAAGCTGCACGTGATCGACCCGGAAACGTATGGGCTGGATACGCCGCTCCCGGAGACGAACACGCCATGGTCGGCGCAGCAGCAACTGCGCGTCACGGAAGCTGTGCTGCGCGGCGAAGCCCATCCCGCTTTCGTCAACCAAGTGCTGCTGAACGGAGCCGTGCGCCTGGAGCTGACCGGGCGGGCCGGTTCCGTCGAGGAAGGCGTCTACACCTGCAAAGCGCTGCTCGACAGCGGTGCCGCCTGGGACGTTTACCGCCGCTGGCAAGAGGCGATGCGGCTGACGCAAACGGCCGCCGCCGAACGCACGCAAATCTCCCGCAAGGCCTGAATCCCCCGGCTTAAGGCTTTTCTTCCATTCCCTCGGGATCGAGCCTCCCGGCGCAGGCGCTGGCGACTCCTTCCCCCGGGAAATGCTCTTATGACATCCGCAAACTTCGCTCTACCCGCCTGATTCGGGACGGTTGCGGAACCGTAACGGACCGTAATGACGTTATTCGCTCATTTCCCGGGTATTTCCCGCTGTAACGGACTCAGCAGGCGCTATTTAACCCCAGATGAGGCAATTTGACCTGATTTGAAGGAAATAAGGTCAACTGAGTCCGTTACAATTTCTACTCCTCCATTTTGGGACAAATAGGGTTTCTCAGGTCCGTTAGCGCAAAAAAGCACTCCATCCCGCCCAGGGGAATGAAATGCTTGTGAATGAATTGCTTGCGCGTGAAGCGTCTTTCTAAAGCCGCCGCGATTTCAATACGCCCCGCGGATACGTTCGGTTGTGCAAACTATACGGCTTACTCTAACGCAACCCCGGCCACGCGGTCGAACGCCGGTTTCGGGCGGTGCCGCTCATCGAACAGGAACGGCCAATTTTTCCGCCCCAGGACCGGAAAATCGTCCAGCCACGTATAATCGTCCGCCGCGCCCCAGAAGGTGACTCCGCTGATGACGCCGCGGTATTCCTTCAGCAGCCGGAAAACGGCTTCGTACCATTCGGCCTGGCGTTCCAGCATCCCCGGTTCGGGCGCGGCCAAATCCGTCCGTCTGTCGTCGAAACGGAAGACGGACATGTCCAGCTCCGTGAGCTGGAGCTGCAGCCCGAGCGACGCGTACTTCTCGATCGCTGCCCGGATCTCGTCCAGGGACGGATCGAACAGGTTCCAGTGCGCCTGCAGCCCGATCCCGTGGATCGGCGCGCCCCGTTCCAGCAGCGATTTCGCCAGCGCATAAATTTTATCGCGCTTTTGCGGATGGGATTCGTTGTAGTCGTTATAAGAAAAACGTCTATCGTTGTACTCTCAAGGAAGCCAGACCGCGTTTAGCGGTAGTTTTTCTTGCGATTATAGAATTGCTCAGCTCCGCTGAGAACTTATAAATTCTATAATCTTAAAACAGCACTCGTCCGGATCCGCTTCATGGGCAAACGCAAACGCTTTGACGATGAAATCCAAGTCCGGGCCGGCGATTTCCGTCCACTTCGAGGCGCGCAGCAAGTCCCCGCCCTCGTCGGCAACCGCCTCATTGACCACGTCCCAGGCGTAAATGTCGTGTTTGTACCGGCCCACGACCGTATGAATATGCTCGCGCATCCGCTCCAGCAGCACCGCTTTGCTTGCCGGGGCTCCCCCGCGGTCTTGGAACAGCCAGTCGCCCGTTTGGTTATGCCAAACGAGCGTGTGCCCGCGCATCGCCATCCCGTGCTCACGGGCGAAGTCTACCAACCGGTCGGCATCCGCAAACGTATAGGTCCCTTCTTCCGGATGAAGGCTGACAAACTTCATCTCGTTTTCTGCGGTAATGCTGTTAAAGTGTCGGGCCAAAAGCGGCTCCTGGGTGCGAATCGTAAGCGGATTTACGGCAGCCCCGATCTTGAAATCGTCCGCAAACAGTTCCTTAAGCGCCGGCTCCACATGTTTCCGCATCGTTTCCTTCCCCCTCATTATTTACGTCTTTTTTGCGACTGACTGTAGTGGTACATCATTTTTTTCGCAAAACCATTCTAACGGTTGCCACAGCCGCTATTTGCTTCAGCAACGCCGATTTCAGTTTCTAACGGATGCCATGGCGCTTATTTCGCTAAAATCCGGTCATTGGGGGCCAGATTACGGCAAATAACGATGCTCACAACCGTTAGAATTCAGAAAAGGGCTTTTTTCGCAAAATAGCGGCTGCTGCAACCGTTAGATTTCCAACAGGCGCGGCGACCTGCACGCGCAACAGCCTGCACATGCAACAGCCTGCACATGCAACAGCCTGCACACGCAACAGCTGCACACGTAAAAGCCCATGCAAACACGCATGCTGCCCCCTTACTCTTTCACGCTCCCCACGTTCAGCCCGACGACGAAATATTTTTGCATAAACGGGTATACCAGCAGGATCGGCACGGAGGCTACGATCGTCACCGCGGCCCGGATCGACAACGGCGTTACCATCGCGGCCGCTGCCTCCTGGGTCATCCCGGCCCCCGCGGCCACGGCCGGATTGCTGTTCGCGTTCATGCTCGAAGACAGCAGCTTCATCAGTTCGTATTGCAGGGTGCTCAGTTCCTGACGCGAGGAGGTGTACAGAAACGCGTCAAACCACGAGTTCCAGGCGCCGACGGCGACGAACAGGGCAATCGTGGCCAGCACGGGTTTGCACAGCGGGAAAATGATCCGCCAGAAGATCTTAAACTCCCCGGCCCCGTCGATTCTGGCCGACTCGATTAGACTTTCCGGGATCGTCCCGATATAGGTGCGGATAACGATCAGGTTAAACGCGCTGATCATCGAAGGAACGACGTACACCCAAAACGTGTTGATCAAGTGCAGATCCTTCATCAGGAAATACCCCGGAATCAAACCGGCGTTAAAGTACATCGTCAGTACGAAAATAAACGTAATCGGCTTGCGGAACACGTATTCCCGGCGGCTTAACGTATAAGCCAGCATCGTCGTCAGGAAAATGTTCAACAGCGTGGACAGCACCGTACGCGCCACCGAAATCCAAAAAGCGTCGTAAATCGTCCCCGACACAAAGACGGCCTTATAGTTTTGCAGCGTAAATTGCCTCGGCCATAGGTAGATCCCGCCCCGGATCGTATCGTTGCCCGCGTTCAGCGACACGGCGATCGTGTTGAGGAACGGATACAGGGTAACGACAACGAGAAATATCATAAAGATCGTATTGATGGTATGAAAAAGAACGGGCTCAATGCGGCCTTTCCCCAGCCGCCGGTTGACGGCCGCAGCGGGAACCCGCTGCGGATTTACCGTTTGATTTGCCATGCTATAACAGCCTCTCTTCCCCGAGCCGCTTCGCGGTCCAATTCGCGATGAGCAGCATGATGACGCTCACGACCGTTTTAAAGATGCCGCCGGCTGTAGCTAGCGAATAGTTGCCTTGGGCAATCCCGTATTTCAGCACAAAGATGTCGATCGTTTCCGCCCAGTCGACGACCAGTCCGTTGCCGAGCAGATACTGGACTTCAAATCCCGCCTCCAAAATATGCCCGATCGACATAATCAGCAGGATAACGATCGTCGGTTTGATTCCCGGCAGCGTCACGTGCAGCATTTTCCGGTAACGGCTGGCCCCGTCCATGTCTGCAGCTTCGTACAGCGCC
The DNA here is from genome assembly GCF_003863965.1 of Paenibacillus oralis. GTDB lineage: Bacteria > Bacillota > Bacilli > Paenibacillales > Paenibacillaceae > Fontibacillus > Fontibacillus oralis. The sequence continues at coordinate 1,271,772 of NZ_RRCN01000001.1, forward strand.
GGATCGATCGAGGCCATGGCCGCCAGGTAAATGATCGTGTTCCAGCCAACCTCCTTCCAGACGTGGGAGGCGCCGACAATGCCCCAGAAGTACTTCCCTTCGCTGAGCCACAGAATCGGTTCATCGATCAGTTGCAGCTTCATCAGCACATCGTTGACGATCCCGTCGGAAGCCAAAGAAGTGGCCACGATCCCCGTAACGATAATCCAGGACAAAAAGTGCGGAAGGTAGGAAATGGTTTGTACGGTTCTTTTCCAGAACACCTTCTTAATTTCATTTAACAGCAACGCCAAAATGATCGCGGTAACAAATCCGAGGATCAGGTTGATGATGCTCATGCCCAGCGTGTTGCGCAGCACGCGCAAAAAATTGTCGTCCTGGAACAGGAATTTGAAATGCTTGAAGCCAACCCATTTCTGTTCGCTGAAATCCAGCGCCGGCTTGTAATCCTGAAACGCCATCGTCCAGCCCCACACCGGCACGTAGGCGAACAAAACAATGTAAGCGAGCAGCGGCACCGACATGTAAATCAACTGCCGCTGGCTTTTGATGAGGTTCCACGTGATGCGCTGCTTGCCCTTTTTCGTTTTCCGGACGGCGCTTTGTTCCATTAAGGTCTCATTCATAAAGTTGTTCTCCCTGCTTATTTCACGGTCCAGGTGTCGATTCTCCACTGCAGTACTTCATTGATCCGGCCCTCGTAAGCTTTCACGTTCAGCTTATGGATTTCGGACGTATATTCCTGCCAGGCCTTGTCGAACTCTCCCGGTTTCGCCAGGATCGCCTGCGGTAAATGCTTGGTCGACAGGTCGCTCAGCTTCGTGTTGACGATTTTCGCTTCCGAGCCTTCCACCAGATCCACCGACCAGGCCGGGTAATAAATCGGATTTTCCGGCGGATCGCTGAAGAAGTCGACGTAGCTCTCGTAACCGTAAGCCGCAAGGAATTCCTTATCGTAATCCTCGAGTCCGGCCTGGTATTCTTCCGGCTGGGCGGCGGCGTCGGTGGCATTGCCGTCGCTGTAGTAACCTTCCATTTTCGGCATGAAGCTAAACAACGTGTCCGCTTTGTTGCCCAGCTTCCAGGTCGCGTCGGTCACTTTATCGCGCTGCTCCTGCGTTCTCATAAAACGGCCTTCCTCAGTGACGATATAATCCTCGCCTTCGATGCCCCAGGAGAGAATCTTTTGCCAATCTTCCTGAATCAACCGGTCGAGCAGCTTGATGATCCTGACCGGATCCTTGGCGTTGACGCTGATGCCGAAGCCGTTGTTCAGGTTCAGCACCGGACGGTCCCGGTAATAGTCCTTGATGCTTGTATCGTAAACGAGCGGGAGCCCGACATAGGTTCTTTCATGCTTCTTTTGCGTAACCAGGGCGTTCTCCGCGGTCTGGAAGTTCCAGTGTTGGTCGAACATCCCAAGCACGGTGCCGCTGGATATTTTGGCCAAATACTGGTCAAAGTTTTGCGTAAACGTCTCTTTGTCGATCAGCCCAAGCTGGTTGACTTCGTTCAGCTTTTGATAATACCGTTTCGCATAATCCTTGTCGGCGAAAATCTCGGCTTTGCCGTCGTTCACGACGACGCCGCCGTCGTTCGGATGCCCGATCAGATGCTGCGGCGCGTTAAACAGTCCCCAGTTTTTCCAGTCGTAGTTCAATATTTCAAAGCCGATCGTCGGGCTGCCCTCAATCGTTGGATATTTCTCCTTGTATTTGGCGATCAAATCGAAGTATTCATCCAACGTTTTCACCTGCGGGTAGCCGAATTCCTTGAGCACCGATTTTTGGATCCAGAAGGCCGGCCCCGAATAATAGGTGCTGCTGACTTCCCCGTTGTAAGCTCCATAGTTCGGCAAAATGTAAATATGGCCGTCGTTCGGATCCTTCATCATGTTCCAGTATTTCTCGTAATGCTTCTTCAAATTGGGCGCATGCTCTTCGATCAGATCTTCCAGCGGAATATAGGCGCCCGCCGCGGTCAGCTTGGTGTTCCCGGTCATGAGGTCCGGGTAATCGGAGCCGGCGATCATCACGCCCAGCTTCTGATTGATATCGCCCGCCAGGAACTCGAATTTAAACGTCGCTCCCAGCTCGTCTTTGATTTTCTTGTAGATCTTGTTGTCCGGCGTCGGTTGTTGCCCAGCTTCGCCAATAAAAGCGGTGATCTCAAACGCTCCCGCCTTGTCCCCGGCATTTCCGGACCCATTATCGGCGTCGCTGTTTCCGGAACCTGCGGTCCGGTTGCCCCCGCCGCACCCGGACAGGATAACGCTAAGCGACAGCAGCAGCAAAATGCCGAGCCGGAGAATCGACTTTGACTTGCCCCCCATGTAAAGCACCTCCGTAAAGTTTTAGTTGCTTGCCAAGGTTTGGAAGCCCTTACAAGAACTCATCTTTATTGTAAAAGCGCTGCCACGGCCGAACTATATCACAATTAAAGGATTACCCTTCAAAATTTTAGTTCCTGCTTCTGTATTCATTGGGGGACATGCCCAACCGCTTCTCAAACTGCTTGAGAAACTGCCCATAGTTGGCATACCCGACCCGTTCCGCCACCTCGCTGTTTTTCAGCTTGTTCTCCCGGAGCAGCCGCGCCGCCTCTTCGATGCGGAGATCGTGAATCATCCCGTTGAAATGAATCCCGTTTTTCTTCATCAGCAGCTGGCCCAGGTACACCGGATGAAGGTAAAAAACTTCGGCCAGCTTTTTGATCGTCAGCCCTTCCCGGTAATGCTCGCCGATGTAGCGGTTGATTTCCTGAACGATGCCCCGGGAGCTCCGGAAAGTTTCCTCAAGCAGCAAATGGATGCCGTCCGCGCCAAAGGATACCAGCTCCCCGAGTAACTCCTCCACCGTCAGCGCCTCTGGAGCCCAGGGTGCAGCGTTGCGGTCAATGAGGGGATTGGCCTTGTCGCCCAAGGCTTCCCGCAGTTGTTCGGCAATGTTGTAAAAAAGGTGAACCACCAGCTTCATCACGATGTCCGGGTCGATGTACCGCTCGCGAAAACGGACGGCCGCCTCTTGCGCGGCTTTCCGCAAACCGGCTTGATCGAGCAGTTGGACAGCCTCCAGCACGCGGTCGATCCAATCCGCCTGATCATAGCGGCAGTCGAACGAACGGAGACGTACCTGCCGATCCCGGGCGATCGCGGGGTAACCCTCGGCGTAAAAGTTATGCGGCATCGCCTTATGGGCACCGCGGAAACAGGCATGGAGCCCGCCAAGGGACGGCTCGCCGGCTCCCAGCGCCAGAAGCGCGGGCCGCCCGGCGTACCGCCGCGCCAGCTCCCGAATCCGGGCGATCCCGTCTTCCCCGTCCGCGCCGGGAGCATACCCGAATACGAGGCCGAACTCGCCCGTCTCCAGATCCACCAAAACCATCGCTTCCTCCCCGGCGGCCAGCGATGCCGCGATTTCCCGCAGCTCCGCGCGCCTGCCCGGCACGGTTCGGATCAGACAGAAATTCCAGGCCTCCCGAAGGGAGGAGAGACCTTCAAGCCCCACGGAGGCGGAACGCTCTTCAACCGCTTCGGCATCGCGCTCAAGCTCGGGCGGAAGCCCGGGCGGCTCGGTCAGCAGCTTCTTGATCCGGAATACCGTCTCCTCCAAGGACGCGATCCGGCTGATGCGCTGCAGCTCGCGTTCCTGCAGAAGCTCCTCGTAAATGACCGCCAATTCCTTGGCGGCCGCTTCTTCATCAATCGGTTTCAGAAAATAATGGGTGACCCCAAACCGCAGCGCCTTTTGCGCATATTGAAAATCGCTGTATCCGCTGACGATGGCAAACCGCACCGGGCGGGAGCCGCTCCGCTGCCACATCTCGATCATTCCGAGCCCGTCGAGCACCGGCATCCGCACGTCCGTCACGACGAGGTCCGGCTCCAGCTTTTCGATCATTTCGAGCCCCTCCGCGCCATTACCGCACGTTCCACACACTTCAAAGCCAAGCCCGCGCCAGTCGATCCACAGCTGCATCCCTTCGATCGCGCCCGGCTCGTCGTCGATCAACAGCACTTTAAAAGCCATGTTCACGCCTCCCTGTCCAAGCCGTCTTGACACTCCAGAAGTTTGATCGGAATTTCGCAGGATACCTTCGTTCCCTGATGGGGCTTGCTGATAATGTCAAAGCGAACCTGATCGCGGTAATAAAGCTCGAATCTGCGATAAACGTTGCGGATGCCGATGCTGCTCCCGGAGGCGCTTTCGCTGCGTACGGCCACCAGCATTTCCCGCAGCTGCTCCGGCTCGATTCCCTTACCGTTGTCGGAAATGACCATGCGCAGCCTGCCATCGGCCACGTACGCTTTGATCCGGATCAGCCCGAGCCCTTGCACAGCTTGAATCCCATGCTTGCAGGCGTTCTCGACAAGCGGCTGAATGCTCATTTTCGGAATCTTGTAGTGCAGCGCCTCCTCCGCAATGTCAAACCGGTATTCAAATTTGTCCCGGAAGCGGAATTTCTCGATTTTCAGATACATGTCGATAAACATCATTTCTTCCTGAAGCGTCACCAGGTCTTCCTTCCAGCTAAGCAGCCGCCGCAACAGCTTGGACAAGCTTTTGATGATGTCGGTCACATCGGAATAATTGTTTTTTGTACAGACGACCAGGATCGCATTAAGCGTGTTGAACAGAAAATGCGGGTTCATTTGGCTTTGCAAAAAATTCAGCTCCGCGCGCACCCGTTCCATCTCCAGGCTTTTCTTCTGGATTTCCAGCTTGTATACGTCGTTGATCAGCGTGTTAATTCGCGCCGTCATGCGGTTGAAATGGCGGATCAAACCGCCGATTTCGTCCCGCCCCTCATCGATCCGGATGAGGTCGAACTTCTCGTTGCTCACCTTCTGCATATGCCGCGCCAGCCGCTTAACCCGGTAATGATAGGACCGCAGCATAACGTAAATAAAAACCGCCGTAAAAAAGGCAGCCGCAGCGGCCAGTATCCCGACAAAAATCCGCATGTCGAGCATCGCGTTTGTGACCCGGACTCCCTGTGGAATGCCGACCAGCCGCCAGCCTTTGACATACCGCGCGCTGCCGATGGCCACGGTTTTGACGCCTTTTTCCTGCATCTCCTCCGTCCATGCGAACTTGGTGTAACCGTTCGCGCCCCCGCTTTGGTAGCCGCTGGCCGCGGACATGATGATTTCGTCCTCCCCGTTGACCAGATACAAGTCCAGATAATCCTGCTCCCGCTTGATAACGTCATAAATTTTGCTGAGATCGATGTCGATCCGCAGCAGCTTATCGTACCGGTCATAGGAATCGTAGGAATCCATACGTTCGATAACGCTCAAATACGGCTCGGTGTTCGACCAGTTGCTGGCCTGGGCCGCGCGGTACGCCGCGACGGAGACCTTATCGCCGGAGGCCTGCCAAAGGCGGTACCAGCCGCTGTTTTTCACCTGCTCATCGATGATATGGTAATTGCCGCCGGGAACGATGGTCGGATTGGCCGTATAAATCCCGATCCGTAAAATCTGGTTGTTGACCGGAATGTAGCTGGTCACCCGGTTGCGCAGCTGTTCGTCGAACGTCGCGTAGAAATCGAGCTGGCCGGAGTATTCCCGGTCGAGCATTTCATACAGCGCTTTATCCGTATTCAGCGCATGGCTGACGGCCACGCCTCCGTCGATAAAATCGTGAATGTCCTTTCGGGCCCGCTCCATGGAGATCTGCAGGTTCTGCTCCTCCCGCTCCATGATGAAATCGGACATCCGGGTCATAAACAGCAAAATGATTACCAAAATCGGCAGCAGCACGCCGACCAGATATATCAGCAAAAACTTGTAGTTGAGCGGAATATCGTTTACTTTTCCCCGAAATTTCAATCTTGCCATGCCCACCGTCCCCTATTAATCCGCCCGCTTGTGTTCGAGCTCCTGCTTGTAAACCGAAGGCAGCACCCCAGTCGCCTGCTTGAATTTGCTGAGAAAATAATCCGTATTCGGATATCCGACCCGCAGGGCGATCTCGGAAATTTTCATCGGGGTGCGCTTCAGCAGCCGTTTGGCCTCTTCAATCCGCTTCATATTCAAATATTCGTTGAACGGTTTGCCCGTCTCCTTTTTGAACAATTGCCCCAAATAGGCAGGGTTCATGTGGAACTTTTGCGCCAAAGTCTGCAGCTTCAGCTTGCTGCTGTACGCCCCATCCACATACCGGATCACCTGAAAAATCGTATTGCTCTCGCTGCGGCGCTTGAGCTCGCCGATCTGAACCGCCGCTTCCAGGCACAGCCGATGCACGTACCGTTTCAATGTTGCGTAATCGGCCATGCCGCCAAGGCTCCCGCACTCCGCCTGCATACGCTTCATAAAAACGTCGGGATCGCCGTGGAATCCGGCCATTTGCCGGCAAAGGGTCAACTCCAAATTCGCGGCTTCCGCTAACGCCGCTGCGATTTCCGCCTGGCTGCAGGTTAGCGCCGCGAACGCTTCCTCGATGGCGGAACCGATCATCTCCGGCACCCCGGCTTCCACCAGCTCGGGCAGACGACGCAGCTGGCCCTTGTAGGCGGCAGCCTGCCGAATCGCGGAAGCTGGGCCGCCATGAAAAAACAGCCCCGTTTTCCCCTGGCTGCGTTTCACTCTGTTCAGATCGAGCGCCTGCAAATACAGCTCTCGAAGCGAACCGATCCCTTTGGCGATGCCGCTCACCGTCACGAGAGCCGGCTGCTTCCGCTCCTCAAGCTCGCGGTTGACGGCCAGCCCGATCTCTTCCAAGCGGGATTCCGGCAGGTCCTCCGCGAGCAGGATTGCGCCCGTCCGCCCAGCCCGGTCCTGAAAAAACCGGCCGGCGGCCTGCACGAAAAAGGCGCCAACCCGCTGGCTTAAGCTATGCGCATCGGTCCCGGTATCAATCAGCACGCAGCGCAGCTCCGGCTCGCCCGGTAGGTCAAGCGACTTGGCGGCCTCGGTTTGCATTTCCGGATCGTCTTCCCCCTGAATCACACGGTTGAGCAAGTTGTTCACGAACAGCGATCGTTTCCGGGGCATGCTGCGCTCCGCGGCCAGCTCATCCGTAATTTTCTGTCCGAGCTTGGCCAGAAGGGCTTCGATTTCTTCCTCGTCGATCGGTTTAAGCAAATAGTCCACAGCGCGTTGGCGCATCGCCGTAAGCGCGTAATTAAAATCGTCGTAGCCGCTTAAAATGACAAATTGGGGCGGCCTGTTCAGCGCCTGCTGGCTCCGTTCAATCAATTCGAGCCCGGTGATCGCCGGCATGTGGATGTCCGTGAAAACCAGCTCCGGCCGGAGTTCCTCGATCATCGCCAGCGCCCGGGGGCCGTCCAGGGCTTCCCCGCAAACCCGGAAACCGTGTTTTTCCCAGTTCACCATCGTGCGCAACCCCTCCAGCACCCACGGCTCATCATCCACAAGAAGTACCTGCAGCATCTCGCATCGCTCCTTCTTCTTTTCGGACGTTTCATATGTCAATGCTGATCAGCCAAGCTTGTAAGCGTGTTCATGAAATAATTTAGCACATCCCCCGGAATGTGGAAACTAAAAAATCCCCTTTCATGTCACAAATCGAGAAGAAACGGCAGTCATATAAGCGAAGTTAAAACATTAGGGAGGTGATGAATTGGATAGCAAAACAGCGACTTCGATAAACCGGGCTGAGCGAAGAGCTATGGTTGATGAATGGGCCCGCCAGGCGCAAGCGGGCTCACAGGAAGCGTTTATCGAGATCACCCGCCACTTCGAAAGAGAGCTGTATATCTATTGTTATTACCTGATTAGAGATCGCGAGGAAACCAAGGATGCGCTTCAGGACATTTTTATCCGGGCCTATCGAAATATAGGCAATTACCGCGGGGACTCCCCATTTTCGGCATGGCTGTACAAAATCGCCTACAATCACAGCATGGATATGCTGAAAAAGAAAAAACGGTATCAACGAATTGCCGACAGATACCAGAACGAAGCCAAATTATTCACCTACTCCGAACAGGAATCCGCCGTCATGGAATTGCTGGATCCGCTGACCCCCAGCGAACGAAATCTTGTGCTGTTAAAAGCGGTGGAGCAGTACACTTTCGAGGAGATCGGGCAGATTATGGACTGCAAGCCGGCCACATTACGGAAACAATATGAGCGCATCCGCAACAAACTAGTCCAATACAAACGGAAGAAGGAGGGACCGAAAATTGAAGCAAATATCCGATCCAGCAAAGCAGGTTACTGACAACCTGGAATATATGATTCAAAATACGGAAGTTCCGGAACTAAACTTGGGAGAAAGGATTGTTGAACAAATGAACCATGCAAATACAGAGTTGAACCGGCGTAATCGCAGCAAAAATAACCGGATAAAAAGAGTGGTGGCTGCCTCGGGCGTAGCCGCGGCTTTAGGTTTTGGGATCATCGGCAGCGGGTTCGTATCCCCGGTCATGGCCAACGCGCTGAGCCAGGTTCCGCTCATCGGCAACATCTTTCAGCAGTATGGTGATCCGGGGCTGCAAGCAAGTGTAGCCAACGGATTGTATCAGCCCGTCCAAGCCAAAGACAGCCACAATGATATGACCTTTGAAAGCACCGGTTATATCTATGATGGAACCCGTATCTCCATTGCCCTAAAAAGAGACGGTCAAGCGGATGCCAAACTGCTTGGCGAGCGCATGGACAACGGTGACACGGACATCAGCGGCAAAGGGGTCCTTAAAGATATACGTATGTACATTAACGGCAAGGAGTATTTTACAGGAAGTTATACCATGTCGGACGGAGATACCCGGGATACGGCCATTCTGGAATTCAACGACTCCCTCCCTATCACCCTGCCTAATGCTGATCCAGATGATGTGAGACGGCCAGAACCGCTGGGCGATTCCTTCGAGTTAAAGCTTGAAGCGACCTTAACCGGTGCTGAGCAACCTTATGTCTTGACGTTCCCGGTGAAGAAAAACACCGAAAACCTCGTCTTGAAGCCGGAAGCGGTTAAATCCCATGACGGATTCCGCTTTGCTCTGGACAAGCTGGAATTGACGCCGATCACGACACGTTTGACCATAACCGGCCAAGGAGAGCTTGCCAGCCTCGGGGATGAATACAAACTTCCGGATGAAGAGCTGTATGCCGGCAAACATCGGTTTGGATTCGACATCTGCGATGAGAGCAACAACCTGCTGGAGGAACTTCCGGGTAACCTTATGAACTTTATTGGCGGGCAATATGTGTTCGACTACAGTTTCACGCCGTTTAAAGAGACGCCGAAATCGATTACGATCAAGCCTTATGTGCTGAGCCAAGACAAATCTTCCGGCAAATACAAAGAAAAGAAATACCTCAGCGAGTTGGAATTCCACGTGGATGTAAATTAGCGGCAAATCCATATATTAGCGAATGCTCGGCCCTTACAGCGGCGCCGGGCCTTTGCATATTTTGGGCGGGAATCCTTGTTCGGCAAAAATAAAACCAATCCATAGAGGTGATGCAAGGGTATCCGGCGCACGGAAATAACGGTAATTTGTGTGCCTATTTCTTGAGATTCGCCCTTCACTCGCGAAATAGCGGAACTTTTTGTCCCTATTCTTCTGCCAAGCATGGGAAAGGGCGTCTTTGTCAGCTCATCACCCAAGATAGCGATAAAAAATTCCTCTATTTTCCCTGAACCCTTTTTTCGCCGAAAATAACGCCCTTTTTTACCGCTATTGCTGCTGCGGTTCCGGGTAGCATCCGCAATCATAACCACGCGCCCCCTCCTTGCCCGAAAATAAGAAAAACGCCTGACGGCGTCCTTTAATGGCTCTAACTTCTACTTTGGAGCGATTGGAGGCTCTTCCTAAACTTTGGACGCTGCTCTAACGGACACCAGCGGCCTTATCCGCCCATTTCCCGGGTATTTCCCAGGCTAACGGACACCAATGACCTTATTTCGCTCTAAACCCGTTCATCCAGGCCGATTTGAGATAAATAAGAGCATCTGTGTCCGTTACGCTTTGCAAACCTCCGTTTTTCCTCAAATAACGGCTCTGGTGTCCCTTAGCCCCCAGTAAGGTTAAAAAAATCCTCTCCCAAACAGGAAGAGGATTAAATTGACATCAATTACGAAAAGTTTTGCCGGAACCAAGCGGCGGCAGCATCCACTTCAGTTGGCGTCAACTGATGGCCGTAGGGTTCCCAATGAACGTGCACGTCGGCCCCAGCCCCGCTTAATAGCCGCTCCAGCTCCTCGGTTTCCCGCACCGGGGACATGGCGTCGTGACGCCCCGCCCCGATAAAGACCGGCAGCCCGCTCATGTCCGGCAGCTCCAGGCTGCGGCGCGGCACCATCGGATGGTGCAAAATCGCGCCCCGAAGCGCCTGCGGATAATGGAACAACAGGCTGGCCGCAATGTTTGCTCCGTTCGAGTAACCGACCGCGACCAAAGCGCGGCGGTCAAACCCATATTGCTCCGCCGCTTCGTCCAGGAAGTCATTGAGCTCCCGCGTGCGGAGCACGAGATCCTCCTCGTCAAAGACACCAGCCGCCAGCCGCCGGAAAAACCGCGGCATCCCGTTCTCGAGCACGTTGCCTCTCACGCCCAGCACCGGCGACGCAGGCGAAATGATCTCGGCCAGCGGCAGCAGATCGGTTTCCGTCCCGCCGGTGCCGTGAAGCAGGAGCAGCGGAGGAGCCGCCCGCTCGCCGCTCCCCATACCCGGCTTGAAAATATGCTTCATCACAGGTCCTCCTCAAGTACCCGTACTTCGATCGGGGTTAAGTTTTGCTCGATCGCCTCGCGTTGCGGTTCGTACCATGCCGGCAGCATCAGCTTTTCGCCCAAATGCTCCGAATCTTCGTCATTCGCAAAGCCCGGCGGGTTCGTGGCGACTTCGAACAAGATGCCCCCTTCCTCCCGGAAGTATAGCGCGTGAAAATACTGCCGGTCGACGATCGGCGTCGGCCGGTACCCTTGCTCGGCGACCCGCTCTCTCCATTCTTCATGCTCGGCGAAATCGCGGGCCCGCCAAGCGATATGGTGTACCGTACCGGCACCGCCCGCGCCGTATTCCATCGGCTTCACGTTGACGTCGATGACGTCGCCCAGGTCTCCCTCCGCTTTAAAGCGGGCATAAAAATCGTCTTCGCCGAGCTTTTTCAGGCCCATTACATGCTCCAGCAGACCGGCCGTTTTGCCGGGAGCCGCGCTGTACAGCACTGCGCCGCCAAAGCCTTTGATCGCTTTGTCCGCCGGAACGCCGCCGAACGACCAGGTGCTGAGCGGTCCGGCCGCCCGTTCGACCAACTCGATCTGCAGTCCGTCCCCATCGCGGAAATGCAAATACGTTTCGCCGAAGCGGTGCGTGTCGGTCGTGGAAATGCCGAATTTCCGCAGCCGTTCCCGCCAGAACGGCATCGCGCCCTCCGGAATGGCGTACACGGTAACCCCCACCTGGCCGGCTCCGACCCGTCCGCGCCGGGCTCCCGCCGTCGGGAAAAACGTCATAATCGATCCCGGACTGCCCGCTTCATCGCCAAAATACAGATGGTACACTTCCGGCGCGTCGAAATTGATCGTTTTTTTGACCAAACGCAATCCGAGCACGCCCGAATAAAAATCGACATTTTTCTGCGGATCGGAGGCAAAAGCCGTAATATGGTGAATCCCTGTCGTCGGTTGAATCATGACTGATCACTCCTTGTTTTGTGGGTAATTTTCGTTTCAAAACTTGTTGTAGCTGACAAACTCCCGAACCGGTTTGCGGTAACCGCGCGGGCGGAAGCTGGAAGTATCCTCCTTGCCGATCGCGATAAGCATGGCCGGGATGTAATTGTCCGGGACCTGCAGCAGCTTGCGCATTTCGTCCGGGTCAAAGCCGATCATCGGGCATGTGTCCCAGCCTTTGTCTTTGGCGATCAGCATAAACTGCATGGCCGACAGGCTGGCGCTGCGAATCGCTTCGTCCCGCATAAATTCCTCGCCCCGGCTCTCATAAAAACCGATCGTGGACGAGACGAGCTGATCGTATTCCTGCTTGCTGAGCACGCCCAGGTTAAGCAGCCCTTCGTTCATCGCCGCGGCGTCCTTGTGGGCGTCGAGCTTGCCCAGCACCAGGATCACCGCCGACGCGGTCCGGACTTTGTATTGTTTTTCCGCCGCTTCGTACACTTTCTCCTTCAGATCGGGGTCTTTCACGACCACATAATGCGCATGCTGCAGATTAAACGCCGACGGGGCGTATTTAACAAGGTTGAACATCTCGTCCAATTCCTTGTTATCCATTTCCACCCCCGGGATAAATTTATTCGCCGAACGGCGGGATTTAAGTAATGATGTAAAATCATGATCAGTCATACTTGCTCCTCCTTCACCTTGAAAATGTGGAATGTATACATTTGAAGAATCTCTATATTAAGATATTAGAGCGGCAGTAGGTCGGGGTCATCCAAAAGACGCCCCAGCGATCCATGCAGCGAACCTATCGTTTCAACTCACCGTCAACGATCGAATCTTGCCTACTTGAAGCTTTCTTCCTTATAGCTGTCCTCGGCATGCTTGCCCAGTTTTTTTAACAGTTTAGAGGCCGTTTGCATTTCCTCCAGCGATAGTCCGCCCATCACCTCTCCGATCAGTTTCGAATGCCGGGGGAACACTTCTTCTATAAATTGCTTGCCCTGCTCGGTAATTTCCGCATACACCAGACGCCGGTCTTCCTTGCAGGTCCTACGGGCCACAAATCCCTTCTTCTCCAGCTTGTCGACCGTATACGTAATATTACCGCTGCTCATCAGCACTTTGTTGCCGATCTGCTGGGTCGGCTGGCGCCCCTTGTGGTACAGCAGCTCCAACACGCCGAATTCGGTGCGGGTCAAACCGTACTCGCGGATCGATTTGTCGCTGTGCGCATGCACCCACTGGCTTGCCCGGGATAGTACGACCAACAGGTGCAAAGCTTCGGTCTGCACTCTATCCATGCCGGTTCACCTCCACTTGTTCATGTAAATACATTTTTCTTAGATGATACGCAATTTCCTTGAGTCTTTAAGAATCTTAAATCTATTTGTCTTAATATTAAGATATTATCCTGGCGATGTCAAGCCTTTTGTTTAAAAGAAGCAGAGACACTGCCGCGAAATGCAAAAGCGCAGTTGAAATGAGCAGAATTCCGGCTATTAGAGCGATGAGATGCAAAAGCGCAGTTGAAATGAGCAGAATTCCGGCTATTAGAGCGATGAGATGCAAAAGTGCAGTTGAAAATGGGACTTACAGACAAATTTGATCAATATGGCGAAAATGGCCTGCACTTTTGCAGTTCGCTGCCCAGTTTCAGGAGGTTTTGACAAAATTCGCATGCACTTTTGCATTTGGCCCAATTGTGCCGGCCCCCGCTGCCCCACAGGAGTCCAGCAGGCAGCAGCATCACCGCTTGCCGCCGGACGCCTTGGGATGCACATGCAGCAATACATTGGCGGCAAACAAAACGACGCTGAACACAACCAGAATTCCGCCGATCGCCACCAACGGCTCGAATTGCTCCGAACCCAGCTCCAAAAAAGCGAGGCTGATCATCATGATCGGCAGGCCGACCGAATAGGTCCAGAATTGGATTTTGCTGAGCAAGCTTTCACCAGCCTCCGGAAACAGCACATAAATCAGCCCGGCCAGCGCAAACGAAGCCCATCCCAGCAAATTGACATGCGCGTGCACGCTCTCCAGTTCGTGTTCATGCCGCATCGACATATACATGCCCAACAGTACGCCAATGACAAAATAAATGACGGAAACTCTAATATACGCGATTCCCACGGCCATGCCCCCTGCTTGGTCAATTTTTTGACATGTTCAAAAATATGTCCCAATCGGCAGGAATATTCGTGAAGATGCCCGTTACTTTCCGGTGAGGGCGATGCCGTAATCTTTGGCTAAATATTCGTGAATCCGTTCAAAATCGGCCGGTGTCAGCTGATTCAATCGTCTATGCTTCTGTTTCCATTCACGCCCGAGAATGATGCCGATCGTTTCCCCGGCCAAACCGGTGGTCGGAATGACCCTGGCGCTGCCGTAGGCTTTAATCGTGGCCCCGATGTTTTTGCCGGCCACCAGCACATTGTCGTAAGACTTCAATTCAAAAGACCGCAGCGGAATGCCGTACCGGTCCGGTTTGCCGTAACCGATCCCCTTCGCAATGGCGCGGGTGGCCTGCAAATCAATCGGGTATCCGCCTACGCTGACGTTATCCCAAAACATCCGGCTCGACTGCAAATCCGGATAATCCAGCACGTATTCCGTTTCATAGCGGTCGAAGTCGCGGATGTACAAATATTCCGGATACCCGTTTAACTCGGCTTTCTCGAAACCGGGAATATGCTTGCGCAAATATTTGACGATATCAGGCGCTTCCGCTTTGGCCCGGCTGACGGCCGACGTTACCGATTGGGGATCCGCCGGGTTCACGTCGTAAATCAGCAGGCTGTTGATGATCACCTCGCTGTCTTTTTGATACGTGGCATTAAGCCCCCGGAGCACGAGATGCGAGTCGCGCGGTTTATAATTAAAAGTCAGATTGCTGAACCCCGTGGCAAAATGCCAATCCACATAAGTGTTGGGACCGTATTTCTTCTGTACGTTCGTAAGCGGATAATCCTCTAGCACGGCTTGATGCAGCTTGTTCCAATTGACTTTTTTGACGGGAAGCATGTAAGTAGCCGCCATGTAATCCGGCTTCTTGCCGCCATAGATGCTCTCCATGCCTGGAATCCGCTTGCCTCCAAGCTTGCTGGCCAGGGCGGCGAAATCGGTATTTTCCACAAAATAACCGGCTTGAACCGTATACCTCTTTCCATCCCTCGCCCGGTACGTCAGCGATTTGAGCGATTTCCCCATCCCTTGGGGAACGATGTCCACCCCTTCAATAACGATACCGCTGCGAAGCGGGATGCCCTGGATCAAACGATCGTAAAACCGTGCAAAGGCCGGAAGCTTGCGGATTTTTCCGGTTTTGTACCCATCGTACAGCGGCTTCAGCTCGCCCTGCACCAAACTGCGCTTCCGATTGTCGTTCGGCTCGTCCAACACCAGCATCTGCCCCTGGATCAATTCGCCGCCCGGTTTGCCGCGCGGATCAAGAACGAGCACGTTTAATCCCAAATCATGGGCCGACTTGGCCAGCAAAACCCCTTCGATTTCACTGCCGATCAGAACGACGTCATAACGGCTGCAGCCCGGTCCGCATTTCGGAGTCCCGGTTTGTGCGTGGGCGATGGAAGCCCCCGTCCAGGGGCCTGTCCCTTGAAGGACAACGGCGCCGATCAACACGGCCATCACGATTCGTACGTACTTTGGCAACCTAAATTTCATCAAACGACAATTCTCCCCTCACCTAGTAGAACGATTCAAAGATAACGTGTATAGGCCCAGCCGCAAAGCAAATGCGGTCAACCGAACGCGTTAAGCCAATGCGGCCGAATGAACGGTTAAAGCCGGTGTGGCCGACCTACCGCGTAAAGCCAATTTGATCGACCGACCGCCGACTTGCAATCCTAACGGACACCAGCGCCGTTATTTAGGTGAAATTCGCAGTTTTCAACATGTAACGGACACCACAGACCTTATTCGGCATTTCCATGCAGGTATCCGGCCTTTTTCGAGCAAATAGCGGCTCCCCTGTCCTTTAGAAATGAAAACGGCGCTTTTTCAGGCAAATAAGGTCACTCAGGTCCGTTAGCTTTCATGCGGGCGGATCTGCCGGCCAATGCACCCGTTATTTCAGGAGCAATCTTAGTCCTATACTGCTATTTTGTCTCTTAAAAAAATAGATATCCAGATTGTATCATCAACCATGCAATATTTTGACCTAATAAAAAATTCCCCGCAGCGTTTGCCCGAAAAAAGCTCCTTAAGAGCTTGTCGTTTCCTAAGCAAGCATTCGCCACAGGGGAAATATAACAGGGATTCTTTTCAATCGGCCGATGACGGCGGATTCGTATGGAACAACGCGGCGGCGCCGATCAATCCCACATCATCGTTTAAGCCCGCCGGAACGAGGGTGTAGCTCTGGCGGTACGGCGCCATCACAAAGCGCTCCGTCTCCGCCCTTAGCGCCGGAAAAAGCTGATCGCCCGCACGGCTCACTCCTCCGCCGATCACGATCCGGTCCGGGTTAAAGGTGTGGATGACGTTGGCTAGCCCCAAGCCCATGTAATGAACGGCCCGCCGGATAACGTCGATCGCTACGGCATCGCCCTGTTTTTGCGCTTCAAAAACATGCTTGGCCGAAACAGCTTCGCCCTGCTCCTCGGCCAGGGTCCGGATCAGGGATTCACGCTCCTTCATTAAGGAGAGGGCGGAATCGCGAATCGCCGTCCCGGAAGCAAACGTCTCCCAGCAGCCGCGGTTGCCGCAGCTGCAAAGCGCTCCGCCGGGGTCGATCACGGTGTGGCCCAGTTCCCCGGCAAACGAGCGGGAACCAAGCAGCAGCTTTCCGTCCAGCACGATGCCGGCGCCCACGCCGGTGCTGAAGGTGATGTAAACCATATTCTCCGCGCCCTTTCCGGCCCCGTGGACATATTCGCCCCAGGCGGCGGCATTCGCGTCATTAACCACCTTGACCTCCACGCCAAGGTCTTTTTCCATCCACTTTTTGAGGGGAACATGGTTCCATTCCGGAAGGTTGGTTCCGTTTAAGGCAATGCCTTCCCGGCTATCGACCGCCCCGGGAGAAGCCAGCCCGACCCCGGCCAACGGGTAACCCGCTGAGACGGTCCGGATCATTGAGACCATGCGCTGTACGACTTCCTTGGCCGTACGGGCGCCGGACGTTTCCATCTGCTCTCGTGAAATGATTGCTCCCGCAGGATCGAACAACGCGGCTGCGATCTTCGTCCCGCCCAAATCGATGCCAACAACATATTGATGTGATGTATGCAATAAGTTCACCTTTTTCGCTATATCGATATGTTTATTAATGATGCAGATGATTGGCCAGCGCTCGCAGCTTGACCGGATCGAGCGGGGCCAATCCATTCCCGTTCTTGCGGACGGCGGAGCCGAAATGCACCTCAGTGACGCCTGTCTCCGTTACAAACGTTTCGATCGTTTCCAGGTTCAGCCCATGCCCCGCGAGGATGGTTAACGAGCTGCTGCGCACTTCCCGCACCAGTTCCCGGATAGCGGGCATCGCTTCCGTTGCGGGCTTCGGGCCTCCCGAAGTCAGCACGCGGGTGACCTGCGGGCAGCGCATCAGGGTGCGCAGGCCGGCCTGTTGGTCCGTAAGCTCGTCGAACGCGCGATGAAAGGTCACCTGAAGCCCCGCCGCCGGGAGCAGCAAGCGTTCCAGCGCCGCTTCGTCGATGGTGCGGTCCGCTGTTAAGGCGCCGATGACGATGCCGGCGGCTCCCGTTTCGGCGATCGCCCGAATTTCCGCCTCCATCGTCCTAAGATCCGCCTCGCCGTACACGAAGGTACGGCTGTGCGGCCGGACCATGACGTGGACGGGAATCCGAACCGCGCGGACCGCTTCCCGGATCATGCCGATGCCGGGCGTAAGACCGCCCTCCGTCATCGCGGTGATCAGTTCGATCCGGTCCGCCCCGTTTGCCTCAGCCACAACGGCGTCCTCCACGCATGTCGCAATTACCTCTAAAATCATCTAAATCTGCAGCCTCCTTTCACCCTTTGGAATCCGTTTGCGGCTCACTGCCCCCCTGGGCTGGAGCGACAGATCGCGTAATCCGCCAGCAGCCGCGCCCCGTAACCGGTCGCTCCCGCCGCGGAGTAGCTAACCTCCCGCTTATACTGGACCGTTCCGGCCATATCGATATGAACCCATTTCATCGACGGGTCGACGAATTTGCGGATGAACAACGCAGCAATGATCGCTCCCGCCATGCCAGAGGTGCCGACGTTGCGCAAATCGGCGTAATCGCTGCGCAGTTCCGCTTCGTACTCGTCCATCAGCGGCATCGGCCACAGCCGCTCTCCGTTCCGCTCGCCGATGTCCACGAGCTCCCGGCTCATGCCGTCATCGCCCAGGATTGCCGCGATGCCCAGGCCCAGTGCCTGCCCGACATTGCCGGTAAGCGTGGCGATGTCGATCGCCTCCGCCGCGCCCAGCTTGGCGGCGTGGAGCAGCGCGTCGGCGAGGATCAGCCGGCCCTCGCCGTCGGTGTTGGCCACCTGCACGGCCAGGCCGTTCGGATAACGGATGACCGACGAGGGCAGCAGCGCGCGGGCATCCGGCAAGTTGTCCGCGACCGCGATCAGCGCGGCGACGCGGACGGCGGCGCGCTGTCGCACGAGGATGTCGAGCGCGCCGATGACGGCCGCCGCTCCGCCCATGTCCATGCGGGCGTCGCTAATGTCGCGGCCGGTCTTCACGTTCATACCGCCCATATCGAAGGTGACGCCTTTGCCAACCAGGGCGAGCAGCGGCAAATCGGGAGAGCCGCCGTCATAGAGCAGCTCGATCAGCGCGGGGGCATGCTTGCTTCCCGCGCCCACGGCCAGCAGCCCGTTCATTTCGCGTTCGGCGAGCTCCTGCCCTTTGTACACGCGGATGCGCACCGGCGTCCCCGCAAAATGGCTTTGCACCCGGGCCGCGAAACGCTCCGGGTTCAAGGCATCGGGCGGCTCATTCACCAGGTCGCGGGCCAGCATCGCGCCTTCCGCCCGAATCCGCGCCGTTTCGCGCGTCTCTTCCAGCTGCCGCAAAGACAGTTCGGGCCAGTCCGCGGGGCGGACAATCATCTCCACGCTGGCGCTGGACCGGGTGTGCCCGCGGTATTTGTCGAAGCGGTACAGCCCGAGCAGCCAGCCTTCGAGCCAGGCCTGCAGCCAGGCGGCCGCTGAGGTAGCGGCTGAGGCGGTGGTGGCAGCGCGCTCGGAAACGGGAGCGATGTCGCTCCCTGCAGCATGGGGCGCGGTGCTTGACGCAGGGCTGGCCGCTGCGCCTGTCGCGGTGCTTTCCACCGGGATTGACGCGGTATTTGAAGCGTGGCTGTCCGGCATCGCTGTGTGTATCTCGCCGCCTTCTGCCGCGTTTACCGCAGCACTAGCCGTGGTCCCGCTCCCCGCATCGCTTCCGGCTGCTCCAGTCTGCGCTGACACCGCCGCCGGACTGGCCCATGCGCCTGCCGCCAAGCCGGCCAGCGCACTGCCCACGCCCTCGCCAGCCGCCGGGTTACCTGTCGAGCCGTCCGACGCGCTTGCCGACGCGCCTACGCCCCGGCGCACCAGCACGGCGGCAGTGCGCCCTTCGCGCAGCAGCGCCCGGGCCGCGGTTCCCCCGGCTCGCCGCACCGCCTCCAGCGTTTCGCTGCCCCGCTGGCCCAGGCCGACGGCAAGTACGTCGGCATCTCCGTCCTGCCGGGCATACAGCCATGTAGCGGTGCCACGGTGCTTGTACTTGTCCCGCAGCGGCAAAGCAAACGGCTCGCCCTCATAAGCCGGGCACACGAGCGCTTCTCCCGCCCGCCGGTTTCCTGCGTCTATCGTAATTTGCAACGCTATCCCTCCTTCATCATCTATGAATCTGAATAACGCTTACAGATGTCTGAATAATGCTCGAAGAACACCTCTTACACCGCACAAATTAGTAGCTAGCTCCTGAAAATAACGCGAACGTGGGGCAAACCCACCGCGTCGGCGCCTAACGGACACAAACGACCTTATTTGCCTAAAAAGCCGCCGTTTTAACTTCTAACGGACAGGAGAGTCTCTATTTGCTCGAAAAAAGCCGAATACGTGCACATCAATGCCAAATAAGGTCTGTGGTGTCCGTTACATTTTAAAAACCGTGGATTTTACCCCAATAAGGGCGCTGGTGTCCGTTAGGGCTGCATGTCGGCAGTCGGCCGACCACATTCGGTTTGCGCGGCCAGTCGGCGACATCGGCTTTACGTGTTCATTCGATCACATTGGCTTTGCACGTTCAGTCGATCACTTTCGCTTTACCCGTCCGGTCGGCCACTTTCGCTTTACGGTTACAGTTAAGTTGCAGTTGCAGTCACAGTGCGGTTTTGTTTGATGGTTTCCGTTTTATTTGATGGTTTCCGTTTTATTTGATGGTTTCAGTTTCGTTTGCGGTCTCAGTTCAGTCTCGGTATCAGTTACAGTTACAGTTACAGTTGCGGTTACAGTCGCGGTTACGGTTGCTATTAGCTGTTGATGTTACTGTTGATTGTACTGTTGATGTTGCGATTCCGCCTATATCCGCCTAAATACGTCATTTCCAGCTTTCCCGGTCGTTCCACTAGTTGTACAAATGGCAGGCCACCTGATGACCCGGCTTTACTTCCTTGAACTCGGGCGCCGCCTGCTTGCAGATTTCCATGCAGGCCGAGCAGCGCGTATGGAAGCGGCAGCCTGACGGGGGATTGACCGGGCTCGGCAAATCGCCTTTCAAAATAATCCGCTCCTTTTTCAGCTTCGGGTCGGGCACCGGCACGGAGGACAGCAGGGCCTGCGTATACGGGTGCAGCGGATGGTCGTATAGATCGTCCTTGACCGCCGTTTCCACGAGCGTCCCGAGATACATTACGCCGATCCGGTCGCTGATATGCTCGACGACGCTAAGATCGTGGGAAATGAATAGGTACGTGAGCCCGTACTCCTCCTGCAGATCCTGCATCAGGTTCAGCACCTGCGACTGGATGGAAACGTCGAGCGCCGACACCGGCTCATCGGCGATGATCAGGCTTGGCCGCACCGACAGCGCGCGGGCGATGCCGATCCGCTGCCGCTGCCCGCCGCTGAATTCATGGGCGAACCGCTCGGCATGATAGCTGTTCAGCCCGACGGTTTCCAGCAGCTTGCAGGCCAGCTTGTCGCGCTCTGCACCGCTCAGCTTGGTGTGAATCAGCAGCGGTTCGGCGACGAGATCCTTCACCTTCATGCGCGGATTCAGCGAGGCGTAAGGGTCCTGGAACACCATCTGCATCTCCTTGCGGAGCGGGCGCATCTTGTCTTCGCTAAGTCCGCCGATGTTTTGGCCATTAAACCACACCTCGCCGGCGCTCGGCCGGAGCAAACGGTTCACCAGCCGGCCCGTCGTCGACTTGCCACAGCCGCTTTCCCCGACCAGGCTGAACGTCTCCCCTTTGCGGATGGCAAACGAGATGCCGTCGACCGCCCATAATTCACGGCTAGTCCCAAGCCAGCCCTTGCGAACGGCAAAAGATTTCCGCAACGCCTTCACTTCAACGAGCGGCGTCCCGGACGTTGACTGCACCCCGGACATGCCCCCGAACCTGCTCCCGGACGTGGACCGCACCCCGGACATGCCCCCGAACGTGCTCCCGGACGTTGACTGCGCCCCGGACATGCTCCTGGACATGCTCCCGAACGTACTCCCGGCCACAGGCCGCGCCGCCGCTTCCCGCTCCTTCCGCATCTCCGTCGATCCCATCATCACCGATCCGCCCCTTCCTCTTCAAGCCGTATGGCCCTTGCCGTATCCGCGGCACCGCCAAACGGACCATCAGCCCTTGCCGTTTCCGAGACACTACCTGCCCCGGCGCCATCGCCATCCCATGAGCCCCCCTCTTCCGTCAGCCAACACCGGCTTAAGCGGCCCATACCGGCCTCGCCCTCGCACACCTTGCCCACCGGAAGCAGCTCCGGCTCCTGGGCCAGGCAGCGCTCGGCCGCATGCGGACAGCGGGGCGCAAACTTGCAGCCGGCCGGCATATGGGCTAGGTCCGGGACGTTGCCCGGAATCGAGTCGAGCCGGCGTTTCTTTTGCCGCAGCTTCGGTACGGACCGGATCAGTCCCTGGGTGTAAGGATGCTGCGGATTTTCAAACAGCTCCTCCACGGGGGCTTGCTCAACCACCCGCCCGGCATACATGACGACGACCCGGTCGCACATTTCCGCCACGACGCCCAGATCGTGCGTGATGAGCAGCATGCCCATCTCCCGCTCCTCCTTCAGCCGCCGCATCAAATCGAGAATTTGCGCCTGGATGGTCACGTCGAGCGCCGTTGTCGGCTCGTCCGCGATCAGCAGCTTCGGGTGGCACGACATCGCCATCGCGATCATCACCCGCTGCCGCATGCCCCCTGACAACTGGTGGGGGTAGTCGCTCATCACTTCCTCCGCACGCGGAATCCCGACCAGGTTCAGCATATGGACCGCGTGCTCGCGCGCCCGCTTCCGGTCGTACCCGAGGTGCAGCCGGATCGGCTCTTCGAGCTGCTTTCCGATCCGCAGCACCGGATTCAGCGACGTCATCGGCTCCTGAAAAATCATCGCCAGCTCCTTGCCCCGAATCCGCCGCATGTCCTGCTCCTTGAGCGATACCAGATCCGCACCTTCAAACCGCACTTCCCCGGCGGCAATCCGGCCCGGCGTATCCTTGAGCAGCCGCATGACCGACAGCGAGGTTACGCTTTTTCCGCAACCGGACTCGCCAACCAGCCCCAGCACCTCACCTTTTCCGATGCGAAAATCAACCCCGGCCACCGCCAGCACGGCCCCGCCTTCGCGCCGAAACTCCGTTTTCAGCCCCTTTACTTCAAGCAATGTCTGCGTCACAGCCTCTCACCCCCATTAGTTTTTCATTTTGGGATCCAGAGCGTCGCGCAACCCGTCCCCGACCAAATTAAAGGCAAGCACCGTCAAAAAAATAGCCAAACCCGGAAAATACACGATATGCGGAGCGATGCTCAAATAATCCCGGCCCATGCTCAGCATGGCGCCCCAATCCGGCTCGCTCGTCTTTGCGCCCATACCCAGAAAGCTCAGCGAAGACGCGGCCAAAATCGCCGTCCCGATCTTCATCGTCAAGTTGACGATCACGCTGGGCAAAGTTTCGGGAAAAATATGCCGCCAGATGATCCGGCGGTGCTTCGCCCCCATCGAGCGGGCCGCCTCGACGAACACCGACTCTTTGGCCGACAGCGTCACGCTGCGGATCACCCGGGCAAACGATGGGATACCGAAGACCGCGACCGCGATGACAACATTCGTCAGACCGGGTCCCAAAATCGCCACGATTCCGATCGCAAGCAAAATATCCGGGAACGAAAACAGTACATCGCTCCCCCGCATGATGAGCCGGTCCAGCCAGCCGCCGTAATAGCCACTAAGCAGTCCAAGAAACGTGCCGATCACCGCGGCGATAAACACCGAGCTTAAGCTGACCGCCAGCGACAAGCGGGTTCCCGCGATCAAACGGCTGAGTATGTCCCGGCCGTACTCGTCCGTTCCCGCCCAGTGATGGGCCGAGGGACCAAGTGTCAACTCGTCGTAATTCGGCGCATCCGGATCGTACGGTGTCAAATACGGGCCGAAAAGGGCCACGACAAAAAGCAAAATAATGAAAATACCCGCCGCCAGCGCCATCCGCTGCTGGCAAAATTTGCGCCAAAACTCGGCGGCGCGGCCTCCCGGCGGCCGTTCTGCGGCCGGAGAAGCCGGCCCCGGCGCCAAAACGGACGCCCCGTTCGCCGGTTGCAATTGGTCGTTCATGGAATCCCCTCCTGAATCTTTTGCCCATTTCCGTATACGAAACCGCCTTAGTTCCCCGCGTAGCGGATTTTCGGATTCAACACGCCGTACAGCAAATCCACGATCAGATTGATCAAAATAAACTCCGCGGCGAACAGCAGCAGTTCGGCTTGAATGACGGTGTAATCGCGGAACTGGATGGAGTCGACAAGCAGCCGCCCGAGCCCCGGGATGCTGAACACCGTCTCCACCATCACCGAACCGCCAAGCAGGAAGCCGAACTGCAGCCCGGCCACCGTAACGACCTGAATCAGCGAATTGCGCAGCGCATGGCGCCCGACGACGACGAATTCCCGCAGGCCTTTGGCCCGGCCGGTGCGAATATAGTCCTCCCGCATCGTCTCCAGCATCGACGAACGGGAAAAGCGGGCCAGCATCGACATGATCCCGGCGCCCAAGGTGATCGACGGCAGCACGTAACCTTTCCAGGAATCGACGCCTCCGGTCGGAAGCCAGCCGAGCTCCACCGAAAAGATCTGGATCAACACCAGGCCAAGCCAAAAGCCGGGAATGGAGATCCCCGATATGGCTGTCAGCATTCCGGCGTAATCGGGCCATTTATTTCTTTTCACTGCGGAAATAATGCCGATCAAAATCCCGATGATCAGCGCCCAAACCATGCTGAAGATCGTCAGCCAAATCGTCGGCATAAACCGGCTGCTCAGCATGTCCGTAACCGGCTGCCCGGTTTTCAGCGATTTGCCCAGATCGCCGCGAAGCAAATCGCCTAAGTAATCGATATACTGCTTCCAGATTGGCTGGTCGAGGCCGAGCTCGGCCCGGATGCCCTGAATTTCCTCAAGCGTCGCTTCCTTGCCGGCAATAAGCCGGGCCGGGTCGCCCGGAATCAAGTGAATGAACAAAAAGACGAGCACGGAAACGACGAACATGAGCGGAATTACCCCGATGAGCCTTTGCAGCGCATATCTTCCCACCTGCCTAGCCCTCCTTTAGCTTGAATGAAGCGAAGGCTGCTTCCCATAAACCTTGAGAAGCAGCCCTCGTCTTGTCATCCCCAAATCTCCGATGATGAACCAAAATCGAATTATTGCTTCACTTCGGCATTCAACACGTTGATGGAACCGTCGGGGAACATTTTCACGCCATCGATATAAGATTTCTTGCCGGAGACGATTTGGTCCACGCCAAGGAAGGCCCAAGGAGCGTCCTCCCAGATCGTCTTTTGAATGTCGGCATAGATCGCTTTGGCCTTTTCGGCATCAACTGTTTTATTGGCATCTTTGATCCACTGATCGACATTGTCGTTTTTGTAATACGCCGTGTTGGAGCCGGCCGGCGGGAACATTTCGCTGCTGAACAGGCCTCTTGTCGCCCCGTCCGCATCGCCCGAAGAAGGCGACCAGCTGACGTACCACATTTGAATTTTAGCCTCTTCCGGCGTGGCCGCCGAGTTGATTTGATCGGAAAGCGTACCGCCTTCCATCGATTTCACATCAAGCTTGATGCCGGCGAGCGCCAGCTGCTGCTGGATAAACTGCATGCCTTTGATCGTTTCGGAGTCGTTTTCACCCCAAATTTCAGCTGCAAAACCGTCCGGATAACCGGCATCCGCCAGCAGTTGCTTCGCTTGTTCAAGGTCGTAATCGTAACCGGTTTGCTGCGAGTAATACTGGGTTTTGGACGACATCGTCGAGTCAAGCTTTGAGGCTTCCCCGGATTTGACGACCTTGATGTACGCCTCCTTATCCAGCGCATAGTTGACCGCCTGGCGTACCCGGATGTCGTCAAACGGTTTTTTCATCGTGTTCAGCGTGACGTAACGCACGATCGTCGAATCGATCCGTTCGATGACGTTGTCCGCGGAGCCTTCCATTTCGGCCACCTGCTCGGTGGGCATCGGGTAGATAAAATCGGCTTCCCCCGTTTTCAGCATCGCGACGCGGGAACCATTTTCCGGCACGGGTTTGAAGGTGACGCTGTCGACCTTCGGCAAGCCGGCCTGCCAATAATCGGCGTTTTTCTCGACGACCAGACGGTCGCCCTGCACCCATTCCTTGAATTTGAACGGCCCCGTGCCTACTGGGTTCTGAGAAATGCCTTCCCCGTACTGTTCCAGCGCTTTCGGGCTGACGATCAGCAGCATCGCCATTTTGTTCAGAAGTGCGCTGTACGGCTCTGTCAGGGTGACCACGACTGTTTTGGCGTCCGGCGTCTCCACCTTGGCTACTTTCGTAAAGCTTCTGCGCATTCGCAGGTTGTTGTTTTCGTCAAGAATCCGGTCGAAGTTGGCTTTGACCGCCTCGGCATTAAAATCGGTGCCATCATGGAACTTGACGTTTTCCTTCAACATGAACGTATAAACAAGGCCGTCTTCGCTTTCCTTGTAACTTTCGGCGAGCACCGGCACGACTTCCATATTCTCGTTAAAGCCCATCAGGCCTTCGTACATCGTTCTTTCTCCGGTAATGGAATTCGTATCGCTCGTATTATGGGGATCCAGTGTAATGAAATTGGCGTTGGTGGCGATAACGATATTGTTGCCGTTTTTCGGCGTTGTGGTTCCGGTTGTTCCTTCTCCGGTCTGCGCGCCGCCGTTGCCGGCCGTGTCGCCTCCGCTTCCCGCCTGATTTCCTCCGCCGCCTCCGCAGCCCGCGATCATGATCGCGAGGGCCAGCAGCATGATGAGGATCGACCCTTTCCCTTTGGACTTCATTTCATTTCCTCCCTTTTGAATCATCTGAAATTTATGGTAGAATGCCGCGCGCGGCCTTAAGACTCAAGGGTAAAAACCGCGCGCCGCAAGCCCACTTCCGTACCGCCGTCATTGACGATGATGTTGGGTTCCAGGGCGTATAAACGGTCGATCGTCGCTGGGTTGCCATAGCCGATGCGCTCCAAAATCGAAGCGATGATGCAAGGCCAGACCTGTTCCGAGCCGTCGGAAACTTTCAGCGAAATGCCCAGCCGTTCTTTGCGCAGCCCGATGCCGTAAACGCCCTTGGCGCCGCCTTTGGCGACCAGGTTGGGGTCTTTGAGCAGTGCAGAGCAAATGAATTTCCGGTCGGCGATCATGTCGGGGTTGGCGTTCATCAGCGAGGCAATCACGGCGGCCGCCTTGCGGGTTTCCGGGTCCGGGATCAAATCGGGACAAGCGAGCTTGAGGTAAGAGAGTCCGATTTTATGGAGAGGCAGGGCAAAAATCGGCAGTCCGCAGCCGTCCACTCCCAGCGGAATCGAAGCAGCCGGAACCTCGGCAAACTCCGCCATCGTACCGATGATTTCCCGCTGCACGGGATGCTCCGGCAAATAATAGGTTTGTTCGTCCCAGCCCATATGCTTGCTCAGCGCCAACAGTCCGGCATGTTTGCCCGAGCAGTTGTGGAAAATCCTGCGCTTCGGCTCATGCGCCCGCTGCCGCTGCGCTTTGGCCTCCTCGTTCAGGGGATACGTCATACAGCAATAAAGCTGATCCTCGCAGACGCCCGTTTTTTGCAAAATCGATTCCAGCGCCGCAATGTGATAATCCTCCCCCCGGTGGGATGCCGCGAATAACGCAGCCTCCTCCGGCGATAAACCGTACACCCGGTCGATCCGCCGCTTCATTCCCGGAATGGCCTGAAACGGTTTGGCCGCCGAACGCAGAAATGTCATATGCTCCGGATCGCCGGCCCGGTACAGGATGCGGCCTTGCTCGTCCACAACGCTGACCGCGCCGTAATGCACGTTCTCCAGCACCCCGCCGCGATACTCTTCTACCAGTGGCGTAAATCTCACATAAAGCCCTCCTTTTTTTGCCAAACGTTAAAATCAATCCAGTTCAAAAAACCAATCCTGCGCCAAAAGCCCCGATCCGATGATGACCCCCCGCTCGTTCAGCCGGGATCTAAGAATATGGAACGAACCGCGCACCGGCTCCCACACGAACCGGGTCAAACAAAGCGCTTCGACCTCCTCGTAAATGCCGGGGAACCTGTCGATCAGCTCTCCGCTTAAAATGATGCTGTCAGGGTTATACATGCAGACGATGTTGTTCACCGTAATCGCCATGTATTCCAGCGCCCGGCCGATCAAATGGACCGCCCAGCCCTCGCCCGCGCGCCTGGCCTCAAACAGCTCGTCGATCGTGCGGATCGGTCGGATTTTGCCCGCCTCGCCAAGCAAAGAGCTGATATTGATGTAGGTTTGCAGGCAGCCGGCTTTTCCGCATTCGCACAGCGCTCCGTTCGGGTCCATCGTCGTATGGCCGATTTCCCCCGCGCTGTTCCAGTCTCCACGGTAGATTTGGCCCTCCAAAATCAGCGATGAGCCGACCCCGTTGCCGAAACCGAGCAGCGCCGTCCGGCTGGAGCCGATCGCCGCTCCCCGCAAATGCTCGGCCAGCGCCTTGACCTTAAGCTCGTTATCCACGGCTACGTTGAAGCCGGTCAGTACTTTAAGCCGCTCCGCCAAAGGGATGTTTTTCCAGCCAAGCTGGACCGAAAACAAGACAATGCCCTGTTTGTGATTGACGATGCCGGGCAATCCCACCCCGATGCCGACCACTTTGGAACGGTCGATTTCATGCCGCTTCAAGCAATCGCCGATGATGCTTTCCAGGCGTACGATCGTATGGTCCGGACTTTCGTCGGCCGTCCGCGGGTAAGCTTCGCTGAACACGACATCGCCCTTCATATCCACAATGCCGATGCCGATTTGATGCGTGTCCAGTTCAATTCCGATCGACAGCACCGAAGAAGCCGCGATGTCCAGCAGCGTCGACTTCCGGCCAAGCCCGGAGGATACCTGCTCCGATTCCGAAATATACCCCTGCTCCGCGAGTTCTCCGACAATACGGCTTACCGTGGTTGCGCTCATCCCGGTCCGCTTGGCGATCGAGGCCCGGGAGATCGGGTGCTGATTTTTGATGATTTCGAATACGGTCAGCCGATTTTGCCGTTTGATAAAATCCTGGTCATGCTTTTTCATGAACGAGCTCCTTGAGTTATTTTCTCGGGGTTAATAATTTGCATATAAAAATATTTAAATTAGTAAAATGATGTTAAAATTTCGCTTTTAAAGACGTTTCTTCCCTGCTTTTTTCGCCTTATATTCTCCAGTGATGTTATTAATATAATGGACCTTTTTACCATGTGTCAATATAAATGACATTATTTTTCCGCCGCATTTTAATGCAAACGCTTGATATGGTTATATATTGAAAATATATAATAAAATTCTTAAATATCTCACATATATATAACATAAGGTGGCGAGTGAAAATGATAAATCCAGGAGAGAGAAAGGAGTCTAAGCTTTGGGGCTGATTTTGCATAAGGGGCCGCGAATGGCGGCTTATTAGCGGCTTATCAAATCGAGGGTGGCAGCGAGTGAGGGAAAAAAAAGGGGGGGCCATCTGGGATATATGCGCGCTTATCCCCGGTTTTGTCAAGGACGGACATACGAGAGCTTCCCACGGCTCCCGCGAAATGCAAAAGTGCATGCGAATTTCGTCGAAAATCCCCGAAACGGGCGGCTCAAATGCAAATGTGCAGTTCATTTCCGGTTAAAAGTCACTTTATTATCAAATCGCTGATATTCAGATGTACTTTTGCATTTCAATCGCCCAAAAACGGAATTTCAAGAGAAATCAAATGTACTTTTGCAGTTGCTGTGAAGTAGGAACAGGCGAGTCACTTGCCGTTATGCATCATGCAGCATATGGAGCATCATACAGCACATACAGCTTCAAATAGCTTCAATAGAAGATGTAGCATCGAATAACTTCAATAGCAGATGTAGCAGCAAACAACACATGTAGCAGCAAAGCGGCATCAAGTTGCATTAGGAAGCCTCCAAAATCCCGCCGTTAAGCGGTTTTGGAGGCTTTTTTCGCGGAAACGGTTACAGAAAAAAGTGCTTGATCTTCATTCGCCGACCCCTAATAATAGGAAACTGAACTTAACCCGAATCTATTCGAAGGTTTGCACTTCAGAAAGGTTGTAAACATGAATACATCACCTGCTATACACAATCAAACCGCCGCCGCGAAAGAACCGTTTCCCGTCGCGCTCCTTTCCTTGACGGTCGGCTCTTTCGCCATCGGCATGACCGAATTTGTCATTATGGGGCTGCTGCCGAATGTGGCGAATGACCTCGATGTCAGCATCTCAACCGCCGGGCAGTTGATTACCGCTTACGCCATGGGCGTAGCGATCGGCGCACCGATTTTGACGCTGCTCACCCAGCGGATTCCGCAAAAAGGACTGCTCTGCCTGCTGATGCTTCTCTTCATTTTAGGCAACGGCATCTCCGTTGTGGCGCCCAACTATGAAGTGCTGATGGCCGCGCGGATTCTGACCGCTTTGACGCACGGCACCTTCTTCGGCGTAGGCGCCGTCATCGCAGCAGGCCTCGTCCGACCCGAGAAACGCGCCGGCGCGGTATCGATCATGATGGCCGGGCTGACCATCTCGAACATCGTCGGGGTTCCGCTCGGCACGTTTGTCGGCCAGCAGCTCGGTTGGCGCGCTTCCTTCGGCGCCATCGCCCTAATGGGCCTGATCGCCCTCGGCGGCATCCTGCGCTTCGTTCCGCGCCTTCGCCAGGAGAAGCCGAGCGGCGTGGCCCGGCAGATCCGCGCGCTGCTTCGCCCCAAACTGCTGCTGTTTCTGCTGATCGCGGCGCTGGGAAATACGAGCTTGTTCGCCGTTTTCACCTATATCACTCCCCTACTGCAGGACATCACCGGCTTTGCCGAGTATAACGTGACCTGGATCCTCGTCATTTTCGGCTGCGGCGTCACGCTTGGCAACATGATCGGCGGCAAGCTCGCCGACTGGAAGCTGATGCCGTCCTTGCTCGGACTGTTTTTGGCTGTGGCGGTCATTTTGGGGATTTTCACCTTCACCGTTCACAGCCCAGCTTTGTCCGTCATTACGATCTTCCTGTGGGGCATGGCCTCGTTTGGCGTTATGCCGGGGATGCAGGTACGGATCATGAACCTCGCCAAGGCGGCGCCGGCACTGGCCTCCACCTCCAGCCACGCGGCCGGCAACTTTGGCAATGCGATGGGCGCCTTCATCGGCGGCCTGGTCATTACCCATATCGGCCTGACGTCGTTGCCTTGGGTCGGCTCGCTGATCGTTGTCCTTGCACTGGTGATCGGCGCCGTCAGCTACGCGCAGGAGCGGAAGCAAGGAGCGGAATGACCGCGGCCTAAGTCAAGGCCCATACACCGCCATATCCGCATATTCCGCGATCAACGGAGCCATCTGGCGAAAGCCGATTTTTCCGCCGGCCAACAGCGGACCGTAAGAAAGCCCGTCATCCAGCCACGAAAACACGATCATTTCATTGATCGCAAACGTGATGGACGGGCCTTTTTTGACGATCAGCATCCGGTACGCGCCGGCGCTGTCGGCAACCCCAGGCAGCGGGTCGGCGCCCTGCGCCACCAAATGGAAGCCGTAGCTTTTGCGCAAATTGCAGGTATGGAAGCTGCGCTCCTCGGCCCACATGCGGCGAAAATAGGAAACATGGAAGGCATCCATCGCCCCATGGTGGTACTGGTCGTATTCGCCTGTGCGCAGCGGCAGCGCCGGATCAAACAGTTCCCTTCCCTCCGACCCCCTGGCGCTAAAAAACAAAATCGCGAGCCCTGGCTCCCGGATCGGCCGGAACCGCCAGGACACCGCCATATCCACGGGAAACTCCTCCGGGCACCAGTACACCAGGTTGGCTTTTTGCCCTTTCTCCGCACTCCGCTTGCTTTCCAGGCGCAGCCGCCCGAGGGGAAAGGTCGCGGCCCCGTCCCCTTCCATCCTAAACCCCGCCGTATCCTGCGAAGACTGCAGCGGATTACGATACAATAAGCGCCAACCTTCGGGGATGAAGGGGCCGTTCTCCAAAGGAAGATCAACATTCGCCAAAACCGGCACCCCCTTCCCGCGCAGCAGCAGAGCGGCCTCAATCCCCGCCAGCAGCACGATGCCGATTCCGTGAGTATCGTTCAACTGCCACGTTAATTCATCCTTGTAGTAGTATTTGTTAAAAGAATAGCCGGACCCGCGGCATACGCCGTAGACGTTGCCGTGCTTGTCGATGCAGTTCTCGGTCAACCCCCGCCAGCCCCGCAGGGCCGACTCCAGGTAGGCTTCCGGTTCCTCCAGCCAGCCGCGGCGGACGCCCCGGGCGAACGCGTAAATGAACATCGAGGTGCAGGACGCTTCCTCATACGATTCCGGATCGGTCAGCACCTGATGCCATAGCCCATTTGCCCCCTGCAGCCGCAAATAACCTTGGCAAAGCTCCCGATAGAACGTCAGCAGTTTGGGGCGAAGAACATGCCGGTCGGGCATCACCGACAGCAGTTCCGCCAGCGAAAAAACGACCCAGCCGTTCCCTCTTCCCCAAGCCACCCCGTTCGGCCGGCCAAACTTCATATCGTAGACATGGTGCATAATTTGGAGCTCGGGCATAAACAACTTTTCTTTGTAAAGCAAAAATTGTGCGGCCGCATCCTCAAGGTAGGCTTCTTCTCCCGTCAGCTCGTAATATTTGCTTAAAAACGGCGTGCTCATGTACAGATCGTCGCACCAAAGGGTGTCTTTCATAAAGTCGGTCGTCCCCCGGGCCCGGTACAACGTCCCGTCCGGCAAACGATCCTGTATACGGCTGATGTAACCGGCAATGTGGGCTGCCGCTTCGGCGGCTCCCCGGATCGGCCGCAGCTTGTTCGCCTCCAGCATCGCGGCGCCAAACGAACCGCAATCGTCCAGCGAATCGATCATCGCCAGCTGGTGGTTGATGCCGGGAGCACCGTAACGGTCCCGATCCCAAAGCGCGTACTCGTGCAGTTTACTGCACTCCTCAATATGCTCGGCCGCGTATTGGGTAAAATGAGGGGACATCAGGGCGCGCTCCGTTTTTAGCAGACCGTAAAGCGTCACCCCAAGCGGATAATTCCATCGCCCGTACAACGGGCTTTCCGTAAAGGGCCTAACCCAACTATCCGGCCGGTCAATCCGCCAAAACGTTGCCTCCTCCCCTTGACCCAGCAAGGCATCCATAACGGTCACCGGGGCCGCCTGCGGGGCATTTTCCCCGGAAAAAGGACCCGTGTACAGCCACGTTTCCGTCATTCCTTCCACCGGATAGGGTTTGATCAGACGAACGCGGTTCCGGCGGGAAAAAGCCGGCGTTGCCTCTGAGGCCCGCCGATACTCGGATGCTTGGGTCACAGCGATTTCGCCTGCGCCCTCCTCGAAGGCATCCCCCGTTTCGCCCTCCTCCAGCTCCCCCACTTCGTCGATCCCGAATCCCCAGTTGCCGCCGCCGCAAACCGACTCCACCACCAGGTCATGGGTGCCGCAATCGACGCCGCGCAATGCGATCTCGAAGCGGCCCCGTTCCTCCGTGCCGCGAAATACCGGGCGGCCATCGACATAAACGGTCGCGGTGCTCTCATAATGGCCCGTGATCCACACGTCCATCGCCGGAAATTTTCGCGTCTCCAGCTTGCACCACGCAAACACTTTGTCACCGGGCTTTGCTTCCGAACCAAACAAGCGGGCGAAGCACCCCGCTTCCAGTTCCTGTGGCGACCATCGGTCCTGCGGATGCCACACACAGCCAAAGGCACTACTGCTCTGGCCCATACCGCCAAGGTTCTGGCTGTTCTCACTGTTCTCACTGCTCTCGATGTTCCCGTTGTTCCCACCGTTCATGCTGTTTTCATTGTCCTGGCCTTTATCGCAGTTTTCGCAGTTCTCGTAGTTCTCTCTGTTCCCATTGTTCTCACCGTTCCTGCTATTCCCATTGTTCTGGCTGCTATCGCGATTTTCGCGGTTCTCGCGGTTTTCGTAATTCGCAACGTTTTTGGCGTTCTCAGCGTTCTCGGCGTTCTCGGCATTCTCATCGCCCTCACGCTTCCCGCCGCTGCCCCAGCCTTCCCATTCCTCGCCTTCAGCCGCTCCCGGCTGCCGATCCCACCGTTTCGCTTGCGGCTCGCTGTAAACCCAGCCCTCGCAGCCGCGCCGCTCCAGCGTCGGATTCAAAAAATCCAAGGGTGCTCCTTTCACGCTGCCCGTGCCAAACACGCCGCCGCAGCCGGTACCGGCCGCCGTGAATTCCAGCACGATGTCGTTCCGTCCTCTTCCCGTTTTTGCGCGAAAGAAGGCTCTCC
Organism: Paenibacillus oralis; assembly: GCF_003863965.1. Classification (GTDB taxonomy): domain Bacteria; phylum Bacillota; class Bacilli; order Paenibacillales; family Paenibacillaceae; genus Fontibacillus; species Fontibacillus oralis. Next base: position 1,305,331 of record NZ_RRCN01000001.1, read on the forward strand.
GGTCGGGAAACACGTCATCATTTAAATTCGATTGAAAAACGAGACCGCCGTTGATATAAATTTTGACCGGGCTGTAACAGCTGACGGAAAAAGGCGTCTTCCCTTCCTGCTCACACCACAGCATTCCCCACACGTATACGAATTGTCCCGGCACCAAATCCGGCCACCGCCGGGCCAAATCCATGTCGTAACGGCAGTCCGCCAAGCGCTTGAACCCGCGCCGGGAGTGCACACGGTACACCGGAGGCCGCGGGGGATTCGCTCCAACATACCTGCCCGCCACGGCGGACAACACCGGCTCTACCCGGCCTGCCGCAACCCGCGCCATCGCATCGTATTCGTGAAAATAAGGCGGCACCAAAACCTCACCCCTTTCTCCAATCAATTTCTCCTCCCGGGTACAAGGTGGAATTGTAAAGGCGTTTCGGTTGCGGCAGCGGGCCAGGCGGCCGGGAGTTCTCAGACGGGCTTTCCCCTCCAAGCGAATCAAAGCCATTGGAACCGGCGTCAAATGCTCCGCTTAACTCCAGCGGTCCGCTCGCGAACAGAACGGCCAGATCATCGTCATAAATGATCACCTGCTCCGTACCCCGCCCCAGCAAATCGCCATGCACCGCATACCCTTCGTGGTCAAATTGAGTGACAATCCGCTGCTCCCCGTCATAAAGGGCCGGGAATACGCCTCCGCCGCGGCGGTACGCCAAAATATAGTCTGGTGCGCCAGGATACCAGCCGCTTACCGTTTCGGCGATCGTCAGCCAGCCGCTTGTTTGCCGCTCCTCTTTCCATAATTCCCGGCCTTCCCCATCCAGCATGAATAAGGCATCCTTGCCTTTTAAGCCTTTGCCGTCGTCCTCCCGTACCATGCGGTCCAATCCGGCAATCTGCAGGCCGGGCAGGTCGCTTCTGAACTTGCCGAGCGCGATGTGCTGCGACTCGATCGAGCCTTCGTACCGCCATAGCTCCTCGCCGTCCCGGCTGTACATCACGGTCACGCTGCCGCCGATCACCAGCTCGGGAGCCCCATCGCCGTTCACGTCCCCAACCCAGATACAGTCCGCGTGATCCTCCAAATCCCGGCAACTCCACAGTACATTACCCTGGTGATCCAGCAAATCGTACCCCGCCATCAGCTCATCGTATCCATCCCCGTTCAAGTCGCAAGCCCAAGGGTAATGCCCCGTGTTCCCCTCATGCGTCCACAGCAGCTCGAAATCGTGGTTCAAGGCCCATATGCGCCGGTATCGGTCTTTCAAAAGAATATCGGAAGCCCGCCCCCCGCCGCTCAAATTGGCGATAACGATACAGTCATGCGCTTCGGGGTCCGGCAAATCGTAAACCTTTTTTACCGAACCATCCTCTCCAGCCAGCACATAAAAACGCCCATTCATCACGCACAGCACTTCCAGCTTGCCGTCCCCATCCAAATCATAAATTTGGGCCGGATAATCCGAACCCTGACTGCCCGCCCCGGGATCGGGTTTGCCGTGCTGCCACAGCAGCCTTCCGTCCAGGTCAAACACCGTCAGGCACTGCACCTGATGGGGGATATACCGCACATCCTGGCGGTTGTCGGGCTGGACGAGCAGCATCTCCATCCGGCCGTCGCCGTTTAAATCGCCCAGCAGCATTTTACAGCGCGGACCAGCCGCCGAAATGTCGATTTCCGCTAACCGGCAAGAAGCTTGCCCGTCCGTCGCGCCACCACCACGGCTTTCTGCCCTCAAACGTGTTTCCGTCTCACTTGTCCTCCCCGCATCCATCGCACTATGATTCACTGGTTCCAGTCCCATCGTTACTCCACCTCCGCTCCATTTAAAAACCGCTCTTGCTCAAATTTCCACCACAAATTCCGGCTCAAAACCAAAAACGGCGTTTGACAAAACAATTAGATAAAATCCGCAACATCCTGGCTGCCGGAGAAACTTCAGTGAAAAATATAAGGGTAAAAAATGTCCCTATTGCGGCGATATCACCCGCTTTGAGTGCAATAGAGGAATTTTATGCCGCTATTTTCTCGAATCACCAGGAAATGCCCGCTCTCCGGACCATTCAGAGGAAAATAAGTACAAAAAAGTCCGCTAATGAGTATCAACATGCCTAGCTCCGGATCATAAGTACATTAAGTACCGCTATTTTGAGGTTGAAGGCCGCCGAACACCGCGCCAGGCTTTCAGCGCAGCTCTCCCCGCCCCCCACCGGACACCCCACAAATTTCAGCGCAACTCCGCTTGGCCCCACTGGACACCCGACAAACTTTCAGTCCAGCTCTCCCCAGCCCCCACTGGACACCCCAACAAATTTCAGCGCAGCTCCACCCGGCCCCCGCCGGGGACCTCGACGATGCCGCCGTCGACGCTGAGCCAAACCGGGGCCGCCCCCGGATTTTGCACAAACTCCCGCCCCGCGGAGAACCGCAGCCATTTGCAGGCCTTCATGTAATCGACGATTTCAATGTTGGTCGCGTACCAGATGTCTTCCCGTCCGCCGGCCATTTCGCAAAACCGTTCGATCAGTTCCCAGTTGTTGTCGTTGTCGAATTCGTAGCTGTGTCCCCACACGTACATCAAATACAAATATTGCGTTTTGTGCAGCTCCGTGAAGGTTTGCGCATGCTCCAGCAAACGGTCTTTATGGTGGCAGGTCGCCTCCCATTCCAGCCAATCCTCCGGCAGGTCAAAACCACCATGAGTCGTCTTCACCGTCCGCGCGTATTCGATGCCGAGATGCGGCAGCAGGTCCTTAATCTCCCGGCTGTATGAGCCGTTCGGGTAGGACATTCCCCGCACCGTCGTCCGAAACAGCCGCTCCAAATTCCGGCGGTCCTCCATCACTTCATCGACAATCTGCACCATCGGACAACGCGCTATCGTCGGATGCCATACCGTGTGGGCGGAAACCTCATGCCCCTGGTATAAGGCCACCGCTTCCTCCGCCGTCAGGCGATCTTCACCCCCGAGCAGCCCGGAATTGATGTGAAACGTCCCGCGAATCCCATAGCGGTTAAAAATGCCGACCAGCCTCTCATCCGCCCTTCGCCCATCGTCGTAGCTCATCGTAAGCGCCTTGTGCTTCCCGCCCGGAAAGCAAAAATAGATGTTTGGCATCCTCATGCCTTCATCCCCCCTGGCCAATGATTCGTTATTTTACCGCGTTTACCCGCTCATCCCGCTTTGCTCCGGCAAAAACTGATCGATCAGCTCCAGGCTGATGATCGTATTGAGCGACCATTGCGAAGCCTCGTTCGTGTTCATCCAGTCCACTTCCAGCACTTCTTCCGCATGCAGCGCCGGGACTTCCGCCCGGCTCAAATCGGTGCGCCCGAAATCATTGTCCAGCAAAATCGACCAGCACAACGCCGCCGTCGCCGCGTCATTGTGGTAATACGCCCCGTAAGCGGCGATTGCGACGCTTAGCACCGGGTGCTCAAACCGCAGCCGTCCGCCGCCGATCGCCCCATCGGTACGGGCCAGCTTCTCCTCCGGCGGTAAATTGTAAAACAGGCCAAACTCCGCCAGCATTTCCTCCCACTCCGGGTCCTCCAGCAGCCCGGCTAGCTCGAACCATACCTGCGGGCCGCCCATGCAAATCGCCAAATGCCGCCCCCAGTTGTCATCGCCCATGCCGGTCAGCACGCCGGTCCGCGGGTCATACCCGTAGGTTGGCCCAGAAATAAGCCGGAAGTTGGCCGCTTTCAGGCAGCCTATCCCCGTGATGATCTTGTCGCGGTAGGCTTCGTCCTCATAACGCTCCCAGCGGGTCATCCAGTTCGAGCTAAATGCCGCCCAATCCGGTCCGACGCGAATATGGGCAGGGTGTTCATCCTTCGGAAAATAAGCCCGCATCGGGTCCAGCGTTACCGTGGAGTAATCCGCATTCTTCACCTCATCCATCATGTCCCCGATCCGCTCATCCGCGGTCAAATAATAGTAGTAACGGTGCAGCCCGGCCATCGCGATCCGCGCCTCCTTGCAGCCGCAGCCCCAGTGGACGACATTGTGACGCGAGCCGAGTCCGGCGTATTCGCCGAAATGGTAAACGTCCACTTCGCTCGTATGCCGGGTCATCGCCTCCGCCATCCGGAACACATCCTCCCGGCCCGTGCGGAGAAACGTCAGCCACAGCCACATGTTCGGAGCAAGCTCGGTATTTTGCCAGGCGCAGCCGCCCAAATCATAATTCCACACGTGCCGGACCGGGTCATAACTGTGCATACAATCGCCGTAGTCCCAAAATCCGTACCAATTCCGCTGCTCGATCTCCCGCCGGTAAAAAGCGATGATCCCGTCCAGGCGGTCCTCGAGATATGCTTTGGCCGGCGTACTCCGGTCGGGCAGGCTCCATATGCCGAACGCCCCCGCCGCGTAAGTATACTCCGGCTCGCAAACGAGCCGGGAAGGCGCTCCGGCCTCGCGCGCCATACGGGCGAGCAGCCCGGCAGCGGGCGTCTCTCCGGCGCACCACACCGTCAGCTCGCTCGTGTTGGCGATACCGTAGGGCGTGGCCCGCAGCTCTTCGGCACCTTCGTACGAAGATTCCACATGTGTCTTCGTGTCGTAATGCCGCAGATCCATGGCCTCCGCATCCGGCGACCAAAACCAAACGGTGAGCTTCGCCTCCTCTCCGGCCATGCCGGTTACCTCCAGCCCGGAGGGATGCTTTTGCCAAAAGTCTTTAAGTCCAACGGCAAGTCCTCCGCCCTCGCTCCCGGCATATCCCAAACCGCCGGCCCGCCGCCCGTCCGCCGCCTTCACCCAACTGCAGCCTGCCCCGGTCCGCTTGGCGATGCGGTAGTGCTCGGAGGAATCCTGCACCAGCTTAAAGGCGTCCCAGGTCGCCGAATCGTCCAGCAAGCCAAGAAAATATGCGTCCTGATCCGGGTCAAACGCAACCTTCCGCCCCGCCGTCTGTCCGGCAAAAAGCTCACGATAACGGCCCTTCGTGCGGCGTGTATGCAGCGTTTTCGGCGACTCGCTGAACAGGCCGCGTTCGCCGGCAAAACGCACATGCCGGTTGTACAGCGGCCCGTGCATCGGCAAGGCAAAGGAAATCCCCAGCCCTTTGATGAAGTCCTGATGGGGATTTCCGTCATAGTGGAACGTATAGACGAAACGGATCGACTCCAGCCCGGCGTAAAAATACAACCGCAGCGTAAACGGGAGCCACTCCCTGCTCCCGCCGGACGCCGCTTGATGCCGCCCCTCCAGCTTTACCACCGCACGGACCGGGCCAGCCTGCTCCACCTTGGCCCGGTGGATGCGGCCGGCAAACGGCTCCTCGCGGCGGACGCGCACCCCGCTTGCGGCGCTTTCCGCTTCACGGAGGCAGACGAGCGTTCCGCCGCTGCACACCTCCGCGCCGCCCCGCATGATGCTGCGGATCACCTTTTGGCCGCGGGCGCCGATCAGGCAGGTGATGACCCCCGTGTCCACCCGGATTACGTCATCCTGCTCCTCGACGGAAAGCGCCCCGCCTGCCGCGAAGGCGCGTTCGTTTCCGCCCGGGTCAAGCCGCTCGGCAGCGCCGCCCGAAGGCAAACTTCCCGCCGCCGTTGCCGGCGTTTCCGTCCCGCTTTCGCCTCTTCCGAATACCGCCGCATGGGCGGTCCATTTCACGCTTCCGTCCGGCCAGTAGGCCGTGGGCCAGCTTTGCATGGGAACAAGCACTTCGCCCGGGACCACGTCCGCAATCACGTCCGGGATCAACTCCGCCCGCGCCGCATGTTCCCGGACCAAAGCAGCCCCCGGAGTCCCATCCGACGCCGACAAGCTAACCGTACTGCCAGTGGTGCCAACCGTGGCGCTACCTGCGTTGTCCACACTGCCCGCACATCCTCCCCCCGCAGACTTGGCAAACATGGAGGGCTCAGTGGACCCGCCAGACCCGGCAAACACGGCAGGCCCGCTGGACGCGATAGGCCCGGCTGATCCGCTGGCCCCGCCACACCCAGCGCCCCCGCCAAGCCAGCCCAGCCTAAGCCCCGGCACCTCCTCCCGGGCCAGCACGCCTTTTTTCCAGGGGACGCCCCAGGTCGTGCCGACAGACAGCTCCGGTTCGCCCCGCTCGCTTAGCCACCGCAAATAGATCGGCCCCGCTTCAGACAAAGCTCCAGACACGGCAATCATCTCCTTATTCCGGATATGCCCTGATTGTAGGCACAGGCCGGTTTTGCCGGCAATGAGACATTTTTGCCCGTGTTTCCCCGCGCCCCGGCCCGCCGGAATTAGCCGGATTGCACATTTTCCTCCGCTTTGGACTTTGTTGCGCCTCCGGAATTCCGCCGTTTTGCCACTAGCGTTGCACACAACTATTCTAACGGTTGCCACAACCGCTATTTGTCCCCAAAACGTTGATTTCAACTTCTAACGGTTGCCATGGCGCTTATTTAACCTAAACCCGGCTATTTCCACGTGGATTCAGGCAAATAACGACGCTCGTAACCGTTAGAATTTAGAAAATGGCTTTTTTCGCAAAATAGCCGTTGCTGCAACCGTTAGATTTCCGGCGGCCCCAATTTCGATTCGAAAACCTGAGCCATTGCGGAAATCCGGAAAGTATCAGGGCTGCAACTTGTCTTGTGCAAGAGTTTATGCAACGCTAGTGCCGTTTTACTGGCTAAGCTCGCGGTACCGGGTCGGCGTCATCCCCTCCAGCTTCTTGAAAATCCGGTTGAAATAGCTGTGCTGGTACCCGACCTGCTGGGCCACATCGCAAATCCGCAGCCCGGTGTCGCGCAGCAGTTCCTTGGCTTTCTCCATCCTCAGTTCGGTCAAATAATCGATGAAATTGTGCCCCGTTACCTGCTTAAACGACTTGCTCAGAAAAAACGGGTTCGTACCGACGTGATCGGCGCAGCTGTCGAGCGAAATGTCCTTCATGTAGTTTTGCTGCAAATAAATCATCGCCTGCTCGATCAGCAGCTTGACCCCCGCATTCGCGCGGAGAGACAGCTCTTTGAGATAGGGGGCGAGCACTTTTTCCCGGAACCAGGTCAGGATCAGCTCCAGCTCGCGGATTTGCGAAAGCGCCTCGTACAGATTGACGCCTTTAAACAGGCGATTCGGATGAATGCCGGACTGCATGATGGCGTGCTGGATATGGCCAAGCAGCTGCAGCATCCCCTGCTGCACGTCGATCGTTTTGGCGCCTCTGGCGCTTAAGGCGGCGAGGAATTCACCCAGCAGCCGGTACGCGTCCTCCTCCTGGCCGGTGCGCATCGCCTGAATCAGCTCGCGCTCGAGCGTAAACGAATAAGCCGGCTCCCCCTCCCCGGCCCCTTCGCGGTCCAGCTTCTCCATCTCGATGACCTGGTTTTCGCCTCCGACAGGGCGATAGCTCGCCGCCTGCCGCACCCCCTCGAACGCGAACGGAATGTCCGTAACCTGACCCACGGCCCGGCTGACCGCCACTGTGACGCGCATCTTCAAGATTAGGTTCACGGTCCGAATCAGCTCTTCGCTAAAGGCTTGAACTTCGGGCATATAGGACGTTTCGTTCGGCACCATCAGCACAATTCCGGTCGACAAATCATGAAAATGAATCGTATCGCACTGGCTGAAGCGCTGCGCGGCGAGCTCGCCGATAATGTTCGCCGCCGCGTAGGATACGAGCCCTTCGTCGCCGTTTTTGAATTTCCCGCCCAGGCTCGTGATCCCCGTCAGCTGAACATACAGCAAAACAAAGCGGCGGTTCTCCATCTCCCATTTAAACCGCTCCATCCGGCGGCGCAGCTCCTGCTCGGAATAGGCGTACAAATGACCGTGCAGCAGCTGGTGGAGAAAGCTCTCCTTCACATGGGGAAGCTGCTCCGCCAGCTTCCGCTGCAGGTCGTGGCTCTCCCAGTGCAAATTCAGCCACTGCCGCTCGATCAGCGCAAACTCGTCCTCCTGGCCCGCCGCGGCCGCATGCTCCGGCAGCAGCGTCTTGAACAGCCGGCGAATCGGCGAATACATCCGCCTGGACGCCAGCCAGGACAGCAAAGCGGCCAACATCAAGGCGCTGAAGCTCACGATAAAAATCAGCTTCGACACAAACATCACCGGCGCCGTGATGCTGGAAATCGGCGAAGCGGAGACATATACCCATTCATTGGCGATCCGGGAAAACGCGCCGTACGTGACGGCATAGGTTTTCCCCTCCCATGCGAAGACAAAAGAAGCTTTATCGGTGCTTCCCCGCTCGCGGATTTCCGCCCGCAGCCGCTTCACGAACGGCGAATCCGGCGCGCTGCCGCCGGCCGAGGCGAACAGCCCGCCGATCGTTCGAGCAAGAAACGTTTCCCCCACGTTATAAGGCGTCATCGTCTTCAGCATATCCGCCACTTTCCCGGTATCCATCCGGATCAGCAGCGCCCCGAACGGCTCCTGGCTGCCGCCGGGAATATGATGCACCAGCGTCAGCTCCTTTTCGCCGGGATCGCTTGGGTCAAAAGCCCACTCCGTCCAATAGGTGCTCTGCCGCGTCCTGATCAGCTTGTCGTACAGGCCGGTCACCGCCGCGGACTTGATCTCCCCGTATTCGGGATTAAACAGGACCGGCTCATCCCCGCCCAAATACAGCTCCACCTGCTTGATCATCGTATTGGAGCCCTGCATGACGACCAGCGTTTTCGTAATGTCCCGCGCCCGCTCGAAATCGATGGTGAAATCGAGCCCGTCCAGGCTGTAATCGAATTTCGGATCAAACGCCCAATGGGACAGCAGCAGCTCCAGATTGGTCAACTGCTCGTCGATGTTGCCGGCCCGCTGCTCGATTTGCCGGTGATGCATCTGCAGCAGCTCGTTTTCCAGCCGCCCGCCGATCATGCCGTAGACAAGCGCCCCGGTGATGATTCCCGGAATGGCGGAGACCACCAGCATTAAGATCAGGTTTTTGCGGTAATACCGCCCTTTCCCCATTTTCATTTCCTCACCAACCGAATTAAGGTATATTCAAAATGTAAACGCATACATGGTAAAATGCAATACGAGTTACATGATTTGGGAATATAAGTGCAGGAAGCTGCCCGCAATGGCTCGTCATGAACCTTTGGGGCAGCTGTATCCCATGCCTTTATCCGATGATCTTTTTACGGTGCGCTTGGTACGCTTGGTGTGCTTACGGGTTCTCCTTGCTGTAAAGCTCGTTCATTTCCTTGACGAGATCGTCTCCGCCGGACTTTTTCCACAGCTCAAAAGCGGATTTCAAGCCGGCCTCGTCGACTTGGCCAACGATAAACTTAATGCGGGCGTCGTTGATGATGTTGTCGAGCTGCTGCCCCTTTTGCGAATATACCGTGGAGATAAACGGCTCCGCCGGGTTGGAAACGATGTACTGTTCGTTCGCCTTCTGCACCTCAGCTTGCTTGACCCGCAGCGGCGTTTGCTTAACCTTTTTGGCACGGTCCTCGGGAATAAACGCGAGCATTTGGTTTAAGCCTTCGACCTCGGATTCCAGCTTCGCCGTATCTTTGATCGGCTCGATATAATCGTCCACCAGGCTATAGTGGGCGCCTTCCAGGCCGAAGTTAAGCATCGTTTGCATCTCCGGTTCGTTCAGCTGATCGAGAAAAGCGAGCACCCGCTTCAGTTCCGCTTCGGTTTTGACCGACGATTTCGGAATCGCCAAAATGCCGGAGTAACCGGAGGTGGGCAAGGTGTGGAGCTGGCCGTCCGTACCCGTGACGCCGCCCGTCACGTCGATATAATGCTGATCCGGCTCGTCTTTGCCTTCCTTGGCCAGCGCGGCATGGATTTTGTCGTCGATCCGTGCGCCCACGTCCACGACATCCACGATAACGCCCGCTTTATTGTTGACCACCGGGTCAACCCATTTCGCGCTGTCCATGACGGCAAAATCGGAGTTGATCAGCTTCTCGTCGTACAGCTTTTTCATAAATTTCAGCGCTTCCAGATATTCGGGGTACTCGTGCTCGGGGACGAGCTGGCCGTCCTTCACCCCCCACTTGTTTGGCGCGCCGAACCACAGTTTGATGGTATCGAAACCGCTGGCCCATTGACCGGTCCATTTGACCAAAACCATGCCGTACGTGTCGTCTTTTCCATTTCCGTCCGGATCCTGGTCCTTAAACGCCTTCAGCATATTATAAAAATCGTCGATCGTTTGCGGCGTCTGCAGCCCGACTTTATCGAGCCAATCCTTGCGGAAGGCGATTCCGTTGCGCCCGAGCACCCGTCCGCGGTAAAGCCCATAGTTTTTGCCTTCGATGGACGAGTTTTTCATGATGATCGGGTTCGCGCCGCTCAGGTTCTTATAGTCCTTCAGATATGGGCCTACTTCCCAAAACGCCCCGGACTTGGCTGCGCCCACGAAGCTCGGGCCCTTGACGTCCCCGACGTAAATGATGGTCGGCAGTTTGCCGGAAGCAAGGGTGATGTTGAACTTGTCGGCGTAGGAGGCGTTCGGTACCCATTCGAAATGAATTTCCGTATTGGTCCGCTTTTCGATCTCCTCGACGACCAGCCCGTCGTCCTTCGGATAATTGGTCTTGAAAACCGGCAGCATGATCGACAATTTCAGGGGCCCATCCGACGAGGCGTTCCCTCCCCCGTCCGAGGTGGCGGCCGGAGACGCTCCCGGTCCCCCGCTTCCGCCGTTCCCCCCGCCGCATCCGGCTGCCGCGAACATCAGCGCCGCCGCCAGCGGCAGAGCGGCCCAGCGCTTCCAACTCGATTTTACAGTCATAAACGTTTTGACCTCCTTTTAATGGTATGAGTTTGTATTTGCCTATATTGCAAAATCATCGGACCTTCCAGGGAAAAGTCCATGAATTTACACAAGGGTTTTTCAATCATGCGCTATTGATGCGATTCCGGCAGCCGGTCAGCCTTTGATCGAACCGAGCAGCACCCCTTTGGCGAAATGCTTTTGCAGGAACGGATACACGCACAGGATTGGGATCGTGCCGACGACAATGACGGCCATCTTGATCGACTGCTCCGGCGGCTGCACGAAAGTCGGGTCCATGGAATTGATGTCCCCCGCCGATTGGGACAGCATGACGATCTGGCGCAGCATTACCTGCAGCGGCCATTTTGCCGGATCGTTGATGTACAGCAGCGCCGAAAAAAAGTTATTCCAATGCCCGACGGCGTAAAACAACGTAAAGGTCGCCAGCACCGGCTTGGACAAGGGGAGCACGATGCGCCACAGCAAGCCAAGCTCATTGCAGCCGTCGATTTTGGCGGCGTCCTCCAGCTCCGGAGGGAGCTCCTGAAAGAAGTTTTTGACGATGATCAGGTTAAAAGCGCTGATCGCCCCGGGCAGGATGAGCGAATTCAGCGTGTCCAGCAACTGGAGATCGCGGATGACCAGGTACGTGGGGATCATGCCGCCGCCGAACAGCATCGTAAAAATGACCAGATTCAGAATCAAGTTCCGGCCCATCAGGTTGCGCCGGGCCATCGGATAAGCCATCGTCACCGTAAAGAACAGATTGACGATCGTACCGACCAAGGTGACATAAATGGACACCCCGATACTGCGGACGATCGTGTCCGTCGAAAAAATAAACTTGTACGCGTCCAATGAAAACGTGCGCGGAATGAGAAACACGGCGCGTTTCGTAATTTCCGCATCGGTGGCGAAGGAGCCGGAGATGACGAAGATGAACGGGAGAATCGCCAGCAGCCCAAAGAGGCTGAGGAAGACGTAGTTGAACACGTCAAACACCTTTTCGCCCGTGCTTTTGTATTGTTTGGCCATAGCCGCGCCTCCTTTTTAATAAAGTCCCGATTCCCCGGATTTTTTGGCCAGCCAGTTCGTGCCTAGCACGAGGGTGACGCCAATGACCGACTTGAACAAGCCGACCGCCGTACTGTAGCTGAACGCCCCCTGGGTGATCCCCAGCGTGTACACATACGTGTCGAACACTTCGGCCACCTCGCGGTTCAGCGCATTCATCATCAGATAAATCTGCTCGAAACCGTTGTCCAGAATCGTCCCCATGCGTAAAATAAGCAGGATCACGATCGTGCTGCGGATCGACGGCAGCGTAATGTGCCATAACTGCCGCCAGCGGCTTGCCCCATCGACGATGGCCGCCTCGTACTGCTCCACGTCCACCCCGGCCAGCGCCGCGAGGAAGATGATCGTCCCCCAGCCGCATTCCTTCCAAATCGTCTGCAGAATGATCAGGGGCCGGAACCAGTCCGGGCTGGACAGGAAATCGACCTTTTCACCTGTAAACGCATACAAAAATTCGTTAACCATGCCGCCTTCGGTCGTCAAAAACACGTAAGACAAACTGGCCACGATGACCATCGAAATAAAATGAGGGACATAAATCATCGTCTGGATCGTCCGTTTGAAGAAGGAGCGGCGGATTTCATTCAGAAGCAGAGCCAAAATGATCGGCGCCGGGAAGAAAAAAATCAGGTTATAAAGCGACAGCACCAGCGTGTTGCGCAGCAGCATAAAAAAGTCGGGGTTCTGGAAAAAGACCCTGAAGTGCTCGAACCCGACCCATTCGCTTTTCCAGAATCCGAGGAACGGCTGATAGTTTTTGAAAGCCAGCAGCACGCCCCACATCGGCACATATTTGAAAATGATAAAATACAGGACCCCGGGCGTCAGCAGCAGATACAGCCACTTGTCGCGCCTGAGGCGTCTCCATTTCGTTTCCCGTTTGCTTTTTATAGGCGGTTGATTCATTCGGATGCTTGCCGCAGCCGTTTGCTTCACCCCATTCACCTCCCAAAACGTTCTGCCGAATCGTCAAGCCGGCTTCGCCGCCATTTGGCTGCGGGCTGCTCCGCCGGTTTGCGACCGATGTAGTCTCATTATGAAGCGGCCCTTCCTTTCCGGCAATTGGACTTTCTTGAACGCGCCTGCCGCCTGGGGACGGTCCCGTTTTTTCAAAAAAGTGCGAACCCGGCAAAAGATTGCTATTGCACCGTCCCCCGCAACTGGCGCAGACTGACGGGGAGAGGTGGATTAGATGACAAACGGAAAACTTTATCACGGGGCTTCCCTGTATCCCGAGCTGTGGAGCCGTGACGTGCTGATGCGGGATATCGCGGCCATGAAGGAGGCGGGCATCAATGTCGTGCGGATGGGCGAATTCGCCTGGTCCGTGCTGGAGCCGGAGGAAGGCCGAATCGATATCGGCTTTTTTGTGGAGGTGATCGGACTGCTTTATGAGAACGGCATCGAAACGGTGATGTGCACGCCGACTCCGACGCCGCCCATCTGGATGAGCCACGGTCATCCGGAGCGGATGCACGTGAACGAGCAGGGAACCGTCATGAACCATGGCGCAAGGCAGCATGTCTGCACGAACAACGCTTATTTCCGCGAGCGGGCCGCGTTGATTACCGAACGGATCGCCCAGGCGGTCGGCCGGCTGCCCGGGGTGGTCGCCTGGCAGCTCGACAACGAATTTAAGGCGCATGTCGCCGACTGCCTGTGCTCGTCCTGCAAAGAGCTGTGGCAGCGCTGGCTGGAGCGGCGCTACGGAGCGATCGAGGCGCTGAACGAGGCGTGGGGCACCAACGTCTGGAGCCAGACGTACCGGCGTTTTGAGGAGGTGCCGCAGCCCGGTCCAACGCCGTTTCTGCACAACTCGTCGCTGCGCACGATGTACCGGCTGTTCACCATGGAACAGATCGCCGAGTTCGCCGATGAGCAGGCGGCCATCATCCGCCGTTACTCCGCTGCGCCGATCACCCATAACAGCAACATTCCGTTTCATCTGGACAATGAAAGGCTGTTCCGGAATCTCGACTTCGCTGCCTTCGATTCGTACGCTTCCCAAGCGAACGCCCACGCCTATTTGTTCAACTGCGATCTGTGGCGGAATCTGAAGCCGGGAGAGGCCTTTTGGGTGATGGAGACGAGCCCGTCGTTCGCCGCGTCGCTCGAAAGCTACGCCACGCCGCATCCGAACGGGTACGTCAAGGCCGAAGCGGTGGCCGCCTATGCCTTGGGCGCAGGCGGGTTCTGCTATTGGCTGTGGCGGCAGCAGCGCTCGGGCAGCGAGCAGCCGCACGGCTCCGTCGTCAGCGCCTGGGGCGAGCCGACGATCGGCTACCGCAGCGTGCTGGAAGCCGAGGCGGCCCGGCGGGAGCTGGAGCCGGTTTTGCTGGCGAGCCGGCCAGCGCGCGCCGAGGTGGCGATCACGTATTCCGACCGCGCCAAGGCATTTCTGCAGACGGAGCCGCACCGGAAGCTGAATTACCGCGGGTTGATGAACGATTTTTACAAGCGGTTTTTAGCGCTGGGCCTATATCGCGATGTTGTTCCCGAAGGCGGCGAATTGACGGGGTACAAGCTGCTGTTCACCCCCTTCCTCCCGTACGTGTCTCCGGAGTTTTTGCAGCGGGCGCTTAGGTGGGTTGCGGAAGGCGGCGTCTGGGTGGCCGGGCCGCTGACCGGCGGGCGGACGGGCGAGCATACGATTCCGACGGATGCCGGACTTAGCGAGCTGGAGGCTTGGGCCGGCGTCAAAACGGTGTATACGTATCCGATGGAAGGCACCGGATCGGTTGGAGAAGCTTTCGGCGTCACCGCTCCGCTCTCCTTATGGAGCGCCGTCTTCGCGCCGGCCGGCCGGGAAACCGCCGTCGTCGGCACCATCGCCGCCGGCTTGACCCCCGGCTTGGCGTTTGCTACTGAACGTCTCCATGGGCGCGGCAAAATCGTCATGCTCGGCTCCCTGCCGTGCGGCGAAGCGGGCGATCTGCTGCTGCAAAAGCTGATCGGGCATTATGCCGATGAAGCGGGAGTAGCCCTGCGCAGCGACGTCACCCCCGGCACGCTTGTTGTCCCCAGAACCGGGGATGACGGCAACGATCTTTGGGTTATTATCAATATGGACGGCTTGGGAGGAACCGTCACCCTCCCCCGCGAGGGCCTGGATGTCATGACCGGGCGCAAGGCCGCCGCCGGAGCGCTCGCCGTTGCCGCGTATGAATACCGGGTAATCCGTATGGAGAAATGAAACCGTGGCCGCAAAAAGAGCGTATTAACTTCCGTAACCGCTGCATACATAATCCTGCAGACAAATTAAAATGGTGAAGGAAGGTTGATATCATGTCCTTTTTTAAGAAAATGTTAGCCAGCGTGGGGATCGGGACGGCGCGGATCAATACGGAGCTGGATGCGTTCGAGGTCGCCCTCGGCGGGGAAATCAGCGGAACCGTCTATCTGGAGGGAGGACAGGCCGACCAGTCCATCGACAACATTCATTTGATGTTAAAAACCCATTACATACGCGAGCAGGGTGACAGCAAGTTAAGGGGCACCGCCACGATCGCCAAATACCTGGTTACCCCGGGCTTCGAGCTGAAAGCCGGCGAAAGGAAGCAAATTCCGTTCCGCTTCAGGCTGCCGGACCAGATGCCGGTGACGCTGCGGAGCGTACCGATCTGGATCGAGACCGGGCTCGACATCGACATGGGGGTTGATCCGAAGGACGAAGACCTGATCCACGTCGTGCCGGACCAGAAAATGCAAACCGTGCTGGACGCGGTGGAGTTGCTCGGGTTCCGCCTGCGCGAGGTGACGAACGATTATGCTCCAAGACTTGGCAGGGGCCTGCCGTTCGTACAGGAGTTCGAATACGCGCCCGGAGGCAGATTCCACGGATACCTGGACGAGTTGGAAATCCTGTTTTTCCCGAGAGGCGACGCGCTGGAGCTGGTGCTGCAGGTCGATCGCCGCGCCCGCGGCTTAAGCGGCTTGTTCGCCGAAGCGCTGGAGCTGGATGAGCGGTTTGTGCGGGTAGTACTGTCCAGAGACGACCTCCTTCGTGGATCGCAATCGGTGGCCGCCCAACTGGAAGCGGTCATTTCAAGACATATTTAGACGGCATTTATCTCCCCAGGGGCCGGGGGCGCTGCAAAAGATGATATAAAGGAAAAAAATGTCGCTATTTTGGCGATATCCCCCATTTTGAGTGTAATAGAGGAATTTTATGCCGCTATTTTCTCCAGTCGCAGGGAAATGGCCGCTTTCGGTACCGTCCATTGGAAAATAAGAACAAAAAATTCCGCTAATGGAGATGAACGGGCTCCCTCCTGGAAAATAAGACCATAAAGTTCCGCTATTTTATCGGGGGAGGCTCCTTAAGCAGACTCGGCCGCATACGCAGACTGGGCCGCGTATACTAGGCAGACTGGACCGCATATATATTAGGCGGCCTGGAACGCGCTTGGCGGCAGTTTTAAAACTAGTTTTCTCGCGGCATCAGGCGGCGGTTACTCCCCAATTCCACGCGAAGTGTAAAAGTGCATGCGGTTTTCGTGTAATGCCCCGAAAGTGACTCGTCAAATGCAAAAGTGCAGGCCGTTTTCGCCATTCTGATCAAATTTGTCTCTAAGCGCCATTTTCAAATGTACTTTTGCATCTCATCGCTCTAATAGCCGGAATTCGGATCATTTCAACTGCACTTTTGCAATTGGCCCGGTTAAGCGGCCGCCCCCTCGACACGTCGTGCTGCCTTCGACTACTCAAAAAAGGACTTGGAGCTGAGCTCCAAGTCCTTCATTTTCGTCCGGCGCCGGGCCGCCTGCCCCTGCCGCTTCAGCTCGGCCGCTTCAACTGCTTGCTGCGCAGCTGGCCGCACGCCGCGTCGATGTCGGTGCCGTGCTCCAGCCGGACGCTGCAGCTGATGCCCTGCTTTTTCAGCACGTCATAAAAAGCCAGCACCGATTCCTGCGAGCTTCTTTGATACTGGGCGTGTTCGTCCACCGGATTGTACGGGATCAGGTTGACGTTGACGAGCCGGTCGCCCATCAGTTCAGCCAGTTCCAAAGCGTGCTCTGTGCCATCGTTTACGTCCTTCAGCAAAATGTACTCGATCGTGATCCGCCGGTTTGTTTTCTCCAAGTAATAGTCGATCGCCGCCAGCAGCTTCTCGATCGGAATCGCCCGGTTGATCTTCATGATCCGGGTCCGCAGCTCGTTGTTCGGGGCGTGCAGGGATACCGCCAGATTGACCTGCAGGTCGGAGTCGGCGAAATCGATAATTTTATCAGCCAGCCCGCTCGTCGATACGGTGATATGCCGCGGCCCGATAGCCAGCCCTTTCGGATCCTGGATGACGCGCAGAAAATCGGCCATATTGTCGTAGTTGTCGAACGGCTCGCCGATCCCCATCACCACGATATGGGTGACCTTCTCCCCCCGGCCCTTGCGGTCCAGGTGAAGCTGCACCTTCATGACCTGCTCCACGATTTCCCCGCTCGTCAGGTCGCGGCTTTTCTTGAGCAGGCCGCTCGCGCAGAAGCTGCAGCCGATATTGCAGCCGACCTGCGTCGTCACGCATACCGACAGGCCGAACTTATGGCGCATCAGCACCGTTTCGATCAGATTGCCGTCTTGCAATCGGAACAAAAACTTGATCGTCCCGTCGACAGATTCCTGCCGGGTATGCTCCTCTAGCGTTTCTACCGCAAAATGCTCGGCAAGCAGCACCCGGCATTCGGCATTCACGTCGTCCATCGCCTGAAAATCGGCGGCCCGCTGCCGGTACAGCCAATCCCAGACCCGTTCGGCCCGCCCCTTTTTATGTCCATGATCGAGCAGCCAGGCGGCAAGCCGGTCTTTGGTCAACCCATATATCGAATGTCGTTGATTCATCGTAATATCCTCTTCCACTATATTTTGATTTATTATAAGTCGACTAATGATGTACGGATGAGGCAGCCGGGTGAAATGTTCTTACGATCGCTGTTGTTCCCGGATTTCTCCTGAATGAACTAAAGAATCGTTTCCCCCTCTTGCCTAATCTGTCCATATTCTCAAATTCAACTTATAAAAATTTGTGCTTCACCTATTCTAACACATGTTCGAGGATATTCCGCCCTATGGTTGATTTTGACTGCGAAGATCATCCCGCCGCAAAAAACGGCCGATCCGCTCGGCGGCCTCGGCAAGCCGGCCGGAAGGCTGCACGAGCGCGATGCGCACGTACCCTTCCCCTTGACGGCCGAACGCATCGCCCGGCACCACCGCCACGCCCGCCTGCTCGATCAGCGCGAACGCCAATTCGCGCGAAGTCCAGCCTGCGGGGATTTTTGCCCACACGAACATCGTTGCCGGGGATTTCGCCACCTCCCAGCCGACCCGCGCCAGCCCGGATATCAGCGTATCCCTGCGGGCTTCGTACTCCTTCACCTGCGTATCGAGCAAGCGATCATCCGCCATTAACGCGGCCGTGGCCGCCTGCTGAACCGGAAGGAACACGCCGTAATCGATGTTCGATTTCAGCATGCCCAGCGCCCGCAAAACCCCGGAATGGCCGACGGCATAGCCAATCCGGCAGCCGGCCATATTAAACGTTTTGGACAGCGAGTTGAACTCGATGCCCACTTCCCGGGCGCCGGGAATCGCCATAAAGCTTAGCCGCGGGCGCCCGTCGAAGATCAATTCGGAATAGGCGAAGTCGTGGACAATCAGTATGTTATGCCGCTTCGCAAACCGGATCGCTTCCTCAAAAAAAGCGGCATCCGCCATAGCCGGCACCGGGTTGCCGGGATAGCTGAGAATCATCATTTTCGTCCGCGCCACAATTTCATCCGGAACCTGATCCAACTGCGGGAGGTATCCGTTTTCCTCGCGCAGCGGCAGCGGGTACACCTTGCCCCCGGCCAGGACCACCCCCGCCTCATAAATCGGATAACCCGGGTCAGGGATCAGCACGTAATCCCCGGGATTGATGACCGCCAAAGCCAAATGGGCAAGCCCGTCCTGCGAGCCCATCGTTTGGAGCACCTCTTCCTCCGGATCAAGCTCCACTCCATACCGCCTGCGGTAAAAATGACTGACCGCTTCATGAAACTCCCGGGTTCCTCCCAGCGCATATCCGTAATTTTCCGCATGCTGCGCCGAGGACGCAAGTTGCTCCGCGACCAGAGGCGGCGGCGGAAGATCGGGACTGCCCACGCTCAGGTCGATAACTTCGATTCCCTGGGCGGAAGCGGACCGTTTGCGCCGGGCTAACTCCGTAAAAATACCGGTGGCCATTTGCTGCACTTTATCCGATGGGGTAAATTCCATAGCCAAACTCCTTCAGATTTTTAACCCATTATACCAAATTACTCCGCCGAATTTGATACCGCTGTTTCCTCCGCAGTTCCTTCTTCCTTCACACCCTCCAGCCGGAGGGTGACCCGCTGATAAATGTAGGAGATAGCAAGCAACACCACGCCAAACGCGAAAAAAGCGAGGATTTTGCTGCCCGTCGTCAGTAGCGACAGGTCGTACAGCAGCATTTTTCCGGTGGACAGCAGTGTCAGCCCCAGACCAACCCGCCGAATATACACGTATCTGTAGCGGAAGCCGTAAACGATGTAACCGATCGCCAGCAACAGGTAGACCAGGCTGAACCATAAACCGGCGTCTCCCAGCCGGAACTGCACGGCTAAAAAGGCGGTGAGGACGGCAAACAGGTACGCCCCCATGATGACCGGATACCATTCCGTGCTGCGGAAATCGCGGCGGACCGCCGCAAACAGCACGTCTTTGCCGCTAAAGAAAACGACGATGTTAAAGGCGATCAGCACGATCAGCGCAACATACTCCGCCGCCCCGTTCCGGGCCGCTTCTTCCTGCAGCGCAGGCAACGCCATCGTAACGACGAAACCAATGAAGTAGCTGATCGAATACAAGACCAGGGTATAAATTTTTACAAACTTATCGTAAAGCAAGGCGAATTTGGTTAATGCAAAGGCCAGCACCATCGTTACCGCCGCGATCAGCAGCCACTTGTACAATTCTACGTGGCTCATAGAGGCCGGCACGAGCCGATCGTATACGAAGCCTGCTTCATAAACGAGGTACAGCCATAAATTGCTCAGCGAGACGTATTTTACCCAGGAGATGAACGAATGCTCCCAAGCAAGGTAACGGCGGTTTCCCTCCGGGTTTCTGAAACGCAGCGCGTAATACAGCAGTAGCA
Source organism: Paenibacillus oralis (assembly GCF_003863965.1). Taxonomy (GTDB): domain Bacteria; phylum Bacillota; class Bacilli; order Paenibacillales; family Paenibacillaceae; genus Fontibacillus; species Fontibacillus oralis. The sequence goes on from NZ_RRCN01000001.1 coordinate 1,325,231, forward strand.
GCAGCGGCCCCAAAGAAACGGAGCTGTACTGCAGATTGAAATCGCCCGGACGGACGACGCCAAATAAATAACGGATAAAATCCATCCAGAAGAACGCGGCCGCGCAGAGCAGCACGATGCCCCATCCGGCGCGCTCCAGCGGCTTCAACCGGCTGCGGCCGGCGAAGACGGCGAGGGCCATCCCCTCGAGAAGCCAGCCCATGGTGACCCAGCGGACATCGAGCTGGAACGGAATCATCAGAACCGCAAACGTCAGCGCGGTGGCATAAAACAGAATGCGGGCGGCCTTCTCCTGCGCCAGCTTCTTTTGCGCAAACCGTCCCAACGCCGTGTAGACCAGGCAGAAGAGCAGGGCCAGCAGCCCTCTGAATTCGGTCAGCTCCGCTTTCGCGATCAGACCGTACATGGTCCCGCAGCTAACGATGGTATTCAAAGCAAGCAAAGAGAAGTCCCACCAGCTTAGCTTCAATTTGGATTTGAACGGAATCCAGAGCGTGATCCCCAAATACATCAAAAACAGGCAAACGGCGTACAGCATCGCGATCCAAGCCTGTTCCGCCAGCGCTGCCAGGGCGATCATGGACGGCGTATGAAGCAGGAAGCTGATATAGGTGACGGCCGGCCACCGCTTCCGGAACGAGACGAGCAGAATCAAACCGTTGAGCAGCAGCAAATACCCCATGGCCGCATAAACAGCGCCGCCCTCAAGGCCAAACGCGTTTATGTATGATAGTAAGGGCAGATAACCGCCGATCAGGCCCAGGGAACAAATCGTCCGCGACCTGTACCTGAGCGACAAAAACACAGCCCCCGCCGTGATCAGGACGCATATGGCAAACCCTGCGTATAAGCTGATGATATGTAATAAAAAGTAACTGTAAAAAACCGAGCCGTACAGCACTGAAATCCCGCCGCCGAGCAAACCCAAGGCGAAGATCTTTTTTCCTTTGCGGAACAGCCATTCCCCGCCCGCGATCATCAGCGTCCCCAGCAGGAAAAAGGCCAACCCCTTCATATATCCGCTGAACCAGGTCGTATAAGAATACTTGAACGCCGCGCCTACCCCAAAAATAATCAGCAAAATACCGATTTTGTTGATCCAGTTCAATCCGATCTTCATTTCGATCTGGTTTTGTTTCCGGCGGCGCTGCACCGTTTCCTCATCGACGCCTTCCGCGGCGAGCTTCTCGTACCCGGCCCAGGTCTCCTGACGGATGCGATGCTCCTCTACGAGCAGCCGCTTCCGGTGCTCCGCCATACGCTGCTCCAATTCCTCGTGAAATTGCTGCAAGCGGGCTTTGATTCCTTCCCGGTCGGCATCCAGCTGCCTGTCCGTCTGCTTGATCAAATGATCGATTCTTTGCTTGGCGGACGCCTCCAAGCTTTCAAGCCGGTTCCCCTGGCCGATCACCTTCTCCGAAAAATAGGTGTACAGCTTCTTTCTCGATAAGGCCAGCAAGCCAAGCTTCTCATCCAGCATCTGTCCGGAAAGCGCCTGGCGCAGCTCCCGATTCTCATGATCGAGCCGCCCCAGCCGTTCCTCCAGCGCGTCGGCCCGCCGCTTGAGCTCCTCGTATTGCCGGCGAAGCGTTTCGTTTTCGCGAATGTAATCATAGGATTCATACTCCGCGACCAACGCTTGGTACTCTTTCAGCATTTTGGCCTGATCCTCCTGGATTTGAACCAGGCGATCCCTAAACTCCTTCATCGCAACCTCCAAAACCTCTCCTCATCTGCAACCAAATGACTAGGGTGATAAAAAATCGACTTCCATTATACCTAATAAATTCCAATGTGAGCCAGTGCAAAAAGACTCAAAACTGCAATATCCCGCAGGTCCGCCCCTATGTTAACAAAGATCAGGCGCTCTGTTGAAACCGTGAAAACACTGGGACAATACAGTGGAAGTGGTTCAGCGCGGGGGGATTTGGCGGCCTGTTCACAGGCCAGTCCAGATCGTTACTGGACTTAAGTCGGAATTGAAATCACGACGCGCGGCCAGTTCGGTTCCCCCCGCGCTTCCCTTATACTGGATACCAAAGCGCAATAACGGAACGGACGAAAGCGAACGATTTTGGCAAAAAGGCAGGTATAAACCATGAAGCAGGACATCAGCATCGTCATTCTGACCGCCGGATACGGGAACGGTCATATTCAAGTGGCGCGAACACTGCAGCAAGCCTTCACCCGGTTCGGCATCGGATCGGCCAGCATCCTCGACTTGTATCAGGAAGCCCACCCCGGCATGAACTCCATTTCCCGTTATTTGTATATATGCAGCCCTTTTTTCTCCAATTACGGTCTGGACTATTACGGCTGGACGTACTACGCCACCCGGAATATCGAGGAGACCAGCGCCCTGGCCAAATGGGCCGGCGTGCTGGGGATGAAGAAGTTGATCTCCATCCTGAAGGAGCGAAAGGCGGACGCCATCGTAAGCACGTTCCCGTTTGGGGGAATTTCGCATCAACTGCAAAAACATGGCATTCACATCCCGCTATTTACCGTCGTTACCGATTTCAGCCTGCACAGCCGCTGGCTGCATAACCGTCCGGACCGGTTTTATGTGGCCACCGATGACTTGAAGCAGGAAATGATCCGCCGGGGAGTGCGGCCGGGAACGATCACCGTCAGCGGCATTCCGCTGCGGGAACCGTTTTACGAGCCGTCCTTTCCGGAGCCGCAGGGCACGCAGCAGCCTGCCCGTTCCATCCTTGTCATGATGGGAGCCCTCGTGCCTCTGCCGGATATTCAGCGGCTGGCGGCCAGCCTGCTGGCTTTGCCGGATGTCCGGATCGACATCGTATGCGGGGGGAACAACAAGCTGCGGCGGAAGCTGGAGCGCCGGTTCGGCGGGCATTCCCGGCTGCGGGTGTTCGGGTTCGTGGACGCGGTTCACGACCGGATGCGGGACGCTTCCTGCATCATTACAAAGGCCGGCGGCATCACTTTATCCGAAGCGATCCAAATTCGCACGCCGATCGTCGTTTACAAGCCGTTCTCCGGGCAGGAGCGCGAGAACGCCCGTTACCTGGAACGGAAAGGCGCCGCGGCCGTGGCCAAAAACGTGCGCCAGCTTCTCCCGTTGGTGAGCGAAATCCTCAACTCCGAAGCTACCCGGGACAAAATGATGCGGCAATGCGACGCGCTCGCCGCCGGGCATGCCGCCGACACGATCGTCAAGGACGTGCTGCGGCTGGTTCACGGACTGCCTGCCACGGCCAACGGCTGACGGTGACAGCCGGCCATTGACCGCCGGGCGTTCAACCATGCGAAACCAATTCCATTGTATAGGGGTTCGAAACGATGAAAAATTCCGCGCAAAGGGGCTTTTGGAGCAAGCTGCCCCCTTCCTTTCTGCACTGCTCCGCTATTTTGTTCCTGACCGAAATGGCCCGCAGCGCTTTTCTGATTTCATTCCTGCCCGCCTATGCCAATGACCGGCAAATCACCTTGGCGGCGGTCGGGGCAGCGATATCGATCCATTATTTGGCCGACACCCTGATCAAGGTCATCGCCGGATACGTGCTTGACCGGTTTCCGGCACGATTGATCCTGAACGCGTTTTTGCTGCTCGGTCTGCTTGGGTTGCTCGTATCCTTCGGCATCAGCGCTCCCTGGGCGATCATCGTCGGCTCCGGGCTGCTCGGGATAGGCGTCTCCCCGATCTGGCTGCTCTGCCTCTCGGAAATCCGGGAGGACCACCGGGGCTCGCAAATGGGAGCGATATACACGATTTGGCTCATATCGCTTGGCCTCGGGCCGGTTGCCGTTAATTTTCTGCTCGACCGCAGCTATTCCTTGTCGTTCTGGCTTTTGGCCGGGCTTTGGGCAGGAGGCTGGGCGCTGGCGGCCGTGAAGGGCAGCGTGTTCCGGTCCAAGGGCATGATCACAGCCATCCCCTTTAAACAGCAGATGAGCCAAATGCGGAACAAGCTGGCGCAAATGAAGCCGCTTGTGCCCGGCATGATTTTGCAGACGCTGGCCGCCGGGCTGCTGGTGCCCGTCCTGCCGAGCTTTGCTTCCGAATATCTGGCCCTGGATTACTCGGCGTATTCGATCGTGCTGCTCGGCGGAGGGTTGATGACGGTGCTGCTTTTGATCCCTATGGGCCGCCTGGCCGACAAATGGGGTCATAAATGGCTGCTCGTCGCCGGCTTCGGCGCCTTGGCCGTCTGCCTGGGGCTGCTCATTTATTCCCGGCAGATGGTCAGTACGATGCTGCTGGCCTTGGGTTTCGGCGCGGCCTATGCCGCCGTGCTTCCCGCCTGGAACGCCATTATGTCCTACTTCGTCCCCACCGAGCAAAAAGCGACCGGTTGGGGAGTCTTGTCGGGCATCGAAGGAATCGGGGTGATCATCGGTCCGATTTTAGGCGGCTGGGTGGCCGAAAGCTTCGGGGAGACGGTAACGGTTGGCGTCAGCGCTTTGCTGTTGTTCGGCATCATGCTGTTCTACTGGATCCGGCCGATCCGGCACCAAGCCGGGCAAATGCTCGAACGTTACGGGCAAGAGCATTAAATCATCCGTTTAATCGTGTGCTAATGCCGAGCTTTCCTGCCGATAGCGGACTCGTTTAAAAATCCCGCGCGGGCGGGGAATACCCAAGCGGCACACCACGAATAGTCCGTTATTTTTTCAGGGGAGTGGAGTGTTTTACATGATGCATCGCTATTATGAGCGGCTGCGCGAATACGATAACCGGCTGTTTTTCTGGTGCAATCATAAGCTTAGCCATCCCGCGCTCGACCTGGTCTTGAAGGGAATCACCCATTTGGGCAGCGCGGCGTTCACGATTGCCGTCACCCTTTCAGTCATTCTGTTTGCGGTAGGACCTTGGCAAAAAGCCGGTTGGAAAAGCTTGTGCGCTCTGGCGCTGAGCCATCTGGCAGCCGTTCTGGTCAAAAAGACGTTTCAGCGGACCCGTCCCTACGCGGCGCTGCAGGGCGCCCGGATCTCGATTCGCCCGCTGAAGGATTACTCCTTTCCGTCCGGGCATACGACGGCCGCGTTTTCCACCGCCGTTCCGTTTCTGTTCGCTACCCCCGGCCTGGCTCAAATCCTGCTGCCGCTTGCGTTTGTCGTTGGCATGTCGCGGATATATCTGGGCGTTCATTATCCTTCGGACTGCCTCGCCGGCGGTCTGATCGGGTCGCTGACCGCGCTGCTTGTCGTTTTGTTTGCGGGAGCCGCCTGAATTAATAATATTAGTTTTGGAAGGAGATAGTTGAAATGCGTTCGGTTTCTGTAATCAAGCGAGCCGTCCAATGGGGTTGGATGGCCTGGGAGCGGGTATTCGAGGTGTTTAGCCGCCTGCGCTCCAAATATGCGGGGGAATACGGCATCTGCAAAATGTTCGTCACGAAGTATCACGGCAAGTGTATGTTATGCGAGGACGGAACGTGGATTCATGACGGAGACTGGATCGGGGAGCTGCATTTGGATAACCGGAAAATCCTCGCGCTGCTGCAGTCCCATGAAGAAAACCGGGTTGCGCTCATGATCGCCCGGTTGACGCGCGGCGCCATGCGGCAGATTTGCGCGGAAATGGAGAAAAACCCGCAGCTGAGCCAGGTCAAGGCGCTGCAGGGCGTAACTTTACTGCATCGCGGCATCACGCACGGGTTGGGTTTTGAAACGTATCAGATGGAAAACCGCACCTTCCGCGCGCTGACGACTTCGTACCTGCGTCTGCTGCTGGCGGTTTTCCACCCGAGCAACCGCCGCCGCGTCGTCCCCCATGCGGAAAAGCTCGTGCCGATGCGGCTGGTGATGACCCGCTCGGCGTTGATCCGGCGGTTTTCCGGGGAGAAGTCCGCCGTTTAGAGGGAAACCCGGGGGATAGCACATCGGCGGCACAAGACCAGACTACACATCGACCACAAACAGACTGCACAACGTCACCGAACACACCTGCCACAGTCAGCCGCACGTCTTGCTGCATATCAGCTACAAGTCGGTTATAAGTCGGCACAAGCAACTATACGTCAGTCACACTTCAGCCACGTATCAGTCGCACATCAGACACACGTCTTCTGCGAACCAGCCACGCGTCAGCCGCAAACGTTCATCACGGTGCGCCCTCGACGAAATGCAAAAGTGCAGGCGATTTATGTCGAAGGCTCCCGAAAATGCCTATCGAACTGTAAAAGTGCAGTTCATTTTCTGTCATACAACCATATTTTTCCAAATACACTCTACTCAACTGCACTTTTGCAGGCGAAGCGCCTCGGAACGGGAAAATAACCAACGATCAAATGCATTTTTGCATTTGATCCCTTCTAAAAAGTACAAGCGGACACGGGAGCGTTCCAAAGGGAGCGTTCCAAAGGGAGCGTTCCAAAGCAAGTATACGATCGTATCCGCCATCGACATCGCTTCCACCTGATCGTGCGTCACATACACAAAGGTGGTGCCCAACTTCTTGTGCAGCTCGATCAGTTCGATGCGCATCTGCACGCGCAGCTTGGCGTCCAGGTTGGAGAGCGGCTCGTCCATGAGGAACACGGACGGCTTCTTCACCATCGCGCGGGCCAATGCGACGCGCTGGCGCTGCCCGCCGGACAACGCGGACGGCTTGCGGTCCAAATAATCCAACAGGCCCACCGTCGCGCCGATGCTCTCGACCAGCCGGGCGCGCTCGGCTTTCGGCACTTTATTGTTTTTTAGGCCGAATTCGATATTTTCGCGCACCGACATCGTGGGATAGATCGCGTAATTTTGAAACACCATCGCCACCCCGCGTTGCCCCGGCGGAATCCGTGAAACGTCCTTTCCGTTAATGAGCACCTGACCGGATGTTTGCGGGCCCAATCCCGCGATCATGCGCAGGAGCGTCGTTTTGCCGCAGCCGGACGGGCCGACCAGCACGGTAAACGTACCGTCCGCGATCGTCAGATTGAGGTCCCTGATGACCGCGTTTTTCTCAAATGCCTTCGTCACATTCACAAATTGAATGGATGCCAAGAGCCATCCTCCTTACCGCAAAAATCCAATATGCGCAATTTTTGATCCGTTTTGCTCATTTGAGCTTAATTTGATTTTAAAAGCCGTTCATTTCGGGAGTATTAGAACAAATCCAAGGAAATGTAAATCTGTCCGCCGCCATCTTCCTTGCCGAATCGCGCGGCTTGGCACAGCGGTAATTAGCGCCCAAAAGCAGGCAAAGCTTCACGAATTTGCCGTAATGTTTACTTTGTTTTAACACCCGCCAAACATGGCTTTGATAAAATGGGGGCAAATATGAAACCACGATTATATCAGTATGGGCAAATGCGCATTTTTGCGCACTTGTCCTGCAGGAAGGAAGATACGCCTTGTTGGCAGCCGAAAGAAAAAGACGCATTGTGGAATATGTGAGGCAGTACCGGACGGCCACCGTGGCCGCGCTGGCCCAGGAGTTTAGCGTGCACGGGGCGACGATACGGCGGGATTTGGCGGAAATCGAGCAGGAGGGCGTGCTGAAAAGAACGCACGGCGGTGTCATAATGGAGCAATGGACGCATGACGAGCCGGCTTTTCACGAACGGAGAAACCAGCATTTGGAGGAAAAGATGCGCATCGGCCGCCACGCCGCCTCCCTTGTGGAGGACGGGGAGAACATCATCATCGACTCGGGGACGACGACGGTGCACATCGCCACCCATCTCGTCGGGCGTTCCGACATCACCGTGGTCACCAACGACATGAACGTAGCCGTGGAGCTGCGTGACGCTCCGGGGATTAAGGTGATTTTGACCGGCGGGGAACTGTATCCGTCCAGCTACATGCTGAACGGCATGTTTACCGATCATGTGTTGAAGTCGCTGCATGTGGAAAAAGCTTTTATCGGCACCCCGGCGCTTCACCCTCAGCACGGGCTGATGCATCCCGAGGCATTGCTGGTTCCGGCCAAACAGGGCATGATCGCCGCGGCGGGGGAAATCATCGTGGTCACCGACCATACCAAAATCGGCAAGCTGTCGCTGCACACGGTCGCCCCGAACAGCGCCGTCCATACGCTGATTACCGGAACCGAAGCCTCCGAATATGACGTAAAACCGTTCCAAGAGCGGGGAATTACCGTTTACCGGGTGTAATCCCCGCCCGCGGAAAACCTTCTTACTCGGCCTTCACCAAGATTTTGACTTGATTCCGCTCTTTGAGCAGCCCTTCAAAACCTTCGTCAACGGCTTGATCCAGCTTGATGCGTTTGGTTACAAGCTTGTCCGCCGGGAAGTAACCTTGAGCCATCAGGCTGATCACCGCCGGAAATACGTCGCGGTAGCCGATAATACCGGTCACGGTGCGTTCCTTCAGGACGATGTTTTGCGGATGAATCGAAGCTTCTTTCTCGAAAATGCTGACGATCATCGTTTCTCCGCCGATTTTGGTGGAGTTGATCGCCTGTGTCAATACCGGCGGAACCCCGGTAACCTCATAGGCTACGTCCACTCCGCCCTGGGTGCGCTTGTGAATTTCCTCGACCGCATCGTATTCCTTCGGATCGATGACGATCGCTCCCAGTTCCGCGGCTTTCTGTTTCCGTTCTTCCGACAGCTCAACGGCGTAGATTTCCGAAGCTCCCGAGGCCTTGAGCGCCTCGATTACAAGCAGGCCGATAGGCCCTGTGCCAAACACTGCCGCCTTGTCGCCGACTTTCAATTTGCTGGAGCGCACCGCATGCAGCGCCACCGCGGACGGTTCGACCAGAGCCCCTTGCTCGAAGGAAACCGAATCCGGGATTTTATGCAGCATTCCTTCCGGGACGGACGTATATTCGGAAAATCCGCCGCCTCCGCCGGCCAGGCCGTAAAAGCCCATTTTATCGCAAAGATTGTATTTGCCTTGTTTGCAAGCCGCGCAGGTTCCGCAGGCATAGATCGGTTCCACGACGACACGGTCGCCGACGGCCACCCGGGTTACCCCTTCGCCGACTTCCACCACCTGTCCGGAAAATTCATGCCCCATCACGACTGGAGCCTTGTCTCCGCTGAGCGGGTGGGTTTCAAGCGGGATGAAAATCGGCCCCGCCGTATATTCGTGCAGATCGCTGCCGCAAATGCCGCACCATTCCACCTTTAATTTCACTTCGCCCTTAGCCGGCTTCGGCTCCTCGATGTTTTCCAGTCTCAAATCCTTGACACCATGCCATCTCAAAGCTTTCACTTGCACTCATCTCCTAGTAAAATTATGGAACTTTCATTTACTAGAGTACTCCTAATTTAAATATTTTTAAAGTTGGTTGATTAAAATAAATTAATTTATTTTGCAGAAGGTAAAAGTTGAGATTTGAACGAGATCTATTGGATATTTCCAATGAGAGTCCAAAATTGCGATCGATGGCCGTCAATCTATTGGATTTTTCCAATGAAATGAGCAAAAAGGCGCTCCACCCTCACCTTGCCGCTCGGCGGCAGGAACTAGACTGAAACACCCTTTTTGCCGTTTAAACCTTCATTTTAAATCTACGGCTTCCCCAGTGAGGCTAATCGACATAACCAGCGAGGCCTTTTTCCGTCAAATAATCCATCTCCAAATCGAGAATCGACTCAACCGTAAGCTCGTCCAGTTGGACATCGCGTTGGCGGAGCACATAATCCACCAGCTCGTCCCCGTCGATCTCAACCTCATCCTTGGCATTTTGATGCGCGCGTTCGATATAGTCGGCTTCATGCTTCAATACCAGCCGGATCTTCTGCGGGTCCGCCTTCGTCCGGCCGGCGATGTACTGGACAAGCTCCTGTTCGTTCACCTGTACGTTCGCCTGCTCATTCATGCGTTCGCTCATCAAGTTCAACTCCCGTCATTCGTCTTTGCGGCTGATTAAGCCATTCATGGCAGAAAACACCATACCCTGCTTTATTCTATCTTATAAATATAAATTTTAGTCCGGTACATGTCCCGGCAAGTGATGATCTTTTCCGCTTGCCAACCGGGGAGGGCAAAGCAAATACTGACGACCCTCGCCCCCGTATGAAGCTGCCGGCGCAGCAGGGGATCGAGCCGCTTCATGGCGCCGGGATAGAGATAACAGACCACTACATCGGCTTGTTCGTAACGATATTCATACAGGTCTCCCCTAAGAAAAACGGTGTTCCTGCAGGCGCTTAAACGCAAAGCCAGCCGGGAAACCACCCAAGGAATCCAGGAATTTTCGATGCCGGTGATCCGCCAGTCCGGGCGGCTTTGGGCGAGATGCAAAGCGAGCGTCCCCCAGCCGGAACCGGCCTCGACGATAGAATAAGCGGAAGCCGGCGCAACCGGTTCGGCGGCCGCCTGCTCCCGACCACCTGTCAGCATCCAGCCGCTCGTTGGCCCCCTGCCCCCGGCCGGCCCGGTCAGCCGGCTAAGCTCCGCAACGACAGCCCTGCGCACCTCCGCCGAGGCGGGCATCGGCGATATCCCGTTTCGCCAGCTTTTATATACGATGGACAACATGGCCAGAAGTGCGAAAAAAAGAAACAAAGCGGACAGGATGGAACTAACCGGCACAGGCATGAAAATTTCCCCTTAACTTCATGTAACTTCCTCTTTTTACTTTGCGTCTTACAATTATAAATGTTTTTATTCAAAACCCAAAGGAGCTGCAACATGAAACGAATTACCATTGTCCTTATTCTAGGTTTGGTTTGCGCGGCCATTGCCGGCTGCGGAAATACGAACACCCCCGGGAGCGCATCAAGCGAATCGCAAACGCCGGGCCAAACAACGAACTCCGCCGCACAACAACCGGAAAACCAAAGCGCCAATACAAGCGGCAATCCGGGCGATCAGAGCGATCAGACCGGCCAAAACAGTCAAGGCGACCTCAGCAGTCCAAGCGATCAAGGCGGTCCGGTCGACTTATCCGTTTATTATGCCCGTGATTTAGCCGCGAAACTTAGCGAAGATGACAGCAAACTCACTTGGACAGCCGGCGGCATCACCGTTACGGCCGAGAAAAAGAAAGGGGAGTTCGGAACCCCGGTTATCGCTTCCATAGCCGTCAAAACGGAAGGCCAGAAGAGCTATACCATTAAGTTCGATCCGGACCCAAAGGAGATCCGTTCGTTGGCCCTGTCCGCCGATGACCGGTATTTGGCCATAAACCTGTTCTATAGTAATGTCGGAGATAAATTGATCGTGGTGAACCTCGAAAGCGGCAAACAAATCGACACCAACGCCGAAATCGGATCCATGCAAAAGGAATATGGCCAGGCGGTCGTCGAAACGGTCCATGCTTATAACTGGTCGCCCGACGGCCATACGCTGGCGCTTTCGTTTGGCGACACCAGCAGCGCCATCCCGGCGCTGTACGACCCGGAAGAAAACTCCCTGCACAAAGTCGGCGGCGATAAAAATTACATCACGACCGCATTCGCATTATGGCATAAAGACGGCAACAGCGTGGACTTCATCAGCGAACAGCCGTCCGACGAATACCACCTGTACCGGTACGATATTGAGAAAAACACAACCACGGATATAACCGCGCTAAGCACGGAAGAATTGTCCGCTTTCACTCCATTTAGGCCCGTCCTAGCGGAGTAACCGCCTACTACCCGTTAGCGGACGATCTGCCAATTATGATTGCAGGTTGCCATGATGGTGCCGCGCTCCCGGATATATTCCGCCACGAGTTCGGCCATGTCAATCTGGATTTCTTTGACCACCGGTTTGCCCCGGTACATGTCGTAATCCCCTCCCCCGCCGGCGCGGTAGCTGTTCATCACCACGTCGATCTCCGCGTCGTCCCGCAAGGGCTCGCCGCTGTAATTCAGCAGCGCCACGCGCCGGCCGGGGGGCCGGGACACGTTCAGCACGTACTCGATGCCCTCCCACATATCGTAGTTGTAATGCTGCGCTTTGGGCTCCATATAAGCCGGATTCACAGCGATTTTCCCGCCTTCTTCCACGATGAAATAATTCGCCGTCTGCTCCAGCGCCTCCCGGATATCCTTCCCCTTAAGCCGCAATACGGCCAAGGTGTTCGGATACATGAAGTTGGTCAGCACATCACGCATTGTAATGCTCCCGCGAAAACCTTTTGATGCATTGCTGAGCAAAGCCGCGTTCGACACCTTCACCCCGGCGGCCTCCATCTGCACCTTGTTCACGAATTCCATAAACGGATGATCCGCCAGCCGGCAGGCGAGCGGGCTGCGGATTTCCATATCCCCGCTGACCTCCCCAATCGGCTGATCCAGCCAGGTTTGGGTATCAGCTTCGAGGCTCCGGACTATGCCCAACACCTTGCCGTCGGCTTCTGTCGTTTCATCCGGGGTCAACAGCTCCGCCTTTTTTTCCATAATCGTCCATGCCCCGTCCGTGCTTTTTTGGAAGCGAACGGAGATTTTCCCCAGCGCCTGTCCGCCCGAGCCCGGCTGAATCACCGTAACCCCGCCGACCTCCGCCGCGATCAAGCGGTGCTGGTGCCCGGTAATCAACACATCGATCCCCGGCACTTCCAGGCACATCGCATATCCCTGGTTTTCCCCGGTCAGCCGCTCGGCCGGCTCCCCTGTAAGCAAGTCCCGTTCGAAGCCGCCATGATAAGCGATGACCATCAGATCCGGCCGCTCCTGTTCGCGGATGCGGGGCACCCAGGTCTTTACGGTCTCCAGCGCGTCCCGGAACTCCCAACCTTCGATATGCCGCGGATTTTCCCAATGCGGGATATAGTGCGTCGTCACGCCCAAGACGGCGATTTTGACGCCGGCCTCGGTCGTTTTGACGAGATAAGGCTGGCCGAAAGCCGGCTGCCTTTGTCCCGCATCCACAATCCCCGCCGACAACCAGGGAAACCGCGAATCCTCCATTACCCGCCGCAGCATCCGCGGTCCGTAATTGAATTCATGATTTCCCGGAACCGCCGCATCATAATCCAACTCGTTCATCACGGCGACCGCCGGATGCATCTCTTCCTGACGTTGTTTTACATAGAAAGAACAAAGCGGCGTTCCCTGAATGACATCTCCGTTATCCACCAGCAGCAGGTCCGGCGTCCGCTCCCGTTCCCGGCGGATCATCGCCGCCAGCTTAGCCAGGCCCAGGGGAATCTCCTCATGTGTCCGGTAATCGGTCGGATAAATATGCCCGTGTACATCGCTCGTGACCAGAATCTCGCACACCGATTCGCAAACCGCTTCATCACTCGGCCCCCGCCTTTGGTCGCCTCCCGCCTTGCTCTCTTCCACTTTGCCGGCCTGCGGCAGGTCCGACACGGCATCCGCCCTCGTTTCTCCATCTATCTGCCGCCACTCCATACGTTTGCTCATTTTCCGCGTCCATCCTTTTCGAATTTTTCCCTTTTACGCACACGATCCGAAACCAGCCCGGCCTCCGCACGTGATCCCATTCTAACAGGCATTTTTAAGTGCCATGTTAAACCGATCTCTCAAAAATTTACAAAACTCAGCCTATCTCCTTACTGGCCGTTAATAAACCTCTTATATATTAAACAAGTGAACTCAAAAAATAGAATGTGTGGAGGTCATAGGTTTGAAAAAGCTTGCTAAGTTCATGTTGCCTTTATTGTTTACGGTTGCCCTCATCAGCGGCTGCGGCGGCAACGCCCCGGCGAACACTAGCGGAAACGCCGCAGCGGACGGCAGCGGGCCGGCCAACACCGGAGCTGCCGGCGGAAACGCCCAGACGGATAGCGCCGCGAAACCCGCCGACACCGGTTATGTACCGGAGACGTTGACCGTGCAGTTCGTGCCTTCGCAAAACGCCGACACGCTGGAAGCCAAAGCCAAACCGCTCGAAAAGCTGCTGTCCGACCGTCTCGGCATTCCGGTCAAAGTCAGCGTGTCGACCGACTACAACACGATCATTGAAGCGATGGCTTCCAAGCAAGTGGACGTAGGCTTCCTGCCGCCGACCGCTTACGTGCTGGCGAAGGAAAAAGGCGCGGCGGAAGTGATTTTGCAGGCGCAACGTTATGGGGTGCAGGATGACACCGGCGCTCCTACGAATGAACTTGTAGATTTCTACAAATCGATGATTATCGTGAAAAAAGATTCGCCGATCCAATCGGTGGCAGATCTCAAAGGCAAGAAAATCGCTTATCAGAACGTAACTTCTTCCGCCGGGTATGTATGGCCTGCCGCCAAACTTCAGGAAGCCGGCCTGGACCCGCTGTCCGACGTTGAGCCGATCACGGTCAAAGGCCATGACCAAGGCGTGATCGCCGTCCTGAACGGCGACGTGGACGCCGCCGCCATCTTCCAGGATGCGCGCAACACCGTGAAAAAAGACTATCCGACCGTGTTTGAAGACACCCGCGTATTGGCTTTTACGGAGCCGATTCCGAACGACACGATTTCCGTCCGTTCCGACATGAGCGCCGAATGGGTGCAAAAGCTGAAGGACGCTTTCATCGATATCGGCAAAGATACCGAAGGCCACAAAATCATCGCCGACATTTACACGCATGAAGGCTACGTTGAATCCAACGATAGCGTATTCGACATCGTCCGCGAGTACAACGAAAAAGTAAAAACCGAGTAGTTTAAGACACCGCCGTGGCAATCGCTGCGGCCCCCCTCTCCATCATTCAACAACAATCAAGTCTCCAAGCAAACGTGCAAGCCAGTCGGAGCGCCCCCGGGGCCCCGTGCTGGCTATGCGTTTTTTAAGATATTTTAAATAAAGGATGGTCCTTACGTGATAGAACTTCGCAATGTATCTAAATATTATCCGAACGGCACCAAAGGGCTGGATCAAATCAACCTCAGAATCGAAAAAGGCGAATTCGTGGCCATCGTCGGGCTGTCCGGCGCCGGGAAATCGACGCTCCTCCGCTCCATCAACCGGCTGCACGACATTTCCGAAGGCGATATCCTCATCGGCGGCAAAGCGATCACGAAGGCCGCGGGCAAAGAGCTGCGGACAATCCGCCGCGACATCGGCATGATTTTCCAGAGCTTCAACCTCGTCAAACGCTCTACCGTGCTGCGCAACGTCCTGGCCGGGCGGGTGGGCTACCACTCCACTTTGCGCACGTTGTTTGGCCTGTTTCCAAAAGAGGATATCGAGCTGGCCTTTGAGGCGCTGGATCGGGTGAACATCGCGGAAAAAGCGTACGCCCGGGCCGACGAGCTGTCCGGCGGGCAGCAACAGCGGGTGGCGATCGCCCGCGTGCTTGCGCAAGAAGCCAAAATCGTATTGGCCGACGAACCGGTGGCCTCGCTCGACCCGCTGACGACCAAGCAGGTAATGGACGATCTGAAGCGCATCAATCTCGAGCTTGGCATCACCACGATCGTCAATCTGCATTTTATCGATTTGGCCCGCCAATACGCGACCCGCATCATCGGTTTAAGAGCGGGCCGTGTCGTCTTCGACGGTCCCGTATCGGAGGCGACCGACGCGCGGTTTGCGGAAATTTATGGCCGGCCGATCGACCGGGAAGAGCTGCTCGCCAGCCAGGTGCCGGCCGAAGCTGTATTGGAGGCGCGGGCCTGATGAATACGAACGCAAACCGGCAACCCCAGGCCGCCGCGCTCGCAGGCCGCCCGAAGGCCCCAAGTAAGCTAAAGCATTATTTGACGGCCGTGATCATCATTTTGCTGTTATGGGGCAGCGCAGTAAAAACGGAAGCGACGTTCGGCGAACTCGTCAAAGGAGCCCCGAATATGCTCGATTTGCTTAAGGAAATGTTCCCGCCGAAATGGAGCTACTTCGACAACATCGTACCGGCGATGCTGGAGACGATCCGCATGGCGCTGATCGGCACCACCTTCGGCGCCATTCTCGCCGTCCCGGTGGCGCTGCTGTGCGCCGGCAACCTGACCCGCAGCGCCTGGGTCCGCCAGCCCGTCCGCTTCGTACTGAACCTGGTACGGGCGATTCCCGACCTGCTGCTGGCCGCCATCTTCGTCGCTATCTTCGGCCTCGGTCCGCTGGCCGGTATCCTGGCGCTGTCCGTTTTCTCGTTTGGCCTGGTTACCAAACTGGCTTACGAAGCGCTGGAGACGATCGACCGCGGGCCGCTGGAGGCGATGACGGCCGTGGGAGCCACCACGGCGCAGCGCATTATTTTTGGCGTCGTCCCGCAAATCCAGGCGCATTTCATCTCCTACGTGCTGTATACGTTTGAAATCAACGTCCGCGCGGCGGCGGTGCTTGGCCTGGTGGGCGCCGGGGGCATCGGGCATTATTACGAGGTGACGCTAGGGTTTCTGGAATACGACAAAACGTGCATGATCATCCTGTTTACGCTGGCGGTCGTGCTGATCATCGACTATTTAAGTGCGAAAGTGCGGGAGAAATTGTTATGACGACGAATACATGGCGCGAAAAAGTAACCAAACCGAAAAAAAGCCGTTACCGCTGGCTGATTTACGTTTTGCTTGTCCTCGTTTATATTTGGGCTTTTGCCGGTATTCCTTTTGACGGTATCAAGGAAACCGCCGGCCAGATCACGAAGTCGATTTTTGCCGGCCTGTTCTCGCCGGATTGGGGTTACGTCTATTTGCCGGAGGGCGAGGATTTGCTTAGGGGGCTGCTCGAGACGCTGGCGATCTCCATTTTGGGCACCGTCATTTCCACCGTCGTTTGCCTTCCGTTCGCCTTCTGGGCCGCAGCCAACATGAGCCGTACGCGCTGGATTTCCGGCCCGGGCAAAATGCTGCTGAGCTTCGTCCGGACATTTCCGGAAATCGTCATGGCGCTGCTGTTCATCAAGGCGGTCGGCCCAGGGTCTTTCGCCGGCGTGCTGGCCCTCGGGCTGCACTCGGTCGGGATGCTCGGCAAGCTGTTTGCCGACGAGATCGAAAACATGGATCATGGGCCGACCGAAGCTCTAATCGCCGCGGGCGCCACAAGGCTGCAGATCCTCTGGTTCGCCGTACTGCCCCAGGTGCTCCCGGGATTCCTGTCGTATACGCTGTACCGGTTTGAGATCAACCTCCGCTCCGCCACCATTCTGGGGGTGATCGGCGCCGGAGGCATCGGCACCCCGCTGATTTTCGCCCTCAGCTCGCGCGACTGGGATCGCGTCGGCATTATTATGCTCGGCATTATCGTGATGATCACGATCATCGACTTGATCTCCGGCGCCCTGCGCAAAAAACTGGTGTAACGGCCGGGGCAGATTGGGAGTTAGTTTGGGGGTTAGAATTGCGAGTTAGTTAGTTTGGATTTAATTTGGAGTTAGACCGGCAATCAGACTAGTATCAGATTGGAACTATCCAATAGAATTGGAATTTTTCTGGCAAATACAAAAGCTTGATTGGATATTTCCAACAGATGAGGTTCGGGAGGGCGTAAAACGGGCAATTTGAGCGAATTCTATTGGATATTTTCCAATGAGAGCCCAAAATGGCGTTCGATTTCCGTCCATCTATTGGATTTTTTCCAATTAGGTACAGACGCAGTAAAACCTCCACCCTGAAAAGTGGAGGTTTTACTATCCCTGCTTACGCCCGAACCCCAGCGTCAAGCAGTTCGCGGATATGACCCTCGATTTTCTCCGGTTCCTCCGCCGGGGCAAACCGCTTCACGACCTTGCCGCTGCGGTCGACCAGGAACTTCGTGAAGTTCCATTTGATCGCTTTGGAACCAAGCAGACCAGGCGCTTCGTTCGCCAACAAACGGAACAAAGGATGGGCATCTTTGCCGTTGACGTCGATTTTGGCGAAGAGCGGGAACGAAACGCCGAAATTCAGCTCGCATGATTGAGCAACTTCCTCATCGGTGGCCAGCTCTTGGTTGGCGAATTGCCCGCAGGGAAAGCCAAGCACGGCAAAACCTTGATCCTTGTAGGTGTCGTGCAGCTTTTGGAGTCCTTTAAATTGCGGAGCAAACCCGCATTTCGTGGCCGTATTGACGATGAGCAGCACCTGCCCGCGATAAGGCTCCAGCGTCTGCACCTCGCCCTTGATCGTTTTAACCTCTATTTCGTATAGGGACATGATAAATCTCCTCCATTTTTTACAAGTATGATATAATTAAATTGTATGCAATTTAATTGGAGATGTCAAATGACACTTTCTTGCTCGGCTTAACCCGTGTCCCTGTCGACCCGCGTTCATCCTGCCTTGACTTTTTGCCGCCCGAGCCTTCCGCCTTCCGCCCGCCGATCGCTTTGACTTGCCGCGCCCGCGGGTGCTATAATTACGCGAATAAAAATTGCATACAATTCAATGGCAGGTGATACTCTCATGCAGCCGCATGAATGGATGAAATTGGACAATCAGCTCTGTTTTGCTTTTTATACATGCTCCCGGGAGATCATGAAGTTGTACCGCCCGCTGCTGTCGGAATTTGGACTCACTTACACGCAGTACATTACGCTGCTCTCTTTATGGGAACAGGACAACGTTACCGTCAAAGATCTGGGAGCGAAGCTGTTTCTCGACTCGGGAACGTTGACGCCGCTGCTCAAAAAGCTGGAGAATATGGAGCTGATCACAAGAACGCGGGATAAGGCGGATGAACGCAACGTCATCATCGCGTTGACCGAGCGGGGGCGGGCTTTGCAAGAGCAAGCCGCGCAGGTGCCGCTTAAGCTGTACGAAGGCACCAAGGTGACGAAAGAGGAAATCGTGGAGATGCACAATCACATTAACGACTTTCTGCGCAAAATCGGATCGGCTGAATAAGTCCAAAAAACACCCGTCCCACCGCTGATATACCGGCGGCAAGCGGGTGTTTCCTATGCTATTTGCCCCCCGTCCCCGGCATCCCGAACTTTTGCGGAAACTGCTGTACAATACCCGAAGCCAACACATCGGCCAGCTTGAGCAGATGATCTTTCCCCTGATCAAACGCGTTAATATCCGCCGGCCAGTCCTTGTTCAACCGGGCGTTGAAATCGGCCGTCACTAAATCCATATGACGGTTTAACAATCCGTTCAGCGTTTCGAAAGACCACCGGGAATTCGTTTGGCTCAAAAAAACAGCGATATCCTCGGCGTTGCGGTACCAATCGTCTTTGTATTTATACGCATCTTCGCGATGGCCCCGCTGTACCGCATCCAGATATTTACCCGCCACAAGAACATGTTCCCTGAGCAGATCCGCCAGCTTATTCCCCGCCGTTTCTCCGTAATACCGTTTAATCGCATCCCCGATATCCTGCTGATGGTCCAGCAGCCTCGCAAGCACAACGCTTTGATCGTCCAGTCCGGCACTGGCGCTGACGATGTAGTTTCTCATCCAAAAAGCGTGCTCCATCCACAGCTGGCGGAACCCGGCTTTCAACTCTTCCACCGCCGGGTCCGCATCAGCCTGCAGCGGCAGCAAGGAGGCGAGCACCAGCAGAGGCAGAAAAAGCCGCGTTATTTTATATAGCAAACCTGTCATTTACGTCTTCTCCTCCAGGTTTAAGGATAATGTAGAACGAAGCGTTTATATTATGGATAAATTTACAGGTTTCATTCCTTTCTTAAGTCCCGTTCCTCCGGTAAAATAGAGCTGCAGCCACCACATTTTTGAGGAAGCAGGTGACGCCGGTCGTGGACCTGAACGAATTAGCAAAGCAATTTGCCGCAGGAGAGCTCTCCCTGCAGGGGGTGTATTTCACCCATTTGCAGCCCGGCATTTACAAAGGCCATACCAAGTCCCGCCCGACGCCATACGCCGGCCTGGTTTTCGCCCTGCGCGGACAAGCCGTCTTTACCTTTGACAACACGCCTTACGAGCTGCAGCCTGGCCTGATCGTCCACGGCCCCAGGGGCATGGCATTGCAGGTTGAGGTTGGACCCGGCGGATTCGAATACGCCCTTATTCACTACACGCTGGATTCGCCGGCGGGCAGTTCCCCCGATGCTTATACGCGGACCCATTATATGCTCGATACCGGCGAACAGCCCCGGATCATGGAATTGCTGCGGCTGCTGCAAACGTCCATGACGACCCCCGGCCCTTTGCAGGCCGTCAGGTCCAAGGAGCTGTTTTACGGGACGGTTTATGAAATGTTGAGCTGTGCGCGCAGCCGTTTGAATGCCGGAAGCCGAAGCATGATCGAGCATGCCCTAGGCTACATCCATGAGCATTATATGGAGCCGCTCAATCTGAAAACCTTGGCTGGATTATACGAAATGGACGTCAAAAAATTCGCTTACGCGTTCCGCAAATATGCGGGCATGTTTCCCATCGATTATCTTATCCGGCACCGGATGAGCCGGGCACGCCAATTGCTCGTCGCCACGAGCTGCAGCGTAAGCGAGATCGCAGAGAGCGTCGGTTACGGGGATGCCCATTATTTCAGCAGGTTATTCAGAAAGCATACCGGTTGTTCTCCCAGCGAATTCCGTGCCCAAAGCGGAAATAATCCACCTCTCTTTTGACAATTGTCTATTTCAAACCCTTGGATCGTTCATTATAATGTGATCTGAAAATGAAAATCATTATCAACAGAACGAAGTGGGGGAAAACCGATGCTTGCATCCATTAAACGCTGGGGCGTCCTGCCCATCATCGCCATCCTGTTCATCGTCGCCACGGCAGCCTGCGGAACGCCATCCGCTTCCACTCAGCCGAACGGAAACGACAGCGCCGCCGCGCAAAACTCCAACCAAGACGGAGCTAATACGGGGACAAACGGGAACGGTTCCGTATCCGCAGACGCGGGCGGAGCCAAGTTCCCGATCACGATTCACCATGACAAGGGAGAAACCGTGCTGGAGGAAAAACCGAAAAAGATCGCCATCACCTACTTCCCGTATGCGGAGCATCTTTTTGCCATCGGGGAACAAGATGCGGTGGCCGGCGTGGTCGGGCTGAAATCGCTGCAAAATTTCCCGGTATACGATAGCTTTACGAAACAGGGGAAAATCGCCGACCTGGGCGACACGGCCAATATGGAAAGCATTTTGGCGCTGGACCCCGACGTGATCATCGCTTGGGAAGACGATTTGAAAATTTACGATCAGTTGGCCCAAATCGCCCCTACGATTCTTATCCACCAATCCGAAAACTGGCAGGATACGATAACGAAAGTAGCCGCGGTGTTGGGCAAAGAGGAAAAGGCGGAGCAATATATCGCCGACTATAACGCGAAGTCGGGCGCGCTGGCCGCCAACCTGGACAAGGCCGGGGTGAAAGGGAAAACCGCGATTTTCATGATGACCTGGGGCAAAGGGTTCAACTACTACGGCGGCGTGCGGATGGAGCCGTATTACGAGCGCCTGGGCTTCGCCAAATTCCCGGACATGCAGGATTGGAGCGAAATCAGCCTGGAAGGCGTGGCCGGGATCGATCCGGATTATATTTTTCTCGGCGAGGATTTTACCGGTACGGCGGAGCTTTCACTTGATGAGCTGGGCAAAAACCCGGTGTGGAATCAGCTGAAGGCCGTCAAAAACGGCAACCTTTACATCATCGACACGGAAATCGTCGGGCCGCTGGCCATGGGCCAATCCAAAGGGCTGGACGTCATGGAACAAATTTTGCAAAAATAAGCAGTACCGAGCCTCCCCTTCTCTTCCGGAATTTTATATGGAAGGGGAGTTTTTCTATATGGCCGCCCGCCTAGAAGTGTGTTACGATTCTTCTGTTCGCATATGAACTCATTCATAACACTACTTGTCGGATCGACAGCGGGAGGGCATCACTTGAAAGCGCAGTCTGATACAACGGCACAAGGCTCGGAAACAACCCGTACGGAAGCGGGCCGCGTTAAACCTCGGTTTGCCAAACGGAATTATTATTTGCAGCTGGCGACGGTATTTGTCGGCTTTTTTATTTTCGGATTTTCCGAAAACATTAAAGGGCCCGCGATTCCGCGCATCCAAACCGACTTCGGCATCGACGAAATGCAGGTCGGGACGCTGCTGTCCTTCAACTCGCTCGGCTATTTGCTGGCCTGCTCGTTTACCGCCTATCTGGCGCGCAAATGGGGAGCGAAAGCCGTCACCCTGCTCGCCTTCGGATCGATGGCCGCCTCCGGCGTGCTCATATTCGCTTCCCGCACCTACCCGGCCTTGAGCGGGTCTTACTTCTTCATGTACGTCGGCAACGGCATGCTGGAAATCGCGCTCGCCGTGCTGGCGGCGCGTATTTTCGTCGGCAATACCGGGACGATGATGAATCTCGCCCATTTCTTCTACGGTCTTAGTTCGATTGTTGCGCCGATGATCGCCTCCGGGCTGATGAGCGTGACGATCGGCGGCTATACACTCGATTGGCGCGGCATGTATCTGATCATGTTGTCGCTGTCGGTCATCCCGATGATTCCGGCGTTTCTAAGCCGGTTTCCGGGGGAGGAAGAGCACGGCGGTGAGCGCGTGCCCGTAAAACAGCTGATGCGGGATCCCGCCATCTGGCTGATCGTGCTCGTCTTATCGTTTGGCGTCATTTCCGAAATGGCCGTCGGCGGCTGGCTGGTCAACTTCCTGGAAAAAGCTTACCACTGGAACACCTCCAGCGCCTCAGGCATGCTGTCGGCGTTTTTCATATGCTTTACGTTCGCACGGCTGCTGCTCGGACCGGTCACGGATAAAATCGGCTTCACGCTGTCGCTGATCCTTTTCTCCGTCTTTTCCGGGCTGTGCACCCTGGCCGCCATCTGGGCCGGCGAGCCCGGAGCATTCCTGTTCGCCGCCGCCGGGATCGGGATCGCCCCGATTTACCCGACCGTGATGGCCTTGATCGCCAAGAAATACCGCTCCGGCAGCGACTCCGCCATCACCTTTATCGTGACGCTGATGGGCGTGGGCAGCGTTATCGGCAATTACTTGATCGGCGCCATCACCGACGGCATCAAGAAGCTGTTTGCGAACGCCAGCGACCCGGAGCTCGGCTTACTGCGCGGCCTCCAGGCCGGATACGCCTTTATCGGCGTATGCGCGCTGCTGTGCGCCCTGTGCGGCGCCGTATTGTTCGCGTATTTGCGGAAGCGGAAGGAACTGCTGTGAAATTGCACCGAGCGCAAATTGCGGTGAGCAAGATTTGCGGTGAGCAAGCCTGGGGAAATCCCGCGAAATGCAAAAGGGCATGCGATTTTCGCCGAAATCCCTCGAAATGGGCGGTTCAACTGCAAATATGCAGTTCATTTCCGACTATAAGCTACTTTTTTATCCAATAGCCGCAAATGAGATGTATTTTTGCACTTCAACCGCTCAAAAGCAAAATATTTACAGAAATTCAAATGTACTTTTGCATTTGATCCCATCGAGCCGTCCTTCATCCTATGAAAAACGAGCAACTGCTGAAACTGATTCATGAAGTCGCTGTCAAAATCGGGAAGCTTTCCGCTCTGATTCAGCGTCTACTCTACCGGTGGATGATGGTTTTCTTAAACAAAAAAGATGACTCTGAATAATTCAGCAGTCATCTTTGCCGTTATAGATGGCCAACGCTTCGTTATGACGGAGGGATCGTGGATTCGCGGATCAGCAGCTCCGCCGGGAATATTTTGTGGGCGTGCGTTATTTTTTTGTTGATCAGATCAAACAGGATTTTGATCGTTTCTTCGGCGATTTCCTCCACCGGCTGCTGGATGGTCGTAATGGACGGATTATAATAATAAGCGATGTCCAGGCCGTCATAACCGGCGACGGAGTAGTCCTGCGGCACCGATTTGCCGCTCTCAAAAATCGCCCGGCAGGCACCGACCGCCAAGCTGTCGGAGACGGCAAACAGCGCCGTAAAGTCTTCCCCCGACTCCAGCAGCTCTTTGGTCACGACGTACCCGTTTTCCATCGAATAGCTCTGGATATGCTCCTTCATCGTGCGCACCAGGTTTTCGTTCAGCTCCAGGCCATTGTCCTCCAGCGCTTTTTTGTAGCCTTCGTATCTTAGCTTGCCGATGCTGACGTCCGACATCGGGGCGGTAATGATCGCGATCTTCCGGTGGCCGAGCTTGCACAGGTAATCGGCCATCTTGTAGCTTTCCTTAAAGTCGTCGACGGAGACCGAGGAATATTCCTGCGGATCGTACTCCGGCGTCATGCCGATCGTACTGAGCACATAAGGCACGGTCAGCTGCTCCAGCTTTTCCTTGGCATGCGCGAAATAACCGCCGAGGAACACGATGCCCTTCAGCCGCTTTTCCTTCTCCAGTTCGATCGCCACTTCGATCTCATCCTGATTTTCATCGACCCGCTGCAGGATGAACGAATATTTTTTGCGCTGAATTTCTTTTTCGAAGACTTGTATCATCCGGTTAAAAAAAGGGTTGGTGATCCCCTTGATCAAAACGGCTATCGTTTTTGAGGCGGAACGCTTCAGATTTCGGGCGCTGTTGTTCGGAACGTAGTGGTTCTCCTTGATCACCTTCATAATCATCGCTTTCGTCTCTTCGCTGATGTCAGGATGATTGTTGATTGCCCGGGAAACCGTTGTTACGCCAACCCCGCAAATTCTGGCAATATCGATTATTGTCATTGAAGCCATATCCGATCTTCCCTTACATCGTAATTTCCGCTATTCTCTACAAAATATAGCAACATACTTGGTAGAAAACAAGGGAGGACAGAGTTAGCGCACGGCCGGTTCAGATTCCCCAATCCCAAAAAGCCTGTTACGCCCGTTACCCCCTTGCCCTTGCCCCGCGCGGATTACCCCTTCACGGCGCCGGCAACGACGCCTTCGATAATGTATTTTTGACAAAGCAGGTAAAATACGACGATCGGCAAAATCGCCAGCACCAGCATCGCCATCATCGCCCCCATATCGATCGAGCCGTATCCGCCCTTCAAATATTGGATGGCGATCGGAATCGTCCGGTATTCGGTCCCGATGACCAGCATCGGCAGCAGATAGTCGTTCCAAATCCACATCACGTTAAGGATCGAGACAGTAATCGCAATCGGCTTCAAAATCGGCAGGACGATATGGAAAAACGATTGTACCGGATTGCAGCCGTCAATCAGGTCGGCCTCTTCGATTTCCAGCGGGATCGACTTGACGAAGCCGCTGAACAGGAACACCGACAAGCCGGCGCCGAAGCCGAGGTAGATGACGATGATCCCGGCGGGGTTATCCAAATGCAGGATATTGGCCGTTTTGGTCATGGTGAACATCACCATCTGAAAAGGAACGATCATCGAAAACACGAAAATATAATACATCAATTTCGTAAATCTCGTTTTCACCCGCGTGATATACCAGGCGGTCATCGCCGTCAGCAGCACGATCACGGCCACCGAGCAAACGGTGATGAACAACGACATGCCAAACGCGTTGAAAAATCCGGTTTTGGCCACGCCCTCCGTATAGTTCTTCAGGTTGACGAACGTCTGACCGTTCGGGAACTGAAACGGCGTATCGCTAATAAAAAACTTGCCCTTAAAGGAGTTCATCAGCACGATCAGAATCGGAGACAGAAACAGCACGCCGAGAACGAGCAGCATGGTAAATTGCAGCGCGTCTCTTCCTTTTGTTTTTGGCATCAGTTTTCAACCTCCTTGCTTCTCGTAGCCAGCAATTGCACCAGGGCGATCAGCGCAACAAGCACGAAAAATACGACCGCTTTCGCTTGGCCGACCCCTTCCCAGCCGACGCTGCCGTAGAAGGTATTGTAAATATCGAGCGCCAGCATAGAGGTTTGCTTGGAAGGCGCCCCCGCGGTCAAAGCGAGGTTCTGGTCAAACAGCTTAAACGAATTCGACAGCGTCAGGAACAAGCAGATGGTGATGGACGGCATCACCAGCGGGATGGTGACGTTTTTCAATATGCCGAAACGGGTACATCCGTCGATTTTGGCCGCTTCAATTACTTCTTTGGATACGTTTTGAATGCCGGCAATATAAATGATCATCATGTACCCGATTAATTGCCAATTCATAAGAATCACAAGCCCCCAAAACCCGTACGCCGCGCTGGAGGTCAAGGTAACTTCAAACTTGTACAAAATCCCGTTCAAAATGAGCTGCCAGATGTAGCCCAGAACGATGCCGCCGATCAGGTTCGGCATGAAAAAAACGGTGCGGAACAGGTTGGTTCCTTTTTTCCCCCGGGTGAGCAGCAGCGCGAGGAGAAAAGCGAGCACATTTACGCTAATAACGGCCACGACGGTAAAGCGGACCGTAAACCAAAGCGCATTCAGAAAATCCTGATTTGAGAAGGCTTTGACATAGTTGCCGAGGCCAACCCATTTGGCGTCGGTCACAGTCGTAAACTCCGTGAACGACAAATAGATGCCGAGCAGAAACGGAATGATAAACATAACGGTAAAAGCCAGTATTGTCGGTAATGCAAAAAGGGCGAAGTATTTTTGTATCGATTTTTGCATGGGCCTCTCTCCTTACCCGGATTAAAGCGGCGGCGCACCCGGCCGGAAACGCCGCCGCACTACAAAACTTAATTTTATTTGGCTCTTTCGGCTTTCCAGGAGTCCTTCACGGTCGTGACGACGTCGTCCCACGTTTTGTTGCCCTGCGCGTATTGCAGCAGCGCGTCGCCGAATACGTTTTTGAACTCTTCGCTCGGGAAGGCCGCAAACGCCCACGGCACCGAGGTAATGCCGTCTTTGTTCATCCAATCGGAAACTTCTTTCGCCAGCGGGTCCGCCGGTTTTTCGCCCTCGTTAAACGTATTGAACGGAGCGATGAAGCCAAGCTCGTTCGTCACGTACGCCTTGCCTTTGTCGCTGGAGAACAGCCACTCCAGGAACGCGATCGAAGCTTGCTGCTTCTCGGGCGACACTTTGCTGTTGATCGCCAAATAATTTTCCGTACCGATGGCCAGTCCTTGGCTTTCTTCCCCGGACATCCCGGTGTAGATCGGCAGGAACTTGATGTCTTCCGCCTTCACGACGTTGCCGTCAACTTCGTTGATTTGCGCCCAGGCCCAGTTGCCGTTTTGCACCATGGCGGATTGCCCCAGCGCGAACTCGGCCATGGAATCGGTGACCGATTTGCTTCCGAGCAGCGCCGGTTTCGTCACTGAGTTGTTGATGTACAGATCAAACAGGTTTTTGAAGTTTGGATTGTATTTGAATTCCACTTCCGTTTTGGACATCCCCGCCAAAATCGGATTGTCGAAGGCCGTATCCTCTTTGAACTCATAGTAGAAAGGATAGTTGGCCAAGTGGGTCTGCCATCTCCACTGCTCGCCGGAAGCGAGGGAGGTCGAGGAGAATACGCCTTTGATGCCGAATTTGTCCGCCTTCGCCGTCATATCTTCTACAACCGCTTTCAACGTATCGAAGTTTTTCACTTCATCCATCGACGCAATCGAAACGGCTTTGTCCGGCAAAGCAAAATACTTCTGCATAATTGCGTTGTTGTAAATTATCCCGTAGCCTTCCACGACATAAGGAATCCCGTAAACGCCTCCATCGCTCGTAACGGCCAGGCTTTGGTCGGACAGATAGCTGTACAGCTTCGTATCCTTCAGATCCAGGCTGTAGTCCTTCCAGTTCTGATAACCGACAGGGCCGTTGATTTGGAAAATCGTCGGCGCATCGGATTTGGCGATTTCCGATTTCAGCGTCGTTTCGTATGTTCCGGCCGCAGCCGTGACCACTTTCACCTTCACGCCGGTTTCCGCCTCGTAATCTTTGGCGATTTTCTCGTAAATCGCGGCGATCTCCGGCTTAAAGTTCAGGAAATAGATTTCTCCCGCTTTCCCCGAATTGCCGCCTCCGCCGTCACCCGCTTGCCCGCTTCCGCCGCCGCAGCCTGCCGCCAGTCCGGCGAACAAAGTCAAAGCCAGCACAAGACTCCACAGTTTTCCGACCTTCATGTTCGTTCCCCCTTGAGAGAATGGTATAAATTTTAGTGGAATGAATACGCTTCCGCACATTGATGAATGCGCTCTCGGTAACGATTCCGAAAACCGTTCCGGCATCCTTATCGGTAACGTTTTCAGTCACAACGCAATAGTAGCACACTTGTCTTGAGGTCGGCAATACATATTTTTCTAAAAAACAAAAAAACGCCTGACGGCGTTTTTAGGTTAATCCATAAAATCCAGCGCTATTTAGGCTCCGCTGATCCGGCGGTAAGTCGCCTCGTCGGACACGATGTACAGGCGGGCTTCCGCCGGAATCGGCTGGTCGAGCTTGCGGTTGATGCCAAGATCGCCGCGGTCGGCCAGCAGCGTAGCTCCTTGCCGCAGCAGATCTTCAAACGCTTCCCGGTACGTTTTCCATTCGGCTTTCGCCCGAATTTCATAGATGTCGTCGCCATGCTGGCGGCTAAGCAACTGGCGTATCAGTTCCGCGTTCCCTTCCTGCAGCGCGGAACGAACCGCCAGTCTGGAGATGGCGTCATGGGAGAGAACAAACTCGTTCACTTGAACATGGCGGAAGTTCTGGATATTTTTCTCGTGCGTGATTTCCACGGTCGTATGCACGTGCGGAGCCAGGCGCTCGATGCTGGAGGCGATCAGCAATGATTTGCCGTCGATCAGGGAAAATTCGTCAATCCGCGCATCGGCGAAAATAATCGCCGCCCTGGCCTTGCCGATGCCCGCCTTAATCAGCGTTTCGTCCGCGGCCGGGTCGCCGCTGACGAAATGAATCTGATGCATGTGCGCCAGCGGATGCTGGCCGATCTCATCGACCAGCACGATCTGGTTGCCTTGGGAATAACTCAAAATTTCCTCCACCGCCGACTGCGCTTTTTTGCTCCAGTTGATCAGAATGATATGATTTTCGCCCCGAAAGCTCAAAGCTCCCGCCCCTCTCTGCCGCTGAAGGCTTCCTATGGAATCGATCACTTTGCCGATCACCAAACTGAGCAGCCCGATCCCAAAAATGTACAAAAAGATCGTAAACACTTTTCCCGGCACCGTTTCGGCAAAAAAGTCCCCGTAGCCCACGGTGGCCATCGTCGTTAGCACCCAGTACAGCGCATTAAACCAGGTCCCGAACGTAGCCGGCTCCAACCCGTAAGCGATCGTCGCGCTCAAGCTGACAAACAGGACGATCACGAGCGCCAGCGAGGTTTTGCGCAAACGCATCAACCGCGTCGTTATTCTGAGCAAAAAATGCACGAGGGCCGCCCCTTCCCCGGATTCTATTAAATAATCAGGCTGCTCACGGCAAAGGCCATGCCGATGAACACCAGGCAAAGCAGCGTGCCGACGGCGACGTTGCCCTTCTTGAGCTGGTCGGAGACTTTGAACCCGGGCGTCACCAACTCAAAAATCCAATACGAAGCGATCAAGCACACGTATCCCACAGCAAACCATAACATCATGTGCCAAATCGAGGTGTTCGTATAGGCCGCTATCCCGAGAATAATCGCCGTACCCATGAACTTCCCGCCGAGCGCCAAAGCCACGGCCACATTTCCTTTTTTCAGCTCTTCCATGTCGCGATAGGGCGTCATCCAATTAAAAATGATCATCCCCAACAACTGGAGCAAGATCATTACGATCACGCTTACGACAAGATTAATGACTACCGTCAATTCGCCCACCCCCGAAATTTCGCATACGCCAAATCATAATCGGCAAAATCATGCACTTCCTCCAGCACAACCGACGCGGTCTTGGCCTGCTTTAAAGCCGTATACCGCGCGTCGTCGATCGGCTGCTTAATGCGGTTGCCGGTCGGCAGCTCCAACACGGCAAAATTCCGGGTCTGCCCCTTGTATTCCGTTTTGTACACGCCGACCAAATCAACGTCCGTCGTCACGGACACCTTGAGTTCGGCCAGGTCTTTTTCGGCGGTGGCCTGATCGGGGTAAGACTTCAGCGTCGTCCAGGAGGACAAACGCACTTCGTTTTTCTGGTTCTCGTCGGTCGTCAGCTCGGCATCCATGAACTGGAGCACCCAAATCTTGTCGCCCGTCGCATAGTTATTGTCGTTCGGCAGCAGATCGTTATCGGGTAAAATCGTCATGTCGCTTCCGACCAAGTCGCCAACCGTCCCCTCGACGAGCCGGTAATCCCACGGCACGCGCGACGTCGTTAAACTCGTTTCCGCCCCTCCGGCATCCGTGGATAACACGCTATTTTGCCCACCGCAGGCGCTTAGCGCCAGCACGGCCAAAACGGCGACGGCCGCCGCCAGGAAACGCCGGACCCAGGCTCTATTTTGCAGCTGCATTTTATTTCACTCCCAACGCGATAAAATGACTGGCGTTGCCGGTAATCGGCCCGCCGGCCCGGCCAAGCAAACCGCAGGGCGTTCCGTTCAGGACGAACAGGCCGGTCAACAAATGAAGTTCGCCTTCCGCCGTTTCGATGCGTGCCAGTTCCGCTCTTTTTTGGTACACCGAGGGGAACAGCACGCTGCTGTCAAAGCCCTCCCGATCCTCCAGCTCAAGCTGCCCTTCCGCGTCAAACATGCGCACGGAACCGCCCTCGCGCCCAAACATCGATTTGGACACGAAGCTGCCCGAGAAGACCGGTTTATTATAGGTCGGCAGGACGTAGCGGGCGATCGCCTCGCGCTCTTCCGCGT
This sequence comes from Paenibacillus oralis, assembly GCF_003863965.1. Taxonomy (GTDB): domain Bacteria; phylum Bacillota; class Bacilli; order Paenibacillales; family Paenibacillaceae; genus Fontibacillus; species Fontibacillus oralis. The sequence goes on from NZ_RRCN01000001.1 coordinate 1,355,502, forward strand.
CGAACAGCAGGCCCAGCTCATACAGCCCCCAAGCGGCGGCGAGCAGGCCTTTGGATTGCAGCAAAATGCTGTGCGGCCCATTAAACAAGGTTAGCCGTCCGGTTTCGATCGCGTAGCTCAGCGCTTCGCCCCCATCGTCCACCGCCATCCACTCTTTGGGGTACAAAGCAAACATCCGTTCAATCGCGCGGCCGTCTTTATTTTTCAGAACACCTTCATCCACCCAGAGCTCCAGGCAATCCTCGTAAAAAAGCTCCAGCCCGCTGTGTCTGCCCAGCGCTTCGATCGTCCCCGAGTCCTCAAGATGGCGGCCGTATTCCATGCAAGCCACGGTATCCGGGCGTTCGAGCGCCCAAGCCTCCTTAACCAGCTCTTTCATCCGCATGTTGGGCGAAGCGTACCCGGCCTGCTCCAGCACCCACGGCGTGGCGATCGAGGCTTCCACGTAACCCGTCGGCGTATCGGCGTTCAGCTCCAGCAGCTTGATGGTGCCGTCATTCGCCACAGCGAAATCAAACCGCGCGTAACGGCTGATCAGCCCCGGCTCCGGCAGCGGCAGATCATCGAGCATGTTCCACAGGATCGGCGGAATCCCGATCAGCTCATACAAATCGCGGCGGCGATGTACGTAACGGACGGTTTTGTCCAAAATGCGCCAGATGGCGGTCGCCGCTTGCTCCAGCTCTTCATTGACGGCTCTGGGCATCAGGACGATCTGGTCGATCCAGTATTGCTCTTCTTCGATATTCGCCCACGTAAATCCGAGCTCATGCAGCCGCTTCACCCGTTCGCTCCGGTCCGGATGGGGCCGGCCGATCACTTCGAACACGCCGCCGTTCATTCCGCCAGCCGCCCCGTTGGTCATCCCGCCGCTCATCCGCCGAAAAACCCTTTGCCGCCGCCGGACTTCGAGCCGGAAATCGAGCTTTTGCTCGAAGAAGAACCGGAGGACGTGCTGGAAGACGAGCCGAGTCCGCTCGATTTGCCGCCGATTCCCCCAGCCTGCGACGAGGTGGAGCGTCTGACGATCGACCCGGTGGATGAGGTCGAGGTTTTCGGACGCACGACGGAACCGGCCACCTGCTTGTTCTGGAACGTTCCGCTGGAATACGTGCGCGGAGCGTAAGGCGTATTGGTGCCCGCGTAATAACCGCGGTGGTTGTCGTACCAGCGGCTCGACGAATAAAACGAACCGTTGTTGAACAGCAGATGGTACAGCAGCATGTCATCCCAGCCGAATCCTGAGCTGTAATGGTTGACGACGGTGGTGCCGCCGGAGGAGCCGGAAGCGCCGTCCGTCCCCGTACCGCTGCCGGCTTCGGCGCCGCCCTGCTGCTCTTCGTCCGCCGGAAGCGGAATGCTCCAGTCTACGTTTTTGTCAAAATACTGCTTCACTTCATCCGTCGACCATTCGACCAGCTTCGGTCCGTCCCCTGCCGTATCACCGCTGGTGGCCGAAACTCCGGGAGCGGGAATCAAAAAGGCGTTGGCCAGCAGGGCGATCCCCAGCGATGTGGACAATACGCGCAGCGGCTTGCCGTCCGGAGTGAAAAATTTAGAGCCGGCCGGCTCTTCCGTTGGCGACAATGGCGATATGGTCTCCGTCGGTTGCATTTGCTTTTTCGTTACTGCTTCCTCTTCTTTCGCCAAATCCGAACCCTCCTTACGAAAACATCCTTTAATCGTGCGCGATCGGAATGAGCAGAAGCTCCAATTTCCCTTCGTCAACGTTCAGACGGCCTTCCACCGCTTCATATTCGCGGTTGCCGACAACGAGATAATTCACATGCTCAAGCGCGGCGACCATGTTGGCGCTCCAGGTGCGCTCTTCCAGCTCCCGCAGCTCCCCGTCCGGCATTTTCTCATATAATTTCACGCTCATGCCTTGGTCCAATCGACTCACCCTTTCCATATAAAATGCGTGTTCAAAAAGTCGGCTTTTCAGCACCGAGAAAGTTGGATGAAGCTAGGGACTGAGTAGCGGAGCGTAGGTCGGGCTACGTGAGCAACGGAAGGCCCGGCTGAATTCAAGATTCGACGTCGAATCTACTTCATGACCAACTTCGTGATCAAAAGATGACTTTTTGAACTACCTCTTTAACATACTATCTAATGATACGTAATGGAGCCTCTCCAGTTTCATGAAAGATCAGGAAAAACCAAGGGTAAGGGATGAATAAAAATTTTAGATTCCACAGGTGATTAAACTTGCGGAATATCTCCATCATCAAGCTTTTACGTAACCCCTGCTTGTGGGTATAATGTGTTTAGGAAATACGCAAAATGAAAAATACCGCGATGCTGGATCGCGGTAGACAAGGAACGATGGGCAACCACGGCGAGATTTTCAATCAAATAAACAGAAAAACCACCGGATGGCGCCAACCTAATCCCGGTGGTTTTTCTTGTCTTGTGCCTGCTTGCGGGCGGTAAGTAACGTGGTAATTCCGGTCAGTATCCCGATCAGCTTCGTCACCCCGTCCAATAGCTTTAAGCACAATTTTAAGAAAAACGCCTGACGGCGTCCTTTACTGGCTCTGACTTCTACTTTGGAGCGATTGGAGGATCTTCCTAAACTTTGGGCGCTGCTCTAACGGACACCAGCGACCTTATCCGCCCATTTCCCGGGTATTTCCCAGTCTAACGGACACAGGCGATCCTATTTCGCTCTAAACCCGTTCATCCGGGCCGATTTGAGGTAAATAAGGTCTTCTGTGTCCGTTACATTTTATAATCCTCCGTTTTTTTGAAAATAACGGCTCTGGTGTCCCTTAGCCCCCAGATTCTCTCCCCTCTCTACCTGCGCATCGCCCTCTACCATGCCCGCAAGTAGGCAGAAAATCGCCTCCCTGATCCCAAAATAAACCTGAGTTCGATTTTATCAACATCGATGTAGGCATCCCCGGCGTTCTCCCGTCTTTCCCAATCGACACAACCGGTACGGTCCGACCAGCCGTTGTGCAGCACGCAACGCGAACCGGGAGAACCGCTCGTTAGCTACACCAAAAACATCGCCACCACCGTCGTTACGGCCAGCCCGACCAGCACTGGCTTCAGGTTGCGCCGTGCCAGTTCGAATGGGCTGACGCCGCAAATCGCCGCGGCCGGGATCAGCGCCCACGGGATCAGCGTGCCGCCGCCGACCCAGATGGCGGCCACCTGGCCGAGCGCGGTCAGCGTCGCCGTCCCCGAGCCGATGGCGGTGCCGAACAGCCCCGCGATTGAGCCGGCCAGCGAAATGCCCGAGAAGCCGGAGCCGTCCAGGCCGGTGATCGCTCCGGTGACGGCCAGCGTAATCGCGCCGACGATGCCGTTCAGCGGTACGACGCCGGCCAGGGCCGCGCCAAGGTCATTGACGATGCCGTGCGACGTTTTGGGCAGGACCTCGCCGAACAGTTCCGCAAACGCGGCATCGCCGAGGTAAAAAAAGGCGGCGATCGGAATGACCGGGCCGAACACCTTAAAGCCGAAGACAAGCCCGTCGATCAGATAGGACGTGACCTTCTCCAGGCCGCGGTTTTGGTGAGCCAGCAGCGTCACCGCGATCAAAATCAGCACCGCCGTCCCGCCCACAAGCGCCGTCGCATCGCCGCCTTGAAGGTGGAGCAGGAGCATTGCCACCACGTCGGCGGCGAACAGCAGCGGAATCAGGATGGCGAGCCATTGGCGGGCTTTGGGGTGAAGCGCGGCCGGCTCCACTTTGCCGGGTGCATGTTCATCCCCCAGCACGCCGCCCGCGCCGGTTTTCGCTGCGGCTAGCCCGTCTCTCCAGACCCCGTTTTGCATGTCCCGGCGCATCATCCAAAAGGCCGTGACGGTGCTCACCAGGCCCATCACGATCACCAGCGGCACGCTCGCCGCCATGACGCTGCCGACCGGGAGCCCGGCGGCATCCGCCGTCAATTTCGGCGCGCCTTGAATAATATAGTCGCCGGACAAGGCGATGCCATGTCCGAACAAATTCATCGCGACGGCCGCGCCAAGCGCCGGCAGCCCGACGCGGAGCGCCACCGGAAGCAGGACGGCCCCGATCAGGGCGACCGCCGGCGACGGCCAGAAGAAAAAAGAAGTCACCATCATAATGAAGCCGATGCCCCAATACGCCATCGAAGGCGTGCGCAAAAAACGCGTGAGTGGCGCCACCATCGTTTCGTTGATGCCGGTCCGCATCAGCACCCGGCTCATCGCCACGATGATCGAGATGATCATGATCGTACTCATCAACTCTTTGGTGGCGTAGATAAACGAATTGAAAATGCCCGATACCGAACCGCTGAGCGTTCCCGTCGCAAGCAATCCCAGCGCAAATATGCCGGTCACACAAATCATTGTCGTATCCCGCCGCTTGATCATCAGCACCAAAATGAACACGATGAAGGCCAGATACACGTAATGAATCGCCGATAGCTCTATTCTCATCATGATGTCACGCTCCTTTTCCAAGCATATTGTGCTATATGCTATGCAGGTGCCCAAGCAAGAGTTCGACCCATGGCGCTAACTGGTGTTTGGTTGTGTCGAAGTTTGGCGTTCGAAGTATGATGGCAGTGAGGTAAGAGTGAAGTAGGAATGCGGCAGGAGTGAGATAGGAATGAGGTTGCAGAAAGGCGGCAATGAGGTAGCGTGAGGTAATAGTAGATAAGGTAACAGTAGATAGTAAGGTAACAGTAAATATAATGAGGTAACAGTAGTTAGCAGGGTGAAAGAGTCAAGATGGCAAGTAGATAAGGAGGAGTGAAGTCCAGTGAAATGTGAAACTCAGTAAAATGTGAAACATCCTGCGAGGAGAAAGCAACGTCAGCGAAGTAGCAACATCCTGCCAAATAGTAACATACTGCGAAGTAGCCATATCCTGCAAACTAGCATCATCTTGCGAAGTAGCCATCATCCTGCAAATTCATCATCTTGTGAAGTAGTAACATTCTGTGAGGTCCAGAATTCCACGAAATGCAAAAGTGCATGCGGATTTTGTCAAAACCTCCCGAAACGGGCCAACGAAATGCAAAAGTGCATTTCAATTCCGCCAAAAACATCGAAAATTTCTGAAACGGCCCCGAACAACTGCACTTTTGCAGGCGATCATCCTTGAAGGGGGCATTCGCGGAAAATGAGATGTACTTTTGCATTTGATCCATTCGGCTAGACCAAGCTGCCCAATCTAAACCAAATTGTAGTCCCTGATTTTTTTGTACAAGGTTCCGCGGGAGATGCCGAGCAGCTTGGCGGCATTGCTTTTGTTTCCGGCAGCGCGCTCCAGCGCCTCCTTCATCAGCTCGATTTCTTCTTCGGGCGTAATTCGGGGCTTCAACATTCTGGCCGAAGGCTCCAAGCCTGATCCTCCCGACTTCTCCATTCCTTGTCCTCCGGCCTGACCGGAAGCGGAGTGAGCCTCCACGGCCCGGTTGGAAGCGGAGTGAGCCCCCATGACCCGGCCGGAAGCGGAGAGACCCTCCCCGCCACCTCCCTCACCGTCAAGCTCCAGCTGAGCCTGCCGCTGCTGCAAAGCCCCGGGCAAGTGCTCAAGCGTAATCCGGTCGTTTTCGCTCAAAATGACGCAGCGCTCCATCACCGCCCGCAGCTCGGTCTGGTTCCCTGGCCAGTCGTAATTCATAAAGGCCAGCATCACTTCCGGGGCCACCGCTGGGACCGGCTTTTGATATTGCAGCGAAAAGGTGCGCAAATACGTCTGGATCAAGGTGGACAGATCCTCCTTGCGTTCCCTGAGCGGCGGCACCTTCAGCGCAACAATGTTCAAGGCGTAATACAAGTCCGCCCGGAACTTCCCTTCCTGCACCAGCCGCTCCAGATCCTGCGCCGTGGCCGCGAAAATCCGTGAGGACACGGCGGTCTCCTCGCCGCCACCGATCCGCGCAACCGCGCGGCTTTTCATGAATCGGCACAGCTTATCCTGGACATCCGGCGAGAGGCGGTCGATTTCGTTCAAAAACAGCGAACCCCCGTCGGCCGCCTCCAGTTTGCCGGCCTGCCCGGACGGCCTGCCGGAAAAAGCGCCTCCCTGATAGCCGAATAGCTCCGCCTCGGCCAGTCCTACGGGGATGGCGCCGCAACTGATCGACAGAAACGGCCCCTCGCTCCGGCGGCTGGCCTGGTGGATCACCTTTGCCAACTGCTCCTTGCCTGCCCCGGTTTCGCCGATGAACAGCACGGGCGAATCGGTTTCGGCGATTTTTTTGGCGATCTTGACCACTTTGCCCATGCTTTCGCCGCGGGCGTGCAGCAGCGCAAACGGATCCCGGTCGCTCATTTTATGGGTCAGCAGGCGCGATTGCGCGGCCCCCAGCTCGTCGTTCAGCTTGACGAGATGCGTGATGTCCTGCTCGGTCGCCACCCCGCCGATGATTTCGCCGCCACCCTCCGCCACGATCGGCGAAGCGTTGATCAGGACGTGAGTGTCCGGCCGCGGACGGTGATACGCTCCCTGCAGCCGCCGGCCTTCGTCCAGAATCTTCAGCACGACCAGCGCTTCCGGATCGAAATGCTCCCCGATCGTCCGCCCAACGATGTCCTCCTTGGCAATCCCATACACTTCTTCGGCGACCAGGTTCCAGCCGACCACGGTCCCGTTCCGGTCCACGACCGTTACGGCATCGCTGACCGTCTCCAGCAGTGTCCGGAAATAAGCCAAGGTTTGCCGCTCAGCCTCCCCCGCCGCCAACAGCATCTCGCTAAACGGGCAGTACCCGGTCGGCCGCCCTTCCTCGTCCGCGACGACGATGGCCGCCCGGCTGCCCGTCTCAGGCAGCTTGGCGATCAGCTCATGCACCGGGCCGCTTACGCTCAACTCCTCCTCGCGGACAACAACCGCCGCAAAAGCCGCGCCATGCGCAGCCAAATACTCGCCGATGCGGCCCGTCACCCCCTCGAGCAAGCTGGCGTCGCGGGGCGCCAACAGGCACACTCCCCCATCCCCCGCCGCCGTAATGGCCACCTTGCCCTGCCGAAGCGCCGCCAGCAGCGCAGAAACTTTTTCCTCCGGCTTCAGTTCTAAGAAATCCCGGCGAATCAGCCGCTCCCGTTCAACATTGAACATATCGATTACCTCGCACGTCGTCACAATTTATTTGTAAATCTAACATGAAAAAAGCGGCGTTTCAATATTCGTTTAACGAGATTGTTTGACGCGCAGGCGGAGAGAAGGTGCAGTAATCGGGGTCTCAAACTGTTCATTTTTGAACACCTTCAAGGTTCAAACAATAAAATTCCGTCTATTTTTTAGACACATATTGTTCATTTATTTAAAATATTGTATATTCTGTGTACAACGATATATGGAAAAGGATGGATGCCATGGATGCGTTAATGAGAACGATGTTTTTGGCCCTGGCCCAAAACCGGTCCGTGAGCAAACTGGCCCGCAAGTACGGGCTGCGGTTCGGGGCAAGCCGGTTCGTCGCCGGGGAAACGCTTGAGCAGGCGATCGAAACCGTGCGCCGATTAAACGGCTCCGGACGGGAAGCGACGCTCGACCACCTGGGCGAATTCGTTTCGAACGAAGCGGAAGCCCGCCGGTCCACCGAGATGTGCCTGAGGACGCTCGACGCGATCGCAGCCTCGGGAGTCCGGGCGAATCTGTCGCTGAAGCTGACTTCGCTTGGCCTCGGCATCAGCGAGGAGCAGTGCATGCGCAACATGACGGCTATCCTGGAGCGCGCCCGTAGGTACGGTTTGTTCGTCCGCATTGACATGGAGGATTATGCGCAGTGCGAAAAAACGATCGCCATCTACAAACGGCTCCGCCAGGAGTTCGACCATGTCGGCATCGTCATCCAGGCTTATTTGTACCGCTCCGTACAGGATCTCGTAGACCTCGAAGAACAGAAGCCCAACCTGCGCCTCGTTAAAGGGGCTTACAAAGAACCGCCCGCAGTGGCTTATCCGAACAAGCCGGACGTCGACGAAAATTTCAAACGCCTCATTTCCACTCACCTCAAGAACGGCAACTATACCGCTATAGCAACACATGACCCGCAAATCATCGACTTCACCTTACAGCTCGTAAAACAATTGAATATTCCGCTTAACCAATTCGAGTTCCAGATGCTGTACGGCATTCGGGAGGAACTTCAGCTGCAGCTCACCCGCGAAGGCTACAAAGTGCGCATCTACGTCCCTTTCGGCCAAGATTGGTTCGGCTACTTCATGCGGCGTCTCGCTGAGCGCCCGGCCAATGTCTGGTTTGTTTTGAAGAACCTTTTTAAATAATCCCCTTGAAAAGGAGACTTCCCTTATGAGCAAAACGGCAAAACTGGATGTTTTCCGCAACGAGCCTTTCACCGATTTCAGCCAGGAGCCCGGCAAACGGGCCATAGAGGAGGCGATCGCCAAGGTCAAGTCCGAACTGGGGCGCGAATATCCGCTCCGCATCGGCGGTGAGCTTATTTTTACGGAAGATAAGATTCGTTCCTTCAACCCGGGGCAGACAAGCGAAACAATCGGATGGGTAAGCAAAGCCGACCGGGCGCTTGCCGAAAAAGCGATGCAGTCGGCGCTGAAGACGTTTGAATCGTGGAAAAAGACACCGGCGCAAACGCGCGCGGAAATTCTGCTGAAGGCCGCCGCCATCATGCAGGAGCGCAAGCACGAGTTCTCCGCTCTGATGGTTCTCGAGGCAGGCAAAAACTACGCCGAAGCCGATGCCGACACGGCGGAAGCGATCGATTTTCTGAATTTTTACGCGCGGGAAATGATCCGGCTGAGCAAAATCAACGAGACGATGCCGCTCACCCCGGTGGCCGGCGAAGAGAACCGGCTGACGTATATTCCGCTTGGCGTCGGCGTTATTATCCCGCCCTGGAACTTTCCGCTGGCGATCTGCGCCGGCATGACTTCGGCGGCCATCGTCGCCGGCAACACCGTCCTGCTGAAGCCCGCTTCCAACACGCCGGTGATCGCCGCCAAGTTCGCCGCTTTAATGGAGGAGGCTGGCCTGCCGGCCGGGGTGCTTAATTTTATTCCGGGCAGCGGCGCGGAGGTGGGCGACTATTTGACGGCGCATCCCCAAACCCGGTTTATCAGCTTCACCGGCTCGAAGGAGGTGGGCCTGCACATCAACAAGCTGGCGGCCGACACCGCCCCCGGGCAAATCTGGATCAAGCGGGTCGTGGCGGAAATGGGCGGCAAAGACGGGATCGTGGTGGACGAAACCGCCGACCTGGACGCGGCTGCCCAGGCGATCGTCACCTCGGCGTTCGGCTACCAGGGGCAAAAATGCTCCGCCGGGTCCCGGGCTTTTATTGTGGAGGCGGTGTATGACGAGGTCGTGGAAAAAGTGGTGGAGTTGACCCGGCGGCTGACGATCGGGCTGCCTGAGCACAATTTTCCCGTCGGCCCGGTGATCGATGAAAGCTCCTACCGGAAGGTGCTAGACTACATCGAGGTCGGCAAGCAGGAGGGCGAGCTGCTGACCGGGGGCCGCCAAGCCGAGGTGGCAGGCGCGCAAGGGTTTTATATCGAGCCGGCGGTTTTTGCCGGCGTGGACGGTAAGGCCCGGATCATGCAGGAGGAGATTTTCGGGCCGGTGCTGGCGATCGGCAAAGCGCAGGATTGGCGGGAAGCGGTCCGGCTGTTCAATGACACCGAGTTCGGTTTGACGGGAGCTTTTTTCTCACGGGATGAAGATCGGATCTACGAAGCGCTGGAAACGATGCACTGCGGCAATCTTTACGTGAACCGCAAGTGCACCGGGGCCCTGGTGGGAGGCCAGCCGTTCGGCGGCTTCAACATGTCGGGCACCGATTCGAAAGCGGGAGGGTACGATTATTTGCTGCTGTTCACGCAGGCCAAGCTGACCTCGCGAAAAAAATAACGCCGCTGCGAAGAATCCCGATATGAATACCGATACGGTTGCCGATACTAATGCCGATGTGAATATAGTTCAAGTGCGTGTTCAAAAAGGTCGGTTTTCAGCACCGAAGATTATGCTTCCGATGTGCGTTTTTTCAAAACGCTTTAGGTTGGATGAAGCCAGGGGCCGAGGAGCGGAGCTGAACGTTTTCGGAGAAAACGGCTTCGGAAGCATAGGCCTGTGAGGGTACGTGAGCACCTGAAATGTTTCCGAAGGAAACATGCTTCGGAAGCATAGGCTTAGGTCCGGCTGAATTCAAGATTCGATGCCGAGTTACTTCTTGAATTCTCTTCGTGATCAAAAGCGGACTTTTTGAACAACCTCTTCAAATATGGACATGAAAAGGGGATAGACGTCATGAAAGGGAAGCTCATTAACGCGGAAAGCGGGAACGTGCTTACCGGCACGCAGCAGTTGATCCGGACTGCCCTGCAGACGATGAACGAGCCCGCGGCGATGTACGAACTGCTGAAGGAACCGCTGCGCACGCTGACGGTGCGGGTTCCCGTAAAAATGGACGACGGCTCGGTCAAAGTGTTCACCGGATACCGCGCCCAGCATAACGATGCGGTCGGTCCGACCAAAGGGGGCGTGCGGTTTCATCCCGACGTCACGGAGGAGGAGGTTAAGGCCCTGTCGCTGTGGATGAGCATCAAATGCGGCATCGTGAACTTGCCTTACGGCGGCGGAAAAGGCGGGGTCATCTGCGACCCCCGCACCATGTCCCTGCGCGAGCTGGAGGGGCTCAGCCGGGGGTACGTCCGGGCGATCAGTCAGATCGTCGGTCCGACCAAGGATATTCCGGCGCCCGATGTTTACACCAACTCGCAGGTCATGGCCTGGATGCTCGACGAATACAGCCGCATCCGCGAGTTCGACTCGCCCAGCTTCATCACCGGCAAACCGGTCGTGCTGGGCGGCTCGCTGGGCCGGGAGTCGTCGACGGCGCTCGGCGTGACGATCGTGCTGCAAGAAGCGGTCAAAAAAGCCGGCATGACCGTCGCAGGCTCGCGCGTCATTATCCAAGGCTTCGGCAACGCCGGCGGTTACCTGGCCAAGTTCCTGCACGACGCCGGGGCGGTGATCGTCGGAATCGCCGACGCGCGCGGAGCTTTGTACAACCCGGACGGGCTCGATATCCTCGAACTGCTGGACCGGCGCGACTCGTTCGGAACCGTGTCCCACCTGTTTCCGGGTCGAATTACAAACCGGGAGCTGCTGGTGCAGGATTGCGATATCCTAATCCCGGCGGCGATCGAAAATCAAATCACGGAGGAGAACGCACCCGACATTAAGGCGAAGCTGCTGGTGGAGGCGGCCAACGGCCCGACGACGTATGCGGCGACGGAAATCCTGACGAAGCGCGGCGTCCTGATCGTGCCGGACGTGCTGGCCAGCGCCGGCGGCGTGGTCGTGTCCTATTTTGAATGGGTGCAAAACAATCAAGGTTATTATTGGACGCTCGAAGAAATCAACAAAAAGCTGGCCGACATCCTGACCGCCGCGTTCGAGACGGTGTACCGGGCCTCCAGGCTGCGGGGCATCAATATGCGGCTGGCCGCTTATATCGTTGGCCTGAAAAGAATGACCGAGGCCGTAAAATGGCGGGGGTGGATCTAACTATGGCAACTACGCTGATTATAATCCGGCTGGAGCTGGACCACGAGCACGCCAGCTTCGGCGATGTCGCCGCCGCGATCAGCCAGGCCGGCGGAGACATTACGTCGATCGACGTCATCTCTTCGGCCAAAGGATCGTCGATCCGCGACATCACCGTGGACACGGGCGACCGTGATGAGGCCGCCATCGTAGGCGCGCTGCGCAAGCTGCCCGGCGTCCGGCTGATCAACGTGTCCGACCGCACGTTCCTGATGCACCTCGGCGGCAAAATCTCCATTAAGCCGACGATGCCGATCCGCAACCGCGACGATTTGTCGCAGGTGTACACTCCCGGCGTCGCCAAAGTGTGCAAGGCGATCCACGAAAGCCCGGCTAAGGCGTTTTCGCTGACGATCAAACGCAACACCGTCGCCGTGATTACGGACGGCACCGCCGTACTTGGCCTTGGCGGCATCGGTCCGTACGCCGCCGCGCCGGTCATGGAAGGCAAAGCGATGCTGTTCAAGCAGTTGGCCGGGGTGGACGCTTTTCCATTATGCCTCGATACGAGCGACACGGAGGAAATCATCCGCACCATCAAAGCGGTCGCTCCGATCTTCGGCGGCATCAACCTCGAGGATATCAGCTCCCCGCGCTGCTTTGAAATCGAGCGGCGGCTGGCGGAGGAGCTGGATATCCCGGTGTTTCACGACGATCAGCACGGCACCGCGGTCGTCGTCATCGCCGGCCTGATCAACGCGCTGAAGGTGGTCGGCAAGCGAATGTCCGAGGTGCGGGTCGTGGTGAGCGGCGTCGGCGCGGCCGGCGTGTCCATCTGCAAAATGCTGCTCGCCGCGGGCGTCACCCGGCTTGTTCCGGTCGATAAAGCCGGGGCCATCGTGTTCGGCGGCAAATACGAGCACCCGATGTGGCAGTGGCTGGCGGAGCAGCCGCAGGTGGAGGCACGCGCCGGCTCGCTGAAGGACGTCCTGCCCGGGGCCGACGTTTTCATCGGCGTCTCGTCCGGCGGCCTGCTCACCGGCGCCGACATCCAGGCGATGAACGAACGGCCGATCGTGTTCGCGCTGGCCAACCCGGAGCCGGAGATCAGGCCGGAGGAAGCGCTGAAGCATGCGGCCGTGGTCGCCACGGGGCGGAGCGATTACCCGAACCAGATCAACAACGTGCTCGTCTTCCCCGGCTTGTTCCGCGGCGCGCTCGACTGCCGCGCCAGACGGATCAACGAGGCGATGAAGCTGGCCGCTGCGGAGGCGATCGCCTCGTCCGTCACGGATGAGGAGCGGAATGAGCAGTATATCATTCCAAGCATTTTCAACGACCAGGTTGTCCCCCTGGTTCGCAAGGCAATCGTGGTGGCGGCGATATCGACCGGAGTGGCCCGGCGCATTCCGCCGGATTTCCGGTAAGCGGGAGCGATTGGTGCAAAGGCAGCCGTCGTACGTAGTCCCAGCAAGGTGCCCCTGCCGGCTGCGGCCGCATTGGCGGGAGGGACGACGGACGATCCGGCTGCACGCATCTGCGGCATACCGCCAACGGATAATCCGGCTGACAATGCACCTGCGGCATACGGGAACGGACCTCAGCGACCGCTATTAGCCCAAAAAGCGAAGTTTGAAATTTTCTAAACAACTTGTAGCCCTGAGCATTCGAGATTTCCCGCCAAAGCTCAGGTTTTTGAGCCGATAATACGTCTGCCGGAAATCTAACGGTTGTAGCAGCGGCTATTTCCCGAAAAAAGACCTTTTCTAATTTCTAACGGTTGTGAGCGCCGCTATTTGCCTGAATCTAAGCAAAATGAGCCGGGTTTCAGCGAAATAAGCGCCACAGCAACCGTTAGAAATTGAAATCAACATTTTTGGAACCAATAGCGGTTGTGGCAACCGTTAGAATAACTTCCTGGTTAGAATAGCTTCGTCGATTTGATGCAATGCCAACGCCATGATGTCCATTACTTCCCCAAAACTCCCGATTTATGCTCGAATAACTTTTTCTCGGTCCGTTAGACGGCAAAGTGTCCGGTATGCAGGTGAAGCGGGTGAGATGGATGGCCAACACATGGCCAAGCTCTGTCCCAACAATCCATGGGAAGGGGAGGGCGTTTTTACATGCGTAAAATTTTGATTACATAATTTTTAAACTATTATATATTTACTGTAACTAGACTTTCAGACAACCAGAGGGGACATGGAAGATTACAAGTTAATGGGGGGACTTTTTTGAACAAAAAGCTTTATGTCAAGGTAATGACCACGGTGGCCCTGCTTGGTGCCTGCGCGCTGCCGGCTCATGCCACAACCGCTTTCACGGACATCGGCAATTTCTATGCCAAAGACGCGATTCTGGAGCTTGCGGAGTCCGGGATTCTGAACGGCAAGGGCAACGGGAAATTCGATCCGGCCGGACACATCGAACGCCAGGATTTTGCCATTATCCTCGCCAGAGCGCTGGGACTGGATTTGTCGGTTTCCCCGGCGGCGGCTACCTTCCAGGATGTGCCCCAGACCAATTATGCCTATAACGCTGTGGAAGCCGCGGTCAAAGCCGGTTTGATTCACGGCTACGGAAACGGTGTTTTCGGCAATGGCAACGATTTATCACGGCAGGATCTGGCGGTTATTCTGGTGCGGGCGCTTGGGGTTGATGCGGCCGGTAAAGCGGCGGACCTGAAATTCAGCGACGTGGCTTCTATTTCCGGTTACGCCAAGGATGCGGTCGCGGCAGCCGTTGAACTGGGCCTCATCTCCGGCTATCCCAATGGCACGTTTAAACCCGACGGTGGCGCGCAAAGGCAAGAGGTGGCTTCGCTCACCAGCAAATTCATCGAAACGCTGGACACTCTTAAAGGCGGGGATTCTTCTCCGGACATGAAGCCTTCCGAAGGTGATTCGGACGCATCCAAGCAGCCTGAAACAACTCCTGCTCCAATCGGGACGGACAGCGGCGGCGGAACTTTGATTGCCGGACACGGAAACAGCAGTAGCGGCGGCAGCGGTTCAAACCGGCCGGATACGACCGCACCCACGGTCACTGTTGTATCCGCTTCTCCGGTGAAGATCGGACAAGCCGTTGCCGTCAAATCCAGCGAAGCCGGTTACGTTTACCTTGTCCCGGCTGTCGGCAAGCCGCTGACTAAAGCGGATTTGGACGCGCTGGTCACCGCAGGCGCCGCCAGCCGAGCAGACGTTGCCACGGCCGGCAGCACGGCGGAAATCTCTACCCCCGGTCTCGCGGAAGGGGATTATAAGGTTTATGCGGTCGACGCCGCCGGCAATGTGTCGGCGCCTTCGGCGCCGGTGTCATTGATCGCCGCCCAAGAGCTGACGCTACATATTGCACCTGCGGAGGGAGCCGCGTTTTTCCTGAACAGCGGTCTTCTGCCGGAACAGGCTGCCGTTACGATCTCATCCGGGGATTCATCCGAATCCGAAGGAGCGGAATACTCCTACAACGAACGGAATATCAAGGAACTCTTGCAAGTCAAGCGCGGTGAAACGGTAGGAAGCTTCGAATACGATCTGGAAAAAGGCGCCTTCAACGTGATTGCTCCGTCCACAAATGCCGTGATAGCTACGGTCACGTTGAGCACATACTCCGATCTCGTTTCTATTATTCAAAGCAGCGACGGGATCATCATTATTCCCGCCGAAGAAGCGACGGAAAACACGGAAGCATCCCTGTTCTTTAATGTCTGGGAAAACGGCTTCGTACTCGGCAGCCAGGAACTTAAGATTACGTTTGACGAAACGCCGCCAACCGTAACCGGCAGCACTTACAACGAAGACGGAACGATTACCTTAACCTTTAGCGAGGATTTGTCGGTTACGCCGGACCTTGGCGGCATCACGCTCGATTATTCGGCCAGCGGCGATTTCACGAATGAGGATACGAAACACTTGAATTCCTCCGGAGATTACACCGTGACGATGCTCAGCCGCCATGAATTCAAAATCGAACTAAATCCAAGCACGGCCGCTTATCTGAAGCTCCACAGCCCAGGCAGATTCCGCATCGTCGCAATCGGCGGTTGGGATTTTGCCCGAAATCCCGTGAAGCTGTCAGAGCCTGTCTTTATCGATATCCCAGGTGAATTCCTCTAACGCGGAGCGGACAAACACAAATGGGGGACAATGCTGGTTGCCATGCTGCCGCTTGTCCCTCCTCCCAAATTTTCAGATGGGGAACAGGCATTTACTTTCCTATTCTACGGGCTCAACCTAGAAATCGGCGCTTTACAGCCGAGCCGAGCCAGCTACTGGGATGACAAAACGTCGGCTTAGTCTTCAAAATAGCGGCATAAATTTCCTTTATTTCTCTCAAATAGACCGATGCGCCGGAATAACGCCCTTTTTTGCCCTTATGTTTTTAGCTGTCGGGGTTTCTCCGGCAACCTGGGGTGGTTTACGGTTTTTTCTGATTGTTTTGTCAAGCGCGATTAAGTTTTGAGCTCTTCTACGATCTCAAATGTTCGTTCAGCACGTTCTCTTCCAACACCTCGTAACTCCCGTAAACTTTGTGAATATGCTGCTCGCCCCAGGCGCAAAGCGCGTCCAAAATGCCCCGCAAGCTTTGTCCGTATTCGCTCAGTTCATATTCCACACGAGGCGGAATTTCGTGATATACGATCCGCCGGATGATACCATCCGCCTCCAGTTCGCGCAATTGCTGGGTGAGCATTTTTTGCGTGATATCGGGCATCAGGCGCTTCAATTCACTGGTGCGCTTTCGCCCGTGGGTTAGGTGGCATAAAATGACGCATTTCCATTTTCCCCCGATGATCTCCAGCGTGGCCTCCACGGCGATGTTGTATTTTTTCTGTTTCATTTCCATCTCTCCTTATTGTCATAGGCACTTTAAAGTACCTATATTACCGCATGGTACCTATATTACTTCAAAGTGCGTACTTCTCATAGACAACGCTATATTCCATAATAACATTTGCCGCCCGGGTCCGCCGGATACCTTTTGGGCAGGCTTATCCTTTATGGCAAAATCATCTTTGGGGAGGGAAAGAAATGACTTTGAGTAAAAAACGGAGCACGCTGGCGCTGTTGGCTTTGGCGGTGAGCGCTTTTGCGATCGGGACGACCGAGTTCATCAGCGTCGGTTTGCTGCCGCTCATCGCGGACGATATGCACATATCCGTGACGACCGCCGGCTTGACCGTTTCTTTATATGCTTTGGGCGTCACCATCGGAGCGCCCGTCCTAACTTCCGTGACATCGAGAATGTCGCGCAAATCGCTGCTGCTGTGGATCATGATCGTGTTCATGATCGGCAATACGCTGGCCGCCACGGCTACCGGCATCGGCATGCTGCTTGCGGCCCGCGTGATCTCCGCGTTCTCGCACGGCGTATTCATGTCGATCGGCTCCACGATCGCCGCCGACCTGGTGCCGGAGGACCGCAGGGCCAGCGCCATCTCGATCATGTTTACCGGCCTGACCGTCGCCACGGTCACCGGGGTGCCGCTCGGCACCTTTATCGGCCAGCAGTTTGGTTGGCGCGCGGCCTTCTTCATGATCGTAGCCGTTGGCCTTCTGGCTTTTATCGCGAACAGTATTCTGGTGCCGTCCGATCTGCGGAAAGGAGCGCCCGCCAAGTTCCGCGACCAGTTTAAGCTGGTAACCAACGGCCGGCTGCTGCTGTTGTTTTTGATTACCGCGCTAGGCTATGGAGGCACTTTTGTCGTCTTTACCTACTTGTCGCCGATTCTCCAGGAGATTACCGGTTTCCGGGAAGGAACCGTCGCCGTCATTTTGCTCGTATACGGCATTGCGATAGCGATCGGCAACATGATCGGCGGGAAACTTTCTAATCGCCAACCGATCAAAGCCTTGTTTTATATGTTCATCATCCAGGCGGTCGTGCTGCTGGCCCTGATGTTTACGGCGCCATATAAGGCGGCCGGTCTGATTACGATCGTGCTCATGGGCCTGCTCGCCTTTATGAACGTGCCCGGGCTGCAGGTTTATGTGGTCATGCTGGCCGAACGGTTCGTCCCATCGGCGGTGGATGTCGCTTCCGCGATCAACATCGCCGCCTTTAACGCGGGCATCGCAATTGGATCTTACCTGGGAGGTGTCATCACCGACTCTATCGGCTTGATTCATACCTCCTGGATCGGAGCGCTTATGGTGGCGGCCGCCGTTGTCCTGACGGGCTGGAGCCTCGCCCTGGAAAGAAAGGATCAACGCGAATCGCACGCACAACAACAACAATTACATTGGGAGGTTCAATCATAATGATTTCAAGTCTGCAAGATAAAACAACGCTGCGTAACGGAATAAACATGCCCTGGCTCGGGCTCGGCGTATTTAAAGTGGCGGAAGGCCCTGAATTGGTAAATGCGGTCAAATTCGCCATCGCCCGCGGGTATCGCAGCATCGATACCGCCGCCATCTACGAAAATGAAGCAGGGGTCGGCCAAGGCATCCGCGAAGGTTTGAAGGAAGCCGGAATCCCCCGGGAGGAATTGTTCGTCACCTCGAAAGTATGGAACGCCGATCTCGGTTATGAAACAACCCTAGCCGCTTATGAGACAAGCCTGAAAAAGCTGGGGCTGGAATATCTCGACTTATACTTGATTCACTGGCCGGTGGCCGGTAAATTCAACGAAGCCTGGAGAGCGCTGGAGACGCTGTACAAAGCGGGAAAAGTGAAGGCGATCGGCGTCAGCAACTTCCAGGTTCATCACCTGGAGGACTTGATGCAGGACGCGGAGATCAAGCCGATGGTCAACCAAGTCGAATACCATCCGCGACTGACGCAAACGGAAGTGCAGGCTTTCTGCCGGGAGCACGGCATTCAAATGGAGGCCTGGTCGCCGCTGATGCAGGGCCAGTTGCTGGATCACCCGGCGCTGCGGGAAATCGCCGGGAAATACGGCAAATCGGTAGCTCAGGTGATCATCCGCTGGGATTTGCAAAACGGTGTGGTCACGATTCCGAAATCGACCACGGAACACCGGATCGCCGAAAACGCGGCCGTCTTCGACTTCGAGCTGAGCCCGGAGGATATGGAGCGGATCGGCGCTTTGAACAAAAATCTTCGCGTCGGACCGGATCCGGACAACTTTGATTTTTAGATCAGCGAATTTATTGCATCAGGGATCTGGGGCTGGCCGAGGCGATGATACAATCGCCTCCGGTCGACCCCCGTTTTTACGACCTTCTTTCCTCCCATTGGAGAAATCCAATAGATTGGCGGATATCGAACGCCATTTTGCACTCCCATAGCACTAGCGTTGCATTAAAGCAACCGTTAGAATATTGGTGTGGCTAGAAAATGTATCTTGTCAGATTTAATGCAACGCTAGTGCTCTCATTGTGGGTTCTCCGGCAGCCTGGTGGTTTGCGGGCTTTTCTATTGTTTTGTCAAACGCCCTTTTCGGTTTTGAGTCTTCTGCGATCTCAAATGTTCGTGGAGGCGCCGGCTTATTCGTTCAAAAAGGTCGTCGCGCGGTTTTGAATCAATTTTGCCGCTTCCTCCGCGGATTTTTGCCCGCTAAAGAACGCCAGCGATTCCTCGCCCACGATGGCGATCACCTTCCCGTCGAGCTGCGAATATTGGTCCACCTTATCCAATAGCTGCTGGAACCGGGTGAATTCCTCATCCTCCGCCTTCACGGCTTTTCCGTCAGGCAGTTTGTAGGTGCCTTCCCCGATTTGCTGCTTGATCTCGTCCAGCTTTTGCCCGTTCACCGATTTGAGCAGCGAAAATCCGCTGCGCTCTCGTATAGATTGCGCCTCTTCGGACAGGAGGAAGCTCACCAGCTTCCAGGCTTCTTCCTGGACGGGCGTCTTCGCACGGATGCCAAGCTGGGTAAGGGGAATGATCCGCATCGCGCCGGATTGCTCCGCGCTGTGGGGCTTTTGCAACAGCTGCGGGTGGTCGAAGAACGTATGCGTAACGTTGATTACATCGGCCGGTTCGAACAAGATGGCGGAATAGAACAGCTGCTTGCCAAGTTCTGCCGGGTCCCCGGTCATGATGCCGTCATCGTACATCTTTTTCACTTGCTGCAGCAGCGCCACGAATTCTGGCGAATCGAACTTCGCTTTTTTCGCCGCCGAATCCACGTACGTCCCGTAGCTGTCGACCACCATTTCCTGCGTCAGCATCTCCGGCGGGTAATCCGCCATTGCATAAATCCCTTCCTTGCCCTGCGTCAACGTCTTCGCTACATTGGCAAAATCCTGCCAGGTCCAGGTTTCCTCCTGGATGCCGGCGTCTTTCAACACCTCGCCGTCGCCGATAAACGCCCTCAGGCTAAAGCCGGCCGGAACAGCGTACAGGCCGCCGCTTTCCTTCATCGCCTCCAGCACATTCATTTGCACATCGTCCGTTTTCACGGTCTTATCCTGGCTCAATAGTGAATCCATGTTCAAAAGCAGGCCCTTTCCGACATAATCGCCCACCGGCAAGTTATCGAGCTCGAACACGTCAGCTCCTTGCCCCGAGAGCAACTCCGTATTGATCGACTTCTGGTACTCCTCCAAATCGCCGGGCTTACTCTCTTCTCCGGCTTGCTTGTAAGCCTGGACGTTCAAATCGATGTCCGGGTATTTCGCTTCAAACTTACGCTCCAACGCTTCATAAAAGGGAGTCATTTCCTGAACCGATAAGGTCAGCCGGGTTTTGCCCCCTTCCTCAGCAGGCTGCTCTTTCTTCCCGCTCGTCTCCGGCCCTCCACCGCCGGCTCCGCAAGCGGTCATCGCCACCGAAAGTATTAAAGCTCCAATTAGTGTCATTGCCAACCGTTTTTTCATGAATATACCTCCTTGTTCTCCTCACATCTTTATTTAAAGTCCGTGTTCAAAAACTCAGGTTTTCAACAAATTTATTGCAACCGAATCTGGTTGCCGTCCTGCAACGGCTCGCTGCTTTCCAGGATAATCAGGTCTCCTTCATACAGGAGATCCGCCGGAATCATCGTTTCCCCTTCGCTCACGGCGCTCGTTTCGATCGGCACCTTGCGGGCCACAAACACATTGCCCAAAGCGCCCAGCTGTTCCTCCACCTTGAAAATAAACCGCTTTTCTCCGTCGCGATGAACCGCTTCGCTCGGAAGCACCCAGCCTTTGTCGGAGGAAGCCTGCTCCAGCTTGACCGAAGCCTGCTCACCCCCTTTCAGGCCGGGATCGGCCACATGGATGCGCAGCAGCTTTTGCGGCACCGCCTCCAACGTTCCGGCACCGTTCTCCGGCGAACCGTAGCTCCGCGACCCCGCATCGGCCATTACTTCGATCGTGCCCTCCAGCCTGTACGCCGGCTGATCGGCGGCCTGGGCAACCTCAACCTCGATGTTCTGCCCGGCCCTGGTCCCGAGACGGCCGATCAGCGGCCCGTCGACGGCAATCTCCAGCAGGTATCCCGCGCTGCCGCTCGATACCACCACATCCGGCAGTCCCGCCGAGGCCAAGCCCTCCACCGCATTCACTTCCTTAATCACCCCGTCAAACGGGGCCAAGAGTTCCCGCACACGGTTTAACTGCTCCCGCAGCCCCGCGATTTTCCGCTCCTGCACCGAGAGATCGAGCTTTCGCGTTTCCAACTCGCGTCCAGTCGTACGAAGGTCGGATTCGTCTCCGCTAACCGTCGCCTGAATAAATTGATCCTGAACGTTTTGCAGCGCGATTCGTTGCTTCTTTAGCTCTGCGAGCTCATCCTCAAGCTCACGCTCGGCGGCGGCGCTGTCGTAAAGCACAAGCTTCTGTCCTTTCTTAACCGCTTCGCCTTTCTTCACGAGCACTTCCCGGACCTTCCAGCCCGCCGGATTCGCCAGCTCCGCCTGCTTTGCCGGCTGCAAGATCCCGCTGCCCTCCAGCTTGTATGTAAGCCCCCCGGCCACCGCCTGCACCGTCCGGACCTTCGGTAAGGTCACCGATTGGAGCGTGTTGCTGAAAAACGTGAAAAACAGCAGTCCCCCCATCAGCAACATAAAGACGGTAAAAATCAGTTTTTTCCGTTTACGATCAGCCTGCTCTTTCGTTAACTCCATCGTTTTGCATCCCCCCCTTATCCCTTGATCCCGGACAACTGCACACCTTCGATGAAATACGTCTCCGCGTAGAGGAACAACAGCACCATCGGAGACATGTACAGCATGGATGCGGCAAAAGCCATCCCCCATTCTCCGCTTAATCTCGATAGAAAGACCGATAAAGGCTGCTTGAGCGGGTCCAAAAAGATCAGCGGCTGCTCGACCATATTCCAATAATCGACGAACAGCAAGACCACCAGCGCTGCCAGTCCCGGTTTGACCATCGGCAGGATGAGCGTCAGGAATATCCGCAGATGGCCGGCGCCGTCCATTTTGGCGGCTTCGATGTAAGCGTAAGGGATATGCAGCATGAACTGGCGCAGCATGAATACCCCGAACGCGGCGAACACGCCCGGCAGGATCACCGCTCCCGGGCTGTGCAGCAGCCCCAGTTTATCGGCCATGATATAGTTGGGGACCAGCGTCACCTGAAAGGGCATCAGCATCGACAGTAAATAGACCAAGAAGAGCGCGTCACGTCCGCGAAACCGCAGTTTGGAGAGCGCATAGGCGGCCATCGCCGCCACCGCCGTTTGTCCGGCGATGATCGGCAGCACCAGTCCCGCGGAATTCCAAAACATCACCAAATATTTCGGGGTATACACCAACAGCCGGCCGTACTGCTCCAAGGTGACCTGGTCCGGCACCCCTTTCAGATTGACGAAGGTTCCGGCACCGGTCGAAGTCACCTCCGTGAGCTTTCCGATCACCCCGTAATTGATCTTCAGCTCCTGTTCCGTCATCAGCGAATTGGTGAACGTAATGACGACCGGGAACAGCAGCAGCAAGCCGATCACCCCCAGGAACGCCGTCAGCAGAGCTTTTTGCACCGCTTTGATCACTTGCACGCCGTCCACCTCCTATTCGTACAAGTTCTCTATTCCATAAACTTCCGGTAGCGGCGCTCCAGCCCGAACAAGACCAGGACGATCGCCAGGATGGCGGCGACCATCAGCACCGCCGCGGCCGTCAGCTTCTGGATGTTCAGCGAAGCAAACATGTTGTTCATGTAGTGCTGCAGCATGTAGATGCTGTCATGCGGATAATCGCCCGCCAGCAAATACGTCTCCCGGAACACCTTAAACGAATTGATGATCGATATAATGACCACGAAAAACGTCGTCGTCGTTAAGTAGACGAGCGTGATCCCCAAAAACTGGCGAAAGGGTCCGGCGCCTTCGACCCGGGCGGTTTCGTAGTAATCCTGCGGAATTTGCTGCAGGCCCGCCAGGAACAAAATGACATTGTAGCCAACGTTCTTCCACAAATACACGACGATGACTACATACCGGGCGGCGGGGGTTTTCATCCAGTCCACGCGCTGGATCCCGAAATGGCTGAGCGCATAGTTCAAAACGCCGTTCCAGTCGAACACCACCTGCCAGATGATGATGACCGAGGCGACCGGCACCACCAACGGCAGCACGTAGGAGGTGCGCAGCCACTTCCGCAGATAGATTTGCCGGTTCAACAGCAACGCCAGTCCCAGCGACAGCACCAGCATCAGCGGGACGCCAAGCGCGCTGAAATAAAACGTGTTGGCCGCCGCTTTCCGGAACGAATCGCTGGACAGGAGCTCACGGTAATTCGCCAGGCCGACGAAACTTCCGCCGGAATTGCCGCTCATGAAGGAATACATCAGACTCATCCCGAACGGAATCAGATAAAACACCGCAAACCCGGCCGCGCTCGGCGCCAGAAACAACCACGCCGCCGCCCCGTCCCCGCGCAACGGGCGGGCGAGGCCCAGCCGGGTCAGGCCGTTCGGCGCACGCAAAAAACCCCACTTCTTCATCTTCCAGTCCTCCTGCATTCATGCCTTTAAGCATAGGGCAGACTTTTAAAATCAAAAGTGGGGTAAATCTTAAATTTTTCTTAACTCGATGTCGAATCTTGAATTCAGCCGGGTGGGGCATCTGCTTTCATAAAACCTGCTTTGTTTCCGCCTTCATAAATAAACTTCGCCCCACACCTGCCTGAAAATATGCTCCGAACTGAACACTTTCTTCGGGTGGCTGGCCAGCAACATCAAAATATCAAACCAGCATACCCGAGATCGGCCTGCGATTTCAAAAGCGGTAAAGAGGCTGGCCGAGGCGATAATTGCGATCGCCTTCGGTCAGCCCCCATTGCAGTATATGGGCAACCGGATGGTTTAGAAGCGTTTTTCTTTGGTCACAAGAGAACGGGTTGCTTGCTGTAAAGCTCGCTTTTGCCGATGGAATCGAACAAGCGCATTTTGTTGCGGATCACTTCCTTGGCCGCGCTGATGCAGTCCGGATAGATGACGTTGGGGTCCCACCATTCTTCACGGCTCAAAATTTCCCGCGCCTTGGCGAAATACGCGTGTTTCATGTCGCTCGAAATGTTGACCTTGCAGATGCCTAGCTTCACGGATTGCGCCACTTCTTCATCCGGGTTCGAGGAACCTCCATGCAGCACAAGCGGGATATCGATCCGCTCGGCGATGGCTTTCAGGATATCGAGCTGCAGCTTCGGTTTGATGTGCTTCGGATAGATGCCGTGCGCGGTCCCGATCGCTACCGCCAATGTATCCGCGCCCGTCCGGGCGATAAAATCCCGCGCTTGCTCCGGATCGGTATACGTTACCTCCGTTACCCCGCCTTCGACGGAATTGCCCGTGCTCCCGATCGTCCCCAGCTCCGCCTCCACCGAGACGCCGACCGTATGGGCAAGCTCCACGACCTGCTTGGTCAATTTGACGTTCTCTTCATAGGGGAGCAGGGAACCGTCGATCATCACGGAGGTGAATCCGCACTTGATGGCCCGCATCACCTCGGCCACCGAGCCGCCATGATCCAGATGGATGACAAACGGAATCGGACTTTTGACCGCGCGGTCCCGCGCATAGCTGAAAAATTCATCCGTCAAAAACTCCAGCTCGCTGGGATGGATGGAAATGATCGCCGGTGCCTGGGAATGTTCCGCTTCTTCAATAACCGCGCGCAAAAAGCTGCTGTCCGCCACATTAAAAGCACCTACGGCAAACCGTTTCTCTTTTGCTACGGCCAACAATTCTTTCATCGTCAACAACATATCTCATTCGCTCCTTTTTAGAGGTTGTTCAAAAAGCCAACTTCTTTTGATCACGCATTTTTAATATCTTTTTGGGTTTTTACTGCGCTTTCTCCAGCGTAAACGTGATGTCGTCATCATCCACACTTACGCCAAGCGTATCGTCGAATTCTTCATCAGCCTCGGTTACCGTTTTTTTGATCATAGAGAGGGCGACTCCGCAAAGGACCGTTCCGATCAAAAGCGCGGCGGTAAACAGCCAGGGATGAGTGAACAGCGGCACAACGAACAATCCCCCATGCGGAACCGGAGCTTCCACGCCCCAGGTCATAATCAATCCGCCCGCAATGGCGGAACCGATCACGCAGGAGAGAACCACCCGGAACAAATCCCGCGCTGCGATCGGAATAACGCCTTCCGTGATCATGCAAATTCCCATGGGAAAAGCGGCTTTCAGCGCTTCTTTTTCCGAACGGGTATACTTCTTGCGGGTGAGAAAGAAAGATAACGTGATGCCGAGCGGCGGAATAATCGAACCGACGAATTTAACCGCTTCCGGACCGTAGACACCTTGCACGAGCAAGCCGTCCGCGAACAGGGACATCGTTTTGTTGACCGGTCCGCCGAAATCGAATGTCGCCATCGCCCCCAGGACCGCGCCGAGCAGGAATTTGGACCCGCCCTGCATGGATTCAAGCATATGGGTCAGACCGTTCTGCGCCCATACGATGGGCTGCCCGATCAGCAAATACATGGCCAGCCCCGATAGGATGGTTGCCAGCACCGGTATCACCATAACCGGCATAAGCCCTTGCATGGATGCGGGCAAACGGACGTATTTCCGAATGGCGAGCACCACATAGCCGACCAGGAAACCGCCAACCATTCCACCGATAAAACCGGCTTGGATCTGCGAGCATACGTAACCTACGATCAGCCCGGGGGCGATGCCCGGACGATCGGAGATGGAGTAGGCGATGGCCGCGCAGATCAACGGGACGACCAGCCCCATGCCCAAACCTCCAAGCTGGTTGAGGTAATAAGGAACGGTACCTGTCTTCTCCGCTACGTCGGTTCCTCCAAGCAGTTGTCCGAGCGCAATACAGATGCCGGCGGCAACGATCAGCGGAATCATATAGGATATACCGGTAAGCAGGTGTTTCTTGATGATTTGGCCGACATGGCTGCCTTTATTAGTCATCGTCGTTCCTCCTTATGCGGGGTTTTGGTTGGAGGCCAGCGAATGCTCCACCTTCTCGATAAACTGAACTGGCGATTTGATAACGGTTTGTGTCTTGACCCGAACGACCGGTTTTCCTTTGAACCTTTCTTCGCCTCCTATCTTGATATCCGTCGCCAAAATCACCACATCCGCCTGCTCGATGTCTTCAGCGGTCAGCGCGTTCTCCGTGCCGATGGTGCCCTGGGTTTCCACCAAAATGTCGTGCCCCCTTGCCGCCGCTCCTTTAATCAGCTTCTCCCTGGCGATGTACGTATGGGCTATGCCGGCCGTGCATGCGGCAACCGCAACGATTTTCATATATACCCCTCCCGCGATGATATTTACTGAAATCAAGCGTGAACTTTAAACAGAGAAATTATTTCCTGCGGATCTTGTTCGACCAGCAGCGCATCCAGCACTTTTTCATCCGCCAAGGCGGATGCGACCTGCGACATCAGCCGGATATGGGTGGTCGTTTTGTCCGTCATCCGCACCGCAAACAGAATGACGCAATGCACCGGCTTGCCGTCAAGGGTTTCCCACGGAATCGGATGTTCGCTTCTGCCGATCGCCAGCGCGGTTTGCAGGACGGCTTCGGATTTGCCGTGCGGGATGGCGATATGGTTTTCCAGTCCGGTCTGCCCTTCCTCTTCACGTTTGTACACATCGGCGATAAAATCGTCGACCGAAGACAACACCCCCTCCCGCAGCAGCATCCCGCTCATTTCGCGGAACACCTCGTCCTTGGTGGCCGCCCGCAAATGGAGATTGATCCGGTTTTCATTGAGAATTTGGGCGATATCCATGATGTTCCTCCTTGTTCAGATTCAACTGTCCGCGAACCATTCGTTTCTGCGCGGAACTAATGATGATGCCTTGCCGGTTGGCAAAGCCTTGCGCGTGATACCAATCGGACAACTGGCGGAAAACCCATATCAGCTCCTTTTCCCCCGGGCAAGCGATCATCCAGTCCAAAGCGGCGATTTCCCCTTCTCCGCCTGTCGTGATGACCAAGCCGATTCGCGTTTGCCTGATCCTCCCGGACGGCACCAGATAGAATCGGTCTCCGCTTGACAGTGTAAGGCAGTTCAGATCTTGCAATCGGGCCGGACCATTCAGCCTGATTTTAAAACGCTTCCATAAATGCTGCACCGCTTGGTCTCGAGGCTGGCCTGCGATAAATAGGTCGGCATCGTCAAAAACGTCCGCCAGAAAACTCCAGCCTGGGCCGGCTTGGCGCCCCTTTATAGCCTCCTGAACGATCCGCCCGGTAACAAGCTTGACGTCGGCCTCACCAAATAGAGCGCTTACAAGAATCACCGGGACATCCGTTTCACGAAGCTTGACGGTGGAAATGATCAAGTCGGCTTTGTCCTTCCAGGATGCCGCCGCCTTGGCCGAAGAGACGGTATCGACGATTTTCCAATCGGGAAAAGTACGCAAAATCCGGGTTTTCAACAGATGGGAAGTTCCAATCCCGCTTGAGCAGACCAGCAGAACTTTCTTGCATTTCACCTGCTGCTCGATGGAATTCTGGAAGTATAAGGTTAAATATCCGAGTTCGTCTTCGCTGACCTCCCGTCCTTGCCACTCGGCGGACATCAGAGCCATGGCCATTACCGTGATGTCGAACACCGCCGGGAACTCCCGTTTAATTTCGGCAAGCATCGGATTTTTAATGGAGATCCGATATTTCAGCCGATTCATCATCGGTTTAAAATGCACGATCAACCCGGTTCGCAACTGCTCATCCCCAGTAAGACCGGTTTGGATCAACGTCGAAAAACAAGCGACCAACCGGGCGGCGATCCGGGGGATATCGGGATTTTCCCGCACGATAAGCTCGGTGGCCGAAGGGCTATAAGCGGATATCCCGGCTCCGGACGAAATCAGATGTTGATAAATAAAATAGGTCTCCTCCTCCGGCAGACTGCCGCCAACGTATTGCTCGACGTGCTTTATGATCGAATCGGCGATTTTGAAAGCGTTTTCGTCCAAGGATGAATCTTGCCGGGCATCCGGTTTGCCGGTCAGAAGCTTACCTTTTTCAAACCTTTTGATCAAAATAAGCAAATGGGACAGTATATTAATATAATACGGATCGCCAATCGGATAACTCAGGTCGTGTTCGGTTTTCTCCAGCAGCTCCTGCACAAACCTGACGGCTCCCGGTTCAAACTGCCGCACCAGTTCCCGGTAGGTTTGGCGGTCGATCCGGTTTTGCTCGGCGCAGCCGCTTTCCTTGGGATAGGTGAGGATCAGTTCGTTGACGAGGTGCATAAAAGCTTTGCGGATATCTTCCTCCGCTCCCCTGATGTGCGTCCCCTTCTGATTGCGGACCAACTGCAACCGGAAGGGTTCCAGCATGCCCTCAATAAATTTCAAATCGTTGACAATCGAGGCATTGCTGATGTAATACGCCGCCGCCAGCCTGCTGATGGACGTCTCTTTCGGCGCCTGGCTCAGCAGTTCGGATAAAATTTGAATCCGCCTGGCCCCGGTGGACTGATCCGATGGTTCAGGGGGATCTTCGAATTGATATCCCTTATTCCGGGGCATGGCCGGCAATTCCAGCATGTACCCTTTTCCCGGCTGTTTTTTCAGCCCGATTCTCTCGCGTTCCAGCCTTTCTTCCACCGCCTGCAGCTCGCGGTAAATCGTCTTTTCCGACAAGTCGAGCCTGTCGGCTATCCATTTGGCGGTAACGTAGTTCCGCTGCCGGCTGAGTAAGTCAATGATTCTTTTCTGCCTGCTTGATAGCGCTATCATGAGGATCACCTCCTTAACTCACGTTTATCATAACACCCCCTCGATATCACGAGAAATACTAAATCATGTCCGTAAATTACGGTCAAATTAATACGCTCCCCGCTCCTCTAAACCGTTCGTTATTTAAGTAGGACATACTGGGCGGAACCGGAAAATGATCGGCTTTTGATAGCTTGGAAGGGATCAGGGACCATGAACTCTGGGATTGGATAAGGAGGAACTCGCTGATGAATTGGTCTTGAGTACGGAAATCTTCGGTTCTCATCCTGGCCGGGATCGCACTGCTGCGGATTGCCGGGAGCGGTGACTACATCTATGACTCGGAAACGAACGAATGGCGGCATATTTGCGAGCGGCGGCCGGCATTGGGGGAGGAATGGTTCGAGTTGGCTTGGGAATAGGCATATTCCGCCGGAAAGCGCATAACGTATGGCGATAGAGCGACCGCAGGAAGGCGATCGCCCACGGGCCGTAGTCGGGCAGCAAAATTTTGATGAAGAGAAAGGAACCTCCCCAAATCAGCTTAATAAAATCAATGTAAAATAAAGCGGACGCGCCACTCCAAACATTAAGTCATGATTTCGGCAAACGCACCTCGAATTCGGTGCGGATGACATCGCTTTGCGCCGAAATGGAGCCCTCATGCTGCTCGATGATATTTTTGGCGATGAACAGACCCAGGCCGGTGCTGCCTTCCTGATGCGTCCGCGCCCGGTCGCCGGTAAAAAACATGTCAAACAGATGCGGCAACTCATCCGGCGGAATGGAATCCCCGTAATTGATGACGCGGATAACCGCGTTCCCACCTTCCAGCCGGCCGCGGATATCGATGTACCCGCCGTCTTTGCCGTAACGGACGGCGTTGGATAGCAGATTCTCAAACACACGGGCCAGCAGGTCCCCGTCTCCGGAGATCATAAGTTGCGGGGCGAGGTCAAGGCGGACGGTCAGCCCGTTTTTTTCGAATAGGGGATACAGTTCCTCGGTCAATTGGGACAGCAGTTCGCCGAGGTCGAGCGGGCTGCGGTTCAGCTTCAGCTTGCCGTAGTTCATCCGCGTGATCTCGAACAGCTCGTCGATCAGCTTCTCCAGGCGCTGCGATTTGGTGTAGGCGATGGAGGTGTAATGCTTCATCTGTTCGGCGCTCAGATCTTTGCCCT
This sequence comes from Paenibacillus oralis, assembly GCF_003863965.1. Classification (GTDB taxonomy): domain Bacteria; phylum Bacillota; class Bacilli; order Paenibacillales; family Paenibacillaceae; genus Fontibacillus; species Fontibacillus oralis. Next base: position 1,385,216 of record NZ_RRCN01000001.1, read on the forward strand.
GCAGAATGAAGTCCAGGTACCCGATCACGGAGGTCAGCGGCGTTCGCAAATCATGGGCCAGGTTGAGCACCAGCTGCTCTTTGCTTGTTTCGGCAAAATCCCCCCGCTCCACCGCCTGCTGCAGTTTTTCGCTGGCCAGGTTGATGTCTCGCGCGATATCCCCGAGTTCGTCTCTCGACGGAACATGGACCGGGTTGGTGAAGTCGCCTCCGGCCAACTGGTTGATTCCCCGTGAAATTTCCCGGAAATAAGCAACGTAACGCCGGGTAAGCAGATAGAAGTAGAAAAACGAGATCGGGAAAAAAATGATCAGGAACACATTAATATCGCCGAGCTCTCTGATAGATTCGCGGACTTCGAACATCGGGTTTTCTCGTAACAACGTATGGTAATACTGACGCAACGCCAAGTAGATTAGAAAAGTAGTGCCGGCGGACAAGAGCATACTCAGCCCAAACAGCTTGATCATTTGGAAGCGGAAGCTTCGGAATTTGATTTTAACCATTGAACGTATAACCTACTCCCCAGACGGTTTTGATCAGCTTGTTTTTGTATTGTTCCTCTCCCAGCTTCTTGCGCAGGGTTCGGATATGCACCATCACTGTATTCCCGCCTTCGTAATAAGCCTCGCCCCACACCTTTTGAAAAATATGCTCCGAGCTGAACACCTTTTTCGGGTGGCTGGCCAGCAAATATAAAATATCGAACTCTTTGGGCGTAAGCTCCACCGGTTCGCCGTACAGGAATACGGTCCGCTCCTCGGGATGAATGACGAGCCCGCCAGCCTCCAGCACAGGGGTCCCCGCCTGCGCACCCGCCGATGGGTTGAGCTCCATGAAGCGGCGCAGCTGCGCGTTCACCCGGGCCACCAGCTCCATCGGGTTGAACGGCTTTGTCATGTAATCGTCCGCGCCGCGGACCAAGCCGGTGATTTTATCGAGATCGGTCGCCTTGGCGCTTAAGAAAATAATCGGCAGATGATGCCGCTCGCGGATTTGCCGCGTCGCCTCGTACCCGTCGAGCCCCGGCATCATGATGTCCAAAATCGCCAAATCGACCGGCTGCGTCCGAACGGCGTCAACCGCCTGCTGCCCGTCGGAAACTTTGATGCAGCGGTAGCCCTCACTGGCCAGATGCAGTTCAATCAGATCGGCGATTTCCGCTTCGTCATCCGCAATCAATATCGTGATTGGTTTCATCGTTAGGCCCTCTCCTTTTCATGGACAGCATAACCGAGATCGGCCTATGATTTCAAATGGTTTATTCTTATAGGCCTCCGGCATAGCGGTAAAGGGGCTGGCCAAGGCGATGATTAGCGATCGCCTTCGGTCAGCCCCCTGTTTATTAAGCCCTTAGTTCGCGCAAGAAGCGGAGTGTTAGCCCCGTGGTATCCGGCAGGACAACATCCGCCCCCGACGCGGTGAGCGCGGCTTCCTCGCCGATGCCCACCGCGATCATGCCCGCGGCCTTGATCGCTTCGATCCCGGCCTGGGCGTCCTCGACGCCGATGCACGCCTCCGGCCCTACGCCGATTTCTTCGGCTCCGCGCAGGAATAGATCCGGGGCAGGTTTCCCCCGCTTGACGGAATCCGGCGGCACCACGTAACTGAATAATTCCGTGAGCTCCAAAGCGCGAAGAATTTGCGGCGCGTTTTTGCTGGCTGACGCGATGACCGCCGGAATCCCTTCGCGCTGCAACTCCAGCAGCAGCTCACGTATGCCCGGATACGTATCCTCCGGTTTCAACCGCTCCAGCAGCGAAACGTAATGCTCATTTTTTCGCTGCGCCATTTCCTCTTTTTCCTCCGGCGTATAAGCATCCGCCTTACCGCCGTGAACGAGAATCCGTTCCAGCGATTCCATCCGGCTGATGCCTTTAAGCTGTTCGTTAAACGCCCGGTCGATGGCGATGCCCAGTTCTTCGGCAAGCTGTTTCCAGGCGATGAAATGATATTCAGCGGTGTCGGTGATCACCCCGTCCAAATCAAAAATGACCGCTTTGAGTTCCATATTGTCTAGAACACTCCTATCTACTTTTTTCAATAGTCCTCCACGTTGGAAAAAATCCAATAGATTAGCGGATATAGACCGCCATTTCGAGCTCTCATTGGAAAATATCCAATAGATTTCGCTCAAATTGCCCATTTCGTGTCCTGTCAAACCTCATCTATTGGAAATATCCAATCAGGCTGCTGTATTTGCCAGAAGATTTCCAATTCTATTGGACTATATCCAATCAGAATGTTGGGCCAGGCGGGCGTATCCCCGCAATCCCCCCCTATTTCCCCCTACTTCCCCCTACTCCCGCTACTTTCTTCTACTTCCTCTACTTCCTCTACTTCCTCTACTTCCTCTACTTCCTCTACTTCCTCTAATTCCTCTAATTCCTCTACTTCCCCCCTACTTCCCTCTACTTCCTCTACTCCCCGCTAACTTCCCACTCGATCCAGGGCTCGTCGCTTTCCAGGCGCTCCCTGTTCAGCTCCAGCACTACGCGCCATCTTTCATCATTGCGCACAGTGACCATACGGCCTTTCCCGCCACTTTCGGGTTTGAACACAATATCAAACCGGGCGCCGGCGATGTTCAGCCCGCTGAGCTTGCATTCGCGCTCTTGCCAGGCGGCCGGCAGCTGCGGGTTCAAGCGCAGCACGCGCTGGTGCGCCTGCGGCCGGACGCCGAACAAGCCGCGGACGACCGGCACCGCCAGCGCGTAAAGGGTCCAGGCCTGGACCACACAGCCGTAATCCGGGGACATCTCGGAAAAAGAGCCGGGTAACACCGCGGAGAACGTGCGCAGCATCCGGCGCAGCAGCTCCAGCGCCTCGTCCGGGTGCCCGTTTTCCGCTTCGGCCACGGTATGAACGCCGGTTGAAATCGTCATCGTCCCCTGCTGGAGGATGCCGGACAGATAGGTGCCATACTCGCCGACAAAAACGTCCGACCGCATCGTTTCCAGCGCTTTGGCGGCTTTGTCCGGATCGGCGATACCCGCCTCCATCGGCGTGACGATCACCCAGTTTTTGTTCAGCAGCCAAGCTACGTCTCCCTCTTGACCGGCGGTATCCCGCAGGATCTGATCCATATACTCCCCGTACCCGGCAACCCCATGTTTCTCCGCCAGGGACACCATAGTCTCCCGCTTGGCCACGACCATTTCGCGGGGCGCCACGGCGTCGGCGTACAGCCCTTCCGCTTCGCACCAGAAGACCCGATTGACAGCCTCAACCGCCCGCTCCGCCAACTCGCCGTATTTCGCCGACCGCTCGTGCTCGCCAAGGAACTCGCTCATGGCGGCCATCGCCCGCAGTGCCTGGGCGGTATAAACCGCGCTGTCGATCAGCTCCATATTCAGCCCGGCGATTTCGATAATCCCGTAGCCGGAAGGGAACAAATCGCCGTCGGGGTCCATTTCCCCCAGCAGCCATTCGATCCCTTTCAGGCAATAGTCATAATGGCGGCGCAGCAGCGCTTCATCGCCGGTCCATTGAAACAGCTCCCACACAAACGCGATGTAGTGCGCGGTCTCCTGGGTATTGCCCGGATTGGCCACTGCTCCCAGCGTCGTGATCTCATGCACAACCCGCCCGTTGCCGTTCGTTTCCTCCGACTTTTTCAGCAGCAAATCCAGTGTATCCCGCGCCAGCCCAGGATCGCCGATGGCCAGCACGCCTTGCAGCGCATACGTGCTGTCGCAGCCAAACCACCAGGGATACGTCGGTCCCCCGGCGGTCAAGCCGCGGCCCAGTCCGTCCACCGTCTGCACCAGCCATTGATTGTTCCACTTGGCCCAGGCAAAAGCTTCGTTTAATCCCGGTTCGCCCTCGATTTCTAGGCTGGCCCGCTCCGCGATTTCCCGGTACAACGCCTGTTTCTCCGCAAGCAGCGCTTTATGCCGCCGCGAAATCTGCTCATAGCTACGGTCGCACTCCTCCTGCGAGGTATACGAACCGGCCGCAAACAGCCGGAAATCGAACGTTTCCCCCGCCTGAAGCTCCACCTCAGCGGCAAAAGAGATTCCGCAGCCGGCCCCCGCCGTAAATTCAGGCCCGTACAACTCCGGATCGGCTTCGACTGCGGTCCCCGGCAGGTCTGTCCCCACCCGCACGAACCACGAATGATCCTGATCCTTGACCAGCACCTGGCGATCTGCGATCTCCACCGGCACGTCCCGTTCCCCGTCTACGACGCCGGCCTGCTCCGAAAACCAAACCGGACGAAGGTCCGTCCGCACGAGCAGCTCCAACCGCAAACGTACGGGTTGCCCGGCATTAGCGTGAACACGGTAATTGGCGGCAAAACCTTTTTCCCGCTCCGGAGCGAATTGGGAACGCTCGATGGAGACCGGGATATGGCCCAGCCAGTGATCGTATTCAAAACGGCCGCCCCAAGGCTCGCTCGCAAAAGCGTCTGCTCTTGCCCAGACGGAAATGCCCCGGTCCAGGTCCGTAACCTTCAGCCAAAAGCCGTCCAGCAGCTTGATTGGATGCAGCCACACGCCCCCCATCTCACCCGCGAGATGATGGCCGAAATCGGGAAAATACCCGTCCTGCGAGCCGCAAATTTTGACGTATTCGCCGCCGTGATAATAAAGATTAAGTGGGTGTCTGCTCGTTAACCCGGTCATGAACTTCCTCCTTGATATAAATCAGCCTTTAATCGCCGAAGAGATGGAGATGCCTTCGATAAAGTATTTTTGCGCGGCAAAAAAGACGATCAGCGCCGGCAGCATAATCAGGATCGTAGCCGCCATCAGCATGTTCCATTCGACATTGTACAGCCCCTTGAACATCGAGAGGCCCAGCGCCAGGGTGTATTTTTCCGTGGAATTCAAATAAATCAAAGGTCCTTGGAAATCGTTCCAAACGCCCATAAAGGTAAAAATGGCTACGGCAATCAGCGGCGCCATGGACAGCGGCAAAATGATACGCGAGAAAATCTGCATCCGGTTCGCCCCGTCCACAAACGCCGATTCGTCGAGATCGCGGGGGATAGCCCGCATAAACTGGCGGATCAGAAAGATGTTAAACGCCCCGCCCCCGAAAAAGGACGGCACGATCAGCGGCAAAAACGTATCGACCCAGCCCGCCTCCTTGAACATGATAAACATCGGGATCAGCGTCACCTGGGAAGGCAGCATCATCGTCGCCAGCAAAACGAGAAACAGCGTTTTTTTCCCTTTGAAGCGGAATCTTGCGAAGCCGTAGGCGCATAAAGCCGCCGAAAACACGGTTCCGATCAGCACCGGAAGCAAAATGATCAGCGTGTTGAGCAAAAAAGTGAAAAACGGGATCGCCCGCACGGCGTCAGTATAATTGCTCCACAGCCAGGTCGTCGGGAAGAAGTTGTCTTTAAACACCCCGGCCGGTGTTTTCAAAGACGTAAAAAAGGTCCACAGCAGCGGAACAATTACCACCGCCGCCCCGGCAATCAGCACCAACTGGCTTATGATCCCGGATATGCTTATTTTTTTGAGATTGCGTTCCATTCGCTTGCGCCTCCTTTAATCCTTTTCGTCGTCGCCCTGGTAGTACACCCACATGGAAGAGCTGCGGATGACGAGGAGCGTGAAAACGAGAATGATCACGAACAAAATCCAAGACAGCGCGGAAGCGTAACCCATTTCATAATCCTGAAACGCTTTGTTGTAGAGATACAAGTTGTAGAACAGCGTCGAGTTGAGCGGCCCGCCGTTTGTCATGACAAAGGCTTGGGTGAAATACTGGAATCCGCCGATAACCCCCATGATCAAATTAAAAAAGATCGTCGGCGAGATCATCGGCAGCGTAATGCTGGAAAAACGGCGCAAACGGCCCGCCCCGTCAAGTTCGGCCGCTTCGTACAGCTCTTCCGGAACCCCTTGCAGTCCGGACAAATAGATGATGATCGTGTTGCCGATCCCCCAGATGCCCATGACGATCAGCGCCCCCAGCGCGTAGGAAGGGTCCTGCAGCCAGGCCGGCCCCTGAATGCCGAACAAGGCCAAAGCCCGGTTCAGAATCCCGTATTCCGGGTTAAAGATCATCACCCACATCATCGAAACGGCGACCGCCGGAATGACCGAGGGCATAAAGTAAATCAGCCTAAACAGCTTCATGCCCCGGCTTCGCATGTTCAGCAGCATCGCCGCGAGCAGGGAGAGAATTTGGTACAGCGGCACGGAAACAAGCGCAAACACAAAGGTCACTTTTAAAGACTGGTAAAACAGATCGTCCTGAAAAATCGCCCGGAAATTGTCCAACCCGACCCATTCGATCGATTTGACCCCGGTGATGATGTCCCATTTGCTGAATGCCAGCAGCAAGGAGAACAGCATCGGACCGATGGTGAACAGCAGCAGTCCAAGCAACCAGGGAAGAATAAACAAATACCCGGCGCGCTCCGATTTTGAATTACGCATGGAAAAAACCTCCTTGATGAGACGGGGTGAAGCGAAGGGCGCTATACACCTCGCTTCACCCGCCGGTCACTTACTTGACTTTGCCGTCCACATTTTTGGCGGCTTCATCGAGCGCCCCTTTGACATCCTGTTTGCCCAGCAAGATTTTCTCCAGCGCCTTGGTGAACTCTTCGACGAATACCGGACCGTTGGCGGAACGCATCGTAACCGGCTTTTTCGCGTAGTTCATCATTTCGATCACCGGTTTGTCGGCCACCTCCGTCTCTTTCACCTGGTCCAGCTCGGCGACGGTGGCGGGCAGCACCTTGCTGTACTCCGCGCGCAGCTTCTGGGCGTCGGTGCCGGACAGCCATTTCACCAGTTCATAAGCTTCCTGTTTGTGCTTGCTTGCGGCGTTGACGGCCCAGCCGGCGCTGGCGATGATGCTTGTTCTAGTCCCGTCTTCCCCTTTGGGAATCAAGGCCGAGCCGTACTGTACGTCCGACTTGTCCAGATCCCCTTTGATCCAGCGTCCGGTCACCATCATTGCCAGTTTGTCGGTCATGAACATGGAGGAATCTCCGCCCATCGTTTGCGTATCCTGCGGTGTCGGAGAGACGCGGTCCGCTCCTTTGGACAAGGCCACATATTTTTCAAGGGCGGCCACGGTTTTGTCACCGTTCATGTAACCTTCCGCTTGGGTGCCGTCCTCGTTGGCGATGTCCGTTCCGTGATCCCACAGATAGGTGTAAATCGGATATTCCCATTTCGTGGCGTTGAAGCCGAATTGCGTATATTTGTCACCGTCTTTTTTGGTCAGTTTCTGTGCGGCGGCGATCAGGTCATCCCAGGTCCAGTCGTCCGTAGGATACGGAAGCTGCGCTTCGTCGAACATCCGCTTGTTGTACCACAAGGCCAGCGGATTGAAATCCTTCGGCAAATAATACTGCTTCCCGTTGATCTTCATGTTGTCGATCAAATCCTTCTGGAAGATGTCCAGGGAAAAGGAGCTGTCGTTCTTCAAATAATCGTCGAGCGGTTCAATGACGCCTTTATCGACATATTTGAAATAATCGCCTTCGCCGATCAGGAACACATCCGGGGCCTGCCCGGCGGCCAGCGAGGTGGTCAGCTTCGTAGCGTAACCGTCGCTCGGAATCGGTTCGAATTTGACCTGGATATCCGGATGCGCCGCGTTGAATTCATCCGCCAGCTTCTGCTCGTTGGCGCCGGCGTTCACATCCCCCCAGACGGAGAAGGTCAGGGTTACTTTTTCTTTCCCGCCTTCCGCGCTCCCGCCGCCGGAAGCGCCTTTGCCGCCCCCGCACCCCGAAAGAACCAGCGCTGCAACCATAACCAAAATAACTGCTGCCGACCATTTTTTGCTCATTTCTAATGACCTCCCTTAAGAAATTCAATTTCGATATAACGATTACCGACTGCATAGAGCTAACGGACCTGAATGCTCTTATTCGCCTGAAAAAGCACGATTTTCATTTCTAACGGACAGGAGAGCCGCTATTTGCTCGAAAAAGGCCGGATACGTGCACATCAACGCCAAATAAGGTCTGTGGTGTCCGTTACAGCTCGAAAACGGTTGATTTCGCCGAAATAACGGCGCTGTGGTCCGTTAGGATTGCTTGATCGACTCATAATCGTAATGCAACTCGCCGGTGAACTGCACGCGTTGTCCGTGTATGATCAGCGAAACTTCCGCGTTGGCGTCCCCCGCTTGAATATGGAGGTGCTGGCGGTCCAGCGTAAACCGCAGGCGTTCACCCCGCCAATACAGCGGGAAGGAAAGCTGCTCCCACGCCTCCGGCAAACTCGGGTTCACATGAAGTTCGCCGCCCAGCATCCGCACGCCGGCAAAACCCATAACCACGGACTCCCAAACTCCGCCCAGCGATGCGGAGTGAATGCCCGCGTCGGACGAATGCATATAGGGGCCGAGATCGATTTCGGCGGCCCGCTGGAACAGCCGGTAAGCCAGGCTGCGATCTCCGAGATCGTTGGCCAGAATGCTGTGCGTCGACAAGGACAACGAGGAATCGTGCAGCGTTTTTTCTTCGTAGTAATCGTAGTTGGCTTTTTTCACTTCCGGGGAAAAGCGGTTCTCCAGCAGGAAAAACAGCATCATGATGTCCGCCTGTTTGGATACCTGCATTTCTCCCACCTGATCGAGATTGTAATCGTCGAAAATGCCGCCGACCTTCTCTTGCTGTTTGTATGGGGTAAGGTCGATGATCTTTTTCTGCAAATACGTATCATCCTGCGGGATGATCCCCGCTTCATTTGGCTTAGGCAAATAAATGCGCTGCGCCTTCACCGCCCAATCGGACACGGCCTGCTCCAAGCCAAGCTTCGCGTTCAACTCGGTAAACAGCTCCTTGTCTTCCTCCTGCAGCACGTTGTAATATTCCATAGCGAGTTCCAGGTTAAAGTGGGCCATATAGTTCGTAAACGCGTTGTTGTCGACATGTTCCTTGTATTCGTCGGGCCCGACAACCTCGTTGATTTCGTAGCGGCCCCGGTCCTCGTTCCATTCCAAGCGGCTGGCCCAGAATTTGGCCGTATCGAAGATGATCTCGTACCCGCAGCGGCGCATAAACTCCCCGTCTCCGGTCGCCTGGTAATAGTGCCAGACGGCGTACGCAATATCGGAGGTAATATGCTGCTCGATAAACCCGGACCAGATTTTGGTCTGCTCGCCGGTAACCACATCGACCGCCCCCCATACGGGAGTCACTTCGCCGTCGCTCGGCCAGGCCGCTTCCCAGGGATACATCGCTCCCGCAAAGCCGTTGTCGCGCGCTTTGGCCCGCGCCCCTTCCAGCCCCAGGTAACGGTATTCCAGCAGCGAGCGGGCAACCTCGGGATTCGAATAAATATAGAACGGCAAAATAAAAATTTCCGTATCCCAAAAAGAATGGCCTTTGTAGCCTTCGCCGCTTAAGCCTTTGGCGCCGATACCCATGCGGCGGTCATGTGCGGGCGTCATGACGACCAGATGGTAGACCGCAAACCGGACGGCCAGCTGATCGAAGGCATGTTCCGATTGAACCGACAGGTCGTACCGGTTCCAGACATCGGCCCAGGCTTCCCGGTGCCGGTGGAACAATTCGTCGTATCCGGCGCGGTGCATGTCCTTCAGTTCGTTCAGCGCCGCTTGGCGAAGCGCGTCCAGTGCAGCGCCTTGGGCGAACTCGCGGTCGCGGCTGGTGTAAACGGCGGCCAGCTTTTCAAATACGACCGTGTCCCCTTCCGTCAGATCCAGCGAGTAAGTGACGGCTACCTTGCGGCGGTCGATGTCCATTTTAGGGACAATATCGGCCTGGCTGCCGTTGAGTTCCAGGCGATGGGCCGCCCCAAGCACGAAGTCGATTTTCGACTCCGTTGTCTTCTGAATGAGTTCCAAATACGTTTTGTCGTAAATCCGCTTCTCGCCTTCATGAAAATGCTGGCTGCCGCTGTTGCCAGCTTGGCCGTCGATGCCCGAGTTGATCGAGAGGTTCGCGCCTCCCTGGAGCAAGCGGATCTCCACCTGCATGCCGATCTGATGCAGATGGGCCAAAGAGACGAAGCGCCGGAATATGAAGGCGATTTTTTTGCCCCGGTGCTCCCATACGAAGCTGCGAACCAGCTCGCCATCCCGCAGATTGAGCCTGCGTTCATATTCGGTCACCGTTCCGAGCTGCAACGACAAGCGCGTACCGTCAACCCGGATGTCGAGCTTGGTCAGGTCGGCCGCATTCGGCAATTCACTCACTTCAAACTCATCAAACTTGTTGAACGTCCCGTTGACGAACAAATTTCTTTTTTCACCGATGTAGGGTTCTTCCGTCGCCGAACGCAGCCCCATGTAGCCATTTCCAAGCGACATTACGGCTTCGCATTTTCCGAGCGCCAGCGGATCGAATTCGGTCTCGGAGAAAATCCAGTTTCGCAGTTCTTCCGTGCTTGCCGGGTTGTAGTTAAGCATTGCAGTCATCCACTCCATATCTCTTTCTTTTTCTGAAAGCGTAATCGAAATCGTTTTCGAAATGATCGAAAAAATTCGAAAACGATTTCGATGTCAGCAAAATAAAAAAGGTATTACTAGATCGAAAACGTTTTCGACTCCATTATTGCACCTTTATCGTCTCTCTGTCAACAATTTGGAACGGAAGAATTTTATGATACCCGGCCGTTTGCTTTTCCAGCATGTTAACCACCTGCTCAAAAGCGGAATAACCGATTTGGGTGAAGTCCTGTTTGACGGTCGACAATCTGGGCGTTGTATAGCTGGACAATACGATATCGTCAAATCCCATGACCGATATCTGTTCCGGAATCGCTATGCCCAGTTCCCGGCAGCGGGTCATAAAACCGATCGCCATCAAATCGCTGACCGCGAAAACGGCGGTGATCCCGGGGTTGTCCCGAAGATAAGCTTCAGTGGCCTGGTAGGCTTCTTCCTCGTTAAAATTCGCGTCGATCACGCGTTCGGGACGGTACGGCACCCCCGCTTCCTCCAGGGCTTGGCGATACCCCTCGAGGCGATCCACGCTAACCGCGGCAAACGGGTGCCCGTTGATCAAGCCGATCTCCCGATGGCCCTTGCTGATTAAATATTTCACCGCCTCCTTGGCGGCGATGAGGTTGTCCGTGGACACGGAGCCCGAATGGGGACCGACGATATTCGCATCTACAACGACGCTCGGCAACTTGCTGTTCACCAATTCCTCGAAATAAGGATCGCTTGTGCGCAAGCCGGAAATAACCACCCCGGCGATTTTATTTTCCTGGCAAAACTGCCAGTAGGATTTGTCCTGCTGCTCGGACAAGCTCCGCGTATAGATGACGACTTCATACTGGTAATGCTGGGCCGCGGCGTAAACGCCGCTCATAATCTGGAACGTCAGGCCGTCTTTGCCGTTGGCCTGTTCAAAGTTGGATATGATCAGCGCGATCGTTTTCGTTACTTTGTGCTTCAGATTTTTGGCCAGCATATTCGGGAAATAGTTCAATTCCTGCGCGGCCTTCATCACTTTTTTTCTTGTTGACTCGCTGACGTCGGAATAGCCGTTTAACGTCTTGGACACCGCCGAAATCGACACGTTGGCCCGCTTGGCCACATCTTTGATCGATACCATCGTTTCACCACAACATTTCTATAAGAGGTTGTTCAAAAAGCCGACTTTTTGAACACTCATCAATAAGGTTCAAGTTCTATTGTATCGATTGCCGGCAAAATAGCAACCAAATGGTTAACCGCTTACTTCAAACTGCATATGTTCGGTTTCGATCGAGTAGTCTTTGGAAGCCCCGTTTTTGTTTATCGTAAATTCGGCTATCCCATACACCTCATATGTGCCTGGCTCGTTGATTTTGTAAGCAAAAGATTCGGAGATTTCCTTGTCGGCCGGGAATTCCTGAATGACGGCCGAGTCAACCATGACCGTGACGGTGTTGACTCTTTCCCCCGACTCGTCCTGGATCACATAGTGAAATATGTCCGGCCGGCTTTGCAGCTCCACCGCGAAATCCTGCTCGTTTTTCAAATAGGCTTTGATCTTGAAAGTCTCGTTAAGGCCCACTTGCTCCGGCAAGGAAATGCGGGCTGAGAAAAAGTCCTGCTCGTCCGGAACCTCCAATGGCGCTTGCAAATCCGGCTTCGAAACGGCTTGCTCCACCGGGTCCGGAGACTGGCATCCCGCTCCCGCCAGACAGATCAGGATCATAAACCAAACGCATATTTTCCGCAAGGCGCGTTCACCTCCATCTTAAAAGACGTAAACCGGCCCTCGTTTTGTTGCAGTAAAAATGCGAAGGCGGCTGCCCGCCAAATTTTCGCTCGTGCGGGGCTTAAAACCGAATGGTTGATTGGAAAAATCCAATAGAATTGAAATCTATTTTCAGCCGGAGTGGTGCGATTGGATAATTCCAATGAAAGCTCAAAAAAGCGTTCGATCTCCGAAAATCTGGTTGATTTTTCCAATAAGGGGCGGAGGGAGTGGGGTCGTCCACTGCATAAACTCAAGTAAAAAAATCCAACTTAACCATGAACTCTTTGATTGGATAAGGAGGAACTCGCTGATGAATTGGTCTTGGGTATGGGAATCTTCGGTTCTCGTCCTGGCCGGGATCGCACTGCTGCGGATTGCCGGCAGAAAGTCGATTGCGCAATCGACCGCCGCAACCACCGTAATCATCATTTCGATCGGGACTATGGTCGTCCAACCGGTCGCCTTTGATCCGCTATGGAAAGCGCTGGCTTCCGCGTCGGTATTTATCTTCTGGCTGATTGTCGTCGAATACTTGCAGTTGAAATGGGACTGGTTCGAGGGCTTGCTCAGCGGCCGTTCCATCACCGTGATCGAAAACGGACAAGTCCTACCGAACAACATGCGCAAGCTGCGCATAACCGTCGACCAGCTGGAGGTAAGGTTAAGGCAGATAGGCATCTCCAACATCGGCGACGTGAAAACGGCTACTCTAGAACCTAACGGTCAGATCGGATACGAACTGATGGAGTCTGCCCGCCCCGTTACCATCGGCGATCTGGAGCGTATTTTCGGGCTCAAACCCGGCATGTCCCTGGACCAATCCGTCCTTTTTCAGGAAGTACGCCAAAACCATCATCCCACACCAGTCAATCCTAAATTGCAATAAAGAAAAAGAGTTTCCTCCGTACGGCCAATTCATGAATCCGGCATAACCGGCCGCCGCCAACAACATACTAGAGTCATCTTGCAGCAATGGAGGCTGGAAACGATGGGACAAAAAAGAATGAACCTGCTGATGTTCAGCGGAGAATACGACAAAGCGATGGCCGGACTTATCCTGGCCAATGCCGCGCGGGATATCGAGGTGGAGGTGACGATGTTTTTTGCCTTCTGGGGACTGTTTCTCGTGCGCGATCCCGACAAAATGACTCTGGAGGACAAGACGCTGTACGAAAAACTGATGACCTGGATGACACCCAAAGGTCCGGAGGAACTGCCTTTATCCAGGATGAATTTCAGCGGGCTCGGCAAGCGGATGCTGACGGAAATGATCGAAGACAACGAGGCGCCGAAGCTGATTCATTTTTTGAAAGGCGCGCGAAAAAAGAACATCAAATTCTACGGCTGCAAGCTCTCGGTGGAGATTATGGGCCTCAAACCGGAGGAGTTCATTCCCGAACTGGAGATCATCGATGCTCAAACTTATCTGCGCGATGCGCTGGAATCCGATATCCAGCTGTTTATCTAGAGACTTGAAGCAAGCCGGGAGACTTATCCAAATTATTACAATTTCCTGACAATTGTATTCTCCGCTTAACCCCTTTGGGCGAATGTACGTAACCTAAACCGATGTTAAAAGAAGGCTAAAGGGGAGAGACGGCATGCTGCAGGCCAAAATCGGAAACGCCGCGCACGAAACCGAAAACGGGTTGGGAAGCGGACGGCGCATCATCGCGGAGGAAAATGAGTTCCATTTTTATCGGGAAAATACGATCGGTTATCGCCACAGCTTTATTTCCCCGTACGGAAGGCAAAGGCTGCTCTACGCCGATTGGGCGGCCAGCGGCCGTCTGTACCGGCCGATCGAAGCCAAACTGGCCGAGGAGTTCGGCCCGTTCGCGGGAAATCCGCATACGCGTTCCAATCTGACCGGCACCGCGGTGACCGCCGCCTACGAGGAGGCAAAGCGCATCATCAAACGCCACGTCAACGCCGGTCCGGACGATATGCTGCTGTTTGCCGGGACCGGGATGACCGGTGCGGTGAACAAGCTGCTGCGGCTGCTGGGACTGAAAATACCGCGGCGCTGGCAGGCGGCGGTCCGATCCATGGTGGCCGAGCGGGACCGCCCGGTCATTTTCGTGACGCATATGGAGCACCACTCCAACCATATTTCCTGGGCGGAAACGATCGGCGAAGTGGTCTGCATTCCGCCCGGGGCCGACGGACGCGTCAATCCGGAGCACCTGGAGCGGCTGCTCCGCCGATACCGTGAGCGGAAGGTCAAGGTGGGCGCTTTTACCGCTTGCTCCAATGTGACTGGCTTTGAAACGCCCTATCGCCGTTTATCGCGGATCATGCACGAGCACGGCGGAATCAGCGTGGTCGATTTCTCCGCCAGCGCTCCTTATGTACGCATCGATATGCATCCGCCGGGAGCCCCGGAGGATAAGCTCGATGCTGTTCTGTTCTCCCCCCACAAATTACTCGGCGGTCCGGGCACAAGCGGCGTGCTGGTCATGGATGCGAAGCTGAGCGCTGATCCGGTCCCCGATCATCCCGGCGGCGGCACGGTCTCCTGGACCAATCCTTGGGGTGAGTACCAGTATTGGCCCGACCCCGAAACGCGGGAAGACGGCGGCACGCCGGGAGTGATGCAGGCGGTGCGCGCGGCGTTGTGCCTGAAGCTGAAGGAGCGGATGGGGATCGAACGCATGCTGCGCCGCGAGCGGGAGCTGACGGAGGTGCTGCTGCGGGAGCTCGAATCCGTTCCGGGCTTGCACATTCTCGGCGGCCCCGGCCGGAACCGGCTCGGGATCGTGTCCTTTGTCACGGAATCCGTTCACTACAACCTGATGGTGAAGCTGCTGAACGACCGCTTCGGCATCCAGGTCCGGGGCGGCTGCTCCTGCGCGGGAACGTACGGCCATTATTTGCTGGGCATCGACCACGTTTCGTCCCGGCAGATCGCCCGCCTGATCGCCGCCGGCGATTTATCGCGGAAGCCCGGCTGGGTCCGCGTGTCCCTTCATCCGATGATGACCGACCGGGAAGCCGCATTCATCGGCGCCGCGGTCCGGGCGGTCACGGAGAATATTCAGGAGTGGAAACAAGACTACATCTATGACTCGAGAACAAACGAATGGCGGCATATTCGCGAGCGGCGGCCGGCATTGGGGGAGGAATGGTTCGAATTGGCTTGGGAATAGGCATATTCCGCCGGAAAGCGCATAACGTATGGCGATGCCAATGTTCCTCTGTAAAGAAGTGAGACGGATGGAATACGAATATCCTGCCTATCCCCCTTACGGTCAAGCCGCCTTTGACAAGCGGGCTGTCCGCGCCCCGCTCTTGTTGGCGAGGTAGACGCCGCCAAGGATAAACACAAGCCCGGCCACCAGCCGCCAGCTAATCGGCTCATGGAGCAGCGTGAATCCCCAGATAATCGCGCTGGCCGGCACCAGATAGGTGACCGTAGTGGCAAATTGCGGGCTGCCTTTTTGCACCATGAAATAGAAAAGAATATAAGCGAAGCCGGAGCCGAATACGCCCAGGCCGATGACCGCGCCGAGGGTGGCGGGCGAAGCCAGCGGCGCCAGGGAGACGCCTTCGGTGGCCGCGGCCATGACGCCGCTGCCGAGCATGGCGCAGAGCAGCGTGCCGAACGTCACCTGATACATCGACAGCCCTTCCGAGAGCTTCTTGGACAGGTGCGAGCCGACCGCGTAACATAGGGTGGCCGCCAGCATGCAAGCGAAGCCGATCCCATCAACCGAGATGATCGACGACGGGCTTACGCCGAGCAGAATGATGATTCCGATAAAGGCGATGCCCATCCCCAGCCACTGCCTCCGGCCCGCGGCGGCGCGAAAAAACAACACCCCGACGGCCAGCGTCCACAGCGGCGTCGTGGCATTCAACACCGAGGCCATGCCGCTCGTCAGCCGCGTTTCGCTGAAACCGATGAACGCCCAGGGAATCGCGGTGTTCACCAGCGCCATGACGGCCATCGGCAGCCAGGGAATGCTGCGGAAGCCAAACGGCTTGCGCAGGATCAGCATCACCGCGGAGATCGTCGCCAGCCCGAAGGCCGACCGCAGGAAGGCGATCGCCCATGGGCCGTAGTCGGGCAGCAAAATTTTGATGAAGAAAAAGGAACCTCCCCAAATCAGGCTTAATAAAATCAATGCAAAATAAAGCGGACGCGCCACTCCAAATCCCTTCTTTCTTTTAGCGTTTTTAGCTGAACTACATACTCTAACGGTTGCCACAACTGCTATTTGTTCAAAAAACGTTGATTTCAAATTCTAACGGTTGCCCTGGCGCTTATTTCACTGAAATCCGGCTATTTTGCTTAGATTCAGGCAAATAACGGCGATGACAACCGTTAGATTTTTGAAAAGGTCTATTTTCGTAAAATAACAGCTGCTGCGACCGTTAGATTTCCGGCAGGCCTAATTGCGCTTCGAAAACCGGAGCTTTATCGGCAAATCCGGAAAGTATCAGGGCACCCAATGTCTTGTGTAAGAGTTAATGCAATGCTACTGCTCCTCAGGCTGAAACATAAGGACCAAAAAAGGCGTTAATTCGGCGAGATCACCCACTTCAAGAGAAATAAAGGGAATTTATGGCGTTATTCTCCTGAACCGTATGGATATGGCCGCTTTTTACACCGTTCATTGGAAAATAAGGGCATAAAATTCCGCTAATGGAGAGGAATCATGCCTCACCCCGGAAAATAAGACCATAAAGTTCCGCTATTCTGAAGGAGGGGGCGCGGGCGGCCTATGTTTTCTTGCTGCAGCGATACCGATTGTAGCACGGCTTCGCTTCGACTGTGATCGAAATGTCGATGTTCCATGAAATGGAGGAGGATGCTCATGAAAGTCGGGTCCGCACGAACGGCGGCCGCCAAGTAGGTGACGGAGCACGCCGCCCGGGAGGCGGATTTCCTGGGAGCCTATTTTAGCGGTTCAACGCTTGGCCTGGCCTTCTCGCCCGCGCCGGGGAGGGACTGCACTATCTCCCGCGGCTTATGCAGGCGGCGCAAGCGATCATCGACGCCAACCCGGAGATTAAGAACGGGCAAGGATGATCCTGCCTTGCGCCACGTGCTACCGCCAAAAGCCCCCAATCACAGCGTTCGAGTGAAATTGGGGGCTTGATTTTCTATGAAATTATGCGCTTAGTCGAAACGAAGCTCGCCGTCGTAGGAAGTGATGATTTTGTACAAATCCGGCCGGCGGTCGCGGAAAATCCCCCACTCGATCCGCTGCGTCTCAAGTTGATCGAGGTCGAATTCCGCCGTCAGCACGGTCTCCTCCGTACGGCCGGCTTCGGCGATTTTGTTGCCTTGAGGCCCGGCGATAAAGGACGAGCCATAAAACGTGATGCTCGAATCCTCATCCGTTTCCACGCCGACGCGGTTGGAAGCAATGACCGGCACCAGGTTCGCGGCGGCATGCCCAAGCATGCACATCTGCCAGTGATCCTTGGAGTCGATCGAGCCGTCCTGCGGCTCGGAGCCGATCGCGGTCGGGTAGAACAACAGCTCGGCGCCCATCAGCGCCATGCAGCGCGCGGCTTCCGGATACCATTGATCCCAGCAGACGCCGACGCCGATTTTGGCATAACGCGTTTTCCACACTTTAAAACCGGTATCGCCCGGGTTAAAATAAAACTTCTCCTCATACCCCGGACCGTCCGGGATATGGCTTTTCCGGTAACGTCCGAGCAACTCGCCGTCGGCGTCGATCACGGCCAGCGAATTGTAGCGGGCGTTGTTCTTTTTTTCGTAGAAGCTAATCGGAAGCACCACTTTCAGCTCCTTGGCCACCTCGCGAAAATGCCGGATCGCCGCGTTCTCCTCCAGTTCTGTTGCATGGACGTAATAGTCCGATTTTTCTTTTTGGCAAAAATAAGGCGTCTCGAACAGCTCCTGCAGCAAAATGATCTGCGCCCCCTGCCGGGCGGCCTCGCGGACCAGCTTATCCGCCTTGGCGATGTTTTCTTCTTTATTCGTGGAGCAGCTCATTTGCGTGGCCGCCACCTTCACATTTCTCATCTGGGCTCCCCCTTTGTAATTGTTGATTTAAGCGCGTCTCCGTCCTGCCGGCATTTGCTGGGTCGTGCAGTGCACATTGCCGCCCTCGCGGATGATCGCCATGCCGTCCACCGTGCGGATTTTGCGGTCCGGAAAGGCCTCGCTTAAGATTTGCTCCGCCTGCCGGTCGGTTTCCGCCGCGGCGCCGCCGAACACCGGCAAAATGATGCCGCCGTTGACGAAATAAAAATTCAAATAACTCAACGTTAACCGGCTATCCTCATAAAAGGTGCGCGGCGGCTGGGGAATTTGGATAATCTCCAGCTTGCGCCCTTTAGCGTCCGCCGCGGCGTTCAGGATCGCCAGGTTTTCCTGCGTAATCTCATAATTGTCATCTTCCGGGTCCGTGCATACCTGCAAAATCACCTTACCCGGCGCTGCAAAGCAAGCTACGTTGTCGACATGGCCGTCCGTCTCGTCGCCGCTTAAGCCCCGCTTCAGCCAAATAATTTGCTCGGCGTTCACGAAGTTTTTCACGGCCGTTTCGATCTCTTCCCGGCTCATTTCCGGGTTCCGGTTTGTGTTCAGCAGGCACTCCTCCGTCGTCAGCAGGGTGCCTTCGCCGTCCGTATGGATGGAGCCGCCCTCCAGCACCAGCGGCGCGTCAAACCGCTTCACGTCCAGCGCTTCGAGAATTTGCGGCGCGACCGCGTCGTCCAAATCCCATGGCGCATATTTGCCGCCCCAGGCGTTAAACCGCCAGTTGACCCCGGCCAGCTCGCCTTCGCCGCTCACGACGAAAGTCGGGCCGTTGTCGCGAAGCCACGCGTCATTGTGCGCGATCGGCAGGCATTCGATCGGATGGCGGTGGTTGCCGCCGCTGAAAATTTCCTGCACCTTCTGCAAATCGTCCGGATTGATGACGACCGTCACCGGTTCGAATTCGGCGATCGCCGCGACGAATTCGGCATAACCCCGGCAGACCGCGTCGTGCTGCCCGGGATAACACATCGATGCCTGCACCGGCCAGGAAATAAACGTGCGCTCATGCGGCGCCCATTCGGCCGGCATTTTATAGTTCAAGTCTCTAGGATACATCATTTCCCTCACACCCTATATTTAAAATCATTAGATCATGAATTCCTGGTTCACCATGATATCATATAACAAAACATACCCGCCCACAATGGAAGTGTCGACCGCCTGCGGGACAGGCCCGGAGCGAAAAAAATCGATGCCCGATTTTCGGCGGCGGCTTGGGCGGGTGAGCGGTATAATTTATACACGATAGAACGCATTGAGATGGGACACTAACCTAATCAATATCAGGGAGGCCGCGCATGATCCCCATGGAACGTAAAGAGGAATTTTATAAAGCTTTGTTGGAAAAAAACACGGAGTATGAAGGTTTGTTCTACGTCGGCGTGAAAACAACCGGCGTCTTCTGCCGCCCCACTTGCCCGGCCCGGAAACCGAAGCTCGAAAACTGCGAATTTTTCGAGACTGCCAAAGAAGCGCTGCTCGCTTCTTTTCGGCCATGCCAGCGCTGCCGCCCGCTGTCCCCTCCGGGCGAGGCGTCCGATCTCGTCCGGCAGCTGGTGGAAGCGGTGGAGCAGCATCCCGAGAAGCGCTGGAGGGACGAAGATTTCCGGCAGCTTTCCGTCGATGCGTCGACGGCGCGCCGCCAATTCAAAAAGCGCTTCGGCATGACCTTTGTCGAATATGCCCGGGCCCGCCGCATGGGCCTGGCGATGAAGCATATCC
Source organism: Paenibacillus oralis (assembly GCF_003863965.1). Taxonomy (GTDB): domain Bacteria; phylum Bacillota; class Bacilli; order Paenibacillales; family Paenibacillaceae; genus Fontibacillus; species Fontibacillus oralis. The sequence continues at coordinate 1,405,110 of NZ_RRCN01000001.1, forward strand.
GCTCCGGCCAGCCTGTAATCGATGCCCAGCTGTCCACGGGCTACGAATCGAGCAGCGGGTTTCGCGACGCGTTTTCCCGGATCATGGGCGCGCCGCCGACCCGGCTGGAGGAGGGCCGGATTTTGCGGGCGGCCTGGCTTGATACGCCGCTGGGGCCGATGATCGCCATCGCTGACGAGGCGGCCTTGTATCTGCTGGAATTCGTTGACCGCCGCGGGCTGGAGCGCGAGGTGGAGCGGCTTCGCCAACGGACGAAGGCGGCGGTCATCCCCGGCGTCACCGCGCCGATCCGCTCGATCGAAAAAGAGCTGGCGCTTTATTTTGACGGCCGATTGCGCGAATTCAAGACCCCGTTGTTTTTGCTGGGGTCGCCTTTTCAGCGGCAGGTGTGGGCGCAGCTGCAGCAAATCCCGCCCGGGGAGACCCGCTCGTACGCTGAGCTGGCCGTCGCCGTAGGGAATCCGGCGGGTTACCGCGCCGTAGCCCAGGCCAACGGAGCCAATCAGCTCGCCATCGTCATCCCGTGCCACCGCGTCATCAACTCGAATGGCGAGCTGGGCGGCTACGGCGGCGGCCTGTCGCGCAAAAGCTGGCTGCTGAACCATGAGAAACGCGGCGGCGGTGTGGAGGCGGCGGCGAGTCAGACGAGTGGAGCCGGTGGAGCGGATTGAGTAAATGGAGTTTGTGGAGTTAGTGCGCAAATGGGGGGATGAGTTGGGGGAGTTGGGCAAGTGGAGCGAATTAAGCTAGTTGTAGAAGCGCTGCCCGTCACGAAGAAGACATAAGGCCATAAAATGTCGTTATTCCGGAGATATCCGTTCCTTTGAGAGAAATAGAGGCATTTTATGTCGTTATTTTCCCCGGTCGCGGGGAAATGCCCGCGTTCTGGACCGTTCACAGGAAAATAAGTACATAAAATACCATTAATGGGGATAAGCATGCTGGGTTTCGGATAATAAGTACATAAAGTTCCGCTATATTTGAAGGTCTGGGTTTAGACGCCGACTAAGTCAAAACGACGATCGCCAGCTCCAGGCCCCTGACGATTTGATCCAGCGCCATGCTTGGGGCCCCGGGATGCCGCACCGCCTGTTCCGGCAGATAAGGGACATGGATGAAGCCGCCCCGGATCGCCTGGCCGCTGACGGCAATATGATGCATCAGCCCGTAAAACAAATGATTGCACACGAAAGTGCCGGCCGTATTGGACACCGAAGCCGGAATGCCATGGGCCCGGAGCTGGTCCGCCATAACCTTGACGGGCAGCGTCGACCAATAGGCGGCCGGCCCCTCCACCACAATCGGCAAATCGACCGGCTGGTTCCCGGCGTTGTCGGGAATCGCGGCATCATCCACGTTGATGGCGATCCGCTCAAACGAGATTTCGGCACGGCCCCCGGCCTGCCCCAGACAAATGACGATGCCTGGCCCCATCTCCTCCATCGCCGCGATCAACGTGTCCGTTGATTTGCCGAACACCGTCGGCAGCTCAATCCCTTCGATCACGTATGGGCCGAGGGTCCGGCCCTTCAGCCGGTTCATCGCCTCCACGGCCGGATTGATTCGCTCGCCGCCAAAAGGCTCGAAACCGGTTAACAACATTTTTTTCATCAAATTCCCTCCTCCCCCTTGAATAAAAAACATCATCTACGTTATACTGTGAAAAATATATCGGAATCATGCCTATGATGAGCATCCAACTCGGAGGCGTTTTCGTCAAGGGGAAAACGGCAAACCCTGCGCAAAATCCCCCTAAGTTAACCGGATCCGCCCGTTACTGCGGAAGCAAGTGGATTAAACGGCTTAGGGCCGTTTGGTCAATTTGGGTGGCACCGCGAGAATACAAGCGCTCCTCGTCCCAATCGGACGACGAGCGCTTTTTGTATTTTTATAACAAAGGAGCGGATAGCCATGTTAGACATCAAGTGGATTCGGGAGCATCAGGAACAGGTTCAACTTATCGCGGAGCAAAAGGGGATTGATATCTCGATCCCCGAGCTGCTCCGCCGGGACGATCAGCGCCGGGCGCTGCTGCTGGAGGTCGAGCGTTTACGGCAGGAACGAAACCGGTTGACCCAGCGCATTCAAGGGTTCATTCGGGAGCGCGCGGAGGAGGAGGCCGAAACGTGCAAAGGAGAGGTCAAAAAGCTGAATCGCCGGCTCACCGGTCTGGAGCATGAACTCCAGGAAGCGGAGCGGGAGTATCGGGAGCTCATGCTGCTCGTGCCCAACCCGATTTCGCCGGACACACCCATAGGCCTGTCGGATCACGACAATGTGGAGATCAAGCGGGCCTGCGAGCCGCCGGCGTTTGGCTTTGAACCGCGGGACCACGTGGCGCTCGGCGAGCTGCACCGCCTCATCGACATTCCCCGCGGCGTCAAAACGGCCGGAAGCCGCAATTATTACCTCACCGGCACGGGCGTTTTGCTCCACCGGGCGGTGCAGCAGTTGGCCGTCGACCTGCTAGTGGCCAAAGGCTTTACGCTGCTGGAGGTGCCGTTAATGGTTCGGCCCGCGGCGATGTATAACACCGGTTTTTTCCCGCTTGGCCAAGGGCAGACCTACCGGATCGCCGATGAAGACCGCTGGCTTGCCGGCACATCGGAAGTACCGCTTGTCTCATATTTCGAGGATGACATCGTCGATGTCACCCGTCCGCTCAAGCTTGCCGCGGCATCGCTTTGCTTCCGGAACGAGGTGGGCTCGGCCGGCAAAGACGTGCACGGCTTGTACCGGGTTCGCCAGTTTTCGAAGGTGGAGCAGGTCATTCTCTGCCAAAATGATCCGGAGGTGTCGGAGCAGCTTTTTCAGGAAATTACGGAAAACGCCGAGGAACTCCTGCAGCTGCTGGAGCTTCCCTATCGGGTGATGGCTGTCTGCAGCGGCGACATGTCGCAAAAAACATACAAACAATACGATATCGAGACGTGGATGCCGAGCCGGGCGTCGTACGGGGAGACCCATTCGTCGTCGCAGCTGCTCGATTTTCAGGCCCGCCGGTCGAACATCCGGTTCAAGGATCACAGCGGCAAATTGCAGTACTGCTACACATTGAACAACACGGCGGTGGCCTCGCCCCGCATTCTGATCCCGCTGCTGGAGAACCACCAGGAGGAGGATGGAAGCATCCGCATTCCGCGGGCGCTGCGCAAATACATGAACGGCTTGGAGCGGATCATACCGGCGTATAGGTAATATTTACTATAAAACAAAACCATACCGGCTCCGTTTAAATATATAAGACTATCCAGAAATAGGTGATCTTATGACAAAACGAAAAAGCACGATAACGTGTATGCTGGCGGCCTCCCTGGTGTTGTCCGCTTCGGCGGAGGCGGCCGCCGCCGGCACGGCCCAGCAGGTGCAAGCCGGTACGGACAGCCGCATTGCCATAGAACTGGACGGGAAGCCGCTTGGACCTGAAGTCCCGCCGGTCTTGGTCAACGGAACCGTGCTCGTCCCCATCCGCGACATATTTGAACCTTTAGGAGCGAAGCCGGCATGGAACGGGGAGAACAAAACAGTGACGGCGGCCAAAGACGGCATGACGCTTGTTTACCGGATCGGCCAGCGGGAGGCGCAGCTAAACGGGCGGACGTTGGCGCTCACGGTTCCCGGGCAAATCGCGGACGGCCACACGCTAGTTCCGCTCCGCTTCGTGAGCGAAGCGCTGGGCAGCGAGGTGGAATGGGACGGAGCCGGACGGAAGGTGCGGATCGCTTCGGCTTTCGATTATGAAACGACGATTGAGCAGGGGGTTTACCTTCGCAGCAAGCCGGACGCGGAAAGCGACAGCGTTAAACTGCTGCCCGCCGGCAGCAAGATTCACGTAGTCCGTGAGGTCGGGGCCTTCTGGCTGGAGGCGCGCACTCCGGAGGCAATTAGCGGATATGTGTCCGCCAAGCCGAAATACACCGATTACACCAGCGACGAATTAGCGGAAAAACAAGCGGACAAGCTGATCGCTTACGGCAAAACCTTCGAGGGAACGCCTTACGAATTCGGAGCTTCTCCGAATCAAACGAAAACATTCGACTGCTCTTCTTTTGTTAAGCACGTATTTGAGGAGGTGCTGTCGATCGAGTTGCCGCGCGTCTCTTATAACCAAGCCGAAGAAGGCAAAGAGGTCGGCGTGAATGAACTGCGCAAAGGCGATTTGCTCTTTTTCAGCTCACGCGGGCTGGATATCGGCCATGTCGGCATATATGCCGGGAACAACAAAATCCTCCACACCTATTCCAATGAGCTGGGCGTGCATGTCGGGGAATTTGACGGACAGTGGCGGAACCGGTTCGTGACCGCGCGCCGGGTATTTTAGAGCCGGCGGCGCCGGGTAGGCGAATCCTGAAACGCAAAGATCCGCGGAAATGCTTTTTTAAGCCTTTTCCGCGGGTCTTTTTTTAAATTATAAAATTTATTTGGGCCAACACACCAAGCCAGATTTGGTCAAGGCCTGCAGCCGAGTTTACGAGTTTATCCGTTTTTCATGGAAGAAGGGCGACCCGATGGGATCAACTGCAAAAGTGCATTCTATTTTCTATAAATTACCACTTTAGAGCGATTGAAATGCAAAAATACATCTCTTTTAGGGCTTTCCGACAAAAAAGTAGCATATGACCGGAAATGAACTGCACTTTTGCATCTGAACCACCTGTTTCGAGGAATTTCGACGAAAATCACCTGCACTTTTGCCTTTCGTTAGACTTCCCCCACTTCCTCAGCGGAGCTGGTGTACAAATAAAAACCAAAATCCGTCGGCGTCCCCGGATGACCCAACTGTCTCAGCATCGCCGTAACGTTCCCCCGATGATACGTCCCATGGTTGACGAGATGCTGGATGAAATCCGCGTACCGCGCCGTAAACTCCCCGGACGGACGTAGGGCTTCAAGATCCGGATGCTGCTCGATAAAGCTCCTGAACCGGCCGCTTAATTCGGCACTACAATTTCGCCCGCGCACGTAACGAGTTTGCCAATTTCTGCCGAAATATTAGGTATAGAGAAAATTTTACAGCAAGGAGGTGAATCCGTGCGCCGCAGGATGTAAGCTTAGTTTTGCTGCGGGCATGGAGAACGATGTGGAAATGGCTGAAATCATCAAAAACTTCCCCCGTATCCCCCGAACCGGTCAACACGCCTGAGCCGGCGAACACACCCGGCGAGGCCGGCGGGGAGGCGAAGCAACAGGTCATTATCATCACGGGAACGAGCGGATCGGGGCGCAAAGACATTGCCAAGCGGTTAAGCTCCGGGTTGGGCGTTCCTTATGTGCTTCCTTACACGACGCGCGCGCCTCGCCCGGGCGAACAGGACGGGGAGCATTATCATTTCATCACCGACGCGGAATTTCGGGCGCTTCAGGAAAAAGACGAGCTCTGCGAGTCCGTCCGCCTCGAACGGGGCAGCTACGGCATTTCAAAGCATGAGCTGGACCGGGCGCTGCAGCAGCATCAGGCCGCGATCGTCGTCGTTAACCACGAAGGTGTCCAGACATTCCGGAAGTTGTACGGCGAAAACGCCGTCCGGATTTTTCTGTACGTCACCAAGGAAGATATCCGGCTTCGCCTGGAGCGGGAAGGCGCGCCTTCCGAGGTGCTCGAAGAATATTTGCGGAATTACTCCGACCAGGTGATTTACAAGCGGGAAAGCGACTTTTTGCTGCAAAATATCGAAACGGCCGCAACGCTGGAGAAAATCAAACTGTTTTTGCAGGAGCGAATCTAGGAACCGCATCTTATTGAAAAGGGGCAATCCCTTCAGGCCGAAAACGGTCTGTTCAGGAGATGCCCCTTTGCTTGCCCCTTTTATTTTGCCAGACGGAAGCCGTTAATCCTCCATTGCCAGGGCGAAAGCTTCTTTCAAGCCCGCCTTGCCTTGCGGTGTAATTTTGACCGCTCTCGTATTCGGCAGACGCTGCACCCAATTTAGCTCCAGCAGCCTTTCCAGCAGGGCGTGGCCCAGCGCTCCGGCCAAATGATGGCGCCGTTCGCTCCAATCCAGACATTTGTGGGAAAAGGAGCGGCGTTTGCTTTGCACCCGGTTCAGGTCGATTTGAAAATTTTCAAAAAAAGCCTCCCCTTTTTTCGTCACTTCAAAACCGTTCGCATCTTCCAGCAAAATCCCTTCCCGGACCAAGCTTTGGGTCAAGCTTACCCCCAGGCTTCCGGCCAGATGATCGTAACAGGTGCGCGCGCGGCGCAGCGCTTGATCTTCCGATGATTGCCTAAGCGATTTGATCTTCACCGGCGGCGCAATGGACAATAACGATTCCATCACCTGCGCGACCTCCGGATCCCGGATGCCGTAATACCGGTGTCTTCCCTGCTTTTCGACGGTAATCATCCCGGCATCAACCATTTTGGCCAAATGAAAACTTGCCGTTTGCGGCTGGATGCCCGCCATCTGGGCCAACTCCCCGGCCGCGTGGAACCTTCCGTCCATCAGGGCGGTAAGTATGGCCGAACGGGAGGCGTCACTGACCATCGAGGCGATGAGCGCCACATTGGTGTTCACGATTGCCATAAGTTGTTACCTCCTAATTATTGGCTTTGTTTATCAGGACGTTCGTTTCAGTGCATTCCATACTTCGATCATAGTGGAAATGTCCTTATTATACAATGGGAGAGAAGTTCGGAGGAAGTTATTGAAGGAGGAGCTAAGATGAAACAAATCACAAATAACACGGAAGCAGGGGCGCCTGAAACCAGGGTAATCCAGCCCAAAATTTTATATTACGGAACTCCGGTAATTTTGCTGAGTACGCTAAACGAGGACGGCACCGTCAATATCAGCCCGATCTCTTCCTCGTGGGCGCTGGGAGATATCATCGTGCTGGGCATTGGCCTGGGCGGGAAAGCGGCGGAAAATTTGGACAGGCACCGCGAATGCGTCATTAATCTTCCCAGCCCGTCCATGTGGGAGAACGTAGAGCGACTGGCCCCGACGACCGGCAAAAATCCGGTGCCCGAAGCGAAGCGGAATATGGGCTTTGCCTTCGAAAAGGACAAGTTTGCGGTCAGCGGCTTAACGCCTGCGGCATCACTTCAAGTAAAACCCGCACGCATTCAGGAATGTCCCTTGCAGATCGAAGCCGAGGTCCTGTCCTTGCGTGTCCCGGAACATTCCCCGGATTTCGCCATCGTCGAAACCCGGGCGGTCCGGGTTCACGCCCACCGGGACATCATCCTGGACGAAAACCGCATCGATCCGCGCAAATGGAGTCCGCTCATCTACAACTTCCGCCACTATTTCGGCCTGGGGGAGCGGCTGGGGAAGACGTTCCGGGCGGAGAGTTAACCAGGAAATAAATGCATTGGCTCTGACTTCTACTTTGGACGTTGCTCTAACGGACACTAGCGACCTTATCCGCCCATTTCCCGGGTATTTCCCAGCCTAACGGACACAAACGCCCCTATTCCGCTCCAAACCCGTTCATCCAGGCCGATTTGAGGTGAATAAGGTCATCTGTGTCCGTTACATTTTGCAAACCTCCGTTTTTCCTTAAATAACGGCTCTGGTGTCCCTTAGCCCCCAGTTTCCTCTTCCCCCCTCTCTACCTTCGCAAGGTAAAAAAACGCGAGCATAGTGGACAAGGACACATTCCCCTATTACTCGCGCTTTTTGGTTTTAACTTACTCCACTTCCCCGCCTTCCGCTTCCCAGCGGGCGATTTCCTCGCGGACCCGCGGCGCCACCTCGGTGCCAAGCAGTTCGATCGATCTCATGACGTCCTCATGAGGCATCGTGCCGAGCGGACAGTGCAGCATAAAGCGGGTAATGCCGACGTTTTTACGCAGATAGATGATTTTGGCCGCAACCGTCTCCGGATCGCCGACGTACAGCGCGCCTTCCAAGCTGCGGGCCGCATCGTAGGTGGCGCGGCTGTAATAACCCCAGCCCCGCTCCCGGCCGACGATGTTCATGCCGGCCTGGGTCGGCGGAAAAAACTTCTCGACCGCCTCGTCCAGCTTGTCTCCGACAAACCCGTGCGAATGCGATGCCACCGTCAGCTTGGAAACATCGTGTCCGGCCTCGGCCGCGGCACGTTTATACAGCTTCACCAGCGGCGCAAACTGGACGGGACGGCCGCCGATGATCGCCAGCACCAGCGGCAGTCCAAGCACCCCGGCCCGGACGACGGACTCGGTATTCCCGCCGCTGCCGATCCACACGGGCAGCGGATTTTGCACCGGGCGAGGATAGACGCCCAGGTTTTGAATCGCCGGGCGGTGTTTGCCCTGCCAGGTTACTTTTTCCGACTCCCGCAGCTTGAGCAGCAGGTCCAGCTTCTCATCAAACAGTTCGTCGTAATCGTTCAAATCATATCCGAACAGCGGAAAGGACTCGATAAAAGAACCGCGCCCCGCCATAATCTCCGCGCGTCCGTTCGAGATGCCGTCAAGCGTGGCGAAATCCTGAAACACCCGGACCGGATCGTCCGACGACAATACGGTCACCGCGCTGGTGAGGCGAATCCGTTTCGTCTGCGGCGCGGCCGCCGCCAGTACGAGGGCCGGCGAAGACGCTGCGTAATCCTTCCGGTGGTGCTCGCCGACACCAAAAACGTCAAGCCCCACCCGGTCGGCCATAACAATCTCCTCCACGACCTCGCGCAGCCGCTGGGCATGGCTGATGACTTCGCCGGTGACAACGTCCGGCGTCGTTTCCACAAACGTGCTGATTCCAATTTCCATGATCGGTCCCCCGCTTCATTATATTAACTATATTTTTGTATTTTACTATACTTTTCTCATTAAAGCAAAAGAAAAGCGCCCAGTTATAAACTGTGCGCTTTCGTATACCCGTATTCGAAATTCGCTATTTTCATCTTCAGTTCGAACGTAACGGACCCAAATGACGCTAATCGCTCATTTCCTGGTTATTTCCCATTTTAACGGACACAGTTAACCCTATTTAGCTGCAAACAAGGTAATATCTGCGGATTTGCAGGGAATCCGGCTCCTGTGTCCGTTTAAAGTTTAGGAGCCGCTGTTTTGGGGCCAGTTAGAGTCTCTGGGGTCCGTTAGCTAGGAGCAAACCCGCTTCATTACCCGGCTTTTCAGCAGCTTTCAACGCTGACGCAACTGCCTCCAACCGCCGGATGATGTGATATCTTCCGTTCCCGCGGCGTCGGATGCATACGCTTCGCAGATAAAACCCGGAACTGCCGTTCCGTCCTCCAGTTCCACCTTGCCGATTCCAAGCGGCGCCGGAATTTGGGCGGCAAATGCGCCGAACTCACGAAGGGGCATCTCCCACACCTCCAGCCGCAGGGAAGCTCCGCCCCGGCTTACGCGGATCAGTCCCGGCTTGGCCGGGTCCGCTGGCAGCTTGATCATGCGGTAGACCGGAGCGGTCACTGTTTCTTCCAGGAACACTGCTCCATGCTTCTGCATCTGCCGCTCCAGCGGGAAGCCGCGCATATGCAGGCCGCAGACCGCCACGCGCGTGGTAGCCTCCACCCCGTTCTTTGGTGAAGCAGCTTCAGTGGCCGTTGATGCGGGTGCGCGGAGCGCCACTGGATGGTTTGCGGATATTTCCTGCCCGCCATCTGATCCCCCTTGTCCGTTCGCAGATATAACCGCTTCCTTCAAAGGCATTGCCGCTCCCCCTGGATTTTCGCTCAAGAAAAGCTTGGCCAAGCCACAAACCAAGGCTTCCTGTTCCGCCGTTCCAAACAGCGTTATTCCGAACGGCAGCCCATTCCCCGCGAAACCCGCAGGAATCGCCGCCGCGCACAGGTCCAGCAAATTACAGTGGTTCGTGTAGCGGCCCATATCGCTGTTGGCGCCGACCGGATTCGCGCGAAGCTGCTGCCGCGTCCACGTCCCGCCGCAAGTCGGCAGCGCCAGCACCGCATTCGCCAGCAACCGGCGCGCCTCAAGTTTAAGCGCCTGCAGGCGATGCTTCGCCGTAAACAGCGCGGCGGCCGTATACCGCGAGTCCGCCCCGGAGCGCAGCACCTGCCCGGTCACCGGAAAGACCGCTTCCGCATGCGCTTCGACGAAGCCGCCGAGGGCCGCCCAGCGCTCCGCGACCCACGGGCCGCCGTACAAGAGAGAGGCCGCTTCCGCGAACAAGCCGGCGTCGACGTATTCGACCGGCACGCCGAGCGCCTCCAGCCGCCGCAGCGCCTGTTCCCATGCGGCGCGGTACGCCTCCGCGAACGGGCCGTAGAAGGCCGGCGGCTGATCCGGCAGGCACAGCCTGCGCGGAAGCCGGGCCGCCGCCCGCGGGAGCGGGCGCGACCACGGGTCGCGGGCGTCCGGGCCGCGCACGGCGCCGTCGACCGCGAGCGCATCCTCCAGCGTGTGCGCGAACACGCTCACGCAGTCCAGGCTCGCGCAGGCCGGAACAACCCCGCGCACCGGCCAAGCCCCGAGGCTTGGCTTATAGCCGACGAGGTTGTTCAGCGCGGCGGGCACGCGGCCGGAGCCGGCGGTGTCCGTGCCCAGGGCGAAAACAGCATGCCCGCGGGCCACCGCCACCGCCGAACCGGAGCTCGAGCCGCCGCTGATCAGTTCCGGCCGCAGCGCATTATGCGTCTCGCCGTAAGGGCTGCGCGTGCCGACCAGTCCGGTGGCAAACTGGTCCAGATTCGTTTTGCCCAGCGGGAGGGCGCCCGCGGCAATCAAGCGTTCCACGACGGCCGCATTCTCGTCCGGCCGGTACGCGTACGCCGGACAGCCGGCCGTCGTCTCCGCCCCGGTCCAGTCGATGTTATCCTTGATCGCAAAAGGGATGCCCCACAGCGGCATGACTGCCGGATCGGCGTCCCGCAGGCGCTCCAGATACGGGGCCACCGACTCCGGAGACGGCGGCGCGATCCAAATGTTCATCCCGCGGTCTTCCCCGACGCGGCGAAGTATCTCGCCCACCACGTCCGCAGGCGTAAACGCTCCGCTCAAATACCCTTCCCGCAGCCAAGGGATCGTCAATTCTCTCGGAAAAGAGGCCGAAATAAAGCCCATGAGTTCTCCCTCCTTTCGTTAGCTGAGAATCAGGTCCTTGCGCGTCTTCTTCGGCATCGCCGGCCATAACAGGGTCGTACGGACGATCAGATCGATCAGTTGCCGCAAATCTTCAATATCGCTGCTCTCAACGGCCGAATGCGAATAGCGGGCCGCGATCGCCATATCCAAAGTGGCGATGCCCGTCCCTTCATACTGTACGTACGAAGCATCCGTCAGCACGCCGATCAGCGCGCCGCGCTGAATCGGAATGCCGCCCTGCCGCGCGGCCTCGATCGCCGTATCGCGCAAAACCTGATCAGGAATCAGCCCCATCAGCGTGCCGCGGCCGTGGAAGTTGTATTCGCTGATGACCGGGCCTTTGCCGAGGCCAAGGTCCGCTTTGGCGTTCAAATCCGGCGTATCCGTCGCCGGATAAATGTCGATGCACAGCGCCATGTCCGGCTTCAGATACCGGGTGGCCGGCAAAATCCCCCGCAAGCTCCATTCCTCCTGTACGCTGCCGACCAGCCAAACCTCCGCGTCCACCCGCTCTTTGGCCAGCCGTTTTCCCGCCTCCAGCATGGCCGTGATGCCGATCCGGTCATCGAGCGCATTGGAGAACACCCGCGAGCCGCTGCGGAAAAAGGTACGCTTGTATACTACCGGCGTCCCGACGCGAATCCCCGCCGCTTCCGCCTCCTCCTTGCTGCGGAAGCCCGCGTCCACAAACAGGTCCTCGATCGGCACCACCTGATACCGCTGATCCATGCCCGTCAAATGGTGGGAACGCGTACCGATCAGGCCTTTGACCGGTCCTTCGTCCCCCAGCAATTCGACGAGCTGCCCGAGTAAATTTTTCTCTGGAATGCCTCCGTTGCGGGTAATTTTCAGAAAACCGTCCGGCTGAATTTTGTGCACCATGAACGAGACCTCGTCCATATGCGCGGAAATCATAATCCTTGGCGCATCCGGTCTGAGCGGGGTAATCCGGCCCATGACGTTGCCCAGGTGATCGACCACGACTTCCTCGGCAAAACTCCGCATATAGTTGCTCAAATATTTGGCCAACGGCACCTCATTGCCGCTCGGCGCTCCGATCGACGTCAGTTTCTCCAGCAGCTTTAATGTTTCTTCCATGTCAAAATCACTCTCCCGTAATTAGAGGTCCACTATTAGTACATCCGCTGCCGCGTCAGCCCTTCAGCCCCGAACGAAACTCCTTGATCCGGTCCATCAGCGAACGCACTCTCGACACATCCGCCTGGTTTTCGAACTTTCCGTCTGCTTTAAAAGCCGTACCCATCACCGCGCCGTCCGCGATGGACAACTGTTCCTGGAAATTAGCGGCGTTGACGCCGGTATTCGCCAGCACCACCGTGCCGGGCACCGCTTCCTTCACGATCCGCAGCGACTGCGAGTCCGTCGGAGCCCCGGCGGTCAGCCCGGAGACGCACAAGGCATCCGGTTTGCCGACAAACACGGTGGATACGGCAATTTCGCGAATATCGCGCGCGGCCATATACCTGGCCGATTCCGGCACGATGTTGAACAGCAGCTTCACATTGTCCGCGCCGACGGCCTGCCGGTGTCTGACGGTTTCGCCGACATTGGTGTTCCACAAGCCGAAATCACTGCCATACACCCCCGTAAAAATCTCCCGCACGAACTGCGCTCCCGTCGCCGCCGCCAGATCGATCGACTTTTTGGCATCCCACAGCACGTTGACGCCATAGGGAATTTTGATTTCGCTTTTCAGTTCCCCGATAATGCGGGCCATGGCCGCAACGGTCTCGGTTCTTACGTCCGTCAAATACGGAAGACTAAACTCGTTGGAGAACATCACCGCGTCCACTCCGCCATCCTGCAGGGCGTGCAGCTCCCGTCTGGCCATTTCCACAACGTAATCCATACCTTTGGCCTTGTCGTAGTACGGGTCGCCCGGCATGGCCTGCAAATGGCACATGGCAATGACCGCCTTATCCGTACCCGTCAGCTCTTGTAACCAATTCATCAGCAAATCCCTCCATTGTAAAATACATGTTTCGCTAACCGAGGTCCGGAAAAATCTCCAGCAGTTCGGGAAGCGCGTAAATGATCCGGCTTGCTCCGCGCAGCTCTTCCGCGCCGCCAAAGCCGAAATCGCAGCCCACGGCGGGAATTCCGTGAGCCGCGGCCGCCTCCATGTCGGATGCGCGGTCCCCGATCATATACGCTTGCGGGACGGGTTTTCCCGACAGATGGACCTGTAAAATATCCGCCTTCACCGTGCCTCCAACCAATCCTAGACAAAGCGGATTATGGAAGAAGCGGCGGATGTCCTGCGAATCCAGCACCGCGTTTAAATACGGGGCGTCACAATTGCTGGCGGTCGTCATCCGGTAACCGCGGGAACGCAGTTCCTCCAGCACCTCCGCGGCATGCGGCAGCAGCACCTTCGCTTCATGCAGCCGCTGCACGATCAGCTCGTCATAGAGCGCAGAGCCGCCGAGCCGCTCTTGCAGCGTACCCTCCGGCATCAGCCGCCGCCACATGTCGGCCTCGGACAGGCCGAAGGTACCGAGAATTTCGCGGTCCGAAGGCAGCCGCAAATGAGCAAAGCGGCTTACCGCTTCGCGTACGGTACGAATCGTGATGCGGCTCGAATCAACGAGCGTGCCGTCGATATCAAAGATCAGCAGGGGCGTTTCTCTTGCCATCCCCGTACCTCCTGTTTTCTATCTTTTTCCCAGTTCAACGATCTGCTCCCGGGTGTTGATATACAGTTCCCTGTATACTTTGTAGCGGGCGTCATAAACTTCGGCCAGGTCGGGGTTCGGCTGCAGCTCCAACGGATGGCTGATCCGCAGGGCCAGCTCCTTCATAAACGAATGGCCGAACAATTCCGCCCCCGTCCCCGCGAGCAGCGCATCTCCGATCGCGGCGTTCGTGTTCTGCATAATCCGCTGCGGGCGCCGGCTGACGTCGGTCACGATCTGCGCCCAGAACGGATCGGTCACGCCGCCTCCGGCCCCGATCAGGGAGACCGGCCCAAGCATCGCCTCGAACGCTTCAATGTTATGACGGATGCCGTACGCGACCGCCTCCAGCGCCGCCCGCGACAGATCGGCCGCGTTATGCTTCAGGCTCAGTCCGGCGATGACTCCCCGGGCGTCGGGATCGCCCAGCGGCGTGCGCTCGCCGCTGAAATAAGGCAGCATCACCAACCCGTTGCTGCCGGAAACACTCGTCTTCGCCGCTGCGAAAAACGTCTCGAACGGTGTGCCCGGCGGATACGCCAAGTCCATCACCCACCGCACCAGCGAACCCGCCGCCGACATGCCGCCGGCCACGGCCCAGGCCCCCTCCGCCAGCCCCGGGGAAGGCCAGAACGTTTCGGAACGGTTAACGGGCTTATGCGTCGTGGCGATAAAAAACATCGAGCTGCCGTACATCATGAACAGATCGCCCGGCGTCAGCGCGGCGGCGGAGATCGCCTCGGCGAGCGCGTCCGCCGAACCGATCACGACCGGAATGCCGGCCGCAAGCCCGGTTGCCGCCGCCGCTTCCGCGGTCAGAACGCCGGCCAGGTCCCCCGGCCAGCCCAACTCCGGCCACGCGATGCCGTCTTTTAAAGCGGTGTCGTCCGCCAAATAAGTCCGGATCATTTCATCGTCCCATTCCATCGTGTCCATCCGGAAGAAGGGGGCATAGCTGGGCGCGATATACGCATCGATCCGCCACTCGCCCGTCAGCTTGTGAACAAGATAGGTCGAAGCCGGCACAAAACGGGCCGCCTGCCGGAACAGTTCCGGCTGCTCCTCGCGAATCCACATGATTTTCGGCCCGGCCGTCTGCGAAGAGAGCAGTTGACCGAAGCGGTCCAGCACGAATCCTTCGCCCAGTTCCTCATTCAGCCGCTGAATCTGCTTGCCGGCGCGAACGTCCATACCGTACAGAATCGCCGGCCGAAGCGGGCGGTTGTCCCGGTCCAGGGCGGCGACGCACGGCGACAACGTGCTTACGCCCAATGCCCGCACCTGCGATACTTGAAACGTTCCGCGCGCAATTAACTGCCTGACGGCGGTCCTTAAGCCTTCCCACCAAACGCTTTCGGGGTCCTGTTCAGCATACCCCGGCCGGGGAAACGATACATCGTGTTGCAAAGCCGCGGTATCCAGCAGGTCTCCCTGCGCGTTCACGGCTACCGCCTTAACCGAATAGGTTCCGATATCCACCCCAAGCAAAACGTCCATTTTCATCCCTCCTTGTCGCCCGAAATCGTCCGAAACGCCGCCGTCCTAAACCATCAGAACGTCATCATGCCTCCGGTTACGTTAATGGCCTGTCCGGTCATATATTTGGCGTCATCCGAGGCGAGAAAATAAGCGACGCCCGCCACATCTTCCGGATCGCCTAGCCGGCCCAAGGGGGTTTTTACGAGCCAAGAGTCCGCCGACATCGGAGCGTCGTTGCCGATATCCGTCTGGATGATGCCCGGGCAAAGGCTGTTCACGCGGATATTGTGCGGTCCAAGCTCTTTTGCCATCACTTTGGTCAGTTGGATCACGGCCGCTTTGCTGGCGCAGTACACGGTCTGAATCGCTGCGCCGTCCTTGCCGCCCATCGAGCCCATGTTGATGATATTGCCCCGGCCGCGCGCGATCATGCTGCGCACAATCGGTTGGGAAACGAAATAGATGCCTTTGACGTTCACGTTAAACTGAAGATCAAACTCCTCTTCGGTCGTATCAATAAACGAAGTCCATTTCAGCACGCCTGCATTGTTGACCAGCACGTCGACGAAACCAAACGTTCCGAGCACGTCCGCGATGACCTCGTCCACCCGCGCTTTTCTCGTGATATCGCAGCAATAGTAGGCGCCCCCGGTGTCCGTTGTCAACGCGGCCGCTGCGGCGCCGGGCTCGGCGGGAAGATCAAGTATCACCACCCGATACCCTTCTTGGCCGAACCGCCGTCCGATCGCCAGTCCGATGCCCCGGTTGCCTCCGGTAATCAGCACCGTCTGCTTCTTCTCATTGCTCATTGTTTTCTCATCCTTTCCTGCAGGTTTATTTTCAAGTCCAGAGGCTATCCCTTAACCGCCCCAAAGGAAAGGCCGGTCAAAATGTTGCGCTGAATCAGGAACGTCAGCACTGCAACCGGGATGATTTGGACGATCTGCGTGGCGGCCATCGTCTGGTACTGGACGGATACGTCGCTGGCATATCCCGACAGAACGACCGGCAGCGTCTGGCTCCCCTGCCCGGTGAGCACAAGCGCAAACGCCAGCTCGTTCCAGGAGAAGATGAACACGAACGCCGCAATGACCAACACCCCGTTTGCCGCCAGGGGCAGCAGGATGCGGATCATCGAGCCGAAATAAGAGAGACCGTCGATCATCGCCGCTTCTTCAACCTCCCGCGGGACGCCTTCAAAAAAGACGGCCAGCAGCCACACGGCAAAGGTTGCGTTCACCATCGTATACACGATGACCATGCCCCAGATGGTGTTCGTCAGGCCAAGCCGGCTGAACAAAATGTAGAGCGGAATCATGGCCGCCACCGGCGGCATCATGCGCAAACTGATAATCCAAAACTGAATCTTCTGCGTGCGTTCGGTTTTAAAGCGGGCCAGGCTGTAAGCCGCCGGAATCGCCAGCAGCATTACGAATACCGTCGTCAGCACCGCGATGATCAGCGAATTAAGCAGGGAGGGCAGAATGGAACCGGCCCCGTCGAACAGCTTGGCGTAGTTGGACCATCTTAGTTGATCCGGAACCCAGATCGGCGGATACATCTGCGTCTGGATGTACGATTTGAATGAAGTGCCGATCGCCCACAAGATCGGGAACACGCTGAACAGGGCAATCCCCAGACAGACGATGCGAAGCAGGGTGTTTTTGACGGTTTTCATCCGGTCAGTCCTCCTTCAGCACGTATTTTGCGAATATTTGGCTCAGGATGACGGTAAGCGCCATAATGACGATCGATTCGGCCGCGCCCTTCCCGGTCTGAAAATATTTAAACGCGTCGCGGTACACCGCAAATCCGCTTACCATCGTGCTCGTTCCGGGACCGCCGTTCGTGGTGGCCAACACCAGGTCAAAGGTCTGGATGATTTGTACGACCGACAAAATGACAGCCACGGACAACACTTTTTTGAGCAGCGGCAGATCGATCTGCAGCACGCGGTTCCACCAATGAGCGCCGTCCACCTCGGAGCTCTCGTAAATCTCCTTGGAAATGCCGAGCAGTCCGGCGAGCACAAGCATGGCAACAAACGGCGTCCACTGCCACAAGTAAATCCCGATGAGCGCCGCCAAAGCCTGCCCAGGGGTGGCCAGCCAGGTTTGCGGCGGAAGGTGGAAAATGCTTAAGATGTAATTGACCAGTCCGAGCAGCGGATTAAGCAAGTAACTCCAGAACAAGCCGACAGATAAAGGCGTGATCATGACCGGCAGCAAATAAACGGTGCGCAGAAAAGCCGTTCCCCGCAGGTGGCCTGCCAAGGCAAAAATTTTGGCGACCGCATACCCCAGAATAAATTGCAGGGGGAGCGCAATCACGACGAACAGCGCCGTTTTGCCCAGCGAGTTCAGAAACAGTGAACCGGGACTTAAAATTTCCAAATAATTGCTCAGGCCGATAAATCGGCCCGACCCGCTCGTGCGGATTTGCATATCGGTCAGGCTGATCCAGAAGGAGTACAGACCGGGAAAGGTTGTGACCATAAAAAGAAACACCAGCAACGGATACAAAAAGCTGCGCGACACCATCCGTTGTTCTTTGCTTTGCGCCGATCGCGGTGAAGACATGTTGAACTCCCCTCCTGTACGGGAGGATGGTTCTGTCCATCCCCCCCGCTAGTAAAAGGCAAATATTAATCGTTTACGGTATATCCCGCTTTTTTCAGCATGGCTCCGATTTCCTGATCCGCCGCCGCCATCGCTTCCTCAAGCCCCACGGTTCCTGCAAGGTATTCTCCGATATGAGTGCCGAGCGTGTCGATGATTTCGAAGCTCTCCGGAATTTGCGGCCGGAAGAAGGCTTCGGCCGTGTCCACGATTTCCCGCTCGGTGGTATAGTAGACGTATTTGCCGGCCAGCGTCTCATCGTTCAGCACCGAATAACGGTTCGGAAAGCCGCCCGTATCGGCGAACCGATAAGACATCTGCGGACTTGTGAACCAGACGAGGAAATCCCAAGCCAAATCCTGCTGTGCGGAAAAGCGGTTGATGCCCATCGAGTACCCGCCAACGGGCGCGGACTGTTTAACGCCTTCGGAGGTCGGAGCAGGCGCTGTCGCATAGCTCTCCGTGACGGTCGATTTTTCCGGATCGGACAGCGGGGCAATGTCGGTAACCCAAGGCTGCATCATCGCCGCGCGCCCGGAAGCAAAGGTGGATGCCCGCTCGTTCCAGGACATGTTCAGCGCGCCTTCCGGCTCGTAAGGCAGCAGATCCTTGAACATTTTGACTACCTTTAGGCTTTCCGGGGAAGAGAACAGCGGCGTCATGTCGGCGTAAGGATCCTCCGAGCCCGGATACATGCTTTCGAACGGCTTGCCGCCCGCGTTGTAAATATATTCGAAATAAGCTTGTCCCACGGCCGTGCCGGACTGGTTGTTCAGCACACCGCCATACACGCCGGGCAGATCGTTATTTTCGGAGATCGCCTTGATGTCGCCGACATATTCGTCGAGCGTTGCCGGCGGGCCATCGATCTTGGCCGTCTCAAAATGCTGCGTATTATAAGCCAGCATCACAAAGTAAGGCGCAAAAGGCATGCCGAGCAAGTTATCCTCCCAAGTGCTGGCCTTTTGCATTACGCCGAAGAAGTCGTCATAATCGACAACTACCGCCGACTGCTGCAGCCGGTCGTTCAGCGGAAGCAAGTACTGCGACAAGGCCCCGACCCACGGTACGTCATAAACAAACAGGTCATCGGCGGAGGACTGCTCGCTTCCGGTGAGAATTTCCCGGGAGTACGCGGCATCGTATCCGAACTGGCTGACATTGACGGAGGCTCCCGTCAAATCCTCGAATTGCTTAATCAATCCGGTCATGGATTCGACCCATGGGTCGGATACCGAAACGATGTTCAGCGTCTTGCCCTGCCACTTCCCTTTTAACCCTTCGGTGAACTCGTTCCATGCCGCGAGCTGTTCCTCGCTCGTGGAAAACACCGCGGCTTCGCTTCCGCTGCCGCCGTTTCCGTTTTCTCCGGACGGCGCTCCCGTTGTATTCGTCCCGGCTCCGCATCCCGCAATGATCACCAAGACAGCTGCCAAAACCGACAAAAAGCTTTTCTTTAACACCATGATTCCCTCCTTAAAAATGATCTTTTGTTGACATACCTATATATGAATTGGATAGGTAACAAGAGGTGAAGAAACGCCGGAAATTCGAGACTTCCATCGGTCGTGTCATCTTATATGACATTTCATATTTTTCATCGACATTTCGTTTTCTTTCGATCATTTTTAGAAAATTAAAAATCGTTTTTCGAAAGTTATATTGTCATTATAGAATGAATTTTCGACATGTCAACAAGTTTTTAACAATAAGGATTTTCTTATGTTACATTATCTAACATATAGTAATCAATATTCTTATTGGCGGCATGCAAAGACATCAAGTACAGCTGAACGCAAAGGGTGGTAAATTAGATGCGGATGGGTTAAAATCAATTCATAAATGTTCACAAAATGATTCTGCAATCATTTTTAGAAACATTTACTTACCCGATTTTGATTGCAGCAGAAAAAAAATGAAATTCATTCGAAAAAGAGGTTGGAGTATGGGAGTAAAAAACTATAACCGGAAGCGCGATATTCTAAATATGCTGCATGAAACGTCTCCCCTTTCGGTCGCAGAACTGGCCAAGCTGACGGGCGTATCACTGCCGACGATCCGAAGGGATATAGGCGAGCTGGAGGCTCAGGGGATGGTAATCCGTGACAACGGCATGGTTATGCTGCGGGAAATCAGTGCGGAAACGATACACATTCAACGCGAGGGGCACAATCTGGATTTAAAAAGACAAATCGCCAAATACGTGGTCTCCCGGATTAAAGACGGGGAGATTATCGCCATGGATATCGGCACCACCTGTGTAGAAATCGCCAAAGAGCTGATTACGCGGCCCAATTTGTCCGTCACCGTCTTTACCTCTTCCGTGCAAGCCGCGTCCATTTTGTGCCGGAGCAGCCTAAACGTCTATCTGATCGGCGGGTTTGTGCGCAATTCGGAAATGGCGAACGTGGGCTCGATTGCCATCGAAACGATTTTGAAATTTAAATTCGACCGTTTTTACTTAAACCTTGCCGGTTTAAACAATGAAGACGGGCCGACGGATTATAATCTGGAAGAGACGGAAGTGAAGCGGGCGTTTATTTCCAGATCCCGCGAAGTCGCCGCCGTGCTCGACAAAACCAAGCTGGGCAAATCCGCACTAGTCAAAGTCTGCGAGTTGAACGATATTCATGAAATCATTACCAATGCCGACGAAGCGCCTCCCTTCAAACTGGACTTCACCGGCAAACTGACCCTCATATGATTTGATGAAAATATATGCGAAAATTTAAGAAACCGGTGGAGAGCACCGGTTTTTTTGCTCCTTTTGTCATTTCATGCAAATGCACAAATGATGTATACTCTTTTGCCAAAGGGTAAAATGTTTGTAGGCGGATTCTTTTTCCGAAGGAGGACCCCGAAGTGTTCCAGCTTTCCGAGAAGCAAGCCCAGGAAATCGTAGATAAAATGATGATGGATATTCCCTATAACATCAATATTATGAATGACCGGGGGATCATCGTCGGCAGCGGCAAAAAAGAAAGGGTAGGCACCGTTCACCAAGGCGCCGTCAAAGCGTTGGCCACGGGACAAATGGTGGAGGTGTGGGAGGACAAACGGTTTGAGAAAAAAGGCACCAACGAACCGATCGTCATCGACGGCCGGCGCGTGGGCGTCATTGGCATCAGCGGCAATCCGGACGAGGTCCGGCCTTTTTGCAATATCGTAAGGACGACCGTAGCGCTGCTGGTCGAGCAGAAAACCGCTTTGGAAAACCTGGCGCATGAAGCCACCCGCAAAAAGGCGTTTCTGGAAATGCTGCTTGCCGCGCAAGGACCGTACACCCAGAAGCTGAAAAAAGAAGCCGCCGCCTACAAGCTGGACCTGCTGCTAAAAACCGCGGCGCTTTATCTGAAGCATCTCCAATGGGACGAAGAGGCGTCCAAGCTGCTGCGGCCCTTTCCCTCTTTTCCCCTGGAGGAAGACACCTGCCTCATTCTCTTGCAGCACGAATTGGACACGGAGCCGCTGATTCGCCAGCTGTTAAAAAAACAACCCGATGTATTGATCTCCGTCGGCCAGCTTGAGAGCAGCATCGCGGAGAGCTACCGGCAGGCGAAGTCGGCTATGGGCGTATTGCTGGCTTTAAAGCTGCCGGTGCGGACGATCCATTACGAGCAGGTTCCGTTTCTGGTGAAGCTGAGCCAAGTGAAACTGTCCGCCGACCTGCATGCCGTCGGCAAGCTCGAGGACGTAGCCGATTTGCTGGAGACGCTGCGCAGCTTCATCAACAACAACTGCAGCGTTTCCCTGACGGCCGCCGAATTAAATATCCACCGCAACACACTCCAGTACCGCCTGAAACGGATCGAAACCGTGACCGGCAAAGATCCCCGGAACGTGCTGCAATTGTTTGAGCTTACCCATGGCTTGTTGTCGTTGTACAGCTAAAGGGAAAGGAAAAAAGAAAGGCCGCATACGTCGCGACCTTTCTCCCTCAGCTTCCCATGTTGTATGGAGACGGGTTCCATCCATCCGCCCGCCCTTGTTAACTACTCGCTCAACTTCAACACCCTGGCGATGTTTTCGCAGGTGCGCTCCACGTTTTGCGGCCCTTCGGCCAGCAGCTTCTCCAATTCGCCCGCGCCCGGAACGATGCCGAACACCGCGTCGATGCCCTCCTCGTACAGCGCTTCGATCCCTTCGCCGATGTAACCGGCAACGGCAATGACTTTTTTGCCCGCTTCTTTGGCCGCTTTGGCTACCCCGTAAGGGGTTTTGCCGAATTTCGTCTGAAAGTCGATGCCGCCCTCGCCGGTAAACACCACATCCGCTGCCGCCACTTTCTGTTTCAGGCCGGTGTATTCGATAACGATCTCGATGCCCTTCCGCAGCACGGCCTGCGTAAAAATCAGCAGCCCTGCTCCCAGCCCGCCGGCCGCCCCGGCGCCCGGGATATCGCGCACGTCCTTGCCGAGCTGCCGCTTCGCAATGTCCGCATAATGGGCCAGGCCGGCGTCGAGCTGCCGCACCATCTCCGGCGTGGCGCCTTTTTGCGGGCCAAACACATGGGACGCGCCATGCTCGCCGCACAGCGGATTCGTCACGTCGCAGGCCACGATCAGATTCACCTGCCGCAGCCTTGGATCAAGCGCGGAAATATCGATCCGCTCCAGCCGTTCCAACGCTCCGCCGCCGCGGGGCAGTGCGAGGCCGTCCGCATCCAGGAACCGGGCGCCCAGCGCCTCGGCCATGCCCGCACCGCCGTCATTGGTCGCGCTGCCGCCAATGCCGATGATAATCCGCTTGATTCCCTGATCGAGGCATTCGCGGATCAATTCGCCGGTGCCGTACGTGGTCGTGATGAGCGGATTTTTCGTCTCCTTGTTCACATGGTGAATCCCGCTGGCCGAGGCCATTTCGATCGCGGCGGTCTCTCCGTCGCCCAAAATGCCGTACTGTGCCGTCACCGGCTCCCCAAGCGGACCGGTTACCAGCTTCGTATAGATCCGCCCTCCGGAGGCGTCCACCAGGGATTGCACCGTGCCTTCGCCGCCGTCCGCCATCGGAACGTGGATATAGTCGGCGTGCGGGTAAACTTTGCGCAGCCCCTTTTCCATCGCATCGCACACTTCCTTGGCCGTCATGCTCTCTTTGAACGAATCAGGCGCCAGCACAAATGTTTTCGCTTTCATTCTTTCACCTCATCTATGATTGTGGAAAGTCCAACTTTAGAACTTTTAGAACAAAAATCCGTAAATCAACGTCGCCGCAATGGCCATCGTTCCGCCGACAATGGCTTCGTAAGGAATGAGGCCCATCCGCTGCTTGATCGTCATTTTCATCGCTCCCGCCGTAACGTGGAAATAGTTGCCTTGCGGCAGGGAGTCGATCACGGTGGCCCCGGTATGGACCATCACCGCCGCCGCCAGCGGAGCCGTGCCCATATTAAGGATGGCTTGTCCGAACGAACCTGTTGCCAAAATAACGCCCGTCGATGTGGATGCCGTGGCTGCGGCCATCAGGATGCCGGAAATCGGCGCCAGGAAGGTACCCGAAATCCCCGAAGCTTCAATCAAAGACACCACCTGCGTCGACAGGTCCGAAGCGGAGATCAGCCCGGCAATGCCGCCCGCGCCGATCAGGATCAACACGGTTGCCGTCATTTTATTCAAGCCGGAGGCGGTGTACTCCAAAATCTTATTACCTTGGCCCATGGCCAGCATCCCGATGATTCCGGCAATCGGCAAAATGTACATGGCGTCCACTTTAAACTTCGCGAGCGCCTCGATGCCCGACAGCGAGCCGATCGGGTTGATCATCAGCAGGACGACGGCGACCAAAGGCGCCACGATCGCTTTGCCCAGCGGGGGATATTTCGACGTGTCTACCGCCTCGTCTACTGCTTCGGCATCTGGCACTTTGGCTCCTTTATTTTTCAATAGCGTAGCGACGATGACCGTGACGATCAGGCCGCAGACCGCCGGAATCAGGCCGGCCAGCATGACTTGGCTCAAGTCCAGGTTGAAGCCGCGCGCGGCGGCAATCGCATTCGGGTTCGGGGAAATGATGTTCCCCGCTTTCCCGCCGCCGGATAACGCCAGGAGCAGGGCAATCTTGGAGATCCCCATCTTGTTCCCGACCGACAAGGCGATCGGCGCTACGATCAGCACGGCAACGGGGATAAATACGCCCACCGCGGTAATGATCATGGTCGCGAGCGCCAGCGCCAGAATCGCTTTGCTTCCGCCGAACTTCCTGACGATCGCCTGGGCAATCGTCTCGGCCGCCCCCGACTCCATCATCACCCCGGCCAGCACGCCGGCCGCGAGCACCCGGATGACTGTCCCCATCACGCTTTGCGTCCCGCTGACCAGCACGCCAACGGTTTCTTCCAGGTTGGCTCCACCAATTAAAGCGCCTACAATCGCGCCCAAAAACAACGCATAAACCGGATTCAACTTTCTTAATATCAGAACGATGGCTATAGCGAGCCCCGCCAAAGCGCCAATCCAACTGATCGTTAGTCCTTCCATCTGTCTTCCTCCCATGCATTTGTTGAACACGCTTTCAGTATAAAGGGCCCTTGCCGGAAAAAATATTGATAAAGGGACGAAATGTATTGTGCAAATGCACTGTGATCCGCCTCACGTTCAGCCTCGAATGAGATGTTTGAATTATGCGCTCATAAAGTTCCGCTATTTTCGGACCAGGACTGGGCACGCTGAATAAGAAAAAACGCCTGACGGCGTGCTTTAATGGCTCTGACTTCTACTTTGGAGCGATTGGAGGGATTGGAGGGATGGGTTCCCAAGCTCTAACGGACACCAGCGACCTTATCCGCCCATTTCCTGGGTATTTCCCAGGCTAACGGACACAGGCGACCCTATTTCGCTCTAAACCCGTTCGTCCAGGCCGATTTGAGGTAAATAAGGTCATCTGTGTCCGTTACATTTTTGCAAACCTCCGTTTTTTCGAAAATAACGGCTCTGGTGTCCCTTAGCCCCCTCCAGGTCCTCTTCTCCTCCCCTCACTACCTGCGCACCGCCCTCTACCATGTCCGAAATTTTATAAATTCTATAGGTCAAAAAAAAGGACGCCAAGCTGGCGTCCCGGGGCCTGAATGAATCAGGCGCTTTCATGTTTTCAAGCCTTATTCGCTTACGGCTTTGGCGGCCGTCTCCAGTGCTCCGATCACTTTATCGCACCAGGCGTCGAACTCCGGGTCCTCCGGCTGATGCTCAGGATGGGCCAAAATGTATTCCACCGTCCGCTTGATGCCCTGATCGGCCCGTGTCGTGGCTACGAAATCGGGAACCAGCCTTTTCAGCTTGGCGTTGTCGAACACGACGGTGTTGGCCTTGTCGCCGAGCAGCGCGCCCCGCAAATCATAGGGACCGCTGGCGGCCAGAAATTCGGAAGCGACATGCACTGCGCGCAGCTTCACGCCAAGGGCACCTGCGATAATTTCATAAATTTGATTCCAGGTGACGCTTTCGTCCGAGGTAATGTGCACCGACTCGCCGATGGCGTGAATATTGCCCATCAGCCCGATAAACCCTTTGGCGAAATCGCTGTTATGGGTTAACGTCCACAGCGACGTGCCGTCCCCGTGAATGATCACCGGCTTGTTCTCCAGCATGCGTTTGGCCACCTGCCACGAGCCTTTGCTTCCGTGAACCCCCAGCGGAATGGACCGCTCGCCATAAGTATGGCTTGGCCTGACGATCGTCACCGGGAAGCCATGTTCCCGGTACTGCTTCATCAAATACTCCTCGCAGGCGATTTTGTTCCTGGAGTAAGCCCAGTAAGGATTCGATAACGGCGTTCCCTCCGTGATGCGGTAATCCGACAGCGGAGTTTGGTAAGCGGACGCCGAGCTGATAAACATATATTGTTTCGTTCTCCCGTTAAACAGACGATAATCCCGTTCCACCTGAGACGGCTCAAAAGCGATGAAATCGGCTACCACGTCAAAGGTTTGGTCCGCCAGCAGCCCCCTGACTTCGTCCTCATGGTTGATATCCGCTTGAATGACTTTTACGCCGGCCGGCAAATTCCCGTTCCGGGTTCCCCGGTTCAAAAGGTAAAGCTCGCAGCCCTGTTCCGTGAGCTGTCTCGTAATCGCCGAACTGATTGTCCCTGTTCCTCCGATAAACAGCGCTTTCAAAAAAATCCCTCCCCATGGCTTTTCCTTCCTTGTTTATATGGTATCATTTAAAAGTATCGGTTGAAAGCGGGGAATTTCGGCGATCCATCCGACTTCATTGACAGAAATCGCCTGTGGTGTTATCTTCAACCCTATCGCTAACCTTGCGATTCGTTCAACTCTTCGTCCGAAGAGTTTTTTCCATTACACGAAAAGAATGTGATTCCTTTGAAACAGGCTCTGGCACGTCTACAAAAAGAGGGCGGCATACTAGACAAACTTTTATCCGGCGAATCGATGGATTACCGGCAAGTAATCGCCTTGTTTTTGCCGATTTTGGTGGATCAGGCCTTTATCGTCGGCCTTAATCTGGTGAATACCGCGATGATCAGTTCCTCGGGCGTCGCGGCGGTCAGCGCCGTCAACATGGTCGACTCGCTGAACGTGTTCCTGATCAATGTTTTTGTCGCCGTGGCCACCGGGGGAACGGTGGTCGTGGCCCAATACAAAGGCAGCGGCAATGACCGCATGGTATCCCAGGCCGCGGCGAGCACGGTCGCCTCGGTATCCCTGATGGCTCTGGCCATCGGCCTGCTCCTGATCGGGCTGCATAATCCCATCATGAGCCTGCTGTTCGGCTCCGCCTCCGCCGACGTTCTGGACAGCGCCCGGGTCTACCTGATCGGCAGCAGCATATCCTACATGGGCTTGGCAATTGTGCAGGCGGTATGCGCGGGACTGCGGGGAATCGGGAAAACACGCGCCTCGCTATCCCTCTCGCTGATCATGAATCTGCTGTACGTGCTGCTGAATGTGGTGTTCATCAACCTGCTCCACATGGGCGTGCTCGGGATGGCTTTTTCCGTGAATATCGCCCGGTATACGGGCGCAATCTGCGCCTTGTATTATTTGTTCAAAATGGAGGAATCGCTGCGGCTTCACCTGCGCGACCTGTTCAAATTACCGTTGTCCATGCTGCGCAAAATCATGTTCATCGGGCTTCCGTTCGCCGCGGAGCAGATGTTTTTTAACGGCGGGAAGCTGCTCACCCAGGTGTTTATCGTCAGCTTGGGCACCTATGCGATCGCGACCAACGCCATCGGCGGTTCGCTGGGCATGGTGTTTCAAATTCCCGCGGGCGCCTTGTCGCTCACGATCGTCACGGTTGTCGGGCAGTGCATTGGGCGCGGCAGTATCGCCGATGCCCGCAAGTTCATCAAGTCGTTCCTTTGGCTCGGCTCCGCTTCCCTGACGCTAATCGGGCTTATCCTGATGCCGTTCTTCCGGCCGCTGGTCGGTTTGTTCGATCCTCCCGCCGAAATCGTCGGCGATATTTTCTGGATCCTGCTCATCAGCAACATCGCCCAGGTCCCGCTATGGCCGATCAGCTTCATCCTTCCTTCCGCGCTGCGGGCGGCGGGAGACTCGCGGTTCACTTCGGTAACCTCGATGCTGACAATGTGGCTGTTCCGGGTCGTGCTGGGATACGTTCTCGGCATCACGCTGGGCTTCGGCATCATCGGCGTCTGGCTGGCGATGTGCTGCGAATGGGGCGTGCGCGGCGTGATTTTTCTGTGGCGGTTCCGCGGGAAAAAGTGGTATGCTCATAAGGTCATTTGAAACGTGGCCGATGATTAAACTATTCGACGCAAATCAACGTCTTTAATCAGCCTAGAAATCACCAGTTTAGGAGTAGATGTTCCTTTGATCGATGTCACGCAAGAGCGCCGCCTGCAGCGCTTGCTGCATAGCTGCGGACACAACTCGCACACGCACTTATACTACCTTGGCGATAAAAAATGGTTTTGGGATTCGAAGCACGAAGCATGTATCGTCTACCGCAGTTTGGGAAACCGCAGCATCGCGTTGGGCGATCCCCTGGGCAAACCGGAAGCGATTCCGCGGGTGATCGGACAGTTTATGGATCACTGCCGCGCGCACGGACACATCCCGGCTTTTTATCAGGCCAAGTCTTCCTGTTTGCCTCTATACAAGCAGCACGGGCTCCACTATGCCAAAATCGGAGAAGAGGCCCAAGTCGACCTGGCGAAGTTCCATTTGCACGGAAAAGCGTGGCTGAAGCTGCGCGGCCGGATCAATAAATTGAAGCGGACCGGCTTTTCCTTTGAGGTGCTTCTGCCGCCGTTCGAGGATCGGTTCCTGAGCCGGCTGCACGCGATTTCGGAGGAATGGCTCGGCCAGCGGAAGGAGAAAAGCTTCTCCGTTGGTTCGTTTTCCCGGGCGTATGTCAAGCGGTTCCCCGTAGCCGTATTGATTGGTCCGGATGGGGAATACGAAGCCTTCGCTTCGCTTGGCGGCGATCCGCCCTCGTGTTTGTCGGATTCGCGTGAACCGGCCGTGACCCGCCAGATCACCGTAGACCTTATGCGGTATACGAAGGCTTGTCCGCACGGCGCCATGGATGTGCTGTTCGCCTCCCTGTTTATGTGGGCCCAGGAACAGCGCTATGATTTTTGCAGTCTCGGCATGGCCCCTCTGGCCAACGTAAATGACCTTCTTTTCGCCAAATGGGTTTATAAATACGGGAACAAGTTCTATAACTTCAAGGGGCTGTACGATTACAAGAACAAGTTTGCCCCCGCCTGGCAGGACGTGTATTTGGTCTATCCTCCATCGGTCCTCCCGGTTACGCTCACCGTACTCATGCTGATGATCCATACTGCTTCCGGGACCCGAAAGCCGGCAAAGGACAAGATGCTTTCCAACTTTGTTTCGTAGATTGGCTCCAATATGAAATCAAGCCGGCGCGTCTGCGCCGGCTTGGATTTTTATTGGGCTTCCGTCGTATTCGATTCTTCGGCAGTCTGCTGATCGGCAGGCAACCCGCCTTGCGGTTCTATGCCTCCCCGGCCGCCTCTGCCTCCGCCGCCGCCCGGGCCGCGGCCCATCGAATTGCCGTCGGTGACGCCGGACTCGTTCAGCCACGTCGTCACGCTGTCCGTAATTTCGAACGAAACCACCTTCGTGCCTCCGCTGTATTCGCCGTCCGTATACAGGCCGTCCGCCGGGGTCCCGGTCGAGCTGCCGCCGCTGTACAGCGTGTAGGAACCGGCTTTCAGATCCGGCGAGCTGATGACGACGTTCCGGTAATCTTTTGCCGGCGCAAAGGTCAGAATGCTGTTCCCCGCGCTATCCTCCAAATGAACCAGCGTTCCGGCCGCCTGCGTCGCGGTAAAGTTCATCGCCACCGAATACTGGCTGGAAGCGTCGGACGGAGCCTGGGCCATACCCGCGCTGCCCGCCCCCACCAGGATGCCGCCGCTGATCGTGAAGCTGCCGTCATAATCCAAAGTCCCGTTGCCGTCCGAGGTTGGGCCGTTCACGATGACGGTGCCCCCGCTCATCTCGATCGAGCCGTTCGAATCCAGTCCGTCGCCTGCCGCGTCCACCGTCAGGGAACCGCCGGTGATTGCAAACATAAGGGTTCCGGTATCGCTAGTTTGATCCTGTCCCTGTGGGCCGCCCGGTACGGACTCGTCATTGCCTCCCGTCACGTTGACCCCGTCATCCGAAGCGACGATATGCGTTTCCCCGCCGGAAATCGTAATCGCCGCCCCTTCAATGCCTTCATAACTCTTGGCGATATCCAAAGTGCCGCCGGTGATCTCCACCGTTATATCCGCATGAACCCCGTCGTCCCCGGTTTGGATGGAAAAATTCCCGCCTTTGATGCCGACGTTCCCGTTGCTGTGAATGGCGTCATCCGCGGAGTCTACCGTGAAGCTGCCGTCATGGATGATGACATTGCCTGAAGCTTTAAGCCCTTTGGCGCTTTGCGATTCCGTCTCTTCCGTGGTGACGGTGCCGCTGTCGGTGTCAGTCGTACCGGACGACTGTTCCGTAACGGCGGTGTCGTCCGCGCCGTTCGCCCCGGCCGTATCTTCCGTCTGCACGTTTCCGCTCGAACCGGCCGCGCCCTCGGTTTTGCCGGCGTCTTGCGGAACATCCGCCGTTCCCGGCCAGCCGCCCCCTCCTGGAGCGCCTCCTCCCCCAGGACCGCCAGGTCCGTTATCTTCCGTATGATCTTCACCGTTCTCGTTGCCGCCGCCCGTTACGAGGTCAAAGGTGCCGCCGTCCACCACCAGCGAAGTCTCGGCCTGGATGCCGTCGTTTCCGGCCTGAATGTCGAAGGTGCCGCCGGCGATGGCGACAAATCCCTTCGCTTCGTCGGTGTCATTATTCGATTTGATGCCGTCTCCCCCGGCGGTTACCGTGATATTCCCGTCTTGCACGGCCACCATATCTTTCCCGCGGATGCCGTCATCGGCCGCGTTAACCACCAATGTACCGCTCATGATTTTCAGGTCGTCCTTGCTGTTGATCCCGTGCATGTAGTTGGCGTTTACCGCAAGCTTGCCTTCCCCGTTAATCGTCAGATCCGCCTTGCTGAATACCGCCGCGTTCGGCTCGTCATCCGAGGCGTCCGGGAAGACGTAAGTTTCCCCGTCGGAAACGGTGTTTTCCGTGCCCGCGGCCAGCGTGACGATGGCTTTGCCCGCGGCCTTCACATAGATTGGCGCGCTGTCGCTGTCATGAATATCGACGCCATTCAGCACCAGATGAACATCGCCTTCATCCTGCGCGTCGACCACGATCTGCCCTTCGCTAAGCTCGCCGCTCAAAACGTAGGTACCTGCGGCCGTAATCGTCACCGTTCCGTCCTCCGCCTCGGCTCCGGCGCCATCGACCGTGGCGTTCGCGCCATTCAGTGTAATCGTCGTGGCGCTGTCCGCGCTCCAATCCACCGTATTGTCGCTATCGTCAAACGTAACCAGATCCGCTGCCCGAATGCCCTCCACAGAGGCGGCAGTGGCGTCGGCGGCCGCTGACGTCTGCTGCGTTCCGGCCGCCGCTCCCCCGTTTGCCGAAACCGATCCGCAAGCCGAAAGCATAGCGGAGCAGAGCAGCACGATTCCCAACTTGTTCATCGCCGTAAAGTTTTTCATTTTTCATCGATCCTTTCGCTTATGATTTTTTTCATGCATATTCGTGTGCAGCCGGACTCATCGTCAGCGAGATGTCCAGATTGCCGTTCCGGACGCGGATGTCGTCCAGAAATTCCTTCTGGTTCGCCAGATGATCGATCGTAATCGCATAAACCAGCTCATACAAGCTGCCCAGCTCGGTGGTTCTGATCTTTTTCAACTCGTACCCGACGTTGTGTTTCTTGAATACCTCGGCGAAGGCTTCCTCGTAGCCCAGGTTCTCCGGGATCGTCACCTTCAGCGTTTTCTGCAGCGTTTTTCTTGCCCCAAAGTTAAACCGGTTCAGCACAACCATCAAAAGGCACAGAATGATCGTAAATAAAACGGCATATCCAAAGGAGCCAACGCCGCAGGCCAGCCCCGCCGCCATCGTGAACAGCACGTACGAAATATCCTTCGGATCGCCGGGCGCGCTGCGGAAGCGGATGATCGAGAAGGCGCCGGCCAGGCTGAACGCCCGGGCGACATTGCTGCCGATCAGCAAAATGATAATCGCCACAATTGAGGGCAGCAGCACCATCGTTAACGTAAAGTTTTGCGAATACCCTTGCGGGTTTGTTTTCATATAAGTGAAACTGATGATTCCGCCTAATACGAAGGAAATCAAAATGGTGATAACGGCTCCCGTAAAACTTAGCTCCGTGTTCGTTAAACTGACGTTAAAAAGCGTATCAAGCATAAAGAACACTCTCCTTTGCCACGTCTTTGTTTCTGATCATTTTTTTGTATTCGTTGCCGTATTTGGAGAAGCTGGTCCGGTACATCCCATGCTCCGAAAGCAACCTCGACAGCCATACCGGAACCGTCTTCTCCGCCTTCACTTCCATCAGCCACAGCCCTTGCTCCACCAAAGGCTCGCCGTAATCGCCCTGTTCAAGCCTCACATCATACCGCCGGCTGCGGATGTTCGTATCGAAGGTGATGCGCAAATCCCGGTTGTTTTTGCAAAAAAGCGCTTTGCGGTCGTAAGCCAGGTATACCTTCGGCTCCAGGTCGTAACGCTGCAGGAAGTATGTAATTTCGTGCAGGACCTGTTTGTTCATGTAATCCTGGTATTCCGGCTCGATTCCCGTGCGGACGAACTCGTAAGCTTCGTTTAAGCGGAGCGCGGTCCGTCGTTTGTTGACCAGCCCGAACACTTTTTTCTTGATTTCGAGATACACCTTCGCGTCCGGCCGCGGAACCCCGTAAGCTCTGAGCCGCAGCTTCTCTTTATACTTGGGCTTCGCCAGGCTGCTGCGGATCAGCGTATCGTGCCTGGTATCGAAATAAAGGTTGCTGATGGAGTAAAACTCGTGCTGCTTGTTGTATTCGTCCGGCTCCATATATTCGAGAAGCTCCACATAAAAATTGCGATAGGCCTCCGTATCCAGCAAATATTTGTTTTCGTATCGGTTGAATACCTCGATCGCCATAACCTCAAATCCTTTCTGTCATCATA
The DNA here is from genome assembly GCF_003863965.1 of Paenibacillus oralis. GTDB lineage: Bacteria > Bacillota > Bacilli > Paenibacillales > Paenibacillaceae > Fontibacillus > Fontibacillus oralis. Next base: position 1,437,432 of record NZ_RRCN01000001.1, read on the forward strand.
CTTTCGGCGCCTGTCCCGCCGGCTATGTCTGTATCTTAAACGCCGAACCTTTAGTGAATCTTAAATGGAGTCCTTAAGGTTGGTTAAAGGTAATCCTGATATAATAGCGGAGGCAAAGCACAAAGCGACTTTTTAGAAGAGGATGACAAGCGATGAGAATATTGATCGTAGAGGATGAGGTGCGTCTGGCGGAGGCCCTGACCCAAATCTTGAAAAAACATAATTATTCGGTGGATGCCGTGCATGACGGAAGATCCGGCTACGATTACGCGCTAAGCGGGATTTACGATCTGCTGCTGCTAGACGTGATGATGCCGGAGATGGACGGGTTTACGGTATTAAGGAAGCTGCGCAACGAAGGGGTGTCCACACCGGTGATTCTGCTGACCGCCAAAGGGGAAACTAACGATAAAGTGACGGGACTCGATTGTGGGGCCGACGATTACATCGCCAAACCTTTTTCCACCGAGGAGCTGATGGCCCGAATCCGCGCCGCGCTTAGGCGCAAAGGCGAGGTGATCCCGGAGGACGCGCTGAAATTCGGGGATATCGAGCTGAATACGTCGAACCTGAAGCTCACCGCCTTGGGCAAGGAGATCAAGCTGAACCTAAAGGAAAGCGAACTGTTGGAACTGCTGATTTCCCGGAAACAGGCGGTTACTTCCAAAGAGCAAATCATCGAAAAGCTATGGGGATTCGACTCCGAGGTGGAGTATAACAATGTGGAGGTTTATGTTTCTTTTTTGCGCAAAAAACTGACCTTCCTGAATTCATCCGTGCGCATTAACACGATCCGCGGTCTGGGGTACGTATTAGAGGTGAGTTCCTAATGTTTAAAAAGCTCAGGAACCGGTTTCTGATCGTCAATCTGGTCACGATCTCCGTGATGATGCTCGTGGCGTTCGCCGCCATTTACATCATCACCTATCGGGATGTGCAAAGCGACAGCAAAGGGGAGCTGCACAAAATCTCCCAGTCCTATGAAAAACCGCCGGGCCGATCCGGGCCGCGGGATGACCAGCCGCTTACGGACGGCAGCGGATCTGCGGAGACGGTACGCCCCGATGGCGCGCCTGCCGACACGGAGCGTAATGATGGTGCATCTGCTGATGACGCGCCTGCCGGCAATCGGCCGCCGGATGGCCGGTTCGAACCGCCGCCGGAACGTTCGGTTTCCTTTATGCTGCTGGCCGATGCGGATTGGGGGCTGATCTCCGCGAAGTCCAAGTTCGATATGGACGATGAATTTTATACTAGCGCTTTGGAGAAAGCCGCATCTCAGCAGAAGGAGACCGGGCAATTCAACCTCGACGGGAGCCATTGGATTTATTCCGTCCGTCCCGAAAATGACGGGTACATGCTGGTCTTCCTGGACATGACCGCGCAGCAGGAAATTCTCATCAACCTCATTTATACGTTTGCCGTGGTGGGGTCGGTGATGCTGGTCGCGTTGTTTTTCGCCAGCCGTTATTTCGCCAACCGGTCCATTGCCCCGGTCAAGGAAGCATTCGAGAAGCAGAAGCAGTTTATCGCCGACGCGTCGCATGAGCTGAAAACCCCGCTTGCCATCATTAACACCAACGCCGATGTGCTGCTGGCCGGCGGGCCGGACACGGCGGAAAACCAGGCGAAATGGCTGCATTACATCAAGTCGGAAACCGAACGGATGGCCAAGCTGACGGGCGACCTGCTTTATTTGACGCAAATGGACGACGCCCGGACGGAGATGCTCTATTCCAAGTTCGATCTGAGCGAAGCGGTTGAGACGATCATTTTGACGATGGAGGCGGTTATTTTCGAAAAAGAGCTGTCGCTCGATTACGAGATGGAGCCGAATTTGACGGCATACGGCAACAGCGAGCAAATCAAGCAGGTGGTCATGATCCTGCTCGACAATGCCGTGAAATACGCGGGGCCGCAAGGTTCGATCCGCGTCTCGCTCCACAAGCAGTACGGCGAAGCCGTGCTGGAGGTGTCCAATACGGGCGAAGGCATCGCCCCCGAGCACCTGACGCGCATCTTTGACCGGTTCTACCGGACCGATGCCTCGCGGTCGCGCAAGCAAGGCGGCTACGGCCTGGGCCTGGCGATCGCGGGGTCGATCGTCGAACAGCATCGCGGCCGGATCTACGCCAAAAGCACCCCAGGCGAATCGACCACGTTTTACGTGCATTTGTCCTAAAATGCGCGCCCAGCGTCGTCCGCGATGCACTCCGTCCGAGGTGCTCTGTCCGAGGCACTCCGTCCGCCTTCTGCCTTCGAACGGATCGTAATGACGTTATTTGCCCATTTCCCGGGTATTTCCCGGTCTAACGGACTCAGCAGTCGTTATCTGGCTCTATTGGAGAGTATTTTCGCGATTTTGCCGGCAATAACGCCTCCTGGGTCCGTTATCATTTTTCGGCCCCCCGTTTTGGCCCGATTAGCGTCTCTCAGGTCTCTTAGCAGTGCGGCACACCTTTGCGTATCAGACAGAAGAGGTTACTTTCATTGTTATAGACATCAGCCCGACCCAAATCAACTGCCAAGGGCGTTGAAAGCTTGAGGAAAGCGAAGACCGGTGGGGTGGGCGGCAGATCAACACTCACTGTCCGGACGCTTTGCACGATTATCCCGTTTGATCAGGGTAGCAGAGAAACAGACAAGCTCGGGAGAAGAAAATATTTGGTGGAGAAGCAGATAGGTTCGAGATAATTTAGACGGGCTTAGGAGAAGGAATCAGGTTTAGGAGAGGTGAAACAGACCGACATTAGATCAAGACATGAGATCAAGGACAAGACGCAAGGGAAAAGAAAAGACCGTGATTTTGCTGTAACCTGAACCCTTCCATTTACAGCAACGCCCGGACTGTTCATGCTAACCCCTACCCATTAAGTTGATCTGCGTCAAACTCCCCCGCCGTTCCAGCGCCACAATCAGGCCGCAGCCGCAAGGGGCTGATTCGGTTGGCGTGCGATCAGCCGGCGGTAAGGGATCGCCGGAATCGCCACACACATGCCCAGCAACTTCTGCCGCATCGTTTCTTCCGCTCCGGGCCGGCGCAGCGAGCGGCGTACGGTGTACTCGTTTAGGTACGCCTGCAGATGCTTCAGTCCCAAGGCTACATACGTACTCTTCAGCGATTCCCACGCCTCTCTCACCACTTTCCGCAAAGGCGTATACAGCCGAAAGGCTAGAGGGAACAACTGTACCGCCGATGTACGGACATCCACATGCCCGTTGATGAACGCGGTTAGATCGTGACGGTTTGCCCTTTTTTCGTTTCCCCGTTTATGCGGTACTAGGCGGATTTTGACCTGCTCCGGCTCGCCCGACTCCGTTACCGTGCAGCCAGCTACGACCGCCGAGGCATACGGATGCGAAAACTGAAACCGGGACGGATTACGCCCATACAGATCGCTGTTCACCTTCACGTCTCCGCAGAGTAGCTCTCGGGCATCGAATTCCCCAACGGAATGGCGTATTTTATGCAGCATCAACCAGGCGGTTTTGTAGGTGACTTGGATCACCTTGCTCAGCCGCATCGCCGAAATGCCACCATCAAGCAGGAACAACTCCAGCGCATTGAACCACTTGAGCAGGGGCAGATGCGTTCCTTCAAAAATCGTGCCGACCAAAGCCGAGGTTTGATGCTTGCACTTTCCGCACTCGAACAAGGGGATATGCCTAGAGGTCAGACGGCTGCGCCGGGTGTGAGCGCAGCGCGGGCAGACGAAGCCGTTCGGCCACTTCATCGCGATCAGCGCCTCCATGCAGGCCTGCTCGCTGTTATAACGGCTGCTGAATGATTGAAGTTCCGTTTCCGCATTGACCTCCATGTTCACTCGCCCCCGAATCAAGAATTCACGAACACACGTTCTATTTATTTCATTATACCAAACATACGTTCCCTAATCAAGCCGAAAATCTCAACTGAACCGCCTCATTTTTTCCCCCATCTCTTTTTCTTCTCTCTTTTTTTGGAATCCTTGCTCTAGCCCCCACCCCCTGTTTCCTTAACGAAAGGGATAATCGTGCAAAGGCTGCAGGCAGGGACACCAAAACATCAAGACACCAAGACACGAACCCTTTAGACAGCCACCTCACCTGGCGTCGATTTGTGACACTGCTCGAAACGGCTACGGTGCAAAAGGTAGACGTGCTGACTTCGGCGGATCGTGGTGCCCTCTTCATCGTTGACGCTTCTATGTTTCCATGTTTAAGCAGAATCGCAGCAAAGCGGTCGAGTTGCTTGCCCGATTTAGAGAAGACACTGTCCAGCCTCTGATTCAGCGTCAACTCCGGCAATGGATTGCTGCTTTACCCAGCTAAATCAAGGCTTGTCTGACGATTTTTTTGCTGCGAAAGTTGAGTTATAAATTCTATAATCTTAAAAAAGGGGCGGACCCCAGAAAGTAGCTTAAGTCTACTTTTGGGGGCCGCCCCTTTCGTTCGTTTATGAAATTAACGCAGCGTCTTCAAAGCGCCGCTCCAAGCGAGCACTTGGTCCAGCATACCGTTCAAGTTGGTCAGGTGCAGATCGGCCGGTTTAAATGTGCTGTAGTTTTCGAAATCGGTGAACAGCGAAAGCGCAACATGCACGCGAACGTCGGCTACGGACAATTCGCCCAGGATGCCGCGCAGATGTTCGGCCGCGCGGGCGCCGCCGACGGAGCCGTAGCTCACGATGCCGGCCGCTTTGTCGTTCCAGGCTTCGCGCGCGTAGTCGAGCGCGTTTTTCAGAGCGCCGGTGATGCTGTGGTTGTACTCCTGCACGATAAACACGAAGCCGTCCAAGGAGTTCAGTTTTTCATTCCACTTCGCTGCTTGCTCGGAAGCGTCGGCTTCACCCAGAAGCGGCAGCTTGTAATCGGCGATATCGACGATTTCATAGTTCGCGTCGCCGCGCGCGTCGGCGATTTTTTTCACCCATTCTCCTACTTGCGGGCTGACGCGGCCGTCGCGGGTACTTCCCAAAATAATCCCAATGTTCAATTTTGACATGCTTGTTTCCTCCTTATTGGTTGTTCTTCCAAATATTCTGTCCAGCAGACCCATGAGTTTACACCGCCATATATATTGCTTGCATCCTCAAAATATTATCTTTATATTGAGATGCTTGATTCTGAAACAATCATAAACCCACGGAGTTCCGTTTGTCAAGCTACTTACGAAAAGTTTGCAGAAAAAAATATTTTTAAACTCTATTCCTCATGCACGGTTACAACCACGCCGTCCCTATTATTTCCGGAAATCTCATAACTCCCTTCGGCCGGAACCCGGATCGTACCGTCATCGGTGACAGGGAAATAAAATACCTGGTAAGTCTGTCCGTTGACCTCGACCTTAACGGCCTGCTTATCTTTCAGATAGTCCAGATACTCTTCCAGAACCATATCGTTTTTCTGCATAATGGCGCTGTGGGGCAGCCCTACATAACGAAAATGCCAGGGTTCGTATTGAATGCCGGTCACCGCGGTTTTGTTCTCGGGATAACGCAGCACAAACCCGTATCTCCATGCGTTCTCTTTTAGCCACTGGCCTTCCGGCGCAACATTCATCTCCGCTTGTGACGAGCCTATATCGAGCGACAAGCCCAGGTTATGCTCGCTATATCCCGCCGGCATCGCATATTCCGCCCCCATTTGACGATACAGCTCATCCTGCCGCTGCTCGTCCCGGTACCCGCTGGTGATCAGGAAATGGTTCACCCCGTCCTCGCCTGCGGCGGCGACCATCTCGGCAAGTTTTCCCGCCAATCTTTCCGATAGCCGAACCGTGTTGTCTAGCACGCTAAAACCTTGGAGCAATTCCCGATGTTGAGCCAGACTGACCGCCTCCTCCGCCGGGCCTTGATCAGGAACCGGATGGTCTTGATTGACCAGCAGCAAATCGCCCTGATAAACCTGCTCCTGAGTGACTTTTATCGTAAATCCCCGGTCCGTCGGGGTTGGGGAATTTTCTTCCGTAAGCGTAATTTTATGCAGCGGTATGATGGACAAATCGCTAGCTTTGAATTTAACGAAAGCATAGCTCAGAACCAGCAGGACCAGCAAACAAAAAACCCATTTCTTCATCGTTCGTTATCCTCCTAACCTTTCATTACTTAAGGATAGAGAAAACTTGTTAAGAAGAAATGGGGGTAAAAATAAAATTTTTCTTAAGTTTTGTGCCTTGATACGTGAGGCAGCTTCTCCACGGCGTCGATGACGGCTTGCGGATGATGCTGGGGGATCATGTGCGCGGCATGGGGAAGCTCAATCAACGCCGCGTTTGGCATGTCCCGGTGCAGCCGATAGCTGTGCTCCTTGGTCGGAAAAGGGTCCCGCAACCCGACGACGATGACGGCAGGCGCCAGAATCCGGCGATAGTTCGGAGACATCTCGCTGGCCGCCGGAGCAAAAGCCAACACGTCCTCCCGGTTCGCCCGGAACTGGGACGGCCGAAGCCATAACGCCAACGTTTCCCGTTCATAATCGGCAGGAAGCGGCTCCGGGGCGAAGGTCGCTTTGATGATTTGCCGGACCATAACACTCCCCAAGGCCGCCAGCAGGAGATTCATCACGATCGGCCCCACGACCGGCATCGTTACGATGCTGGAGATCGGGTCGCCTTTTTCCGCCGGATACCCCTCCTTATACATGCCGCCCCCCAGCGTCACGATCCCCGCCAAATCGCCGGGATACAAGCTGGCATAGGAAAGCACCAGCAATCCGCTCCAGGAATGCCCCACCAGAATCGGCCGGTCCACTCCCAGTTTGGTTAAGGCCTCATGCAGCAGCTTGGCTTGATCGATCGGTGTAACCGACCTGTGCTTCGGGCGGGCACTATGCCCGTAGCCGGGGCGGTCAAAGGCCAACGCCCGATATCCCTTGGCAGCCGCGAGTTCCATGACCTGGTCAAAATCATGGCCCCGCAAAACGCCCCCGTGCAAAAACACGACCGGCCTGCCCTGGCCCCGTTCCAGGTAATGCAGGCGGATTCCGTCCGCCTTCACAAACTTCCCGGAAGGCGGGAAGTCCATTTCCGCCTTCCGGAGCTTTTTCTGATTGTACCCGTAAAGCGCCGCCAGCATTATCGCAACAAATCCCAGCAAAACAATGAATATAACCAATTCTTCCTCTCCTCATTTTTGGATTTCCGCTGCGTCAACACAACAACATACTAACTAGTACGTTAATGTTATAATTTTAGGCTTCCATCGAAATGAATGTTCGAAGAAGCCCGTTTAATCTTTCGCCTTATTGCGGCGATAATCCGTCCCACAGCAGCCTTGCGGCATCCTGGGCAAATTGGTCCAGCTTAAGGCCTTTGGGCGCCAGGATCCATGAGAGCACGATCCCGTTCAGGACGGTCTGCGTATACAGTGTCAGTGAACCCGGATCGATATCGCCGCGAAGCCACTTTTGCGTCTGGCAAACATGCAGCAGTTCCGTGACTTTCGCGTAAAATCCCTCGAACAGCTCCCGGATTTGCTCCTGAACCTCCGGGTTGCGGCTGGAAGTCAAAAACTCAAAAAACAGCATCGGCCGATCCGGGGTTACCATGCAGGCTGCGAGTTGTTCCTTTAACCACTCCGTCAAAGCTTGGACCTTATCCTCCGAGCGGGCGATCGCTTCGATCTGCCCGGGAAGCAGTTGCTCCTGCTGCCTTAGATTCCTTTCGCAAATAGCCAGATACAGATCGCTTTTGTTCGCAAAATGCCAATATATCGCGCTTTTCGTATACCCGGCCTCGGCCGCCACCTGGTCCATCGTAGCTTTAACATAACCGTACCGTGCGAACACCTCCATGGCCGCATCCAGCACGCGCGTCCGCGTATCCGCATGCGCGCTTTCCGGCTCCGGCCCGCGGCTGGCCAGCAAAGCCCGCATTTCCTTCTTGCCGCCCAAATGTCTGCGCACCGTTGTCCAATGCACGCCGGCGGCGCGGGCCACATCCTCATAGCTGATTTTGTCCGCCGGCAGCCGCGCGGCCAAGTCCATTAAGGCCTGAATGATTTTATCGTGATGGTTCAAACTGCCTCTCTCCTTAAAAGTTCAAGCATGTTACATTAGCATACTAAATAGTACGTTAATATCATATTCCAACATTTACGGATATGTCAAACCCCCGAATACGGAATCCAAGATCCGGGTTCCGGGATTCGAGGCTGGGTCACTTGTCTTAGAATGCTAGATTTCCGAACAGCGGTAATGCAAATTTATCCGTCAATCCATCCGCAGCACGGCTTTTCCGGAAAACTTTCGGTCCATCAGCCTGCGCGTGACGGCTCCAATTTCGGTCCATGGCGCCTCCACTTCGATCCGGGGCGTTAACCGGCCGTTTGCGACCAGCCGGGCCAGCAAATGCAGATCGTCCGCGGCCGAACGGCGGGTGAGCTCCTCCCCGAGAAAGAAGCTGTACAGGGTTCTTCCTCCGCTGGTCACCAAATTCATCATATCGATCGTCGCCATAGGCGAAGAAGAGAATCCCACCGCAACGCAAATGCCCTGCGGCGCAAGCTGCGGCAGCAAAGCTGACAGCGTATCGCCGCCGACCGAATCGATGATCAGGTCATAAGGTCCGAAGCTGCGAGCCGTTTCCATAGCGGAAGCGCCCACGGCCACTTCGTCGGCTCCGGCCTCCCGGACCAGCTTGGCCTTCTCCTCCATGCTGGCCGTACCTACGTTGAATGCTCCGGACTGGGCCGCAAGCTGGTGGGCAAACAGGCCGACGCCGCCGGTGGAGCCCGTAATCAGGATTCGTTTGCCAAGGAGCAAACCTCCTTTTCGCAGCGCATTCAGCGCCGTCAGGCCGGCTACGGGCAGAGTCGCCGCTTCCGTAAAGGTGACCTGATCCGGAATTTCCGCCAGCATCGACACGGGGGCGGCAATTTGCTCGCTCCAGGCACCCAGCGGGAGCAGACCGACAACCCGGGTTCCTTTTTGCGGGCCTGTGCCGATTTGGGCCGGCTCGACGACAATCCCGGCGAAATCCCAGCCGGGCCGGGATGACGCTCTTTGATCTAAGGCGTCTTTCACCTCGCCGCGATTGAGGGAGACGGCTTGCACCTGCACGATCGCTTCCCAAGGCTGGGCCTGGGGTGCTTCCACTTCTTTGATCGTGAAATATTCCGCGGCATGCGGATCGGTTACAATGGCACGAATCATATTGATCTCCTCCATAAAATGAGAATAGTACGGCCAACCTGAATTGACCTCCGAATTCATAAAGGAGTATACTTTAATCACTTTTTCGGACCAAGTGCAGAACTACTCTTGAAATAAAAGGGGAGAGAAACGGGGCTATGATGCATTCGGAAAACTCCAGGCTAAAAAACGTCCTGGGAGAAATCGAAACGCTGCGGATGAAGCGGCAGCAAGAGCTGGCCCACCGCTCTCATTCGCCCTGGAAAAGGTTTACGCAGCAGGAGCTGAACGACGAGGCTTGTCCCACGTATAAAAATCTGCTGATCGGACGTTCGCGCAGAATCCCGGATCGCCAGACGATCATAGGTATCGCGGAATATCTCGAATGCACTTCCGGCGAGCGCAACGATCTGCTTCTGGCCGCCGGTTACCTGCCGATTCAAACCGAATTGGCGGGACGGGCGCTGGAGCTGGCCCTTGAATGGGCGCAGCAAACGATGAAGACGCTCCCTTTTCCCGCCATGATCGTCACTCATACCCAGGACATCAAGGGATATAACGAGCCGTTTCGCCGATTGTTCGCTATTCCGTCCGGTCCTTCCGGCGACACCCCCTTGAACCGGATCGATCTGCACTTCAATGCCGATTTGCCCGTACGTCCCCGCTCCACCTTCGACAAAACGTCGTTCGAGCAATGGGAGTACCATGCCATACAAGGGATTCAGGCGTTCAAAAGAAATCATGCGCTGTCCCGCTATGACGCGTGGTATCAACAAGTGATCCAGCGGGCTCAAAAATATAACGCGATCGAAAAATATGACAACAAGCCGGATGCCGAGGAAGAGCCGGATCGTACGCAAACCATCCTGGCCGGACCGGAAAGCTCGGGCGAGCTGGTTCCGATCCGCTACAGGCAAATGTCCGTGTCCGCCGGAAGCCGCCTGTACCCGCAAATTCAAGTTTTTTTGCCGGTCGACGCTTCCGCGCGCAAAGTATTCGCGGACTTGGGCTGCCCCGCCGATTGCGAGTTTGGCTGGACCACCCGGTAGTCCCCGAAACATGGCGAAAGCCCCTTTCCATAACCCGGAAAGGGGCTTGGTCCGTTAATGCCCGCGATGCTTCGCCTTGGCCTTGCGGATTTTGATCTCCCGCTTGCGTTCCCTCTCGGCCTCCCGCTGCTGCTTCGTGGTAGACCGCTTGGCCAGCTTGCGCTGCTCATACTCCAGCCGCATCGCTTCGTACGCCAAGGTGGAAGCTCCGCGGCTTCGCAATTCCACGGCCGCCTGTCTGGCCAACCGCTTCGGATTTACCCTTCCGGCTTCCGGCAGCTGAACGGCAACGCCCTGCGAAATACTTTCAAGCAGCCCGGTCAAATCGCTCCGGATAAATCTAAGAACCTCCTCGTCCTTCGGCTCCGCTCCGAAAATATGCCTTCCTGCCCGCAGCTTCCCTTGGCTGTGCTCTTCAAACACGCCGACCCAATACTGCCCATCGTGGTAAATCGTAAGTTTCAATGCAAACATCCCCCTCTTGTTCAATCGGAAGCGACGGACATCCCGAGGGGGGAAGGTTACTGACGCGCCGCTTATATCAAAGATTTTCAAGCCGCGCGCGCCTGGACTACCAACCAGACCGTGTTTTTTCGTTCCAGTCCTATTATATTTTCAAGAGCGGGGATTGGCAATGCGGGCTATTCGGCCCGGAGATACCGTTTGTCCCTTAAGAACAGCCACCAGAACAACACGAACACCGGCAGCAAAATCACCGACCCTACGCCGTAACCCCACAGCAGGGACACAAACATCGAATGATTCGTAATCCCTTCTTCTACCGTTAGATACGGATAAACGATGTAGGGCATATGCGCTTTCCCATAGGCATAACTCGCCAATGCAAACTGCACGACCACGAAAATAAACGCGAGCCGGGGCCACCCGAGCCGGCCTTTCCGTTTGATCCACAGAGAGCCGTAACCAACGACAAAAGCCGCGGTGGACAGCATAAACCAGAACCCCTGCTCCTTCATCCGGGCCACCATCCACATCGCTTCCCTTTCCATCGTAAAGGTGGTGACGACGGCGAGCAGCATCGCCAAAGGCCCGGCGACGACCGCCAGCGCCCGGTAATGCCGGTAGGAGGTTTCATCGCCTGCCTGCCGGGAGAAGTCGGAGAGGAACAATGAGGACAGGAACAGCTCGGTGGCGATCCCAAACCCCAAATAGGCGTAAAGCGAAGGGCTGGACAGCAAAGCCCCGTAGTTCAACTGAGGATACCCGCTTTTCTCTTGGATAAATCCGCCAAGCGTAATAGGCAACACGCTGACAAGCAGCCCCGGAATGAGCAGCCCGGTAACGCCCGACACGAAGCGCAGACTGCCGACGTTCCGCTGCGCGGAATAGGCGTATACCATAAAGGCGCTGCGGAACAGCATGAGCACCAGCACGAAGCTGACGGGCAGCAGCAGCAGCGTTCCGAGCAGATAAGCGGCGCGCGGAAAAAAGCCGACCAAAGCGACGACCAGCAGCACCAAAAAGACGTTTGTCACTTCCCAGGACGGCGACAGAAAACGGTTGGCGAGGCTGGCGGCCTGCGGATTTTTTTTGCTGAAAACAAGCGACCAGAACCCGGCGCCAAAATCGATGGAGCCCATGATTGAGTAAATGAACAGGAACCCCCAAAGAATAGAGATCGCTATCGTGGAATCGCTCATATCCTCTTCGCCCCCTTCTTCTTACCCTGCTTCCAGCATTTCCGGCGTCACCGGATGGCGCTTGAAATAAAAACGCAGCACTATAGACGTAACGACCAGCATAAATACATACAGCCCGATAAAAGTGACGAACAGGGTGCCGAGATTCTCCGATTGGGTGGCCGCGGACGCGGTCGTCTGGATATGGTAAATCGTCCAGGGCTGGCGCCCCGTACAGCTGAAGATCCATCCGGTCTCGATGCCGATCAGGGCGAGCGGTCCGGTCAGCACCAGCCCCCTGAGCAGCCAGCGCGGGTACTCCTTCTTTTTGACCAAGCGGTAGAGGATCGTGCCGGCCGAGACCACAATCAGCAGGGAACCGATCCCCACCATCAAGTTAAACAGCGTATGTACGAACAGGGGAGGCCACTCGTCCTCGGGAAAATCGTTTAGCCCCCTGACCACGGTGTCAAAGCGGTTGCCGGCCAAAAAGCTGAGCGCCCATGGAACTTCGATCGCTCCCCGGATCGTCCGGGTTTCCTTGTCGGTGAAGCCGCCGATCGCCAGCGGCGCGTAAGCCTGGGTTTCAAACAGGCCTTCCGCGGCGGCCAGCTTCTCGGGCTGGTGGTGGTGCAGCATCTGCGCGGTTTCATGCCCGTTGAGCGCGGTCGACAGCGACATCAGGCCGCCGATGGCGAGCGATAGGATCAGGCCCTTGCGGTGATACTGCCGCTCCCGTTCCGGCCGCTTGCGGGCGAGCAGCTTGACGGCGGCCACGGATACGATGGCGAAAGCGCCCAGCAAATAGGCGGAGAACAGCACATGCGTCGCCGTCACAGGCCAGCTGGGGTTGAATACCGCCGCCCAAGGGTCGGCATCAACCACTTGCCCGTTCTCCAGCCGGAAGCCCTGCGGGGTGTTCATCCAGGCATGGGCGTCGGTGATCAGCACGGCCGAAGCGCTGGCTCCCAGCGCCACTAAAGTCACGCTGGCGATCCGCAGAACCGGGGGCAGCCGGTCAGCCGCATATACGTAAATCGACATGAACAAGGCCTCCAGCAAAAACGCCCAGATTTCGATTTGGAAAGGCAGCGCGATCACCTGGCCCACGATTTCCATGAAACCGGGCCACAGCAGCGACAGCATGACGCCGACCATCGTCCCCGACGGAATGCCCACCCCCAGGAGGATGGCCTGGCATTTCGTCCAGCGTTTCGCCATTAAGGCGTAGTCCCGGTCTTTTTTGACCTGATAAGCGATTTCCGCCACTACGATCATAAAGGGCAGCCCCACCCCCAAGGTGGCAAAAATAATATGAAAAGCCATCGACGATCCGAACAGGGACCGGGCCAGCATCACGTTATCCATGAATAACTCCTCCATCTTTTGGACTAACGTGAGTATTATGAATAAAAATTTCCATAATTATTCTGTTTCGGATTTTATTTCACATGGTGCTTACGTACGTTAGCGTTATCAAATGGGCCGCGAAATGCAAAAGTACATTTCATTCGCCCCGAAACCGGGCCATTTTCGCGATTCAAATGCAAAAGTGCAGGCCATCTTCGCCATTTTGATCAAAATCGCTTCTAACTCCCATTTTCAAATGCACTTTTGCATCTGATCGCTCTCATAGCCGGAATTTGGCCGATTTCAACTGCACTTTTGCACTTGGTTTAGGGCCAAGCCGTCGTCCATTCCTCACATAAGAAAAACGTCTATTGGCGTCCTTTAGTGGCTCTGACTTCTACTTTGGAGCGATTGGAGCTCTTCCTAAACTTTGGACGCTGCTCTAACGGACACCAGCGACCTTATCCGCTCATTTCCCGGGTATTTCCCAGCCTAACGGACACAGGCGACCCTATTTCGCTCTAAACCCGTTCATCCAGGCCGATTTGAGGTAAATAAGGTCTTCTGTGTCCGTTACATTTTGCAACCCCCCGTTTTTCCCAAAATAACGGCTCTGGTGTCCCTTAGCCCCCTGGCCCCTCTTCTCCTCCCCTCTCTACCTGCGCATCGCCCTCTACCATGCACGAAATTTTATAAATTCCATAAGGTTAAAAAAAAGACCGGTTTCCCGGTCCTTGATTTAAGAGTTCTAAATTTTATCAGAGTTCCTTATTCGGTTTCGTCCTGCGGTTCCTGCGCCGGGGTCACCAGCAGCGGCTCCCAGGTCAGCCCTTCCCCGGTTATTTCTTTGCGCTTGTCGGAGATGTTTTGCAGCGTTTCGTTGCGCTGCGTTTCGAGCGCGCTGACCGTTTCGAGATACAGCTGCTGAATCTTCCGGTCCGCGGACGCGGCGGTTTCGGCGATTTCTTTTTTATAAGCGGCGCTATTCTTGGAAATCTGCGCGGTGTAATTCTTATACAGCTTGCTGTATTCCTGCTGCGCCTTCGTTTTGCTGATTTTCCCGCGCGAATACTTATAAATCGGGCTCGTGAGATAGTCGGTGCCGGAGTTTTTCATCAACATGTACATCGGACTGGTGAGATAGCTGTCGGACACCGTTTTTTTCAGCGCATAGGCCGGGCTCGTCAGATTATTGGGATTGACCGCCTTTTTATATTCCGCCATGTAGCTGGTCAGCACGTTCTCATTGAGCGCACGGGCGTAAACGCCCAGCGTGCTGGTGAGCGAATTGCGGTTGGCCGCCCGGGTATAAAGCCCCATGTCGCTGCTCAGCGAATTCGGATTGACAGCGCGTTCATACTGATTTAATTCCGCATGCAGCTCGCGGTCGTCCCCATAGCGTTCCTCCAGTTCCGCCAAGTCCGCTTCCAGCCATTCGTTCCATTGCTTTTGATCTTCAAGGACGATGCGCTCCAGTTCCGCCAGCCGGTCGTTTTGTTCCTTCAAATACACATTGTATGTATCGGTCGTCTTTTTCATGTAAGCATCGTAGTTTGCAACTGTCTTCTTGTTATACGTTTCATATTTGCTCCAAACCTGACCCATCCATTTGCTGTCGGCTGCCCGGGCGGAACCCGCCGGCAGGAAAGCCAGCGACACCAGCAGCAAACTTAAGGCCAGCAGCCAGCTTTTGCGCGGAAATGCGCTTCTCTTCTTCTCCATTCTCGTCATGCCCCGTGTTTTCCCCTCCATCAGAAAGTTATAAGAATCAAGGGTATTTTATCCAAATATACGTCCGGTTCCAATAGTTCATCCCGCCTATAGATCTTATGGACTATTGTAAAAGAGTATCAGAGTTTGCTGCCAACACCCAATGGATACAATAACTACCATGCTTCACTATTTGTTTTGGATTCTTAATGGGGGGAGGAGAGGATATGACATACAAAATTTCCGCGTACCAATTATTCACGATTACCTTTATTTTTCAATTAGGTACGACCATCATCTTTGGGTTTGGCGGCTTGGCCGGCCGGGATGCGTGGATTGGCGACCTGACGTCACTGGGACTGGGCCTATGCGTGATTTGGATATACACCGCCTTAATGCGCATGAACCCGGGATTATCCCTGGTTGAATGGTTTCCGGCCCAATTGGGGCGCTGGATCGGGACGCCCATCGCATTTTTGTACCCGCTCATGTTCTTGTATCTTACAGGACGAATTATTGCAGACATCAGAGACATGGTTTCGACCACCATCTTGCCCGGAACGCCGCCCCTGGTATTTGCGGGGTTATTTGCCATTATTATCGCTTACTGCGTCTATGGCGGCATTGAGATCATTGCGCGGCTGGGAGAATTGATCTTTCCCGTCGTCGTTGTCATGTTCATTACGGAGACGGTTTTGCTCTTCGGCTCGGGCGTCCTGCATTTCGAATATATCCAGCCGGTTTTGGAGAAGGGATGGGAACCCGTCTGGAAGGTAGTTTATCCTAACGGGATCACCCAACCTTTTGGGGAAACCATTGCGCTCGCCATGTTCTGGCCGGATGTGAAAAACCGTGAAAAGGTTACGAAAATCACCTTTCTCGCCACCTTACTTGCCGGACTTATGATCACCTGTTTTGATTTATTGGCCATTTTGGTTTATAGCGATCTGTTCTCGCGTTTTCTCTATCCGCTATACACCTTATTAAGCATGATCAGCATCGGAAAATTCATCGAAAACCTGCAGATGTTCGGGGTCATGTATTTTTTCATGACGGCATTAATAAAAAACGTGATCAATCTGCTCGTGGCGCTGAGAGGCATCCAGCAGTTGACGAAGATGAAGGATTACCGCGTGCTTGTCATCCCGGCAGCCGCGATCGCCTTGTTCCTGGGCCTAACCATGTCAAGAAATATCGCCGAGCATATTTATTTCCAGCATTATAAAATACTGGTGCCTTATTTCTGGGTGCCTATGTTTTTGGTCTTGCCGGCGATACTGCTTATCGTGACGTGGATCCGGCAGACGCTGCGAAAATAATCATCTATTCATTTTTGAATGTTGTTTTCTTGCAAATGCAACGACGGTCCCGTTACGCCTATCCGCCGGATCGTCAGATTCGCTTGGACGGAAACCTCGGCTTCCCGAAACTCCTTGTTCCAGTCTTTTTTTAAAGATCGCCAACGGGATAGATGTTTTCTGTGTACGGTTTCGCCAAATCCAAAAACATCCACCCCATATTCTTTTTGGACCTTGGTAATGGTTTGAAGCGTGCTCTCTTCAACGTGTTTTTCCAACGCTTCTTGCACGCGGGCTAGATTATGGAGTTGCGTGAGATCCAGATTTGTATTGTTTTCGCGAATGATGCCTTGTCCGGTTAAGTTGACCTGGAATTTTAGCTTGTCTCCTTGAAACATGGGCTGAATTCTGCTGCCTATCTTGCTCATATCCAAACTGACATAGCCGTTTTTCTGCGGTACGGTTGCCGTTACCACCAGTTTACGTAAATCCCCGTTAATCCACCGCAGTATTCTACCCTCACGCCCATTCAAGAATCCGAGCAATTTCAGATCTTTGTCAAAAATTCCGGTGCCCGCGATACGAAACCCTTTCGCATTGGAGTGATCTTGCTGCTCTTCACTTTCTTGATCGGCCGGATCGAAACCAACGGCAACAACCGGTAAAGCCGGGCAGCTTCCTGCACTGGCCGCGGAGATCATCAGGTTGATAAATCCCATTTCCTGCGGCGTTCCGATCTGGTCATATTCTTTTAAGGCTCCAAGGCCGGGGATTTTCTCCAGCGGGTAGGACATTTTCAGAAAGTCCTTGGCGGTGCCTCCTTTGACGATAAATACATCGGTTCGCAGCTTAAGGTTCGGATCCCGGGTATACGTATCCAATAGATCTTTGATGCCTTTTCTGGCCAGCGGTTCTCCGATCACGATGACCCGCCGGTGTCCGCGGAATACCAGCCGGGAAAGCTTCGTTTGCATTTGCTGTACCGCATCCAGCGTATCTCTTCCGGCGCCGGTTACGACAAAATAGGGCTTTCCCGGCCCCCCTCCGCTTCCGCCTCCTTGTCCCTGCACACTGCTGATCTGGGACGGGATGATTACTTGTGCGCTAATCAGAACCCCCTTGTCCTTCGCTTCATCGATTCCCCATGCGAGCTCAAGGGCAAGGTCATTGACCTCCGAACTGTCCCAACACCCTGTCGTCAATAACAACGAGAGAAGGGCAAGCAACAGCAAACAACCCGTTTGTCTCCTGTTCATCCGCGCTCTCTCCCTCGTCTAGGGCTCGGCTTCCGGCCATCCGGCACACGCCTTTTGTTCGGCCCAGAGTTGAGCGGGGGACGGCGGGGCATGCTCCATCTGGGTGTGCGAATGAAGACATCCTTCAGGTTTCCGGAAATTTGCGGGGCCATCGGACTCATATAAGGAACGCCAAACGAACGAAGACCAAGGAGATGGATGGCTATGATAAAAATGCCCGCTATGACGCCGTACAAACCCAGGACTCCCGCCAAAATCAAAATGGGGAAGCGGAGCATCCGGTACGCCGTCCCGAGATTATATCGCGGGATGACAAACGAAGAAATCCCCGTCGTGGCCACAATAATCACGACCGTGGCCGACACGATGCCGGCCTGTACGGCAGCCTGCCCAATCACAAGCGCGCCTACGATGCTAACGGCCGAACCGATCGGCTTCGGCAAACGAATGCCCGCTTCGCGAAGGCCCTCAAACATAATCTCCATCAACAGGGTCTCGATCACCGTGGGAAACGGGACACCTTCCCTTGCGGCAGCGATGCTGATGAGCAAATTCGTAGGAATAAGCTGCTGATGAAATGTGGAAAGCGAAACGAACAGAGACGGAAGCAACAGGGAAATATTCAATAAGGAGTAGCGAATGAGGCGAATGAAGGTCGTATACACGGATCGCTCGTAATAATCCTCCACCGCTTGCAAACCGGACCAGAATGTCATCGGCACAATCAGCACAAACGGAGTATTGTCGACGAGAATGGCAACTTTGCCTTCAAGCAGGCTGGAACTTACGATATCGGGGCGCTCCGTATTTTGAATTTGCGGAAACGGGGACCAGGGGGCGTCTTCAATAAATTCTTCGATGTACCCCGATTCCAGTACCCCGTCAATTTCGATGCGCCGGATTCTGCGGCGGACTTCTTTCAGAACCGAATCCGAGACAACGCCTTCTATATATGCTATGACGATATCGGTACGGGTAAATTCACCAATGTTGAGCGATTCCATTTTGAGTTTTTCACTGCGGATTCGTTTGCGTATAAGGCTGGTGTTGATTCGCAACGTTTCCGTAAATCCATCCCGCGGTCCGCGAACGGACAGTTCAGCGGAAGGTTCTTCGATGGCCCGCTTTTCGGATCCTTCCAGATCGGCGAGCAAAGCCTTGATCTCTCCATCCGTTAGAACGGCTATATTGGCCTTCAGAATGCCATCCACGATCTCGCTAATCTGATGAACCACTTTTATCCGGGATATAGCGACAAGCTGTTCTTCTATAATGGTCCCCAGCGGATCGGCGTTCTCCGCCTCCCCCGGCACGCCCTCGGACGCCATCAGTTTTAACACAACCTGCTCCAGCGCATTCGCGTTTACCAGCCCATCGACATAAATCAGAAGCACTCGGGCTTGTCCATGGATCGTCACCGGACGGAGCACAATATCGGAACAGTTGGCAAAAATTTGTTTGAACATCTCAAGAAGCTTAAGAATATCCATCTTTCCGCTCCCTAACTCGTGATGATGTACTTTATTATTCCGGTTCGAAAGCGGATCATTCAAAATGGGGAGGATTAAGGCTCATATTCGCTTAATTTCCCTTCGTAAACCAGCTTCAGCCGATCGCACCGCCGGAAATCGTCCGGCGTTACTAGCGCGGGCAGCTTATCCCACAGCTTGATGCCCGAACGTTCAAGGATCTCCGCGACGAACTGCGAGCAGAAATAAGAGTTGCTGAACTCCACCGGCTCTTTGAGGACGATGCCGATCACCCCCAGCAGGTTGTACAGATACTTTTTCCGCTTGCGGATAAACAACTGCAGCACCCGCTCCATTTTTTCCACCTCGCGCCCGGTCACCCGAAGCTCGTAAAGAACGCACGTCGTATTCGGATATTTGCTGAACGTGCCCGTCTTGATGTCCTCCTTCACGAACCCGCCGTTCAGCGGGTTGTTCGGGTTCTTTCTGCCGAAGCTGTACAGCTCCGAAAGCTCGCGGTCGAAAGAAATCGAAGCATGATTATAAGGCGCTCCCGTGTACCCTTTGATCACCCTCGTAAAAAGCGTTCCCGTATTCGTAAGCAGGATATAAACCGATCTTTCCCCGTCCATGTCCGAAAATTCCCCTTATCAAGTGTGAACTATTCCTTCATAATAACATAGTATCCCTCTCAAGGATTCAAGGATTCTACCTCACTACAAGTTGGTGATTAAAAAAATGAGCAGTTTGCAATTTACGTTGATGATTCTCTTTTTCGCCTTACTCGGGATCCACGCGGCATACCTCTTTACCGGACGCGCCCGCCCGGAGCGGGACTACGCCGCTTTGGGGCTGCGCCTTCGGACCTGGTGGGGCATGTGGCTGATTTTATGCCTCGCCACCTTGTTTAACCGGGCCGCTTCCCTGCTCGCCCTGATGATCTTATGCTTCTTCGCGCTCAAGGAATATTTCTCCATGATCCGCTCGAACAAAGCCGAACGCCGGCTGTATCTGTGGGCCTACCTCGCGATTCCCGTGCAGTTCTACTGGATCTATATCGGCTGGTACGGCATGTTTATCGTCTTTATTCCGGTCTACGTGTTCCTGTTTCTGCCGCTTCCACGCTTGATCAACAAGGGCACGGTCGGGTTTCTGCGCAGCGTCAGCCGGGTGCAGTGGGGGCTTATGCTGATGGTGTTCGGTCTCAGCCACCTCGCTTATTTCCAGGCGGCCTCGCCGGAATATGGAGCCGGCCTGGTGCTGTTCCTCGTCTTGCTGACACAGCTGAACGACATCATGCAATATGCGGCCTCGTTTTATTTCGGGCGGCACAAGATCGTCCCCACCGCCAATCCGTATTTGACGTGGGAGGGCTTTGCATGCGGGCTGCTCGTCACGACCGGGGCCGCGTGCTTGATCTCCCCTTACCTGACGCCGCTCGGCGCGGGTTTTGGGCTTTTCTCCGGCATGCTGATCGGCTTCAGCGGCTTCTTCGGAAGCCTGACGATATCCGTCTTGAAACGGGACCTGCAGATCGGCGACGACGACAAGGCCCAAGCGCTTAAAAAAAGCTACTTGAGCCTTGTCGACACCCTGACCTACACCTCGCCGGTATTTCTGCACGTGATCCGGTATTTTTTCGATTTCATGTAAGCCCGCCGGTCAGTTCACGAACGGAAGCTTAACCAGCACGCGATATTCGGCGCCCGGCCGCACATCCCGCAGGATGCCGTCCGCCATAGGCGCGCCATCGGCATACACCTCGGCCTCGCGGACGCCGGCCTCGCGCGTCATTTCGATGCGGATCTTGGCCCCGCGGAAATCCCGGGTTACCTTGGCTTCGTTCCAATGGGACGGAAGCTGCGGCCGGATGCGGAGGCCTTCAGGACATCCCTGCAGCCCGAACAACCCGTCGATAAGGCAGCGGTAAATCCATGGCGCCGTTCCCGTGTTGAACAGATGGCTGGAGCGTCCCGCCGTGCGCGGAAATTGCCGGTAGGCGCCGCGATAATAGTTCGGAACGAACACCGGGAGCTGGCCCCGCCGCACGATATCGTCCAGATCCGGCCCGGGGATCATTTTGCGCAGCAGCCGGTAGGCGTCGTCCTTCTCCCCTACGGAATACAGCCCGTAGATATAGAAGGCGGCCGCATGGTTGTATACCGCACCGTTTTCCGCCGATCCCGGGTGCTTCTGGGTAACCCGGCCGACATCCTCGCGCATCGCGGTGTAAGAGGGCGCCAGTTTTTCCACGCCATAAGGCGTTTCCAACTGCTCCCGGACGGCCTGCATCAGCTTCTCCCGCTTCTCCCCGTCGGCCGCCCCGCTTAACAGCGACCAGCCCTGCGGGTTGATGAAGATGCGCCCTTCCCGGTCCGCGCTCACGCCAAACACGACGCCCGCGTCCGTAATGCCGCGCGCATACCACTCGCCGTCCCATAAATATTCGTTGACGACCTCATTTGTCGCTTGCGCCGCCAGGCGGTATTCTTCCGCCGCGCCGGCTTGTCCGCTGCGCTCGCAAATGTCCGCCCAAACGTTAAACGCGTAAGCGGTGGCGATGGTCAGCCAGCCGGACACGCCTTTCCCTTGATAGCCGACCATGTTCATCGGATCGCACCAGTCGCCCTGATTGATGTAATTTAACCCGCGTTCATCGCGATCCCGGATCAGCCACTGCATCGCCCGGTGCACATGTTCGAATACGGAGCCGGCTTCTTGCCCGCCTGCATATGGAACCTGTTCTTCCAATAGAGAGTAATCGTTCGTTTCATCCAAGTACGTGCTGAGGCAGATCGGCAGCCAAACGCAGTGATCCGTATGCGGCACCTGGTTGATATACTTCAGCTCGGCCTCGGGATGCAGGATGATGCCGTCCGGCATGGCGCCGCTGGGCTCCTGCTGGCTTAAGGCCGTCAGGAAAGCTTCTCTGGCCGTTTGCGGCTTGATGTAACTCATCCCCATATTGTCCTGCAAGTAATTGCGCGTTTGGGGATCCGTCGTCAGGCGGTTGGTTTGTCCATGATAGTACATCTGCCGCGGAAGCCAGTGATTCACGAAGTTGTCCAGTTCCGGGTCCGGGGTGGCGATTTCCATGCAGCCTCCACCCTCCCGGATATAGCTGTCATACTCCCGCTCCGCCAAGACGAACCCGTCATCGCCGCCGGCGTTTGTGCCGCCGAAATACCCGGCTTTAATTCCGGCGATCTGCTCTTCGTCCCGGGCCGGGCCGAATATAAACCGGTAGGCCTCCTCCTGTCCCGGCTCCAAAGCGATCCGGTACTGCAGCACGGCCACCGGCGTTTCATACCGCGCATCGCCCCGAGCCAGTTCCTCGCGGTCCAGCGCGGACGGACGCATGATACCGCCTTCACCTTCGAAAGCTTCCTGGTTCACTTCCCAGGAAGCGGCCGGACGGTCGGGAATCAGAAAGGTTTTATCGCGGAAATGTTTGATTTTGTCGTAATCCTGATATTTTTGGTAAGGGGTTACAGAGGAGCAGACGATCGACTGCAGCGCCTCGTTATACTCCCCCGACTGGTTCATCCACGACATATAGCCAACCGTAAAATAGGGATAAATGCTTAGCTTGCGCTTGGCCGGCGAGAGGTTTTTCACCCGGATGCGCCATAGCTCCATCGGTTCTTCCTTCGGAAGGGTCAGGCTCATTTCAAGAGCGATGCCCCCAAATTCCACTTTCCAAGCGACGCGGCTTTTGCCCACCGCAAAGGTGTATTGATCGGCCGGCACGCGAACCGGCTCATAAGGCGCGGAGAAAATTTCCCCGGTCTCCTCGTCCTTCACGTACACGAAGCGGCCGGGATGATGCGCGTAATAAGGCTGCTCCGGCTGCATGAACGTTTTCGCTTCCAGATTGGGCGCATGCGAATATTTCGCGGGCTCCGGCTGCATAAACTGGGCCACCGTGTATCCGCGGCAATTCACGTGAATCATCATGCTTTCGTTCCATAAAAATCCCGAGGCCTTCGGCAGCAGCGTGGGACTGGCCAATTCGTAAAATTCCTGGTCCTCCGACGGTTTTAACATCTTAGCATCTCTCCCCATTTCCATCAGCTGTGATTTTCCAAGTATAGTTTCAGGCTTTATTATACATTAACATAGGCCGACGAAAATGGACTCAACTAAACTTTACGAAAATTTCCCGGTAATGTTCGTCTTCCGCTTCTTTTGGCATTCTGATCTCAAAAACGCCGTCCTTATATACGGCCTTGCTGTCCTCCACCCTGACCCGCCTCGGTAGCGGATTCCGCTCCTCCCCGCCGTCCGGCAGCCGAATCCTTACGTCGCCCGCACCGACCATAACCCCGATGTCCTGCGGATTCACGCCCGCGGGCACGCGAAACCGGGTAATCACCGACTGATGGGTTTCGAAATTTTCAAATTGGATTTTTCCCGCTCCCCACCCCGATACCGAAGCCTCCTTGCCCATACCTGCGAATGAATTCATCGGGTCCGGCAGCGTCTTTTTTAAAATCTCATTTACATACTGGGATATGGACTGGGGATCGGGCGGTACCAGGTTGGAGCCGTTCAGGGCGTTTTGACCTGACAGCGATTTTTGAATGAGGTCGTTTACGTAGCTCGTAAAGCTCTGTTGATTTAGAAACGGGAAATTATCATCAAAAAAAGGTTTATTCACGCCGCTCATCTCCTTTCCGTTAAATTAATCCTTGCTTCCGGAACGTGGTCTGGCAGCCGCACCTCGCGCAGAAGGCCGCGTCCGAATCGTTCACATGAGAGCAGCCTTTATCGATCCGTCCCCCCTCGTCCGAGCAGCGGTTGATCAAGGGCGCCCCGCATCTTTTGCAATATTTGTCCTTGCCGCTGGCTTCATAGAGACAACGCACGCACGTTCGAGTTTCATCTTCCTTGGCCATACGAACCTCCGTTATATGTCCTTGATAGGGGCGTCGACAACATCGCCGTCAAATACATACGATTTGCCGTTTCGGGTAATGTTGATTCCTTTGGAACCGCCTACCCCCGCATTGTTTTTGCTGTGCGAGCTCCAGCCTGTCTGCTCGATTTCCCCCACCGCCAAGGCGGCATTCGTGGCCATGCCGTTGACGTTAATGTCCGCCAGGGAGATGCCGGTCCCGGCATGCGTTCCTTCAGCCGGACTGCCCGCATGATGAATCAAAAACTGATCGGCATCGTCGATCAGCGTATCGATCACGTCATTGTCGATGACAATGCCAACGCAGTGGGAAAGCTCCGCACCAGACAAGCTGCCGAATCCGGCATTCGACTTGCTGTGGGAGCTCCAGCCGTCCGCATGAATGACCGTGCCTATAAATACGCCGGAGTTGGATTCTATGGAGTTCACCGACAATTTATCCAATGAAATCACTGTTCCCAGCGGCGTTATTTTCAGAGAAATCCCCCCATTCCTTCAACTTTAAATACGTGTTTGAACAACCTCTCAAATGGATTGATTTTGGGCAGTGGGTCCCAGGATATCATTGTCGACAATCGGCGCGTCCACGACATCGGGATCCACAATCGTACTGACGAACAAAATGGTGTTGTTTATGCCAAACTGAATCCCCTGTCCGATATTTATCTTGGCGTGAGCCGACCATGTATTTTGCAAGACCTCACCGACGGATATCGAGCTGTTGGTTTTCTGGCCCGCCACGTTGATCGCATTGAAGACAATGGAAACGGCCACTCTAAATCACTCCTTTATTCATCCTATGCAGCCATAAAATGTCCCGATTCCCGGGATGAGCTATGGGCTCGGTTCCGCGCCATCTCCGCCCAGCCTCAACTCATAAAGTGGCCTTGGGAATAATAAGCTTTTAATAAGCTTCATCACCTGAAAGTTGTTGCTCAAAAAAGGGGGAATGGCCATGGAGGTTGACCCTTCGAAGCGGATGCTGCGCAAATTACGCTCGCATATGCACGAAACGGTCGGTGAGACGTTCTGGGAGGATATGTCCGGCTTGATTCCGCCGCTGTTCCCCCGGATGGATATGTATCGTCAAGACGGTCAATTGATCGCCGTCATCGAGCTTCCCGGTGCCGCCTCACCTGACCGGATCAAAATATCGACAAACGGAAAAACCTTGAAAGTTACCGGCGTCATTCCGTACGACTACCCCGTTCATGAAGATCAGCTATTACGATCGGAACGTTCCCTCGGCGGCTTCAACCGGACGGTCTCCCTGCCGGTCGAGGTCGAGCCGGGCAACGCGGAGGCCGTGTTTGAATTCGGACTTCTGACTGCCACATTTCGATGCAAGCCGGACACTCCCGAACAGGACGTTCCTATTTTGCCTAAAAAGGAGGAACAAGCGTAAATGGGCTTCCTCTTCGGACGCAAGCGCACCGGCAAACCGCATCCCCCGGAAGACCTGCTGGCGCGCCTGGAGAAGATGGAGGCCCAACTGAAGGAAATGCCCCATGCAAAGACGGAATATCATATCCGGATCGATCAGGTCCACGTCCATCATCCGGCGCTGGATCAGCTAACGTTTAAATTGGATAGCCTGGATATCGACGAACTCAGCGGTTCCCTGAATCTGGGGAACAATTTTGGGACCGGGGTCCCTCAGCACAAAAAGACGGGCGAGAAGAAACCGGATGAGGTCAAAAGCGCAGGCCAGCCGCAGGGAACGGAGGCAAGAACGGAGGCAAAGGGGGCAAATTCGCGGCAAAGTCCCGATTCCGGGTTTCAACAGACGCCCAGGGGGTTTTCATTTAGAAAATAAGGAGGTTTATGATGAAGCTGCATATTGTCGGAGAGATTCAGGTGGACCGGATTCAACGTTCTTCGGGCGTTTTTGCCGGAGATAACCGGCAGTCGGGATGGAGTTCATCGGCGGTCGACAATCAGGCGGCAGCGGCCTCGCAAGGCCGGGGCAACCGCTTCCAGGGGCTTCACTCGGTGCTGATCGGCCAGCATGTTCCCGGGAAGAAGGTGTAAGCATGGAACTGGTGCTTGCCCCTAATTTCGTCATCGGCCACATCCGGGTGGGAACCGTCGAAGGCTCCTCCTGCATCAATATCGGCAACAACCTGCCGAGCGGATTTACAAGCCACAAGAAACAAAACCAGGGACTTTCCGTCTCCGGAGACTATAATGAATTAAAGGACATCGAATCGCTGCTGGACAATGCGGGCAGCGCCGAGCTGCTGGGGAGCGTATTTGATGAGGACACGGCGGCGCGGGTTTACGCGAAATGACAAAAGAGCCGATTTCGTTTTTGCGAAATCGGCTCTTTTTAGCGGATTGGCATTAGATCCAAGTGCGGAGGACGATAACCAGGAGGATAAACAGAACGAGAATCACGCCCGTGGATGTAAAAAATCCGTGACCTGCACCAACTCCACCGAAAGCTGCATTAGGGAAACCCATGTAATTATTCACCTCCTTTAAAGAATAAACGGCTTAGGCCTCAGATAAAGAGGAACGGCAACAAGAACAAGAGCGAGATGGCCGCCCAGGGGAACCAAAATCCGCCGAAGCCGCCGAATCGTCCAAAGGGTCCGAACCCGAACGGGCCAAAGGCCTTCGTTTTAGCCTTAGCTTTTATATGGCGAAATTGCTTTTTGGCTTTTTTGGACCGATTGGAAAGAACGGAAGCGCCACCTGGCAACGGCCCGTCAAATTGAATCCCGTCCGGGCCGACGGAGCTGATCGTTCCGACAAAACAGTTTCCGTCCCGGAGGACCGCACAGACCTGCTTTCCGATATATGGTCTGCAGCCGTCCTGGGTAATGGGATAGATTTGCTGCAATACATTCTGCCTCCCTTCTCGGTACTCTCGGTTCATCCTATGCTTTCCCCCACCCATGGGATTGGGTCATCCGTCCATATACGGATAACTAATCAGCGGATGCCTATAATTTTTGATGGCCCGGGGCATATGCTACCCTAGAAAGGGCTGATGACATGAATTATCATGAGATGATCGCGGCGATTGGTGAAGGAGCGGCTCATCCGGGAGGATATCAAGGGACACTCGCCTTTCTTGACGAAGTCGACGTCCCCCCGGGACTGCGCGTATTGGAGGTTGGGTGCGGTACCGGCAGAACGGCCTGCTTGCTGGCCCAAAAAGGGGCTAAGGTTACGGCTATGGACCTGAGCTCCACCATGGTAGGCAAAGCCCAAAAACGAGCCGAGATGCAGGAGGTTGACATCGATGTCATCCAAGGGGATGTTTGCTCCATTCCGTTTGAATCGGACAGCTTCGATGTCGTGTTTGCGGAGTCGGTTACGATTTTTACGGATCCCGCGGAAGCATTTCGGGAGTATCATCGCGTATTGCGGACCGGAGGGCGGTTATGGGACCGGGAGCTTTATCAGGCGAAACCTCACCCCGGGCTGTACCCGGAAATGTTCAAGCTGTACGGCAATCCCCAGCTTCCGGAGCTGCATGCATGGCTGGAGCTGATGCGTGCGGCCGGATTCCGGAATGTTAACCCGTGGGAACCCGGGGCTGCGTCCCTGATTCCTGCGGATTCGGACGGGGAATACATCTGCGACCCGTACCAGTTTTTTGATCTCGAAACGCTGCAGGACCCGGACGCACTCGGTTTCTTTGCGCAAAATCATGCTTTTTTGATGGATTTCCATGAACATCTTTCGTTTGGCGTTTTTATGGGAGAAAAATAATTTCAATTGGCGCGGAAAAGGGACCGGAGCTGATCCGATCCCTTATTTTGTCCGATTTCATTACGTGCCGCAGAAGGTCCGATACGGGCAAGCCGCCGGGGCGGGCGGCGCGGCGTATTCGGCCTGTTCCGGAGCGTGCGCGAAAGGATCCGACAGCGCCCCCAGAAACCGTTCCATCACGCTGTAGTCTCCCCGTTCCACCGCAGCCTCCAGCGCTTCTTCCACCCGGTGGTTGCGGGGAATAAGCGCGGGGTTGCTGCGCTGCATCAGCTCATGGGAGGCCGCCTCGGACTCCGGCTGCCTGCCAAGCCGCTCCCGCCACCGCTCCTGCCACCGCGCAAATTCCGGCGCCCCGAACAAAGCCGAATCGTCCGGCCGGTCAAAGGTAAGCCCCAGAAAGGCATTGGTGTAGTCCGCCCGGTGTTCGTGCATCAGTCCGAGCAAATCTTTGATCAAGGTTTCGTCCTGCGCCTCTTCGCCGAACATCCCCAGCTTGGCGCGCATTCCCGCAAGCCAGCGGGATTGGAACAAATCCGTATACTCGGCCAGCGCCCCCTCCGCCAGCTTCACGGCCTCGTCCTCATTTTCGTGAAGGAGGGGCAGCAGGCTTTCCGCAAACCTCGTCAAATTCCAGAGCCCGATGTAAGGCTGATTGCCGTAGGCGTACCGTCCGCCCGTATCGATGGAGCTAAACACCGTCGCCGGGTCGTACACATCCATGAACGCGCAGGGGCCATAATCGATCGTTTCTCCGCTGACGGCCATATTATCGGTATTCATGACACCGTGAATAAAGCCGATCAGCTGCCAGCGGGCAATCAGGGAAGCCTGGCGTCCGATCACCGCTTGAAGCAGCGCCAGATAGGGGTTCTCCGCTTCGAGCGCTTCCGGGTAATGACGTTTTATCGTATAGTCCGCCAGAGCTCGAAGCTCCTCCCCGCTGCCGAAATTTGCGGCGTATTGGAACGTGCCGACCCGGATATGGCTGGCCGCGGTCCGGGTCATCACCGCGCCCGGCAGCTCCGTTTCACGGTACACGGGCTCCCCGGTGGTCACCACCGCCAGGCAGCGGGTGGTCGGAATCCCCAGCGCGTGCATCGCTTCGCTGATGATATATTCGCGCAGCATCGGCCCCAGCGCGGCCCGGCCGTCCCCGCCCCGGGAATAAGGGGTCCGGCCGGAGCCTTTGAGCTGGATATCCCAGCGCCCCCCGGAGGGGGCGATCTGCTCGCCGACGAGCAAAGCCCGGCCGTCCCCGAGCATCGTGAAGTGTCCGAATTGATGTCCGGCATAAGCCTGCGCCAGCGGGAAGGTTCCTTCCGGCACCCGGTTTCCGGCAAACACCGCGACATTTTCTTCGCTGCGCAGCGCCTCAGGGTTTAACCCCAGTTCCCCGGCCAGCGGCTCGTTCAAAACGGTCAGCTTCGGCAGACGGACGGGATTCGGGTCGATCCGCGAATAAAAGATGTCCGGCAATGCCGCATAGCTGTTATCGAAGTTCCATCCTGTGGTAAGAACGGTTGTTTTCGTCATCATAAGTGTCTCCCTGCTCTAAACGATGGTTTGATTTATTATACACAATTTTAGGCCCACGCCATTCGTCCGTCCCCAAGGGTATTCAGACCGTTGTCCCCCACGGTGTGGATATGCCGTTACCGTTATATGCCTCGTACATATTGTAAGAGTGAGATATGGACTTGATGAATCAAATTACGGATAAGGGGAGTGATGAAATGGAGCAAGGAGTTTCCATTATCACCTGCACAAACCGTCGAAGCTATATCAACAACCTGTTCAACAACTTTACCCGGCAGCGCCATCCCGAAAAAGAGCTGATCATCGTCGTAAATAACGATAAAATTCCGCTTGAACCTTATTTAAACATGGCAAAGCGATATCAAAACGTTTACGTCTACCGCTTGCCGGGGCATTTCTCGCTCGGCGCTTGTTTAAATTACGCCGTCAAGAAAACAAAACACCGCTACATTGCCAAGTTCGACGATGACGACTACTATGCTCCTTATTATTTGACCTCCAGTTTGCTGGTCTTTCGAAGAACCGGTGCCCACGTCATCGGAAAGCGGGCGCATTATATGTATTTACGCGGATCGAAGACGCTGATCCTTCGTTTTCCGCGGGATGAAAACCGGCCCGTCACCAAAATTCCGGGCGCTACCCTTGTTTTCAAGCGGGAGGTATTAAGCCGGGTACAGTTCCCCAATCAAAACGTGGGGGAAGATGATCTTTTTTGCCTGCGCTGCAAACGGCGAGGATACAAAGTTTATTCCGGAGAGAAAACGAATTTTGTGGCGATCCGCCGCAAAAACTCGTCCAACCATACGTGGATCATCAGCGATAAAAAGCTGATCGCTCATCATAAAAAGATCCCGAACGTGAAGAATTACAAAAAATTTGTACAAAGCAAACCGAAGGGAGTCCGGTAATGTCAGAGGCGGTTTCCATCATTACTTGCACCAAACGGCGGCGCTTCATGAACGCATTATTCCGTAACTACAACAGGCAAAATTATAAGCGCAAAGAGCTTATCGTGATTTTAAATCATAAAAACCTCAAGCTGCACGAGTATATTCGAGCGGCAAAACCATTTCAGAACGTAAAAATATACAGCTTGCCGGATAACGTCCCACTGGGTCAATGCCTGAATTATGGCGTTAAACGCGCCAAACACTCACTTATCGCAAAATTTGATGACGACGATTATTACGCTCCCAATTATCTACCCGAAAGCATACAAGCCATGCAAAAGACAAACGCGGATATTGTAGGGAAACGAGCCCACTATATGCAATTGATCGGCAATAAGCAACTGCTGCTGCGTTATCCTGGCCAGGCCAAAAAATACGTTCCTCTTGTTCAAGGCGCCACTCTTCTCGTGAAACGGCAGGTGTTTAACAAGGTTAGTTTCCCGGCCCGAAACCGGAGGGAATGCGTAAAATTTTGCGCCGCTTGCCGGGCAAAAGGCTTTAAAATCTACGCGGGAAGCCCCTCTAACTTCATGGCCGTACGCAGAAGCAACTCCCAAGATCATACCTGGATCGTAAGCGATAAATCCCTCTTAACCAAAAATGTTAAATTGCTGAAAGTGAAAAACATGCGGAAATTTGTAAGCCAGCCGGTGTGATCCCGCTGAACAACTTTTCCCCGCGATTATAGAATTGTTCAGCTTCACTGATTTTTATCGTTGCCAACCCCATGTCTAAATTAAACAAAAGCCCTCTTGAGTCAGAGGGCTTTTGCGGCAATCCGATAGAATTGTGCTAAAATAAAGTTTACTCGTCGGCGCCGATATTCACGGCGCTGCCTTTTACGCGGGGCTCCCCGTCAATATCCTCGGTTCCGATGATGGCGGTGTCCGTGTTCCCGGCATCGATCGCCGGAGACGATGACTGCAGGTGGAAGTCGCCGTTCGCGGCGTTCACGAATTTAGGATCGGCAAACAGCGAATGCGCATCATTGCCGGTTCCCTTTTGGTACGAGGAGAATCCCGTATATTCTTTATTTTTCCAGGTCCAGGTGGCATCCGAGCTGCCGCCCGGAGCAAAATACAAATTGTAATCCACCACGTTGCCGGAGTTTTTGGTATATTCATTGTAGAACAAAACATCCGTGGAGTTGGCCACGAAAATATTGTTTTTGATCACGTTGTTTTGCGTATCGTACTGCACAAGAAGCTGGCCGTTATAATCGTTCAAAGTATCGTTTTTGTACACCGTATTGTTCACGATCTTGCAGTTTACCGTCGAGCCGCGCTCATCATCGTAACCGCCCATGGCGATGCCGGTCAGCCGGTTGTTATAGATCACGTTGCTGCGCACTGTAATATTGCTGGTGGATTTGCCGGCATGTTCGGAGGCGATTTCGAGGCCGATGTCGTTGCTGTAGCTGTAGTTCTGCTCGATAATGCTGTCCTTGCCGCCATCCACATAAATGCCGCCCGCCGAGTTGTCGTCTTTCCCGTAAGACGGGTTATTTTTGACGGAATTGTTGTACACCCGGTTGCCTTTCACGAGCCCGTTTCGCGCCTGATCGTAAGCGGTCTTCGGGGCGGTTCCTTCAAAGCCGATCAGATCGATCCCGATGTTGTCATTATCGTGAACGAGGTTGCCGGTCACCGCAAAACCGTCTACGTTGCCGTTTAGAACAAGCGCTTCGCTGGAGCCCAGCACGAGATTGTACAGCTCATTGCCGCTGATCGTAAGATCGTGAATCGAATCGGGAGCTTTTGTGCCATAAACCGCAATGCCGTGGGCGTCCCGGCCCAGCCGGTCGCTGCCGCTCGGGGTAGCCGTGTTTTTGATGTCATGGACTTTGTTGTTGGACAGATTGATGAAGCCGCCCGCGCCATGGATATAAATGCCTACAGGCACCGCGTTCTTGGATGCCGTGGTAAACCCGCGGACTTCAAACCCCTGAACGGTAACATAATCGACATTCTCCAGCTCGATCAGCCCTTCGCTCCCGCTGACCGAAAGTCCGGTGCCGTCAATGATGGGGGTCTCGTTGCCATAGTTGGTGAACACAATGGGACCCTGGGAAGCGGAGCCGGAACGGGTGATCTTCAGCTTCTGATTGTACACGCCGCCCCGGACGTAAACCGTGCTGCCCGCAGGGGCCACGTCGGCCGCGTGCTGCAGCGTCTTCCACGGCGCGCCGCTCGTTCCCGCGTTGGAGTCACTGCCGCTCGTCGCCACATAATATTCCGTACCGGCTGCGGAGGCAGCGGGGGGCTGCATATTTCCGGCAACCAAACCAAGACCTAAAACCACACCCAAACTCGCCAGTAATATTTTACTAAGTTTCATTATAATTCCTCATCCCCCTTTGTTTGGTATAGTCATTGTACCATAAATTACCGAGCCTGTCCTGCTTGCAAACGGAGGACGGCCTCCACGGTCGGCAGGCTCCCGGTGCCGCCAATACCAAACGTCGACAGCGCCCCGCACACGTTGGCGAATCGCAGCAGCTCCTCGCCGCGGCGGCCGAGCAGATAGCCGTAAATGATCCCCGCGTTAAAACAATCGCCCGCTCCCGTCGTATCCACCGGAGTCACTGCGTAAGGCCCGGCCGAGATCACGCTTCCGTCAGGCTGGCGCAGCGACGCGCCTCTGGAGCCCTGCTTGATATCAAAGAGCGCGAAGCCACTGTGATCGCGTTTGCGGATCGGGCGAAGGCGGTGCCGCATGATATCGTCGACCTCGCGATCACGACGGAGCGGCCGCTGGACGCGGCGGTGCGGGGCATTCCGTTCATCTTTATCCCGCAAATCGCCGCTCTGGCCAACGCCGAACGCCACGGCATCAACCCGGATCAGCCCAACGGGCTGGTGGCCTGGGTTAAGCTGTAAGCGGAAGCGGCACCGCATGCCGTATGGTATGGGCCGGGACCGAGTGGTTCCGGTCCTTTTGGTTGATGATTCGGGTCCTTTTGGCCAGCCAGTCTGTACTTTTGACTTGCGAGAAAGTCGCGGCGCCCGGGATAATCGGGTCGCGGCCTTTCATGGCTTGCCATAACACTATCAATCCCGCTATTCCGGAAATAACGGTAATTTATGTCGCTATTGGGCTGGAGCTCCCCTCTATTCTCCAAATAGCGGACATTTATGTACCTATTTCCCCCGAGGCCCTGGAAAAACCGGCTTTGGATCACCCTCCTACTGAAATAACGACCAAAAAGTCCTCTATTGGATCCGGTTTCCGCTCGATGACGAAAATAGCGCCGAAAAAGGGCGCTATTTTCGCGGCACTGAGGGTACTGAGCGCACTATGGCGGCACTTAGGCGGTACTATGGCGGCAACGGGCAGCACTCTGCCCGCACAAAAAAGCTTTTCCGCAAGGGGGCGCGGATTTAAATCTTGACCGTCCTCATCCTCCCGGAAAAGCTCCTGTTTATGCGTCCGCCTCTGCCCGCCCTCGCTACTTCCACCACGCCTCGGCCGGGTATCCGGATGCACCTATCTTGACGGGCTCCCCGATTTTCGGCGTTGTGATTGGGACGCCCTGCCGCCCCGCCTCTTCGGTCAGGCGGCGGACCGGATCATACCAGCTGTGCATCGCCAGCGTAAACGCGGCCCAATGCACCGGAAGCAGCACGTTCCCCTTGACGTCCAGATGGGCCCGCACCGTCTGCTCGGGAAACAGATGGACGTCGATCCACCGGTCATCATATTGGCCGCACTCCATTAAGGTGAGGTCAAACGGACCGTATTTTTCGCCGATCTCCTTGAAATGGGGCCCGTACCCGCTGTCCCCGCAGTAGTACACCCTTGTCTCCGGCGTCGTGATGACCCACGAACACCATAGTCCGCCGTCGCGGCTAAACAACCCCCTGCCGGAAAAATGACGGGCCGGCGTGCAGGCCAGCCGAACGCCTTGAAACTCCAGCTCATCCCACCAGTCGTGTTCGCTGATCCGCTCGGGCTCGACGCCCCACCGCTCCAGATGGCAGCGAACGCCGAGCGGCACGATAAACCGCTTCACCCGGTCCTTCAGCTGCTTGATCGTGCCGTAGTCGAGATGATCGTAATGATCATGCGACAAAACAATGGCGTCGATCGCCGGAAGCTCGTCCAGGCCGCCGAACGGCAGCTCTTGGTTGTATCTTTTTTCGCCCATTCCCTTGATCGGAAAAGAAGAGAGACCAAACATCGGGTCCAGCAGCATCCGCGTTCCCCCGATTTGCAGCAGCAGGGCCGAATGGCCAAACCAGATGACCGTATCCTCCTTGATCCCTTCGATCGCCTGCCGATTCAGCTTGACCTGCGGCAGGGGCCGGTCAGGTCTGAGATGAGGTTTGCGTTGCAGGTATTCGCGCAGCACTGTAAAAAGACTGCCGGGCAACGGCGCCATCAACTGCGTGTGCAGGGGATTCTCGAACTTTTTTCCGTTATAATTCGGAGATTGCCGGTAGCGTTTCACCTCTGCGGGCGACGGCTTTCCGCCAAAGGGCGGATACAGCTTCATAAACAAATCGAAGCCGACGGCGAGGAGCACCACGATGCAAATGAGGGTAAAGAAAACAAGCATAAGCTTGTACCTCCTTCTTTTTTTAGCGGCTGATGAGAGAGAGATTTGTTGCCGGACTTGAGCTAACCGGAAGGGCTGCTGAAAACGTCATTTCGGGAGAGGTCAAGTTTGCCGGGACGGGGCTTGCTCGCGATAAAGACTTACATATTTCATCAATTCGGCAATGCCTTGGAATCGTATTGAAATTTGATGATTTAATTTTTGCAGGGCCAGTTGAAAAGACCGCTCCACTTTCGTGAAGTGCTGTGTTTCCAGCTCATTTAGCAACTGTTTCATATTTTCGATGTAATAGATCGTTTTTCGCAGGCTGCTGATCACAATGATCTTTTTCAGTTCGGATACGGTGTACATTCTGTACCCGTTCTCCCGATCTCTCTCCGATTTGATCAGCCCTTCCTTTTCCCAGTGCCGGATCGCCGAAGGATTGACGCTGGCCAACGCGGCCACTTCTCCAATTTTCATCGCCTCCGCGACCTTGACGTTGCGGTATTTGGAGAAATCCGCATTTCTGATCATCGTTAAAATTTCCTCCACTCTCTGCTTCTCTTCCTGCATGTTGTGCAGTTGCCGGTTGATTAACCAGAAAGCCTGCGCCGTGTCCCCTTTTTTAATATTTCGCATCGCCTCATAGACCACCGGAATGTCATACCCTTGAAGCAGCGTTCGGATAACGATAAAAGCCTGCACGTGGACGGTCCGGTAGCATCTGCGGTTGCTGGCCGTTCTATGGACATCCGGAATCAGACCCTGTTCCTCGTATCTTCGCAAAGTTGTGGTGCTGATGTTTAACATTTTTGCTATTTGTTTCGGTGTATATACTTCGTTCATTCTTGCACCCCAGTTCAGAGATTAAAGTTAAACCCTAAAGTGCTGCGTTAATATTGACCATTAATATAACACGAATACCAAAGCATGATGAGCGGCAAAGCGAAAGATTGCATGAATGTTATACGATGATAATATAACCGCCCTAAGGAGTGATTTGGTTGAAAAAAACGATAACCCTGCCCGACAACTCGGTCATCGAAGCGGGGCTTGCCGGACTGTTCAATTCTAAAACGATCATGCTGCCCGTCGCCAAAAAACCGGTATACGGCCAGGAGGCCGAAAGTTTAAAGCAGTGGGGCGTTGACCCGGAGTCAGGAAAGCACTTGGTGGAAGGACTCGCCGACCGGTTTCAGGTGTTATTTTTCGATTATGAAGGGCACTTGTTTCAAAATCCCGTTCCGGACGACCTCACGCCGGAGCACATCGTGAACGATTTCCTGCATATCGCGGATCAAATGAACATTCGGCAGTTTAGCTACTACGGATATTCCTGGCTGGCGCTTGCGGGATTGCAACTGGCGATCAGGTCGGATCGGTTGGAAAGCTTGATCATGGGCGGCTATCCGCCTTATGAAGGGCCGTACCGTGAAATGCTGGTCGTCACCGAAAAAACATATCAGCAAGCGCTGCACCAAAAGCAAAATGCACTTCCCCAACAAGCGGCCCCCGAAAATCCGGCGGATTTCGATTGGGATAACGTCACCGTCACGATCGATCCGTTCGTAACCAAGCAATTCATGACGTTGTACCAAAGCTTGATGGACTTTGACGACCGAAGCGTTCTGGACAAACTGGCGATTCCCAAGCTCGCTTTTGCCGGGGAACGGGACACGATCGTTTATGGCGAAAGCTTCGGCAGTGTTACGGTGGACATCGTCGGGCGTTTGAAAAAGAACCAGAGTCTGTTGGGGCAAGCGGGGTGGGATGTTGAAATTATGCCGGGGAGCGGCATGGATCATACGAAAGCGATGCAGCCTGACGTGGTGTTGCCCGTGATCAAGCCTTGGCTTGTGGAAAAATTGTTGGGTGAAAGGCGCTGATTTGCGGATTCCGGTGAGGAAAAGACAGGGCCGTGAACGTCTCGTTCGCGGTCCTGTTCGCTGTTAGTTGGCTGTTTGTCGGTTGTTTGTCGGCTGTTAGTCGGTTGGATAGCCTGCGGTTGGACCGTCGCCGTGTTAAGCCGCAATAATGGGACTTTCGTATAACGAAATTTGTACGATGTATCTATTGTTCGGCCTGGTTCATATTGGTAGAATACCCGTGAATATATTGGGTGGCGGTAAATTTTACCGAGTACCTACGTCCACCTAAAGGCGGAGATCAAGCATGTTGCAACAGGTAAATCCCGATCAAGTCGAGCGGCTATCGCGCCAGTTAGATCGGTTAAGACAGACCTTTGAAGAGACGAACGCCGGGATGTACCGGGAACTGAATCGACTAATCGGCAGTGTAGAATCGGCTTATCATGAAAATAACGTGTGCTCGGCGGCTCGGGCGGCAAGGGATCAGCTGCAAAAAATCATGTCGCTGTCGATGCAGTTGGACGATCATATGAGGGGTAAAGCGAAAGCTCTGACGATGGCCGCCGGTCAATATCGGCAAACCGAAAAAGAGATGCTGGCGTTAACCCGGGCCAAGAAACCGCCGGTGTTTACTCTAAAAGGGCTGCTCCAGCGCGGGTTGAACCGGTTTACAGTCACTACGGCAGGAAATGGCGTGGGTTCGCACGAAGTTGTGTCGGCGCCTCCCTCTATCCTGCAACTGATCAAAGAGTCTTTGCTGAAGATTCAGGAATGGTCGCTCGAAAGCCGTCTCGCCCCGGTCAAAGAAGATGCGCGGATCGCTGCTCTTTTGGCTAGCTTGGACACCGGAAGCGCAGAGGAGCAGTTGAACGCAAGAAGAGAACTTGAGATTATCGCGAAAAGTTTTGAAGAAATCGCCCGCAGCCAGGCGGCCTACCGGTTTTATCAGATATACGGTAATCGTCCGTACATGGAGCAGGCCCATCAAGAGGCTGAGAAGTATCGCAAGGTGTTGGCCGATTTGGGCGTATCGCAGGAGTGGTTCAAGGAAGAAGTCAGTTTAGCGGAGTTCCGAAAAGGCTCGCCTTTGGACGCCTGTGCGTACAATCCGCTCAAGCAGGACGGATCCCCGATGCCGAAGGAAAGCGAACTGCGGCTTGTCATCGCAGCCGGAATGCTGAACGCCATGTACCGGGAATGGGCGCGGAGCCACTACAATCAAATCGAAGCCGCTGTACTTAAGGCCGCCGAGCTAAGACGAAATCTCCGGTCACAACTCGATACGTATAACCGCGAGGTGCCTGAGAAAGACATCCGCACGATGCAGCAATACTTGAAAGGCATGAACATCTATCACGGCGAAGTCACCGGAAAGTACAATGAGGAATTTTTGATCGCGGTCGCGGGCTACCAGCACATTGCGAATACCGTCAGTTCCGTGGCCGCGGTGCGCCGGGACATGTTCGGCCTGGACGGCTACCAATTTGAAGTGGACGGCAAAATCACTAAAGAACTGCTGGATTTGGCCGTTGCCGAGCAGGGGCTGGGCATCCGCAACAATCCGGACCTAGACACCCGCGGAATGAGCGTTGCCTTCACGACGGTGGGCGTTGGGGAGGGCATCGTCAAGCAACCTGGTGCAGATGCCAAAGATTTTATTGAGTACGCAATAAGCGTTCAGCCAACCAGCCTGCAGTTCTGGACAGAAACTATCCCGGGATATTACGATTTGGGTAAAGCGATCGCCGGCGGCGAGATCACCTACGATGACATCAAAAATGCAATCGGCGAAGGGTTAGCCCAAGAATTCGTCGTCCCTTTTGAACAAATCAATGAGTTATCCGACAAAATCTTCAGCGGCAAAGCCACCTACGAAGAGAGCGTAACCTATGGCCGGGCTTTGACCAAAGCCGTCATGGCGCTGACGCTGGTGAACGGCGCAGTCAAATCCGGGGCCAAGCTTTCGGCGAAGACGTCGAAGAAGCTGGCTGAGTTGTTGCCGAAGATTAAACCTACTCGAACCCCTGTAGCTTCCACTCCCGAAGGGAGTATATTTCCTATCACCGGGCCCGGTCCTAACGACATCCCGCCCCTCTCTAAAAATGAGCGGCAGAAGAATTTTATTCAGTTTTATGAGGAAAAAAATCGGAGACTAGATTATCACGAAAAAGCAGGCCGACAGAGTTATACTAAACTTAAGTGATTGGAAAGGAAATACAGACTCTATAGTAGGACAATTACGTAATTATCCCATAGAGGGCTTGAAAGAAGTTATTGTAATAACAAATGGAGAGCAGGTTATTTCTATTTATCCTTAATGATCAAAGGAGTTATGAATAAGTATGTCAATTCAGTTTTCATTAAAGTTAAGTGGATACGAGATTAATGAACTGACAATAAAAAATGAAATAAATAAGTTGGCAAGCGGGGGTGAATTTAGCCTTATTGATGAGAATATAATTGAATTTGATACAACCTATGATTTGTTAGGTTTTACCGTAACTTTAATTAAGAATAAAAAACCACCTTATAATATTTATGAAATGACCTTGTTAGAGAGAGACTTTGAGTACAATCAGGTTATTTTGTTCGACTTTAATAAAGAATCAGATTTACGCTTCGCCTATAGTAAAGCGCTTCAAATTATATTCAACCTGATGAAGAGAATACATACTCATGCGCTATTAACAAGCTCAGTTCATGATGAAATTTGCTATTTTGAAAATAGCACGAAAGTTTATATTAACGGAACTGTAGAGTTATTAGAGCAGATAAAAAATATAACAAAGGCTGATGAAATATGGGAAGCTATTATCCTTAACTCAATTTCCGCAGGGGAATAGAAAGGTATAACAAAGATTATGTGGACAGATACAATTGAAGAAATTAAAGCACGAAGAGCAAAAAGAGATAGATTTTTAAATTCTAGTTGTTCAACGACACATTTGGAACGTTTTCAAGAAGAAGTCACTAAACTTTTTAACTACAAGCTCCCCAAAGAATATATTGAGTTTTTGTCCTATATTAATGGAATTGAATATAACGGTTTAGTCCTGTACGGGGTTGATGGTAAGATAACTAATGATGAAAATACTAACCAAGAAGTAACTGGATACATCGAGACCAATGAAATTTGGTACGAAAACGAGCATCAGAAGGCCTATATGTTTTTTGGGGACGGGAATATAAGTTGGTATTGTTATGATATAAAAAGAGACATTTATGTCGAATTAGATAAGCCGTCTGGCTCACAAGTACAAGAGTTTCAGGGGTTTTATCATATGATAGACTATGCTTTGTCTAACAGTTTGATTTAATGTTACTGTTGTTTTAATCAGTAGAATTTTATGAGCTAGATAAATAATATAACAAAATAAAATAATGTTCATAGGTCGTCTTTGGTCAGAGTGTGCCGAAGTCGGCCTTTTTTATCAAGCACTAGAATAAAAATTCTCATTAAACACAAACATCCTCTGAGAGCATTAATACAGGCCGAGACTCAAAGCAGACTTAGAATAACTTGAGAATGATAGATCTACTTATTGAAGCTACTAAAAGAAGCGCGTTGAAATGAGGGAACTAAATGGATGGGGATATTAGATTAAGTTCTTTTCCATCTGATAAAATTATGTTATTCCAAATTATAAAAAATCAGACGCTTTGCCAATTGACAAGGTTTAGTTGGTGGGAAAGTAGTGGATGCCGTAGAGCAATGTGAAATTCTAGAAGAAGAGGTATTTTCACTAACCGCAGGACCAGTGTTAATGTACTTTCAATCGGGGTTAGTCATTGGGGCCGCCAGCGACCCATCGCAAAATTCGGTTATTTTATGGGTTGAACGAGATGATACAGGCTACATCACTAAGGAACCTATCGAAAACGATCCAGAACTCTACGCTATTAGTGCCCTGGATAAACAATACAGTAATTCTTATTGGACCCAAATAGTAGGGCAGAAAATAAGGATGGTGAATATTATTAAGCGCAATCCGCAAAATGCCTTGCTCGCCGAATTGCCAAATGAGGTTGGTGTTGAGATAGTTATGGATAACGGAGAAAAATTTATACTATCGTATGGTCTCCACAACAATTCAGACGATTTTTCAGTATAAACAGACTTATATATTGACCGGAGACTTTTGGAAAGTTTAAGGCGGGAAAATGTACTGTAGTTTATTTTAAAACAAAAACCTAAATATATTTTAATTGTTGTCCATAGATATGCCCGAAAAGGAGTATTGCATGGATATTAAGGATATGTTTTTGAGCCATCACCTCTGGGCACAGTCGGATGGGAAAAGTGGAAAAAAGTTAGAAATAGTAAAAAAAGAAATACGTGAACTAAATCTAACAGAGATGAATCTAAGTTGTTCTGAAATTGTTGATTCAAATGTAAGTAACTCCTTCCTGACAAATAATGATATGAGCGATTGCTGCTTTTTAGGTTCTTCGTTTGATGGAACGAATTTGTCGGAATGTATGTTGAGCAAAACTGTATTCGATCATGCATCATTAAAAAATTCAATTTTGAGAAATTGCCTTGGTATAAAAGCGTCTTTTGACGACGCAGATCTTAGCATTGCTGACTTATCCGGATCAGATATGCGCCGGGCTTCTTTTCGAAGAGCGAATTTACGTTACACTAATTTTTACAATGTAGACCTGACAGGCGCTATACTTGATGGAGCTCTTCTCTACGGGGCAAGCTTTAAAGATGCGAAAGGAATTGATGAAATATTTGCTCAATATATTTTTGTTGGTACAGAGGACGAACCAATAAGGTTAGAGGGCGATAATATACAGAAATGGTTGTTAGAATCGAGGAAAGGGTGACACTCTCAATAGAGCATACGGCGTTATAATCCAATCCCTTCAAAAACGCAGCCCTCGGATCGGCTCCGAGGGCAAGATAAAAGAACACCTATTAAGCGTAAGCATCAAGCAATTCCTGTACTTGCTCTTTCCAGCGCAGAGGTACATTGTCAATCGTTTTTAGATTTTTCTTAATCAAATCAAAGTAAACTTTAGCCATTTGTTCCCTCACCTCCCGATCTAGCAACAATCAGATCGGCCAGCTCCGCCAGCGCGAGTTGCATTTTCGTTTTATCGGCTACATTCACCTCCGCTAACTCTGCAACTGCCAGTTTAAGCCTTATATTTTCCGCCTGAAGACGCTCCAATTCGGTCGGCACTACCGGCGGATGCAGCACATCAATCTCTTCCGGCGTCAGGCCCTCGCCCCATAATACTGGTTGCTCTGGCGCGGAATATACCGGCGGCTCTCCGCGCTTTTCCTCCGGCAGTGCGGCCCACTCATTGTAAGCAGCTCGATACGCCTTTTCGGCTGCGGTCACGGTGTCCTGGTACGTCTTCCACTCCTCTAAATTGAAGTGCGGCTGATAAAGCCCCGGCGGAACAGGCACTCCGACGACATACCCGGTTGGTTGCAGTTCCTCTTCTGCCTGCTCTCCTTCGGCGGCGGCATTAGTTTCGGGCGGCAGCGCAGCGCCGAGATCGGGTTTCTCGGAATAAAAAGGGACGACACCGGAAAAAGCATCGCCCACCAATTCGTCCTCCAAGTAGAGGCCGTTTATATTTATTTTAGGTACGGCTTTCATATTGTTCCTCCTTATTGTCCGACCCGGAAAGAAATACCATTAAGACTTATATACGCTAAACTACTTGCATAACTGACAAATACATTGCCATTAAAGTCAATATCAACACGTGCAAAATCATTATTGCCGCCAACCACTGAAAATAAAAGAATGCCTTTGGGTCTATGCCCCGACGGAAGTTTAAAGATCGGTGCATTTAAGATTCCATCTTTTACGAGCCCCTTAAGCCACACTCTATCGCCTTCTTTATAATAACCTGCTTGTGAAAAGTAGCCCGTGTCATAATTTACCCAGGCACTCAACAGCGTCGGCGCAATCCACCCCGGCGCATCCTCATCCGACTTCTTCACTTCGACGACGGAAACCCGCTGTAACGCTTCGACCACACCTGCCGTCAGGTCGCTGATCTGCGCCTTTTCATTCGCTGCCAGGCTGCCGGTAATCGGCTGGATTGGGGATTTGTCAAGTTTGATATAGGTAACATCAAATACTTTGTTGGTACTGTCTAAAGTGGACACAAACCTTACTGCATCTGCTCCACCATAACTCCAACTAAGACCTTGGTTACTACGGATGTTCCACCCATAGTCTACTCGACCGTCTGTGTGTACAGTTAGAATGCGGTTGGTTTTATTCTTAAGCGCCGAACCATGAATGTACTGGTTAATTACATAATATGGATTCGGAGACTCCCCGTTATTTACAGGCTTAACATTCTCCCGCAGCACAATTCCTGTACCAACTTCGACCACGTTGTCGCCCTCGGTGAGCGTTAGACACCCTTCAGAAACAACAGGTTCCACGTTTTCTTTGGCAAGACGGTAAAGGAGTTGGTAAGGCGTAAATCCCTCATAAGAAGTGACTGGCAGAACATCAGTTACGCCCTCATTATCAGTAATTCTACGCCAAAATTTTTTTCCTGATGTGTACGGATCGGAAATCGTTCCATCTTGTCTCATCCTCCACCCCAAGAAATAGGCCTTAATCTCGTCGGGTGTAGGAAAATAGGCGGATACATAGGAGACAACAATATTTGTCCCAACTGCCGGTGCTGTTGAGAACGTAACCGTCTTTTTGTCAATGGTAAATTCCGTTGTTGGGACGCCTTCGATGGTCGCCCTCAGGTTGGTAGGAATAACCGAATTTGCCGTTGTTAGTCTAAATGATCTTGTCGAACCATCCCCACTGAAAGTATCGGATTCCGCCGAATCTCCCCATCCGCTATCAACATTAAGAATCCAGATGTAAATATAAAGCCCGTCTATGGTTATTTTATCCGCCGCTTTCACGCCTCCGTATTCGGTCAATACCTTCCCGTCATACTTTGTCCCGATAGAGCTTCTATCTATCGGTTTGGAGCCGTGGGGAAAACGAATCCCCTTGAAACCAGGATTGTCATAATCGGCGTACTCATAGCTAAACGAGTCGTCCAACACATACTTTTTCCACTTCGCCAATTTGAAATATTGCTCGTCTTTCTTAAACAACACGTCTGGTTCGCTGCTATCTTCTGGGTTCGCGTGTAACTCTGTCTGGAAAGCGAGTATGGACTTGCACTGTGGCTGGAATGGTTTGGGTTCGGAGCCAACGATGAGCGATGGGTTCTCGAACGTGAACATTCCGGAGGTGTATTGATTCATAAGCCCGACAATGATTCTTTTATATTCGCTAGGTATTGTAAATGTCCGTGATGAAATACCTGTAGTTCCTTGCCCGATAGCATCTTGCAGTATCACATTAGAACCTTTTTTGTCTGTCCCCCAAATAGTCACATATGCGCCGGTTTCATAAGTGTTTATGGAAAGTGTGTACGTCTCCCCCGGTATAACATCAATGTTCGTAATAATACTGCGAAACTCCACATCCACGTTTGATCTTTGAATTTTGTAAGGAGATAGTATTCTAACTTGTGAAGGTACGTCTGCCGTCCATTCATAAAATGGCGGCAGCAGATTGTCCGATGTAGCGATAGCATATGGACCGTCTACGCCGCGGATGCCGGCATGCACAAACGGATATTTTGCGGCAACTTGTTCAGGCGTCATCCCATCAAACGCAGCGTATTCAGCATCAGAAATCTCATAGACGCGCAAGGCATCTACATAGCCGGAGGAATCATTTGGACCGGACA
Organism: Paenibacillus oralis; assembly: GCF_003863965.1. Taxonomy (GTDB): domain Bacteria; phylum Bacillota; class Bacilli; order Paenibacillales; family Paenibacillaceae; genus Fontibacillus; species Fontibacillus oralis. Next base: position 1,481,598 of record NZ_RRCN01000001.1, read on the forward strand.
GCAAAGCACTGATATACACGATGTTAGCCCCAGTAAAAAAATTAGCAGGAACTCGAATAAACACTGTTTCAAATTTATTTAGCGTGGACATGAGCGGTGACTTCATTTCTTTAGGAACAGCGTTATCATTCATCCGCAAAGCCATTGCTACTCCGCTTACCATTTTCACTCTCGCTACAGCAATATAATTTTTGCTTGGATTGTAAGAAAATCTCTGGAATATGTCTGCGTATTGCCCATTGGTAACAGTTATAGCAGCACATCCTGAACCTTCGACTTTATTTGTTGTATCAATAGCAGCAGTACCAACGACAGACCAGCCAGTCAGTGAATCAAACGATCCGGCGCTTCCGAGTAAATTAATCAGCGTCCGCCCCCGCACCTCCCCAAGCCGGAACCGCGCATCCTTGGCTGCGTTGACTACCTGCAGCCCAGGCTGTAGTGTAACCGAGTCGGTTTTGGTGGTATCAAAACGCTCCTCAATTTCAGTCTGCAGCTGATTTATTTCTTCCCCAATATCGTTCATGTCCTGTGCTTTAACGACATCTGAATTCTTCCAGTCCGTTTTAGCCATTACTCAATCCCTCCTTAACTTCAATCGTTTGCAGCATCAAGTGGTCTGCTGTAATCGGGATGTTAACGGCATTTGAAGTCAATACATGATCGGCAGAATCCTTAAGCTCAATCAGTGTCATCAGGGATACCTTCGCAACGGGAACTACGTAATTGAGCACGAGCACGTTGTCAGCAACGGTCTTAACCTCAAAATCCGTGATGATATAGGTCCCATTGATGACCACTTTTGCCACACGCTCGTTGACGTATTCCGCCATATCTTGCAGTAAATTTGCCGCTATCATTTAATCGGCACCTCCGGTCCATAAGTAAGGAATGGCTCTTCTCCCAGCTTCCAAGAGCCGTCCAGCTTGTAAATCCATGTCATTTCCCGCGTGCTGATATGCTCTTCCAGTGCAACGGCTCCCTCTAGCGCCGTGTTTTGCTGGTACACGAGGTTGGCCGGCTTGGTGGTCTCAATCGTATACAAAACCTCTTTGAACACACTCGCGTTGTCGACAGTGGCCGTCACCGTTAAAACCCGGTTTGCGTAGTCCACCGACACGATCGTCATCCCTTTGCCGACCAGCGTGTCGAGCTGCCGCTGCAAATATCTGACGGTAAACGGAGGTTTGGTCTGGTAGCGGTTAAGAATGCGGCGCCGGCGGAACTCCATCGTCTCTCTCGCTGGGTCCGCCTGGATGCCAAGCATCTGCTCGCGCCGTTTGATCGCCTGCAGCCCGGACGTCTCAACAAACTGATCATTAAAAAGCTGGTCGATGGCTCCCTGAGCCAAATCAAGCTCGATGGTCTCCGTTTCGGCCAGCCGGATAAAATCTTCAATGCCGCCGAAAAAGGCCGGCAGATGGATCAAAATGCGATCATCAGACACGGATGGTCACCGTCCCCGGCTGTGGCACCACGTCGGCCTCCAGCGTTAAGTTGGCTGCCGATCCATTAATGATCGTCCCAGCCACATCATCGACGCCGTTCACGGTTAGGATTCGCGCATCGATCTGCGCGGTCCGGACGATGAGCTGCTGCTGATTGGCCCAGTCCTTCCGGAGTTCCAACAGGTAGGACGCAATCACAGCCTCCACGTCTGCCTGCACCTGACCGGGCGTCATACCTGCCGAAAGTGTCAGCGTCGTCTCTACATTGATCGCGAGGCCCGTCACTCCGGCAATGGTCACTTTATGGTCAATCGGTGCCTGACCAAATCCTTGACCGCTATTGACCGTCGGGTCCATGATCGTTTGCACCTCATCGACCAGGGCCTGCGACGGGGGCGTCCAGTCCGCGGCAATGATGGTGCACTTGACGGTTCCTCCACCCTGCCAGACCGGGTAGACCTTGGTCGCGCCGACGCCCGGGATACGATTGATCCGCTGCTTATAATCAGCGACATTGCCGCCAAAGGCCGGTTCGTTGACGGTCTCATAAAACCGTTCCCGAAGTACTTCGTCTGACTCCTCGTCTTCACCTGGCACCAGCACCTCAGCCAACACGGCCCGGGTCAGGTTCGCCACATAGTCGATCGGCAGGAGCGTACCGAACTGCGTATTACCGATCGTGCCAGGTGTCTCGCAGGACATTTTATATATGCCTGTGCTGATCTTCTCTTTGACCACAAAGGCCAAATCGGCAATCGCAAACCGTATGCCCAGAGGTACATCCATGAGGTCATTGGCCGAGTTGTAAAACATCCCTTTTCGCTCCGCCGGCGTCGCCGGTATGCGGTTAACCCCGAACTCGGCCGTTTTCCGGCTCAGATATTCGCCGCTGGCCGTATCTACGAATGAAAGATTGTAGTTAACGTCCAATTCAATGTACATCTGGGCCAGCTCGGCCGCGGCCGGCGCGCATGCGTCATAAATAACGCTGCCTTCCCTTTTGTCGATCGTATCCGGTACCCGGGAGAGCATCCGCTGCAATATAAAATCAAAAGTCATGTGTTCATACATTACGGCTCACCTCCTGCTCAAAACTGCCGTACGCTGTCACCACGGTAAAACGGATGATGAGTTGATCGCCATCTACTTCAACCTCCACATTTTCCACCGAGTCGATCCGGTCATCAGGCAATAATGCCTCCTGAATCATCCGGTTCGCCTCGGACCGGGCAAATACTGGGCTGCTGCCAAGCAGCAGCGTTAGCTCGTGGCCATAATCGAATGAATAGATGTCATACCAAAAGCGATCCGTCTGGAAAACCTTGAATACCGCCTGTTTGATGGCGTCCAAGCCGTCCGTCTTCCCGGCGATGCGTCCCCTGCCCAAATCAATTTGCCAAGTCAGGGACGGCATGGGCTGGTCCACTAACGGCTCGTTTAACAGATTCTCGTCTGTTTCCGGTATCATGATCCGCTCACCACCCTATCCCATACGACATATTTTTGACCGCCTTGTACTCTCAGCAAGAGAACCGCATCACCGGCTTGCAACCCTTCGCGGATCACTATTTTTCCCGGCAAAGCGTCCCCCGTCAATCCACCGTTGTACGCGTGGTTGTGTTTTAAATCGAGTTTGTCCAGCAGCGCGTCGCCGGTAACTCCGCCATCAAATGTATGGTTATGCTGGAGATCGATTTTTTCCGGCAACGCATCACGGGTAACCCCTCCGTCAAACGTATGGTTGTGTTTTAGATCGATTTCATATCGGGTTAAGCGTTCTGTCACATACAAAAAATCCGCAGTGAGTGTAAACCGTTGATCAACGATTACCTCCAGCGGATCCGCTTTGCTTACTTCGCCGAACAGCACTGCGACAGGGTTGCCGGCATGGACGGCGTCCGTTGCAGCTTTTTTCAATGTACCCAGTAAATCTGCCATTCACACCACCCTCAAATCCAGTGTCATCGTATGCACTGCCCCGTCGAAGTCGTGAGAACACTCATCCACCAGCAGCGCCTGATCGACGCCGTATTCCGATATAACGATCCGGACGCGCATGCCAGCGCGGACGCGGATATCCCCCAGGGCGTTTACTTTAAGCGATTTAGTCACGCGGTTCTTCTGCTGGGCCAAGTTGTTCAGGAGCTCGCTGATCTGCGCCGTGTTGTAGTTTTCGTCTACCGACTGGTAAAGCTGCAACAAGCCCCAACGCTTAATATTAACGCTATCCTTGGCCATGTAAATTTCTCGTTTACCGGTCTCCTTATTGTCCTTATATAACTTAATCTGGTTGTACGTATCGCTGTCGATCGAGCGTTTAACCTCATAGTCGTACATCAGACTGCCATCGCCGATAATCAGGTCCAGCCCGGCATCATCCACTTCGCGCAGGCAGAGCGAACCGAAATCGTCGTAGAGGCAGTAATCGCGGCCAGTATGTTTAAGGGTCAAAGTGATCGCCTTGTCGATGATATCCAGCAGCTTTTTACCATCCTCAGTCATCGTCGGGATTCGATGTCTCGTATCAGCCACCGTCCCGAGCTTCAGATTGAAATCCTTGGCGATCCGCTGCACAACCTCCGTCGCCGTGACGCCCGTAAATACGTAGGTGTCAGTATTCATTAAATACCTGATCTGATCGTACGCGGTGATCTTGACGGCTTCGTCCCGGCCCTCGTCAATGCTGAAAATGTAGCCATGGAACACATTCGTGTCATTCACCCGGACCCGCACGATATCCCCATTGTTGTACGTAAAATTAGTGGTTTGAAAAGGAGAACCTTTAATCAGCGTAAAAGAAACAGTCCCTGCCTTGCCGATCCGGGATGTCTTCCAGGATAGCCCTTTCACGATTTCGCTAACATCCCATTCAGCGTCGTTGCCGCTCCCCTGCCGATTGATGATTTTTACAGCCATGGTCATGGCAGCTTCAGCACCTTTCCTACAGGCAGCCGTTTCAGGTCGGAGTCCTTAATTCCGTTTAGCTTCTGGATTTCCTTCCAAAGGGCTCCATTGCCGAGCTTCGTCTGAGCCACCTTCCAAAGACTGTCGCCGGCAACCATCGTATAGGTCTTCGGTTGCTGCTTATCATTGGGCCGGGTTTTAGCCGTTTTCTTTTGCACCTGGCTGCCCCCGTTGGTGGTCTCCCGGGTAATTTTCTGGGCGGCGTAAAAAACATATTTTTTAAGTTGGATGTCGTACTCAATGTCTCCGCCGCTGCCAGCCACCTCTTTCCAAGTGAAGGACTCGATGCTGGCCGGTGTATTGATGTCGTAAGTGTCACTGGTGAAAATAAACCGGATCGGCCGCTTGGTGGTCATCCATTTTTCGATCATCTTGATATATTCAACTGGGTGCAGCAGGTCATCCGTCGTCACAAACTTATACCATTGGGCCGGAAACAAGCCGCTAAAGCTGTATTCCGTCAACCCCCGATCCTTAATCACATTGATCTGGCCCAGCCCGGCCACATCATACGAACTGCCTTGACCGGACTCACTGACTTTGATTTCGGAAGGGTTGATCGGCAGCTTCAGTACCTCGGCCCTGTTGTTAAAGCTCAACTCAACGCCATATACTCGCACCATCCATCCCTCCTACCAACCATATACAGCATCCGCCGACGTGACGATATCCTGTTCTAATTTTTCCGTGATATGCGCAATGATCGTATTGATGTCGCTCTGCTGACGGACATGGGTATCCCCGAAACTGATCGACGGCTGTAAGGTAACGTAATTTTGGATATTCTTCAGTTCGGCCAGCTCACGCATCATTTTTAAATCCTCCGAGGAAATATCCACGGTTTCATTAACACGGTCCACGCTGCCGACGTTTCCGACGCTGCCGATGTTGGTGATGTTTGCTCCCTGCCCCGCGGCACCCGTAAAGCCCGAGCCCGGATCCTTCCCAAAGCCGGATGTTAAAGAGTTTGCACCATTGGCAAGATCGTTAAAGCCCTGTGCTCCAACCGAATATCCTTGCTTAGAAGAATCGGCGATGTTTTTATATTGCATTCTTCCAAATTCAGCGGCATTATCTGCCTTCTCCGGGGGAACCATGTTATCCAACTTATTCTTAAATTTATCGCTGAGCGCATGAATATTTTTCTCATCAAGCAGTTCTATAGTCTTATAGTCGGTGCCAAACAGCTTGTTAAACCCTTCAATTAACCTGTTAATACCTTTCAAAGCACCGTTAATCGCCTGAAGAATAACACTCATAAACCCGCCGGCAAAATCTTCGGCGGAACGCAACATATCGTACAGATAACCGCCAAACGTCATCGCCAAGTCGTAAATCAGTTTTTGGATTGCATAGATTGGATTGCTGAATACGTTGATCCAAAATTCAGCAAAGCTGACAATCAAATTGTAAACTAATGCAAATACGTTATATATAAAGGCATACAGCCCGTAAAACAGCCCGACGACAAAGCCGATGATTTGCTCGGCGGAAACCCCGAAATTCATCAGCACACCGATGAGCAGGGCGATTCCGGCGGCGATGAGCAGTATCGGCCAATAGGCGGCGAGCCAAAGTATCGCTTGGGTCACAAGTGGCGCAACCATCGCCCAGAGCATGATCGTCATCAGCCCCAAGGCCGCTATGATTCCGAGAACGATAAAATAAGAGGAAGAACCGTTGGACGTGAATGCTCCAAAGAACGCCGCCAGCCCATCGGCCACCTCGCCCAAAAAAGACCCCACGATGCTTAAGCCTGCCCCCAAGCCGTCGATGAAGCTCTTGAACGCATCGCTGTTCAACACTTCCAGGAAGGAGTCAAACATTGGCCCAAGCGCGTTTAGCCCCTGACGGCCTATCGATCCGAGCTGGAAGTTAAAGGTGTCTACCACCCGCTTCCATTTCACCGCCGGGGAGTCCATCATCGTTTCAAAAGTTGTCTGCGTCATCCGCTGTTTGTTCAGCAGCTCATCCATCGCCGCGATGACGCCGTTCACGTTACCCTGCTGCCCCGCCGTTTGAACTCCGCTGTTATCGATCGCGCCGGCTGAAATATCATAAGAGCCTAAGCCTTCCGTACTTCCGGACAGTACTTGCGAAAGCGCATCGGCGGCCCCTTCCAGCCCTTGCCCGGGGTTAAGCTGCTCAAGCCGCATCGCTAACATATTTAACTCGGCGAGCTGCGCGGGATCGGTCGTTATCGACATAAACTTCTGCGTACCGGCCATTGCGGTGTCCACATCTTGCCCGTACCGCAGTGCCTGCGAGGCTGTTTGGTCAAATATCTGCTGCCCCGCCCCCGGACTGCCGGCGCGAAAAGATATCTGATTCAGCGCCTCTTGCTGCTGGGCACCATCGCTTAAGATCTTACCGAGGAACTGTTTGCCCGTCTCCGCGATTTTACTCAGGTCCATCTTTTTAAAAGCTTCAACAAGCTTGTTCCCCTTCTTGGCGGACTCGTCCAGCTCCTGATTAAATTCCTCTTGCGCTTGCGTGGCCTGCATCGCTTCCCGATGCGCCTTCAATTCGCTAGATATAATTTGCTGGAGGGTCTGTAAGAACTGCAGCATCACATTAACGTTGTCGTTCATCGCCCGCGCGGAGGCCTCCCAGACGACAATCGACTGCTCGGCAGGCTGGATGACTTGAGGAAGCAGATTCCTCATTCTGTCGTACACTACTATCATGGAATCTGGAGTTGCCATGGCTTCACCTTCTTTCCAGGCAGGATGTTCACTTTTTCTTCGCCGCTTTTTTCTCGTTCCTGATGATCTCTTGGATCATTGCGATGAGCGCTGCCTTTTGCTTTGCGCCCAACGCGGCGAACTCCCACGGCATCAAGTGGAAGCGGTTCAGGGCGAAGAGGGCGCAGACCGTTTCGCCGTCGCCCTCATCGATCAGTTTTTTACTTCATCCGCCAGTTCGTTGATGCTCTTGTCGAAGCCGTTGATCTCCTGGACCTTCTGCACAAGCGTAGCGTATTCGCCCGGGAGCAGCATTTTCCGCAGGCACTGGTCCGCGCCCATCACTTGATAGGACTGCTGAAGCTCGGCGTTCTTCAAATCGGGGAACACGACACTGGCAACCGCCAGCTTAGCTAAATACTCGTCGGTATTAGTCTCGTAGCTGACCATCCCTTTGTCCTTCACCTTGCGCTGGCAGGACTTGCGGATTGTCTCATTCTCGTCCTCGGTCATGCTGCGCAGACGCCACGGGATCGGCTGTCCCTGCTCATCCTTGAAACGTTCGGAAACAACGACTTCCTCCACCAGTCCGGCGGCGGCATTTTGCGCAAAAAAAGCAGATAAAGAGCTCATTCGTGAATCTCCTCCTGAATGGTTTTATTTTCTCGTAAAAGATCGTTAGTTGGTCGGCTGAATCGCGTTAAAGGATTCCATCACGTCATAATCCTCAAAGGTAAACGGAATTTCTTCCTCAAGCATATCCTCGCTGGACGCGTCGAATTTGGCGGCGATGATGCTGTCGAGGTTGCAGTTCCGCAGGAACACAGTTTGTTTGCCCGTGCTGCTCCCCGGCTGCTCGTTCGTAATCATCAGGTCGAACCAGAAGTCGTTCCCGTTTTTTACATAGTCCTCCATCAGCTTGCGGAAAAAAGAGGAGACATAATAGATCGTCAGCGTGCCCGTACCTTTCCAGCCGGCCGACCGCTGCGGCGTGCCCGTTCTGCCCAGCGTCGGGACGTCCACCTTCGTTTTCTCGATCGTCGATTCCAACGTTTTGGCGTAGAACAGTTCCTCCGTCCGATCGCCGATTTTTACGAAGGCCTTGGCTTGCTTGCCGCTTATCGCATCTTTCACATTAAAAAAAGAACCTGCCATCGTTTTGTCCTCCTTAGTTGACCGTGACGGTCATGTAGATTTTTTCGATACTATCCACCGGCTGCACGCTCAGATTGATGACAACGGCGTCCCCGTCGATGCCCGGCAGCACTTCCAGATCGGTCTCCGCGTTGAAATTCTGGATCGCTCCAATGCCCTGCAGAGTTCCCAGATAGCTGAGCACCTCGCCTTTCAGCAAATTGCGGCCGTCCGCGTTGTTTCCGACTTTCCCGATGTAACTTGCGCCAAAAGTACGCTGAATGTCCCGCGCGATCGTATCCAATACCCGCACGACACGGTTTTTGCTGAAATGCTTGGCTTTTTCGGGCGTAAATGTCTTGAAGGTGTTGATATCCTGCTGGATCTGCACCTTGCCGTTCGCCGCCGTCAGCACCAGTTCGCCGTTTTGCAGCGCTTTGATCGTCTCGCTGTACGTCAGTTTCGGCGTTACGTCAACCGCATTCGGAATCTCCGCATAGGTGAGCGATTCGTTGACGGCTGCTCCCGCTTCCATCGCGGCGATTTCCCACAACAGGGAAATCGGCTCCACCGTCAATCCGTCGGAAGTGATCACGCTGTTCTTCAAGCTGATGACCCCTTCGTAGTCCGCTTGCGGGTAATTGTAGAGGACGGTGACGAATTTCTTGCCTTCATCGTCCCGCAGACGTTTTGTATAAGCCACGGCCAACTGCTTCAGCGCGGAATCGTCGGTCGGCAAACCAAGCACGTCGAACTCCTCCGCTTCCAAAGCCGCCAAAGCGTCGGTCCAGTCGCCGTTTCCGCCGGTGCCTTCCTTGCCGCCCGCCAGCGCTGTTCCCGCCGTTTCGGTCAACTCGCCGCTGCCCGCGAACGTGACGAAGTCATTGCTTACGAGCGCCTCGGCCGAACCGACGATCTGGGCGTCGACTTCCTCGCCTTCCAGCAACGTACGGACTTCGTAAGCGTTCGGTTGATCCACGCTGGCCTGCACGACGATTTGCAGATCATTGCCGCGCGAGCCGCCGTATTTGGCCGTGGCCGTCAGATTGCCGATGACAGCCGTAGCCTTTACGGCGTTTTTGGCCCCCAGCCGGTAGATCAGCACCTGGCTGGCGTGCGCCATCGCTGCCGTAATATGGCGGATTCTTGCGTCCGCCGCGTTGAAGCCGAGCAGCTTTAAGGCATTCTGCAGAAAAGTCGCCGCCTCCAGCTTGATCACGCCACTCGGTCCCCAAGGCAGCGACGCCGGAAAAGCCGCCACGCCGCGTTCGCCTACCGTACCCACCGGGCGAGCCGCCGATTTAAAATTGATGTAGACCCCCGGAGATACTTTGTTTTGCGTTGTCCATGTGCCATTAGCCATGTTCCTTCACTCCTCTTTGGATAAATGATTGTAACGCCTGCTCGGCCTGGGCCGCGGTATAGGCCGTCCCGTCCGCCAGCGCCACGTGCAAAATGTCCTTTTCCACGCCGCTAAAGCGTTTGGCCGCCAGCAGCTGCGCCTTGGAAAAAGTCCGTTCCGCCGCAGCTGCTGGCTTGTCCATTTTCTTTTTAAACACCATCTTTGACCTTCCCTTCCTGCTGGAGTTTTCTCATCTTGATCTCTTCGCTGGCCGGCGACCAGACAAAATGCTGGAACGTCAGGTACAGATGCACCGTCCCGTCGTCCTTCCACTCACTGCTCATCCCCGCCCCCGGCGACAGCCCTTCCTCCGCCTGGAAGTTCCAAAACAGCTCGTAGAGCTGCTCGGCCACCTCATAGGCAGACTCCCGGCTGCGTTCCGCCGCAGGGAAAAACCCGACATCCAGCGAATAGTTCCGCTTAAAGCGGCGCCCCAGCTCCTGGTGCTGCTCCGACTTCAGCAGCCGTACGAAAAAGCACGGCCCCGTGAATCCTTCCGGACTGGGCTCGGTGTAAACCGGCAGATCCGGAAACCGGGCCGCTACCGCCGCAGCCACGCTCTGCACCACATCGTACATGATCGACTGTGACAAATGCTCACCTGCCTTCGCTTAGGCTTGTTTTTCCCGCCGATTTTCAGGGGCGCAGCATTCTGGACAGCATCAACCGGCATCGAACGGCTGATACTCTCAGATTGCTTCACAACAGGTCCCAGCCAGTGGCCCTTCTATTGCACAATTGTTCGAACGCCCTTCCTCTATAGCGCCTACCTGGTATCATCACCCGCTGCAATGAGGTCCCGCCCAGACGGAATGCCTGCCGCTGCCTCTGAAACCGGCGAGAAAAAAATAGGGCCGTGAAAGTCTCATTCACAGCCCCGTTCGGTATTAAGTTTTCATCTTTCGACACTATCATTTTATCGCGGATTGGCGGCCATCATCGGCCCTAAAGCGGACATGAAAAGGACAGTGAGAGGACAAGGGGGAGGACAGATATATTAAGAAGTAAAAATGATGAGTCGAAAATTTGTCATTTTGTAAAACATTGACAAATCAAGACTATGAGGGTCATAATCATATCAACTGATTACTTTAAAAAGTCCCGCAACCGATGTGGAAATTTAATAGAGTGGTCACTATGGATCTGGTTTACTTGGATGAAGCAGGAGACGTTAAGGTCAACATGGGGAACACATCTTTTTTATACTCTCATCTTTAATTGTTCCCGAAGAAAGCTGGAACAAAGTATTTGAAATTACCGGCAATTTTAGAAAGCATCTTATGATCAGTATGGGATCCCAAAGAGAAAGGAAATACATGCCCGTGACTTTGTTAGGGGAAGAGGAAGACCTAGTCGAACAAGCATCATTTCAAAATATGAAAGATCCAAAATTTTCGAAAAGTATCTAAAAGTCCTCGCTTACTTTGAGCATTTTAATGTTTACTCTATCAATGTATGCGTGACAAATAAGCCTGGCCAAAATTCATACGATATTGCCGTCGATAGAATGCTTAATAGAATTCAGAGAACACTTGCTGAAAAAGGAAGGAATGGAATTCTCATATTTGATGAAGGAAAAGAAGAACTGGTTCGAAGAATTAGCCGGAAAATGAATTATTTAATCCTATCCCTAGTATGTTTGGAGTTTGGACAGACGGTTCAAAAACCAAAAACTTGGTGACTGACAGAATTATTGGCGATCCCTTTTTCCGCGATTCGGAAAATGCCTACGCATTACTAAAATTTAAAGAACGACCAACTGAGCAAATTGAAAAATATAAGGTTCACGAAATGTTCCCGATCATAGAGCCAATCTTGTTCAAACAAGCAGCCAAATATGACAAATTAGGCATCGTGCATGCATAAAAAAGCACGGCCGATTTTCTAGCCGAAGCCAGGTCGGTCATGCGTATTTATTATACTCGATAGGAATACATTTTGCAACAATTTAATACAATTAATGGAAATTGGGCGGGCGAATTATAAAAACAGTGCGCCAATAGCGATTGATAGAATCAGGAAGTTCACATATTAATTCTTATTGGAGGATGCGATGAATCCTAACTTATCGGGCGAAAACCAGCATGACGATGTTAAGGAAGATATCCATGAGCTTAAACAACGATTACATGATGTTGAACAACAACTAAACCAATCCCGGAATGCCTCACGCAAAATACAGAAGGCAGTCCTTATTTTCGTTGCGATTATTTTGGGTATTTTTCTGCTGTTGACCATAGTAGGGGTTATTCAATTCATAAGTGGCGGAAGCTAAGGATTTTTTAGCACATTTATTTGCTCTGATGTAGACTATATCAGGGCTTTTTTATTGAAGAAGAAGAGCCCCAAAAATGGGACTCTTCATACCTCTCCGCCTAACTAACCCCCTAACCCGTGAATCAGAACTTGTACCATTCCGCTGTCCAAACTCCCTACAGCGCCGAACAGAAAGCTAAGCATAATAAACGGCAACACGCTTCTTCTCATTTCTTTTCACCTCACAAATTAGATGCTTATATTGATCCTGACTTTCCTGGGAAGCCACATGCCGGAATTGCTCGAATAACTGCACGCAACGAAAAAGCATGGATTCATGGTTAAATCTTATGGCAAGCTCCAAACTTTGCAATAAATTTCGGATTCCCAAATCATACCGCTGCCTATGTAAATCGTAAAAAGCAAGCTCTGTTAAGAAACGGACATAGTGATCAGCCACAATCTGCGCATTGTATTTACCAAAACGGTAGAGCCGTTCTTTCAGCGCAAAATGCGGTCTGAAACGCTCCAGGAGATCATCCACATTCAACTGGTATTGGTTAGCCGCCTGCAAAATCCGGTACATCGCCGGAATAATCTCATGCTCCTTGGCAACAACGCATTCCGCGTAACTCGCCAGCACCTCAACCTCACCGGACATCAAACGGTATAAAAAAGTATTCGCTTTTCCCCAATCCCGAAACTGTTCGGCAATCTGCCGCTCTTGTTCGCTCAATTCCTCACCACTACGCACCTCATAATTAGCATACCGTCTTACATAGCCCAAAGCCTGATCATACTCTTGGCGAGCGTCACAAACATTCGCATTTAACAAATAAGCATAAAGGAAGTAAAAAAGCGGCGGCCTAGACGCATTCTTGCCTTCCCTGTACTCGGATTTTATCTTGCGGAAACGCTTAGAACGAAGTGCCAGAGTTGCTTTCTGCCCCAACTTTTCCGCCAAGCCGTTAACACGATCCCACTGATGAAGAGAAGCATACACATCCGCCAGATCCTTTAATGCATCCAACTGATCCGCTTCATCCAAGCGTTCAACATAAGGTTCAAACTGTATGGCCGCACGCATATTTTCCTCTTGATTGTCGCCGAGGCCGATTGTAAACAGCCGATAGCGGCTGAGCGCCAAACGTTCGGAGTGCTGATACCTTTCGGACTCGGCGACACAGTCATACAGCAGTGCCGCAGCCTCTCTTTTTCCCTCCAGAAAAAACTGCTCCGCCGTCTCAAACAGCAACGGTACATACGTCAAATTATCTGCGACCGCCTGAATAAGCCGTTCTATGCAATTAAGTTTCCCCAATTCCGCACATCGCCGCAAAAATGGCCCCAAACGCCGCCAATCCAGAGGCATATTAAGCAAACAGTCCTCCAAATAGACCTCGTAAAGGCTGCCTTCCTCCCGCCCCATTCCCACAGTGATCAGATCCAGATTATGAATGGAGATTTGGCGATACCCGCTTAACATCGAACTGATCGTCCCCACGTTAATCCCGGAAATTTCCGAAAATTGGTGGAGCGTTAACCCTCTATGTCTCAGAAAATCCTCCAATTCTTGTCTGACCGCGGTTGCAGGTTTCATAGGTAAACCTCCTTTAATGGCAGAAAACCTACGGTAAGAATCACTGCAGAAACTACGTGCACCCACATATGCCCACTTTAGGCTCAATTATACTACATATACGTAGTATTTTGTATATAAAAAACTAAATTTACTGCCCTGCATAATATTTGCCCGGTCACCTAAGCTTATACTGAGGTGATGAAATGGCAGAATTGCGCAATTTTCTAGGGAATCGAATCAGAGCAATCCGAAATGCAAAAGGCCTCACCCAGCAAAATTTAGCAGATATATCCGGCTTGGATTATAGATATATCGGAGCAATCGAACGTGGAGAACGGAATTTCTCCATAGATAATTTGGAAAAGGTGCTTACTGCCTTAAACGTTTCGCTCCATGAAGTTGCTTACCTAAGCGTCGAACAAAGTAAAGTCGAAACGGCACGTTGGGAAGCCATTGATCAGTTTATTGCAAGTACTGAAGGATTGTCGGGGGAACAGATTGAGATTTTGCGGCGGGTAAATCAGGAGGTTTTGAGGGCGTTTAAATAGCCTTTTCCGTGAGGAAAAGGCTATTCTTAGGATATATAAAACAGGATGACAAAAGTTAAGATGTATTAAAAATGCATTCGATACCTAATCGAATAGACGAATAAATACTATAAACTATACAAGTTGGTTAATCCTCATTAGTTCATTTGCAAAGTTCGATAAATTTTCGGAACGAAGTTTTATAAAAGCTTTTGGGCGAGTAGAAGTATAAAAGTTGCAGCGTTAACTGTACTTAACCTAAATATCTCTCGCTGGAAAAATTCCGATGTAATTATAACCGGAAAATCAGAAAGTCTAGAATCTTCCCCTCTTTTCAATTTTGACATTTCCTCAATATCTGTCTTAAGATTCCTTAGAACACCGCTACTATACCTTCTTGAAAAACAACACTTCCAGAACCAGCTAATAATTGTCCTTCTTTGACTATCATCATATTTAATTTGCACATTTCCGTTAGCTGCAAAAAAAAGATAGTGGGACAAGCAATGTTGTCCATCAAGTACATAATCTATTGGGAAATCCGGGTCATTTTCCGGGAGTTTAAACGGCCCAAGTTGTCTTTCCGTTTTAAGTGGCTCTTTGGTTCTCCAAAAAAGAGCCAAAAGGATACCCTTTATAAATACTATCCATAAAAAATGCTACTCTATTAGCATCCCAAACAAAGCCTCTTTGAAAAGCTGGTATCCTAATTTGCCCTCGCTGAATATTCTCTACTATTTGTCTAATTGTAAGTCCTTCTGACATTTGTAAACCCCCAAGTTAGTTTATTTACCAGACACCAACTTATACAGCACACATTTTTAAGTGTCATAAAACTGACAAAGTTACTTGTTTGTCATTTCAAAACAGGAAAGCGTTCTTACGTATCTAAAACAAATAGCTCTGCCTTCTTACTATATGTTCAACCCTTTTTAAACTCTGTGCTTCTTCACATCCATCGTATCCAAAACATCCTTAATCACGCGAAAAATAAGCTTATTCTCCTCTAATGAACGGCTATAAAGCAGCGAATTTACTACCTCCAAAACCTCGGCTTTATCTTTCCAGGAATCCACGTTCTTCGTTTCGTGAAACTGAAACATCACCGCTAAAGGAACATCCAGCCCTTGAATGATTTTCTCCAACGTCTCAATGGAAATATTTCGCACTCCGCGTTCAACGGTTCCTATGTATGATGCGTTTACACCGGCTTTTTCAGCAAGCTGTTCCTGTGTAAGTCCTTGTTCTTTCCGCAATTGTTTGATCCGTTTGCCTATGATTTTCAGCAGCACGATTTACCACCTCTCTATCAGATTAGAGAAGCTTCGTGCCCACAAACAGAACATCATATACATTATTTAGTTGATAATAGTGTATATATGCACTAAAATATAAATTGTCACTAGTTTCTTTCCATCAATCCCTTGAACTTCCATATATGAAGAAGGAAAAATAATGGAGTATCTTAATGTTTCTATAGGTCCAGTAGATAGTGAAAATACCATTTATCTTTGCGGAGAGACCATATCAATCGACTGTAGCTTACTTCATTATTCTTCCCATGACCACTATACCAACGTGTTTGTTAAAACCAGCGAAGCCATGAAATATCTGGTCAGTCAGATTACAGTCGATACACACATCAATTTGTTTGTGGAGCAGATCGATCCTTCCACTTATGGGGCTATACACGGCTTTTTGAAGTCCACTGTGAACAAAAAAGAAAACCATCAGCTTTTTATAAAGAGACTGATGGTTTGGGTATTCGATCAAAAAAGGCAAGATTGCCGTGCTTTTGGGTTTTACGAGGTTTAGTTTTTCATCACTCTATCCAACTGCCCCTCCAAATACTCCCTCAACTCCGGGTTCCTGCAGTACAAATAACACCCCTTCATGCCTCGGGAAATCAGCACTTTGTAGATGTTTTTGATCAGCTTGGTGAGCTGGTCGGGATTGTTTTTTAGGCCTCTTTTGCCCATGGTGTCTTTGTATTCGTTGTAATCGGCGTAAAGTTCCATCGTCGTCGGATCGTATTTCAGATCGTTGCCGATGATGACGCCGACGTAGTCGAATTCCAGGCCTTGCGAGGTATGGACGCAGCCGATTTGCTCGACGCCGGCCTCGTGGATGGCCCAGGTGCTGGAGATGGAACGGCCGTTCCAGGGCATTTGGAAGCCGTGTTCCGGGATGGTGACGTCCGCGACTTCGCCGTTGCGGTTGCCTTCGGTGTCTTTAGTCCAATCCCAGGCGAATCCGGCAAGCATCCGTGCTTTATGCCCAGCGTCTACCTTCGCTTTGATCTCTTCATAGACCGCATTAGGCGTATCGAAAAGTTTGAACTCAAAAGATTCCCGGTCCCAGCCGTTAAAGTTGGCCGTAGGGCGGATTTGCAGCACGTGGTCGATCCAGTTGATGAAGCCTTCAGCTCCCGAGCAGCGGAACTGGGCCGATAGCGTGTATTCGTGAATTTCGGAGCCGTAAGCGTTGGCGATTCGCTCGATTTCGGACACAGTGCCAATGTCGTCCGGCCGAATCCGCTGGAACTCATCGATGAAAAAGACGTTGACCTTCGAGGCCTTGATAATATCTTCGATCTGATTGACGCCGCGGTACTGGTAAGCCCCTTTTCCTTTCAGGCGGTGGGCCTCATCGACGACGAGGACGTCAAAGAAATTTTCCGGGATATCGACAAATTGACCCGATCCCGCAAACAAATTGCGAACCCGCGCTTTGTTCTTCGGCTGCTGTTTCGCCAGCGTCTCCACCATGACCGTTCTAAAGGAGGCGTTGGGAGCGACAAACTTGGCGTTCAGCTTTTGCTTCAGCAAGCCGCCCAGCGAGTTCATGGAAATGACGGATTTGCCGGTACCCGGCCCGCCTTTGATGATGATCGTTTTTTTTCGGCTCATGTCTTTGGCCAAACTGATGATCGTCTCATAAGCGACCTTCTGTTCGTCCAGCAAAATAAATTCGGCGTTCCCTTTGAACAGCCCGTCCACATGGTCAATCAGCTTTTTGGAAGGGCGGATTTTCCCGTTCTCAATTAAGTAAAGCAGATTAATGCCGTTTCCTTTGCCGACGTGTTGATGTAAAAACTCCTGGAGCTTCGCCGTATCGTCCGCCATAAATAAGGGCGCTTCCCGGATGATGTTTTGATAGCGTTCGCTCTTTAGCGGATCAGGCTCCGGCACGCGATAGTTATGTAAATAAGCGCAGGAATAACCCTTAAGCTCACTACTGTGAATCGCTTCATTCATATCGTCCAGAAACTGGCGGTAAGACCATGCTTGGTAGGACGGATGAGGAATCTCGCGCTGTCTGCCGTTGATGTAAGCCACGACCACATCCTCCCGGTCGGTCGCCTGGGCCGCATCCCACTGCTTCAGCTCCACGATCACGAAGTTATCCCGGCCTTCCGTGTCCTGCCCCGCCACGATGAAATCGATGCGCTTGCTGGTCGCCGGGATATTGTATTCGATCATGACGCCACAATCGTCGGCAATGTTGGAATTACGGATGACTCGTTCCATGAACTGCATGGAGTTGTTCCAGGCTCTTTTTTCGCCCGGGCTCGGTTTCGTCCCCATCTTGTTGAGAAATGCTTGCTCGATCTCCACGGTGATTTGGTTACGGTCCACCGACTCCCGAAATTTCAACGCGTTGCTGCTATAAATAATCATGCTGCCTGCACTCCTATAGCTCGGTATATTTGGTCATTTTGCCAAAGGCCTTGTCCACCGGATACTTGGCGGCGTTTCTCCGCATTTTGTCCCGGATCACGTCCTCGATCTTAAGGTCTAGCGCATCAGCCAAATACACGGCGTAGATCAGCACGTCGGCCAGTTCGTCAGCGATTTCCTGCTTTTTATGTAACACCGCGTCTTCGGACGATCTCCATTGAAAATTCTCCAACAGCTCGGAAGCCTCCAAGCTTAGCGAGATCGCCAAATCCTTCGGATTGTGGAACTGCCCCCAGTTCCGCTCCTCCCGAAAAGCGAGCAGCATCTTGATCAGCTCTTCATTCATGTTTGTGCTCCTATCATTCTGTAATAGAGTTTGAGCCGTACCCGCCCCCATGCAAAAAAGAGACGGTCCACCCCCTTGGTATAGGGCCCGCCTCTTGTCGTTCTTGGTGTGGCCATGCATTGGCCCATGGTTGAATTTTCCTCCTTCCAACTTATTACGGAACGGGAGATTCGTCAAATTGATCGGACTTATTCTTTATATAAAATAAAACTCACCTCTTTATCTTTACACAAGAAAAGGCGAGTTTCTTTAATTGTAGGATCGTAAAATAAACACCTGTTTTATGATGAGGTATCCGTCTTTAAAATCTCTTTCAAAACATTCTTAGCCAGCTTCATTTTCTCTTCATTAGCTTCTCTAAGCATGTCCACAATCTCTTGGATAGAACGGTCCATAGGAGTTATTTTCATTTCTTCTTCCACGTAAGCAAACAACTGGATCAAATTAACTTCCAGAGCTTCTGCAATTTTGGCCAAATTCACAAGTGATACGTTTTTCTCGCCACGTTCAACTTGCCCGATATATGAAAAATGAAAGCCGCCCTTCTCTCCTAGAGCTTCCTGGGACAACCCCTTTTCCTTTCGCAGCACACGAACTCTAGCTCCTACGAGCTTTAATGCCTTTTTGTCTTTCACGAGATTCACCTCTCTATGTAGAAGTGTAGTCAAGTTTCCGAGAGGCAAACATCAATCATGGAATATCATTGTTATTTTTGATATTTATAGATATTATTATTCCGTATAAAACTCTTCTGTATCAGGAGGTATATGTATGGTAAATAAAAATACTCTTATTACCGATTACTTGCACCTCTCCTTACACCACATGAATTTAGCTCATTTGATGCGAAATAACGGTTGCACTTTATAATATTCATGTCCAACCAATCGCTCAACCACTTAACCCATCCACCCCCCCACGACGCCAAGAAGAAAACAAAGCATGTTTAACGGCTCAACCTAATAATCAGCGCTTGACAGTCAAGCCGGTAACCGATCGTGGCAAGAAATATCGGAAGGGCGTTGAAAGCTTGAGGACAAGGAAGGCCAGTGGGTTGGTCGGCAGATCAATATCCGCTGTCCGGACGCTTTGCACGATTATCCCGTTTGATCCGGAAGCAGAGAGGAAGATAAATTCAGGAAAAGAAAATAGGTTTGGGAGAAGGAGGTTTAGGAGAAGTGAAGCAGACCTGACGGGAGGAATGGGGCAAGACACCGGAAAAAATGAAAGGACCGTGATTAGCCCCCACCTCTACCCCCTGAACAAAAGGGATAATCGTGCAAAGCAGCATGCAGGGATATCACGACAGGAACGCTATAGACAGCCACCTCAGAGCCAAGTCATAATTTATTTTGTCAAGCACTGATCTCGGTTTTGAGCCTGTTTAACAGCAATTATTTTCTTTTCATACTTATAAGTACTATTCAAGCGCTTAAATTTCTATTATAATTATACATGTGCCTTACCAAAACTAAAAGAAGAGGTGGAAATCCATGAGTTTACCAAAAATTGTTGGAAAACGAATACGCGAATGTAGAAGAAAGAAGAATTGGACCCAGGAGCAACTAGCCGAAGCTGCTTCGCTTCATAACAGTTACATAGGCAGCGTGGAGCGTGGAGATCGCAATATTTCTTTGGAAACATTGGAAAAAATCGCTTTGGCTTTAGATGTACCGGCAGGGGAGCTAGTTCAGTCGGAAGAAGCATTGGACAAGCAGCGTTTGCTTGATGAACATTTGAAGTTGGTAAGTGGTAGAAATGCAGAAGAGATCGCGTTGATTACGAAGATCACTAGGGATGTAATTTGGGGGATGGAGATGAAGGGGAACTAATTAACGGAAGGTAAGAGACAATTTTTACCACCTCTCTATGGAGAAAGTTGTTCGAAATGGAATAACCCCCGGCAAGGCCGGGGGTTATTTGGTTTGAGGGCTTTATTTTTTATACACCCTGTCCAGTGCATCGAAAATCATTTTTTCCGCTTCTTCAAATTGATCATCACGGCTCACTACAAAACCATGGCTGCTATCGGTCATTCTTCTTGCCGTAACGGGTACACCTGCCTGTAATAATCTGTATGCATACTTTTCCGCATCTTCTCCACGGTAATCATCCCAACAAGTAATAATTAAAGCTTCAGGTAATCCGATCAGCATTTCGTCCGGTGCAAAGATTGGAGACGCTGTAGGGTCAAGCCTGTAATCCTCGTCAATATAAGCGTCGTAATACAGTTGAGAAAGACGCGCATACGCCGTCGGATCAAGATCCTTTTCTTCGTCTACAAAAGCACTGTTATACAGGCTGGCAATGGAGAGCGGAACATTCACCGGGTCTTTATAAGCATTGCGCTTAAGCGGCTGAGGTGTATACAGATTAAGGGAAGGATAATCGAGTATTTGCAATGCAATCTTAAAATCATGCCTTACG
Source organism: Paenibacillus oralis (assembly GCF_003863965.1). GTDB lineage: Bacteria > Bacillota > Bacilli > Paenibacillales > Paenibacillaceae > Fontibacillus > Fontibacillus oralis. The sequence goes on from NZ_RRCN01000001.1 coordinate 1,502,048, forward strand.
TTGTTCAAAAGGGTAACTGCAGCTGCAAGGTTCCCGCCGGCACTATGCCCGCACAATACGATTTTCTCCGGATCAATGTTCAATAATTCACTGTTCTTGCTTGCCCACTTAATAACATCGTAAGACTGATGCAAAGCATATGGATATTTTTTTTCGGGTGCCGGTGTATAATCAATATCTATGACCACGTAATTTGCACGACTGCTAATGTTCTTTGAGAATACAATATCCTGCTCTCTATACCCTGTGATAAATCCTCCGCCATGGATGTTGACAAAAAGGGGATACGGGCCTTTCTGATCGGAATCAGGATAGTATACGTAAATATGGGTTTCCCCGTCACGCGTCGGAACCATCATTTCTTCCGTCTTTCCGACCTTGTATTTATTCATCAACTCTTCGCTGACTTTATCCTCGTCGCTTCGCAACATTTTTATTAGCTGTTCTTGTTCCTTAGATAGCGTGGACGTATCCGCATAGACCGTTACTGAAGACGCACTCAACAAAAATGTCAACAATAGGATAGAAACACTTAATATCACATTCTTTTTCTTTCTAATCATTTATTAATCTCCCTCCTCAATTTTGTATCTACCTTTACTGCATAAACCAATCTTAAAGTACATATCTAAACTCCCAGGTTAAAAGATATAAACAATTTATAAAATATTTTTGTATTAAATATAACCGCCCCTTTGCCAATGGTTATCGTGGCCGCAAGCCGTAAAAATTTGACTAAGATAACAGATCAATATCCGCTGTCTGGACGCTTTGCACGATTATCCCGTTTGATCCGGAAGCTGAGAGGAAGATAAATTCAGGAAAAGAAAATAGGTTTGGGAGAAGGTGGTTTAGGAGAAGTGAAGCAGACCTGACGGGAGGAATGGGGCAAGACACCGGAAAAAATGAAAGGACCGTGATTAGCCCCCACCCTCTACCCTCTGAACAAAAGGGATAATCGTGCAAAGCAGCATGCAAGGATACCAAGATACGAACGCTATAATTTATTTTGTCAAGCACTGATCTCGATTTTGAGCCTGTTTAACGGCAATTATTTTCTTCTTACTTATTTTCCATACTTATAAGTACTATTCAAGCGATTAAATTTCTATTATAATTATATCGGAAGAAGCATTGGACAAGCAGCGTTTGCTTGATGAACATTTGAAGTTGGTAAGTGGTAGAAATGCGGAAGAGATCGCATTGATTACGAAGATCGCTAGGGATGTAATTTGGGGGATGGAGATGAAAAACTAAGCTTCTCTGTTACTTACCTAAGGTCTATACTGAGGCGAGAAATAGAGGAATTATGTAATTTTCAATTGTCGATACTTTTGGAAGCTTCTGTACGTGAAGTTGCTTCACTTGTGGTACGGCTCAAGCCCATATAATACTTAGCAACGAAACTCCTCCCCTCATCCTCACTGGAATTTTGTGGTATAACCTGGATGTGAGGGGGAGTTGAATTAATTCGAAAATTAAAAATATAGATTCACTAATGAAATTGCATCAGCAATTTACTTTCTACTACATAACAAAGGCCGTGAATCATGACAAACTTTCAGAACCTTATGAATAGCATTTGGTACGGGGAGATACCGGTGGACACCTGTGCAGAAATTAAGGAGCGTATTTTGCGGGCATCCACCGAGCAAGAAGTTTTGTTCTATCTTACCGAGTTGTTCAAGTTGGGGGATTTTTCGCAAAAGCCTCTGCTGATTCAGTTAATGAATCATACCGAAGATCGGGCTGTATTAAACCATTGCATTCGGTTGTTCTGCTCCATCGCCACCCATGAAGATTTAAGGGATCCCGATCATCTGCGTTTTCTGGCAAGTGTCCCGGCGGATATGGTTCATACCTTCGCGTAGGCTGTGGTTACTTCGCTTTCGCTTGAGGCCGTTCCTTACTTGTTGGCCCTGCTTGAGGATTGGGATGAGGTGCCCGAAACTTCCACGGTCCTTAGAGAGGCCATCGATGCGTTTATTGATTATGAAGAACCATTGGGCTTGGGCGCTTCGATTGAAGAGATCGGTCATTATTACTGGGAATACTGCGACGCGTGCGATACGGGGAAATATTATTTTAATCAGGAATTGGCTTTTCCCGGGAATTTGACAATTATGTTAGAGAGCTCTCCAGAGGAAATTGGGAAGCCGGGGAAAAATATTTTTATGGGCATAAGCTATAGCCTCCCGAATCTCATTTTATGTTCGCCACGCAGATTGATGACGGACGTAGAATATCATGATTGCAAGGGGTGCTGACAGGAAGACGATTGCATCAGGGTGCGGGGAACATGCAGATGAGTAGAAGCGAGAGTCCTGCAGCCGCCCAAGGGGCAACTCCGCCCCGATCGTTTTACTCTCGCGGCTCAGATCACCCCTCCTATACCTGTTCTCTGCGGGGATTTAAAATATCCGTCATCAACGCCGTTAAATCTTGCGCTTTAAGAATCGCCAGTACATTCGGAATGCTTGAGCGGATTCGGAAACCAAATGTCATTAGGGTGAACATTTCCGCTGTTTTTGCCGCATCCACCGTTTCAGGAATGACTCCGTGCTTCTGGCCCGTTTCAATCCATACCTTGGATAAATATACGGACCGATCGTAGTACTGCTTTAAGGCTTCCGCGACCATAGGATCTTCTTCTTTTCCGAGTAAATATAGCAGCACTTTGTTCGTGATGTTATGCGGGCTTTCATACTCAAAAATACTTTCCTTGATTTTCTGCATCGGGTCGTCGAAATTCCGGCGGCCTTGCTTAATCTCATTCATAAACCGTTCGTTTGTCTCTTCAAGACCTTCTTGCAAAATCCAAACAAAGATTTCGTCTTTGCTTTTGACATAATGGAAAATCGCCCCTTTGGACAGGCCGGATCTGTCCATAATGTCCTGCATCGTAATCGAATAGCAGCCTTTTTCCTCAATCAATGCCTTAGTTGCGTCAATCAGCCGTCTTGTTGTGTGTTGTCTGCGTTCCTCCTGTTTCAAAGCCGCCCCTCCATGTAACCATTTAAATTTTATAAGTTTATTATAATACAGACCGTCGGTTTGTAAATATGCAAAGAGGATATTTAACGATAACTTACTCATTCACCACCGTAATATCCTCATCCCTAATTTTCCAAAGCGGATCATGACTTAACCCCTTTTGCGCAATAAACCCGCTCACTTTCTTTGTTAATTCAAATAGATTTGCGTATTCTAAATTGCAATTGTGTTCTTTTCCAATGATTCTGTTGATGATGGTAATGAACTTTTGGGCAGCCTCATTTTCTTCCTCAGTGAAAATCCTCCATGCATTATACGGTTTTAAACCGTCGGCCTTTCCTTCTAAATACTCCGCTTCAAAGTTTGGTATGGATACAAAGGATTTAATGTTAAGGCCATTCGCACGCCCTGCCTCAACTTCTCTCATCATTTTTTGGTTCATTTTCGGGCTATCCGCATCATGAAGAATACTGTAGTTTACTTTAAAATGGTTGAGTATTTTTGACACAGTCACGATATTCGCTTTGCCCAAACAATTGATGACGTGAACCGAGTCCTGCTCAATTTTCCCGGTTTGCATGAGTGATTTTACAACCGTAACCTCGGTTTCCCCTTCAACCAGTAAATTATGATTTGCAAAGAAAAACTCGTTAAAATATGGGTTGCAGAAATTCAGCATTTTTAAGTTTTCTTTATCATCGGCTGTAAACTTGGCATCTTCCGTGGAAAAAGTGTTCACCGTATGGTTAGCGCGATGGTCTTTTTCAATTCTGATGATGGTTGTATGGTCTTTCGTCAGATCGATAAAAACAGGGGAATGTGTGGAGATCATCACCTGCCAATCGGAATGCTCGGCAATCGTATAGAGTGATTCCATGGCGTTTCGAATCGCCGAGGGATGCAGAAAAGCCTCCGGTTCTTCCAATAGTAGAATTTTTTTCGTGCCTACGCCGACCGGCTTCTTTTTGACTTGGTGTCTGCCGGTTTCCGCGAGCATTTTTAAGGCCGACCACAGAAAAGTTCTCTGCAGACCTGTACCGTGATTGGAAAGGGGCGCTAAATGCTGTTCACTGCTGCCTAGCCGGATAAAACTGCCGCTGCCGATCAGCTTGTCCGGTTCGATTTTGCTGGCCTGCGGGTCAATCTGGATGATGCTTGCTTCCGGGAATACCTTTGTGATTTCTGCGGAAACCATAGTGCATGAACGGTTCAATTCCTCGGAAATTTCCATTTGAACGTCTTCAGCTAACTGCTTAATGTCGGCCAAAAGCTGCTGAACCTTCGTATTATCCCTTTTGGTGTTTTGTTTGATGGCATCGATGAGGATTTCGAGGATTTTTTTCTCCAATTCTGAGGGATCATCGAGCGGAGATATTTTTAAAGGAGTTGGGATCTTGCTCGTCAAGATACTGTCAAAACCGCCCATGCCCCCTTTTTCGAACTCTCTAGTCGCGGGATTAAAGGAAAATTTCTCACCGCCCATATCAGGCGAGGACCAGCGGTACTGCGCTTTGATGCAATTTTTGTACCCGGATTCCTCGTCGTCATGGATCCACTTTTGGGCTAACTCCCCTTCTTCAACATCCACAAAAATCCCGGTTATTACGGGCTTATTACTGATATCTTCGTTGTAAAAATCTTTCAATTTCAAGGGCGCACCCGTCGACGCAAAAGCCTCATAGGCGGATAGGACGGTCGTTTTGCCGACGTTATTTTTGCCTATAAGTACAATAATATTATCGATTTTTATCTTTACGCCCTCCGGACCGATCCCCCGGAAGTTTTCGATGATTAGCTCCGCCAACTTCATTACCGTTCCTCCCGTATGCTTGCGAGATTATTAGAATAAGAGATTCACTAAAATCATTATCTCCTGTCCTCCTTCCTAATATCCCTTCATTTCACCTGTTCTTATTTCCTTCTTTCCTCGTTGGCCGCTTTTTCCAGGCGGCGGAAACGTTTCAGGTCCGACTTCCGGATCGGAAGCGGTTCTTTACTGACCAGCCGGACGACAGCCACCATCAACAACAGCAGCAGGATCGTAAACGGCAGGGCCGCAATAAGGGAAGCGGTTTGCAGCGCTTCAAGCCCACCCGCATAGAGAAGGACGCCGGCGATTACCGCCATCAGCCCTCCCCAGACAAACTTGGCGAATTGCGGCGGATTCAGGCTGCCGAACGTCGTCATACTGGATAAAATGTACGTCGCCGAATCCGCGGAGGTCACCAGAAACACGAAGATCAGCAGAATCGACAACACCGACATAAACGTGGAAAAGGGAAGCTGACCCAATGTTTGGAATAAGGCGACAGTAACGTCCTCATTCACGGCCGAGGCAATTCCGATGCCATTGTGCAGGTCGCTCCATAATGCCGTACCGCCGAATACCGCAATCCAGAGGCAGGCGATCGCCCAGGCCCAATAAAAAATCGTCCAGTCGCGCACCCAGGTGCCGCCCCGATAGGGTTGCATCCGCAAACTGTATCCGATAAAGTTCGAAAAATAATCCCCCAACGCCAGTGTAAAAGTGTCCAAAATGAACACCGTGGGCCCGGTAGCAAATACGAATAACAACAGAGCCAGGGCTAACCCCAGGTTTAAGTTGCTCAAATAGCGAATCCCTTTGTCGAGGCCGGTGGTCGACGACAGCATATAACCCACGAAAATAATGGCGATAACCCCCAATTGCCCAACCGGGTCGCCCCATACTTGCTGATCGCCAGCCAAATTAGAAACAGGATGATCGCAAATACTCCCAGCAGATACAACCATCCGAAATCCCTTGTGGTCAATTCAAACAAGCGGCTCGAAACCGCGCCAAATCCCCGCGGCATGATCGCCCCCAGTAGGACCAAAGCAAAAATGATCGCGGCGGATACGGAAAACACGGGATTTTTCCAAATCGATTTATTGTTCATGATGTTTGCACCCCTTAGCTGGCCAGTTTATCCGCTTTATTTTTCCTGGTCATGCTGAGTAATATACGGTTTTCATACGTCCATAGCCGCTGTTTTTTGCATGAAACGGCGGGACAAGGAGAATATAGCTGCCATCCCCCTGCCGCCGGTCCAAAAAACCCATGACATTTCCCACCCCATCCCTTAAAATAAAATCAATTTCATAAGTTTACTTAGTTTTTACATTTGCCCGGCAATACCAAAAAAGAGGGAGGAATAAAATTGATCAAGCACCGAAGTCCAAAGCTTATCCTGATGTCAGCGATCCTGACCGCCAGCCTCGCGGCCATGCCTTTCTCGGCCTTTGCGGCCGACAGCGCCGGGGCCACCGTGGAGCTCCGCATCCTGGAGACCACCGATTTGCACGTGAATATCGTCAACTATGACTATTTTGCGGACAAACCTACCGATGAGTACGGCCTGGCGAAAACGGCGACGCTTATCAAGCAGGCTCGTGAAGAAGCCAAAAACAGCGTGCTTATCGACAACGGCGATCTGATTCAAGGGAACCCGCTGGGCGATTACGTGGCCACGGTGGAGAAGCTGCAGGAAGGTGAAACGCATCCGGTCTATAAAGCGATGAATCTGCTGGATTACGATGCGGGCAACCTGGGCAACCACGAATTCAACTATGGGCTGGATTTTCTGAATACCTCGCTGAAAGGCTCCAACTTCCCCTATGTGAACGCGAATATTTACATAGACGACAAAGACGGGGACCCCGCAAACGACAAAAACGCGTTCAAGCCGTACGTCATTTTGGACAAGGAAGTGACTGACAACAGCGGAGCCAAGCACACGCTCAAGGTCGGGGTGATCGGTTTCGTGCCTCCGCAAATTATGTCCTGGGACAAAGCCAATCTGGAAGGCAAAGTCATCACCAAAGATATCGTGGAAACGGCCGAGAAGTTCGTGCCGCAAATGAAAGCGGAAGGCGCCGACATCATTATCGCGGTACCGCACTCCGGCTTCGAGGACATTCCCCAAACACCGCTGATGGAAAACTCGGTGCTGTACCTCAGCAAGGTGAAAGGGATCGACGCGATCCTGTTCGGCCATGCGCATAAAGTGTTCCCGGACGCTTCTTTTGAAGGCAAAACGGGCGTTGACCTGAAAAAAGGCACGATCAACGGTGTTCCCGCCGTCGAGCCGGGTTACTGGGGCAACCATCTGGGGATCATCGACCTGACGCTGGAGCAGGCGGACGGCAAGTGGACGGTCAAAGATTCCGCCGCTTCCGTGAAGCCGATTTACGATACCGCGAATAAAAAGGCTCTCGTCGAAGCCGACCAAGAAATCTGGGATGCGGTCGCCGAGGATCATGAAAACACAGTGAACTACGTGCGCGGGCCGGTCGGCACGACGACAGCGCCGATCAATAGCTGGTTCGCGCTCATCCAGGACGATCCGTCCATCCAAATCGTAAACAACGCGCAAAAATGGTACGTGGAACAGCATCTGCAAGGAACGGAGTACGAAGGTGTTCCGATCATTTCGGCAGCGGCTCCTTTCAAGGCGGGCGGACGCCAAGGCGCGAACTACTACACGGACATTCCGGCCGGCAACATCGCGATCAAAAACGTCGCCGATCTGTACCTGTACTCCAATACGGTGAACGCCGTGCTGGTGACGGGCGCCGAGCTGAAGGAATGGCTGGAATGGTCGGCGGGACAATTCAACCAAATCGATCCGGCCAAAACGGATGAACAAGAACTGGTCAACTACGATTTCCCGACGTACAACTTCGACGTCATTGACGGGGTCACTTACCAAATCGACGTCACGCAACCGGCCAAATACGACGCCAAAGGCGGATTGCTAGACGAAAAATCCAGCCGTATCGTCAATCTCAGCTACGAAGGCAAACCGGTCGATCCGGAGCAAAAATTCGTCGTCGCCAGCAACAACTACCGCGCCTCGTCGAATAAGTTCGCCAACCCGGACGGCAAGCGGATTATCCTGGCTTCGCCGGACGAAAACCGCCAAGTCATCATCGATTACATCCGCAAAAACGAAACGATCAATCCGAGCGCGGACGGGAACTGGTCGCTCGCTCCGTTTGGCAGCGCCAACGTAACATTCGCCACGTCGCCGGCCGCCAAAGACGCCCTGGCCGCCAGCGCCGCATTGGCCGCGGAGCAAAACGTTCTGACGTACCTGAAAAATACGGAAGACGGCTATGCCAAATTCAAGCTGAGCGTGAATGCCGAAAAGGCCTCCGCCGAGCCTGCTTCCGAACCGGTTGCGCAGCCGGCATCGCCATCGGCGCCGCAAGCCGATCCGGCGGAAACGCCGGCAACGACGCCGGAGCAGCCCGCTCCGGAAGCAGAGCCAACCACAACGCCGGAGCCGGAAGCCGAGGCTAAACCGGCAACGGAACCGGTAAAGGCACCGTCTAAGCCGGCGGCATCAATCGTCTATACGGTGGAACAAGGCGATAACCTGTACCGCATCGCGATTGAACACGGCACAACTTGGCAAGTTCTAGCCAAGTACAACAAGCTGACGAATCCGCATCTGATCCATATCGGACAGAAAATTGTGATTCCGGCGAAGTAACTTATTGCGATAGAAAAACCAAAGGCGCGGCCATGATGGCTGCGCCTTTGGTTTTATTTTTTCTGGCTGACTTAGCGCTCTCCAAACTTTACCGGGTTTAGACCAAAGTCACCGTCTTGTTCACTTCCGTCTCGGAACGCGCACCGGTAAGCTGCGAGAACATCCGCTTCATCATTTTGGTCCAGTTGCCGGTCTCCCAATATTCGGCCGCTTCGGCCCGAACCTTAATCAAAGCAAGCTGCGGATCGTCGCTGGTCGTATTCAGCAGCTTCGCATAGGCCGGGTTCCAGAACTCTTTGATTTTCGCCCGATCCTCGACCAGCTCGCCTTTTCCGCGAATCGATACGTAGGATTTTCCCACATAGGCTACATTCACGTCGGGATTTTGCTGGAGTTGACGATACTTGTCCGTATCCTCCTTGGTCAGGAACCAAAGATCTCCGTCAAACTCGACTTCCTGCGTTTTCATCGGACGTGACACTAATCCTTCCTTCGTTACGGTGGTAAGCATCGCCATCTCGATCCCTTTAATCAATTCCCGGACCGTTTCAACGGCCTCTTGATGCGCCGCCTGATCATTTGTCATTTTGGTTCCCTCCATTTAGGGTGTTGGACTGAATGTTACTCCCCCGTTAGGTTAAGCAGGAAGGCCGGAAAATAAACAGACCAGAGAGACCAGTTCATATGAACTTAACTTTTTTGTAAAGTTTTGTTGTTTTTATGTAAATAACCTGCTTATTTTCTTTGGTATCATTTCTGAGCGGAAACGGAGCCGACACAAAAGGCTGAAGAAGGTTCGGCCTGGTCTTCGGAAAACAAAGAAGTGAAGCTTAAGCCTGTGAAGGCCACCGATTCTTCCTATAAGGGCCTAACCGTGGAAGTCAATGGCGTGAAAAAAGAGTTCGACTGGAGCTTCCCTACGCTCTATGAGGGAAAAGAACACGAATTCCGTTACGAGTCCCCCTATCCGGATTTGGATCAAGACCGGCTTGGGTTCGGCGGCGTAGTTTATTATCACGTGGAGAAGCAAAAGCTCACCTCCACCTTGGCGCAAGCATCGGAGTAGCCGTGTACGTATGTGATGTCCATATCACCTATAAATTCGACCCTGCCAAAAACGAATTTGTTGCCGATCAAATTGAAATCGAACCTTTCAGCAATATGGAGTAGATCGGGGCGCCTGCATAACAAAATGAAACAAGCCTTCCCCGGCGGTTCTCTTGGCCGACAGAGAAGGCTTGTTCACAGTTTTTACATCACTTCGAAATAATAAAATTGACCTTTGGAATTAAATTTCCCTGTTACCTGGGGAGCGCCCTTTTTAGTAAACACTACGGTATCTTCATTGCCTTCAACTTTTTCAGCGGTATATCCCGACAGATTCAGGCTCATGATCGATTTCGCTTGCTTGGCGGCTGTTTTCAGCAGTTGATCCACAGTATAGCTTTTGATCTTGTTTTCGATAGCCTCCCTATCTTTGGTGTCTTTTTTATGAAGTTGATCGGACAGTGCCAGCGCGTTGACGGTCATGATTCGGTTGGTTCCTTGCTCGACATCAATCCAAGCGTTTCCCTTGTCTGTCGTGTAGGCCAAATTATAAACCGGCTTTTGATTCGGTCTTATCGTCATTCCGCTCACGCTGCGGGCTTTCTTTTTTAGTCCGCCGATTTTGGCAAGGGCCGCGTCCGCCGCCGCCTTGGCCGGCTGAGGGACATCCTTATCTTTAACGTCTATGGTGCTGTACTCCAGCTTTCCGTTTTTAAGGAAAATGGTTCCGGCATCGTTGCCTGCGTTTACTTTCAGCCCCTCTGAACCCATGTAGTTAACGATAACCAGGTCAAGCTCCTGGTTGTTTTTCGGGAAAGCCTTTTTCCATGCATCTTTCAGTTCTTTCTTAAACTTTTCGTTTTGCAGGTCCTTGTATTTGAATTGGGCCGAGATGAAATTAACGGTTCCTTCAGTGTCCACGATCACCTGGCTGTACGACTGTCCCTCGATCTCAAACTCCACATCGTTTCCGAAAGCTTTGGCTTTCGAGAACGAGTAGGTATTCCCCGTGATCTCTTTCAGCTTGTTCTGCGCAGCTTCGATTAAAGCTTGATCCACGTTCTCGATAGTCACGGCCGAGGCGGCATGGGCAGAAGCGTCCGGCAAACCGCTCACCAGCATGGCGGCCAGTGCAACGGAGCCGATTATTTTGTAAATTTTGTTCATTGGTGTTATCCTCCCTGATCCTTAATCTGTTCACTTATATAACAAGTAAAGATAGGCTATTTGTGACAAGGGCACAAAAAAAACGCCTGACGGCGTCCTTTGTGATTCTGACTTCTACTTTGGAGCGATTGGAGGCTCTTCCTAAACTTTGGACGCTGCTCTAACGGACACCAGCGACCTTATTCGCCCATTTCCCGGATATTTCCCAGGCTAACGGACACAGGCGGCCCTATTTCGCTCTAAACCCGTTCATCCAGGCCGATTTGAGGTAAATAAGGTCTTCTGTGTCCGTTACATTTTGCAAACCTCCGTTTTTTCGAGAATAACGGCTCTGGTGTCCCTTAGCCCCCTCCAGGTCCTCTTCTCCTCCCCTCTCTACCTGCGTATCGCCCTCTACCTTGCCCGATATTTTATAAAATTCTATAATGTCAAAAAAGCTGCTCCATCGAGCGGCGGCGTTATTCAAATGAGCCGAACCCGAGCCCATATGGAGGAATCCAGCCAAGGCTGCAATCCCAAAAAAAGCACAAGGCCGCCTATAAAGGCGGCTCTGTCGTTCATTTCCTTTTCTCGGGGCAAAATGAATTTACGCTTAAACCTCACTCACCAGACCGCGAATAAAAGCTTCAAAGCTCGGGGTAAGTTTAGTCACTTTGAACCGGTTCCCCTTATCGACATGTACAACCTCTGGTTCGCCATCGTTTCCGGACTCGCGGTAGTCCAGCATGACCACCCCGGACTCTGCCGGACACTCGCCGATAATCACGCCAAACTCGGGATAACCCTCGTTGTCAATGCGAAACCGGCTGCCCGCCGTCCCACACAAGGAATGCTTCTTCTCTCTGCCAATGCCCAAAATGCCCGTAATCTCTATATTACCCTTAGTTCCCCCGCTTGCTTCCCCTAAAGGGAAAAACCGGTTCCGCGGGACGCCGCCGTTATGTATTTTCATCATTTGAACATAAAAAGCAGGCAGCTTGAAGACCAGTTCCTCTTCCACGGAAGCAATCAGCTCGTCGCTGGGCGGTGCGGATACATACTTCTCTGTGTCCAAGGTGCTATCGTCCCAAAAATTCGCCAAGTCCAAATCGCCGTTCACTCCGGTATGAGCGTAAACGCCGGGACCACCGGGGCCGCCTTCAGCACTCGTATCGGCTCGTCCAGCACCGCGAATACCGGCACCGCTTCCCCGATCGCTATCGCCGTCCGTATCAACATCCGCCCCAGTTGAAGCCCCAGCTTCGCTCCGGTCACCATCTCCCGGATCGCCGGACTCCTCCGCAAGTTTCTCCCGGATCCAACCCAGGAACTCCAGCGTGTCTTCATCCCCGGGGTCCAACCGGTCGGCGGCTTCGAAGGCTTTTAAGGCTTCGTCATACCGCTCCAGATAGTAATAGGCCAGTCCAGCCCGGTAATGCCAAAGCGGGTCCTCCTGCCCCTCATCCGCAACGGTCATAAGCTGCTCAACCGCTTCTTCATACCGTTTCAGATTGTTTAACGCCCGCCCCAAATGGCTGACTAGCTCATAATCCCTGTCCTCGGCGGGGATCTCCGTAATCGCATTTACGATATTCTCAAACTTATCTTCCTCATGCCACGTCTCCAATTGCGCCAAAAGATCTTCTCTCAACACGAATTCCTCCTACGCGAATGCCTTTTTCAAATTATACCATTCCGAGAGGAGCGTTCACCAGCGCGGCACCTCTTACTGATTATCTCTTTCCGGTCATCTCCTTCTGGTCATCTCTTTCCTGTCATCTCTTTCCGATCACGGGAGGTCAGAAATATTCCGCGAAATGCAAAAGTGCAGGCGATTTTTGTCGAAACCCTCTGTAAAAGGCAGCTCAAATGTAAAAGTGCAGTTCATATTCAGCCATACCCCCCCCATATTTTTCCATAAACACCCTAACCAACTGCACTTTTGCAGGCCAATCGCCTCGGAAAGGGAAAATCGCCGAAATGAGATGTACTTTTGCAGTTGGCCGACCAAAGAGGCCTTCTATAAATAGAGAGAGTCCGAAATAGGGAGCCTGAAACGGGGAGTCCGACTGCGCCCCTATATTACACTCTAGCCTTCGCCCGGCTTTCCCGCACAAACCGCGCGGCGGCAGCGCATTGCTCCTCCGTCACCTGCTCCAGCGTGACAAACCCGTGCGGCTTGTGCTGCTCCAGCAGCTGCCAGAAGAGCGGATAGTCAAGCTCTCCCAGCCCCGCGGCCGTGACCGTTAACCCGCCGCCGTCCGCCTCTCGCTTCACGTCCTTGGCATGGGCGCTGACGATCCGCGAACCGAACAGCTCGAAGGCCGTGCGGATAATTTCGTCGTGCCGGTCAAAGTTGGAAGCGTTTAACATATTGCACGGATCCAGCAGCACGCCCACGCATGAGGACGGGAACCGCTCGATGGTTTCGGCCATCGTTTCGGGGGAGTCGATCAAATGGCCCTGCGCGGCCTCCAAACCGATCGTGACACCCCAACGTTCCGCTTCTTCCACCAGCTCCTCCAGCGCCTGATTAAGCCGTTCCCAATACTTAGGCAAATTGCTGCGGTCCGCGGGCACTCCCACCTCGGTTGCGACGATCGGCGCCCCGAAATGCCGCGCATTCCGCAAATGCTCCTTAAACCGGTCTACATTATGCCGGAAGCTCTCGTCATCCAGCTCGATCAAGCTGGCGTAGCAGCCGAGCACGGCGATCCGCACACGGTTGTCCGCAAACGCGCCTCCCACTTCGTTAGCCAAACCCGGGCTGATTTTACCCAGCGAAAAGTCAACGTCCGCAATCGCTTTGGACAACGCCAGCTGCACATAAGGAAAATGGTATTCGGCCAACTTCGCGGCCAACTCCTTAAAAGGCTGCTTTCCCAGCAAATGCGCTAAAATTCCGACGGACATACGCTTCTCCTCCTTTGTTTTTTCACCATCAGGAATGAATTCTCATTTCTTCCAGTTCGCCATTTCCGGGTGTATTCCTGCCACGGTAGAAGTTAATTACGAAACGACGGAAAGACCCGAGCCGTTTTAGGGCCCGGGCCATTTATTCCTAAGCAAAATTCAAATACTTCACCACAGGTACAACGCTGCGCAAAGCACCAACGCTTCATCACGGAGGAGCGTCTTTTAAAAGTTTTCAGGCACACTCCGGCTGTTTAGCGCTTAAGCTTGCCATCATACCCCCGGTTCGATCCCCCACACCAGCTCTCCGTTTTGGAAAAGCGTCACTTTTTCCCAGTTTGCGAACGATGTTTGGGTTGCATTATAAGAGTAATCATCGGTTTCGTCAAAGTTGGTCCAGCTTGATTTAGCCGCCCGAACCTGGATATCCCCGGATTGTCCTCCCGGAGCGATCGAGCCCGCACCGCTGGTGAAACCAACCTCCATATAACTGTCCGTGAAGGTTACCACTACGTTAGAGGAGCCGACTTGGGCCCAGTCGACCCAGGCTTGCATGGCATCGCTGCCCTCTTTAGTGAAATAGTAGCGGAGCTTCACATCGCTCAGCTTAACGGCGGTCGAACCATTGTTTTTGATGTTGAATTGAGGACGGATTTGGTTGTCGGTAGCGCTGGAATCACCGTTGCGGTATTGTGCAACCAAATCGCCTTTAGGCAATTCCCGGGGAGCTGCGCTGACCGCATTGGAGTCCGAGCTCTCTCCCGATTTATTGTTGGCGCTCACGACATAGTAGTACGTGTTGCCATTCTCCACGTCGCTATCCGTAAAAGAGGTTCCCGTCACGGAATCCGCGATCGTATCAAATGGACCTTGAGCGCTATCCGCACGCTTCACATTATAGCTCTCTGCGCCTCTCACCGCGTTCCAGCTCAGCTTCACCTCCGCGCTGCCGGCCGTTGCTTTCAGACCCGCAGGCGCATCCGGAGCCGGTTCTGCGGCAGGAGTCGCGCTGACCACGGTAGATTCAGGACTTACTCCGGCGCCGTTTGTAGCGCTGATGACGTAGTAATAAGTAGTGCCGTTAATCACATTCGTATCCGTATAGACGGTCCCCGTTACGGTCTCGGCGATAGGCTCAAACGGCCCCGCCGCGTCAACCGCACGCTTCACGGTGTAACTATCGGCTCCGCCCACGGCATTCCAGTTCAACTTCACCTGCACGTCCCCCGCTTTTGCGGTCACCTTCGCAGGAGCGGACGGTACCGTAGGAACGGATTTGCCGTAGCCCGTCGTTACGACGACCTGTACGGCGGAATCCACACTCTCACCGGCTTTGTTAACGGCGCTGACAACATAGTAGTAAGTAGTGTCACTCTTCACGCTTGCGTCCGTGTAGGTTAAGCCCTTCACTTCGGAGGCGATAACCGTAAACGGACCTTCCGCGCTTGTCGCGCGTTTTACGTTATAACTTTTCGCGCCTTCCGCCTTCGACCAGTTCAGCGTTACCGCGGCCGTCAGGCTATCCGGAGCTACCGGAGGCGTATCTTGATTGCCGCCGTTGTCGGACAGCGGAATAGCCGGATAAGCGTTTTGTACAAGCTCTACAAACTGTTCATGGAACCAGTGACCCGACAGCGGAGCGTTCGGCAGAGCCCCGGTCAACGTACCGTCGGCTGTCGTGTAAGTCGGATCGCACATCCGGTCAAAGCCTTTGCCTTCATCATTCGGGATTAGGGTGCTCGAACCGTCCGAATCTCCAGGCGGCTTCACCCATACTAACGCATCGACATGCGGATAAGCTTGCGGAGCGGCTTCCGGCGGCATGCCCATCCCTGCGCCCGCCGCATTACACCAGTTACCGCGATGCAGACGCTTATCGATACGTCCGGAATTTACATAAGTATTGATATCCGAGCCGGATGCTCCGGTCGGCCGGTCAGGTCCGCCCCATCCGTTACGCGAGGTATCGATCAGGAAACCGATGTCGGACGGCCAGCCCTTGGCCACAAAGCCGGAGTACAGGGCCGCCGTAAAGTCGGCCTCATCGAAGTACGGATTCCATTCATAGTATTTAGCCGCGCGAATCGGCTGTCCGTTAATCTGCAAATTCGAGTTCGGCAAGTTTGGTTCTTCCAAAGGCGTGGTGTTGGCCGTATTGGTGACGAAACCGTCAACGCTGGAGAAACCGCCTTTGGTTCCCTTAACTACGGAAGTATACAGGTCGACCGCAGGCTGGAGGTTGGAATCCCATCCGAGCCAGCCGGAGTGCCCGATATCCAGATATTTGTAGACGTTCGGGATATCATGCAATTGGTCCAGCGCATAACGGATCCCGTCGCGGTAAATATTGCTGGAATTTGCCGCCGCACAAGCCGGGGTGCTCAAGTTCGTCACCAGGTTAGGCAGCGAGTCAGGTTCGATCACGGTGACGATACGGATATCTTCATACTTCGGATTGGAGAAAATATCCGCGATTACATCGATATATTCCGTCTTATATCTTTCAAATGCAGCTTGCGTGAGCGGCAGTTCGCCGTTGGAAGCCAGGGCGTGACAGTCGCGTCCCGGCATATCGTAGATGACGAAACTGGCCGTGATCGGCGTGTCACCCTGTTTTTGCGCCAGGGCGTTATCCAGATGTTCTTCCAGGCTGAGGCGTCCGTCACCGCCCTCGATCGCCGAAATGCGGTCGAGCCAGACGGCCGTCGGATACGATTTGACGGTCTCCATCTTCGCCGCCAATTCATCGTCGGTCACCTGCGCAATCGACGTGTCGACAAAGTCCGCGTAATCCGGATTAATGTAAGCCGTGGCGCCGACAAACGGGTTGTCCACATGTCCGGAGTCCGCCGCCGAAGCCGGCAAAGCTGCCGGAACGGTTAATGCTGTAATCATACTAGCCATGAAGAGGGTCTTCATTTTGGCGAAAAGCTTTTTATTCATTTATTTTACTCCCTTCGTTGTTTCGGCAATTTCTGCAAATTCGAACTTTTCTAACAAAAATTGTATGAATATAACTATAAAATCTTATCGTTGGTTGGCGCTTCAGCTTCCTCGGTAAGCCGCAAGCGACAGCCTTTAACAGTTCATCATTCACGCTCCTCTTCCTAGCATTTGGGTTGGAAAACGATAGAAAAAGAGAATTACAGCCGCCAGGCAGCTCGGCAGCCAGAATTCCCCCTGTCCCTTGGCCGACTCGTTCCCCGTATTTTCCGCATCGTTCAGCCATCCGATATTCACCTTTTATACATCCCCTCCCGCTGAGAGATTAGTAGTTTTTGGGCGTTATTAAGAAACGCTTGCAAACTAGTTTCATCGTATACATAAGAGGAATAATTTGTCAATCAAAATAATTACTCTATTTTCCATCGAATCTTATATACTGGTTTTATCCCAATATTTTACATTCATTTTACAATTGATATGTTCCTCCGCCCCGTTTTGACAAAAAATACCCGCCCCCAGTTGATAGAGGCAGGCATTTGCTCGACTGCTTGTCGTAAAATTCTCCCGATTCTATTGAATATCCGGCTTCTACTCGTTCCAGATCAACACGCGGATAGGCGTCGGATTGTAGGCGTTGCACGGATTGTTGAGCTGCGGGCAATTGCTGATCAGCACCATGGAACGGCAGCTCGACTGAACTTCCACATAGCAGCCCGGCCCCGATACGCCGTCTTCGAAGGTCAGTCCGCCTTCCGGCGTAACCGGCACGTTCATAAAAAAGTTGATATTCGGCGACAAATCGCGTTTTCCGTACAAATGGCCCTCCGGGTGCTTCGACAGCTCCAGCATAAACGTATCGCGGCAGTTGTGCATGTAGCCTTTTTCATGCGCGTAGCGGACCGTATTGCTTTGGGACGAGCATGCCCCGCCCAGCGTATCGTGACGGCCGCACGTATCGGCGACGATCCGGGCCAGTTCCTTGCCCGATTCGGCAAGCAGCGCGGAGCCCGTTGTCAGGTAAATGTTGTTCTGCGCATGAATCGTCCGCACGGCGCTATAATGATCCTCAGGATTGTCGGCATCGTAAAGCAATGTATCCGCCGCCTGATTCCCCTCCAGATCCACGATGCGCAGCACCTGCCCCGGCCCAAGCTCATGCATCCAGCCTTGGCCCGCCGGAATGACCTCGTCATAAACCGCCGTCTCGGCCACCCGAGGACTTTCCACCCGATAAAATGCCTTCATATGTTTAACCTCCCTTTTCTTTTAGGTCACTCAGCTTTGCAGCGCATAATAGTTCCACGTGTTATCAAAAGCCCGGCGGTTCTCCGGACGGTAGTTAACACACGGGTCCTGCGAATCAACCGGCAATCCGGGCAGCACTTCGATCTTGACCGGCACCGACGGGTACGGCTCCCGGGGGTCCAACGGATGGGGCGTATTCGAAAAGATGACGAGGACATCCATTTCCGTACGCAGTGTGACTGCCTGTCCCGCGGCGCAGTGACCTTGGTCGAAGTTCATATTACCTTCCTCGTCGCAGAACACCTTGGAAAACCAGTTGACCACCGGCGACAAATCCCGGTTGCCAAGCCCGCTGCGGGTAAGCTCCACCGCTAAATTTTCCCGGCCGCTGCGCAGCCATTCGTTGCGCTTCTCCTGATACCGGCTCAAGCCGTACTTCGCGTCGGTCGATTCCCGCGTGGTATAGCCCCCTAACGGGTCATGCCAACCCAAATCATCCTGAACGATGCTTGCCAGCACCCGGCCGTTGTCGCTCATAAGCACGTTCCCCTTCGTTAAATGCGCGGTGTGTTGGGCTTTGAGCGTATCCGGCATATTGTACCGTTCGCTCAAATCGCGGGCGTGGTACATCAGCATTGCAACATTCGCTCCTGCTTCCAAGGCCGTCAGACGAATCAGCTTGCCCCTGCCGATCACTCCGGACCATTTGCCTCCCAGGTGCATCGTTTCGCTCCAAATCACGTTCATGGCTATCCACTCCTTTTTTCCTGGCGGTTCGCGCCGAACTTTCGGAAGGTAAAACAAAAGGGAGACATCTATAAACGCAGCTAGACGCGCGTCCTTACGATATCTCCCAGGTTTTTATCCTTCCGTGTAGCCCCCCCATGCAGGAGACCGTTTACTCTCGGACCAGACTCTGTTTCCAGACGGAACCCTAGTAAACTGTTGAACTATTTTATTTTATGTTAGATAACATAACAACAAAATTATTTCCTTGTCAAATCAAATAAATGTAAATAATTCTGAAAAAAAGCTCCCGCCAACTGAAACGAGCACATCTTCAAAGCCCTCGCAAACAGCGGGTTTTTCCGCACCATTATTGAATCTATTCATAATTCTCCCGGCATTTATTTGTGGATCGCACACAAATTTCAAAGGGTGGAAAGCGCCATTTCTGTGGATGAACCATGAAAATATCGAGTCCGATTCGTGGTATCTTGACAGTCTTCGACAACAGCGACAATAATAAAAGCCATAACACGATGTCAAATTACATCACACAAATTCGCAAACTCAAGAGAATCATGGCATCTAAATAACATTTAGAGTCATATAAAATGACACAATAAACTTTTATATTTTTCCATTATGGTTGCAAATTTTGAGAGAGAGGGGTTCACATCTTGGAGAAGCTGACCATCGCTACGTTGAAGGCCATGTATAAAAGCAAAAAGACGACGCCGCAGGCGCTGATCGAAGCGATTATTGAAAAGGCCGAACACGACAAGTCCTTAAACATCTGGATCGTTCCTCCGTCCCTGTCGTTTATCCAGCCTTATTTGGACGGCCTGAAGGACAAAAATCCGGAGCAATATCCGCTTTGGGGCATCCCCTTCGCCATTAAGGACAATATCGATCTGGCGGGCGTCCCGACAACGGCGGCTTGCCCGGCCTACGCTTATACACCCGGGCAAAGCGCGGAGGTAGTGGAAAGGCTCATCGAAGCCGGGGCCATCCCGCTCGGCAAAACCAATCTCGACCAGTTTGCGACCGGGCTTGTCGGCACCCGCAGCCCTTACGGCGAAACGCACAATGCACTGCTGCCCGAACTGATCAGCGGCGGCTCCAGCGCCGGGTCGGCGGTGGCCGTCGCTCGCGGGCAGGCCGTCTTCGCGCTCGGCACCGACACGGCCGGGTCGGGGCGCGTTCCCGCCGCGCTGAACGATCTGATCGGCTACAAAGCCGCGATCGGCGACTGGCCGGCCAGTGGCGTTGTTCCGGCCTGCGCCAGTCTCGATTGCGTAACAGTGTTCACGTCCGCGCTGGAGGACGCCTATCTTGTCGATTCCGTTGCCCGGGGGAAACGGGAGCAGGATGCCCACAACGGCGGCGGCTTCCGCTTCAATCCCCCCATCGCTTCGGGCAAGCCACGGAAGCTGCTGCTGCCGAAGGAGCCGCTGTTCTTTTACGGCAACCACAAAGACGCTTACCGCTCCGCTTGGGACAAAGCGGTAAGACGGCTGGAGCAATGCGGAATCCCCATCGAATACATCGATTGCGGCATTTTCCGCAAAGTGTCCGGCATCCTGTATGACGGCCCATGGATCGCGGAGCGCTGGTCCGATTTGGGGGAATTCGTCGAATCGCATCCCGGCAAAATCTTCCCGGTGACGGAGCAAGTCCTCCGCTCCTCGCATGAACGAGGGTACGACGCCGCTTCCGTGTTTACGGCGCAACACCAGCTTCGCGGCTATAAAGAGCAGACCGGCGCACTGATGCGGGACGCCATACTCGTCATGCCGACCTGCGGCGGAACGTATACGCGGGAGCAGGTCGCCGCCGAACCGGTAGCCGCTAACAGCGACATGGGCTACTACACCAACCACTGCAACCTGCTCGATCTGACGGCCATCGCGCTGCCGTCCGATTACGCCGGCGAGCGGCTGCCTTTCGGCATCACGATGTTTGCCTTACGCGGCCAGGACCATATCCTGAAGGGCGCCGCCGCCGAGTTTATGCAGACCGATTCGATCGAGCTGGCTGTCTGCGGCTTGCATATGCGGGGATTCCCGCTGGAAAAACAGCTGCTGGAATGCGGCGCCTCCTTCCTGCGGCCGGACCGGACGGCCCCCTGCTACCGCCTGATCCGGCTGCAATCGAACCCTCCGAAGCCGGGCCTGATCCGCTCCGCGCCAGGCAGCTCGATCGAGCTGGAGGTTTGGCGGATTCCGCTGCACCGGCTTGGCGAGTTCATCCGCAAGGTGCCCGCGCCGCTCGGGCTGGGCAAGATCGAGCTGCAAAACGGAAGCGAGGTCACCGGCTTCCTTTGCGAGCCTTACGCCGAGCTGGGCGGGGAAGACATCACCCGCTACGGCGGATGGGCGGCCGCAGAGCGGAGCAGGAGCCACAGCGGCGAGCCCGCGACGGGATAAGAGCAAGTAGGAGAGAAGGGAGCGAACAAGCATGAACATGACCAGTCGTTTAACGGAGCCTTTGGCCCGCGAATTCCGCTGCGCAGACCTGTTTCATATGAACTCACTCCCGAACCTGAAGCTGCTGGCGGGCGAATGCCGGCTGGACAACGTCATCAGCCGGGTCAACATTATGGAGGTGCCCGATATCCAGAATTGGGCCCAGGCCAACGAGCTTTTGGTGACGACCGGCTACTCGCATCACCATAATATGGACGCCTTCCTGGAGATCATCCCGCGGCTGGTCGAGCGCGGCGTGGCCGCGCTCGGCATCAAGCCCAAGCGGTTCATTACGGAAATCCCCCGGCAGATCGTCGACTGCGCCGAGGCGTATGAACTGCCGCTCTTCGAGCTGCCGGAGTCGACGATCTTCTCCAACGTCGTACGCGAGGTGATGGAGAAGGTGATCTCGCTGGAAACAAAAAACGTCCTCCTGCTGCAGCAGCGGCTGGAGCAAGTGGCGGAACTGATGCTGCACGGCCGCGAAATGGCGCTTATCGTCGAGGCGGTTGAAGCGATGGTCGGCAATCCGCTTTGCATCTTAGGCGCCGAAGGCCGGATGATTACCTCGCCGCGGCATGCCGCCTACTTCTCCTCGTTCCGCGAGCTTCTGACGGCCCTGAATTCCAGCTGCCCCCAAAGCCGCAGCATCATCACGGTCCCGGGCAAGCCGCCCAAGGGCAGCGGCGTCCGCCTGCATGTATTCAATCTCTGGGAGGCGGATAAGGACCCGATTCTCGTGCTGCTGGCCGAGAAAAACGGCGCCTGCACCGAGCTGGACCTGTCCACCGTATCGCGGATTTTGCCGCTGATCAACATCAGGCTGAGCGGCGAAAACACGTACAACCTGGTAAAAGCCAAATACTTCGACGATTTTATCAAGGATTGGCTGACCGGAGTCGTTCCCAGCGCGGAGCATCTCGATATTAAAGGCCGGCTCTACGGGTACGACGCCCTCTCCTCCAAAACCTACCGGGCAGCGATCGTCAAATTTCATGCCGGCTCGCCGCCCGCTCTGGACAGCGGTTTGACCGCCGAGCTTACCCGCTCCGCGCCAAACGATAGCCTGTTTACGAGCATCGGCGGCAAAATCATCGGGCTCCTGCCGCAAACGGCCAATAGCGGGGCCGTACTCTCGCCGGAGGATACCGAACCGTTATTCCGCCACATCGCGGACGTATGCGGAACGGGCGCCTTCTCCCTGTGCGTAGGCGAAGCGAGCGGGCCGCTGGCGGTGAACGACAGCTATATCGATGCGGAAAATTTATACACCGCCTCATGCATCAGCAAAGAGAACGCCAGGCTGATTACGTGGGAACGGCTCGGCATCTACGCTGTCCTCAGCCTTTTGCCTAAACACGCCAATGTGGACAAATTTTTGGGCCGTTACGTTCAGCCGCTGGTTGTGTACGATGAAGCGCATCATTCCAGCCTGATCCAAACGCTGAAGGTCTATTTTCAAATGGGCTGCAACATCAAGCTTACCGCTCAAAATATGTACACGCACTACAATACCGTTGTGTACCGCCTCGATAAAATCAAGTCCTTGCTGGGCATTTCGTTCGACGATCCGGAAGCGCGGCTCCAACTGCAACTGGGCTTGAAAATTTATGAAATGGGAGAGTAAAGCACCCAAACCACAAAGGGGGAATTAAAAATGAACCACCGAAGCCAGCCGCGCACCCTGTTTCGAATCCGCCGGGACATCCCTCCGCGCCTGTTCAATACGATCATGGCGGTAACGTTTTTGCTGCTGATTGCGCTGTGGTATGCCGGCAGCCATTTTTCCGGCATCAATCCGATTTTTCTGCCGACACCGGAGGCGACCTTCACTTACTTGTTCTCCGTCCTCCAAGACGGAAGCCTCTGGGGGGACATCGGCGTCAGCTGCTACCGGGTGTTGATGGGCTTCCTGATCTCCGTACTGATCGGCGTTCCGCTGGGCCTGCTCTCGGGCGCCTACAAGGTCGTAAACGCGGTGATGAAGCCGCTGATCGAGTTTTTCCGCTACCTCCCGGTTTCCGCCTTGATCCCGCTCATCATGGTCTGGACCGGCGTCGGCGAAACCGCCAAAATCACGATTATCGTCGTCGGAGCCGTTTTTTCCATGACAGCCATGATCGCCGACATCGTAAAAAACATCCAAATCGACCTCATCAATACCGCCTATACGCTCGGCGCCACGCAAGGGCAGGTTATTCGCAGCGTGATCATTCCCGCGATGATGCCAAGCGTGATGGATACGATGCGGATGGTTATGGGCTGGGCCTGGACCTATTTGATTATGGCGGAAATGCTCGCCTCCAGCTCCGGCCTGGGCTACAGCATCATGATTGCCGAACGCTTCATGAAAACCTACATCATTTTCGGCGGCATCTTCGTCATCGGCCTGCTGGGCCTGCTGTTCGACCGCATTTTCGCTTACATCAACAAGCTGCTGTTTCACTGGGCCGAAGACCTCTAAACCTATACTGCGATGCCATGAAAGGGGGAAATAATCATGTTGCAACCCGCGTCCAGCCCAAAAATTTCCTGTAAAAACCTCAACAAAATCTACCGCTCCAAAAGATCGGAAACGTACGCGCTGAAAGACATCAACATGGACATTGAGGACAATGAGTTCATTTGCGTCGTCGGCCCGTCCGGCTGCGGAAAATCAACCCTGCTTCGCATTTTTGCCGGGCTCGACGAAGCCACCTCCGGCGATGTGATGCTGGGGGACCGCATCATGACGGGGCCGGGCGCCGACCGCGGCATGGTGTTCCAGGCCTACACGCTGTTTCCCTGGCTGTCGGTCGAACAAAACATCCGCTTCGGTCTCAAGCTGAAAAAAATGCCGAAGGACGAAGCCGACCGGATCACGGAGAAATATTTGAGCCTGGTCGGATTGACGGATTTCCGGGGGCGGCTGCCGAAAGAGCTGTCCGGCGGGATGAAGCAGCGCGTGGCCATCGCCCGGGCGCTGGCGAACAGCCCCGAGGTGCTGCTGATGGACGAGCCGTTTGGGGCGCTGGATCCGGACACGAAAGGCAATATGCAGCTGCAGCTGCGCGAGCTGTGGGAACAAGAGAAACACACCGTTATCTTCATCACGCACGATATCGAGGAAGCGGTGTTTCTCTCCCAGCGCGTATACGTCATGAGCGCCCGTCCGGGGCGGATTATCGCCGATATCCCGATCGATCTGCCGGCCCGGCGCGATCTTGAGCTGAAGGACACACTCGAATTCATCCAAATCCGCAAAAGGATTCACAGCCTGCTGCACTCCGGCGATTTCAGGAATGACCTGCATGCGGCAACCTAATCTCTTTTCGACCTTTCGCGAGGATGTTCCATTTCTGAAAAGCTTCCTGCTTCTGTCGCTGCCGATCGGCCTTCAAAGCATGGTTACGAGCATTACGAACACCCTCAGCTCGGTGATGGTGGGCCAGCTTGGCGACCTGCAGGTGTCCGCCACCAGCCTGGCCGGCCAAGTCTTTTTCATCCTGAATCTGGTCATCGTCGGCATCGTCAGCGGGGCCACCATTTTCCTGTCGCAATTTTACGGCAAAGGAGACCGGCGGCAGCTAAAGATCGCATCGGCGCTCGCCTTCGTCCTCATCCTGGGTGTCAGCGGAGGGTTTACGGCGATCGGGTTTTTCTGGCCGGAGCAGGCGCTGCGGGTGTTCTCCAACGAAAGCGAAGTGGTCGCGGCAGCGGGACGTTATCTGCAAGCGGTCTGTCTCAGCTATTTGCCGACAGGACTATCGCTCGCCTGCACGATGATTTTCCGGAATATCGGCCGGCCCGGGTTCCCGCTGCGCATTACCGTGCTGACCATCTTGATTGACATCGCGCTGAGCTATGGGCTGATTTTCGGGAAATTCGGCATGCCGGCGCTGGGCATCCAAGGGGCCGCTTACGCGATCGTCGCGGCTAGATGCATCGAAATGCTCATTATGACGGCGGTGCTGTACGGCAAATTCCGCGATTTCGCACCTACGACCGGCGATTTGTTCGCGGCAAAACGGGATTTCCTGGCTGTTTTTTTCAAAACCTCTTTTCCCGTCATCATCAATGAAACGGTATGGAGCATCGGCTACGCCCTGTACAGCGTCGTCTTTTACCATATGAGCTACACCGTCGGCGCGGCCGTCGGGATCGCCAAGGTGCTGGAGCAGCTGCTCATCGCCTTCTTCATCGGCACCGGACAGGCGGCCGCGATCATGCTGGGACAGACGATTGGCGAAGGCCGTGCGGAAAAAGCGCCCTATTACGTCAAGCGTATGGAAGCTTATACCGCCCTATTCGGCATTTTGACCGGAGCGGTCATGGTTTTGGGGACGCCGCTGATGCTCCAGCTTTATCAAGGCATCTCGGATACGGTGCGGGACAACGTCATGCTGATCGTCGTTTACCTCGCCGTCATCATGCCGATTAAGGGAATGAATTTCGTGCACATCATGGGGACGCTGCGCGCCGGCGGGGACACGAAGATGTGCTTCATCATCGACAATGCCGCCCTGTGGTGCGTCTCGCTTCCGCTGACGTTTCTCACCGGCTACACGCTGAATCTCGGCATCGAAGCCGTTTATCTCTTCGTCATCATTGACGATGTTTGCAAATACGTGCTTATCCGGCTTCGCATCCGGAGCAACAAATGGATTCGCAATCTGGTGGGCTAGCGGCTAATGGCTATTTCGCCGGATGTAATCAAATAAAAAAATAGTTGGAGGCGAGAAATCATGACGAGACAAAAGAAACGCGGCTTGATGAAAACGGGGGCAACGCTGCTGCTATTAACGGCCATGATGTTTGGTGTGATCGCATGCGGAAACGGCAATTCCGCCAACGGCGGAGGCAATAGTCAGGCCAACGCCGCCGGGTCGGCAGCAGGCTCAAACGGCGCGGCGGGCTCTTCCGCACAAACCGGAGCGCCCGTAACCGTCAAAACGGCGTATGCGCCGTTTATCGGAGGCATCGGGGTCTACGCGCTTAATGACAAGGAGTTTGACCTGGCCCACGGCGTGGATGTGCAAATCGGCGCTTTCGGCGCCACTTCCCCGCTCATGAGCGTGATGACCGGGGACGTCGATATCGCTTTTACAACGCTGCAATCCTATCTCATTTCGATAAACGCCCTAATTGAAGAAGGCACCGACATGGCCGCCCTGCCGAAAATCGTGTACCTGCACAACGCTTCAACGGGAGCGGACGGCATCGTGGCCGATAAAAGCATCAAAACGGTCTCTGACCTGAAAGGAAAGTCGGTCACGGCCCAATACGGCGAAGTGACCCACTACATGCTGGCAAAAGCGTTAGCAACGGCCGGACTGACCGTTGATGACGTCAAACTCGTCGACATGGGGCCGGGCAAAGGCGGGGCCGCCTTCGTCGCCGGCAGCGTCGACGCCGCCACGACGTTCGAGCCGTACCTGTCTCAAGGCGTGACCTCCCGGGGCGGCAATGTGATCATCTCCACCGCGAACTTGGAGAACACGATTCTGGACGTGATCGTCGTCTCCGCCAAAAATGCCGAAGAAAAACCGGAATGGCTGCAAAACACGCTGAAAGCCGTAGAAGACGCTACGCAATATGTCAACAGCGATCTGGACGACGCCGCCGAGGTGACGGCTGATGATCTGCAGGTCAGCGCCGCGGAAGTCAAGGAAATGTTCCCGACCGTCCACCTGTATACGCTGGCCGACAACCATGAAGGGATGGACGATGGCGGCTGGTTGTACAACACGATGAAGGATGTCGTTTATTTCTATCATTCCATTGGCGTCATCAAGAATAATTTTGACGTGAAGCAGCTGGTATCCACCGATTTCCTCTGGTAACCCGAAAAACTTGGCCGGGGCGTCAGCGCCCCGCCACCCCATTTAAATTAGGAGGCGACCATAATGATTGTGATTCCCGAACACAGCGTGCTTATCCTGGTTGACGTGCAAAACTCCGACCCTGCCAAGCATCCGCGCGGCATTCCGGAAAAAAGGCTGGCGTATTTGAAAAACGTCGAGCGGGTCACCGAATATTTCCGCCGGCGCGGCGGCGTGCCGATCGTGCACATCCGCGAAATCCACCGCAAGGATCTGGTCGATTTCGGCCGCGAGCTGGACGGCGCGGAGAACATTCACTGCGTGGAGGGCACGCCTGAAGCGACGTATTACGAGCCAACCGCGCCGCTCGAGGGCGAATATACGGTGGACAAACGCCGGTACAGCGCCTTTTTCGGAACCGATTTGGAAATTCTGCTGCGCGGGCTTAAGGCCGAGCATCTGTTCCTCGCCGGCGGCATGACCGACATCTGTGTTCACTATACGGCCGTGGACGCGCATCAATACAACTATCACGTCCACGTGTTCAAGGAAGCTTGCGGGACGCCAAGCAGCGACGAGGTTGCCCAGGCGGCGCTCGACAATATCGAATATTTCCAAACGGGCTCGGTCATTTCCGTGGAAGACCTGTTCAACTAAAACCCAATGAGGAGGAGACCCGATTATGGCAAAAATCCCCGAACATAGCGCATTGCTCGTCATCGACATTCAAAACGATACGGAAAGCGACGCCATTCCCGTGATGGAGGGCGGCACATGCCTGCTGAACGCGCCGAAGGTCATTCAGCATTTCCGCAAGCTGCAGGTGCCGGTCATCCAGATCCGCGAGCTGCACCGCGCCGACCACAGCGACTTCGGCCGCGAGCTCGACGGCGTGGAGAAGGTCCACTGCCTCGAGGGGACGCCGGCCGAGGAGTTTCACCCATCCACCGCCCCGATCGAAGGCGAGTATATTATCACCAAACGCCGCTACAGCGCCTTTTTCGCGACCGACCTTGATCTGCTGCTGCGCTGCCTCGGCATTAAACGCCTGTACCTGATCGGCGGCATGACCGACATCTGCGTCCGCTTTACGGCCGTGGACGCCCATCAGCACGACTACCATTTCCATGTCGTGTCCGACGCCGTCGTTGGCACGACCCGGCAAGCCCATGATATGGCGCTGCTCAACATGGAATACTTGCAAACCGGGGCCAACATCACAACAGAAGACGTGCTGGCGCTCACCCGCTAATCGGCCATGACACAGGAGAGAGACGCAAAAACGGCCGCTTGGAAGCGGATTGCCGAGCTGGTCGAGCGGCGGCGGGAAGCGTTGACGGAGTTGAGCGACCAGTTATGGGAGCTGGCCGAAACGAAATTCGAAGAGTTCGAATCGGCCGGGCTGCTCGCGGAGCGGCTGGAGCAGGAAGGGTTCACGGTGGCGTTTGGCACCGGCGGGCTGCCGACGGCATTTATGGCTTCGTACGGCAGCGGCCGGCCGGTGATTGCCCTCCTGGGCGAATACGATGCGCTGCCGGGAATGAGCCAAATCGCGGGCGCCGCTATCCGCGAGCCGCTTAAACCCGGAGGCAGCGGGCACGGCTGCGGCCATCATTTGCTGGGCACGGGTTCGCTCGCCGCGGCGGTGGCCCTGAAAGAATTTATGGCTGAAGCGGGGCTGCCCGGCACGGTCCGCTATTATGGGTGCCCGGCCGAGGAAGGCGGTTCCGGCAAGACGTTCCTGGTGCGGGAAGGCGCATTTGCCGACGTCGACGCGGCGCTGACCTGGCATCCGGGCTACGGCAACGCGGTCGTTTCCCAGACGTCCTCGGCCAATTACCAGGTGCGCTACCGGTTTCAAGGGCGCAGCTCGCACGCGGCCGCCAGTCCCCATACGGGAAGGAGCGCCCTGGATGCGGTGGAGCTGATGAACGTCGGGGCCAACTATTTGCGGGAGCATGTCCCGCGGGAGGCCCAGTTCCATTACGCGGTCACGGATACGGGCGGATTCTCCCCGAACGTCGTGCAGGCGACCGCGGAAGTCGTGTATTTAATCCGCGCGCCCGAGGTCCGCCAAGTGGAGGAAATTTACGCGCGCATCAACGATATCGCCAAGGGAGCGGCGCTGATGACCGGAACGGAGGTGCAAATCGGCTTCGAAAAAGCCTGCTCCAATCTGATCCCGAACGTGACCGTGGAGCGGATCATGCAGCGGTGCTTTGAGGCGCTTGGCGTGCCGGCGTTTACGGAGGAGGAGCGGCGTTACGCCCGCGCCATACTGGAGACGCTGCGGCCGGATCCCGGGCCAACAGCGGATTCGCGGCAGGAGGCCGGCCAGATAGGCGATCCAAGACCAGAGGCCGGAGCGGCAACGGACCCGGAGGCTGGACCAGAAACGAACCCGGAGCCGAAATACGCTCCGGATCAAGCCGCCCTGCCGGAGACACTCGATCCGTACCGCCCCGTGACCGGCCGGATGCTCGGTTCCACGGATGTCGCCGATGTCAGTTGGGTCGTCCCGACAGCCCAGCTCGAAACGGTCTGCTTCGCCGCCGATACGCCGTTTCACTCGTGGCAGATGGTCGCGCAAGGGAAGGCGGCGGCCGCCCATAAAGGCATGCTGCATGCCGCCAAAGTGCTCGCGGCGACCGCGGCGGAGCTGCTGAAAGACCCGTCCGTCCTCGAAGAGGCGAAACGGGAGCTGCGCAGCCGGGGCGGTCTGGAGGGATACGCCTGCCCGATTCCCGCCCATGTCCTGCCGCCGGTGAAGCCCTATCCGGGAAACGGGCAGCTCCCCTGAACCAAAACACAAAGCACCAAAGCCGCCAATTAATGCATGACGGCATTGGTGCTTTGCCTTTAACTTGAAGCTAACGGTTGCCACAAGCGCTATTTGTTCCAAAAACGGTGATTTCAAATTCTAACGGTTGCCCTGGCGCTTATTTCACTTAAAGTCGGCTAATTTCGCTTAGATCCAGGCAAATAACCGCGCTCACAACCGTTAGAATTTTGAAAAGGGCTTTTTTCGTCAAATAGCCGCTGCCACAACCGTTAGATTTTTCGTGCTTTAACTTACTTTAACTTACTTTAACTTGCTTTAACTTGCTTTAACGCGCTTCCACACACTCGCACTCATTCCCTCGGACTGCATAAGCGCATCGGGAGCTTCCGCCCCATACGCGTTACATTACATCCCCGGCTCGGTCCCCCAAACGAGCGTGCCGTTCCGGTACAGCGTCACGCGATCCCAATCGGCAAACGAGGTGT
This sequence comes from Paenibacillus oralis, assembly GCF_003863965.1. GTDB lineage: Bacteria > Bacillota > Bacilli > Paenibacillales > Paenibacillaceae > Fontibacillus > Fontibacillus oralis. Next base: position 1,532,114 of record NZ_RRCN01000001.1, read on the forward strand.
GGGCCCCATCGTAAGAATAATCATCGAGCTCGTTGTAGTTCGTCCAGTCGGTCTTGTTGATCCGCGTCTGGATCTCGCCACTGTTGCCGCCCGCCGCGATGCTGCCGGCTGCTGGGGAGAACGACAGCTCCAGATAATAGTCCGCTCCCGAACGGGCCTCGTCCAGCTTCACCAGACTGCCGCTGATGTTCGAGCCGCCGACCTGCGCATAATCGCAGTGGAATTGCTGCGGTTTGTCCCCATCGATCGTGTACCAGTACCGGAGCGTCAGCTCGCTCAGCGACACCGCTTCCTCGCTCTGGTTGACGATGCGGAAATGCGGCTTCAAATGGTTGTCGCCCGCATTGGAATCGGCGGCCCGGTACTGCACCGCCAGGTCGCCGGGCTCCGGCGTGGGGGTCTCCCGCGGCGTCGCGCTGACTTCCGCCGAGTCCCGGCTTTCGCCCACGCTGTTGAAGGCGCTGACCTTGTAATAATACGTCTGGCCGTTGACCAAGCCGGCATCGGTATACACCGCAGCCGTGACCCCTTGGGCCACCGTCACATACGGCCCGCCGCTTTGCTCCGCCCGCTTCACATGGTACCCGGACGCCCCGTTGGCCGCGCCCCAGCTCAGCGTCACCCGCTGATCGCCGGCTGCCGCCCGGACGTTCGCCGGCACCGCCGGAACTTGCGGCTGCGCAGCGTCGACAATCGCCCAGTACGTCGGCTTGGACTGCAGCCGCTCATCGAACAGCAGCGGCCAATTGTTGCGGTTCACCGGGTACTTGCGGAGCCAGGAGTTTCCGTCGTCTTTGCCCCAGATCGTCACGTTGTCGATCAGGTCGCTATGTTTTCTGAAAATGTCGAACAGCTGTTGGTAACGGGTCGCTTGCTTTTGCGCGACGCTGTCCGGCAATGTGTCGTAACGCTGATTGGTGTTCGTATACACATCGATGTCCAATTCGGTGATTTCCGTCTTAAGTCCAAGCTCGGCAAATTTGAGGATCGAGTTTTCGATCTCGCTCATCTGCGGCCAGTCGATGTTGATATGTGTTTGATGCCCTACCCCGTGAACGGGAATGCCTTTCTCCTGCAGCCGCTTCACCAGGTTGTACAAAGCCTGGCTCTTGGCCGGCTCGTGCGTGTTGTAGTCGTTGATGAACAGCACGGCGTCGGGATCGGCTTCATGCGCATAAATAAAGGCCTTCTCGATGTATTCTTCGCCGGCGATCTGGTACCACAGGCTGCGGCGCAACCCATCAGACTGGCCGGTATCAATCACCTCATTGACAACGTCCCAGGCATAGATTGCGTCTTTGTACCGGCCCATAACCGTTTTGATGTGGTTTTCCATCCGCTGGAACAACACGTCTTTGCTGACCAGATTGCCGCTCTCGTCCCGGAAAACCCAATCCGGGGTCTGATTGTGCCACACAAGCGCATGCCCCCGCACCTGCTGGCCGTTGTCCTGCGCAAATTGCACGGCCGCGTCCGCCTCGGTGAAGCGGAACTGGCCTTCCGCCGGTTCGGTGCTGTCCCACTTCAGCACATTGCCCGGCGTTACGCTGTTGAAATGCTTGGCCAAAAGTTGTCTGTCCGGCTCCTGGTAAAGCTCGGAATTTTCAAAAGCGGCCCCGAACAGGAAATCGTCCGCAAATACGTCCTTGAGCGACGGAATCCCGTCTTCGATGACGATCGGGTCGGAGTCTGGCAGCCGCTCCAGCGCAAAATCGTCCAGATAAAACGACTGCGTCGGCTGATCCGGAATTTCAAAGTATATGGACAGTTGATCCCCCGGTTCGCGGTATTTGTACTCCGCCCGCAGCTCTAACCAGCGGCTGGCCGAAGCGGTGCCGTTTGCGATTTGCTCGTAGTGCGCATCGCTCCCTGCCGTACGCTGCATAGTCATGTACACCCGGCTGTCCGGGGAACCGGCCGGCAGCTTGATCCAGCCCGAAAACACGTACGTTTTCCCGAATTCCATCTGCGCCGTCACGTCCAGCGTCACCCCATGCCAACCCTTGCTGCGATCGGCCACCTTCAATCCGTAAGCTCCGCTGCGGGCCGCTTCGGCCACCGCCGTCAACGTCTCCTCCGCACTGCGTCCGGTCCACCCCTGGGCCGTACCGTCCTCAAAATCGCTCTGCACCAGGACGGTATTCTCCGCCTGGGCGTCCGGCAGCGCATAGAAGTACGCGCCAACCAAACTTATAATCCAAAACAAGCTTAACACTTTACGTAAAAACCGTTTCTTCATCGTCTTTCTCCTCCGTTCGCGAAAAAATGAGTTGATTCCCGCTTTTTTAATATCAATTTCACGCTCCTTTTTACTTTTTGGCATGGCTCTGCAAATGGAAACATCATCTCCTTTCATATAAAACGCTTCCATATCTATAATAATCCTATAAGGCTTGTACGAGATTTGTCAATCAGATTTTTCCAACTAACCCATATATTAAATACCCAAAATTATTCATAACAATTTTTTGTTTTTTCTCTTGCCCTTTCCCATATGTCCTGCTAATATAAGGACAGCGTTATTTTGGAAAGCTAATATTCAAGTATATTTTCGGGTCTTTCCAAGCAGATAATTTTTGACCACTTTCCTCGGAGAGTTAAGGCCATACGGACAGCCGGGTCAAATGCCGATTGGCAACTTTTGTTGCCTTATTGATTGAGTTAAAAGCTCAAATTTTATAAGTTGGTTACTTTACAACCGGTGCATATCGCACATCAACTTGTGAAACGGTCAATAAGAGTGGTAAAGGCGATTATTTGCTAAATAGACTCTGAACCTAACATGATGTATTTGAATATTAAGGACTTTTCCATAAAAAGCGCGCGTTTTATGGCTGGCTGGCGAGCGTTTTACGGACGTTTATGTCGTTCCGTCCCGTCATGACCGGAGTTATCTTAATATTTGACTATATCGAAGACAAGTGGTGCGCACCTATGCGTTCATTACTTGTTTTTTTATTTGCAAATTTCGCGAAACCAACAAAGCAGCACAAAAATTTACCGGGTTAGGGGAAATGGAACAATGGGAAAAGCGCTTATTATCGGAGCCGGCGGAGTTGCTTCCGTGGCCATTCACAAATGTGTTCAAAACAGCGAAGTATTTGAGGAAATCTGCATCGCCAGCCGCACGAAATCCAAATGTGACGAATTGAAAGCCAAGCTGGATGGCGGCAAAACGAAAATTACGACAGCTCAAGTAGATGCCAACAATGTTGAAGAGCTGATCGCCCTGATCAACGAAGTGAAACCGGACATCGTCATGAACCTGGCGCTGCCTTATCAAGATTTAACGATCATGGACGCCTGCCTGGCGACGAAAACACACTACATGGATACAGCGAACTACGAACCGGAAGACACCGCGAAATTCGAATACAAATGGCAGTGGGAATACCGCGAGCGCTTTGAGAAAGCCGGCATTACCGCCCTGCTCGGCAGCGGCTTCGACCCTGGCGTGACCGGCGTATTTTCCGCTTACGCTCTGAAGCATCATTTTGACGAAATCGAATATATCGACATTCTCGACTGCAACGCCGGCGATCATGGCTATCCTTTTGCCACCAACTTCAACCCGGAAATCAACATCCGCGAAGTTTCGGCCAACGGAAGATACTGGGAAAAAGGCGAGTGGATCGAAACCCAACCGATGGAGATCAAACGGGTCTACGACTTCCCTGAAGTCGGCGAAAAAGATATGTATCTGCTGTACCACGAAGAATTGGAATCCCTTGCGGTTAACATTCCCGGGCTGAAGCGGATCCGCTTCTTCATGACCTTTGGTCAAAGTTATCTGACACACCTGAAGGCGCTCGAAAATGTCGGCATGACCTCGATCGAGCCGATCGAATTCGAAGGCAAGCAGATCATTCCGCTGCAATTCCTGAAAGCCGTGCTGCCGGATCCGGCTTCCCTGGGACCGCGCACGAAAGGCAAAACGAACATCGGCTGTATTTTCAAAGGCAAAAAAGACGGCAAAGATAAAACTTACTACGTATACAACGTTTGCGACCATGAAGCATGCTATAAGGAAGTGGGTTCCCAGGCCGTTTCTTACACCACCGGCGTTCCGGCCATGATCGGCGCCATGATGATCCTTCAAGGACACTGGAACAAACCGGGCGTGTACAACATCGAAGAGTTCAATCCGGATCCGTTCATGGACGCGCTGAACCAATGGGGTCTGCCGTGGCAAGAAAGCTTTAACCCGGTGCCCGTAGACGAGTATCCTTCGGAAGAAGATACGAAAAAAGTGTTGGAAACGGAGCTCGTCTAATCCGATGCGTTTTGAGGAACTGCCTACCCCTTGCTACGTAGTGGATGAAGCCCTTTTGGAAAAAAACCTCCGCATCCTCAGCGGGGTCATGGAGCGCACCGGCGCGAAAATTATTTTGGCGCAAAAAGCGTTCTCGATGTACACCCTGTATCCGCTGATCGGAGAGTATTTGAGCGGTACGGCGGCCAGCGGATTGTATGAAGCGCGGCTGGGGCACGAGGAGATGGGGAAAGAGAACCATGTCTTCTCCCCGGCCTACCGCGAAGATCAGATCGACGAAATTATCAGGCTGTGTGATCATATTATTTTCAATTCGTTTTCCCAAGTGGAAAGATATCGCGATAAAGTGCTCGCCGCCGGCAAAAAAATCGGACTCCGCATCAATCCCGAATGCTCCACGCAAGTCGGGCACGATATCTACAATCCGTGTGCGGTAGGTTCCCGGTTCGGTGTGACGATCGAGCATTTCCGCCCCGAGCAACTGGACGGGATTTCCGGATTGCATTTTCACACGCTTTGCCAGCAGAATTCGGATGATTTGGCCGTCACGCTGGATGCGATTGAAGAGAAGTTCGGACCGTGGCTGTCGCAGCTGGAGTGGATCAACTTCGGCGGCGGCCACCATATCACCCGCGAGGATTACGATATCCCTCTGCTGGAACAATGCATCAAACGGATGCAGGACAAATACGGCTTGCAGGTGTACCTGGAGCCCGGAGAAGCCGTGGCCTTGAATGCCGGTTACCTGGTTACGACCGTGCTGGACACGATGCAAAACGGCATGGATATCGCTATCCTTGACACGTCGGCCTCGTGCCACATGCCCGATGTGCTCGAAATGCCATATCGCCCGCCGCTGCTCGGCTCCGGGGAACCGGGCGAGAAGCCGTACACGTACCGGCTGGGCGGGCCAACCTGCCTGTCCGGCGATACGATCGGCGACTATTCGTTTGATCAGCCATTGAAGAACGGCGACCGGCTGGTGTTCGGCGACATGGCGATCTATTCGATGGTGAAGAACACCACGTTCAACGGCATGCCGCTTCCCGCCCTTGTGGTCCAGCACAAGGACGGCGATTGCGAAGTTCTGCATGAGTTCGGATATGAGGATTTTAAGATGAGATTGGCTTAAAGAAGCGATGATCCCCTTCAAATTATTGGAGGGGATTTTTTGGGGTTCAACCTGGCAATCGGTGCATTGCATGACGGCCGGTTACCGGAACGAAACGGGAACGGCCGAGCAGCGTGGGGTTGCGTCGGGTTGCGCCGGCCCTCAAAATAGCGGTACTTTATGTACTTATTTCCTGGACCCTTGCATGTTCATCTCCATTAGCGGCATTTTATGTACTTATTTTCCTATGAATGGTTCAGAACACGGGTATTTCCTTGCGGCGGGGGGAAATAGCGACATTAATTGCTCCTATTTCTCTCCAATGGACTGATATCCCGGGAATAACGACACTTTTGGGTCTTAATTTTGGGGATGCTACCATAACTTGCTTCAAGCATCCTCTAATATGCTCTTTATTTTTTGCAAATCTTTACGATTTGCTTTTTTCATCATCGCGGACATAAACGGAGCGAACACCTTTGAAAATCCGCTCGGATTCCCCCGGTTGCGAAGCGTCATTCGGGTGGAATGACCGCCGATGGATTCCCAAGTATAGATGGTCTCCATCGGAAAAGGTCCCTCCGCGGTTTTCATGACAAGCTTTTCACCCGGGATATATTCCGTGACTTGATAAACATACGCGAGTTCCCTTCCCAGAAACCGGGCTTTAAAGGCCACTTGAGAGCCGACCCTTAACGGAGATTCGGTTCTCCATTCGGCCGACTCGATATTTTCATACCATTCCGGCGCATGGTTGGGATTAGCGGCATAGTCTGAAACTTTGTCACGAGGAGATTGGATGATGATTTCCGTAAATACGTCTACCACTTCTTACGCCTCCCACGAGTGCAGTGCCGCTACTTTCTTTTCCTAATTAGTTTGGTTTTGGCGTTTCGCGATTATACATATTTTCACTTGACACTTAACGAGGAAATACGTTAATTTAAAAACAAACCGATGGTTTGTTTTTAAATTAACCAGCTGGAGCGATAAATCAAATAAAAGGGGATGGAACCATGAATCATTACGATGTGGTTGTCGTAGGCGCGGGGATCGGCGGATTGACCTGCGGGGCGAGATTGTCCGCCTTGGGTTACAAAGTCGCCGTGTTCGATCAGCATTATTTGCCCGGAGGGTATGCTACCAATTTCCAGCGCAAGGGATACACTTTTGACGCGGCTTTGCACGGGGTTGGAGGGCTGGGCCAGGGGCAAGGTTTTTATCAAATTTTGCAGGCCAGCGGGGTCATGCGTCACATCCAACCTCTGCTCAAAGAATATCCTTATTCGTTCCGATGGAAAGGCGAAAAGTTCGACGTCCCCCAGGACGCCGACGCGTACCTGGCGCAGCTTGAGCGGCGTTTTCCGGAAGAGAAGGACGGGATTGCCCGCTTGTTTGCAGAAATCCGCCGGCTTTCCGCAGAAATGAAGTTCCTGAACGATCCCGGCATTCCCGGCTGGAAAAAAGCCCTCGGCTTTTTGGCCAAATGTCCGACGCTGGTCCAATGGTCCAAATTAACGACCGCGCAAGCGATCGGGCGGCATGTGAAGTCCGCGGAGTTCATGAACTTTTTTACCGTCCTCTGGCCTTATTACGGGTTGCCGCCGCAACAGCTTTCCGCGCTTTACTTTTTCATTCCCTGGCTAGGGTATCATCTCGAAGGCACTTACTACATCCAAGGCGGCGCCCAGGCCTTCTCCGATGCGCTCGTCTACGTAATCGAACAAAACGGAGGCAAGCTGCATCTCCGGCAGGAAGTGGCCGAAATCCTGATTCACGGAAAAAAAGCCTGCGGAATCCGCACCCAAAAAGGGCAGGAATTCACGGCGGACTGGGTCGTTTCCAACGCCAGCCCCGAGCATACGCTGGGGCCTTTGATCCATCACCATCCGCGGGCCGAAAAATATCGAAAGCGCCTTGGGCAGCATGAAATCGGCCCATCGCTGACACAGCTTTATATCGGGTTGTCCTGCCATCCGGAAGAACTCGGCATTGTGGACGAAGACATTCTTCTGGTGGAGGAGACGGATCATCAGACCGATTACGATAACGCAACCCAAGGAAAATATGCCGCCGCCAATTTGGGATTAACCAACTACAACAAAATGGATCCCGCCTTAAACCGCCACGACCGCGGCGTGCTGACCGTTACCATGATTGACGATATCGCCAACTGGCCGGAGCGGGGCGAAGCTTACACGCAGAAAAAGCAAGAGGTGACCGCCATCCTCCTGCAGCGCCTGGAAAGCTACTATCCCGGCATAAAGAAACGTATCGCCATGCTGGAACTCGGCACGCCGCGCACCATGGAGCGTTACACGAAAAATCCGCGCGGCGCCGTTTACGGTTTTGCGCAAACTGTCAACCAATCCGGAATCAAGCGAACCGCGCGGAAGACCCCTTTTGCTGGCCTCTCTCTGGTCGGAGCGTGGACCCAACCCGGCGGAGGCTTCCAAGGCGCGGCCAACTCGGGTTTCCTTGAAGCCCAACGCATTCACAAAATGCTGGGAAAAAACCGGGGATAGACGGCGGGGAATCCCATCGTCCCGGAAAATCAAATCCTTGCTTTATAGGAAGTGGCTCGTTTCCACAAAGCTTTTTTCCAGGGGAGACATCTCATACCCCGCGCGGGTAACCAAATATTTGTCCACATAGCGGAACGGTTCAGGAAGCTGGGCATATGCCGAAAAACCGTGCTGCATCACGATATTCTTGGACATCAAGGAGATGCCCATGCCAAGGGAGGTCAGCTGAAGGAGGGTATCCAGAATCCCAACTTCCGTGACTTCCCCTTTTTCAAGGTCAAGCTCGGCATACAGCCGTTCCAGAATTGCTGCGTACAAGCAGTCCCGGGTCAAAATGATCCAGTTCTCCCCGTGTAGACAGCTCTCCAGGCTCAGCCCGCTGGCGAACCTTTTGCCGATGAGCACCATCTCCTCCGTCCCCAGCTTTTTGTAACTCAACTGCGGCAAATCGGTCCTGCCGATGGTGAAGGCCAAATCGATGTTGCCTTGGATCAATTCGTGCTCCATCGACAGCGTGGTCCCGGTCTTTAGCGTTACGGACAGATCGGCGTGGCTCTCATATAAGCGGGTTAAGGCGTCCGTAAGATCTTTGCCGAAGACGGATTGCATAGTACCCAGCCTAAGCTTCATCTCCCTCCGGCTCATATCCAGCTCGGTTTCTTCCCATAAAATGAGCATTTTTTTGTACTGACGGTACAGCTTCCGTCCCTCCGACGTCAGCTCCATGCCTTTGGCGCTCCGAATGAACAGCTGCTGCCCGTAATGGGCTTCGATTTTTTTGATCTTGGCCGTCATGTTGGACTGCAGATGGTTCATTTTGATGGCTGCGGCAGACAGGCTTTTTAATTCGGCGACGGTAACGTAAGCTTTCATATTGTCAATATCCATACGGACCTCCAAGGTATCAAAAAAGATGATGACTCCATAAAAAACATGCATTATTCGTGATGGATCAATCCCAGTATACTGAAACGGCAAAGGATCATAAAGACGGAAGGAGATATATGTTAGACATGAAAACGATGGGTTCAGCAGGTTCAGCAAAAATACGCACAGGGATCATCGGAGGCTCGTTAAACAATCAATGGGCTAGCCGGACTCATATTCCGGCCCTTACCCAAAGCACATGCCATGAAATTACCGTCATTGCCACCTCGAATATGGCATCTGCCAAGGAGAGTGCCGCTGCACTGGGTGTCTCCCAGGCTTTCGACGACTATCGGGAACTGGTGCGGTCCGAAAATGTGGATTTGGTGGTCGTCAGCGTCAAGGTTCCCCATCATTACGAAATGATCAAGGAGGCCATCGCCGCAGGAAAACATGTATACAGCGAATGGCCGCTTACCGTCACGTCGGAAGAGGCGGAGGAACTGGCGGAGCTGGCTTCCCAAAAAGGGATTCACCATGCGGTCGGCTTGCAGGCTAGACAATCGCCTGCGCTGCTGGATGCAAAGAACCGCATTTCGCGCGGAGACATCGGACGGGTGTTATCCGCCTCCATGTTGGTATCCACACCGGGCAAGGGAGGGTTTACGGAACAAAACGCCATCTATCTGCTCCAAGAAAAGTATGGGGCTACCCTGCTATCGATTAACGGGGGACACTCGCTTGACGCGCTTAGCTTTGTGCTGGGAGATTTGAAAGAAGTTTACGCAACCATGAACAGCAATTATTCAGAGGCTAAGGTGCTGGGAACCGGGGAAACCGTGCCGAAAGATACGGCCGATCAAATCATGGTTCACGGCATGCTCGAAAGCGGCGCATCAGTATCGGTCCATATTCAGGGCGGAACCTATCCCAAATTTGAATTGGAGATTCAAGGAGAGAAAGGGGTCATTCGCCTTTCCCAGCCCCAGTCCCAAGGTCATGTTCAGTTCGGGGGATTGGTGGCCGAGCAGGCGCTATATCCGTCAGGACACCTTGGGAGTTACGGAGATCAGGAGACACTCCAAAGGGTGTTCGATGAGACCGAAGATGGTTCAGTGACCGTGAATCAGGTTTTGAAGGCTCACCAGGCGCTGGCAGAGGATATCCGCCAGGGGACGTTTCAGGCCCCCGGTTTTTATGAGGCCGCCCGCCTGCACCGTCTGCTGGAAACGATTCGGCAATCCGCCCTTACCGGCGAACGGCTCAGCATAATCTAATCGGGACGAGCCAATTTGAACCGTTAGCGATTTAGTCATGAAACGCATGCTCGAAGGCGCGGATGCATTTGCCGTCCTTCGAGCTGTCCAATACCGCGAACCGGATTTCCGTGAATAACGATCCCCAGCCCTCATCTTCCAGCAGCTCCCGCCACCAGCGGGCCACCTCCACCGGATCGTTGCGGAACACGCCGCAGCCGTACGCTCCCAGGATGAGATGCGTGTCGCCTTTGTTGGCGAAGATCGCCAGGGATAGCCGCATCCGGTCTTTCATCACACGTTTTGCTTCTACCGTATCCTCTCCCTTAAGCAGAACCTGTCCGTAGTTGACGGCGGGCAGCGTCAAGACGGAAGCCGTAACCGGCCGTTCCAACAGCTTAAACCTTTCGTCGCGGAAAAAGACCACATCGGGCGAGTAAATGGCATGGTCCGTGTACATCATGGACCGGCAGGCGCGATTCGCGGCATAGTAGCCTTCGTTGCGCAGCTGGGTTTCGTACAGTCCGCTGGAAGCCGCCAGACTCTCCTCCTGGGCCATCGCACCGTTCAGAAACCCGCCGCCCGGATTTTTGGCGCTGGCGAAGTTCAGTACGCCGACCCGGTCTTGGCCCGCTGCCGCAAAATCCAGGATCGCTTTTACGGTGGCCTCGTTCGCGACGGGATATTTCGCAGCTTCCTGTGATCGCGGCAGCATACGATAAGTTCTTACCAGCTCTGCCCCCTGGTCGGGAGTGATCAACTGGCTGCCTTCTTCCGAACGCTTCTGCGCCGCGGCAAAATCGACCCGGCGTCCTTCATATTCATAGAAGCCTTGCCGCTGGATCCGCAAGGTGTCCCCGGCAATTCCTTTTCGCTTCATTTTCTTTCCCCTTCTTCCCTTAAAATTTCGTCCCGCGCTTCGGTCAGCGCGAAGCCCAGCAGGTTTTTGCCCCGCCATTTCGCCGGATTCTCCACATCCGGGTTGGACTGTCCCGTGAACTCTTCAATTCCGTAAATCATCGGTAATCCTCCATATTTCTTCGAAATAAACGCGATGGCCGGTGGCCCGCATTTTCCGTGTAATGATCCGTTTCCGCAACGAGGTCGGCCACTTTGCGCCGGAAAGCCGCTTTCAGCAGCTCTTTATCCAAAATCACCTCGTAAACCTGCTGCAGCTCTGTTAAGGTAAACAGCTTCGGCATCAAATTGAAAGCAATATCGGTGTAATTCACCTTTCCCCGCAACCGCTCGACAGCGTAGGCAATAATTTTTGCATGATCAAATGCCAGTCCGTCATTGGAAATGATAGAATATGAGGTGGCCGTCGAAGCCGGCTTCGCCGTCACCGTCCGCTCCACGACCGCGGCGAGTTCAACCTCGCCGGAGCTCAGCCGAAGCTCATACTGCAGCGCCTTGATGAAACCGCCATCGATCAATTCCTTCCGCTCCCGCAGCAGCCGGTAGGACACCTTGAACCAGGCGGCATCGTCAGCGTCGTCTCCCGCCTGCAGCTGCAATTGGCTGCTGTCCGCCAGCGCCATATAACTGCAGCTCATCACCCAGGTGCGGGGATCGCGTCCCACGTCGCTGAACGTATACAGCTGCTCCAAATAAACGTCGTCCACGCCGGTTTCCTCCTGCAGCTCACGCGCCGCGGCCTGTTCTGTCGTCTCATCCGGCCGGACGAAACCGCCCGGCAGCGCCCACTGACCCAAAAAGGGATGTCCGCCCCGCCGAATGAGCAGAACCCTCAGCTCCTTCTCCGGGAGCTTGCGGTAACTGTCCGCATCCGCGTCCGTCACGGTGAAAATAACCATATCCGCCGCCACCGAGGGCCGCTCGTAATCCCCCGGCGAATAGCGCTGCAAAAACTCGCTTTCCGTTAGCCCGTCGCGATCCAACATGTCCACTAACTCCACCCGCCTCTTTTTTTTACTTCATTCCCCAAAATAATTGCTGTACGGCTTGAAGCCGGCCAGCACCTCATCCACTTTGCGCATCCGCTCCTCCAGGCTTCCCCGCAGCGTAATGAAGGGAATCCGGCGCTCCTGCAAATCGGCAATAATCTGTCTGTGAAAAACATGCCGCTTCTGATCCCCGCTGCGGTCCCACGTATCATCATAAGGGATATCGTCGTCGCACAGGAAAAACAGGTCGTATCTCTGCGCGTTTTCCAGAGCGATCCGGGTTAGCAGCTCCGGCGCCCGTCCATGGTAGTCCAAAGCAAACATATACGTGGTAATCGCATTGGTATCGACAAAAAGATACCGGTTCGCCCGAAGCAAAACCTGCTCCTCCCGCTCAATATGCCCAAGTGCGATTTCATCGAACGCCTCGAGGCCGATCCTGCGGTTCACCTGATGCTCGGTCCAGTAATCGCGCCCGTACTCGCTGGCGAATGTCGTCCCATACCGCGCTGCGAGCGCCTCGGTGATCGTCGATTTGCCGGTCGACATCGCTCCCACAAACACCACCTTCGTGATTAAATCCCGGTAAACAACGTCGCTGATAAACTTCCGGTATTTATACGGATCGGACCGGATCATCGTCGCCGAGATCGGGACTTCCCTGCGCGCTTCATCCACCCTTCTGTCCACCGCGCCCAACGCAAGGCTCATGTGCTCCCCGTAAAACTCGCTGGAATAAAAATGCGTCACCTGCTCGCCTTTCAGCAAGCCCAAAATATATTGCTCTTCCCGGATTTCGTGCTCGCGGTCGTTCGAATACCCGTCCGGACCGTCCCAAGCTTCAATCACCCTGACCGCCGGATAGAGCTTGCGAATCCAGCCCGCCCGAATATGCAGCGGAACCGGCATCACATCCGTCTCATAAATAACGACGATCAGCTCATCCACCTCTTGCAGCGCCGTTTCGATCATGAACTGATGACCTTTGTGCAGCGGCGCAAATTTCCCTAACGTTAATCCCAGCGTTTTCATGCCAGACTCTCCTTTGCTCCTTTGTTCCAATTGTAGTAGCCGTATATCGCGTTGATCAGGTATGCGCTCCACATCACAATCATCAGCACGCCGTCCGGGCTGCCTTCCAGCGTTCTGATCGCCCACAGCAGCACCGTGAACATGTTCAGCACAATATAAACGAGCCATTGCTCTTTAAACCGCTTCACCATCAACATCGTCGCGACAATCGACAACACGGTCGTAATGGCATCGATATAAGGGGAGTTTTGCCCCGGAATAAACGATAATCCGTACCCGAGCAGCACGCTGCCCAGGACACAAGCGGCGGCCACAAGCGCTAAGCCTCTAACATCCATCTGCCGCATCGACAACTTGCCCCCATGGCGGTGATTCCTCCACATCAGGAAACCGATGACGTTCATCGGAACAAAAAACAGCAGATTCAACATCACTTCGCCAAACAAACCGTTGACATACGCCAGATAAGCGTAGCCGAACGTATTGTACATCCCGAACCCATAGGTCATCAGATTGCCTTTGGCCGCAAAAACCACGCACAGCACTCCCGTAATGAACACCGTAAAACCAAATAAAGAATCCTTCATCAACACCGTGAGCGCGATCGCGATTCCGGTGAATAGTACCAACCAGGTCATTTCGAATAAGCTCCAATTGCCCAACCCTTTTTTCATGTTGCATCCCCTCGGCTCCTGTACTTCTTAGTACAGTTCTGATAATAACAATTTGTTAATATCAAAAATAACAGAAGAACAATTGCAGGTCAAGCGATTTTTTCATGGCGACAGTGTTACATAATGCTTTGAAACGAAGAGTGAAGCTGTAATATAATGGATGATAGCCATCTTTTAAGGAGGATGATAGATAATGGATTTGCAAAACAAAACGGCGATTATTACCGGCGCAGGCAAAGGAATCGGGAAGGAGGCCGCATTGGCCCTGGCGAAAGAAGGGGTTAAGCTCGGTCTGCTCGCCAGAACAAGTGCGGATCTCGAAGCGCTGCAAGGCGAGTTGAAGCGTACATATGGAGTAGACTCTTACTACGCTGCAGCCGATGTCTCCAATCAAGCAGAAGTTAATGCAGCGGTAAGCCAGTTGATTGAACAGTTGGGTTCGGCTGATATTTTGATCAATAACGCGGGGATCGCCCAGTTCGGCACGTTGCTCGATATGGACCCTGCGGAGTGGGAACGGATCATTCAAGTGAATCTTATGGGGACGTATTATGTTTCCCGCGCCGTACTGCCAACGATGATTAAGCAAAACCAGGGTACCATTCTCAATGTGGCCTCCACCGCTGGAGAAAAAGGTTTTGCCACCGGCTCCGCTTACTGCGCTTCCAAATTCGGCGTGCTGGGACTAACGGAGTCTCTGCTGCAGGAGGTGCGAAAGTTCAACATCCGCGTCACCGCCTTGACCCCGAGCACCGTCAACACGGAATTGGCCGTCAAAGCCGGCCTGAAAATCGGCGACGAAGACCGGATGATGCAGCCGGAGGACGTGGCCGAATTGATTACCGCCACCCTGAAGCTGCCGCAGCGCGTATTCATCAAATCCGCCGGCATCTGGACAACCAACCCGCAATAAACTGGAAACGCCAGAAGCTCAAGGCCACCCCCGAGCTCTGGCGTTTCTGCTTAAGGAAAGTGAACGGGAACAAATTATGTCTGATCGACGCCAAAAAGAAAACCGCCCGGGAAAATTCTCATCATTAAATTAAGACACTGGTCCAAACCGTAAGTTCTGGAAAATCATACACTGGACTAGATTGAACTGACGTCGGTATATTTCGGCGTCAGTTCATTTTTATTTATCCCTAATGATTTCAAGTCCTCTTTGACCGCCCCTTTATATTGACGGCGGGCGGTTCGCTTGATTTTTCGTTCATCGGGGCCTTGTCCGCATAATTTTGTAAGAGAGCCGCAACCTTTTGTTCACCCGGCAATGCCGCCGTTTCCGCCCCTTGTCCATAATTGGCGCCGATATTCAGTTTTCCGGCCAACTCTTTGATGCCCACGGCCCCGATATTGTTGTTGGTCTCGACCCGGTCGATCAACACCTTCTCGATGTCCAGCTTTTCGATGTGAATGGGGGGCTGTTTTTGCTTCTGCTCCTCCGCCTCCGCCAGTTTATCCATCGTGTGGCGAAGCTTTTGGAGCTCTTCGATAATGCTGCGGCCGATATCCTGAACTTTCAGTTTTTCCAATTCTAATTCGAGTTTCCTCAGCCGATCGTCCACTTCGTTTACTTGATCTACTTGATCATTTACTTGATCATTTGCACCAAACCAGTTTCTCCAAAATTGCCCCGCCATTTGTGTGATCACCTTTTTCTTATCCGGTTATGTATGTGGCCAGATCCGGTTGCATACTTTTTTAGTAAATCTAGCGATGAAAGAGGGATTGCCATGAAGAAAGTAAGGCAAATCAATTTGGGCTTAATCAAAGTCAATTCCATCGATTATATTTCCCAGCTCTCCATAGGCGGCGTCAATCAAAAGCAGAGCCTCCTAAACGCCATGAAGATCAGTCAGTTGATTCGCCAACAGGCGGACCGATCGGTGGCCTTCCATTCCGTCATGAATATCGATGACCGGGATCTGTTCGATAGTCCGACCCGCATGTCAGACGAAAACTAATCAATGATGACCTTCCTCCCTTGTACGGGTTTAATCGGAAACCGGATGAGCAGCAGTCCCTTATCCATGAAGGAAGTAACCTCCTTCGTGTCAACGCGGCCGGGCAAGCCGATAACTCGCTGGAAAGCGCCGTTATGCCTTTCCGATTTAATGAATGTATATCCGGTATAATTCATGTTTGGTTCCCCCTGTATCTTTAATTGCCTGCCCTCGATAAACACCTCGATTTGATCCTTGTTATAACCGGGCACGTCAACAACGATCAGCATCTCATGCTCGCTTTTCAGAACATCGATCGGAGGATATTCCGTTTGGGGAGAATCAGGCTGCTGCTCCATACCGGAAAAGTTTTCGTTTAAATTTGAAGTATAGGCTTCGGAGGAAGTTTTAAAGGGCTTGATTTGTTCGCGAAAGACGTCATCCCAAAATTCCTTGCCATGAAACTGCTGGGCGATTTCGAACCATTTTTTGAGCCTATCCATGTCCATTGATACTCCCCCCTTACTAAAATACATATTCAGAAAATATCCTCATATACATGTCGAAAAGGAGGGAACGGGAATGTACGGAAGGCCTTCCATCATCACCAACAATATCTACATCCTTAAAATTAACTCCATTGAAAACGCGTCTGCCGTGAATATAGGCGAGAATTATTTGATCGATTGGAACAATTCGTCCAAACATACGCATGGCTTCGGCAATAATTCCGGTGACGACAGCGGTTTCTTCGGCTTGCGATCCGCTATCGACGATCGGGATCTAATCGATGCCCCGTCCTTCTTCAATAAGGGTAAGGAATTAAATTGCTGCAGCTAAGGAGGAGATGGCATGAACAAGAATTTTAGCCCGATGTTTGTGAATGTATTCGCTTTTAAGGTGAACACGCTGGATAGAGCATCGTCCCTTAGCCTTGGATCCACTCTGATGGAGGATGTGCTCGTATCAACGAAGCGAAGCCAAGGCGTGGAGTCTATGGGCGACTTATCCCCGTTTTATCTGACCTTTACGAATATTATGGACGCCGATCTGCTCGATTCCAATACGTCGAAGTCAAGCGTTGTGTAGAACAGAACCCTCCGTACCATTGTTACGGAGCGCGGCAGCGGGAACCTTCAAGATTTGCCTCTCGCTGCCCCTCCAATCACCATACCAGGATGCATCGCTCTTTCCGCCTAAGTCCATTCCCCCCTCCGCCTTCATTTCAGCGCCTTCGCCTCGTTTAAACAGCGGATAACCCAAAGCATAACTCTCCGGCCCAAGGGCATGCTATCCCTAAAAAATGTGGAGGTATGCTGTCCCGATGATGAAAACGCAAACTTTGGCGCCCCATGAATCCATGGACCTTCATGAGATGCTTAACTTCAAGACGCTTTGTTTGGCCAAATCCAAACTGATGCAAGGTCTCGTGTTTGACCAGGAGCTTAAAGACTTGATGCAAAAAGACGTCGTTCAATCCATTCAGGCGATTCAAGATCTGCAAGCCATCTACGCAAAAGTTCCTTTCCAAGCCCCCGTCCCTGAAAGCCGTCCCGAACCGATTTTGAATTAAGGGGGAGTTGGCCATGAATCACGATGATTTGGATCCGATTAACGCGCTGAATATGCCGGAAATGGCAGACATGACCTTGGCCATGGACTTTCTGATACGGGCGAAGGAAGGGGTAAGAAATGCGGCGATCGCGCTGACGGAAACGGCGTCTCCGGAAGCCCGCACTCTGCTCCGCAATCAACTCCGGCAAGGAATCGCGCTGCACCAGGAAATCTCCGAACTTATGATGCGAAAAAAATGGTTCCACCCTTATGAGCTTCACGAACAATATCAACTGGATCAGCTTTCGGCCAAAAACACGGTCATGATCGGGCAGATGAATTTATTTCCCGCCGATACCCGCCGCAAAGGCATGTTTGATCGGACGCCGGACGAACACCTGGGAGGAGATCAAGCATGAAAGCCGTCACCTATCAAGGAATCAAAAACGTTGCCGTGAAAGAGGTGCCCGCTCCCAAGATCGAGAAACCCGACGACATGATCATCAAAATTACCAGTTCGGCGATTTGCGGCTCCGATCTCCACTTGATTCACGGGATGATCCCCAATCTCGACGAGAACTACATCATCGGACACGAGCCGATGGGCGTTGTGGAGGAAGCCGGTCCTGGAGTAACGAAACTGAAAAAAGGCGACCGGGTGATCATCCCCTTCACGATCGCTTGCGGAGAATGCTTTTATTGCAAAAACCACCTGGAAAGCCAATGCGACAATGCCAATGAGCACGGGGACATGGGTTCCTATTTCGGCTATTCCGGAAATACGGGCGGCTACCCCGGAGGACAAGCCGAATATTTGCGCGTTCCTTTCGCGAACTTTACCCATTTTAAAATTCCGGAAAGCAGCGAAGAACCGGACGAAAAGCTGTGTTTGATCGCCGATGCGATGCCGACGGCGTTCTGGAGCGTCGATAATGCCGGGGTCAAAGACGGGGATACCGTGATCATATTGGGCTGCGGACCGATTGGGCTGCTGGCGCAAAAATTCGCCTGGCTGAAAGGGGCGGCGCGGGTGATTGCCGTCGACTACGTCGATTATCGCCTGCAGCACGCCAAGCGTACGAACAACGTGGAAATCGTCAATTTCGAGCAGCAAGAAAACGTTGGAAGCTATCTCAAAGAACTGACCAAGGGCGGCGCCGACGTTGTGATCGATGCGGTTGGCATGGACGGGAAAATGAGCGATCTCGAGTATTTGGCCAGCGGAATGAAGCTCCAAGGCGGAACGATGAGCGCTTTAGTTATGGCCGTTCAGGCGGTCCGCAAGGGCGGTACAATCCAGGTCACCGGGGTGTATGGCGGACGTTATAACGGCTTTCCGCTGGGCGACATCATGCAGCGCAATATCAATCTCTATTCGGGACAAGCCCCGGTCATTCATTACATGCCGTATATGTACGAGCTGATCACCACGGGCAAAGTCAATCCCGGCGATATCGTCACGCACGTCATTCCGCTCAGCGAGGCGAAACACGGGTATGAAATGTTCGATACGAAAACGGAAGATTGCATCAAAGTCATCCTGAAGCCTTAAGCACAAAATCAATCTAGGAGGAAAAAGCCAAATGAATCCGATGGCATACGGCCTGCACGAAACCTTGGAAGTCCATGAACTGGCCACGTTCAAAACGCTTTGCATGACCAAGTCCAAAACGATGCAGATTCTGGTTGCGGACCCGGAACTGAAGCAGATTTTGCAGCAAGATGTCCTGGTGACCACGCGGCAGCTTCAAAAACTCAGCGGAATTTTATCCCATTCGGGCCTGGGGGAGGTGAGCCCATGATTCCTATTCTGGAACGTATGATGGGTGTGGACACGTTGACCGATGAAATCATCGCCATGGATTTTTTGCTGAGCGCCAAAACCGGGGTCAGAAACTACGCCATGGCCGTGACGGAATGCGCCACTCCGGAAGTCAAAACCATTTTGGCCAAACAGCTGGAGGAAGCGATCAACACCCATGAGATGATCGTCGACTACATGATGAGACGCGGATTCTACAAGCCTTACGCGATAAACGAGCAAATCGGGCGGGACCTGCAAAACATTCAAACCGCTCTGAACATCCCGTCCTGACCTTTTGCAAGTCTGCCCGAAAACAAGGAAAAGTCCCTCCTGTTACTGAACAGACGAGGGACTGCCCAAGTGAAACGCTGTTGTATTCCGTTACGTTAAATCGGCAGCAGCTTCACGGTTTCTTTCGCTTTCAAGCCTTCAACCATGTCGTACCAGGACTGCGGCTTGTTCGGCAGTACGGTATAGTAGCGCTGCAAAAACTTCACGATCAGATCCGTTTGCAGCTGTTCCGCATCATCGTCCATCGGAAGGAAACAAAGATCAAGTCCGGTGACCGCCTCCCCGTCGTTGTTCCAGGACGGATGGACATAAGGGAAATCAAGACGCTTATATCCGAGATGCGACAACACCTCGCGGCGCACATAAGGGTCCATCGGTTTTACGCCGCCGAATTCATGGTCCTCCACCCGATACGGATCGTAAATTTCCGCAAACATGCCGTGCAGTTTTTTCCCGTTCGCTTTGGCCAAGGCGTGCAGATCCTTCAATCTTTTGTCCGCCAAAAACCGCCCGATCCCCAGCCCCGCTTGACCGATAATCGTAAAATCCGTCATCGCGACGTTGAAATCTTCATAATACCGGTACTCCGTGGCGCCGACCACTTGACCTTCATGCACCGCGACAAACACGCGGATGCCCGGGTCTTCCAGCGGCTCTTTCCAAAGATCGAATTCCAGCACTTCTTCCGGCGGAAAAATGTTTTGCATCAGCTGATGCATTTGCTTAAATAAAGGGTCCTGAATGTTCGTAATTCGCGTATATTCCATAAGTTTAGGCCTCCTTCTAATCGGATACTACGGGATAAAAGGGATTTTTCCATTCCATCAACGCGGCATAATTGCGCGATTCCTCATCCTCCAAATAATCCGCCACGACGGTGACGGGAGTCCGTCCGCAGCGCAGGAGGAAGGTTATGACGGGGTCCTTTAACTCGCCCTTGAGCACCATCTCCAGGTACTGCTCCGCCGTCAATTCCCCCGCTTTTTTATGGTAGCCGGGCATTCTTCCTCCGCCCAACAAGCGTTCCAGCCCTTTATGCACGACGAGGTCGTACATGGACAACATCAGCCATTTGCCAAGTCCCAGCTTGCGGTAGGACGGCCGTACGCTGATATCGACGACGTACAGCGTCTTCCCCTTGGGATTATGGTTGCGGATATAGCCGTTGTCGGTAACCTCCGCCCAGGAATGCTCCGGTGCGCGCGGGTCAAAGTCGACCAGCAAACCGGTCATCGACCCGGCGATTTCCCCATCCGCCTCGACGCATAAAGCCCCTTCCGGAAACAGCTCAACATGCTTGCCTAGCTGCTCGGTGTTCCACCATAATTCCGCAGGAAACGGCGGCGGAAAGCTTTCCTGCTGAATGCGGATCAAGCCCGGAAAATCCTTCTCCTCATAATTTCGGATGACCGCCGGAACCGGCCGGTCCCCGTCAAACACAAACAGCTCTTTCCGATACATCGCTTGTTCCTCCATACGTGGAAGTGGCCCTCCGCTTATTTCCAGTCGGTGTAAAGGTCCGTCCGCCGGTCGCGCCAAGTGGTGACGGAGCCTTTTTCCCGAACCTGATACAATAGCTCCAAGTCCAGATCCGCGGTGACGATCATATCGTCGTTGATCTCGCCTTCCACCAGGATGCCGCGCGGCGGGAACGGAATGTCGTTGGGCGTAATCACCGCCGCCTGCCCGAAATTGGCCCGCATAAAGTCCACCGTCGGCAGCGAGCCGACCGTCCCGGTCGTAACGACGTAGACCTGGTTTTCGACCGCTCTGGCGTGACTCGTATAACGGACCCGATGGAATCCGTGACGGTCATCCGTGCACGAAGGACAGAAAATCACGTCCGCCCCTTTGGCCTTGGCCATCCGGACGATCTCCGGAAATTCGATGTCGTAACAGGTCAACATGGCGATCGTCCCCTTCTCGGTTTCGAATACCTGGAGGCCGTCGCCGGGGGTCATTTTCCACTCGTTCACCTCGGTCGGCGTGATGTGAAGCTTAGGTTGTTCCGCGATTTTTCCGTCCGGATAAAACAGATGAGCCACGTTATACAACCGGTCCCCATTCCGGGTCACATGCGTGCCGCCGATAATGTGCATCTTGGTCTGCTTGGCCAATCCGGAAAACAAAGACCGGTACTGCTCCGTAAAGTCGGGCAGCTCCTGAATCGTTAGCGCCTTTCCTTCGCTGTTTCCGATGGACATCAGTTGGGTCGTGAAAAATTCCGGGAACAGCACAAAATCCGCGCCGAACTCCTCGGCGGTTTTGATATAATGCTCGACCTGCCGGGCGAATTCCGCGAATGAGTTTATCGTATGAAGATGATACTGAACGGCGGATACTCTCAGTTTCATGCGTTTGCTCCTTTCGATTCCATTCATAAAGGATACATTTTAGTTATTCCCTTGCGGCAATATTTCTTAAAATATAAATGTTTCCTGGCTTATCGGCAAGCGGAATATTTTAATTTACAATATAATTAGTAACCATTTTTCATGAGGTGAAGAATATGACCACGTTAAAGGAAAGTGCAAACATCAAGAGGCCCGCTGGGGCCCGTTAGGATTGACTTTACGGTCGGTTCTTTTAGTTTGACAGTCTCATGGGTGATAAAGCCGTCCCGCTCACCCAAACCGCTGCGTTTTGTACCACTTGGTTTTTCTGCCCGTCACTTTGTCGACGATGATGGAATAACAAGCGCGCAGGGAAATCACCAGAAACAGCTGGGAATAAGTGAAATAGGACACGCAGGATAAAATAAAATTTTCCTTCGTGCTTTGTCCAATATCGGTGGACAGCGCCAGGTTGATCTGCAGCACAAAAAGGTAATACATCAGCCCTGATGCAATCATCAGGTGCACATACACATCCCCCGCAAATTGAAACGGCGAAACCACTTCCGGGTTGAACAAAGCGATCGCCCCGTAAGCCAGGTTAACGACGAAGATGATATCCGCGACGATCAAGGCAAACAAAAACCAGAAATAACTCGCCGCAAAGTAGAGCACATGCAGCTTAATGCGCCAGCTTGACCGTTGAAACAAATGATGGATGTTCTCCATTACCACGGAAAAATTCCCTTGCGCCCACCGCGTCCGCTGCTTCATATACACGCTGAACTGCTCCGGTTCCTGCTGATAGGCCTCCGCCTGGGGCGCCAGTGCGATGAGTTGTCCCCTCGCCATAATCTCGAACGAAATGGCCGTATCCTCCGTAATCGCCTCCGTATCCCAGCCGCCGATTTCGCGGATCAGTTCCGTTTTGATGATAAAATTCGTCCCCGGGATCGTCCCCAGCTTAAACAGCTCCCACAATCCGGTATGATAAATCCGCTGGGCCGTCACCAGTTCGAGATTAATGCATTTGGTCAAAAAATTCTGTCCGCGGTTTCTCGCCTTGTTCCGCCCGAAGACCGCTCCGTAGGTTTCGGGGTCTTCCAACGCTTTTTCGACCAAAAAGTATAAAGCGTTCCGCTCAGGCGCCGCGTCGGCGTCAAAAATACAAATCCACTCGTTTTTGACATACTGCAGCGCATCATTAAGCGCTCCCGATTTGCCGCCCGTTCCCGTCCGTTCGAAGATCATAAAATCCCGGTCCTGAAACGCTTCCTTATTTTTGAGCGCCTGCAGTTTCCCGGCGGTATCGTCGCTGCAGTTGTCGGCAATGACGATAAGCTGGACTTTGTCCTGTGGATAATTCAAACGCAAAATATTTTCCGCCGTGGCGGCGATCACCAATTCTTCATTATGCGCGGGCACCATGACGGTGACCTTGGGAAAGTGCTTCATCTCCTCCGGTCCGGGAACGGTCCATTCCTTACGGCTCTGCCTGAAAATAAACCGGACCGCCCCGCACATAATCAGAATCGCCTCAAAGACGGCCGCCCAAATACTGAAAATGGAAAACACCAATAATAGATCAGCCACTGACTTTCCTCCGGTCATATTTTCGAGTTACGCGTGACCGAAAGATCATTGTTGCGATAAACAACCCCAGAACCGCAAGGGCAAAAATCAGACTGACCCCATTGCATAACGGGATGAACCACGCGGTATAAGACATCTCCTTCTCCTCCTGCTGCTAATCATCCAAGACGAATCGCGATGGTTTCAAATGTATTCCCCGATCAAATCCGTCTCGGTATTGCGTTCGAGCGCGGAAATGACCGCGTCCGCATCCTCGTATTTACCGAACTGCTCCTTATTAAAAACCAGTGCCCCGGCGCGGATCACCAGATTCAGCTTCCGGCCTTTCCCGTCTTGAAACGGAATATCCATCAGCTTATTTTTAATCCGTTCCGTCAGCGCCTTTAAATACGAATGGTCGGTCATTGGAAGCAAAACGACAAACCTTCCCCGGTCAAGCGCGAACTTGTAATCCTCATAACGGATTTGTTTCTGGATTTCTTCCGATAAGGAAGCGAGCAGCCGGGCATACCCTGGCGAACCGAGGGATTCCTGCACCATCGGCAGAAAATCGATTTTAAACATGGCCAGGCAAAAGTTGTATGTATCCGAATAACGATGGGCCAGGTTAGACTGCTTGACCAGCGTTGCCGCAAAGGCCTGCTTATTGCCGAGCGAGGTATCCAAATCCACTTCCGGGATTCTGCTTTGCAGTTCCTCAAGCCGCTCCATAAGCCGCTTATTGCGGATCAACCCGGCCTTGATAAACGCGGCTGCGGCCACATTGGCCGGAAGCAGCCACCACCAGGAAAACGACAGCACATCCGCTTCGGCATAAGCCGAAAACCAGACGAAATACGCGACCATATAAATAAAAATCAAGACGGCCGAAACCCCGGCGGGAGCCAGGAAACCCAGCAGCAATGCCGCAAGACACCCGATGCTGAACCCCAGCTCGATGAAAACAAACGATTGGTCTCTAAAAACGTTCACATACACCAGCAGCTCCTGCAGGATCGCCAACCCAATCAGCAGCACGTACCCCCAGACCATGCGCTGGACTAATCTTTTATTCCTCATGTTCACCTCAATGATGATTTTCAATGGTTCGCCAAGGCATACTCCCCCAACAATGGAAGCAGGTTATCAAAAATATGGGTATTGCCTGCAAACACGTAACCGCCGGGATACTTTGCATCACGCCCTTTGAGGGTCAGCATATGCTTGTACAAGGCTTTCGCAAAAGGCTTGTCCCCTCTATCGATCGCAAATTTAATGGCGAGGCCGTAAACCGAAGGGGACTCATAATTTACCGCGGCCGTTCGGCCGGCACGCACGTACTGTCCGGACAGTTTCCCCGTTTGCTTGAATTTCTGTTTCAGGAATTGAAGCAACGGCTCTTGATCCCTTTCCGTTTCTCCGGCATGAATCGCCACCAGCAGCTGGTCGATTAAATTGACGGTTGTTTCATACGTATACTCTCCGGTTACCACGTTAAAAGACTTGGGATAAAATACGCCGTCGTCCGGCATGTCCTGCAGCAGGGCATGATATCGGCCGTACGTTTCCTCGTCCAGCATCCCTTCTTGCACAAGCTCTTTCAGCACCGACAGATCCACATAGGCGAGAGCCAGGGTATCGGGAGCTTCCTGCCTGGAGAAATCGTAGAAGTCCACCAGGAACCCGTTTTTTTGCGACCGGCTTAACAACGTTTCCGTTAGAGTTTTGGCCGTCGCCTTCCACTCAGGGTGGCCCTCCCACGTTCGGGTCCCTTCCAGCAGCGCCCCAATGATCCGCAGATCGTCGCCAAGCGCGTTTGTGCTGACTTCCGTACCGCCTTCGGGATTTAACTTCCACGCAATATAATTTCGATCCGTCGTGAAATGACGGGTTAAAGTTTCATAACTTTTTTCAAACGCGTCAAGATCATGGCTTTCCAACGCCGCCTGCATCCAAAGCCCAAGTGACTCGGACAGCGCCTCCCGCCCCGCCGCCAATTCAGGACTGACCGGCTCCGCCTCCTGCAAATAGGTAGCCAGTGTGCCGTTGGGGTTGGTCAGATTCATTGCAATAAATCGTTTCGTCGATTCTTTTCCTTCCGCATGGGAACGGCATCCCCCGATCCCCAAGGATGCCCCCAAAAGTAAAACGATCGCCACCCACAACACATTCCGCCTGCTTCGCCATTCCAAGCTGTTGACCTCCATTCTTCCGATTCCCCCACCCTCCCGCGCATTCTATCATTTATTTCTCAACAAAAACTGTACAGGGTGCGGTAGCTTATGCTCCCGATTCAACTAATTTTGTTTTGTGGCAATAAAACGTAAAAAAAGAGGGGTACTTTCCATAAAAGGTCAGTACAATACCAAAGGCCAGTTCTATAATCTGGAGTTAGATAAGCGGCTTGCAAAATAGAAAAACACCGCTTCGTTTGGTAAAGTCAAGTCCAAAACCGATCGTGGCAAGAAACGCGGAAGGGCGTTGGAAGCTTGAGGACAGAGAAGATCGGTGGGTTGGGCGGCAGATCAACACTCACTGTCCGGACGCTTTGCACGATTATCCCGTTTGATCAGGGTAGCAGAGAAACAGACAGGCTCGGGAGAAGAAAATATTTGGTGAAGAAGCAGATAGGTCCGAGATAATTTAGACGGGCTTAGGAGAAGGAATCAGGTTTAGGGGAGGTGAAACAGACCGGACAAGAGATCAAGACAGGAGATCAAGGACAAGAAGCGAGGGAAACGAAAAGACCATGATTTTGCTGTAGCCTGAACCCTTCCGTTTGCAGCAACGCCCACACCGTTCATGTTAACTCACACCAATCAAGTTGATCCGCATTAAGCTACCCCCTACCCATTAAGTTGATCTGCGTCAAACTCCCCCCACCGTTACAGCGTCTCGATCAGGCCGCAGCCGCAAGGGGCTGGTTCGGTTGGCGTGCGATCAGCCGGCGGTAAGGGATCGCCGGAATCGCCACACACATGTGCAGTAACTTCTGCCGCATCGTATCTTCCGCTCCGGGCCGGCGCAGCGAGCGGCGTACGGTGTACTCGTTTAGGTACGCCTGCAGATGCTTCAGTCCCAAGGCTACATACGTACTCTTCAGCGATTCCCACGCCTCTCTCACTACTTTCCGCAAGGGCGCATACAGCCGATAGGCTAGAGGAAACGACTCTACCACCGATGTACGGACATCCACATGCCCGTTGATGAACGCGGCGAGTTCGAGACGGTTTGCCCTTTTTCCGTCTCCTCTCTTATGCGGCACCAGGCGGATTTTGACCTGCTCCGGCTCGCCCGACTCCGTGACCGTGCATCCAGCTACGACCGCCGAGGCATACGGATTCGAAACCTGAAACCGGGACGGATTACACCCATACAGATCGCTGTTCACCTTCACGTCTCCGCAGAGCAGCTCCCGGATATCGAATTCCCCGACGGCATGGCGTATTTTATGCAGCATCAACCATGCGGTTTTGTAGGTAACCCGGATCACCTTGCTCAGCCGCATCGCCGAAATGCCACCATCAAGCAAGAACAACTCCAGCGCATTGAACCACTTGAGCAGGGGCAGATGCGTTCCTTCAAAAATCGTGCCGACCAAAGCCGACGTTTGATGCTTGCACTTTCCGCACTCGAACAAGGGGATATGCCGGGAAGTCAGACGGCTGCACCGGGTATGAGCGCAGCGCGGGCAGACGAAGCCGTTCGGCCACTTCATCGCGATCACCGCCTCCATGCAGGCCTGCTCGCTGTTATAACGGCTGGTGAATGGTTGGAGTTCCGTTCCCGCATTGACCCCCATGTTTACTCGCCCCCGAATCAAGAGTTTGCGAACGTGTGTTCTGTTTATTTCATCATACCAAACACACGTTCCCTTTTCAAGTCGAACATCTCACCTGAACGGCCTCATTTTTTCCCCCATCTCTTTTTCTTCTCTCTTTTTTTGGAACTCTTGCTCTAGCCCACACCCCCTGCTCCCTTAACGAAAGGGATAATCGTGCAAAGGCTGCAGGCAGGGACACGAAGACACGAAGACACGAAGACATGAAGACACGAACCCTTTAGACAGCCACCTCACCTGGCGTCGATTTGTGAAAATGCCCGAAACGGCTACAGTGCAAAAGGTAGATGTGCTGACCTCGGCGGATCGTGACGCCCTCTTCATCGTTGACGCTTCTATGCTTCCATGTTTAAGCAGAATCGTAGCAAAGCGGTCGAGTTGCTTGCCCAATTTAGGAAAGACACTGTCCGCCTCTGATTCAGCGTCAACTCCGGCAATGGATTGCTGCTTTACCCAGCTAAATCAAGACTTGTT
>NZ_RRCN01000001.1:1559580-1560691 GCF_003863965.1 Paenibacillus oralis
AAGCAAGAACAACTCCAGCGCATTGAACCACTTGAGCAGGGGCAGATGCGTTCCTTCAAAAATCGTGCCGACCAAAGCCGACGTTTGATGCTTGCACTTTCCGCACTCGAACAAGGGGATATGCCGGGAAGTCAGACGGCTGCACCGGGTATGAGCGCAGCGCGGGCAGACGAAGCCGTTCGGCCACTTCATCGCGATCACCGCCTCCATGCAGGCCTGCTCGCTGTTATAACGGCTGGTGAATGGTTGGAGTTCCGTTCCCGCATTGACCCCCATGTTTACTCGCCCCCGAATCAAGAGTTTGCGAACGTGTGTTCTGTTTATTTCATCATACCAAACACACGTTCCCTTTTCAAGTCGAACATCTCACCTGAACGGCCTCATTTTTTCCCCCATCTCTTTTTCTTCTCTCTTTTTTTGGAACTCTTGCTCTAGCCCACACCCCCTGCTCCCTTAACGAAAGGGATAATCGTGCAAAGGCTGCAGGCAGGGACACGAAGACACGAAGACACGAAGACATGAAGACACGAACCCTTTAGACAGCCACCTCACCTGGCGTCGATTTGTGAAAATGCCCGAAACGGCTACAGTGCAAAAGGTAGATGTGCTGACCTCGGCGGATCGTGACGCCCTCTTCATCGTTGACGCTTCTATGCTTCCATGTTTAAGCAGAATCGTAGCAAAGCGGTCGAGTTGCTTGCCCAATTTAGGAAAGACACTGTCCGCCTCTGATTCAGCGTCAACTCCGGCAATGGATTGCTGCTTTACCCAGCTAAATCAAGACTTGTTTGCCAATTTTTTTACTGTGAAAGTTGAGTTATAAAAAGCGGCACTCGAAAGAGGATTAATCCGCATAAGAGAGAATTTTAAAGGCTTAAAATGAACCGCGTCTCCGTTGTGTTAAGCACGATTCACAATGGAGACGCGGTTTTTCGCTTCATTACTAATTGTTAAATATATGCTTGCAAGAAGTACAATTTAGTACTAATGTAAAAAAGTAGTAGGGAAAATAAGGAAACACCGCTTTTTAGAGGGAGGCGCTATGAATATTTACAGGATTAGTAATACGGTAGGTAACGGAATTGAGCGAATATATAAAAGGAAAGAAATG
>NZ_RRCN01000001.1:1560701-1796005 GCF_003863965.1 Paenibacillus oralis
ATGCCGTCCTCAAGCAAGAACAACTCCAGCGCATTGAACCACTTGAGCAGGGGCAGATGCGTTCCTTCAAAAATCGTGCCGACCAAAGCCGACGTTTGATGCTTGCACTTTCCGCACTCGAACAAGGGGATATGCCGGGAAGTCAGACGGCTGCACCGGGTATGAGCGCAGCGCGGGCAGACGAAGCCGTTCGGCCACTTCATCGCGATCACCGCCTCCATGCAGGCCTGCTCGCTGTTATAACGGCTGGTGAATGGTTGGAGTTCCGTTCCCGCATTGACCCCCATGTTTACTCGCCCCCGAATCAAGAGTTTGCGAACGTGTGTTCTGTTTATTTCATCATACCAAACACACGTTCCCTTTTCAAGTCGAACATCTCACCTGAACGGCCTCATTTTTTCCCCCATCTCTTTTTCTTCTCTCTTTTTTTGGAACTCTTGCTCTAGCCCACACCCCCTGCTCCCTTAACGAAAGGGATAATCGTGCAAAGGCTGCAGGCAGGGACACGAAGACACGAAGACACGAAGACATGAAGACACGAACCCTTTAGACAGCCACCTCACCTGGCGTCGATTTGTGAAAATGCCCGAAACGGCTACAGTGCAAAAGGTAGATGTGCTGACCTCGGCGGATCGTGACGCCCTCTTCATCGTTGACGCTTCTATGCTTCCATGTTTAAGCAGAATCGTAGCAAAGCGGTCGAGTTGCTTGCCCAATTTAGGAAAGACACTGTCCGCCTCTGATTCAGCGTCAACTCCGGCAATGGATTGCTGCTTTACCCAGCTAAATCAAGACTTGTTTGCCAATTTTTTTACTGTGAAAGTTGAGTTATAAAAAGCGGCACTCGAAAGAGGATTAATCCGCATAAGAGAGAATTTTAAAGGCTTAAAATGAACCGCGTCTCCGTTGTGTTAAGCACGATTCACAATGGAGACGCGGTTTTTCGCTTCATTACTAATTGTTAAATATATGCTTGCAAGAAGTACAATTTAGTACTAATGTAAAAAAGTAGTAGGGAAAATAAGGAAACACCGCTTTTTAGAGGGAGGCGCTATGAATATTTACAGGATTAGTAATACGGTAGGTAACGGAATTGAGCGAATATATAAAAGGAAAGAAATGTCTGACTTTAAAAATATTTTAGATACTGTAATGAAAAATGCCCCGAAGCTTGATACATACATACCTGAAGAGAAATTAAACGGGTTGGACAATAGCGGTGTGTACAATAAAACGAATGGGGCAACTGAGTCAACTACTGATTCTAAAGTAGTAGTTAAAGCAGATGGTTCTAGGGTTTTGATGATTACCATTAATGTTAATGGAATGAACACGACAATGAGCTTAGAAATATCAAAGCCAACACAAATGCCGAATAGTGAGGGAGATCAAGAGTTGGATACAACAACGCTTAATGCAGGTAATTTACAAAGTGTAGATTCTGAATTGTAAGTGTATACGCAAAGAGTAATTACTTTGCTAATGCGCCAGACAGTATATTTTTTCTGTCTGGCGCTTTTTTTATGAAAGGCCCGTTTGATAAAGTAATCGCATGGATTCGATTTTTTGGTTCATGTAGGCAATTCCCTCCGCAGGTGCTGCGAGTTTGACCTCTCCTCCCAACTGCCAGATCAAGTCCACGTAAAAATTCAAGTCCTCCGCCGCTATTTTAACGGCTGCCATTCCACTGCCGTCTTCGTTCTGCTGGATAAATGGAGCAAACCGGGGGTTGGACTCCAGCAGCCACACTCCTTTTTTCGTCATCTCCAGTTGAAGGATCGTCTGTTCCAGATGGTCTTTATTGGGCTTATCCAATAAGGTCATGGGGCTTATATCTTCCCGGCAAGGAATCGTTTCGTTCAGCGCAGCGGAGAGGATTCGATCGGCCCTGAACTGCCTGATGTCTTCTCTATGGAAGCAGTACGCGGGACAATACCAATAGCCGGAACTGGCATAGAGGCCGATGGGCTGAATATTCCGCTCCGACACTCCGCCGCTGGATTTGTATTTTACGGTAACTACACTGCGAATCATAATGGCTTGCAGCAGGGTTTGAAGAATCTCCGCAGACATCGGGCGATAGGGACTCCAGAACATGATCCGGTTCTTGAGCCGGTCGATCTGCTCTTTAATATCGGCGGGCAAGTAATGATAAAACTTATGAAGCGCAGAATCGGCCCCCTCGCCAAAAGGCAAGGAACCGAAATAATCCATCGTCTGACACGCAAAAAACATGGCGAGCGCTTCACCTTCGGTAAAGCTGATGGGCGGCAAAAGCCTTTCTTGAAGAAGCTTGTACCCTCCTCCCCTTCCTTGAACGGAATAAATGGGAATGCCGAGTTCGCTGAGTTCCTGCAGATCCCTCGTTATCGTCCGCGTGGACAGCCCGAATTCATCGGCCAGCTCCCTGACGGTAAAGGATCGTTTGGCGTTGATCCGCATAATCAATTGGATGAGACGCTGTGACTTTTGCAATGGCTCTCCCTCATTTCCGCAAATAAGACATAAATTGTCTTGTTTAAATGATATTATCATCCCATAAGTTATCCGAACTGACAACCTTAAGAGGGGAGCATAATTAAAATGCACAAGAATCCGCAAGAAAAGACCGGCTTGGTATTCGTCTCTGGAGCAGGCTTGGACAGCCAAATTTGGAGTAGAGTTGTGGAGGGAATGGAACATCCTTGTTTACTTGTTGAGTACCCTCTAAGGAATAGTCCGGTTGAATCCAGGCGCCGGCTTTCCTTGGAAGATTATGTGACGCATATGAAAAAACAAGTGGATGAATGGGGGGTTCGCAAATTCGTGATCGTGGCGCATTCACTTGGGGGAGTTCTTGCGCTCAAGCTTGCTTCCGAACTGAGCGATCGTTTGGCGGGCTTTATCGCAGTTGGGGCGGTAATTCCCAAGAATGGCGGTTCATTTTTGTCCGTAATGCCATTTCCCCAAAAAATAATCATGTCGGCGATCCTCCGAACCATAGGTACGAAACCTCCGGAGTCCGCCATCCGGGCGGGGTTATGCAGCGATCTCTCACCGGATCAAGCCGCGAAAATCGCCCGAGGATTTACCCCCGAGGCCGTACGCGTATATACCGATCGAATCCACGTGTCCGTTCCGGATGTACCAAAACTATATGTGAAGCTAACCCAGGATAAAGAACTCGGTCTGTCCTTGCAAGATCAAATGATCTCAAACCTTTCCCCGCAATCGGTTCGCAGCCTGGAAACCGGGCATCTGCCGATGATGAAGGATCCGGACGGGCTAAGAGCGATCTTGGAAGATTTCTTATAGCCAAAAAAGCTCTTCGAGTCCGCCTGTACGCGAGAATCGAAGAGCTTTTCTTAGCGGCTTCTCAGGGCATGTTCGATTCGCTTATCCGGCAAGAACCAGATAACGGCAACGAGCACGAAAAAGAAGCCGGATATCCAAGTACTCACATACGCAGTCAAAACTGCGGCCAAGTAGAGCAAAGGAGATAACTTCACCTTCCAGTCTCTTCCCATCGCTAAGACGAAGGAGGAATCACCGGAGTGCTGGTTAATAATCGCACGCTGAAGCAGCCGGTATGAGAACGCCGCTAACAGCAGAATAATCCCGTACAACGCCGTTGGAGTAGCCGCGAAATGGCTTTCTCCCATCCAAGCTGTCGTGAACGGCACAAGAGATAACCAGAAGAGAAGCAGCAAATTGAGCCACATCAACCGCCCATTCATCGTTCTAACCATGTGCAGCAGATGATGATGATTGTTCCAGTAGATGCCGACATAGACGAAACTGAAGATATAACTAAGAAGTTTCGGGCCAAGTCCGATTAGCGCATACCAATCGTGGCCTTCAGGCACTTTGAATTCCAGCACCATGATTGTAATGATAATCGCCAGTACGCCATCGCTAAATGCTTCCATCCGGTTCGCTTTCAGAGGGTTCACCTTTTCTCGCTTTTCGCGTTCTTTTTGCCTGCTCGACATCAGTAACATTGCATAAAGTCCTTCATCTTGTCAAGCAAAACGAATTGGGCAGTAGAACGATTGTCAAAAAAGAGAAGAAGCGGACATTTGTCTGGGCATTCCCGGTGCAGGATGCTGCAGGAGCTTATCCGTTGTTAGGAAGAACGCGGCGAGCCGTCACAAACGTCCGATCCCAGGCGCTGCCCGCGAATTTGGAAATCGTAACACCGATGCCAACCCGATACGTGTGCAGCAATTGGCCGTTCCCGATGTAAATACTTACGTGATTAATGACGCCGTCCCGATTCGTATCCGAGAAGACCAAATCGCCTGGTTGCAGTTGATCTTTGGACACCGGGGTACCTACCTTCGCCTGTTGTCTCGACGAACGCGGAAGGTTGATGCCGTTTTGCTTGTACACATATTGAACAAAAGAGGAGCAATCAAACGCATCGGTTCTTCCCGATTTGGCTCCGAAGCGATAAGGAACGCCCATAAATTGTTCGCCTGTGGCGGCAATATTATCTGCAATGGATGTGTTGGACGAAGCCGCCGCAGCTTGGGCAGGCTGGCTCGTTAACGCCACGCTCCCGGAAAAGACGATTGAAAGGCAGAGTCCGACTCCCTGCATTTTTTTGCCGATCCGGCTTATCTTGAATTCGTTATGGATTTTCATAATGTCCTCCTTGATTAGTGGGATTGGGGCCCCACGAAAACCATAACATATTTATTTTAACCAACACTTACCACAGGGAGAGCAAACCCTTGGGGTGCCTATAATCGCGTCTTGTTATTAAACTTTGATTAAATATCAACTAATCGCATCCCCTTTAGAGCTATAGCCACCAAGACAATATAGCGCCAAACGATATGTATATCATATAAGTTGATAAAAATTTATTGTAAAACGATAAATTACATGTTAAATTTAAG
This sequence comes from Paenibacillus oralis, assembly GCF_003863965.1. GTDB lineage: Bacteria > Bacillota > Bacilli > Paenibacillales > Paenibacillaceae > Fontibacillus > Fontibacillus oralis. The sequence continues at coordinate 1,565,585 of NZ_RRCN01000001.1, forward strand.
TCGACATTAACTATGTGAGGTGCTTTTTATGAAACGCGAACAAGGTTCAACGCTGTTTTTAAAAGCTGTTGTTTTCCTGATGGGCATTGTGGTATTGGCTTCGTGCCTGGTTGGGGTGCCCGGGATCGCCAAGGAATTGATTGAATATTACCCCGCGATGGTTTACTTGCCTATTCTAATTGGTGTGTATGGAGCGGCGATCCCGTTTTTCTTTGCGCTGTATCAGACGTTGAAGCTTTTAAGTTATATCGACAAGAACATCGCTTTCTCGGAATCGTCGGTGAAGGCTTTAAAAAATATTAGAAATTGTGCAATCTCCATCAGCATCTTGTATGCGGCAATTCTGCCGATTCTTTATATCATCGCGGAGAAAGACGACGCCCCGGGGCTCGCCGCGCTCGGATTGGTCATTGTTTTTGCGTCCATCGTGATTGCCGTCTTTGCGGCTGTGCTTCAAAAGCTATTAAGAAATGCCATCGACATAAAATCGGAAAACGATTTAACGATCTGAGGTGAATAACGTGGCCGTGATCATCAATATTGACGTGATGCTGGCGAAAAGGAAAATGAGCGTCACGGAACTTTCGGAAAAGGTCGGCATCACGATGGCAAATCTTTCCGTATTGAAAAATGGGAAAGCCAAAGCGATTCGATTTTCCACGTTAGAGGCGATTTGCAAGGCTTTGGATTGTCAGCCTGGAGATATTTTGGAATATAGAAACGATGAAGAGACTAAAGAATCAAATGGATAGATGGGGGAGACACTTATGAAAAACCGCTTATGGCATGCCCTGCAGCAGTTGGTCCGCTTCGGCTGGCAGCAAGCTTTGTCCTGCGTATTTCCCGTGGTCATCTTTGCTTCGCTGGCTCTGACGCAGTTCATTCCCCTTCCCTGGCTGCACCGGTACGATTGGCTGCTGATCATCTGCTTAACCATGCAAGTATGGATGCTGCGTTCCGGACTTGAAACCCGCGACGAACTGAAGGTGATCACCGTCTTCCACCTGATCGGTTTGGCTCTGGAAATGTTCAAGGTTCACATGGGGTCCTGGTCTTACCCGGAAGAAGGCTGGACGAAGGTGAACGGGGTCCCCCTCTACAGCGGATTCATGTATGCCAGCGTGGCCAGCTACCTGTGTCAGGCCTGGCGGCGTCTGAAGGTTGATCTGGTTCGCTTTCCGCCGCTCTGGCTGGTCATCCCGCTCGCCGCTTCCATCTATCTGAATTTCTTCACCCACCATTATTGGATCGACGTTCGCTGGTGGATGTCGGCGTTGGTGCTGATCGTATTTTGGCGAACCTGGGTGACCTATGAGGTTGGGCGCCACCGCTACCGGATGCCGCTAACTCTCTCCTTCGTGCTGATCGGCTTCTTTATTTGGATTGCGGAGAATGTCGCCACCTTCTTTAGCGCGTGGAAATACCCGGATCAATCCGACGCCTGGCATCTTGTCCATGTCGGCAAGATCAGTTCCTGGCTTCTCCTCGTCATCATCAGCTTTTTGATCGTCGCCGCATTGAAGCAAGTCAAAGAGCAGCGGCCCGCGATTGGCAAGGATAGCCGCGACTCCATTTGCAGCGGAAGCGGATTGTCTCAGAGGCCCGACGAAGCGGTAGACAATTAGATTAGGCACCATGGGGGACATCGGCTGAAATAGCGCTCTTTTTTTCCTTTATGTTGTCACCCGGGATTTTCAATAGACTATTTTTCCGTTTTCTCAAGTCTTCACTTGCCATCATGCTAATGTTATTTCCAGAATCGGCTTCTTCCGGATATCGACAGGGAGGCGTACTTCACTAGCCGATGATTTGTGTACAAAAGAGGTTTTCCCATAAATAGGTTTTTACTACCAGTGAGGCGGCCATTAGAATCGAAAAAGGTCGAGTTAGGGGTTACATTTATACCCGTACTCGACCTTTTGGTCGTATTCGTTCCGCTTAAAATTTTGACCACCCGAATACCGGTCTCAAAATCTTACGCATCCAATAAGCGATTATCGTCCCTGGGCTCCATGAACTGGGATTCTGCAAGTACTCCTTGTATTGATCGTTGATGATATAAGTCCGAGTGGAAGTAGGGTTCTTCAGCCCGAACTTTTCCCATATCGCCGGATCATTTGAACCTCCGAGCTTTGCGAGCATATTCGCCGTCTCTCTATTTATTTTAGCCGGAATTTGCTCGTAGGCTTGGATGATTTGCGTATGAAATTCGTCGATCGGATTGCGGTTAACAAGGCTCGTCAAATGGATGCCTTCGCGAATGTAAGAAACGTATGCCAGATGGTCAGCCCAGAACTTGTCGATATAATAAAGCCGTACCCGCCGCTCCGAAGGACTCATCGGCGTCTCGCCCTTCAAAATGCCGAGCCGCTCCTCGTATAACATGCGCCTCTGTTCCTCCACCATATCCGAATAACAGTTCAGCTCCTGTTGGATATCGAAGTTTTGGCCCATAATAACGCGCTGAATATGCTCGATTTTTCTGCGGAGCACCGGCTCTTCGAGGGCCTCATCCTGCCTAGGAGCGCGAATCGCTTTATCGATGCCGAACTGAAGCAACAACTCGTCCTCCAAGCTTACGAAAAATACGGAAGCTCCCGGGTCACCTTGGCGGCCGGACCGCCCGCGCAGCTGGTTGTCGATCCGCACGCTTTGGTGCATATGCGTACCAATCACGTACAACCCGCCCAGCTTGGCGACAACTTCCGCTTGCGTAGGGTTTCCGCCGCCGAGCCGAATGTCGACGCCGCGTCCCGCCATATTCGTAGACACCGTTACGGCGCCGATTTCTCCCGCTTTGGCGATGAGCTCGGCTTCTTTTGCGTCGTTTTTCGCATTCAGAACCTGGCAAGGTATGCCGCGTGCCGCTAGCGCCTCCGCCAGCATGTCAGACTCCTCGACGCTTGACGTACCAATGAGAATTGGGCGTCCCGCCCTATGGACGGACAAGATTTCTTGTACAAGCGCCTTAAATTTGGCTTCTTTATGGGTATAAATCCGGTGCGGATGGTCGATCCGTATGTTTGGCCGGTTCGGCGGGATTTGCACGACCTGCAGTGCATAAATAGCTTCGAATTCCATTGCGGAAGCTTGCGCGGTCGCCGTCATTCCGCAAATCTTCGGATATAGGCTAAGGAAGTGTTGAAGGGTGATCGTACCGAGAATTTTCCCTCCGGCCTTCAGTTGCAGCCCTTCTTTGGCCGCAAGCGCGGCTTGCAGCCCCTCCGGCAAATGCCTGTTCTCCGCCACCCGGCCGGTATATTCGTCAATCAGCTCGATTTGACCGTCCCGGACGATGTAATCGACGTCTTTTTTCAATAACAATTCCGCATGCAGCGCGCAATTTAACGACATTAACAAATGACTATTATCGTTATCGTACAAATTGCCGCATCCCAGTAGCTCTTCCGCTTTCGCAGCGCCCACTTCATTCAAATAAACATTCCGCTGGAACTCGTCGAAGTCGTAATGCACATCTTGCTTAAGCTGCCTGGCCACTTCTGCAAAACGAATGCCGTCGCTCTTGGAAGAGCCCGGCTCGCCGGCAATGACCAGCGGTACCCGCGCTTCGTCGAGAAGCAGCGAATCCGCTTCGTCGACGATGACGTAATGGAAAGTACGATGTACGGTATCGGCTTCGTCCAATGCGATCGTGTCGCGCAAATAATCGAATCCCGCCTCTTTGGCCGTAACATAGGTGATATCCGCGGCGTACGCTTCCCGTTTCGCGGACAAGCTCATGCCCGCTTGAACCGATTTTACCGTTAACCCAAGGAAACGATAGATCGGGCCCATCCACTCCGCATCCCGATTTGCCAAATAATCGTTAAAAGTCAGCACATGCACGCCTTCGCCGGTCAGCGCATTTAGATAAGCAGGCATAACCGCAGAGAGCGTTTTTCCTTCACCGGTATGCTGCTCGATCAAAAATCTCTCATGCAGAGCGATAGCAGCCATGATCTGGACATCGTAAGGCTGTAATCCGAGCTTTCTCTTTGCTGCCTCGCAAACTAGCGCATAGGCATCGATAAGCAGCTCGTCCAAAGGCGCACCCGCTTTTGCTTCCTTTTTCAGCCGGAGAGATTCCGCCTGCAACTGCTTTTCATCCCATGCTTCCAAATTCCGCTTCCTGACGAGCTCCACTTTGTCCCGATAGCCTCTCAGCTTAAGCCGGTTATCGCGGTCTTTCCATTCCCGCATCAACTTGACGGCTAAATTCATCGGAATTTGCCCCCTTCTTCCTACTCGTCCTTTAACCGTCGTTGATACAAAACAATAGACACAATCGTCATTACAACCGTCCAGGCCAGAATAATGACAAGGGGTTTTAATAAATCTCTCATCGTAAAGCCTACATGGGGTATATCCAGCAAACGCACAAGTTGAATGTTTGGCGCATACTCCATAACTTTGAAAATTGGATAATCACCTGCCAGTAACATTCCTCCATAGGGTACCCCGGTGAATACTATCGATAAAGCAATTATAGATAGAGACGCATCAAGTAACGTCTTGGAGAATAAACCGCATATCGTACCTGCAGCGGTGTATAAAATTATTGAAAAAATAATTGCTGTCACAAACGCCCCTATACTCACTGGTTTATAGCCCATTATATACGTAGCAATAGCCAGTACAACAGCAGACATGACAAAGACTAAAGCACTTTTACCTATTAGAACATCTATGGTTGTGGCTGGAGTCATCATTAATGATCGTAAGGTGTTACGCTCCTTTTCTTCCGCAATCAAGCATGCTTGTGCAAAACTCGTTAGTAACACAAACGAAAAATTTAGAACAAAACCGATAGCTCCGGGCAGTAACGGGCCTACACCTCGGAAGAGAAATGCGAAGATAATTGGAAAAACTAGCATAATAGAGACCGCATAATTGCGTGAAAACTCTTTGTAATCCTTCACAAATATCGCCCCGGCACGTTTTAATGAGATACTCATAGTAACTCACTTCCTGTCATTTTAATAAAGATATCACCCAGACTTGGCTCTTTCGTTTCTATCCGGTCAATTAGCCCCCGTCTCATCCAATCCGCGATTTGATCGGCCGTTCCCTCATCGATCGGGAGCTCGTGGGCTTCCCCATTGATTAAGTCAACACAAACTACGTTTTCCCGATGCTGTTTTTTAAGTTCCTTAGGTGAGCCGATGGTTTGGATTTGTCCTTGATACAAAATCGCTACACGGTTACATATCAATTCCGCCTCAGCCATATCATGCGTAGTTAAAAAAATCGTTGTCCCTTTCTCATTTAAACAGCGCAAGCCCTTATAAATATGTGCTGAGTTTACTGGATCCAAAGCCGAAGTAGGTTCATCCAAAAATAATAATTCCGGCTCATGGATAATCGCGCATGCCAACATGACACGCTGACGCATCCCTTTCGATAAGCGGTTGACTTTCTTTTTGCGTTCTCCGCTTAGGTTTACAAACTGCAGTACCTTATCGATCGAAGATTTAGGAAGATCATATAACTTACGGTACAGGTCCAGATTTTCCTCAATCGATAATCTCTCATATAGACCGCTGTTATCCGTCAAAATGCCAAAGCGCATCTTCTGTGTTGAATGCTGCATCATCTCTGCCGGCTGGTTAAACACCCTGGCCTGTCCGCTTGTCGGATTTAATTGTGCCGTTAAAATCTTGATTAATGTCGTTTTTCCCGAACCACTCGGACCCAGGAAACCAAAAATTTCTCCTGTCGGAATGGAAAAGGACACGTCTGATAACGCATCCTTATTCCCAAATCTCTTTCGAATATGTTCTACTTGGATCACATCCATGAACACCACTTCCTTAGAGTTGATGCCTTAAGCATATAAAGATTGCCTGCTTCCAGCCATCAAAACCCGCCGAAATGCAGCTGTTATCGCCTGAATGGTACCATGGAATGCTTGACCTGTTCGATATTGCCCCGGAAATAGCATACGCTTACGAAGTTATGTTTGCTTCGCAAACATTTTAAATCTTAAGAAGTGCTTTTAATTCATGCAATTTTGATCGGGATAACGGAACCACGGCATCTTTACCTGTATTTAACCGCAAGCTGTAGCTATTCTTCGTCCATGTAATAATCTCTCTTACTTTTTGCAGATTAACGATGTAGGATCGATGACACCTGAAAAATCCAAAATTCAACAACCTCTGCTCGAGCTCGGTGAGCGTCAAAGCACAGACATAATTTTCTCCACCCACATGAACAAGGATCGAACCATCCATACTTTCTATGTAATCGACTTCAGGCGGATCAAATAAAATCACTTTGTCATTTCTTTTCGTATAAATCTTCTGCAAGGTGATATTGGCCCGATCTTGTTCCTGCACTTCCTGCTTATCCTCTTCCGAGTCCCGAATATCCAATGGATGAAGTCCGAATTCGTTCAATCGATAAATGGCATCACAGGAAATCATGGCATCCTCTAAGTTCGAAGTTAAAATTAAAATCTGCTTTTCTTTCGAAAGATCATCTAAAATCCGTTTAAATTGACGGCGATCTTCTTCTTCCAAGTAAAAATAGGGCTCCTCCAATACAAGGGTAGGCTGATACGCAAAAAAGGCACGCAGCAAGGTCACATACATCCTTTTCGATGAGCTTAGATCCTTGATTTTTACCTTTCGTTCTTCTTTTAAAGCAAAATAATCCATTAACAAAGCGACACGCTCATTCCGCTCCGTTACTTTGATTAAAAAAGTGATCAGCTCTTCCACTGTTAAACGCATATACTCGCTTTGCCCGGCTCGATATAAATAATATTGGGAATGATCCGTTAATTGATTCATGATAAGCTGCTTTCGCTTCAAGTCCGTGATAATGCCCATCGATTGGTTCGATGTTATATTTAATTCGATCTTCGGTAGAAACAATTTGCCATTATAATAGATTGGCTGAAATTGCATGCCGTCCTCCTAGTCGGTGCCGCTATAGAATATATATAACAATTATAAGGTTGGGGTGCCTTTTTGAAAAATATAACGGCCTGCCTTCGCCTGCACACTAGGGTGCGGTTCCCCCGTATCGCCTCTTAAGGGACTTTAAAGGCTCCCTTTCGGAACGGGCAGCTATATTCTGCATAAAGTAACTAATGAGCCACCTCGGCAGCTCATTGGTTACTTTTTTATATATACTATATATTTATTACAATAATCTGTCGATTCGAAAATCACGACCATCAAAGTACATCATGTCGCCTTCTGGAACATGCCAAATCGCCTGTAAACGAGAGGGTTGCTTACGGCCATCCTTAGTTTGGTAGTCGCTAAATAATGCCGTCCACTTCACTTGCTGTCGATCGCCATTCATCGAAGTATAAGTCCGATCATCCGTTGAAAACGAGAGTAATTCCCCGGTTTCGCTGAAAGTAAATAAACCGCTAGCTTCTATGCCATCATAAGTAATGATTGCTTTTACGTGTGTATTGTCCACCTCTTTCCAGGTAATGTAGTTTTGCAAAGCAGCATCAGGAATCAATAACGATTCGGATAAAAAGGTCACCAAGCACGCCTGATCCATATCCCCTCCCGTTTCGTTGAACAAGGTAATCCCTTTGGCCAGAACACCTTTCATGCCTCCTGCACCGTCCAGAAGAGAGTCATATCCTTGAAATGGAATTCCGTACATCCGTGTATCGATGAATGCAACTCGATCTGGTTTCTGCACAAAATTAACCTGCGAGTAATCAATTTTGATCATTTGCTTTTCCCGCGATAGCTTAAAATCCGCATCTTTAAAACTGATTTTCATGTGTGAACTCTTCGGTTTGCCCATATAACCACAGGTCTCTAAATATCTCTTTACAGGAAGGGGTAAATATTCGACTTCTTCATATGTAAGCACCCCTGTCACTTGGCTCGAACGCTCTATGCGCTCCTTGACATCTCGATTAAATTTCGCCTTCAGGGGCGAATACGGAATAATAAAATAAACGACGACGGCAACAACTATTAAAGCCAGTAAGGACAATCCGATCAACATGGGTTTTCGTACTCCTCTCCTTATTCTCATATCCTTTAGCTCCCCTTTAATCGGTAATTCTCCTCTATTCGTCCCAGATTGTCCGCTAACTGTTGAATGCCGTAAAATAAACCGTTCGTTAACTTCTCGTCAAAATGATGAAATAAATCTTGTATAAACTCATTTTCAAGATCTTCTCGTTCCTTAAAATAAGCGTCACACTTGGATGTCAACTGAAACCGAACCACTCTCGCATCCTTTTCATCTCTCTTAAGGGTGACAAACCCCTGCTTCTCAAGAATAATGGCAAGTTTCTTTATGTTTTGTCTGGAACAACCGAAGATGCCCGCAACTTCACCTAGTGTGGGAGATGGGTTTCCATTCTTTAAAATGATGGCGATAAGGAGCCATTGCTTTAAGGTGATGTTTTTATCTAATTTATCCCCTACAATTTGCATCCGATTCGCTAGTGTCAGCATAGTAGCAAAAATGAATGCTTGCTTCTCCTCTTGATTCATAGCTCTAAACCTCCTTGCAAATAAGCAACTGGTTACGCTTCTTATTTTACTTAATCAGTTACCTATTTTTCAGTGATGTATGTTACGGTTCTCCTCCTTTATCACCTGCTCAATCCCCAACAGAATCAGCTTCAAGCCGAACATTCTCTGCTCTTGCTCGCACTTCGTAAAACCGGAAGCGGCTCACTTAATTCATTTACATTAGCCAGCAATCTGTCCTTAACACATGGTTTGGAAATTCGCTTTCCCTTCCAAGATAGCCTTCAGGAATTTTTTCGACTTTCTCAGCTGCTTCTGAATACCTTCAATTTCTTTGATCTTCTGCTCCACCATTTTCTTCTTTTCCTCGTAGGATAAATGGAGTTCTTGATTAACCAGTAAACTTAACTCTTCTATAGAAAACTCCACGGATAAAAGTGTCTTCACATCATTTAGATATTCAACAATCTCTTTAGTGTAAATACGATAATTATTCGCATCTCTTTGAACAAATACGTCCGGAATGAGGTTTTTGCGTTCGTAGAATCTCAAGGTGGATATCGGCAGACCCGTTAATTTTGAAACGTCATTTATTTTCATCATGGGACCTCTCATCCTCTATTGCTATAAACCTAAGTTTATAGTTCATAATGCGAATAGGATAACGAATGACGTACGCCATGTCAAAAAATAAGGTTATCCAAAGGAGAGATTCTATGTTCAACCATATCCAAACTAACGATTTCGCCAGTATCGTCAAGGGACGACGTTCCGTTCGTAATTATGATGAGAACTTTAAAATATCGAAAGAAGAGATGAACGAAATGATTTCGGAAGCCAGCTTGGCTCCGTCCTCTGCCAATATGCAGCCTTGGCGCGTAGTCGTGGTCGACACTCCGGAGGGAAAAGAAAAGCTAAGACCTCTTGTGCGGTTCAATACGTTACAAAACGACACTTCATCGGCCATGTTGTTAATTTTCGGTGATACCCAATGCTATTTAAATGCTGAAGAAATCTACAATACGGCAGTGGAACAAGGAAAGATGCCGGCTGAAGTACGGGACAACCAACTTAAAACCATTCTATCGATGTACCCGGCTCTCCCTCAAGAAACGAAAGTTGAAGTTGCAAAAATCGATAGCAACCTTTTTGCCATGCAATTCATGCTGGTAGCTCGTGCGCATGGGTATGATACGAACCCAATGGCAGGCTTTGAAGTCGATCGGGTAGCCAAAGCGTTTGATTTGGATGAAGAACGCTACGAAGCGAAAGTACCGTCAGAAGCGCAAACGCTGCCAGCACCGACACTTCTGACACTTTCGAAATGGTGATTGCCAATTCAGCCAAGCTGGCCAATCAATTTCGCAATAAAGGGGCTTTTGTGACACTCGTGCATGTATCCAGTAAAGACTTCAAAGATATGCCTAGTCCTAAACTCGATACCGCACCTCCTAAACTGAACCTGGAAGAGGGCTGGGATGAATTTGTTCCTGAGCTCGGCGTGACCGAAACCGACCATATCGTCTCCAAAAAGCAATGGGGAGCTTTCCACGGAACAGACCTTGATCTGCAGCTGCGCCGCCGGAATATGAATACGATCGTATTATGCGGTATAGCCTCAGGGATCGGTGTAGACACAACCGCCAGAGAAGCTTTTCAACACGGCTATCATATCATTTTCGCGATCGACGCCATGACCGGATTTACTAAGTCCGAGCATGAGCATGTACGGGATGTTATTTTCCCGAGGATTGGGCGGATTCGCACAACGGAAGAGATTTTAAAAGGGGTTTAGTTAATGCGAAAGGAGCTTGCCGCAGGCAGCTCCTTTCGCTATTAAGACCGTATATTTTCGATTCTTCTCAATTCAACGGATCGTCCAGCATAACGTCAATGACTTTCAATACCCTCTTTTGCTCATTTTCACTTTTGCCTCGGAGCCTGTCTACAATTTCTGCAAGTGTAGACTCACTCTTCTCCCCACTTACAGGCTGGACATAATTAAAGAACTCCACCATCGAAAGGTTGAGCGCCTTCGTAATTTTAGCCAGTACCACGACGGAACATACTTTTTCGGCACGCTCCAGTTTACCAATGTAAGTTTCATGTATCTCAGCTTTATTTGCAAGTTCCTCCTGGCTTAGTCCACGTAGCTTTCGGAAGTGCCGAATGCCTTCTCCCACCATCTTCATCAAATCACTCACAGCAATCACCCTATGCAAACCATAGACCAGCCATTTGATCACTCCAAGATACTATAGAATTTATTTTACATAAATACATCCCAAAGGGATTATTGTTGATATAATTAGATTGTCCTCCTTTTTTTAAATTAAACTCAAAGTCCACGAAAGGACGCCCATGGAGCATTACGAAAGGAATGAGTCCCATTAAAGTACAATGTATTTTCCCCGACAACTCAACTACGGATATCTATGTTAGCGAAATTGGAGAGTTTCTTCGTCTTACAAAATTAGTAAACGGAATAACAATGGAAGGGAATAATTATAGTGTGGTCCATACAGAGCTAATTGTAGAAAAAGAAGCTTTTTATATATCAGTGCTATTGAAGCATAGGCATATACAATAACCCTCCCGCATCATACCAGGTAGTTCGCTTTCTCGACTGGTTTAGGCCGTATCGAAAAGAGCAGCACTAAGCCGCTCTCCTATAACCACAAGATTCACATTTACCTAAACTCAAACCAAATATTCAGCCATAATTTCTTCGATATCGAATGGGGTAACCCCTTTGTCCACTGAAAAAATCGTATCGGCTTTCTGCGGATCATTCACCAGTTCTCCGCGAGCCTCGGCATGGAGCGTAAATAAGTCACGCAGGGCCGGCTTTCGTAAGGCGGTCATGGCTTTGCCCATTAAGACCATTCCTTTTTGATTTCCCTCGACATTGTCTGTAGTAATAAGGATGTCTTGTTAACGATAAATCCGTCCAGATGACCGTACGCTCCACTAAATCCAGAATGACGGGAATTGCAATCTGCGTATCGGCGGTGACGTCGATTTTGTTCACTACCTAGACGAATTCCTTTTTAATAAGCTCAAAGGCCCCTTTTGCGAGGGGCCCTTTACTTGGGCACGAAATTTTACCCTCATCCGGAGCAGGAGGGCTTCCATTCCCGTTGATGAATATATTGCTCGCCCCACTCGTCCAATTGGTCCAATATGGATGTCAACGACAATCCAAGTTCACTCATTTCATAGACCACCTTCGGCGGCACCTGATTATATACCGTTCTCGTGATGATGCCGTCTTCCTCCAGCTCCCGAAGCTGCTGAATTAACATTTTTTGCGTAATCTCGGGAATCGCCTTTTTTAATTCGCTCGTTCTCATGGGGCCGGGTCCGCAGTTCAAATGGCATAAAATCAATAACTTCCACTTCCCGCCTATGACCTCCAGCGTCGCTTCCGCAGGGATGTTATAAGTCCTTGTTGTCTGCTTTTCCATGGGATAACCATCCTCTCGCCCATCAGGATGAACAGTTACTTTTAAGTGACTATATCACTTCCGAGTGATTATATCACATTAAAGTAAGTACTTCCTATTTTTTACTGCCTGTTAGATAATTTCATCGTAGCTTATTTCGAAGTAAAATTTCAAACATGGAAGGTGGCGTTTATGAAAATTTTGACCGTTGTATCGCACCCCAGGGTGAATTCCTTAACCTTTGCTGTCGCAGACAGATTCATACAGGGGCTCACTGATGCGGGGCATGAAACAGAGATGCTGGATCTGCACCGCAGCGGCTTTAATCCCGTCATGTGGGAAGCGGACGAACCCGATTGGTCATCCGATCGCAAGATCTATTCACCAGAAGTGCAGGCTGAGATGGAACGAATGAACAATCACGATGCGCTCGCCTTTATTTTCCCGATATGGTGGTACAATTTGCCGGCTATGCTGAAAGGATATATCGACCGGGTTTGGAACAATGGTTTTGCGTACGGCTCCAATAAATTGCATCATCAACGAGTGTTATGGCTCGGTCTGGGAGGAGCTCCGCAAGAAGACTTTGAGAAGAGACAGTACGATAAAATGCTCTCCCACCTTCTAAACACCGCCATTGCCGAATACTGCGGAATCTCTAACAGCAAGGTTGAGATCCTGTATGACACCATGGATTCAAGGCCGGAAATTTTCGAAAATCTCCTGATGCGAGCTTATCATCTGGGACTGTATTATGACAACGATTTAAAGGCCGCTTTAACTTAAAAAACTTAAAGCCCCCTTGTGAGAGGGGGCTTTGGCTTTTGGCTTTGGCGAGGCCGTGTTACTGATTTGACCCGGCCCGGATATTTTCTTCCGTATCCTTCTTCAGGTCCAGCAGGACGCCAACCGGAACAAACTCGACGCCGTCATTTCTTAGAGATTTTACGATCCGGGGGATCGCAGCGATCGTACCGCCCAAATCCTCGCCTTGTCCACCGGCAGCATGCTGCAGAATAATCGAGCCCGGTAGGATATGGCCGAGCACATTGATGCACACCTGATCCCCGTTAAGCCCTTTCCAGTCCAGTGAATCGACGTTCCATCCGACAATCCTTTTATCTTTGCTCGCAAGCCAGAGAATCTGATTCTCATCCGTATTGCCGTAGGGCGGCCGAAATAGGGCAGGCACGGAACCGGTGTAATTGCGGATGATCTCGTCCGTCCGGGTTACCTCGCTCCGGAACTTGGGATCGGTAAGCTTCGGCAAGTTCGGATGACTGTATGAATGGTTTCCGACCTCGTGCCCTTCTCTAACGATCCTGGCCATGATGTCGGGATGGGCCTCGACCCGGTTGCCGATGACAAAAAAGGTGGCCTTTACCCCAGCCTGCTTTAGCGCATCCAGCACTTGCGGCGTAAACACGGCGTCCGGCGCATCATCGAACGTAAGTGCAACCTGCCGTTTACTCCGGGGCCCGTTCAGCACGTAGTAGGTGGGATACTTAGCGTGCAGATCGGCAAGCGACATCGGGTGAGGCATACGGACACGGCCCTCCGGGCCGCCTTGGAGTTCAGGCGTGCGGTTAGGCTGTTGATTCTGTTGCGTTAAACGTGCCTGTGATATCTTTTGGGTTTTAGCCTCTGGACGGTTGTTGCCTTTTTCCTGGTTCTGTGCACATCCTTGGCACAGGGTCACTACAAGCAGACAAGCAGCCAACATTCTTAATGGTTTCACGTTTCATATAACCTCCCGCATGAAGCGATAGCATTTTGTGCCATAGCATTCCATCGGAGGCGATGAATTATTCAATGGAGGAAGCAATCAATGCATCGATTTCTTTTAAAAGAGCTTGAATGGAATCCGTTTGTTTGGGATCGGGCTGGACTAACGGTTTATGGCAAAACCCCTGTAATTGGACACCTCTAAGCATCATCGCTTTTTTCATAATGGGGATAAATGGGGTGCCGATATCGTAAAGCTCCATCATCTTATCAACAATTTTCTGAATCGCAGCGATTTTGTGAAGGTCATTTGCGTTGACGGCATTCACCCACTCGGCGAATACTTCCGGATATAAGTTGGACAGCCCTCCGATGCATCCATTTCCGCCGCTAAGCACATTGTGGGCAAAGTTCTCTTCAAATCCGGAATAAATCATAAAGTCAGGGAACTCATTCTGTACCGTTTGAATTAATTTTCGCGTATGCGCCATTTCCGTGACCGTATCTTTATAACCTTTAATGTTTTTATGTTTTCTCAAAAGATAAAGCGTTACTTCCGGAGACAAGTCATGGACCGTTCTGGCGGGGAAATTGTACAAATAAATATCGCCCTTCACCGCCTCTGCGACTTGATCGTAATAATATTCGATGCTTTCGTCCGAAAGCGCAAAATAATACGGACTGACAATCATGACCCCGTTCGCGCCGGCATCCAAGGCGTAGTTGGAGAGTTGAATCGTATCCTCAACGGTCATACATGCGGTCCCGATATACACTTTCTTCCGATGATTCACGTGGCCCACCGCAAGGTCGATTAATTCTTTCTTTTGGGCGTCCTGCATGGCGAAAAACTCGCCGGTACTGCCCATCACGACCAAACCGTCTACTCCGCCGTCAATTAGAAAATCATAAATATTTTGGTTGGCCTGCCGATCCAAGTGATCTTCAGCATCAAAAGCGGTGACAACAGGGGTTAAAAATTGTGCTTTGTTCATGGAATCTCTCTCCTTTAACAAATGGAACTTATATATTTTTATGAAGATGCGCCTCTTTTTAAACGACTAAAATAAATTAAGGACACCCCGAAGGGTGTCCTTGGTCCGTTCCGGCGCCATCCGCTTTACGGAGCGGCAAACAAAGGCTCCACATGAACGTGTACCGCATAAACATCATAGGTCCGGCATAAATGTTCTTCCACATGGGTTGAAATATCGTGGGCTTGGTGAATATCAAGCTCGGAGTCAACCAGGATCACCGTATCGACAACGATGTTGTTGCCGTAGTGCCTCGCCCGCAAGTCCTTGACTTCCTGCACCCCTTCGACATTCGATACCGTCTCTTTGTAGGACTCGATTAAAGCTTCGTCAAATCCGTCCGTCAGATGATGCGTCGTCTCGCTAAAAATGTCCCAGGCGGTTTTGCAGATCAGCGCGCCCACGATAACGGCGGTTACGGGATCAAGCCAGGGGAGGCCGAACCCTGCCCCGATGATTCCTATCGCCGTCCCTATGCTGACCCAGGCATCGGAAATATTGTCCCGGGCGGCCGCCATCACCGCCTGGCTGTTTATTTTAAGGGCCAGTTTCTTGTTGTATCTGTAAACCACGTACATGACCGCCGCGCAGAAAACGCCCGTCCACGCAGCTATCGGATCGGGTGATTCGCTTTTTCCCGCAAAAATGGACGAGATTGCCCCATATAAAACCTGCAGCCCCACCGCCATCATGATGAATGAAGCGACCATGGAAGCGATGGTCTCCGCCTTCCAATGCCCGTAAGCATGGTCGCTGTCGGCGGGACGCCGGGCCACCCGCAAACCGATCAGCACCGCGATGGAAGCGACAATATCCGTGGCATTGTTTAAGCCGTCCGCTTTTAAAGCCTCCGAATCCGCCGCGTATCCAATACACAGCTTTAACGCCGATAAGCAAATATAGGCGATAATGCTGATGACGGCACCTTTTTCTCCAAGCTGCAAATTGCTGTATCTCAAGTCGTTCACTGTGTTCCCCCACTCTTGGCTCAAACATCCGAATAATGAATACCTAAAAAGAATAGCAAACGGATTCCGAGTGGGTCTAGAGAAACGTTTTAAGCCGGGTCATACATTATAAGAAACGAGCAATACTTTGACGGCCGGCTAATTTTTTTGCCGAAAGGCAACATGGAAACGGCATGTGTCAGGCACTAAGGTTCCAAATTTTTGCGGATCCACTCAGCAACCAAATCAGGGGCTTCCAAGGGGTATTGATGACCGTAAGGGATGCGGGTTGTGCTCAAGTGCTTGAATCGTTCCGGTATATGATGGGCAACATCCCGGTCTCCCCAAAGGATTCGTACTTTATTTGCGTTCCATGATTCAGGATTTAGCTGGATAGACCGGTCTTGGGTCAGCGATGACATGACACTTGCGTTTGTTGAACGAATGCGCGGCGACTGTAGATCACGCAAAACGTAGTCCACGTAGTCGTCTAGTTGTTCGCTTTCCGCGATAAAGTCACTGGCTTTCAGCAGCGTTTTTCTGAATGCGGAGCGTGGCATAAGCTTCAAGATCGGCTTTGTGGCCCCTGCATACTTATATTTACCATGAATGGGATGCAGTACGGGCTGTAAGAGCAGAACTTGCCGAATCCGATGCTCCATTTTTTCCATGACCTTAGCAGCGATAAGTCCGCCGAACGAATGACCAATCAAAATGACGGGGCGGTTAAGTTCTTGAATCATTTCCATCACGGTCTCCACGTATCCGTCCATCAGAGAGAGGTTATGGTGACGCGGTGTACGTCCAAATCCGGGAAGGTCAACCAGCCACGTATTTACATCATGCAATTGTTTCGCAACCGGAACAAAGCTATCCGCCCCGCTGAATGTACCGTGCAGGAAAATGACCGGTGTGCCGGGATTCTCTTTTTCAAGCGAAATCAATTTGGAGCTTCTGCGTTGTATAAACCCTTCGAACGTCTCGGTTGAGGGGTGACTCAGTTGATAATCGAGATCGGCAATGACATAGGGCAACGTAGCAGGGACAACGGATGTCTGTTCCCCGTATTTGCGCTCAAGTTCAAGCTTCGTGCTAACCGGAAAATCCGATTTCACGAGAAAATTCATCGATTCTTTGGGAACTCCCAATAGCTTCCCTATGCCGAGCCCCAAAATCGTCTTCAATAGTGCAAGCGGAATCGTGCCGAAAGGCGGCGACACCCCCATTTCCGCCGCAATCGTCCCGAGCAATGAACGGATCGGCGGACTATCCCGCTTGGAATCCAACAAGTAATACGTATTGCTTGCAACCTCCTTAGTTTGAACTAAGCCCGCAATAAACGATGCGACATGATCGATATGCACCATTGGCAACCAGTAGTCCTTGCCTCCCGGAACGAGCGGCATAAGCTTCCTTCTGACGGAATCCACCAATATGCTAAGACCGCCAATCTGTTCCGTGACTCCCGAGAACGAGTGGCCGATGACAACACTGGGATTAACCGTAGACAGCGGAATGCCTAGCGGATGCAGGGCTTTTCGTATATAGGAGTCCGCTTGAAATTTCATCTTCTCATACGGAGGGGCCCCCTCAAGAACGGCATCCAGATTGTTCAAAGCGTTCTCCTCGTTGTATGGGCTCATGTAGCCGACAATATGAATGAACTGTTTCAATCCTTTTTTCGCATGTATTTGTTCCGCAATGGCAGCCAATTCAACCGCAGGATGAAGGAATACTCGCTCGGCTCCAGCCTGACTTAACTCAATGTCCATGGGACCGCCCGCATGAATGATGATATCCGATTCAAGCACTTGTTCATAATCGTTTGGGGCAAGGCCTAACCGCGATTGTGTCAAGTCTCCGATTACGGTATTGGCGTACTGCGTTTCAGGCAATCGCAACCGGCGGAGCGTATGATGGAAACGGTCAACACTGCGTACGAGTACAAAAACGTCGTGCTGCCCAGCAATTAACTCGGCAAGGATATGGCGACCAAGATAACCAGTACCGCCAGTCAGAAATATTTTCAAAACAATCATCTTCCTTTCTGCTCCATCAATGTTATAGTACTAATCAGTACTAATTGGGTTAAAAAAATGACTTAAGTAATAAATTACTTAAGCACCGAAGTTAACGATTGGAACAGATTCTGTACTAACATCGGGTTGTCGGAAACCTTCGTTAGGAATAAAGCTCCTTCGATCGAGGTGACGATCAAAGCTGCCGTCTGCCGGACGGGCAGATCCTGGCTCAGTTCTTTTTTCGCAATTCCTTCTTCCAGCAGCTTCTCCACAACTTGTAATTGTTTATCGAAGAATGTTCTTATTTTGGCTCTCGCTTCCAAAGAGGAATTGGAAGTCTGAGTATAAAGGGTAAGAAATGGACATCCTCCAACACAATCGTCTTGTTCATGATCCTCCGTGAGGATTTGAAATAATCGCTCCAATTTGGCAGGAATGGACATGTCTTGCGCCAAGACGCGGGTTATTCGTTGTTCATAGTGCGAGACCAATTGGTCGATAATCGCAAGCAGAAGCTCCTCCTTACTTTTGTAGTGGTAATAAATATTCGTTTTGGAAACTTTGCTGAGGGCAACGATTTCGTCCATGCTTGTCATTAGATACCCTTTGGTCAGAAATAGAGCCGCTGCGGTCTGCAGGACAATATCTTTGTTCGAAAGGCTCAATTTATCGTTTTTCATATTGCTACTATACAGTACTAAATGCGGTCTGTAAACAGGATTAATTTCGCAGATATCCCCCATACTCCTGAGTCCACGTCCACATGGCCGCAAAAATCGGCTGCAGACCTTGCCCAGCCTCGGTGAGTTCATATTCGACATGCAGCGGTACGCCGGGGAAAATCGTCCGTGTAACGATTCCCTTCTCCTCTAACAGCCGCAGGCGATCTGTCAACGTTTTCGGACTAATCGGCTGCAGCTTACGGCGTAATTCCCCAAACCGGCGGGTTCCATTAAACAGCTCAAACAAAAGAAGAAGCATCCATTTGCTATCCAAAATCTCCAAAATAGGCTCAACGGTGCCTGGACAGGATTCATCCATCATGACTATCACTCCATAGTTCATTTTTTGAAACTATTGCACTTAAATGTAACTACTTTTCAAATGTACCATAGATCCATTACGATGTGAATCGAAGGCAGACACAAATCCTGAGGAGGAACATTACTATGAAAACTATTCTATGGGCAACGTTAACCGCTAACGGCAATTATGCGCAATCGGGTCCTGAAAACCCGCCGAAAAAGGAAGCTCTAGCCGACTTCGCGGCACACGCCAAAGCTGCGGGAAATTTCATCGTTGGACGCCGGACTTTCGAAAGTATGGCTGGAAACGGTGGTGGCGGAGGGCCCTTTGCTGATCTCGATATCGTCGTGATTTCAAAAAGCGCCCCGGAAATCCCGGGAGTGATCGTTGTGGGATCGCCTGAGGAGGCCTTGAATTACTTACAGCAAAAAGGCCATCAAACCGCTTTCATCAGCGGCGGCGCGGACATCCACAATGCGTTTCTGGGCCAAGGGCTGGTAGACGAGGTGATCTTCAATGTGGCGCCTGTGTTGGAAGGTAAAGGGTTAAATCTTGTAATCGATAAAGATCAGTACCGATACAAGCAGGTGGAATTGCTGGACTGCAAGCCCCTCGGCGGCGGCGTCGTTCAACTCCGGTATGCCATTAACCTCTAACAAAAACATTAAAGTACATGAAGTATTTATTGGTTTCGCGGATTGGCATATGCGGGTCTATGCGGTGAAACCTTAGCATTTGCACGAATGTTGTACGATAGAGGGGTAAGTGGGTTAAGAAGCCCTATGAACGAGGAGGTTGATCACTTGTCCACAAAAAGCTTTGGAACCGCGATCCCCATTTTTCCCAGCAAATCCATTGACGAACAACTGGATTTCTATCAAGCGGCAGGCTTTGAAGTAACCTATCGTCAAGCCAAACCAAACCTATACGCTTGCGTCCGTCACCGCATCGTGGAACTGCATTTCTTTGTGCTGAGGCCATTGGATCCGGCGAAATCTTATAGCATGTGTTATGTTCACGTGCCTGACGTGGATGCCGTGTACAAAGAATTCAGCGAGAATTTGAAAACAGCATACGGGAAAATCCCTGCTAAGGGGTTTCCCAGAATTTCCAAGCCAAGCGACCTGACGGAAGACCGCAGATTCCACCTCATCGATCCTGCCGGCAACCGCTTGTTGATAGGTACGAAACATACCGTCACAAAATTAATAACGAAGGAAACCTCCAAATTTTCCAGTGCGTTTGAAACCTCATACCGGCTGATGTACGCCAAAGACGAACCGGCGGCGGCAGCCAAAGTGCTGGATTGTGTTCTTTCAATAGCGGAGGAGGCATCGGCAACGCTTCGGTATAGAGCGTACGTATTACGGGCCGATATCGCCTTTTCCATGGATGAATGGACTATAGCAAATGCTTTTGTCCAAGAAGCGGAGCGGATGGCGTTATCCGACTCGGAGCTTGGGGATGTAGCGGAGGAATGCGAAAGGCTGAAAGAAATTAAAGCGCACAGTTTACATGGGTAGAGGACGGAGGGGATCCTTCTGCCGCTTCCCTCCATCGATGCTTACGGCTACCTGAAAAAACCAGTTGCCCGAAAAGCTCCAGTGAATAACATAAGGGCAAAAAAAGTCGTTATTCCAGCGATATCCGTCAATTTGGAGAAATTGAGGAAATTTATGTCTCTATTTTCTCGAATCACAAGGATATGCCCGCGTTCTGGACCAATCTTAGGAAAATAAGTACAAAAAATGCCGCTAATGGGGATGAACATGCCTGGTTTCGGATCATAAGAACATAAACTTCCGCTATTTTGGAGGCCGACGGTTCGCCGTACCAGCAGCTGTCTGCCAACGTCTGTCAAGCATCGATTTCTAGATTGAGCCAATTTAAAGCAAGGAAAAGGCCCCTCTGCATTGGTCGCAGAAGGGCCTGCCATTAACCCCGTAAATAGAGCCTCACGTTTTATGTTCACGCTCTCTCTTCGCTATTACAAGCCTTCGATTAACTCCTTGAGGGCGCTATCGCTCTCCAAAGAGCGGATCATGAGCGTTACCGCTTCAACGCGGGTAGCTTTACTATCAGGTGCAAAGGAAGAGGCGGATACTCCTTGCACCAGCTTGGCCGACGAGGCCTGCTTAATCGCTTCCGCAGCCCAATGCGAGCCGATCACATCCGTAAAGCTGGACTGTGCGCCTGTTGACAGTGCGCTAAGATTCATAACACGCGCGATGATCGTCACCATCTCGGCGCGGGAAATGGTGGCATTCGGCTTAAAGCTGCCGTCGGCGTAGCCGGTCACAATCCCTTTTTCCGCCAATGCGCCGATGTAGCCAGCAGCCCAATGCGAGCCCGTATCCTTAAATCCAGGGGAAGCAGGGCTTGTGGCCAGCCCGAAGGCACGGGCAATCATGGCGGCAAATTCCGCTCTTGTTACTGGTGCATCCGGACGGAATGTACCATCCTCATACCCAGTGACAATCCGCAGCTTCATGGCTTTGGCAACGGAGTTTCCGCCCCAATGACCATTCGTATCGCTGAACGTTTTGTTCGCATTTTTCGTTGCGGCGATAGCGTCGCTGACCGTCTTCAGAACCGTTTCCCGGCTAACCGCATTCGCTTGGAACGGATTCACTGTGGCAGCCTGATCTTCCGTGGTTGGCTGTTCCGGCTTGGCATCCGGCTTTTGAGCGCCCGGGGCCTGCTGTTCCGACGTGTCCGCGGAGTCCGTATTGTTGCTTACCGTCCCGCCCTTGGAGGAATTTTTGCTACCCGAACTCGAGTTGCCGCCACTCGTCTTATCCGTAATCGACAGCGCAATCCGCTGGTTTTGATAGATAACTTGGGCGCTATACTTGCTTGGCAACCCTGCAACCTCAACGGAAGCAAATTCTCCGCTCCGCTGACTCGCACCATGGGTTATCAGGGAGATGGTGCCGCTGCCAGGCACATAGTTATTTGCAAAATTTACGCGCAACTTCCCATCCGTTTGAACCGTGCCTTTGATTTCAAGCACGTCATCGGCGCCGGTAAGGTTAAGCACAAGGGTACCGTCTGCAGATTGTGCGAAATTCCCGCCGATGGTCATTTTTCCATATACACTCTCTACAACGGAACCAGCGGTATTCACCACATCGCCACTGCCAAATGCCGTTGCCGAACCGCCTTCAAGCGTGCCGTCGTTGATCCGGGTGCCGCCGGAATACGTATTATTGCCCAGCAGCTTTAAAGTGCCGGTTCCTTCCTTCGTCAGCTTGCCTGTGCCGGAAATGTCGTTCCGCCATTGATCCGCTGCATGGAAACCGCCCTTGCCGGCATCCATCGTCACCATTTCATCACCGTCAAAAGCGCCATATCCGTCTGCGGCGGCAAACAGATTCAAGCGCCCCCAACCTTCCGGATCATCCAGCAGCGGATAGCCGGACGGTAGGCCGGTCGTAGCCAGAACCGTACGGCGCTGCTCAGCGCTCAAATAAGGCAGGCGGGTTTCCAGCAATACCTCGGCCCCTTTAGGAACAACCATAGGCTCCGCCGTGGACTGGATCGGCGAGAATCCGTAGGTCAACCGCTTGGTATATTCCGCTTTATTTTTCTCATAATCGCTGAACCGGTCTTCGGCTGTACCGGCCTGTGTCAACAAAATGTCATGGGCCTGATCATAAGCAGCCTGCTTAAGCGCGGTATTCTCCGGGTCATTCAGGGTAGCTGCCGCCAAGGCCGTTGCCATGACCCGTCCGCCCATGACATCCAAAGGAGAATGCATGCCGGCTACAATCCGGTTGTTTCCCATCTCCGAAGCCCGGGTCAACAGCTCCTGGAACCGCTCAGGCACGGCGTAGGCCAGAGACAACGCAGCGAGATACGAAGCGTTGGTATGGCCGCTTGGGAAACCGCCATCCGTTTCAGGCGTACTGCTTCTGGCCGGAAGCAAGGTTGGCACAATAATGGAAGGATCCGTCCAACGGTACGGGCGAGGATAACTATAATATTTTTTAGCCGGGTTCGTTGAAGCATAATTGCCCCGCAGCTTTCCGATCAAGTCCACCATGCTGCCCAGCTGGGAATTTGCATCACCGCCATTATTCTGACCATTACCGTCGTTATATTTTACCGCAGTGGCATCATCCGGAATATCGGTAATCGTGGTGTACGTTCCCGACATGGAGCGGTACACTTCGGATAGTGAACCAAGACCATCAGCCGCCCCATAGGTTTGATTTCTCCGGTCATCGTAATAGGCCGCATCTTCCTCTTCAGGCGTACGAGCGGCCGCAATATCGGCCACATATTGAATGTTGTAGTCCAGCACCTCGTCATTCAGCTTGGTGCCATTATCCCAGGAAGACCCGGGGTTCCAGAGATCCAGGTACCCGGAGAGTATTCCGATCGCCGGGTTGGAATAGACCGCATCATTCACGGAAGTGTTGTTCTTGTAGCTATCCACAAAATGCCCCCATTCCGGAGCTGCCGGCAGCCGGGTAGAGGATGCGGCGGATGCGGCCATTGCAGGATTTCCAACCACAAAGGAATTGGAAATGACCGCAAGACCCACAGCAGCCGATAATAACTTGTTTGTGAGCTTTGTTTTCATAACTTCTCTGCTCCCTTATCCCATTTTTTTCGATTCGAATCGGTCCTAATGTAGCATCAGGCCGCGCCGGCCTTCAATATGACAATTTCTCAATTCTATCAATTTGGGATCATTTCGGCCGAATTGGGTGATTTAACATTCGCTTAACATAAACCATGAATGAATTTGTCATTGTGTGGTGTATAATGCCGCCGGGGAGGAGAGTAAACCTTGAAGAAATGGAACTCAGCATTTACCAGCCTGGCGATTTCATATGTATCCATGGTGCTCGTCATTGTCCTGTTGCTCTGCTCTGTCTTCTATATCTATTTCTCGAGCAAATACAAAGAGGAGTTGCGCGCCAAGAATCAGCTGATTCTTGAGAATACAGCCCAAACGATTGAAACTACGGTACTTCAAAGAGTTCAGCAGGTCTATCTGGAACTGTCCTTGGACAAAACCGCCGATCTTCGTTTATTTGCCGATTCTTCCAATCAAATGCATCCAGGCAGCGTAATCGATCTCCAGGAACTGTTGAAGTCGGAGGCAGCCGCCCATTCGGACATCGTACAGGCGGTGCATCTGTATGATCCCAAGCGGAATGTCATGCTTTCATCGCGCTACGGGCTAAACTACCATGCCGATCAAAGGGATGGCGCCGAATATTGGGCGGATTGGATGGACGGGATGCGCAAGTACAAGCAAAACGACCTGTGGACTCCGGCAAGGTGGATCCCGGAAGATATTTTCTCCCGTGTCCCGGGCGGCAACGGCAATACCTTGATCACCTATGCGCACAGCTATCCGTTTCAGTCCTCCGGCGAAAACAGCGACCTGATCATCGCCATCGATGTGAAGGAAAGCGCGATGAACGGGATTATTCGGAATATGATGCCTTCGCAATATGAGAGTACGTTTATTTTGGACCGGTCCGGACGCATGATCAAAGGTTCAGACGAAGGTACATCAGGGCTTCAGGACGAGTTTAACTCCAGCATCACCAAGGTATTGGAGTTCGGGGCAGGTGCCGGAAGCTTTCTCGACAAGATCGGCGGCACCTCCTATGTGGTCTCCTATCAAACCCTTCCGTCCACCGGCTGGAAGATGTACAGCGCCATGCCCTCCAGCTTTTTCTATGAAAAATCGGTGGTTGTACAAAAGCTGACCCTTGGGGTATGTTTGGTTGCCATCTTGTTAGGCACGCTGCTATCCGGGATTTTGGCCAGAATGAACTACAGCCCGATCAAACGGTTGGCCTTGAAGATCAAAGACCTGACCGGCCATACGCCTGATCACGCAACAAATGAGTATCGGATGATTGACTCCGCCTTCATCAGGCTGAGCGATAAAGTCAGTAGTCTGGAGGAGACTCTCCAGGCCAATAGCCCGATTATTAAGCGCAATGTGGTATTGAACATTCTGCACAACGATTTTAACCGCGAAGCATTGGCAAAAGAGCTGCAATACTTAGGTGTCTCCCGGGAATTCAATCATTACTGCTGCCTGCTCCTGAATTCGGGGGACGCCTTTGCCCCATTAAGCTCTGGAAATATGCAGGTTGTCATGCAGCAGATGATCAATCAATTGGAGGCGGTTTGTCTCCCGGGAACCCGGATCATTGCCGAAGAGCTGCCGGATAAGAAGATTGCAGTGATACTTTGTGCCCGTGAAGCGTCCGACGCTTTATTGGAACAGTTCTCCCATTGGGTGTTAGCGGAGAGCAAGCGGCAGTTCCATCTGGATTTTCAACTCTCGTGGGGTTCTTGGGTGCGGAAGATGGCCGATGTCCACATCAGCTACAACGTGGCCCGGACCTTAATGAAATACGCCTATTTCCTGCCGGAGACTTCCATTCTTAAGGACCTGCGCCTCTTGGAGCGGGAGAACAGTCTTGACGAAATTCCGCAATCGGTACTTATGAGGTTTAGGGAAAAATTGCAGGCACGCCAGCTTCGCGAGATCGAAACATCTGTCGAGCAGCTTGTTACTGCCATGCGGGAAGGCGTGTACCCCGCCGATTATTGCCACTTTGTGCTGGCGAATATCGTGTTCGTCTACTCCGATTATTTGAAAAGCGTCCGCTATAACCCCCCCGTTCAAGGACATTTGGATCTGTACAATCAGTACATCGGGATTCGCAATATCGATGATTTTCGGGATTGGCTGGCGGATTCGGTCACCACATTCATTCATCAAACGGAAAAGCGGAACAGCGAAAGAGCCATCTCCACGATCGAGTCGGCCAAGCTGTATATCGAGCGCCATTTGTCGGAGGATCTGTCGCTGGAAGCGGTGTCCGCCAAAGTGTTTATCAGCCCTAAGTATTTAAGCAAACTCTTTAAAGAGGAGCTCGGAGTCACCTACACCGATTATATCACCGGCCGGCGCATGGAACGGGCCAAGGTGTTGATCGAGAACAATAATATGACGGTCGAACAAATAGCGAGTACGGTCGGCTATGGAACTGCGGCCTATTTTATTAAGAGATTTAAGGAAATGTACGGCTGTACGCCGGGGAATTACTTGCGGAATACGGCGAAACAGGTGTAACCGCTACGGCCGGCCGGTTGGAAGCAGATCATGATTTAAGGAAGGACTCAGCATGAACATGAAGGAATTACGGCGTTTTACACTCCTTATGGCTGTGATCGCATTAGGTATGGTCAGCGGCTGCGGGACACCGCCAGACAATCTGTCAACCGCCAAGGATGCTCAGGAAGAAGCGGCTTCCGTTATCCCGCGGTACAAGATTTCCTGGACGATGCATCAGAATCTGCCGGTGCCTGAGGATGCCGAGATGGTGCGGTACATTGAAGACCAATTTCACGTGGATCTGGACGTCTGGAATCTGGAAAATAATAAATATGAAGCGCTCCTGGACATCAAGTTGGCCCAAGGCGCGATCCCTGATCTTTTTAGGATCAGGCAGCCGCAAGACCTGCTCAAGTATCAACAGCAAGGTCTCCTGGCCGAAATTCCCGAAGACACGCTGAACAAGTACGCCCCTAATATTATGAAGGCCATCCGGGAACATGCGCCTGCTTATCGGGATTATGGAAAAATCGATGGGAAATATTACGGCATTCCTGTCGTTAATCCCACGAACATCTATCGCATCCCTGTCGTCTACAGAAAGGATTGGCTCGATAAGCTGGACCTGCCTGTGCCTAAGACGCTATCCGACTTTGAAAGGGTCATCTATGCGTTCGCGAATGAGGATCCGGACGGCAACGGCATCAAGGATACCTACGGTCTATCCCTCGAAGGGATGAATGTGGTGTTCGGCGCCTTCGGGCAGATCGTTTTCGCGGACCAGATCTATTTCGGGGAAAAGGACGGGAATCTGGTCATCGGCGCTTTGGAGCCGGAAATGAAGCAAGCTTTGCAGTACCTTCGCAAATGGTATCAGGATGGCATCATCGATCCGGAGTTTATTACCGGGGAGAATAAAGGGGGCTACAAGCACCTGTCGCATGCTTTTATTAATGGAAGAGTCGGCATGACCTCGATGGGCAACTACTACCACTGGATTCAAAACGCCGATTATTTAACGTGGACTTACGATGGCCACTTGGGCGGCGAAGAGACGCCTGTCGAAGCCGCCTATAACGCAAAGGAATTAACCGCCAAAAATCCGCAGGCCCGGATTGTGTTCGGTCAGCCCTTTAGCGGACCGGGCGGTAAACGGGGCTCCAAAGCCTATGATATGCTGATGAGCTTCACGGCGATCGGCGCGGACGCCGCCAAAGAGCCGGGCAAGCTGGAGACGATCCTGCAAATCCTTGACTATGTTAGCGCCAATCCTGATCCGGAAAAAGATACTTCGATGAAATACGGGGTTAAGGGAAAGCACTGGACATGGGCAGGGGCCGCGAAGGAGAATGTCATTGTGCTGCCTCCTTATGACCAAATGTTCAGCTATCAAAATGCGATCGGCGCCAATCTGGGCATGACGATCCCCTTGATGCCCACCGCGCGAAGAGAGCAATGGGCTTCGACCTTGGGCCTTGATCGGGACGGCATCTACAATGCCTTGGAGGTGGCGACTCCCTCCCTGGTCAAAACTGGACCTGAGCTCATTACGCTGAGAAACAAAGCTTATATTTCCTTCATCACCGGCGGCCGGCCCTTGGAGGAGTTCGACGATTTCGTTAAGGAGTTTATGGCGGCCGGCGGAACCGAGGTTCTGCAGGAAGCGGGTGAGTGGTATCATCAGCACACCGTGAAGTGACTTATTTATTCAACACGCGCGCGGTATATGTAAATCCCCCCCTTGATCGGGGGGGACTATGGACTATGCCATATTTATATATTTTCAGCAACGTTCCGGGCCTGTTCATCTAGTTTTTGGGCAGAGTCAACGATGCTGCTGAAGTCTTCCATAGTCACTCGTATCTGTTGCTGACTCTCCACGATAGAAGATTGGACGCGGCCGATACCGTCTGAAATCTCGGTGATCTCCTTTGTAATGCCGCTAATGGCGCTCTGCACCTTGGTGATGGACTCCGACACCTCGCCCGATAGCTTACGCACCTCCGTGGCTACTACATCAAACCCTCTACCGTATGGACCCGCGTGGGCTGCCTCGATGGCTGCATTTAGAGCGAGCAGGTTGGTCTGTGAGGCAATATCACGGATGGTCTGCACGATCCCCTGGATCGACTTGGCCTGTTCCTGCAGCCCCTCAAGGGTGAGGGTGTTATCCTCTGAAAACTCAGCAATCCGGTCCACACTGAGCAGCAGTTCCCTGCTCCGGCTAATTCCCTCCTCGGCACGCTGGTTTAAGCCTTGGGAGGTCTTCTCCAACTCCTTAACCACAGTGGACAGGCCGAATTGGCGTTTGGTAATATCCGTTGCGACTTTGGAGACGCCGATGATCTCAGAATCCTGTTCATCAAATATCGGCATATAGGTGGCCTCCAGCCACACCGTTTCACCGCGGGCATTTTTCCGTTCAATCTTATCCTGAAAGCTTTGCCCGGACAGCAAAGCCCCCCAGAACTGCTCATAGGCCGGCGAGTTAACAAATGAGTCGAAGCAGAAGTCCCGATGCTGCATTTTCAGTATATCGTCAATTGAATATCCCATCGTATCAGCGAATACCTCGTTTACATAGGTCACCTTTCGATCGATGTCAAACCGGATAATAGCCAGATTCCTCTCCATCGCTCTGAAAACCAGTTCGTCCGTTACCGCTTGTTTTTGCATAAAGTAATTTTCCACCTCCATTGTTAAAAAAGCAGAATCCAACTCCTAATATACCAGTTTAACAACGATATCTGAACAATAAATAGACTTGTGCTCGACGTCAAAGCCAATGGTGGTCTAAATCCTCGCGTCGCCTGTTAAGCCGGTTGCCGATGGCCTGAAATTGAAGGGCACCTATAAAATCTCAAAATATCATGTGTTGACTTAAACCATGGTTTAAGTCGTATCCTATTCCTGTCGGCAATGAGATCAAATTTGGAGGTCTCCAGATGAAGTATTATTCCATTAGCGAAGTTTCAGCCAAGTTCAATATTCCGGAATCGACGTTGCGTTATTATGAAAAAAAGGGACTGCTCCCGCTGATCGAGCGCGATGAAGCGGGCAGGCGGTTATTTTCGGAAGATCAAATGACGCTCCTTAAAATCGTTACTTATTTAAAAAACACGCACATGTCCATACGCGGCATCAAGCAGTATATTGCGTGGGTAGTAGAAGGAGATCGGACCACCGAACTCCGGCTGGAAATGTTGAAAAATCACAAGCAAGCGGTGCTGGCTGAAATTTCGTTGATGACCAAAGCCTTAGAAGGAATTGACGTAAAAATTTCCCGTTATGCAAAACGTATTCAGGAAAGCAATAAAAATAATAATAGAGAAGAGGCGCTATAATGAAACTTTCAGGAAATACCATACTTATTACAGGCGGAAGTACCGGAATAGGATTGGCTTTTGCAGAGCGTTTTATTAAAGCCGGGAATACGGTTATTGTTTGCGGACGGCGTGAAGATGCCCTTGAAAATGCGAAAGAAAAGTTCCCTAGCCTTATTACTCATGTATGTGATTTGAATATGGAATCCGAGCGCGTTGCATTGTTTGATTGGGTGACTGCGAACTATCCGGAAGTGAATGTGTTGGTCAACAATGCAGGGATTCAACAACGGTTTAATGTATTAACAGTGGATGCGAAGAACGATTGGAGTTATTTCAACAAAGAAATCACAACCAACATGGAGGCGCCTTTCCACCTCTCTATGCTGTTCGCTCCGTTTTTTACGGCAAAAGAAGCGGCGGCGATCATCAACGTGACGTCCGGGCTGGCTTTTACCCCGTTTGTGATTGCTCCGATTTATTCGGCAACCAAAGCGGCGCTGCATTCATTTACAATGAGTTTAAGACACCAACTTTCCGATACCTCTGTAGAAGTCATTGAAGTTGCTCCTCCAGCAGTAAATACAGATCTAGGCGGAGCGGGGCTGCATGTACAAGGAGAACCATTGGACGCCTTTACGGATGGAATTTTCAAAGGATTGGAAGAGGGCAAACAGGAAATTGGCTATGGTACTTCTGTGAATCGGTTGCGCATGTCGCGGGATGAAATCGACGAGTACACAGAAAAGATGTACACGGCCACGAAGAACATGATTGAATAACTACTCGTGCCTCCAGGCACGTTCCGTCTGCGTATTACCAATGTAGGTGCAGGGCCGGCAGCCGTACAAGGAGTTATTTTAGTATTTTAATGGTTTTAAAAAAGCCGGGTCACCATAGCGGACTGCTATAGGATCCGGCTTTTTGTAAAGTTACCGCTCATTCATAGTAATAATTACATGAACATATTTCTTCTTTCTTGTTCAGGCAAAACTACTTTAACAATTGTGCGTTGAATCGCTTTTACTTTGTTAGTAGCCTTGTTTCTTGATTTGTTCTTATTTTTGTTTCTAGAAATCCCCTTTGCTTTGCTTGCCGGCGAAAGAATGGATTTTCTATATCTAGCCATAACAATTCAGCACTCCCTTCTGTTTGATCTAATGTGGAATAATCACCAACAATTGTGTTTCTCGATGTTTCTTTCTTCACCAGGCACAACTACTTTAACAATTGTACGTTGAATGACTTTTGCTTTGTTAGCTGCAATGTTTTTGGATTTGTTCTTATTTTTGTTTCTAGAAATTCCTTTAGCTTTGCTTGCAGGCGAAAGAATGGAACGTTTAGATCTAGCCATAATATACGATACCTCCCTTCTGCTTAATCTAGTACAGAATATGAAAATTTCGGCAGATAGCTTGTATTTAAATCTATAGAACTAAAAATAGTCAGACCATCCGATAGAGGCCTCATGAAATGACGTTCATACCGAACGAAGCCGAAGCCGATATTTTGACCCTATTAGCTTTTTTATTTGACTAACGACGCCAATTTACCAACATTAACGAGAATGCAATGTTCACTATGTATACGGCGGTGACATAGGAAGCGGGCAATATCACTGGGCGGCATATAAATCTATGAATTAGGCGGTTCGAACCCGAAAAAATGGGACTCGACCAAAAAAATAGCACCTATTCATCGGATGCTCATATTCGATAGAATAAAGATGTACTATAATGTTAGTATTTTCCTGTCTGTGCATAGGATAGGAGAAACCACTATGATTAAGGGAGGGTATTCATGAAACAAAAAATTTTGAGTTTGTTCCTGGCGATAGTTATGGTGGCTAGCGTCAGCCTGCTATCAACTTCGCAGGTTCAGGCCGCTGAAGCTGCAGGAACCACCATTACCGCGATGGATTATTTTTCAGCGGCAGACGGACCTGTCATCACAAAATCAGGGGTTGGACAAGCCAGTTACGGATTTGTGATGCCTAAATTCAATGGAGGCTCCGCCACATGGAATGAGGTTGTCCAAGACTTGGGGGTCAATGTGAAAGTGGGCGGCAACTGGGTCGATATTGACAGTGTCGGCAGCTTTGTCTACAACCAAAACTGGGGCCACTGGAGCGACAGCGGCTTTAACGGCTATTGGTTCATCCTTTCGGCAACGACGGAGATTCAGCTGTACTCCAAAGCGAATGGAGTTACGCTTGATTACACACTGGTCTTTCAAAACATCAACAAAACAACCATTACGGCGATGACACCTACTCAAGGGCCGGAGATCACAGCGGGAGTTACGGGCGGTGCCGGCTTTACTTATCCGGTTTTCAACAATGATCCGGCGATCCCCTTTTCAGCTGTGGCTGATGACTTGAAGGTATATGTAAAACCTGTAAACCGCAGCGAATGGATCGATATTGACAACAATGCGGCCAGCGGCTGGATCTACGATAAAAACTTCGGCCATTTCACCGATGGAGGCGGCGGCTACTGGTTTAACGTCACAGAGTCGATCAACGTCAAATTAGAATCGAAAACCTCTCTGGTTAACGTTGTTTATACCATCATCTTTAATGAACCCGTAAGAAATTCATATGTCATTACTCCTTATGATGGAACGACCTTTACGGCCAATGAAAGCGGTGCGATCGGTGTGCCGCTGCCTAAAATTGACGGAAACGCGCCAATAGCCGATGAGCTTGGAAATTTCGTGTACCAGATTAACATCAATGGGCAATGGATAAATTTGGGGGATTCCGGTCAAAGCGGATTTGCATACTCCGCCAATGGTTACAACAACATGTCCTCTGCCAATCAGTGGGGATATTGGGTCGACCACATCTACGGGCTGTGGTTCCAGCCCATCCAGGAAGATATGCAGATCCGTATCGGCTATCCATTAAATGGGCAGGCGGGCGGAAATATCGGGGATAATTTCGTCTACTATACCTTTATTGGAAACCCGAACGCTCCCCGTCCGGATGTACCTGATGGTGAGGATATTCCTGTCGGAACGCCAAGCAACCCGGCCATTGAGGGGATGGAGCTCATCTGGCAGGATGAATTTAACCAAACCGGGCTGGATACGAGCAAATGGAACTATGAACTCGGTTATTTTCTCAATGACGATCCCGGTACCTGGGGTTGGGGCAATGCGGAACTGCAGCACTATACAAATAGCGCGCAAAATGTATTTGTCCAAGATGGAAAATTAAATATCCGGGCCTTGAACGAGCCAAAATCCTTCCCGCAGGATCCAAGCCGGTATGCACAATACTCCTCCGGTAAGATTAACACCAAAGATCATTTTTCGCTCAAATACGGCAGAGTGGATTTTCGTGCCAAGCTGCCTACAGGGAATGGCATCTGGCCCGCATTCTGGATGCTTCCGCAAGATAATGTCTACGGCTCGTGGGCCGCATCCGGTGAAATTGATGTTATGGAAGCGAGAGGACGTTTGCCCGGCACGTCTAGCGGCGCTATACACTTTGGCGGACAATGGCCGGCGAACACCCATGTCTCCGGTGAATATCACTTCCCGGAAGGGCAAACCATTGCCAATGATTTTCATGTATATTCCGTAGTCTGGGAAGAGGACAACATTAAATGGTATGTGGACGGCAAATTCTTCTTTAAAGCTACCCGGGATCAATGGTATTCCACAGCTGCGCCGAACAATCCGAACGCGCCTTTCGATCAGCCGTTCTACCTGATTATGAATCTGGCGATCGGCGGGAACTTTGACGGCGGTATTACTCCGAATCCCGGCGATATCCCGGCAACGTTGCAGGTAGATTATGTGCGTGTTTACAAAGATAACGGCGGCGGCCAGCAGAACCCTGAAGAACCGACGCCCCCCTCCACGATCGTCATCGGCGATGAGGTGAAGGGCTTGAAGAAAACAGGCGATAACTTGGTGTTCTATGTAAACGGCGCAACCTTTGCCGATTTGCACTACAAGGTCAATAACGGCGTACAGCTAAACGTAGCCATGACCGGGGCGGGGAACGGCAACTATACCTACGCGGTCAATAACCTGAAACAAGGGGATACCGTCGAGTACTTCTTTACCTATAACCCCGGGCAAGGAGCATTGGATACCCCTTGGCAAACTTATGTCCATGGGGTAACGCAAGGAACTCCGGAGTAAACCGGGTAATAGTAGAGTATTGCCTCACGCAAGCGAGAGGGAAGATATATGACTTCCCTCTCGCTTTTCTGCAGATGGGGCAGACATGCCGCTCTGGCCTCAGGTTTATTGTAAGCGCATCGGCCGGCATTTCAGTAAATAAGTGACATAAACCGAGTTTGCCTCTATCCCCGCTTCCCACATGCCCAGTTGGAGGGTTTCCCGGGTACCGTACAAAAACGAGTCCCCCTCCCGGTCCTCCCGGGCTCCTTTTATTGCCTGTTAACTGCGGCAGAAACTCCAGCGTCACATAAGGGTAAAAAATGTCGTTAACTCGGCGGTATCCGTCCGTTTGAGAGAAATAGAGGTAATTTAGGTCGCTATTCCCTCTCGTCGCAAGGAAATGCCCACGTTCTGAACCATCCACAGGAAAATAAGTACAAAAAATTCCACTAACGGGGATGAACATGCCTGGTTCCAGATAATAAGAACATAAAGTTCCGCTATTTTGAAGGACGACAAATGCCTTTATTCTAAAGGACGCCCCTTGGTTTGCTCCAACAGACCTTCCAGCCGATCCAAGTTTTGTTCATTGCCCTCGGTGCAGTATTTCTTAGTCTTCGAACTCCGCCGTCTTCATAAATAGCTGGCGAAAAATAACTCTTGTTCGGCCGCCCAGCTCCTCGAAGGTTGCCGTCATGGACTCCCCCCTATTCAAGTGTTTTGCCAAGGGCATCAAGCATCTCATTTGTGCCATGCTCGCGTATTTCCGGCGTATCGTGCCCGTCGAAAAAGGCCCCTTGCTCGGTGAAGACCAGCTTCGTGCCGCCCTCGACCGGGATAAGCTCGACTGTTGTGAGCGAAACGGAGATACGTACATCATCCGAATCCAAGGTGTAGCTATAGACGATGCGCTGCTCCGGTACAATCTCTTGGTAGCAAGCATCAAAAGTAAAGACGGGCCCCTCCGGCGGACCTCCGCTGCTGTATTCGCGTCCTCCGACACGGAATTCGAAAGTATCGGCTTTTGAAAACCACTTTGCTTTGGCGGCCGGATCGGCCCAAGCTTGGTAGACCTTCGCAGGCGATGCGGCATAAGTCTTTTCGACGACGAAGGTGGCGTGTTTAACAAATCGTTCGGTCATGTTAGTCCTCCTTAGATTTCGGTTTTTTCTCTTCCCCGGCAAGAAAATCGCCCAGTAAATCCAGACGGTGCTCCCAGCTCATCCGGCGCTCGACGACCAGCTTCTCATGGCTCTTTTTCATCGCTTGCAAGAGTTTCGTGAAGTCTTCAACCGCTAAGGGCGCCTTCCCCTGCATCGATTTGGATACATGATAAAGCTGATCAAGGAGCATTTGCTGCTGTTTGATTTGTTCTTTAATTCGGGCCATTTGCAGGTTGACAATTTCCAACGGGCTGATCTGTTCGTCGTTTAGGACGGACCTGACCTCCTCCAGAGACAAGCCCAATTCCTTAAGCGATAAAATCTGCTGCAGGCGTGACAGGTCGGATTCATTGTACAGCCTGTGACCGGACTCCGTCTGCCCCGATGGCGAGAACAAGCCGATCTGATCGTAATATCGCAAAGTCCGCACGGTGAGTCCCGCTAGTTTGGCAAGATCCCCCACCTTCCAATGTCGTTTCATAGAAACTCCTTCGTTAGCGCTAACTGTTTACCGGTAGCTTAAGTATAAAAGATGACGTTACGTAAGGTGCAAGCAAAAAATAAAAAATAACAAAGCAATTAAAAGATAAGCACTTACAAATTTTTCATTGACAACCCGGCAATGGGACAGTATATTGACTTTGATAATCATTATCAACTATCCGCGCTATTTAAAAATACAGTTCATGATAAGAAAGGGTATACCAATGAATGCAAAACGAAAAGCCTCATTAGGAACATTGCTTATTCCGGTTGTGCTTATAATCGCGCTGGTTGGTTGTTCAGGCCAGCAATCAAGTTCAACATCTGCACCA
The DNA here is from genome assembly GCF_003863965.1 of Paenibacillus oralis. Taxonomy (GTDB): domain Bacteria; phylum Bacillota; class Bacilli; order Paenibacillales; family Paenibacillaceae; genus Fontibacillus; species Fontibacillus oralis. The sequence continues at coordinate 1,600,783 of NZ_RRCN01000001.1, forward strand.
ACTTCGGCTGAAACGCCTAAAACAGAAACACCCGCTTCGCAAGATGCGAATTCTGAATATCCAATCGTGATCAAGCATGCTTTTGGCGAAAGTGTCATTGAAAGCAAACCTGAACGGGTAGTTACCATTCAATGGGCGAATCATGATGTTGCCCTCGCTCTCGGTGTTGTTCCTGTAGGCTTCTCGGCGGCGAATTTCGGCGTTCAGGATGGCAGCGGACTTTTGCCTTGGACCGCGGAAAAACTCAAGGAACTTGGCGTAAGCGATCCTAATGTTTTTCAGGATACGGACGGCCTTGATTTTGAGGCGATTTCCGATGCGGACCCGGATGTCATTCTTGCCGCTTACTCCGGTATAACTCAGGAAGACTACGATCTTCTTAGTCAAATCGCTCCGGTTGTGGCCTATCCGACCGCTCCTTGGTCGACCACATGGCGTGAGCAGGTCCTGTTGAATGCGGAAGGCATGGGCATGAAAGCGGAAGGGGAACAACTTATCAAGGACACCGAGGATATGGTTAACGAAAAACTAAGCCAATATCCTCAAATTAAAGGCAAAAAAGTGGTTTGGGTTAACTTCTCCGCAGAAGATTTGTCGCAATTGCATATTTATACGCCTGTAGACTCTCGCGTCGCTTTCTTGTATGAACTGGGCATGGTTTATCCTGAAAGTGTTACGAAACAGATTACGGACCCTAATAGCTACTCTTTGAATTTAAGTGCTGAGAATGTCGAGGCCCTTTACGATGCCGATCTCATCGTTGGATATGGGAATAACGAATTGTTGAAGACGCTCCAAGCCGATTCACTACTTGGCAAAATCCCTGCGATCAAGAGAGGTTCTGTTGCATTTATCGACAGCGATACCCCTTTAGTGGCTGCCGGAACTCCAAACCCGCTTTCGATAGCTTATACCATTGATGAATATCTGGCTTTAATAGGAGGAGCTATTGATAAGATCAATGAATAGTTCTTCGGTTTCAAAAAACAAACAGCCAAGCTTGCATATGCCGAAGCACTTTACGACGGTTCTGGTGATTTGTATAGTCTTGCTTGGCGTGTGCGTAGTTGCATCTCTGGTCTTTGGCTCTCGGATGGTAAAGTTTAATGAACTGATAGAAGGTTTATTTCATCAAGACGTACAATCCTTCGGGGCTAACGTGGTTCGCAAAAGAATTTCCCGAACCGTGTTCAGTTTGTTTTGCGGTGCGGCGCTTGGCGTTTCCGGAGCGCTGATGCAATCGGTCACCCGTAACCCGATTGCCGACCCGAGTATACTGGGAGTGAACACAGGCGCGTCCTTGTTTGTGGTTTGCGGTATTGCATTTTTGAATATAAGCACCGCAAACCAATATATATGGCTAGCTTTAGTTGGAGCTGCGATTACTGCAGTGTTCGTATTTGGAATCGGCTCTATGGGGCGTGGCGGCGCCACGCCCATTAAGCTTGTTTTGGCCGGAGCCGCCACAAGCGCCGCGCTTTCTTCTCTGGTCACCGCCATCATGATTCCGCGCTCCTATGTTATGGATCAATTCCGGTTTTGGCAAGTGGGCAGCGTCGGCTCGGCAACCTGGAGCGCTATGGCTACGTTCACCCCGTTTCTGATCGTTGGCTTACTGATCGCCGTAATGACTGCACCAGCGCTAAATGCGCTGGCATTGGGGGACGATGCCGCGACCGGACTGGGCGTTCGCACAGGATTACTGCGGTTTGTTGCAGCTTTTGCAGGTGTTGTTCTATGCGGGGCGGCTACGGCCCTCGCAGGCCCGATTGGTTTTATCGGGCTTTTGGCCACGCACGTCATACGTCTCATGCTTGGGCCCGACCTGCGTTTGGTTATCCCCATGTCGGCTATTGCAGGAGCAATCATTTTGACGTTAGCGGATGTATGCGGCAGGCTCATCGGCAGCCCGGGAGAGCTTGAAGTCGGTGTAGTTACAGCGTTTATAGGAGCTCCAATCCTAATCATATTAGCGATGAGATCGAAAGTGCGTTCATTATGAAAAATGAAACTATAGAGTTTATCATGGCGGGCCGACGTCAAAGACGCCGCCGGTGGATACTGATCACCGGCTTCCTTGCAGTACTTGCATGCGTGCTTTGCTGCGCTATGCTGTTACTGGGAAACACCATTTATCCGGTTCAAGATGTCATCCGGGCGCTTTCGGGCGAGCCGCTTAAAGGCGTGTCTTTTGCGGTGAATACCCTACGTCTACCGAGAATGCTGGCAGGTCTTTTCGCCGGATTTGCTTTTGGTGTTGCCGGATACGTCTTCCAGACTATGCTGCGCAACCCCCTTGCGAACCCGAATGTCATCGGCATTACCTCCGGCTCGAGTGCGGCGGCTGTTTTTTGCATCACCATACTTCATTCAAACAGAGCGGTGGTTTCCGTTGCTTCGGTGATTGCCGGTCTTGCTACAGTTATCATCATTTATATATTATCCAGGGGGAAGTCATTTGCGGTCGGGCGGTTAATCCTCGTCGGAATCGGCATACAGGCCATGCTTGACGCCCTGATATCCTACCTGCTGCTGGCTGGTGCGCAACAAGATATTCCCGCAGCCCTCAGATGGCTTAGCGGCAGCCTGAACGGTTCGCAAATGCACGAACTTCCGCCTCTTGTCCTAACGGTATTGATCTTTACGCCTATCGTTATCGTGCTGGGAAAACATCTAAGTCTATTGGAACTTGGAGAACAATCGGCTACTTCGCTTGGAGTGAACACGGACAAGACCAGAATGGCGCTTATTTTGAGTTCAGTCTGCATGATTGCGCTTGCTACCGCTACCACGGGCCCCATCGCTTTTGTCTCCTTCCTTTCGGGACCGATCGCGAAAAGACTGGCCGGAGCCGGCTTCTCGAACGTCATTCCAGCGGGTCTTGTCGGCGTTAATTTGGTTTTGGCGGCAGATTTAATCGGACAGTTTGCTTTCGAGTACAGATTCCCTGTGGGCATCATGACCGGAATACTCGGAGCGCCGTATCTCATCTTCCTGCTCATCCGAATGAATCGAAAGGGAGAACTATAATGAAACCGACACATCTTTTTCAAGCTGAACAGCTCGTAGCCGGCTATGATCATAAGACGATTATCCAAGGAGTAGACCTTGTTATCCCCAGTCATAAAATAAGCGTTATTATCGGAGCCAATGGCTGCGGAAAGTCTACGCTCCTGAAAACCCTGGCAAGGCTGTTAAAGCCTACGTCGGGCAAAATCACGATAGACGGCAAGCCCATCGGCAAAATGCCGCCAAAACAGCTGGCGCGCGTGATCGGGCTGCTGCCGCAATCCCCTATCGTTCCGGAGGGCATTTCTGTAGCGGATTTGGTTGGACGGGGAAGGTTCCCGCACCAATCATTGTTCGGCGGATGGACTAAAAAGGATTATGAGGCCGTTGCTGAAGCGATGCGAATTATGGACATAACGGAGTTTGCGAATCACAATATTGACGAGCTTTCAGGCGGTCAACGGCAGCGCGTCTGGATTGCCATGGCTCTGGCGCAACAAACCGACATTTTATTTCTCGATGAACCGACAACCTTTTTAGATATCACCTATCAAGTCGAAATTCTTGACCTGCTCACAGACCTTAACCGAAAACATGGAACTACGATTGTCATGGTTCTACATGATATCAACTTGTCCGCGCGTTATGCAGACCATATTTTTGCGCTTCATCAAGGAAAGCTCGTGGCTGAAGGTGAGCCGTCACAAGTGATTACAACCACATTGGTCAAAGACATTTTCGGGCTCGACTGCACGGTGATCAAAGACCCCATTTCGGGCTCCCCGTTGGTGGTACCCAAAGGGCGGTATCATGGTAATGAATAGAGGCGGCCGATCTCGGGTGACAACATAAAGGGAAAAAAGGGCGCTATTTCAGCCGATATCCCCATGTTGCGTGAAATAAAGGAATTTTATGGATCTATTCTCACGATTTGGTGGCCACTTACTGCATTTTGTTCTCGATCCGCTGCATGAACTCTTCGGCGGCACTGTAGCCGAACTGCTTGAGATACCAATTGTTGGCCGCCGCCTCAATCAGACCGGCCACATCCCGCCCCGGCTGGAGCTGGACTTCGATATGCGGAATCTTGACGCCTAGATATTCCGTGAACTGAGGTTCCAGTTCCAGCTCATTATTCAGAGCGTCTTCCCTCCATGGAGCCAATTCAATGTCGAGTACAATTCGCGTCTCATCCTGAAAAGCCCTGCGCCCATATTGGCGTACGACATTAATCAGGCCGATGCTGCGCAGCGCGAGGAATTCGCGCGTGGTTTCATTATGCGTTCCAAGCAAAGTGGCCGGGCCCAGCTTCTTCAACACCACAATATCGTCCGCAACGAACCGGTGGCCCCTTCTGATGAGCGTGTGGGCGGTTTCGCTTTTGCCAATCCCGGATTTACCGCGGAGCAGGACGCCTATGCCCGATACATTCACACATACCCCATGGATCGAGATCTCCGGGGCAAGTGCCTTGACCAGATAGCTGTCCAGCTTGGCGATAAACTCCGTTGTCGTCTCCTCGGTCCTTAGCAGCGGAATCCCCTCCTGATCGCAGAACAAGGTCAAATACGGGATCTCCTGCTGTCCTGACGTCACAATAAAGCACGGCGGATGATATTTGACGATGTTGCCGATATGCAGCTTGCGTTCTTCTACGGTTAATGTCAATAGATAGTTAACTTCCTTACGGCCAAGCACTTGCACCCGTTCCATCGGAAAAAAATCAAAATACCCCACGAACTCCAACCCAGGTCTGTGCGCCCGTGGACGGGTAATCACGCGATCCATACGCCCCGCCCCAGCAAGCACTTCCATATGAAACTTTTCCGCAAGACTTTGCACCGTGATCGTCTTCATATTGTTCTCCCCAATTATTAATGATTCTGGAATAACACTGTTTATGATGATTTACCCGCTTTTCTTCTATTCGAATAATACAAAACAAATAGCAGAATAAACCATAGTGGTGTCAATAATAAGGCCAAGCGTGTTTCTTTGGCAACCAGCATAATTACAAGAATTATAGCAAACAACGTTAAAACTGCATAATTAATAAAGGGGGTGAACGGTGCTTTAAATTTCGATTTTGCCTGCAACTGCGGCTGTGTCTTCTTATATTTTATATGACAAACGAGAACCACACCCCAAACCCAAATAAAACAAATGGCACTGATGGTGGTCACGATACCAAACGCCTGCTCCGGAATAAGCTTGCTCAAAAGAGCTCCCCCGGACAGGACAAGCGTAGAGATCAACAGCCCGTTTCTGGGCACATGGTTTTTATTCAGCTTGGCAAAATGGGATGAAGCCTGACGATTCTTGCTCAAATTGTATAAAATTCGACTTGTTGAGAACATCCCGCTGTTACAAGCGGAAGCGGCTGAAGTTAATACGACAAAGTTAATAATTCCCGCGGCAATCGGAATCCCGACCAAACTAAACGTTTTAACAAAAGGGCTCTCTGCCGGACTTAGTTCCGTCCAGGGGTTAATGCACAATAGGGCAATAATGGCGCCAACGTAGAAAAATAAAATTCGAAGAGGAATTTTATTAATCGCCGAGGGGATATTTTTTTCCGGATTGGATGTTTCCGCGGCCGATACCCCCACTAACTCTACACCAACAAAGGCAAACACAACCATTTGGAAGGAAAGCAAGAAACCCGGAACTCCGTTTGGAAATATGCCGCCATGTCCCCAAATATTACGAACCGTGACCATTCCTGCATCCGTTTTGAATCCTATGACCAGCAGGACAACCCCAATGGCAATTAACGCGAGAATCGTCACTACCTTAATTAACGCAAACCAAAACTCCAATTCGCCAAAATTTTTTACAGTTAACAGATTGAGTCCTAATAAAATGATTAAGCAGATGATTTCAGGCACCCATTGCGGGATATCAAACCAATATTGTACATATACCCCAACCGCGATCACATCGGCCATAGCCGTCATGATCCAGCAAAACCAATAGGTCCATCCGGTTACAAAAGCGGCACGCGGTCCAAGATAATCTTCGGCAATATCCGTAAAAGATTGATAACCTGTTTTAGACAACAGGAGTTCCCCTAGCGCCCTCATCACAAAAAATATGGCGATTCCCACGATGAAATAAGCAAAGATAATGGACGGACCCGCCAGTTGAATGGCTTTGCCTGATCCCAAAAACAATCCGGTACCAATGGTACCGCCAATGGCGATGAGTTGAACATGCCGATTTTCTAAATCTCTCTTCAATTCTTGTTGTGCCAAGCCTAGCTCCCCCTTAATCAATTAAATTCAAGCACGTGAAAAGATGAACAATGATTAACGCCAATAAAAAAAGAGACTGGATGCGCTCCAATCTCCTGGTCATAAGAATAATAAATATAACAAATAAATATTTAATACTCTTCTGTCCTTTTGCCTGAGATTGTGAACCCTTCGGCGCCGTGGAATTCCGCGGTCTCTCCAGAAGCTGCTCCTGCTATAGTACGATCCATAGCCATCATAGCTTGCTAGTTATTCAATTATTGATAACAACTACAACGATTTAAATATTTTTCAATACTACTCGCTGTGAAATATTTTGTCAATGAGATAATCTTTGCCATTCGCCCGGGCTTTACTTATAGAACTCACCTTATAACGATATTTATATTTCCACCTGATCGGCTTGGCCCTGGAAATGTTTAAGGTGCACAGTTACCTATGTCAGGCCTGGCGGTGCCTCGAAGGTCGATCTGGTTCGCTTTCCTCCGCTTTGGCTAGTCGTCCCGCTGGCCGCTTCTTGCAAAAATGATAAAACATTTCCATGTTTCATCAGCAATACAACGCTCAGCTAAGCATGCCGAACTCCATCGAGAAATACTTTCCAGGCAATCGCCAGTGTGCGTTCATAAGATTGGCGTGTCTCGTAGACTAACTGCACATCAAGTCCGTCCAGCAGGGTAACGAAAGCTACCGCACATTCTTCCGGCGATGACTGTCCAGCCTCGTTAAACACTGCAGTCAGCTCTGCTTTTAACACAGCAAGGTATTTCCTGTATTGAGACAAAATAAAGTCGTTAACTTCAAGCGGCGTGATAAACGAAAACATAAACATTAAGTTTACGTGGGGGTGCGTCAAAAAGCGGTTCTTATGCTCAATAAGGAAGGCATACAGCCGACCTTCCCAGGATAATCCGCCACCAGTTTGAAAATAATGACGTACAAATTCGATTTCATTCCGAACCGCTTCTTCATACAACTCCAGCAGCAACTCCTTCTTGCTCGAAAAATGATAAGAAAGCGACTGCTTCCGGATGCCCGTCTCTTCGGCGATTTGCGCCATTCGGGTGCCTTCGTACCCGTAACGGTTAAAGTGCTGAATCGCAATTTCTTTAATTTTCTCTCTAATCAACTCTTTCCCCCCATAGGGTGGATTAGCCCCTCTTTTTTCTCATATAACCAGCATACAGAAGCAAGTATACGGCCATGATAGCTATAACTATATAATACACCACTTCGTAGGAGAATGCCGAAGCAACCAATCCCAGTAGCATGGCCCCTCCTCCTATTCCTAGGTCAAAGAAATTTAAAAAGGATGCCATAGCGTTTTCGTGTTCATACTCGCCAACCAGGTTGATGCACCAGGTTTGAATCGCCGGAAAGACTGCACCAAACCCTAAGCCGTACACGACCGCCGAAAAGAGAAACATCACGTCGCTTCCTGCCAATGTCAAAAGCCAGATGCCGGCGCCGATGAACACGGCCGAAGGTACGAGTACAAAACCCGGACCGAGCCGATCGAATATCTTGCCGGACACGAGACGGACCGCAAAGCTGGCGAAGGCGACAATGAAGAAGAACCAAGCTACCGTAGTAAATCCTTTTTCGGCAGCATACAAAGCAATAAACGACATAATTGAACCGGCTGCAACGCCTACCAGCATAATGAGCAGCGCAGGAAAAAGCACTCTTTTCTCGATCAGCTTAAAGGGCACTTCCGTATGCTCAGCCGCATCAGGAACCTGAGGCTTACGGGAGACGAACGCCGCCATTAGAAGGGCCAAAAGCAGAATGAACATGCCGCTGAAGAATAGACCGTGAAAGTCATGCTTCACCAGCACACTCATCCCGATCAGCGGTCCAACCGAGACGGCCACCGTCTCCCCCACTCCAAAATAGCCCATTCCTTCTCCGCGGCGTTCCTTTGGAATGTTCTCCGCCGCCAGCGTAGCGAAGTAAGTCGTTGCCAAACCAAAACCCAATCCATGGATAATCCGAAATATCAAAATCATCGCCGTACCTGACGAAAGGTAGTATGCGCCTGTCGTTCCCGCGCAGATGGCCACCCCGATCAGCAACAAATACTTTTTATCAATACGCGCTGCCAGTTTCGCCGTAAACGGCCGAATCAGAATGGCCGAAAACATGAAGACCCCCGTTACCAGTCCAATTTGCGAAGCCCCGCCGCCCAGATGCGAAACAAACAGCGGCAGCGTGGGGAGCATCATTTCGAACACCATGAACAAAAGGGCGTTCGCAGCCATTATAAAAAGAAAAGATCTCCCCCATAATGATGCCTTGCTGGCAACTATCACTTTCGTTTCCATACTTACCTCCAAGATTCAATTTCGAGTACGGAAACATTTTATCTGACCTACGTCAGTTTGTAAAGAATCTCATCTAATCTCTGCTGACCAGACTTAAACCAGGGTATTGCGGCTAAATCGGTTCACGGCGCTAAACAGAGCTTTTACGGATGAGGTCATTATAATCAACGTCTATGCCGCAACCCCAATATACGCAGCCGTCCGAAGCCGTGATCCTGATATAAGAGACGGCTTGTGATGGTTATCCCGCAAATCATACGAGGGACTTATCAGTTTAGGTAGTGCAAAATGCGGTATAATAAAATGCGGACAAATATACCCCAAGCGTTTAAAACCATAGCTCACAAATCATCACATTCATTGATGATTTACTCTATTTACTTTCGTTCAACCCTTCGCAGATATACTTTATACTAACTCTGAAAGGAGGGAATGTATGATTACAATTCTTATCGTTGAAGATGACCAGATGGTGCGTCTTTTGACGAAAGCGAAACTCAGCCCATTATATAAAATCAAAGAAGCTGCTGATGGCCAAGAAGCGTTAGAAGTTCTCGATCGCGAACATATGGATCTGCTCGTGGTGGATATTCAAATGCCGAACATGAACGGTTATGAACTGGTGCGCACCCTGCGGGATGCCGGCGATATGACGCCTGTCATCATGCTGACGGCCATGAACACCTTTTCCCACAAAAAGGATGGATTTGCCTCGGGCGTGGATGATTACATGACAAAGCCCATCGACTATGAGGAACTTAATTGGCGTATTGAGGCCCTGCTGCGGCGAGCACAGATTGCCAACGAAAAGCGTATTGTGATCGGCGGCTTCTCCATGGATCAGAACACCTTTTCCGCTCAATATAACGAAGAAACAATTCCGCTGACAAACAAGGAATTTGACCTGCTGTACAAGTTTCTCTCCTATCCCAATGTCGTGTTCACCAAACAGCAGTTGATGGACGAGATTTGGGGTTACGATTCCGAGACAGAGTACGATACCATCAAAACCTACATCAGCCGTCTGCGCAACAAGTTTTCGATGTGCAAAGAATTCGAGTTGATATCCATTCGGGGACTTGGATATAAAGCGGTCATCCATAAGATGGGAGGCGGCCATGAAACAGTATAAACTAGACGCAACCTTTAAGCTGGTTCAATTCCGGTGGGTTTTTGTTGCAGACGCAATCGTAGTTGTCGGCGCAGTGATGGCCTACGGGCTTATCGCTACATACTGGCTGGGCATGACCAGGGATAACGCTCTTTCCATGCTGGCTATCATCCCGCTTATGATTATTGCTGTCGGTTTGGGAACATTTTTTACGCTACGATCCGTCCGCCGGAAAATGGGTGATCTGTTGATTGGAATAAAAGAAGTATCCGACGGCAATCTGGAGGTGCGGTTAGACAGCAGAAAGGCGGAAGAATATGCACCCATCTATGATGGGTTTAATCGCATGACGGCAGAACTGAAAAACACGAAGGCAGAGATGCAAAACTTTGTCAACGAGTTTTCCCATGAATTCAAAACGCCGATTACTTCAATCTCCGGATTTGCCCAATACCTTATTGACACAGGAGATGGCATTGAGAGCCCGGAACGGATTCAGTATCTTCGGGTCATTGCCGATGAATCCCTTCGTTTGTCCACATTGTCGCAGAACACGCTTCTGCTTTCCAAGGTCGAAGCCTGCGAAATCATCACCGAAAAAGAAGCATACGATTTATCCGAGCAAATAAAACGGTGTGCAATCCTGCTGCTTCCGAAAGTCGAACAGAAGAAGGTTGAGCTGGAGCTGGATGTAGACGATATATCTTATGTGGGCAATGCGGAACTGATGGAACAGGTATGGATCAACCTGCTTAGCAACGCCATCAAATTCACCCCTGAACACGGGGAAATCAAAATTTCCGCCAAATGCACATCAGATCAGCTTACGCTTAAATTTTCCGACAGCGGTGTGGGCATGGACGAAGAAACCGCCGCGCATATCTTTGAGAAATATTATCAGCACGACACGACCTCCGCTGTGCGGGGCAACGGCATTGGACTTTCCATTGTTTTCCGCATCATTTCCCTGTGTGGCGGTGAAATTTGCGTGGAAAGTAAACCTCAAGAGGGTAGCACCTTTATTATCACACTACCCGTCTAACGTATGAAATACAATAGAATGCGCAAATCGGACTTCGGTTCGGTTTGCGCTTCTTTTTTGCTTTCATATTATTTATGATTTCTTTTTACCTTCGCTCAACCTTCACCCATTAAGATATGCTCATAACACAGCAATCCTAACAACGATAACACGGAAGGAGATTGAGAACATGAAAAAGAATATGAAAAAGATGTTGATGGCGAGCATGACAGCCTTGGCCATCGGGGTGATTGCTGCGGGGTGTGGAGCCAATACGGATTCAGGCCTTGCCGAAGATGCAGCAAATTCCAGCCCGGTTGAACCCGTAGTCAGTATTTCTGATTCCTACGATAACACGGAAGAACTTGCGGCTATTTTCCCAATCATCAATCCCACCCCCATCGACACGGAAATGGAAAAGAATATTCAGAATAGACTGCTGAACGGGTTTGAAAACTGGAACAGAGGCTATGATGCCTGGGAAGCCTGGGGCGACATTCTGTACACCGAAGATTCCCTATATAACGTCCACGGCGTGAAACTCACCTTGAAGGAATATCAGTCTTCCATGAATGCGACGCTGCAGTCCAGCGATATTCAGATGGGCAACTTCAATAATATGATCATCTGTGGCGACTGGGCTGCAATTCGATATGACATTACAACGACCGACCGACAGACCAAAAAATCTTCGGACGGAAGCGTGATGGAGTTTGTCCACTTCAAGGACTATGGAGATGAACTGGGCACTCGGGTTGTGGAAGGCTGGGCCGGAACAAAGGGCGCAGATTTTGACGGTTTGACAAGTTTCCAGACCGACGATGCGAAAGCGGCACAGCAGGCTGCATTGGATGCCATCGTCAATGCGACGATCCCTGTTACAACGGATCTTGAAGCCAAGTATCCTGTTACCCATCCCACGCCGATTGATACCGATATGGCCAAGAAAATTCAGAACGCCATATTGAACGATTTTGAAAACTGGAATCAGGGCTTCGATGCTTGGACGGTATGGGCAGATACCTATTATGACAGCAACCTGCAGTATCATACGAATGACGACACCATGACCCTCGAGGAATACAAGGCTTCCGTAAAGAACACTGCTGAATCGACCGATGTAAAGCGTATTAGCTTTGATAATATGCTAATCAGCGGAGATTGGGCAGCCATTCATTACAGAATCACCAATCAGGACGCAACGACCGGCGAGAAGACTGCCGGTGACGTGATGCAGTTCCTGCACTTCGCGGAGGACGGCGACAGCGTAAAAGTGATTGAGTGCTGGACGAAATAAGCCCATGTAGCAGATTGATGTATATTTCAACTTTGCGGGTAGGGTTTAAGACAAGAGAAAAGCCGTAGGACTTAAAATCCTACGGTAACTCTTAAAACTGAAAACATCCTTATTACTGCGGGGCATTATCTGCCTTAGACGGTTTGTTGCCGGGTGCAAACCACCCGACAAGGGCTATCGCCACCAAGACAATATAGAAAACAAGGGTCCAGCCCGTGCTATGAGGAAAATGAGGATCCAATACCCCGATATCCTCATGGGCAAGCGTTATTACGGCAAGCTTTACCCCGACCCAGGCAACGATCGCATAAGCCGTCGTCTCAAGCGCCGGCCGCTGGGCCAGCAGTTTTACAAACCAAGTAGCTGCAAATTTAATTAAGACCAGGCCCGCAATTCCGCCGAGCAATACGACTATAAATTGCCCCGCGTCCATCCCCCCGAAATCGCCAAGCGGCGAGTCCGGCAGCCCTAGCGCAAGCGCCACCGCAGCCAAGATGGAATCGATCGCAAAAGCAAGGTCTGCCAGCGCAATTTTTCCTACTGTAGGCCAAAAACCTTTCCCTGCCGACTCTTGTTTCGTGTCCTTGTGCACATCCTCATTCTTCTTGCCGAACCGCGCTTGGATGATGTGCTTTAAGCCCAAGTATAGGAGATAAGCCGCGCCAATCGCCTGCACCTGCCAGACGTTAGCAATAAAGGAAATCGCAAATAACGCGGCAAAACGAAAGACAAAGGCCATCATGATCCCATAGTTGATCGCTCGTTTCTTCTGTGCGTCCGGCAGGTGCTTCGCGATGACCGCAAGCACGAGCGCATTGTCGGCCGACAACAATCCTTCCAAACCGATAAGAATGAGTAGTGCCCACGCATACTCCAACCACATTAACTCCATCTCCCCTTTGTAAGATAAGTTTTATCAACCGACAAAGCCATACGTAAATAATATTGACTTGTACAGCAATGGGTATACGAGATGTTATACGAAATAACCCCCCGATGGAGTTCCATTTTTTTATAAGCCTTCGAATGAACAGTAAAAGCGGCACATGCCTTTAGCCGTACGGATGATCATCCGTACGGCTAAAATCGGTTGATTAGACTTATACCAGGGTATTACTGCTAAATCGATTCACGGCGCTAAACAGGGCTTTCACGGAGGAGGTCATAATATCAACGTCAATGCCGCAACCCCAATATACGCTGCCGTCGGCAGCCGTGATGCCGATATAAGAGACCGCTTGGGATTTAGAGCCTGTTTCCAGAGCGTGCTCCGTATAGATCAAATCGGTATAGTTCAGTCCAAGCTCAGTTTGCAGAGCATTGCTGATCGCATCGAGTCTTCCGTTTCCGGTGCCTGCAATTTCCTTGATTTCATGGCCGGCCCGGATCGTGACGATGGTTTGAAAATCTTCATTGTCCGTAATGCCGTATTTGACAAACTCGACTGGCGTTTTTATGTTCACATATTCCTGCAAGAAAATATCGTAGATTTCATCGGGCATCAGTTCCTTTTGCTGCTGATCCGATACGTTTTTGACGAAGTAACCGAAGTTTTCGCGCATTTTCGCCGGGAGATCGAGTCCGTACTTCAGCTGCAGCACGTATCCGATCCCGCCTTTGCCGGACTGGCTGTTGATGCGGATAATATCGCCTTCGTACTCCCTGCCGATATCCTTGGGATCAATGAGCAGATAAGGGACCGACCAATGCCGGGGTTCTTTTTCCTCGCGCCATTTCATCCCTTTAGCAATCGCATCCTGATGCGAGCCGGAGAAAGCGGTGAACACCAGCTCGCCTCCGTACGGATGTCTTTCGCTGACTCTCATTTTGGTCAGCCGTTCATAAACGGAGGCAATCGCCGGGAGATTCTCAAAATTCAATTTCGGGTCCACCCCGTGGGAATACATGTTCAGAGCCAGCGTCACAATGTCCACGTTCCCTGTTCTCTCCCCGTTTCCGAACAAAGTGCCTTCGACGCGCTGGGCGCCGGCCAGCATCCCCAACTCGGCATCAGCCACACCCGTTCCCCTGTCGTTATGCGGATGGAGCGACAAGATCACATGCTCCCGGAATTTCAGGTGATTGCTCATATACTCGATCTGACTGGCATAGACGTGAGGCATCGACATCGATACCGTTGCGGGTAGATTGATAATGACCGGGTTCTCCGCCGTCGGCTGCCATACGTCGAGGACGCTGTTGCAGATGTCCAGCGCAAATTCGATCTCTGTCCCCGTAAAACTCTCGGGAGAATACTGAAACTGGAAGTTCCCTTCCGTTTCCTCCGCGCACTGCTGGAGCAGCTTGGCGCCATTTACGGCGATGTCGATAATTTCCTGTTTGGATTTGCGGAATACCTGTTCCCGCTGCGCCACGGAAGTTGAGTTGTATAAATGGACTACGGCTTTTTTGGCGCCTTTCAGCGATTCGAACGTTTTACGGATAATATGCTCCCTTGATTGGGTAAGCACTTGGATTGTTACATCGTCCGGGATCAAATCCTGCTCGATCAATGTGCGCAAAAAGGTGAACTCCGTCTCCGATGCCGCAGGAAATCCGACTTCGATCTCCTTGAAACCGATATCTACAAGCATTTTGAAGTATTCCAGCTTTTCCTCCAAATTCATCGGAACGATTAAGGCCTGATTCCCGTCGCGAAGGTCGACGCTGCACCAAATCGGCGCCTCTGTAATGTATTCCTTCTTGGTCCAATTCAAGCTCATCTCCGGCGGCATAAAATAGCCTCTGGCGTACTTTTCAACATTTCTCATAGATATCCTTCCTTTCATCAATTTTCGTGCTTATCTAACCAAGATCGGATGCGCAAAAAAAGCCTTTCATCTCCATTAACAGAGACGAAAGACTTTGACATCTTACGCGGTACCACTCCGAATTCATGCCACCCTTTGGCATGCCCTCTACGAATACGGGTTTGCCAAAACGGACAAACCTGGCATCCTCCTGATGATAACGGTCAGGCTCCGGCTCCGCCTACTTAAAGAGGTTGTTCAAAAAGTCGTCTTTTGATCACGAAGTGAATCAAGAAGTAACTCGGCATCGAATCTTGAATTCAGCCGGGCCAAGCATATGCTTCCGAAGAATGTTTCCTACGGAAACATTTCAGTTGCTCACGTACCCAAAACGTACGCTCCGCTACTCAGTCCCTAGCTTCATCCAACCTTCTCGGTGCTGAAAAGCCAACCTTTTGAACTCGCACTTTTAGGGTTCAGCGAGCAACTCCAAGGCGAGTTCCGATTTCCCCCACGGCTGTTTCACACCATCCAACAGCTCTCTGTTCGCTCGGAAAACCGTACTATTCCTTCTCAACGTATTTTAAATATTAGAATTAATGTTATATCAGCAAAACGATGATGTCAATTATAATCTGATACCATTCCTCAGTCCCTTACTTGGACTCGATGCGGCCCAGCGGATGGGCGCTCTCTTCCAGAGCCGCGCGAGCTGCCGGCCAGCTGGAATCGTCGAGATCGAGCGCGTTGCGGAGATAAGCCCACGTGAGCCGCTGGATCAGGGCGACTCGTTCGGGGTTCTCGTCCGTCGTTTCCGTAACGTTGTACCCGGGAATTCCGCCAAGCGAGTGCTCGGCCCCGAAGAGGGTAAGCAAGCTCTTGCTGCCCGGGCTCAGGAAGTACGGGTCGGCGAACCAGTCCGGCCCCCGAGTGGACAGCTGGGACTGGTCATGGTCCCCCGCGACCACGAGGGCCGGCGTGTTCATGTCCGCGAAGCTCGGATTCATGAAGGGGAAGTGCTCGGCCGCGAACGGAGTCAAGTCGGCTCCCCCCTTGCCGGTTGTGGCAAGCAACACGCCTGCCTTGATCCGCGAATCGGACATGTCCTCTCCCGGTTCGCCATGGGCATCGAGGACTCGCGCGCCGAGCAGCATGCTTGCTGTCTGGCCGCCCCAGGAGTGTCCGGCAACGGCGATGCGGCTTCGATCGAGGCGCCCGCTGAGACCGGGAACGGAAGCTTCAATGAGATCAAGCTGGTCGAGGATGCGTTTCATGCCCTCAACCCGGAAACGCCAGATCAGCGGTGTACGGGGATCGTCAGGAGAAAGGTTTAGCGTCCTCGAGTCGAGATGGGTGGGCTGAATGACCACGAAGCCGTGAGCAGCCCAGAAGTCGACCAACGGGCTGTAACCGTCCAACGACCAGCCAAAACCGTGCGAGAAAACAATAATAGGCAATTCGCTTCCAATCGAAGGCGCGGACACTCGCACTTGCAGATCCTCACCGCGGCCCGGAGCCGATAGCACTACCGGTTTTACCGAGACGACTGGAGTGGGTGCACTAACTTTGATATCCATAATAAATGTTCCTTTCTTTACGAGAGATTGGCTAAACCGTTTCTGAAAGAAGCGGTCAAGCAAACTTTGCAATACAGCTTCTGGTTGACATATCAACCAAGGCCTACTGTATCATGTTGTGGTTGACGTGTCAACCGTGATATTATGTTCCTATGGATAAAAACGAGCTGAACGAAGAGGAAATGCGAATATGGCATATGTGGAAAGGCACCTTTCAGAGCATCTTCGGCCGCGTTGTCAAAGAGATGTCCGAGCACACAGGACTATCAGAGGCTGATTACGGGGTATTGGACCGGTTAGCCCTTTTGGGGAACGGCAGCCTTCGCCAACAGGAATTGGCCGACTCAATGGACTGGGATAAGAGCCGATTGTCACACCATCTGACGCGGATGGAAAAACGCGGACTTGTGATGAGAAAACCAATAGACACGGATCGCGGTGTTCAAGTCAGCATCACTTCCGCCGGACAATCAGCGCTGGATGATGCCCGGCCCATAGTCGCAAAGGCAATACGCAAACATTTCCTTGATCGATTAACCGATCAAGACATTACGTTGATTACTAAGCTGGCGCAAAGTACAAAAACAGGGCCTTCAGCGTCTTCATGAATCAGTTTCAGCAGTTGTTCGTGATTTGTGGGAAGAAGGACGGTTCGATGGGATCAAATGCAAAAGTACATTTGAATTTCCGCAAATTTCTGCGTTTGAGCGGTTGAAGTGCAAAAATACATCTCATTTGCAGCAATTGGGTAAAAAAGTAGCTTATGATCGGAAATGAACTGCATATTTGCATTTGAACCACCCGTTTCGAGGCGTTTCGACGAATATCGCATGTACTTTTGCATTTCGTGGGGCGTCCCCCTCTTCCTTTTTTCAAGCCCCGCATTCCATCGCCGTCAAAAAAGAACCCTCCAGACGCGGAGGGTTCTTGCATTTTATCGAATTTGGAGGGAGATATGTAAAGGCTACCCGTGAGGGTGCCTCAAGAAATGATTTCATTAGGGGTTATGCGCAATTTCAACCTCTTTTTTCTGTTCCGGCTTACGGGAACGTTTAAAGGCAGATGCAAGCAAGACCAAAAGGCCACAGGCGCCGATCCAAATTAAAGCGA
The DNA here is from genome assembly GCF_003863965.1 of Paenibacillus oralis. Taxonomy (GTDB): domain Bacteria; phylum Bacillota; class Bacilli; order Paenibacillales; family Paenibacillaceae; genus Fontibacillus; species Fontibacillus oralis. The sequence continues at coordinate 1,618,236 of NZ_RRCN01000001.1, forward strand.
ATGTGGGATGATTCATGCGCAGGCCTTGCCCGAAGAAGAACAGCTCACGCAGCCCATCAACCATGAAACGCATCGGCAACCATGAGTGTATCCAATCCCGGTAAAACGAAGATAATAACTCGGGAGCGAAATTAAGAAGCGGCGCACCGATGAATAAGAACAATACAAAAATAATCATGCCTTTAAATCCAATCCAAGAGAAAACGGCAGCTATCATGAGAAAATATACTAAATAAGCAATAGCCAAGAGTAAAGCCGTATCCGTAAAATGAGGAATGTGCAAACCCCAACGCTCGGCGAACCAGGCGAGGCTAAACCCGCTGGCCAAAGCCATGACCGCTCCCCAAAAAACTTGGACTATATTCGCCCGAAGCCGTTCATTGCGACTTGCATAATTTGATTTGTTTTTAACCAGCAAGAAAATCACGTTTCCGATCAGACTGGCCATCCACAAAGGTTGGAACATCAAAACCGGTGAATTCCCGTTTGCACTATGCGTACCGATTGCATTCACATAGATGACTTCGCTAACGATTGGCAAAGCTAATGCGACGGCTTGTTTCGTTGAGATCGCAGCGCCTTGCCGCTCGAAAGCCGTTAATAGCTCAGCACGCATCTCCTCATTTATCCCACTAATCGCTTGATTTAGCATTTCCCCAGCCATACTCGATGCCGATGCATTCATGCCTTGGTTGACATAAATTCGCACCCGGGGTGCAGACGGATCCGGCGTCATCAGCGATGCCTGCTTCTCGCTGTAATCCTGGGGAATCACCAATGCAGCATAGTATTCTTGGTTATCAAGTCCTGCTTTTACTTCCTGTTCACTATCAACTTCGATCCATTTCATCGCCGGCTCTCCATCCGAATTGGCAGAGGTTGCCAACTGAATATTAGACACAATCCTCTCGCCTTGATCCGCATTCACAATGGCAATGGGCAAGTTATGGGGAGCAGGATTGATGCTGGGAATCATGGCAAGGCTAAAAATGAAGACGACAGCAATAACGATAAACGGTAATGCCACAATTAGTCTGTTTTTAAATAAGCTCATACGTTTTCCTCTGTTTTTCTTGCGATTCAGCTGCATCAGCCTCAAAATCTGCTGTTCGAATTCTTTCGTTTTTCCGCCGGCAGTATAGCCTCGATTACGTCCCAATGTTCGGCGATCTTCGCATCCTCCACGCGGAACAAATCGTAGAAAGCGGTAGGCTGACCATCGAAGAGACCTTCACTCACCGCAAGCACAAAATCGCCTTGTCCGATGACCTGATGGACATGGGTATATTGAAATTCAATATTTTTCTCCTTAAGGGCCTGCAATGCAGCATGGAGACCGGAAAGGCCGTCCGCAATATGCGGACTATGCTGAATGTAGTTATCCCCAGCAAAGTAAGAGGCAAGCAGGCTCGGATTCTTCCCAAGCAAGATATTATCAACATAGCTTTTGACAAATCCTTTGTTCGCATCGGTCTTGTCGATATCCCTTATCGCGACCGGCCCGTCAATCATCGTATGATGGCTTGGCGTCTTGTCCTCCATATCTTGCAAATTGTCCCAATGCTCGACGATCAGTCCATTCTCAAAACGGAAAATATCAAAGGCGATTTTAGGGCCGTGAAAATCATATACAGAATGAAGAGCCACATAATCTCCGTCGACTAAAGCGCGTTTAACGCTTACCTTTGTACCCATTTCCTTCAAATGATCAAGCGCGCCAAGCATGGCCCGGCGGCCATCGGGCAAGGCTTGGTTGTGCTGAATATATTTATCCGGATTTACGTAAGCCGTAATCGCTTCGGGATTGCCGCTCTCAAAACTTTCCAGTACAGCGATGGCCTTACGGACAAGCTCATTTTGATGATTGAATGTCATTAGAATATCCTCCTTGAGTCTATAGTCATTTAGATGAATAATGAACACTACGTTGTTTATTTATCTGTTGCTCATTATAATGAAGGTTAATCCAACGCTCAATATTTAATAATTTTAATTTTGAAGGATAACAGACAATTCATAAGACCTTTGTCGCTTAACGGTTAAAATTTAATGCTGGGGGAACGAAAAAGTGAACAAAAAAACCGATCTAAGAATACTGCGCACGAACAAATCGATTCGAAAGGCGTTTTATGAGCTTATTCAGGAAAAAGGGTATGAAGCGATCACGATCCAGGATATTGCCGATCGGGCTATGATCAATCGAAACACTTTTTATCTCCACTATCAAAATAAACCCGATTTATTGGACATATGTATGAATGAGCTGCTGAGCGAGTTAAAAGATGTAGCCGTTCAATGCCCAATCAGCGCGAGTCCTTTCAGCACTTCCAAACTCGAGACAGTCATGCAAGCTGTGTTGGAACATATTTCGTGCAACACTTCTTTTTACTATGCCATGTTGGTTGATGAAAATAGAATTTATCAGTTTCGAGATAAAATGGAGAAAATCGTTAAAGATAAGCTGAATGAGGGGTGGAATCCCGCTGAGGGAAATTCAACTTTAGCGATATCCAAGGAATTGCTGCTCGAATTCCTCGTATCGTCTTTCATGGGGATCGTCATTTGGTGGCTAAAAAACGATCAGCCCCTTCCTGCAAGCGAAGTTTCATCCCAGTTTAGCAGAATCGTTGCCTACGGGCATTGGAAAGCGGCCGGCATCGCCGTAGAGGAATAAAATAAGCCCTCTTCCGACCAAACGGCGAAGGGGACTTTTGCTGTCGGCAAGCAAAAGTCCCCTTCAGATCCGCATTTAACCCTGGGCCCCCATGCCGTTTTCCGGAACGGAAACAGGCTTCACGAGCGCTTTTTTCTCCCAGGCCCGGCTTCTCCAGCGAAGCAGCATGATAACCCCGCGCAGCCATTCGTCCACCACAAAAGCGATCCATACGCCAAGCAGCCCCATCCCGAAATGAACGCCCAACGCATAAGCAAGCGGCACGGAAACTCCCCACATCGAGAGCACGCCCATCAAGACGGGAAAACGCGCATCCCCGGCGGCGCGCAGCGAATTGATGATGACCATATTGAAGGTCCGGCCGGGTTCGAGTACGATGGAAAGCAAAAAAATACTCGCTCCGGCGGCGATGATCCCGGGGTCCTTCGTGAACATGCCGATTAGCTCATGCCGGAATATCGCTGCCGCACTGACGATAGCTAAAGTTAATACAAAGCTGATCCTCACGCTTTTCATGAGCCGCTTGTAGGCTGCTTTCATTTCCCCCGCACCGACCATTTGACCGACAATAATTTCCGTACCCGCCCCGATTGCCATCGCAAGCGCCATAAAATAGTTGGATACGTTCATGACGTAAACATGGGTGTTTAACGCCGTAATTCCGATCATATTGACAAAACTGATAATCATGAGGTACTGCGACTGCCAGGAGAGATGCTCGCCCGCGGCAGGCAAGCCGACGCTCAAAATCTGTTTCAAGTAGGAACCGTTCCAGGTAATATAATCCTTTCCGCGAATTGGTGCAGGAACCCGCCGATACAAAATGATAAAAAGAACGACGATGCCCAGCAAACGGCTAACGACCGTCGATATAGCCGCACCCGTCACGCCCCACTCCGGAAAGCCCAGGTTCCCGAAAATGAGCAAATAATTTCCTGTCACATGAATGATATTGACGCCTAGAGTTACGAACATAACACTTTTGGTGTGTCCGCTCGAACGGATGACCGACGACACCGCATAAGAGAGCGCCTCAATCCACATAAAACCGCCGATGATCTTTAAATAATGGCTTGCGATTCCGATTTGTTCGGGATCTAACTTCAACAGATGCAGGAGAGGCTCCCCATAAAAAACGAGAACCAAGCTGACGAGAATCCCGAAAATCAGGTTCAGCGTAATGGCCAGCGCCGAAATGCGGCTCGCCTCTTTCTCCCGCCCGGCGCCGATATACTGGGAGACCGCGACGCTGGTGCCGATGCCGACAAAGCCGAACATCAGAATGCAGAAGTAGATAATTTCGTTGGCCAAACCTACTGCCCCGGTCGCCTTATCGGAGATGCGGCTTAACATAAACACGTCCACCGTGCCCAGCAGCATCCGCAGTACGGAATCGACGAAAATGGGCCAAGTCACGGCAAAAAGACTAAGTTTCTTCCATGATGGAATACGATCTGTTAGTGTCACGTTTTACAAGCTCCTACTATGTCTATTCTTTTTTCACTTTCCCCAGTGTAGCGCCCGATAGGCCAACACGTCTATGTGTATTTTAGTTTATATAAAATCAAGTCGGGCTTCGCATTGATCTCGGGTGACAACATAAAGAAAAAAAGGGCGCGCCTACCTTACGAAGTCGTCAAACAAGCAAAATGTATGATTCTTCGTTGGCCAGGGTGGAATCTTTCGGCACATTTTGAAACCGGCCCCAATGTAGTCGCAGATGTCAATTATGTTGCAAGCACCGTCAAGGATTGTCCGCCTGAAATCAAAGACTGTGCCGAACGATAATTGGCTAACATTCTGCACGATAGGCGGATTGTGACGCGATGCAGAACGAAACGGACTAGCGTAATGTCGAATGCTAGTCCGTTTCTGTTTGTTCATTATTCGCCATTTTGAGCTGCTTTCGCTCGACATGGGCCGCTCCCCATTGATGTAAGGATTCCAAAATCGGAGAAAGGCTCTTGCCGTATTCCGTGATGGAGTATTCCACTTTCGGCGGGATTTGCGGATAAATGACTCGTTTAACGATCTCTTCCTCCTCCAATTCCCGTAGATGGAGCGTAAGCATCCTTTGAGTGATATCAGGCAGCAATCTTCTTAGCTCATTAAACCGCAAAGGTTTACCTTGAAGCAAATGATAAAGGATCATCGGCTTCCATTTGCCGACGATCGAATCCAGCGCCGCAACGAATTGACATTGGACAGGGTTCTTTTGCATACGTCCGCCTCCCTTACAGTACCTTTTTTAATACTATACCACATTATTGTGCGTACTTCACAAATAAAATATATATTATATGATTAACCCTAGAAAGGGTATTTAATATAATTACAGAAGGGAAGTTTTGATTCATGGCAACAGTACTGTACATCACCGCACACCCCCTGGATTCCCAGTCATCTTTTAGTCTCGCGGTAGGGGAAGAATTTATAGAAGCATATCGTCAAGCAAATCCAGCCGACGAAGTGATTCATTTGGATCTGTACAAAGAGAATATTCCGCAAATCGATGCCGATGTTTTACATGGTTGGGGAAAGATTCGGTCGGGTTCGTCTTTCGATCAACTGTCTGATGCGGAGAAATCAAAAGTAGCTCGTCATGAGGCGATTGTTGATCAATTCGTGGCTGCTGATAAGTACGTATATGTTTCCCCCATGTGGAATTTCTCGATCCCACCGGTTTTGAAAGCATACACGGATGCGACATCAGTTGCGGGTAAGACTTTCAGATATACCAAAAATGGTCCTGTAGGTCTGTTGTCCGGCAAGAAAGCCTTACACATTCAAGCTAGTGGTTCCGTTTATTCGGAAGGTCCGCTTGCTCCGGTTGAAATGGGATACAGCTATCTTAAAAAGGTTTTACAGTTCTATGGGATTCAATCTATTGAGGCGATTTTTGTTGAAGGAACGGCATCATTAGAGCAAGCTCCAGCTATTAAAGAAAAAGCAATTGCACATGCGAAGGAAGTTGCCAAACGTTTCTAATAAGGGGTTTGGCTGCAAGCTGAACGAGCGCCGCTTTTAGGAAAGAGCAGAGAGTGCAGTATCAGTCGTGGGGGCCAGATGGCTCTAACTTCTACTTTGGAGCGATTGGAGGGATGGGTTCCCATCCCCTCTTCTGTTCTTTGAGTAACCTTCCCCTTTTTTCATGAACAGTAGCGTTGAGCACCTCGGCCCTTTCCAATCTGTAGTCTACATCCAGTGGACGTTGCTCTAACGGACACCAGCGACCTTATCCGCCCATTTCCCGGGTATTTCCCAGGCTAACGGACACACATGACCCTATTCCTCTCTAAACTAGTTCATCCAGGCCGATTTGAGGTAAATAAGAGCATCTGTGTCCGTTACATTTTGCAAACCTCCGTTTTTCCCCAAATAACGGCTCTGGTGTCCCTTAGCCCCCACGTCCCTCTTCTCCACACTAAACTCTTTGAAAAGATTCAAAAGATCCCGGGCGCCGGCTCTGATAATCACTTACCAGCCGCTGCATTTTTTCCACCGTGCCGTCTTGATGGGGAACATGGATGGAAACCGTCAGGTTTGAATCGTCCAAATACTGAAACGAAACAAGATCAAAATTCAAGGTCCCGAGATTCGGACACTGCAGTACCTTGGGAGCATCGATGGCATCGAGAACGTCATGGGTGTCCCAAAATTCCCGAAACTCGCTGCTAACTTGGCACAGCGCCTTGAACTGCTCAGACCACCAAGGGTCGTCAACGTGACGTGCATATCCGGCGTGGAATTTTGCGGCGATCCGCCGCGCATGCTGTTCCCATTGGTCCCCTTTGATGTAGCGAAAACGGGGAGATGTAAACGTCATCCAGACAAAATTCCGCTCCCTTTCAGACATAGCCGCGAGTTCCCCGTTCAACGCGCAATAGGCTGCATTCCAGGCAATAATGTTCATTCGCGCATCCATAACATTCGACGGGGACAGGTTTTGGCTATCCAAAAAACGTTGAAGCGCAGGTGTTACCTTAGGGGGCTTCTCTGTTTCGATCAAGGGGAACTGCTTACGGGCAAGATGAAACAAGTGCCTGCGTTCCGACTCATCCAACCGAAGCACTCCCGCTATTCGCTCGAGGACCTCGGCGGATACGTTGATATGACGCCCTTGTTCCAAGTAGGTATACCAATCCAATCCCACATCTGCCAACAGAGCGACCTCACCGCGGCGAAGTCCGGGTGTACGTCTGCGTCCGGACTCCGGCAATCCCGCTTGCTTAGGGGTTATTCGTTCCCGGCGCGTGCGCAAAAAACGGGACAACTCCGCGTAACGATCCAATCCGTCCGACATGATCTCCATGCCTCCTATCCATTGATGAACGTAGGAGTCCCAATCCTACGATAACCAGATCTCTTCCTAGCCTCGTCAGGTCCATATACACTAGTCTATGTTCTCCTTAGGGAAAATAGCAAGAATGGATGAAGCAGCAATGATCGGCCCAACCTGTTCAATCCAGATTGAAGCAACTGCAAAGCGAAGTATAATTTCAAGAACCTTGGAGGAAAAAAAGATGTTCGAGCATATTGTGCTATTGAAACTCAAACCCGATGTTTCTATTGACCAACAAGAAGATGCGGTGAAGCGCGTGCATGCCTTTAAAGGGAACATCCCGGGTATTGTCGATCTAAGCGCCGGGATTAACGTTACGGAGGAAACAGAGCACATGCAGGGCTTTACGCTGGGGATCAGAGTCACTTTTGAGAATCAGCAAGCTTGCCGGGATTATATTCAGCATCCCCTGCATCAACATTTTTTGCAATCCATTGGCCCATTTGCCGAAGGGATCGTAGTCATGGATTACCCGAATGAATCAGTGCATCAAAAAGGGAACTAGACGCCCGCATTCTTTCATGTTGGCAAACCCTTTTTCCTCGCGTTCCCTTAGCGCGCATATAACCTGTTTTCGAACCCTCGCTCTCCAGGTCGAGGGTTCGATCGCGTTGCGTCAGGATGCCGCAGCTTATAGCGCTCATTCGCTGGTCCGCCATCGAAAGGCCACTCGTAGAAGAAGTGCCGAGCAATGCATTTTATTTCTCCTGCTCCTTTATCACCTGCTCAATCCCAAGCAGAATCAGCTTCAAGCCGAACTCAAACGCCCCGTCGGTCCCCATCAGCTCGTACAGCCCGTTCGTGAACATCCTCCGGAACAGTCCTGCTTCCGTCTCGCTCATGGAGTCCAGCAGGCGGAGCATCTCCTCGCCCGGAAGCGCTTCTGCTCCCTTTTCCTTAAGGATAGCGGAGACATTGCGCTCATGCTGATAAGCGTCCAGAACGAAGAAGTAGACATAGTTGACAAACGTAGTAATGACTTGCATTTTCTGCTCTTGCTCAAGCGGCGTCGATTCCACGCAGAGCAGCATCCGGTTGGTAAACCGGATAATGTCCGGTTCATGGGGGAGCGTCATCATCATGAGCTGCGTGGAGCAGGGATACCGGCTGAGCACGCTCCGTACCGTTCCCGCAAGCCCTGTCAGCTGCTCCTTCCAGTCTCCCTCGGAGTGAAACTCCTCCAAAATGATTTTCGATACCTGATTAGCCAGCCGCTGGTAGAGGTTCTGCTTGCTCTTGAAGTACCAGTACAGAGAGGGAGCCTGAATCCCCAGCCGGTCGGCCAGTCGTCTCATGCTGAATTTCTCGATCCCCCCCTCCCCCAGAAGCTCCCAAGAAGCTTCCAAAATCCTATCCTCCGAAATTTGAGGCTGCTGCTTTTTCATCGTTATCCGCCCTTTTATCTAACAGTGTAAGTTTATGCTTTACAGGTCTATAGTTTCATGATATCATCTAACACTGTAAGGTTCAAACTAACACTGTTAGATAAGAACAAATATATAAAGAAAGTGGTGACCCGCATGGATGCAGAAAACCTCCATTATTTTGAAAAAGCACCGATCGCTAAAGCCGTAGCTCACTTCGCTGTACCAATGATGTTAGGTACGTCAATGAGTGTCATCTATTCCATCTTGAATGCCTATTTCCTTGGTACGCTGGGCAATACCGCCATGTTAACCGCACTCGCATTAACTTTGCCGTTATTCGCGATCATCATGGCTCTAGGCAACTTGATTGGCATAGGCAGCGGTACCTTCATCTCCCGTTTGCTGGGTGAGAAAAAATATGAGGATGTAAAGCATGTGTCTTCATTCGCCTTTTACAGCAGTTTAGTTCTCGGTCTTATCTTAATTGCCGTTGGCCTCCCGTTGATCGACCCAATTGTTCATGGCCTGGGGGCAACGCCTGACTCCTTCGGCTTCACGAAGGACTATGTCACGATTATGCTTATGGGTTCACCATTCGTCGTGTTATTCTTCACGCTGGAGAATATCGTGCGTTCGGAGGGTGCGGCTGTCACGTCGATGATCGGTATGATTCTGAGTGTTGTCGTGAATATTATTCTCGATGCGCTGGCCATCTTCGTTTTCCATTGGGGCGTGATCGGCGTTGCGTCTGCTACGGTCATTTCTAACTTGGTTGCGAGTGTATTCTACGCCTTCCATATGGGATATAAGAGCCAATTTTTAACCGTCTCCGTAAAATGGTTCAGGGCTACCAAGGATATTCTGAGCAATGTATTCAAAATCGGAGTTCCCGTCTTTATTATGAGTATCTTCTTGGGTGCAATGTCGCTTATCTTTAACCATTTTCTTGTCGAATATGGAGATCAGGCCGTAGCGGCTTACGGAATTTCATCGCGTTTATTGCAGTTTCCTGAGTTTATTCTGATGGGTTTATGCGAGGGAGTCGTGCCGCTCATTGCCTTCTCTTTTGCAGCGGATAAATTACGCATGAAGCATACCATAGGATTCACGATCAAAACGATTGTGGCGTTAGCCGTCGTGTTCGGCGTCATCGTCTATCTGATTTCCGACCACTTGATTGGTTTATTTTCGAATGACCCGCAATTAATTGAAATGGGCAGCTACATTCTGCATGTGACGTTCTTATCCTTGTTCATTACTGGAATGACCACGTTGTTTACGGGGATCTTCCAAGCAACAGCGCAAGGAACCGCCGCGTTCATGATGTCCGTTATTCAGGGAATTACTCTGATTCCTGTGTTGTTTATTGCCAATCAAATGAGCGGCTTCCACGGGGTGGTCTGGTCGCTCGTCATTGCCGATGCAGTAGCGTTCCTTGTTGGAGCCATCATGCTGTATGCGCTGCGGAATAAATTGCAGCCGGATTTGGAAATTTTAGCACAGTAGAAAACAAAACAAATAACACGAAAGAAGGCAGGATCAGGGCACTCCCCGTTCCCGCCTTCTTAGGCACATTGGGGAATAGGCTATTGTCAGATATGGTTCACCGTTCTACTCGCAAGCTTATGCTGCTTTAACACCTCCAGCATCCTATTACACCAGAGGATACTTGCCTCCTCGAAGTTTATCCCCATTTCTATAACGGAAATTGTAGAAAACAGAGGGTTATTGACGTCAGGGCTCTGTTCTTGAAAGGAAGAAATCCTCTCTCTATAATCCTCTAACGTGCGTTCATGTTGTTCTTTATTCTTCTCTATCAGGTTAATTAGGTCTTCCGGTCTTACTAACCAAGCACTGTACTGCTTCAACAGAAAGGTATCCGTATCACCTGCTTCAGGAAGCTCTAACACCCATGACTTTAAAGCATTAATACCATTAGGCGTAATTTTGTAAATTTTCCGGGGCGGACGATAAGAATCTTGTTCAATGGCTTGCAATTCAATAAGTTCGGCTTCCTCCAGTTTCGATAGAGATGGATAAAGCTGATTATTGTTAATTTTATAAAAATGAGTAATTCTGCTGTTGATTTGCTGCTTCATTTCATATCCACTTAATGGTTCCCTCGCCAATAGTCCAAGTAAAGTGTACTGGATATTATTCATTAAGTTCTCCTCTCTCCAACTATTAGTTCATATATTGTCATTCAGGCAATTAAGTTAATTATAACATAAAGCTATATTGACATATATAATTACATGGAATAATATTAACACGTGTTAAGTTTAACATAATATAAGGAGTGTGAATAATTGTGAAAATTATTTTTAATGATCAGACTTTTTCATTCAAATTGCTTCGCACAATGGGTTACGCAGCTTTTGGCGGGGCGGATATTGGCGAATGCTTATCTACTGCCTACCGAATTAAAGAAGGTAATTTTGAAAGCTGGTATGAGGAATGGCTGAGAACAGCAAACAGGGTTCATCGGGAAGCCGACGAAAGCAGCAAAAATGGCAATAAGATCAGCGCAAGAGACTTCTATTTGCGTGCATCAAATTATTATCGTACAGCCGAATTTTTTCTGCATGGCAATCCGTTGGATAAACGTATTCTCGAAACATGGGGGCTGAGCCGGAGCACATTCAGACAGGCTCTTACTTTACTTAATCTTCATTGGGAGATTGTTACTATTCCTTATGAAAATACTGAGCTGCCAGGTTACTTATATTTAGCCGGAAATCGACCAGGCCCTGTTTTGATTGTTCACGGAGGATATGATTCCACTGCAGAAGAGCTTTATTTCCAAGTCGTTATCTCTGCTTTAGAAAGAGGTTATCATTGTTTGGTATTCGAGGGGCCAGGACAAGGAGCCGTTATACGCGAACAGCAAATTCCATTCAGACATGACTGGGAGGCTGTTGTAACTCCTGTTGTCGATTATCTGGCCAAACGTCCGGAAGTCATTTCCGACAAAATCGCGTTAATGGGTATTAGTTTAGGCGGGTATTTGGCTCCGCGCGCAGCTGCTTATGAACACAGGCTCGCTGCTTGCATAGCGAATGACGGTTTATTCTCCTTCCAAGTGGGGGCAATAGCTGCGGGGTTAGGCGGTAAAGCAGGCGGTGAATTCGATTTAAGCTCACCAGAGACGGAGGATTTTATCGCGTCGATTATGGCCCAAGATACAGGCATTCGGTGGGGAATTGAAAATGGGGGTTTCACCTTTTCAGCAGCTAATCTGGAAGAACTTGTGCACAAAACGGAACCTTTTACTTTAGAAGGCGTTGCTGAACAAATCCAGTGTCCCGTGCTTGTTTGCGAAGCGGAACATGATCACGCCTTTGCAGGACAGCCCGAACGATTATACAAAGCTTTAAGGGGTCCCAAAACATATATGAAGTTTACTGCGGAAGATTCTGCTGAGGAACACTGCCATTTTGGAGCACTGAAATTGGCTAACCACCGTATATTCAACTGGTTGGATCAAGTTTTGACAAATAAAGTGAGCGAGTGATAGATTCTATTTATACGATCTGATTGAAGAAAGACATACCGCTGCTGAAGCCGTACTTCAAGCCGGGCATATCCCTGCTGGGATCGAGCAATTTTTCAAGGAAAGTCCAATGAAAATTAGGAAGAGATGGATCGACGAGTCCGATGTCTATATCCTGATTCTCGGAGGATTCTATGGTTTAACGCTTCCTGATGATGAATCCAAGAGCTATACGCAGTGGGAATACGAGTATGCCGGAGAAGCGGACAAACCCAGATTTGCTTTTGTGGTCACGGATGAAGCATTAAGACAAAAGCCATACGACTTCACAGCAATTGAATACTATCAGGAGTTTCAAGAGTTTAAGCAATCGGTCATGGAACAAGTCCCTATCTATTATGTTGAAGATGTACGGCACATTAAAATGGTACTTCGTGACCAATTGCCGGTGTATGCAGCAAGAGACGATTTGTATGGCTGGGTTTCCGGCAAGGATGTCCCGGACGTTCAATAGCTGTTGGAAGAGAATGCAAGATTAAAGGCGGAGTTGGAGAAAAAGAAATAAGAAAAACGCCTGACGGCGTCCTTTAGTGGCCCTGACTTCTACTTTGGAGTGTTGGAGGCTCTTCCTAAACTTTGAACGTTTCTCTAACGGACACCAGCGACCTTATCCGACCATTTCCCGGGTATTTCCCAGTCTAACGGACACAAACGACCCTATTTCGCTCTAAACCCGTTCATCCAGGCCGATTTGAGGTAAATAAGGTCTTCTGTGTCCGTTACATTTTACAAACCTCTGTTTTTCCTCAAATAACGGCTCTGGTGTCCCTTAAAAGAACGCGCCTAGATCAACCGGTTGTTCGAACGGCAAGACCGAGCAGATTTTCCCTTTGTGGCAAAACCACTTTCACCAGCTCATTCAAATACTGATCCGGACTATTTAATACTAAAATATACTTAACGCCATGCAGGCCAAACGCCTTTAGCTGAGGTTCAAACGGTTGACGATGATCGATAACATTGATCGGCACCGTTTTCTTTTGTCCATTCAATCGATTCGGGACGCGAGGCTGTAGCGATAACCTGAAGTCCAGCAAGCTTGACTAGTTGCAAGCTTCTTCGATGGATTCCCATGCGCTCGACCAGATCGGTCATTGACGTCTTCTCGTAACCTTGTTCCCAAAAGAGTGAAGTAACCGGCTTCTTTCCGATTTCTCTTGACCATATAGCCAATTGACCGATGTGATGGATCTCGTGGGCGATCACGTGCCGCATCACTTCGCCCTGACTTCAACCAAGTCAGGGCCGCTATCATATATTCTCTTGCTTTAATGCATCAATAATATTTTCCTTTCTTACTTTCGCGCCGGAATAAACCATCGCGGAACCGACAATGACAAATACGGCGACAATGACGGACAGAATGCTCATCCAAGGGAGGGTGAATCCGTAGCTGAATTTGTTCGCAAATGCTCTATAGATCGAATACATCACGACGAAACTAACGGGAAGCCCGAACACCAGCGACTTGACCCCGTAAAAAATACTTTCATAGTTCATCATTTTCGCAAAGCCTTTTGGCGTCATGCCTACGGATTTCAGCATCGCAAACTCTCGTTTGCGAAGAGACAACCCCGTCGAGATCGTATTAAAAATGTTGGCAATGGAAATCGCAGAGATTAATACGATAAAACCGTAAGAAAATACGGACATCAAGAGAATCTGCCGTTCTTCGCTTTTTCTGGATTGATATACATTGTAGACATTCAGATTGGTCTCCTGCATCTCTTCAATTTCCTGCTGCGTTCTCATCGGTTCCGTGCTTTTCAAATAGAGATACGTCGAAGCGTTAGCTTGGTCCTCGTCGCCTGCCAGCCGATTCAGGACGCGTTCCGACACGATCATATTTAACCCGCCTAAGCCTATCGGATTCATCCCCATCGGGGCTTGATCCGTCAATGCGGCAACGATCACTTTGTCTGCTTTTGTTTCTTCCCCATTTTCTTGATAGAAGTTCGTCAGCTCGATACTTTGACCGACCTTCGTATACACGGCCTTCGTCTGCACATATTTCCCCGTGCCCATATCTTTGTAATGAATCGTATCCATCACGATCGCGGCGGGATGATCCGGATCCGTAAGCTGCTCGTAGTCTGCGCCAACCGCTTTGGCGTAGGCTTGCAGACTTGAATCGTTTAAGGCAAGAATCTTAATATCGTAAGGGTATTTCCCGTCTTGCAGCATACTCTTATCCTGCTTAACCTTCTCTTGCAATTCATCGGCAATGATCGCTGCATCGACCCAAGCGTTCCCATATAACTCGTGAATCACGTTGTATTCCGTGACGCCATCCAGAGATACAATCGATTGTATCAACCGGTCATCTATTCTTTTTCCATGGCTGTACGACACTTCCATATCGTAATTGACGCCTTCCCGCGAAAGTTCCAGGGATTGTGTCATGCCGGCCGTAAAAAACGATACCGTCAAAAACAAAACAATGCTGATGACCAGCGAAAAAAGAATCGCATGATATCTCCGTTTGTTCCTTTTTAGGTTTTTCAGCCCGATTTCCGCTTCGATCCCGAAGAGCTTGCGAACGAACTTCGACGTCTTCACAGCTTTGGCCGTAAGCTTTACGTCGGTAGTTTGGCGAATCGCGTCCATAGCAGATACTTTGGAAGCTTTGATCGCCGGGAGATACGCCGAAACGAAAATCGTCAGCATCGAAACAAGACAAGCCATCAAAAGCGATAACGGCGTGACGATGAGCCTCAGCTTTTCACTGGTCCATAATGCCTCTTCAATCATTGCATTCATGAACCAAAAGGTGATCCCGATCCCGGCAAGACCGCATAGGATGCCAATGGGAATGCTGATCAAGCCAATGACGACACCTTCAAAAAGCACGGAATTTCGCTTCTGCCTTTTCGTAGCCCCCACGCTCGCGAGCATCCCTAAATGGCGGGAACGTTCCGAGACGGATATCGCAAAAGCGTTATAGATGAGCGAAACCGAGCCGATCATAATAACCGCCATAATGATCGCCGATAAGGAGAACATCATGCTGTACGAGGCTTCGCTTTTGGACAAGCCGTAATAATGAAGCAAATCGTTATTGTATTGGACGGTTTCAATTTGGTTTTGCTTAGCCAAATCCTCCGCATGAGCGAACAAGGACGGATTGACACGCTGCAAGACCACCGACGCATCGACTCGATCGTTTCCCCCGATGATATGATCATCGATATAGCTAATGATCGTATAACCCGGGGCCCACGCCGTTTCCCATACGGGACGCTTGATGAAGCCTACCACCGTATAATCCCTTATCTTGATTTGCTGCAACGTTTCGGTCAATGTGCCGTCTTCCCTACGCAGCGATTCGGTCTGATCCAGGGGATGACCGCCCCCTTGTTCGAATCGTTCGCCGACGCGAAGGGTTAGACGATCGCCGATTTCGTACTTCACTTTGGCGTTCGTGGCAACGGGCTCGGAGATCACAACTTCCTTGTCCGTACGCGGAAGACGCCCCTTGCTTAGTTCAACCTGAAATTGCGCGAAACCCTGCGCATCATATTCCTTAATGAACAAATACGGCTTATTGGGATTTTGCCCCCCTTCTAATGGGGCATAGCCAAGGTCTCTTGAGATCGCAACGGTTTTGGCTCTGTCATCGCCCCGTATCGCCGCCAGCTGTCCTTTGGTCACATCATGATATTGGACATGCCACTCCCCTGTATCCGCGATGGTCTGCCTAATCATTAAATCCGAAAAGGAAAAAACAAGCGTAGCGACAGCGGTCACCATGGCAACCGAAATGATGACGCCGATGATGGTTACAAGCGTTCGTCTCTTGTTCTGCTTCAGATGCCGGATGGTTAATGTATTGACAATATTCATCGCCTGATCACCTCGTCTTTGGCAATTCTCCCGTCTTCAATCGAAATGATCCTGTCGGCTTGCAAGGCGATCCGTTCGTCATGCGTGATCACGATCAGCGTCTGATGATAGGTCTTATTCAGCATTTTTAATAAGTCGATGATCTCGCTGCTATTCTTGCTGTCCAGGTTCCCGGTCGGTTCGTCGGCCAGCATGATCGCAGGATTGCCGATGAGCGCTCGGCCGATTG
This sequence comes from Paenibacillus oralis, assembly GCF_003863965.1. Classification (GTDB taxonomy): domain Bacteria; phylum Bacillota; class Bacilli; order Paenibacillales; family Paenibacillaceae; genus Fontibacillus; species Fontibacillus oralis. Next base: position 1,634,244 of record NZ_RRCN01000001.1, read on the forward strand.
AGACACGCTGCTGCTGTCCGCCGGATAGCTGATTCGGCAGGTGGTTTAATCGATGCTGCAAATTCAACGTACTCACAAGGCCAGCTAATTGCTTTTGATCTACCTTTTGTTTATCCAGCAAGAGCGGCAGCGTAATATTCTCTTCCACCGTCAGGACGGGAATCAGGTTGAAAAACTGATAGATCAGGCCGATTTGCCTGCGCCTGAAGATGGCTAGCTGCGTTTCGTTCAAGGCATACATGTCCGTATCCTGAACATAAACTTTCCCGTCAGTCGGCCGATCCACACCGCCCAGCATATGAAGGAGCGTCGATTTCCCCGATCCGGACGGGCCGATAATCGCAACAAATTCGCCTTTTTGGACCGAAAAGGAAACATCGTCAAGCGCCTTCACCGCCGATTCGCCTGTGCCGTATACTTTAGACAGATGCTCGATTTTTAAAATTTCCATGGCCATACCTCTTCCCTTGTTGTTCAATTCCAGATATATACCATCTCTCTAAATCCAACATCCCATAGGGTTTCATTCCCCTCAATGGTTATCGTAAGCTCATTTGCCTGGGGGAGAAAAATTTCGACCCTATCCGGCTCATGGCGCTGATCTTTTGCAGATACGGACAGGAACTCATGTCCATCGATGGTAAGCTTGATGCTGCCTTGGAAATCCTTTTGATCGGGAATTCCATAATTCAAGAAGAAATACAACTCCTCCTTATTGCCTAACGTATACGTGTACGTTTCCTTCTTTTTACCTTCGATGTTATACACATTATATTGGGGTTCCACGTCTTGACCGCCAACCTTAAGACTGGACGGTTTGGTTCCCGTTAATGTGTTCCCGGTACTATCCTTCAAATCGTTTATCGCCACAAAGGGGCCCATTTCTTTGGTGAACACTTGGTCAAGCACTCCGAAGACTCCCCACACCCCGAGCATCAAGACAACACTGGAAATACCCGCAGCGGCAATATTTCTCCAGTTGTTTTTTGTACGAAAGCCAAGTTTGTACGCCCCGAATCCTACAGCTGCGCCCGAAGAGTTCTGTATGACGTCGTTAATATCAAAGCTGCCGAGGAAAGTTAGCGCCTGAATCGTCTCCACCACGAGAATGGACAGGATGAACAAAGTCATGAAGCGAACAAAGCTAGTCCGATATAACAACGGAATCAATATGCCAAAAGGGATGAAGGCGGCGATGTTCCCGAAATCCACAAAATCCATCAGCGCAGGATGCAGAAGATCGGATAGACCTGGCAGCTTAAAAAAACTGTCCGGTAAAAAAATAAAGGTGTACTCGGTAATTTGATCTACCTTACCTGCTCTGCCGAAAGCGAAAAACAAAAAATAAAGAATCAAAAGGGTATAGAATATCGTGATTGCAAAAATAATTTTACGCTGCTGCTTCGAATGCATGGTCTTACCTCCACCGTTCATCTGATGAATATCATTTTATCTGCCTAAAATGACTTTCCCGTGACGATGGAGGTGACAATTCAGTCACTTACGGAGTGCCGTTAAATCACATGCTTATAAAATTTAATCCGAAACTGCGTCCCCTTCCCGCTGTCGCTCGTCACATCGATCACGCCGTTCTGGCTGGCAATGATGCTGTGAGCCATCGCAAGCCCTATACCGATGCTCCCTTCGCTAGCGTTCTTTCCTTTGTAAAAACGTTTGAAAATATAAGGCAAATCTTCTTTCGGAATGCCTTTTCCGGTGTCAGCAATGACGAGTTCCGTAAATAACGCGTTTTCGGAAAATGTGATGGCGATCGCTCCGCCTTCAGGCGTATGCTCCACACCGTTTTTCAAAATATTGATGACCGCTTCGGCCGTCCAATTGAAATCGCCGACAAAAGAGACCTCGTCATCGCCCGCGACGGAAACCGTCTGTCCCTTAATATCCATCGGAATCATAACCGGCTCTAATACCTTTTGGATAAGGTTTTTCATGAGTATTCGATCTTTTTTGAATGGGATGGTCTTCGCATCCATTTTCGATAGCTTTAACAGGGAAGAAACCAGCCAATCGATGCGTTCAAGCTGGAGGCGAATATGATGGGTGAACTCCGTTCTTTTGGCCGGAGGCAGGTCAGGGGCGCTTAACAAATCAGCCATCACCGTCATGGAGGTGAGCGGCGTTTTGAGCTGATGTGAAATATCGGAGATGGCATCCGTCAGTTGAATTTTATCCCGCTGCAATAGCGACCGGTGCTCCGATAGCATGAGCGTTACTTTGTAAATATCATTTTTTAAAATACTTAGCTCGCCTTCTTGGTTATCACGAACGTCAAGGGAATCATTACCGTTGCTGATTTCCCGCAAATAGTAGGACAGCTTCGCTAATTCGCGGTATCTCCAGCTCGTAAATAACAAACTCGTGCCCATAAGCAGCATGGATACAATAAAAATCAATGCCGCAGCGACGGACGAAAAGAAAGCAGCAACCACGGTCGCCGTTATGCTGATCGAGCCCATGACGAGTAACAACATTTGAATTTCCCGATTGCGCAGCATCTAATCACCAGCCTTATAGCCTAAACCGCGTACCGTTTTGATCAATACCGGCTGCTCTGGATCATCCTCCAGCTTTTCCCTCAGCCTTTTGATATAGACCGTTAACGTATTGTCATTCACGAAGTCGCCAGCCACGTCCCAGATTTGCTCTAAAAGCTGATTCCTTGTGAGGACCTGCCCAACGTGGTTGCCAAAGATCAGCAATAAGCGATATTCCAAGGCGGTTAGCGGAATTTCGGCACCGTTCTTATGCACTTTGCCTTCCAGTGTATGGATTCGAACATGGCCGATGTCGATGATCGCTCTGGCGTGGGACGGCTTCTGATATCTCCGCAAGACGGACTTGATCCGGGAGAGAAGCTCACGAACTCGAAAAGGCTTGGTAATGTAATCATCGGCTCCCATGTCGAGTCCCATCACGACATTGACCTCATCGTCGATCACCGTTAAGAAGATAACCGGAATGTCTCGCCGCTCCTTCACCATCTTGCACAATTCATAGCCGTTTCCGTCCGGAAGCTGTAAATCGAACAAGCATAAAGCGAACTGATCGATGTCTTCGGCGAGCACTTTTTTGGCTGTAGCGGCATCATGGCAGAGAACGGTTTGATAACCATCTTGCTGCAGCGAATATTCCAGTCCCGACGCGATCGTCTTATCATCTTCGACTAATAAAATTTTCAATGCGGATCATCCTTACGTTAGAGTAAATTCACTCCTCATCTTAGTTTCGATATTATAACAGATTTTCTGGGCAGGTTTCACGGTTACTTATGGTAGGGTTCAACCGTATCGAGACTAACGTAACTTTGCGGAAGCTTGCGTATGCAGATTAAATCCCTTCACCATGAGCCAAACCGGTAAAGCAATTTCGAATATCGCTCCAGGGATGTAAAGTATCTCTCCGCCATCCAGGCCGGCCATGGACAGAGAACTGCTTGCTAACAGGCCCGTATACCCAATTAAGCCGATCATGGACAACCATCGTGGAACCAATCTCGATCGATAGAGAATATAACAAAATAACAAGCTGCCTAAACTCAGCACAAGCATGGCCATATCAAATAACAAATAGTGGGTTTGCACCACAGAATTTCCTAACGTTTGCAAGTATGAATCACCGGAAGTTCCTGCGGATATAGGCTGCTTACTTAACGCGAGAAGGATAAGCGGACCGATTATACTTATCATCAGCAATGCCGACTCCATGATTCGAGAAGCAAAGTAGCCAAAGGCAAACGCTTCATGATATTTCTTTAACGTCGGCTGCAGTAACATGGCAATCCCCACAACCGCTATGGCGTTAATTAGCTCCAGGAACACTCCTGTAAGCACGCTCGTTCGATTGGAATTCACACTGACCAGCAAGTCAGTTCGATGCAAGATAGGATCCAACATCCCGCTTCCCACCAAGAATGTGCCCGTCGACAATAAAAATAATGCTCCCACCACTCTCTCCACCTTTTTCATGCTTCATCTCCTCTCCTAGCTAATTAATAGCAGTATAGCTCGAAGAGGATGGAGCCTGTAGACACTTTAGTGTGGTTTTGGAGTGTTTATTAACAATTTAAGTTCGCGGGCGCGAGCGATCGCTTCCGTGCGTCGTTGTACGTGGAGCTTCTCAAAAATCCTTCGATTGTGGCCTTTCACCGTATCCAATGCCAAGAAGAGCTTCTCGGCGATTTCCCGATTGGAGAGTCCCTGGGCGATGAGCTGCAGTACTTCGATTTCGCGTTGGCTAAGCGGCTCGATCCGGCTATCCTTCATTCCGAATTCGGTGACGGAGCGCATTCGCTCCAGCCCCATTTGGGCTTCTTTAATAGCCGGGTGCGGCAAACCGTCAGCAAGCCTTAGAGCCTCCCGGTAACACTCTGCTGCCAGATCCGGCCGCCCTTCTGCTTCTCTAATCTGAGCGATTCCGATGATGGCCGTTACAGCCATCAGCTGATGATCGATCATTCGGCAATTTGCGATGACTTCGTTATAAGCTTCGCAAGCCTCGGCATAATCTCCCCGCCGCTGGCAGGCAACGCCCAGCATCCAAGCGGACGCCGTCCGGGCAGGTAGATGATCCGGTCGCAAATAGGCAAGCGCACGGCGTGATTGGACAATAACTTGGTCTACTCCGTCCGTTTCCCTTTTCCCCGCATTCCAAGCAGGTGTAATTAATCCGACAAGTTCATTCGTCTTGTCCTCGGTCTCCGAGACTTGCATAGCCGCTTGGGCCGCACGTAGATTGGGTTGCGCAGCATCGCGATGATCGGTCAATAGTAAGGAGGCCAATGTAGCGCGGGTAGCTGCAATCCATCCGATCAGGTCCATGACGCCGGCGTCTTGTTCCATGCCTTCCAATGCAGCTTCTGCCGCTAGAAGCTTGCGTTCGACCCCCGTCGGTTTACCGGCAATCAATAGAGCGGAACCATAATACACCCATAACTCCGGTCTCGCATCCAATTCGATGGCAGGCAAAGACTCTAGCCAGTCGATCGTCATTCTTGCAGCCCCTCGCAGATGCAGCGGCATCCCATCGCCTTTAAGCAGTCGTGAGCTTCGCCCGATGTCCCGGGCTTCAACGGCATGATGGAACGCCTCAATCTCGAAGCCGTGGCCTTCATACCAGATGCTCGCGCGTTGGTGCAATTCGGAGATATCGCTCCCATCCATACTTTCCAACAGCCGTCTACGAAGGATATCGGTGAACAAATGGTGATAACGATACCAACGTCGTTCTTGATCCAGAGGAATAACAAACAAATTTTTACGATCAAACTCGATTAACATTTCATTACCGGAAACCTCAGGATTGGACATCATGTCATCACATAACGATCCGCACATTCGGTCGAGGAGGGAGGTTCGCAGTAGAAAATCCTGTACGGCTTGGGGCTGCCGTTGCAGAACTTCTTCTACCAAATAATCCAGCACAAAATGGTGATTGCCCGTGAAAGACTGAAGGAGCCGATCGGCATCTTGGTCTTCCTGCATAGAGATTGCAGCCAAGCGCAGGCCCGCAGCCCATCCCTCGGTACGTGCTTGGAACTCGGTTATATGGTCCGCGGAGAGATTAAGTTCCATGACATGATTAAAGAGGGCTTCAGCTTCGGTAAGTGTAAATCTCATATCTGCAGCGTGCAGCTCGGTTAATTGGTCCCGAGCCCGCAATCGCGGCAGAGAAATGGCAGGGGTCTCACGGGACGTTAGGACAAGGTGCATCTGTGTGGGAAGGTGGTCCAGCAGGAAGCCTACCGCCTCGTCGACCTCTCTCGAACTGGCCGCATGGTAATCGTCAAGGACAAGGAGGAACGGAGACGGAGTTGCCGCAATTTCATTAAGAAGCGCCGTCAGGATCGACTCGGTCGGTGTAGGTTGAGGTGATTGAAGCACGGAAAGCACGCCTTCTCCGATATTCTCCCCTATAGTCTGAAGAGCGGAGATCATATACGTCAAAAAGCGCGTAAGTTCGCTATCTCCTTGTTCAAGCGAAAGCCACGCCGCCGGTCGCCCACAATTGGCTAACCATTCGCAGACTAACGTCGTTTTGCCATAGCCCGCCGGTGCAGAGATAAGGGTCAATTTGCGGTGCAGACCCTTGTTTAATTTTTCAGTTAACCGTCGGCGTATCACCGTTTTCGACCGAGCCGCGGGGATATATAATTTGGTGGCGTTTATTGGGTTTGACATATATCTATTTTATCAGCACCCATTGTCCATCATCAATATGACGCTGCGGGCGCCAAATAAAGGCAGGGACAAAAGATAAACGAGTAACCCTCGTATCCCTCACCCAAGCAGGGCGTGAAATTGAATCCAGAGTCACTCAGGCCTGGAGCAAGGTGGAAGAGATTACAACGGAACATCTTAATGATGAAGAAAAAGTACAGTTTGTAGCCTTGGCCAAAAAAATAGCCGCTACACTAGAAAAGTAAATAGAAGTAAACCAAACAATGAGTGATATAGACCATGCTTCCGAAGTGAGTTTTGTTCGAAGCCAATTCAGGAAGTTACGCTCACAAAACTTTGAGGAGGAGAGATAAGTATGTCTAACAAGTCGATGCAAGCTGTTTTGGTCAATGAATATGGTGGTCCAAACGTTTTGAAGATAGCAACCGTTGAACGCCCTCAACCGCAAGCGGATGAAGTGCTCATTCGCATCGCATATGCTACGGTCATTCCGCTTGACTATAAAATTCGTAACGGTTGGCTTCAAAATGTTTTTCCTGTAACATTGCCCTATATCCCTGATTTTTACGCTTCCGGAGTTGTCGAAGAGATCGGGCAAAGTGTAACGGAGTTCAAGCCCGGTGATCGTATTTTCGGCAGTATCAGAGGAGCTTACGCAGAATATGGCATTGCAACCATTCAGGAACTGGTTAAAATGCCCGACAATCTCACGTTTCATTGGGTGCGGATCAAGTCATCGATTATACAACGACAAATTTCGAAGACGTCGCCAAGGAAGTAGATCTAGTCGTCGATGCTGTTGGAGGCGAGACGGAGACCCGGTCCTGGTCCGTTCTGAAGAAAGGCGGCATCCTCGTCTCTTTGACCCAGAATCCATCCCAAGAGAACGCTCAGAAGCATGGCGTTACAGCTAAATTCAATACTAAATTCCCAACCCGCGAAGACTTGCAGAGCTTAACGGAATTAATGGCCGCAGGCTCGATTAAAGCAGAGATTGATTCTATATTCCCGTTAAGCCAAGCGGATAAGGCGCTGGAGAAAAGCGAAGCAAGACATGGACGGGGAAGAATTTTGCTGAACGCAAATTCCATCTAACAATGAAACAACACGGGTGCATAGCGCACTACGTGTTGTTTTCTTTATTCACATCGAACCACCCTGACCGATCGTATGGTTAGGCATTCCCCCTAGCCTTATCTCCATACACTTATTGAAAGTTCTTACTTTCTGACAAGGGAGGGGAATTAAGGGATAATGTGGTATTATTACTAAGAGGTGATACATTTGAATAAAATTTTATTACCCCATGGGAGGAAGTATCAGAATGGCTGATTTAAACAAACAAAGAATTGTTGAGAGTGTTCCGCAACGGGGATTTTTTGGACATCCCAAAGGGTTGTTTACTCTGTTCTTTACAGAGTTTTGGGAGCGATTTTCCTACTATGGAATGAAAGCTATCCTTGTTTATTATATGTATTACGAACTGAGTCAAGGCGGACTCGGCATGGATGAGAGCACAGCTCTTGCCATTATGTCTATCTATGGTTCACTTGTCTATATGTCTGGGATTATTGGTGGCTGGTTAGCGGATCGAATATTCGGAGCGTCAAAAGCTGTATTCTATGGCGGCATATTAATCATGCTGGGGCATATCGCCTTGGCCATCCCGGGAAGTATTTCATTATTTTTTGTTTCCATGGTTCTGATCGTGCTGGGTACAGGCTTGCTGAAGCCTAATGTATCCAGTGTTGTGGGGGAAATTTACAGTGAAAGTGACCAACGCCGGGATGCAGGATTCAGTATATTCTATATGGGTATCAACCTGGGGGGATTCATTGCTCCGCTTATTGTAGGAACCGTCGGCATGAATTACAACTTTCACCTGGGCTTCAGCATTGCAGCCGTCGGTATGTTTCTGGGATTAATCATCTTTATCTTTACCAAGAAGAAAAACCTCGGCCTTGCAGGCACTTTGGTAGCAAGCCCGTTATCACAGGCGGAACGGAAAAAAGTATTCCCTATAGTCGGTCTCGGCGCAGTGCTTCTCGCTGGTATCGTCGCTATTACGATTACGTTAGGTCTGTTAACGTTTAAATCCTTTATCGCGATCGTAGGTATTCTGGGAATTTTGATTCCAACCCTGTATTTTATTGTCATGTTTCGTAGTCCACGAACAACAAGCGTTGAACGCTCAAGACTCATTGCTTATATTCCGATGTTTATTGCAGCGATTATGTTCTGGGCTATTCAAGAACAAGGGTCAACTATCCTTGCCAATTATGCAGATAAACGTACGCAATTGGATTTTGCCGGACTTCATATATCGCCAGCCTGGTTTCAGTCTTTAAATCCTTTATTTATTATTGCTTTAGCTCCCCTATTTGCCTGGTTATGGATAAAGCTTGGAAAACGGCAGCCCACGATACCGAAGAAATTCGCCTTGGGCTTATTGTTTGCCGGATTATCCTTTCTTGTGATCCTCTTGCCGGCTTACTTTGGAGGTGAGCATTCCTTGGTTAATCCTTTATGGCTCGTTCTCAGCTATTTCATCGTTGTGCTGGGGGAATTATGCCTGTCTCCCGTAGGACTATCGGCAACGACAAAATTAGCACCCTCGGCCTTCTCAGCCCAGACCATGAGTTTATGGTTCTTATCCAATGCGGCTGCCCAAGCGATTAATGCGCAGATTGTTAGATTTTATTCGCCTGCCAACGAGATGGTATACTTTGGAGTCATTGGAGGAGCGGCAATCCTCCTCAGTATTCTGCTCTTTTCGTTCTCCTCGAAAATTCAGGGGTATATGAAAGGGATACAGTAAAAGAACTCTTGTCCAGAATAGCAGTGTAGGGGGTAGCTCTATATCATTTGTGAAATGTCTGATTCCCCCCCTGAGAATAACGCTTTTCGCCCTACTTGTGGTGCGGTTCAACTTAACGGGTCTATCGGCGAAAAATACGAAAGGAGCATGCTACGGCCGCTCCTTCGCAAAGGTGATGTGGTCAAAGATCGGGGCATTCCACTCCAATAACAAATTAATGCCTTATCAAAGAGGACCCATGGCCAGAAACCCTCCAGTGTATGGATCAAGTAACATGGGAATTCTACGAACCCCACTGGGACAGCCATTCACTTGTTGGTACCATAGGCATTCATCTCCTGAAAATAGACTCGGCACCAGGCCTTTATCCGTGTAAAAACGCACGGCGTGCTCAGTGAGTCCCGTGATCTGGGCAGCTTCTTTGACCGTATGCATTTGGAATCCTCCTTGGAAAATAAATTAAGATAGCCACTTGACTTCGTGTAACACGAAGGTTCTAAGGTACCGCGATCCGGAAGTCGCCAAGATGATGGGCAACTGGAAAGTCGATCTGTAAATACCTTGATTGAACCGAAACTCACGCGCCTATCCTCATCTAATAAGAAGGGACAGGGCGAGTGCCCTGTCCTCTACTATCCTGCACATATATTCAAATCCCTGCGCCGCAAGGAATTCCGCAAAAAACTTGCCGTCACTTATGATACGGTTCTCCGCGCTGTCTGTAACGGCAAGTTTGAAGGCCATTATTTACTGCCCGTCAATGTCTACCTCTAAACCGTTTAATCGCATCCTCGGTCACCGGCTCGAAGAGGTTAAGAAGGTTGCCATCGGGATCGCGGAACAGCATAGAACGGTTCCCCCACGGCATCATGGTCGGTTCCATTACCCAATTATCGACAAATGGCTTCAAGCGCACAAATTCGGCTTCGACATCGTCGACCCGGAACTCAATAATGACAGTGCGATTATTGGCACCTACTACGGAATCGGCGCCGAATAGCTGCGTCGTCTGGGAGTGGCCGATTGCAAGGGTGCAAGATGGCACAACGAGTTCGGCAAATACGGGCGCGGGTCGCTCCGCCGAAACCCCCATGACTTTCTCATAGAACTCGACGAGACGATCCACGTCGTCAGTAATAATGCGTACAGAAGCGAAATTCACAAGATATCATCCTTCCTAATAATAGGTTTGGCCGTGTCCCACAGCCGTTGTAAAACATACTTTTTTACTTATCTATTCTCCTTTACATTTACATGTCCAATTATAAAAAAACGCTACTGACAACGTTATGTCAGTAGCTTGCAATTCCTTGCGCGTCAGACTGGCTCTATTTCATGATTCAGTTCCATGGACAATCGTGCCTTTTCCGTTAGTTGAAGTTTATTTTCCTACAATATCATCGACCAGGGTAGGACCTGCCGGTTTCCAGCCAAGCCTCTCCCGTGTCAAAGAATTGGACGTCGGATTGTCCATTAATACGAATGGTGTAAGCCATCCAAAATGCTCTGCTGCTGCTTCTGGAGAAATGCTGATCACAGGCAGGTTCAGACTTAGGCCGATTGCCTCAGCGATATCCCTAAAAGGTATGCCTTCCTCACCAGCACCGTGAAGCCTTGACCCGGCTGGAGCAGATTCCAGGGCCAATCGAAATAGCTTTGCAGCATCGAGCCTATGTATGGCCGGCCATCTGTTCCATCCATCGCCAACGTATGCTGAAACACCTTTTTCACGAGCAATGTCAGCTAGACCTGTAGCAAAGCCATGCCTAGTGGCGTCATGCACACATGGAGAGAGCCTCACAGCAGCTGACCTTACATTACGTTCAGCCAGTGCTAGTGCCATCTTTTCAGCTGCACTTCGCGGCATTCCCGGTGACCCATCCTGTGGCTGATCTTCCTCTGTAGCTGGTCGCCCTAATGACGGAACCATTGTAGTTACAGAGGTAATAACAAAGGGTTTGCCAGAGCCAACTAGGGTATCTCCCATTGCTTCAATGGCATGAAGATCGTCTGTAATTGCTCCGCCAAAGTCAGTGAAACTATTGTCAAAGGCCAAATGAATGACACCGTCCGCTGCTGCGGCTCCACTTCTGAGACTGTTGATGTCATTAAGGCTGCCGCTATGCACTTGGGCCCCCATTGCATTGAGCGCTGCAGCAGACTTATCTGAACGAGCAAGCCCAATAACTTGGTGACCGGCGTTTATAAGCTCCTTTACAACAGCAGATCCGATAAAACCAGTAGCCCCTGTAACAAAAATACGCATAATAATATCCTCCTAAGCACTTCATAATAGGGTTAAGCCATCTCTTGCACATATTACAAACCCATTATGATTTAAGTCTTAAAAAGATGGTTGCCTGTTTAACTTGACTTATTGCCTGATTCTCCTGAGGTGAAAGTAATATCATTTGATGCATTTAACCGCTGTTCCAATTTAGCAATATCTCTTTTAGGGGGATTTCCAAAATAGCTGCTATAATCCCGGCTGAATTGTGAGGCGCTTGCATACCCTACCAGCTGAGAAGCTGTAACTGCATCCATTTGCCTAGATAACATAAGGTTCCTTGCCTCCTGCAGCCGCAGTTCTTTTTGATATTTCAATGGGCTCATCGAGGTAACTTCCTTAAAATGTTTATGAAAAACAGAAACACTCATATGAGCAAGCCTTGCCAGCTCTGAAACCTTCATTGGCTCATTAAAGTTGTTGCGAAGCCACTCGATTGCCTTTGCCACCTGCCGTACACCTGTATCTGCAAAGCCCATTTCGGCGATGTGAATACCAATCTGGCTTCGCAGCAGCCGCACTAAAATCTCATCCTTAACAATTGGGGCAAGTAATTCTGTATCACTTGGATTATGCAGGCATTCCATTAACCTCGTCACCGCATTAATAATACCTATGTCAGTCTCAGTGACATAACCTACACTCCGGGTTTGCACAGCGGGCAGTCCCTGTGGGTAAATTTTCGGAATAAACTCCGCAATTTTTTCCGGTTCTAAGGTCAACCCTACGGCGAGAAATGGCTGCTGAGAATTCGCCTCTATTGTTTTCAGAGCAACTGGTACGGCAACTGGAATCATAAGCATATGGGACCTGCCAATCTGAAAGATTTCCTTTCCCATCCTGACAGCCTTTACTCCCTGAGCAACAATTATGATGGAGGGCATGTAAAAAGATTTTTCCCAGTCCGTACTTATTTTGGAGTAGCGCCTAGTATACAGACCGGAAATGCTCTGGCTAAAGGTACCATCCTTCTTAGAATGATTGTAAATCAGCTGTGCCAGTTGACTCATTTCGTCTGCCATTTTATATATCTCCTTTCCGAATACTCTGGACAGAATAGTGTACCCGATTTCGTCACGATCGACCAGTCCATGTTGAAATATATAAACGAATCAATGATCCATTTCTTTCGTTCTTCCGCTATCTGCGCACTTGCCTTCGCGGTACAGTTCTTCCATCGAGCTTGATCGTGATGAAAGCCTTGACGTAGAGTGCACTCTAGATGATACGCTATAATTAATTTCGTGGTGAAAGGAGGAATGTCCAATGTTCAAAAGAACGGACGAAATCTTCTATGGCCCTTCAAATTAGTCAGCTTGTGAGCGTGACCGGATTGTCTATTCACACTCTTCGTTACTATGAAAAGGAAGGGATTCTTCCACCCGCCAAACGTAATGAAAGCGGTATTCGCATATATGATTCGGAAGACATTGAATGGATCAAATTCGCATGCTGCCTTCGTGATTCGGGAATGAGTATTGCCGAAATGAAGCAGTTTGTGCAACTGGTCCTAAAGGGAGATGAAACGAAAACTGAACGTATCCAAATGCTTCAATTACAAATTGAACGTATCGAAGCCCAATTCGAACAATTAACTCGCTTCAAGGAAAACATTCAATACAAAATCGATTTATATTCCTCTCAGGTAGGAGATTAAAGGAGGCGCCAGTCCATGAAAACAATCATGATCACCGGTACATCAGCAGGAATCGGAAGAGCTGCAGCCTTACATTTCGCAAATAAGGGATGGAACGTTATCGCTACTATGCGTTCTCCTGAAAAAGAAATGGAGTTGACCCAGGTTCAGAACGTGTGAGTTACCCATCTCGACGTTGAAAACAAGGAATCTATCCAAAATGTAATCGAGCAAGGGATATCAAAATTCGGGGAAATCGACGTCGTTGTAAACAATGCAGGTTACGGTGCATTCGGTATCTTTGAGGCTGCAACGGAAGAACAAATTCAAAGACAGTTTGATGTCAATGTTTTTGGCCTGATGCGGGTAACCAAAGCGATTCTGCCTCATTTCAGAAAGAACCGTAAGGGAGTTATTATCAACGTTACCTCTGAGGGAGGCAGAGTCACCTATCCGTTGTTTTCGCTTTATCATGCTTCCAAATATGCCGTAAACGGATTCACTGAGTCTCTACTTTATGAACTGTCTCCATTTAATATCCGGGTAAAGATTGTGGAGCCGGGACCCACCAAAACCGAGTTCACGGGCAGATCTAGGGATGCTATTCAGGATACCCGGTTAACAGATTATAGTGAATTCGAGCAAAAAATCAATTTAATGTATCAAAGCCTGTTCGACCCTGAACAAATCGCTTCTCCGGAACTTGTTGCTGAAGTTATCTACAAGGCGGCAATCGATCCTTCCCGCCAACTGAGATATCATACCGGCTCTGACTTGATGATTGAACGTGAAGAACTAAACGATAATGAATTTATCGGCAAAATGGCTCAAAGATTTGATATAGATATCGAATAATCTTCAGCATTCCATGTGCAGAGACGAACAGCCTTCTGGTAAATGGGTTGCTGTTCGTCTTTGTAATTGACTGAGGAAAAACAAATCTTTCCGTCCATCACCCAACACAGTCCTCGCAGCGGAATTGTGGCAGTACGGTCGGATCTCCATCATCGGGCAATTTGCCAATAAAGGCACCGCCGTTTGTCGCGCCAATAGCGTCGGAGCCGAAGAAACTGAAAGCCAAGATCAATGAGCTATCGGAGATTGGGCAGCGATTAGAGCAGCGGCAAGCAGACCGGATTGAGCTGCGATTCAAAAGTCAGCAACTGCTCGTGAATGAAGAACACGGTGCATGCGAACAAAGTTTGACCCTGTAACGGGTCTGCGGCCAATTGGACATGTCTTGCACGGCCAAGGCATGTCCTTTTTATTCCTCTTTATCTGCGGCAACTTCGAGCTGCCATTGGATCAATTCTTGCATACCGCCGTCATCAGGCTCGCTCTTATCCCAATCGCTCCCATAAAACTTCTGGGATTCTACTACAAGCGCAAACTCTGCCCACCTCTCCTGCCTATTTAAGAAATTTTGTCCTCTTGACAATTTTTTTCGCCGTCACTTATGGTACGGCTCAGCCTAACGGATCTAACGGCGAAATTGCTAAAGGAGCTGCCGCCGACAGCTCCTTCGTTATATTGTAGCGTTCCTTTTCGGATATGTTGCCAACGGGAAAGCTAAGGTTCTTCACTTTGTTATTCGGATATGTTTTCGCAGGGTACGCCCCTATTAGGTAATCCCATTATACCTTTGCATCCAGGATCTTGAATTCTGATGGCAATCTGGTTACCGTAGCTGTAAAAACTACCAAGTGTATTATAAAATCAAACGCTTACATTTGATAGAAAAGTATGAGTATAGCTTCTGCCTGATAGACTTACTTAATAGTTACAGAAACATCTTTTTAGAGTTGAACGCATACTAGTTTACCTCGTTAGTCGCTTTATTTGTATCTGTAAATTCCCCAATTTCCGGCAAAGGTTTGACACAAAACATGCTGATTATCAGGAAGATTCCAAATGTCAGAAAATAAGATGGCCAACCAACAACACCTATAATTAAAGGAGCAAGTGCCGGAACAATAGATTGTGGTAAAGTATTGGCAACATTCATAATCCCGAAATCTTTTGCAGCATCTTCTTTACGTGGAAGAATTCTAGCTACAAGTGCTGTATCAACGGCTGAGAAACAGCCTGCGCCCAGACCCAAAATAATTGCTGCTACAACGATTGCTGGAAAAAGCGGGAAGAATGCAAAGACCAGAATCCCCATAATCATAATAGCCGCAGAAGTATACAAAAAAGGCTTTTGTTTGCGGACCTTATCTGACCATGCTCCCCCAACAACGCTCATAAGTGCCATTGCTAGTATCATAGCAATGTTTATTACTCCCAGTCCTTGAGTGGCTTCTTCTTGCGTATAATTCATACGGCTAACCAGCATAACAGTCAGGTAACTGGCACTTCCATAACCCAGCATTAAAAAGAATTTAGCAATAATCGCATAGCTAAAAGAAGGAAACTTTCGAGGACTAGGATATATTCTACTAACCCGCTCTATAAAATTCACTTTAGTTTTGGGAGCAGATATAATGTTAACTTTACCATCTTTGATAAGAAATAAACTAATAACAGGTCCCACTAAACCCAGTATGATAAGCATACTCCACTTTATATCAGCGCTAACAGAAGTCATCACCATCATGAGCACCATCCCAACAGATGCAGCGGCGGGTCCCACAAGTCCTATTATTCCGGATATAGTTCCTTGTTTTTCTGCCTTTACTTGTTCAGGAATTAAAGCCATATACGACGCCATAGCAAAATTGAAGAAAAACTGTGCGGCAGACCAACCAACAATGATTTGCCATATAGCAGTGCCGAATCCAACCAAAATGAGCCCTGCGCTGCCGAGCAGTGCACCGAACAGAATCCATGTCCGACGTCTCCCAAATGATACATTTGTCCGGTCACTTACTGCACCGCCTATTGGATTACCAATGAGTGCAAAGAAGGCTCCAATACCTGCCACTAGACCATAAGAGTTTAAATAACCGTCCGGATCAATATCCATCATGCGGAACGTAAGTAGAAGGATTCCCGGTGTCAGTAATGCTAGCATCATTAATCCGAAGCCAATAATTATTCCCGTGGTCAATCTGCCTAATGGTGTGGTGACCTGTCCGATAATGTTTGTCTCGCTCATTTCAGTTTCCCCCAAATATAAAGTAAAAGGCAAGGTTATAAAACGATTCCCTCTTTATTGTGATCCAAATACGTAATTTCATATTCTTTCGTCCGAAAATCAGCACGGAGTGTTGTTCTGTATTCTTGATTTATCCAGGTAATGCCCAGTTTCCCGTTCTCCAATTCTTCGTCTATTTCTATAGTTCCATCAAAAGCCGGATAGGTATTGCGAAAACGCATAATCTCATACAAGCGCTGGAGCATAGGAAGTTTTACTCGATCTTCAATTTCTGCTCTTGTATAGTTGTGACGGTTAATACTTCTTGGTTCACCTATACGCTTGAGGCTTTCTATATCATTCTCGCCTGCCAAGAGACCTACATAGTAAACCTGAGGAATACCTGGAGCAAAAAGTTGTACAATTCGCGCAAGCATGTATGCTTCCTCATTTTCATCAAGTGCAGAATAATAAGTTGACATCAACTGATATTGTTTCATTTTGGAACCTGACATCTTAACCATTCCAGCAGGCTTCTGAATATACTTTTGGGTTACCTCCAACTTCTGGTTTATTCTTTCTCTTACCAGATCAATTTCATTCTCATCCAGTAAACCAGCAACATCAACTACTCCGATTCCATCATGGGTATCAAGTGTGGTGAATTGCTTGCGTGGGCAAGTCTTGAGCCAGTGAATCAATCTGTCCGTCCTCCCTGTCATTAAACCGTGAAGCATTAGCATCGGTAATGCAAAATCGTACACCCAATGTCCCTTTTCTGCCATTTTGAGCTGTACTTTGTAATTCTCATGTATTTCTGGCAACATCTCAGTACCGTGCGCTCGAAGTGGCTCCATTCCGATATCCAGTACATCCCACACTTCTGGTTCAACAAAGAAACAACTGGTGCCTGGTTTCTTCGATGCGTACGCAAAGGCATCAAATCGAATAAGTGGAACATATTGGGCTAAATGCTCCAGGTTTCGCTTAAAATAATCCTTAGTAGCCTGTGCCCATGGATTCACATCTACTTGTTCTTCGAAGAAGGTGTTCCACAGTTTTACAACCTTGCCATCCTGTCTGGTGAATTCCTTATAAGGACCTTGTAATTTTCGCCGGTAAAGGGCTTCCAATTCTTCTTCAGTTGGCTCGCCGTTTGGCCAAAATTCGTTCCAGTGAATGAACATTTCCCTGTATGGAGAAGAATCACCATTTTTCATGTAATCTTTGAATTCTTCACTACGTATAGACACATGGTTAATCATAAAGTCTGCCATCAAATAATATTTTTCGGAAAATTTACGAATGTCATCCCAGTCACCGAAAGCCGGATCTACTATATCATAGTTGATTACTGCAAACCCACGATCGCCCGAAGAAGGATAAAAAGGCAAGATGTGGACACCGCCGATAATACCTTGAAAATGCTTATCCAGTACTTCGTACAGCTCCTTGAGGTTTCCCCCCATACTATCGGAATAAGTAATTAGCATAATTTCGTTCTGTATCTTCTTCATTAATGTTCCTCCTCTAATATTTCATCCCGAATAAGGCGAGCCATATTCAGAGACAACTCAGCATAATGATCAGTGATATAAAGCACCTCATCACAATATGAGACGTGGTGATTGAAGAGTCGTTGGCAAATCCACTGTATAGGAATGTAGACTTCACCATCTTTATATACAGATTCACAAAACATGGAGTAGATTCGATTTTCCATGATACAACCGATACTTCCACGGGCAAATTGCAGCATTCTTCCATCTTTTAGCACTATTTCAACGGAATGGCCCTGATTGAAATAACGACACTGCTTGTCGCCAAAAACGTCAGCTACAAATGAGGCAGGTACTAAAAAATATTCCCCTCTACTGATAGCGCTTCCATTTAGTCCGTGATACTTTAACTTTTTATGTCTGATTACCGGACCCTGCATCTTGACCAATTGGTTGTTGACAAATGCCTTAGTTCTCCCTAACGCAAGAGCTATTCCATATTTATCGCCCTTTCTCGGGGATATTGGTTCTGTATTGACAATATGTCCTTGTTCATCACGCCTGATTCCAGAGAACAGATAATCCCATACCAACTCCGCATCATCAAAAGTCTGTCCATGGTCACGGTTCTTTACGTCCCTGAATACCAGATCGGCCAATTCCCCCTTGTAAAAAGCAAAGTTATCCTCACCTACGATTCTAATTTCCGGCAAAGTACGGCAATGATTGATTCTCTTCCAATACTCTCGATTCCGTTTAATTACATAATCAGCGTCGCCCAGGTAATGTGGCGGTACATCATCAAGCTCAAGCCGGGTTTGCCAGACAGCTAGCGCTCCTCCCCGATTGATTACTCCATCATTTTCGTCAAATAAAAGGCGCGGGTCCGATGGACCGCCAGATCCAGCCTTCCCTGCAAACACTTGTCCGTAATATCGTGCCATTTGGCTTGTCATCAGGTTGCCCATTGACATCCCTTGAATAAATACTCTGCCCTCATCAATGTTATATTTGCACTTCATTAGCTCAATAAGTTGAAGCACAAAGTTCATATCATGGTTATTCTCTGGTTGATCCGAAGGAGGGTTTAAATATATTCCTTCTTCATTTGGGGCTGTTGCCACCACTATTTGCTCAGGATCACATTCCACGTTCCAAAACCGTCTATCACTAGCATTCGGGAAAAGGACAATAAAACCTTCACGATCAGCAACCAGTGTCCACGAGCTGTAAACAGCCTGCCCCCACCCCGTCATTAAACCACCATGCATGGACACAACCAAGGGTACTTTTTGGGTTCCATCGTATGCAACTGGTACATATTCATACCAAGTGTTGTTAACCTCTCCCACAACATGACCGGTATGTTCGATCAATCTTGCAGGGTACACTTGTGAGTTGTTTCCATTCTCATTTACGACCATGTCGGAATCTTTTATTGCTTCCGGAAGATATTCCCGATTATCATCATTTGGTGTTCCCGGAAGAATCACAATTTTCTTCTCCATAGAAATCAACCCCTTTTTTAGTTTATTCCTTCTGTATGGTCGGTTAATTTTACAACCGAAAGTCAGAATCGACTCTGCCCCGTATCGCTCAGACCAAAGAATTCCAAGGCGTGTTGTATCGCCAGATCCCAGAATCTCCACTCATGACCATATCCCTCAAGTGTCCAGAACTCTGCATCAAGTCCAATCTTCTTGGCATGTTCTTGGAAAACAGTGAAGTTCTCATAAATTAGTTTATCCTTACTACCACACGCAAATAATAACCTTGGAAGTTTACGGCTATCTGCAAGAGAGTTTATAATATTCCATACGTTCTCGTTGGAATGAACAAACTTTTCCAAACCTCCCGCATTATCTACCATTCCCCGCAAACGTTGATAAAAAGGGTCGTCTTTTTGCAGATCCTGTTCGGTCAGATTATTAAAGTCTACAGGTACTGCAGACAAGACAGCCGCAGCTGCGAATTTCTCAGGATAATTCACTGCAAATTTTATGGTTCCCCGTCCACCCATTGAAAGGCCTGCTATAAAGTTATCCTTGCGTTTTTCTGATGCGGGAAACCAGTTATAAATCATTGGCATTAATTCATCGATTAAATAATCGTACATATTGAACCCCAACATGCAACGGCTCCAATTTGAATAGTTACTATTTAAAGCACTAGGCATTACCACTATGAGATCCTTTTCACACGCATACAATTCGATATTTGTTTTTCTCAACCAATCCGAATGATCGCCAAATGTACCGTGAAGCAGCCATAACACCTTGTACTTCTTTTGGTTTTGGTAATATTCTTTGGCAGAAATATGATGTGGTTTGTCAGGTAAAATAATGGATATCTCATGATTAGAATGCAAAAACTGACTTTCAAAATTCATGGTCACGATGGACACACTCTTCACTCCAATCGTTCAGAATTAATCTGCATATGTTTTGTTCCTAGTCAAAGATTTTCTATTGAACAAGAAGATCACTAGGGCAATTAAAATTGGAATAATCATCAACCTATACATGATTGCATATCCATCCACCTCGCTTCCTCCATAACCCTGAACAATAGTTACAATTAATCCTGCCAAAGATGGTGTAATCAAGTATCCGGTATCTACACCTATATAATTTGTATTACCAGCGACTCCACGTCTTTCATTAGGTACAAGTTTCATGCAAAGCGTCTGGATTGAAGGCTGACAAATGCCATAACCGCAAGCCGAGAGTGCACCTGAAACTATAAACATGGGAAGAGACTTGGAAAAACTGATCACAATGAACGACAAAGCAAAAATTACAATACCAGGAATTATTGTTGTGCTTACGCCATATTTTTCAGTAAGTTTTCCACTAATAGGTCGGGTAAATAATAAACATACTGCATAAGATGTAAAAAATAGCCCAATGTCATCAACCCCAGTAGCGCCCCCGTATATCAAAATAAAAGAATTTATACAGGAGAAGGCTCCTGCAAGAAAAAACATTATAATCGTTGGTACAATCACTTCAAGTGCGATTATGTTGTCTAGGGAAATCTTAAATCTTTTATTTGGGCTTGGCGCTTCACTCTTCAGCCTCAGGATCAGCAGTAGTACCGTTCCCATCGCAACAGCACTTATTATGAACGTCGAGTTATAGCCATAGACCTTAACTAATTCCAATCCAAGTGTTGGGCCTATAGCTGTAGCAATAGCCTGACCTAAGGAGAAAATGCCTATTCCGGATGCAATTCTATTCTCTGGCAGGGCATCACTGGCTAAAGCTAAACTAAGAGGGGCAAGAAATCCCATTCCTATTCCATGAAGCAAGCGGCCTACTAGGATCATGTTGATATCGGCTGCTATTCCATAGCAGATAAATGCCAGAATAATGACACCTGTAGACACTGCTAATAATCGATTTTTTCTGAAATAACCCGTTGCAGGCCCAACGATTGGCCTTACACCCAGTGCAGTTATAGCAAACATACTCGTTACCATCCCTACAATAGTAGCGGTTCCCCCCAGGTGAGCGGCGAACTTGGGAATCAAGGCACCCGTCATAAATTGGCCCAAATTCAATATAATATTTATAATAAAAATACTTATAAAAGATTGAGTCCAAATCGTTTCCTTAGTTTTGCTTTTGTTATACTTTCTCATTTTCAACTTCCTCATAACTAAACTCCATTGTTTTTATTCCTTGAATGCCCTAGAATTCAATACCGCCCCTCAAACTATCGACGAATAACTTTACAACCAGTATAAAGCTCTCATCAATAGACACATTCGACAGTTCAAAGTACCCTGTAATTTCTAATGACACAAAACCGTGTATCATGCTTCTATATGCTCTTAAGAGATTTATATTGTCATAACCATCCTTTGAAAACTTTTTTAATGCATCAGCCATTGGATCGAGAATCATCCGAAGATGCTCTTTACCATGAACTGAAGGCATGTTGATCATTACTTTGTATAGCTCTGGATGTTGAAGGGCAAACTTTCGATAAACAACAGCAAACTCCATTAACAAATAACGGCTATCTGTAATGCCTCCCGTTGCCATAGTCATAGACTCATAAAGTTGTGATATTGCTACTTTGCCAATTTCAACACTTAAGTGAGTAGCGCTTTCAATGAAGTTATACAACGATGTAGTTGTAACTCCTAATTTTTTGGCCAAAGTATGCAGAGAGAAATTCTCAAAACCCTTTTCCTCAATCAATGATACCGCTGTCATAATAATCTTTTCCTTGCTTAATCCTTTTCTCCCTATGACAAACACCCCCAAAAGTTAATGCAATTATCTTTTATTTAATATAAAAATACACAATAAAATAAGGATATTTAGTAATGAATAAAAAAATTAATTCCACAAAAGTTAATAGTGTTAACATCAAGATAAATTAATATTGTCATGTTGTCAAGAAATAATTTGTGAAAATGTCATTATAACTGTGCTATGTAAATGTCACTTTTCTGTTGAGCCTCCCGTTTACAAAGAGGTCCCTGCATAGCTATTACGCTGTGAATACATAACATCTGGAATTAATTGTTTTGTGATACGCTTGGGTAAGTGGGTGCCGAACGTGGATTTCCAAAGATGGTCTTGAGCGGGCTTGTGTGGTTGCAAAGAAGTCGCCTTGTTTGCTGCCTTGGTCTTGCGTTCAGGTTTCTCTGTCACTTGCAGCGAGAACGCTTGGCCTTAATATGATTGATATGCGGGCTGTCATGGCCTGCCAAAGTGGAAAAGAGGCTTCTTCTCCCCGGGGCAAGTTCCTGTTCTACCGTAAGCTTTTCATTTGCCGATCGGAAGATGTTGTGCCGATCACTGTACAAGACTAAGCGGAACACCATAATTCCGAATGCCCTGTAGAATAACAAGAGATTAACCTTCCCGACATTAGTTGCGGAACACGGCACTGACAACGATCCCCGTTACGTCGTCAATGACAGCATGCAGTGCAAAAGCGGGAGCACGCTCCTCTAGCCAAGCACGTCTCTGCTTAGCTTGCTTGTTTCCTTGATATCCAGTAAAATTCTCCGCATACTCACAACAATAATCGCGTTTTATGAAGGTTGAAGGTTGACATGAAATTCAAAGGAAATATGAAATAACAATGCAAGTAACCACTTGTATTAAAAGGTGACCTATGAACGACACTCACAGCACTAGCGATAAAGTATTGATGACTGCCATCGATCTCATGTCTGAAAAAGGTTATGACGGGGTGTAAGCCAGATAAACAAAGAGCCCGACACTGAACTCACTCGCCAGTCGAAGCTGCAGCTGAAGCTTCGAGACGACCAGTCCAAGCCCTGGTGAGCCGGTTCGACGCCCTGCTCCGCCGCTCTTCGTTCCCGCCGTAGTGCAAGACCCTGCTGCACTTGATCGTGAGGATCACGTTGGACGATAGGAAGCGCGTCGGCAGCATCGAGTTCGCCTTTAATGAGGAGAAAGAGAAGCATTTTTTAAGCGCAGCCCCTTCTGAAACTCTGTTGAACCAAAATCAATATCACCACGTACGGTCCTTCTCTTGGTTGTACTTTTGGCACCATTTATGACTCCTGCAACGCCAAAAGCTAACCGATTAAACGCCATTCTAGGAGGTAGTTGATCTTTAAAAACATTGTAGTGTAACTCTCTACAGCGAGAAGCAATCGGAGGATGATTAAAATCAATTATCTTCATTGAGTGTGCGAAATCGTTTCTTATCTTTCTGATAATATGTAAGTCTCTGCGAAGACGAAGGGGATTAGCCCCAAAAGATAAATCAACTCAATTCTCGAAGAGAATATCGCGAGCCCACCTGTCCCGTAGAAAAGATCCATAAAACTTTCTGAGTCATCCACAAATGTATTCTGCAATAGTTCCTTCAATAACTCATCTAAAAACGCTGCGGCCATCAAAGCACAACCACGATCAGTCTCCTTATCAAGATGGAGACGAAACTCGAGTACCTCCTCCGTCCCCATCTCCTCAAACAGCTTAATGACATCTTCAGCAGCTCTTATTTATTTCTGGTTTCATGGAAATTCCCTCCTTCATCTCTCATAATATTCAAAATTTCGCCCTACTTATGATACGGTTCCCCCCGATTAATCTTCACCGCGCGATAAATCTGCTCGGTGAGGACAAGGCGCATAAGCTGATGCGGCAGCGTCATGCGCCCGAACGACAGCCGCTGCTGCGCGCGGCTGAGCACACCATCAGCGAGCCCGTGGCTGCCGCCGATGACAAAAGCGACATGGCTCGTCCCGTACGTGCCGAGCCGGTCGAGTTCGGCGGCCAGTTCCTCCGAGCTCCAGAGCTGGCCGCCGATGGCGAGCGCGATGACATGCGCGTCGCTCTTGATCTGCGCGAGGATCCGTTCGCCCTCGCGCTCCTTCACCTGAAGCACTTCCGCCTCGCTCATCGTCTCCGGCGCCTTCTCGTCGGGCACCTCGACGATCTGAAACTTCACATATGGCGTCAGCCGCTTCGTATATTCGGCGATCCCTTGCACCAGGTACTTTTCCTTCAACTTGCCGACGGCAATGATTTGTATGTACATTATTCAACCCCCTTTAAGCTTCGTAAATATATCAGCGGATAAAGTCGCCCCAATCCAGGAGCAGCAGCGCGGCAGCGTGCATTTCCGGTTCATTGGCCTCACTCCTCCGGGAATCTTTTTACTTGTTAGATTGCTCCGGAGATCGCATATTTAGGCGGCTCTACCCAACAAAAAAGGCCGCTTTCCCCCGTGGAGAAAACCGCCCCGCTTCCTCATACCACCAAAAACCGCGCCTCTTGCTCGCATTCCTGGCACTTCACCGGCGGCTCCCAGTCGATGAACTTCGTGTGCTCCAAATCAACCACATCGGGCGCCTCTTCGAATTCGTCCACGAACATATCAATCGCCAGTTCCACATGATCCTTGCATACGACATACATAAATTCAAAGCATCCTTTCTCTTCCCGCCGCCACCCGGCGGAATCTTCCGTAATTACAGGGTGTCCTTTATCCTTTCTACCATACTCCGCGAAAAAAAGGAACCGCCCAAGCCGCAAGCAATCGCACGGCGCCGGGTGATTCCTTGATCTTTTTTACATTAAGGCTTACTAAAAAGCAGCGTATAATACATCGGATAATCGCTGTTACCGGTTCCTTCCGCAGCCCCGACCCCGAGCATCGTAAACTTGCCGCTCAGCATTTCCGCCCCGCTGCTCTTTTTGTTGACCCATTCGTAATAGACAGCAATCGCGTCGGCATTACCTACCCGAATGTTTTCGCCCCGGTTCCGATAGTCCCCCAAACCTTGGGCGATTAACCGCTCTTCGAGCGTTTGTCCGTCCGGAGTTTCGACCCCTACGTAATTCCGCTTGGCCATATCCTGACTGTGCAGTCTGGCTGCGGCTGCAAACTCTTCATTCCATACCAAGGGGCCTAGAACTCCTCTTTTGACTCGGGCCGTATTCGCCAAATCAAACATCTCACGCTCCAGAGCATCCAGCGGCACCGAAAATAAAGCGGTTTTGGCCGTTAACGCGTCAACGTAGCTCCGATCCATCCATAACGCCCCATCGACAAACTCTTTACCGATAGATTCCCCACGTTCGTTATTCTTGTATAAGTGCAGGTAGCTCCCATTAGGTCGGTAAACCAGTTCATAATCCGATACATGCTCCGGCTCCCCCCACAGATCACCCGCCCGGTCCAGCAAGCCATCAAGCCCATTCGCATTCCCGTCACCGAACTGCCACTCTCCACCATTGGAAAATAACGCAACAACCCGGTTATCCGTGAGGCCGATTTGTTTGTAACACTGATAATTCCGGTTGTAGACGTACCACTCCATGCCGGAAGAAGCAGCGTCTTTGCGATCCGGTTTGCCGAGCAACTCCGTTACCTTTGATTCCGCATCGCCTAGTCCAAGGCCGTTCAAACTTATTCCCGATGCCGTTCCTTCGGGGCCGCTCAAAACCGCGCAGGGCTGTGCTTTTTCCAATCGATATAGAAACGTGACAGCCTCTGCCCGGGTCAGTTTATCACCGAAAGCAAACGCCGCCTCTTCACCAGACTTGCCTTCGGCGATCTCTTGGGTAAACATCCATAGGACCGCTCTTTGTTCCGGCAAAGATTGTCCGGCAAGGGCAGCTAACAAACGGGCGGCTTGACCGCGGGTAACAGGAGCGTCTGGCTGATGTTCCACCGGCCAATCTGCCTTGGTGGCATAAGCGTAATAAGGAGCGTATTCAGGTTCGCCCTCCTCAAGTTCATCCAAGGGCAGCTCCGGATAAGCGCGAAATATCATCCCCAGAAATTCCGCTTCCGACACAAACTGGGAGGGACGAAACGAACCATCGGAAAACCCTGTAGCCACCCCGTTAATTTTAGACCACCGAACAGCCTGGAAAGCCCAATGGGACCTTGGTATATCGGTATAGTCATCACTTCTTGCTCCTTCCGCCTGCCTCGGTCCCATCGTCGCCGCCCCTGCCGCTACGACGATCACTAAACAAAACACCAATCGCATCATCCGTCTAAACACAGCTTACAGTTCACCCTCATTCCATAGAATTACATCCACACCTATATTCTAATGGAATTAGAGGATTCCTCTGTATCTCTTGTCACTTATCTGCATCGCTTGTCAACCCATTGATCTGCTACGGCTTTCCTGATGTAACGGAATCTTCATCGTTCCTGCGGCTATAAGCCTTGGGAAATTCAATTATTTATCTTCAAGCCCTGCATCAATCTCCGCGTCCGACGGCTTGTCGGAGAGCTTCATCGTAACGCTCTGCAGCTTGCCGTCCCGGTAGTAGCTCACCTGCAAATCGTCGCTGATCTTCTTATTTTCATAGAGATAACGGCGCAGTTCCATCGTCGATTGGATCGGCTGCTTATCGAGCTGAATGATCACGTCGTTCAACTTCAGCCCCGCTTCCAGCGCCGGCCCATGGGCCTCCAGTACAATGACGCCCTCGGTGACGTGGCTCGGCAGCTTCAAATCTTGACGCTGCTCGTCAGTGATCGGCGAATACGGATTATCCAGATCGAGCGTATACACGCCTATATAAGGACGGACGACTTTGCCGTGCAGCAGCAGATCATCAACCGTCTTCATCACATCGTTCACCGGAATGGCAAAACCCAGCCCCTCCACACCGGTGTCGGCGATTTTCATCGTATTGATCCCGATCAGCCGCCCGTCCAGATCCACCAGCGCCCCGCCGCTATTGCCCTCATTGATGGCCGCGTCGGTCTGGATCACTTCCTGCTCCCAATCGTAAACCCCGTCTTGATTCAGCGAGACCGGAATCATCCGGTTCGTATAACTTACGATGCCGGACGTCAGCGTGCCCCCCAGCCCGAGCGGATTGCCGACAGCAATGACCGTCTCCCCGGCGCGAAGCTTGTTGGAATCGCCGATGTCGATCACCGTATGGATTCCTTTATCGTCAATCTCCAGCACCGCGATATCATTAATCGAGTCCTGGCCGGTAACTTTGGCCTTGTGCGAAATTCCGTCGCTCGTCACCACTTCCAGGTCCTCGGAACCGCTAATGACATGCGTATTGGTTATAATGTAAGCCTTGCCTTTCTCTTTCTTGAAAATCACGCCCGAACCGAGCGCCGCCCGCTCGGGTTCCTCGTGCGACAGCTCGCTGTGGTTCAGGATACTGACCACCGCCGGAGCCGCCTTGCCCGCGGCCCAGCTGATCCGATCGAACGGATCTGTAGGTTTCGGGGCCGCCCCTGTTGAAGCGTCACCCCTGGAGGTAGAGGAATGAAGACCCACAATAAAGCTAAACAACAAAACGGCGACAACCGCGCTCAACACGGAAGAGATCAATGAGATTTGCAGCGTGGACAACCCTTGCCCGCGCCGTATCTCCAGCCAACGTCGTTTACCGCCCTCGGACATGCGCAAGCGTCGACCCGGCACTTTCGTTGAATAAAAATCATCGTCAAACAATCCCATCGTACTCTCTCCCTCCATACTCTATCCCTGATCTCGCCGCCATGTTCTTTGATCTGTTTTACGCAAAACAAAGGTCCCCTTCAACTGTATGCCGGTACGGCAAAACCATATGTCAGGCATGCATCATTTACTCTGACGCCGCGCTGAGCTTATGAGTTGCTGCCATCACGGGATGTTTGGCAATTTTTTCTTTAAATTAGGAATGTTTGACTGCGTTACGGACTACACTATAGTAAAGCGATAGATTGATAGATTTATTTTACCATATTTTGATGGCACGGAAGCCTTTTTCTATCAGGTAATTTTCGGATTTTCGCCTTAACTTAAAACTTGAGGAGGTACCTATGGATTCCTATTATTCTTCGCCCATGAACGAAGTGAACGTTTTGGCCAAACTCGCCGACATGAAGGAGGATCATTACCACCAGCTGGTGACTCTCAGCGCGATTATCGAACTGTTGACGGAAAAAGGGATTTTAACGCGCGAAGAAATCGAGAAAAAAGCGCTGGAAATCGACGAGTTTATGACCCCTCCGCCCTATCCCTCCGTTTAGGCGGCTCCCTGGTAGGGGGCTTCTGTTCCTCTTTTATAATATAAGCCTTTTGTTTTTGGCGGACGTTCCGCAGGGCTTGTTATACTAATGTTAACAAAAAAATTCCAGGGAATGGAAAATCCGCCGCAAGGAGAAATCGAAATGAAGGTTAGTATTTTTGACGTGGCCAAAAAATCGGGGCTTTCGGTCGTTACCGTATCCCGCGTGCTGAACGGGGTGGAAACCGTGCGGGAGAAAAACCGGCAGAAGGTGCTCGAAGCGATAAAGGAGCTGGATTACCGCCCGAATGCGGCCGCCCGCAGCCTCGCCAGCGGTAAAACCGGCATAATCGGCGTAATCGTGACGACGCTGCACGACCCTTTTTTCGATGCGGTGGTCAAAGAGTTGAATGAAGTGCTGGCACTGCACGGGTACTATTTAGCCGTCTCGGTTTCGACCGGGATCGGCGAAGGCGGCAATCATTACCTGATTCAGGAGGACCGGGTTGACGGCCTGATCCTCCTCTCGCCGGTAGAGGAAGACAATTTTATTTTGGAGCTGAAGCGGCGCGGCATCCCGTATGTACTGATCGATCATCAAAAGCCGGAAAACGACGCTTTTTCCGTGACGGTCGACAATTTCAAAGGCGGATATGCGGCGACCCGGCATCTACTCGAGCTTGGCCGCACCTCCATCGCCCATCTGTGCGGTCAGGAGGTGTTCCGCAGCACGCGGGAGCGGCGCGGCGGCTTTATGCTGGCGCTGGAAGAGCAAGGGCTTGAGCCGTTCGACGTCGTGTACGGCGATTTCGATATCGCCTTCGGTTACAAGACGTGCCAGCGCTGGCTGCGCGAAGGCAAGCTGCCTGGGGCCGTGTTTGCCGGCGACGACAACATCGCCCTCGGCGTCGTGAACGCCCTGATGGAGGCCGGCGTTTCCGTGCCGGAGCAGGTCGCGGTCGTCGGCTACGACGATCACTACATCGCTTCCCGGCTCCGCCCTCACATGACCAGCGTCCGCCAGCCCGCCGACAAAATCGCGCTGGCCGCCGCCGACATGCTGCTGAAACGCATCGACGGCAAAATAAAACGCGGCGCCAGCCAGCGGATCGACCCGGAGTTGATCGTCCGTGAGACGACAGCCAACAAGGAGTTCCTGCCGAGCTTTTTCCGGAAGGAAGCGGCAGCAACGAAGGAAGTTGACTAATACTTAAAGCATGATGCGATCACCCTTTAAATGTGCATTGGTTCATTTCCCCCAAATGCACATAAAGGAAAAAAATGTCGTTATTCCTGCGATTCCCCTATTCAAAGAGAAATAGAGGAATTTTATGTCGTTATTTACTCAAAGCGCTAGGATATCCCCGTGTTCTAGTCCATTCCTAGGATAATAAGGACAAAAAATTCCGCTAATGGGGATGAACATGCTCATTTCCGGATAATAAGAACATAATATTCCGCTATTTTTAAAGGCCACAGTTGGTTGGTTCCAGTACCCGGCCTTGCAAACACCGTTTCTAGAGTGGGATCCCGCTTCGGGGCCCTTTTTGCATGGCTCACTTAAATAAGCGAGCTCCTTCCCACGTCCTTCCCCGCCTCCTTCACCCCAACATCCCCTGCTCCCTTCGATACCCCTGCGGTGAGATGCCCTTGACCTTCTTGAACACGCGGCCGAAATGCGTTCCGCTCTGGTAGCCGACGCGGTAGGCGATCTCCGTCACCGGAAGCTCCGTCTCCCGCAGCAGCCTGCAAGCCTGCTCGATCCGGACGCGATTAATATAGGCGACCAGCGTCATCCCCGTCACCCGGGGAAATATGTGGCTAAGGTAATACGGGCTAAGGTGGAACCGGCCGGCAAGCCCGCTTAGGCTAAGGTTCTCCTCGTAATGAGCGGTGATGTACTTGGCCACCTCGGCGATTTCGCGGTAAGGCCGCTTCCCCGCCTCCGCTTCCCCATCATCAACGGGACGGTTTTCCGCCAAGCGTACCAGGTTTAGCAACAGTTCCGACAAAAGAAGCCGGCAATAATCCTCGTACCCGGTCTCCCTCCGGCTTTGTTCGGCAAGCATCCGGGAGAACAGAGGCTGCATGAAATTTTGTTCTTCCGCGGTTAGCCGCACCACGGGATAATCCTCGAACAGGCGGTTGATCTCCCCTTCCCTGCCCGGCAGATAACCGGCGAACGCTTCCGTGCGAAAATTGATCAGAATCCGCTCATGAGGCTGCGACAGCCTGCCGGAGGGCGAAGTTTTGTGCAGCACGTCCATCGGGATCAGCACCACATCGCCGCCGCGGATATGATACGTTTGATTTTTGATAAAATAGCAGCGTTCCCCGGACACCAAATAGTAGATTTCCCAGGCATCGTGAAAATGCTCCCCGACCATGGTAAACCGGCCCGGCTGCCTGACCGCTTCGATCGTGAAATGACGCTCGATGGGCTCGAGCTGTCCTTCGATATTCATCCCGGTTCTCCCCCTGCCGCAGGTGAATTTACTTCCCCAGTCCATTTCAGCAAAAAATGTAGAATCCGGCGACCAATTCAGCAATAATCGTGCTGTAATCGCTCTCATTTTGTTCTATCGTAATTGTAACACAACACGAAGGAGTGAATAAATCAATGGATTTGAAAATCGCTTATATCGGGGGCGGATCGCGCGGCTGGGCCTGGGGTTTGATGAGCGACCTGGCTTTGGAGCCGGCGCTTTCGGGGACCGTTGCTTTGTACGATATCAACTTGGCGGCCGCCAAAGCCAATGAGCAAATCGGCAACCAGCTGCTGGAGCATCCCGAGGCCGTCGGCCGCTGGCGCTACGAAGCGGTAGAGACGCTGCCGGAAGCGCTGAAAGGAGCCGATTTCGTCATCATCTCGATTTTGCCCGGCACCTTCGCCGAGATGCAGTCGGACGTTCATGCGCCTGAAGCTTACGGCGTATATCAGTCCGTCGGCGACACCGTCGGCCCGGGCGGCGCCATCCGCGCGCTGCGCAGCATCCCGATGTACGCCGAAATCGCCGCCGCCATCCGCGACCACGCACCAAGCGCCTGGGTCATCAACTACACCAACCCGATGAGCGTGCTGACCCGCACGTTGTATGAAGTGTTCCCGGGCATCAAAGCGTTCGGCTGCTGCCATGAGGTGTTCGGCACCCAGTCCCTGCTCGCCGAAATGCTTAAGAATATGCAAGGCATCGAAGACGTACGGCGTCAGGACATCGAGGTGAATGTGCTCGGCATCAACCACTTCACCTGGCTCGATCGCGCTTCTTACCGGGGCACCAACCTATTCCCGCTTTATCGTGAATTTGCGGTGAAATACGCCGCGGAAGGGTTCAGCGGCCACGCCGATAAAGACCACTGGATCAACAACAGCTTCTCCTCCGCCAACCGGATCCATTTCGATTTGTTCCTCCGGTTTGGCCTGATCGCCGCCGCCGGGGACCGCCATCTCGCCGAATTCCTGCCAAACACCTGGTACTTGCGCGATCCCGAACACGTCAAACGCTGGAAGTTCGGCTTAACCACCGTCTCCTGGCGGACCGATAACCAGAAAAAACTATTGGATCGCAGCAGCCGCCTCGTCTCCGGTGAAGAGGCATTTACGCTGAAAAACAGCGGTGAAGAGGGCATCGCCATGCTGCGCAGCCTGACCGGGGCCAGCGGGCCGATAGTGACCAACGTCAACCTGCCGAACCGCGGCCAAGTGGCTTCGCTGCCGCTGGGGGCCGTCGTCGAGACCAACGCCGTGTTCAGCGCGGACAGCGTGCAGCCGGTATTGGCCGGCAGCCTGCCGGACGACATCAACAACCTGGTCATCCGCCACGTTTACAACCAGGAAGCGCTGGTCAAAGCCTCGCTGAACCATAACCGGGAGCTGGCGCTGCGGGCGTTCACGAACGATCCCCTGCTCTCCGCCCTAACGCCGGAGCAAGCGGAGGAGCTTTTCGTGACCATGCTGAACAACACCAAGGCCTATTTGCCGGATTGGCTGTTGGAACCGTACGTAAAGGCCTGATGATCGCTCATTAATCGTAAAATAGGTGCACCTGCGGCTCCCGTGTTATTGCTTTTCCATGCATCCTATTCGGCTGCCTTTCTCCCATATAAAAGAGATTCCCAACCCTCTGCACTTTCTGTACAATCACAGATAGCGCTGGCAGCGAATCGCGAAATTTCTCGGGTGATTCCGAATATGGAGAACAATAACCGATGGGAGCCCAATTAACGTATATATTACGCTTGTCGCCACCTCCGGCGTACTGTCCTTGTTTCTGGGCATTTACGCGTTCATCAACCGCAAAAACATACCATTCGCGCGGACCTTCCGCGATGTTCATTATTCCCCTCATCACGCTGCTTATGGTGGCCACCAACGATGCGCTTCGAAAGCATGCGGGAAGGTGTCATTGTCCTGGACAGCGCCCAGCGGATCGTTGACTTCAATCAGGCTTGACCGGAATGATGCCGGAGATCGGAAGCCGGTCGATTGGCCAGCCGCTGAGGAAAGCGTGGCTTGCCTTAACGGGTTCGGACTTCCCTGCGGTAGAAAATATCGACGGTATGGGGAAGGAGCTGGGGTGGAAGGTTGGCGGGTTCATGCGGTTTTTTCTCGTGCGGTCCTCCTCCGTTCTCGGCAAAGGAGGCGAAACGCTGGGCACGCTGCTTCTACTGATCGACGTGACCGAGCAAAAAGCGCTTCAGGACGAGCTCGAGCGGCTCGCCTATGCCGACGGTTTGACCGGCATTGGCAACCGGGCGGATTTTTTCAGACAGGGTCTGGCCCTGTTGGAGGAAGCGGCAGCGGCTGGAACGTGCTGCTCGTTCATTCTGTTTGATATCGATTTTTTCAAAAAAATCAACGACACCTACGGCCATGAATCCGTGGACCACGCTCTGATGCATGTTGCCGAGGTGTGCAAGACTATTCTTCTGCCGGAGGCCTTGTTTGCCAGGTATGGCGGCGAGGAATTTATCATCGGCCTGCCGGGAGTTTCCATCCGGGAAGCCGGGGAAGTCGCGGAACGGCTCCGAACTGCTTTGGAAGGCGAACCGTTCGATACTGCTGGCGAGCGCCCTGAGCCCTTGGTTTATACATCGGCTCTTTTCTTTGCGGAAACCAAAATGCCGAACCTGTAGTACTGATTAATGAGCTCGTCCAACCGCACGGATTGTTTCAAGACCAGAGCGTGACCGAGCCCGTAGATCATCTCTAATTGGACAAGCCTCTTTCGGGCTAATTCAATCCTTATTTTTAGTTTTTCGGGGCTTTCCATCAACGATTTCCCTCCTACCGCCATCATTCTAATTTATGATGGTAAACTCCAAGGTATGGCCCGTTTGTCAGCAGTGAAACTTTCTTACAGAGGGAGGAGGGAGTGAAAGAACATCGATCCGGAACTTGTTAAGCAATCCACGAAATGCAAAAGTGCATCTTATTTTCGCCCAAACACCCCGATCATAGCCCGCCAAATGCAAATGTGCAGTTCATTTCCGCTCAAAATTCTCTTTTTTATCAAATAGCCCCTTTTCAAATGTAGTTTTGCATTTCAATCGCCCTAGAGCGGTAATTTAGGGAAGATTGAATGCACTTTTGCAGTTGAATAAGTCAAGTTGGTGTTGTTCTTGCGAGTATAGAACTGCTAGGTTTCATTCAGATAAAAAAAAGCTCCCCGGATTAAAAAATCCAAGAGCGCTTTTTCCGTCTGAAATTAAGCTCCCAAGCCGTGGCCATTTATTGTGATGCCTGGATTGAGCTGTTTTCCGATAGGGAGGATTGAAATAACCGGTGCCGTTACGACTGCCGCCAGACTACATGCAGCTATTAATAAAGTCAATTTTCTTTTCATTCAGTTCTTGCACCTCGCCAATTAAAATTTTGTACCGCCGGTTAGCCTCTTCAGTTGCTAAATCCCTGTTTTGTTCAAATAGTCCTATACTTTTAAGCATACTGATGACGCTGTAAATTTCAATAGCGAATGCTAAACTGTCAAGAACATACGTTAGTCCTCGGTCAAACTCATTTTTGTTTAAATAATACTTACCTAAACCAGCTAATAAGTTTGCATACCGATCATCGGTATATTGCACGCTAATTTTCCCGAATCGGTAATGCTGTTCTTGATATGTTAGATAGGGTTGAAACCTTTCAAGTACAAAATCAATATTTATATCAAACTTGTTTGCCGCAATTACGATCTCGCAAAGTGCCGGAAAGATTTCATTTTCCCTCGTGGAAA
The DNA here is from genome assembly GCF_003863965.1 of Paenibacillus oralis. Taxonomy (GTDB): domain Bacteria; phylum Bacillota; class Bacilli; order Paenibacillales; family Paenibacillaceae; genus Fontibacillus; species Fontibacillus oralis. The sequence continues at coordinate 1,668,477 of NZ_RRCN01000001.1, forward strand.
TATACTCTACATAATCCTGCATAACCTCTACTTTGCCAGTCATCAATTGATATAAGTAACGATTGCCTTCGGCCCATTCTTGAAATTGAAGGATCACAACAATTTCATCTTCATCGGGGTGCTTCACCCAACTACAATCCGTGTAGAAAGAAACGTAATTCAATGCATTCTCATAGTCAGCCAAATAAAAATGAGCTTCACCCAACACTAAATAGGCATACAAAATGTAAAAAATGGTCTGCTTTTTGGTTTCTGCTGATTTTTTGCTCCCGCTTAACTCATAATGAATGGTTGCTTTTATTTTTAGTTTTTCTGCTAATTCTATTAACTTATCCCAACGACGCAGAGAAGCAAACACATTAATTAAATCATTAAGCGCATCCAACTGATAAGATTCATCAAGCCGATCCACAAAATGTTCAAATTGCAAAGCCAGCAACAAATTTCGATTCTGATCCTTGGACAACCCTAACGTAAACAACCGGTATTGGCATAGCGCCAGCCGCTCAGAATGCTGCTTCTGCTCACTCTCCGCAATTGATTCATAAAGTATGGCAGCCGCTTTCCATTTGTTCTCGTGAAAAAACTGCTCGGCCAAGTTAAACAACAACGGTATGTAAGCAAGGTTATCCATCATTAACCGAACCGATTGCTCAATACAGTCGAGCTTATTCAGCTCGGCGCACCGCTGCAGAAATGGTCCCAACCTACGCCAGTCCGGCGCGGCCTGGAAAAAGCATTCATCAATATACAATTCATAAAAATGTCCTTCGGGCAGTCCCATCCCCGCCGTAATCCGGTCAAGCTGCTGCATGGCAATAGGCCGATGCCCATTGATAATGCCGCTTAACGTTCCGGAATTGATCTGCGTAAGTTCGGAGAATTGATTGAGCGTGATACTCTTGTTTTTTAAATAAGCCTCCAACTGGGAGCGAATCGTCGTTGCCGCTTTCAAGTGAACACCTCCTTTTGCACAATAATGGAATAAACAACCATATATGACTAATAGTATAGGCTAATATAACATCGGTCAATAAGGAACAGGAGGAAAATGTTACAAAATTAACTTTTTTCTAAAAAAAGAAAACCTCGACGGTGCGGAACCGATCAAGGTAATCTTATTTTATACACTAATATCCGCAAAACTCATTTTCTCATATAACTGTTTGTACTCCCGGTTTACTTCATCAGAGGCATAGCTTCGATATTGTCCAAACAATTCCACACTTTTCAGCATTCCGTGCCCACTACGGGTGTCAATAGCGTACGCCAAACTATCTAAAACAAACCTAAATTCCCGCCCTAAGTCACTTTTCCTTAAATAATACTCCCCCAAACCCGTTATTAAATTTAGGTACTGGTCGTTAGTACACTGTTCGCTAATCTTTCCGATGCGGTTACGTTGCTCTCGGTAGTTCAAATAAGACTTGTACTTCTCAAGTATAAAATCGATATTAAAACCATACCGGTTAGCCGCAATAACAATTTCGCATAGAGCGGTAAAAACTTCGTTTTCCCGGGTAGAAATATACCTCTCGTACTCCGGCAAAACCTCCACTTTCCCGGACATTAATTGATACAGATAACGATTGCCCTCAGCACACTCCTGAAACTGGTGAATCACGACCATCTCATCTTCATTTGGATTTTTCACCCAATCGCAGTCCGTATACAGGGAAACATACTGCAACGCATTTTCATAGTCTTCTAAATTGAAAAGTGCGTCACCTAATTCTAAATAGGCATATAAAACATAAAAAATATTCTGCTTCTTAGTTTCCGACGACTTTCTACCGCCGTTCAGTTTATAGTAAATAGTTGCCCTTACTTTTAATTTTTCCGCCAATTCTTTGACCTTATTCCATCTGCGCAGTGAAAGAAACACATTGAGTAAATCATTTAACCCATCCAATTGATAAGGTTCATCCAGCCGGTCCACATAAGGTTCAAAACGGGCGGCCAGCAATAAGTTCTTGTTTTGGTCCTTGGACAAACCCAGTGTAAATAAACGATACCGGCAGAGCGCCAGCCGCTCGGAGTGCTGCATCCGTTCACCCTCCGAGACCGCTTCGTATAGTAGTACGGCCGCCTCCCGCTTGCCTTCATGAAAAAACTGTTCGGCCAAGTCAAAAAGCAATGGTATATAGGAGAGGTTGTCCATCAATAACCGAACCATTCGCTCAATACATTCCAGCTTGTTCAGCTCGGCGCATCTCTTCAAAAAAGGGCCCAACCTACGCCAATCCGGCGCAGCATGAAAAAAGCACTCCTCAATATACGCCTCATAGAAAAAACCTTCGGGCAATCCCATCCCCGCCGTGATCCGGTCCAGCTGCTGCATGGCGATGGGGCGATGGCCGTTGATAATCCCGCTTAACGTCCCTGAGTTAATTCCCGTCTTCTCGGAGAACTGATTCAGCGTCATCCGGTTGCTTTTCAAATATTCCTCCAATTGCGTGCGAATCGTAGCCACGGATTTCAAGCAAGTCCCTCCTTCACCAAATAAACCGGAACAATAAAATACACTAATTTTATAATACGGCTAGCTGCATTATGGAGCAATAAGGAAGAAATGTGCATGATTGGGCTATGATAAAATAAGCTGATAAGGATGAAATGGTAAAAGTTATACCAATAGAATCAGGGAAATAGAACAATGCTCCCCAAACAGTAGACAGGTTAAATGTTTCTGTAATGGGGTATGTTCATGTTTAACGCCCTTGTCTGGATCGCGCTCTGGCAGTTGGAGCGACTGCCTCGTATCGATTGATCAATAATAAAAAAGAAAACCTCGATAGGTACGAGACCGATCAAGGTAATCTTTATACGCTGATTTCAATAAAAATAACATTGCTTCTCCATGATGATCGATGATATAGTTTACATATACAAAATAAAATGAAAAGTGAAGCACACTTGCTGGGCGCCTAAGGGGCGCTGTGGCGGTGTGCTTTTTTTGTTGCAAAATTGTTGGATTATGGTAGAGGAAGGGGAAGGGATTAATCATGAGTGCTTATGAACTAGCGGTAAAAGAAGAGAAAGCAAGATGGCCGAAAGGCAGGGCGTTCACCCCACATGACGAAGCGTTCAAGAAGCTGCTGCAAACCTTTTTTGCGGAGTTCATCGAACTGTTCTTTCCTGAGCTGGACAAGCTGCTCGATCATCGTCATACCCGTTTTTTGATGCAGGAGCTGCTTGTGGATATCGTTGGAGAGGAAAAGCGGACGCTGGATCTGCTGCTGGAGACGAGATACTTGGAGCTGGATGCGTACATATTGATCCACATCGAGCCGCAGTCCTACCTGGAGAACGACTTCCATGAGCGGATGTTCATCTATTTCAGCCGTTTGTTTGAGCGGCATCGGAAGGAGTATAAACTGATTATTCCCATCGCCGTTTTTACAGCGGACGAGGCTAAGGAGGAGAAAAATACGCTGGTAATGAGCACGCCGCAGCAGGCGATTTTGCAGTTTGAGTTTATGAAGGTGGAACTGCGGAAGCAACCTTGGCGGCAATTTATCGATTCCAGCAATCCGATTGCTGCTGCGCTGCTGGTGAAAATGGGATATACTAAGGGAGAAGAGAGAGAAATACGCCTGGCGTATTTGCGGATGATTTTACGGCTACAAGGAAAGCTGGATGATGCGCGAATGTCCCTGATCATGTCAGTGGCGGATCAGTATTTCAATGCCGATCCCGAGCAAGACAAGCGGTTGCTGGAAGAGTTGAAAGAACAATACCCGGAGGAAGGTGAGTCTATTATGAAACTGATGCCCGCGTGGAGTCGTTTGGGGTACGAGGAAGGTTTGAAGGAAGGTAGGGAGGAAGGTTTGGAGCAAGGGATAGAAAAGGCGGCGCTCAATATGCTTCGCGAGGGAATGGAAACATCGCTGGTTGCCAAAGTTACGGGGTTGTCCGAAGAGCAGGTAGCGAAGCTGAAGAAAACAAGCAAGCTATTTAAGACAAATTAAATAAAAGATAATACTCACACAATCTTACATGGAAACTTCGAGCCATATTTTGTGAGTCTTCGTGGTATCGAAGAAAATTTATTGGTTCTCCAGCAGTATGAATTAAATAGTATTTCAGTTCACACGCTGGTGGCGCTTAAAAAAATTCAATCCACCGCCTGACGGCGTCCTTAATGGCTCTGACTTCTACTTTGGAGCGGTTGGAGGCTCTTCCTAAACTTTGGACGCTGCTCTAACGGACACCAGCGACCTTATCCACCCATTTCCCGGGTATTTCCCAGTCTAACGGACACAGGCGACCCTATCTCGCTCTAAACCCGTTCATCCAGGACGATTTGAGGTAAATAAGGTCGTCTGTGTCCGTTACATTTTGCAAACCTCCGTTTTTCCCAAAATAACGGCTCTGCTGTCCCTTAGCCCCCCGATTCCTCTTCTCCTCCCCTCTCTACCTGCGCATCACCCTCTACCATGACCGATATTTTATAAATTCTATAATGTCAAAAAAAGAAACCGTCTCCCCTCCGGGATCCGGTCTCCAGTGAAAACTACCTGCTTTATCCATTTTGAAAATTTTTAAGAAACTGCTTCGTCCGATCCTTTTGCGGATGGTTGAAAAATTGATCGGGCGGGCCTTGCTCGACGATGTGGCCGCCCTCGACAAACACGATATGGTCCGATACCTCGCGGGCAAATGCCATTTCGTGCGTCACGATGATCATGGTCGTGTCCATCTCCGCGATCGATTTGATAACTTGCAGCACTTCGGCTACCAGCTCCGGATCGAGCGATGAGGTCGGTTCATCGAATAAAATGGCATGCGGACGCATGGCGAGCGCACGAGCAATGCTGACGCGCTGCTGCTGGCCCCCCGACAGCGTCGCGGGGTAGTTGTCCTTTTTCTCGGCCAGCCCGACCTGCTTCAGCAACTCCATGCCAAGCTCGTCCGCTTCCTTTTTCGGCATTTTTTTCACGACGATCAAAGATTCGGTCACGTTTTGCAATGCCGTTTTATTTTTGTACAAATTATAGTTTTGGAAGACCATGGCGGTTTGCGAGCGCAATTGCTGAATTTCCTTACGCGTGCAGTTTTTCGCGTCCAGTTTGGCATTTCCGATTTCAATGATCCCGGTGTCGGGCTTCTCCAGAAAGTTCAAACAGCGGATCAGCGTCGATTTTCCCGACCCGGAAGGGCCGATAATCGAGAGCACCTCCCCGTCCTTAATCTCGAGATCGATGCCTTTGAGGACCTCCAGGCCTTTAAAGCTTTTGGTTAAATTCGCGACTCTAATCATATCCCATTCAACCTTTACGTCCGGTATGGACGCTCCAAGTATTTTTCCAGCAGTTGTTGCAAATAAGTGTACACGATAATCATCGCCCAGTAGATCAAGGCCACGGCCAAGTAAGCCTCAAAGAACCGGAACGACTCGGCGGCTTGCATTTTCGCTTCCGCAAAGATTTCCACGACCCCCAAAGTGAAGGCGAGCGAGGTTTCTTTGAGCAGCGAAATAAACACATTGCCCGTACCCGGAAGGGCATTGCGCGCCGCCTGGGGCAAGATGATGCGCCGATACGCCTGTACCTTCGTCATTCCTCCGGTTAAACAAGCCTCCATCTGCCCTTTGTCCACCGACAGAAGCGCAGCACGAAAGATTTCCGCAAGGAAAGCGGCCTGCTTGATCCCAAGCCCGATAATCGCCGCGGTGACCGCATCCATTTTCGTAAAAAAAGGAAACAACTGCGGCAAACCGTAGTAGATCAGGAACAACTGCACCAGCATCGGGATGGAGCGGAAAAATGAAATATATACGCTGGCCAGCCCCCGCAGCCCCCGGTTGGAGCTGTTCCGCAGGAACGCCAGCACAAGCCCGACCACCACGGCGATGACCATCGCTACGACAGCCATAAGCATGGCAATCGGAATGTACTTCATCGCACCCGCCATCGCCACTAAAATATAAGAAGGATCAAAATTCATATCGAATCGCCTGCTCTCCATTCACCTGAGCCATTACTCCGGTTTTACCGTAATATCTTCTCCGAAGTATTTATCAGAAATTTGCTTGAGCGTCCCGTCGTCTCTCAACTTTTGAATCTCGGCGTTGATTTGCTCGATCAAAGCGGCATTTTCTTCATTCTTGACAAACGGGAACGCGACATCCTCGTAATGGAACGGCTCACCGACAAATTTCAACGGCAAGTCCTGCTTCTTGATTTCGGCCAGCAGGGACGCCTTGGAGTTCACGTAGCCGTCCACGCGCTTGTTCAGCGCATCGTTTTGCGCGCCGTCGCGGGTTTCGTATGTCCGGACCTTGATTTCGCCTTTCGTATCGAACTTCTCCAGGTTTTTCACGTTTTGCGAACCAAATACACCGGCTACAGTTTTGCCTTTCAGGTCGTCCAACGTGTTAATATTCGTGTTGTCTTTATGCGTAACAATCGTCACCCCGGCGTAGGAATACGGAGTCGTGAAATCGTATTTGGCCTTCCGCTCATCCGTCACCGCAACCGCGTTGGCGATCGTGTCGATTTTGCCCGTCTCCAATTGTCCCGTTAAACCGCTGAAATCCGAATTGGTCCACTCGACGGTGTAACCAAGATTGGCGGCCACTTTTTCGATAACTTCTACATCGAAGCCAACCAGTTTGTCCCCATCTTTATAGCTGTTAGGATAAGATTGTCCTGTCGCCCCTACGCGAAGCACCTTTTTCCCGTCTGCCCCTCCGGAATTCGCACCAGAGCAAGCGGTAGCGAGCAGGCCGATCAAAAGTATAGAGATTAAAGTAAAGAAATATCTTTTTTTCATTTTTGTTTTTTCCCCCTCATTCATGATGTTATTCTCTTACTTCGACAAATTCGACAATTTAATGAGTTTCATTATATATATTCCTATCAGACTAGTCAACTTAATGTCGTTTTTCGCCGTCTTGCTTTAGCATACCCGGAATGAGGATTTTTTTCATGTAAATCGTAATATGGCCTTTACCCAGATCCTTGGAGCCTTCAATTTCGTACCCGCGCCGCTTGTACATTTCGATCAGCCATGGATGCTTGTCCGCCGTGCCCAGCGAAACGGCCGGAGATTTCAAGGTATCGCGGACGATCGTTTCCTCGCACCAGGAGATCATCTCCCGGCCGATCCCTTTCCGCCCTGCATCCGGTTCGCTGGCAAACCACCACAGATGAGGCACGCCGAACGGTCCCGGGGACGGGCCCCATGGCATTCTGGCCGAGATCGTGGACACGATTTTTCCGTCCTCTTCCATCACGAAACAGAGGTTTTCCCGGATATTTTTTTCCACCAGGGCGAGGTCCGCCGTGGCGGCGGCAAAGTTGATGCCGAGCTGGCGGATCGGTTCATAAGCGCGCAGCGATAAATCGAGCAAAGCAGGCGCGTCGTTCAAGGTTGCCATACGAAAATTAGCCATGTTGTTCTCCCTCCATTGATGCCGCGGTTCCCCCGCTTACGCTTCTTCCTCCTGCAGCCACCCGCTCGCCTCGGCGGCGGCCAGCACCCGGTCTACCGTTTGCGGAGCCGAACCCAAATACGTTGACGGGTCCATCAACCGCTCCAGTTCTTCCACTTCGACCGCTTGCCGGATGCGGGCATCGGTCATCAAAATATCGCGGAAAGGAATGTCCTCCTCGACGCTCTTCATACACAGCTCATAAACGACCTCATGTGCGGTCTGCTTGCCCATCGGCTTCGCCAGAGCAAACATAACGCGCTCGGAAAGCAACAGTCCACCGAGTTTGTTCAAATTGCGCAGCATATGGTCGGGCTTGACGACCAGTCCGGTTAGAACCGCTTTCGTGGACGCCAGTTGGGCCGCCAAATAAATGCAGCTTTCCGGCAGCGCGATCCATTCCCCGCGCCAGGACATCGCGTCCCGCTCATGCTCGACGATCATCGACTCCTGCACGAGCGCGGCATTGTAGCGGATCGGCTTGGTGAGGCTTGCGATCCCTTCCAGCGCCGCCGGGTTCCGTTTATGCGGCATCGTCGAGGAGCCGATTTTGCCGGATGTAAACGGCTCTTCCACTTCATCCAGCTCGGTGCGCATCAAATTGTAAAATTCGTTGCCCATTTTGCCGAGCGTGCCGCTGATCATGCCGAGCAGACCGGCGTACTCCGCCGAACGGTCCCGGGACGAGTGCCAGCTAATATTCGGCGATTGCAGGCCAAGCCGCTCCATCGTCAGCCGCTCCACATCCGGGCCTTGCGGACCAAAGGAGGCGTAAGTGCCAACGCCGCCGCCCAGCACGCCGGTGAATACCCGGGCTTCCGCTTCGCGAAGCCGGTCCAGATGGCGGATTGTCTCGTCGAGCAAAACGGCGATTTTGAAGCCGAACGTGGTCGGCAGACCCTGCATGCCGTGGGAACGCCCCGCCATCGGCGTTTCCCGATGCTCGCGCGCCAGCCGCGCCAGCTCGCGGGCGACCGCGCGCAGATCGCGGACGATAATCCGGTGGGCTTCCTTAAGCTGCAGCATCATCCCGGTGTCGACGATGTCCTGCGTGGTCGCGCCATAGTGAATCCATTCCCCGTGTTCGGGGCCGCACAGATTTTGCAGAGCCTTCAGCGTCGGCATCAGCGAATGCTTAACCTTCAGCACTTCCTGCGCGATTTCCTCTATATTCATAAGCTCTACCTTCGCCTTGTCGGCAATGACGGCTGCCGATTCGGCCGGGATGAGCGCAAGTTCCGCTTCCGCAAGCGCCAGAGCCGCTTCCACGTCCAGGTGCTTCTGCAGCCGGTTCTCGTCCGACCAAACCTGGCGCATTTCCGCGGTTCCGAAATTGTTTTGCAGCATAATCATATCGATAACATGTGACGGCATGGTGTGTACCTCCTAAGTGTGCGTGCTCATAAGTGCGTGTTCAAAAGTGTTCCAAAAGTCGGCTTTTGAACTGCATCTAAATGTCGGGAATCAGTGTATGCATATCGGTCAGCTGCTCCAGTCGCCCAACCTTGCCGGGCAGTTCCTGCCAAGCGGCGGAAAGGCCGCGGGCGGCGTCCGCGTACTTGTCCATTCGTTCCTCCGGAGTCAGCGGGCGCCCTGGCGCTCCGCGCGGGCAATCCACCCGCTCCGTATGCGTCGATCCATCGGCGTATGTTACGCTGACGATCGTAAACCGCCCTTTGGGCATCGCGTTTGGCGCGGGAACGATATCGGCGTCGTAACGCCGCTCCACCTTGGCGGCAAGAGCCAGCAAATCGGGGCGGATGGGCTCATCGGCAAACGTGCCGATGCCAAGCTCCCCGTCCGCCAGCGCCGCCGCAATCACGTATTCGACGCTGAAGCGCCCTTCCACGCCCGTTTTCGGTTCGCGGACGATGAGAGCGGCGTCTCCCCCGGGCGGAAAAGTGACGGTCACCCGGTCGATAACCGAGATATCCGCCCCGCGGGCGGCACGAACCGCCAGCGCGGCATCCGCAGCATGGTGAGACGCCGAGCAGCACGGATACCGTTTGAACCATAGGCCGGGTTCGGCGATTTGCCACGGCTCGCCCCAGCCTTCCGTCGTCTTCTCCGGTTTCGCTTCGTCCCCGCCGAGGGCCGCAAAAAAACCAAGCGGCCCCTCCAGCGGCTCCTCCGCACCGGCGATCCCCGCTTCCGCGAGCCGCGCCGCCAGCAAGCCCGAGCGCGCGGCCAAACCTGCGTGCAGAGGCTTAACCTGTGTGCCGAAATGCACTCTTAGCCCGCCGGCTTGCGTGGCCGCTAATCCTAACGCGCGGGCGGCCACGCTGGCGTCGAGACCGGCAAGCCGGGCGCACGCGGCGGCGGCCCCCAGCGCGCCGAGAACGGCGGTGCTGTGCCAGCCGGCCGCGTAGGGCTTGGGACCAAGCGCCAGACCGAGCCTGCACATCGTCTCAACCCCGACGACATAGGCCGCCAGGAACTCGGCGCCGGTCGCGCCCCGCTCCTCCGCTTCCGCCAGCAGGGCAGGCAAAATAACGGCACTCGGGTGACCCCTGACGCTTTCGTGGACGTCATCGTAATCGAGCGCATGGCTCAAGTAGCCATTGACCAGCGCGGCATCAAGCGCCGCAAGCCGTTCCGGCCTTCCGGGCACGGACGAGCGGCCGTTGCCTGTCCCGCCCGCGCCGGTCCCAAGCGCCGCGGCGATGCTGTCCGCTCCCGCATCGTCCCTTGCGGCCAGCGTTGACGCCAGCCAGTCCAGCACCCCAGCGCGGGCGGCCTCCAGGGCCCGCGTATCCTTCAGCGGATCAGAGCTGGCGATTCGTTCCGCAAGCTGCCGGGTAAGCGAACCCGGACTCATCCGAGAGTTTTCAGCGCCTGCACGGCCGTTTCCGCGAACAAGGCCGCGCTAATCGCCAGCGCCTCTTCTTTTAAAGTAAATTTCGGATGATGCCATTGTTCCGTCCCGCCGGTTCCCATCCATATAAAACAACCCGGCACATGCTCCTGGTACAGGGCAAAATCCTCGCCCCCCATCGTCGGCTCCGCCTCCACCACTTGTAGCCCCTGCGCTTCGGCGGCCACGCGCATGATTTCCGCCATATTCGCCTCGTTGTTCACCGCGGGCAGCATCCCCATCCAGTTCAGCACCGCCTCGGCCCCGTATCCGGCGGCCACGCCTTCGACAACCCGTTTCATCTGGTCGGGGATTCGGACGCGCGCTTCCGGCTCAAACGTTCTCACCGTACCTTCCAGAACTCCCGTGTCCGGGATCACGTTCCAGGTCGATCCGGCTTGCAGCTTGCATACGCTGACCACGGCGGAATGCTTCGGGCTGGCATTGCGGCTGATCAGGGTCTGAAGCGCGCCCACGATGGCGCTGCTGACCACCACCGGATCGATCGCCGCTTCCGGCATCCCCGCATGGCCTCCCTTGCCTTTGACTTCGATTTCGAAGCGATCCACCGACGCCATCAAAGGACCTGTCCGAATCCCAACCGTACCGATGGGCAGGTCAGGTTTGTTGTGCATGCCGAAAATCGCCGTAACGCCGTCCAAAGCCCCCGCTTCGATCACCGCGCGGGCGCCGACCGCCAGTTCCTCCGCCGGCTGGAACAGAATGCGCACCGTGCCGCGAAGCTCATCGGCCCGCTCCTTAAGCAGCGCCGCCGCTCCGATCATCGAAGCCGTATGAAAATCGTGGCCGCAGGCGTGCATTTTCCCGGTAACCGTCGAAGCGAACGGCAATCCCGTCTCCTCCTTGACCGGCAACGCGTCGATATCGGCCCGCAGCATAATCGTCGGTCCCGGAAGCGCCCCCTTCACCTCGGCCAGCACGCCGGTCGGCAAATTCAGATCGAGTTGACGAATGCCCAGTTCCGTAAGCCAGGCACGAATCCGCTTCGTCGTTTCGTGTTCTTCATTAGAGAGCTCAGGATGCCGGTGCAGTTCCCGCCGCATGTCGACAAGCTTCGGCTGAAGCGATGCGGCTTCTTCCTTAAAGAAGTTCGATATCGTTGTCATGTGCACATCTCCCTTTGCAATTAATAGCTATCCGCCGGCTCGAATGGAAAGTATTTCTTATCATCGTAAGCAACCGCGCAAAATGAATAATGGGCCGAGATTGTCCCTCCCGGCCACCACGGCTCACCTTCCATTAATATAGCCGGGCGTGACCCCCTTAAATCATGAAGGCGCTAAGGTTCTTGCGCTTGTCACATTGCCGCGCTAACACACAAAAGAACCAGCCCGAAGAGCAACGTTCTCTGTAAACCCCATTGCCTGCGATCTTGCTTCACTCTCGCCAAACTGGTTTCAAATAGTACATCGGAATAGTCCGTTTTGAGATTAATTTTAAATTATAACCCGCCTGCTTGTATACTGTCAACCAACGTACAAATCAAGTCATTTCCTTTTCCGTGGAGCGCCGCACGGCAAGCTTGGGCTCCACCCATCGGCGCCTGCTGACCGGAGCCGCCTCCGCCTCGTTGATTTGCGCCATCAGCATTTCGCCGGCCGCGGCTCCCAGCGCAAAGGTGTCCATGTCCAGGCAGGTAAGCGGCGGAGTGGTGAAGGGGGCGAGCGGCCTATTGTCAAAAGTGGCGACGCCCATCTCGTCCGGGATGGACACCCCCCGCCCGCGAAGCTCCTCCAGGGCCCCGAAAGCAACCAAATTGCTCATGCAGATGATCGCGTCGGGGACGTTTGGCAGGGCAAGCAGTTCGCGCACCAGCCTGCGCCCGTTGGCTTCGTTGGCATAGCCGGGCAGCACGATACCGGACGGCACGAGAGGGCCTGCTTCCGCCGCCTTTTTCCCCCGTATCTCATCAGTGGCAAGCGCATCCCGATACCCCGCCACTCTTGCTTCAAACATCGGATCGCCCCGCTCCCCGCCAATAAACGCGGGGTTGCTGTATCCGCGGGCTAACAAATGGCTGGTCAGCATTGCCGCCCCGCGGCGATTGTTGATGTCCACCCAACACAGCGAGGCCATGCCGGGGATTTCGCCGATAGAGACATAAGGAAATTTCAAGCCGTTTAACTCCCCGGCCAGCTCCGGAGTCAGGATGGAATTGTCCATAATCAGCCCGTCCACTTTGCGCCCCAGCACAAAACGGCTGACAAACCGCTCCCGCCCGACATGTTCGATATTGCAGATCGTTAGTTCGTAATCAAGCGGCCCGATGACGCTTTCCACGCCGCCGATAATATCGTAGAAGGAAGCATTCAAAAAATCGCTTTGGCGCGACAGATCGATAACCAGTCCAACATTGTAACCTTTTTGTTTCGCTAATCGCGTGGCCAAGCTGCTTGGTTCATAATTCATCTCGCGCATAACGGCCCTAACCTTTTCCTTGGTTGCTTCCGAAATGCTCGGCGCATCGTTCAGCACTTTCGATACGGTTGACTTGGCCACATTGGCGGCTTTGGCAATGTCGTTAATCGTGATTTTCATCGTATTGGACCCTCTCAAAAAAATACAATGATTTACATTAATTATACTGGTTTCTCCTCCTTCACAAAAGCAGGAAATTAAGCGCATACAAAAAAACACGGAATCCCCGCTTGCCCTGACCGGCAGCAGAGATCCCGTGCCACTACTTCACACCCCTCCCAACCACGTTTTACATGCTGGGTTTAACTGGCAGCCGCCGCTTCTTTTTCCGGATGCAACTCGCTCCGGCTGCTTAGGCCGCTTAATTTTGCCAGTCCACCGTCACCGTCCCTACGCCGCTGGCCGGCGTCGTGTACGTATGATTGCCCCCGCCTTCCCAAGTAACCGTGCTGCCGTTCGACTTAATAAACTTAAATTCCAGCTTTTTCCCCGCCGGTACGCTGACATCGTAATACCAGGTCGGGTACTTCGCGATCACCTGATTGTACATCGGTCCAACCGCTTCGTCCGGATCCCAGGAGCCGAGTTCGGCGACGTTGCCGACAAGATAAACGTTTGTTCCGTAATCGGTGGCGGCCTGGTTGACCAGGAAACGCACCGTGACCTGATCGTCCGTCAGAACATTAAAGCTAGTGAATGTATTGCTGGCGGTGCCGGACGATGTTTTGACCGAAACGCCCGGTTTACCGGCCGTGACGTTCGGTACGAGCACCTTAATCTGTGTGTCTTCCCAGCTTACGATGCCGGATCCGGCCACCGCTGTCGTGCCGAAATAGACCGTGCCCGCCGTGCCTCCAAAACCGCGGCCGTCAATCGTCACCGTGTTCCCCGGTTGGCCCATGGTGGGACCCACATTGCCGATCGCCGGCGACGTTTCGGACGCTGTGTACTCCCATACCGCCGTTCCGCCGGCCGCCAGCGTAAAGTTGGTGACGGCACCGCTGCTGCCAACCGTGATGGAATTGCCGTTTAAGAGTCCGCCTAGCTCATCCGAATAAGTCCCCGCCGGCAGCGAACTCAACAGGCCCGAAATTGGATAAGATGCGGATGTGCTCCGATTGATCGCAACCAAAGCGACGCTGCTGCCGAACTTGCGCTCAAAAATCAGCACATCGTTGTTGACCCAGCGCTCCGTCGTCGTCCCGTAAGCGATGGCCGGATTCGATTTACGCAGCGGCGCCAAAGTCTGGATCACCTTATAAGCCGTTGTCCCGGTATTAAACGAAGTCATCATCGCCCGGTTGTTGGGGTCCCCATCGCCGGTCATGTACTGCTCCGTGCCGTAGTAGATGGCAGGCACCCCGCGGGAAGTCAGCGTCAGCGTAAGCGCTTGTTCAGTCGCCCGCGTACCGGCGCCGGCAACCTGGAACCGGTCCATATCATGGTTGTCGATGAAGGTCACCATATTGTTGATGTGATCGTATTGCGACTCCGTGCTGGCCAGCACCGTGTAGAGGTCCTTCATCGTTTCCGTTTTGTCCCGGAACACTTCGCGCACTTCCTGCGCGTATTCAAAGTCCAGCAGGTTCATGCCGCTTTCGTTGGCAAATTTAATGTTGTCCCCGTCGATTTGATCCGTGCCAAGATACCATTCCCCAAACGTAAATACCGGATGATCACCGCCGTAAATCGAGGAAACGAAGCTTTTTTGCCAGCCGAAGGGCATATGCTTCACCGCGTCAAAGCGAATCCCGTCCACGCCCATGTCGAGCCAGAGATCAATGGCGGTTTTAAAATAAGCGTCAATCGTATTGTTGTTATGGTTGATATCCGCTAAGTCATAGAGGTTTTTGTAGATGCCGTCTTCAATCGTGGAAAAATCGGTGCCCCCGTTATGATGAAATAGGCCGGCCGAATCATTGCTGTAAGTGCCGAGCAGCGCACCGTTATCGTACAACGCACCGTTCTCCGCAAAGCCGGGATTGTCCCTGTCGGCCGGAGACGTATGGTTGGGCGCGAAGTCGATCACGACCTTGATGTTATTGGCGTGAGCCGTATCAATCAGATTTTGAAAATCGACAAAATCCCCGAAAGCGTCGTTCGTTTGCTTAAAATCCCTTGCCCAGTAGCCGTGATAAGACGTATTGTTAACGCCGGAATACTTGATGACGGAGGTGATATTCTCCACAGGCTGGGATATCCAAAGGGCGGTAACGCCCATCCCGGTCAGATAGCCGTCATTAATCTTGTCGATAATCCCCTGCCAGTCTCCCCCAAAATAGAGCTTCAAATTGGATCGGTCGCCGCTGAACGCATCCCCCGCCGGATTGTTGGCCTGGTCCCCGTCCGCAAAGCGGTCGGTCACAATCTGATAAATGACGTCCGTACTGAAGTTGACCTTGTTGTCCACACTGGTATCGGATGACGCCCATGCGGGCAGCGATATCCCCAACGCCAGACTCAGCGAAAGCGCCAGGGAGGTCAAACGTTTGAACTGCGATTTCATTGTCCTATCTCTCCTCTCAAATGTTCTGCCGATCTTTGGGAGCCGAGCCTGCCTAGAGCCTGCATAAAGCGGGTGCACAGCCGCCAGAGGCAGTATGGCAGACAAACAATAAAACGCTTACATAATTCAGGGAAACCGGTTTCTTTCCTAAAAATACCATCCCTAATCAGGACAAGTCAATACCTGAATTGGAATTTTCTACATTTCAAGCATCTTTGCAAAAAATAGCCGGATTTTTGAGGTTCAAAACCGAAATCGCGTTTGAGTGCGAAAATCTAACGGTTCTGAGCGGCGCTATTTGGGTAAATACGGAGATTTCCAAGCTGTAACGGTTGCCATCGGCCTTATTCCAACCGTTAGCACAGAAGCCAAAAAGGCCCCCCTGTCATTTTCAATGACGTACGGGAGGCCTTCTCTTTCTATTTTTCCGGATAAAATAACACCTTGTCCTTACGTATACTCTCCAATAAGTACTCGTTGTCGACGAACGGTAATTCGACGATATCTATTTTCAGAAAACCTGCCGCATCATCAAAAGCGCTTTTTACATGGGGAGGAAGCTCTTGTTCCACCATCAAGTCGATATCCGAACTGGCCGTACTATCGCCTCTGGCCCTGGAACCGAAAATATAAACGTTCGATAATCCGCTGGACTTACAAACCTCCAGTAATCTGCGATAAATCCGATCAGGAATATCAAAGGGCATTTTCCACATACTCCTTCAGTACTTGCCGCAAATTTTTAAATTCTTCAAGATATCTTTTGATAATGCGTACATACACGGAATCGGCTTTTGCTTCAAAATATTGATGAGTAGTCGTATTGCGGTCGTATACTATATCTTCCCATAAAACGGTATCCTCAATCCAGCCCCTGGACAGAGCTTCACGAAAAATATCCTTCGGGTAAGGCGGAATATTGGCCACAATCCCCTCTCAATATAAAAAATAGACAATCACCGCTCCTTCAGCACATCCCAGGGCGTCGGGCGGTCGTAATACGTGTCGCAGAGTTTGAACTCGCTGTCCTTGTAGAAGCAGCCGCGGTCCTCCATGGCGCCGCGCACGGACATTTTGGCCAGGTCGAGCATATTATGCTCGCGGCTTAAGTGAGCCAGATACACCCGCTTCAAGCGGCCGTTCAGGATTTCGCTCATCAGCTCGCCGGTCGCGTCGTTGGACAAATGCCCGAGATCGCCAAGAATCCGCCGCTTAATGTTCCACGGGTAACGCCCCATCCGCAGCATCTCAATGTCGTGGTTTGCTTCGAGCACCAGCACGTCGGCGTCGCAGATCGCTTCCTTCACCTTGTCGCTGGCATACCCGAGGTCGGTGCACACGCTCAGCTTCTCCTTGCCGTCGTAAAAGCTGTAGCCCACCGGTTCGGCGGCGTCATGCGAAATCGCAAACGACTCCACCCGCAGCGAGCCGAAGTCGCGCGTTTCCCCCGTGCCCAGCACGCAGCGCTGCTCATCCGGGATCGCCCCGATCGCTTTGTCCATGGCGGCCCACGTCTTTTCGTTGGCGTAAACCGGGAGATTGTACTTCCGGGCTACCGCGCCCAAGCCCTTGATATGATCGGAATGCTCATGCGTAACCAAAATGCCGGACAGCTCCTGCCCGGTCACTCCCCGCTCCATCATCAGCTCGTCGACCCGCTTCGCGCTGAAGCCCGCGTCGATCATCAGCGTGACTTCCCCATTCGCGACCAGCGTTGCATTGCCTGTCGAACCGCTCGACAGCACCGAAAAACGTATCCCCATGATCTCCCATTACTCCTTTGTCTTCTCTGTGTTCGGACTGATAACGTCCCCGCTGATGCCCTGCACGTAATACTCTTTGCCGCTCTCCAGCATAAACCGCCAGGCCGGGGCGGCCGGCAGATGCGCGTCCGAATCGAACACTTCCCCATAGTATCCCAGCTCGATTTCCGTCACGACCGACCCTTCCGGCAGGAAGTTCTCAATCAGATTGCCCAACGCCTTCGACGCCGACAGCACCCGCTGCGGCTTCTCCTCCTCGGGATAGCTGATTTCGATCGCCTGGCGCTGGTACGAAATGATCTTCTGGTTGCTGCCCAACAGCTTCATCTCGATTTTAAAAAGCGGCCACTTGCCATCGACGAGCGGATGCAGAACAAACACGTCCGCGCTGCTCGCCACCTCGTCATACCGGTATTGGTCGATATCCGGCAGCGTGTTCTTTAACGCCGAGGCCAGCTCGCGCGGCGAAAAAATCAGCTTGCTGTCCACCGGCGCGGGCAAATCCACGGTTTTGCCCCGCTGATCCCCATCCACGAAGCGGTAGGCGATTTTGGCCAGCTCCGGCGTCTCCGTCGGAATTTTCGCCAGCACGCGGATTTGCTTCTCATCCATCATTCTTTGCGTGTTGTTCTCCAGGGAGGTGATATCCAGATTGGAGTCCCTCTGTTCCCGCACACCGTTCCACAACTGATAGCCAAGCACCAGATTCAGCAGCAAAAACGCGTAAATCAGCACATTTTTCGCCCGGCCCCAATCCATGATTCATCCCCCCTTTCGTTAAAGTCGCAAATCTAATCTAGTAGAACCATTCGAAAAAAACGTGTACAGGTGCGTTCATGCAAACCATTCGTGCAACCGTAACACCAGCCGGCGTACATGCTGAGTTATCTAACGGACACCAGCGCCCCTATTTCGGTGAAATCAGCATTTTTCAAGGTGTAACGGACACCACAGACCTTATTCGGCGTAAATGTGCCCAAAACCGGCCTATTTCGAGCAAATAAGGGCTCTCCTGTCCGTTAGGAATGGAAACGGCGTTTTTTCAGGCAAATAAGGTCGCCCAGGTCCGTTAGCCTCCATGCGATCAGACCCGCCGGCTAGCAACGTTCATTCCGGGCGTTCCGGCATTTAGGTACTCCGGCGCTCCGGCATTCAGGCGCTCCGGCATCCAGATTCTCCGGCATTCGCGCTGTCCGGGCGTTCCCGCCCCACGACTCAAGCCACAATCGCCACATCTCCACACCTGCCCGGCCAACCCCCGCCTCTACCTCAGCACCCGGATCGCTCCGTTGCTCAGTTCGGCCGCCCAAGTTGGCGTAAGCAGCAGCCCGTCCTCGGACAAGGACGGCAGATAGGCCGGGTACAGGCGGGCGATGTCCGCCCCCGTCTGCAGCTTCGCGATCTGCTCCCGCAGCGTTTTGCCGCCGGGCAGCGAGACGACCTTCTTCTCCCAGCTGCCGCCCGCGCTGTAGATGAGCGACCGTTCGTAACCGGTGATCGTCCCCTGGCGCATTTCCAGCGAAATCGCTCCATAATGGAACGAAGGCAGATCGAGGATCGGAAAAGCGCCGTACTGCCCGACTCCGTAATACTGCTGAAAAACAACCCTAGGCTCGTCTTCATTCAAGCCGTCGGTCTGCGCCAGCCGGTATTTGCCGTTCCAGCCGCCGTGCTGGTTGACGAAGTCCACGGCAGACAGCACGTTTTTGCTCGGACTGTTCTCGCCGCCCGAAGGCGCCGCCGGATCGGTGTAGTTGATCCAGTTCCGGTCCTGCTTGACCTGCAGGCTCCGCTTGCTGTCCGTGTAAATTTCCGAACTGTCCTTCTCGCGGATATACCGGGTAATGCTCGGGTCGAAAAAGAGACTGCGCTGCATCTGTTCGGTCGAATACACCCCGATATTCAGGCCCGTTTCCACCAGCTCGACCGGCTCCTCGGGAAGATAGTAGCCATCCTCCGTCAACGTGTACGACACCCAATTTTTGCCGAAGTCAGCCTGCTGCTGCACGTCCTGCACCGTCAGGTCGGCTTTGGTCGCCTCATAGACGACATCCCCCTGCGAGCTGAAGAAAAACACCCGCACCTGGTCCTCGGTTCCCGTGTTGTAAATGAGCAGCCGGCTGACGGTTTCCGCGTCGAACAGCGGATCGGGAGCAATCTGCATCACTTTCTGCAGCAGCTCGACCGGAATGCCGTCCCCGAACTCCAGCTCGATGCCGACATGCGCGCCGCGGATCGCGGACCAGTCGAAATTTTGCACCGCATGGCGCTGAAATCCGTCAAATTGCCGGACCTTCAGCCGCGAATAAATCAAGTTGTAAAACGTCGAATCGGGGTAAAAAACGGTATGCCGCTCCTTGCCCAGATGCACCGCGATCTGCGCCGGATACAGCATGTCCTCGCTTTTCAGGGCGGTCCCCATATTTTCCGTGCGAATATAGTCGCTTTTCGATTTGACGACCGGGTTGCTCCCCGGCAGCTGGTAAATCAGAAAATAGCTTTGGATCAGGCTGCACGCTACCAGCAAGGCCAGCGTCAGCGATTTGACCTTCTCTTTCATCTCGCTTCGCCTCCTTGGGGGTCCATCGGCAGCGTAAAGGTGACTTTCGTGCCTTTGCCGAATTCCGACTGCAGGGAGATCGTCCCCCCGTGCGCCTTCACAATTTCCCGGGCAATCGACAGGCCAAGGCCCGTGCCGCCCATATTCCGCGAACGCGCCTTATCCACGCGGTAAAACCGCTCGAAAATCCGGTCCAGATCCTTTTTCGGGATGCCGATCCCGTTATCCTGCACCGAGATGGCCAGCTGCCCGTCTTCGCTCTTGCGGGCCTCCAGCGCGATCGCACCGCCTTCCGGCGTGTATTTCATCGCGTTCGAAATGAGGTTGTCCAGCACCTGGTCGATTTGGTCCCGGTCGATCCAGGCCGTGTCCACATCGCTGGCGATGAACAGCGTCGGCTTGATTTCTTTTTCCTGCATTTGAAAAGAAAACCGGTCGGCCACTTCCTCCAGCATCTCCATCACGCTGGTCGGCTGCTTGCGCAGCTGCGCTTCCTTGGAATCGAGCCGCGACAAGTGCAGCAGGTCGGTGACAAGGCGGATCATCCGCTCCGTTTGGTTCTGGATGACGGCGGTGAACCGCGGACCCAGCTCCGGGTCCTGCAGGGCTCCGTCCTCCAGCGCCTCCGTGTAGCTCTTGATCGTCGTCAGCGGCGTGCGCAGCTCATGCGACACGTTGGCCACGAATTCCCGCCGGGAAGCCTCCAGCTTCTCCTGCTCCGTGACGTCCTGCAGCACCGCGATCGTGCCGATGATTCCGATTTCCCGCCGGTGAATCGGCGTAAACGTCACCCGGATCAGGTACATGTTGCCGTCCGGCCCGTCGTTCTCCAGAATCGTCGAATGCATGGCGCCCTGCTCCAGCACCCCTTGCTCCTCGGGCGGCAAATGGAGCAGCGACATGATGTCCGTCCCGAGGGCCGGGCGGTCTTCGACCTGCAGCATCTCGCCGGCCCGCCGGTTCATCAGGATGACCCGGCCGGTCTCATCGGTCGCGATCACCCCGTCGCTCATGTTGGTCAGAATCGAAGCGAGCTTCTCCTTCTCCTCTTCGTTTTGCGCCAGCGCGTCGCGCAGCCGGCTCGTCATATAATTAAACGCCTTGCTAAGCTGGCCGATTTCGTCGTTGCCTAGCACGGCCATTTTCTGGTGGAACTCCCCTTCCGCCACCGCCGTGGCCCGCCGCGTCAGCTCCTTGATCGGCGACGTGATCGTATGCGCCAGGATGACGCAAAGCACCACCGTCAGGCCCAGCGCCAGCAAAATCCCGGAAATAAAGATGTTGTTAATCCGCTCCATCGTGCTGTACAGTTCGGTCATCGAAGCCGCGATGTAGATCGCGCCGACGATTTTTCCGCCGCTGACGACAGGTTTAGCGACCACCTTCTTGCGGACGTTGTCATCGTCGATGATATATTCCTCGTTGTCCCGGATCCCTTGCAGCGCCCGGCTGACCACGGTTTGCGTATTTTTCGTACC
Organism: Paenibacillus oralis; assembly: GCF_003863965.1. Lineage (GTDB taxonomy): Bacteria > Bacillota > Bacilli > Paenibacillales > Paenibacillaceae > Fontibacillus > Fontibacillus oralis. Next base: position 1,689,515 of record NZ_RRCN01000001.1, read on the forward strand.
AACGTAATCGGCGTGCGATGGTTTGGACGTCGTGAGCACCTTGCCGCTGGCGTCGAGCACTTGAATCTCCGCCCCGTTAATGCTGAACAGATTGTTGACGAGCACGCGGAGATTTTCCAGCGATTCCTCCGCCGACTCCCCGGACACGCCCAGGTTTTGCGCCGCCAGCACGGAGATCAGCTCCGCCCGCTCGTTGAGATCTTTGCTGAAATTGCTGGTCAGCGAGGTTTTCATCGCGCTCACGAAATAAACCCCGATCAGCTGCATCGCGATCAGGATCAGCAGCACGTAAATAATGATCAGCTTGGCCTGGATCGTGCGAAAAAAGGAGGGCAGATTCATCGCTTAGAATCCACCCGCCTTGGAGCTGCGCATCATATAACCTAGTCCCCGCCGGGTCAAAATATACTCCGGCTTGCTCGGGTCCTTCTCGATCTTCTCGCGCAGCCGCCGGATCGTTACATCGACCGTGCGCACGTCGCCGAAATATTCGAACCCCCACACCGCCTGCAGCAAATGCTCGCGGGTCATGACTTTGCCGGCGTTTTTGACCAGGTAATGCACCAGCTCGAATTCCCGGTGGGTCAAATCCAGCGGCTCGCCGTTCTTATGCACCGTATACATGTCCGTGTCGATGAACAGCTCGAACAGGCTGATGCCCTGCTTCGCGTCTTCGGCGCCGTCTTGAACCGCCGGCTTCTGCCGCCGCCGCATTTGCGCCTTGACCCGGGCCAGCAGCTCCCGCGTGCTGAACGGCTTGGTCACATAATCGTCTGCACCAAGCTCCAGCCCCAGCACCTTGTCGATCTCCCCATCCTTGGCCGTCAGCATGATGATCGGCGTCTCCAGCTTCGCCCGCACCTCGCGGCACACATCCATGCCGTCTTTGCCGGGCAGCATCAAATCGAGCAAAATGAGGTCCGGCTGCTCGGAGAACGCCAGCTCCACCGCGGCGATGCCGTCGAAGGCGAGAATGACCTCGTAGCCCTCTTTTTCCAAATTGAATTTTAAAATATCCGCAATCGGTTTCTCATCGTCCACTACCAAAATTTTGCCTTGCATGACGCAGGTTCACCCCCAAACTTTCGGTCATGGCTTTCATCTTCCTCTATCTTACCATATCATCGGCGGCATCAGCTATCCGGGAAGCCGAAGGTAAGTATTGAACGCCTCTGCATAAAACTGTTAATCTATCATTGACGGTGGCTATGCCGGTCGCCTTAGATCATACATACTTTAACTCACTATTACCAGTCACATAAGGAGGAAAATAAAGCCTATGGCCACCATTATGGTCGTCGATGACGATCCCCATATACGCGAACTGATCTGTCTCTATTTATCCAATGAGGGATTCCGTCCGCTCCAGGCCGAAAACGGCGCCGTGGCGCTGGAAATGATGGAGCAGGTGATGGTCGATCTGGTTGTGCTCGACATCATGATGCCGGTCATGGACGGCTGGGAGCTGTGCGCCGAGCTGCGCCGCCTGTACCCGGATACGCCGCTGCTCATGGTTACCGCGAAGGGCGAGACCGGGCAAAAAATCAAAGGCTTTAACCTGGGCGCCGACGATTATGTCGTGAAACCGTTTGAGCCGCTCGAGCTGGTGGCCCGCGTCAAAGCGCTGCTTAAGCGTTACAAAATCGCTTCTTCCCAAAACGTTCAATTGGGGAATATTTTGCTGGACCGCCAAACCTATAAAGTAATCCGCGGGTCCGAAGAGTTTACGCTCCCGCCCAAGGAGTTCGAGCTCTTGTTCAAGCTCGGAAGCTACCCCGGGCAGATTTTTACCCGCGAGCAGTTGATTGAACAAATCTGGGGCCCGGACTATACGGGAGATGACCGCACGGTCGACGTCCATATTAAAAGGTTGCGCGAACGCTTTCCCGCAAACGACCAGGCGGGAGGCGGCTTTCATATCGCCACCGTATACGGACTCGGCTACCGGCTTGTGGTGGAAAAATGATTAAATCGCTGTACGTCCGCATCGTCGTGATGTTTCTGGTGGCCATTCTCGTCAGCCTGATGACCTCCATGATGGTGATCGGCTATCTGTACCAGCGCGAGATCCGGGATCAAACCCAGGACTACTTGATTATGCTGGGCCAAAGCCTGATCCGGATTTTCGATCGGGTCGGGTACGACAGCAGGGCCCTCGTAATGGACGACATCAAGGATCTGACGAATATGGTCAGCATGCAAATTTTCGACGGCTCCCTGTCCGAGGAAAAATACGGCTCGGAGCCCGCAGTCGACGTGAGCCGGGAGCAGGTCGAGCGCGTGCTTCAAGGGGAGACCTTAAAGGGAATCACCACCGAGGGGCACATCTATGTGGGTTTGCCTATCGGCCATCAAGGCCAAACCTACGCCATGTTTATCGAGCCGAGTTCGAACAGCCGGCTCAGTTATCCGATTGGCGGCATGATCCTCACCGGGATCGCCATCCTGATGGTGGGCGGCAGCCTGTTTTTCGTTGTGGAAGCCGCCTTTTTAATCCAGCCTCTGCGCAAAATGACGGAAGCGACGAAGCGGATGGCCAAAGGGGATTTCAGCAGCGACCTGAAAGCGCGGCGCAAAGACGAACTGGGCGTCCTGGTGCAAAGCTTTGATGAAATGCGGCGGCAGCTTCGGCAAATCGAGGAGATGCGCCAGGACTTCGTTTCCAACGTTTCGCACGAAATCCAATCGCCGCTGACGTCCATTCGCGGCTTCGCCAAGGCGCTGAAAGAGAACGAAACATTGGGCCGAGCGGAGCAGGGCCGCTATCTGGACATCATTATCGCGGAAAGCGAGCGGATGTCCCGTATGAGCGACAACCTGCTGCAGCTGGCCTCGCTCGAATCGAAGCATCATCCTTTTCACCCCGTCACGTTCCGGCTCGATGAACAGATCCGGCAAACGGCTGTCGCTCTTGAACCGCAGTGGTCCGCCAAATCCATCGCGATCGATTTGGAGCTGCCCGTCGTCAAGATTTACGGGGACCGCGACCAGTTGGACCGGGTGTGGATCAACCTGCTGGGGAACAGCATCCGCTTTACGCCGGAAGGCGGCAAAATCGCGATTTCCGTCCGGCGGGGCGTCCATCAGGTTTCCGTAACGGTCAAAGATACGGGAATCGGCATCGCGCCGGAAGATCAAACCCATATCTTCGAAAGGTTCTACAAGGCCGACCGCTCCCGCAATCGGGTTTATAACGGCAACGGCTTGGGCCTGGCGATCGTCAAAAAAATCGTGGACCTGCACCACGGCCATATTGAGGTGCGCAGCGAGCCCGGAATTGGCACGGAAATCACCGTTACCTTGCCGTCCTACGCATTTTAGTTCTTTTGACCTATGCGTTTTATTTGTAAATTTGACCTCTTATTCATATTCAGTTCACATTTATCCGGTAATCTTTCTTAAGATAGGAGGATTGCCATGAACAAACTGACCAGTTTCTCCATGAAAAATGTAGGCGCCTTGTTTATCATGATCATCATGTTGTTTGGCGGCGGCCTGTATTCAGCTGGGAATTTAAAGACGGAGATCATGCCGGATATCTCGATACCTATGGTATACATAACGGCCCAATATCCCGGGTCTCCCAGCGACGTCATGGAGCAAGTAACCAAACCGATAGAGAAAAAGATAGCCAACATGGAGGGAGTCACCTCGCTGGACTCTACGTCTAGCGATAACTTTGCGACGATTATGGTCATGTTGACCGATAACGCCGACCCCGAAAAGAAAAAGCAAGATATAGAAAGCTTGCTGCAAGAGGTCAACCTTCCCGCTTCGGCTAGTACCCCGAAGGTGGCCACCTTCGGTTTTGCTTCGATTCCGGCTTATTATCTCGCCATCTATGGCGAAAACGGGATGAGCCAGACGGAGCTGGACCAATGGTACGCCAACGAGATCAAACCCGAACTGGAATCGATCTCCGGCTACGACCACATGGACGAAATCGGAGCGCGGGAAACGAAGCTTACGATCAAGCTCGATGCCGGGAAGCTGAATGATTTTGGCCTCACTCCCGGACAAGTGTCCGGCCAGGTTCGTCAAAACCTCACCTCGCTGCCGGCAGGTGCCGTCGATCTCGACGGCACTTCCTTGATGGCCCGGGTTAAGGGCGACACCAACAGCGTATACAACTTGGAAAATATGGACCTGTTGACGCAAAACGGCATCCGGGTTCGACTGAATCAGCTAGGCACGGTCGAATCGATTTCGGAGTCCGATTTTGTGGCTCGTCTGAATCAGCAGCCGGCCATCGGCATCCAGCTGTACAAAACAAGCGAAGCCAACGCCGTAGATTTCGCCAAAGAAGTCGAATCCCTATTCGCAAAATGGGAGCAGCAGCTTCCCGATATCGGCTTCAAGACGATTTACGACACTTCGGAACTAGTCAGTACCTCCATTAACGGGATGGTGCATGAGGGGCTCACCGGCGCGCTGCTGGCGGCGCTCGTCATCCTGCTCTTCCTGCGGAATATACGCATGACCTTGATCGTTTTGGTCTCGATTCCGCTTTCGATCCTGATTACGCTGCTCGTTATGAATTCCTTGGACATTTCCTTGAACATTCTGACGCTCGGCGGTATGTTCATCGCGATCGGACGGGTCGTGGACGACAGTATCGTCGTTATCGAAAATATTTACTCGCATTTGCAAAAAGCGCAGGAACGCGGCGAATCGGTCATTAAGCTGGCCACCCGCGAAGTCGGCGCAGCCATTACGTCATCCACGCTGACGACGGTCGGGGTTTTCGCTCCGCTCGCATTTGTTAGCGGTATGGTCGGGCAATTGTTCCAGCCGTTTGCGATCACCTTGTCCACCGCCATGCTGGCCTCGCTGCTCGTGGCTTTGACGGTGATCCCGATGCTGGCGAAGGTGCTGGTGCTCCGCGGAGCCAAGATCAAGCACCATGAAGAGAAAACAGGACGTCCGACGGCTTTTTACCGCCGCGCTCTGGAACTGACGCTGCGCCACCGCATCAAAACGCTGCTGGCGGCCGGGCTTCTGTTTATCGTCTCGATTATCGGAACGGTGCCGTTTCTATCGGTCACCTTGATGCCGGAGGAAGAACCTCCGCGGCAGTTTTACTTTGTCATTAAGATGCCGAACGACACTTCGCTGAAAACTATGGATGTCAAAGTCAAGGATATGGAGGAAATTTTACATATCGCGAAGACATCGGACGGTCAGCCGCAATTTACCTTTACCGAGTCGCTGATTGGGTTTGACGGCTCCACCGAGGCAACGGCTTACCGGGCGCAAATTTTCACCGAAGTCAGTGAAGGCAGCGACGTCAAAGCCGTTCAAGAGCAATACAAGAACATTTTGATGGCCGAATTGCCGGAAGACTCCGAACTGGACGTTAGATCCCTGGAAAGCAACTCAAGCGGCGGCGCCGATTTCCAATATTCGCTGAAAGGGGACGACCTCAACCGGTTGGTTGAAGCTTCCGCGCTGATGAAGGAGAAGCTGAAGGAATTTCCGCAGATTAAGGAAGTCGAGGACTCCCTCAGCGATGCCAAGAAGGAGCTTGAGATCGAAGTCGATCAGAACAAAGTTTGGCAATACGGGCTGAGCGCCTCCACGGTACAGCAAACCGTCGCCGGTTGGCTGGCCGAGGATGAAATCGGCGATGTCAAGCTGGATAATACGACGTATACGACAACGGTTCAACTGGATAAATCGGGCCTCGATACGCTCTCCAAACTGGGAGACATCCCGTTCCGTACAGGGAGCGGCTCCATCGTTTATCTGAAGGAAGTGGCGAAGCTGAACATTATCAACGCCGCCACCAGCATTCAACGCAACGACCAGGAACAAGTCGTAAACATCACCGCCAAAATCGACAGCCAGAACAAGGGCGGCGTCGCCGGCCAAGTCGCGATGGCCCTGGATCAGGTCGAGCTTCCGGACGGCGTGTCGCGCGAAGTCGGCGGGATTAACGAAGATATCGGGGAAAGCTTCTCCCAGCTGTTTGTCGCCATGGGGGCGGCCGTATTTATCGTCTATCTGATCATGGTTATTGCTTTCGGCAATTTGAGCGCGCCGTTTGTCATCCTGTTCTCGCTGCCGCTTGCCGTCATCGGCGGGCTGCTTGGCTTGTTGATCAGCGGCGAACCGCTAAGCATCACCTCGCTGATCGGCTTTATGATGCTGATCGGGATCGTCGTGACCAATGCGATTCTGCTCATCGACCGGACACAGCAGCTGCGCGCCGAAGGCTACACCGTTCGCCACGCCTTGGTTGAAGCGGGTACGCTGCGCCTAAGACCGATCATCATGACGGCGGTCGTGACGATGGTCGCCATGCTGCCGCTCGCGCTCGGGTTGACCGAAGGCGGAGCCATTATTTCGCGAGGCATGGCCGTCGTCGTGATCGGCGGGCTCGTTTCGTCGACGATTCTGACGTTGGTCGTCGTTCCGGCCGTCTACGAATTGCTCGAATCGTTCAAGAACCGGGTAGGCCGTTTGTTCCATAGAGGAGGAGGCCGGGTCGATAAATCATCCGACGACATCAGTGAGGGAGTGGTAGGTCAATGAGAAACAATAGATGGATCAAAATCATGATGGGCTGCGCGTTGCTGGCCGTGGGCGGAATGGCTCTGGCCGGCTGCAGTGCCCCTCAGCAAGCCCCAACGGAAGTGCAGAAGGTTGTTCAAAAACCTTCCGTCAAGATCAGTGAAGTTCAAAAAAGAAGCATCGGCGCTCCGCAGGAGACGGTCGCCGAAGTAACGGCTTCGGACCAGCGGGATGTCGTGGTCAAAGCGAGCGGCGACGTGCTCAGAGCGTTGAAAGACCGCGGGAATCAGGTGAAACAGGGGGAACTGCTGTTTGAACTGGATCCGGCCGATGTGCTGCTGCAGAAACAAAAAGCGGAAATCGGGCTGCGCACGGCCCAGAAAAATCTGAAGGACGGCCAGTTCGCCGGAACAAACGATCCGGACGCGCTGCAGCCGCTGAAGGATCAGATTCAAGTGGCGCAAATCGATATCGAGCAAATCAACCGCACCTTGGACAATTATAAAGTGACCGCGCCGATCAGCGGTATTCTGACCGATTTCTCGATCGAGCCGGGCATGACCGTAAACCAGGGGATCGTCGGCAAAATCCAGCGGATCAACCCGGTCAAAATCAAAGCGAACATCACGGAAGAAAACGCCAAGCTCCTTAAAGGCAAAAAAGAGCTGTCGTTTTATGCGACCGACAAGCCGGGCCAGCTGTATAAGGGCAAAATCGTCTACTTCTCGGACATTATGGATACGATGAACAGAACCTATGAGCTGGAGCTGCAAGCCGACAACGCCAAGCTGGAGCTGAAGCCGGGCACCAAGGTGCAGCTGCGGCTGACCGATGAAGCGGAGCAGGAAGTGCTCACCATCCCGACTACGGCGATTATCCGGGAAGAAAGCAACACTTACGTCTACATTTTCTCCGGAGGCAAAGCCGAGAAGCGGCAGGTGGAACTGGGACGCCTCAACGAGCTGTATCAGGAAGTCATCAAAGGCTTGTCCTTGGGAGATCAGGTCGTGGTATCGGGTCAACACCAGTTGAAAGACAAGCAAGAGGTTGAAGCCGTTCCGGCGAAATAACTTAAAAAATGGCCCGCGCGCCGACGTTCCATCAGGAACGCCAGACGCGCGGGCCATTTATTTATTTGAACTGCCTCTATACTTACAGATATTTCATCGGGTTTTGGACGCCCCCGTTTTTATGGATTTCAAAATGCAAATGAGTGCCGGTGGAACGTCCCGTACTGCCCATAACCCCAATCTTCGAGCCTTTCTCGACGATCTCGCCTTCCTTGACGCTGATCTTGCTCAAATGTCCGTATAACGTCTCGTAGCCGTTTTTATGATCGATAATAATGACATTGCCGTATCCTGTTTTTGTTCCGGTGAACGAGACCACACCCTCGTCCGCCGCAAGGATGTCGCGGTCGGAGGATACGAGGTCAACGCCTTTATGCGTCCGCCCCCAGCGGGACCCGTAGCTGCTTGAAATGCTCGCCCCTGACACCGGCCAGGCAAACTGCCCGGTTCCTTCGCCGACCACCTTCGTCCCCTTCAGTACGATCCGCGGCGTCGCTTTTTTCGTCACGTCCTGACCAAGCCATTGCTCGGCAACGACGATGCCGTTTTCCCTGGTGATGCGGTATTCCATCGTTTTCAAGCCGCTTGATCCTTCCGCGACGACCTTGGACTCGCCGGCCTTCAGGTTATCGCTTTTGCGAATGATCAACTGCGGCTCGGTCACGATTTCTTCCGTCACCTTCTCCACCGTTTTGACGGTCAGCGCCGGCTGCAGCGCTTTTACGTTCAACACCGTGCCGATTTGCATCGTCCGTTCCTCTACGCCAGGGTTATTGGCGAACAATTCGGCCTGTTTTACGTCGAACCGCGCGGCGATGGAGGATATCGTGTCTCCTTCCTGCACCTCATATTCAATCGCTGCTTCGTCTCCCTGGACGATTTTTTGCACCGCCTCGTCGACGGTGAGCACCTTGTTCGGGTCCGCTTCTACGGCCCCCTGCGCCACTTCCTCGGTGATTTTGGCCGACTCCAGCGCGACGCTGGCCCCCTTGGACTTCACTTGCGGTGTTTTGGATTTGGCCCCGCCGGTCAACTTCACTTTGGAGGCCAGCGTTTGCCCGCCGGTTTGCGGAACGTATTTTTCCTTAACCTGATCCAACACCGCCTGCGCGGCCGCCTCATCCTTCACGATGGCAATCACTTTTCCATCCACTTTCAGCTCAACGCTTTTGGCGTATCCGGTCAGCATACTGTACAACTCGCCCAACGTTTCCTCGGAATCCACCTTCGCTTTATAGGCTTGCTCCGGCTTCAACGTAATGCCTTCGGTATGTACGGCCATTTCCGCATGGGGATATTTTTGTCTATATTCTTGTTGTTTGCGTTCGATCATGGATTCAAATTCCGCTTTGCTGGCGATCGTGCCGATCTCCTTACCGCCTACATAAACCCGGTAATAGGACACTGTATTGGCTTTGACGTATTGCTGGCCCGCCAAGTAGACCGAACCGGCAATCAATACGACCGCAGCCGCCGTTACAGCGGTTTTGCGGGATTTGAATATATTGGATAAGGCCTTGGTTTCTTCCGTCTTTCCAGTCTGTTCGGATATCTCTAGATTATTTTCCGGGCGGCCGTCACTCTCCTGCGCCTGGGACTTCTCCCCGCGCCACAGCTGCCAACGTTTCCCCGTGAAACCTCTCATACTGATCTCCTTTTTCCTATCGACTCATTTCGACCATAAATGGTTTCAAAATTTTAACCTTTTTACCGCCAATGATTACTTTAACACAGTCCTACAAAGGATTTCAACTTTCGGTCAACGCGCAAAAAACCCGCGCTGTGCGCGGGCTTGGCCCATATATCAATAACGATTTTAAGCTCCGTTTAGTTACAACCCTCATGAATGGAAGCACCGGCGCGCCTGATCCACCGCAGGTTAGGCTTCTACTTTTTGAGGATCTCCATCACTTTGGCATATTCCGTTTTATCGAGATGTTTCGATAAAATCTGCTCGATATTGATCAGCTCCGCCTCCGTCAACCCGCCCTCCAGCGCTGCGGTCAACGTCTGCATATCCTCCTGCGGAAGTTTGGACATGAGGATTTTGAACACCTCTTCTTTGTCCTTGTCCGGCAGCTCGTCCTTTTTCGCAATCAAGTCATCCGGCGTCACGACGACCTTTTGATCCTGACCTGATGCCCCCTGTCCGGCCTCGCCGGAGGACATCCCGCCCATCACCGGCAGCGCGTCTTCCGGGGCGCTGCCGTCCGTCCCCTGCCCCGTACCTGTGGAACCGGAGCCGGCTTGGCCGGAGGAGCCGTTAGCGCCCGCCGCTCCGCCATCGGCCCCGCCTGCGGACGTGCCGGCTGTCGAGGTGCCGCTGCCGGCTGTGGAACCGCCTGCGCCTTGCCCGCCAGCTCCGTCGGTTCCGTTGGTTCCGCCGCCCGCGATGCTTCCGGTTTTGCCGGCTCCCGCCCCTGCGGTGTTTCCTGCTCCGTCAAGCCCTTCCCCGCTGGCGTTCCCGCTTCCATTTGCCCCGGTCTCGCTCAAGCTCCCGGTGCTCCCATCCGAATCCGCAGCTCGGTTATTCTCCCCGGTCCCGCTGTTGCCTCCGCCCAAACCTAGCATCCCCTTCACGATGCTGCCCACACTTGGCGCCTGAGTCACTATGGGCAGATTGAAACTGCTCAGCAGCGATCCGATATACATATTTACGACATAGCCCGTGGTCGCCACACTGATCAGGCTTACCGCCACGATCGTCGCGCATAATTTCAGCAGCCAGCCGACCCATTTCATGAATGATTTCCTCCTTCTATCCTTGCGGCTCATCTAGCTCTAGTATGGACAGTAGAAGGAAGATTCAGTCTACATCGGCTCATAATAGTTTTGTGTAAAATATCCGGTACAAGGACACGAAGCCGCGCCGAATCCCAACCAAATGCAAAAGTGCAGTTCATTTTCACCCAAATGCCCCGAAATTAGCTCATCAAGTGCAAAAGTGCATCTCATTTCCGCTCAGAAGATACTTTTTTATCCGATAGCCCCAAAACAGATGCACTTTTGCAGTTGATCTGGTTAAGAAAAACGCCTGACGGCGTCCTTTAGTGGCTCTGACTTCTACTTTGGAGTGATTGGAGGCTCTTCCTAAACTTTGGACGCTGCTTTAGAAGCTGCTCTAACGGACACCAGCGACCTTATCCGCCCATTTCCCGGGTATTTCCTAGCCTAACGGACACAGGCGACCCTATTTCGCTCTAAACCCGTTCATCCAGGACGATTTGTGGTAAATAAGAGCTTCTGTGTCCGTTATATTCTGCAAACCTGCGTTTTTCCCCAAATAACGGCTCTGGTGTCCCTTAGCCTCCGCCCCAGGTCCCTCTTCTCCTCCTCTCTCTACCTGCAAAAAACATCGCCCTCTACCATGCCCGATATTTTATAAATTCTATAAGGTGAACGAAAAAACCGCCCTCATCAAGGACGGTTCGGAGGTTCTCTATTGTCTCAAACTATTCGTAGATCGGCAGCACCTGGTTCGTTTGGCTGCGGTTGCGGCCGACCGAGAAAATCGCGATCGGCACGCCGGTCAGCTCGGAGACGCGACGCACGTAATTCCGGGTCGTTTCCGGCAAATCCTCCAGCGTTTTGGCGCCGGAGATATCCTCCGTCCAACCCGGCATCTCTTCATATACCGCCTCGCATTCAGCGAGCATGTTGAGGCTGGCCGGATAGTGGGTGATCACTTCGCCGCGGTATTTGTAGCCGGTGCAGATTTTCACCGTCTTCAGGCCGGTCAATACGTCCAGCGAGTTAAGCGACAGGCCCGTAAGTCCACTCACGCGGCGCGTATGGCGGACAACGACGCTGTCGAACCAGCCGACACGGCGCGGACGGCCGGTGACCGTGCCGTATTCATGCCCGGTTTCGCGGATCAGATCGCCGATTTCATCATTCAGCTCCGTCGGAAACGGGCCGTCGCCGACGCGGGTTGTATACGCTTTGGCCACACCGATTACCTGATGAATCTTCGTCGGTCCCACCCCGGAGCCGTTGCAGACGCCGCCCGCCGAAGGATTCGAAGACGTTACGAACGGATATGTCCCCTGATCGATATCGAGCATGACCCCTTGGGCACCTTCGAACAATACCTTCCGGCCCGCATCGATCGCATCGTTCAAGATTACCGACGTATCGGCAACGTAAGGACGAATGATTTCCGCGTACTCCAGATACTGCTTCAGAACCTCTTCCACGTCCAGCGGCTGTCCTCCGTAGACGTTCTGGATCACATGGTTCTTCTCTTTCATGATATGGCGCAGCTTGGCTTCAAACTCTTCCGGGTCCAGCAGATCGGCAATCCGAATCCCGCTGCGCGCCGCTTTATCCATATAAGCCGGTCCGATCCCTTTCCGGGTCGTTCCGATCTTGTTCTCCCCCTTGCGATCTTCCTCCAAAGCGTCCAGCACCAAGTGATAAGGCAAAATGACATGAGCCCGGTCGCTGATGACCAGGTTTTTCGCGCTGAACCCGTTCTCTTCCACGTAATGGATTTCTTCGATCAGAGCCGCCGGATTGATAACCACGCCGTTCCCGATGACGCACAATTTATCTTTATTGAAGATGCCTGACGGAATCAAGGTGAGTTTGTACTTCTTGCCGTCGATAAGTATGGTGTGACCGGCGTTGTTGCCGCCTTGATAACGGGCCACCACATCTGCGCTCTCCGCCAGAAAATCCGTGATTTTACCTTTACCTTCGTCTCCCCATTGCGTTCCCACAACGACTACCGTTGACATGTACATTCCCCCGCCCGGTGCGTCCGGCACCTGTATTTAAGCACTCCAAAATGCAGCCCCGATTCACTTTCCCAAATCGTAGGCCGATGACTGTAAAAACTGACCAACCCGGCTGCCGCTGCCGCACGTTTGAACGCGCTCACACACTTACGGTGACAGCAGCTCATCTGCCGCTTTAACGCAGCAATACCAGTTTAACAGTCTCCATTTTCAAAGTCAAATTAAAAAACGAACGATTTTTATATAGTATTTTATGATCGTTCGGAAATAGTGTGATTTCGGCAAAAAAGGGACGCCCGCCGCCGAGGTCAATAAAGACTCGCGTGGGACATCCCATCTCTTCCAAGTTACAGTTTAAAGATCGCTACCGCCTTCTGAAGTTCTTCAGACAACGCCGAGAGCTGGCCGATCGCCGCAGCGATTTCCCCCATCGCCGCGCTTTGCTGCTCGCTTGCTGCCGCCACTTCCTCAGATGCAGCGGCCTGCTCCTGCGTGACCCCGGAGATTTGCTGCACCGAAGCGGAGATGCTCTGATAGGAATTTTCCACCAGTACCAAGGATTTCAGCAGCTGATCGGTGCGGGTGGAGAAATCGCTGATGCCTTGGAAAATATCCTGAAAGTTCTGGTACGTCTGGCCCATCCATTTTTGTCCCTCTTCAATCGCCCGGTTGCCTTCACCGATGCTTTCGATCACCAAGCGGCTGTTCTCCTGCGTTCCCGCTACCAGTTCCGTAATCGACGACGCTGCGGCGGCCGACTGTTCGGCAAGCTTGCGCACCTCGCCCGCGACCACGGCAAAACCCCGGCCCATTTCGCCAACCCTCGCCGCTTCGATGGAAGCGTTCAGCGCCAGCAGGTTGGTCTGCTGGGCAATATCAGTAATCATGCCGATGACGTTGCCGATTTCCTTGGACCGTTCTTCCAATTGCCCCGCCGTCGACACCGAATGGCGCATTACCTTTTCAATCGTATTCATTTGACGCAAGGTATGGTCGACCATGTTTTGCCCTTCCGTCGACTGCTCGCTGACCTTACCGGCGATGGACTGCATCTCGTTCACATCCGACACGACGCCGGACAGCTGCTTTTCGATTTCCATGACCGATGCGGAGCTATGGGCGATCGATTCCACCACTTCGTTGATCCCCTCGCTCATGTTATTCATCGATACCGCCACCTGCTGCGCGCTTTCGCTGGATTCTTTGGTCACGTGCATCAACTGGGAACTGGTTCCCGTTACCTCTTGGGACGAGGTCGAAATATGGCTGATCAGCCGCTTCATGCTGTCGCTCATCGCGCGGAAGGCGTCCGCCAGCCTGCCGACTTCATCCAGGTTTCTGACCTGCACTTCCTGGGACAAGTCGCCCGTGGCCATCCGTTCCGTCGCATGCACCAGCGTTCTGATCGGTTTGGCAATCATCCGGCCCAGCAAATAAGCGATGAGGATGCCGATGATGAACACGGAGAGCGTAATGGCCAAGCTGATCCAGAACACCTTCGACGCGGTGGCGGGAATGACGGACGCGTCAAGATCGATCCCAAGCAGTCCCGAAGCTACGCCGTCCTTATTGTCGAGCGGAACGAAAATCGATTTATGCGTGCCGTACTCGTCAACATAAATATCGCTAATGGTCTCCTTTCCTTGGGCAACAGTTTGTTTCATCTCTGCGGAGAACGGATATTCCTGATTGAAATCCCCCTCCGTTTCAGATAAGGCAATGATGCGTTCCTTTCCTCCTTCATTCGATAAAATATAGACATTTTCCAAATTGTACTCTTTTTTCAATTCATCCAGCACTTTCCGGGTTTCCTGATACAGCGGGCTGTCCGTTCCCGTAATCCCCAGTTTGTTACCCTCGATCCGGTTAAGCTCGTTCTGGACGACATGAATATTGCTCTGCAGACGTTTATCGAGCTCGCTCCGCAGCTCTCCGCTCAAAGTGGAGTTCACTACGCTGGTAAGGCCAATAAAGCAGAGGATGGCCACCAATAGTACGATGGTCGTCCCCAGCATAATCTTCGAAGAGATATGGCCGAAAAGCAAGCGTTTGATCTTTTCCTTCACGTTGAATTTCATCTCCTGGAATGTTTAGTTAGTGAACCGTCTAATAGTCATGATTTAGCCAGCGAGACGCTAAACTCCTCGCATACCTCGGATATGCACGCCTTCAAATACTGCACGATTTCGGGCACAAGCTCCGGCCGGGTATGAGGCGATATGACAAAAAACTTGCTGACATACAGCGGAATTTCCTGGCCTTCGGCAGAGCCTGCCAGCAAATGCTTCTTCGTATCCCCGAAAAACATCCGGTCCCGGCGCTCCCCAAGCTTCTCGAACAGCCGTTCATTCAACAGGTTGGTCCGCTCGATATCCCGCGCGGAGCATGTCCCGCCGACCTCTTCGGAAAACCGCGGGCTTCCCGGCAAATAAATGCGGATCAGCGTCGAGATGCCCGGATTGTCCGGGTTGGCGATGTCGGCCTGCGGGATTTCGGCGGCAAGCCGTTCCCGGAACCGCAAATTCACCTCCAGGAATTGCGCCAGCAACCGCTGATAGCCTTCCGCGCCGAAGGACAGCAGCAGACTGTACATGCTGATCGAGCTGGCCATCCGGGAGCACTCCAGCGTATAGCCGGTGTGGTATTCGCCATAACCGCGGTGTCCAACATACGGGGTTTCGTCCGCCTCCAGATCCATCAAACGGAGATCGGCCGCGTTTTTGAGCAGGAACAAGCTGGATACATATGGAGCCTGTCCGAGCTTTTGGAAATCGAAGCACAGAGAGTCGGCCAGCGGCAGCAGCCGCATTTTTCTTTGAATGCCCTTCAGCATATTGAGAACCCCCGCGCTGAACCGCAGCGGATTTTCCTGCAAATCATAATCGTTGAAAAAGGCAAAAAAACCGCCCAAAGCCGAATCCGCATGAATATGCGGGCATGGCAAGCCGAACCGCCCAGCGGTTTCCTCGGCGGCGGCGCGAATCTCGGCGAGATCATCGATCCCGATGGCGTCCGTTGTGCCCGTCGTCGCGACGATATAAACAGGAACGCCTCCCGATAAAGCGGCTTTTTCCAGTTTGCTTCGCAAATCGGCCACGTCCATCGAGCTGTCGGGCATTGTTTTCACTTTTACGAGATGATCGCTGCCGATTCCGGCGGCCTCCACCGACTTGAGCAGGCTGTAATGAGCCGCCTCCGAGCAAAAAGCATACAAATTGTTCGGAACACCATGTTTTAGCGCGTCCGGATCATATTTGGCGATGGCGATTCTGAGTCCGGAAAATACCGCTCCTTGCCCTCCCCAGGTCGTGTATCCCCCGCTCAGGCGGGCATCGTAACCGACCAGCTTGGACATCATCGCTATGACTCTCACCTCGGCCTCGGCCCCGGCCGGGCCGTAAACATCCCACAGATTGTTCCCGTTCACCAGCATCGCCGTCAGCATTCCCAACATTCCGGGAATCGAAGCCATGGGCAGTATATTTGTAAAAAAGTATTTGGTGTGATACGGGTGGCCATGCAGCAGCTTGAGCAGCTCCTCGTTTACCTCCTGCATAGGGACACCTTCACTCGGAATAACGCTTTGCGACGCCAGCCTGCCGTAAAAATCGGGATTTCTCTGCTTCTCCCCTTTAAGGTTGACTCCATCGGGATTTTTCAACTCATCTACGCCCCGGACCAGTTGCTCGATCAATTCCATCATCCGTTCGCGCTGTTCCGGATTGCCGTCCTCGCTTGGAAACCAATCCCTCACATCCGGCTTGCCGTTCATTTCCATCTGTATCCTCTCCTTATTGCTCCCGTTTGAGTGATTTTTCTCTTTGGATACTGCAGTTGAAGAAGCTTCCAGATCGGTTTATTGAAAATCGCATCAAGCTCCCTTCCATTTACTTTCATTCCTTGCAACCCTAGATTATACAAGATATCCATCTAAGTACAGATAAGTGAAGACATATATGCCATGAAATGGCAGGTTTTGAGTTTCTTCTTCGGTTCTACTACGCGTACCCTTCCCCCGTCTCTCATGAGCAGAAGCACCGAGTAATTCGGCTCTTTCTAATCTGTGGACGCTACTCTAACGGAAACCAACAACCCTCTCTAAACCAGTTCATCCAGGACGATTTGAGGTAAATAAGGTCTTCTGTGTCCGCTACATTTTGTAATCCTCCGTTTTTTCGCAAATAACGGCTCTGGTGTCCCTTAGCCCTCAGGTTCCTCTTCTCCTCCCCTCTCTACCTGCGCTTTGCCCTCTACCATGACCAAATTTTATAACTCATTGTTATTGACAGCAGCCCGACCTAAATCAACTGCCAAACGAATTAAAGTATTCTTTTCTTGAGGTGGGCGGCAGATCAACACTCGCTGTCCGGACGCTTTGCACGATTATCCCGTTTGATCAGGTAGCAGAGAAACAGACAAGCTCGGGAGAAGATAATATTTGGTGGAGAAGCAGAACGGTTCGAGATAATTTAGACGGGCTTAGGAGAAGGAATCAGGTTTAGGGGAGGTGAAAGACCAGATAAGAGATCAAGACAGGAGATTAAGACAGGAAATCAAGGACAAGACGCGAGGGAAACGAAAAGACCGTAATTTTGCTGTAGCCTGAACCCTTCCATTTACAGCAACGCCCGGACTGTTCATGCTAACCCCTATTTAAGTTGATCTGCGTCAAACTCCCCCCGCCGTTCCAGCGCCACGATCAGGCCGCAGCCGCAAGGGGCCGGTTCGGTTGGCGTGCGATCAGCCGGCGGTAAGGGATCGCCGGAATCGCCACACACATGCGCAGCAACTTCTGCCGCATCGTTTCTTTCGCCCCGGGCCGGCGCAGCGAGCGGCGTACGGTGTACTCGTTTAGGTACGCCTGCAGATGCTTCAGTCCCAAGGCTACATACGTACTCTTCAGCGATTCCCACGCCTCTCTCACCACTTTCCGCAAGGGCGTATACAGCCGATAGGCTAGAGGGAAAGACTCTACCGCCGATGTACGGACATCCACATGCCCGTTGATGAACGCGGCGAGTTCGTGACGGTTTGCCCTTTTCCCGTCTCCTCTTTTATGCGGCACCAGGCGGATTTTGACCTGCTCCGGCTCGCCCGATTCCGTGACCGTGCATCCAGCTACGACCGCCGAGGCGTACGGATGCGAAACCTGAAACCGGGACGGATTACGCCCATACAGATCGCTGTTCACCTTCACGTCTCCGCAGAGTAGCTCTCGGGCATCGAATTCCCCAACGGAATGGCGTATTTTATGCAGCATCAACCAGGCGGTTTTGTAGGTGACTTGGATCACCTTGCTCAGCCGCATCGCCGAGATGCCGCCCTCAAGCAGGAATAAATCCAGAGCCTCGAACCACTTGAGCAGGGGCAGGTGCGTTCCTTCAAAAATCGTACCGACCAAAGCCGACGTTTGATGCTTGCACTTTCCACACTCGAACAAGGGGATATGCCGGGAGGTCAGACGACTGCACCGGGTGTGAGCGCAGCGCGGGCAGACAAAGCCGTTCGGCCACTTCATCGCGATCAGCGCCTCCATACAGGCCTGCTCGTCGTTATAACGGCAGGCGTATGGTTGAAGTTCCGTTCCCGTATTGCCCTCCATGTTCACTCGCCCCCGAATCAAAAATTTACGAACACACGTTCCATTTATTTCATTATACCAAACGTACGTTCTCTTTTCAAGCCGAAAATCTTACCTGAACCGGCTCATTTTTTCCTCATCTCTTTTTCTTCTCCTTTTTTTGGAACCCTTGCTCTAGCCCCCACCCCCTGCTCCCTTAACGAAAGGGATAATCGTGCAAAGGCAAGCAGCAGGCAGGGACACCAAGGCTGGGACACCAGGACACGAACCTAACACGAACCCTGTAGACAGCCCCCCTCACCTCTGATTCAGCGTCAACTCCGGCAATGAATTGCTGCTTTACCCAGCAAATCAAGGCTTGCTGCCGATTTTTGCTGCGAAAGTTGAGTTATAAATTCTATAATGTAAAAAGAGCCGACGGTAACCGTCAGCTCTCGAATCTTGTATCTCGTTTCTAATTTTAACCGGCAAACGCGTCGGTATGCGCCCGCTCGTAGTTGGCGAATTTGTTGAAGTTTTTCAAGAACACCAGCTCGACCGTCCCGACCGGGCCGTTCCGCTGTTTGGCGATGATGATTTCGATAATGTTCTTCTTTTCGGTCTCCTGATTATAGTAATCGTCCCGGTACAGGAACGCCACGATGTCGGCGTCCTGCTCGATCGAACCGGATTCCCGCAAGTCGGACATCATCGGCCGCTTGTCCTGCCGCTGCTCGACGCCCCGGCTTAACTGGGACAAAGCGATGACCGGCACCTCCAGCTCCCGCGCAATCTGCTTGAGCGTCCGCGAAATTTCGGATACCTCCTGCTGCCGGTTCTCGCCCGGTTTGCCCCGGCCGTGAATCAGCTGCAAGTAATCGATCAGGATCATCCCGAGGCCCTTCTCCTTCTTCAAGCGGCGGCATTTCGCCCGAATATCCGCGACCGTGACGCCCGGCGTATCATCGATGTAAATCTCCGCCTCCGACAAGGCGGCGATGCCCATCGTCAGCTTCGCCCAGTCGTCATCGTTTTTGAAATCGCCGGTCCGCATGATCCCCGCGTCGAGATTGGCCTCGGCGCAGATCATCCGCTGTACCAGCTGGACCGCGGACATCTCCAAACTGAAGATGGCGACCGTCTCTTTGGCGCGCACCGCCACGTTCTGCGCGATATTCAGCGCAAACGCCGTTTTACCTACCGACGGCCGGGCCGCCACGATAATCAAATCGCTGCGCTGGAACCCGGCCGTCATTCGGTCCAAATCGACGAATCCGGAAGGAATGCCGGTCGTCGTTCCGCGGTTCTGATGAAGCTGCTCGACGCGGTCGAACACCTCCATTACCACGTCGCGGATCGCCACGAACCCGCTGCCCGAGCTGCGGTTGGAAATCTCCAGGATGCTCCGCTCGGCGTCGCTGAGCATGCCGGAGACGTCCTCGCCGCCGGCATAACCGTCGCTGACGATCTGCGTCGCCGTGCGAATCAACCGGCGCAGCATCGACTTCTCCTCGATGATCCGCGCGTAATAATCCACGTTCGCGGCCGTCGGCACGGCGTGCGCGAGCTTCGCTAAATAGCTGACTCCGCCGATATCCTCCAATTCGCCGCGGTCTTTCAATTTGGCCGTCAGCGTGACGAGGTCGATCGGCTTGCCCTCCTCGCCAAGCTGAACCATCGCTTCAAAAATCAATTGATGGGGCTTGTCATAAAAATCTTCGGTCCGCACCCGCTCCATCGCGGTGATGAGGGCCTCCGACTGGAGCAGGATCGCCCCAAGCACCGCCTGCTCCGCTTCCAGATTTTGCGGGGGGATCCGATCGAAAAACAGATCACCGCTCATTTTATTCCTCCGCCACGTGAACCTTCAGCGTCGATTTCACTTCCGGATGCAGCTTCACCGAAACCTGAGTCACGCCAAGCGTACGGATCGGTTCGGGCATCTCGATTTTCCGTTTGTCCAGCTTCACGCCGGCTTTCTCCAGCGCGTCCGCCACCTGCTTGCTGGTGATTGCACCGAACAGGCGCCCGCCTTCCCCGGCTTTTGCTTTCAGCTCGACGGTGATCTCTTCGAGTTTTTTGCCCAGTTGGATCGCGTCTTCCTTCTCCTGCTGTTTACGTTTTTGTTCCGCCGCCGTCTGCTGCTCCAGCGTCTTCACGTTGCCTTCCGTCGCCGGGCGGACCAGTCCGCGCGGGATCAGGAAGTTTTGCGCGTAGCCTTCCGATACGTTTTTGATTTCCCCTTTTTTGCCTTGACCTTTGACATCCTGCAAAAAGATCACTTTCATTCGAACAACCCCTCTTCCTTCTCCATTTCATCCAGCACGGCGAGCAGCTTCTTCTCTGCTTCCGCCTGGGTTCCTTCCAACTGTACGGCGGCATTGGTCAAATGCCCCCCGCCGCCCAGCCGCTCCATCACGACCTGCACGTTCATACTGCCGAGCGAGCGGGCGCTGATGCCGATCAGGCCGTCCGGCCGCTCGCTGATCACGAACGATGCCATCACGCCCGTCATGTTCAATAGCGTATCGGCCACCTGGGCGATCAGCAGCTGCGGGACTTTGCGCCCCGGCTCCGCCGCCGCCAGTGCAATATGCCCGTGGATCATCCGCGCATGTTTGATGATATCCGCCTTGATGATGTACTCCTGCAGGTCTTCCTTCAGCAGCCGCTGCACCAGCACCGTGTCGGCCCCGTTCCGCCGCAGGAACGCCGCCGCCTCGAACGTGCGCGACCCGGTATGCAGCGCAAAATGCTTCGTATCGACCGTCATCCCCGCCAGCAGCGTCGTCGCCTCCAGCGGGCTGATCTCCACCTTCTCGTGAATGTACTGCAATAGCTCGGTCACAAGCTCGCAGGCGGAGGAGGCGTACGGCTCCAGATAGACAAGCACCGCATCGCTCACGAATTCCTCGCCCCGCCGGTGGTGGTCCACGACGACCACCCGGCTCGCCTCCTCGACCAGCCGCGGCTCCATCGTGATCGACGCCTTATGCGTATCCACGAGCACGAGCAGCGTATGCTGCGTCATCATGCCGAGCGCCTGCTCGGGCGTAATAAACCGCCGCATCAAAGCTTCGTCCTTGCCGAGATGCTCCATCAAGCTGCCGATGCCCGGGTTCGGGCCATCCAGGACGATGTGAGCTTCGACCTTATACATATCGGCGGCTTTCAGCACGCCGATGGAGGCGCCGATCACGTCGAAGTCCGGGACGCGATGGCCCATGATGATGACGCGGTCGCTCTCCTGCATCAGATCGCGCAAAGCATGCGCGATCACGCGGGCGCGAACGCGCGTCCGCTTCTCTATGGCGCCCGATTTGCCGCCATAGAAAGACAAGCGCTGACCGGCCTTCACCGCGGCCTGGTCGCCCCCCCGCCCGAGCGCCATATCGAGGCTCGACTGGGCGAGTTCGCCCAGCTCGCTGAAGCGCTCGGTGCCGAAAGCGAGGCCGATGCTGAGCGTAATCGGCACCTTCAGGTCCGCGGTCATCTCGCGGACCTCGTCAAGGATGACGAACCGGCTTTGCTCCAGTTCGTTCAGCGATCTCTGATTCAGGATCATCAGATACCGCTCGGAAGACAGCCTCCGCAAATAAACGCGGTACTGTTTGGCCCATTCCGTGATCGCCGTCGCAACCCGGGCGATCAACGCCGTCCGCTGCTGGTCGTCCATCCCCTGCGTCGCCTCGTCGAGATTGTCCAGCAGGACGATGCCCAGCGCGGCGCGCTCGTCTTCGTAACGCCCGCGCAGCACGGCCAGTTCTGTGATGTCATGGATGTAAATGAGCCGCTCCGCCTGATCCACGGTAAGCTCGTAATAACGATCGTCCACCATCGCTTCCGCCATGATTTTTCCGCCGTGCCCATCCTTCTTGTCCTTTCCCTGCTGAGGGAACTGCAACTGCGGCAGAAGCTCGGCGAGCGGCTGCCCGATGACCGAATCCCTGCCGTACATCTGATCGACGAACCGGTTATGCCATTCCACGGTCCGCTCCTCGCTGTACAGCATAATCCCAAACGGCAGGCTGCTGACCACCTCGCCTTCCACCCGCTTGATGCGGTAGGTCAGATCCGTGACGTAACGGACCAGTTCCTTGCGGAACCGGCGTTCCGCCTGCAGCATGTTATAGGTCAGCACCCCGACCAGGCAAAGGCTAACGAGTCCCAGAATCCAGTTGTAATAGGAGACGAAGATGACGAGCAGCAGCTGAAGCATGAACATCCACACGGTTTGATAACCGTACCAACGTTTTTGCAAAAGATTTGGCATGCCTTCTCACCCTATCGTCTTGGTCTAGTAATCATATCCCGCAGCGGAAAAGCGATGTCCAGAATCCCCACGATACGCAGCGGCGGAATGAACAAGAGCGCTACCACGAGCAGCACCGGGAAGACCGGGTTCCACTTGCGATGATAAGCCACAAAGAAGAAGAAGCTTGCCGTTTGTACCATAAATAAAAAATGCAGCAGCGGCATCAGATTGAGCACGATCGTGCCGAGGAACCCATTTTGTATGACTCCGCCGGCAAACAGCTGAATCAGCAGCCCGATCAGGTAGTACCAGATGAGCGAGCGCGGAAGCTTCCAATCCCGGATCGGTGCCAGCTTCGGGACGGCATGCCCCAGGCTGGCCAGCGTCGGCCGGGAGACGGCATGGGCCACGGCGGCCATCAGCAGCGAGCAGACGATCATCGTGAACGGCACCACCCGCACGGTCAGGCTGGAAAACTGCTGGCTCATCTCCGGCGACCAGACCAATCCGCCCGACATGGGGCTGTCGGCCACGTCCTGCAAAGGCGCAACCGCCGCATTGATCATATCTTCAATGGCCGTGGCCAGATTGAAGTCGAAAAACACCGTGCTGATCAGCAGCACCAGGATAAATTCCAGCAGAAGCACCCCGGTTCCGGACATCACGATCCGAAAAGCCGGGCTTCTTTTCTTATATAAATAACCCATCACGATCGCGGGGATGATGAAAAATACGGCATGCAGCAATAGGAACGGCCCAAAAACGAGCGCCGCAATCAGCCAAACGGCCGCTGTATGCACGATAAACGCTCTGGTGGACAACGTCGTGTAGAGCAAGACGCCCGGTACCATTAGGAAAAAAATCGTAACCACGGTCAGCGGAGTAGCAAGTGACAGCAGAAGCAGTAAATAAACGGCGCTCCAGGCCACCGATGTCCAGCGCAACTTCAAATGGGTTCACCTCTTATGCATATGTTCTTCAAGTGCAGAAATATCCTGATACCAATCCTCCAACTGGTGACCCTCCTGCTTATGTTTCCTTAGTTTTTCCAGAATACTGTCATCCATATCCCGATAGGAAACACCAAGTCTGCGCCCCAAAATATAGCTGCTGACGATCAGACTGGCAAGACTGTCCGTTACCCGTGTCGTGCTGCCTTCCCATAGTGCCTTAAACAAACGGGATACGTGATCGACTACTTCGGTTTTGAGCCATTCAATCACCTTGGCGCGTTTGGCCACATCCATTTCCCTTTGCATGGCGGACAGCTTCCACCCTCCCCGAAAAAAAACTTATTCTTCATTATAGCATATAGCAAATGCGCCAAGGGACGCAAACGCCTTCTATTTATTGGATTCCAGCGCGTTTCTGGTGACGAATTTTTCGCAATATTCGATAATTTGGCTGCGGCGGACAATGCCGATAAACCGCCCCCGGTCATCCACCACCGGAACGAAGTTCTGCATCTTCGCCAGATTAATCAAATCCTCCATGTCCGCGTCGATGCGCACCGGTTTGATGTCCAATTTGAGCGGAACATCCTTCAGCGAAAATTTTGAAGCGGTCTCAAAGTTCACCTTGCCATTGGAATTTTTCATATACCAAAGCAGGTCGCCTTCGGTCACCGTTCCGACATAGGCCCCGTCCCCGCTGATGATCGGCACGGCCGTATAGCGGTGGAACTCCATCCGCTCCAGCGTCTGCCGCAGCGTGGAGTCCAGCGTGACGGTGACGACATCGTTTTTGGGCAATAAAAAAAACGCAATATTCATCGGATCGAAATCCTCCTCACCTTTCTTCAGACTCCCCTAATTGTTACGTTTCAAAACGGAAGTTGTTCCGCCCGTTCCGCGAGAAATCGGCAGCCGGAAACCGGACTGCCGAATTTTTTTGCATTATAAGTGCGTGTTCAAAAAGTCGGCTTTTCAGCACTGAGAAGGTTGGATGAAGCTAGGGACTGAGTAGCGGAGCGTACGTTTTGGGTACGTGAGCAACGGAAGGCCCGGCTGAATTCAAGATTCGACGCCCGATCCACTTCATGACCTGCTTCGTGATCAAAAGATGACTTTTTGAACTACCTCTATTCTAAAATATGACGGGATTCTCCGGCTCATGCTTTTGTCGCTCTCCCGCTATTCCGCCGCCGTCCCCGAACCGTTTTCGTTCGAAGCGCCGGCTTCGGTTCCGGCCTTTTCCGCATCCCGCGATTCCGGCGTAATCAATTTATCCGGCTCCGTTTCCGGATCGATCCAGCTTCCGATCATCTCTTTGGCGAAGGCGACATCCTCTTCGTTGGCTTTGTCATAATAAATCCCACCTATGCGCATCCCTTTGCCCATAATGGTGAACCCGCTGATCTGCGGCTGCTGGCTGCCGAGCAGTACCTGTTTCGACAGGTCAATGATTTTGCTTGGCGCAAGATCGGTTTTGAAATTTTCCCCCATCATGTCCATCAATTCGGGAATTTTCGTCACCTGATCCAACTTCAGCATCCGGTTCACCATCGCATTCAAAAAGATCTGATGGCGTTTCGTCCGTTCAAAGTCGCTGTCCTCCCGGTATCTGACGTAATTGAGCGCTTCGTCCCCGCTATAAAGCGGTTTGCCGGCCTTAACCGTAAATTTCTCGTGATATTTCTGCTTGTTGACGATATCCTTGGTGATCGGCAGCTCAATGCCGCCCAGGGCGTCCACAATTTCCCTCAGCCCCTGAAAGTTAATCGCCGCATAATAATCCGCCGGATAACCGATGAAGTTCTCCACGGTGTCCTTCGCCATTTTCTCGCCGCCAAAAGCATACGCGTGGTTGATCTTATCCTGTCCGCCTTTACCCACAATTTCCGTATACGTATCACGGGGAATGGAAATGAGCAGCACTTTTTCCTCTTCCGGGCGCACCACCGCATAAATCATCGTATCGGACCGGGCCGGCTCATGATCCCGCTGATCGACGCCAAGCAACAGCATGGTGAACGGCTCCAATCCCTGTTCCTGCTCAACCTGCTGCGGCTCCGTTTCGCCTCCCAGAGGGGCATAAGATTTCTCCAATTGCTGCTCTACCTGTCCGGAGAGGAACAAGTCAAACGCCATGATGGCCAGCGGCTTGCGGAACACATAAGCTCCCGCCCCGATGATCAGCACGATGGCGATGAGCGCAATCCACGATTTTTTACCAAACTTCTTTTTTCGCTTCGAGCTGCGTTTCTGCCTTTCTATCATATGATGCCTCCATTTTTAATTCATAGATTTAGATTTCCGTTTTATAGTAATAATACCATTTCCAACTTGCCTGCAAAAATATCTCTATCGTTTCGTACTATAACACATTGAGGAATTACGGTACAACAATAACCGACATACCTCTTGTTGGACAAGGCACCCAAACCGGCGGCAAAACGTCTCTCAGCGTAAAAAATCTCCCCGCTCGTGAGGTTCTTCGGAGGGTGCAAACCCATTCCCTCTTCGGTTCAACTACGAGAACCCTTCCCCTTCTTTCACGATCCGAAGCACCAAGTACCTCGGCTCTTTCAATCTGTAGTCTACATCCAGTGGACGCTGCTCTAACGGACTCCAGCGACCTTATCCGTCTATTTCCCGGGTATTTCCCAGCCTAACGGACACACATGGCCCTATTTCGCTCTAAACCCGTTCATCCAGGCCGATTTGAGGTAAATAAGAGCATCTGTGTCCGTTACATTTTGCAAACCTCCGTTATTTCGAAAATAACGGCTCTGGTGTCCCTTAGCCCGCAGATTCCTCTTCTCCTCCCTCCTCTACCAGTACATCCTCCTCTACCCGCCGAAAATTCTTATAAAGAAGCCAGAGCACCTTTAGCGGTAGTTTTTCTTAACGCTATCAGGAAGCCGAGGCTCTGAATTAAAACAAAGAGGCCTGTTCCCCATTCCGAGAGCGGCCCCCTGCCTTTCTATTATGAAATTACTATACCAAACCGCTATCCGCGCTAAGCGGGAAGTGGCAGGCCACCTGGCGGCCAGGCGCCGCTTCCGTCAGCTTCGGCTCCACCCGGGCGCATTTGTCCCCGGCAATGGGGCAGCGGGTATGGAACCGGCAGCCTGAAGGCGGATTCGCCGGCGACGGCACATCCCCCTGCAGCACGACGCGCTCCTTGCGGCGTCCCGGCGCAGGTTTGGGAATCGCCGACAGCAGTGCGGCCGTATAAGGATGAAGCGGCGCGGAAAACAACGTTTCCGTTTCCCCCACTTCCACCAGCTTGCCGAGATACATGACACCCACCCGATCGGAAATATGGCGGACGACATTCAAACCGTGAGCGATGAACAAAAACGTTAACCCCAATTCACGCTGCAGCTTCATCAGCAAATTAATGACTTGCGATTGCACGGATACATCCAGCGCCGAAACCGCCTCGTCCGCGACAATAAATTTCGGGTTCAGGGCAATTGCCCGGGCAATACCGATCCGCTGCCGCTGTCCCCCGGAGAATTCGTGCGGATACCGGTTGCGCCGGCTGGCATCCAGCCCGACCAGCTCCATCAGCTCAACAACACGCTCGTCGATCTGTTTGGCGGACATGTTCCGGTGAACGCGCAGCGGTTCGCCGATGATATCCTTAACCAGAAAACGCGGATTCAGCGAGCCAAACGGATCCTGGAAAATAATCTGCATTTCCTCGCGCAGCTTTCGCAGCTCCTGGCCCTTTAACGCGTGAATATCCTGCCCCTGGAACACGACCTCCCCGTCCGTCGCGCCCTGAAGCCGCAATATCACACGCCCCAGCGTCGATTTTCCGCATCCCGATTCACCGACGAGTCCAAACGTTTCTCCTTTGCGAATGGCCATGGAAACGTCGTCTACGGCTTTCACGTGCCCGACGATCCGGCTTAACAATCCTTTCTGAATCGGAAAATATTTTTTCACATTGCGGATATCCACCAAAATCTCCCCGGAATTTTGGCTATCCGCTTTCGGTGTTGACTGCACAGGCGACGTGTTGATGATCATGCCGGTTTCACCTCGTTTCGTCCGCTTGGCTCCCCGGCCACAAACTCCGGCTTATCCTCATACAACCAGCAAGCCACGCGATGATCGTCTCCGATCAAGAATTCGCCAGGCTCCTTTTGCCGGCAAATGTCCATCGCGTGCGGACAACGCGGATGAAACCGGCACCCCGAGGGCAGCTGCCCGATCGGCGGAATCGTCCCCTGGATCGTATACAGTTCTCCTCCCCGTTCCCCTTCAAAACCCGGAATCGATTGCAGCAGCCCCACCGTATAAGGATGGCTCGGATGGGCGAAGATGTCCGCCACCGGCCCTTCCTCCACGATCGCTGCCGCATACATGACGGCGACCCGGTCGGCCATTTCCGCTGCCACGCCCATGTCATGCGTAATCAGCAGAATGGACATCCCCAGCTCGGCCTGCAGCTTCCGCAGCAGATCGAGAATTTGCGCCTGCACCGTCACGTCCAGCGCCGTCGTCGGCTCATCGGCGATCAGCAGCTCCGGATTGCAGGCCAAGGCAATGGCGATTACGACGCGTTGACACATGCCGCCCGACAGTTCGTGCGGATATTGCTTGGCGCGGATCTCCGGACCCGGAATGCCCACCAAACGCAGCAAATCGACCGCCATGTTCCAGGCTTCCTCCCCATTTTTGTGCTGATGCAGCCTCAAGCTTTCGGCGATTTGCTCCCCAACCGTAAATACCGGATTTAGCGCCGACATTGGGTCCTGGAAAATCATAGCAATTTGATTTCCGCGGATCTGGCGCATTTCCTCCTGGCTCTTCAGCGACAACTCCTGCTCACGGAACCTGATATCTCCCTCCAAAATCATCCCTCCGGCATAATCAAGCAGCCGCATGATCGCCAGCGAGGTCACACTTTTTCCGCTGCCCGACTCGCCGACGAGACACAGCGTTTGCCCTTTGTCCAGACTAAGCGAGATGCGGTCGGTCGCCTTGACAACGCCTTGCTCTGTAAGAAAACCTGCCGTCAATTTGCGGATTTCGAGTAATTTTTCCGCCATTTCGTCAGCCTCCTCCGCGATTTGCTGATGTTCTTTCTGGGATCCAGGGCGTCGCGAATGCCGTCGCCGATAAAGTTCACCGCCAGCACGACGATCAGGATGCACAACCCGGGATAAACGGCCTGCAGCTTATCGATCAGCATAAATTCCTGCGCATTGCTGAGCATAAGCCCCCAGCTCGTCGCCGGCGCCTGGATGCCGAGCCCCAAATAGGACAAAGCCGATTCGCTCAAAATAGCCGAGCCTACCATCAATGTGGCGTTGACGATAATCGGAAAACTGGAGTTGCGCAGCAGGTGGCGAAAAATGATGCCCATATCCGATACCCCAATCGCTCTCGCTGCTTCCACATACTGCATTTCCCGCAGCTGCAGGAAATTCCCCCTAACCAGGCGGGCGATGCTCATCCAACTCGTAAAAGCCAAGATCATAATCATATACCGGATTTCCGACCCGAAGATAGCAAGCACAAGGATATTAAGGAACAAGGTGGGCACCGAATTCATCACATCGACGATGCGCATGCACACTGTGTCGACCCAACCGCCGAAGTACCCGGACAACGCCCCGATGATCGATCCGATCACAACCGACGCCAAGGCGACGGAAAAGCCGATCAACAAAGAGATGCGGGCGCTGTACAGCAGCCGGGTAAAAATATCCCGCCCCAGCTCATCGGTGCCGAGCAGATGCCCGGGCGAACCGGCCGGAAGATTGGCGTACAGCAGATCGATTTTCGCCGGATCATACCCTGAAATCACCGGTGCCAATAGAGCCGCGATAATGAAAAACAACAGCACGCCCAGCCCCGTCATGGCGTACGGATTATGTGAAAATTTACTCCAGAGCGTTCTCCATGGGCCGGGCGGTTTTCTGGACGAAAGCGCCGGCTCGGCTTTGCCGCTGGTTAGGGAAGACTCCGCCGGGTTCGGGATAGGCGGCTCCGGAGAAGGACCGGACGGATACGGAACTTTCAGCTCGCTCATGCCGCCGTTCCCCCCTTCCGCCCCAATTTAACCCGCGGATCCACGATCGCGTACAAAATGTCCGCCAACAGACTGCCGATGACGACCACGACGGCGGTAACGATGGTGATCGCCATCAGCACGGAGTATTCGCGCGCCGTAGCCATCTCAACGTATAATCGGCCCATGCCCGGCCAGTTAAACACGTTTTCCGTCAAAGCGGCTCCCCCAACCAACAGCGGCAAGTCCAGGCCGATGATCGTGATGATCGGAATGAGCGCGTTGCGCAGCGCATGCCGGAACACCACCTTGCGTTCCTTGACGCCTTTGGCCCGCGCGGTACGGATGTAATCCTGCTCCAGCACCTCAAGCATGCTCGCGCGGGCGTATTTCATATAAGAAGCCAGGAACCCCAAAGACAGCACCGAGACCGGCAGCACCAGATGCATAAATAAATCGGTGATGCTGCCTTCCTTGCCGCGGCTGTGCATGTCCGAAAGCGGGAACCAATCGAGGCCGAGGGAAAGCCACTGCTGCAGCAAAATACCGAACCAAAACGTCGGCATGGCAAACCCCAAATAAGAGATAAAGGACGCGGTTTGGTCGGACAAACCGTATTCCTTCGTGCTGTTGTAGATGCCCCAAGGCAAAGCGATAACGAGCGTAACCAGCCAGGCCGCCCCCATCAGTATCAGCGTGTTGGCGATCCGCGGCCACAACAGATCCCCGACGGGCAGATGATTTTTAAACGTATAACCGAGGTCGCCCCGCAGCAAGTCCCCCACCCAGCGGACGTACTGAACGGGAATCGGCTGATCCAGGCCAAGGTTACGCTTCTGCTGTTCGAACGTCTCCGGCGATAAGCCCGGAGCAAGCATGACTTGGGTGGGACCGCCCGGAGCCGCGTGAATGAGCAGAAAGGTCACGACCGTAATCAAAAAAATGACCAATACCGATTGCAACAAACGACGGATCAGATATTCTGTCATTGTTTACCCTCCCGAGGTAACAAGCGATAGAACCACCGGACCCTTTCCATTAAAGAGAAGGAGAAAGAGAGTGCTCCCTTTCCCCTCCGGCGATTCTATATCCCGTACCCGTCTTTTCTAGTCGGTTACCCACCATTTGATAATATGGAAGAACTGCCCGTACCCAAGCGACGGTTCCGGACGGTCTTCTTCCGCCCAATGCACGCGAGGCCCCGTTCCGATCGCTTGCCCGTATTGATACAGGAACACGTAAGGCAAATCGGTGGAAATTTCCTTGGCCACTTCTTTATATATCGCTTGTCTTTCCGCCTGATCGACCGTCGAGTAACCGTCTACCCACAGCTGATCCAGCTTCTCGTTTTTGTACCAGCCGCTGTTTTGCCCCGCCGGCGGGAAGTATTTGGAGGAGAAGACGTTCTCCGAATCGGGATCCGGCGTATTCAGCGACCAGCCGAGCAGGATCGCTTGGTATTTGCCCGGCGTTACGTTCTGGTCGATCCATGCCGCAAAGTCGATAGCTTTCGGAACCGCTTCAATACCGACATCTTTCAAATTTTGTTGAACGACCGCGGCGATCTGCTCGCGGCGGCTGTTCCCGGCATTGTACTGCAGTTCAAAGGAGAAGCGGTGTCCGTCCTTCTCGAGAATACCGTCCTTGCCGGCCACCCATCCGTCTTCGGCCAGCAGCTGTTTGGACTTTTCCGAATCATAGGGATAATTCACGGCCGCGTCTTTCGGGTCTGCCCACGTATCCGGCAGGAACGGCGCATTCATCAGCGCGCCGACACCTTTCAGTACGTTGTCGACCATGCCTTGACGGTTTAGGGCATACGCGATCGCCTGTCTCGTCTTTTGCCCTTCAAATAGTCCGTAATTGCCCGGGAAGTTTTTCGGTTCAAAGTTAAATTGGATGTATTCGTACTGAGCTCCCGGCTTTTGGATGATCGCGATGTCCTTGTTCGATTTTACAGCTTCCACCTGCGTCACCGGAATCGCGCTGATATGGTCCGTATCGCCTTTCAGCAGCGCCTGTACTTCGGTATTTTGGTCGGCGTAAATTTTGTAAATGACTTGAGCGATATGCGGTTTTACCGCTCCCCAATAGTTCGGATCCGCATCCAGCGTATGGCTTTCCCCCTGTTTCCATGCCGTCCACTTCCAGGGCCCGCTCGTGACCGTTTTGGCCGGATCGGTCCCGTAGGCGTTTTTCTGCAGTTCCTTCACCGGAACATCCTTCAAGACATGGGCCGGAACCAATTGTTGGACCAGCGAATACTGGAATGGAGCATAAACCTGCTTCAGCGTAATATTCACGGTATGGTCATCGACCTTTTCCATTTTGTCAACTTTATCATACAACCCGATTCCGGGAGCCCCTGTATCCGGGTTGCGGATCGTATCGATCGTATAAATGACATCGTCCGCGGTGACCGGCTGCCCGTCGCTCCACTTCGCCGTATCTTTCAGCTTCACGGTGTACGTTTTGCTGTCCTCGGAAATTTGAGGAAGCTCCGCGGCCAGCGACCACGGTTCGGCGGCGACGTTTCCTTCGCGATCCAAATCATACAATTTGGCAAAAACAAACTGCACAACATCCCCCGAAGACGTATCATTGACGAAGACCGGATTCAAATTGACGATATCGGAAAACGTACTGAGCGTAATCGTTCCGCCGTCCACCGGCTCATTTGCCGCTTTATCCGTACCGGGCTCAGACGTATTTTCGGTTGGCGCCGTGTTTTCGGGCGCAGGTGTATTGGAAGCTGTGTTATTCGTGCTGCAGCCCGTAAACAAAATTCCGACCAGGGATAAAACAAGTAAAACCGACCACAAATTTCTCCTCTTTGCCATGATGCAGTGACTCCTCCTTTTGAATTATGTAATCAAAGCCGTTCCTCTTATGGGAAAATATCTCAGTTGAATTATTGATCATGATACATGTGAAAATATCTTACGTCAATATCTTTTTTAGCAAACTGTTGGTTCCTCAATTATCATATTTTGCAAAAAATATAAAACAAAAGTTTATATGAACCGCTTACAAATTTAAATAGGTTATGTTTTATTACATATATATAACATTATAGATTGCTTGTTTTTGACACATATTACATCAATATGACAAGATACGACGAGGCTTGTCTGTAAAATAATCACATTTTGTCGTATCGCATCGATTGATATCGTTCAATTTCAGGTACGCATGTTAGAAAACCTGGCCAATTTCCCCGCCCTTTTGGGGTATCGAATATATCACGTTTCCCGTAACCCACAGTACTATTGGCGTTAAGCACATTTGGTGATCCCAAAATCACGGATCTAAGGGGAACTGTACTATTCACTTCATTGTTATCCCAATAGGTCTGGTGACGCTGCTCTAACGGACACCAGCGACCTTATCCGCCCATTTCCCGGGTATTTCCCAGCCTAACGGACACAGGCGACCCTATTTCGCTCTAAACCCGTTCATCCAGGACGATTTGAGCTAAATAGGGTCATCTGTGTCCGTTACATTTTACAAACCTCCGTTTTTCCCAAAATAACGGCTCTGGTGTCCCTTAGCCCCCTCATGTCCCTCTTCTCCTCCCCTTTCTACCTGCGCTTCGCCCTCTACTCCGCCGGAAAATGTATAGTCACAAAAAAACAGCCGGAACCATTTAGGTTCCGGCTGCCGCTTTCGGCTTGCCGATTATTCCGTAGTGTAAGGAAGCAATGCGATTTGACGAGAGCGTTTGATGGCAACCGTCAAAAGACGTTGGTACTTCGCGCTGGTGCCCGTTACACGACGAGGCAAAATTTTACCGCGTTCGCTGATGAATTTCTTCAACAGCTCGGTGTCTTTATAATCAATGTGAGTAATTTTATTCACAGTGAAGTAGCACACTTTACGACGTTTGTTGCGGCCGCCGCGGCGTGCCGGTCTCTTGTCGTCTCCGCCTTCTCTTTGTTTGAAGCTCATGCTTTTCAGTCCTTTCCGTAATTAAAATGGCAATATTGAAGAACGTACACTGTGTAATTCCCCGATACCCCTTGTTCTAATTGAGTTTTTATTGATTACACACACGTCGCTGTGTAAATCGTGAATTCACTTTTCTTAAATTACCACAAATACATCTAAAAATCAAATGTTTAATCGGGCCACGTTCCGCCTCGATAATTGTACGTACTTATACAACCTCCTCGGTGTATATACTAATGGTGGGGTACAGTCCCCTCCTTGCATTTAGAGCAAATAGGCTACCACGATTGTTAGTTATGGTAGTCTATTTGTCTCTCCAGAACTAAACAGGCAGAAATTTAAACGTTCCCAGACGAAAGATGTATATGTAATTTTTGTACTAAGCCCTCGTTGTCCTGTTATTTTTCATACTATACGCTAACTTTCCGTAGACGGTTTCCTGTTTTTCATCCTCTCCTTCAGCGATACTTTAATGCGATAAAAGCTGTCGGCGCCAGCGCCTTGGTAGCCTGTACGAGAAGTGATACAGCGACTCTAATGGTATCCTTCGCATATGCGGGTGGCGGCATCGGTTAGTTCGTCGTCGGTATGAGCGGCCGACAGAGAAAAGTGGACTGCGCGCCGTCCCGGCGGGCAAGCCGGTTATCAATCATACCACGCCCTGGCCAAAGAAGGCTTTGAACACGTCGCAAAAAATACGAATTAGCCGCGAGATGAAGGACGAAGTGTACAATCTGCTTTTTCCTAGCACCAAAATCCCTAATCAGATAGGCGAAAAAAATCCCCCGCCTATGAAGGCAGGATCCTCATTCAATTTACTCTGGACATTTGGAAAAATTCGCTGAACCATATCGCTAAATTCCTTCGAAAAATCCGCTAAACGGGTCTTCCTTGCTCAACATCCCTCACGTATCGGTTCACGTGTTCCACAAAATCGGGGTTCGTGGTACATACACATTTTTAATGGTCAGATCCTCGCCTCTTGCTGGGCAATTCGGCATGGTTCAACAATTCAAGTTTCACGGGAGTGAAATTCCTTTTTGCAACCAGAAAAGCGATGGACAAATGTCCGCCGCTAAAAGCTTACCCTGTTTTCTTTGCAAATAGTCGCAAATGCCGCGCAAGAGGCAGCATGCCGAACGTGACTTGCACCTCTGCCTCGCCCAGCGCCTTCAGCATCCCGGGCAAACCAGCGCGCCTTGGCTTGGATGGTTTTGGGGTATACGCATCGTCAAGTGAAAAAACGACCGCCTTCTTTTTAAAGAATACGATCGTTTTCACTTGCTGTTTTATTGATATTGCCGTGGCTGCAAATTCTGATTCTGCCAGCTCTGAGCCGTTGGCCAGCCCGCACTCTGCAAGCCGGGTTGTTGTTGCGCTGTTTGTTGAAGCTGAGAACAAATTTGCATCGCCTGCTGCATCTGCTGTATGGCAGTTTGATGTCCTTGCAGAACAAATTGAATGGTTTGAACCGCTTGACGTTCTTTCTGGGCCAGCTGATCCAGTTGGGCGGCGTTTTGCTGCTCCTGTTGCAACATTTGCTGATACATGTTGCTCGATTGCTGCGTTTGCTGGATCAACTGTTGAATAATCTGCGCGCATTGGCTTGCTTGCTGTGAAAGGTTTTGTTGATACACGATCATTGACCTCCTTCAATATGGTAGGACTTCGTCCCCCAAAGGTTATTTTGTGCAAGCGCCCATTTTTCATGTAACGCCTATATTGTGATCTCACACTTCATTTTAATGAAACTGCACATCAATTTGCCGTTGGGTATCGGCTTTTAATTTCGGCATTCGAACTTCAAGGACACCGCTGCGATACGTTGCTGTCGTTCCTTCCGTTTGAACGCGTGATGGCAAAGACACCGACCGTTGGAATCGTCCGACAAACCGTTCTTTGCGGTGTATTTGTTCCTGTTTCACTTCATTCGCTTGCTTTATGGTCCCACTAATTGTAAGCATGTTTTCATCCACATCGATATGAAGGTCTTCTTTTTTATCCAAACCAGGGATTTCACAAGAAGCAATCACTTCATGTTCATTCTCAAATACATCAATACGAGGGGTTGCAAATCCTAGACGCGCGCCGATTTCCGGAAGACCTTCGTTAAAAATTTTTTCCAAATCCCTTCTCCATAGATCGGTATTGCGAAACGAATCCCAAGGAATGAGCGGCATGTAATTTCCTCCATTGTCATCATTTTTTCAAGCTTTATTTTGTACTCTTCGGGAAATATTATTCTTTGCTACCCTGCATTGTTGAATTGAAATATGCTTTTTTGGGTCGCGACTCCCGGCAAGAGCCCCTGAAAAAATTGTTGAGAGTTTGTTTACCGCAATGTTACCGACACATTTAAACTGTTCCCTTAAATGCGGGTAATTGAACAATAACGTTTGTGCCTAGATCAGAGCTATCGATTTTCAAAGAGCCTCCCATTTTTTCGATCATAACTTGACTAAAACTGAGCCCAAATCCAATGGCGTCCTGTTTACTTGTAATAAACGGTAGGATGATTCGGGACTGCAGATCTTCTGGAATTCCTGCTCCTTGATCGCGAACAATGATGTGGATGTGATTATCCGTAATGTTAATTCGGAGCGTTAAGACAGAACCTGGGGGACTTGCATCTAATGCATTGTTAATGATTTCTTGCAGCGCCGCTCGCAGCAACTTGGGGTGTCCAAACACAAAACCGTTTTGCTCCGGAAATTCCAGAGCGAAACGTACTGTTTTCTCCAATGCTTGGACCTGTATATCTGGAATCCATTCTTGCATAAATGAAAGAAGAGAAATAGGAACAAATTTCCATTCGAAAGGTTTTCCAAAGAGCAAAAATCGCTGCAACGCTTTGTCGATCGTCTGAATTTGCTCATCAAGCAGTTTAAAGTATCCGGCCAATTTCTGATGAGGTGGAGATGCCGCGAATTGTAAAACGGAAACATGATCCTTCAAACTTTTTTCCAGAAGTTGAAGCGTCCCTTTGATTACCGTTAAAGGATTTAGAATGATATTGGCTGTGCCCGCCGCCATATGCACAATGGTTTCCCTTCTTTCTTTCTCGCATTGTATTTTCACGTACTGTTGAAAATCTTGGATATCGGCCATCAGAACAAAACATTCCCCTTTTAGCTGCGGGTATACATAGGTGATCATGGATCGTACTTTGCCATCTAACCTCTCTTGCACGAGTACTCCCGAGTAATTCTTTTTATCCTGCAGTACTTGCCCCACGATCGATTGTAATGCCGAGTGTTCAGGGAATTCTTCTCCGGAGGTTACTGTGTACCAGGTATTCATGGTTGTATTTAAAAATAAAATTTTGGCTTCTGAATCGACGATAGCCAGTCCAATATCCATTTGATCTGAATTCATGAGGAACTCTACGATTTGCCTCATCACCATTAACTTCCTTCCCGGCCACTTATCGTGTGCAGAACTACAGTAAAAAAGCCAGCTAATTTCTCGTCACGAAGTGGAACCCGATTTCTAAGATTATACCTATAAGCCGTTACAGAGCGATGGGAAAGGATACGGTAAAAGTTGTACCTTCGCCAACCTCGCTTGCAACCTCAATATTCGCATTGTGATACTCTGCAATCTGATAACAAATGGATAGCCCGAGACCTGTCCCTGTCTCTTTCTGTGTAAAAAAAGGTTGTCCGATCTTTTGCAACAATTCTTGCGGAATTCCAACCCCGTTATCCCTTATGCTTACTTTAACCCATTCATCGCATCGCATTTGTTCGATCCAGACGGTTCCTCCTTCAGGCATCGCTTCAATGGAATTCTTAATCAAATTAATAAATAACTGTTTGATTTTATTTCCATCGCACCGGATCTGCACGGATTCCTTGGTTGGATGAAAGTGAATTTCAACATTATGTAAAGTGGCCTGCGTCTGAAGCAGCACAACGATATCCTGAATCAGCTCGGAAAGATCATGCCGCGTCAAGTTCATCTCTTGCGGTTTGGCTAAGGCCAGCAGTTCATTTACAATAAGTTCGATACGAGTTAATTCATCCTTCATAATATCGTAGTACTTACTTCCATTTTCGTTGCCGGCGCTTAACAATTGCAGAAATCCTTTCAGCGCGGTAAGCGGGTTTCGAATTTCATGCGCAATTCCCGCGGCCATTTGACCCGCTATGGATAATTTGTCTGCCTGATACAGACTGTCGACAAAGTACCTTTCGACAGTTTCTTTTTAATCAAAAACTTCATCCATTCACCGCGTTAATATGATATAATAGTATTAATCACTGATGAATGGGAGTGCTTGCAATTGCTGCGGAAAACAGGCTATGAAGGACGTACACAAATATCCTTGGTCTCTCTGGAGGAGTTGGTTCCGGGAGAGCATCTTGTTCGTCAAATTGAAAATGCAATTGACTTTAATTTCATTTACGATCTCGTTCGTGACACTTACAGCGAAGATACCGGTCGTCCTAGCATCGATCCTGTCGTTCTCATCAAGATCGCTCTTATTCAGTGTATCTTTGGCATCCGCTCGATCCGTCAGACGATCAAAGAAATCGAAACCAACATTGCTTATCGTTGGTTCCTCGGCTATGACTTTAGCCAGCCCATTCCTCACTTCTCGACGCTGGGTAAAAACTATGTCCGCCGTTTCCGGGATACAGGGCTCTTTGAATCGATCTTCGCCCGGGTTTTAGAAGAAGCCGTGAAGCATGGATTTGTGCACCCTGATGTGCTTTTCATCGATGCCACTCACGTGAAAGCTAATGCGAACAGAAACAAATACGTGAAAGAGCTAGTCCAAGAACAAAGCAAAAAGTTTCAAGATCTGCTGGATGATGACTATTTAGCCCCCATTTAGACTTGGACAGTACACCCCTTACTTAGATACAATGAAATCAAGCGGAGGGGAACACAATATGACGAAGAAACAGTACGACTTAAACTTTAAGAAAATGGTTGTTGCCAAGGGCAAAGAGATTGGCAATATGACAGCCGTAGCGCGTCAACATGAGCTTGATCCTAAGATGGTTCTCAGATGGGCCAGAGAGCTCAGCCGTAAGGATCTGGATCAGTTGGACGGGAACAGCATCAAGCAAGCGAAGTTTGTTCCTACTGCAGAAGATTATGCACAGCTTGAAAGAGAAAATGAAAAACTTAAGAAGCTCTATGCAGAGCAAGCCCTAGAGAGGGATATTCTCAAAGACCTACTAAAAAAAACGAACCCGCACTTGCGGATAAAATAGAGATTGCTCAGAAGTATATCGTACAAGGGCATAGCATCAGCTTCGTGCTGCGTGTACTGGAAGTAGAGCGATCCACGTACTATGCACATGTTAATAGAAGGCAGCAAGTTCAAGAGACTATACTCAGGATCGGTCGCCCCGCACCTGGTTTATCTTATACACAAGACGGCAAGCCCGTAAGCGATGAGCAGATCTGTGAATGGATCATGGAGTTCTTAGCAGGAGAAGGCGCGGCGTACGGCTATCGTAAGCTTACTGTGCTTCTTAGAAGACGCCATAAACTTAAGATCAACAAGAAGAAAGTGTACCGCCTGTGCAAGTTAATGGACGTGCTTCGTCCACAGCGAAAAATAAAGATAAAGCATCCTAAGCGTCTAGCTAACAATCGCGTGATAACCGATTCTAATCAGTTGTGGGAAGTCGATATTAAATACGGATGGATTCAAGGTGAGCAGCGGTTCTTCTTCCTTATGTGCATAATAGATGTGTTTGATCGCGCCATCGTCGCCTATCATATTGGGCTGACCTGTGAAGCCAAGCACCTCGTTCAGATTACGCAGGAAGCGCTTATGAAACGCCAGCTCTTTGATCAAGAGGATAAGCCGGTCTTACGTTCCGATAATGGTCCGCAGTTTATCAGCCATCGGTTTGAAGAGGCTTGTACGGAATTTGGCATGGTTCACGAGCGTATTCCGCCTAATACGCC
This sequence comes from Paenibacillus oralis, assembly GCF_003863965.1. Classification (GTDB taxonomy): domain Bacteria; phylum Bacillota; class Bacilli; order Paenibacillales; family Paenibacillaceae; genus Fontibacillus; species Fontibacillus oralis. Next base: position 1,728,503 of record NZ_RRCN01000001.1, read on the forward strand.
AAATAAAAATGCGCACATCGAATCCTATCACGCCATCATTGAATTAGAGTGTTACCAGCGCCATGAATTTGAGTCCTATCCACAGGCCTATGAGATTGTGAGTCAGTTTATTCAGGATTATAACCGCATCCGTATTCATGGCAGCATCTATGACTTATCCCCCTATGAGTACAGGGAGGCAGTCAAGCAAGGAATGGTAAAACCGAAACAAGTTAAAGTTTGATCATCTTCGAAACGTCCATTTAAGAGTAAATGGCAGCAATTTAAAGCAATTCTACAATCGATATCGAATAAGAGGTGCAGTGTCCACAATAAGGGTGTTTAACCGATGAGATTAATCAGGACCGTATTGCGCATGGAAAGAAGCCTCTGGAAAAAAAGTCGGAAGTCTCCATGAAGGAGGTGAAGACCAGCGCCACTGATCCAGAGAGCGGGTTGTTTGTAAAAGGGGAAAAAGAACGGGTATTTGCCTACAGCTTCCATACCGCGTGTGATCGGAGTGGGTTTGTACTGGGCGTCAAGGTAACTCCAGGCAACGTTCACGACAGTCAAATGTTTGAGGATCTACTAGGCGAGGTGGCCCGGAACCTCTCGACTCCAAGGGCGGTTGCCGCGGATGCAGGATACAAGACACCCTACATTTGCAGGACGCTGCTCAAAGAAGGAATTCGCCCGGTTATGCCCTACACCCGGCCCCATACGAAAGATGGCTTTTTCCGAAAGTATGAGTATGTGTATGATGAATATTATGACTGCTACATTTGCCCGGCGAACGCTGTACTGTCTTACGAAACAACCAACCGCGACGGGTATAAAATGTATCGGTCCGATCCGAGCATTTGTCAGAACTGCCCACTTCGAGATCGGTGCACAGAGAGCAAGGATGCTGTAAAGCGGATCAGCCGGCACATCTGGGCTGAATACGTAGAGGAAGCTGAGCACCTCCGACATACGGAAGGAAGCAAACAGCTTTACCAAAAGCGAAAAGAAACAATAGAACGAGTATTTGCGGATTTGAAAGAAAAGCATGGCATGCGTTGGACGACCTTACGAGGACTTAAGAAGGTGACGATGCAGGCGATGCTTGTTTTCACTGCTATGAACCTGAAAAAAATGGCGACCTGGCTTTGGAAGTCAGGTCGCCGGATAAATAGAACGCACGCTCTTTTTCAATATGTGCTTCAAATTCACAAAAACTCCCATTGCTTTTGAATCAGCAAGGGAGTTTGTCTTCACTCTGAGAGGCCGGCAAAGTGCCGGCCTCTCAGATCAAGTATAAACAAGTAATGACGCCTCCAAAGGATTCGTTTTACAGTGTTCGCTATCTCATATCCCGGAAGGACAAGCAAGTATATCCATTTGCTCTCGATTTTGACTCCGTTCGTCCTGGATCAATTGACATAACGTTCTCGCCAATATACGTCCAGCCGTTCTTGGGGCGACCAATCCCGGTAAACTTGGTGCCAACAAGGCCTTGATTCCACGTTTTTCGGCAAAACGAAAATCGGTCCCACCTGGTTTGGAAGCCAAATCAATAATAATAGCGTGATGCGGAATACGGGTCAACACACGAGAAGTAAGGATTTGCTCCGGAACCGTGTTAAAAATAATATCCACATTTACGCCTTCATCGTACAAATCTTTCGTATAAAACGGCTCAATCCCCATCTCCCATGCACGTGCAAACTGCTCCGGTTTCAGAACCCCCGCTTTGACGTGTGCTCCCAGGCGGTGAAGCATGCCGGCTAACGTAAGACCGATTCTCCCCAAACCCAGCACCATACAACGCGAACCATGTATGGTAATGTCCGTATGTTGAATGGCCATCAATAAGGCGCCTTCCGCAGTGGGAATGGAATTGTATATGGCAACATCGTCCCTGCTGAATAATTCAATCAGATCTATTCCTAGTTCTACGCAAAGGTTCCTCAAGTAAGACTTGGCTATGCCAGTACAGACTTTTGCGTGTTTCGGCAAGGAAGACATATATTCCTTGTTCAGCAATAACGTTTCAGATGAAAATGAAGACTCTACTCTGCCATGGTCGTCTGTACCGACAACCGGTAATATCAATACATCAGCATTGCGAAGCACCTCCCTCGTAAGCTTGGAATGCTGAACTTCAAGAAGTTGTTCGTGCAAATCTTCATAACCGATTACCACAACATTTGCATCCAGGTCTGTGAATGACCGAATGATTTCAAGATGTCGGGCATCGCCTCCAAGGAAAACAATATGCAGACCCGTTAACAAAAAATCCCCCTACTTTCCTTAAGTATGGATTTAAAATTAACTAACCTCGTTTACCATCTTTAAAAGCGCATCTGCTCCTTTCATCCCAGGGCAAATTCCGCGTAATTCCGCCTCTGTGGTCACCATATCGAGTGGGGCATCCAGCAATTGCTCTATTGTTCGTACCCCGGTTGCGCGTCCTGCCACAATGCGGCGATCGTTTAATTTCTCATTTAACAAACGAATATCAAGCGCTCCGCACATGATATATCCGTGATCGGTTGTGATGGCCAGAAGTGTTGTTTTGGGCAGGGCGACCTCGATACTTATAACCTGATGACCTTCAACTTCAATCGGTTTCATCATGATCATCTATGATGCAGCTCCTTTTTTTCTACACTATATGCCGGGCGTGATATTTGCACCATAGACTGTTGCCCAAATTCGATATTACTTGTATTCGTTGGAGGCGCCTTCTCCCCTTTCGCCATATACATGTGTAATTGGACTTCGATTCAATTCCATGTAATTTTTGAGATTTATAACAAAGGAGATAACAAACGCGCTGCTTGATCAAGCATGCGCTCGGAAGAGGTACGATGCATATGATCTTCCAAACGATATGGAGTAGCCTCGGCGAGATCCCGTTCGAATTGTTCCGTAAGCTCCCGGGCCACATCAGAATGATACATCACTGCACACACTTCGTAGTTTAAACGGTAACTACGGAGATCGTAGTTGGAAGAACCCACTTCGGCAATCTCGCCATCGATAATCATGACTTTCGCGTGCAGCACCCCTTTGTTGTACTGAAACACATCGATCCCTGCTTCCACGAGTTCGCCATAATACGTACGGCTTGCAGCTCCTGCAACTTTAGGAATCACTTGGCGCGGCACCAGTAATCTCACTCGAACGCCACGCGCCGCGGCTGTTTTGATGGCCATCATGATATCCGCATCGGGTATAAAATAAGGGTTGGTCACGTCGATGGTTCGGGTCGCCTGCGTCAGGCAGATGAAATGCATTTCCCGAATGACCGGGGTAGACGGTTGGGGTGGGACATAGCCGCTATACTCCGGCAACTACCCAGGTTCCATATTCGCCCGCCTGTAAAGAGGGGGGTAGCATCTGCAGACGTCCGGTGAGAACCAGATGCCGAAGTTGAATCTGGACATCGTCATAGATGGTTAAATGGCCGGAGTAGGCGGCGTAGGGGGAATGAAACATGATCTGCTGCGCGCTTTCATTCCAGCTTCCTTCAATCGGAATCGGCGTTCCGCGAAATTGGATGGTGCCTTGAATTTGTTGGTCCGGCAAAACACGCATCACGAGTTTGCCCCACACAACCGGTCTTCCGGCGACAGATGCATGAACTCCCCATATGGAAAAGGGAGGTAAACTCTTTGTACTTGTTTGAGCCGCAACGGACATGATTCATCACTCCTCAAAGTTGGATCACGTCATTATATGCGTCCTCGGAAAAAATGCCAGTCACTGGGCATGAATTCTTTACAGATAACCGAACATGATCAAGTAAAAGAAGATGGACAGTATCGTCATCGGGATGCGCCTTTGACTGCTTTTCTCTACCTGACTCGTTTTCCGGAAGTCGAATGGTCCAGCATAAGAACGCCGGTATAATTGATCAGTTGATCCGGTTCCAGACCCCACACATAAAATTTTTCGTGCGAAAAAAATTCGTAAAGCAATGGATATTTATTGTCCATTGATGGCGTCTTTCTCTTATATTGGTTGTTTCTTAATGCAGACAGGTTTCGAACAAAATTGTTTCAACCCATCCCAGTTGCCCCAGATGCAATTTTTACATCGATTCGGTTGTCTTGGGGCAGAGGTAGTCCGGTATTCAACGCTTGTACTGAATGTTCGTGACATGCAGGTATTCACCTTTCCAATTTTATGCAAACAGCATTTAAGTTGTCCAGAAACGAATCATCCTATTCCGCCAAGCAGTTATCCGCATCGTGAAAGTTCCGCTTGGATTTGATCCCATCTACCCTTGTCCCCTGCATACAAATATCAAAGGCCGGAGCTGCCCATTTTGGGCAACAGCCGGCCTTTTGGTGGTCCTATTTCGCAGGATAAGTTGTCTTCGAAAATTATACAATGAATTTTCCAACTAACGCACGGAGCAAGTCGGACATTTTGTTAAATCGGAATGCGGTTTGCAGCATTTCCTCGCTTTTCGCCGTTTGCTCCTCTGTCATGGTCGCCACCTCCTCGGGACAAAACGAAGTATGAATCGGTTCGTTAAAAAAACTACCGGCATTCTACCGATGGCTTGAATCGCAAACATTTTTCACACACTGATTCTCCCAGTTGTTGCAGAAGTCCTCATATACTTGCTCTACGCCACAGTCGGATAGCATGTGCCTGGCCAAAAAGTCATACCAGAACTGGTCGAAAGACAAGGGCATCCGGGTTCCATATTGGGAACGAAGGGTTACATAACGGTCCCAGATTTTGATTCGGAATGCTTCCAATTCATCACATCGCTCCATGTCGGTTCGCCTTTAAGCGACGCTTGTATCGCTTGATATTTCTGACGTTTTCGCTCTTTCTTCGGCCATCTTTTGAAATTGTTTCGCTCTTTCCAGATGAAAGGCATGCAATTGGTCGTGATACTGAGTCATTTTCATGTGCCAGTCGTACATTTGCCTGACATAAGCGGCGTGGTCATGCGTATACATGGGCATTGCCTGTTTGATAAACTGCAATCGAAACCATTCCTCCTTGGTAGATGAAGTTTGAAGAACTTACAACATCAGTCTATGGCAGACGCATAGAAGTGAAAACGGCATCCGCCCGGTTCCGGTCATTTTTACCGGGTTGGTTGTCTATATGCAGGCGGAAAATTTATCTTCTTCACCGACACCACGCTATCCTGCCCGTTCGTGAATCCGCTCTCTTTATGGAATTATTCGACATTGACTGATAACCCCTCCATTCCTCTAAAAAAACAATGTTCCGAATATATTTTTGTAAAAGGAACATCGGGAATTATGAGACTCGTATTGTCTAAAATATGCTGCTTCGATATACTGATTTCAATCATATTGTTCCGATACTCGCAGTAATAGGAACTTTCATTTGGGGAGAATACAGAAGCGAAATTGGGAACTAGGCTAGCTGATTGAGCATTTTACTCTTTTTCCGAACGAAATGCAGCAAATAGGGAATAAGAGCGGCGAGACAAGGATTGGTTTCGCGGTCATGTTCAAGTTTTTCCAATACGAGGCGCGATTTCCGTTCACAAATTTGAAGTCCCTAAAGCCGTCATTTCATACATTGCCAAGCAAATCGAAGTGCCGGCAGAACTGTATGCACAATACATTGGTTCTTCTGAGCGCATTCTTGATCAAGCAGCGCGCGTTTTATCTCCGTTGTTATGTTATAAATAGATTATATTCACAAGACGCAAATACCTTGGAGGGAGCAAAGAGAAACGGCCGAATTAACGCGTTAACGGAATACTTTTGGAATCATTGGTTTAAAATGCCATACTTTGTATGTATTTTCTTCTTGGTTTCGCCTTATCCTCTGCAGCAGCACAAAACGTTATTGTTATTCTAAAACAAGTCGTGGATATCACACCAACAAAAGATATAAAGCAGTTAATTCATAATTCAATCATGATTGCCTTTGGCCGATTTGATACCGAACATCAGAAGCTACTGTTAGGAAAACGGGTTGAAGGCGGCGAATTGGTCAATTATGTTCAGAAATTTCATGTTGAGGAGTATCTGAAAGGAACTGGCCCGCGGTTCCTTCCCATCTTATCCACCGGTTTTGAACCCCTACCAGACCCTAAACATCCGCTCAAAAAAGTATATCCCGGTCCTATGGCGGAAAGGGATATGTGTGTTTTATTAAACGTGTGGAAGGAAATTATTATGCAATTGCTGGGGGCTGGCAAGGAGTGTACCCCGTTTACGAAGGAAAAACAATTTCTCTGAAAGGTAGGTTGAACAAGTTATCCTTGGAAGAATTCGAAAGAATAATCAAATCACTGCAATAGTCTCCAGAGGAAAACGAAGAATGGCCCTGTCATCAAGAATTTGAACAGAGCCGTTTTTTTCCATTGTCCGACGCGAAAACGATATTGCTACCGCGATTGAATTCTGTCGAAAACGGCAATCGATTTATAAAGCAAATTAATACGTATTATAAACATTTTCGCAAGTTTCAGCTGCCGGTTCATAAAAGCAGTGAAGCTTATAACGTCCCGCGAGAGGCTGATTGTACCACGTCGGGGGACAATCGCCTTCCGGCCTAAAATACCACAAACTAAATTTTGCAGGCCAATGCCTCTCTCCGTTAATGCACCTTCGAGCCAGGCGTTTTTCTCGATCCCTGGCTTTTTGATAAAAGTAACCATGTAAAACAGCCTCGAAAGCATTCGGTAGAAATACCATTTGCGGAATGGTGCGCAAGCCTTTAAAATCGGAACAATTCGCTCTTATCCGATTAATGCCTACATTTCCGATAAGCAGCATACCGTATTCTCCTTCACCTTCCGCTTCGGCCCGAAGAAGTCTGGCCAAGAGCGCAACATCGCTTTCTCTCGCTTTCACAACAGCCATCATTTTTCACCTTCTTCTTGTGTTATAGCCATAAAATATTATGAATGGAACAGATGGGTGACTGCCTACCGATTCCAATGTTGATGTCCCGTTTATTGAAACAGGAAAGGCAGGCGCCGATATGGGCTTGGCCGTATTCGAACATGCCTTGCGAAGACAAGCAAAACCTTCATCGCACTGCAACTAATTGTGATGAACCACTAGCGCAAGCTTCAGAATCTTTTTATCCTGATTAAACCGCCTTCTTTCAGAAAATTGCTGGTTTTGGTAACATTCATGGCCGTTAAGCAAGACCTAAATAAAAGCTATTTAATGACCAAAAGGTTTTGCCCTCACAAATTTACTCCTTGTGCAGGACTGCCGAGTGGGGAGACCGCTCAGACGATTGCCGTGCGCTTTGCAAATCCTCTGTTTTCCGGGTGCGATAGATTTGATCGGCCAGTACCGGCTTCGAGTAACATTCGAAGCGTTTCTTGTACGCTCCCAGAGATTCGATCAGCGTCCTCCTTTCGTTGAAGCTGTTCCATCCTTGAAATGCATTGGCATTTATCCATTTGGACTCGCGTTGACAAAAAGGTCATCGCTTCATTTGATCAATATTTGAGAGAAGTTACCTGCATGCTTACCAAACCACCTGGGAACACATAGCCCCGGTGGTTTTCCTGTAAGCCTGGGTGTCATCTTTAGGGTGTGAGTTCCGAACGGGGGCTCGCGAGCGCCTACCGTAGCCCGAGGGGATGTCGGTTGTGAAGCCATAATCTGAAGGAGGCCGGATGCAAATCTTAATCGCTACCTCATGGGCTGGATTGGATATTTCTGGATGACAAAACAACCAGTGGAATAGGAGAAGGCTGCGGATATGTCTCTTGAAACAATGGAAACGGGTGCGCCCCCGTATTCGCGAACTCCGGGCGCTTGGAGTGCCTGATTGGGCTGCATTCATGATGGCTAATTCAAGGCGAGGTGTGGGAAATGTCTCGGAACATAAATAACGCCCTTCCAACTTCCTACTGCAAAAAGGAAATTATTAATTTTTGGATAAACTTAGTGCTTAGGTGTTGTGAGAGGACGGGGGTTAATTGCCTGCCTCCAACTCGATTGGAGCAGTAGTTCACATTCGTGCTGAAACCAATCTGCCTGTAAATAGACGAATGTCAAATTAGTTTGATCTCAAGAGACATTCTTTTGGAGGCCGAAACTTTATCGGGCTTTTGGAAACAGGCGTTGAACAATCTCTGTTAATTGCTCGTAAAACCCGGAAACAGGGCGACCTTGTGTTGTCGTACGTCTGTTACATAACTGGTAATACGTTCCAAAAATTCAGGATTCGCGGAGATGTACAAATCGGCGCGCGTCTAGGATTTGCAACCCCTCGTATTGATGTATTTGAGAATGAACATGAAGTAATTGTTTCTTGTGAAATCCCTGGTTTGGATAAAAAAGAGAACCTTCATATCGATGTGGATGAAAACATGCTTACAATTAGTGGGACTATAAAGCAAGCGAATGAAATGAAACAGGAACAAATAAACCGCAAAGAACGGTTTGTTGGACGATTCCAGCGGGCGGTGTCTTTGCCAACACGCGTTCAAACGGAAGGAACGACTGCAACGTATCGCAACGGTATCCTTGAAGTTCGCATGCCGAGATTAAAATCCGATACCCAACGGCAAATTGATGTGCAGTTGATTAAAATGTATAGGGGCGTTACATGAAAAATGGGCACTTGCACACAATAAGCTTTGGGGGATAAAGTCCTACAATATTGAAGGAGGTCAAAGATCGTGTATCAACAAAACCTTTCACAGCAAGCAAGCCAATGCGCGCAGATTATTAAACAGTTGATCCAGCAAACGCAGCAATCGAGCAACATGTATCAGCAAATGTTGCAACAGGAGCAGCAAAACGCCGCCCAACTGGATCAGCTGGCCCAGAAAGAACGTAAAGCAGTTCAAACCATTCAATCTGTTCTGCAAGGACATCAAACTGCAATTCAGCAGATGCAGCAGGCGATGCAAATTTGTTCTCAGCTTCAACAAACAGCGCAACAACAAGCCGGCATGCAGAATGCGGGCTTGTCAATGGCTCAAAGCTGGCAGAATCAGAATTTGCAGCCACGGCAGTATCAATAAAACAGCTAACGATCGCTCTCTTTAAAAAGAAGGCGGTCGTTTTTTTACCTGACTATGCGTATGCCCCAAAAATAGCTAAATAGGTTGTAGCGTAGCCTTGGGATTTTTCTGTAAATCCTTTTAATTTTGTTTATAACCATCTACTATTAAATCTAACTTTCCTTCTGGGTTGATTACGAGGCCATGAACTGGAACGTTTTTTTGGTAGCAGAGGGTGATTCTTGACCGCCTGCAAGCTGGCTTATACTGAATCCTCAACACTATCAAAATCGAATAACCATTGTTGTAAATTAATTCCCGCCTTTTCGATGGTGTCGATAGTTTCAGTAGATATGCCTTTCTCCTTCATTTTTTTAAGGCTTCGCTAGGATCAACATAGCTCATGCCGCAATCGTGATGTCCGAAAACAAACACTTCATCAGCATTTAATTCATATACCGCGACAATAACGCTTCGCATTCACCTGTTTCCAATGGCTTGCCCACCCGCAGGAGACACTATGCGAGCTCAAGCGGCTGCTTCGTCCAGGCGGAATGGTGGCATTCACTACGTTCGGAACGGAGACGTTTCGAGAGCTGCATACCCCATTCGAGCTATCTTACCGCGCGCAGGGCCTGGAGCCGCAGCGCCACGGCCTGCCGCTGCATACAGCTAAGAAGTGGAACGTAATGCTGGCCGCAGACGGGTTTAAGAACCCGCAGCGCTGCCAAAACGTCCGCATCAAACGGTACCCAACGGAGCGCGATTTTCTCCATGCGATAAAAGTGGTCGGCGCCAGCGCCTCGGTAGCCTCCCCTTCCGGAAGGGCTGCGCCTATTTCACGACATGTTCCAGCACTATGAAACGCGATACGGCGACCTTAATGGCGTCCTTGCGACGTATGAGCCGCTGTGCTCCGAAATAAAGTATCGCCGAAAGTCGAGGATGAAGAACAGGAAACCGTCTACGGAACTTCGCGTATATTGACGAAGCGAATAATCATAAACAGCTAAATCCTTAGGGTATGAAAAATGACAGGGACAACGATGGCTTAGTGCAAAAATTTACATATGCATCTTTCGTCTGGGAAAATTTTAATTCTGCATGTTTGGTTGTGGGGGAGACAAATAGACTACCGGAACTACTGATTACGGTAGCCTATTTTCTCTATATACAAGGAGGGGACTGTACCCCATCATAAGTATATACACCGAAGAGGTTGTATAAGTACAATTATCGAGGCGGAACGAGGTCAGTTTAAAACATTTTATTTTAAGACTCATTTGTGGTTTTTTAAAAAAAGTGTTCTCTCGAATACACAGGGACGTATGTGTAATCAATAAAAAATCAATTAGGGCAAGGGATATTGGGGAATTACACAGTGTACGTTCTTCAATATTGCCATACTGAAACGAGGTTACCAATTCATTGTCGTGTATCCGTATTTAGTTTTTTATCGTGTCATTGAAAATACGGTGATTATCCATCGAATTTTGCATGGCCGTAGGGATTATCTCGTGAGTTATTTGGTCCTTAATGAATACATTACGCTCCCTCGAAATAATTCAGTTTCCTCACTCAGACTCATGAATTCGCAGGATTTTACCCTGAGCTAAACATGAAAGCAAAGAATCCAGGGGGAGTCGGTGGCTGGGGACTATAGAAAGGGCATGCGGGAACAAGGGTGTTGTGTCCAATACCCACTTTGTTCCATATCATGCACGTCTCCACGTCACCCTAGCGATTCTCACTCCCATGTCTCAACGGGTCAAGCCCTATCATTCCTTCGTCACATCTAACTAAGGGGTGGAGGTCGGTTTTTCTAACGGAACGGGTCCGAGCCCTTTTGCGCAACGTCTCCCGATACTCCGTGCTTCTTGTCATCCTGCGAATGCATCAACTGGTGAAATAACGCTCTTAAGCCGCTTGCGGAAACACTTTAGCTGAACTGTATGCTTCGTTGCTCTTTGCCAGACTGACGAGCATTCGAGCCACTTTACCGCATAGTTTCATAATGGATTTCATTTTCTTGAGCTTTTTCACATCGACATTGTAGTGGTGCAGGGCTCTAACATCCGGATTAGTCATAACCATGCACATCGTCATGAGATAAAGGAAGCGCCGGAGACGAGGGCGGCCACGCTTGCTAAGTACCATTTTTCCACGCCATTTCCCTGAGCTGGCTTCAGCCAGGTTAAGACCTGCATGTCGAAGCAAAGCATTACCGTGAGCATAGCCACTCAGATCACCGGCTTCACCTAAAATACCGGCTAAGCTGATTGCATTTACACCTTGAATAGCAAGCATCTTCTTCGCATAAGGGATGCGCTTAAGAACGAGTTGGAGTTCATTTTCGATTTGCTCAAGCTGACGTTGGGCCAGGTCGTATTCTTCGAGTAATTGACTTAAGTGCAGCTTGTAGGCGTGCAAAGCCTGTGTAGCGCCAACGCTGCGTTTAGCCAATGCGATGAGCTGCGCGGCTCGCTGCAAACCCGCGTGACGTTTCACATATTGTTTCCAGCCGGCTATGACTTGCTCGGTTGTTAAACGGCTAATTTCTGTAGGAAGAGGAAAGAGCCTTAATGTGGCAATGCTACTTGTGCAGGTTAAGATTTTAAAGACTTGCCGCAGTTCCGGGAACACAATATCTACCCAGCGATGAATCTGGTTAACAGCGCTATTAAGCCGTTTGGTAACCGTGTCTCGGTTGGCCATGAGAATTCGCAGTTCCTTGTAGGCTTCCGGATTGAAACGTACGGGGGAATAGTAGCCGTTTTTGACCATATCTGCGATGACAAGCGCGTCCTTACGGTCGCTTTTAGAGGGAGTATTGTCCCGATTTTCCTTGTTCTTTTTGACGAGGTGGGGATTCACAAGAACCGCCTCAATCTCTTGCTCTGAAAACCAGCGAGCCAGACTCAGCCAGTAGTGGCCGGTAGGTTCCATACCTACAATAACTTTGCTCAGTTTGTAAGATTTGAGTAGATCTCGAATCCAGCGGCTGAACAGCTGAAATCCCTCGTCGTGGTTGCCAAATTCCAGCGGCGATCCTAGAGCAATTCCCCGAAAGCTGACCGCACGGGCGACGTGAGTCTCTTGGGCAATATCTACGCCGACAACCAGATGCGATGAGGAAATGTTTTCAATGAGTTGATTTTGCTTGTCTTGAGCTTTAAACTTCATAGTAGAGCGACCTCCTAGATGGTGAGATTAAAAGGGCTGTAGACCCGTTTCCAACTCCCATGTTACAGAGGCGCTCTTTTTTGTACAAAGTCCAAATTATTCATTCTACAGGAATTCTAACGGAGAACGTTAGTTCCAGAAAAAGGAGCAATTGCCAGCGGCAGCGCTTCTTTCTTTCATTAAGCTAGTCGTAGTTAATACTTCACACGGTTTATAGCTTAGACTGCATATTTAAACGTGCAAGCTTCGCGCACATAGAATTCATCGCCGATTTTTACAGAGTAATCTGTGATTTCAATGATTTTCCCACTGCCGACCATCTCTTGACCCATAAACACTGCCACAGGGATCTGCTCTATCATGGCTGTATGGAAATGCATTGGGGAAGTCAGTGGCTTCATGAATTTTTCATTTATTTCACCTCTCCCCGAAACTTTACCATATTACAAAGAATGGTAAAACAAAAAGGCCGCCCAATTGGACGGCCCAAGAAAGGAGAACGCAGGTGCAGCCAGAGCATGCACACATTTATTTTGGATAAGACTGGTTTATTTTATACCTGTAAAAGAAAAAGACCCTGCCAGCACATAATGTGCGATAAGGTCTTTTGGATTTATCTTTAACCCCTTCAGTGACTATTCCGGCGGTGTTTGGTTACCCGTCACATTCGCCAGCCGTTCCAGGGCCGCTGTGCGCTTCTCCAGTCCTTGCAGCGCCTCGTTCTGTTCCTTAACCTTTGCCTCGAGCTCCGTTACATTGCTCATACACTCCGCCGCCTCCAATGCCTTGATATTATCGATGCCGCTTGCTCCTGGGCCGCGGTGGGACACTTGCCCGCCTGCAGCTGCTTAATTGTCAGGCCGAAACATCATTTCAAAATGCGGGTAATCCTTGAAGCTCTTCCGGTCACCACCCCATGCGGAACCAAGCAGCTTTGCCTGTGTAACGACCTCGATCCAGTCTGCTATGCCGTCGTGGTCGATATCCGCAATCATATTATAGCGGCCCTTTATCCGCACGAAGTCAACGGCCAGCCCGTAATTGTGATTCGATTCCCCAGGCTTGGCCTGCGTAACGACTTTCTCGCCTTTGGCTTTGCTCGCCGCCGTTCGGCCCTGCTTATACATCTCCTGTTGCTGAGCAGCCGATCGGTAGCCCCATGTGATCCTGATCTCGACACCGCGCTCATAGCACCTCTCGATGAGCTTTTCGCCTGCGTATTTCAAGGCAGGATTCAAATTGAGAAACGCCGGCGCTGATCTCGCCTTGATTTCTTCAAGCGTTGCCACCTTTTTCATCCCCCTTTTCTTCTCCGCTTTTTGCTTCAAACATCTCAACAGCAATACCTTCGCAATATAAATACCCATCCTGCTAGCGTTCTCCAGGATACTTAAAAAGCTCATTCGCGATATAGAAGCAGATCACGGCATTCTGAAAATGCTGCAAGTTACCCAGCGCCATATCGATAAAATGCGTTATGGTCACCAGGAGGAAAATGGTCACCTTCCGGGCGATCCCGTAGTATCCTTTCCGACTCCTCAGTTCTCCGTTAATCCAGGCCGCACCCCACCCCGTCAACCAATCGGCCACGACCAATATCAGAAGTGAATTTATCAAGATGCTAGACCCTCCAAACATGTATCCTATCCCGCCACCGCCCCCCAGCCCTGTAGATACCGATTTTATGAGCTTGGATTTTTAATCGATGCAGAGTAAGTCACATGAGGACGATATTTGTCCAAGATATTTGTTAATTTATCTATGGTAAAGGGTATGGTACCTCATTTTGGTACATCTCACTTTGGGTGGTAATTTTCAGTGTCTCGAGAAACAATCGTCAAGTTCACCCTTCCTTTAATGAGTTATAAACATGGTTGGAGCTTCAATGTGACTAGAGTAACTTATCTGGATATTGGAAATAATGTACATATAAATTGTATAAAGGGGAAGAGGTATGAATTTCCTAACGATATTAAATTGTAGAAATATTATTTTTGAGAAAAGTGGTCGCAAGTCCATCTCACAAATGACGATTCTGCAAGTTGGGATTTACATAAGGTACTCTTCTTGGTTCTCAAGTTGCGGGAAAAGGGCTCGCAAGTTCAATTCTGGTTTGCTGCTACTTTTTAGTAGTCCTTTATCTTAACGAATGGGTCTCGATAAAATGTAATTTAGCTGAAAAACTATTAGTGGAGCCATTCCTGTTATACAGATGGAAAGTTGTAATATGAAAAGGCTTCGATTAACCGTTAACGATCTAAAGAAGGCTATGAATTGGAATCTTTAAGTTTCGACCAAATTAAAGAGGGTACGATTGAAAATAATGGAGAATTCGGAAACGATAATGGCTCATACGAAACCACAATAGGTAATCTAGAACAAATTCTAAAAGCGAATTTTCCAAATGCAGAGATTCCTCCGTAAGCCAAGAAAACACTAATCCGTCTCAATTACAATACCCACTTACAATAAATTACGATTGCATGTCCAGTATATATTAAAATGAAACATCATATGTAGGAGGATCCAAATGGAAAGAGAACCATATAAGGTGGAAGTTTCAAAATTACTAATCGATGCCACAGAATGGGAGATCCAAGAATATTTAAATAAAATGTTCTTAGAAGGATGGAGACTGCATAGTGTTACCCCCATGCAGGTCAATGGTACAGTCCGCAACATTGTTTTTATTTTTGAGAAGGGGGCTACCATTATTTGAAATGAAGATAAGTAAAGAATCATGGTTTTGGAGTCTTATCTTAACAACGTGCCTACTCCTCCTCGCTTAAAGATAATGCAAAGAGATATGTAGACTAGAAATAATTTTTTGGAGGCAGAAGACCCCAAGGGTATGGGACAGCTGAAGTGGTAGGAGGTATTCTCCTAATCTGATTATCAGCATTTATGTCGACGTCAAAATCCGGGATTACGGCAAATGCTGAATTAATCCGGGCTGGTTGTTTCCGCAAATATTTTTGTTCCAAAATACCATATTATTAATTGGCAGACGAAAACAGTGCCTTACTTGTTACCCAAATTATTACCCATATAATAAAATCTGCTACTAAAAAAATCAAGAGATAGATAAGAAACATACCTCATACCGTTTCCTCCTAAAGAAGATTAACTATCATCGGTTTGACTGCGACTTGATAAGATGACAATTGCCATTACTATTATGGCTATGGCGAAAACAACCTAAAGATGGTTCTCCCTCCCCCAACCTTAAATTTTTTATAATGCATTGGGGGGATGGTGGCCCTCTTTCTTATTGCTTCAATCATGTTTATAAGAGTCAAGGCTCGATGGTTTCCCAACATTTAAGCATATTAAGAGCTAAACATCTCGTATTGGGAATGAAGACTGGAAACGCATCGTAGGTTATGTCCTTGCTGGATCTGGCTTCAAGTTCTTGGCCACTTCTTGTTGAGGCCCTTTGTTCGATAATGAGGTACATTCACGGAATGCGAATTGCTTACAGTCCAGACACTTATTTAAGTCCAGTTGCGAAAGAGCAAAGTTAAGAGCCTCACCGGTATGCCCAAAAAAAATGTTCGGCCCCAATCCGCCAAACTTTTCGAAATGCTTTACTAAACTAGCCAGATTTGATTCGCCTGTTGTATCCATTAAGGGTACTTATCCCATGCGTAGAACTAATACTTTTGGTCTCAAATGAATCGTATCCATGATGGATTTTTCAAACATGTTCGCCGCGCCAAAGAAAAGGGGACCTTTAATGGTGTAATTTCCGATATGTGGACAATCATGACCTTCGGTTACCATATGGGCTTTCACTTTCTCATTTTTGGCTGTAGGGTCGGGCATTACTTTGGAAAAACAAGCAAGCTGTCACTCATACGTTTCACAAATAGAAGAACAGCTAAGATCTATCCGACGTCAACTGCAATCGTTAAATTCGTAAAGCCCGTTAACAAAAAGGTAATGAGGAGGATAATGGAATCAATCGCTCTTTTTGGTTTTCAAAACGTGAGCGAATTCTTTCCTTTCACTCATATTCCAAGCGACGAGCATCAGTATTGGAGCCATGCTAGCAAGTGGGATCTCCGATGCTTAAGGTGCGAACAAAATGAGCACCAGCAGAACCAACAATGCCATGGATGACACCAGACAAAGGCGAAACTGCACCATTTTTGATATTGGTTGATGTCCGTGCAATGGCTCCTTTTGCCGGTATCCCCCCATGTCCCTCCCTGATTGGTTCCGCGAAAAAGGTGAGGAGCTCTGCTCCTCACCCTGCCTGTTGTAATCTCCCTGTCAACCCAAACTTAGAGGAAAATCTGCAAACGTACCTTCCAACTTTAGGGAGATAGTTACATTATTACCCCGCAGGCGTACCCTTATACTCAAATGAACTTTATTCACATTTGGTTGGAATGATTTCTGAAGAATAGCCCTTTTTTAACTACATTATCCATGCTTCTCTCTCTTAAAATTTGATTATTTAACACAGAACCCTCCAAAGGGCCTGCTAGGCTGAACGCATTTCGGGTTTCGCCATGCCTCGTAAACAGTTCGGAATTTACCAACAGCCTTCTGGTTAAAAAGTCCAATCCATAATGAAAAATTAGTTGAGTCGATTTTCTTTACCGCTGGTGAGTGAGGTCGTTAAGGCCATGGTGTCACGAACCCATCTGGACTACAATGGCCACGGAGCACCGGTATGTCGCTCCTTTTGGAAGCACGGGGTTAGATTAATCCTTTTCTGGTAGTTGCCCAGTCTTCAATTTCAACTGCCGTAAAATGTTATGGATATCCTGTTCGAGCTCACTTGCGGTTTGGTTGTTCACAAAAAGTCCATCACCGCTTGCGGACGTTATGCTGATGATGAAGAAAAGATGAAGAAGCTCATGTAAAGGTTATTACAGGGTAAATACTTGGTCATAATAAAAAACTGCACCTCCCAATTGTTAGTTTTTCGAACAAGTGGGTGCAGTTCACTTATCGCTCTTTATTATATTTGTTGGAGTATGGATATCCAGATTCTCAAGCCTGTCACCCATAGCGTCAATGCAGAGCCAAAACCGATAAAAGTAGATGTCGCAATCAGGGATATACCGCTAAGGGTGGCATTAATTGGTAAGAGGAAAGTAATAATACCTAAAATACATAGAACTACACCTGTACCATAATAAAAATTTTCACGAAACAATCGAGCTAAAGGAAAAAAATGAATACCAACGATGATAGCCATGATAGGGAAAAAGGCTTCAAAATGATTGAATATGTTACAAATCACACTTGCAATTAAGATCGCAAGACCTTCTAGAGCAAAGATCAAACCAAATTTTCGATTTATTTTTTTCCATTGTTCCCTCTCTTTCGGTGTAACAGCATCGTTCATGTTGCGAGCTTTACCAAAAAGCGAAACGGCTCCGATCAGTAAGATTAAAGTCACAATACCCGAAAAAACAAGTAACCATGGAGCTCCAAGCTCATGGGAACCAATAATACCAATAGCAGCCCAAAGCGCTCCAAAAAAAGTCATAAACATTTTGCCATTCCTCGCAGCCGAGGGACCGTAGAGGCCCGGCACCGGAATACCAAGAAGCCGTAAATAAACCCCGAGCTGCGCCCGGTGGTACCATGTGGCTTAATCCGAAGGTGTGAAGCACTATCGCCCGCGGTTGACGCAGGATGATATGGTCCCCGTTTTGTAAGGTCTATTCCTCGCCGAGCCCTTTTTCGTCGCACTCGGCTAACAGCTTTTCATGCTTGATGACTTTCGCGTCGAATTCCTCCAGCACGTCTTCGCGTCTTTCCAAAGGTTCTCTCCTGAGAGGCACGTCGAAAGATCCAACTGAGTAAAGAAAAATCGCGACTTGCCAGTTCAGCAGATTTATCAGTGGCCAGCCCGCCGAGCGTCATCGATTTCACGTGCGGCTTCCACGTCATGTGTTCCTCTGACAAGGCTCCATAATACGACGCGTAGTGGCCACTCATGCATGGCGTCTCCGACGATCAGTTGGTTCCACCATAGATTCCCCCTCCTCCCTAATACGAAATCTAATTTAATCTATACTAACATATATTGTAAGTTCCTGCACGATAGTTGCAAGATGCTTCTTTACCCATCAGTCGACGATTTCGTCGCAGGTCACATTGGCCACATCGCCGGTAATTACGCTGGCTCGTTCGGAAGCCATTAGGACAGCCGCATTCGCTACGTGAACTGAAGTCCCCGCCGCATACGGCTCCAGGCTGCGGATCAGCTCATGACATGCTGGTCTTTACGATACGGCCCCATAACCCTCTCCTTTCGCTCAAATTCACCTAAAAAATGTCCTAGCCATATCATATCGACCTGGCTCCTCCTCCATTTGTAAAGTTCCTCAAGTCCGTGATGAGAAGGTAAGTTGTGTGGACAGGCAGGGTAATTTTTACATTGATCAATGATACGCCGGATCAATTTGAATTTTTCCTCGTTGTCCATAGTCTTCTCCTCCCTTCAGTTCTGGGGCTTTATGTGCCCTTGTCTATCCGGTCGATAATAAGCACGGCCACCTCATCCGGATCACGCTGAAGCAGGCTGGCGATTTCTTATAGCCCCCTCCTTTGGTTCCACATTTCCTCAAAACGAGTAACCTCGTACTCGTTCCAAACAAAGTTCAAATCCTCGCCAGCAAGGTAGATGGATCTTCTGCGTGAGCGGCAAGAGGGTTCCATGAAACGGTGCAGCCCTCTTTTATGGTGACTTGCGGGGGTTCATCCTCTCTATCCCATGCATTCTAACTTTCCATTCTTTTCTCATCTCCATTCAATATCGTTATCTGTAAAAAGAGGTACTAAAGGGATGAAATACGGATTTTATAAATCCGGACAAACTTCAAGGAGCTGTCCGTTTGTTTGAAAGGCAATCCTAAATTTTTTATTGATCATTGTCACTGATATCTTCCTACGGTTGTCTTCTTTGATGTACAAACTAAAAACAAAATGGAGGAACTTAAATGAGCAAACTGTTAGTTATTAATGCACACCCAAAAGTGGATTCTACTTCTTCATTCAGTCAAAATGTATTAAATTACTTCATGAAAATCTATAAAGAGAATCATTCAAATGACGAAGTTATTGAACAAATTAACTTATACAAGTTATACCCGTGATAGACCAAACTGTTTTAAGCGCATGGGGAAAACAAAGCCAATGGAGAAGAATAACAAGCGAAGAGCAAGAAGTAACCGGGCGTATGAAAGAGGGCAACAAGCTCAAGATTTAGCATGCCTAATTTTTATGACTTTAAGTCATCATTTTTCCTTACAATAGCCGTTTAAGAAGTTGCTATAGTAAAGCTTTGCAATCTCTTTCCTTACATCACCAGACACAACCCACGGAATCGGGATTTCGTAAGATAATGGTGTAGCAATATCAGAAACAAACCAGCTATATTCCGTCTCGCCATAGTCAATTATAAAGGCTTTATCCTTGTCATTAAGATAATTGCCAGGGCTAATATCCCCTTGAATAAGGCCTTCCTTCGGTAGATCGTTAACTTCAGTCATTAAACGATCAAAGTTATTGTGTATTCTAACGGACAATACTTATTAAATGAAGCTAATAGAGCATTATTATCACACTCATAGCGTGAATGTTGGGACGAATAATTAAGTGAAAACTTATGTATTTTCCCAACCATTTGGCCGATATTTTCATAAATTGTATTACTCTCCTCGGCTATTACAGCATTTCTGCCGGGGGCTTTCTCAAAAGCTGTCACAACAAAGGTTTCGTAAATTATATGAATTAGATCACCTGATAAAGACTGAATAGGCCTCGCTACTTTCATTCCGCAATCAGCCAGGAACATGATAAAATCTAATTCCGCTCTAGTTAATAATTCATTCCGATGTGTGACATGAGCAATTCTTAAAATCACTTCACGATCTCCGACTATCCCAGAGTAAACGAAGTTTTGAAACCCATTTAATTCGATCATCGAGTTTTTGCAAATACCGTATAGTTCTGCTGCTTGTTTTAAAATATCGTGATTGAATAGCTGTTTAATCTTCAACTCCATTCAAAATTCTAAAATAATCTAATTCTAGTCGAAATGAATTGATTGAGTAAAATAAAAAACGGTTTTAATTAAACTCTACCCGTTAGGAAAAAGGCAGCTGGCTTTTGGTCAGCTGCCTTCAAATGTCTTCATTGAGCTATAGTTTCCCGTTAGAATTCCTGTAGAATGAATAATTTGGACTTTGTACAAAAAAGAGCGCCTCTGTAACATGGGAGTTGGAAACGGGTCTACAGCCCTTTTAATCTCACCATCCAGGAGGTCGCTCTACTATGAAGTTTAAGGCTCAAGACAAACAAAATCAACTCATTGAAAACATTTCCTCATCGCATCTGGTTGTCGGCGTAGATATTGCCCAAGAGACTCACGTCGCCCGTGCGGTCAGCTTTCGGGGAATTGCTCTAGGATCGCCGCTGGAATTTGGCAACCACGACGAGGGATTTCAGCTGTTCAGCCGCTGGATTCGAGATCTGCTCAAATCTTACAAACTGAGCAAAGTTATTGTAGGTATGGAACCTACCGGCCACTACTGGCTGAGTCTGGCTCGCTGGTTTTCAGAGCAAGAGATTGAGGCGGTTCTTGTGAATCCCCACCTCGTCAAAAAGAACAAGGAAAATCGGGACAATACTCCCTCTAAAAGCGACCGTAAGGACGCGCTTGTCATCGCAGATATGGTCAAAAACGGCTACTATTCCCCCGTACGTTTCAATCCGGAAGCCTACAAGGAACTGCGAATTCTCATGGCCAACCGAGACACGGTTACCAAACGGCTTAATAGCGCTGTTAACCAGATTCATCGCTGGGTAGATATTGTGTTCCCGGAACTGCGGCAAGTCTTTAAAATCTTAACCTGCACAAGTAGCATTGCCACATTAAGGCTCTTTCCTCTTCCTACAGAAATTAGCCGTTTAACAACCGAGCAAGTCATAGCCGGCTGGAAACAATATGTGAAACGTCACGCGGGTTTGCAGCGAGCCGCGCAGCTCATCGCATTGGCTAAACGCAGCGTTGGCGCTACACAGGCTTTGCACGCCTACAAGCTGCACTTAAGTCAATTACTCGAAGAATACGACCTGGCCCAACGTCAGCTTGAGCAAATCGAAAATGAACTCCAACTCGTTCTTAAGCGCATCCCTTATGCGAAGAAGATGCTTGCTATTCAAGGTGTAATGCAATCAGCTTAGCCGGTATTTTAGGTGAAGCCGGTGATCTGAGTGGCTATGCTCACGGTAATGCTTTACTTCGACATGCAGGTCTTAACCTGGCTGAAGCCAGCTCAGGGAAATGGCGTGGAAAAATGGTACTTAGCAAGCGTGGCCGCCCTCGTCTCCGGCGCTTCCTTTATCTCATGACGATGTGCATGGTTATGACTAATCCGGATGTTAGAGCCCTGCACCACTACAATGTCGATGTGAAAAAGCTCAAGAAAATGAAATCCATTATGAAACTATGCGGTAAAGTGGCTCGAATGCTCGTCAGTCTGGCAAAGAGCAACGAAGCATACAGTTCAGCTAAAGTGTTTCCGCAAGCGGCTTAAGAGCGTTATTTCACCAGTTGATGCATTCGCAGGATGACAAGAAGCACGGAGTATCGGGAGACGTTGCGCAAAAGGGCTCGGACCCGTTCCGTTAGAAAAACCGACCTCCACCCCTTAGTTAGATGTGACGAAGGAATGATAGGGCTTGACCCGTTGAGACATGGGAGTGAGAATCGCTAGGGTGACGTGGAGACGTGCATGATATGGAACAAAGTGGGTATTGGACACAACACCCTTGTTCCCGCATGCCCTTTCTATAGTCCCCAGCCACCGACTCCCCCTGGATTCTTTGCTTTCATGTTTAGCTCAGGGTGAAATCCTGCGAATTCATGAGTCTGAGTGAGGAAACTGAATTATTTCGAGGGAGCGCAACAAACTTTTCGTTCTTTAAAGAGCACTGAAACTGCGATAATTGCTTTTTTACGTTCAAGGATTCTGAGACAGAAAAAACGTGACAAATCATAAAATAAGAATTAAATATAACGAGGTACGAAATATCGAATTACGTTATAATTGTAGTCGATATAGGCTGAGTACGTATGAGGCTGGAACGCTATAAACCGCAATAAACACGCTATTAAAGAAGAAGTGGATTGACCATGCGCCGAGCATGGAGGATCCCGACAGCAGGCGCAAAATGTACTCGATCACCGCAAATGGTCGGGAGGTTGCTACGCTTTGGCTTCTAACGCCAACAATATACACAACTTCTTCGGGTGAGGACGGATCACGGCCACCATTATACCCGCAGTTTTGCTGGAAAGCCTGGTGGTGTTGATTCTCGGTTACGGCATTATCCGAATCCGCAAAAAATCGGGGATTAAGAGAATTAAGGGTGTTAGGCTAACTTGTTTAAAATTAAAGCGACAAGCAGGGACGAAAAAAATCCTAGACTGCCGCTGTTTTATTCAACATATCCCTTAGTATGAATGAACCCAGCGAATAACAGCAGGCAGTTCTCATGCAAACAAAGACCCGAGTATCAGGCATTTTGTTTTTATTTGCGGGTGATTCGATCTTCTTGTGTCTTCGTATTTTGTTTATTTGCCTTATATGCGCAATACAGATTTAGCAAAATCATAAGGGGAAATATTATCCAGTTGAAACCTCTGCCTAGAGCGAACGGTGTTTCGAATAGAAAAGCCCTTCAGAATGCTACTCCGTTTAAATCCCATAGTCCTGGAGTATAATATAGCGATTTCGGTTCAAGCATTACCCCCGGATCGATCGTGTCTGTAGAAATGAGTGCCGCCAGTAAAGGAATGAAGGAAACAGCTAATGTAGCCCACATATATGATAACCGCTTATATCGCCCGGCTTTGGAATCGACATCCGAAAAAATATCTTCATTTCCCTGTTTATCTGTTTTCTTAAAATATTGATATCCCGAGCTTCTCGTTCCAGCGATATGTTCCCAGCCGCTGTCCTCAAATAAAGCACAATAATCTTCGAAATCCTCACGCTTTTTAAAGAAGCGGTAGTCCATTTTGATAATGGAAATTTCCGGATTCCCAAACTCGAACTCATAGCCGAACGACGTTTTTCTTGTGAAACGGTAACCCTGCTTCGCCATTTCATTCAGCCAGTTTTCTTCTTTGTCGAACCTAGTAAAAAATTTGTATTTCATCATACGCTTTTTCCCCCATTCTTATTTCAATCGATCGATCGTCACGTCAATCATTTGTTTCATTCGTTCGAAATCGAGGAGCAATATTTCCGACCCTTTGTTTGTAATGGTGTATACCTTACGGCGGCTGTCCTTGTTGGGCACAGGCTGAATGAACTTCAGCTTAACCAACTTCTCAATCGCGCCGTATAGAGTACCCGCAGCCATTCGAACTTGCCCGCTGCTGAGTTCCTCCACCTTCTGCATTATTAGATAACCGTGCGCCGGCTCGATCAAGGCCAACAGAATGTAATAAACCGTTTCGGTCAACGGCAAGTGCTTATTTCTCTCAATTCCTATCCTCCTGGCAAAAAAATTTAATAACCCATATCTATATAATGCCAAAATGTAAATTATACTTTATACAGTACAACTATATACTGCAACAAAAAAACGAAAGAAATAACATAGCCTTAACATTGTTCTAGTTGTTGTGGTGATGTTCTGATCCATTCCACTATCGTTCCCAGTTAGCATTCCTGTGGAGCGTTAGATTCCCGCATTGCAATAAAACGAGCGCCTCAGTACGATGGGAGTACGCAACGGGTCATAGCCCATAAATCCCATCATCCAGGAGACGCCCTGAAGTTCAAATCGCAGGACAAACAAAATCAACGAATCGAAAAAATAACTGCCCAACATCTGGTCGTCGGGATCGATATCGCTCAGTTAACGCATATCGCTCGGGCTGTTAACTTTCGTGGGATTGCGCTTGGTCATCCCCTGTCTTTCTCGAATGATGAAGAAGGCTTTCAAACCCTTCTTCATTGGATTCACGCGCTGCAAGCAACGCATCGCCTAACTGCAGCTATCGTATTCATGAACCTACTGATCATTACTGGCTGTGAATCTCTCTAACTGGCTCTCCGAACGTTGGCACCCTTTGTCTTTTTCCAGCCCCCGAAGATCTGAGTAAGTTGCAGCCTCAAGACGTCATAGCTGGTTGGAAAACCCTTATGAAACGGCATTCTGGGAGCGGAGGTCTCGAGCGCTTATCTCGCTAGCTGGTAGTTCTGTTGGATCTAAACAAGCCACGCATGCCTACAAGCTTCACTTGAATCAGTTGCTAGATGAATATGACCTTGCTTGCCGGCAGCTAGCAACGGTAGAGACAGCGATTATTGCCGTATTAGATCGGATTCCTTTTGCGAAATCCATGTTTGAAGTAAAAGGGATTAGTGCTATTTCACTGGCTGGTATTCTCGGCGAGGCAGGGGATTTAAGCGGTATTGTTCACGGCAATGCCCTGCTGCGGCTGGCCTCAACCTCGCAGAAGCAAGCTCAGGCAAATGGACCGGACAGATCAGCAACGCCTCCGCCGCTTCATCTCTTGATGGCCATGAGTTTAGTAGCGAACAATCCGGAATTCAAAGCCATGCACGCGTATAATGTTACAGGTAAAAAAGATAAAGAAAATGAGATTATGAAGCTGTGTGGTAAATTAGCTCGCGTCACTCGTTGGAATGGCTCGCAGCGGCGAAGCCTACAATCCTTCTAGAACGACGCCAATCCAGTTAGTAGCTTAACCTATACTTACCGTTTCGTCGTACGAATTTTGGCCTTATTCGCGGGATTTCATAAGAAAGCAAGGAGTGATACATGGGAGTGAAAACCTCCAGGGGCGGCGTGGAGAAGCGTCAGTAGACGGAAGGATATGGGTTTTAACCTCCCCCTTTGGTGTTGGAAAACATGAAGAAACTGTACGTAGCATCATGATTGGAACCCTGCAGCATAAAAATGGAGGCTACTGTTTAAAAAATATCCATCATCGGCTTGAGATATGTTTGGATATCCTTATGGTTTAGCAATCGATAGCAAAGTCGGTACGGGTACGAAGGTTAATGTACAAGTCTCTCAAAAGGCATACCAACGAAAGAGGGATATACACCGAACCGCACTACTTTTTATGACAAATCGCTGGCATTGGCAATTCGCGCCTTGTAGTGGCCCCTTAATACCCCTGATCCATCAAATTTTTCTGCCCATTTCCCAAACCGCTACACAAAACATCGAACGCGATATCGCATTTTTGAGTCCTATATTATAGGCAGGCGCATATTAAATGATTTGGCCATATAATGAGGCATATTTCTTATTTCTTTTGGAGGTTACCATATGGATCAATATCATTTCATCGGCATTAAGGGTTGCGGAATGAGCGCCATGGCGCAAATTCTTCATGATCTTGGAAATGAAGTACAAGGGGAAGACACAGAATCTATACTTTTTACACAGTCGCTTCTCGAAAAGCGAAAAATCCCCGCATATCCGTTCGGGAATGCCCCTTTATCCCGCGACATGAAAGTCATCGCTTCAAACGCATTCGGCGACGAGCATCCTTCCCTCGTCAACTGCAAGAAAATGGGCCTCTCTGTTGTGCGATATCACCACTTTCTTAGCGAGTTGATAAAGGACTACACGAGCATAGCGGTTGCCGGTTCTCATGGAAAAACGACAACGACTGGGATGATGGCTCATGTGTTTGGAGAAATCGAACCTACGTGCCATCTTATTGGTGACGGGACCGGCAAAGGGCACCCCGACGCACGCTTGTTTATTTTTGAAAGCTGTGAATATAGGCGGCATTTCCTTGCTTATCAACCGGATATTGCGGTGATTACAAATATCGATTTTGATCACCCGGACTATTTTGTTGACCTGGATGATGTATGCGATGCATTTGAACAAATGGCTTCTAGGACACGAAAGCAATTGGTCGTGTGCGGGGATGATCCACAAATACAAGCTATGCGTCGAACCTGTAGCCCAAGAGTATTATATTATGGCTTTGGGAAACATAACGATTTAAGAGCATCCGAACCGAACATTAAGGATAACAAGCTGCATTTCGATGTTTATTTTATGGATGTAAGGGTAAATCAATTTTCTATTCCGATATACGGGAAACATAATATTCTGAATGCCTTAGCTGTAATCGGTGTTGCGCTGACTTTAGGGCTCGATTTGAATATCGTTAGGAACCAATTGGCAGCGTTTCCGGGCGTTAAACGAAGATTGTCTGAAAGGGAATGCCAATCAAACATCCTAATAAGACGACTACGCCCATCATCCATCAGAAATTAGGGCAACTCTCGAAGCTGTGAGAAGTAAGTATCCGCGAAAAAAGATCGTTGGGGTATTTCAGCCCCACACCTTTAGTCGTTTAGCAAAATTTCTTGACGATTTCGCCCATTCGCTAAATCATGCCGACGATATATTTTTATGTCCAATTTCCAGTTCCGCTAGGGAGGGTAGGGGGAACATCTCAATAGAAGACTTACAGGAACGGATCCCGAATGCCCGCCTCGTTTCGGATAATATTGCTGCGGATTTATCGCTTTATAAGAACTCCGTTTTTGTTTTTATGGGGGCAGGCGATATACAGAAATATCAAGAAAATTTGCTGGAATTGTCCTACCGATAGACCATTCGAAAGTTCCGCAAACAAATACTGCCCGATCTTGCTACGGGCAGTATTGCATTCAACATTCGCATCTCCTTCATATAAATGTTCTGGTTTCTGCGATTCCATGGTTGAGATCTCCTTCTTGAGAGTATATTCTAGCTAGACCCTCCCCATCATAATTAAAGATATCGGTGGAAGCGGCCCCACATGCCCCGCAAGTGATGCATGTCGCCTTGCTCACTATCGAATATTTCGCCATGATTCTTATGGATTGCCTTCGGACCCACCATCACCGGGGCCGAAGTTCATAAAGGCGTTTTTTAGCTAATACCCAAGCATCCTTACCATGCAATATTTTAGGGAAAAGCTTCATTCTTTGGGCAGCTAGAGATGTAAGGCCACCATCGATGAAGGATATACCTTCATCTAACTTTATTGAAAATGAATCAAATGCTGCCGGATCGTTCCGATCCAAATAGACAAGAAAAGAGCCCATGCTTTGTTCCAGCGATTTGAACCCTATGGAAAAGTATTGGTTAAGATCATTTAACGGAAGTCTAACGTCGGGCGGCAATGTATCCGGAAAGGTAAGTTTGGAAAAAACGACGGAAGCATTGCCAAACGTTTTTTCTGCCTCCGTGATTGTAGAGGTCAATATTGCATTGTCTTCCACTGTGTCGAGTTTTTCCAATGGTAAGCCCCTTCTCGATGAGATCGTAAACTTTATTTTCGTAGGCCAGGAATTGGTTTTTTTGCTTTACGGTATATTGGTCTTGGGCCGAGGCGGGCTGATGGCCACAAAAACTGAGTGGAAATAGCAATAGAACGGCGAGAGTGAATTTCCCGGTGTTTTCCAACCAACGTTTCCATGTTGATTTTGTCATATTCATTGCCCCTCTCGCAGGTCTAATAATTCAGGGATCGTAACTAATTTTATACCGTCGCTTCTTAGCTTTTTAATAATGTCGGGTAAGGCATGGACTGTCCCAGATAAGTCCTCCCCTGTTCCCCCCGCTGCGTGTTGTAGAACAATGGAACCTTGATGTACGTGGGATAGAATGTTCGTTTTCACCTGCTCCGCATTCAACCCTTTCCAATCCAACGAATCAACGTTCCAGAATATAATTTTTTTATGCTGACTGGCCAACCATTGAATTTGTATTTCACTTATATTCCCGTATGGGGGTCTGATGAGCATCGGTTTATACCCCGTAATGGACCGAACTAAACCATCCGTTTTGGTCACTTGGTTGCGGAAATCGGCGTCGCTTAATTTTGGCAAGTTCGCATGGTTATAGGAATGGTTACCCACGACATGGCCTTCGTCGGCCATTCTTTTTATAATCTCCGGATGGGCCTCGACACGGTTACCGATAACGAAAAAGGTTGCCTTTACATCTTCCTTTTTTAAAACATCAAGTATCTGTGGGGTGAACCGATCATCGGGCGCGTCGTCGAAGGTTAGAGCCACTTCGCGTTTTGTTGGGGAGCCATTCAATAGAAAAGTGCTTTTATATTTCGCACGTAAATCGGCAAGAGATAATGGATGAGGGGCGCGTACTGAACCTTCCGAGCCGTCCAACAAATTCGGCGTGCGAGAGGTCTGGACGTCATAGTTTTTAATTTCTTCCGGCTCAGGTGAAACTTGATTCGATTTATATTGTGCGCAGCCGGAGCAAATAATTAAAGCCAGTAAGGGAATGACCCAAATAGATCTCATCGGGATTAAACTCCTTCGCTAATTTTGAATGAAATTCGATATTTATCATCCCCTCCTTTCCCAAGGATATACTTTTGCGTTACGTCCACATTTTGGAAGGTCTAAGAAATGAAATTTGTGATACTTATAAAAAGTGTTGGCGTTATTATTATTTTTTGGTCTTTCCTCCATTGCGCTACGCCGGAAATAAGTAAGGTCGATTTATTAAATTGAGCATGGGAGGGTCGTTTGGGAAACGAATAACTCAGAAGCTATACAAAAAGAAGCCAAAAAGTGGATTCACCATTAACGGAACCTATCCGGGTAGAGAACGAACTCATGGATACAACTATTCGAGAGATGTGAGATGGCCAGCAAGATATTTAGTGTATTTCTCGGCGGATATTCGCCCCTTTTTAAGGAATTGGGAATATGGAAATTTGTTAACGATAAAAAATATGCATTTACAATCGGGTAATAAACGTGAACGTTGATTCTTTAGGGTGGATTTGAAAGGTGACATCTCTAATGAAATTGTTCTTATCCCATATTATTAGATATCTGAGACAAAAGCTGTTCCCCAAAGTTGTTACGTCACTAATCTCTGGGGTAAAGTTATGCCTGCAAGCATTTCAAATTCATTTGAAATGCTAAATTAACAGCCGAAAACCATCGATCTAAAACAGGTCGATGGTTTCTTTATGATCAGATGGGTAGGAATACAGACAAGTTAATGCCCATAAATTTATTGTTAAAGAGGTATTTTCCGAAATATAAACACGAAACGAGGTGAGAGCATGCCCTATACGGATGATTATGAAAGAGATATCTATGGGATAATAGCGTTTTGGGTCCAAAATAATTATGATCACGGTCGATTTTTTGACAGAGAAATAAGCCATCATGAAATGGAACTAGCCCGTGCGAATCAGCATATGATTCAGCGTCTCGGAACCATCTTTGAGAAAACAAAATCAAAAACAGTAGACCCCGGGGCTTTGATTAATGAAGCGCAGCATGCAACAAATGAATTCCATGGTCTACTCGTCTATACACTGGATAAATCTTTACGCTGTGAAACCATTATTTCTACCCCACAATCCCTTCTCGATCACATGATACGGGAAGCAGAAGAGACAGTATCGGTGTTTAAATTAATACAAACTGGTGGGAGGGTTTCGCCAGCAGACGCAATAATCCATGAAAACTATTTCTGGTTGAGGCAAATGGCAGATCACCTAAGCTATATAACGCATTATTTAGACACATCAAATTATGAGCTTCATGATCAAGTGAGAAACATGACAAAAAAATTCGAAAACTTATTCCTTCAAGCCAATGCACTCAGAACAATGATACGCCCTCCACGTAAAGAGGTATTACCGGCTTTAGATGGATTCAGCCAAATGGTTATTAAAGAAACTAAAGCCCTTGAAGCATTTAAATTGGAACTAGACGAACTGATCAAACAATGCGCTGCCGTTACAACTTCACCACCAGATCTGTTGGAGCATATCGCCAGGGAGGCACATCATTTATGGAGGAATTTGGAGGATCGGGTTGTATTATAAGATTTGGATTCAAACTGTGGGTTCCAACAACATGGATTAACATGTTGTCGGGACAAGGTGACAAGGCCTTCTCATAGCATTATTCTGCTAATTCTGACTTAATGCCAAAGCCGTCACCGCCTGCACAGCCTCGACATAGCCAAGCATGTTAGACAGCGGCAATCGCAGATCGTGCGTAATATAGGCAAGGAGCTTCTTCCTCCCTTGCTCGGAGTGAAGCAGCTGCTCATACGACGTACGGAGATCATCATGCGCTGCGGACAACGCCTGCGTGCGTTCCTGCACGGTCCGTTCCAAGTTCATATTCATTTCGGTCAGTTTGTTGTTCGTGTCCTGCAGCTCGCGTGCAATCCGCTCCTCGTTCGATGCCGCCCTTGTAAATTTCGAAGAAATCAGAATCATCTGCGCGATTGTAAACACCAACAGACCGAGCGGAGACGTATTGGCGATTGGCGACCATTCGTTATAGTACAGAAAGTCATTGATGACCGTAACCAAAGCAAACACGGACACCAGCAGGAAGGTGAGCGCTCCCTCCATACGCTTCACGGCCGCATAGACCAGCCCAACCATCAGATAAACCATATGCAGAACAACCATCACGCCGATGATCGGCAACATTGTGGTATAGAAGGTGGCGGGGGTCGCCGCAACAACGATGCAGAACGCGCCGGTGACGATCCGCGTGCCCAAATGAAACCAACGCGACACATAATTCGGGAAGATGCAGTCGAAGTATTTGGTGATGATATATCCGCTGCTGCAAAGAATCAGGTACTCGATCTTGAACTGCAACCCCCACGGAAAGTCCGGCCACAATTGGGTAATCAAGTGCTCGCCGACCAGCAAGGATCGGATACCGAACAACAAGGTGAACAGGCCAAAATACAATGGCGCTCTGTCTTTGCGTCGCAGTCCGAACAACAGCAAGTGATACACGCCAATCACCAGAAGGCTTGCGGTGATGAACATTTCCGCGGCGATTTTCAGATTTGTCCTGACCGCTAATCCATCGCTGCCGCCCAATTCGATATTCTTGGTGATACCGCCGCGGTGATGGTGGAAGTTGGCAACCTGAATCACCAGCTCCACGCGATCACTCTTGGGCTGGAAGAACACCAGCTTCGTTGCCAGCTGCGGTGTCACGCTGCGCTTGTCCTGACCAACCACGCCGACTTCTGCCAGCAACTCGCCGTTCACCCACAATTTATACGCATGAAATATCGTAGGCAGTCGCAACGCAAGCCGCGCATTCCGATCCTGTTCACTCAGTTGGATGTCCAGCCGGAATGTGGCATAGCCTGTACCGCTCAACCGCTGGCCATCGAGCCAAGCGCCTAGCCAGGAGCTTGGGATGCGAATCCAGCGGTCATGATCTCCATTCTGTGCCTCGCGAATCCGAATTTCCTCGGGCGACAGCAGCTCTTGCCAGTAGAACGTCCACTCTCCTTGCAGCTTTATCGGATTCTGAGTGACATTAACCTGCGTTAAATCCAGCACGCCTTCCTTATTTTCGATTCTAGGGGCGTCTGGTACGGAGACCACCACATAGCTAGCGATCAGACCAATGACAATCGCAACAACGATACGAAGCAAGATTGTGCGAGAGCCGAATCGGAGATTCCCCCTCATGCTGAAGCCGACCTTCATCTAAGTTGCGATATATAAAAGCGTTCGTCTCGCGCGCGTCCCCGGCGTCGCAGCGCTTTGAGATACTCACGGACCAGTGGCACTGATATTACATTCTAGAAATTCTCCACCTAGATTTGTATATCGGTACATCGAGATGACGACTTTAGACGCGCAGGATTTAGGTAAAGGTAATATGGCGCTTATCCTAACAAAAGCGGGCTAACATTACCCATTGAAAAAGATTATAACACTTAACTCTTTTCAGATGTTCGCAAACAAAGGAAAGCCCCCGATAGAATCGGGGGCAGACAGGCTGGCTATTCGTTGATTTTGATGTTTTCTATAGTATATCCCCCTGATAAGAACGTCACTTTACGAAAAAGGATGAGCCACAAAAGAGCAGCTCAAGAAATACGTGCAATTCGGTAAGATCACGCCGGCAGAATACGAGACGATTACCGGCGCACCGTACGTAGCCTAGCAGCAGTGCCCCGTATCAGCGGGGCTATTTTTTCTTATGACGTTTCTCAAATACAAATGCAAGTAAACGATCTAAATCAAGCCCAAGCTGAATTCCAATATCCTGGATGTCTAGTTCTAATGTAGTAGGGAGCTGATTATCAATTATCTTCTTCAGCATTAGCATTTACTCCTATCCTGCACTTATTTATTTATAGAATAAGCATAGTAATCGACCGCGACGCGATATCGCTTGGTTCCTGAACGTGTTCGCAGCCGTCACATTGCCTGGCAGTTTCCGCAGACGGCTGATTGATCGCAGCGGCTTCTTCGCGACTGATCGGCATGTTCGGGCGAAACGTACCGTCTCCATAACCCGTAAATATCGGACAAGCAGCGTCGCGAATTCCGCCCACGTAATCGGATCCATCGGCCTGATCCGACCGCCTTCGTCCCCTTGCAGGAAGCCTTGCGCAATGAACTGATTAATATACGGTTCCGCCCACGCGGCGATTGTTTCGTCCGGCGCTGCAAACGCTGCCTCTCATTCCTCTGGTATCCCCCCATCACCATTAGCATGATGAGGAAAATCGCGGTGATCCTTTTTGCTGTTCTGTTCATGGGCTCACAACCCATCCACCGCTTTTCTAATGACACATTTAGCTAAAATATAGCATAATGGATGAGCCCGTAGATGAAATGCAAAGAAAACTTTAACACTAGGCTCTTGTCAAATTCGCTAGCGGACAGAACAAAAAAATGGGTCTACAGCGTCAAGTAATGCCCCAACGCCATGACCCATTTTCTCTATTGGGTGAAGACTCCCCCATTACGCTATACAAATATTTCGCCTTATTTAGGTTACGGTTCTTCGTAACATCCATATAGCGAAATGAAGGACACCCGATCGGGTGTCCTTCGCAGATACTAGCTAAGTGATTCCAACAACGTCTTCAATTGTGAGTTAATCTTCAGCGCATTCAAGATGATCTGAAAACGCAGTTATATCGGTATAATTGGTATAACCCTCAAAACGCAAAAAATTGGAGGCTTATTGAGTTCTTGTTCTCCGTTAGGAGTTCAACTATCAGACTTTATTATGTATCACTACGCTCCACTACCAGCCTGCCAAAAAGTTGTGCGTCAGGCTGCTTTGTTCCTGCAACAGCTTACAATCAGCTCGCGCCGACCAAGTAAGTGCTGCCCAATAGCTCTATTGAAACCTTTAGACACCTACCCATGTATACAAAACCAAGTTGACTGATAATGACTCATTCCTCCTTAACATGCATCATCACTTCTGTATATTCGCCACGGAAAGTGCCACCCTCGATTACGGCTTGTGTAGATGATGTTTAATCCAGTTGGAGTCAATCCGAACGAAGGACAACATGAACGGAACCACCTGGTACGTTTTGCGCAGTGGGGATGTAACTATACGAGATTCAAAACCGCAGTGCAGTTTAGGCAACTGCGTTCAGACTGTCGGCAAATCCTTGGTTATCAGGTTTTGCTTGTTTAAGGAAATAGGAGCAGTGAAAAAGGTAGACGAAAACAAGAAGATCGCCCTAACCAGCCTAATGGCCAGGTGGTTGGCGATCTTCTTTACGTTCTGGCAGACAGCGGTCATCAACGCTTGCTCCAAGACCTTCTTCCTGCCCAGCAACCGACAATAGCAAAGCCCGTGGAGCTCTTTCTAAAGGGCGCAAATGCTTCCTTAGTGCACCTTTCTTTACTTAACCTTCCTCCTCTTGGGCTACTGCTTTCGTTTCGTGGATTGTACCAAACGGATGCTCCGGCGGGGCGTAGATCGAGTAAATTTTAAGGGGGGAATGACCTGTATTGGTTATATTGTGCCATTTTCCTGCAGGTATCATAATGGCATAGTCATCGAACGCCATAGCCTGAAAATCCAGGTTATCTCTGCTATCACCCATTTGAACAAGGCCCTGACCTTCTTCAATTCGAATAAACTGATCCGTTGTCGGATGGACTTCCAAACCGATGTCTTCACCAACATTAATACTCATCAAGGTTACTTGTAAATGCTTTCCTGTCCATAAAGCGGTGCGGTAATTGGTGTTTTGTTTGCTGGCTTGGTCAATATTCACGACTAATGGACTGGTTCCGTAGTCTTGTAATGGGATGGTTTCGTGTGGATTATTATTAACGTTGCTCCGGTTGAAATCGTACGGATTCTCATAGTTATACCAGTAGTATTGCATTGGATTTCGCCATTGATGCTGATAGTATGAATTAGGGTACATACTCATACTCCTCTCAGTGATTTTCTTATTGACCATGTATCCTATGCATCTACCCAGTTACAGGGAAGAAAAATGGGCAAAAGCCCACTCGTTAAAGAATAATCCCAAGTGAGTAATCTCATATGACCGACTTTCCTTCACAACCATCAGATATGCAAAAAAAGAGCTGCCCCTCTTGCTGCTTCCGCCAATTCGTCTCAGTTATAATGGTCCTTGAGCACTGTGCTCGGAAAAGGAATGCAAATTCCCCCTTTCATTATTCAAGGACTTGTTATGCTTACAAGCCTTGCCTTGGACAGTGTTTTGAAAACCTGTTTTATATACAAAGGTCAACTTGTACGGATTCGGGTTCTCAGAACCGGAGTAATCCCCAATATCACTTTATCGAAAATGCTTTCAAATACGTTACGGTCAAATGAGAATAAAATTTCATTCGTTTGAACACTTTGCGGAAACGTTTAAGCCGTTTTCCCATGTCGATTTCTTCTTGTGCAGATTGCTCTAACGGCTCCTTTTGTTCAAGTGATTCAGTAAGCGAAGTCTCCAGTCCTTCGAACTTCAGCTCGTAGGTAGCCCTGTCTATTTTTTCATTCAGACACATATCCATTAGCCTTGAACGCTTTAGCTCAAGAATAACTGAATGTTGATAACAAGTTTATTCAACCGTTTCTGATTGTTCTGATCACTGAATACGGACTCCACTTTTCATAAGTTCATCCAGTACGTCCGTATTATTACGACATACCGCCTCTCCTGAAGAGGAAAATCCCTTATAGATTTAACAACTAACATCTTATCGCACCTTTACGATTGGTTACAATGCATGTTCAGATTATAAGTTTCAAGAACTATGGGCAATTGAAAGTTCAGTTTACCTAACCGACAAGGAATCCTATAATGGGAGCTTATCATTACTTGCCCGGAATCCCTCACTTATGGCGATGTGGCCCAAGTCATTCGCAGCGTTACCGGCCTGGACGCCAAGCATATCCATATCACACCAGAGCAACTTACAGAGCGGCATAAGGCCTCCGGCTTGCCGGAAAGCTATGCCAAATACCTGGCCGGTATGGATGTCGGCATCCGCCTCAAAGGAATGGAGGATCACGTTACGGACACGTTACTTCGTGTAACGGGCGAGAGCCGCGTTCCCTTGAACAATTCATTTCGCTGAACAAGACATGGTTTTCAACGGATAACCAAAAAGCACCGCTTAGCTGCCTTGCATCGTCCGGAAGACGGACAGTACCATTTGCATGATGCCAAGCAGCTTCGGCTCATCCATTCCGAGCTTGGCTGACGTTATCAGAGCGATCCGCTCGTGAACGAGGAAACGGGCAAGGTCTCAGATGTTCACCTCGGTGCTTATTTCCCCTCCTGTCACCGCATGTTCCAGCATCGTGTAAAAGATCTGCTCCGACAGTTCGGTATTCGCCTGCAAATAAGCAGCCAGCTCCTCATGATGAGGGGCCTGCTCGATGCGCTGCTAATAATGAAGCATTGCAGGCGCTGTTCGGGGTCCATTAGGACCTTAATGATGGTAGTGAAGACAAGCTCCACCTTGTCAACCACCGTTCCAGGCCCTTCACAATGCTTCCTCAGCTCCTGATTCTCTGATCCATATAGTGCTTGACTGCTGCGAAAAACAACTCCCACTTCGTTCCATACGTATCGTATGTACTTTGACGGGCAATGCCCAGTCCAGTGATTAAATCCGGTAACCAGGTGCCTTCATAGCCGCGATTCCCAAAGATGTTGATAGCCTTATGAAGGATCTCATTCGTATCAAAGCCTTCGTTCTTGCCACGGTCCTCCCCCTTTCTCCAGTTATTCATATATGTAATTATACAATAATTGCGGGCGGACCCACTTTTTCTACTACCCTTTTGGGGAGTGAAGATTACTCTGATCAGTCAAAACTTACTAATTAATCTATATAGATTAAAGGTTTTTCAATAGCTCCTTCGCTTTAGTCTTTATGGCTGCAGTCACGCTCGGATGACTTGAGTTAATAGCTGCTTTTAGCATCTCCTTTTCCCACTTATTAGAGAAAATGATAGTTGTGTAGTTTATTCTGGTACCTGTGCACCAATTGACGACGCTTTTGGATTTGAAATCAATAACTTCTGGTCAAGTTGCCTTGTTCGAAGCAGTAGGCTGTTCAAAATATTTACGATAATCCTCGTAGTATAAAACAAAATTAGATAAACCCACTGAAGCTTTCGCCCGATCAAAATTCACCATATTTGTCCTCCATCCATTTTTATTTACATTTTTATCATCAGTCAATATTAGTTTCGGAGAATCTTAGATGTAAACCCCAAGTGAATTATGAAACTCAGTGATATTTTGAATTATAATATTTTCAATGAGATGATCTTGATCTAGGAGGTTTTAAATGTCAATGTCCAATAAAGATAAAATACTTTCTTCAATAACACATGCAACGTTATGTGATGATTGCTTATCAAACTCTGCTAATGTTAAGCCAAGACAAACAGTTTACTCTATTTGCCGCTCTCTTAGCAAAGCTTCAATAATCAAACGATATGAGGGAATATGCGAGCATTGCCATAAATCCAAAATAATAAATCAATTCCTCAACGAAGTAAAAACATCTGGCGAAAAACTGGACTCACTGCGGTCAGTAAAACTAAACAGCGAAAACACCCCGTGGTACTGGGAAGGCAATGTGCAAAGTAAAGTTGTAAGGTACCTTGTATTAAATGGATACACAATTCACAGTGTTGCGGATACAATATCCCGTTCATCAGGAAAAGATATCATTGCTTCAAAAAGTGGTAGCGAACTATAGATAAGTGTAAAGGGCTACCCACAAAAAAGCCAGCATAATCAGGCTCGTCACTGGTTTTCAAATGCAATCTTTGATCTCCTCCTCTACCACGACGAAAATCCTGAGGCTCAGCTAGGCATTGCTTTACCTGTTGGTTTTACTACTTACAAAAACTTGATACCCCGAATTAAATGGCTGAAAAAGTCCATGCCATTTCAAGTATTTTGGGTAGATGAATCCGGCAAAATACAAGTAGAATAGGCCTTAAAAGACCATTTGTAAATGAAAGTCAAAGGCCATCCGGTAAATGGTGGTCTTTTCTAAAATTGAACCAAGAATGATTTCTGTGGTGTAATCCCTTGTTCCGTCAAATAATCATGATATGCTGCAACAAGTTGCTGCTTGTGTAAAACACAATAAGCCCGCGCTGCTCCTTTGCGTTGGCTAAATTTTCTGAATTTATAACTATACTTGATTTTGGCTTGTTATTAACTGCAATTCGGATCCTTGCAAAAGCTAGTAAAATAATAAGTACGATCATCGAAGTTATAAACATATACATGAACATATTACTACTGTTATTATTTATATTTCTTATTATCAATAACAAAAACAGTGGAAACTGAGCTCCAAACAAGTAAAAGAAATAAAATATGAAGTATACCTTGGACACCCCCCAGTATATTGTTGCAATTGTTCTCTACTTAATAACCGCAGCTGCCTTTTGTAATTTCCCAAATGTTTTATAATAAACAAGTTCACCTTCGATATTTTGAGCCATTCTATTTGAAAATAAATATGTTATGAATAATGATGCGATCTTACCATCAGTAACCGTAAACTGGTTGGTATTCATATCAAAGTTTACTCCCACATGATAATTTCTGCAGAATGAAGAAATCGCCCTTTCGTTTCTCTTAACATAAGATTTCATTAGTATCGCCATTTATTCCACCGGACAAGCTTTATTAGAGGACTACTACACCATCGCAAAAATTGGCAGGGCCGGCCTGCATACTCATTTGCTTGATGCAAATACCCGGCTTTGTACAGCTACTACCGAATTGTGCTTTCTTCAATCATTTGGCGCGGACGGCAGTCCAACCTCCTTTGATGACATTGATGAAACTGACACGCTGATGTT
Organism: Paenibacillus oralis; assembly: GCF_003863965.1. Taxonomy (GTDB): domain Bacteria; phylum Bacillota; class Bacilli; order Paenibacillales; family Paenibacillaceae; genus Fontibacillus; species Fontibacillus oralis. The sequence continues at coordinate 1,766,837 of NZ_RRCN01000001.1, forward strand.
GTTTGGACATAATGTAGCGGAAACAGGCACCGTTCTATTTGAACGGATGTGATTCTAAAAAATGGCTGGGTTGACAAAATCTTTATTGAAAAGCATACAGTTGGGTTTCAAGAAATGAAAGAATCCACAAATAATTGGACACCGGAGAAGACGTCGATGACAACAGGGATCCCGGTGGACATACTCCTCAATGCAGCACATAGATTAGGGAAAACGCCATCTCTTGTGACCACCACGCTGCAAGGAGTCTACCAAAGCGCCGATGCAACAACAGCTTGTGTTGCCATCAACAACATGCATTTGATTAGAGGTTTAATTGGCAAGCCAGGCTGCGGGCCATTCCATATGGCAGGACAACCCAGTTCGTCTGCCAACCGGACAGTTGGCGGAGTGGGGACATTTCCGGCTCATCGAAATCCAGCCAATCCATCCCATATAAAAGAGATCGCAAGGCTATGGAATGTCGATGAAGCGAAACTTCCGGTTGGACCGGAAAAAGGGATTGAGGAACAGATTGATTTGATGGAAATGGGCAGAATCGGCTTCTTTTGGAATATTGGTACCAACCCTATGGTTTCTCTACCAAACAGGCGCCGAGCCAGAGCAGCGTTTGAAAAAACATTCGTTGTGGTACAGGATCCTTTTTTAACGGAGACGGCAACTGTCGCGGATGTTTTACTTCCAGCAGCTTTATGGGGAGAGAAAGAGGGGGTCATGGAGAATGCGGATCGAACAATCAATTTATTAAGAAAAGCCGTCAACCCTCCTGGAGGCATAAGAACGGATTTCGAAATATTGTTGGATTTTGCAAACCGTATGGGCCTGAAGGACCGTGATGGACATCCGTTAATTGCTTACAAAACCACAGAAGAATGCTTTGAAGAGTGGAAGAAGGTCTCGCAGGGCCGGCCTTGTGATATGACCGGGATTACTTACGAGAAATTAGAAAGGTGCAACGGCCTCCGCTGGCCGGTCAATGATGAGCATCCTGAAGGTACAACCAGACTATATACGGATTTTAAATTTCCTACAGAAACGGAATACACCCAAAGCTTCACTAAACATCAATTCACAGGACGGCCTTTAACAAAAAAGGAATATGAAAAGAAAAATCCCAATGGCCGGGCAATCCTGTATCCAATCACCTATTTACCTCCGGCTGAGTCGCCTACGGAAAAGTATCCAATGTGGCTGACAACAGGACGGCTTGTTTGGCACTGGCACACAAGGACAAAGACTGCACGCTCGCCCTTTTTGCATATTGCTGCTCCCCGGGGGTATGTGGAAATTAATGAGGTAGATGCGCAGTTACTATCCCTTGTACCTGGAGAACTTGTGCGTATCTCCTCACCACGCGGATGGATTGAGGTCCCTGCAAGAATTGGAAATGTAGCACAAAAAGGATTAGTATTTGTTCCGTTTCACTTTGGCAGCTGGGAAGGACGGGAAGCGGCGAATGAGTTAACGGCTGACTTTACGGACCCATTATCCAAGCAGCCTTCATTTAAGCAATCAGCATGCAAAATTGAAAAAATGCGATCTCAGCATATCGTTACTGCTGAGGATACTTTACAATCGTTGGCCAATAAATACTGCATTTCTGTTGATGATTTGCAGAAAGCAAACCGATTAACTTCACCATACGATATTCAAATTGGAAAGTGTCTGGAGATACCGGTATCAACCATAAATGTGCCAATTCCACCGTATTTACCGGAGAGGAGAAGGTAACGTCCTGCCGTCGAAACGTCGGATATTGAACTAGACAGCCGATTTATGATCCATACCAATCCCTCAACTCAGATTCAAATGGTTTGCAGCTTAGAACGGAAATTTATGCAAACCATATCAGAATTAATCGAGACAACCTACTGGTCAAACTGCTTTTCGATAACAGCGGTCCATTACAATTTGCACATTAAAAACAACACAGAGGTAGTCCAGAACTTTATCGTCACGGACTACCTCTGATTTCTAAATTCATTAGCGATGCACTAATATAGCGTGTTTCAACTTCTTCCCTGTTGCTGTGTTTACCAGGGCATGAACAGATTCTGAGGATTGACCAAGTTTTATCGCAGCCGAAAACTTAACTTCTGTTTAATTGTTCCTTTTCCACTGAATTGAGGGGGGCTGCCTTCATTATTTCGAGTATGCTTTACGATACGGTTGATATTAATGATTTTATCGGCAAATTCTTCGACGTCGGGTTCAAATTCCAATTCCGTTTTACAGGTCGATAGTATCGCAGGAATTGACTTTTTGCATGATTCAGTTCGATCCTTGTTTTCTTTGAAAAGCTTCGATTACACCGTTCATGTATCGCTTATTCGTCGGTTGAGAGTTGGCCACTCGCGTCATAATAATTCCACTCCTCCCTGTAGTTCTTCAAACTAAGGTCTTTCATGATATTTGATGGATCAAATTTATTATATCTCCCAGCTCAAATCCCTAACCCTGCCAAAAGAGCCGTTTGCGGTTCTCTTCTTTGATTTACTATCGTTCGTGAATACCTTATCAATGTCCTCTGACAATTCCAGTCCCACCCTTCTTGCATCCGTACAGAAAATTCGTGTTACCTCAGTTATATCAAGCATCGACTGAATCAAGAAATAAAACAGAAAGAGTCCAGAGTCCCCACTCCATGGGTCTGTGTGAGGATTCGAATTAGTTGATATGAGTCATGAGTCCGGCGTAACCCTCAGTAGCATAATTATGTTTTGACCCTCCTGCTCGGTTTCCTTATTCCCGGTACTTTCCCCATACTTTATTAATGCCCGCATCTGAAAAAGCTCCCTCCAGGTTGCCGATATTCCGTTGCCCTCAATCATCGATATATCGTAATAAAACAAAAAGGCCGAAGATATCATCTCTTGGCCTTTTAATTCCTTGTAATGCTGATGTTACTAGACTTTATGTATTTTAAGCTCCTTGAACTGATGATGCATACCTCAGCCAAGTAAAATACTCCTTTGTAGTAACCAACCGAATGTCCCAGAGAGGAATCCACCGCTCAAATGATTGATCTAGGAACCCCGTTGGACGTAAAACGAATTGGATTTTGGCATGATGGCAGTAGATCGCCACCACTCTGCCGGCATATCCACCATAAGGATTTCCCGGTAGACCGATTTGAACAATTACCCAGTCACCTATATTCATTTACTATCTAGCACCTCTTCATCAACCGGCGATTGCTGCAGGATATCACGACTTCGATCATAAGCTGCTCGAAATCTTTACTGCTATAGTCTAAGATAGATTTTCAAACTACAATACTTTTAATAATGACCTGTTCGTACCTCCCTCGGGATTTATGCCTATTTCTCTTTCAAAGCAAGACTTAATTCATAAATATTATACATGTTAATTCTAGTTCTTGATATTGTAAGGTTGCTCAGTAAAAACAGCGGCAGACCAGGACTTCCTTTTGTGCCGATCAATACGACAATAATAACCAGATAGACAGTCATTATAAGGATTAAATTCCAGTGCTAAGGGTGTAAGTCAATCTGTTTTTATATGTAGTGGCCACTGCCCCCACTGTATCCCCTACCTGATATGATGACCCCTCTCCCTGAGATTTGGATACTGTCACAGTTTTAGGAGCCGTAAGAGCAAATGTAGGGTCCCCCATTCCATAACCAGGATCAGCATTAAAAATCGTTTGCGGAGAAGTAGATAAGAAGAGTCCCTGGCAAACAGACCGTGGACTGGGTCAATGTCTTGTCCACTGTTCACGTACACGTTTCCTATCCGAACTTCAACACTGGATACCGGATAGGATAACACATACGTCCCTTTTCCACCGGATGTTGGATCAGGTAGCTCAGGACTTTCAAAATCCCCACCTGATACTGTAAGTGTCCAACCAGCAGCTCGGCCAGAGTCATCCGTAACTCCGATATCTGTTGACACCGTGCTTCCTTTCCAATCCTTGCTGTTGATTTGCTTTGTATCAAATACGACCGGGCATTAAACTTCAACTCACCTCCGACCAAGCTAAACTGGCTTTCTGGAGTCTGAACATCCACCGGACCTGCAGACGCTGCCAAAGGGACTGAAAACAATAATGCTACACCGCACAGAAGCGAACTCATTTTCTTCATAATTCGAAATCCTCCCTTTTATTTACGCTTTTAATTTAATGTCATCTTTCCACTATTCTTTTTCACATGACGACCACCCCTTTCAGTGTCTTTCTTTTTAGATCGCCGCTTGAAGACAATTAGGATCAGAAGAAAAATAATGACTATAGCCAAAATATAAATCACAAAGATCGGCCAAGTACTGTTTTGATTGACGACGGTAACCATGCTTTGATCGGGCAGTGACTGCTGTGCCTTATTGACATCCGACTTATCCAAGTTAAAGTAGAGTGTCTTGGAGAAGACCCGGTCGTTCCACTGCCCTTTAAGGAGCACTTTATAATTACCTGCGGGCAAAAACTTATCTGTTATCAAGAATTCTCCTTCTGCTTCGGTTGAGCCATAGACAGAACCCATTTTCATCGAGCTGCCAAAAACTCGTTCGTTTTTATCCTGATCGAATACCTCGATATTAACGTCAGGCCTAGCAAGAATTGTTCCATCATCATTTTTCACAAAGCCAGACAGTCTTAGTAAACCATTGGCTAAATACTGATGATCAAGTCTGGAAAAAGATAAGACACTTTTAGCTAAAAACAGATTTGTAGTCTGAAATAATCTGGATCCCGATTTTAGTAGTGATATCCGTCGATAGAGACGAATTTCCGACATCCTGAACAATTGCATCGCCTTTGAACTCCTGCAAAGCGAAGTAGGAAATATATTGTCCGTATTTTACGTTCTCCGGTATTTTTACTTGGAAGGTGATATTTCTAGATTCGTTGGGCTTAAGGGTTACTTTTTAAGGCTGGACATCAACCCACTTCCCCGTAGTATTTAAAACCAATGCCCCCATTTAATGCGGGGATCACATCCGTAGGGTACAGATAAAAGGTTGATGCTTTTTGGGGGATCAGAATTCTTTACAGTAACGGTATACGTTTGCGCGGTTCCAGGTTTTACATGACTATGAAAGGATCCTGCAAGTGTCTCCGCTTGCTTATCTGTAATTGACATTGATAGATTCCAGCCATCCGCCAATACATTTTGAACTCCTGTGATGGCTAATATGGCTACTGCTAAAATCGCGGTTTTTAGAAAAGTAAATCTCAATGGTTTCGCCTACCTTTAGAGTTATTGCAGGATACCTTTCACCAGTAATTTGGGATGAATACCCTGCTAGCATAGGAACTACGATTTTTTTAGGTATATAGAAGTCCTGTCTCTCTCGAACGTTCATTAAATCAGAGCAACGCTATTAGCCCCGATCGAACACCTCCTTAACCCCCTCATTCACACATCTTCCAAAAGAGTTCTCTGTATTTTAATTTTAGCCAACACTTTCATTTTCGAGAAACAAACCCATTACGGACATCCCCTGTATATCAGTAGTTGTTTTAGCTCAAGAAACACGGTTGGCAATCTCGAGAAACCAGAAAAGAGCATTTCTGTGAAATGCTCTTTTTAATCAGTCTCTCCCAAGGGTCTCCCCAGTACATATCAAACGGAAGCGAAGAGCTATAAACCGATTCCTGATTGAAAAGCCTATTGCCGCTATATCATGCCATCTACCGTCGTTCTCGAAATGGTCAATGTTCACAGCGTATTAAGCCGGATCCATCAAAATAACAAAATAAGCGAGCCCCCAAGACAACGGGGGCTCGCTTTTTCACGTTTTTCGGTTTCCCAATAATCGGTTGAATTTGACCGGTGTTAAGTCTACTTATGAAGTGACTCCTTTTTTTCAGTAGTGCGGTTACGCAAATACTCCTGCATAAGACGATCACGTTCTTTACGTTCTTTCTCGTTATGAGGAGGGATTGCAAGAACACCATTCCCCAAATCAGCCATTTTCTCAAAAGCATCCATAATCTCTTTGCTCATTTGGCTTCACCCTTTCCAAAATAACGCTCAACAAGTTTATATGCTGCACTTGTCTCAATAGTCATTAAATGACCGCCGATTCTAATGGCGCCTAAAGTGTCTTCGTAATGGCTTATCAAGTTGGTTTTTGACGTGAATGCAATGACACCATCAAATCCCAGCTCAAAACTATGCTTGCAAGCGATCGCGAATAAATGAGCGCCTACACCAACAAACTCTTTTGTGACAGCCCCAATATTCCACGGGGCGCTTTCCACTAGAAAGACATCGACATACCCTTGGGTGATTTCAAAACTTATCAGTCCTTGGATTACGTCTGATCCTTCAACCCTAAGTTTGTAGACATGACGATTGGGGGCAGCATGTTCTATGCTCCAATCGAAGTTACCCCAACCATGCCTTTTTGTTAGCATCGGTAAATCCGACTTGCTTAATGGTTCGACGACTGTCTTATAATATTCCCCAGATTCCCGATGGATTAAACAAGGGGTTAATTCGTCAATTTCAATCTCGATTTCATGTCTACTCATTGATATCAACCTCACATCTAATTATACCATACCTGTGACGTCCATTGTTCAACAATAAAAACGCACCATCCCCAACTCAACACAAGTTGAGAAAAGTACAGATAAATTCGCGAATACAGCCATTAGACGATCATTTGCTTTCCCCAGCGGATCGAAACATTGCCGTCCTTATCTCTCTCTTTAACCATGAGCTGGTCGAGGAGATTAAAATGCACGCCATATTTGTCGTACAGTTCTTCATCATCAAGCTCCTGATTCTTCATAAACAGATTCAGACGCTCTTTGGCAAGGATGAGGCCTAGGAGATTGCTCTCGATGCTCGATTCATAGGTGACGAAATGAACTTCCTTGTCATTTTCGCTGTTAAAGCGAATAAAGCGGAAGTAATACTGGGACATCGAGGCATCGTTCCAACTGAGCTCAGCGATAATGACTTTGTCGATGAACCCTATATTCATGCTACTGCTCAGACTCTGCTGCGTGGACAAGAGAATGGCGTCCGGATGCTTCTGGAGCTCTTTCACGATCGCTTTCCGCTTTTGAACCGATACGCGGTCCCCAGTAATCACAAACAAAGGACGTTCTGGAAAGTTAAGGCGAATAGCCTCCGCGTATGCGGCAACTGCTTCCTTGTGGTTATGAGGGCCGGGGGGCGATTCATGTCCTAGATGCAGACGATGAATGGGGCGTGGCCCTGTTAGAAGGTGCCGACCCTGGCACACCGTTGTCATCAATTGAGGATGATGCGCGTGCGACGGGTCTCTTTTGCGAAGTATTTCCCCACCTTCATCTTCCTGCACCAACCGGTAGTCGGTACCCATCCATGAGGGAGCATTTTGCGGCAATCGAGCGATACCGTGAGCGATTCGAGGATGTGAATATTGCCGCGACACTGCCTAATAACTGGGTGGAAAATGCTGATGAATGTCTGTCGTATCTCATAACGACCACGAGTGAGAATCTCCTACTGTACTACACTTACGTTGGAGACTTTCAATGAAAGAGGTCTGAAAGAAATGTGTTAGATAAGTAAATAGGATCGAATATCTCCATTCCCTAAAAAAGGTAAGAAATAGACCGATTAGGATGACAAAGCTTCCCAGCACTTTGATTTGAAGAACGAAAGAGGGATAATCACTGGATTACATAATCATAGATCGAATTATATACTCATCTATGTCTTATGACCGCTATCTAACATCTAAATCTCCAAGTTTATATTCACAAAATTAGGATTTTGTACATATGTCTAACGAACATCCTATATTTGCTTGATCCATGGAAATCACTCACAATCGGGCCGGGCAAATAACGAAGCGCATGTTCAACCCTTGTTTTAATCGATAGCGCCGAATCGATCAACCCTTCCTCCATTGGCTTCGAACGAAAGGGATATCCACACACACCGCTAAGTGCGATTCGAATTTGATTTTCTTTGTGGATGGCCGCGAGAGAGACCAGGGGGTAGTCAACTTTCGAAAATCTTGTCTTTTTCAAGCTGATGAACGGAAGTCCAGCATCATGTTCAGCGACCAGGAATTGCACAATAAATTCATCGGTCGAGTTTCCAGTTCATTGCATTCGGGGATCCCTTTTAGGTCAATTACGGCATCGGCGGCAATTTGTCCTAACCTTGCCTGCTGATGAATTCCGTGCCACCTGCGAAATATAGCGTTCGCTTGTTATTTGCTTGGAGATCCAAGAATGTCTGAAGGGCCTCGTTAACAGAAGTCGGATTGTAATATTCGAAATCGAACGGAATCATGGATGTTCCCCCTTCAGGCTTTCCCAAATCAATTCCGGGAGCAGCGGTAGATGAGTTAATTCCGTTTGGGCAGCCACAGAAAGACTATTCGCAAGCGCCGCTGGCATCCCGATGACCCCGTATTCTCCAATCCCCCTTGCCCCGTAAGGTCCTTCCTTAAAAGGAGTTTCCACAAAATCGACTTTATATTGGGGCTGTTCGCCGAATCTCAACATTTTATAGGTGCGCAGTTGTGGGTTCAGTACCATCCCATCTTCGCTAAACGAGAGGGTTTCGCTGCAGGCGAAACTTAACCCCATATACATTCCACCCCTCATTTGTCCGATAGCTGCTTGGGGGTTAATCACTTGCCCGCATCGAGTACAGTAGCCGCCTTCATAATCCGATAGGTGTGATCCCGAGGATCATACTCGACCTCCACGGCTTGGGCACCAACCGCCCATTGGGGACCTGGTTTACCAAATCCGGTTTCGGGATTAAGCGGCGTTAAATGTTTGACAATATACGAGCCACGCCCGATAACTTCACCTTCAATCGAATTGCCATTCGGGTATTTATAACCCAGCGCAATGTCCTTTATATCGACCCAGAGATCGGGGCTGTCTTTTAGACATACTTTACCACCCGCAACTTCTAAATCATCCTCGGAACATTTGAGGACGATAGCGGCGATTCTGCGAAGTTGTGAAATCGCATCATCCGCGGCAGCGAGAACCGCCCGGCCTGCAAAATAGGTCCCGGTACTCGCAACTGTTTTCCATTGATGAGGATCGTATTGGGTATTAACGTCAATCGTGACATGGATTTTATTTATTTCTAGTTTCATCTTTTCCGCCACGATTTGCGCGAGAACGGTCTTGACGCCTTGCCCGAGTTCTAGAGCGGCAGTATTTACATTTATACTGCCGTCCTGGTTAAACGTAAGGATAGCTCCGGAACCCGCGTTTGGAGGCGTGCTTGACGTTTTCCAAATGCAGCTGATCCCCCTGGCTATTATCTTCCCATCTTTATGTTCAACCCGTTGCCCCCCGTCCCATTCGATCAACGATTTCAATCGTGCAATACTGGCCGGCAAATCACCCACATTACTTGCATTTAAAAGAACCTGGGTTGGCGTTGTATCCCCGGGACTGATCGCATTCTTCAATCTCAGTTCCAAGGGGTCCATATTCAGTTTCTTAGCTAGGATATCCATCGCTCTTTCCATGGCGAAGGTAAGTTCCGGGTGGCCAAATCCCCGGAACGATGTAGCATAGGGGTGATTGGTGTAAACACAATATGAATCACACCAAACATGGTCAATACGGTACGGGCCAGTACAATCGGCCGCAGCCGCCTTACTCACACCGACTCCCTCATCCGAGTAAGCCCCCCCATCAAACAGAAAACGATACTGTGCCGCGTTCAACCGCCCCTGTTTTGTCGCGACGAGCTTTACCCTAGCCTCAAGTCCGATATGAACAGGAGAAGTGATTAAGTCTTCCTCCCGGCTGTTTGCTATTTGCACCATTTGTCCGCCAACGGCTTTAGAAGCTAAATATGCTAGGAACTCAAGCTGCACAGCACCTTTTCCCCCAAAGGCTCCACCGACTAGCGGCGTATGCACCGTAATTTTGCCGATATCAATATGGAAAAATTGACTCAGCATTTTTCGGATGACATAGGGCCCCTGGCTTGCAGAATGTACAATAACGCGCCCATCTGCCATAATTTCTACCCTCACACAACGGGTCTCCAAAGCAGCGTGATCAGATGGCCCAAACGAAACATCCGTTTCGATCATAACATCGCTTTCGGACCATCCGGTTTCCATGTTCCCTTTACGGATTTTCGTGTGATTCGCAATATTGGTGCCAAAGACCGGGTAGACCCCTGTAATTTGGGGCTGACTCTTCCCCTCGTGCACCAAAGGCGCATGGCTTTGTAAAGCTTTACTCGGCGAATTGACGACGGGGAGTGCTTCATACTCCACATGGATGAGCTCTGCTGCTTTCTTTGCCTCGTGTTCCGTGTTGGCAACGACTATAGCGATTGGTTCACCGTAATACCTCACTTTACCAATAGCGAGCGGAGGTCGATCTGCCAAAAGCGGACCCACAGGATGTGGAAACGCATCACTGGTAAGTACCGCCTGCACCCCCGACGAACGCAAGGCATCGGATGTATCGATACATTTGATTTTGGCATGTGCTTGGCGACTCGTATGGAGCTTTGCATGTAACATCCCCGGCCTTGTTTGATCATGGGTAAACTTTGCCCTACCCGCAACCTTATCCTCCGTGTCCACTCTTGGCACACTTTGTCCTACAGATGTAAGGCTTTCCATACTCACCCTCCTCAAGATCATCATATAAAATATGACTTTTTCAAAATCAGACTTCCCGGATTACACTCTTTTCCGGATGGCATATCCGACAAGCAGCAATAAAGGCAGTAACACGCTGAACGTTACATCCAAATACGGCCAATAGTTAACTATGTGATTGTTGTAGTAGGCGATGTTTGGAGCGATCACAAGGGGGAGCACAATAAGGATCATACCTAATGGCAACAACAACATGCGAAAATCTTTAATTCTTAGCATCTGAGCTAGTCCCCGATTAAAGGCTAGAAATACACCATGATCTTAAAATAAAACGTAATGGTCCACATAAGGGCCAAGATGGCTTCAACCCTCTGAAAAAAATCCCCTATATTTATTCTCCTTGCCAAAGCGTACCCCGGGTATGCATATCGTGCGGATGGTACAGCACCGACGACTAGTATGGTCAAGACGGTCGTAATGATTAAAATGATCCCCCCTAATGTCGCCCCAAGCAGCATCCCCCGCCTCATCTCCTCTGCTCTGTTCATGCTTGGAAATAACATCATAAACAAGACCAATTCCATAAAAGGAAAGGCGGCGGCGGGGATCGCCCCCCGGAAGACAGGCTTAAGCCCCTGATCGAACACCGGCAGTATTTTGTGCATATCGGTCGCCGTGATAAGTGATACAACAAAAACGACGAATAGCAACATGAACCAGGGAAACAAGATCTCCGCAACACGGGTGAAGGTTTCAAGACCCAGCCTTGCCCCCATAATTGCTAGGAGAAGGATTAAAATGAATGACAACCGCTTCAATGGGGGTATCTGGCATGACCTGGGTTACGGTGAAATCCCCCAGCTCCCTTAGGTGTGCCCCCATCGAAAGTAAAGCGTATCCTAAAAACAGTGAAGAAATAACCGTCCCCACCCATCTTCCAAGAATACGCTCGTTTAATTCAACCAAGCCCAATTTGGGGTTGAACTTTCCTACGTAAACGAACAAAAGGATGACCAGCAAGCCAACCATTAAACCCAAAATGGTAGAAATCCATGCATCCTTCTTGGCTTCACCAGCGACAATCGCTGGCAAGACCAAAATAGAATCCCCCACGGTGGAGAATGTCGCCAATATGGCCAATTGGCGCGTGCTAATTTTGGCGGTTTCAGACATTTAAATCCCCCTTTACTTTAAAAACCTCATCAGAAAGTCGTTTATTGGTTTGTACACAATTTCCAGTAACACCAGAGGAGACGGCATCCTGGCATGTAATACCCAGGCAATGTCCAAAACCATACCCATCAGGAGTACAGTGAAGAACACCCAACATTCCTTGCGATACCCTTTTCGCCTAAGAGAAGGAACCTCAAAAACAAGGAAATCGCGGTGGCAACCGCAATAATTCCAAGAATCGAAACCATATGCGGCTATCCCTCCTGTCCCTCGGGGATCGAATTTCCTATCGTGCCCATGTTTCGGATAAAAACTTTAGTTTCCACTTTCACAGGAATGTCTGGATAGACTTCATCCCAGTTCTTCCTGATTTTTCGCCATGCTACCGGATCAGATCGATGAAGAGCTTCACCGAATCCAAAAATGTCACTCTTAAATTCATGTTGTGCTTTATCAAGTGCTGTTTTTATAATATCCTGCAATTCCGCCTCCCCTTTTTCCTGTAATGTATCGACCGTTTTCGGATCGGTAAGGTCGAGGGTACATTCGACATCGGCTACGTTTTCTTCCATCCGTAAGTCCACTTCGATAGAAGGTTTCCCGTTCCTGAAATGCCCGATGATTTTTGTTTTTGTGCGGATGACGTCTACCGCTAGGGTCCCCCCGCCCGGGCAGGCAAAATGCCCCGCTGTTTTTTCAACCCGATCCGTAATGTAGTTATACCCTTTGCTCTCCTTTTCGTTTAACCAACCGATCAGTTTGTCATCCCGGAAGACGGCTGTCTCCGCAAATTGCAAAATCGCTGGAGATTCCACAGACTCGACGTTTTTCTTCGTCCCCTCATCCCCGGTCTTCCCCCCTTTGATATCAGTCCCGGTAACCGCCAGCTGCCTCTCGTGGGTTAGAAGGTCATACGAAATCTCGTCCAATTTGATGACGGACGTGGGTGCCCAATATTTATCCAGTGTTCTCAGGCCCCCGCGAATTCGGTCAGCGGGGATTTTATCCATGTGCGTCAACACTTTGACAATGTCTCCCGCGCTGCCTTCTTTGCCAACAAGGGTGAAAAGATCTTCCTCACGAACCTCATGGTCCCTTATCAAAAAGTCAAGTGCAGAGCTAATTCCCTCCCTTGCCAGTTCTTCACCAATGACAATCACGCGGAGCTGGGCAAGGTAGACCTTTCGGGGCGAAATCGTCGTCATTTTTCGGATGGCCTCGGCCATCGTCTTTGCCGTCGTTGTGTAGACGGCCACTGGCGTTTCATATCCTCCCCCTTTTTTCGAAGCGACTTCGTTTGGGACCACAATTTGAACGCTCACCTGATACCGATTTCCCACCTTATCAATACCGATTGCCGAAGCTACAGCAAGTTCGTTTAACTCCCGGCGACTCCAACAGCCGGATAGGAATAAAGAAAGGCAAATCATCATCATCATCAAGGTCAAACCTTTCTTCATAAAAAACACCCCATTCAGAAGCGTTATTCTTTAGACTTTGGTGGTTCTGGTTCTGGCGTTCGTTCCCGGACGATATTTTTCTGATTCATTAAACGTGGACGAGTAAACATGGCCCACATGGGGACCCGAATTAAGGTATCCTTCAAATCACTGGGAATGAGCGGAGCGAATGGACTCATATAGGGAATCCCGAATGAGCGTAAACTGCATAAATGCAGTAATAAGGCGATGAAGCCCGCTATGATTCCGAGCAATCCAAAAGAAGCTGCTAATATCATAAACGGAAAACGTAGTATGCGTACGGGAATGGCCATATTGACAGAAGGAAACACGAAGTTTGAGATTGCCGTAATCGAGACGACAATGACCATCGCGGCAGACACCATCCCCGGGTCCACCGCAGCCGTTCCGACGACCAAAGTCCCTACAATGGATACCGCTTGTCCAACGGCTTTCGGCATCCGAATGCCGGCTTCTCGCAAAATTTCGAAGGTCACTTCCATCACCACTGCCGGAAACGGGACCCCCTCCCGCTGCGCCATCAAATTTGTCAACAAATCGGAAGGGATCATTTCCTGATGGAAAGTCGTGATTGCGATATAAAGAGAAGGGCTCAAGAGAGCAATAAAAAAACAGAGGAATCGCAGAATACGCAAAAGACTAGCAAGGTCCCAACGTTGATAGTAATCCTCTGCAGCTTGGAAAAACTGCGTGAATACGACGGGAACGATCAGAACAAACGGGGTTCCGTCAATCAAAATAGCGACCCTTCCCTCCAGCAAATCAGCAGCGACGACATCGGGGCGTTCGGTATTGTAAATCGTCGGGAATGGAGTGAACGTCTCATCCTGGATCATTTGTTCAATATAGCCACCTTCGAGGATGCCATCAATATCGATACGATCCAAACGTTCGCGCACCTCCTCCACGACCTTGTCATTGACAATGCCCTTGATGTACATCAGGGCTATATTTGTTTTCGTCACTTTACCGAGTTGCCTACTCTCCACCCATAGACGCGGATCTTTGATTCTCCGCCGAATCATAGCTGTACTCGTTCGGAGGTTCTCATTAAAGCTCTCCTTGGATCCGCGGATGACTGTTTCTGTACTGGCTTCTGTCACACCGCGATGTTCCCAGCCCTTCATTGAGATAACCAAGCCCAGTGTATATCCATCCAACAGGAGAATCGCATCACCGTATAATAGGGCGTCAAAGAAAGCATCAAAGTCACTAACATCCTTAACCTCTCCTACGGTAAGCGCTCTGCTTTTCAGAAAGAATAGTATGTTTTTCCCTTGTGAATCTGATTCTTCCCATTGAAAGTCCAGCATTAGCGTTTCCATGATGAAATTATTGATCGATTTCGAATCCGCTAACCCGACAAGCAGGCATACCCACTCCCAAAGGGGCCCCCGGCAACAGTGGCATTCCTAGCCCCAACATCCGTTCCGTCACGACATATACTGTCTCACTCCCTCCCATGATGGTACATGGAGAATGTATGCTGATATTCAGAAGATGACTGTGCAGTTTACCGTTGTTAGTCAATGACAGAACGCGGTATGAAACCAGTGAGTGTGAACCTGGTTCGAAGTAACAAAGCCAAGCGAATAGGCATATCATACATTGCTCCACTCTTGCAATTCCGTTACCGGCCCGTGAATTCGCCGAGAAAAGTGATCGACAGAGGGTGCCTATTTACCAAAATAAACTGGTGTGTAGCATTATTAGGGCTTCAAATGAATACTACTTTCGGAGGCTGCATCGACTGGAGGGGACTTTTGTTATGGCAAAGAAAGGGACAACATTTAATCGTTACAGCATGAAGATCAAAGAGGAGGCTGTACGACTTTATTTGGAGGAAGGGTTAGGATATAGAACCGTTGCTGAGCGGTTAGGTTTACGAAGCAAAACACAAGTCGAAGTGTGGGTAAAGCGACATCAGGAAGAGCGGTCGTTTGCTGATAAACGATCACACCCGCCAAACCTTAACTCCATCTTATAAAGGCCTAACGACTATAAAGGGTCGTTTCTTTCGGATACAAGGGAGACCTTATAGACAGGCTGCCCACAGTGTGCTCGATCAGTTTAACAACAAGATGATTGTTTGTGGTCCATGTCGGGCCGTATCCAAAATTCATACGATTCTTAAAGAACCAAAACGATCACCAAAAAATCGCTCTGGTATCTGGTCCCACAGGTACCAATCATCGAAACCTAAATAGCCTCCGTGTTAAGGGAGGCTATTTAGGGCCTGACTTTCCTTCAATGTTGTTATGAATAACGCAAGATAGTGTATTCAATTGCCGGTGAAAAGGTTCATAGTCCCCCGCTGTATGATAAATAAACCAAAAGGAGAAAATGATAATAAGACTTTTTTTAGAAGGGATTGAGGCAATGAACAGCTCAGAGGTGATTATGCTATTCCATGAAATCCAGCAAGGGACGAGAAAACGCTTTCCAAACCATTACTTTGTTGGTGAACCAGGAAAGCAGCATCTCGTTGAACTGACCAGGTATATCATTGAAGACCTTTTAAATATTCCCACCGAAAAAATCCCAAAGCAAATTACAGCAGAACTATTATGGAAAAACCGGTTAAATCCACCGGCCAAAATTCAAGGATTGAATTATACCGAACTGATTGAGCTTTCATATCCGGGCCAATTTTTCCCTTGGGATTTCAAACAAGTTTCCAACGGATACTGGATAGGAGAAAAGGGCTGACAACGAGCCATTAATACTGTTAAATATGTTATTGATGAAATCGAAAGGATCCCTATTTCTGATATTCCCCAACGGATCAATACCGGATTTTTTTAACGGAACCGGCTAATAGGTATTTTGGACACATTCGGTAGTTCCCCCTACCAGGTGGTAAATGCCCCTTTATCCCGGTGAATTTCAGCCATGGCAGTTCGCCAATGTGCCGTTGAATTGTTGGAAAGACGTAGAATATGTGCGACAAGGCATGGATCATCTTCTGTTTGTTGATTTGAAATTCCAAAGCTATGAGGAAGCTATTGCCAACATCAAAAGGGTGCATTTCTTCGAGTACCAACGGTCGGGTCTTTTCGTTGTCGCGTTTCACTCCAGATTAAAGAAAGTTAAAGATTGGATCACTTATCAAATGGATCATCGCTTTCAAATAGAGTAGAGGCGTGACGTGAGAGAAGGAGTGATCCTGTTTATGTAAGTCTTTTTACCTTTTTCTCCTGATGATGATAGCGGCATCAAGGGAGGGGTTCTGGCAAAACAGTTGGTACATCAAAGTCTGTGCTTTGGGGGAATTCAAGCATCATAAGTCAACAGCTAGGATTCCAAATAACACATGTTTCTGCCTCATGTGTTCGTAAGATTTGCCACTCATGACAACACGACAGGAATCCAAAAGGATGCCTCGCCCCTAGGCGGGATACTCGGAGTCCCCGCTGGCTTCATTCTTCCCCCATATAATCCTACGTCTGCCTCATCCAACCCGAGCCTTTTAGCTGCGAGGTACCGCGAGTACCCATCCCGAAGAACCCATCCATCGTTCCCTTTTTCGAGTAGAATCTTCTGATCAAATTCACCATGCTCCTCATAATATTCAACCGCACGCAGGATCTTCTCTTCCCTTGGTGGGAAGAATTCATACGGAATCTGTATGGAGTAAATCTTCATCGGGCTTTTAGGAAGACGCCTTTTGGGCGCGGCTACCGCTGGAGCTGCTGGAGAAATTGACCTGCCGACTACCTTCTGCTTTTCTTGGTTAGCAAAATCCGCTGCCTTTTTTGCTGCCAGGAACTCGACCTGAAACGCAATAATCCCCATATCATCACCTTCTAATACATTAAAGGACAAATCCAGGGTAATTTCACATTGGATCAGGACCCTTCCACCGATTAGTCCCAATTGTGCTGCTTTCGACTCCTGAGATACCTTATCGTACTGTTTTTTATCCAGGAGCACCGTAAACAGGATATCCTTACTCGGCATAGGTAGGCCCTCCGGCAGTGCTGCTCCTGTCCCCCATGTCGTTAAATCCAAACAATACCAATCTGTATTTTGATCTTGGGGGTTCTCAATCTTACGAACGCTCGAGACCTCACCCGTAATCGTGATTCTTGCGGCCATGGATCCCTCACCCATTCCTATCTAGGTTTCAATTCCCGCGGTAACCCCTCTCCCTTCTTCTCCTTTTAAGGCGGTCTAATCCCTTTCGCTTTCACTTTTGGGCTCACGTTCAATATTTTGTATTGCCTCCGCTAGTGCTCATCCGCTCATACATCTCAGAGATATTTATACGAAGTAAACAACACACAACTTCCGTAACTTAACCTGTTGTCGATTCGGAACTGCAGCAGTTTTCCTTCTAACATATTTACGCCTAGCCAAGTGTTGAATATGTCAACAGAACAGACCGGGAATGCACATGCCCATCCTTAGCCGGAGTGGGCTTGGTGGCAGGCTTCTTGGTCCTATGGCCTGTCATGGTCCGCTAAAACCCACCATGATTACACAACCATCTTCTATTTTCCCTCTTGTTGTACCAATCGGACGCTGGAATTCATAATGGGGTAAACGTTGGATGTCTAACAGTCCTGTTTAATCGAAACAAACTTATCCTAAATTGAATATGACCCAAGCCGCTCACGGCGGAATTTTGTAAAAGACGAAAGTTGAAGTTTTTGGCCCGTCACGAAAACAAAATGAGGGTACCTCTGCCCTGCAGGAATGGGTCTCGCCTCGCTTGACACAGGAAACTTGGCCGCGTAAGTCGATTACCTGCTAGGCACAAAAAATGAAACACCTTACCCTTTCCGGGATGGAACTATGTATGGCATTGATTAATTATTTAGGCTTTTTTTCGTTGGTAAGAAGATATCCCGTTTTCCGGCCGCTGCACCCGTCAATTGGGCATTGGGACCGGTTACACACATTAGGGTAAAAAGTGGCGCCTTCATCGGCTCCACTTTTTCAAAGCAGTTCTTCAGGCTCGTCCCCTCCTTGAATGTCCCTACAGGCTAGATATAAACTGGTCAAAGCAAAAACAAGCAACAGGAAAGCGGAAAGGTATGCAAGTTGCTTTACCATACTAACGGCTGGAAAGTCATGACGCTAATTTCAAACCTTTTCGGGGATGTAACGGAAAGGTCTACTACATAAAAAGCAGTGGCATTCTAGAACCTTTTGGTTCCAGAGTGCCACTGCTTTTTTAGAAGTGAGCGAGTTTTATTTCCTTTCTTTATAGTATGAAAAGTCCCACGGAGGCGAAAGTCAGGGGCATAGCGTTTTTTGCATTGATGTCTTTTATGAAGGCACTCCATCTTTTTCGGAGCCACCGAACGATCCGAGTCTTACCCTTAAGCGGCAGGCCCATCATTGGATTTAGTAGATGCCTCCTTTTCCCTTTCTTCCGCCATACCCTGAAAGTACTTCGCCCGTTCCAAATGGAAGCTACGCAGTTGTTCTTGATAATGTTGCATTTTCATATGCCATTCGTACATTTGCCGGTAATAAGTGGCATGGTCTTGCGTATACATCGGCATTGCATAGTGTACGAAATGATTCATTGAAATTCCTCCTTAAGAAGATGAACCAATTTTATATTTCCACATTAGTCTATGGAGAAATACCCATAATGCACACGGTGTTTGCCTAGGTGATGGGGGCCCCAGAAAAAAATACATTCGCCTCAAAGTTCGTTAGCCCCATACCTACTCGGTACCAGGGCTTTTAACTTTCACGATGACTGTCATTATACCCTCCTTTTTGAAGTGGGAACCAAAAAATGGCCTTGATGCCGGGGTATATTCCCAAAAGTGGATGGGGAGATTAACTGTGTTCAGAATTATATCAGCGAGGAGTCATTGACGATGAAATGCATTTGGTTCATTTCCTTTCTCGGGTTGTTCAACCGATTAGAGGCCCATCCCGAATGATTAGCGAGGGTCATATGGTGGGTAACCATTCTTTCAACCACGCGAATTCACCTAAATTAAGCGATGTTGATTTTCGGAATCAGGTCACGAAAACACACAAAGTCACAAGGCTCATATCGGGTTGGAGCGGCGAGTGCCTAACAAGCACCATTCAGGTGCTGCCTAATATCAAAAAACTGCGAAACGGCGGTGTTAGGCTGGTGATGACGATTCCTGAACTACTTGATCTTCCGGGGGGGTACTTAGTATGAAAAAATCACAAAGATTATGCGTCAGTACGATTATTTACGCCACACTGGTCCTTTTTTTCCTAACTCCTTTTTACCCCGTCTTGGCGGGGAAACCGTCACAAGAGGAGCAATTTCACGCCCATGAAAGTATAATTTACAACTTGATTGATCATGGTCTCGAGCCGCTGGAAAAACAGAAAATCCATATACGGATTGAACAGAGCGCTAAACTCAATAATGCTAAAAGCATCGACAATCTTTCGGCAACGATTTCAACCGCAGGGGAAGTATTTGGGGAAACGTCGGATTCTTTCTCTGGAATGAAAATCCCAGATGGATTTTCGCACGAAACTAGGGATGCAATGAAGGAAATCCACCTGTTTTTCACGATGGGTTTTAAGGCATTGGAACAAAGCATGGGCTACTTCTCGCAGTATCAGAAAAACCACGATCCCGCGATGCGTGCAGCATACAGCTTAAAATACCAGGAGGGATTCACCCTCATTGATGGGGGGTTAACTTGCCTTGAGACACTAAAACGGGGTCTGTTCCCGGAAGAATTTAAGAACGTTTGGGTTAAAGAACGGCTTTACAATTTGCGATCGAGGTCCATTCCAAATAAGTAGCCATCCGGAATGGACCTTATCTCCTCAAAATCCCCCCTATCCCTGTAAAATCGTGTTCCCAGTTAAATGGCCCGTCTGCTAACCCACGGTGGGCTTTTTATTTGGGAGCTGTTTTGAAAATTATATCCCATCTGTCAGTGAAGGGCGAAGGGAATTCCCAATGATCAGCGAACCGTGTATCGCCCCAAGTATATTGTTATAGCAGATCGACAACAAACCGAGCGGTGAATCACTAGTTCCCCTAGGCTAACACCTTGTTTGGGTTCGTCAAAAAGCGACTACTATCACGATTAGGGTGAAATTGGTGGGATCGCCACGTATTCATGACGGGAACTTAACTTCCTCTTTTGGTATACCCTGTTTTTTTCGATCATTGCGCAATGAAACGAGCCAAAAGCCACTTTTTCCCCCGAGACACTATTCTCGCTTGATTCCATTTCAAAATACAAACTTCGGCATTTTTCTCATAAGTTCGTTTTCCCCTACATATGTTAAGGTTAATCCAATAAGGGAAGAGGTGTGATTTCATGGCGGTTGTCAAAGCAAGAGATCAAGATATCGCCTTGCTAGCAAGACTGCTCCGTGCGGAGGCTGAAGGCGAGGGCCAAAGGGGGATGATGCTTGTAGGGAATGTAGGAATTAATCGTATAATTTCAAATTGCTCTGATTTCAAAGGAATTCGAACGATTCCACAAATGATTTACCAACCCCACGCGTTTGAAGCATTAATTCACGGATACTTTTATCAATCGGCAAGAGACAGAGAAAGACGATTAGCAAGACGAGCGGTAAATGGGGAACGGTTTTGGCCTGCTAAATTTAGCCTGTGGTATTTCAAGCCTTCAGGGAATTGTCCGGAAACTTGGTACAATCAACCGCTTGTAGGGCGTTATAAGAGTCATTGTTTTTATGAGCCAACAGCAGAAACCTGCGAGCATATATATCAAACATACTAAGCGACGGAATGAGAATCTTGGCCATTTTTTGTTTTGTAGCCTTGGGCAAAGCAACCCTTGTTAAGGAACGGAAGGTCTCAGAACTTTGATCAAGCGTCTTTGCCCCCACCCTATGGTAACAACTGGCATAAGCTAAATCTGCCTTCCATCATTAGGTGGGGGCTATTTGATGGCTCATGCTTTTCCTGGAACTACGGATGCTCACTTGTAGAAGATTCCCCAGCACCAATGTTCCGAGCTCCCAATCTTCGTTAGGTCCCTGTGATGTCCTCACGTTGCTTTGAAATGGTTTTAGTAGACCCTAAATTCTGCTTCTGTAATTTGCTCGGGGCCAGAAGCAAAGTTAACCCAAGTTTTCTATTCATGCCATTATTCATTCACAGTGAAATATGTATAGAATTCCGCAAAAAAATGAGCGCAAACAATTAGCGCTCAGAAAGGCCCTTCTAGATCCGTTTCACTTCAAATGCTCTCCACTACAAGTCCGCTCAGCCCATTTTATGTTAACTATCCGTAGGCTTCAATAATTCGGATCTGACTTAATGAAGATGAGCGATTCATCAGATTCCCCAACAGTCTCCACCAGTTCCTGAAGGTTCCTTATTGAAGCCCTAACAAATAACATGCCGCTTTACTTGGGTAGCAGCGACCCCTGCGATCACACTCTTTATGCCGTTGCAGTCACGGGCCGGTCTAATAATTACTCAAGAGCGGAGTAATATATGTTATGCATAATGGCTTGACATGGTTCCTGACAATTCTTGATTATTCCCCTTTCAATCCTTGATTTCCATCCTATTCATGGTTGACTTATATTTCGATGCCATTGCTTGCGAATGAAGCATACTGAATACGGAGTCTCGGGGATACATTTATGACTTCGAATAAAATGGATCCAATTGTTAAAAAATAAGCAAAACTAAAGCACAAGGAAAAGAGCCAGAGGATTAACAATGACACGATTTAAATTTACTTACAAACTCCTTATTTTTCTGCTGATGGCTTTTATGGTTTTCGAAGGAAAGACTTTATATACTTATGCCGATTCCTCCCTGCCCATCGTGGCAGATCAGGGGAGTATCTCCATCGATGTATATCCATCTGACCACCGTTTAGTTGTACGGTCGAAAGATCAGACGATTAAGGAATACACTGTAGCCGTTGGAAATCCAACAACCCCGACCCCAATTGGAGAGTACCAAATCGTGTATAAGGGTAAAAACTGGGGGGCTGCATTTGGTCCACGCTGGCTTGGATTGAATGTCCCTTGGGGAACTTATGGTATACATGGCACGAACAATCCATACTCCATTGGACAACACCTTAGTCACGGATGCATACGTATGCGCAATAACGACGTAAAGGAACTGTTCAATATGATCCCGATCGGAACAAAAGTAACAATTTATGGTCATGTCCTAGGGGACCCCAACCAAGACGCAAGAAACTTGGCTGAGGGAGACGTCGGCGGAGGCGTTCAACTGGTTCAATCAAGATTAAAAAGTGCTGGATACTTTACCGGGGTTTGTAATGGTAAGTTTCGCTCAGATACAACCATAGCCCTAAGAAAATTCCAACGGGATCATCATCTTATTCAAAACGGGGTAGTCTCATCAAAGGTATACGAGGAGCTCGGGCTCATCGAATAATTAGGTAAAACAATGATGTTGAGGATAGGGAGATATTGATCCTTTTACTCAAAAAGCTTACAATACCCTGTTTCATGAATTTTTTGATCCTCTTCCGGTTAGATTATGTTGGTACTGTTCTATAAAGGAGGTGAAAGTGATGACAGTTTCTTCTCAAGTCAAAACAACACTTGCTTCCCTAAAAAGTGCCCAGGCTAGCTTGGAGACTTTTGCTCTTAGCACACAAAACCAGGAAGCGAAAAACCTGTTTACTCAGGCGGCCCAGCAAACTGGCCAGATCGTACAGCAGGTGGAGAGCCGGGTTCAACAGCTAGAAAAAGAAGAACCTCAATACAAAGGGTTTTAGGATGTAATCCTATATTGAAGCGTTGAACTTGAGCTCAGATGTTAGATCTATGTACCAAACGCGGACCCCCCTCATTGGGGGGATAATGTTAATCATTCAAATATGTTAAGGCTTAGCATTTTCAACGGACTCTTCATTTTTTGCAAAATGATCATGAATTCCCTACATATTCCTTACCATCACGCTAAGATTGCATTCTTTACAGATTGCATTTTTTCAGGTCATTGCTCCCAAATTTAGCCTCTTCATGATATTAGACCACAGCACTGCTAAGCCTAAAATAAAATATATGACACCACCTTTGATAACTACCCCACTCCATGAATTTAGACCGTGACTGCAACGGGTAAAGGGTGGATCGCAGAGGCTGCAGCTGCCTAAAAAGCGGCATTTCCAAAGCCAGAAGCGAGAGGCGCCCATGATTCGAGGATCCTCTCCAATAAGTGCTCGCTATGAAATAGCTAGATTCCTCTATAATGCACAAAACTCAATTCTGCGGTGATTGACCGCGTTTTTCCATTCAAATTACCTCTGCATAGGAGAAGCTATTGTGACGGCATCATCTCTACTGATGAAGTCCGACCCACTTATTTCTCTTCTGCTATTTCAAAATAAACAATTTCACATAATCGAATGTGATGCTGTTTTCCATGAACCATAAGAGCTACGTGATCAATAAAAACATCATCCAAGGTACCGACCAATTTGCCAACAGTTGTCGTGATGACAATCATTAAACCTATGTGTTGGATCAAATTCTCAGTAAATTTGGGTTCCACAGGTGTCATGTACATAACATTTTTCGGCAATACCAAAGTTTCCTTGCGCTGTAAATCTTCATTTCGATAATATTTCGAAGCTGGGAATGAGGCATAGGCTTGTGGATAGCCAAAGTACACAAATCTATTCATGTATTTGCATACTCCTTTGTCATAAATTAAAGACACTTCATAACATATGACAAAAACCTATGTGTTGGTTCCAACGAGTAATGACGGCGACATTATAACGTATACTCGATAAAATGTCGGCTGACCCCTTATATCCTGATGCTGATGATATATTTCGAAGTATCTTAGCGTGCGCATTTTTCATAGTGCTGACTTGATTTTATTTTTTAACGTTCGTTTTCCGCGCGGTACCCCTATTAGAAGTAAAATGAAGCTCATATAACTGGGAAGGAGAAGCCTTTTTGTAATAACAGCTAATTCATGAGCGTGCGACTAAAATCAACTGATCGATTCTACAGCCTTTTTTAAATCATCATAACCTGGTGTAGTGTAAATCATGGTCATTTCAATGTTGGGGGTTCCGTCTTCTTTGAATGCCCAATGAGCATAGCTACCACATCTAAAGGAACCGGCGGATCTGAAGTAACAAGGTCGTGTCCAAAGGTGTGTCTCAGGGCATGACACGTACGGGCCCGGTATTTTTCGATCAAATGCTGAATTGCTCGTGTCGTACATTTATCCGATCGTTGGCTGACAAATACATACGGGGCTGCACGCAATACCCGCCTATCAAAATTACTGGATATGACTTAAGCGGTAAAGTCGTATATGTATCTGGCTCACTTGATTAGTACCTTCACCACATAACTTTTTGGAGCGCTTAAGGGCTCATGAAAACCATGAATATGCGGTTGCCTGCTACGTTGCTATCCAACGAATCGACTGGAAGAATTGTAACAATCCAATCATGGCGAGATCAGTTATTAAGGAATGGATAAGGACTTTTGCGCATCCCCGTCAGTTTCGAGTACTTCGAAGCTAACTACGGTTTTCGTGTCAGGTTGTCCATCAATGAACCGTGTTCCTGGATTAGATGCCGTGATGCGTTCAATAAGAAATGTTCGAGGAAAATAGCTTTTTCCATCGTCTTCTTTTTCAATACCTAGATGCAAATAAACCCCTTCAAGCTGATTGTAGAGCAACAATTCGCATTGGACACTACTCCCAGGTACTGGATTAAACTTAATCATTATTGTTGCGGAATTAAGAAGATTGGGAAGAAGATAAAAGTAAAGCATCTTATCTTTTTTACTATTGAACTCGGCCTTCCCGGCTTTGTCTTTGAGGTGTTTAAAGTTGAGCGATCCATTCTTTATATTATCCCATCCAAGACGGCCTTTGTACTCTTTGTGTTTCGACCAATGTAAAGCTTTTTGAACAATGCTTTCGATGCCAAGAAGGTGGCAAAAACGGTGGGGCTCGAATTTGAGTCTAATCTGCTCTCCTGAAGAGAGATTGTAGATATATGTATTTGGGCTAAGTTGGGTTTCGTAAAACTGCTGCAGAAGAGGCAAGTCAATTTGATTTATTGTTGGTTTTACCTGGAGCGCAAGTAAGCCGGGCAAATCTAGCAAAGCCATAGGTAGTCCCCTTAAATAAAAATAATAAAGCTCTGATGACTTTCATCATCAGAGCTGACAGTTTTAAAAAAATAGAGACAGCCAAATCCTCGACTACACGGTATTTTTTAACGTCCCCCCGGCGGAGAATCCAGAGCTGTCGTTCCGGATGGCTTGCGCCCTTACGTTTACTATAGTCTATTTTACAGCAGATTATGCTTATAGTCAATGGGTTTTCCTTCTTCTAAGTGGGGGAAGTCCTTTGCATGACCGTCATATGACGGTCATTGAAGTTGTCCGAGCTGTGGCTCAACCACGCGGTCGGATAATCGATGGAATCGAGGAACAAAAATAAAGGGTACTCAACCATCACCGCCGTGAGCAGTGATTTTCAAAACAATGAAGACCACTTAAAAACTGCCTTACAGCCACTGGAGAGAACTCTCACTGCCCCCATCGGCATATCGGAAAATGTCCGTTCCACCCCGTTGGAGCGAGTGGTCATGATTTTCTCCATTTGTACGTTTTGTTTGGTTTCAAGATATCGTGGTTGAAAGGACTAGGCTCCGCTCACACTGCGCAAGACCGGTTCGAATAACGTCCACTCGTACCCTACCACAATTTTTCTCCTTTTAGTCCCTTATCGCATCGAACATATATTTTTTTCAATAAATAGAAGAAATTGTCTTTAGGTCAACGAATATATAAGTACCTAGCGCTGGGTAAAAGAAAAAACTAGTTTCCCCAAACTAGTCATTAAAAAAGCATATATATTGGAGGTAAACAATGAAAAGATTACTGGCAATGGGAATCGCGTTCATGTTTATGTTTGCTTTAGCATTCTATCCTTCAAATAACACTTATGCCTTATCAGCTCATGGAAAAATTTCTTGGTACAATGGCGTAGGAAAAACCGTTGATTATGGTAATGGTAACTACCACATTTTAGGTAACTATGATTGTGCAACTAAAATTGGATTTGATAACCCACCCAACGGAACGCAGATCCTGGTGAAAAATCTGGATAATGGTAAAGTGGCTGCACTGGAAAAGTGGGATACTGGATCCTTGGGGGGATCAAGCTCCTCGGTTATTTTAGATATTATGCCCTATGTTTTTGAGCAAGTACTCGGTGCAAACCTGATTAATGGCTACATCTATAATGGTTATTACTCTTACAGCAGCTAAAAATACTGGCGTAGTATAGACTATACAGAAGTAGAGAGAATTATTCTCTTTACTTCTGTTTTTAAAAGGCGGAAAATAGATGTGAAAAGAGCTATATTATATACTATTTTTTGTTTATTTCTCTTAGCATGTGCTGCTAGGTTTATATTGGATAAGGGTAGCGCGAAGCAATTAAGTAGCGACAAGTTACTGATCACATTCACTAGCCAAGAACTTAAAGTTACATATATTAATTTTTTTAAGGGGAAAAATCATGTTGTATATACCAAAAGTGCGGCGGACTACCCAACTGCTGCCTTGACAGGGAATAATAAGAACTTATTTTTTACTGATTTTGATTCTAATCATCAACGCAGCTTTTTAAAATCAATCTTGAAAATAAGGATAAGCAACAGTTAACAACAGACTTTTCTTCTATTGATTATTTGAAATTAGACGAAGAACGAGAGAAGATTTACATGCGTGTTTTATTAAATGGAGACCGGAATTTCCATATCGCCGTATATGACTTAAAATCGAAGGAAATGAACGTTTGGAATAGCGATGAAAAAGATACGAGTGTCAAAAATTTTAGTGTAAGTCCAAATGGAAATGTGTACGTTCCTAGCTTTTCTGAAACAGAGTCGCATCAAAATATAGAAGATTTTAATCAAAATCAGGGACCATTTAAACCATATACGTTCAGCATTTACAATCCAAATGGGTTTAAATTAAAGAATGTAGGGTTTATTCGAAAACATATCCAAGACTTTTCAGTTAATTCAAATGGAAGTAAAATCATATTTTCAGTAAAATGAGAAGCCAGAGATGATGCCAATTTTTTAATTTATGAAATGAACACTAACAATGGAGCTATTAACCCGATACTCTCATCATCCAGTAAGGAACTTTTGAGCCTCCAACAACATTTCCTCTTCAGACGACAGATTTATTTATTTTATTGGAGTACCTCAGAAGTATAATGTTCTTCAAGATGATCATGGAACAAAAGCTAAGCAAAGAAATCTTTATCGGTATGATACAATTGAGGATAAAATTCAAAAAATATGGTCAAAGGATAAAGGGATTATTAACAACTTTTCAGTGGCTTCAATGAGGGACAGTTAAAAATTATTGTTTAAATAAAACCGGTATCACCATATCGATCAATTTATCCACTGGAAATAACTTCGAAGAAATTCTTTGATACGACCTATGCTGCAGATCGCTGTACATTCAACCTGACCAAACACTTTTGCTGTTGTGCTTGGCCAATCCGATCTCTTTTGGCCGCGTGGCCACTCCCACCTTACAGGCTTCACATAAAAACGAAAAAGCCGCCGGCTGATGCCTAGCGACTGCAAAGGGACATTATGGTAAAATGGGTGGGCGACAACGGACACCCTCTTTTTTGTGACTTTTCCCGGGAATTGGGAAAGTCATTTTTTTTCAAAGGTGTATCCTATCATTCTGATACTTCGATACGGTTTTTTCTTGATTCTCCTCATTCCACAGTTTAATGAGCTGTAGAATATGATTTCGCCCTTCCTCATTAAATCCAACGTAGATAGCCGGAACCCATCCGCCGTGATCGTGAGGATCATCCTTTTCACCAGGACGAAGTTTTTCACGACATTCAGCGCAATAACTGCAATTATCGATCCCAAGATAATGCACTGTTTCGAATGGCTTAAATAACCTGTAACAGTTTCCGCAGTCTTTCCTACCTGCTATCCGTCTAATCATGCCATATACACGCTCCTTAATTCAAGGCTACCCCCGGTACTCCCAAAACAAACCTTTAGAAGGGGTAGTACCAGCGTAGCTGTCACCAAGGGCAAAGTAGATGTAAATTAAATGGGAAATTTATTGATAACCTCGTTATATTCCTGCTGGGCATCGGTGATTGCAAGCTTCGAATAGATTTCCAATGACTTCCGGCTTTCATGACCGGAATACGGCTGTATGAGTGCGTCATCGATGCCCTGCTTTTTGAGCCAGGTCAACAGAAAATGACGCAGCTTGTGTGGCGACAGGTTTTGAGCAAGTTTAGCTTCCTCCGAATATTTGGCCAAAATCTTCCGTATTCCCCGATCCGTGTACTTTTTCTTCCACGATGATTCAAATAAATAGACCGCATGTTTTTTCTTCAAAGTATTCGAGTAAATGACTGAACAATCCTGCCCCGTTTATTCAGTGATGCACGCTGAAACTCAAAAAAAACGATGGATCGGTTCCATCGTTCGCGATCTCATAACCCGGAAGGACAAGCAAGTATATCCATTTGCTCTCGATTTTGACTCCGTTCGTCCTGGATCAATTGACATAACGTTCTCGCCAATATACGTCCAGCCGTTCTTGGGGCGACCAATCCCGGTAAACTTGGTGCCAACAAGGCCTTGATTCCACGTTTTTCGGCAAAACGAAAATCGGTCCCACCTGGTTTGGAAGCCAAATCAATAATAATAGCGTGATGCGGAATACGGGTCAACACACGAGAAGTAAGGATTTGCTCCGGAACCGTGTTAAAAATAATATCCACATTTACGCCTTCATCGTACAAATCTTTCGTATAAAACGGCTCAATCCCCATCTCCCATGCACGTGCAAACTGCTCCGGTTTCAGAACCCCCGCTTTGACGTGTGCTCCCAGGCGGTGAAGCATGCCGGCTAACGTAAGACCGATTCTCCCCAAACCCAGCACCATACAACG
>NZ_RRCN01000001.1:1796015-1797659 GCF_003863965.1 Paenibacillus oralis
TTCTCCCCAAACCCAGCACCATACAACACGAACCATGTATGGTAATGTCCGTATGTTGAATGGCCATCAATAAGGCGCCTTCCGCAGTGGGAATGGAATTGTATATGGCAACATCGTCCCTGCTGAATAATTCAATCAGATCTATTCCTAGTTCTACGCAAAGGTTCCTCAAGTAAGACTTGGCTATGCCAGTACAGACTTTTGCGTGTTTCGGCAAGGAAGACATATATTCCTTGTTCAGCAATAACGTTTCAGATGAAAATGAAGACTCTACTCTGCCATGGTCGTCTGTACCGACAACCGGTAATATCAATACATCAGCATTGCGAAGCACCTCCCTCGTAAGCTTGGAATGCTGAACTTCAAGAAGTTGTTCGTGCAAATCTTCATAACCGATTACCACAACATTTGCATCCAGGTCTGTGAATGACCGAATGATTTCAAGATGTCGGGCATCGCCTCCAAGGAAAACAATATGCAGACCCGTTAACAAAAAATCCCCCTACTTTCCTTAAGTATGGATTTAAAATTAACTAACCTCGTTTACCATCTTTAAAAGCGCATCTGCTCCTTTCATCCCAGGGCAAATTCCGCGTAATTCCGCCTCTGTGGTCACCATATCGAGTGGGGCATCCAGCAATTGCTCTATTGTTCGTACCCCGGTTGCGCGTCCTGCCACAATGCGGCGATCGTTTAATTTCTCATTTAACAAACGAATATCAAGCGCTCCGCACATGATATATCCGTGATCGGTTGTGATGGCCAGAAGTGTTGTTTTGGGCAGGGCGACCTCGATACTTATAACCTGATGACCTTCAACTTCAATCGGTTTCATCATGATCATCTATGATGCAGCTCCTTTTTTTCTACACTATATGCCGGGCGTGATATTTGCACCATAGACTGTTGCCCAAATTCGATATTACTTGTATTCGTTGGAGGCGCCTTCTCCCCTTTCGCCATATACATGTGTAATTGGACTTCGATTCAATTCCATGTAATTTTTGAGATTTATAACAAAGGAGATAACAAACGCGCTGCTTGATCAAGCATGCGCTCGGAAGAGGTACGATGCATATGATCTTCCAAACGATATGGAGTAGCCTCGGTGAGATCCCGTTCGAATTGTTCCGTAAGCACCCGAGCCACATCGGAATTATACAGCACTGCACACACTTCGTAGTTTAAACGGTAACTACGGAGATCGTAGTTGGAAGAACCCACTTCGGCAATCTCGCCATCGATAATCATGACTTTCGCGTGCAATACCCCTTTGTTGTACTGAAACACATTGATCCCTGCTTCCACGAGTTCGCCATAATACGTACGGCTTGCAGCTCCTGCAACTTTAGGAATCACTTGGCGCGGCACCAGTAATCTCACTCGAACGCCACGCGCCGCGGCTGTTTTGATGGCCATCATGATATCCGCATCGGGTATAAAATAAGGGTTGGTCACGTCGATGGTTCGGGTCGCCTGCGTCAGGCAGATGAAATGCATTTCCCGAATGACCGGAGTAGGCAGCCCGGGATTGCCTTCGAATATCTGTATATAGACGTTATGCGAATCCTTGGATGGGGAAGCTTTTCCCATGTGGGTGCCTTCCATCGTTCCCAGCTCCGATCCCCATTCCCATCCGTATCC
>NZ_RRCN01000001.1:1798054-1809093 GCF_003863965.1 Paenibacillus oralis
ATTGTTTCAGTCCATCCCAGTTGCCCCAGATGCAATTTTTGCATCGATTCGGTTGTCTTGGGCCGGATATAGTCCGGTTTTCAACGCTTGTACTGAATGTTGGTGACATGCAGGCATCCGCCTTTCCAGATTTATGCAAACAGCATTTAATTTGTCCAGAAACGAATCATCCTATTCCGCCAAGAAGCAATCCGCATCGTGAAAGTTCCGCTTTGATCCCACCTATGCGTGTCCCTACCGGATCAAAACTCAGCTACAGGCTGGCCGCTGCGCATGCGAGATCCACAATCCGCAGGGGACTTGCTGTTTGGGGAATGTGAGCGCTTTTGTACGCGGCTTCAAACGTTCCATGTCATGAAGACGCGTTCATTGGCGAGTGACACAGGGCGCGCGAGCTGCGTCTTCATCGCCGGTCCGCATGCGAATCGAGCATCCCGGTATGCTCCAACTTCAACGAAACATGGATCGTCACGTCCATATCCGGCCATCGTTGGTTCCACTGCTCACGGGTAAATGGCCGTTCCTTCCACCCTACCGTGTGCATGCCCAGCCCGAACGGATCGACAGATAACGCCTGCGTTCGATCGATAATCTTCTCCAGCTTCTCCTGGATTCTCCGTTCAAGTTTACGCTCGAACTCCTGCAGTTCCCGTGGGCTGTCCGTCTTCTGTCCAGCGGGGACTTCTTCCACCCGTCCTTTAAGCATCACGTCAATATGAACGTTCCGGAACGAATCGGTAAAATGAATTTGCCGCTCGGTTTTGATACTGCCGAGCACGACATCCGCCGCTGGCAGCGGCACCGTCTTTTGAACGCCTCTCTTTTCACGCAGCATTTGGAAAAAGACGTCATCGGACAGCGGAATCTTTCCGACCATCTTATCCCCGCGGAACAGCGCCGTCCCGGAATAACGAAGTTCATTGTTCGCGACGGCGTAATAGGGAAGAACCGGATCGGCATAAGGGTTGTACACCCTGGCCAGGAATTCATGCACGTTGCTTGTCGTCAATTGCCCTTGCTTTTCGTAGTGCGCAAACATTTTGTACAGATACAAGTCGATTTCCTCCTGCCCGCTCTGCATCTGCCTGTTCAAATATCCGATCATATCGCCGCTCACAACAGAGAGAAACACGTGGCTGGAAATTTCGGGATCACGCAGTAACGTATCGAGCAGAGACGTCAGCCCCCGGTTAGCCATGGCTTCGGAGAAGAAAATCATTCGGATCTGCCCCTCTTTCGTTTCCCGGTAATACTTCAAGTTTCGTAAGTATCTCCCTTCGATTAACGTATTGGAGGACGTGGTAATCACGCTCTTTTTCTCTTTCTTCAGCGGGGGAATGATGGTAGACAGCTTTACGGATCCGTCGTTCCCTTCATCCAGATAAAGCAATACAACCGGCGATATTTCCTCAATGGTATTGGTTTTATCGACAAACGAGCAACCGCCGAGAACGAGCAACATCCACAAAAGAAGAAACCATTTATTTCGAGCCGCCGGCATGTCGGACCCTCCATTTCCTGCGAATCGTGATCCATCCCAAGAGGAAGAAGCCAAAAGGCAAAACGGTATAGGTGCTGGCATCCAGCCATGAAAGCCAGGTGATCCACTCCTTGGCTTTCCATTCGTCCGGCCATATCCAGCGACCGGCCATCCATGTCAGCAGAAGCATCATCAAAAACGCCAACCAAAGCGGCGCTCTTCCTGCTGAAAGACGACTACGCGCAAGACATTGGATTGCTCCCGCCGCATACAATAGAAGGATGGCGACGACGTAAACGAAGGAAATGGCGTAGGCTGGAATCAGGATCATTTCCAGCCGTTCGGCGAAAGGAAGCTGAATATACCGGATCAGATCGGCGATCGGCAAGTCTTGCCGTTGCAAATAATCGGATCCGTAAAACGTCAGGCAAATGACAAAAAAGAATATGTATTCGAATGCGGTAAATGCATTGGCGGCAATGAGAGCCGTTTTCAATTTCTTCGCGTCTACCGCCTCTTTCGGCAATGCCAGCATATATTCGGGACCGGAGAACGCCGCCCATACCGTAAGAAAGGCTTGCCAGATGCCTTGGGGCATGTGCTCCGGAAGAAGAGGGAGCAGATGGCGGTATTCGGCAGCCGGCGAAAACGCGAACGGCACGTACAGGAAGGTAACCCATATCGTGCCGACAAACGCAACGATCGCAAAACGAATGGTCTTCTCCATGCCCAATCGAGCCAGGTATACGCAAGCACACAATAGCAGGATGCCAAACAACGTAGCATGTAAGGCGGGAAACAAAATATGGTGCACAATATCGACATAACCCATCATCAGCACGATACCTTTCATCAAAACAGCGAACAGCCCCGCAAGCAAAAACAGGAAAGACACCGCCGTTCCCAACGTGCGGACGATGCCGAGATAACCGCCGGGCGTTTCTTTCCATGCAAAACAGCGGGCAATCATCAAAATGTTGAGGTGCGAGCATCCCGCCGCCAGCAGGATGAGGCCGATCATAACCGGCTCCGCAAGCACACTGGGCAAATATAAAAGATAATATAACGTTTGCATCCGGTTCGCCCAGAAGGCGAGGGACAAGAAACCGAAGGGCGCTGAAATCGAAAACAAACCGGCCGAACCTACACGAGAAGCCATCACGGTTTCCTCCCGGTAACGCGCATCCGCTGCAGCGGCTTCAAATAAGCCGGTCTTGTGCGCATCCCGGACAGCGGCGCACGAAACACCGTATCCTTCCAGTCGCTTGCAAAAAACGGGCTTAGCGGGGACAAATACGGCTGCCCGAGCGAAGTCAATCCGTGCAGGTGGATGCACAGCCAGAGCAATCCGAACCCAATGCCCCACATGCCCAGCCATGCCGCCAGAATGAGCAGGGCAAATTGGAGCAGTTTGCTCGCGTTCGTCATCAAATAATTGGGTACGAGAAACGAGGCGATGGCGGAGATGGCGATCACAATGACCATCACATTGCTAGCGATCCCTGCATCCACGGCCGCTTGACCGATGACAATACCGCCCACGACGCCGAGCGTTTGGCCGGATTTGGTTGGCATGCGCAAACTGGCTTCCTTTAATATCTCCAGCGTCAGCAGCATGAGCAGCGCTTCCCAGAACGGAGGATACGGAATTTCACTGCGGGATTGCATCAGGACAAACAGCATCTCCAGCGGAACCATCTGATAATGGTGAACCGTCACCGCCACGTAAGCCGGGGTCAAAAACAGAGCAATTACGAACGCGACAAAACGAAGCCCCCGCAGGAAGCTGCCCACCATCCATCGGTGAATATAGTCCTCCGGGGACTGAAACAGATCAAAGAACGTAATGGGCGCTACAAGCGCAAACGGCGTGTTGTCCACCAGCCAGACCACTTTGCCGCTGGCCAGCGCCGCGGCCAGCACGTCCGGACGGTCCGTCTGTTGAAATTGCGGAAAAACGCTGTTGACGTGGTCCTCCATCAAAGCGGAGATATGGGAGGAATCGAGAAGAACATCGAAATCAATTTGATTCGTTTTCATCTCTGCGATCCGCACCAGCTCCGGATTGACAATACCCTCCATGTACAGCAGCACAACAGAGGTTTTGCTTAACGATCCGGCGGTCCATTTCTTTGACTTTAGGCTTGCTACGGGCAGCCGGCGACGGATTAAGGTCAAGTTTTTGTCAAGGCGCTCGTTCAGGCTGTCTTTGGGACCGTACACAATCGATTCCTGCTCGGAAGAATCGATAGTGCGGCCGAGTTGATCCTGCTTTTTGACCGCGCAAACGTTCCCGATCTCATCAAAAACAAGAATTCCTCCCTGCAGGATGAGTTCTTCGGCTTGCTGCAACGTCGTTACGTCCACCCGATCTTCGGAAATCACCTTTTGTCCTGCTTGTTCGTCCGGGGCATGCAAAAGGGGAAGCACGATGTCGCTTTCGACCTGTTTTTGATCCACAAAGGAACGGATGTAAAACAGCTTGACTTTCCGCCCTCCCGCATCCAACTCATGCACCTGTGCATCGTGAATATCGTGAAACAATTGCTGAATGTGCTGCGGAGACAAGTTGCCTGCGGGAGGTTGAGTGTCGGCTTCATTTGGCGTATAGCTTTTGTCTTGCTTTTTAAACCAGCCGATCCAATGCATCGGCTCCCCTCCTTTCGCATATTTAGTCCATGTATTTTATTTTTCCCGATATGACAAAAAACATGCCTCGCAGTTCCAGGTTGTTGGCAGTCCTGAGATTATGAGTCGGTTCGTGAAAAACCACGGGCTTCCTACGAGGCCACTGAAAAAAGTCCCCTCGCCTTCTTTCTGCGATGCAAAAAGTCCGTTTTTAGCCTGTGAGACGGCTTTAAACGGACTTTTCCTTATTTTCCTGCAACATCAAACTTAAAAATCGATGCATCACAGAAAAAACGTATCTTTTTCAGCGGCCTCCTTCCTGCCGATGACTTGATTCGTGAACATTTCGCAAACACTGATTCTCCCAGTTGTTGCAGAAGTCCTCATACACTTGCTCGACTCCGCTGTCGGCTATCATGTGTCTGGCCAGAAAGTCGTACCAGAACTGATCGAAAGACAAAGGCATCCGGGTTCCATATTGGGAACGAAGGGTTACATAACGGTCCCAGATTTTGATTCGGAATGCTGCCAACTCATCACATCGCTCCATGTCGGTTCGCCTTTAAGCGGCGCTGGTGCCGCTGGGTATTTCTGACGTTTTCGCTCTTTCTTCGGCCAGCTTTTGAAATTGTTTCGCTCTTTCCAGATGAAAGGCACGCAATTGGTCGTGATATTGAGCCATTTTCATGTGCCAGTCGTGCATTTGCCTGACGTAAGCGGCGTGGTCATGCGTAAACATGGGCATTGCCTGTTTAGTAAACTGCATTCAAAACCATTCCTCCTTGGGTAGGTGAATTTTGAACTTACAGCATCAGTCTATGGCAGACGTGTAGAAGCGACAACGGCATCCGCCCGGTTTCCGGTCATTTTTATCGGGTTGGTTGTCTATATGCAGGCGGAAACACAGCCTTTTGGGGACCTGACTCCTATGATGCATAAAGGATATGAAAATCGGAATAATATCAGTTGCATATTCTGAAAATGGCGAATGAAAAGGAGAAAGTATGGAAAAAAGCGAACTTAAATCACAATTTAAACAGCGAATCAAAACGACAAGTAACAAATCTCCAATAATCTTGGATGGAAAGGCAAGTGAAAATGTTCCAACCGAGCCGAGTTTAATGGAGCGAACCAAAGAAGTGATGGAGAATATAGGAACCGAAATAAATAGCGTCTGACAGTATATGGCTTTTATAGCTTGGTCAACGTAACCTTTGAGATTATCGATGGGGACATTCCGTACAGATTGGAACAAGTAAACGTTTCTCATAATCAAAACCGGCCGGTTAGGGATCGCCCTGACCGACCGTTACAGTGTATTTTAGCCAACGAAATTCGGATTGGGCCCCGTATTATCCTTTGGGTTTTACGAACAATGCAGCGAGAAACGAAAAAATAATCGCTGCGGATATTCCGGCACTGGTCACTTCGAAAATTCCGGTGATGATCCCAATCCAGCCATTGCTCTTTAGTTCTTGAAGCGCACCATGGACAAGCGCGTTACCAAAGCTTGTAATCGGGACCGATGCTCCTGCCCCGGCAAATTCAATCAGCGGATCATACCATCCAATTCCGTCGACAATCGCACCCAATACAACAAGCAGGGTCATGGTGTGGGCCGGTGTAAGTTTCAAGACATCAAAACAAAATTGTCCGAAAACACAGATTGCACCTCCCACCAAAAAAGCCCAAAGAAAAATCATAATATCTCCCTTCCTGCCTCTATGGATACGGCATGAGCGATACAAGGAATGCTTTCCCCTTGTTGAAATGAAATCGGGGATAGCAGCGCCCCCGTAGCGACAACGAGGATTCGTTTCAGTTCACCTCTTCGCATCCGATTTAGCAAATGTCCATAGGTAACAACTGCCGAACAACCGCAGCCGCTTGCTCCGGCTTGAACCATTTGGGTTTCATAATCGTAAATCATCATCCCGCAATCGGAATATTCGGTTTGTTCGATGGGAAAGTTATGTTTCTTAAACAATTTACAGGCGATTTCATATCCGACTTTCGCAAGATCGCCGGTAACGATCAAATCGTAATAACCCGGTTCAATTCCCAAATCTCGAACATGCGCCTCAATGGTATCTACCGCTGCAGGAGCCATCGCTGCGCCCATATTAAACGGATCTTTAATGCCCATATCGATAACCCGGCTAATGGTGGCAGATGTAACAACCGGTCCGTCACCTTCCATGGATACGATGGCAGCACCGGCCCCGGTTACCGTATATTGGGCGGTTGGCGGTTTTTGCGAACCGTACTCGGTCGGATATCGGAACTGTTTCTCCGCACTGGAATCATGGCTGCATGTCCCCGCCAACACAAATTTCGCCGAACCGGAATTTACAAGGTTAGCTGCTAATGCCAGACTTTCCATCGAGGTTGAACAAGCGCCAAACACACCGAGGTAAGGGATCGATAATGTTCGCGCGGCAAAACTGCTGCTAATGATTTGATTCATCAAATCCCCGCCTATGTAAAACTGTACTTGTTCCTTTGTCAACCCCGCATTTTCAATAGCCAGTTTTGCCGCTTCTTCAATCAATACCTTTTCTGCTTTCTCCCAGCTCTTTTGTCCCATCATGGATTCTCCATGGACAATGTCAAAATCTTTGGCCAGCGGGCCTCTTCCTTCAAATGGACCCACTACCGTTGCTGTTGATCGGATGAACGGCTTGTTCTCAAATAGCCAACTCTGGTGTCCCTTTAACATATTAAGAGCCTCCCCCGCCTTTGATCAGCAAATGTACAATTCCTACCGCAAAGGCGGCGACTGTACCAAATACAATAACCGGTCCAGCCAGTTTAAACATTTTACCGCCAACACCGAGTACCATACCTTCACTCTGATGTTCAATCGCAGCGGATGCCATCGAATTCGCAAATCCCGTCACAGGCACTGCGGAACCCGCACCAGCCCATTGGGCAAACTTATCGTACACCCCCATGCTGGTCAGAATGACAGAAAGGAGTATCATAACCGCCACGGTAGGGTCTCCAGCTTTTTTCTCATCAAAGCCGCCCCAATGCACAAACATTTCCTGGATGGCTTGTCCAACCAAACAAATGGCCCCGCCGGCTATAAACGCACGAATGAAGTTTTTGAGTATGGGCCTCGGAGGTTCGACGCTTTGCGCCAATTCTTTATATTCCTGTTGTACCCGCGTTAAATTTTTCTTTATATTATTTGCCATGAACATCCTCCTCGAATTTCAGCTGACGTATAATTGGCGAATTGTTAACGAATCAGCAATGGTTTAACTTCATCAATAATCTTTTCTAACGCTTTTGAACATTGCTCGTACATCTGCTTTGTATTTTGTTCTTTGGTAGATAAGCCAAACATTTCGAGATCCGCTTCACACTTTTTCAATGTTGCAAGCAACGCGGCTTTTTTCTGGGGTTTCGGTACTTTGATCTGATCATCAAATAAATCAACGTATAGCTGGCCATAGGAATCCACCTGTCCAAGAAATACGTTATCAATCGAAACACCTAATTTCTCCAGTTCCGTATCCAGCCATTTCCTGTTTAGACCTATCGTGGCAAGCGGTTCGTCCATTATTTTTCCATCCATAATGACCGATTGAGGTTCTTGTTCTGGCCCGACATTTATTCCCAGGTGTTTAGGCGTTAACGGTTGATTTTCCTTGGTTAAAAGAACGCTAACGTCACCGCTTGACTCCATGATGGCGAATTCAACATCGGCAGCTTTGAACACATTCTTTATTCGAAGCTGTTCCATAAGTTCATCCGTGGTAATCCTTTCTTTTTTTAGGTTATCCTCCATGATCTTGCCGTCCTTAATGAGCACTGTTGCTTTGCCGTCGAATAGGTCTCTTGCCGTTTTGCTTTTCAGCTGTAAAAATTCAATCCCTAAAGAAACAACGGTCCAAACCGTCATCGAAACCAAGCCCAGATACCAATTGGACTCCAGATCCAACGAAACGTAAGCTGCAAGGCTGCCGATCGTGATTCCGGTGATATACTCAAACAATGAAAGCTGTGATACCTGTCGTTTACCCAATATCTTCGTTAGGACAAAAAGAACCCCCATAGCCAATAACGTTCGCAAAGCGATTTCTACCCAATCCGGCATAATATCACCATTCCTTTCCAATCACATTAATCGACAAAGGTTAATATGTCCCTATTCCATTATTTTCATGCATTTCCATCTGAAAATTTTTCTAACGTATGCTTTTGTTGCGAGACGGAAATAATAATTTCGGTATTGGGAGAATGCAAGCATCTATTCCTATTACCCGTGAAACATTATCCTATCCTAAGGTAAAGGAGGTGACATTCCGTGACAGTTGCTTCTCAAGTGAAAACGTGCGTAGCATCTTTAAAAAGTGCTCAGGCGAGTCTGGAACAATTTGCTTTGGAAACACAAAATCAAGAAGCAAAATCGCTCTTTACGAATGCGGCCCAACAAACCCAACAAATCGTGCAGCAAGTAGAAAGCCGCGTACAACAGTTGGAAAATGAAGAGCCTCAATATAAGGGGTTTTAAGAAAAACAGACAAACCATGAATATTGAGGACATGGCTTGTCTGTTTTCATCGGTGAACAGATTAGAAAAGAGATCAAACCCTACAAGTTGAGTAGGGTTTGATCTCTTTTCGCCACTATTCTTTTGTTTAGACAGCTAACCTTGGATAAACCTAAACACTGCCGCCCCCATCGCCACTGCTAAAGTTGACAGTATCCAAGTTCCCCCTCGGCCCAACGCACGCCCATGGCTACGGCTGCCAAATGATGAAGGTTGGAATTGAATGCCGATCTTTTTTCCCCATTCGCTTCCCTTGGGCGCTGTCCTATTGGAGTTGCCGAAATCATTGTAAGATTGTTGTATTCGATGGTCAGGAAGCTTTTACTGGAGGCATCAATATCGGGGATGAATATACCGGATTAAAGGTTCGAATGTCGCTTTTGGCGCGACACCCATACTGAATAAGTAGGTAAACCTGAAAACGAACTGCAAGCAGTATTCGACGCCCATTTGGAATATTGCGGTGCGGAATCAACAAAGACTGGTAAGAACATTCATACTAAAGATGCACGAACGCTTGTACCAATACGAATTTACATTAGAGGTTGAAATCGGTTCGCAGAGTTGAGTACTGAGTTCATTGCCTTGAATGAAATGAATGCCATTTAGGTACAAGAAGTCTTTGGAATCTTGTGCCTTACTTCCGATAGTAGAAAAATTACCATCTTCTTTATAACGGATGTGACTTTAAAGATCATCGGCAAGTTTCAGGAATTAGATGGCGAGGAATACTCTATATCGGAGTCCGGCATTTGTTGCAGGAACTTTTTAAAATTAGTCATGATAGAAGAGCTAATAGTTAGATTTCGTGCCGAAATCAACTTATAAAAATATGGAGACTTAGTCCCTGGGCATCCGTTGAACTGCTAAAAAAATAAGAAGTATCAAACCCATATACCCAAATAGCGGATAAAGATAAGCAAGTAAGGAGGTGAACCCGGCTTGACTAATCAAAAAACTAGCAAGTAATATGCCAAGAACCAACCAACTTTTAGGAAGATTATAAAGACTTTGGATTTGACGAGAAATTCCGAATACATTGCCTATCAATGTGGTGAATATTTCTCCATAGATTACGAGCAAAAACAATACATGAAAATACCGCCCGAAATCTCGAATAATCTCGGCCATCGGAATATCGTATTGAAGAATCTCGGGCATCTTTGAGCTCATTGCAAAATGGCTGACAAGAAGCATAAAACCAAGACCAATGCCTCCCCAAAACCCTCCCCATTTTAATGCGCTTTCGTCATCCACCTCACTCCCCAGAGGAACCATAACGGCTAGAATAAAAGCAAAATTCAATCCTGCATACACAAACGGACTCACGAACCACTTCAAATTGTACAGTTGTTGGTTCTGCCAACCGACAGTCTCAAAAATATTGTCTACATTGACAACCTTTACGACAAGGAGAAAAGTGAAAAAAAGCATCATGGGAACAACTAACGAGTTTACGAACATAATTCCGCTGATTTCCTTCGTCATCACCAGATAACACAAAACGATGCTGATGATAATACCCAGTTGATAGGGTAGACGGAGTTGTTCTTCGAAAATGGTACCGGTTCCTGAAAGCATCACGGCCGTTACCCCAAATAGAATAATTAAAGTCAAGGCATTTGCGACTTTGCCGAAAATCTTGCCAAACAGATAAACATTAAACTCCTGATATGAAAATGCTTTGATATGGTGAGCTAGAATCATCATTTTAGTGCCGATCCACACAAAAAGAAAGGTGCTGCATAAAATGCCTAATACCCCATAGGCTCCGTATACCGTGAAAAACTGCATAATCGACTGTCCTGAAGCAAATCCGGCTCCCACCACGGTTCCCGAATATGTTGCGGCGATTTGTATTATCATACTTGTATTTTTCTTCATATTTCACCCATGTCCTGGTATAGTATAGAATCATTAAATTCTATGCTTAAAAAAAATGCTTATTCCAAAAGGAACTCGTTGTCAGCCGTTATGACGAGAATCGATAGTGGTCCGGTAGATCATCAATTAACAAACTTGAGTCTTTAACAATGACATGGTAAATATGCAGCTCATGAATCTGGGCATGATTTTTGGAATCGGTAAACTTATGGTTTTGGCCTTTATTTATCTACCGAGGATGAATCTGTGCAATCAACGCCCCGCTTGGCGATGCTCGAAGCCAGCAGGTACAGCCCGACATAGATCGGAAATGAATAGATATTGCTTCCAGTGAATGGAATGATATAAATCAGCCATTTGTGAGATCGGCTCGGCCACAAAAGCGGAAAAACCCCCAAATAGGAGAGCTTTGAACAACGGATGTATGCCAGACTTGTACTGGTGTAAGAACATAACCGTGACGGGAAGAAGTGAAAAATTCCATGG
>NZ_RRCN01000001.1:1809103-1877488 GCF_003863965.1 Paenibacillus oralis
AATCAACTTATAAAAATATGGAGACTTAGTCCCTGGGCATCCGTTGAACTGCTAAAAAAATAAGAAGTATCAAACCCATATACCCAAATAGCGGATAAAGATAAGCAAGTAAGGAGGTGAACCCGGCTTGACTAATCAAAAAACTAGCAAGTAATATGCCAAGAACCAACCAACTTTTAGGAAGATTATAAAGACTTTGGATTTGACGAGAAATTCCGAATACATTGCCTATCAATGTGGTGAATATTTCTCCATAGATTACGAGCAAAAACAATACATGAAAATACCGCCCGAAATCTCGAATAATCTCGGCCATCGGAATATCGTATTGAAGAATCTCGGGCATCTTTGAGCTCATTGCAAAATGGCTGACAAGAAGCATAAAACCAAGACCAATGCCTCCCCAAAACCCTCCCCATTTTAATGCGCTTTCGTCATCCACCTCACTCCCTAGAGGAACCATAACGGCTAAAATAAAAGCAAAATTCAATCCTGCATACACAAACGGACTCACGACCACTTCAAATTGTACAGTTGTTGGTTCTGCCAACCGACTATATCAAAAATATTGTCTATTCTGACAACCTTTACGACAAGGAGAATAGTGAAAAAAAGCATCATGGGAACGACTAACGAGTTTACGAACATAATTCCGCTGATTTCCTTCGTCATCACCAGATAACACAAAATGATGCTGATGATAATACCCAGTTGATAGGGTAGACGGAGTTGTTCTTCGAAAATGGTACCGGTACCTGAAAGCATCACGGCCGTTACCCCAAATAGAATAATAAAAGTCAAGGCATTTGCGACTTTGCCGAAACTCTTGCCAAACAGATAAACATTAAACTCCTGATATGAAAATGCTTTGATCTGGTGAGCTAGAATCATCATTTTAGTGCCGATCCATACAAAAAGAAAGGTGCTGCATAAAATGCCTAATACCCCATAGGCTCCGTATACCGTGAAAAACTGCATAATCGACTGTCCTGAGGCAAATCCGGCTCCCACCACGGTTCCCGTATATGTCGCGGCGATTTGTATTATCATATTTGTTTTTTTCTTCATATTTCACCCATGTCCTGGTAGAGAATAGAATCATTAAATTCTATGCTTAAAAAAATTGCTTATTCCAAAAGGAACTCGTTGTCAGCCGTTATGACGAGAAACGATAGTGGTCCGGTAGATCATCAATTAACAAACTTGAGTCTTTAACAATGACATGGTAAATATGCAGCTCATGAATCTGGGCATGATTTTTGGAATCGGTAAACTTATGGTTTTGGCCTTTATTTATCTACCGAGGATGAATCTGTGCAATCAACGCCCCGCTTGGCGATGCTCGAAGCCAGCAGATATAGCCCCACATAGATAGGAAACGAATATGTATGTTTCCAGTGAACGGGGTGGTATAAATCGGCCATTTGTGAGACCGGCTCGGCCACAAAAGCGGAAAATCCCCCAAATAGGAGAGCTTTGAACAACGGATGTATGCCAGACTTGTACTGGTGTAAGAACATAACCGTGACGGGAAGAAGTGAAAAATTCCATGGAAAATTAGCGGGCATGAATGGTATGACTTCCCAGTGATAATGCCAAAGTCCCATGGCAATCCCAAGCTGGTCCAGCCACGACGACACGATAATCATCATAAACCCGGATAGGAGAAACTGTCCCGTAGTTCTCTTATCCCGAAATCCGATTCAAAATAGCCAGGAGTTCGAATCGATCGAAGAGCTTGCTGAGATGTCTGTCCAACGTCTTGTCGACTTCTTGGTGCAGCACGGCAGGAACCGTTTCGAAAATCCTGAAGCGGTCGCCAAGCCTTGCAGAAAGCCGCTCGCTCTTCGTATCGATTGCCCCAAGCGATGGCGGACTCTTTCAATCTCGCTATGGCTTCGAGTATCCCGTTCCTGCAGGCCAACATAATGAGGACGCATCCTTTTCGATTCCTGTGAATACGGTCATTATATTCAGCAACTTCTGAACAGGCAATCCCGCCAGAAGTTGGACGTTACCTTTCAGCGGAAACACAATACTGTCCACAAAGCAATGGCTAAATGGAAACTCATCCCTCTCCTTGACATTTGTTGGCGTTTTTCAATTATAGCGGTTGATTCTTAATGCAGACAGGTTTTGAACAAAATTGTTTCAGTCCATCCCAGTTGCCCCAGATGCAATTTTTGCATCGATTCGGTTGTCTTGGGGCAGAGGTAGTCCGGTTTTCAACGCTTGTACTGGATGTTGGTGACATGCAGGTATCCACCTTTCCAAATTTATGCAAACAGCATTTAAGTTGTCCAGAAACGAATTATCCTATTCCGCCAAGCAGCAATCCGCATCGTGAAAGTTCCACTTTGATCCAATCTACTCCAGCCCCCGCATACAAATATCAAAGACCGGATCTGTCCATATTGGACAACAGCCGGGCTTTGGTCCTATTTCGCAGGATAAGTTGTCTTCAAAAATTATCCTTTGAATTTTCCAACTAACGCGCGAAGCGAGCAAAGCAATCACTTTCTCTCCGGCGACTTGAATTTCAGTTTTTCCTGCTAGTCCGGGTTATCGGCGACAAGTCCGAACAGAGCGTCATAGTACGTCTGCCAGTTTTAATTCCCGTTATTATAAGGATCCAAATATTGCGCTTCTCCGATTATCACAAAACCACGCTGGCCCGTTTCCATATCGACAAGATCTTATTCGATGGATTGAGCCAGGCTGTGTACTTCCATATCATGATTCGTAATAAACTCGGTTTCCTTCTGGAATGCAGCCATCTGCATCCGGTTTGCCCAGAAAGCGAGGGACAAAAATCCGAAAGGCGCTGAAATCGAATACAAACTGACCGGACGCACAGGGGGGGACATCACGGTTTCCTCCCG
Source organism: Paenibacillus oralis (assembly GCF_003863965.1). Taxonomy (GTDB): domain Bacteria; phylum Bacillota; class Bacilli; order Paenibacillales; family Paenibacillaceae; genus Fontibacillus; species Fontibacillus oralis. The sequence goes on from NZ_RRCN01000001.1 coordinate 1,811,986, forward strand.
GTTACGCGCATCGCCGTTGCAACGTCTTCAAATAAGCTGGCCTTGTACGCATTTTGGATAGCGGCAAACGAAGCACTGTATCTTTCCAGTCGCTAGCAAAAAACGGGCTAAGTGGTTGCAAGTACGGCTGCCCGAGCGAAGTCAGTCCATGCAGGTGGATGCAGAACCAGATCAAACCAAGACCGATACCCCACATGCCAAGCCATGCCGCCAGAATCAACAGTGAAAATTGAAGAAGCTTGCTCGCATTTGTCATTAAATAATTGGGAACGAGAAAGGAGGCATGGCGGAAATGGCGATTACAATCACCATCACGTTGCTTGCGATTCCCGCCTCCACGGCTGCTTGACCGATGACAATACCGCCTACGATGCCGAGTGTTTGGCTGGATTTGGTGGGCATGCGCATACTGGCTTCCTTTAATATTTCCAGAGTCAGCAGCATGAGCAGCGCCTCCCAGAACGGTGGATATGGAATTTCACTCCGTGATTACATCAGAAGAAATAGCATCTCCAAAGGAACCACCTGATAATGATGAACCGTCACCGCTACGTAAGCCGGGGTCAAAAACAAAGCAATTACAAACGCGACAAAACGAAGTCCCCGCAGGAAGGTGCTTACCAACCAGCGATGTACATAGTCTTCTGGGGATTGAAACAAATTAAGCTCAAGCTTTTGTCCAACTGCTCGGTTAGGCTGTCTTTAGGGCCGTACACAATCGATTCCTGCTCGGAAGAATCGATGGCGCGGCCCAACTGATTCTGCTTTTTGATTGCACAAACGTTCCCGATTTCATCAAAAACAAGGATTCCTCCTTGCAAGATGAGCTCTTCGGTTTGCTGCAGCGTCGTTACTTCCACCCGATCTTCGGAAATCACCTTTTGTCCTGCTTGTTCGTCCGGGGCGTGCAAAAGGGGAAGCACGATGTCGCTTTCGACCTGATTTTGATCCACAAAGGAACGGATGTAGAACAGCTTGACTTTCCGCCCTCCCGCATCCAACTCATGCACTTGTGCATCGTGAATATCGTGAAACAATTGCTGCACGTGCTGCGGAGACAAGTTACCTGCAGGAGGTTGGGTATCGGCTTCTTTTGGCGTATCGCTTTTGTCTTGCTTTTTAAACCAACCGATCCAACGCATCGTCTCCCTGCCTTTCGCGTTCAGTCCATGTATTATTTTTCCCGATATAACAAAAAACATGCTTCGCAGTTCCGGGTTGTTGGCAGTCTTGAGATTATGAGTCGGTTCGTGAAAAAACCACCGATTTTACTACCGGTGGCTTGAATCGTGAACATTTTGCGAACACTGCTTCTCCCAGTTGTTGCAGAAGTCCTCATACACTTTCTCAACCTTGCTGTCGGATATCATGTGCCTGGCCAAAAAGTCGTACCAGAACTGATCGAAAGACAAGGGCATCCGGGTTCCATATTGGGAACGAAGGGTTACATAACGGTCCCAGATTTTGATTCGGAATGCTGCCAACTCATCACATCGCTCCATGTCGGTTCGCCTTTAAGCGGCGCTGGTATCGCTGGATATTTCTGACGTTTTCGCTCTTTCTTCGGCCAGCTTTTGAAATTGTTTCGCTCTTTCCAGATGAAAGGCACGCAATTGGTCGTGATATTGAGCCATTTTCATGTGCCAGTCGTGCATTTGCCTGACATAAACGGCGTGGTCATGCGTAAACATGGGCATTGCCTGTTTAGTAAACTGCATTCGATACCATTCCTCCTTGGGTAGGTAAATTTTGAACTTACAGCATCAGTCTATGGCAGACGTGTAGAAGCGACACCGGCATCCGCCCGGTTTCCGGTCATTTTTATCGGGTTGTTTGTCTATACGCAGGCGGAGACACAACCTTCCTTACTTCGGCATAGGCTAAATGGTAACGAGAATGAGGAGGAGATTTCATCGTGTATGCTTATCCGAATGGAATGTACAGGGAAACGGCAAATCCCGCATTATCCACAGTAACCTTGGTTGACCCGTATTTTTATCACACCTTGCGCTCGCTTCAAGGAAAGCCGGTGGTTATTGAAACGTTTCGGGGCCCTGTTCGGGGTACGATAACCGACGTGAAACCGGATCATGTCTTGCTGCAAACAGACAATTCCTCATTTTTTCTGCGCACGCAGCAAATGATTTGGGTTATGCCCTCTTAGCACTCCGGCGCGGCATGAGACAAACGTTCCCTGTCATAAAGATAATAAGAACTATTAATCTGATAAGGGGATGATGTCCGCCATGTTCAAGCGCATCAATCGATTGCCCATTGCATTGCCTGTTCCCAAACATCCGGACGCCAACGCCGCGGCGGCTGTGCAGGAACTATTAGGCGGCCGTTTCGGGGAGATGTCTACGTTGAATAATTATTTGGTCCAATCTTCGAATTTTCGCAGCAAAAAAAAGCTGAAGCCCTTTTATGAACTTGTGGCCAGCATTACGGCGGAGGAGGTTGGCCATGTGGAATTGGTGATGAATTCCATTAATTTATGCCTGTCCGGTTCCACATTTCCGGCAGATCCGGATGCGGCTCCTCTGCGCAACGGGCTTGACAAACGCAATACCTACCATTTTATTGCAACGGCTCAAACCTCGTTGCCCGGCGATTCGATGGGCAAAGCATGGAACGGTGATTATGTCTTTAACAGTGGCAATCTGGTACTTGATCTGCTGCATAACTTTTTTCTCGAATGCGGCGCCCGCACCCATAAGATGCGCGTGTACGAGATGACAGATCATCCTGTCGCCCGCGAAATGACGGGTTACTTGCTGGTCCGCGGGGGAGTTCATGTGCTTGCTTACGCGAAGGCGCTCGAAATCATGACCGGAGTCGACGTCAAAAAAATGCTCCCTATTCCCAATCTAGAGAATCGGGCATTTGATGCGACCCGCAAATACGAAGAACAGGGAATTCATCGAAAGTTGTATACGTTTAGCGATTCAGACTATGAAGATATCGCTCAAATCTGGAAAGGATCCCACCCTTCCGACGGAGAGCGATTGGAAGTCGTCAGAGGAGTTCCCCAAGGAGGGGAAGTGCCCGATCTTGAAGAAGTGCCGGAAGAATTTGCCCCTGGCATCTCGAATGAGGATTTTATGCAGATTGCCCAACGGCTGCAAAAGCTCGCCGGATTGTAAGGTGTTGCGTTCCTATACGGGTAAGGGTTGCTGCTTATATGGCATGTATACGAAACCTTTATTTATTTCTATTAGCCGCGCGCGACTCCCAGCGTGCGGCTCGTCACATGGTGGCGGTCAAGCACAAGCCTTTATTTGAATGGTTTCAATTGCCTATCCCTTAGTTCTTGAATTTTATTTTCTAAATATTCGATGCGAGATTTTAGTTGTGCTTTCTCTATGACATGTTTTCTGCATATTTCCAGAAGTTTCTCGTTCTTTTCCTTCTCATTCTGAAGCGCCTGCTTAACTTTTTCATACCGATTCTCAAGCAATCTTTTGCCGCTTGGTCTGGTTGACGTTTCGATTGCAGTAGCTGCAATTTCTTCTGCCCCTTTTTCAATTTCCATCTGCAGCAAAATGGCTTGATCACAGCGTTCCTTAAGATCAGGACGATTATAGATCGTCTTTCGCTCAATGCCAGCTTTTTTAGCAATCGCTGATATGGACAGTTTTTTCTTTCCTTTTCGGAGGTTTGTTATTGCTTGTTCGATACGCTCCAGTGTAACGAGTTTATTTTCTTTAGAAGGGTCACTCATGCCATTCCCTCCCATTCGCTTGGTGTGATATTGTAATCTGAATGATTATCAATTCCGGAATAATTCACCTGGGTTTCCAACTCATCAATAATTCCTACGAGGTATTTTTCAATTGTCTTTAACTTGTTCTCATAAGGACCTCCAGCAGGTGCAGATGCCAATTCGCTACGAATTTTTTTCAACCGGCCTTTATGAACTTCAAGAAAGTCCGGAGTAGTCAAAAAATTGCGGCATCCTAAACATACCCCGTCGCCTTCACAAGGTTCATTTCGCATTGGATGGTGAAGACAAAGTCCATGTGACAAAATTTGAATCTTATGCGCTTTACGCAATTTATCAACTTGTTCGATGGTCTTTCCTTTGAATGGGTTAATTACTTTAAGTTTTTCTTTTATTTGAAGAGCCTGCTTACCAACAAGAACTGCGCCTTCATTGAATACTTTCGCGAACTTGTTCCTTACATCCTCTTGAAGCAGGTGTGTATAGTGCTGTGTACCTCTAATGGACTTGTGATTTAACAATTCCCGTATGGTTTCCAGAGAGGCCCCGCCTTTTAAAGCATACGTAGCGCAAGCGTGGCGGAATGTATGAGATGAAAAATCAGCAATATCTCCATTTTTATATCGGAGATTGTGTTTTTGAAGCCAGGGTCTTAGAAAATTCTTTGACCAATTTGCATGGGAAACTATACCCACGGGATATCCTTTGACATTACGTATTCGATTAAGAAATAAATACGGTAAGCCCGATTCTTTTCTTAACGGAGCCGTGTATTTTTCAACTTTCGTAATGGCTTGTACGACAAGGGCATTCGCTGGTTTATACACCCTCGTAGGTTCGGCTTGCAGTTTACCGGTGTTGTATACTAATTTAGTTTCTCCGCCAATTGGCTCAATGGAGGCATTATACATCGTAATGATTTCGCTAATGCGAAGTCCAAGCTGCAATCCAACTACTACGCTAGCTGCAACAAGTATATTTTCGTCCATATCTAAATCACTTACTGCTTTACGCAATATCTGATCGATCAACTGTTCGTCCGAAATTTTATCAATGTTTACTTGCTCTGCTTGCTTGGCATCCTTCTTTAACGCTTTGTTATTAATAATGAGCTCATTGTACATACCCTGAACAAATCGAACATCTTTTGGAACATCCCAGCCTTTAATATTTCCCTTTAATAAGATTTCTTTTAACGCCAATGCACTTTTCTTGATTGAAACAGAACTTATTAACTGACCGCTTGTCTCGCTTTTCGCTTCAGGCAAATACGTAAAATACATCTCCAATAAAATCTGATCAATTTCTGAAAACGACTCCACTTCCGGCGCATATTCTTTTATAAATTTAGAAAATCGAACAACACCGTCTAAATTTCGTTTGGCAGTTGAAAACTTGCCCGTGGTTAACTCATGATGCATAAACCATTTTATTACTTCTAGCATTTTGGGCTTATCAACAACAAATTCAAAATCAATCATAAGCCTCTTGCCAGACAAATGCTCTACATTAATAAATCCGTTAAAATCCCATACATTGTCTGAGAATTTACTATTACCGCAACGGAAATCTGATTGGGGTATTAGGGGGTTGTAATCAAACAATTGAAGCTTTATACTTTCAACCACTCTGCATCGCCTCCAAACGCCCTATAATCGTTTCTAAGGCGTATTCAACAGTCTCAAGATGATGTGTCTTCCCGATATACTCCTGAGCCATATATGCCTCTCTGTTGGCTCTGAGACGATCCAAATGGTCTTTATGAATTGGTAAGTGTTCGGGAGTCGTGATAAACTTAGGACAGATCACGCACATATTAAATTTAGAGCATATCTTGCCCTCATTATTTATCGGCTTCTGACAAGCCCCATCAGGCAATGAAGCAGACAATAGCGTTTCCGTGTCGAGATTCTTTCCTTGACCAAGTTCCTTCTCATTGATTTCCTTGACTATCATGCCAATAAATCCAAGCTTTTTATATTCGCTTTCAACTTTTGGATTTTGGACTTTTGCATATAAGCTTGTGGAGTGCAATGATTCGTGACCTAGATATTCTTGAATTTCAAACATGCTCATGCCCTTATTTAGCATGTCCGTTCCAAGCGTATGCCTAAATGCGTGAAAGGTTAATGGGTATAATTCGCCATTGTTATCTCTGATATCATACTTTTTGACAAACCGATAAAGTTTATCTCGAAATATTTTTTGGAGCAGTCTGGCGTACCGTATATTCCGTTTTTGCCAGTAAAGACAAATGTAGTTTGTTGCAAGTTCTTTCCTGGCCACTTCTGAGTATTGTTCAAGTAGTTGAACTGCCCGTTTGACTCGATTTGATACGGGGATATATCTGTCAGCCTTATTTTTCGGAGAGAAAACATACAATACGGGTTTTCCTGTAAAATCTTCAGTTATACAACCCTCGGTTAGGTCCAAAACCTCTGAAAGCCTTATTCCCGAATCGATGCCGATCTCCACAATAGACTTCAAGAGGATGTTATTCTCCTTTTTTAAAGCTATTTCAATCTGTTCCATTACATTATCGGGTATATACCTTGTCCTTAAAACATCATCTTGCTTCAGTGCTTGGTACTCATCTCCATCAAAAACCTGTCCCTCCGGAAAACCATCATACTCAAAAAACTGCCCATGTTCTACTACCCATTTTAGTGCAGACATAGCAACCGATCTTGTAGAGTTTGCTAAATGAATCTGTTGTAAATAATAAATATACATTTGAGTAATTTGGTGCGATAAATCGGCATAATCCATAATTTTCAAGTTGTATTCTTTCAGGAATTCAAAGAACCGTTTCAATGAATAATTATATCGATACAGTGTTTCGACGCTCGGCTTCCCTAGACTCATGCATTCAATTGTTATTTGCTTATGTATTTTCTTGAACCATTTATTTGGCAAATATGAAAATTCAAAAGATAATTTATCACCATAACTCGATTGATACGGAACCTCCCATCTATCAGTTTTTGTATCAACTGTTGAAATATACGCTCTACTCAATTCAACTCCGCGCTCCTTCTCTGACGCATGAAGCTTTCATATGCCGTTGTTTTCGCTTCAAGCGACAAATGTTGATACTTACTCGTAGACTTAACATCATTATGACCTAACCTATCTTGGACATAACGCATATCAAATCCCGATTCGGTGAGTTCGGTTCCATGGGTGTGCCTAAGCATGTGAGGAGTGCATTTAATACCCACTTGTTCAGATAGCTTATTGAAGAGCTTTGTTATCGTATCGCGGATCATATATTGGCCAGGGCTGGTTTCATGATTCACAAATATCGTAAGATGTTTTCCATCATCAGGGCGATGATACAAGATATAATCCTCTATGGCAAAGACAATATCTCTGCTGACGGGTATTTCCCTTTCTAGTGATTTGATGTTGTGGTCTTTATGGTATAGTGGATCATGCTCTTTTACCTTTATAACCCCAACTTTTGTTTGAATCTCATAATCACCTATACGAAGACCTAATGCCTCACTAATCCGGCAACCCGTTTCATAAAGAAATCTGAACAATAACTGATTTCGGGCATTTAAGCTCTCATCTGACTGTAACATCTCAAGTCCTTGATAGAGCTTTTCAACCTGTTCCCGAGTCAAACGCTTACCCTTAACTGATTTTTTCTCTTTAACTCGGAAGAAATTAAAACCCATATCTTTACGACTAACTTTCTGAACTAGGAAATGTCTGTTTTTTGAATCATCTTTATAAGTTAATGGGTTCTCCGTCACAAAGCCCCCAATCACTTCATAAAATCGATAAAATGAGGCTATTGTTGCCATATACTTATTCTTTGTCTTTGCAGATTTCTCTTTGTCCGTCTTTCCGACTTTCGTTTTCAAATACTCAAGCCAAGAAAACATATCCGCTTTCCTAACCTCGTAAAATTTAAGCCCCACTTCGTTTAACCAAGTGAAATATTCCTTTAAGTCTCTACTATAACCTTCGATTGTGTTCTCAGAGTGCCCCTTCTCTTCTAAATAGTGAAGAAACAATGTTATTTCCTCGACAATGTTGTAGTCCTCATCCACAACTACTACATTTCGTTTTCCGGCCTCATTGAGAGTTTTTTCAATTTTCAGATTACCCATATTCATCACCACCAAGATCAATACTATATGATGTTCAGCCAATGTTTTCCCACTTTAACCGAACTTGAGTGTATATATCATCCATCATCTATTATTATGGAGCTAATTGTCAATTATCATAGTTGAGTTCCGGACTAAACTCAAGAAACAAAAGGAACGATTCGCATATGCAATGCTCTTCCGCCGCGGGTACAATGAACTCTTTTGTGCTGCCATAGAAAAAGGTGTGTTGCCATAAGGCCAACACACCTTTTTCCTAGATATTATCCGTTGTGTACGGAAGCAACGCTACCGCCCTAGCACGTTTAATTGCAACTGTTAAAGCACGTTGATATTTTGCGCTTGTTCCAGTCACACGGCGAGGAAGAATCTTCCCCCGTTCACTAATGAACTTTTTAAGAACTTCCGTATTTTTGTAATCAATATGAGTAATTTTATTGACTGTAAAGTAGCAAACTTTTCTACGTTTACCTTTGCCACCTCTACGTGGAGCAAACTTTCTTTCGCCACGTTCTTCGTCATTTCTTTGTGCAAATGCCATTGTTATACTCTCGTTCCTTTCATTATGCATATTGGTCAAACGTAATAAGCTTTCTCTGGCTATCCCCTAGTTCAAAGTTGGGTGTGGATAAGTCTTACGACTTACCCACACCCAACTTCTCACTACGGGGCTGCACCCACATCTTGAAATAAGGATGGTCATCATCACTAGACTACATTGACTGTCATAACGTATTACACACTTTACTCAACATCATGCGATCTTAATAAACCGTGGATGCTGGTCGTAAATGAAGATTACCATTACACAGTTAAAATGCTTTAAAACCCCTTGTTTTACTGAGGTCTTAAAGCATTTTCTTGCTCTCAGATGTTACGCTCTCTAAAATGGCAGATCGTCATCCGAAATATCGATCGGTTTCCCGTCATCGGAGAAAGGATCATCTTGATTGCTGCGCGAGAATCCGCCGCCGCTGCGGTTGTTGCCACCGCTGCTGCTGCCGCCGCCTCCGAAAGGAGACTCCTCCCGCATGCCGCCTCCACCACCTGAGCCGCCTTCGCGATTCGACTCCAAGAAACGGACATTGTCGGCAATAACTTCGGTTACGTATACACGTCTGCCTTCGTTATTTTCGTAATTCCGTACTTGAATACGTCCTTCCACCGCCGTAAGCCGCCCTTTGCGCAAATAGTTCGCGCAAGTTTCGGCGAGTTGCCTCCAGGTGACAACCGGAATGAAATCCGCTTCCCGTTCTCCTCCCTGCGAAGTGAACGGTCTGTCCACCGCAATCGTAAACTGAGTCACCGCCACGCCGGAAGGCGTATAGCGAAGCTCGGGATCCCGGGTAAGACGTCCGATTAGAATGACACGGTTCAACAATCAAATCCCCTCCTTCGGGAAGTGTTTACTCAAACTTGAACAATTAGGCTACGTCTTTCGTGATGAGATAACGGATAACCTCGTCGGAAATCTTCAAAATCCGCTCAAGCTCGGCAACCACTTCAGGGGTAGCCGTGAAATTTACGAGCACGTAAATTCCGTCGCGAACCTTGTTAATCTCATACGCAAGCCGGCGTTTGCCCATTACATCGTGTTTGGTAATTTCACCGCCGTTTTGGATGATGCCTTGGAATTTTTCGACTGTAGCTTGAACAGCTTCTTGTTCAACGTCAGGACGAATAATGTACATCACTTCATATTTGCGCATCTGATTCACCTCCTCTTGGACTATGGCCCCCAAATTGCTGCGCCTGGGAGCAAGGAGCGAGCGTAAACTCGCACCATATTAATATACCAAATTGACCGTGCTACTGCAAGCATAAGCCTAAAAAGGGCCGAAGCGGCCCTGAGATATAAACTGCCGCGGTTTAACGGCCGCCCTGGCTTTCCGTTTTCCCCGCCCCCGTCAAATCTTTGAATTTATTGGACTTTGCGCCGTAAGTTCCCCGCATCACGGCAATCCCCAAGACGGCAATCGCCAGAGTTATGGCCAGCGCGAGATGGGGCCCGATTTCCCAAGCGGCGCCCGTAACGAGCGAGCCGATAAATGACCCCAGATATTGAATGCTGTTGAATATCCCGTTGGTCGTTCCCCGATAGCCGGCGTCGGCCATATCGTTGACACAGCTTTGGGCGATCGTGGACACACAGATGTAACAAACCATAAACAATACACTTCCCGCCAAAATAAACCCGTAGCTCGGCTTGTAGAACAAAGCGATGCCGACGGCACAGAGCAAAAAAGCAGCCTGCAGCAAAATATAGCGGTACCCTTTGGCCGCGATTCGCCCGGAAAATTTTAAAGCGATGATCGCTATAACCACCGCCGGCATAAACACCTTCCACATTCCATCCGTTCCCGTGATCGTCTGCAGATACATCGGAACAATGTAAAACACGGCCACCATCACATAATTGTTGATAAAGGCAGCTGCGTTTAATTTTAAGTAAGCTTTATTTTTCAGCAAACTCTTTACCAACGGTTTTAAACCGAGCGGAACATTATCCCCTGCAGGCTGATCTGTCGCCGTCCCTTTTGGCTCCCCCGCAGGCTCCTTTAAAAAGAACAAAATGAGCAGCCAGCTTACAGTAATAATGAAGGCGCACGCCAGAAACATTTCGTTGACGGTCAATATCCGGTGCACCATCGGTCCAAAGGCAAACGAGGCCGCAGCGGCAAAGCCGATGCTAGCGCTCGCGATGCTCATCGCTTTCAGACGCAGCCGTTCGTCCAATCCGGCGGATATCCAGGAAAATACCACGGCTATGACCGCCCCGCTCCCCTGGAGCGCACGAGCCGCAATCAGCCAGTAGATGCTGGTGGCGTAATAAGCGAGGACCAGCCCGACGATGACCTGGGCAAATCCGATCAAAATAACCTTTTTATTGCCGATCTTATCGCTCCATAATCCGAACGGAATCTGAAAAACCGCCTGCGCCAGACCAAATATGCCCAGCGCTATCCCGGCGAGCGTCGGCGTATATCCGCTCAGCGATTTGGAATAAACCGATATAAACGGCATCACCATCGTCATCGCGACCTGCCGGATGCTGACCGCGATGCTAAGTATAAGCAGAAAAGCAAGCCCTGCTCTTGTAAAACCTTCTGTCGTGTGTTTGCCGATGCCGTTCATTGAATCGTCTGCTCCCAATCCTGCGGCATATCTTGATTGACAATCCAAGATTTATCGATATGTTCCCGGAAAAATTGCGGCGTAACCACAGCCTTTACTTTAATGTGGCCGGTGATTCCCGTTTGTTCGCTTCTTTGCCGCTCCAACTCGGTAAACGTTCCCGGCCGGAATTGTACATAATGCGGAGGTTTAATGATCGTTTGCGAATAGTTGCGGTAGGCGATGCGGATGTCTTTCAACACCGCCGCAAAGGCGTCCATAAATCCGGTCATCGTCTCCTGCGGCAGAGCCTCCCCCATTTCAATTCCCAAACAATGATGGACAAAGCAATCCCGGTCCATCCAGCCGAAAAACAGATGAGGCCCCGCCTTCAGCTTGAGCCGGGCGGCAGCCTGATTTACGGCTTGAGCAATCTCCGCTTCATTCAGCTTCTCCCCCGTTATATTGACCATGGACACCGTCCGTCCGACGACTTTGACCTGCGGCGGATTGGCCGACACGAATCTCACCACATCACCAGTGGTATAGCGGTACAACCCATTAGAGCCCGTAATGATCATTTCATAAGGCACGTCCTGCTTCACTTCCGCCAAGGGGCAGACGCTGCCGCTTTCCGGATCGCGAAATTCAAAGTAATACAAATCCGCGTTCAGCGTAAGCCCCGGGTCCTGTTCGGAATAAACGCAGCCATACGCCCCTTCGGTGCCGGAATAAAAGTCGCTGACCCATACGCCGTCGCCCAGCAATTGCCGGATTTGCGGAATGAACGTATCGTAAAGTACGCCGGTAGACAACATCACCCGGAAGTTGGGCCACAGCTTCAATAAATCGATATTGCCATCACTGTCCATCGCCGCCCGCACCGTCTCACGGTATTCGGGCAAGCACGAAAACAAGCTGCCGCTCCGGTATTTGATATAATTCAATAAGTTCAGCGAGAAGCTGGTAATCCCGCCAATCCCGACAATATTATGCTTTAGCGCGTACTTGGCCGTTTCAAACATTCTGCGGTCGTAATCGTCAAGCTCCATCACCGAATCGGGGACCGGGTTAATATCCCTCAGCCTTGGGTTGTAGGAGCTCATGATCCCGGAAATATAGCCGACCGGAACCCCGTTGATTTCCCCAACCCGCCGCGGCCCCGCCGTCGATAAAACCTTTCCGTCGGGCGGCAATAATAAGCCGCCGCCGGATTCCATATACCCGATTAGATTCCGCGTGGCGGCGTGAGACCACTGGTCGAGGCTTTCCCGGGTATGCGGAATCAGCTTGGCCGTGCCGGACGAACCGCTGGTTTTTGCCCAGTAAAAGATCGGATCGCGGGTTAATACGCCCGGCTTCCACTGCGCCGCCTCCAAATCAGGGGCGTATTCGTTATAACTTCTAACCGGTACGGCCTGGCGATACTGAGCCGCCTCGCGGATTTGAGCAAACCGGTATCTGCGTCCCACTTCAGTCGATTCATTATTGCGTATGATAGATATTAGTAAATTTTGTTGTGTTTTTTCAATGTCGGTAAGTGACTCACGAAAAGCATTGTAATTTTCATACAATTGCCCGGTCAAGCGCTGTTTCGTAATCATCTTTGTATCATCCCTTTATTCGCAAATTCCTTTCATCAGAACCTGATACACTTCTTCCCAAGCTTGTTTCAAGGTCAAACCATGATCATGGAGAAACTGGTGCTCATAGATGATGGAACTCGTCTTCTCAATCATATAGATGAGAATTTCCGGACGAATCGTTGGCCTCAGCAATCCTTGCCCCACAGCCCCGTTTAATAAATCGGTAAGCAGCCGTACTTTAAAACGGCGGTATGCCTCCACCTTTTCCCATTCCCGGGGATAGATCAGACGTGCTTCTTCGATAACGGGTAGCGGCAATTTATATTTATGGTAGGAAAATACGACAGCGCGAAATCGATCCCGCCATTCCGTGGCTCTGTCCATTTCCTGAAGCGTACTGGTTCGATCGCTCCCCAACACCTCATCGAAGAAGACGGAAATGATTTCGTCCTTCCCCGAAAAGTACTTGTATATGGTTTTCTTGCTGATGCCAAGCTGTGCGGCCAAATCGTCAAGCGTAAACCTCCGCAGACCATGCCGGCCAATAAGCTGAGAGGCTGTTTCGATAATTCGTTCCCGCAGCATGACTCCCCCCCTTCTCCAATTCGCTTTAATAAGATCCGACACGCTTGGAAACTCATTTTCGTTTTTCAGTTTCCTTGCTTATAGTACTACTTTTTCAATAATTTGTAAATCGGACTATGGGTTTAAATTAGAATCCCGCCACATAACCTAAAAACGTTTCATATTCCTCAAAAGAACTGAAAGGAGGCAGCAAGCTGCAATGGGTGAACAAACCGAATTTGAAGAAGGACAGCGAGCCCCCAATCCCGGCGTATACGTTGAAGTCAGCGAAGGACGCAGCTTCCATACGCAAATTGAAAACCCCAAGCGGATAACGCTTGAAAAAGGCGACAAATTCCCGGAAACCACGAACAAAAACCGGAAGTGGAAAAAAGAAGAAAAAGCGCGGGTTCATTGATGATCCATTTCCAATTTTTTGCTTCGTATAAAAACCGGAGACCCGCACATAATATACTCAGACGGCGAGCAAGAGAGGTGTGGTTCCGTTGGATCAATCCGCAGGAAACAAACCATCAGGAGTATCTTGTCACTGCTTGTAGAAGCGTAAGAGCGCGGGTTGGATAAGACCCCTCTTCTCCAATCCGCGTATGCTAAGGCAGTATCGAATGGTTCTCTGGCTTGTGTGAAAAGATTTCCAAAAATCCAGTTCGCCGTCAACCAGGAAGGGCCCACAAGGGTCCTTCTTTATTTTTGGGGTTTGGGCTTTAGCTTTAGCTTTAGGGTTTGCGTTTTTTGCGTTTTATTGTCGCGGCCTCCCTCCTGCTAAGCTTCTTAAATAACAAGTTGCGTGAATGCATAAAAACGCCAACCTGCAGTGGGATTCTGTCAGTCTGGCGTTTTACCGTTTTAAAATAGCGGGGCCATCATTCTAACGGTTGTGAACGACGTTATTTCGCTAAAATGTAGGGAAAAATAATTTTAACGGTTGTGACAGAGCTTATTTACCGTATTTCTGCGGATTCGTGCCTATTTCACCCAAATAAGCGCGATTACAACCGTTAAAAATTGAAGTCCCGTCTTTTCGGCCAAATAAGCTCGCTCACAACCGTTAGCGACATACTGGAGCTCTGGAATGCAGGACCGTTCGCTCCAAATGATGGATTACCCACCTGACAATTAGTCGAGTGCCGGTTTCTAGGTTGACCCATTCAAAATAGTCCATTAAATCCGTGATATGTAGAACACCTAAGAACTTCTCTAGTTTTTTGTAATTTAGTTCTGCTTTTACCCAGATACAACGGAATCATCAACGTACTACCCGGAACTCTTTGCCGGCATCCGAATCACTCATGACGCAATTAATCAGAAAGTCGAGCGCAGACATCCGCAGCAGGCAGGCGGCCACCTCCGCGACAATCTCGTTGGTCTGTTCGACCCCCTTCGCGATCCGGACGAAGTCCTTGAGTTCTTGCGAGATGTAGAGGCGCGGATGGTTCACGGTATCTGTATAGCGCTTGACCACGCGTAAAACGAGATAGTCACCGCTAAAGTATAGCGCCAGGTCGTCGCGGATTAGCCATGCCCGGTGAAGATCATAGTCAAGCGGATCGTCGCAGAAATAGCCGTCGATGACCAAGACGCGCTCAAGGTTCAACGACATATGTAACTCTCCTTTCGACCAGGAATTGCCGCGTGATCAGCGACCGGCTTGCGCATGTGCAAGCACCTCCAATAATTCGAGTGCGGACATAGCAGCGATTTCCTGGATCGTTAGTTTTTGCGACAGATTGGCGTCAAACAATACACTGCAGAATGCGCCGACCGTTTGTAGCCCTCCGAATACCTCCCTGACTCTCTCAACGACGAGGTATGTACCTGCACCGGATTGCTCCGCGTAGACTGCGACATTCCCATTTAATCTAATCCCGTCGTGGACAAGCACAAACGGTTCGCCTAAACCGTCGGGGTCTTCGCAAATCTCCGTGATTTTTACGAGGTTCACTCGAATCATCCCTCCAATGCGCGATCAACATGTCTAGCTCGTTATCAGTGGTGTAGATTTAATGTAGCGCCTAAGCTGATGGAGTTTTCCATGCACAGCCTCCCAGGCCCGGCCCACTCTCCGACAACCGCGAAATAACCTCCCACTCGGCCTCAAGATCGCTCAATACCGCCAGATCATCCCTTATCAAAAAAAGCGTAACATCCGTCAATTTTAATTTTCCACATAGTTGTTTACGTCCTCTTAAATTTGAAATAATAACCGTAAATCAATCCAGTTACCGCCGCGTGTACGGACGTATAGCCGCCTATTAATAACTTTACCGACGCGGAACCTCATGGGCCCATGTCCTCGATTTCGAGCCTGATGTTTAAGTCGCGTAACCAGCGGCACCAACCCGTAACCTCGCGGAAATGGTACGGCTTTGGGGGGATTTCGAAGTCCAGCGCGCTTAATTGTTCCGCCGTCGCGTCAACCATATCGTTGGCCCATTTCCGGTTGATACGTGAGAATACGGCGAAGAAAATCGAGGGATCAATGGTTACATGCCGTGCGGTACGGGCCATGCCGGGGGTGACTTCGATAAGGTTCGTTCGGCAGTTACGAAAAAGCCCAATTTCGTAAACTGGTACAAGGATAATAGAGCTCATAGCGAAATCTCCTATAATTTAATAACGTTATTTTGTTATCCACATATATAACAATATATCGTTATCCAGGCATTGTCAATCCCTATTTCGATATTTTAAAATAACGTTATGGAGGCGATTTTATGGCTCGAACAGTTGTTTCAAGGGTCGGAGAAATTCTCAAACGGAGAGGAATGACACAATTACAACTCGCGGAAAAAACGGAACTCCGTCCAAGCACGATAAGCGAAATAGTCAGAGATTCGCGAACAGTAATCAATAAGGAGCACTTAGCGAAGATCGCTGACGCGCTCGAAATCGACGACATATCAGAATTGATCATATTAGAAAAGGAGTAGGCCATTTTCACTTGTCAGTAAAAAACAAACCTAATAATATGCAAAATGTACATACCGGCCGTCGAATGTTGAGTTCGCGGCTTTTTATCGTGCGTTTTCCGTGGAATTTACGGTAATTTTAGGCGTTTTGGGCACGGGAGAGTTATCGGAAGGGTTGCGGCAAGGTGCGGTGAAATAGTGGAAATAAAAACGCCAGTTTTGCGGCAAAGGCTCCGCAGGTGCTGGCGAATTACATAGTGTGGTAAATTTTTACTAGATCCCTTAAAGTAACTTAGATAATAGCTCAAAACCGGGATCAGTGCTTGACAAAATAAATTATGACTTTGGCTCTGAGGTGGCTGTCTATTGCGTTCGTGTCTTGGTATTCCCTGTATGCTGCTTTGCACGATTATCCCTTTAGTTCAGGGGTAGAGGGTGGGGCTAATCACGGTCCTTTCATTTTTCCCGGTGTCTTCCCCCGTTCCTCCCGTCAGGTCTGCTTCACTTCTCCTAAACTTCCTTCTCACAAACCTGTCTAACGATCTCGAGCATGTCTGCTCTCCCAAACCTATTTTCTTCTCCTGAATTTATCTTCCTCTCAGCTTCCGGATCAAACGGGATAATCGTGCAAAAGCGTCCGGACAGCGGATGTTGATCTGCCGACCAACCCACCGCCTTCCCTGTCCTCAAGCTTTCAATACCCTTCCAATATTTCTTCCCACGATCGGTTACCGACTTGACTGTCAAGCGCTGATGATTAGGTTGAGTTAGATAATTCTTCATTTATATCTGAAATAAATTAAATTTCTGATTTAGCATCTTGCAGTACGTCTAAGTTTACGTCTTCTCTCCGGCTCATTTATTCATAATAAAAGCCTTCTACGCGATTATAACGTAGAAGGCTCAGAATCATTCAGTTATGTACAAATCATAATGATGCGGTTTGTGTATAATGGCGGAGAGGGTGGGATTCGAACCCACGCACGCCTTGCGACGCCTAGTTGATTTCGAGTCAACCCCCTTGGGCCTCTTGGGTACCTCTCCACAGCAATATTTATTGTACCATAGATCTTGTAGCATTGCAATAGAATGATACAAACCGTTTTATCCAAATTATGTAAACCCCCTCCTCCGCCAAGACAGCAAAAAACGCCGAAAACAAAAAAACAATCTACACCGTGCATATCTTAGCAAGGAAGGCTGCTTTTGGGTTTTCTCAGCGTCTCCACCCTTAGGCATTATTCACTTTTGGGACGAGTGCTGCTTTGGCATGCTGCCGGTAGCAAAATCATTCCAAAAATCGGGATTCCCGATCGACACATAACTGGCCCCGCTTCGGAAGGCCGTGTCGATCTCCTCCTGATTGCGGATTAGCCCTCCTGCTATCAACGGCTGGTCAATCCTCTGCTTGAACTCGCGGATAATACGCGGCATAAGCCCAGGCATCAGTTCCACCTCATCCGGGTCGCAATGCTGGATCATGCGAATCGCCGTTTCCACCGCTGCCGAATCGATCGCAAATACCCGTTGAATCGACTTGATGCCAACCTGTTTTGCCGCCACAACCATATTGCTTTTTGTCGTGACAATGCCGTCGATGGCGAACATTTCGGCCAAATACTCGATCACCGAGGCATCCCGGCCGATTCCACCCACCATTTCGACATGGACGTAAATCTGCTTGTTCTTTTTGCGTAATTGCTTGACGATCTCATCCAGCGTCATTATGTTGCCCGCCATCAAAATAACGCGCTCGACTTTACCGTCCACAGCAGCAGAGATCATGATGTCTTGAGTAATGGAGGCGATAATTGGATAGCCACTCATGCTTCTCACCTCTTCCCCCGTTCTGAACTTAGCATACTGCCGATATATTAAGGAAATGCGGGCCTTTTGTTCAAATGATGTAAAAAGAGGCGCATTCGGCGCCATAAGCGTCGAACCACCTCTGCCGGGAACTATATAAGTTGAACTAATGATTATACGGATACGGGCAGCCGGGTGAAATGTTCTACAATTGGGTTTACACGTGTAACCCTATGCTTCCGATGGCCCTTAATCCGTCTGCTCAGGGGGCTGCTGCTCCGTTTCCTGCAGTGCCGCCGCGGAACGCAGCACCTTGCGCATGTTTTTTTCGAACTTGGCGCGAGGCACCAGTACGCTGTGCTTGCAGCCTACGCATTTAATGCGGATATCCATCCCCATGCGGATGATTTCCATTTCGTTGCTCCCGCACGGATGGTTTTTTTTCATTTGCACAATATCGCCCAATTGAAAAGATTTTCGCTCCATGGCCCTTCCCCTTTCTACACGCATTAATCCCTACCCTAACTCTGCTGCCCTATTGTACTCCCTTCCCCAACTCCGCATCCTCCAAAGCTTCCTTGGCGAAGGTTTGAATCAAGCGCTCCACCTCCGTACGTTTCGATGGCGAACATTCCGCGGCGATCCGAATGACGTATTCGCTGGACGACATGGATTGGATGCCAAGCACGTTTGGCGCCTGGGAAACCTCCGGATGGTTCTTCTTCAGTTTCTCCATCGCAGCTTTCAGCAGCTCTATACTCTCCTCCAGCCTGCGGGTTTGACTAAACGACAAGTCAACAACGGCCAACGCGTTCCCAATCGAATAGTTCGTAACGTTGGTAATCGTGCCGTTTGGTATAATGTGCACCTCCCCGGTCCAACTGGCCAGCCGCGTTGAACGCAGACCGATCATCTCCACCGTTCCTTTATATGTGCCGGTCTGAATGACGTCCCCCACCGCAAATTGATCCTCCAATATAATGAAAAAGCCGGAAATCACATCTTTGACCAAAGCCTGTGCGCCAAACCCGATCGCCAATCCCAATACACCGGCGCCCGCCAACAGCGGCCCCAATTGAAAACCGATCTCCCCCAGCACCAGCATCAACAAAATAAAATTCGCCGTAATGGACGTTATATTTTTCATTAACTCCCCTACGGTCACCAGTCTGCGGGGATTCATTTGCAGCCGGTTCTTTTCCCTCCGCTCCAAGGAACGGTCGATCAGGCGATAGATCACCTTTACAAATAAGCGGGTTAAAATAAAGATAAGCAGTATTTTCAATGCGGAAATCAGCACGTCTTGCCACATATCCATGTCCGAAAACCAGTTCCAAACTTTATCCTTCCAGGTAACAGCGGCATTCAGCATTTCATCCGTTGGCATCTCCAACCACATTGCATCTATCATCCTTTCGAACAAATCCTGACGGATTATAGCTCTATGCTATCATAGCCCATCGGCCGCGGCGAGTAAATGCCTCGAATTTCCACTGTTTCGCTGCGAATGATCTCCTTCACCCTTTCCAAAGCCTCTGATGGAAAACGGATCGATAAGGCGCAGCCTGCGGTAATCTCCTTGGGCGTCGGGCACAAATCGATGTCTATCTCGGCATATTCCAACAGCATTTCGGCACGCAAAGCTTGCTGCGTTGAATCAAAGGCCATCACCAGCCACACTTCCCCCACCGTCGTTCCCCCTTTTTTAAATACATGACTATAGTCCGAGTATATAATCCCGGTTTCTTCCATATACTATCTACTAAATCTACGAACTGTTTTTGACGTTATTTTACTTGAGGAAAGGGAGATTCCATGTCACAGCTTCAGCCGTCAATTTCAGGCCAACAAATCCCGTATTTAAAAATCGCCCATACCGAGCCAGGAATTCATTCCGCCATCATTCATCGTCTGCTTCTGCATTTTGCCCAAATCGCTCCCGGACAGGAGATCGTCGTTATCTGCATTGGGACAGACCGTTCGACCGGAGATTGCCTTGGCCCTTTGGTAGGCACTTCTCTCGCAAAATATAATTGCCCGCAATTCCATCTTTTCGGGACGCTTGACGAACCCGTTCATGCCATGAATCTCAAGGATACACTCGAGCTCATCAACCGCACTTTCGACGATCCGTTTATCATCGGTATTGACGCCTGCCTCGGCCAAACGTCGAGCGTCGGGTCGATCCAGGTTGTTCAAGGGCCGTTGCGTCCCGGCGCGGGAGTAAATAAAGAACTGCCGCCGGTCGGCGATATCCATCTAACGGGCATCGTCAATGTCGGCGGCTTCATGGAATATTTTGTATTGCAAAACACGCGGCTTAGTCTTGTGATGCGGCTTTCGGACATCATTGCCAATTGCGTTTACACCGCGATCAAAGAATGGAATCGAAACCTTACTCCTTTATCGCGGCGAGGGCAATAGCTTCCTGTTCTTCCGGAGATAACGCGTGCGATGATTCGCCCTTCGACAAAGACTTGGCATATACAAAGGAACCGTCCCGATTGTATATCCCGGTAAGCACAACCCCGTCCTGATCTTCGTTGATAAACGCAATCGAGAAGCTCAGGTCGTTTCCTCGTTCACCAAACGCGTTATACCGTTTAATCCCGATCTTTGCTTTTTGCTTCGGCATCAGACGCTGCAATTCGCCAAGCTGGCGAGCTTGAGTTTCTTGGATATCTTCGATTTTACCTTGCTGCATTTTCAGATCGATGAGCAGGCTTTCCAGGTCCTCAACGCCGGTCCCCTGCATCATCAGATCGTATTTTTTTCTCATCTTCCGCAATTTTCCACCCTGAACCAAATTCCAGACGAACAACCAAACAAACAAAATGATGATTATGCCAACAACCAAAAACAGCTGGTCTAAGATGAGATCATTCCAATCCCGCATGCTATTGTCTACTCCCCTATGCCTAAAATGACTTGGTGATCGATATCAAGGCCGCTGCCAGCGCCTCGATATCGCTGTTCGTCGTATTGTACCCTACGCTGGCCCGAACCGCTCCACCTTCCAATGTCCCGGCCGTTTCATGCCCAAGCGGTGTACAATGATAACCGGCCCGCACGGCGATGCCAAACTCCCGATCCAGTGTAAAAGCCAACTCCGAAGCCTCGTGTCCGGCCATCGTAAAAGCGACGATGCCGGTACGAAGTTTTCCCAGCCCCGGCCCCAATATGGACAGGCCCTTTATGGCAAGCAACTGTTCCATTAATTTCTGTGTTAAGTCCCATTCCTTGCGGTATAAATTTTGGACTCCTTCATTAAGCACGTAGCCCACTCCCGCTCCAAGACCGGCGATCCCCGGCGCGTTCCCCGTTCCGGCTTCATACCGGTCCGGCCGAACTACCGGCTGCTCCGGCTCCTCCGATTGGCTTCCTGTCCCGCCATGCAGTAAAGGCTCCAAATCGATGCCCGGATCGATGTAAAGCCCCCCGGTCCCTTGGGGTCCCAAAAGCCCCTTATGTCCGGGGAACGCCAGCATATCGATTCCCAAGTCCTTGACATCGATCGGATAGGAGCCGGCGGTTTGCGAAGCGTCAAGCAGCACAATCGCCCCTTGTTCATGGGCTATGGCGCTTAACTCTTTTACAGGCAAAATACATCCAAGCAGGTTTGAACTATGCGTACAAACGACCAGTCTTGTGTTGTGACGAAACATGGACCGGACTTGATCAAGATCGATTTCGCCCTGGGGATTCACTTTTGCATAGTCCACCGCGACGCCTTGGATTCGCCGCAAATATTCAAGCGGTCTTCTCACCGAGTTATGTTCAACCATGGTCGCGATGACATGGTCTCCCGGTTTGACCCATCCTTTGATCGCCATGTTCAAAGCTGAGGTCGCATTGGAGGTGAACGCAATGTCATTGGGATTTGAGATATGAAATAAAGTTGCAAGCTGGGCCCGCGTTTTGTACAACACCCGTCCCGCCTGCAGCGCCATACTATGGTTTCCGCGCCCCGCATTGGCAGCTGGTCCATTTAGTATTTCCAACATGGCTTCTCCTACCCCAGGCGGTTTTGGCCAAGATGTGGCTGCATGATCCAGGTATATCACCGGCCTATCCTTCATCCGTCCCCCACATCCTCCCCAGTTCTTTTCCGTCAGACCAAGAATGACATATTCCTCTCTCCTTTAAAGCAAGCCGCTTCACGGAAAAGATGAATATGTCATCGCCCGGTTAACCCAACATATCAAGGATTCTTTGCAAGTCCTGCAAACTGTAATAGTTGATCTCGATTTTCCCCTTATCCTTGTTCGACTTGATTTTGACGGTCGTCTTATAACGTTCCCGCAAATTCTCTTCTACTTCTTCAATATAAGGATCACGTTTTTTGTTGGTGGTTTTTGATTTTTCCTGTTTTTTGCGATCGAGCTGCTGAACGGCTTCCTCCAGGTCGCGAACGCTCCACTCATGATCAATGCACTGTTTGGCCAGCTGTTTAATCGTCGCCGGATCCTTTAATCCAACCAATGCACGAGCATGTCCCATCGACAATGTTCCACGTGAAACATAATCTTTAACTTCATCCGGCAATGTCAGCAGCCGCAAAAAGTTAGCGATATGGGACCGGGATTTCCCCACCTTAAGGGATAACTCCTCTTGGGTAAGTTGGAACTGATCCATCAATCCCTGGTAAGCAACTGCGACTTCCATCGCATTCAGGTTTTCCCGCTGCAAGTTTTCAATGAGCGCGATTTCCATAACCTGCTGGTCGGAAAAAGTTCTTACCACCGCCGGAATCGTCGTATTCCCGCAGTATTGCGAAGCCCGGAACCGCCGTTCCCCGGCAATAATTTCATAACCTTTCAGCACGCTGCGCACGATAATCGGCTGGATCACTCCGTGCTGGCGAATGGATTCAGCCAGTTCCCGTATAGCTTCTTCATCGAAAGTTTTACGTGGTTGATACGGATTGGCACGAAGCTGGTTGAGAGGAACCTCAATGACCTTGTCATCGTCTTGAATAGAAAGCGACGGTATGAGAGCGTCCAATCCTTTCCCCAATCGTTTGCTACTCATAAGAGACCACTTCCTTTGCCAACTCTAAATATACTTCCGCACCCTTAGAGCGTGGATCATACGTAATAATCGATTGCCCATGAGAAGGCGCCTCACTCAACCGAACATTGCGTGGAATAACCGTTTTGTACACTTTTTGCTGAAAATACTTTTTAACCTCTTCTATCACTTGAATCCCAAGGTTGGTGCGTGCATCAAACATAGTCAACAATACACCTTCAATTTGCAGCGAAGTATTTAAATGTTTTTGTACCAGGCGAACGGTGTTCAGCAGCTGGCTTAGCCCTTCCAAGGCGTAATATTCACATTGAATCGGGATAAGCACGGAATCGGCGGCCGTTAACGAATTAATCGTCAAAATGCCAAGGGAAGGCGGGCAATCGATGAGAATGTAATCATACGATTTACGAACCGGTTGAAGCGATTTTTTCAAACGAACTTCACGGGATATCGTAGGTACAAGCTCAATCTCAGCACCGGCCAACTGAATCGTCGCGGGGATAATATCCAAATTTTCGATTTCGGTATGTGCAATAGCTTCTTTAGGATGCACTTCATTAATGAGTACATCGTAGATGCAG
Organism: Paenibacillus oralis; assembly: GCF_003863965.1. Lineage (GTDB taxonomy): Bacteria > Bacillota > Bacilli > Paenibacillales > Paenibacillaceae > Fontibacillus > Fontibacillus oralis. Next base: position 1,835,440 of record NZ_RRCN01000001.1, read on the forward strand.
TTGGCTACATCCGCTTTATTGATGCCAACGCCGCTTGTCGTATTTCCCTGCGGATCAATATCGATCAGCAGCACCTTTTTTCCAATCGCAGCAAGTCCAGCTCCCAAATTGACGGAAGTCGTCGTTTTTCCGACGCCTCCCTTTTGGTTCGCTATGGCAATGATTTTAGACAATCCAGTTCACCTCAATATAATAGAAGAATCTTCTTGTAGTTCATAAAGATGTTCAAATTCGCCAAGTTGCAGCTACAAAAAGACCAAAAAGCCCCCCGGACGTATCTCCACCCGAGTGTTGATTTCCTAAAAAACCGTGAGCTGGTTTATGGAACAGAAACAGATTGATCCTATCGAATGATTGGGTTGAGGAAAACGTTCCATTCCATGAGCATGTGGCTGAATTTGCGAAAAAGAAGCTGACCAGCAAACCTCGCGGTAAGGGTCAGCGAGCATTCTAGGAACGCTTAGGGATTTGAATGACAATTTCATAATGATCATCGTGATCTTTTTCTTCCGTTTTAATTTGCAATCCTGAACCGGAAACCATATCAATCGATTGACGAATCGTATTCAACGCCAGTCTGACGTCCTTCGTAAATGAGATTCGTTTGGAAGCCGACTTTTTATTCTTCGAAACTTCATTGTAAAAAGCAATTCTGGCTTCGGTTTGTTTCACATTCAATTCCTTGCTGATAATTTCAGCCAGGACTTTCAATTGCAGTTCCTCAGAGTCCAAGGACAGTAGAGCACGCGCATGACGTTCCGTAATTTTCCGTTCCATGAGCGCCGTTTTCACAGCTTCCGGAAGCTGAAGCAAACGAATTTTATTGGCGATGGTCGACTGGCTTTTCCCTAATCTTTGCGCCAGGCTTTCTTGCGTCAACTGATGAAGGTCAATCAAATTTTGGTAAGCCATAGCTTCTTCAATTGAAGTAAGACCTTCACGTTGCAGATTTTCGATCAACGCGATCGATGCGGCCTGGGAATCGTTGAAATCGCGCAAAATAGCCGGGATCGTCTCCAATCCCAATTTTTTGACCGCCCGCCAGCGCCGTTCTCCGGCAATGATCTCATACTTGTCATTCCGATGGCGAACGACAATCGGCTGAATGACGCCGTGAGTCTTAATCGTTTGGCACAATTCATCGATCTTCTCATCGTCAAAAATGGTCCGGGGCTGATAAGGACTGCCGACAATTTCCCCCACCGGGATTTGCTTTACTTCATCGCCGCTGCTCCGTTCGGTTAAACCAAACAATTTAGAAAATTGTTCTTTCATTCCGTCAATTACCACCTAGTTTCATAGTGACATAAGGCCAAGCCTTACGGATAGCATCCCGATATGGGATGGAGAAGCAGTACAATCTTTTTTCCGATATATCTATTCTACCACTTTTTCCTCTATAATCCTATTATCTTCTTTTTAGAACTTAAAAGAATATTGCAGAAAAGAATCCCTCTTAACGAGATGTTTCACGTGGAACATTTTGCTAAGAGGGTGAAACAATTTATACAAGTGGAGACTTGACCGGAGTTCCTGCTTTGCGTGGATACTTTTTAGGCGTTGGGCCTGTTTTACGAATGATGACAAGATGACGATCGGAATTTTCCATAGGCAACGTAAACGGTACGGTGTTCACCCATTGGCCTTTAAGCTGCGACAGGCTGTATGCCGCTTCTTTGACCTCTTCCTCCGGATCGCTGCCCTTCATCGCCACAAAAACACCCCCCGCCTTGGTAAAAGGCAAACAAAATTCATTCAAAACAGCCAATCGCGCGACCGCTCTCGCGGTAACCAAATCATACGAATCCCTTAATCCCTCTTGGCGGCCCAAATCCTCCGCCCTGCCGTGCAGAAGCTGAACATCCTGCAGCCCAAGCTGATCGACAACATGCTGCAAAAATTGGATACGCTTATTTAACGAATCGATGATCGTCAGTTGTAAATGAGGGAAACAAATTTTCAAAGGGATTCCGGGAAAACCGGCGCCGGACCCGATATCCGCCATCGTAACAATCTCCCCCATCGGAATATGAAAAGCGAGGGTAACGGAATCGTAGAAATGCTTAATATACACTTGATGCCGTTCGGTAATCCCGGTTAAATTCATTTTTTCATTCCAGGAAACAAGTTCCTTAAAGTAAGTCTCAAACTGGCTTAGTTGGTTATCCGAAATCTCGATGTCATGATCTTTCAGCAGAGCAAGGAACTCCGATTGTATCGAATCCAATGGTTAGCTCAACCTCCCGCTGCGGTCACACGATTGTAGTGTTCCAAATACACCAGCAAAATGGAAATGTCCGCAGGAGTTACCCCGGAAATCCGCGACGCTTGCCCGATCGAAATCGGGCGAATTTTCGCTAGCTTCTGACGTGCTTCCGTCGCAATCCCTTGAACATCCTCATAGTTGATATTTTCCGGGATTTTTTTCTTTTCCATTTTCTGTAACTTTTCAACGTGAAGCAGCTGTTTTTCAATATATCCTGCATACTTGATCTGAATTTCAACCTGCTCCTGCATTTCTTCATCCAACTCCACATCGGAAGGAGAAAGCGAGCTGATATGCGCATACGTCACTTCCGGCCGACGCAAAATGGTCAGCAAATTGCTGCCGTCCTGGATCGGGGCCGAGCCGACCGACTCGAGCAGCGGGTTGATTTCCGAGGGACGGACCTTCGCCGCTTTAAGGCGTTCGATTTCTTGCTCGACTTTATGCTTTTTATCGATGAAGCGGTCGTACCGCTCTTGGGTGATCAATCCGATCTCGTAGCCAATCGGCGTCAACCGCAGGTCCGCATTGTCATGGCGGAGCAGCAAGCGGTATTCCGCACGGGACGTCAGCAAACGGTAAGGCTCGTTTGTCCCTTTGGTGACCAAATCATCGATCAACACGCCGATATACCCTTGCGAACGATCCAAAATGACCGCCTCTTTGCCCTGCACCTTGCGCGCCGCATTGATCCCGGCCATGATCCCTTGGCCAGCCGCCTCCTCATAACCGGATGTGCCGTTGATTTGCCCTGCCGTAAACAAGCCTGGCAGCCGCTTCGTCTCCAGCGACGGCCACAGCTGCGTAGGAACGATCGCGTCGTATTCGATCGCATAGCCGGTCCGCATCATTTGCACGTTTTGCAGGCCCGGGAGCGTTCGCAGCATTTTCAACTGCACCTCTTCCGGCATGCTCGTGGAGAAGCCTTGCACGTAATATTCGGACGTATTTTTACCTTCCGGCTCCAAAAAAATCTGATGTTTCGGCTTGTCGCTAAAGCGCACGATTTTATCCTCGATGGACGGGCAGTATCTCGGTCCGGTTCCTTCAATGACGCCGGAAAACATCGGGGCGCGGTGAAGGTTATCCTGAATAATCTTGTGCGTTTCTTCCGAGGTATAGGTCAGCCAGCAAGGCAACTGCTCGTTGTCGGAGCTTTTCGTCTCGTAAGAGAAAAACTTCGGTTTTGCGTCGCCCGGCTGAATTTCCGTCTGCGAAAAATCGATCGTATCCTTGTGCACCCGCGGCGGCGTGCCGGTTTTGAAACGAATCAAGTCAAACCCCAGATCCCGCAAGTTTTCCGACAGTTTGACGGATGGCTGCTGATTGTTAGGTCCGCTCTCGTACATCAGCTCGCCCATAATGATTTTGCCGCGCAAATAGGTGCCGGTGGTCACCACAACCGCTTTGGCCCGGTATTCCGCGCCGGTTTTCGTGATCACGCCAACACATTGCCCGTCTTCCACGATCAGTTCCTCCACCATCCCCTGCAGCATCGTCAGGTTTGGTTCCTTTTCCATCGTCTCTTTCATTGTGTGCTGGTACAGGAACTTGTCCGCCTGCGCCCGCAGCGCATGCACGGCCGGCCCTTTCCCCGTGTTCAGCATCCGCATTTGGATGAACGTTTTATCAATATTCCGGCCCATTTCCCCGCCCAGCGCGTCCACTTCCCGCACCACATGGCCTTTCGCCGGACCTCCGATCGAAGGATTGCACGGCATAAAAGCGATCATATCCAAATTGATCGTCACCATCAGCGTGCGGCAGCCCATCCGCGCCGCGGCCAAAGCCGCTTCACAGCCCGCATGACCCGCGCCGACGACGACGACGTCAAAGCTTCCGGCAGCGTATCCCATCACAAACAACCTCCTTATATCCCACAGAAAGAGGAATCTCTATCCGCTTATTTTTGAAAAAATAAATAATTAAAATCTTCTGTATCATCATACCATGAACGGCCTCGGCTGATACGTTCGGAACTTTATTTCCCCAGGCAAAATTGCGAGAAAATCTGATCGATCAGCGCATCCGGCGCCGAATCACCGATCACTTCGCCAAGCTGTTCCCAGGCGAGCCGAACGTCGATCTGCAAAATGTCGATCGGTATCCCGCTATCCGCCGCTTCGTAAGCATCGGCCAGCGACTGCTTCGCTTTCTTGAGCAAGGCGATATGCCGGACGTTGCTGACATAGGTCAAATCATTGGATTCCAGCTGCCCCCCAAAGAACAGGCGCGCGATCGCCTCCTCCAGATGATCCAGTCCTTCCTCCGTTCTCACCGACAATTCCACAATCGATTCCTCTTTAAAATAACGCCGCACAACCTCCCGATCCAATTGCTGCGGCAAATCGATTTTGTTAAGCAGCACGATCGTAGACCGGCCGGCAAGCTGCTCCATCAGAGCGATTTCGTCCTCATGCAGCTCCTCCGCGCTATTGAGTACGAGCAGGATCAAATCCGCCTCGTTCACCGCCGCCTTCGAGCGCTCCACGCCGATTTGCTCGACGACGTCCATCGTTTCGCGAATCCCCGCCGTATCGAGCAATTTCAACGGGATGTTGTTGATCGTCACGTACTCTTCGATCACATCCCGCGTCGTTCCGGGAATGTCCGTCACGATCGCTTTGTTCTCCCGTGCCAGGGCGTTCATCAGCGAGGACTTGCCCACATTGGGCCGTCCCACAATCGCCGTCGTGATGCCTTCGCGCAAAATTTTGCCCTGGCTGGCCGTTTTCAATAGCACGTCGATGCCTTCCGACACTTCCGCGCATTTTTGCTTGATAAACGCCATCGTCATCGACTCCACATCATGCTCCGGGTAATCGATGTTGACCTCGATATGCGCCAGCGTCTCCACCAGCGTTTGGCGCAGCGCTTTGATTTTCCGCGACAAATCGCCTTCCACCTGCTTCAGCGCCACCGAAAAAGCCCGGTCCGACTTGGAGCGGATCAGGTCGATCACCGCTTCCGCCTGCGACAGGTCGATCCGCCCGTTCAAAAACGCGCGCTTCGTAAATTCCCCCGGCTCCGCAAGGCGAATGCCGGGCTGCTGAAGCAGCAGGTCCATCACGCGTTTGACGGAGATGATCCCGCCGTGCGTGCTGATCTCGACCACGTCCTCGGTCGTGAACGAACGGGGCGCCCGAAACACGCTGACCAGCACCTCTTCGAGCTTCTCACCCGTCTGCGGGTCGACGATGAACCCGTAATGGACCGTGTGGGTCTCCGCCTCCGGCAGCGGGGTTTTGGCGCGGAACACACGGTCTACTTCGGCGATCGACTCCGGTCCGCTGACGCGGATGACGGCGATGCCGCTTTCGCCTACGGCGGTGGATATGGCTGCAATCGTATCGCTCAGCATTTTTGTTCACCTCGCTATTTGTTGTTGTAGTTCAAAGAAGAATTTGTGAATGTTGACTCTATGATGGTTCGTGAATGTGACGCTGCGCTGCTCGTTTGATCTTCCGATCGCTGTTGCCATTGGATTGTCTTCATTTAATAACACCCCACAGGGTTACAATCCAATGGCAAAGGCGAACACAGCATATGCTTCCGATGCAGCTTTCCTCCGGAAAGCTTTCACTTCTCCAGATTCAAACGACCCTCTCCGCTATTCCCCATTCACTCAGTCGTTTCTGCATAAACGCCGGCTCACAAAAATGTTTCGCCAGGCATATTCCCGGATCATCGCAAAGCTCGATCCGGCCGATAACTCAACCCTAAGCGCATCCCATAGGGACAGCGCCTCCTTGCACGACAGTCCATCCACTCCGCACCCGTTGCACCTCGGACCCTTCGAAGCATCAACCCGCGCGCCTTGCTCTATCCTAAGCGCATCCCATAGGGACAGCGCCTCCTTGCACGACAGTCCATCCACCCCCGCACCCGTTGCACCTCGGACCCTTCGAAGCATTAACCCTCACGTCTTGATCCACCCTAAGCGCATCCCGCAGGGACAGCGACCTTCTTGCAGGTAGTCGCTCCACCACGCGCATCAGTAACTCTATACTCCCGCTTCCCTGCGATTCCCCGCATAGAGTCAGGAGCACCGAAAGTAGAGCGTGCCCCGAAGGGGCGACAAGCGAGCCGCTCGCCACTGTAACCCCGGGTGCTTCGAAAGCAGCAGTGCCTCCAGCATGTTTTCAGGTTACCCGGGAGCATCCCAAGTAAGACGTACCCGAAGGGGGAAAAGCGTTCCAAGCACGCAGCCAAGCGCATTCCCAAAGGGAACAGCGAGCAGGAGCGCCTCTTTTCCTCCTACGTTACTCCAATTTGCGGGATGCCCAAGGGCAGCGAGCCCTTGGGAGCCCTCCCTTACGGTAAGGGAGGGTTTGGGAGGGTTGAGATATTAAAGGACGCAACAACGTTTTCCCAGGCTTCACGCCGAGCAAACGTCATTGCGTCCCATTCATTTGCTTTGCTTCAGTGTAATAACGACCCGCCGGTTTGGCTCCTCGCCTTTGCTGTACGTTTTGACCTCCGGATGATCCTGAAGTTTGGAATGAATCACTTTGCGCTCCTGCGGCGACATCGGTTCAAGCGTGACTTCTTTTCGCGTACGAACGACTCTTCCGGCCAGCCTTACGGCTAAGTCCTCCAGCGTTTTTTTGCGGCGCTCGCGGAAATTTTCCGCATCCAATACAATACGAATGAAACTATCCGAATAACGGTTGGCAATAATATTCACCAAATATTGCAGAGCATCGAGGGTTTGCCCTCTCCGCCCGATCAAGAGACCCAAATCATGGCCCGAAATGTTTAGCACGGTGTTGTCTTTGCCATGGATGGTCTCGACGTTGAGATCCAGGCCCATGTTCTTGCCGACGTCCCGTACGAATGACGCCGCCTCCTCATAGGGATCCTTGTTCCCCTGATGCGATTCCTCCGCTTCCGCGGAAGAAGACATCGGGGGTTCCGGAGCGCTCCCTTGCGGGGATGGCACTGAATCGGGCTCTTCCAGCAAAGTAAGCTCCACCTTTGCCTCCTTCACCCCGATCAATCCCAGGAATCCTTTTGACGGCTGCTCCAACACGTTTACGGCGACTTTATCCTCGGTGGTGCCGAGCTTGGCCAGTCCTTGTCTAACAGCATCTTCAATGGTTTTTCCCGACGTCACGATTTTATTCATTTCGATTTTTTGGCCTCCTTGGCTCCTTTGCCGGGATGACCGGCTTTCAAATTCGAGCCGCCCCGCTTCTTGCCGGAAGAACTCTCCGTACCACCGCCGGCGGTTGCCACGGCCGGAACCGGGTCCTTCTTACGATAGATGAAGAAGTTTTGCGCGATCGTATACAGGTTGCTGAAAATCCAGTACAGCGGAAGCGCTGCGGCAAAATTGTACGCCATGACAAAAATCAGGATCGGATACACCCACATCATGAACGCCATAGGACCTTGCATCCCCGCCGGGTTTACGTTCGACATCATCTTGGTTTGAATAAATGTCGTAATCGCTGCAATAGCCGGCAAAATAAACAGCTTATCCGGTTCTCCGAGCTGCAGCCACAGGAAGGAATGCTCACTGATCGCCGAATTGTAGTAAATGGAGTTATACAACGCTATAAACACCGGCATTTGAATGATCAAAGGAAAACAACCCGCCATCGGGTTCACTTTGTTCTCCTGGAACAGCTTCATCGTTTCCTGCTGCTGCTTCTCGGGATTATCCTTGTATTTCTCACGAATTTTTTGCAGTTCGGGCTGGATCGCCTGCATCGCTTTGGAGCTTTTCACCTGCTTTAGCGTAAGCGGCAAAATCAACGTCCGAACGATGATAACCATAATCAAAATAGCGATCCCGTATGCGCCGTTAAACCATTCTGCAAACGTATCCAGGGCCAACGAAAAATAGTAAACGACGTTTGCGGTCCACCACGACCCGCTTGTTTTCATGCTTTCCGTCGTGGTAGCCAAATGAGCATTTTGCGGAGCGCAGCCGGCAAGAACCGCCACCAGCCCGACCGCAAGAAGGAGAAGAAGCCATCTTCTTCTGTTCGTCATCAATCGCGACACTTCAAAACCCCTCTCTTAACCTATCCATTCAACGTAAATCATAACATATTTAAAAGGACAAAGAAACAAGCCTCCCTAACGTCCGGAAGCCCGCAGCAACGAGGCTTTCCGAAGCACATGGAGCACGCTTTTTTCCAGTTCTTTATATTCCATCCCGACGGCCCCGCTGCGGACGATTAAGATAAGATCGACATGGTCGCGAATCTCGGCTTCATGCAGGCGCACGATTTCTTTGAGCAGCCTGCGCATCCGGTTGCGGACCACGGCGTTGCCGATCTTTTTGCTGGCGGATACCCCTAACCGAAACCGTTCGATATCCGGCTTATTGGACCAATAAACGACAAGCTGGCGGTTGGCGAAGGACTTTCCGAACCGGTAAATCCGATTGAAGTCGGCCCGGTTTCTTAAACGAAGTTTTTTATGCACGAGTTATCTCCTTGATTCAAACTTCCTGATCGATTTCAAAGGGCGTAACTTCTAAAGTATTATAGACCAACATTTCCGCAAATAAAGCCGCATACAAAAAAAAGACCACCGCAGTGGCCTTTAACGCACGCTTTACGCACTCAATACTTTTCTGCCTTTGAGACGACGAGCAGCGAGAACCTTGCGGCCGTTTTTCGTGCTCATTCTTTTACGGAAACCATGAACCTTTTTACGCTTGCTCACATTCGGTTTGAAAGTCGGTTTCATCTATCGCACCCCCTTACAGGATTCACTATCGATTTCATCATTTTCATATCCACAGAAAATGCCTTTTTCCATTTAATCATACCGCCTGCAAAAAGTCAACCGAGCATTATGCACAATTCACAATCCGTTTTTTCAAAAAAAGTTGTCCACAGACAAACAAAAAATTGACCAAGCATATAAGTTATGCACATGTGGAAAAGTATATTTACGGGATTTGCGCCATTCCATTTACAAAATTTCCGGCGTCCCCGGTTTACAGGTTTCAGGCTTAGGAGTATATTGAACAAGAGAAGTTGTATACAAGTATACTGTTAAAGAAAGAGGTGCTACATTATCATGAAAATTGGCATGATCGGCCTTGGCAAGATGGGCATGAACCTGGTTTCCAATTTGCTTGATCACAAGCATGAGGTCGTAGCTTACGACATGAATCCGGATTCCGTCAGCCATGCCGCCGATAAAGGAGCCGTTCCCGCAAACAGCTTGGAACAACTGGTCGCTTCCTTGGAAGCTCCGCGGGTCATCTGGGCGATGGTCCCCGCCGGCGGGCCTTTGCATTCGGTTGTAACGACGCTTACTCCGCTGCTTGAACAAGGAGACATGGTCATCGACGGAGGCAATTCGCATTACAAAGATTCGCTGGCCCTGTCCGAACAGCTTTCGGAAAAAGGCATCCACTTCTTTGATGTGGGCACTTCCGGCGGCGTTGAAGGCGCGGAGCATGGCGCCTGCTTTATGATCGGCGGCGACGAAACGGCCTTCCGGCATATCGAACCGCTTTTCCGCGATCTGGCGGTTGAAAACGGCTACTTGTACGCGGGGAAATCCGGCAGCGGCCACTTTCTTAAAATGGTGCACAACGGAATCGAATACGGTATGATGCAAGCGATTGCCGAAGGCTTTGAAGTGCTGGACAAAAGCCCGTTTGATTTCGATTTCGAGCAGGTGGCGCGCGTATGGTCCAACGGTTCGGTCATCCGCAGCTGGCTGATGGAGCTGGCGCAAAACGCGTTCTCCAAAGATCCGAAGCTCGAAAGCATTCGCGGAGTTATGCATTCGTCCGGGGAAGGCAAATGGACGGTCGAAACGGCGCTTGATCTTCAGGCCACCGCTCCGGTCATCGCCATGTCGCTGTTTATGCGGTATCGCTCGCTGGATAACGACACGTTCCACGGCAAAGTCGTCGCCGCGCTGCGCAACGAATTCGGCGGACACGCGGTAGAATCGGCGAAATAAGCAGCTAAAAACATGCGGATATCGGCTGACCGCCAGGGCGCTTTCATGCTATGATCGAAGTGTTCACGAGAAGAGGATCACTCGGGAGATTTCATCTGAATAGGAGATATGATAAATGCAGTTTCCTGCTTCATGGCTAAAAAGCGGCTCATTAGGCGAGTCGATCGCCGCCGAGCTTCGGCTGCAAATGATCGGCGGCACGATCAAACCGGGCGAGATCTTGTCCGAAAACCGCATTGCCGCGGATTTCGGAACAAGCCGCTCTCCGGTCCGGGAAGCGCTGAAAACGCTCTCCGGCGAAGGCCTGATCACTTTGCAGCGCATGGGGGCTGTCGTTCGCGGCCTAAATTTGCAGGATATCGAAGAGCTTTACGATGTCCGTTATTTGATTGAAAGCTTCGCCTGGCAGCGCCTCGCCGCCGATCCGGAGAAACTGTTGTCCCAATTGGACAAAATCGTCGACAAAATGGAACTGGCCGGCAAGCATCGGGATACGGTGGAATTTGCTTTTCAGGACCTTTGTTTTCATGAAACGATCATTACGGGGGCCCGCCATTCGCGAATTGAGCAGTTATGGACCAGTATCCGGCAAGTCGTGATGACGGTCATGCTGATTACGACCCGCGAGGTATTATCGCAAGACGAGGAAAAAATCGAATACGTCGTAGGCAAGCACCGCAAGCTGTTAGAAAGTTTTAAATCGCGGGACAGCGAAATCATCCAGCGCAACATCGAGGAGTATTTTGCCGATTCCCGCCGTACGCTGCATAAGAGCATCCCCAAATGAGGCTGGCTTTGTGCGGCCTTTGACCGCTTAAGTTGTCGACAAGTATACACTAATGGGAATCTGATTTTAGCTCATACTAAAATCCAATCAATCTATTGAAATGAAAGCGTTGCAATATAGGCACCAACCATTAAAAGGAGGAACCTCAATTTGGATACGCTGTTCGGAATGAGCCATAACGCCACGCTGCTGTTATGGACTTTGCTTGTGATCGTTTTTCTTGTCTTGCTGATTTCCAAATATAAATGGAATCCGTTCGTTACGCTTTTGATCTCCGCCCTGCTGCTTGGGCTGCTGGCCGGCATGAAGCCGCTCGACGTCGTCAGTTCGATCACGGGCGGCCTCGGCGGCACGCTGGGCACGATCGCCATCGTCATCGGGCTCGGCACGATGCTGGGCAAAATGATGGCCGAATCCGGCGGAGCCGAACGGATCGCCACGACCTTGATCGACCGTTTCGGCGAAAAAAGAGTGCATTGGGCAATGATGCTCGTCGGGTTTATTGTCGGCATCCCCGTATTTTTCGAAGTTGGCGTCATTTTGCTGATTCCGATCGTATTTACCGTAGCCAAAAAGACGAAAATGTCCCTGCTGCAGATCGGTATTCCGATTCTGGCCGGCTTGTCCACCGTGCACGGGCTCGTCCCGCCGCATCCGGCACCGATGATTGCGATTGACGCCTACGGGGCCGATCTGGGCCGGACGATTCTGTATTCGATCCTCGTCGGACTGCCGGTTGCGATCATCGCCGGGCCCTTGTTCGGCAAATATATCGGCAAACGCATCGTGCTGCAGCCGCCCGCCGAGCTGGCCGAACAATTTGCCGTCAAGGAAGGCCGCAATCTGCCGAGCTTCGGCATGACGCTGTTCACGATTTTGCTGCCCGTGATCCTGATGCTGATCGGTTCGATCGCAAGCATCATCGATCCGCAGGCAACGAGCCCGGTCACGCTGTTTTGCGGATTTATCGGCCATGAAATCATGGCGCTCCTGATCGCCGTCGTGTTCTCTTTCTTTTCGCTCGGATACAGCCGTGGATTTACGAAACACGACATTTCCAAATTTACGAGCGAATGTCTGGCGCCGATCGCTACGATCGTGCTGATCATCGGCGCCGGGGGCGCGTTCAAGCAGGTGCTGATCAACAGCGGCGTCGGCCAGGCGATTGCCGAAATCGCCACCGGAGCGAATATCAACATTATTTTGTTCTCCTGGCTTGTAGCTGCGTTGATCCGCGTGGCCACCGGCTCGGCTACCGTCGCCATGACGACGGCCGCGGGCATCGTCGCGCCCGTGCTCGCCTTGACGCCGGGTGCGAATGTGGAACTGGCCGTACTGGCCACCGGCGCCGGTTCGATCGTGCTGTCCCACGTCAACGACGCCGGCTTCTGGATGGTGAAGGAGTTTTTCAATATGTCCGTCCCGCAAACCTTGAAGTCCTGGACGGCCATGGAAACGATTCTTTCCGTTGTCGGACTGGTATTCATCCTGATTCTGAGCTTTATTTTCTAAAAAAATCATGTTTACAATGGAGTTAGCCAGATAAGTTGAACTATTAAATTAGGAATGATAAAGGCAAGAGGGTGAAATGATTCTGAAGAAGCGGCAGCGGTCGCCTTTGTGAGCGGATTTCTACCTTGTTTGAATTTACTAAATCAAAGAAATCCGCGAACAACAGCGATCGTAAGAACATTTCACCCAGCTGCCTCAATTCGTTCAATTATTTGTTCAACTTAGTACAGATATCAACATAGAGAGAAGGTTTTAAAATGAATTCCCTGACCTATATGATCGGCCTGGATATTGGAACGACCAGCACCAAAGCGGTCCTGTTCGAGCGGAGCGGCAAAGTGATCGCCTCCGCCAGCGAAGAATATCCGCTATACACCCCTTCCGCTTCCATCGCCGAGCAGGATCCGGAAGAAATTTTCTCCGCCGTCGTTACGTCGGTTCGCCAAATCATGAAAAAAAGCGGCCTGGCACCGGAGCAAATCGGCTTTGTTTCGTTCAGTTCGGCGATGCACAGCGTCATCCCGGTCGATGAAGACGGCAAACCGCTGATGCGCTGCATCACCTGGGCCGATAACCGGAGTGTGGACTACGCGGAGCGGCTCAAAAACGAGCTGGGCGGCCACGACATCTATCTGCGCACCGGAACGCCGATCCATCCGATGTCGCCGCTGACCAAGCTGATGTGGCTGGGCCACGAGCGCCCGGATATTTTTCAGAAAACGCGGAAGTTTATTTCCATTAAAGAATATGTTTTTCTCCAGCTGTTCGGAGAATACGTGATCGATTATTCGATCGCCTCCTGCACGGGGCTGATGAATTTGGAGAAGCTGGATTGGGACGAGGAAGCGCTGCGCGTGGCAGGCATTACGCCGGAGCACTTGTCAAAGCTGGTGCCGACGACGCATATCATGCAGGGGCTATCGCAAAAATACGCCGACGATATGGGCTTGTTGACCTCGACCCCATTTGTGGTCGGAGCGAGCGACGGTGTGTTGTCCAATCTCGGGGTGGACGCGATCGATCCCGGGGTCGTCGCCGTCACGATCGGCACCAGCGGCGCGATCCGCACGGTCGTCGACCGGCCGAAAACCGATCCGAAGGGGCGGATTTTCTGCTATGCGCTCACGGACAAACACTGGGTGATCGGCGGCCCGGTCAACAACGGCGGGGTGATTTTCCGCTGGGTCCGCGACGAATTTGCCGCTTCCGAGGTCGAAACCGCGAAACGGCTGGGCATCAGCCCTTATGATGTACTGACCAAAATCGGCGAGCGTGTGAATCCCGGCTCCGACGGCCTTATTTTCCACCCTTATCTGACCGGCGAACGGGCACCTCTGTGGAATCCGAACGCGCGCGGTTCGTTTTTCGGGCTGACGCTGCACCATCAGAAAGAGCATATGATCCGCGCCGTGTTGGAGGGTGTTATTTACAACCTGTACACGGTGCTGCTGGCGATGGAAGAGCAGATCGGACGGCCCCGCAAAATCCAGGCGACCGGCGGCTTCGCCCGCTCCCCGCTGTGGCGGCAGATGCTGGCCGATATTTTCGACCAACAGGTCGTGATCCCGGAAAGCATCGAAAGCTCTTGTCTCGGCGCGGTTGTCCTCGGTTTATACGCGCTGGGCGAAATCGATTCCTTCGATATCGTCAAAGAAATGGTCGGGGGAACGTACATGCATACGCCAAATGAGAAGCATACCGCGGTTTACAAGCAGATTCTGCCAATCTTTATCCGCATTTCGCGCAAATTGGAAGAAGATTACGAAGCGATCGCCAAGCTCCAACGCCACTTGACCGAGGAACATTAAGAGAAAAGCCTGCTGTCCTTTTGGGATCGGCAGGCTTTTTTGCACCCATGTTAGCTTGAAAAATAGCGGCAAAAAAGGGCGCTATCTCTGTCATTTAAGGTTTGCTGGAAAAATAGCGGAATTTTATGGCGTTATTCTCCCAGATGATGGCGGCAAAAGGTGTTTTCGTCGAAATAACCAAAAATAGAGGAAAAAAATTCCGCTAATGATCGGAATATAGCATTGCAAACCAAAATAACGACCATTTTTACCGCTATCCGCGTATATGACCTGAATGGTCCCCTACTGCCTCCCCATCAATTCGCCGAAATAGGCACGGACTCGAAAAATTCCGGGTATGCTTCCTCCGCGTGCAATTCAATGTCCAGCGCGCTGTCGGCAAGCGGTTCGCGAATGTCGTAGCGGTGCCAGCCGTTTTCGCTCCGTCCGCCCCAGCACAGTTCAACAGTCCCTTTGGCCGGGTCGATGATCATGCTTTTGGTTGTGCCGAAAAAGTCTTCATAATACGGGCAGCTAAGGCCGGCCGGGAATTTTCCCAGCAGCAACTGCTTCAATTCATCCTCCGTAATTTCACCCTTCCCCCGAAGCGAATGCCCGATCAGTTCGTAACGCTGCAAAGAATTGCGCATCGCCTGCGGCTCATAAGGCACCAGGTCAGGCATCAGCGGATGATTGGTTGCGTAAAGAAGCTGGTCAGCGCTGGAATGATCGATTTGCTTAACGGCCATCCGGCCATCAAGTGTTTCCGCGAGCGCGGCCCTACCGCCTTTATCTACAAGCATCAGGTTCATATTAAAAGCAATAGGCATGTCTTTCATATAGTACAAGGCTTCGGGAACATCTTTGCAGTTCTCCAGGAGCGCGCGGATCACCGCCCAAAACTGCAAACCGGTCAGCTTCGGACTGCGCATGTACGGCAGCGCCCCTACCGGAAAGCCGCAGGAGCTCATCGTCACGGCAAGCCCGCATTCGTTAAAACCGTCATCGCGGCCAAAATGCAGCACACTGGTGCCAAGATGCGCATACTTCCCGGTCACGGAGGTTCTCACCAGCGTAAAATCCTCCGCATCAGGGCTGAATTCATAGCTCCTGGCGAGCAGCGGGTTCCCGCTTGCGGAAATCCCCGGCAGCACGGCGATCTGGCTGCACCGCGGACGCAAGTAAGTCATGGCGTAATAGACGATTTGCGACGGTTTGGCCTCCAGCGCGTCGGCAAATCCCCGCAATTCCTCGGCAAGGCCAGGACACCAGCGGTCGAACAATTCGGCGGCTTGCTTCGCCCCGGCTTCGTCAAAACGGTCAAAACCAGCGGTGTGAACAACTCTGAGTGCAGGATTCTCCTTCACAAATTCGCCAAAGCCAAAGCCGATTTCGTAACTCGTTCCCCGCAGCTCTACCGTATAAGCTTGTTTTTTAATCATCCATTTCCTCCTAGTCAAAATGAATTTTACTATTTCGGCCCCCTGCTTCTATTCTGGCAAATGCAAAATATAATTCTTGATCGTTTCTGCTATCCTACTGCAAAATCAGGCTGCCAGAGAAACTCCAGGGGAAAACATAAGGGCAAAAAAGGGCGTTATTTCGGCGATATTCGTCCATTTGAGAGAAATAGAGGTAATTTATGGCGCTATTTTCTCGAATCGCTAGGTGATGCCCGCTTTCTGAACACTTCATAGGAAAATAAGGACAAAAAATGCCGCTAATGGGGATGAACAGACCTTGCTCCGGATAATAAGTACATAAAGTGGCGCTATTTTGTAGGCCCAGCCGACGGTTCGTCGAAGCCTGTTCGGTCCAGTAACCAGCAGTCAAGCACCGATTTCTATCTAGGCTGAGCCCTATTAAAAAAATATATGCACAGGTTAATAGAGGCCGGTCAGCTTGCCATTAATAACCTGTGCATAATTTTTTTGAGATTTTCGTGCATCATGTCGAAGTTTAAACAAATTATAAACAATATGTAGTGGTGTGCATGAGAATTATGCACAAGTTATTGAATTTGTGGATAAAAGCAGACAATACATTGAAATATAAGCCTTGGTTTGCTATGATTATATTGCTTTTGTTGTGAATATCTAAGTTTTGAGTATCGTTTATTCACAACCTGTGGATAAAATTGTGAACAATTCGAATTTATTCACGTTTATAATAATCATATGGAACTGGACTATGGGGATAAATTTCCCCATTCTTTATGTTTTTTCGACTTCTTTCGCATGGCTTAAGCCACACTTGGAAGTTTTAAAAGGAGTGACAGTCTGTGGACAGCCATACCTCGGAAATATGGCAGCAAATATTAGCAATCATTAATACCAAGCTAAGCAAACCCAGCTTTGATACCTGGTTCAAAGCAACGAAAATCGTCTCCATGACCGACAAAGCGATCGTCATCTCCGCGCCGACGACGTTTGCGGTGGAATGGCTGGAAAGCCGCTACACAAAGCTGGTCGCAACGACGATTTTTGAATTTACCGGCAAACAGCTTGACGTCTCCTTCGTCATTGAGGAATCAGCTCCGGCCGAACAAACCCAGGTATACAAGGAACCACCCGCTCCCGTCCCAAGCGAGGAAAGCGTTTCCAACATGCTTAATCCGAAATATACGTTCGACACGTTCGTCATCGGATCCGGCAACCGGTTCGCCCATGCGGCCTCCCTGGCTGTCGCGGAAGCGCCGGCGCGCGCGTATAACCCGCTTTTCCTCTACGGCGGCGTAGGACTCGGCAAGACCCACCTGATGCACGCGATCGGCCATTATATTTTGGAGCATAGCCCCAGCAGCAAAGTCGTATACATTTCCTCCGAGAAATTTACGAACGAATTCATCAATTCCATCCGGGATAACCGTGCGGAAAGCTTCCGCAACAAATACCGCAACATCGACATTTTGCTGATCGACGATATTCAGTTTCTGGCCGGCAAGGAATCGACCCAAGAGGAATTTTTCCATACGTTTAACGCGCTGCATGAAGAGAGGAAGCAGATCATTATCTCCAGCGACCGGCCGCCAAAAGAGATTCCGACGCTTGAGGAGAGGCTGCGGTCGAGGTTTGAATGGGGACTGATCACCGATATCCAGCCGCCGGATTTAGAGACGCGGATCGCGATTTTGCGTAAAAAGGCCAAGGCCGAAAATCTCGATATTCCGAACGAAGCGATGATCTACATCGCCAATCAAATCGATACGAACATCCGCGAGCTGGAGGGCGCTTTGATCCGGGTTGTCGCTTATTCCTCCCTGATCAATCAAGACATCACCACCCATCTGGCGGCGGAAGCGCTCAAGGATATCATCCCTTCCAGCCGTCCGAAGATGATTACGATCCAGGATATTCAGCAAAGGGTCGGCGATTACTATAATTTGAAACTGGACGATTTCAAAGCGCGCAAACGGACCAAAGCGATCGCTTTTCCGCGGCAGATCGCCATGTATCTGGCCCGCGAACTAACCGATTTCTCGCTGCCGAAGATCGGCGACGCCTTTGGCGGGCGGGACCATACGACGGTCATACACGCACACGAGAAAATCACCCAGCAGCTCAAAAACGATCAGGAACTGTACAAGATCGTAAACAACATTACCGAGAAAATAAAAAACGCCACCTGAATAAGGGATAAGCCTATGCACATGATATTCACATGTGGATAGGCTTCATTTCATATTTTCCGGGTTGTTATCCACATATTCAGGGCCCCTACTACTTCTTCTAAATAAATTTAAATATACACATCTTAATAAGTGGTAGCGAGCAACCTGACTTCGGGGACCAACGCAAACAGCAATCAGCACATTCGCACTTTCGTATAACCCGAAAAACCGGGGGAGTAATCCCGTTACATAAAACAAGCTTATGCTTATCAAGCAAGTTTTATTACTTATAGATTTAAAGTTTCCGAAGTAAGTTATATTGCGAGGTTATTTCTAAAGGAGCCTATGCTCCATAAAACTTAAGCTTATGCTTTCGAAGCAAGTTATATTGCGAAGTCCTTTCTAACAGAAGCGTAAGCTTCATAAAACTAAGCCTATGCTTCCGAAGTAGTTTTATTGCGATGTTATTCCAAAGAAGCTTATGCTTCATAAAACTTTTAGGAGTTGAACTTATGAAAATCCGCGTTTTAAAACATGATCTTAACGAGTCGATTCAGCACGTATCCAAGGCGATTTCCAGCCGTACGACGATTCCGATTTTGACGGGGATCAAGCTGGAAGTGAATTTTCAAGGGATGACGTTAACCGCCAGCGACACCGACATCTCCATCCAGGCTTATATCCCGGCGGAAGACAAGGACAAGCAGATCGTTCAAGTCGAACGTCCCGGCAGTGTGGTGCTGCCCGCTAAATTTTTCGTCGAAATCATCAAAAAGCTGCCTTCGGAGGAGATCGAAATGGAGGTTCAAGACGGCTTCCAAACGTTCATTCGCTCCGGTTCGACGGACATTCAAATGGTCGGTCTCGACCCCGAGGAATTCCCGGTGCTGCCAAGCATCGAGGAGAACCAGGTCATTACCATCCCCGGCGATTTGCTCAAAAATATGATCCGGCAGACCGTGTTCTCGATTTCCACCAACGAAACGTCGCCGATTTTGACCGGGGTGTTGTGGAATTTAAGCGACAACCAGTTCAAATTCGTGGCGACGGACCGTCACCGGCTGGCCAGCCGTGTGGCCGGGCTCGATGACGCCGAAGGGGCGCGCTTCAGCAACATCGTCATTGCCGGCAAAACCCTAAACGAGCTGAGCAAAATCATTCCCGACCAAAATACGCGCATCGAGATCGTCGTCGCCGACAACCAAGTGCTGTTCAAAATCGACCGCGTCCTGTTCTATACGCGTATTCTCGATGGGACATATCCGGATACTTCCAAGATTATTCCGACAAACTATAAAACAGAACTGATTTTAGACACGAAAAAATTAAGCGATTCGATCGACCGTGCTTATTTGCTGTCCCGCGAGGAAAAAACGAACATCGTGCGCCTGCAGACGCTGGAGGACGGCTCCATCGAAATCTCCTCCAGCTCTTCGGAACTGGGGAAAGTTACCGAGCAAATGGAGGTCGCCCAGTTCACCGGGGAACCGCTGCGCATCTCCTTCAACTCAAAATATATGCTGGACGTGCTCAAAGTGGTGGAGAGCGAACAGCTGCATATCGGATTTACGGGCGCGATGAGCCCGATCATTATCAAGCCGGTGGACGACACGCAGAGCCTGTATCTGATCTTGCCATACCGGACTACTCACTGACCTGAAAGGAAATCGGCGCCATGAAAATAATCTCCATTTCCAGTGAATATATTAAATTGGATCAATTTTTAAAATTGGCGGATTGCGTGCCGACGGGCGGCATGGCCAAAGCGCTGCTGGCGGACGGGGCGGTCAAAGTGAATGGGGAAGCGGAAGAGCGCCGGGGCCGCAAGCTGTATCCCGGCGACAAGGTCGAAGTGGAAGGGTGCGGTGCCTTTCAAATCGCCGGGCCGAAGGCTCCCTGACCGGCTCTTCCCAGCCTTAAATCGGCGCGAAGCAAGCGGAAAACGAGGGGGCTTAAGCTATCGTGTATGTTAATCAATTATCGCTGCAGCACTACCGAAACTATGATACGCTATCGCTAAACTCGTTTGGCGCCGTCAATTTGATCATCGGGCGCAACGCCCAGGGCAAAACGAATCTGCTCGAAGCTTTGTTTGTGCTGGCTCTGACGAAATCGCACCGGACCGGCAAAGACAAGGAGCTGCTTTCGTTCGGCAGCGATCACGCCGTGGTGGAGGCAGAAGTGGAGAAAAAATACGGAGCTGTCCGCCTGGAGCTTCGCCTGACTTCGCAAGGCAAAAAAGCAAAGCTCAACGGACTGGAGCAGCGCAAGCTCAGCGATTTCATCGGGGCGCTGAACGTCGTGATGTTCGCCCCGGAGGATTTGGAAATCGTCAAGGGCACGCCGGGAGTGCGGCGGCGTTTCCTCGATATGGAAATCGGCCAGGTGCAGCCCGGATATTTATATCATCTTCAGCAATATCAGAAGATTTTGGTGCAGCGGAACAACCTGCTGAAGCAAGCCTGGGGCGCCGGGCCTGAGCTTTCCACGATGCTGGAAATATGGAACGAGCAGCTTGCGGAGCATGGTGTTAAAATCATCAAAAAAAGGAAACAATTTATAAGAAAACTGCAAAAATGGGCCGAGCAGATACACGAAGGCATCACCGGCGGCGGTGAAAAGCTGAAATTATCCTATCTTCCCTCGTTCGGAGAAGCGGAAGAAGAAGATGAAGCTGTCTTATTGCAGCAATTTATGATAAAGTTATCACAAGTGAAAGATCAGGAAATCCGCCGCGGCATGACACTTTGCGGTCCCCATCGCGACGATGTCTCTTTTTATATTAACGGGAACGAAGCCCAAGTCTACGGGTCGCAGGGGCAGCAGCGGACCACGGCGTTATCTTTGAAACTGGCGGAAATCGAGCTCATTCATGAGGAGATCGGGGAATATCCCATCCTGCTGTTGGACGACGTATTGTCCGAGCTGGATCCTTACCGCCAAACCCAATTGATCGAAACGTTTCAGAGCAAAGTGCAGACGTTCATTACGGCGACTGGCATCGAAAGCATCAATGCAAGCCGGCTGCGGGACGCCAGCATTTTTCATGTTCAGGACGGACAAGTCCAAGGAGGGGCGAAGGAGTAAAATGTATATTCATTTGGGCGGAGAAAAAGTCATTCTCTCTTCGGAGTTGGTGGCGATTTTTGATATTTCCATCGAGCAGTCATCGAAAATATCCAAGCAGTTTATCAGCCACGCGCTTGAGCAAAAAAACGTCGTGCGCATCGGTGAAGAAGAGGCCAAGTCGATCGTCGTGACCCAAAATGAAGTATACTATTCGCCTATTTCCTCGGCGACTTTGAAAAAAAAGGCTAACGTTATATTGGCGGTTTAGCGTTATAATATAAGTTCAGAGGTTTACATGATGTGGTTGAATCTATAGAAGTAGGTGAAGGCATTGTCGATGAACGAACAAACGTATGACGAGAGTAACATACAGGTGCTCGAAGGCCTGGAAGCGGTCCGGAAACGGCCGGGGATGTATATCGGATCCACCAGCGTCCGCGGTTTGCACCATCTGGTATGGGAAGTCGTAGACAATAGTATAGACGAGGCGCTTGCCGGCTATGCGAACAAAATCGACGTCATCGTTCATGAAGATAACAGTGTGACTGTCATAGACAACGGCCGGGGCATTCCGGTCGGCCTGAATGAGAAGCTGCAGAAATCGACGCTCGAAGTCGTCATGACCGTGCTGCATGCCGGGGGGAAATTCGGCGGCGGCGGATATAAAGTATCAGGGGGACTTCACGGGGTCGGCGTTTCCGTCGTCAACGCATTGTCCACGAAAGTTGTCGTTGAGGTAAGCCGCGATGGGCATGCTTATCAGCAAGAGTATCACCGCGGCGTGCCTCAATACGATGTGCGGATCATTGGCGACACGGATGAAACCGGGACGAAGACGAGATTTTACCCTGATCCGGAAATTTTCACGGAAACGACCGTATTCGATTACAACACATTGCTGACGCGGATCCGGGAACTGGCCTTTTTGAATAAAGGCATCAATCTCTCCCTGACCGATGAACGCACCGGGGCCAGCGATTCGTTCCATTACGAAGGCGGCATCAAGGAATACGTGATTTACCTGAATCATAACAAAGAAGTGCTGCATGAAGAGCCGATTTACGTGGAAGGCCAACGCGACATGATTCAGGTGGAAGTCGCCCTGCAATACAACGAAGGGTATACCGAAAATATCTATTCGTTTGCCAACAACATTCATACGCACGAGGGGGGCACCCACGAGTCCGGCTTTAAGAGCGCGCTGACGCGCATCATCAACGATTATGCCCGCAAGGCAGGAATGATCAAGGACAATGACAACAATTTGACCGGGGACGATGTGCGCGAAGGGTTAACGGCGATCATTTCCGTAAAAATTCCCGAGCCCCAATTCGAAGGCCAAACGAAAACAAAGCTCGGCAACAGCGAAGTGCGGGGAATCGTGGAATCGCTGTTTGCGGAAAAGCTGCAGGAGTTTCTGGAAGAAAATCCGTCCGTATCCCGGCGTGTCCTGGAGAAATCACTGCAGGCTTCGCGGGCGCGGGAAGCGGCCCGTAAAGCGCGCGAGCTGACGCGCCGCAAGAGCGCCCTGGAAGTCAGCGCCCTGCCGGGCAAGCTGGCGGACTGCTCCTCCAAGGACGCCTCGATCAGCGAGCTGTACATCGTCGAAGGCGACTCGGCCGGCGGTTCGGCGAAGCAGGGGCGGGACCGTCACTTCCAGGCGATTTTGCCGCTGCGCGGTAAAATTCTGAACGTGGAAAAAGCGCGTCTGGACCGCATCCTCGGCAACGCCGAAATCCGCGCGATCATCACGGCGCTGGGCACCGGGATCGGCGAGGAGTTCGACCTTACGAAGGCGCGTTACCATAAAATCATCATCATGACCGACGCCGACGTCGACGGCGCCCATATCCGGACGCTGCTGCTGACGTTTTTCTTCCGCTACATGCGGAAAATCATCGAAGCCGGTTACATCTACATCGCGATGCCGCCGCTGTTCAAAATCGAACGCAATAAGACGGTGCGCTACGCCCAATCGGAGAAAGAACGCGATGAAATCATCGCCGAATTCGGCGAAGGCGTCAAAGTCAACGTTCAGCGCTATAAAGGTTTGGGCGAGATGAACCCCGAGCAGCTGTGGGAGACGACGATGGATCCGGAAAGCCGGACGATGCAGCAGGTATCGATTGCCGACGCCATCCAGGCGGATGCGATTTTCGATACGCTGATGGGCGACAACGTCGAGCCGCGCCGCGATTTCATTCACGAGCACGCCAAATACGTGAAGAACCTCGATATCTAATCAGATGAAAAAGTAAAAATCAGCGTGAAATTGATCAAAATACCGTCACTGTGGTGGCGGTATTTTTTTTATTATGGAGGTACGCAAGAGCTTACTACTCCTTTCCGAGGTGATTTCTATGATGAAATCGTTGCAGCGGGGCGAAACGATCGCCGGATTATTGTTCGTCAGCCCGATGCTGCTGGGCGTGTCCGTGCTGGTACTGATGCCGATTCTCGCCACGCTGGTGCTCGGGTTTGCGGACTGGAATTTTGTGCAGGGCTGGGACGGCATCCGCTTTGTCGGCTTGGAAAATTTCCGCAACCTGATGGAAGATTCGATGTTTATTCGTTCACTTCGCAACAATTTGCTCTTTTTGCTGACCGTCCCGGCCTATATGCTGATTTCGATGGTGCTGGCGATTTTGATCGACCGTTACGTGTACATGAAGGGGTATTTCAAGGTGGCGTATTTTATGCCATACATCTCCAACATCGTCGCCGTGGCCGTCGTCTGGCAGGTGCTGTTTCAGCCCTCCTACGGCCCGATCAACGAGCTTTTGAAAACGATCGGCTTCGCCAATCCGCCGAAATGGATCGCCGATCCGAATTATGCGCTCATCTCGATCATGATGATCACGGTTTGGATCTCCATCGGCTTCAACATGATCATTTACATCGCCGGGCTTCAATCGATCCCCAAGGATCTGTACGAAGCCGCCGATATCGACGGCGCCAACGGGTGGGTGAAATTCCGCCGCATTACGTTTCCGCTGCTGTCGCCGACGTCTTTTTTCCTGATGGTCACCGGGATCATTTCCACGTTTAAAGTGTTTGATATCATCGCTGTATTAACCCAGGGAGGACCGATCGGTTCGACGACGATGATGGTGTGGTATCTGTACGATACGGCCTTCGTGAATTTGAAAGTGGGCTACGCCTCCTCCATCGCCACGGTGCTGTTTGGGCTGGTTATGCTGATTACGTTCATCCAATGGATCGCCCAGAAAAAATGGGTCAACTACTGAGGAAAGGAGTGGGCTTAGATGATGACGAGCCGCCGTATCGAGTGGCCGAGGGCCGTTCTGACCCTGCTGATGTTTGCCGCAAGCATCCTGTTTCTGCTCCCTTTCTTCTGGATGCTGATGACGTCGTTCAAAATCGAAACCGAGGTGTTCGTTTACCCGATTGAATGGATTCCCCGGACCTGGAACGCGGTGGAAAATTACAAAGAGGTGTGGTTCGGCGACTATCCGTTTTACGTGTATTACTGGAATTCGATTAAGGTCGCTGTGGCAACGACGTTTATTTCCAGCCTGATCTCCAGTTTGGCGGCCTACGGCTTCTCGAAGATCAAGTTCGCCGCCAGCCAGGGGTTGTTCCTGATCGTGCTGGCCACGTACATGATTCCGAGCCAGGCGATTTTGGTGCCGCAGTTTATTTTGTACCGCAACATCGGGCTGTTCGACAGCCATCTCGGCCTAATCGTCATCAGCAGCTTCAGCGTGCTGGGGACGTTTATGCTGCGGCAGTTTTTTATGGGCGTGCACCAGGATTTCATCGAATCGGCAAAAATCGACGGGGCCGGGCATTTCCGGATTTTCCGTTCGATCGGTCTGCCGCTGGTGAAGCCGGCCGTGGCGACTTATGCGATCTTGCGGTTTATCTGGACATGGAACGATTATCAGAATCCGCTGATTTTTCTAAGGACGGACAAATGGTTTACGCTGCCGCTGGCGATGCAGAAGTTTACGTCCATGAGCGGGGAGTTTTATTCCCTGATTATGGCCGGGGCGGTGTCCGCGATCTTTCCGCTCCTGATTATTTTCATCATTGGGCAAAAAAGCGTGATTGAAGGAATTGCTCTCGGCGGGGTGAAAGGTTAACGGCATAAGGAAAGACATAAGAACCGTCCGGGAGAATCCATATATATCCTGACCAAGGAGGGGTAAGCATGAACAAATGGAAAACGGGGTCTAGACAAGTAAAGCTGTGGTCGTCAATACTGGCCGCGATGCTGCTGATCGGGCTGCTGGCGGGCTGTGGGGGCGGCGGGAACACGGCCGGAGGCAACGGCGGGGGATCTCCGGCGGCGGAAGGAGAAACGTCCGGTGACGGCGGCGGCAAGGTGAATCTTCGCTTGTACACGTACGGAACCGAAGAGGCGTACAACTGGAAGCACACGCTGGAGGCCTATGAGCAGGCGAATCCGGGCGTAACGGTCGAGCTGGTGCAGCTGAGCGAAAAAGGAGACACCCAGGAGGCGTTCAAAAAGCTGGACCTGGAAGCGGCCTCGTCGGCGCAAATGGACATCCTGATGTTCAGCGATGCCGCCGGATACGCACAGCGCGTGGCGTTAGGCATGGCCGAGCCGCTCGACGATTACATCGCCAAAGACGGGTACACCGTGGAAGAAGATTACAAAGTGGACACCCATTTGGACGGTAAAGTGTATGCGCTTCCAGGTAAATTTAATCCGTGGTACGTGCTTTTGAACAAAGATCATCTTGAAGCGGCGGGACTTCCGGTGCCTGCCGACTGGACCTGGGACGAATATGCCGATTATGCAAAAAAGCTGACCCAGGGGGAAGGTGCAAACAAACGCTATGGAACGTATTTCCACGGTCCGCAAGCCGGGGGATGGATGGAATACGTCAAGCTGCTATTGATGAATCAGCCGCAAAATGCCGATTTTCTGAAAGCGGACGGCTCTTCCAATCTGGATGACCCGAATTTCCGCAAATCGCTGGAGCTGCGCGTGCGGATGGAGAAAGAAGACCAGTCTTCCGTGCCGTATACCGATATGATCTCGCAAAAGCTCGCTTACCGGACGCAGTTTTTCAACGAATCGGCCAGCATGCTGACGATCGGGAGCTGGATGAACACGGAAATCGGCGGCACCGACAAAGTCCCGTTGAATTTTAACGTGGCGGTCGCTCCGTTCCCGAAGAACAACCCCGAGGATGAGATCGGCCTGACTCCGGTGACCACCGATTATGTAGCCGTCGCCGCCAAATCGCAACACAAGGAAGAGGCGTACCGCTTTGTCCGCTGGTATACGACGGAAGGGCAAGTCGTGCAGGGCAAAAACATTCCGGCGTGGAACGGTGTAAGCTCTGAGGAAATCACCGGCATCATCGATACGATTCTGGCCGGCACGAAAAATCCGGAGAAGGTCGACAAAGAGTCGCTGGTGAACACGCTGATGGCCTCCAAGGCTTCCGCGATCATCCCGCCTTCTTCGTACCAGGCCGAGGTGTACAAGGCAATCAACGAGGAGTACGAGAAGCTGATTTTGGGCAACCAGGATATCGATACGACGATCAAAAATTGTCAGGAGCGCGTTAACCAAATTATTGAATCCAACAAAAAATGAGTGGTAAAATGATCCAAAACAGGGGGCGGCATCGCCCCCCTTTTCACTAAGGGGAGAGGTGAAATGTTCAAGCGGCTCAGCCACTTTGCGCCCCGGACGATTCGCGCGAAATTGATTTTGGCCGCGGTGGTCTGCATTCTCGTTCCCGCTGCCTTTACCTTAAACGTGTATCATGCGCTGACGCAAAAGGCGGTCAAGCAGCAGGCCATCGCCAATGCGGAAAATTCGCTCGAACTGGTAAACGGCTCGGTGACCCATTTATTAAAAGGCATGCTGGACATCGCCAATTACATCCAGGTCAATGCGGGATTGAACACGTATTTCAAGCTGGTGGCCTCCGGATATAAGGAACCGGACCCTTACCGGAAATTTACCGACGCGAACCGCGTGCTGGAACAGCTGGACAGCCTGACCGTGGTTGGCGAAAAAAGCTATGTAACGGTGCTGCTCACCGACGGATCTTATTTTATGAATTATTCCGTAAGCGATTACAAGCCGCTCGATTTGCTGCAGGAACCTTGGTTCGAACAACTCGACGAGCTGCAGGGGTTGGATTCTTATTGGATTGGCGCGGAGCCGACGAAATTCAAGTACGACCGGTTCGACCATCCGTACCAGGTGTCGGTAGCGCGTACGCTGCGGCTGGCTAACTCGGACATTTACGGGTATGTCGTCGTGACGGTGATGGAGGATCAGGTCAGCGATATTTTCAGCGAACTGACCGCGGGCCAGGAGGTGCGCTTGGTGGATGGCGCAGGGAGGGTTGTGGCGGACCGGAACAAGGACAACATCGGCGGCATGTATCCCGTCGGGAAGCAGGAGCAGTTGGGGCTTGGGGCTGGACTTGGGCATGCGGCGGCGGAAACCGCCTTTGTTTCGCGGGACGATGGGGAAACGCGGCTTGTGGCCGAGCAGAGCATCGCCCTGAACGGCTGGCGGCTGATCCTTACCCAACCCTACCAGGAGGCGACGGTTAATATCAGCTCGATTTTCAACCGCGTGTTCTTGTTTCAGATCATCTCGTTTATCGTGTTCATGGCGATGCTGATCGTGTTGGTTAGAACGTTCACCAGACCGCTGGTGCGGCTCGGCAAGGCGGCTTCGGCGGTGCAGCGGGGCAACCTGGAGGTGCGCTCCGGCGTTCGCGGCAATGATGAAATCGGGCGGCTGGGGTTGTTGTTCGACCAGATGCTGGACCGGGTAAAGGAAATGATCGCGGAAATTTCCGCGACCCAGGCCCGCAAACGGACGGCGGAGCTGAAAATGCTGCAGGCGCAGATCAACCCGCATTTTTTGTTTAACGTGCTCAACTCGATTCGGATGAAAGTGATGAAGCAGGGCGATCTCGAGAGCGCAAAAATGATCGGTTCGCTGTCCACGCTGCTGCGGATGACGATCAGCCGGGAAGAGGATGAGATCACGCTGCATGAGGAAATCGAACTTGTTTCGCATTACGTGCGGCTGATGAATTTGCGCCAGAAGCAGGAAGTGACGCTGGAGCTTGCGGTTGGACCGGAGGCTTTTCTCGTGAAGGTGCCGCGGCTCATCCTGCAGCCGCTTGTAGAAAACGCGCTGATCCACGGGCTCACGCAGCAGGCCGGCATGATCAGGATCGCCGCCTCGATGGAAAGGAGCGGTTTGCTGCTCACCGTCGAGGATAACGGCGCCGGGATGGAAGAGGCGAAGCTTGTGGCCACATTGCGCAAGATGAATGATACGGGGACGGCGGCAGAGCAAGGTGGTTTAAAGCCGAAAGGCCATTTTTCCGGCATGGGCCTGCACAATGTGATGGAGCGGATGCGCCTGAGGTTCGGGCCATTGTTCCACGTGGAAATTCGTAGCGAGCCGGGACTTGGAACGGTGATCGAGATGTACATTCCTCACGATAAGGGGGAGCGCTGATGTATAACGTTATGCTGGTGGACGACGATTATCCCGTTACCCAATTGCTGTCGGAGGCGATTCCTTGGGAAGGGCTGGGGTTACGTTTAATGGGTTCCTACGAAAACGGCTGGAGCGCCTGGGAGCAGGCGCAGCGGGAAATGCCGGACATTCTGATCACGGACATCGGGATGCCCAGGATGGACGGACTGGAGCTGTCGGCTCGAATCCGGGGAATGTCTCCGCATGTACGAATCGCCATTTTGTCCTGCCACAGCGAATTCGAATACGCCCAGCAGGCGATGCGGCTGAATGTGCAGGATTATTTGCTGAAGGATACGCTCGATCCGGAGGATGTGGCCGCGGTGTTGCGCCGGTTCAAGGACCATATGGATGAAGAGGCGCACAACGGCTGGGAGCAGTCGCGGATGAAGCATCTGGTCGTGGAGACGAGCGAGCTGCGCAAGGAGCAGATGCTGGCGAGCCTGATCGATCAGCCGCTTTTCTCGGCGCAGAAGTGGGAGCAGGAAGCGCGGGAATACGGACTGTTTCTGCCCGGGCAGTCCTGTTTGCCGGCGATCGGTTACGTGGAGAATTATCAGACGGTGAAGCACCGCTTCGCATCGGACCGGACGCTGCATTTTGCGATCGGCAACGTGCTGGGGGAAGTCTGGAACGAGCTGCCGCTGCAAGGTCTTCACGTCAGATTTGGCGCCGGGACGTCGATTTTGCTGTTTTCCCATACGCCTTCGCTGAAGCGGAACGCCGCGGACGAAGCGGCCGCGTGCCTGCAGGAGATGCAATCCACGCTGCGCCGCGTGCTTAAGGTCGGCATGTCCTTTGTTTTGGGAGAGAGCTGCAGCGGTGCGGAGGGGCTGAAACAGAAGCTTGGCGAGCTGCTTAACGGCGAGAAGATACGGTTTTACCTGGAACCCGGGGAAATTGCCAAACGGAGCAAAAAGACCTTGGATAGCGCGGGGGATGGCGAGCGGCCGAATCTGTTCGCTTTTTATGACCGGGCCAACGCGGAGCTGAGGGAGGCGCTGCTCGGCAATAATCCGTCCCGGGCCGGAAGTATCGTGGACCAATGGATGTCCATGATCGGCCGGGCGCGTTATTCGCCGGAGACCGTCAAAGATTGGACGCTGAAGCTGCTGCTCGATCTGAAGCTGAAGCTTCACTCGCTGCATTCGATCCGCCCGTCCTATTCCGCCGAGTCCCTGCACAAGGAACTGGTCGACATATATTCGCTGTCCGAGCTTGGCGTATGGTTGAAGCTTCATCTGGAGCGGATTGCGGCTCTGACGGAGGCGGGCTCGGGGGCGAGCCGGCGAACGGAGGTCGCGGAGGCCTGCCGGTTCGTCTCCCTTCGCCTCCATACGCGGATCAGCCTGGACGAGGTGGCCGGACATCTCCATTTGAACCCGAGCTATTTCAGCCGGCTGTTCAAGAAGGAAACGGGCATGACCTTCATAGAGTATATTACGCACATGAAAATGGAGCGGGCCAAAGAGCTGCTGGACGGGACCAGGCATTCCGTCGGGGAGATCGGCGAAATGCTCGGTTACGACAATCAGAGTTATTTTATCAAAACGTTCAAGGGATACACGGGCGCCACTCCTATGGAATACCGCAGGTGAGGGGCGTTTGGAATCTGGCGTGAAGCGGAGGATGGGATCATCATGAATTCGTTGGGACGAACGTTGGAACGTGAGGATTGGCTGACGATCGTCAGCCGTATGGTTCCGGCCGATCTTCGTTTATATTATCCGGACGGAGATCAGGGCGCGTTTTGGCGGCGGGTGCGGGAGTCCGGGGAGCACCGGGAAGAAGTCCGGGAAATCCGGGCGGAAGCGGAACGGCTGCGGCAAGAAAAAAATCCGGAGCTCACTTTCTCGTTGTTTACGATCTATGCGAATCGGGGGACGCGGCTGGAGTATGAGCGGGTGTATTTTGAGCGGAGACGGCGGCTGAACACATTCGTTTTGCTGGCGCTGCTTGATCCGGACGATCAGGATGCGGAACATGAGCTGCTGGACATGATCTGGTCGGTCTGCGGCGAGTATACGTGGTGCCTGCCGGCTCATCTGGGCGAGGACGGTCATGACCGGGCCATCGATTTATTTGCGGCCGAAACCGGGTTTACGCTCGGGGAGATTGCCTTGCTGCTGCAGGGGCGGCTGCCCAAGCTGCTGCAAACGCGGATCGAGGCGGAGGTGAACCGGCGGTTGTTCTGGCCTTTCCTGCGGAGCGCGCCGTACGAATGGGAGACGGCCACGCATAACTGGGCGGCCGTATGCGCCGGTTCCGTCGGTGCCGCCGCGCTGCTGCTGCTGCGGGACCCGGAGGCCCTGAGCGCCATCCTGCAGCGGGTGCAAGCCAGCCTCGAATGCTACCTGCAAGGCTTCGGCGCGGACGGGGCCTGCCCGGAAGGGCCCGGGTATTGGAATTACGGGTTCGGCTATTTTGTGTATTTTGCCGATTTGCTCGCGCGGCGCACATTAGGAGAGGCCGACTTGTTTGCCTTGGACAAGGTGCGGCGGATTGCCGAGTTTCAGCAAAAATGCTACCTCGGCGGCGACCGGGTCGCCAATTTTTCCGATGCGCTCCCCCATTGCCGCGTGCAGATCGGGTTGTCCTATGAACTCGCCCGCCGCTACAAGAGTGTGCAGCTCCCGCCGCCCGGCCTGCGGGCCGATTACCGGGACGACCATTGCAGCCGCTGGGCGCCGGCCTTCCGCAACCTGATTTGGAAGAACGGAACGGCGGGAGGGGAGCAAGATCGCGATTGGCCGGCGGCGAGCTATGATTTGCCCGATGCCCAGTGGCTGGTCTCGCGGCACCGGAGCACGGCCGGATCGTTTGGCTTTGCCGCCAAGGGCGGGCACAACGGGGAGCCGCACAACCATAACGACCTGGGGCATTTCATCCTGATCGCCGCTGGGGACACCTTTGCCGCGGATCTGGGCAGCGGCGAATATACCGCCGATTATTTCGGAACAGGCCGGTACCGCTATGATTGCAACGGGTCGCAAGGCCATTCGGTGCCGATCATCAACGGCCGTTATCAAGCGGAGGGGGAGCGGCATGCGGCGGCCGTATTGGAGGCGGCGACCGGCGAAACGCGGGATGCGCTGCGGCTTGATTTGACCGGAGCCTATGATGAAGCGGGACTTGAGCGGTTCATCCGCTCGTTTGTCTGGAACAAAACGGAGCTGCCGGTGCTGGAGCTGACCGATGAGTTCCGGTTTGTCTCACCGCCGGAGACGCTGGCGGAACGGGTGGTGACGCCGCTTCCGCCAGCGATGCTCGGAAACGGCGAGGTCCTGCTGGCGGCAGGCGGCGGCGGAAAGCGGGCGCTGCGCATCGTTTATGACGGGCAGCGTCTCGAGCCGGACGTGCAGCCGCATACGTTCCGCAATCATTTCGGCCAGGACGAAACCTGGTATTCGCTCGATTTTATCGTTAAGCAGCCAGGATTGATCGAGCGGGTGCGGCTGAGATTTGAATTTGTCTGAAAAAACGAAAGGGAAGGTGAATGACATGCAAAGGGCGGAACACACGCAAGATAGGAACCGGGCGGATTGGGTGGAGAAAGCATGGAGCAAGGCGCTCCGAAAAATACAAAGGACCAGCCGGCGCATCGGCGATGGATTTCCCCACGCCAGCCATAACGGGGTATATGAACTTGCCGATCCGGGCTGGTGGACGGCCGGCTTCTGGCCGGGGATCTTATGGCTGCTGTACAACAACGCCGGGGATGAGCGTCTCAAGGCGTTGGCCGAGCAATGCGAAGAGAAGCTTGATGGCGTGCTTGACGGATATGTGAGGCTGGATCATGACGCCGGATTTATGTGGATTTTGACAAGCGTAGCCTCTTATAAGCTGCTGGGCAAGGAGCCGTCGCGAGTCCGCGCGCTGAAAGCGGCCAATTATTTGGCGGCTCGCTTTAACTTGAAGGGTCGTTATATTCGGGCTTGGAATCCGTGGACGGAAGGCGAGGACAATGCCGGGGTCGCCATTATCGATTGCTGCATGAACATGGCTCTCTTGTTTTGGGCTTCGGCCAACACGGGCGATCCCCGTTACCGCCAAATCGCGGAGGCGCATATGGATACGGTGCTGGAACATTTCCTCCGCCCCGACGGTTCGGTGTACCACATCGTCCGGTTCGATGCGGAGACGGGCGAGCGCCTCGAAGGCCTCGGCGGCCAGGGGTATGCGCCGGAGTCGGCCTGGTCCAGAGGCACGGCCTGGGCGATTTACGGCTTGACGCTGGCGTTTCATCACACCGGCAAACCGGCGTATCTCGACGCGGCCAAACGGGCCGCCCATTTCTTTCTGGCGGGGCTGCCGGAAGACCAGGTGCCGCCATGGGATTTTCGGGCGCCGCAGGAGCTCCGGCATATCCGCGACTCCTCGGCGGGGGCCTGCGCAGCCAGCGGTCTGCTGCTGCTGGCGGATCAAGTCGATCCTTTGGAGTCCGCGGTTTACCGGGAGCCGGCGATCCGCATATTGGATTCGTTATACCGGAACTACGGCGCTTGGGACGATGAGCGCGAGGAAGGTTTGATTTTGCACGGCACGGGCCATTATCCGGAAGGCAAAAACGTCGATGTGCCGCTGATCTACGGGGACTTTTTTTATGTCGAAGGGCTGGCCCGGCTGTTGGGGAAAGGGCCTTTTTATTGGGAATAAGCGAATTCGCGGACGAGGAGCGTTAGAAAATGACAGCGGAAATGAAAATGGGAATGGATGTAATCGCGAAGTCCATTCGGGAAAATCCTTTGGCCGCGCGGCGGGACCTGCAAGCGGCGTTCCAGCAGCTTACCGGGCCGCTGCTGGGTCATTACACGGGCGGCCGCGCCCGCTTAAAGCTGGGAGCGGCGGCTGCGGGGTATCCGGATTCCATCGCCGGGATGGAGGGTTTTTCCCGCGTGCTGTGGGGATTGGTTCCTTTTCTGGCGGGAGGCGGGGAAACTCCGTTATGGGACATCTGCCTGGAGGGAATCCGGCACGGTACCGATCCGGGGCACGAGGAATACTGGGGCGGCGTGAACGATTACGATCAGCGCCTGGTGGAAATGGCGGTGTTCGGGTTTGCGTTGGCCCTGGTCCCGGAGCGATTCTGGGGGCCGTTAGACGAGCGGGAACGGAAGCATCTGTACGCCTGGCTGAATCAGATCAATCAACGCGCCTGCCACGATTGCAACTGGCTTTTTTTCCAGGTGCTCGTCAATATCGGATTTCATAAGGCCGGACTTCCGTATGACCGCGAGCAAATGGAGCGAAATTTAAGCCGGATTGACGAATTTTACTTATCCGATGGCTGGTACAGCGATGGGCCGGGCGGGCACAGCGATTATTACGTTCCGTTTGCTCTGCATTTTTACGGTTTGCTATACGCTAAGCTGATGGGGGATGAGGACCCGGAGCGGGCAATCCGCTTTAAGGACCGGGCGGCGCGGTTTGCCGCAGATTTCGCGTTGTGGTTTGCCCCGGACGGCTCGGCGCTGCCCTATGGGAGAAGCCTGACGTACCGGTTCGCCCAGTCGGCTTTCTGGGGCGCGCTCGCCTACGCTGATGTCGATGTTTTCTCCCCGGGTGTGATCAAAGGTCTGGCTCTTCGGAATTTGCGCTGGTGGTTTCGGCAGCCGATTTTGGATGCGGGCGGGCTGTTGACGGTCGGTTATGCCTACCCCAACCTGGTGATGGCCGAAAATTACAATTCACCGGGATCGCCTTACTGGGCCTTCAAAGCTTTTTTGCCGCTCGCTTTTCCGGAAAACCATCCCTTCTGGCAGGCGGAAGAGGAGGCGCTGCCCGCAGGTGCCCCGGTCTCGGTGCAGATGCCGCCGCATCTCGTCATTTGCCGGCAGGAGGAGAACGGGCATGTCGCTGCGTTCAACAGCGGCCACCTCTCGACCAACGAGCACACGCATACGTCTGCAAAATATGAAAAATTCGCCTATTCGACCGCCTTCGGCTTTAGCGTGCCAAGAGCGGAGTGGGGGCTTGGGCAAGGGGCTTTCGACTCGATGCTCGCGCTCAGCGAAGGCGACAATCTGTACCGGGTCAGAAGGAGCAACGAGGAGACCCGAATTGAGGAAAACATCATCTATGCCCGGTGGAGACCGTGGCATAACGTTTGCGTGGAGTCCTGGATCGTCGCCGGTTTGCCGTGGCATTACCGGATTCACCGGATCAGTACGGACCGGGAGCTGGACGTTGCCGAAGGCGGATTTGCCCTGGGGCTTGAACCGGGTGTGCAGGGCGAACATTCCGGCGTGCTGCCGGAGGGCGGCGTGCTGATCCGCAATTCACTGGGGAGCAGCGGCATCGTCGGCAAGCTCGGATATGAGCGGGCAGAGCCGATTTACCCGAATGCAAACACGAATGTGCTGCACCCGCGGACCGTCATTCCTACGCTTCGGGGCCGTCTTCGGCCGGGAAGTCATTGGCTGATAGCCGCCGTTTACGGAAACCCGGCTTGTCCGGAAGCAAAAAGGAGCGCCCGCATCAGCCCGCAAGGCAGCGCCCACGAGTTCTCCGGAATAGTGGATGCGGGGCAAAACGAGATCCGCATCAAAACGTTTATGGGCCAGGTAAAAGTAATCCGGGTGGATTGAGCAAATGTAGTGAAGGCTTTTTCGCTATTTGGAAGAAGCCTTCAACCGTCCGTACGCTACCGCGTAACGCCGGATTTTTTTATAAACCTCTTTTGGGTGCAGCAATTTGAAAGGGAACAAGGCCGGGAGCGTGTTCACCTCCAAAATCCAGATGTGATGCTGTTCGTCGATGGCGATGTCCAGGCCGATTTCCTTCAGACCCGGAACCTTGCGGGCCAACTGGGCCGCTACCCGTTCGCCGACCGATTTCATATCTTTGTAAAGGTGGGCGAATTCTTTTGGGGACGTGTAAGGGGCTAGTAGATCTTCGATCAGCATCACGCTGCCGCCGCCGTGATAGTTGGTGATCACTTTTTGCTTGGCCGCCACCCGGCCGATAAACCCGGTCGTTTCCCAGGTTTTGCGCGGGGTTTTCTGGACTAGGGCGCGTATGTCGAATTTCCGCCGCCGATACGTGAGCGCGTGAATTCCTTTTTGAATCAGATAAGGCGTCTGCCCGATTTTTTCCTCAAGCGCCTCATGCAATGCTTCCACCATCGGGAACAGTTCGGATTCCGTTCCGTACCTTAGCTTGTATTGTATTGGACTGTCCGGTATAAGTTCGTCTCTCCAGAGTTCGACGCTCATGACACCGTTGCCGTAGGTTCCGTTGTCCGGCTTGACAAAGACGAACCCGTATTCGATCAACATATCCCGAAGAGGCTCGAAAGCGAATTTTCGGGTATCCGGAATATGAGGACGAAGAGATTCATTTTGCCGGATAATTTTCGTTTTTTTCCACTTGCTTGCGATACGTTGAATCGCCAAATCGAGATCCTTCCTTTCTTCAGTCTTCTTTGCCGAATCATTTTCCGAGTGCGAAAACATAGGACAGAAGAGATAAACAATGATATAATTATAAGATATGGGGATTTTATAAGCTTTTTTGGCCTATATCCGTAGTGTATGTACGAACGTTTCGATGGGAGTGGACACATCCCTATTTTTTTGCTGTCCTTATGGAATGTGTGATAAAAACCGGCCCACGTTTAATTGAGCTTGCTTTGTGAAAGTAATATAATGAAAGTGGCGGTTTTTCGGGCTTTTCCCATAGATTGGCATGTGGGTAGAAATGAAGGAGGTCCAGCATGGCGGAAGAAAAATTCTCTCAAATCATTGACCGGGACATCAATGTGGAAATGCGCGAATCCTTTATGGATTATGCCATGAGCATTATTGTCAGCCGTGCATTGCCGGATGTAAGGGATGGTCTGAAACCGGTGCATCGCCGGATACTGTATGCGATGTCGGAGCTCGGGATGCATCCGGACAAGCCGTTTAAGAAATCGGCGAGAATCGTCGGCGAAGTCATTGGTAAATACCATCCCCATGGGGATTCTCCGGTTTATGAATCAATGGTGCGGATGGCGCAGGATTTTTCCATGCGTTACATGTTCGTGGACGGCCACGGCAACTTTGGTTCCATAGACGGAGATTCGGCGGCGGCAATGCGTTACACGGAAGCGCGTTTATCCAAAATCGCTATGGAGATGCTGCGGGATATCAATAAAGAGACCATCGATTTTATGCCGAACTATGACGGCGAGGAGCAGGAACCGGTTGTGCTGCCGTCGCGTTTTCCGAATTTGCTCGTAAACGGGGTTTCGGGGATCGCGGTCGGGATGGCGACCAGTATTCCGCCGCATAATTTGGGTGAAGTGATCGACGGGGTTCATGCGTTAATCGAGAATCCGGATATCAGTTCACTGGAATTGATGGATTATATCAAAGGGCCCGATTTTCCGACGGCAGGTTTCGTCATCGGCCGTTCCGGCATTCGGCAGGCCTATACGACAGGCCGGGGAGCCGTGACAATGCGGGCCCGGACGACGATCGAA
Source organism: Paenibacillus oralis (assembly GCF_003863965.1). GTDB lineage: Bacteria > Bacillota > Bacilli > Paenibacillales > Paenibacillaceae > Fontibacillus > Fontibacillus oralis. Next base: position 1,872,395 of record NZ_RRCN01000001.1, read on the forward strand.
GAGCATAACAACAAGGCGCGGATCATCGTGGAGGAACTTCCTTACATGGTGAACAAAGCCCGGTTGGTGGAGAAGATCGCCGAACTTGTCCGGGAGAAGAGAATCGACGGCATCACCGATTTGCGGGACGAGTCGGACCGCACCGGGATGCGCGTCGTCATCGAGCTTCGCCGCGACGTGAATCCAAACGTAGTGCTGAACAATTTGTTCAAACATACGGCGATGCAGAGTACGTTTGGCATTAACATGATCGCGATCGTCAACAATGAACCTAGGCTGCTGACGCTCAAGGAAGTCCTTAGTCATTATTTGCAGCACCAGGTTGAAGTTATTCGCCGGCGCACGGAATTCGAGTTGAAAAAAGCCGAAGCCCGGGCGCATATCCTGGAAGGTTTGCGCATCGCTTTGGATCATATCGACGAAGTTATCGCCTTGATTCGCGCTTCCAATTCCGATGAAGAAGCCCGCGAAGGTTTGATGACGCAATTCGGTTTGAGCCTTGACCAGGCTCAGGCTATCCTCGACATGAGACTGCGCCGTTTGACCGGATTGGAACGCGAGAAGATTGAAAGCGAATATAACGAATTGCTGCAAAAAATCGCAGAGTATCGCGAGATTTTGGCCAGCGAAACGTTGGTGCTTAAAATCATCGGTGAGGAGCTGCAGGATATCCGCGAGCGGCATGCCGATCCTCGCCGGACGGAAATCACGATCGGGGAAGAGAGCATTCTCGACGAAGATCTGATTCCGCAGGAAGAGGTCGTCATCACGCTTACGCATACCGGTTACATCAAACGGTTGCCGGTTACCACCTACCGCAGCCAAAAACGCGGCGGACGCGGGGTCGTGGGCATGGATACGAAAGATAATGACTTTGTGGAGCATCTGTTCGTGACGAACTCCCACCATTATCTGATGTTCTTTACCGACCGCGGCAAAGCCTACCGCCTGAAAGCTTACGAAATTCCGGAGCTGGGCCGTACGGCGCGCGGTACGCCAATCATCAACCTGATTCAGATTGAGCAGGGTGAGACCGTAAATGCGGTGATCGAGGTCGAGCGTTTTGATGAGGACAAGTATCTGTTCTTTGCGACCCAGCAGGGGATCGTCAAAAAGACGCCGATCGAAGATTACATCAACATCCGCAAAGGCGGTCTGATTGCCGTGAATCTGCGCGAGGACGACAGGCTGATCGACGTGAAGCTGACCGACGGCCAGCAGGAAGTCATCATGGGCACGGCGCAAGGGATGTCCATCCGGTTCCCGGAAAGCGACGTTCGTTCCATGGGCAGAGCGGCTACCGGGGTCAAAGGCATCACGCTGGATGACGGCGACGAGCTGATCGGCATGGATGTCGTGGTGCCGGGTCAGGACGTGTTGATCGTAACCGCCAAAGGTTACGGCAAACGTACGCCGGTTTCCGAATATCGGATCCAAAGCCGGGGCGGCAAAGGGATCAAGACGATCAACGTTACGGAAAAGAACGGTTCGGTCGTCGGCCTGAAAGTCGTTAAGGACGAGGAAGATTTGATGATCATCACAAGCAGCGGTACGTTGATCCGGACCAGCATGGAAGGTATTTCCACGATGGGCCGGAATACGCAGGGCGTGAAGTTGATCAACATCCGCGAGGATGATTACGTAGGGACCGTCTGCCGGACGGACAAAAGCGAGGACGAGCCGGACGAAGAAGGCGGAGAATCGGGCATTTCCGAAAATCCGCCGCAGGAAGGATCAGGCTCCGAGCCGGCTGCCGATACCGATAACGCTGAAGAATAAGCAGCGGATATATGAAAACAGCCTTTTCAGCCTAAAGGGCGGGAAGGCTGTTTTTTCTTCGCTTATTACGGGGACTATATAAGTTGAACTAAAGAAATGCGGGAAATAGGCAAGAGTGTGAAATGATTCTGAAGAAACAGTTCAACTTGTATAGAAAGAAAGATTGCTAGCTATTTTGCTGCCGTACTATAATGACAGTAGATGGACCGTAGTTCTTTATCCCTAAATTTGGGAGAATTGAAGGCGGATTTTTAGTTTGGACATTTGAGGAGAGAGTAAAGGATGGCTAATATCTCAATCACGGAATTAAAGCCTGGAGTCAAACTGTCAGATCACGTGCACACCCCGTTAGGCGGCCTTTTGCTGCAAAAGGGAAAGGTTTTGCTTCCGAGAGATTTGGATATTTTGCGCGCTTTTATGGTCGAACAAGTAGAGATTGAAGATTTGCAGCAGCTCCCGGAACGTAAAGCTGCGGAGATGGTGAAAGAAGTTTCCAAAGAGGGGTACTCCGCTTTTGTCGCTCCTTCCGCTTTTGCAAACGGGCCTGCGGAAAACGAGACGGCCTCCCCCTATGCGGCATTACATAAGGAATACGATCGCATGCTGCATTTGACGAAAAGCGCTTTTCAATCCGTACTGGCCGCCGAACTCCCGATTTATGAGCTCCGCCATCAGTTCGAGGCGTTGATCCGCCATTTGAAGCACTATAATGTACTCACGTTTACGCCGCAACATATGAACGAATACGATTATTTGTACCACAATGCGATCCTTTCTTCAGTGACGTCTTATCTGCTGGCGCAGTGGCACGGATTGCCGCAGAAGGATTGGATGCAGGTCGCTTTTGCCGGCTTGCTGCATGATATCGGGAATACAAAAATCGATCCGATGATTTTGTATAAACCGTCCCCGCTAACCTCTGCCGAGGCGGAGGAAATGCGCATGCATACAACATACGGCTATCAGCAGCTGCGCAAAACGGCGGCGATTAATGAAGGGGTTAGATTAACGGCGCTCCAGCATCATGAAAAGATGGACGGCACCGGATATCCGTTCCGGTTGACCGGGGATAAAATCCATATCTACGCCAAAATCGTAAGCATCGCGGATATTTTCCATGCCATGACGTTAAACCGGCGGTACCGTAAAGCCAAGTCTCCTTATCTAGTACTGGAAGAAATCCGTTCCGAGGCCTTCGGAAAGCTGGATCCCGGCGTAGTTCAAACATTTGTCGACAAGGCGACTCAATTTCATAACGGGACGCGTGTACGGCTTAGTGATGGCAGCGTAGGCGAAATTGTGTTCTCCGACCGCAATCACCCGACTCGCCCGATGGTTTCGGTCAAAGGGGAAATCGTGAATCTTGTACTGAAAAGAGAGCTGCATATCGAGGAAGTTCTTTCCTAGGGTTGATATTGCATCTGCTTTTGAGGTATATTAATAGTCGCCCGTTGCAAAATGCAAGCCAGCCGAACAACTGGAATTAGTTGCTAGAAAAAAAGGTCTTGCAATATTCTGCGAAGGGTGATATATTATAAAAGTTGCCGCTGAAACACGGCGGTGAATGAAAAAAGTTGATCTTTGAAAACTGAACAACGAGTGAGTATTAAATGAGAATTATATGGACGAATTCCAATCCGGTTAACGCCGGCGTTGAAATTCGATCCTTTCTCGTCAGATTCAAAATGAGCAAGTCAAACACTTTTCGATGGAACACCTCATACCTTCGGGTACGAGACTCCTTCCATCTTTATTGGAGAGTTTGATCCTGGCTCAGGACGAACGCTGGCGGCGTGCCTAATACATGCAAGTCGAGCGGAGTTAATCGGGAGCTTGCTTCTGATTGACTTAGCGGCGGACGGGTGAGTAACACGTAGGCAACCTGCCCGTAAGACCGGGATAACTACCGGAAACGGTAGCTAATACCGGATAATCAAGTTTCTCGCATGAGAGGCTTGGGAAAGGCGGAGCAATCTGTCACTTACGGATGGGCCTGCGGCGCATTAGCTAGTTGGTGGGGTAACGGCTCACCAAGGCGACGATGCGTAGCCGACCTGAGAGGGTGAACGGCCACACTGGGACTGAGACACGGCCCAGACTCCTACGGGAGGCAGCAGTAGGGAATCTTCCGCAATGGACGAAAGTCTGACGGAGCAACGCCGCGTGAGTGATGAAGGTTTTCGGATCGTAAAGCTCTGTTGCCAGGGAAGAACGTCTTCTGGAGTAACTGCCAGGAGAGTGACGGTACCTGAGAAGAAAGCCCCGGCTAACTACGTGCCAGCAGCCGCGGTAATACGTAGGGGGCAAGCGTTGTCCGGAATTATTGGGCGTAAAGCGCGCGCAGGCGGCTGTTTAAGTCTGGTGTTTAATCCTGGGGCTCAACTCCGGGTCGCACTGGAAACTGGATGGCTTGAGTGCAGAAGAGGAGAGTGGAATTCCACGTGTAGCGGTGAAATGCGTAGAGATGTGGAGGAACACCAGTGGCGAAGGCGACTCTCTGGGCTGTAACTGACGCTGAGGCGCGAAAGCGTGGGGAGCAAACAGGATTAGATACCCTGGTAGTCCACGCCGTAAACGATGAGTGCTAGGTGTTAGGGGTTTCGATACCCTTGGTGCCGAAGTAAACACATTAAGCACTCCGCCTGGGGAGTACGGTCGCAAGACTGAAACTCAAAGGAATTGACGGGGACCCGCACAAGCAGTGGAGTATGTGGTTTAATTCGAAGCAACGCGAAGAACCTTACCAGGTCTTGACATCCCTCTGACCGGTACAGAGATGTACCTTTCCTTCGGGACAGAGGAGACAGGTGGTGCATGGTTGTCGTCAGCTCGTGTCGTGAGATGTTGGGTTAAGTCCCGCAACGAGCGCAACCCTTGACTTTAGTTGCCAGCAAGTAAGGTTGGGCACTCTAGAGTGACTGCCGGTGACAAACCGGAGGAAGGTGGGGATGACGTCAAATCATCATGCCCCTTATGACCTGGGCTACACACGTACTACAATGGCCGGTACAACGGGAAGCGAAGGAGCGATCTGGAGCGAATCCTAGAAAAGCCGGTCTCAGTTCGGATTGCAGGCTGCAACTCGCCTGCATGAAGTCGGAATTGCTAGTAATCGCGGATCAGCATGCCGCGGTGAATACGTTCCCGGGTCTTGTACACACCGCCCGTCACACCACGAGAGTTTACAACACCCGAAGTCGGTGAGGTAACCGCAAGGGGCCAGCCGCCGAAGGTGGGGTAGATGATTGGGGTGAAGTCGTAACAAGGTAGCCGTATCGGAAGGTGCGGCTGGATCACCTCCTTTCTATGGAGTAC
>NZ_RRCN01000001.1:1877498-1954998 GCF_003863965.1 Paenibacillus oralis
TACTCACTCGTTGGTCAGTTTTGAGAGTTCAAACTCTTATGCGTTTGGTGATGATGGCGGAGGGGTTCCACGCGTACCCATCCCGAACACGGCCGTTAAGCCCTCCAGCGCCGATGGTACTTGGACCGAAGGGTCCTGGGAGAGTAGGACGCCGCCAAGCAAGAGAGAAAAGCACCGCTGATAACTCGGCGGTGTTTTTTTGCATTGTTAAAGTGTTTGCAGCGAGATGAAACGGAACGGCGTGGTGAAACGGATATTACGTTTTTGCGGACACTGGGGGATGGAGAGGGGAAACTTAACTGAGGAGGCTAACGGACCTGAGCGACGTTATTTGCTCCAAATGAGGGGGTTAGAAATTCTAACGGACCGAGCGGACCTTATTTCACTCAGATTGGCATCAAAGTCCGTATTTTTGGCCCAATAGCGTCGTCTGAGTCCGTTAGAACGGGAAATACCCGGGAAATGGGCGAATAAGGTCGCTGGAGTCCGTTAGGTGGAATTGCAGCATGACGGAGTGGCCAGCGAGTGCCAGTTTCAGGTAAGAATGTCGGTTTCCGATAAGAGTGCCGCTAAGCGACGGCTTTCTTATTTTTTACTTGTTATGGCGTCGATTTAGGGGCTTGGCGATGGTGGGTCCCTTGTTCATAGCTGTAGGCCAGCTTAATGAGGGTTCCTTCGTCAAAAGCCTTGCCCAGGAATTCGATGCCGACTGGCAAACCGTCTGTGGTAAATCCAGCCGGGACGGTAATGGCCGGGAATCCGGAGAAGGGACTGAGCCGGTTGTTGGCGCCGGACACTTGATTCTCGCCGATGACTGCGGCCGGTTGCGTTGTTGTCGGGTAAACGATCGCATCCAGGTCGTAATCGGCCATCACTTTTAAGAGGGCATCACGCGTCAGCTTGGTCCGGTTCAGTAAAATATCTTTGTATTCCGCGGTTTCCAGCGTTTCACGGGCCTCACGGGCTTTCATGGACTGCTCCTGGGCCTTATCATATTCTTCGGATGCGATAATTTCCGCTAGGCTGTGGTAAGGTGCATCGTTTCCCAGCTCTTGAAGGTACTCGTTCAGTTGGAACTTGAACTCATATCCGCTAAGGCTAGGGTATTTGTTAATTTCGGCCAGGTTCGGAATGGTGACCGGAATGGCCACAGCCCCCAGGGCCTTGAGCTCATCGACCGCATGGTAAACGACATCGGAGACGGACTTTTCCTGATCATTGCCGCTCTGAAGCAATTCGACGGCGACACCGATGCGGGCGCCTTTTAAACCGTCGGCATCCAGAAAATCGGTATAGCTTGCGGGAAGATGCCCAAGGCTGTACGCGGTTGCGATATCATCCGGATCATAACCAGCGGTGGCGTCGAGCAAAATGGCCGCATCCTCCACCGTGCGGGCCATCGGGCCGCCGACATCCTGCGTCAATGCCAACGGGATGATGCCGTCGCGGCTGGATAATCCGATCGTAGGGCGAATGCCCACCAGGCTGTTGAAGCTGGACGGGATTCGGATCGATCCGCCCGTATCGGTCCCGAGGCCGGCTGCGGCGAAGTTGGCCGCGATCGCTGCACCGGTGCCGCCGCTGGAGCCGCCGGGATAATGGCCGGGTGCGTACGGATTTTTCGTTTGCCCGCCAAGGGAGCTGGATGTCGTGATGCCGAAGGCGAACTCATGCAGGTTGGTTTTGCCCAAGATTATGGCGCCGGCCTCTTTCAATTTGGCGATTTGATAGGCATCCTTGTCCGGAATGGAATCCTTCAAACATAAGCAACCTGCGGTGGTTGGCATGTCGGCCGTATCGAAATTGTCTTTTACCAAAATAGGAATGCCATGAAGCGGCCCGCGCGGCCCTTGCGTGGCCCGTTCTTGATCGAGGGCTCCGGCAATGCTCAATGCGTCAGGGTTTAAGGTTAGGACGGCCTGCAGCGAGACGCCCTGGTCATCGTATTTGGCAATACGGTCCAAATACATTTGAACGAGTTGTTTTGAGGTCAGCTTGCCCTGGTCCATCGCTAACTGCATATCGGTGATCGTCGCTTCTTCGAGCACGAACGGTTTCAGGTAACTCACGACGCGATCGTGCAAAACCGCCAAATCCCCTGCCAATAGCGTTTGCCCCGGCATAAACAGGGTATCGGAATACCCCTCCATTAAGCCTGCTTTGACAACAGCCCCGACCGCCGGCGCATAGGGGGCATCGTCCGCTACGTCATCAAAAGTTTCCGCCGCATCTTTCAGATTCAGCCATTGCCGAAAAAGGACGGCTGCATTGCTGCGCAGCATTTTCGCGCCTTGCGGGGCGTCCATCGTTAAGGCAGACCCCGCTTCGGCCGCCGCCTCTTTCATGGAAAGGTAAAACTGATCTGCTGTGACAAAACCTTGGGCTGCAGCGTCCCTGGCACTGCTTGCTGCTGCAGATGCAGAGGATGAAGCAGCCTCAGCTTGCGGGCTGGCGCCGGTCCATACCCCGGTCATTAGAACCCCGGTTAAGAGCAGGGCACCGCTTTTTTTCCAATTCCAGCGATGTAGTTTCATCTCATTTTGCTCTCCTCTCCTGAAATCGTATGTAAGGTTCTGGCTATAATCATAAATAGATGTAAGGTATTATGACAAAAGCACTCAAACCGTAAGTAAACGCATACATAGTTTATTTAGTTTATATTACTTTATATAACTCACGAATTCGTGTGATTGAAAAATAAAATAGTAAAAAGTCCATGTCAAATAAAATAACATTTTACTTACACAAAATTTCTGTACCGGTATTGCATTTTGAGATATACGGATTTACTATACTTAGAACCTATCAAAAAGAATGTAACCTTTTTGTTACCGACAGTGGCAAGTCAACCGTTATAATTATACTGATATGTCTAGGGCATATAGCCTTCCGCAATCTATATCAGGTATCGACAACATGGGATAACGTTTTCAGTATATAGGCAGGGTAAGGAGGAATGGATCATGCGGCGAAAAGGAGTTGGATATTCCTTATGCTTCATGTGGGGAGTCTTGATGATGATGTTCGTCATCGCGGGCTGTGCGTCTTCCGAGCCTTCATGGACAAATTACGTAGGGGCGGCTGTAGAAAAAAGCTTCCCGGTGCCAAAAGAAGCTAATCAGACGGATAACGCATTAAATAACTCGAAAATGGACTATATTCACTACTCGCTGAAGGGGTTAAGCGAAAGCGGCGGCGTACCTGAGGCTTATGAAAAGGTCATAGAGGAATGGGGCTGGACCGAAAAAAAAGAGGAAAGCACCGGTTCAACCCGAGTTTACGAGAAAGGCAAAAAAATCGTGCAGCTGACGATTCACGACGATTCGTTTACGGTGCTTGTCCCAAAACAGGAAGACAAGGCGGTGATTCAAGGTCTGGAAAGCAGCCCTTAATTCGCCCGATCGCAAGCCGGCTAATTCCAGATGGATCACCAGCCTGTTCCCTTTGCGGGGAACAGGCTTTTTGTCAAGGTCAAGGATAATAACGGTAAAAAATGTCCTTATTCTCGTCAAATAAGGAGAATGGCGGGAATAGATGATTTTGCATGCATCCTGATATCGCAAGAAAAACTGCCCCGAAACGTGGTCTGTTTTCTTTGAGAGTAGGTCACTGCAAGTAATAGGAAATGTCGGGGCCGGTGATTTTCAGCATGCCGTCTTTACGTTGGCCCCTAACACAGGCAAGGGCGAGCAACCGCGGGCCGATCAGCCAGAAATGCCAGAAGAACAAGGCCAGCACAAAAGAAGCCGGAGACCACGGAATGATGATCGCTATGATGCAGCAGCCGATCCAGGCGGCATGCAGGTGAACTTTGCGAAACACGGAGTAAGCCACGTATTGTTCGGGCATATACCCGATCCAGGGCAGCAGCCGGGAAAATCGCCAGCGTTTGCGGTAGGAATGGCTTAAGATGATCAGGACCGACCGAGAAATGACGAATTGAATCCATAACGCAATGGGCGCGGCAATCAGAAAGAAAAAAAGGCTGGTCCAGGATAGAAAAATCATCTCGGCGGCGAGCCAAAGAAAAGGAAGCGTTGCGAAACCGTAAATCAAGGCTTTGGGCAATACGACCTTTTTCAGCAGCCGGTAATGGTAAAACGTCGCATTTGTTTCAGGATCAGCGGATTTCACCCATCAACCCTCCTATAAATCACTTTAAGTGCGTAAAACTCGGACATACCTATATTACTATATCGGAGCAAGCAACCGATAATTAAAGATGCAGCGTACAAACACAGCCGCGGGTAATGCGGCATAAGATAAAGCAGGTAGAGGACTATGAAAAGGTTTAAAATAATAGAATCTGTGTCATACTGATAGTAAAACAGACAAGGTGGGATTTGGGCATGGATGAGCGGACCGAAAGAAATTGCATTATTTGCGGGGAGCCAAAAACCGAAGGCATTCATATCGTATCGGAATTTATTTGCGATGCGTGCGAGGCCGAAATGGTGCACACGGATGTTCAGGAGGAAAAATACCATTTCTTTATTCATCAAATGAAGCAAATTTGGGTGCAAAAGAATGCATAAAACGCATAAATCGATGAGGTGACAGGGCCTGTTCTTTGGGAGAACGGGTCCTTTTTTGTAGGCTTATGTTGCCCATTCGGGGAAAGAAGCGGTAAAATGAAGCAATGATATTTTCAGCGAACTAAGGTTTAAGCGGTGTAGAATTGGGAGCAGGATCACAGCCGGAAGGATTAAGATAGAGATGCCAGAACAAGTTAATCGGGCTCCGTTATATGAAGCTTTGATGCAATATATGAAAAAAAGCGATGTTTCCTTTCATGTGCCGGGACATAAAAACGGACAAGCCCTGCGCGGCGGAATGCCCTGGGAGCAGGATCTGCTGTCCCGGGTGATGGAGATCGACGCGACGGAAATTACGGGGACGGATGATCTGCATCATCCGGAAGGGGTTATCCGTGAGGCGCAGCAGCTGGCCGCCGCCCAGTTTGGGGCGGAGGAGACGTTTTTTCTTGTCGGCGGCAGCACAGCCGGCAATTTGGCGCTGATCCTGAGCGTGTGCACCGCTCCGGGCGATGTGCTGCTCGTGCAGCGGAACGTGCATAAATCCGTCATCCACGGATTAATGCTGGCAGGCGCGCACGCGGTGTTTTTGGCGCCGCGGCTCGACGCGCGGAGCGGCCTGGCGACCACCCCGTCCGTGGAGACGGTGCGTGAAGCCCTGCGCCGGCACCCCGGCGCCAAAGGGCTGCTCGTCACGCACCCGAGCTACTACGGGATGGGCGCATCGCTGCGGCCGCTGGCCGAGCTCTGCCGCGCGCACAGCGTGCCGCTGCTCGTCGACGAGGCGCACGGCGCCCACTTCGGCCAGCATCCGGCGCTGCCGGAGAGCGCGCTGGCCCAAGGCGCCGATGGCGTCGTGCAGTCGACGCACAAGATGCTCACCGCGCTCACGATGGGCGCGATGCTACATGTGCAGGGCGGGCTGCTCGACCGCGCGCTGCTGCGCCAGCGGCTGGCGATGCTGCAGAGCTCCAGCCCGTCCTACCCCATCATGGCTTCGCTCGACGTTAGCCGAAGCCTGCTGGCGGCCCAAGGGCCCGCCCTGTTCGCAGGCGGGCTGGCCAAGGCCGCCGCGGCGCGCAGCGGCCTTGGCAAACTGCCGCGCTTCGGCGTCGTCAAGCCACCGGGCGCGAGTGGAGGGGACGCTGCATATACTATTCAAGACCCGTTTAAGCTTGTAATATACGATGCAACAAACCGGTGGAGCGGCTACGAGCTGCAGCGGCGGCTTGAGGCGGAGGGCTGTGTGCCGGAAATGAGCGATGAGCGGTACGTGGTGCTGGCCTTTGGACCGGGGACGACGGAGCGGGATGCTGGGCGGCTGCTGCAGGCGTTGGAGCGCATCGCGGTGGCAGCGGAAGCGGCCGAGAGTGCGTCGGAGAAAGCGGAAGAGAAGGCGACAGCAACGGCAGCACAGGCGGCAACGCAGTTGGCGGAGAAAAGGGAAGCGGAACAGGATTGTTCCGGAGCCGAAAGAGACCCATCTGCCGAACTTTCCACGTGGAACATTTCGCTTGATCCGAAACCGGCAGATGCCGCAATAAGGAATGCTGAAGCCCGATCCCAAACCGATGCCGGCATAGATGTGCAAGTAACCGGTACGCTTACAGACGCGGAACCTGCGGATTCGGGCATAGACGCAGATCAGACAGACATCCTTCCCGGCATCTCGGAGCCTGTGGCGTTTTCTCTGGCTCCCCTATCCCCGGAGGAGATCGAAGCGATTCCCGTAGAGGACAGCGCCGGCCGGCAGGCCGCGGAGATGATCATCCCTTATCCTCCGGGCATCCCGCTGCTGTATCCGGGAGAGACGGTCACGGAAGAGACGAAACGCCGACTGCTCCGGCTGCGGCAGACCCGGGCGAAATGCCAGGGGGCGGCAGATCCTTTGCTGCTCACCATCCAAGTGAAGAAGCTAATCAAGAAAGCAGGGAATGAACCACATGAACGGTAAAGAGAGAGGACTATTTATTACGCTGGAAGGCGGTGATGGTTCAGGCAAAACGACGGTGATGGCCGAAGTGGCCAAAGCGCTTGAAGAGCACGGCGTTTCATTTATCAGCACCCGTGAGCCGGGGGGGATTGAAATCGCCGAGAAAATCCGGGACATCATTTTGAATCCGCAGCATACGGCGATGGATGCCCGTACCGAAGCGCTGCTCTACGCGGCGTCGCGGCGCCAGCATTTGGCCGAGAAAGTAGAGCCTGCTTTGGAGCGGGGCGTCAGCGTGCTGTGCGACCGGTTCATCGACAGCAGCCTGGCTTATCAGGGCTATGCGCGGGGACTCGGCATTCAAGAGGTGCTGAACATCAATATGTTTGCGACGCAAGGCCGTTTTCCGGACCTTACCTTTTACCTTGATATCGAACCGGAGGCCGGCTTGGCCCGCATCGCCGCAGGCCAGGGGCGAAAGGTCGACCGTCTGGATATGGAAAGCACCCAGTTCCACCGGAAGGTTCGGGAAGGTTATTTGCGGATTGCCGAGATGTATCCCGAGCGGATCAGGCGGATCGACGCCTCGCAAGGCAAAGACGAGGTGGCTGCCGACATTCGCGGCCAACTTTCCGCATTTTTAAAGGAATTAAGGGCCTAGCTGTCAAATAATAAGGTGTGGTACATTTTTAATATAACGAGGAGGGACTGCAAATGAAGCTGATTGTTGCGATTATCCAGGATAAAGACAGCAACCGGCTGTCCAGCGCGCTCGTCAAGGAAAACTACCGGGCAACCAAGCTGGCCAGTACCGGAGGGTTTCTTCGGGCGGGGAACACGACGTTTATGATCGGTGTTGACGACCACCAGGTGGACGCGGTGCTGAACGTCATCCGCAACAGTTGTAAAGTGCGTGAGCAATTGGTTACCCCGGTAACGCCGATGAGCGGTACCACCGATTCGTATTTGCCGCTCCCCGTGGAAGTGCAGGTTGGCGGAGCCACCGTATTCGTGCTGCCGGTAGACCGGTTTGAACATTTCTGAGAAAATATTATTAAATTGCAAGTTCAAAAAAACAACCTCTTATAGAGATAAACGTTCAGTTAGATGAACGACTTCCAAAGGTAGGCGGTGATCCAAGGTGAAAATTGATCCGGGATTCCGGCCGCTCCAAAGCGGCCTGGGGGTGACTGACGGCCCTGCAAAGCCGGTGCAGTCCAAGAACTTTGCCGATGTCATGCAGCAGCATGGGGAGCGGGCGTCGCAGGAAGAGCTGGGCCGGCGGTTTAAGGAAATTCAAATGCAGGGAGACCGGCTGGCCCGTTCCATGACCATCCGCGAGCTGAAAGCATACCGGCTTATGGTCAAAAGATTTCTCGAGGAGACAGTCCGCCGGGGCGTCCTTATTAAGGATGTCAGAGGATGGGATCGCCGCGGCCGGGGGAAACGTTACAAGCTGCTGGACGAAGTTGACGCCGCTTTGCTTGCCATGGCCGACGAACTGCTGGAAACCGAGCAGGGAAAAATCGAGCTGCTGCAAAAAATCGGCGAAATCCGCGGCATGCTGATCAATTTGTGTTTCTAAAAGTGCGAGTATCAAATGGAGGAAAACACGTGTCATTTCAAGATATCATCGGCCAGGATACCGCCAAGCAGCTGCTGCAGGGCGGCCTGCGGAGAAACGAAATATCGCATGCCTATATTTTTAGCGGACCGCCTGGAAGCGGGCAAATGGAAATGGCCATGGCCTTCGTCCAGGCGTTGTTTTGCACTCGGGGCGGGGACGACGCCTGCGGGGAATGCCTGGAATGCCGCAAGGTGCTGCACGGCAATCACCCGGATCTTTTTACCGTCAAACCCGATGGGGCCACGATTAAAATCGATCAAATCCGCGATTTGCAGCGGATTTTCTCTTATCGCACAGAGAGCGGCAATCCGAAAGCCTATATCATCGATGAGGCGGAAAAAATGACGGTTCAGGCCGCGAACAGCCTGCTGAAATTTTTGGAGGAGCCGCCGTCCCCGGCGGTTGCTATTTTGCTGTCCGACAATGGACGGGCTTTGCTGCCGACGATCCAGTCGCGGGCGCAGTGGGTGCCGTTTCTGCCGCTAAACCCGGAGCGGATGCTCCAAATATTGGCGGATGAGGGATTTCCGGCAACTTTGGCCCGGAGCGCCGTTCATCTCGCGGCAGGATTGGGTCCGTGCCGCGAACTTATCCAGCAGAATTGGTTTGCAGAAATTAGAAACGTAGTGTTACAATTAGGGAAGGAGATCGCAGGCCGTGGCGGTTCTCCTTTAATTACAGCGCAGCAAAGCTTGTTCAAGGCCGGTTTAAGCGACCGCTTGGACATGTTGTTCAGTCTTTTCCATTTGTGGTTTAAAGATATGATCCACGCGCTCTATCATAAGCATGATCAAGTCGTTTTCATAGATGAGTTAGAGTTTATTTCCAGACATGCCGCCTCGCGCAGCCCACAGCAGTGGATTGAAGCGATGGCGCTGGCTGCGGAGAGCAAGAAGAAACTGCGGCAGCATATGAATGCCCAACTTTGCGTGGAGCAGTTCCTCATCGCGGTGGATGGGCAGCGGTAGAACGTTTTTACTACCCGGGCAGGCAGCACTCAGGCACTTTTTGAAACTTTCTCCCGTGAAAGAAGCAGGGAATGAGAAAAAGCTGGTTCGAGCGATGCTTTTTTGGCGTATCACCATTTATGGGGGTTTTATAGGTATACGAGGGGGTTAGTTTTTGTACACTGTAGTGGGCGTCCGCTTTAAAAAAGCGGGCAAAATATATTATTTCGATCCGCTGGATCTTCCCGTCGAGAAGGATCAGAACGTGATTGTCGAAACGGCGCGCGGGATCGAATACGGTAAAGTGGTGGTCGGCAAGAAGCAGGTGGGGGAAACGGATGTCGTCCTTCCGCTGAAGAAGGTCATCCGGATCGCCGACGAAGCCGACGCCCGTGTAGTCGAGGAGAACAAGCTTGCGGCAAAAAACGCTTTTGCCACATGTTTAAATAAAATCAAGGACCATGACCTGAAGATGAAGCTGGTCGATGTGGAATTCACGTTCGACCGCAACAAAATCATTTTTTACTTCACGGCCGAGGGACGGGTGGATTTTCGCGAATTGGTAAAGGACTTGGCCAGCATCTTCCGCACCCGGATCGAGCTGAGACAAATCGGCGTCAGAGACGAAGCCAAGATGCTTGGCGGTATCGGTCCTTGCGGACGTGTGCTCTGCTGCTCTTCCTGGCTTGGCGACTTTGAGCCGGTTTCCATCAAAATGGCCAAGGATCAAAGCCTGTCGCTAAATCCAACGAAAATTTCCGGTTTGTGCGGACGGTTAATGTGCTGCCTCAAGTTTGAGCATGATAACTACGAAAGCGTGAAAGAGGAGCTTCCGTCCGTTGGCAAAATGGTGATCACTTCTTTGGGCGACGGGAAGGTCGTTGGGATCAACGCCGGGTCGCGCACCGTGCACGTTCAGCTGTTTGAAATCGGAAAAGTGAAGGAGCTTCCGCTGGACGACGTTGTCCTTAAATAAGAAAAGGCTTTTTCAAGACTTTAGAGATGACGCTGGGGTGGGAACTTGGAGAACAAGGACATTTTCAACCATATGCAGGCGCTGGAATCACAAATGGGTAAAGTTCACGGCGAATTGGGCAGCCTCATGCTCGAAGTGAAGAAGCTGGTGGAGGAGAACCAGCGGCTCTTGCTGGAGAATGAGCAGCTGCGCAAATTATTAAAGCGGGAAAGCACGGAAAACCGCGTACCGGTAACGGCCGAAGGCAAGGTTGCGGACCCGGTTTTGGCCGGCAAAGAAGCGATCGATGTCGTGGGCGAAGGGTACGATAATTTGGCGCGTATTTATCATGAAGGTTTTCATATTTGCAATGTATATTATGGACATCTTCGTACGGAAGGCGATTGCTTGTTCTGCTTGTCATTTTTGAATAAATAAATGAATATTAAACCGTGGGGATTGGCCCTACGGTTTTTTTTCAATGACCATAAAGAAGGATAAATTCATGAACAATGTACCGATTTATGACAACGAGCGGGTCGACGATTTGCTCACGCATGACCTGCACATCATTCAAAGCGACGAGGTATTCAGCTTCTCGATGGACGCCGTGCTGCTGGCCCGGTTTGCTTCCATACCCAACTATGGAAGGGTTCTCGATTTGTGTACCGGCAACGGGGTCATTCCCCTGCTGCTGTCGACACGGACGAAGGCTGCGATCGAAGGCATTGAAATTCAGCCGCGGGTGGCCGATATGGCCCGCCGCAGCGTGGAGATGAACGGTCTAGCGGAGCGGATTCTGATCCGCGAAGGGGATTTGCGCGAGCTGGCGCAAAACACCGGCCATGGGGTGTATGACGCGATTACGGTGAATCCGCCTTATATGCCGCTGACCGGGGGCGATTTGAAGCTCAATAGGCATCAGGCGATCGCCCGCCATGAAATCCATTGCAGCCTGGAGGACGTGGCGATCGCGGCGATGCGGCTGGTGCGGCCGGGAGGCAAAGTATCGATGGTGCATAAGCCGCAGCGTTTGGGGGAGATTGTAACGGTACTGCGGCAGCACCGGCTGGAGCCGAAGCTCATCCGGTTTGTCCATCCGCGGGCCGGGGCCGAGGCCAATATGGTGCTAATTGAGGCGCTCCGGGACGGCAAACCCGATTTGCGGGTGCTTCCCCCGCTGATCGTTTACGGGGAGGATGGGCAGTATTGCCGGGAAATCATGGACATTTATTATGGACCAAAAGAGGGTAAACGATGAACGTAAACGTGCAAAAAAGTTTTGAAGCCGCGGCCGGAGAACGGGCGGATTACGGCAAGCTGTACCTGGTCGGCACGCCAATCGGCAATTTGGAGGACATGACCTTCCGCGCCGTGCGGACGCTCCGCGAAGCGGACATCATTGCGGCCGAGGACACGAGACAGACGCGGAAGCTGCTCACCCATTTTGAAATATCGCCGGGCAAGCTGCTGAGCTATCATGAACACAATAAGGCGGCGAGCGGACCTGAACTGATCCGGTATATAATGGAAGGAAAAAATTTGGCGCTGGTCAGCGATGCCGGTCTGCCGGCGATTTCCGATCCCGGGAGCGACCTTGTAAAGCTGGCGCTTCACGCGGGCATTTCCGTTATCCCGATTCCGGGGGCCAACGCCGCGTTGTCCGCGCTGATCGTTTCGGGACTGCCTACGGAGCGGTTTATGTTTTTGGGATTTTTGCCGCGGGACCCGAAGCAGCGGGAGAGGCTGCTAAAATCGCTGGAGGACGAGGAAAGCACCATGCTGATGTATGAGTCGCCTCATCGGTTAAGCAAGACGCTTCAGTCCCTGCTGGAGGTGTTTGGAGACCGCAGCATCGTGATGGCGCGCGAAATGACCAAACGTTATGAGGAGATGGCCAGGGGTTCGCTGCAGGCTTGCCTGGAATGGCTGGAGGAGCATCCGCCGCTAGGGGAATACTGTCTGGTGGTGGAAGGGGCCAATCCGGATCAGGTGAAGGAGAAAAGGGAAGCCTGGTGGCAAAATTTACCAGTGCAGGAACATGTGGCGCATTATGAGCGGGAAGAAGGATTAACGCGGAAAGACGCAATGAAAAAAACCGCCGCCGACCGCGGGGTATCCAAACGTGATATTTATAATTCGCTGCTCTAGGGGCCCATAAACCCGCCAAAATACCCAAAAAATGCTGAGCAGCCAAAAAAAGGGGCCTTCGCTAGGCCGGGTTCAAGCCAAGGGAAGGCGCCAAGGAGATATGAAAAAGGTTAGAATTAACAGTTTCAGTAAATCTATTATATACTATATTTCTTAATTTGTCACAGGGGTAGGTAGTTCAGTAATACATTCATGGCAAACAATTTTGCCTTTGAAGTAAGTGACGTTCTCGGCATTGCCGCAGAAAATGCAGGCGGGCTCGTATTTCTTCAGCATAATCCGCTCGCCGTCTACATAAATTTCAAGCGCGTCTTTCTCGCCGATGCCGAGCGTGCGGCGCAATTCGATCGGGATAACGACACGTCCCAACTCGTCGACTTTTCTTACAATACCTGTTGATTTCATCATAACTGATAAGTGCCCCTCTCGCTATAATTTATTAATGTCATTTTTCGACATTGTTCTATCTTTTCTGCTTTTTATAATACCAACCATTGCCAGAATAGTCAACCTATTTATGGTAGAGTTCAGCATTATTTCTAAAAAAATATCTTACATACCTTCAAGAACTACTTATTTATCTAGGAAGTTCAAGGAATGAGCCGATTCGACATTTTGGAAAACAAAGATTTGACTTAATCCGACACCATTCGACATAAATCGCAAATTTCGGTCAAGTTCCCCCTTTATTTCTCAAAAAAACTATGATGACAAAAAAGGAGTGTTAGCCATGTATCGTCCGCTTTCCGAGGAAAAAGTGTTTAAAGATCCCGTACATAATTATATTCATGTACAGGACGAAGTGATCTGGTCCCTGATTAATACCCCGGAGTTTCAGCGTCTTCGCCGCATCCGCCAGCTGGGGACGTCATATTTGACGTTTCATGGCGCTGAGCACAGCCGTTTTTCCCATTCCCTCGGTGTCTATGAAATTACGCGCCGGATCATTTCGCAGTTTGAGCGCGGGGGATACGCCGATTGGCCGAGCGGGGAAAGGATGGTTGCTTTGTGCGCCGCGCTGCTGCATGACTTGGGGCACGGCCCGTTTTCGCATTCGGTCGAAGAGGCTTTCCAAATGCATCACGAGGATTGGACTTGTAAAATCCTGCTCGGGGATACCGAGGTCGGGGAAGTGCTGCGCACGGTGGAGCCGGATTTTCCGGACAAGGTCGCGGCGGTGATCCGCAAAGATTACGACAACCCGATCGTCGTTAATCTCGTCACCAGCCCGCTGGATGCAGACCGTATGGACTATTTGCTGCGGGACGCTTATTTTACCGGCGTCAATTACGGCACGATCGACATGGATCGGATTTTGCGGATGCTGCGCCCTTATCACGGCCGGGTGGTCGTCAAGGAATCGGGCATGCACGCGGTGGAAGACTATTTGATGTCCCGTTATCAGATGTATTGGCAGGTGTATTTTCACCCGGTTACGCGCAGCTCGGATATCATTTTGCGGCAAATTTTGCGCCGGGCCAAGGAATTGTACCGGGACGGCTATGCTTTTTCATTTTTGCCTCACCCGCTTCCTTGTCTGTTTCAGGGGGAGATCGGCGTGCGCGATTATTTGCTGCTTGACGAAGCGCTGATGCAGACCGCCTTCATGCAGTGGAAAAACGAACCGGATGCCCTGCTGAGCGATCTTTGCGGCCGTTTTTTGGACCGGAAATTGTATAAATATGTAGAACTTGAGTCAGGCGAACTGGAAATGGTCGAACAGATCCGCCAGGCGTTTGAGCAGGCCGGTCTTCATCCCGAATACGACCTGGAAATTGATTTTCCGACCGATCTGCCGTATGATGTGTTCCGTCCGGACGAGGCCGCCGCGGGGAAGCAGATTTTGCTGCTGGACCGGCAGGAGCGGCTGCGGGAAATATCCGAAGTGTCGGACATCGTCCGCTCGATCAGCGGGCTGCAGCTCGGCAAATACCATTTGTATTATCCGGATAATAAATTGCATGCGGTACGGGATCAATTGCCGCCGACCATTGCCCGAATATTTGAACAGGCACGTTAGGAGGAACGAGACGACCATGTTATTTGACACGCATACGCATTTGGACGCTCCGCAGTTCGACGAGGACCGGGAGGAAGTGATTCAGCGCGCGGTGGAGCAAGGGGTTACGCGCATGATCAACATCGGCTTTAACCGCGAAACGATCCCGTCGACGATGAAGCTGGCGGAAACGTATGATTTCATTTACGCCGCCGTCGGGTGGCACCCGCAGGATGCGATCACGATGAAGGAGGGCGATTTGGACTGGATCGCCGAACTTTGCAAGCACGAAAAAGTGGTGGCCATCGGTGAAATCGGGCTCGATTATTATTGGGACACGTCGCCCAAAGACGTTCAGCACGAGGTGTTGCGCAAGCAAATCGGCTTGGCCCGCAGCCTGGGGATGCCGATTTCCATTCATAACCGCGACGCCCACGAGGATGTCGTGCGGATTTTGCGCGAGGAAAAGGCGAATGAAGTCGGAGGGGTGATGCATTCCTTCTCCGGCAGCTGGGAAATTGCTAAAATGTGTCTAAATCTGGGATTTCATTTGTCGTTTGGCGGGCCGATTACGTTTAAAAATGCAAAGCAGCCCAAAGAGGTCCTGGCCCAAACACCGATGGACCGTTTATTGATCGAAACCGACTCCCCTTATTTAACTCCCCATCCATTTCGTGGGAAGCGGAACGAGTCGGCCCATGTGCGTTTGGTAGCCGAAATGGCAGCCGAGCTGAAAGGGGTCTCTTTTGAGGAAATCGCTGAAATTACCACCCGAAATGCACTGGAACTATTTGGAATACCGAGCATAACGGAGAAAAACCGCTGAAAAAATGAGGATAAACGAAAGATTAATGCTTTTTAACCGAAAACAGCATGTTTATTACATTTTTTTAACCATTTTTTTAAAAAAACGTGGTTGATTGGTTCTTTACAACATGCATCGAAACAGGATAGAATTTTTTCAGTAATCGCTGCGGCTCATTTTTTAGCTTGACGAGCCGTTCGATAACTTGGTTCCGTGAACCAGTCTCGCTGAGTCTCCGCATGGAGAACGGGGGAACCGGTGCGAACATGGATCGGATGATGCCGGCCAGGTTTGCAAGTGATTCCTTTTCAGGGTCTTTGGGGTGAATTCGAGGTCGTTGCGCCATGAGCGAACGAACTGAGAAAGGGCGGCTCTCTTTCGTCCTAATCCGACAGCTAACCTCGTAAGCGTACCAAGAGAGGTAACTCGTGCAGCCTATTACACCTAGACAAATCAGGAAGCCACGAAGGGAGTTCCTCTAACTCTTTCTTTGGGCTTCTTTTGTTTTGAATAAAAGTAATAGGGTCATCATACTGTTGATAAACAGGAGGTGACAATTGCCGATAAGACTGGGGCAGGATGCGAAATGCGCTGTTTGTTGTTTAAATGTGAGTTCAAAAGTCGGGGCGGCCTGCTTCGTGATCAAAAGATGACTTTTGAACAACCTCTAAGCGCGTTTCGTAAACAAGAACTGTAGTCGCGTCAACCGTATCATGCATCGACCTTACGGCGGGACTATGAAGGAGGACGGAAGAAATGGGCATTTTCCGAAACGGGGAGACCCATGAATCACGCTCATCCAGCATGTCTTACGCAATGCGATGGAAGCATGAGAATTTTCGTCAGATTACGCTTGTCGGCGTACTGAGCATCGCACTAATCATCATCATCCTGATCGGGACGTTTGGTCAGGAGCGTAAACAAGTATCTCTGGTCATCGACGGGAAGGTCCAGTCGGTGGAAACGACGGAGTCGAAGGTGGCTCATCTGCTGGAGGAACAATCCATTAAGCTTGCACCGCAAGACACCGTATCGCGTCCGCTCGACAGCCTGTTTTCGGACGGAGACCGCATCGTGATTGAACGGGCGGTTCCGGTGAAGATCATTGTCGATGGAACAACTAAAGTTGATTTTACGACAAAGAGCACCGTAAAGGGCGCCATTTCCGAACTTGGCGTCACCCTGGAACAGGACGATAAGGTAACACCCGCTTTGGACAGCAAAATTGCAGCCAGCATGAACATCAAAATCGTTCGGGTTAATAAACATACCGTCAAGAAAGAAGAAGCCGTACCGTTTACCGTTGTCAAAACGGCTGATGACAGTTTGCCGAAAGGCGAAACCAAGGTCGTTCAGCAAGGCAGCAAAGGGTTGGTTGTCCACACCGTGGAGAAAACTTATGAGGACGGCAAGTTTGTGACGAAGCGATGGCTCGGCAAAGAGGTCTCCAAGACCGCACAGCCGAAAGTCATTGCCGTCGGCACCAAACAGCCGACCGCGGTGATGTCCGCCAGCATGACCCGCAGTTCGGACGGGGTCAGCGTCAGCGGAACGACAACGAAAGGCGGAGTCTCATTCAAATATAAAAAAGTACTTAAAAACGTCACGCTCACCGCTTATTCCTCTGAGGAGGACGGCATCGGAACGCGCACGGCTTCCGGCACCCGCGTTACCGAAGGGCGGACGATCGCCGTGGACAAAGACGTCGTGCCGCTGGGCTGGTGGGTCTATATCGAGGGCATCGGTTTCCGGAAAGCGGAGGATACCGGTGGAGCGATCGACGGCAACAAGATGGACGTGTATTACGACAGCTTGAAGTCGGCTAAAAATTTCGGCCGCAAGAAGGGCCGCACCGTTTACGTGATCGGTCCGACCAAACCGGAATTGAATTAATTCGCCCCGTCATGCTTAGATGGGGAACGGGATACTTTGAGCGTGTTCAAAAAGCCCTCTTCGTGATAAAAAGATGACTTTTTGAACAACCTCTATTATGATGATGAATAAGACACTTGGATTAGAAGAGGATACGTTCCTCTTCTTTTTGCTGTAAACGGAAGGGAAGAAGACACATGATTAAAGAGGTCATCGTGGTGGAAGGCCGGGATGACACCGTGGCCGTCAAGCGGGCCGTGGAGGCGGATACGATCGAAACGGGCGGCTCCGCCATCAATGAGACGACGCTGCGGAAAATCTCCCTGGCGCAGGAGCGGCGCGGAGTGATCATTTTTACCGATCCCGACCATGCCGGGGAACGGATCCGTAAGATCATTGCCAACCGGGTGCCTGGCTGCAAGCATGCGTTCCTGCGGGAAGCGGATGCGACGAAGCGGGGCGATATCGGGATCGAAAACGCCTCTCCGGCAGCGATCCGCGAGGCGCTGTCCCGCGTGCGCAGCGAAGCGCCGGGAGTAGCGGGCCAGATCGATTGGGAAGACTTGATGACGGCGGGGCTGATCGTGCATCCGCAGGCGGCGGCCCGGCGCAAGGCGTTGGGGGAGCTGCTCGGCATCGGGTACTGCAACGGCAAACAGCTGTACAAGCGTTTGACGGTGTTCCGGATCAGCCGCGAGGAGTTTGCGGATGCGCTCGCCAAGTTGGAGAATGAAGGGGTATAGAGGCCATGAGCATAAGGGAAGACGTGTCCACGCCGCGCCGGACGAAGGAGATCATTCAGCGGTACGGATTTTCGTTTAAGAAAAGCTTGGGACAGAACTTTTTGATCGATCAGAACATCCTCGGCAAAATCGTCGCCGCCGCAGGCCTTGACGCCTCCAAAGGAGCGCTCGAAATCGGCCCGGGGATCGGCGCTCTGACGGAGAAGCTGGCTCAGGAAGCGGGCCAGGTCGCGGCCGTGGAGATCGACCAGCGCCTGCTGCCGATCCTGCGGGAGGTGCTGGAGCCGTATCCGCACGTTCACGTCATTCACGGGGACGTGCTGAAGCTGGACCTGCAGGCGCTCTTTGCCGCCGAATTTACCGGCGTCAGCGGCGTTAGCGTCGTCGCCAATCTGCCGTATTACGTGACGACGCCGATCCTGATGAAGCTGCTCGAGGAGAAGCTGCCGCTGGAGCATATCGTCGTGATGATCCAGAAGGAAGTGGCGGAGCGGATGGCGGCCTCGCCGGGCGGCAAAGACTACGGCAGCCTCAGCATCGCGGTTCAGTATTACAGCGTGCCGGAGCTGGTCTGTACGGTGCCGCACAGCGTGTTCATTCCGCAGCCGAACGTGGAGTCGGCCGTCATCCGCCTGTCGGTGCGCAAGGAGCCGCCGGTGTCGGTGGAGGATGAGGCGTTTTTCTTCGAGGTGGTACATGCCGCCTTCGCCCAAAGGCGCAAGACGATTTCCAACAATCTGAAAAGCCGGTTCTTCCCGGGCGAAGGCCGGGAACGGCTGGAGCAGCTGCTGGCTGAGGCCGGGATCATCCCGTCGCGCCGCGCCGAAACGCTGGATTTGGCGGAGTTCGCGGGGCTGAGCAACACCTTGCTGCAGGCCGGATTGAAGCGGCCGTAGCAGGGGGCCGCCGCAGTAACCAATCCCACCTTTCGCCCATACCATGGGATAGAGGTGATTGACTTGACGAATTTGGGAGACTTGGTCGTCCGCAAATCTTACGGCGGGGATGTTACGTTCCGGGTAGCAAGCATCGTGCGGAGTGAAGCGATCATCAAGGGAACGGAATTCCGGTTGCTGGCGGACGCGCCTTTAAGCGATTTGATCCGTATAGACCGGGACGCCCCCGGAGAAACGACGCAGCGCGCGCGCATCAAGGCGACGGAGTCGCTGAAGCGGTTGGCCGAGGACCGGAAGCAGCTGGCGGAGCGCAACCGGATGACCATCGGCGGGGAATGGTACTCAATGGGGGAGCCGGCTTATTTTGAAGTACCGGGCAAGGTGCTTCATCTGGACGGGGATCAAAGATATTTGCAAAAAAGCTTAAGCCTGTACGAGAAGCTGCGGGTCCCCGCTCAAGGTTACTTTGTCACGGAGTCGCAGATGGCCAGCGCTCTGTACCGGCTGCTGCCGACGGTTCGCCCGGATATCGTGGTGCTGACCGGCCATGACGGTGTTTTGAAGCATCGGCCTACCGGCGACCTGTACAATTTAACCAGCTATAAAAATTCCAAACATTTCGTGGAAGCCATTCAGACGGCCAGACAATACGAACGTAATTTCGATACGTTAACGATCGTGGCCGGCGCCTGCCAATCGCATTTTGAGGCGTTATTGCAGGCGGGAGCCAATTTTGCCAGTTCCCCGGGCCGCGTGCTGATCCACGCCCTGGATCCCGTGTATATCGCCGCCAAGGCCTCGCTGACGTCCATACGCGATACGATTCAGATTACGGATGTCCTGAACAATACGATCAGCGGCGCGCAGGGCGTCGGGGGGATCGAAACGCGCGGCAGCTACCGGATTGGCCTGCCGAAGCTGAAGGATTTGTCCTCGCTTAAAGTTGTGCCTTCCATGTAAGAGCGTATTAAACCGGAAGTTCCAAAGTTTTTCTTTGGGGCTTCCGGTTTTTTACGTAATGCGAATGGCCGGCCGTCAAGCACCGATTTTTAGGTCGAGCCAAAAAATAAGGACCAAAAAGGTCGTTATTCCAGCTATATCCGTCAGTTTGAAAGAAATAGAGGAAATTTATGTCGTTATTTTCCCCTGTCGCAAGGAAATACCCGCGTTCT
The DNA here is from genome assembly GCF_003863965.1 of Paenibacillus oralis. Taxonomy (GTDB): domain Bacteria; phylum Bacillota; class Bacilli; order Paenibacillales; family Paenibacillaceae; genus Fontibacillus; species Fontibacillus oralis. The sequence goes on from NZ_RRCN01000001.1 coordinate 1,897,134, forward strand.
GGACCATTCTTGAGGAAATAAGTACATAAAATTCCACTAATGAAGATGAACATGCTGGTCTCCGGATAATAAGTACATAAAATGCCGCTATTTTGAAGGCCAACGGTCGGTCGTTCCGGCAGCTTTATTTTTTCAGGAAGGGGTCGGCGGGTCGTGTCGAAAAAAATTCATTGACATGGGTTTTTCCATGCTGATATAATTAATTATTTTGATTTGACAAAGGTTCTCTTTTCCTGTATAATGGTTTGAGAAAGAAGGTGGTCACAGGTAATGGCTAAAAATGCGCTGTCGGAAATCAAGCATAGTCTCGACGCCCACGTTGGACAAAAAATTATGCTTCGGGCAAACGGAGGTCGCCGAAAGACCATCGAACGCACCGGAGTGTTGGAGGAAACCTATCCTTCGGTCTTTATCGTGAAGCTGGACCAAGAGCATCAGACCTTTAAGCGTGTGTCTTACAGTTATGCCGATATACTAACCGAATCTGTTGAGGTCATGATTTGCGACGACAACAACGAGGTGCGGATTTCGTATATTAAACCGTGAACATCATGATGAATTTCAAGTAAACGGCTTTCGCCATTGGGCGGGGCCGTTTTTTTAACCTTAAAGAATTTATAAAATTTCGGACATGGTAGAGGACGATGCGCAGGGAGAGAGGGGAGGAGAAGAGTAACCTGGGGGCTAAGGGACACCAGAGCCGTTATTTTCGAAAAAACGGGAGTTTGCAAAATGTAACGGACACAGATGACGTTATTTAGCCTAAATTGCCCTGGATGAACGGGTTTAGAGCGAAATAGGGCCGCTGGTGTCCGTTAGGTTGGGAAATACCCGGGAGATGGGCGGATAAGGTCGCTGGTGTCCCTTAGAGCAACGTCCAAAGTAGAAGTCAGAGCCATTAAAGGACGCCGCCAGGCGTTTTTCTTATGGGCTGCCGGGCAGGCTGGAGCAAGGCGCGGACAAGCGGCCAACGGACGCAAGGTCTGTGCGGCGCGCTGCCGCCAGGCTTTTTTTGGCGGACAGGTTTGCCGAGGTCACCGTATGAACTGCTGCGGCTCCACGCATACTAACCATTGTTCCATATCCAAGACCCCATAGGAGGACTGACCATGTCGCGCAGAAGACGAAGCGTAATGTCGGAGGACCTGAAGGTCGAATTAGCCAAGGATCTGGGATTTTACGATACCGTGAAGCAGGAAGGTTGGGGCGGCATCAGGGCAAAGGATGCGGGAAATATGGTGAAGCGGGCGATTCAGCTCGCCGAACAGGCTGCGGCAAAACAGCAGCAATAGCAGCAATAATATTTGACGGACGAAGCTTCCCTTACGGGGAGCTTCGTTTTTTTGCCGGGATGAAGTAAGATAGTATAAGATAAGGAACGGTAAGGATTGCTGAAGGTGGGTGAGGGCCTTGAAAATTTACGAGAAAGCGCCGGCAAAAATCAACTTGATGCTCGACGTATTACATAAACGTCCGGATGGCTACCACGAAGTCGAGATGATCATGACGATGGTTGATCTCGCCGATCGGTTGGAAATGAGCGCCCTCCCGCGGGATACGATTATTATATCGAGCCAGGCCGGATATATTCCGCTCGATGAGAAGAACCTGGCCTTTCAGGCCGCCAAGCTGATCAAGGAACGGTATAACGTGCGCAGCGGGGTGTATATCCATCTCGACAAAAAGATTCCGGTCGCGGCCGGTCTGGCCGGCGGAAGCAGCGATGCGGCGGCAACGCTGAGGGGGCTCAACCGGCTTTGGGGACTGAACATTTCCGGAGAAGAGCTGAAGAAGCTGGGGGCGGAGCTGGGATCGGACGTACCTTTTTGCGTGACGGGCGGGACGGCGCTGGCTACGGGGCGCGGAGAGGTGCTGACGCCTTTGCCGAACCCGCCGCAATGTTGGGTCGTTCTGGCGAAGCTGCCGATTAACGTATCTACAGCCGAGGTGTACGGACGGTATCGCAACGAACGGATCGAGAAGCATCCCTCGGCCGAGCGGATGCGGGCGGCCCTGGAAAGCCGGTCTTTTCCGGAGGTGTGCCGGGAGCTGGGCAACGTTCTGGAGAGCGTGACGCTGCATATGCATCCCGAGGTCGCCCATTTGAAAGAAACGATGCTGCGCCTGGGGGCGGACGGCGTGCTGATGTCGGGAAGCGGTCCGACGGTGTTCGGGCTCGTCTCCAAAGAAGCGAAAGTGTCCCGTATTTATAACGGGCTGCGCGGGTTTTGCAAAGAGGTTTACGCGGTGCGTCTTCTGACCTGATTGGTAACGGCTTGGTTCTTAAGCACGAAGCACCCCACCCCCTACGAAAACGAAGATCATGCTTGGACAAATCCGTACAAAAATGTTATAGTTTCAATAAAATATTCGGATTTTAGCGAGGGGTACTTCGTGAAAAAATTAAAAAGAAGCGCTCGTTTGGTGGAGATGACCCACTATTTACTAGCCCGGCCGCATCATCTGATTCCGCTGACGACCTTTGCCCAGCGGTACGGAGCCGCGAAATCGTCCATCAGCGAGGATTTGGGCATTATTAAAGAGGTATTTGAAGAAGAGGGGATCGGCGACTTGCTGACGCTGGCCGGAGCCGCCGGCGGCGTTAAATATATTCCGCGGGTGGGCCGCGAGCAGGCGCTTGTCTTTATCCGCGAACTGTGCGGCAAGCTCGCTCAGCCCGACCGCATTTTGCCGGGCGGTTATTTGTATATGTCCGACCTGCTTGGGCAGCCGGCTTTGATGAATGAGGCGGGCAAACTGTTCGCCACCGCGTTTGGCGATTTGGAGATCGACTGCATCATGACTGTGGAAACGAAAGGGATACCGCTCGCTTACGCTACGGGCGCCGAGCTGAATCTGCCGGTCGTCCTGGTGCGAAGAGACCATCAGGTCACGGAAGGGTCGGCCGTAAGCATCAATTATGTGTCCGGGTCGCACAAAAGCCTGCATACGATGACGTTGTCCCGCCGGGCGCTCAAAGAACTTTCGCGTGTGCTGATCGTTGACGATTTTATGAAGGCCGGCGGCACCATTCAGGGGATGGTCGACCTGCTGGGCGAATTCAATGCTAAGGTGGCGGGCGTAGGCGTCCTGGTCGAATCGGGGGAAGTGGATTCCGAACAGCGGCTTCTGCACGATTATGTGTCGCTGGCGACGCTCCGGGCAGTGGATGCGAAAGGCAAGGAAATCTCCGTGGAGCCTGGAAATTATTTTTCCAAATTCGGGTAAGTTGAAATCTGTCGATAAAACCGCAAAACCGAAAGTTTTGCGACGAAATGTGTCGAAAAGCCCGTCATATCAAAAAAAATCGAGATTTTAAGGCATTTTGTTCCTCAAAAAAAAAGGATTTCCGTTTGCTATGTGGAATATTACACCAAGTCTCTGATGGAAAAAGGTGGTGAACACATATGCAAATTACGGATGTAAGACTCCGCCGAGTCAGCTCTGAAGGCAGAATGAAGGCCATAGCATCCATTACCATCGATAACGAATTTGTCGTTCACGACATCCGCGTCATCGACGGGAACAATGGAATGTTTGTAGCTATGCCGAGCAAGCGCACACCGGACGGGGAGTTCCGGGACATCGCGCATCCGATTTCCTCCGGCACCCGCGAGAAGATTCAAGCCGCTGTTTTGGCTGAATACGAACGTGCGGCCGACCAAGAGGAAGCTATTGAAGAAGGGGCGTAAGTCGCATTTTTAATTCTTGACCAATTGGGGTTCGAGGAAAAGGGAGCCATGAGTACATGGCTCCCTTTTCTTTTTGCGGTAAATGAGATATATTCAGTAATGAGTTTAAGTGAGAGTTACTACCTCTTTGAGTAAAGGAGACCGGAGCCTTGAAAAAATTAGCGATTGTTCTTGCCGCAGGTCAGGGGAAACGCATGAAGTCCAAGCTTTATAAAGTGCTCCATCCTGTGTGCGGCAAACCGATGGTCGGGCATGTTTTAAACGCTGTGCAGCAAGCCGGCTGCGAACGAACCATCGTCGTTGTCGGCCATGGTGCCGAGGCGGTAAAATCATACCTTGGATCATCGGCGGAGTACGTGCTGCAGGAGCAGCAGCTGGGAACCGGGCATGCGGTGAAGCAGGCAGGTCCGCTGCTCGCCGGAGAGGAAGGTACGACCGTTGTAATTTGCGGCGATACCCCTCTGGTGACCACGGAGACGCTTGAAGCGCTGGTCGAACTTCATACCCGCAAGGGTGCAGCCGCTACCGTGCTCACGGCCAAAATGGACAATCCTCAAGGATATGGCCGGGTGATCCGTGGAGAGAACGGTACGGTCGAGCGCATCGTCGAGCAGAAAGACTGCACGCCGGAAGAAGCAGCGGTACAGGAAATCAACACAGGCACTTATTGTTTTGATAATGCGAAATTGTTTGCCGCTTTGGAAAAGGTAACCAATGACAACGCGCAGCAGGAGTATTACCTGACCGACGTTATCGGCATTTTGGTACAGGCCGGCGAAATCGTGGAAGGTTATGCGGCGCAGGACCACCGCGAGTCGATCGGCGTCAATGACCGCGTTGCACTGGCCGAAGCGGAAGCGGTTATGCGCGAACGGATCGTTCGGCAGCATATGCTGGGCGGCGTCACGGTGGTCGATCCGGCATCGACTTATATCGGAGCTGATGTGACCATCGGTTCGGATACGGTGATTTATCCGGGAACCGTGCTTTCGGGGCGGACCGTCATCGGCGAGGATTGCGTGATCGGGCCGGCGTCCCAAATCGAGGATAGCGTGATTCATGACGGCGCGAAGGTGAAGCATTCGGTTCTAAGCCAGGCGGAAGTCGGCAAAGAAACGACGGTGGGACCTTTCGCTTATTTGCGTCCGGGGGCTAAACTTGGCGCAAACGTCAAAGTGGGCGATTTCGTCGAGATCAAAAACGCGACCTTGGACGACGGAGCGAAAGTCTCGCATCTGAGTTATATCGGCGACGCCAAAGTCGGCAAAAACGTAAATATCGGCTGCGGTGCGATTACCGTCAATTACGATGGTTATAATAAATCCATTACGGAGATCGAGGACGAAGCTTTTATCGGCAGCAACGTCAATCTGATTGCGCCGGTGAAGGTCGGGAAAGGCGCTTATGTGGTCGCCGGCTCGACCATCACGCATTCCGTCCCGGAAGGTGATTTGGCGATCGCGAGACAGCGGCAGGAGAACAAGCCGGGTTATGGCGAAAAAATCCGCGGCCGCGCAAAAGCCAAAAAACAGAATAAGCAGGACTCTTAAGCCGTTTTATCATAGGATGTAGTAGCAATTGCCGGAATCCATTTTTCGGAATGAGGATGCAGTGACGATTTCTAATGACGGGGTAGCTCGAAGGCGGGTTCAGCGGTTTGATCCCTTTCGCTATCTACACAGCACGGAGGGTTTTAATTTTATGACTTATTGTGATTCTAAATTAAAGATATTCACCTGTAACTCCAATCCTAAGCTGGCGCATCAAATCGCGGATTATATCGGAATCCCGATGGGCGATTCGGACACGACCAGTTTTAGCGACGGCGAAATTCAGGTCAAGCTGTCCGAGAGTGTCCGGGGCTGCCACGTCTATGTCGTTCAATCGACGTGCGCTCCCGTCAACGACAATCTGATGGAGCTTCTCGTTATGGTGGATGCCTTGAAAAGAGCTTCAGCCAAAAGCATTAACGTGGTTATCCCGTATTACGGTTATGCCCGCCAAGACCGGAAGGCCCGTTCGCGCGATCCGATCACGGCTAAGCTGGTTGCCAATTTGATCGAGAAGGCCGGCGCACACCGCGTCATTACGATGGACCTGCACGCCATGCAGATTCAAGGCTTCTTCGACATCCCGGTGGACCATATGCTCGGGGTGCCGATTTTGGCCCAGTATTTCCGGTCTAAGCATATCCCGAATCCGGTCGTCGTATCGCCGGACCACGGCGGGGTGGTGCGCGCCCGTAAACTGGCGGATTTCCTGAACGCGCCGCTGGCGATCATCGATAAACGCCGTCCGGAGCCCAACGTCAGCGAAGTCATGAACATTATCGGGAACATCGAAGGCAAGACGGCGATTCTCGTCGACGATATCATCGATACCGCCGGAACGATCGTCCTTGGCGCGAATGCGCTGAAGGAGGGCGGCGTGGAAGAGGTTTACGCCTGCTGTACGCACCCCGTGTTGTCCGGCCCGGCGATGGAGCGGCTGGAGAATTCTCCGTTGAAAGAAGTTATTGTGACCGACACGATTCCGATTACGCATCCCAATCCGACCAGCAAGCTGAAGGTGCTGTCCGTCGCTCCGCTTATGGGCGAAGCGATTATTCGCGTGCACGAGGAGCTGTCGATCAGCAAGCTGTTCGAGATCGAATAAGGTAAGGCTACTGCACACAGGGGTTGCATCCTCCCGCCGGGAGGGTGTAACCCCTATCGGTGTGTTTGCCGGGGTGGGGGCGGTCGGTTCCCGTCGATCTATTGGATTTTTCCAATGAAGGGCGGAGGAACGAGCCTTAAGGTGCTGCAAGCTGCCACAAACGTAGGAGGTATATGGAACAAATGAAATGGATTGTAGGCCTCGGAAACCCGGGGAAACAATACGAGAAAACGAGGCATAACATCGGTTTTATGGCCGTGGATGAACTGGCGCGGCGGCATGGCATCGAGATCAAACAGAGCAAGTGCAAGGCTTTGATCGGTGAAGGGGTGCTGCCGGGCGGCAAGGTCGTATTGATCAAGCCGATGACGTTCATGAACTTGTCCGGCGAGGCGGTTCGCGCCTATATGGATTATTACAAAGCGTCCCTGGAGGATATGATCGTCGTATACGACGACCTCGATACCGAGATTGGCCGTAACCGGCTGCGTTATCAAGGCAGTTCGGGCGGCCATAACGGAATTAAATCGATTATCCAGCATACCGGAACACAGGTGTTCAACCGCATACGAATGGGCATTTCCCGCCCGGAGCCCGGTTACGCGGTCGTGGACTATGTGCTTTCCGGGTTTGCTAAAAAAGAACAACCGCTGCTGCAGCAATCGATCGAAGCGGCGTGCGACGCGCTGGAGTACAGCTTGGACCACACATTTGAGCAGACCATGGCCAAGTTTAACGGATAAAGCCTAAGGCGAGCCGGTTAGAAACCCAACCGCGTTTTGCTGCCGTTCTGAATCAGGGCTAAAAGGGGTCAGTCTGGGGCATACTGGAGACATAATGAATCTTCAGGAGGCATATAGATGGCTATAAATTACGTCTGCCGGCACTGCCGGACGGTGATTGGTAGAATAGAGGCCCCCCAGGTTACGGAAGCCCAACTAGGCTTTCATTCCTTGACCCCCGAGGAACGGCGAGATATAATAGCGTATGATTCGAATGGCGAAATGACGGTTCGGGTAACCTGCGATTACTGCAGGGAAGCGCTGGAGCATAACCCGGAGCTGATGCTGCTCGCGAGTCCCTTGCAATGAGCGGGGGCAAAGGCCGATGAAGAACGATAAATTTACCGGTTAGAAGCGGTTATAGAGCCTTGGCACGTTTGCTGAGGCTCCTTTTTGGTTCGTGTAAATACGTTGTCCTGCCCGGTCGGGTCAATAGATTGAATAAGCAGTAAGAGAGGTGCCACACTTGCTACAAGCGCTAATAGAAGCTTTTTCCCGGGATACCGACTTTGCTTCGATGGTCGCCGGTGTCAACTCCGGTATGAAGGAGCAGTTGATTTCGGGATTGTCCGGTTCAACGAGACAGGTGATGCTGGCCGCGCTGCACCAGGAGGTAAAGCGACCGCTCCTTGTCGTAACCCACAATATGTTCGCCGCCCAAAAAATTTATGAAGATTTACAGGAAGCGCTCTCACCGAACGAAGTGCTGCTGTATCCCGCCAACGAGCTGGTCGCCGCCGAATCGGCCGTATCCAGCCCGGAAACGCTGGCCCAGCGGATCGAGGTGCTGCTGCAATGCTCCCGCGGCTTTCGGGGCGTTGTGGTGGTGCCTTATTCCGGCATCCGCCGCTTTATTCCGACACCGGAAGTGATGGCGGAGGCCGGACTGACGATCACCCTCGGAGGGACGATCCAGCATGGCGACTTCCTGAACAAAATGATCGAGCTCGGTTATGAGCGCGTCGAACGGGTTGAATCCCGCGGGGAAATGAGCCTGCGCGGAGGAATCATCGATTTTTACCCGCTGACCTCGGCGACGGCTTATAGGGTGGAATTATTCGATGACGAAGTCGATTCCATCCGCATTTTCGATCCGTCCGACCAGCGTTCGGTGGATCAAGTCAAGGAAGTGTTCGTTCCCCCTTGCAAGGAATTGATCGCTTCTCCGGACCGGCTGGGGGCGGCCGCTCAAGCCGCGTCCGAACGACTGGAGCGCCAACTTGAGAAAATGGCCGACCGCCAGGCGAAAAACAAGCTGCAGGAGGAAATCGCCAAGGAGATCGAGCTGCTGCGGGAGCATGTCTATTTTCCGGAAATCTATAAATATATTTCTTTGATCTACCCTGAAAGAAAAACGTTGTATAACTACATGCCAAGCGAAACGCTGCTCATCCTTGACGAGCCGGCGCGCCTGCTGGAGACGGCCAAGCAGTTGGAGCGCGATGAATCGGAGTGGAATCTGCACTTGCTGCAAAACGGCAAAAGCCTTCCGGAGCTGCCATTGGCGGTGGAGGCCGATCATGTGCTCTACCACCGCCCGTTCCAAACGTTGTTCCTGTCCTTGTTCCTGCGCCAGGTTCCGCATTCCCAGCCGCAGAACATTCTCAATTTCGTCAGCCGGACGATGCAGGATTTCCATGGACAAATGAACGTATTAAAGGCGGAAATGGAGCGCTGGAAAAAAAGCGGCGCCAACGTCATCATGCTGGCCAGCGGCGAGGAACGCATGGACCGGATGCGGCGGGTGCTGCAGGATTACGGGATCGAGGAGCCGACGCTGCTGAAGGGCAATCTGCAGTCGGGCTTTGAGCTGCCTTCCGTGCATCTGGTCGTCATTACCGAAGGGGAGATGTTCTCCCAGAAGCAGCGCAAAGCGCGCCGCGTCGCCAGCAAAAGCATGGACAACGCCGAACGGATCAAGAGCTACACCGAGCTGAAAGTTGGCGATTACGTCGTTCACCAAAACCACGGGATCGGCAAATATATGGGGATCGGTACGCTCGAGGTCGGCGGGATCCACAAAGACTACATGCATATCATGTATGCCGGCGGCGACAAGCTGTCCGTTCCGATTGAACAGATCGACATGATCCAGAAATACGTCGGCTCCGAAGACAAAGAGCCGAAGGTCTACAAGCTCGGCGGCAATGAATGGCAGCGGGTGAAGAACAAAGTCCGCTCCTCCGTGCAGGATATCGCCGACGATCTGATCAAGCTGTATGCCGAGCGGCAGGCGGCGCCGGGGTATGGCTTCGAGAAGGACTCGCCGGAGCAGCAGGAGTTCGAAGGAATGTTTCCTTACGAGGAGACGCCGGACCAACTGCGGGCCATCGAAGAAATCAAAAAGGACATGGAAAAAAACCGGCCGATGGACCGCCTGCTTTGCGGCGACGTTGGCTACGGAAAAACGGAGGTGGCGATCCGGGCCGCTTTCAAATCGGCGATCGAAGGCAAGCAGGTCGCGGTGCTGGTGCCGACCACGATTTTGGCGCAGCAGCATTACGAAACGTTCCGCGAACGGTTTGCCGGTTATCCGATCAATATTCAGACGCTAAGCCGGTTCCGCAGCCGCAAGGAGCAGAACGAGACGATCAAGGGGATCCGGCAGGGCACGGTGGACATCGTAATCGGGACCCATCGGATATTGTCCCAGGACCTGGTGTTCAAAGATTTGGGCCTGCTGATCGTCGACGAAGAGCAGCGGTTTGGCGTAACGCATAAAGAGAAATTGAAGAAGCTGAAAACGAATGTGGACGTGCTTACCCTGACGGCAACGCCGATTCCGAGAACGCTGCATATGTCGATGCTCGGCGTACGGGATTTATCGGTCATCGAAACGCCGCCGGAAAACCGCTTCCCGGTGCAAACCTACGTGGTCGAATACAGCCAGGCGCTGGTGCGCGAAGCGATCGAACGCGAAATGGCCCGGGGCGGGCAAATCTACTACCTGTACAATCGCGTGCAGGGAATTCATGAGATGGCGGCGCAAATCTCGGCGCTCGTCCCGGATGCCCGCGTAGGCGTCGGCCACGGGCAGATGTCCGAGCAGGAGCTGGAGAAGACGATTCTCGACTTCCTCGACGGGGAATACGACGTGCTGGTCAGCACCAGCATTATCGAGACCGGCGTCGACATTCCGAACGTCAACACGCTGATCGTGCACGATGCCGACAAAATGGGCTTGTCGCAGCTGTACCAGCTGCGGGGCCGGGTTGGCCGGTCCAACCGGATCGCCTATGCTTACTTCACGTATCAGAAGGACAAATCGTTGACCGAAGTGGCCGAAAAGCGCCTGCAGTCGATCAAGGAGTTTACCGAGCTCGGCTCCGGCTTCAAAATCGCCATGCGCGACCTCGCCATCCGCGGCGCGGGCAATTTGCTGGGGGCGGAGCAGCACGGCTTCATCGCTTCCGTCGGTTTTGACCTGTATTCGCAGATGCTGGCCGAAGAAATTCAGAAGCGCAAAGTGACCATGCTCGGAGAGGCCGAACCTGCGGAAACGCACTGGAATACGACGATCGATCTCGGCATCGATGCTTATTTGCCTTCGGATTACATTTACGATAGCATGCAAAAAATTGAAATTTACAAAAAAACGGCCTCCGCGGCCTCGTTCGAGGACGTGGCGGAGCTGGAGGACGAGCTGCTTGACCGTTTCGGCGAATTGCCGGAAGCGGTGCAGAACCTGCTGTCCGTAGCCAGGGTGAAGTTGTACGGCAAGAAGTACGGCATCGAATCGATCGCATTGCGTGGAGAAGAAGTTACCGTCAAGTTCTACGAAGGCCGGGAACAGACGATCGTACCCGCCAAGCTCGCGGAAGTTGGCAATCTGTTCGGAAGACGTGTACAATTTAATCAAGGGTCCGTGATGCTGATCCGGATCAATATCAAAGGTATGGACGACAAAGCGTTGATGGGCCTGCTGGAACAATTTCTGAATGCCCTGAAGGATGCGTTCAAAGCGAAAGGGGAACTACAAGATGTTTCAAAGTAAAAGGCGTTCCTGGCAAACGCTGCTGATTGCCCTTGTGGCGGTGCTTGCCTTTTCCATCATGGCGGGATGCGGGAAGAAGGATGTTGTCGCCACTTACGAGGGCGGGGAGATTACGGCGAAGGAATTCGATCTGGACCAACGCATCTTGCTGGCGCTGTCGCCGAATGCGGCACAGCTGCTGCAGGTAGACGAATTCCGCGAGTACCTGCTCAAACAGGAGGTTGCGTACAAGTATTTGGCGGCGAAAGCCGATGATAAGACGGCGGAAGCCGGGAAGAAAAAGGCGGAGCAGCAGCTTGAAATGATGAAGGCATCATACGGCGCCGATACGTTCAAAAAAATGCTGGACGCCCAGAAAGTGACCGAAGCGGAAGTCAAAGATTATTTCAACCGCCTTTACATCACTACGGAAAACGAGGAGAACAAACTTACTGAAGATGATGTGAAAAAGGAATTCGAAGCAACGAAGGAAAACTTCACGACGGCTTCGGTTCGACACATCCTGATCGGGTTTACCGATCCGAGCGGCAAGCAACGCTCGGAAGATGAAACCCTTAAATTAGCCAAAGATATCAAAGCCCGCTTGGACAAAGGCGAGGATTTTGCCACGCTGGCCAAGAAATACTCCGAGGATCCAGGTTCGAAAGACGACGGCGGATTGTATGAAAATGCCAACGTCAGCGGGTGGGTTGAAGAGTTCAAGCAGGCTGCTTTGACGCAACCGATCAACAAAATCGGTGATCCGGTCAAAACAACCTATGGGTACCACATTATCCGCGTCGAATCGCGTAACGAGAAAAAATACGAGGATTTGACGCAGGACGAAAAGGATCAACTTAAACTGTCGGTCGCGACCCGTAAAGTGGACGAGTTCATCGCCGGGGATCTCGAGAAGAAGATCATCAAGAAAATTAATCTTCCGAAAGTGGAAACCCCGAAGGATAACGGCGCAGGTACCGGTACGGGCACAAACGCGGGAACCGATGGGTCCGGGAATGCCGGGTCGACGGGGAACAGCGGCGGGGCCGCCAATAATTCCGGCACGAGCGGAACCGGCAGCGGCAATGCCGGAAAATAACGTGACGATGGCATGAGGAAGGCTACCCGGAAATCTAACGGTTGTAGCAGCGGCTATTTTCCGAAAAAAGACCTTTTCTAAATTCTAACGGTTGTGATCGCCGTTATTTGCCTGAATCTAAGTAAAAATAGCCGGATTTCAGTGAAATAAGCGCTATGGCAACCGTTACAATTTGAAATCAATGTTTTTGGCACAAATAGCGCTTGTGGCAACCGTTAGAAAATTTGTGTGTGTAGTAAATGTATTTTGTCAGATTTAATGCAACGCTAGTGCATAAATTACCGTTATTACCACAACAAGAGGTTGCTTCCTTTCCCGCCCTCACCATGCAGCACATGAAATAAACCGCCGGAGTGTATTTCTCCGGCGGTTTTTCTTAACCAGACATTTGTGGGGGATCAGGGCTATTTTTTAAAAATGATGGTTCAATATGATGAATAAGGTGCTCTTCAGGGATGAATACTAAGCACAGAATCACAGGTACAGCAATCCCCTATCCGCCTCAGGCATCGGTCAGCGGTTTTCTGCAAGCTTGGATCGCACTTTCGTCTGCGTCCGGCAGATTTTTGCATAAGAGATCGTATATAGAACTGGTTTTTGATTAGGCTATATCCGAGGAAGCAGTAGTCAAAACTTCTAAGAAAGCGGGGCAACATGTGACATGAAAGCTACTGGTATTGTACGCCGTATTGATGATTTGGGCCGCGTCGTTATCCCTAAGGAAATTCGCCGGACCTTGCGGATTCGCGAAGGAGATCCGCTGGAAATTTTTGTGGACCGCGACGGAGAAGTCATTTTGAAAAAGTATTCACCGATCGGCGAATTGGGTGATTTTGCCAAGGAATATGCCGAATCTCTGTACGAAAGTACGGGACATGTTACGCTGATCTCTGACCGGGATACGCTGATTGCGGTGGCGGGGGCTTCGAAAAAGGAGTATTTGGACAAGGCGATCAGTTCGCTGCTGGAAAACAGCATGGATGGACGCAAAATCTTAATGGAAACGGAATCGGGCGAATACGAAATTACGAAGGACCATCCGGAGAACATCTCTTCTTTCGTGATCGCGCCGATTATTGCCGGAGGCGACCCGATCGGGACCGTCATTTTGTTGACGAAAGATAATTCCGTGAAGATGTCGGAATTGGAGTCGAAAATGGCGGAGACGGCCGCCGGCTTTCTGGCCAAGCAAATGGAACAATAGCCAAGACTCCTCTCACCTGTGCCATTCTCAAACTTACACATCGCCCTTTTACGCGGCGGCCAGCCGTTTGGAGCGGATGTGTAAGTTTTTTTGCGTTGAGCCGAAAATTAGCCGTAACCCATGGTTTCGTCATATAATGGAACCTGCAAGCTTTGGCATGTCCATTATCAGAAGTGCAAAGAAAGGGAAACCATGAAAGAACCGAGCGGAACTTTGGCTTCCAAGCTCCTGAAGGGAGCGGCCATCTTGAGCCTGGCGGCCATTTTGACCAAGCTGCTGGGCACCTTGCAGAAAATACCGCTGCAAAACATCGGAGGCGACGGGGTTTTTGGTATTTACAACACCGTCTATCCTTTTTATACGCTGCTCATTACGCTGACCACATCGGGTTTTCAGGCCGCAGTATCCAATTTTGTGGCGGAACGGCATACAATCGGAAATGAACCCGAACAACGGGAGGTTTTGCGGCTGGCGGCGGCTATGATGACGGTGTTCGGCGTGGCGGGGGCTATCCTGCTGTACTTTGGAGCTCCGCTGTTGGCGCGCTTGATCGGCAGCAGCTTGATCGTTCCGGCCTTGCAGGCGGCCGCGCCGGCGCTGCTGTTTTACCCGGTCAGCGCCGCGCTGCGGGGATATTATCAAGGCCTGCAAAATATGCTGCCGACGGCCGTGTCCCAGGTTACCGAACAAGCGGTGCGGGTCACCGTCATGATTGCGCTGCTGCTCTATTTGAGCCGGATTCCGGTGGGCGACCCGGCATTGGCCGGCGGCGCGCTGGCCGGCTCATCGGTGGGAGCGGCCGCGAGCCTGCTGGTCATGTTGTTGTATTGGCGGGTTTATGTGAGAAGGGAAGGACTAGCGGGGGCGGGCAATTCGGGCAATTCGGGCAACTCGGGACTGCCGTCCAAGGCCAGATGGGAGCTTCTTCGGGCCTTGCTGAAATACGCGATTCCGATTAGCTTGGCCGCGTTGGCGGTCCCGTTAATCAGCCTGGTGGACACGTTCTCGCTGCCGCGGCTGCTGAATGTCCATGGGGACGAGATTCGCGTTATGGGGCAGGTAGGCATATACAACCGGGGCATCCCGCTCGTTCAGCTCGTGACCATGCTGGCCACTTCTTTGTCGGTGCTGTTCATCCCGGCGATGGCCGAACTGCGGATGAAATCCGACATCGCCGCGATTCGCAGGCAAACGCAAACCGCGCTTCGCTGGTTTTGGCTGATCGGGCTGGCGGCGTCTCTGGGGCTGGCGCTGCTCGCGCAACCGATCAATGTGATGCTCTATGAGGATGCGGCCGGCAGCGCCACGTTTGCCTGGATCGCCTGGACGGCCGCGCCCAGCGCGATTATGGTCGTGACCAGCGCGCTGCTGCAGGGGCTCGGCGCCCAGCGCGCACCGGCGCTGCACCTGCTCGCGGCGGCGCTGCTCAAGGCGGCGCTGAACGCGCTGCTCGTGCCGCGGCTCGGCATCACCGGCGCGGCCATCGCCGGCATCGCCGCCTACGGCGCGGCCGCCGCGCTGAACGCCGCGCTGCTGCTGCGCCGCGTAGGGCTGCGTCCGCGCCTGCGGGACGCGCTGCTGCGCCCGGCGGCGGCCCTCCTGGCGATGGCCGCCGCGGTGACGGCGCTGCGCCTCGCCGTCGCCGAGCTGCTGCCGCCCGGCCGCATGGCGGCCGCGGCGGAGAGCCTACTCGGCGTGCTGCTCGGCGCAGCCGTGTTTGCAGCCGCGGTGCTGCGCACGCGGCTGCTTAGCGCGGCAGAGCTCGGCGCGCTGCCGCGGATCGGGCCGAAGCTGCTGGCGCGGCTTCGGAAGCTGCGGCTGCTGCCGTAGCGCAGCCCGGCAAAGGCGCTCGCTGCCGCGGCCGGTGCTGCCCGCCAGAGGCCTAACCGCGATCGTTGCCCTCAATGGCGGCCGCCGCTCGCTGCAGTTCGCCGTGCATGATCGCTCCACCCCCAGGCTAACGGACACAAGAGCCCTTAAGCGCCCGATTTCCCGCCACGTTCCGCTCTAACGGACAAGAGAGACTTTAATTAGTCCAAATCGCTGCCAAAGCAGCCGATTTTCCGGCAATAACGTCTTCTGTGTCCGTTAGCTTGGGAAATGATGCGGAAATTGCTTTCTGGAGGTAGTTCAAAAAGTCATCTTTTGATCCCGAAGCAGGTCATGAAGTGGATCGGGCGTCGAATCTTGAATTCAGCCGGGCCTAACGTATGCTTTCGAAGCATGTTTCCTACGGAAACATTTCACGTACCCTCACAAGAGCCTATGCTTCCGAAGCCGTTTTCTCCGAAAACGTTCAGCTCCGCTCCTGACGTCCCTAGCTTCATCCGACCTACAGCGTTTTGAAAAAACGCGCTTCGGAAGCATACGCTTCGGTGCTGAAAACCTGACTTTTTGAACACGTATTTTTAGCGTCATCTCAGTCCGTTAGAGTGTGGCGTTGTCCGCATCACGGTTTATGCTTGCCCGGCCCGATTTCATATTTTGCCCCGGCAGTGGTATATTAGGTACATGCAGAAACGGACTGAAGCAGAGGGAGGAAGAGAGCATGAGCGCTCGCATTACGATCGTTGGGCTCGGATCGGGCGATCCCGACAAGCTGACCTTGGGAAGCCTGAAACGCCTTCAGGGGGCCGGAGAGCGGTACGTGCGGACCAAAGACCACCCGGTCGTAGCCTGGCTGGAGGAGACGGAAGTGTCGTTCGTTTCGTTCGACGATGTGTACGAAGCGAAGGAGGATTTTCCTTCCGTCTATGAGGAAATCGCCGCACGGCTGCTTAAGCGGGGCGAATATGGCCCGGCAGGCATGGAAATCGTCTATGCTGTGCCCGGGCACCCGATGGTTGCCGAGGCGACGGTCAAGCTGCTGCGGGAGCGCTGCCCGCAGGCGGGAATCGCGCTGGAGATCATCGGGGGCGAGAGCTTCCTGGACGAGGCGTTTGTCCGTCTCGGGTTTGACCCGATCGAAGGGTTTGCGCTGCTTGATGCGACCGACATCGGCGGAGGGCGGATTGATCCCCGCCGGCATACGCTGATCGGCCAGGTGTATGACCAGCTTACCGCGTCGGAGGTGAAGCTCGGGCTGATGGAGGTGTTCCCCGACGATTATCCCGTCGTCGTCGGACATGCCCTTGGCGTCAGCGGACAGGAGCAGATTCGGCGTATTCCGCTGTATGAGCTGGACCGCATCGACGGCTACGGCAATCTGTCGCTTGTCTACATTCCGGCCAGCGAGGACGAGGCCTTACGCATCCGCAGCTTCGAGCGCCTGCACGAAATTGTGACCATTCTGCGCAGCCCCGGCGGATGCCCTTGGGACCGCGAGCAAACGCATCAGTCGATCCGCAAAAACCTCATCGAAGAAACCTATGAGGTGCTCGAAACGATCGATGACGACGATCCCGACCATATGCGCGAGGAACTGGGAGATCTGCTGCTGCAAATCATGCTCCATTCCCAAATGGAAGAAGAGCTTGGCACCTTTACGGTGTACGATGTCATCCGTGAATTAAACGAAAAGCTGCTCTACCGCCATCCGCACGTATTCGGCAATTTAAGCGCGGAGGATGCCGAGGCGGCGCTAAACAACTGGGAAGCGATGAAGGCGGAGGAAAAGCGGCGCAAAGGCATCAAACCCGAGCAGCAGTCGGCTCTCAGCGGTGTGCCGCGCGATTTGCCGGCTTTGATGAAGGCTTACAAGCTGCAGAAGAAAGCCGCCAAAGCGGGCTTTGACTGGGAGCAAATCGACGGCGTATGGGACAAGCTCGAAGAGGAGATCGCCGAGCTCAAGCAGGCGGTGAAGGACAAGCAGGATCCGGAGGCGCAGGAGCTCGAATTGGGTGACGTTTTGTTCTCGGTCGTCAACGCCGCGCGGTATATCGGTGCAGACCCGGAGCAGGCTCTGTCGCGGACGATCGCCAAGTTCACCCGGCGGTTTCATTATGTGGAGGAACGGCTGAGAGCTCAAGGGAAAACGCCCGGCGATAGCTCTTTGTCAGAAATGGATGCATTTTGGGAGGAAGCTAAGTCGAAAGAACGGGAATGATGGGAGAAAAGGCCTAAAATTCGGTTTTTTTGTGAAAAAACCAAAAAAAAGTTCCCGTCCGGGCAGGAATTTCAATGCGGAGCAAGAATACTGTTACAAAGATATCGTTATGGCTTTATAGCAGGCCTTTTGCCTGTAGTGCCAAGGTATCACCTATTTTTTTATTTATTGGGAGGCATTATTAATGAACAAAACAGACCTGATCAACAACATTTCCAGCAAAAGCGGTTTGACGAAAAAAGACGTAGAATCCGTATTGAACGGTTTTCTCGGTGAAATCACGGAAGCTCTTGCTGGCGGAGACAAAGTACAATTGATCGGCTTCGGCACGTTCGAAACCCGCAAACGTTCCGGCCGCACGGGCCGCAACCCGCAAACGGGCAAAACGATTGAAATTCCGGCATCCAATGTTCCGGCATTCAAAGCGGGCAACAAACTTAAAGAAGCTGTAAAATAATGCGTCTTGATAAATTCCTGAAGGTATCACGGTTAATTAAGCGGCGTACGGTTGCAAAAGATGTCTCCGAACAAGGCAGAGTCCTCATCAACGGACGCGAATCCAAACCGAGCAGCACGGTGAAGGTGGGCGACGAAATTACGGTGCAGTTCGGCCAAAAGCTGGTCACCGTCCGCGTCGAGCGCCTGGCCGAAACGACTCGCAAGGATGAAGCTGCGACCTTGTATACCTTGATTAAGGAAGAGCCGATCGCGAAGGATAACGGTCTGGATT
Organism: Paenibacillus oralis; assembly: GCF_003863965.1. Taxonomy (GTDB): domain Bacteria; phylum Bacillota; class Bacilli; order Paenibacillales; family Paenibacillaceae; genus Fontibacillus; species Fontibacillus oralis. The sequence continues at coordinate 1,915,314 of NZ_RRCN01000001.1, forward strand.
GGACCTGATTCGCGGCAGGCCATGAGCATGTCCCGTTTAGGCGGGGCATGTTTTTTTTAACCTTATAGAAAAATATCGGGCAAGGTAGAGGGCGAGGCGCAGGTAGAGAGGGGAGGAGAAGAGGAATCTGGGGGCTAAGGGACACCAGAGACCTTATTTGCGGAAAAATGGAGGTTTGCAAAATGTAACGGACACAGATGACCTTATTTACCTCAAATCGGCCCGAATGTGCTGGTTTTGAGCCAAATAGAGTCACGTGTGTCCGTTAAACTGGGAAATACCCGGGAAATGGGCGGATAAGGTCGCTGGTGTCCGTTAGAGCAGCGTACAAAGTTTAGGAAGAGCCTCCAATCGCTCCAAAGTAGCAGTCAGAGCCACTAAAAGAGCTAGAATAAAAAGGACGCCGTCCCGTCAGGCGTTTTTCTTATTATGGGGTGAGGAGAATAACGGTAAAAAAGGTCTCTATTCTCGCCTAAAAAGGGAGTTCAGCAGAAATAGGGGAATTTTTTGGCGTTATTTTAGCAACATGGGGATAAAGAGGTGTCATTTCCAGGATTGATCTCCAAATAGCTCCGAAAAGCTCCGCTATTTTGCGCGGGGAGAGGGAAGGTCCCGGAATAACGCCCCAAATTACCGCTATTTTCGGCAGCGGAGGCGTACGCCTATTGCCCATCTTTTCCCCGCGTACGCCCATTGTCCATCCCTCCCCGCGTGTACCCATTGCCAACCTTTCCCTGCGCACGCGCCTAACACGCGCCTAACCGCGCCAAAAGTATAGGTTCGCGCCTACAAAATCGCCGACTCCTCCCACGCCATCATGGCGGAGGGGAACAGCTCGATCGCCCGCGGGAACACGCCGTGGATGTAGGCGATCAATACGCCGTAGTTGACGATCGGCACGCCGGCGGCTCTGGCCTCGTCGAGGCGATGCAGCATATCGCGGCGGTTCAGCATGCAGGCGCCGCAGTGGACGATCAGCGCATAGCGGGTCAGGTCCGGCGGGTAACTATAGCCGGAGAATTGCTCGATCTGCAGCTGTTTCCCCGTCATCTGGCGCAGCCAGCGCGGGATTTTGACGGAGCCGATGTCGTCGGACTGCCGATGATGGGTGCAGGCTTCCGCGATCAGCACATGATCTCCGTCGCGCAGATTTTCGATGGCCCGCGCGCCTTTGACCAGCTCGCCCAGATCGCCTTTATGGCGGGCGAACAAAATGGAAAACGAGGTCAGCGGCACCTCCTTTGGAGTATCAGCGGCGACTTTAAGAAAAACCTGCGAGTCGGTAATGACCATCCGCGGGTGGCCCTTTAATCTTTCCAATGTCACCCGCAGCTCATGCTCCTTGGTGACCATGGCGATGGCGTCGCTCTCCAAAATATCGCGGATCGTCTGCTGCTGCGGCAAAATCAGCCGGCCTTTAGGGGCGGCCTTGTCGATCGGCACGACCAGCACAACGATGTCGCCGGGGGAGAGCAGATCGCCGACGATCCGGAAACGGTCGTCATCGTGGGGGAGCGCGCCCGTGATCGCTTTCGTAAGCTCGGCCACGCCCGCCCCCGCCGTGGCGCTGAACGGCACGCACTCCAGCCCCAGATGCGATTTCACCCGGGCCAGCGCCGTATCCACCTCATCGATGGTGTCGATTTTATTCAGCACCCCGACCGCCGGAATGTTTTTCTCCTTTAACTCGGCGAGCAGGCCCGGATAAAAACCGTCGGCTCCTGTCAGCAGGGCCTCCGCGGCATCGATCACCAGCAAAGCGAGATCGGTGCGCTCTATCAGCTCCCTTGTTTTTTGCTTGCGCAGCCCGCCGAGCAGGCCTTCGTCATCGAGCCCGGCGGTGTCGGCCAGCACGACCGGTCCCAGCGGGAGCAGTTCCATCGCTTTATACACCGGATCGGTTGTCGTCCCCCGAACCGGGGACACCACGGAAATATCCTGCCCCGTCATGGCGTTAACCACGCTGGATTTTCCGGCATTCGTCCGTCCCAACACCGTAATATGCGTCCGCTCTCCACGCGGCGTAGCATTTAAACTCATCTCGTGTTCCTCCCTGATTTGCCGGGAATCCCCGGCTTGGTCACTTCAAGCGGGTTCAGAATCCGGGCCGTCTGCTCGGCGGTCAGCAGCCCGCGCTCCAGGGCGGCCTGCTCCACGGTTTTGCCTTCCCGGCTGGCCTCACCCGCGATTTCGGCGGCAAGCTCGTACCCCAGATGGGGAACGAGGGCCGTCGCCAGCACGGTGGAGCGCTGCAAATGCGCGCGGCACACCGCCTCGTTCACGGCGATCCCGCGCACGCAGCGCCGCTCGAACAGCTCCACGGCCCGCCGTAGAATCTCCAGCGATTCCAGCAGGGAATCGGCGATCAGCGGGCCAAACGCGTTGAGTTCGAGCTGGCCGCCGGCGGCCGCCAGGGTGATCGCCGCATCGTTCGCGATGACGCGCATGGCGGTCAGCCCGGCCATCTCGGCCATGACCGGGTTGACCTTGCCCGGCATGATCGAGGAGCCGGCCTGCACGGCGGGCAGCGCGTACTCGCCGATGCCGCCGGCCGGGCCGGACGCCAGCAAACGTAAATCGCCGGCGATTTTGAGCAAGGTGACGGCCGCCGCCTTCAGCAGGCCGGACACCTCGACGAAGATGTCCCAATTTTGCGTCGGGTCTAGCGGATATTCGCTTTGGGCGAGACCCAGCCCCGTCAAATCCCGCAGCATTTCCGCCACCTGGCAGCTGTATGCCCGCGGAGCCCCGAGCCCCGTCCCGATGGCGGTGCCGCCGAGCGGAATTTCGCGCAGCCGCTCCTCCGCCTTATACAACCGCCACCGGTCGCGCGAGACCGCTTTGGCATAAGCGCCGAACCCTTGTCCGGCCATCATCGGCAGGGCGTCCATCAGCTGTGTGCGGCCCAGCTTCAGCGTGTCCGCGAATTCCCGCTCCTTCTCCTGCAGCGCTTCCTGCAAGGACGCGTAAGCTTCGCTGAGCGGGCGCAGCAGCCGGATCGCGGCGATGCGCAGCGCGGTCGGGTACACGTCGTTGGTCGACTGGCAGCAATTGACGTGATTCAGCGGATGAACCAGCCCGTAGTCGCCTTTTTGCCCGCCAAGCCGTTCGATGGCCAGATTGGCCACAACCTCGTTGGCGTTCATGTTGGTGGAGGTGCCCGCCCCGCCCTGCAGCGCGTCGACCGTAAACTGGTCCTGCAGCGCGCCTGCGGCGATTTCGTCGCACGCCCAAACGACCGCATCCGCCACCGCCGCCGGAATCAGGCCCAGCTTGCCGTTTACGGCGGCGGCCGCTTTTTTCACCAGCATGAGCGCCGCGATCAGGTGGCGGTTGACCGGTCTTCCGCTGACCGGAAAATTTTCCATGGCCCGCGCCGTATGAATCCCGTAATAAACGTCCGCGGGAATTGCTTTTTTGCCGAGGGAATCGGATTCCCAGCGGTATTTTCCCTCATGTTCGGCCCCTTCCTTGCTATCTTGCTCCATCAGAATTCGCCTCCAAAAGCCGCTTTCATTGCTTCCGTAATTATCGTAAAAAAATAGTCTGCCAAATCCTGTAAAGAAAGTCACTTCATCATCTTGAAATCAGGTTGAAGTCTTGTGAAGTTATCCGGTTCTAAAGCCGACAATTCGTCCATAAGCTATTGGTAAGAAGGAGGGGTACATGCCATGGTCGAACAATTGAAAGGAAAACACCAGGAGCTGCATTTAATGAATCGCAAGCTGCTGGAGATTTCGGGAGTCCTCAATGTGGAGAGCTTTGACAATGAGGAGTTTCTGCTGCAGACCGAATTAGGGCATTTGACGATCCGCGGACAAAATTTACATATTAAAAACCTGAACCTCGAGCAAGGGCTTGTCAGCATTGAAGGCCTGGTCAACACTTTGTCGTATTTGGAACAGGGCTCTCATCCGTCCGGCAAGGGACTGCTCGGCAAGCTGTTCCGATGAACTTGGAAACACAGTGGGTGACCCTTCTATGGATGTTCGCCTCCGGGGGGATCATGGGGGTCGTCTTCGACAGCTATCGCGTCGTCTCGGGACAATTCCGTTTTCCCCGCTGGAGTGTCCATGCCCTTGACCTGGTGTATTGGGCGGCAGCCGCCTTGTTTGTATTCCGTATGTTATACCGCAGCAACCATGGGGAACTAAGGTTCTATGTTTTTCTCGGGTTGTTTCTAGGTATTTGGATTTATTTTTTGCTCCTTAGTGTTCTAACGGAACGATTTGTGTTAATGTTAATATGGATAACTAACCAAATTTATCGGTTTATCGTAAGGATTATCCAGCTTTTCATCATTGCTCCGCTCCGCTGGTTGTACAAAGGAGCCAAGCTTCTGCTCGGTTTTGTCTGGATCGTGCTGCTGTTTCTCGGGCGGATCACGCTGCTGCCGCTGTGGAAATTAATTGTTTGGGCCCTTAGGCCTATATGGAAGCGGATGCGGATTCCGGAAGGGCTAAGCAGACTTAGGAGTTGGCTGGATTCCTGGAAGAATCGTATTATGCGTTTGTTACGCTGGTTTATTAAAGATTGATGCTTTAAGGAGGTGTCCCTGATGCGTACGGTTACGACAAATCCAAAGATGTCAAAAAATCCTCGGAATTCTCAAAAAACCGGAAGCTCCGGGGCACGGCGAAGGCTCCGGCTATGGCTCGGTTTTATGATCGTATTCCTCGGCTGGGCGGCGTATACGTATATTTCCCAGTCCGAAGTAATCGTCGGGAAGTCGCAGCAGCTTGCCAAGACGCAGGCCTCCAAGGAGCAAACCGAAGAAAGCTTGAACCAGCTTAAATATGAAGTCAACCGTCTGAAAGACCCCGAATATATCGGTCAAATTGCCATGAAGAAATACGGGCTGTATAAGCCCGGGGAAATTCCGGTTCGGGTATCGGAATCCGAAGCCGGAAATGACTGATCCCATGCGGGATATACGTCTGTTGACCTTGTTTCAGTCATTCGGTATAATCAAATCACCGCAGTCATGAATTTCGAGGCCTGGCTGTATATTTTTAAGGGAGGATCATTTTATTTTATGGCAATTGAAGTGGGCACCAAGTTAGAGGGAAAAGTGACAGGCATCACGCATTTCGGAGCATTTGTGGATCTGTCAGGAGGTGTCACGGGTCTCGTTCACATCTCGGAGATCGCCGACAACTACGTTAAAGATGTTAACGATCATCTGAAGATTGGCGACACGGTTACCGTTAAGGTAATCAATGTCGATAAGGACGGTAAGATCGGACTTTCCATCAAACAGGCTGTTGACAAGCCGGTAGAGGCTAGACCGCCTCGCGCACCGAGACCAGATCGGCCAAGCGGAAGAGACGGAGACCGTCCGGGCGGCGGATTCAATCGGGACCGTGGAGGACGCTCTTTCAAGCCCCCAGCCAACAAATCTTCCTTCGAAGACAAAGTATCTCGTTTCCTTAAGGACAGCGAGGAGCGAATTTCATCGCTCAAGAAGAACACGGAAGGCAAACGCGGCGGACGCGGTGCCAAACGAATGTAAAATCTAAAATGACCAAATACTTCAAACCCACCGCAGGTGATTGGCGCCTGCGGTTTTTTGTGCGCTTTTTTGCGGCCATCCCCGGCGAATCCGTGGCTTTTGCTGGAGCAAAGGAGGTTTTGTCGGCTGTCCGCTTTTGCCGACAGGTTCTTACGCAATTTTACGAGGATTATGCTCCTTTGGCGGCGTCCGCATTGCAAAGTCCATGCGAACATAGGGGCGCTTCCGGGCAACCATCGCCATGGCGGGCCTGCATTCGCGCTGTTTCGTAAACCCCTCTCAATTTGTCGGAAATTTCTTTGGACGTTCCTCCGGTATCTGACAAACTTTCCGCTTACGCGCTCCTATAATGGGACATACCTTACAAATTTGGAAAAGGCGGTGCCAGGATGTTGAACAAGTGGAATGTCACTCTGTTTCCAGGATTGAAAAAGGCAAAGGGGTGGAATAAAGAGGCGTGGTGGAACGAAGTTTTAAATTTGCCGGTCATTGGGCGGGCCGCGCGTTTTCTGGCGGCGAGCAAATGGAACGGGCTGCTGATCCTGATGAGTTTCCTGCTCGGGCGGGCGACGATATTGGACGAGCTGGCGCCGTTCGCGGTTGCTTTTTTTGCCGTCATGGTGTTTATGCGCCGGGACATAGCTATGGTAACGGCGGCGGTGATGGTGGCGGGCGCGATGTTTACGCCGGGAGCACAGGCCCATGCCGCCCAGATTGCGGTGGAACTGCTCATTTTCTATTTGCTGCAAAAAGGGCTGGAAGCGTTTGAGCGGGCGGATATTTCCTATGCGCCGATCATGGTGTTTACAAGCACGTTTTTCGTCGGACTGTTCGGCGCGGTCATCGGGCCGTCGCTGACCTGGTACGCGCTGACGATGACCGTGATGGACGCGCTGCTCAGCTTTGTGCTCACCCTGGTATTTATCCAGGCGGTTCCCGTCTTTACCTACCGCAAAAGACACTATCACCTGCGGGGCGAGGAAATTTTATGTCTCGTCATCCTGCTCGCTTCGGTTATGACCGGTACGGTCGGATGGGAAATTTCCGGGTTGTCCGCCGAGCATGTGCTGTCCCGCTATTTGATACTGCTGTTCGCTTTTGTGGGCGGCGCTCCGCTGGGCGCGTCGGTCGGGGTCATAACCGGGCTTATTTTAAGCTTGGCCGACACGTCGGCGCTCTATCAAATGAGCTTGCTGGCCTTTTCCGGCATGCTCGCCGGCATGATGCGGGAAGGGCGAAAATGGGCCGTCGGCTTCGGCATGCTGCTCGGTTCCTCGATACTTTCCATTTACATTGCCGGACCTGCGGACGTCATGTCCTCGACTTGGGAGAGCTGCGCTGCGGTGCTGTTGTTTCTTTTGACCCCGAAAAAAACGGTGAATGTCATCGCCAAATATGTGCCCGGCACGCAGGAGCATGTGAAAATGCAGCATGAATATGCCAAGCGGGTGCGCGACATTACGGCCGAGCGGGTGGCGCAGTTCTCCCAAGTCTTTAAGCAGCTGTCCCGAAGCTTTGGCCAAGTTTCCAGTTCGGGTGAAATCGTAAGGCGCGGTGAAGAAATCGACCATTTTATGAACGCCGTAACGGAAGGGGCTTGCGCCACCTGTTACCGCCGCGGCACGTGCTGGGACGGCAAATTTTATCAGACCTATAAATTGATGACGGAGATGATGACGGCGATCGAAGAGAAGCCGGACATTTCCCCGGACGAGCTGCCGCCGAGGTGGGGCAAGCTGTGCGTCAAAACCGACCAGGTGCTGGACGTGATGAAGCGGGAATATGAACTCTACCAACATGATATGCACTGGAAACAGCAAATATACGACAGCCGGCAGCTGGTGGCCGAGCAATTGTCCGGGGTGTCTCAGGTGATGGAGGACCTGGCGAAGGAAATCAAGCGCGAAGGACAAGCTATGTACCGGCAGGAGGAGCAAATCCGCGAGGCTTTGGAAAAAATGGGCTTGTCGATCCACAGCATCGATATCGTCAGTTTGGATCACGGCAACGTGGAGATCGAAGTCGTGCATGCATACACGCGCGGGTTTGATGAATGCCGGAAAATCATCGCTCCGCTGCTGTCGGATATTTTGGGCGAGCATATCGCGGTCATAAACGAGACGATGCACGGGGGAAAAGAAGGCCTTGCGACCGTTACGTTCGGTTCGGCCAAAGCGTTTGAAATTACGACCGGGGTGGCCGGCACCGCCAAGGGGGGCGATTTGCTGTCCGGCGACAGCTTCAGCGCCAAGGAACTGGGCAACGGCACTTACGCGGTTGCCATCAGCGACGGCATGGGCAACGGGGAACGGGCGCGACTGGAGAGCAGTACGGCGCTTAGCATTCTCGAACAGCTGCTGCAGTCGGGCATGGAGGAGACGCTGGCGATCAAATCGGTCAACTCGATCCTGATGCTGCGCTCGCCGGACGAGGTGTACGCCACGGTCGATATGGCGCTGATCGACCAATATACGGCGCGTACGATCTTTATGAAGATCGGGTCTTCCCCAAGCTTTATCAAACGCGGGAAGGAGGTGATTCCGATTTCGGCGAGCAACCTGCCGATCGGGATTATCCAGGACATCGAGGTCGATCTGGTGACGGTGCAGCTGTATCCCGGCGATACGCTGATCATGATGACCGACGGCATTTACGATGCGCCGGGCCCGGCGGTGAACAAAGAGCTGTGGATCAAGCGGCTGATCCAGGAGATCGGGGCCGACGATCCGCAGGAGATCGCCGATTGTCTGCTTGAATCGGTGATCCGCTATCAGAAAAACGTCATCCACGACGACATGACCGTCGCGGTGGCCACCGTCGATCATTTGCGGCCGCAGTGGTCCACGCTGCATATCCCCGGGATCAGCCGGTTGGAAAGGCCGCGTACGGTCAGTTAAGGGAGGACTTGAGGTGAGAACCTCAGGTTCTTTTTTTTGACCTTATAGTATTTATTAAAATTTCGGTCATGGTAGAGGGCGTTGTTTTGGCAGGTAGAGAGGGGAGGAGAAGAGGGACCTGGGACGGAGGCTAAGGGACACCAGAGCCGTTATTTGGGGAAAAACGCAGGTTTGCAAAATGTAACGGACACAGATGCCGTTATTTAGCCTAAATTGCCCTGGATGAACGGGTTTAGAGCGAAATAGAGTCGCCTGTGTCCGTTAGGCTGGGAAATACCCGGGAAATGGGCGGATAAGGTCGCTGGTGTCCCTTAGAGCAACATCCAAAGTAGAAGTCAGAGCCATTAAAGGACGCCGTTAGGCGTTTTTCTTACTCGAATTGTTGTTTTTCCTGAATTCGGGGGAAGCACGCTATAATATAGAGAGAAAGGGGCGTGTGGAATTGGATTACCGCGTGAACATAACATTTGAACCCCGGTATGAGCTATTGAGCAGTCTACATACAATCATTTGCCGTAAATCGCATAAAAAAATCGACCTTGCCCCGGCCTGGGTAAAGGAAACTTTAAACCATCTGACGCCTGGGTTCGCCTCCATGTTGAATGAGATGGAAGTCGACAGCGAATGGAAAATCACCTACCTGCTGACCTATCTGTGTCCGGACGGACTGGCGCCGGAGGCTTTTCTCGCTTGGCTGGAGGCCAAGACGCCGGGCGATTTATATGAGCTGATCGCCGGATACACCCAGCAGTTCCCCAAGGATATGGGGCTTTACCGCTCGCGGACGCTCGAGGTGTTGTCCGCGTGGAACGAGCAGTATTTCCGCCGGCTGGATCCGGCGGTGCCGGGCGCACTGCGGGCGGAAGCCGGACAGCGCAGAGCGGAACTGGACGGTGCCCCCGACCCGTTGGCGTTTGTTGAGCGGACGACCAATGGGCTGGCGTTTGCGCCGAAGGAAGGGCTGGAGCAACTGGTGCTGATGCCGCAATATCATTTCCAGCCAATGAACGTCATTTATCACTTTGGCAAGGTAACGTTGTGCCATTATGCGGCGCGAATCTACTTCGGCGACGAAACGGATTTTCCGCCGCAGGAATACCGCATGATCCGGGCGCTCGGTGAGCAAAGCCGGTTGAAAATCCTCCGTTACTTAAGCGAGGGCCCGCGAACGTTTACCGAAATCGTCCGCCATTTGAAATTGTCGAAAGGGATAACGCACGATCACGTGTTCAAGCTGCGCAGCGGCGGCTTCATCCGGGCCCACATCGAGGGAGAGACGGTCACCGAATACAGCCTGCGTGCGGAGATGCTGGATGTGATGCACCGGAAGCTGGTCGATTATATTAGGCCGCAGAAGTAATGGCAAAACGGCAAAAAGGGGCTCTACCTCTGGAAATCGGCGCTTAACTTACGGTTGATCTCAAATGGTCGCGAATGATCAGGCAATCCGGGTCGCTTTCTACGCTAACGGTTAACACCCGCGCTTATTCGAGCGAAAAAGCAATGGTTTTATTTTTAACGGTTGTAATCGTGCTTATTTAGGCGAAACCGCCCCATTACTGCCGAGAAAACGGGAAATAGGCTCGCTGGCAACCGTTACATTTTGAATTCGTTCGTTTTTACCCCAATAGCGTCGATTACAACCGTTAGATTTTTTGCAACGAACCGCCGGTCTTTAAAATAGCGGCATTTTATGTACTTATTATCCGGTGCTTAGCATGTTCATCCCCATTAGCGGTATTTTATGTACTTATTCTGCTAAGAATGGTCCGGAAAGTGGGCATTTCCTTACGTCCAAAAAAATAACGACATAAATTTCCTCTATTTCTCTCAAATGGACGGATATCGCCGAAATAGCGATGTTTTTTGTCCTTATGTTTTTCTCAGTCAGGAGTCTGCCAGGCAGCCTGGTTTTGTCCCCCCCCCAAAAAAATGCCCCCATTTTTCCAAAAAAAAGAAGGGCCGTCTCTTACGGCAGGTCGATTATGGTCAAACACCACCATGATCGGCCTGCTTTTTTATTTTGCAGTTCTATTTTTAAATTCTCCGAATAAAGAAAAATAAACAAGTTCTCTATTTACAGAACAAAATGTCATCCGTATAATGGTAAAAGCATATAGTTGAGTTATCTTATCGGAATTTAAGAGAATCATAAGCCGCGATCTGTTTACAGGCAAATGGGAGGGAGAAGGATGAACAAGATGAAGAGAACAAGAGTAACCGTACTGATGACGTTTTTGCTGACCGGCGCTCTGGTGTTGTCGGCCTGCACCGGCAATAACGGAGGCAGCGCCGCTCAGGAAGCCGGCCCGGCGCCGGCGGCCGCTGGGAACGGCCAAAGCACAGCCGCAGCCGGGAACGGCCAAAACGCAGCCGCCGCTAATGACGGCGATGCTGCGCCGACGGCCGCGCTGCAGTTCACTCCGGCCGGCGATTTGTCCAAATTGCCGGCCGTGGCCAAGCAGCGTACCGATACGATCATCGTCGGGCTGACCGATCCGAGCGGGGCGTTTACGCCGTATTTTCACCAAAGCGGCTATGACGGCAATGTATCTTCCCTGTTGTTTACGCCGCTCGTGACGGTGGACGACAAGGGGCTGCCGGCTCCGGGGTTGGCCGAAAGGTGGGATATTTCCGCAGACCAGCTGACGTATACGTTCCATCTGCGCAAAGATTTGAAGTTCAGCGACGGCTCGCCGCTGACGGCGGATGACGTGGCTTTTACCTGGACGCTGCTGCACGATAAAGCTTATGACGGAGACTCGCAAATTCCGACGCTGCATATTGAAGGCGGCGAAGCTTACAAAGAGGGTAAGGCAAACAGCATCTTCGGCATCACCGTCAAAGATCCATTGACCATCTCGGCCAAGCTGGAGCAGCCGAACGCCACGGCGCTGGTGCTGCTTGGCAGTGACGTGTTGTCCAAAGCCTATTACGGCAAGGATTACAAATTCGGCCAGCTCGACTACATTAAGAAGCTGCATGAGAAGCCCCTCGGCAACGGGCCTTACGTGCTGGAGAAATTCATTCCGGGGCAAGAGGTGCGCTATGTCGCCAACGAACATTACTATGCCGGCAAGCCCAAAACGGAGCGGTTTATCTATAAAACGTCGGAGGGTGACACTTGGCAGTACCTGGAGACCGGCGAAGTGGATTACGCTTCTTTTAGCGCTACAACAGAAAACATCGATAAGCTGAAAAGTTTGGGTTTCGTCAATATTTTGCCGTACACGCCTAGCACTTATGGTTACCTGCAGCTCAATCTTGAACATGAGTCACTGAAAGACAAGAAGGTTCGGCAGGCGCTAACGTACGGGCTCGACCGCCAAAGCATCTACGTCGACGCAAACCAGGGCGCCGGGCAAGTCGCCAACATTCCGGCTTCGCCGATCTCCTGGGCTTATACCGAAGAAGGCATCAACGATTACGCTTATGACGCGGACAAAGCCAACGAACTGCTGGATGAGGCGGGTTGGACGAAGGGCCAGGACGGAATCCGTGAAAAAGACGGCCAAAAGCTGACGATCCATTTCCTCGGCTCCAAAAACGCCCAGACCGACATTTTTATCGCCGTCGCCGCGGAGAACTTCGCCGCCATCGGCGTCGATTTTCAGCCGGAGGTGTTTGCCGACTTCAACGCGCTCGTCTCTAAAGTGGAAGGTGGAGACTACGATATTGCCTCCTTCTCCACGCCGATGCTGACGGACCCGTCCGAAGGGGTGGTGCAATTTGTGGATGGGGAAATCAAAGGCTATGATAACCCCAAAGTAAAGGAGCTGCACGACAAGGCGCTGGCCACCAGCGACATCGAGCAGCGCAAGGGGGCATACAAGGAGCTGTTCCAACTGCTCAACGACGAACTGCCAGTGATTTTCACTTCCTACAAAAAGACCGTGTACGCCTATAACGGCCGCATTCAAAATCTGTCCGTCAGTCCGTTTACCGGCCTGTCCTCCAGTCTGCCGAACTGGACGCTGCATTAAGAGCAATGAGCACATATATCGCCAAACGATTGATTTACATGGCGGCGATCCTGCTCGCCGCCTCGCTGCTGATTTTCTGCCTGTACGCGTTGACGCCCGGCGACTTCATCAGCGGCAACATCAAGCTGACGCCGGAGCGGAAGGCCGAACTGCGGGAAATTTACGGCTTGAACAAGCCGGTCCTGGAACGATACGCCGCATGGATGAAAAACGCCTTCCACGGCGACTTCGGCTACTCGCTGGCCCAGCAAAAACCAGTGCTTGCGCTGTTTAACGACTACATTTGGAATTCGTTCCTGCTGGCCGCGGTATCAACGTTCCTGACCTGGTTCATCGCGGTCATCGTTGGCGTTGTTTCAGCCTACAAGCAGTACTCCTGGTTTGATACGTTGGTGCTGGTGCTGATTTTTGCCGCGATGTCGCTGCCGTCATTTTTCATCGGCCTGTTTCTGATCAAAATCCTCGCCGTCGACTTCAAATGGCTGCCGCCGGGCGGCATGATTACGACCGGCAGCAATGCCACCGGACTGGCTTATGTCAAGGAAGTGATCCATCATATGACGTTGCCGGTGATCGTTATGACCATTTTGGGCGTCGGCTCGCTGACGCGTTATTTCCGCACGAACATGATCGACGTGATCAAGCAGGATTATATCCGGACGGCCCGCGCCAAAGGACTCAAAGAGAGCAAGGTGCTGTACCGCCACGCCCTGCGCAACGCGCTGCTGCCGGCGATCACGCTGGTCGGCTTCGAACTGCCCGCCCTGTTCGGCGGTTCGCTGATCATTGAGAAGATTTTCAACTGGCCGGGCATCGGGCAGCTGTATATGTCCTCTTTTTCGCTTAGGGATTATCCGCTGCTGATGGGCTTTACGATGCTGATCGCGATTCTGACCGTCATCGGAACGCTGCTGTCGGATCTGCTGTACCGCGCCGCCGATCCGCGCGTCCGGTTGCATTAGGGGGCTAGGCGAAATGACCTTATTCCAGAAAAAAATATCGCAGCCGAGCCAAGCGGCCTTGCCTGCTTCCGCGTTCAAGAAGCCGTCGCTGTGGCGGCAATCGCTACGCCGGCTGCTGCGCAATAAACTGGCCGTGTCCGGTTTCATCGTCGTCGCCTTCATGTTTGCCGCCTGTTTCTTAGGGCCGCTGTTTTCGCCTTACGCCGATAACAAGATCAACATGGCGTTCATGAACAAGCCGCCGAGCTGGCAGCATTGGCTGGGCACCGACAAGCTGGGCCGGGATGTGCTTACCCGGGTGCTGCAGGCGGGGCGCATTTCGCTGACCGTCGGTTTGGCCTCGATGGTGTTGTCCGTGTTCCTCGGCACGCTGCTCGGAGCCATCGCCGGGTATTACCGCGGCGTCGTCGACCAAATCATCATGCGGCTGGCCGACCTGCTGCTGACGATCCCCGGCCTGCCGCTGCTGTTCATCTCCGGGGCGCTGCTGTCGGAATGGAAGGTGCCAACCGATTACCGCATGTACATCGTCATGCTGATGCTCAGCCTGGTCAACTGGCCGGGGCTGGCGCGGATGATCCGCGGCCAGATGCTCAGCCTGCGGGAGCGGGAATTTATGCAGGCGGCGGTGGTGTTGGGGCTGCGCGACCGGCGCAAGCTGATCCGTCACCTGCTGCCGAACCTTGTGCCGCTGATCATCGTCATGGCGACGCTGAACATCGGCGGGGCGATTTTGAGCGAATCGGTGCTGAGCTTCTTCGGGCTTGGCGTCATGCCGCCGACGCCCACCTGGGGCAACATGATCGACGCCGCCAACAATATGATCGACTTCCAGCAGCATCCCTGGCTGTGGATTCCGCCGGGGTTGTCCATTTTCGCTACCGTCATCGCCATCAATTTGTTCGGTGACGGCCTGCGCGACGTGCTGGACCCCAAAATGAACAGGTAGGTGAACGACAGATGTCAACTTTGCTGGAGATAGAGCGTTTGAGCGCGCATTTTACGACGGAAGAAGGAAGAATCAAGGCGGTTGACGAGGTGAGCCTGCGGATATTGCAGGGGGAAACCGTCTGCATCGTCGGCGAGTCCGGCTGCGGCAAAAGCGTGACGGCGATGTCGGTTATGGGCCTGCTGCAAGGGGCCGGCGTCGAAATCGGCGGGAAAATCAAATTCGGGGATACCGATTTGCTGTCCCTCGGCAAGCACCATTTGCGAACGATCCGGGGCCATGAGATCGCGATGATTTTTCAGGAGCCGATGTCTTCGCTCAATCCGGTCCTGACGATCGGGGAGCAGATGATCGAGCCGATGGCCCTGCATCTGAAGCTGAGCAAGAAGGAAGCCCGCCGCCGCGCCGTGGAGCTGATCGAGCAGGTTGGCATATCCCGGCCCGGGCAGATTATGAACAATTATCCGCATGAGCTGAGCGGCGGGATGCTGCAGCGGGTCATGATCGCGATGGCGATCTCCTGCGCGCCGAAGCTGCTCATCGCCGATGAACCGACGACGGCGCTCGACGTGACGATCCAGGCGCAGATTCTCGATATGCTGCGGCAGATCAAGGCCGAATCGAACATGGCGATCCTGCTGATCACCCACGATTTGGGCGTCGTGGCCGAAATGGCCGACTACGTAGTCGTCATGTATGCCGGAAAAATCGTCGAGGAAGGCGAGGTGACCCGGCTGTTCGAGTCGCCCAAGCATCCGTACACGCAAGGGCTGCTGAAGTCCAAGCCGATTATGGGACAGCGCCAGGATGAACTGTTTTCGATCCCAGGGCAGGTGCCCAACCTGCTGGAGCTAAAGCCATCGTGTTATTTTCACGACCGCTGCGCCCATTGCATGGACGTTTGCCGGACGAAGGAACCGGCGCTAGGGCGGGTCGGAGACGGGCAGAAAGCCGCCTGCTGGCTGTATGAGGAGGGGGAGCGTCATGGCTGAACCGCTGCTGGAGGTACGGCATTTGAAGAAGTATTTTCCGGTGAAAACGGGGCTATTGCAGCGGACGGCCGGACAGATCAAGGCGGTGGACGACATCAGCATCACCATCCGGGCCGGGGAAACGTTTGGCCTGGTCGGGGAATCGGGCAGCGGCAAAAGCACGGTCGGCCGCAGCATCGTCCGCCTCACCGAGAAAACGGGCGGCGAGATCCTGTTCAAAGGCACCGACCTGTACGGCCTGCCGGACGCCGAATTACGCCGGCTGCGCCCGAAGCTGCAGATGATTTTCCAGGATCCGTACGGCTCGCTGAATCCGCGCATCCGGGTGGGGGACGCGATCGGGGAAGCGCTGCTCGACCACGGACTGCTGCCCAAGGCGGAAATCCGCGACCGCGTGCTGGAGGTGCTGGCTTCGTGCGGCTTGTCCTCCTATCATATCGACCGCTATCCCCACGAATTCTCCGGCGGGCAGCGCCAGCGGATCGGGATCGCCCGGGCGCTGATCCTGAATCCCGAGCTGATGATCGCCGACGAGCCTGTGTCCGCTCTGGACGTGTCGATTCAGGCGCAGATCATCAATCTGTTCCGCAAGCTGCAGGAGAACCGGGGACTTACGTATCTGTTCATTTCCCATGATTTGAGCGTGGTCGAGCATCTCTGCACGCAGGTCGGCGTGATGTACCTTGGCGGCCTGGTCGAAACAGCCTCGCGGGACGAATTGTTCCTTCATCCGCTGCACCCGTACACCAAAGCGCTGCTGTCCGCGGTGCCGCTGCCCATCCCGAGGTTAAAGCGGGAGCGGATCATTTTGAAAGGAGATATCCCGAGCCCGGCCAATCCGCCTTCCGGCTGCAAATTCCATACGCGCTGCCCGTTTGCCGCCGCCGAATGCAAGGAGCGCGTCCCGGAATTCCGCGATGCGGGCGGGGGACACTTTGTGGCTTGCCATCTGGTCTGATGAGGGGGAGTTTATGTCTCGGTAAGGTTGTACAAGTCCAAACCAGAACTTGGAGTCAGCCTCATACCCATTTGCCCGCTTCAGTTCTACTCCGTGAACCCTTTCCCTTCTTTCCTGAGCCGAAGCACCAAGTGCCTCGGCTCTTTCCAATCTGTGGACTCTGCTCTAACGTACACCAGCGACCTTATCCGCCCATTTCCCGGGTATTTCCCAGCCTAACGGACTCAGGTGACTCTATTTGGCTCAAAACCAGTGCATCCGGGCCGATTTGAGGTAAATAAGGTCATCTGTGTCCGTTACATTTTTCAAACCTCCGTTTTTCCGCAAATAAGGTCTCTGAGGTCCTTTAGCCTCCAGATTCCTCTACTCCCCCGCCGCCCTGTCTTTTCCTTGCAGTTTATACTTCCGTCTCTCTGGAAATGCTAGAAAGAAAGACTATGAATCTATATAAGTTGAACTAAAGTAATGCGGAAGTTAGGCAAGAGTGTTCAATATTCTAAAAGAGTACGCATTTTAGAATATTGAACCTAGGTGAAATGATTCTGAAGAAACTCAAAGCTTTCTGTAAGAAAGCTGCATCGGAAGCATATGCTTGGTCGCCTTTGCGAGCGGATTTCTTCCTTGTTGGAATCAATAAAATCATAGAAATCCGCGAACAACAGCGATCGTAAGAACATTTCACACGGCTGCCCTGATCCGTACAATCAACAGTTCAACTTATATAACTTGGAAGGCGGGATAAGGAATGAAACAGATTATGCTGATAACCGACGGGTGCTCCAATGTGGGGGAAAGTCCGGTGATGGCGGCGGCGCTGGCCAAGCAGGAAGGGATCACCGTCAATGTTGTCGGGATTGTGGATTACGGGACGATCGGGGAGCTCGGCAGCGTGGAGATCGCCGAAATCGCCAAGGCCGGCGGGGGCATGAGCCGGATTGTCGGCACGGAAAATCTGGCGCAAACGATGCAGATGATGACGCGAAAAACGGTGGTGCAGACGATCCAGCAGGCGGTCAATAAGGAGATTCGCCAAATTCTCGGAGATCAAACGGTGGGCGATTTGCCGCCGGAGACGCGTTCGCAGGTCGTCGAGGTGATCGACGAGCTTAGCGAGAGCAGTCCGCTGCAGGTCGCTTTGCTAATCGACGCCAGCGCCAGCATGAAGCCGAAGCTGCGCGCGGTGGAAGAGGCGATTCGCGATATGATGCTCAGCCTGGGCGCCAGAAAAGGGGAAAGCAAGCTGGCGGTTTTTCATTTTCCGGGGGCGCACAGCGGAGAGGATGCTGTTCTTGACGTGGATTGGACCGGCGATTTGGGGACGGCAAGGTCGATTTTCCAGCGTCTCGTCATGCGGGGAGCTACGCCAACCGGTCCGGCGATCTTGAAGGTGATGGATTTCATGCGATATGGTACACTGGATGGACATGGAAAGTCTTGGCGCGAGGAGACGGATGGAAGAGATGGAATTCTCGGAGACTACGTCGTTTAAACTGAATCTGCCGCAAGGGACGCGCATCAGCGGCCGCTGGAAGGGCGGCCGCTATGTGGTCCAGCGTTTGCTGGGTAAAGGGGCCAACGGCGTCGTATACCTGGTGAAGCAGGAGAAAAACGCGAAATTGTACGCGCTGAAGCTGGGCTTCGACACGCTGGACATCCAATCGGAAATCAATGTGCTGAAAGCGCTGCAGCGCCAGCGGCGGCGGAGAGGGGCTGCAGAGGTGGATCTCGCTTATTTGGTTGAGGTCGATGACTTTGCTTACCGGGGCAGGGAGATTCCGTTCTACGTGATGCGGTATGTGCAGGGAGAGCCGCTCAGCGCTTTTCTGGCGCGCCGGGGGAGCCGGTGGCTGGACGTCGCCGGTTACAATCTGCTGCAGCAGCTGCGGCGTCTGCATGGGTCGGGGTGGGTGTTTGGCGATCTGAAGCCGGAAAACGTCCTGGTCGCCGCCTACGGCGAGGTGGAGCTGATCGATTACGGCGGCGTGACCGCCACTGGCCACAGCATCAAGCAGTTTACCGAGTGGTATGACCGCGGCTTTTGGGATGCGGGGAGCCGGTCCGCGGATCCGGGGTACGACCTGTTTTCGTTTGCCGTCGTATGCATCCACCTGCTGGCCGAGCAGCCGCTCAAAAAAGCGGCCATCCAGCTGCCGCAAACGCGCAGCCGCCACGATCTGCTGGCCATCGTCAACCAAACGCCGGCGCTGGCCTCATATCGCGGTTGGCTGCAAAAGGCGATTAACGGCGAGTTTACGGATACGCAGGAGGCGTGCCGGGAATGGAAAGAGCTGGTCTCGGCGAATTTCAGCCCCAGGCGGAAGTCGAGGCCGTCCACGCCCCGCTGGATTGTGGGCGCGTTTGCCGTGTCGCTGACTCTGCTGGCTTGCGCGTTATATTTAACGCTGCGGTTTTGATGGGAGAAGGAGTTCATATGAAAGAACAAACGTTGCATCGCCTGGTGGAGCTCGCTTCGCGCACCGGGCGGCAAGAGCGGCTGTGGTCCCGCGGGGACCGGATCGTCGTGGCCGTGTCCGGAGGAGTGGATTCGACGGTTCTTTTACATATAATGAAAGAAATTGCGGCCGGCGAGGGGCTGGAACTGATTTGCGCCCACTTGAACCACGGCCTGCGCGGGAGCGAAGCGGACCGCGATGCGGATTTCGTCCGGGAGCTGGCGGCGAGGCTTGACGTCCCGTTTGAACTCGGCTATGCCGACGTGCTTACTTATATGAAGGAATCGGGTAAAGGCCTGGAGCTGGCGGCGCGGGAAAAAAGATACGAGTTCCTGCGGCGCACCGCGGTGCGGCACGAGGCGGCATCGATAGCTTTGGGCCACCATGCCGACGATCAGGCGGAGACGGTCCTCATGCGTTTGCTGCGGGGGAGCGGTCCTTCGGGGCTGGCGGGAATGCGGTTCAAGCGCCGGGAAAAAAATGTGGAACTCATCCGCCCGCTGCTGCGTATATACAAGACGGATTTGCTCCGGGCTTGCGAGGAATCCGGCATCCCATACATGACCGATAGCAGCAACCTGTCTACGGAATATACGCGAAATTCGCTTAGACTGGATGTGTTGCCTTTTTTGGGGCAATATAATGATCAGTTGGCGGTATCGCTGAACCGGCTGGCCGAGGTGGCCGGGGCTGAGGATGATTTTTTGGCCCGGGAATCGTCCAAGGCTTACGCTGAAATCGTCCGTGCGGACCAAGGAGGGGCATTGTTCGAAATTGCGCCTTTTGCCTCTTTACATGTCGCTTTACAACGGAGGTTGATTAAACTAATATTAAATTATCTGCCTTTAAGCACGGAAGAAAGCGATTTTATCAAGATTGAAGCGGTTCGTACCGGGGCGGTTCAGGACCGGCCCACGACATGGAGCCTTGATCTTGGCGGCGGCTGGCGGGCCATGCGCGAGTACGGCACGATCCGTTTTGTCTCCGTTGCTGCGGAAAGTCAGATTCCTCACTATACATATTCAGTGGAGCAATTCCCTGCGGAAGTGACGATTCCGGGCGCGGGCCGGACTTTGCGGATCACGCGGCTGCCGGCCGGCATGGATACCGCTATTGCAAAGGCAGCGAGCAACGATGAAGCCTTATTTGACGCGGATGAGCTGGTCTGTCCGCTTACAGTGCGTTCCCGGCTCCCGGGAGACGCGATGAAAGTCATGGGACTAAACGGTAGCAAAAAGGTAAAAGATATTTTCATCGACGAGAAAATACCTCCATCCCTTCGCTCCCGCATCCCGCTGGTGACGGATGCCGATGGCCGGATATTATGGATTCCCGGCGTTCGCCGTTCCGCGCATGCCGCAGTGAGCCGGCACACGTCCGTGGCGTTGCACATGATTTGGGATTAAATCGGCAAACCGGGCGGCTCCTTAAGGTTTAGCGAAAGACCGGCATTCATAGTATAACGTAGGAGGTTTACTTATTTTGCAGAACGATATTCAGGAAATATTGATTACCCGGGAACAGATCGAAGCCAAGGTCAAGGAGCTGGGAAAACAGCTTAGCGCAGAGTATGAGGGACGTAATCCCCTTGTGATCTGTATACTTAAAGGGGCCTTTATTTTTATGGCGGATCTGGTGAAGGAAATTACCGTGCCGATCGAACTCGATTTTATGGCGGTTTCCAGCTACGGCGCTTCGACCCGTTCTTCCGGTGAAGTGAAAATCATCAAGGATTTGGATAACTCCGTCGAAGGGCGGGATATCCTGATCGTGGAGGATATTATCGACAGCGGGCTGACGCTCAGTTATTTGATCGATGTGCTGGAACGGCGGAAAGTGAAATCGGTGAAAATCGTTACGCTGTTTGACAAACCCGCGCGGCGTACGGTGAAATTGGAAGCTGATTTATCGGGATTTGTTCTGCCGGACGCTTTTGTTGTGGGATACGGTCTGGACTATGCCGAGAAATACCGCAACCTCCCATACATCGGAGTACTGAAGCCGGAAATTTACACCAGTTGATTTCGTCGTCCCGTTTTGGACGAAAGACCACCTCGCCTGATTTTTGAAATGGCGTGTGCGGCTATGGTAAAATAACTTAAGGTTCTGAGAGGAGGTAGGGGATGAGTCGGTTCATCCGGAATTCTGGTTTTTATTTGATACTTTTCTTAGTCGTGGTGGGCATCGTCCAATTCCTCAACGGCGGACAAGAAGCAACCGTCACCCCTAGTTATACGGAATTGCGCCAGCAGCTCAAGAATGACAAGGTTGCTGAAATCACCGGTAAATTCGACGGTTACGCTTATCTGATAACCGGTAAGTATAGAGATGACGTCGGGAACGAAAAGACGAAGAACTTCTCTCTCTATATTCCTTACGACACGAACGTCCTGAAGGAAATTACGGACCTGAGCGAGCAGAAGGGTTTTGAAGTGAAGTGGGAGAAGATGCGGGGCGAAAGCATCTGGGTCACCTTCCTGACTTCCATCGTACCGCTTGCGATCATGTTCATTTTGTTCTTCTTCCTGTTTAACCAGGCGCAGGGCGGCGGCGGCAAAGTGATGAACTTTGGCAAGAGCCGGGCCCGTCTCTATAATGAAGAGAAGAAAAAGGTCACATTCGAGGACGTGGCGGGGGCAGACGAAGAGAAACAAGAACTTGTTGAAGTCGTTGATTTTTTGAAGGATCCGCGGAAATTTTCCGCCGTGGGCGCGCGGATTCCGAAAGGCGTTTTGCTCGTGGGCCCTCCAGGTACCGGTAAAACTTTGCTTGCTCGCGCGGTAGCCGGCGAGGCCGGCGTTCCGTTTTTCAGCATTTCCGGTTCCGATTTCGTGGAAATGTTCGTTGGGGTCGGGGCGTCCCGCGTGCGCGATTTGTTTGAAAACGCCAAGAAAAACGCACCGTGTATCATCTTTATCGACGAAATCGACGCGGTGGGCCGTCAGCGCGGCGCCGGTCTCGGCGGCGGGCATGACGAACGCGAGCAGACGCTGAACCAATTGCTCGTGGAAATGGACGGCTTCGGGGGCAATGAAGGCATCATTATCATCGCGGCCACGAACCGCGCCGATATTCTTGATCCGGCTTTGCTGCGGCCGGGGCGTTTTGACCGGCAAATTACGGTCGACCGTCCGGACGTCAAAGGCCGCGAAGCGGTACTGCGCGTGCATGCCCGCAACAAACCGCTGACCAAGGACGTCAAGCTGGACGTCATCGCCAAACGCACGACCGGGTTCACCGGGGCCGATTTGGAGAACCTGCTGAACGAAGCGGCGCTCCTTGCGGCACGGCGGAACCGCAAAGATATTTCCATGCGCGAAGTGGACGAAGCGATCGACCGCGTCATCGTCGGTACGGAGAAACGCAGCCGCGTGATCAGCGACCGCGAGAAACGGATCGTCGCTTTCCACGAAGCGGGGCATACAATCGTCGGTTATTATTTGGAACATGCCGATATGGTCCACAAAGTGACGATTGTTCCGCGCGGCCGCGCCGGCGGTTACGTCATTATGCTGCCGAAGGAAGACCGGATGCTCGTTACGAAAAACGAGCTGCTGGATAAAGTCACCGGTTTGCTTGGCGGACGTGTATCCGAGGAGATATACATCGGCGAAATCGGCACCGGAGCATACAGCGACTTCCAGCAGGCGACGAGCATCGTGCGCAGCATGATCGTCGAATACGGGATGAGCGAGAAGCTCGGCCCGATGCAGTTCGGCACGTCGCAGGGCCAGGTGTTCCTGGGCCGCGATATCGGGCACGAGCAGAACTACAGCGATCAGATCGCTTACGAAATCGATCAGGAGATGCAGCGCTTCATCAACGAATCGTATGAACGATGCAGAAAGCTGCTGATCGAGCATGAGCGTGAGGTTCGCCTTGTGGCGGAAACGCTGCTTGAGGTGGAAACGCTGGAGCTTGATCAAATCAAGCAGCTGATCGAAACCGGCTCGCTGGACGGAACCGGTGGAGACGGCGGCAATGGCAGCGGTTCTGCGGAGCCGGGCGAAGCGACCGTCGACAATATCGGAGATGTCCGCGTCCGCATCCAAGGCAAAACCGAGGATCCGGCGCCGTCCGGCCCGATCGGGGATATCCCGAACGATGTGCCGAGCGGTACGGCGAACGATCGCACCAACGATCCGGTCGTTGATGCGCCGCAAGGCACCGTCAGCGATACGCCGGGCAAATCCGATGCCGGTGAGGACGATAAAGGCGATGGGAGTAACGGCGGCAACAACGGCGGAAACACGCCAACCGTGTAAACTTACCATTACGCACATAACCCCTGGGAAACGTAAGGTTTCCCGGGGGTTTTTTAAAATTAAAATTTTAACGAATCTTCCCTTTAACGGTGGATTTGCCTTATAAATCGCTGGGATTCGGCGTTATGCTTGGCGCTCTGCCTCATTGACAGCGTCTTTCAGCTTGTGTAAATTAGTTGGTAAACACCGTGTGAAATTTGATACGTTCTAGGGGGAGGAAATCGGGTGGAGGCTCTAGCGCTGGAGCGGAAAGCGGAAATGAACCGGGAGCTGAAGGAAAGGCTGTTCCAGCTCAAGAAGGAACGGAATGCAATTATACTTGCCCATTATTATCAACGCGATGAAATTCAAGAGGTCGCCGACTTCCGTGGCGATTCCTTTTTGTTGGCCCAAAAGGCAGCTTCAACGGACGCGGAAACGATCGTGTTCTGCGGGGTGCATTTTATGGGTGAGAGCGCAAAGATTTTGGCGCCGGACAAAACGGTGCTGATCCCCGACGAGCGGGCGGGATGCCCGATGGCCGATATGGTGAACGTCGATGGATTGCGGAAGCTGAAAGCGCAGCATCCGAATGCCAAAGTGGTGACGTACATCAATTCCTCGGCGGAAATCAAGGCGGAAACGGATATCTGCTGCACTTCGTCCAACGCGGTGAAGGTCATCAATTCGGTTGATGCCGACGAAATCATCTGGGTGCCGGACAAAAACCTCGGCCATTACGTCCAGCAGCATACCGACAAGAAGCTGATCATCTGGGAAGGCTACTGCAATACGCACGACATGCTGACGGTCAAAGACGTGGTGGAGATGAAGGCCAAATACCCGAACGCCGAGTTTGTCGTGCACCCGGAATGCCGTCCGGAAGTGGTGGAGATGGGCGATTTCGTGGGCAGCACGACAGCGATTTTGGACCACTGCAAAAACTCGCCGGCCCAAGAATTCATCGTAGGGACCGAGGACGGAACCGGGTATCAATTGCGCAAAGACAGCCCGGATAAAACGTTCCATTTTGCCACCAAGTTTCTCGTTTGTCCGAATATGAAAGTCAATAATCTGAAAAAACTGGTCAAATGTCTGGAAACGATGCAGCCGCAGATTTACGTACCGCCCGTCGTTGCCGACAAAGCGAGACTTTCTTTAGAGCGCATGTTACAGGTCAAGTAGCATGCGCTACTCTCTTGTTCAAGACAGGTGACGACTGTGATACCACAATATTTGGTTGATTTTGCGTTGGCTAAGCTCCCGATTGTCGATACGGATGTGATCGTCATCGGTTCGGGCATCGCCGGCCTGTTTACCGCCATTAAGGCAAGTGAAAAATCGCGCGTAATCATGATTACCAAAAAAGCGCTGCTGGAAAGCAACACGAGATATGCGCAAGGCGGGATTGCGGCGGTCATTTCCGAAGACGATTCTCCGGCCTCCCACCTTGAGGATACGCTGCTCGCCGGCGCGGGCCTGTGCTCCTCGGAAGCGGTGAACATCTTGGTCCATGAAGGGCCGGACGCCGTCAAAGAGCTGATGAAGCTGGGCACAACGTTTGATGTCGAGAACGGCGAACTGGCGTTGACAAAAGAAGGGGCGCACAGCCACCGCCGGATTTTGCACGCGGGCGGGGATGCCACCGGCTACGAGATCGCGCGGGCGCTATCGGAGCAGACCGCGGTTCATCCGAACCTCGAAATATGGGATAATCATTACGTGATCGATTTGATTACCGAAAACAACGAATGTCTGGGCGCGCTGGTACAGCGCCCTGACGGAGAGCGGATTTTCCTGCGGGGGAACGCCACCATCCTGTGCTCGGGCGGAGCGGGGCAGCTTTACCGGTACACCACCAACCCGGAGATCGCCACGGGCGACGGCGTTGCGATGGCTTACCGCGCGGGAGCGGTCATTCGCGATATGGAGTTCATTCAGTTCCATCCGACGTCCCTTTGTTACCCCGGAGCTCCCCGTTTTCTGATCTCCGAGGCCGTGCGGGGAGAAGGAGCGGTGCTGCGGAATATCAAAGGCGAGCGCTTCATGAGCAAATATCATGAGCTGCTGGAATTGGCTCCGCGCGATATCGTGGCCCGGGCGATCGTCAGCGAAATGGAAGCGGGCGGCGCTAATTTCGTCTATTTGGACATTACGCACGAGAATCCGGAAACGGTCAAACGCCGGTTCCCGACGATTTACGAAACCTGCATCGGCTATGGGCTTGATTTGACGGCCGACTGGATTCCGGTTGCGCCGGCTGCGCATTATATGATGGGAGGCGTCCGGACCGGCCACCACGGCGAAACGAGCGTATACCGCCTGTTTGCTTGCGGCGAAGTGTCGTCGACCGGGGTTCACGGCGCGAACCGGCTTGCCAGCAATTCGCTTTCCGAAGCGGTTGTGTTCGGCCGGCGGATCATCAAGCGGATCCGGGAGCTGCCGCCGCTGGGCCAAACCGGCGAAGGCATCGCCTACCGGGAGAATCGCCAGGCCGCCGATGCGCCTTCGGTCGCGGAGCGCCGTCTGGAGCTGCAAAAAGTCATGGTGCGCCGCGCGGGACTGCGCCGGACGGCGGCCGGTTTGACGCAAGGGCTCGAGGAGCTGCAGCGTCTTGAGGCGATTTTTAGCCAGGCGCTGGATACGCGCGAACAGTGGGAATACGCCAATATGCTGACCTGTGCGTTCCTCGTAATGCGCTCGGCGCTGGCCCGCGAGGAAAGCCGGGGCGGCCATTACCGCGAAGATTTTCCGGAGCGCAGCGACGGGGAATGGCGCAAGCATCTTTTGTGTCAGCGGGAAAAAGGAATGTTGGAGGAAGCAAACGATGATGTTTAACGGATATAACGAAGGGCTGATCGATTCGATCCGGGGCTGGCTAAGAGAAGACGTCGGGTCCGGGGACGTGACGACCGCCATGACGATTCCGCCCGGGCATGAGTCGAAAGGGATCATCCATGCCAAACAGGATGGCGTGATCGCCGGGATGCCGGTGGCTCAACTCGTGTTTGAGGCGGTGGATCCGATCCTTCAGTTTACGGCGCATGTCCAAGACGGACAGTTCGTGACAAAAGGAACCGTATTGGCCGAAGTAGAGGGCAGCACGCACAGCATTTTGACCGGGGAGCGGCTTGCTTTGAATTTGCTGCAGCGCTTGTCGGGCATTGCGACGCGGACGAAAACGTTCGTCGATGCGCTTGGGGGGCTCCCGGCCCGACTGGTGGATACGCGGAAAACGACGCCAGGCCACCGGATGCTGGAGAAATACGCCGTACGTATCGGCGGCGGTTCGAACCACCGTTTCGGGCTGTACGACGCCGTCATGATCAAGGACAATCACATCAAGGGGGCGGGCGGCATCGCCCAGGCGGTCAGCCGCGCCCGCGCGGGCATTCCGCATACGATGACGATCGAGGTGGAGACGGAAAGCCTGGAGCAGGTGGAAGAAGCGCTGCAGGCCGGAGCGGATATCATCATGCTCGACAATATGCCGCCGGAGCTGATGAAGGAAGCGGTGAAGCGAATTAAAGCGCAGGCGCCGCATGTGAAGACGGAAGCTTCGGGCAACGTGTCGCTGGAGACGATCTGCGGCATCGCCGAGAGCGGGGTAGACATCATTTCCGTCGGGCGGCTGACGTATTCTTTTGAAAGCCTGGACATCAGTCTGGACTTAAACGGCAAAAAGGAGGGGTAAGCAAATGTTCCTTGTCGTCGACGTGGGCAATACGAATATCGTACTCGGGATTTACAGGGGACGGGAGCTGCTCCATCATTTCCGGATCGGCACGAACCGGCAGGCGACGGTGGACGAATACGGGGTGCTGATTTACAACCTGTTTCAAATGTCCCGTATCCAGGTGCAAGACATCGAAGGGGTGATCATTTCTTCGGTGGTGCCGCCATTGATGCATGTGCTGGAGGAGCTGTGCGAGAAATATTTGCGGCGCAAACCGCTGGTCGTTGGGCCGGGGATCAAATCCGGCCTTAACCTGCGCTACGAAAATCCGCGCGAGGTCGGCGCGGACCGGATCGTCAATGCGGTGGCCGCGATTGAGCAATACGGCGGGCCGCTTGTCGTCGTCGATTTCGGCACGGCCACGACGTTCGACTGCATCGATGCCCAGGGCAACTACCTGGGCGGCGCGATCGTGCCGGGCATCGGCATTGCGACCGAGGCGCTTTACCAGCGGGCTTCCAAGCTGCCGCGCATCGAGCTGGAGAAGCCGAAAAAAGTGATCGGCCGCAACACGGTGAACGCGATGCAGGCGGGGATTATTTTTGGGTACGCCGGTCAGGTGGACGGCATCGTGGAGCGGATCGCGGGCGAAATGGGCGTCAAACCGAAGGTCGTTGCGACCGGCGGGCTGGCCGAATTGATCGCAAGCGAGACGCGCTCGATTGAAGAGGTGAATCCGAGGCTGACCCTGGAGGGGCTGCGGATTATTTACGAGCGAAATCAATAACCCCGTGGTGGGTATACTTAGTCGAAAGGGGGCTTTCGTTAAATGGATCAAAATGAGAAGCAGGACCGGCTAATCCGCGGCATCGCCCTGGACGGCAAAGTCCGTGCGTTTGCCGTGCGGACGACGCGGCTCGTGGAGGAGCTTCGCCGCCGGCACGATACGTATCCGACCGCGACGGCAGCCTTCGGACGAACGCTGACGGCGGGGGCGATGATGGGCGCCATGCTGAAAGGCGAGGAGAAGCTGACCATTCAGGTCAAGGGCGACGGGCCGATCGGACCGATCGTGGTCGATGCCAACGCCAAGGGGGAAGTTCGCGGCTACGTGAAAAACCCGCACGTGCATTTGCCCAGCAACAGCCAGGGCAAGCTTGATGTACGGGGCGTAGTCGGCACGACCGGCTTTATCAACGTAACGAAGGACTTGGGGCTCAAAGAGCCGTATAGAGGGAGCGTTCCGCTGATTTCCGGCGAGCTCGGCGAGGATTTTACATATTATTTTGCCGTATCGGAGCAAACTCCTTCCGCCGTCGGTCTGGGCGTTCTGGTCGACGTCGACAATTCCGTCATTGTGGCGGGAGGTTTTATCATTCAGCTGCTGCCGGGTTTAACCGACCGGGAAATCGATGCGATCGAGCAGGCCGTGGGCCAGCTTCCGCCGGTGACGAAGCTGCTGGATGAAGGGCTGGAGCTGGAGGAGCTGCTGCGCCGGCTCGTGCCCGATTTCAAGGTGCTGGAGGAGATGGATATTGTGTTCTCTTGCAGCTGTTCCCGGGAAAGAGTGGAGAGTACGCTGATCAGCTTGGGAAAAGACGAATTGGCGGGGCTGCGGGACGAGGGGAAGGATGCCGAGGTGGTGTGCGATTTTTGCAACGAGGTGTATCATTTCACCCCGCAGGATCTTGATCATCTAATCGCCCAAACGGAGAAATAACGGTATATCCTCTAATCATACGATGGAATACTTTGCGGACCTGGGCCAAAATGCCCGGGAAAGCAAAGTATTTTTTGTGACTTTCTTGACAACACCGGTCGGGATTGTTAAGATAATAGTAATAAAACCAACTTATTTACTCGGAAATAAATGAAAGCGGATGGATCAGCGTATCCTATAGATTCGGGCCGGCTTTCATTAGGCGCAGCACGCAGCATGACATTAGGCATCGTGACATCGGGTGCGTCACATCACGACATGATTAGGGTTATTTTTTTATCCAAAAGGGAGGATATTGAATATGGCAAAGGTCGTAAACAATGTAACGGAGCTGATTGGCGATACGCCGCTGGTCAGGTTGAATCGGGTCGTTCCGGAAGACAGCGCGGAAATCTACGTGAAGCTGGAATACCAAAACCCGGGCTCCAGCGTTAAGGACCGGATTGCGTTAAGCATTGTGGAGGAAGCGGAAAAGGCGGGCAAGCTGAAGCCGGGCGGTACGATTATTGAAGCGACGAGCGGCAATACCGGGATCGGGCTGGCGATGGTAGCCGCCGCTAAAGGATATAAAGCCGTTATCGTGATGCCGGAAACGATGAGCCTTGAACGCCGCAATCTGCTGCGCGCTTATGGCGCCGAGCTGGTGCTCACGCCGGGAGCCGAAGGGATGAACGGTGCGGTGAAGAAAGCGGAGGAGCTGCTGGCAGCTAATCCGGACTACTTCCTGGCGGATCAATTCAGAAACCAGGCGAACGTGAAAATCCACCGCGAAACGACCGGTCCGGAAATCGTCGAAGCGATCGAATCGCTGGACGGCCGCCTGGACGCGTTCGTAGCCGGGATCGGTACGGGCGGGACGATCAGCGGCGCCGGTGAAGTGCTGAAGAAACGTTTCCCCGATGTAAAAATTTACGCGGTGGAACCGGCGGCATCCCCGATTTTGTCGGGCGGCAAACCGGGCCCTCACAAAATTCAAGGGCTGGGCGCCAACTTCGTTCCGGAAATTTTGAACCGGGAAATTTATGATGAAATCATTCATGTCGAAAATGAGGAAGCGTTCGAGCAAGCGCGCATCGTGGCGAAGGAGGAAGGCATCCTGTCCGGTATTTCTTCCGGCGCAGCGGTATTCGCCGCGCTGAAAGTGGCCAAACAGCTGGGCAAAGGCAAACGCGTCGTCGCCATCATTCCAAGCAACGGCGAACGTTATCTCAGCACACCGCTTTACAACTTTGAAGCGTAAAGCTCCGCTTGCAGCTCATAAGTGCCCCGCGGCCGTCCTTGAAGGGACGGGGCGGGGTATTTTTTTCGCAAATAGAAACCTATCCTAAAAAATCGGCGGTTGACGGCCGGTATTGGATCAACTGTCCGTCGTCTCAACCCCCGCTACCGGTAGTCGTCCTTCAAAAATAGCGGAACTTTATGGTCTTATTATCCGGATATGAGGTTGTTTATCCCCATTAGCGGAACTTTTTTTACTTATTTTCCCGTGAATGATGGAGATCGGGGGTGTTTTCCTGCGATTCGAGAAAATAGCGGCATAAATTTCCTTTATTTCTTGTTCAATAGGGAAACTCGCCGGAATAACGACCTTTTTTGTCCTTATGTTTTTCGCTGGAATTAATTTTTTGCAAATATATTTAAAATTGCAACGGTTCTTTAGTATACTAGCTACCAATAAACGCAATTTGTTCTGGAGGAATTGGCGGCTGATGACAGATACGACAACGACATGGGAGCAGTGGAGGGCTTGGGCCGCGGAAGGAACGTGGACGCTGCTGCCGTATGCCAGGAAGGTCAAAGCGGGCGCGGTGATGCTGCCGGAGGATTGGGCAGAGGCCTGGAAGGGGGCCAATCCGTATTCATTTGTGTTGGAGAGCGCCAAAGGGGGGCGGTACACGTTTCTCGGACTGGAGCCGGTTTCGGTCATTCGCGGCAAAGGTGAGGAGGCCGTCGTTCTTGATATGGGTTCTGGAACTATGGCATCCAGGTCTATGGCATCCGATTCTATGGCATCAGGGACTATGGAATTCGGGGCAATAGCCTCCGGAACAGTTGAGATTAAGCTTCAGGGCAAACCGCTGGAGTTGCTGCAGGCCTGGATGGCTCCATACCGGTCGCCGGTGCTGCCCGGGCTGCCCAAATTCTGCGGCGGAGCCGTCGGCTTCTTTGCCTACGATGTCGTCCGCTCGCTGGAGCGGCTGCCCCGGCTGGCCAAGGATGATCTGGGCCTCGATGATTACGTCTGGATGCGTGTGGAGGAGCTTTGGGTTATCGATCAGGAGCTGGGCGACGTTTACTGTGTCGTTCATCGTGCGTGTCCGGGGATTGGAGGTCTGCCGAGAGAACGGGGGGCGGCTCAAACAGCCGATGAGGGCATGAGAGCCAGAGATGCCGAACTGGCGGTTCTGTACAAAGAGGCGAAACGGCGAGCGGAGCAAATGGAGCGGCGTTGGGCGGAGATTGTCCAGCTTGGTGCTGAGCGTGCCGAGGCTGCGGCTACGGGACGAGCAGGCGGTGATGGGAGCGGAAAACACGGCGGGGATCAAACCTCTAGCGTACAAACTGTTGGCGCACAGCTCGCTAATGCACAACCTGCCAACGCACAGCCAGCCAACGCACAGCCAGCCAACGCACAGCCAGCCAACACACAGCCAGACGGAGTGCAGCCTGTTGGCGCACAACCCGGCCCGGACCCGCTCGAGGCCGATTTGGGGGCAGCCGGGGCGTCCATGACGCAGGAGGCTTTTGAGGCCGCCGTGATGCGGGTACAGGATTACATCGCGGCGGGCGATGTGTTTCAGGTGAATTTGTCCCTTCGGCATGCGTTCCCCCTGCAGGGGACGCCTGAGGGAGTGTATGAGCAGCTGCGGCGCGTGAACCCTTCCCCGTATATGGGAATGCTCCGGTTTCCGGATTTTCAGCTTGTCTCCGCTTCACCGGAGCTGCTGGTCAAGGTCGAGCAAGGGAAGGCGAGCACCCGGCCGATTGCCGGAACGAGGCGGCGCGGGCGAACGCCGGAAGAGGACCGGAAAATGGAGGAAGAACTGCTCACGAATGAAAAAGAACAGGCCGAGCATATCATGCTCGTCGATCTGCTGCGCAACGATTTGGGGCGCGTCGCCGATTACGGTTCGGTCCTGGCCAGCGAGCTGTTCGCCATCGAACGCTATTCGCATGTGATGCACCTGGTATCCGAGGTAGAGGCGCGGCTTGCGCCCGGCAAGACGGTTTATGACGTGATTGCGGCCGTCTTTCCCGGGGGGACGATCACCGGAGCTCCCAAGGTGCGGACGATGGAGATCATCGAGGAGCTCGAGCCGGTCACCCGCGGTCCTTACACCGGAGCCATGGGATGGATTGACTATAACGGGAATATGGAATTAAATATTATTATACGTACGCTGGTCGTGAAGGACGGCGTAGGTTATATTCAGGCAGGAGCCGGCATCGTGATCGATTCGGTTCCGTATCGGGAGTTTAGGGAATGCCATAATAAAGCCAAAGCGGTCGCTTTGGCGGTTCGCAGAAGCGAGAACCGTCCGGGCAAAAGCTGGGGACAGGAGATGAGATGAGACATGATATTGGTTATCGACAACTATGATTCTTTTACGTATAACCTAGTACAGTATTTAGGCGAGCTTGGCGAGGAAGTGACTGTCCGCCGCAACGACGAAATCGATCTTGCGGGTATCGAGGCTTTGCAGCCGGATCATATATTGATTTCACCGGGGCCCTGCACGCCTAACGAAGCCGGAATTACGCTCGATTTGATCGAACGCTTCAAAGGCGTAATTCCGATTTTCGGCGTTTGCTTGGGCCATCAGGCGATCGGCCAGGCTTTCGGCGGGAAGGTGATCCGCGCCGAGCGGCTGATGCACGGCAAGACGTCCCCGATTTATCATCGCGGGGAGTCGGTGTTTGCCGGGCTGCCGTCGCCGTTTACCGCAACCCGTTACCATTCGCTGATCGTCGAGCGCGAGAGTCTCCCGGATTGCCTGGAGATCACAGCCGAGACGGAGGAAGGCGAAATTATGGGGTTGCGCCACAAGGAATATGCCGTCGAGGGGGTTCAATTCCACCCGGAATCGATCATTACCGAGCACGGCCATCAAATGCTTCGCAATTTCTTAAGCCGGAAGGCGGAAGCGCAAGCATGAACTACATCGGGGTTAACGGAGTGCCTACCCCAGCCGCCGAAGCCGTGATATCCGTGATGGATCACGGCTTCATGTACGGTATCGGCCTGTTCGAGACGTTCCGGACGTATGGCGGCCGGCCTTTTTTGCTGGAGCGGCATTTGGGGCGGCTGCGGGCGGGGTGCGAGGCGCTGGGCATCCGCTTGGACCTCGTATCCGGAGCATCAGGCGCAGGCTGCATTCGCAGGCAAATCGCCGAGCTGCTCGAGCTGAACGGATTGACCGAAGGGTACATCCGGGTTACGGTTACGGCCGGGGAAGGGCCGCTGGGGCTGCCGTCCGGCGACTACGGGGAGCCGGCGGCGATTATCTATGTCAAGCCGCTCCCCGAACCGCCGGCATCGCTGTATTCCGCCGGCAAGCCGCTCTGGCGGCTCGGGACGCGGCGGAACACGCCGGAAGGCGAGGTCCGCTTTAAATCGCTGCATTATATGAACAACGTATTGGCCAAACGCGAGCTTACGCGCCTGGAACGGGAGGCGGGAGCTTCTGCTTTTGCGCCGCATAACGCCGCCCCGGGAGAAGGGCTGCTTTTGACGGCGGAAGGCTGGCTGGCGGAGGGGATCGTCAGCAATTTATTTTTTGTGCAAAATGGGAAATTATATACACCGGATATCGGTACGGGCATTCTACCGGGAATTACCCGCGCCGTGGTACTGGAGTTGACAGTGGAAGGCGGACTTGAACGGGAAGAGGGATTTTACGCGTGGGACAGGCTGCTTGAGGCGGACGAGGTTTTTGTGACCAACTCGATTCAGGAAATCGTCCCCGTGACGGAGCTCGTTAGCCCTGGAATACCCGCGGTGAAGGTCGGGAACGGACGAATCGGGCCGGTCACGCAAAGCCTGCTGGACAAGTATCGACAGAAAGCGAGGAATTTTACATGAAGCCTACGTTGTATCATCGGAGTTATCGGCTTGGAAGCGCAGAGCTTACGCTGGGCGAACGGACGCTGGTGATGGGGATCTTGAACGTGACGCCGGATTCTTTTTCCGACGGAGGCCGTTATAATCGCGTGGACCTGGCTCTGAAGCATGCCCGCCAAATGGTGGAGGACGGGGCGGATTTGATCGACATCGGCGGGGAATCCACCCGTCCGGGGCATGAACCGGTAGATGAGCAGGAAGAGCTTGAGCGGGTCATTCCGGTCATTGAAGCTCTTCACCGCGAAATGCCGCAGGTGCCGCTTTCCGTGGATACATACAAAGCTGGAGTGGCCCGGGAAGCGCTGCAGGCAGGGGCCCATATCATTAATGACGTTTGGGGCTTTAAAGCGGACGGGCAAATGGCGCAGGTGGCGGCGGAATTTGGTTGCCCCGTCATTTTGATGCACAACCGCCACGACCGGAATTACCGCGAACTGCTGCAGGATGTCGCCGCGGATTTGCGGGAATGCGTGCAGCTTGCCCGTAATGCGGGGATCAGCGACGACAACATCATTCTCGATCCGGGGATCGGGTTTGCCAAGGATTACACGGAAAATTTGCGCGTGATGCAGGCGCTGGACGAACTGATCCGGTTGGGGTATCCCATGCTGCTTGGCACCTCACGCAAAAAATTTATCCGCACGGCCCTGGATTTGCCGGTGGACGAAGTGGTTCTCGGAACCGCGGCCACCGTGGCGCTTGGCATCGCGCAAGGGTGTCAAATCGTCCGCGTTCACGACGTCAAGGAGATCAAACGGACCGTGCAAATGTGCGATGCGATCGTTTATGCTTGAACGTCTGCCTTGAGCATATTCAAGGCGGCTTATTTTCCAGTAAAAGGAGTATGCTGAATGGATAAAATGGTGCTGCGGGGCATGGAATACTACGGATACCACGGGGTGTTCGCGGAAGAACGCAAGCTGGGCCAGCGTTTTTACGTCGATCTGGAGCTGGAGCTTGATTTGCGGGAGGCGGGAACCGGCGACGATCTGTCGAAAACGGTAAATTATGCCGAGATTCATGAGCTCGTCCAAGGAATTGTCCAGCAAAAAAGCTTCAAATTAATCGAGGCGTTAGCCGAGCATATTGCATCCTCCGTTTTGGACACTTATACTATGGTAGATGCCTTAACGGTAAAGGTGACGAAACCGCACCCTCCGTTTGATATTCATTTTGAAGGCGTGACGGTGGAGTTGTACCGTTCCAGAAAGTGAGAAGCCGTTATGAACACAACATCTCCCTCTGACTTTTCAGAGGCTTATATTGCTTTAGGGGCTAATCTGGGCGACCGCGAAGCGACCTTGACGAAGGCGATTGCCGAGCTGCAGGCGCATCCCGCGATCAAGGTGCTGCGCTGCTCGAACCTGTACGAGACCGATCCGGTCGGATATCTGGATCAGCCTTGTTTTTTGAACATGGCGCTGGCGCTGAAGACGACGCTGGATCCGGAGCAGCTGCTGTCGGAAATGCTGGACATCGAGCTTCGGCTTGGACGAGAGCGCAAAATCCGGTTTGGCCCGCGCACGGTGGATCTCGATTTGCTGTGGGCCGAAGGCAGGGAAATGAATACGCCGCTGCTTACTTTGCCGCATCCGCGAATGATGGAAAGGGCGTTTGTGCTGATTCCCCTTGCCGATATCGTCCCGAAGGGGGAATCCTCCGGGCTTTATGAGCGCATGCAGGCAGCCTTGGACTCCATAGAAGGAAAGGAAGGCGTCCGGTTTTGGAAAACCTACACCTGGCACAGCGCATCCGCGCTTTCCGAAAACTGAAAGGCTTGACGCAACAACAGCTTGCCGAGAAAACCGGCGTGTCCCTCGCGGTCCTTGGGGCTGTCGAACGGGGCAACCGCCGGCCGGATGAGCCATTATTAAACAAAATTTCCGATGCTCTCGGCGTCGAGTTGGCTGAGCTGACGGCGGAAGGATAAATTGAAGAGGTTGTTTACGTTTACCAACATTATTTTGTAAAGGAGGGAACCATCTTGCTGAAGATCGGCGATATTGAAATGAAAAACCAGGTTGTGCTCGCCCCGATGGCGGGCGTATGCAATCCGGCTTTCCGGCTGATTGCCAAGGAATTTGGAACCGGGCTTGTCTGCGCGGAGATGGTTAGCGATAAAGCGATCATTCACGGCAACAAGCGCACTCAGGAAATGCTGTTTGTCGACGAGCGCGAAAAGCCGCTGAGCTTGCAGATTTTTGGCGGTGATCGGGAATCCCTCGTGAAGGCGGCCAAGGTGGTTGACCAGGACACTAATGCCGATATCATCGATATCAACATGGGTTGTCCGGTGCCGAAAGTGACCAAATGCGATGCGGGTGCGCGTTGGCTGTTGGAACCGAATAAAATTTTTGAGATGGTATCCGCGGTGGTGGCTGCCGTCAGCAAGCCGGTCACGGTAAAAATGCGCATTGGCTGGGATAGCGACCATATTTATGTGATTGACAATGCCAAGGCGGTGGAGGCGGCGGGCGGCAAAGCCGTCAGCGTGCACGGCCGGACGCGGGAGCAGTTGTATACCGGCAAGGCGGACTGGAGCTACATCCGGCAGGCCAAAGAAGCTGTGTCGATCCCTGTCATCGGGAACGGTGATGTGGTCACGCCGGAGGATGCCAAACGCATGCTGGACGAAACCGGCTGCGACGGGGTGATGATCGGACGCGGGGCGCTCGGCAATCCGTGGATGTTGTACCGGACGGTAGAATATCTCAAAACGGGCCTACTGCTTCCGGAACCGGACGCGCACGAAAAAATCCGGATCGCCATCCTGCATATGGACCGTTTGGCCGCGCTGAAAGGCGAGCACGTGGCCGTTCGCGAAATGCGCAAGCATTTGGCCTGGTATCTGAAAGGTCTCAAAGGTTCGGCCCGCATCAAAGATCTTATCATGGAAGAAACCCGGCGCGATGAAATGGTCCGGATTCTTGAGAATTTTGTCGCCGAATTGTCCGAAGGCGTATCCCGCGAAGAGGTTTCGGCTTAAACTTATGCTTTAAGGGGCTTTATGGGCGAACATGGGGCAGGCGTTTATAAAACGTTTACATTTGTAAAACCTGGTGTCATTGACATTTGGGGATCGTTCACCTATAATTTCACAATATAAAATTCGCCTCAGGAGTTAACTGCCACAACGTGTAAATTGTGGTGGTCTGACCATTCCATAAGATCGCATAAGATATACTCGGGTGAAGCTTGCATGCACATGGATGTTGCCAGAACGGAAGAGGCGGGGGCGCCTTACGCCAGGTGCAAAAATTATTTCCATGACAGGAGAATCGGTTGAGATGAGTGATAAAGAAGTAATTCTTACCCAAGACGGTCTTAAGAGACTGGAAGAAGAACTGGAGAACCTGAAGTCCGTAAAACGCCGCGAAGTGGCGGAGCGGATCAAGGTTGCGATCGGGTACGGGGATATCAGTGAGAACTCGGAATATGAAGACGCCAAAAACGAGCAGGCCTTTATTGAAGGGCGAATTATTACTTTGGAAAAAATGCTGCGCAACGCCCGGATCATCAATAACGATGAAATTGATACGGATACGGTCAGCATCGGTTCGATCGTAACGGTGGAAGATCTGGAGTTCGGCGATACGATGGAATATACGATCGTCGGGACGGCGGAATCCGATCCGATGCAGAACAAAATTTCCAACGAAAGCCCTGTGGGCAAAGCCATCCTCGGGAAGAAAAAAGGCGCAGTCGTCGACGTCAATGTCCCGGCGGGCGTGATTCAATACAAAATTGTGGATATTAAGAAATAAAGCCGGAATTAGCGACGAAAGAAGCTTCCCCCGCGGAAGCTTCTTTCACTGTTTCCTCTGGCCGCTATCAAATATAAGTTTCTTTTAAGGAGTGGAGCAATAGGCATGAGCGAGGAACTCAACAATCAGGAAGCCGTAGAAGTCAGCGAACTGCTGCAGATTCGCCGCGATAAATTGGACGAGCTGCGCGGACTCGGAATTGATCCTTTTGGCAAAAAATACGAACGCACCGCGATGGCCGGAGACATTATCCAGGATTATGACGGGCTTTCCAAAGAAGAACTGGAAGAAAAGAATGTAGAGGTGTCGGTTGCTGGCCGGATTA
Source organism: Paenibacillus oralis (assembly GCF_003863965.1). Classification (GTDB taxonomy): domain Bacteria; phylum Bacillota; class Bacilli; order Paenibacillales; family Paenibacillaceae; genus Fontibacillus; species Fontibacillus oralis. Next base: position 1,952,871 of record NZ_RRCN01000001.1, read on the forward strand.
TGGCCAAACGCGTCATGGGGAAAGCCAGCTTTGCGCATATTCAGGACCTGTCCGGCAAAATTCAACTTTACGTGCGCCAGGACAGCGTGCCTGAAGACAAATATGCGGCGTTTAATATTCTCGACCTGGGCGATATCGTTGGGGTAACCGGGGAAGTATTTAAAACCAAAACCGGTGAGACGACGATTAAGGTAAAAGACTTGGAGGTACTGTCCAAATCGCTTTATCCGCTGCCGGACAAATACCACGGCTTGAAGGACGTCGAACTTCGCTACCGCCAGCGTTACGTCGATCTGATCGTAAACCCGGAAGTGCAGCAAACGTTCATTAAACGTTCGCGGATCATTCAATCGATGCGGCGTTACCTGGATTCGCTCGGCTATCTGGAAGTGGAAACGCCAACCCTTCACAATATCGCCGGCGGAGCTGCGGCCCGTCCGTTCATCACGCATCATAACGCTTTGGATATGCAGCTGTACATGCGGATCGCCATCGAGCTTCATTTGAAGCGGCTTATTGTCGGCGGTTTGGAGAAGGTGTACGAAATCGGCCGTGTATACCGGAATGAAGGGGTTTCGACGCGCCATAACCCGGAATTTACGATGATTGAGCTTTATGAAGCTTACGCCGATTATAAGGATATTATGGCTTTGACGGAAAATATGATCGCCCATATCGCCCAGGAAGTATTGGGAACGCAAGTGGTTCACTACCAGGGGCATGAGGTCAATTTGGCCCCGCAATGGCGCCGCGTTTCGATGGTCGATGCGGTCAAAGAGGTAACCGGTGTCGACTTCGGTGTGCAAATGAGCAACGAAGAAGCGCATCGTCTGGCCAAGGAGCATAAAGTTCCGGTCGAGCCACATATGACTTTTGGTCATATCCTGAATGCGTTCTTTGAGCAATTCGTTGAAGAGACGTTGATTCAGCCGACGTTTGTTTACGGGCATCCGGTGGAAATTTCCCCGCTGGCCAAGAAAAACGAGCAGGATCCGCGCTTTACCGATCGTTTTGAATTGTTTATCGTTGCGCGCGAGCATGCCAATGCGTTCACCGAGCTGAATGATCCGATCGACCAGCGCCAGCGCTTTGAGGCTCAATTGCTGGAACGGGAAAAAGGGAACGACGAGGCTCATGAAATGGACGAAGACTTTATTCGTGCATTGGAATACGGAATGCCGCCAACCGGCGGACTTGGCATCGGGGTGGACCGCCTCGTTATGCTGCTTACCGATTCGGCTTCCATCCGCGACGTGCTGCTGTTCCCGCATATGCGTTCCGAGGTTTAATCGATTTTGGATTTGACTAAGAGCTCGGCTATAGCCGGGCTTCTTTTTTTGGGTGACGGCATATGGATATAATTGCATGCATAAAAAGCCCTAAAATAGGTTGCGCCATCCCGAAAAAGGTGGTATATTATAAATCCGGTCGTTATTCGTAGGCATTATGACAGTCAGCTAAGAAATTGCAGAAAAAAATAATGCTTGCAAGATAACGCCGGACATGATATAGTATAAGAGTTGTCGCCGAGAGATCGGTTGATAGCGAAAAGTTGATCTTTGAAAACTGAACAACGAGTGAGTATTAAATGAGAATTAAAATGGATGAATTCCAATCCGGTTAACGCCGGCGTTGAAATTCGATCCTTTCTCGTCAGATTCAAAATGAGCAAGTCAAACACTTTTCGATGGAACACCTCATGCCTTCGGGTACGAGACTCCTTCCATCTTTATTGGAGAGTTTGATCCTGGCTCAGGACGAACGCTGGCGGCGTGCCTAATACATGCAAGTCGAGCGGAGTTAATCGGGAGCTTGCTTCTGATTAACTTAGCGGCGGACGGGTGAGTAACACGTAGGCAACCTGCCCGTAAGACCGGGATAACTACCGGAAACGGTAGCTAATACCGGATAATCAAGCTTCTCGCATGAGAGGCTTGGGAAAGGCGGAGCAATCTGTCACTTACGGATGGGCCTGCGGCGCATTAGCTAGTTGGTGGGGTAACGGCTCACCAAGGCGACGATGCGTAGCCGACCTGAGAGGGTGAACGGCCACACTGGGACTGAGACACGGCCCAGACTCCTACGGGAGGCAGCAGTAGGGAATCTTCCGCAATGGACGAAAGTCTGA
>NZ_RRCN01000001.1:1956174-2008674 GCF_003863965.1 Paenibacillus oralis
GCAAATTTGTTTCGTATCCAGTTTTCAGGCGATCAAGCGCCTGAATGACGATTTTAAGCTGCATGTCTTTTCTGAGGTTTGATCTTTTGCTGAAGCAGGGATCAGGCAGCGGAAGCAGCGCAAAAATCATGTTTGGTGGCGATGGCGGAGGGGTTCCACGCGTACCCATCCCGAACACGGCCGTTAAGCCCTCCAGCGCCGATGGTACTTGGACCGAAGGGTCCTGGGAGAGTAGGACGCCGCCAAGCAAGAAAGAAGAGCACCGCCGATAACTCGGCGGTGCTTTTTGCATTGTTAAAGTGTTTGCAGCGAGATGAAACGGAACGGCGTGGTGAAACGGATATTACGTTATTGCGGACACTGGGGGATGGAGAGGGGAAACTTAACTGAGGAGGCTAACGGACCTGAGCGACGTTATTTGCTCCAAATGAGGGGGTTAGAAATTCTAACGGACCGAGCGGACCTTATTTCCTTCAAATTGGCGTCAAAGTCCGTATTTTTGGCCCAATAGCGTCGTCTGAGTCCGTTAGAACGGGAAATACCCGGGAAATGGGCGAATAAGGTCGCTGGAGTCCGTTAGGCGTACTACATGGAATCGGTTAGGTGGTATTGCAGCATGGCGGAGTGGCCAGCGAGTGGCCAGTTTCCGGTAAGAATACCGGTTTCCGATATAATTGCCACTAAAACAAAAAATTCAGGTAAAATATTTTTCAAGAGACCGTATCGATTAGCGCTCATTTTTCGTTTATAACGGTGAACAACAAAATCAGTAAGTATAGATGGTTAACAGTCGGATGGTTTTAGGCTATGTAAGGGCAGGAGGTGTTCTAACATGCGCAAAGATACTGCAGAGCGGGAGGAGCGCAAAGCGGCCCAAAAAGTTGAGGCTGCCGAGGGGAGCGGGGAAGCGCCCGATTTTCCGGATTGGGTTGACGCGCATCAGAAGGCGTTGCGCAGCTATTGCCGTACCTTGACCGGATCGGCGTGGGAAGGCGACGATTTGGCGCAGGACACATGGTTGAAGGTTTGGTCTTCCTTGCGGAACCAAGGGGATCGCATTCGGCTCACGCGCGCTTATTTATACAAGGCGGCCCGAAATACCTGGATTGACCGCGGTCGTAAAAAAATGCTCCCGGCGGCGCATTCAATGGTCGTTGAGGAGTTGCCTCAGCAGCGGTTGGATGAGACCAGCGTTTGGGCGGCGATGGAGACTTTGGTCAGTCAGCTGCCCCCGAATCAACGGACCGCGTTGCTGTTGGTTGATGTTTTGCAGTATACGGCGGCGGAAGCGGCTCAGTTGATTCAGTCAACGGAGGGGGCCGTCAAGGCGGCGCTGCATCGGGCCCGTATGAAGCTGCGCAACGGTCTGTTTCAATCGGGGGAAGGAGAGGGGCAAGGCAAAGCTCGCGCTTTTTCGGAACGGCAAGGCGATGCAGGGGCGCAGGAAGCGGTGGTATATGCCTATTTGGACGCTTTTCGCCGCCAGGATGCTTCCGCTTTGGCCATGTTGTTCAACGATCCTCGTCCTCAAGATCTTGTTCCAACCTTAACGCTGCAGTCTTATCGCCGTAACACGACATCCAAACCGGGAACACGAACGGCAACACCGGTTAAGAGCCAGTGGATGATGGCGGCAGCGGCTTGACCCAACTAAGGAGGTAAACCCTATGAGTTCGGTAATTCCATACGTCATTGAACAGACGGATCGCGGAGAGCGTTCTTACGATATTTATTCACGCTTGTTAAAGGACCGGATCATTTTTCTCGGTTCGGAGATTGACGATCAAGTGGCCAACAGCATTACGGCGCAGATGTTGTTTTTGGCGGCCGAGGATCCGGAGAAGGACATCCATTTTTATATCAACAGCCCGGGCGGTTCGACTTCAGCGGGTTTTGCGATTTACGACGCGATGCAGTACGTGAAGCCGGACGTCCAGACCATTTGCGCTGGCTTTGCCGCTTCTTTCGCGGCGATTCTGTTATTGGCCGGAGCCAAAGGAAAACGGTTCGCCTTGCCGAATAGTGAAATCATGATCCACCAGCCGCATGGCGGCGTAAAGGGGCAGGCGAGCGACATTGAGATCAGTGCGCGGCGGATTTTGCGCATCCGGGAGAGATTGAACGCTATTGCCGCCGAATGCACGGGCCAGTCTCTTGAGAAGATCGAGAAGGATATGGACCGGGATTATTTTATGACCGCGGAAGAGGCGAAAGCCTATGGGATTATCGACCAGGTGATCAACAGCGAGAACCGCAACTCGTAATTCGGCGGGTAGGCGCTGCAGTAGCATGTGTAGATCAGGCCGAGCTTAGGCCGAATAAGAACAGAAGGACGGGGTGCCGATAACGGCCCCGTTCTTTTATTTTGAAGCGCAAGAATCGGAATCGCCGGTTTAGGGCAGAAATACAGTGAACGGAAGGCTTCATTTTCAGTAGTGTTCGCGTCCAATAGACAATTGTTTTTGCCCGGAAGCCGCTTGGAGATTTGGCTCGGCTTTTCCTTGACAGCCCATAGGGCCTTTGCTAAGATGGCAATAATATATTTTCGTAAGGGGCTTTCCGGTCTTGATATATAAGGGAGATCCCAAGTATGAGATACCGCTTTAGGCGGTTCTTGTTTTAGGTAAGGGTACCCGCAGACGTCGTTTTAACCGGGCTTACTTAGGAAATCGGCCATCATCAATCAAAATTATTTTTAAGGAGGATCTTTACGGTGTGGGAAAGTAAATTTGACAAGGAAGGCTTAACGTTCGACGATGTGCTGCTGGTTCCGCGCAAATCGGAAGTGCTGCCTAAAGAGGTTGACGTATCGACGAAGCTGAGCGACAAGGTGAAGCTGAACATTCCGCTGATCAGCGCAGGGATGGACACGGTCACGGAAAGTGCGCTGGCGATTGCGATCGCGCGGGAAGGCGGCATCGGGATCATTCACAAAAATATGCCGATTGAGCAGCAGGCGGAGGAAGTAGATCGGGTAAAACGCTCCGAAAGCGGTGTAATCACCAATCCTTTTTCGCTTACGGCGAACCATCTTGTAGCCGATGCGGAAGCGGTCATGGGCAAATTCCGGATTTCCGGGGTGCCGATCGTCGATGATGAGCATAAGCTGATCGGGATTTTGACGAACCGGGACTTGCGGTTTGTGCATGATTACAACATCAAAATCAGCGAGGTTATGACCCGCGAAGATCTGGTTACGGCTCCGGTCGGAACAACGCTGCAACAAGCCGAAGTGATTCTGCAGAAGCATAAAATCGAGAAGCTGCCGCTTGTCGATGAGAACAATGTGCTGAAAGGCCTCATTACCATTAAGGATATCGAAAAAGCAATCCAGTTCCCGAACGCGGCCAAAGACGCTCAGGGACGCCTGCTCGTCGGCGCGGCCGTGGGCATTTCCAAAGATACGTTCGAGCGGACCGATGCGTTGGTTAAGGCCGGCGTTGACCTCATTACGGTCGATTCGGCGCATGGCCACCACATCAACATCCTCGATGCGGTCAAAGAGCTGCGCAGACGTTATCCGGACCTGACGATCGTTGCCGGCAACGTCGCGACCGGAGATGCCACCAGAGCCCTGATCGAAGCGGGGGCATCGGTAGTTAAAGTCGGGATCGGTCCGGGGTCCATCTGTACGACCCGGGTCATCGCCGGCATCGGTGTGCCGCAGATTACGGCCGTCTACGATTGTGCTACGGTGGCCCGCGAGTATGGCGTGCCGATCATCGCCGACGGCGGGATCAAATATTCCGGCGAAATCACAAAGGCGATCGCCGCGGGCGCGCATGCCGTGATGTTGGGCAGCTTGTTTGCGGGAACGGAAGAGAGCCCCGGCGATTCGGAAATTTATCAAGGGCGGCGCTATAAGGTGTACAGAGGCATGGGTTCGATGGGCGCGATGAAGCAGGGCAGTAAAGACCGCTACTTCCAGGATGACGACAAGAAGCTTGTCCCGGAAGGCATCGAGGGCCGGGTTGCTTACAAAGGTCCGTTGTCCGACACGATCCATCAACTAATCGGCGGGCTGCGTTCCGGCATGGGCTACTGTGGCACCAAAAATCTGGACGAGCTGCGAAACGATACGCAATTTATCCGGATTACGGGCGCCGGCCTCCGCGAAAGCCATCCACATGATGTGCAAATTACGAAGGAAGCGCCGAACTACTCGCTGTAAATCTATCGAAACTATTGACATTCCACAATCTACCAAGGCAAGCCGGGCAATTTCGCCGGGGCTTGTCTTTTTTTGCGATATCCCCTGTGATAGAATAGAAAAAGTAAATGAAAGAGAATATGAGGGGAGCTTTAAGGGCATTGAAACTGAGACAATCCAAACGTAAGACAACACAATCCAAACGGCGTTTCCTGCGCAAAAGCGTAGCGTCTGTATTGCTGCTGAACGCACTGTGCTTCTCTTTGGTGCCGGCCATGGCGCTGGCGCAAGGGGAGCAAACGGAATCTACTTCTACCAAACCTGCGGCAGTGCAATCTGCGACCACCTCAATTCCTTCCGTGGAATCATTAGACCTTAAAGTAAGATCCGCCGTTTTATTGGAGCCCGTATCCGGGCAAGTGCTGCTGAATGTCAACGGCGATGAAGCGCTGCCGCCGGCGAGCATGACCAAAATGATGACCGAATACATTGTCGCTGACTTCGTAAAACAGGGCAAATTCAAATGGGACGAAGTGGTAACGGTAAGAAAAAATGCCGCAAACACGATCGGCTCGCGAATTTTCCTGGCCGAGGGAGATCAGCATACGATAGAAGAGCTGTATACCGCCATGGCCATCGCTTCCGCGAATGATGCCTCGGTGGCGCTTGCCGAGCATGTTGCCGGTTCTGAGCAGGCCTTTGTTAAAATGATGAACGACGAAGCCAAACGGATGGGCATGACCCATACCCATTTCGCCAACTCTACCGGCCTTGACATTAAAGACATGCCCAAGGAATTTCAGCCGACGGACGGCAAGGAAACCGTCATGTCCGCCATGGATGCGGCGATCCTGGCGAAGTATATCGTGACCGACCATCCGGATTTCAACCGCTTTACCACCATTCAAAGCAAAAAGTTCCGGGAACGCGACACAGCGCCGATGGTTAACCTAAACTGGATGCTGGAAGCAAACAAAAACATCACGAACTTCAAGCAATATGCTTATGAAGGCCTGGACGGTCTGAAAACCGGCCATACCTCCAACGCCGGCAACTGCTTTACGGGTACGGCCGTTCGTAACGGTACGCGGTTGATTAGCGTTGTCATGGGGACGGGTACCGAATCCGCGCGTTTCGTCGAAACCCGTAAAGTGCTGGATTACGGCTTCAATAACTTTGAAACCAAACAGATCGTTCCTCCGAAAGCGACCGTGACCGGCACGGAGACGGTAACCGTAGACAAAGCGAAGGATACGAAAGTTCCTGTAGTAACCGATCAAGCCGTCAGCTTTGTGGTGCCGAAAGGAGCGGATACGAGCGCCGTTCAAGCGAAAGTGGCGCTGAACGATGCCGCCAGCCTGACCGCTCCGCTGAAGCAAGGGACGAAAGTGGGTACGGTCACTTATTCCTTCAAAGCTCCGGGCATGGAGCAAACGCTGGAGAAAACTGTGAACTTAATCACGGCCCAAGACGTGGAAAAGGCCGGCTGGTTCGCGTTGATGATGCGGGCGATCGGCGATTTCTTCAGCGATCTGTTTAATGGGATCAAAAACCTGTTCTAGGCCGAAATCCCGAGTCAGCGAGTTGTATATTTAAAGGGAATATTGTAAAATATCAAGTTAGATTATTATCAGGAGGATTGGACATGGAAACAGGAACATCGCGTGTAAAAAGAGGCATGGCCGAAATGCAAAAAGGCGGCGTTATCATGGATGTCATGAACGCGGAGCAAGCCAAAATCGCCGAAGCGGCCGGGGCTACCGCCGTCATGGCGCTGGAGCGGGTTCCTTCGGATATTCGGGCAGCCGGCGGCGTGGCCCGGATGGCGGACCCGACGATAGTCGAAGAAGTGATGAAGGTCGTTTCCATTCCGGTAATGGCGAAAGCGCGGATCGGCCATTACGTAGAAGCGAAAGTTCTTGAATCGCTGGGGGTAGACTACCTGGACGAGAGCGAAGTGTTGACCCCGGCGGACGAAGTGTTCCATATTGATAAACGGGATTTCACCGTACCGTTCGTTTGCGGAGCGAAAGACCTCGGCGAAGCGCTGCGCCGGATCAGTGAAGGCGCGTCGATGATCCGTACGAAAGGCGAACCCGGAACCGGAAATATCGTGGAAGCCGTTCGTCATATGCGTCTGATCAACAGCCAAATCCGCAAAGTGCAAAACATGTCCAAAGACGAACTATATGCGGAGGCCAAAAACTTGGGCGTAGCCTACGATTTGCTCTTGGAAGTTCATGAGAACGGCAAGCTGCCGGTCGTGAACTTCGCCGCCGGCGGCGTGGCGACGCCGGCCGATGCCGCGTTGATGATGCATCTTGGCGCGGATGGGGTATTCGTCGGCTCCGGTATTTTCAAATCGGACAACCCGGAGAAATTCGCCCGCGCCATCGTTGAGGCGACGACGCATTACACGGATTACAAATTGATTGCCGAAGTATCCAAAAACCTGGGTACGCCGATGAAAGGCATTGAAATTTCCAAATTGTCTCCCGCAGAGCGGATGGCGGAACGCGGCTGGTAATAGGGCCGGAAATATCGAAGGGAGCAGTCCTAACCCACCCCGGCAAATCCACGTGATGGCCGGGGTGCACATAGTTTGGCTGCAGCAGAAAGAAGGATTGCCATGAAGGTAGGAGTGTTGGCGCTGCAGGGCGCCGTAGCGGAGCATATTCGAAGCCTGGAAAGCGCCGGAGCCGAGGGGACGGCCGTGAAGCGCACCGAACAGCTAGGCGAGCTGGACGGACTCATCGTCCCGGGCGGCGAAAGCACGACGATCGGGAAGCTGATGCGAAAATACGGATTTATTGAAGCGATACAAGATTTTTCCCGGGAAGGCAAACCTCTGTTTGGCACCTGTGCCGGTCTGATCGTGATGGCCAAGGAAATCGAAGGCGGGGAGGAAGCCCATCTCGGTTTAATGGATATCAAGGTATCGCGCAACGCTTTCGGACGCCAACGGGAGAGCTTCGAGACGGACTTGGAGGTCAAGGGGCTTACGGCTCCGCTAAGGGCCGTATTTATCCGCGCTCCGCTGATTACGGCGGTAGGCCCGGGAGTTGAGGTGCTGTCGACGTACAAGGACGAAATCGTCACGGCCCGTCAGGGGCATTTGCTCGTCTCGTCCTTTCACCCGGAGCTGACCGACGATTTTTCGCTCCATGCTTATTTTGTTGAAATGATCAAGCAGACGAAGCGGCCGTAAACAGGGACCTTGACTCCTTTGATGGGTCGAGGTTTTATCTGTTTGGGATCACAAACCGCCGGCCGGCGTTTCCATATTCCATAGCAGCCTCCCTTCGATGGATGACTTTTGAGGTAGGCAGGCCTGCAAAGGGATGAATCTAGGAGGGACTACTCATGTTGGATGTAAAAATAATGCGAAACGATTATGCACGGGTTGAAGAAGCGTTGAAAAACCGGGGGAAATCGCTGGAGCTGATCTCGGGTTTTCAGCCCCTGGACGAGAAGCGCCGGGAGCTGCTTCAAGAGAGCGAATCGCTGAAAAACCGCCGCAATACGGTATCCGCCGAAGTGGCGCAGCGGAAGAAGAACAAGGAGAATGCCGACGAGTTAATCACGGAGATGCGCGAGGTCGGCGACCGGATCAAGGAGCTGGACGAGGAGATTCGGACACTTGAGGCGCAGATCGATGAATTGATGCTGGCGATTCCGAACATTCCTCACGCGAGCGTGCCGGTGGGCGCTTCCGAGGAGGAAAACGTCGAGGTTCGCCGTTGGAGCGAACCGCGGCAATTTGATTTCGCCCCGAAAGCCCATTGGGACGTGGCGGCCGGTCTGGGCATCCTCGACTTTGAAGCGGCGGCCAAGGTCACCGGATCGCGGTTTGCTTTTTACAAGGGCCTTGGGGCGCGCCTGGAGCGGGCGTTAATCAGCTTCATGATGGATTTGCACAGCAATGAGCATGGGTATGAGGAAATGCTGCCGCCCTATATCGTAAACCGCGACAGTTTGTACGGAACGGGGCAGCTTCCGAAGTTCGAAGAGGACCTGTTCAAGCTGCAGGGTACCAGCGATTATTATCTTATCCCTACGGCAGAGGTTCCAGTTACGAACTATCATCGCGATGAGATTTTGAACGCGGAAGACCTTCCACGCCACTATGTGGCCTACAGTTCTTGCTTCCGTTCGGAGGCCGGGGCGGCGGGCCGCGATACGCGCGGCTTGATTCGCCAGCACCAGTTCAACAAAGTGGAAATGATCAAAATCGTGCATCCGGATACGTCCTACGATGAGCTGGAGAAGATGACCGCCAACGCGGAGCGTGTCCTGCAGCTGCTTAAATTGCCTTATCGCGTGCTTGCGTTGTGTACGGGCGATCTTGGCTTTACGGCGGCCAAAACGTATGACCTCGAAGTGTGGCTGCCGGAGAGCGGCATGTACCGCGAAATTTCCTCCTGCTCCAATGTGGAGGATTTCCAGGCTCGCCGCGCCAACATCCGCTTCCGTCCGGAGCCGAAAGCCAAACCCGAATTCGTACATACCTTGAACGGCTCGGGGCTGGCGGTGGGACGTACCGTTGCGGCGATTCTGGAAAACTACCAGCAGGAGGACGGCAGCGTGGAAATTCCGGAAGTGCTGCGGCCTTACATGGGCAACATTGAGAAGATTACCAAACGTTAACGGCTTGCGAATTGGCAAGCAATGTGGTAGAATCTGATTTGTTACGCGAATCGGATTCACCTTATGGAGAGGTACCGAAGCGGTCATAACGGGGCGGTCTTGAAAACCGTTAGAGTGCAAGCTCACATGGGTTCGAATCCCATCCTCTCCGCCATACATAACCATGCGGTTTTATAAGAGAGCAGCGATGCTCTCTTTTTTGCATAATGCGGCGGGTTTCATCACAAATTAACCCTACATCCATAATGGAGGGGAGGGTTTGCGATGACGAAACCGCAAACGTATCAGACTTCGGCCGGCAACGGACCGGAGGACAACCCGCGCCGCGAGCGGAAGCAGGAGGGGCCGGAGCCGCTGTCCGGGTCCAAGAAAGTAAAGACGCAAAACCACGTCAGCCATAACAATCCCGAAGGATAAGCAGGATAAGCTTGACGTGGAAACATCACGACCTCAGCCCAAGGCTGAGGTTTTTTAACCTTATAGATCGGGCATGGTAGAGGGCGATGCGCAGGTAGAGAGGGGAGGAGAAGAGGAAACTGGGGACTAAGGGACACCAGAGCCCTTATTTTCGAAAAAACAGAGGATTGCAAAATGTAACGGACACAGAAGACCTTATTTACCACAAATCGGCCTGGATGAACGGGTTTAGAGTGAAATAGGGTCGTGTGTGTCCGTTAGGCTGGGAAATACCCGGGAAATGGGCGGATAAGGTCGCTGGTGTCCGTTAGAGCAGCATTCTCGGCTTAGAAAGGGCCAAAGTCCTCGGTGCTTCTGCTTATGAAAGAAGGGGAAGGGTTCTCATAGTAGAACAGAAGAGGGAATGGGTTTGCGCGACAAAGGACCTCGCAGTAGCGAGGTTTTTTCAAGTTTGAAATTCCATGAAAAGCAAGACATGAAGCATAGAAACATGTAATAATAAAGAGAGGGTGTCCGCACAGCTTCAAGAAATGGATCAATTAGGAGTGGAGATGAAAAGACAGATATATTAACCGAAAGGATCGTGATGCGATTGAACGCCATAAGCCCTAACAATATGACTCCGTCTGCCATGCCGCAGCAGGCTCGGCAGCATAAACAAAGAACGGTCAAAAGCATACTGTTTCGAACCTTCTTCATTATTATTGGAGCGATTCTCGTTTCCGTGGCCCTTGAGCTGTTTCTGGTACCCAACAAAATTACGGATGGCGGAATTACGGGCATCTCCGTTATGTCTTCTTATTTATCGGGTTTCCCGCTGGGTATTTTCCTGTTCCTCTTTAACCTCCCCTTTCTCATTATCGGCTACAAACAGATTGGCAAAACGTTTGCCATATCCACGTTGATCGGCATCTCTGTCATGTCGGTCGGAACGGCGCTGCTGCATCCCGTTCAAGCATTTGTGAGCGATACGCTGCTGGCTTTCGTCTTTGGCGGCATTTTGCTCGGCCTTGGTACCGGGCTTGTGATCCGTTTTGGCGGCTCCTTGGACGGAACCGAAATCGTCGCTATTTTAATCTCTCGTAAAACTCCTTTTTCCGTTGGCGAAGTCATTATGTTCTTCAACTTCTTCATATTGCTAAGCGCCGGATTTGTATTCGGCTGGGAACGGGCTTTATTCTCAATACTGGCCTATTATATCGCTTATAAAACGATCGATATCGTCGTGGACGGCTTAAACGAATCGAAATCGGTTTGGATCATCAGCGACCAAATTGACGAAATCGGAGACGCCATTTTGAGCCGGTTGGGCCGGGGCGTGACGTATTTATCGGGGGAAGGCGGATTTTCCGGGGATCCGAAAAAGGTCATTTTTTGCGTGATTACCCGCTTGGAGGAAGCCAAGTTGAAGGAAATCGTAAATCATTACGACGAAAATGCCTTTTTGGCGGTCGGGAATATCCATGACGTGAAGGGCGGACGTTTCAAGAAAAAAGCAATCCACTAATTTTGACGGGGAGATTGTATGTTTCAAAAACGGTTTTACATTTCTGTATTGCTTGTTATGATGTCGCTTGTTGCCGTATTGTCCGGATGCACCGCCGAGAAGGAGCCGAAGGAAGCGTTAAGCAGCGCGGCCCTGCATGCGCTCGGCATGGATTCTTTCGTCTTGGAGAGCCGTATTAAAATTTCGGATCTGACCGTAAACGCGAAATCGTTAAATCCGAATATCGGTGCGATCCTCTCGGTGTTTCCAAACGCCGAAATCAACATACGGCAGCTTTACCGCAAAGACCCGATGCAAACCGAAGGACAGCTGGAAATTATACTGGCCGGCAAAGTGGCCACAACCATTACGGCTCCGTTCGTGATGACGAAGGAGAAGCTGTACCTCCAGGTTCCGAGCATTCCGTTTTTGCCGATGCCAGAGTCCGTTACGGGGAAATTTGTCGAGCTGGATTGGCAGGAGCTGGCGAAGCAAAGCGGTGAGGGGCTTAACCCGGATCTGCTCGACCCGGAGAAGACGCAGAAGCTTGGAGCGGAGTTGGCCGTGACGGTATTTGGAGAGTTTGAGCCGGACCCATATTTTAAAACGATCGATCCGGAGGAAGCGGAGCTGCCGGAAGGCGTCAAAGCAAAGCAGGTCGTCCGGTTCGAAGTAACAAACGATGCGGCTGCAGAGGCTGCCGAAAAAGTTATCCACAATATGCTGCCGATAGTTCTTGATAATCTGCAAATTCACCAGTTTACCGTAAATACGGCTATCGATGGGGATAACTATCCCGTTTATCAGGCGCTTAACGCTGATGTGGAGTTTAACGATGTACAAACGAAAGATAAGGTAAAAGTGGCGCTGCAGGCGACCAGCACTTATAGCCATATCAATGAAAAACCGGTGTTCGAAATCGGAATCCCGGACGATACGATCACGCTGGATAAGTTTAAGGAAGAGATGCGTAGCTTCGGCTATTAATGGAATAAATAACGGCGAAACCTCCAAAATCCCTTTCACTGGGCCTGGAGGTTTTATTTTTCAGGGACCATTATTTTTGGCGCAGCCGGCGAAAAAACGACGTCAGCAAAGTAGCGCATTCCTCCTGAAGCACCCCGGCGGTTACTTCAGTGCGGTGATTGAAGCGGGGCTCCTGCAGCAGGTTCATCAGCGTTCCTGCGCAGCCTGCCTTTGGATCGGGAGCGCCATAAATGACGTGGGGAACCCGGCACTGCACGATTGCACCCGCACACATTGGGCAGGGCTCGAGCGTGACGTAGAGCCGGCAATGCAGCAGCCTCCAGGCGTCCAAATTCGCGCTGGCCTCCCGGATCGCTATCATTTCGGCATGGGCCGTCCCGTCCCGGGAGCTTTCACGCAGATTGTGGCCGCGCCCGACAATTTCGTCGCCCAGCACGATCACCGCGCCGATAGGGACTTCACCTATCGCTTCCGCTTTTCTCGCTTCGCGAATCGCCTCTTCCATCCAGTGCTCATGTGGATAAGTGGAGGATGGCGGTTCAGGGATTGATGAAAAGGACATCAATAATCAGTTCAACTCCTTCTAAGGTGTTCATCCCCAGGTTTGTCCAACGAACAAGCATTCGTTGTTAACATGTTGTGCATAACACTGTGCATAAGCGGGTTATTATCCCCACTATTATACACATATTATACTTTGGTCCTGTTGATATGTTAATAGTATGTGGATAAGTAGCACTTATATCTACATTTTATGGCGCATACAACCCAAGCACCAACATTATAGGCATTTTTTCTTATTGTAGGGAAACGATCTGGGAATTTCAACGTCTTTGCAAAACTTGTCGTAAAAGGTATGATGAAAGTAGAAAATTACGGATTACCATAAAAACCCATTACTATGGCTCTAGAAGTGGGGTGAAACTTTGACTATAAAAACCAAACTTGCTTTGATCATCTCATGTTTTGCCATGATCATCTTGTCCTTGAATATCGTGCTAAGTTATTTCTCGACCCGGGACAATTTGCGCAAAGACCGGGAAGCGAACATGATGCTGACGGCCAAGCATATCGCTCTTGCTGTCGAACAGAGTCGTTCGGTGTATAATTATGTCAAGCTTTCTCTTGGGGACAAAATGAACGGCAGGATGGTGGACGGGATTCTTCATATGACCAGCCCGGAACGGATTGTGCGTGAATCCCTCGGCACCAATGACAGCCTGTTGGAGATTAGCGGTTTTAATCCACAGCAAATCGATCAGGATCATCTCTTATTCGGGACCTATGAATACAAAAATGACGGCATGGTGGAAAGGGCCGTTCGGGAATCGATCAGTCAAAAGAAAAGCCTGATGTACGACACGATGATTAATAACGAGCATGTCCTGGTCAGCTATGTTCCGATTATTCCGAACAAACAGGCGCCTTACGTGATTCGCATTATCTCCAGCTATGAACCGTTCGCAGGCGCCATCTCGAAGCAAGTGATCAGCCAGTTTATGGTTTCGGTCAGCCTGCTGGTTTTGATGATTTTGACCAGTTACTGGATGGCGGGCCGTCTGATTCTGCCGATTCGGAATATTCTTGACCAGGTCAATGAGCTGTCCTCCGGGCAGTTTGAAGCCAGGCTTCAAGTGGAGCGGAAGGATGAGTTGGGCCTGCTGGCCAACAAAATCAACGCGATGGCCGACAGCTTGGGCAACTACACCAAGGAATTAACGCAGAAAAATGAAGAAAACCGGTCCATGAAAGAATATTTGGAATCGATCATCAGCCAGACCGCCGATGCCATTCATATTACGGATGTCGAGGGACGGGTAAAGTTGGTGAACCCCGCCTTTGAGAGCTTGTACGGGTGGACGAGCGAAGAGATCATCGGTTCCCGCCTTGAGTTGACTCCTCCCTTTGAGGAAGAGGAGAACAGGCCGGCCTGGCGCCAGGAGGAGGAGTCCGTCGGCAAGGCGGCCTCCGTTGTGACGGAAACGGTACGTCTGCGCAAGGATGGCGGCCGCGTCGAGGTAGGCGTCAGCGTATCGCCGATTTATGACCAGAAAGGTAAAATTACGGCGTTTATCAGCATTTCCCGGGACATGACGGAACACAATAAGATGGATGAACTGCTGCGCCGCTCGGAAAAGTTGACCACGGTCGGCCAGCTGGCGGCGGGAGTCGCCCATGAAATCCGCAATCCGCTGACAACGCTGCGGGGGTTTCTGCAAATGCAGCAGCAGACCAAAACGATCAATACGATGCATACGGATGTCATGCTGGCCGAACTGGACCGGATTAACCTGATCGTCGGCGAATTTTTGATTCTCGCAAAGCCGCAGGCCGTGCAATTTCAAACGAAGGATGTTCGTTTCACGCTGGGGGACGTCGTCTCTTTATTGGATAGCGAGGCGCACTTACATAATATCGCGTTCGAGGTTCTTTTCTCGCAGCAGCCTGTATTGGTGCATTGTGAGGAAAATCAACTTAAGCAGGTGTTTATCAATGTGCTGAAAAACGCCATGGAGGCTATGCCGAAAGGCGGGAAAATCACCCTTCAGCTGGAGGCGGACGATAGCCGCCAAGCGGTGCTGCGGGTGATTGACGAGGGTGAGGGCATCGCGAAGGAGCGGCTGCTCAAGCTGGGAGAGCCCTTCTACACGAACAAGGAAAAGGGGACCGGTTTGGGGCTGATGGTAAGCCAGCGGATTATCGAGAGCCATCGGGGAACGCTGCTGATCGAAAGCGAATTGGGCAAGGGCACGGTCGTCACGATTACGTTGCCGCTGGCTTCTGCGGAGGAAGCCGCGGACTCCGAAGAGCCGGCGGATTTGGCCGATTAGCCGCAGGCAAGGCGGCTTGAATTTTACAAAAGACGGGTGGATAAGGGTACATCATGCGGATTAACAAATTTATCAGTGAGACAGGCTATTGCTCCCGGCGCGAAGCGGACAAGCTGGTGGAGTCGGGGAAAGTGACGATAAACGGAGTCACCGCCGTGCTGGGCAGCCAGGCCGAACCGGGCGACGATGTGCGGGTCGAGGGGAAGCCGATTGCGCCTAAGCGGGCCAAACACGTCTATATTGCGTTGAATAAGCCGGTAGGGATCACAAGTACCACGGAGAGCCATGTCAAAGGCAATATCGTCGATTTTGTCGGACATCTGGAGCGGATTTTTCCGATCGGCCGCCTCGATAAAGACTCGGAGGGGCTTATTTTGCTGACGAGCGACGGGGATATCGTCAACAAAATTTTGCGGGCCGAAGGCAAACACGAGAAAGAATATATCGTGACGGTGGACCGTCCGATGACGCCCGGCTTCTTGAAGGCGATGAGCGAAGGTGTGAAGATTTTAGGCCAGATGACCTTGCCCTGCAAAGTGACCCGGGTTGCGGACCGGGTGTTTCGGATTATTTTAACGGAGGGAAAAAACCGGCAAATCCGCAGGATGTGCAGCGCGTTGGGTTATGAGGTACGCAAGCTGCAGCGGATCCGGATCATGAATATCCACCTGGGTGAACAAAAGGCTGGCACTTGGCGGGATTTGACCGAGCAGGAGAAGCGGGAGCTTGGCGAAGCGCTGAATTATCCGCTGATCTGAACCTGAAAAAACGAAGCTGCAACAAACGAAGGCAGACCCTGAAGCGAGGGCCTGCCTTTATGGTTTCCGCGCGCCGCTAGCGGCTGCGGAAGATGTGTATGGCGCCGTTAGTGCGCCGCGGTAACGCCGAGCTGTTGATTCCTGTCCACATATTTGCGGATGATCGACACTTCGACCCGGCGGTTTTGGGCTCTTCCTGCCGCCGTATCGTTGCCGGCGACGGGGTGATATTCACCGTAGCCGATCGCGCTGAATTTCTTCGGATCCAGGTTGGTGTTCAGCAGCAGGATCTTCATGAAGTTCAAGGCGCGCTCCGCGCTCAAATCCCAGTTGGACGGGAATTCATACGTGGAGATCGGCACGTTGTCCGTATGCCCCGAAACGATCACTTCATAATCCGGAAACTCCTGCAGCATCGTCGAGATCGCTTTGGCGAGCTGACGGGATTCCGGCTTGACCACGGCTTTGCCCGAAGCGAACAGCGCTTTGTCGCTGATGGTGATCATTAACTGCGATTGGTTGAGCTTCGTATCCAGATCCTCGGTCAGCCCGTTTTCCTTGATATAATTGTCCAGCTGCCGCTTCAGGGCCTCCAGGCTTTCCTGTTCCTTGCGCATCAGCTCGGTATTGCTCATGGAAGAGGTTTCGCGCTGCCGGTCTTGCCCCATGTTCTCGTTTTGGGTCATGGACGTTTGCTCCAAAATGCCGACACTTCCGGTAAGGATGCTGTTAAACGCCTGGCTCATTTCCTCAAATTTCTTGGCGTCGATCGTACTCATGCCGAACAAAACGATAAACAGCGCCAGCAGCAGCGTCATTAAGTCAGAATAAGGGAGCAGCCAGCTTTCGTCGGCATGTTCCTCGTGATCCTGGTGTTTATTCTTTTTGCTCACCTTCATTTACCCCCTTTTCTAAAATTTCCGCACGTTCGGCAGGGGTTAAGAACACGGCCAGCTTCTGTTGAATCGCGATGGTGGACACGCCGGATTGGATCGACAGCAGCCCCTCCACCATCATTAACTTCACTTCCATCTCTTTTTTGGAGAGACGTTTCAATTTATTGGCGATCGGATGCCACAGCACATAACCGGTAAAAATACCAAATACGGTAGCGATAAAAGCCCCGGAAATCGCGTGGGACAATTTTTCAATATCGCTCATATCCGAGAGGGCCGCAATCAAGCCGACTACGGCGCCGAGAACGCCGAGGGTAGGCGCGTACATCCCGGCCTGGGCAAAAATCTGCGCCCCGACTTTATGCCGTTCTTCGGTAGCCGCAATGTCCTCCGTAAGTACATCCTGAACGAATTCCTGGTCGTTTCCGTCGATGATCATACGCATGCCCCCGCGCAAAAAGTCATCGTTGATTTCTTCGACTTTTGCTTCCAAGGCCAAGAGTCCTTCGCGCCGGGTAATCGTAGCCCACTCCGTAAATAGGGTAATCAGCTCGGCTTTGGTGATCATCTTCGGTTGAGAGACGATCAATTTGAGCAGCTTGGGGAACTTCTTCATGTCAGCCGTAGGGAAGGCCATGAACAGCGACGCCGCGGTCCCGACGAATATAATGACAAAGGCCGCAGGGTTGGAGATCAAGCTCTCAATAGGCGCGCCTTTCAAAAACATCCCCACGATAAGCGCAACAAGTCCAAGAATAAGTCCAATAATCGATGAAATTTCCATTGTACACCTCGTCCTTGAGTTAAATTGAATCCTTTCTTTTCTTTCCGCATCCTTGCGGAAAAGACGTTACTGCTGCCTAAAAAAAGATTTATCTATTTTATCGACAGTTTTGGCTTTTTTTTTAAGTGGTTTTTTCCGGTATAATAAGAACATGGCCTGAATGCTAAGGCTATCAAGGGAGGATATAACGGTGGGCGTAAAGCACGGAAGGGATTATGAATATATTTTGGCCGACTTGACGGAAGCGGTGGGCCGGATTTCCGATAGCTATCTTTTCTTTGATATGGAATTGTCGGAGTGGGCGGGATTGGCTGATGCAGAGCGGGCCGAAGTGCAGGAGGCGCTGGCTGAGGACCTGTTTTTTGCGTTAGGTGCGGAACCCGTCATTGAGGTTGGAAGCGCGATCGTTATCTATGACCCGGAGGGGCACCGCATCAATGTTCTGATCGGGGACGAAGAGCTTACTTCCGTGGCTTTGATCTAGGGAAATTTGGTTTGACCCGGGGTTCCATGGTAAAATAGTTAGTCAGGAAGCAGTACGCATGTTCAGGTCGTTTGCAGAATAGAATAGTAGAGGACGGGGCCGGAAGCTTAGGTCCCGATGCGCCAGGGGATACTTACATAACAAGGAGTTCTTGAAGAGAACGGGGAGGATAAATGATGCCGTTTACACCGCAAGAAGTACAAGCGCATTTGGAAAAGCTGGAAGGCTGGGAACTTGAGGAAGGACGATGGATCTTCCGCAAATATACGTTCTCCAATTTTATGAAGGGTATTGCTTTCGTGGATGAGGTAGCCGCGATTTCAGAAGCGTTTAATCATCACCCGTTTATTACGATCGACTATAAAACCGTGACGCTCCGGCTGACCTCATGGGAAGAAGGCGGAATTACGGCAGTGGATATTAAAGAAGCGCAGCAATATAACGAGGCGTTTGAGAAAATGCGCGCCGCAGATTAGGCCAGGCAAAAAACGCCCGCCGGAAACGCTTAAGTTTCCGGCGGGCGTACTTTTCGTGTGCAGTTATTTTTTCTCCGCGAGCCACATTGCGACGTTGGCAATCTCTTCATCCTTCAACCGGTCTTTGAAGGAAGGCATCATTCCGCCTTTGCCTTTGGCGATAATGCCGTAAAGCTGGTCAGCCGTCAGTTCGGCGCCGATCTTTTGCAGATTCGGTCCCGCGCCCCCTTGCAACTGATCTCCGTGGCAGGTGATGCAGTTTGCTTTTACGGTGGCTTCGGCTTGTTCCGCATTCATCGTAATTTCAGGCAATTGCGGTTTGGCTTCCTTAGCGGCCTGCTCCCGGCTCGGCAGGGTGAACATCAGTACGACGGCCATAGCGCAAGCAACGAGAAACAATCCGCTCATGATCCACTTTTGCATTCCAATCGCCCCTCCTATGTAAGCTACCTTATCCATTATAACGGAACATGCCGCCCGATCATAGTCTTTGTGTCAAAAATAGGAACAATTCCACCGCAATCGCGGTAAAATCTGTAACAAACTTCATAGGCAAGCTCGTTCTAATGGATCGAAGGTTTTTTAGGATGAAGCCCGAGGCCCCCGATACACCATGCAATAAAAAGGCTTGGAGATGCCGCCAGGGGTCATTTTCTCGTAAAGGTCCGTGATAGTGAAGCCGGCCTTCTGATAAGCGCGAATCGCCCGGGTGTTCCACGTGAGCACTTCCAAATCGATCTCATGGCCCGGTTTCCGCCGCAGCGCCTCCTCGACGATCGTTGTTACAAACCGTTTGCCGAGTCCATGTCCGCACAATTCCGGTTTCATGCCAATGCCGAGCCGCGTTACATCGTTAAGCGGGAAATATTGGGCAAATCCTGCGAGTTCTCCGCTTTCGTCCAGCACAGACACGTATTGCTCCGCTCTGATCGCCGGATTGCCGAATTCAACATCGAGCGCTTTCATTTGTTCCCAAGGAAGCCAGCTGTAGACGTCATAGGGAGAATCGTACCGCCAGGTGCAGATTTCCGCGCCGTGGCTCTCTTCCATGGGGACGATGCGAAACTGAAGAATCGGTTTATCCATTGGGATCCTCCTTTAAAACGGCATTCCTATTACCCTCACTCTAACGGGATTTACTTAACTTGTAAAGGTTCTGCCGCCTCTCGGACACCTGTGGATTTATGGAAATCAACAAAAAATCGGTAACCTTTTGGCGTGTCGCTTCGTTATATAGATAGGGATGAAAAAAACCGCAAGCCAGTTCTCATGGAATCGGCTTACGGCAGGCAGGTCATGTGAAACGAAAATAAAGTGCCGACGGAGGTTCAAGATTCCGCGGCGTAAACGGAATAACCGTATTTGCTGAGAATCCGCTTCGCGCCAACGTAGCGGTTCTCGTAATAACTGTTGCTCAACTTGTCGATCCGGATTCCTTTGGAAGAGGACGCATGGGCAAATTCTCCGTCGCCAACGTAGATGCCTACATGCGATACTTTTCCGCCACCCCGGGTGTTAAAGAAGACAAGGTCGCCGGCTTGCAGCTCGCTTTTGGACACCGCTGTACCTGCCTTGAATTGGGCTGCGGATACGCGAGGGAGCGTAACGCCCATTTGCTTAAACACATACCGCGTAAACCCGGAGCAATCAAATCCGGCCGTGCTGGTGCCGCCGTATTTGTAGGGCGTGCCGTACACGGAATCGACGATGCCGGAGAGCGAAGTTTCCTTTTCGGCCGCAAAAGCGCTTCCAGCTCCCAAGGTGAAACATAAAGCCAAACTCGTTACCGCTGCTGCTAAAGTCTTTCTCAAGATGTCAAACTCCTTCCAAGGCCTGCGAGGTTAGCTTAAGGATTCGGTTGAAGGTTCCCTATGATCCCTTTGGAGCGAGATCAATTCACCCTGATGTGGTTCCCCCGTTTCCCGGGTGCGGGGAATTCGGCAGTTCATGTAGTATGCACCCTAAAACGACGTTACAACAGAAATTACAAAGTTGTTACTATTTCTGTTGGTTATTTTACCAAAGCGGCCCAACGTTGGCAAGCTTCCCGTCAAAAAGGATGCTTTTGGCCTGTTTGGGGAGCGGGCGAGTCTGGGTAATGATTCCTAAGGCAGTCCGTAAACAGGAAATTCAACAGGAAAAACCCGCAGAGACATGGCGGCCCAATCTCCCTGCGGGTTTGTCGAATCGTTATGATGTGTTTGCGATTACTGTTCGGCCGTTACAGCTTCATATTTCTCGGAGCTCATAATGCGTTTCGCTCCGACATACCGCTTCTCATAATAGCTCTCGCTCAGTTTGCTGACGACCACTCCTTTGGAAGAAGAGGCATGCGCAAACTCGCCGTTACCGACATAAATGCCAACATGAGATATGCCATCGCCGGAAGTATTGAAGAACACCAGATCGCCAGCGATTAATTCGTCCTTGGAAACTTTCGTTCCCATCTCAAATTGGGAGCCTGATTGATGAGGAAGATCAATGCCGAGCTTGTTAAATACATACATCGTAAATCCGGAACAGTCAAAACCCGAAGTCGTTGTTCCGCCTGCGGAATAAGGAGATCCGAGACCCTCATCAATGGCGCTGTCCAACTTGGAATCAGCGAAAACGCTGCCAGTTCCGATAGTGAAGAGCAACGCAAAACTTACTGCTGTTACGGTCAAACGCTTTTTCAAGAAGTATGCTCCTTCCAATGCCTACGAGGTTAGCTTAAGGATTCGGTTGAAGGTTCCCTATGATCCCTTGCTTACGAGATCAATTCACCCAAAGTGGTTCCCCCGTTTCCCCGGCGCAGGGAATTCGGCTTTGATTTCACACCTGATAAGACTTATTCGACGTACATTGCTATTTTCCTGCCAAAGATGACAAAAATAATTACAAAACTGTTACTGAAATTGTGTTGCTGTTATTTTAACAAAGACAGGGATCATTTGGCAATGGTTAATTCGCAAGATTAAGAGGGGAAAACCTGACACAAGGCCTTCGCAAAGTCGCGAAGGCCTTGTGCCGTAAAGGTTTCGGAGAGATGAAAAAAATTTAACTTTTTTCGGTTTTCGTCTGCCAAAGGCGATATTGCGAGGTGACTTGCCAAACTTTAAAAGCGCTGCGAAAAAGAGGGTAGGTTTGCTGCAGGATCAGCGCCAGCATGCCGGTCCAGATCCAGGAGACCGTTCCGAACAACAGGAACACGCCAAGTCCGAACGCGCCCAGGATAAGGGAGATCCCGATGCCCTGCAGAAGGTGCCGGAAACAGACGAGAAGGGAACCCCAGACGCTGGATTTGAACAAATATCCAAATTGTACGTAGAGGATGCATTGTCTTACCAGCCAGCCGTAAACGAACCAGCCCAGGATGTAGATGAGACCCGTCAGCATCGGGGCCATTTGTCCCCCGGCTCCCAGCAGATGCGGCCATAATCGAAGGAGCTTGGGAACAATCCAGAAAGAAGGCAAAATAATTAAAGTAAATTCAAGGGCATAAAACACGGCGACCGGTTTCCAGAATTCCTTCATTCCGCGGAACAGCGGCAGTCCGTGCGCACGGCTCTCGGAAGGGACAAGCCCGTAAAAAATTCCCGCTTGAATAAGAGGCGTGAGCAAAAGACGCAAAACCGCCATACCGATCAGCAATCCCAAATAGAGGCGGACGTCCGGATTGCTCCCCAAATAAATGCGCCCTTCCAGCAGAAACAGAAACCGGCTGAGCTGCGTGGGCGGCGGATCCGGATATCTCTGCAGCAGAGCGGTAACGGCGGTATCGACCAGCCGGTACAAAAACAACCCCCACAGCAGCTGATACAGGAACAAAATGATGACGGAGGGAAACTGGCTTTTCAGCAGGTCCCACCCCTGACGCACGTAGGTCATACTCTATTACCCCCTAAAAGTTACCATATAAGCGCTCCGAGCAGGGCCTCGATTAGCTTGGTCACGCTCATATTGGAGCGCGAAAGGAGAGGTTCGGGCACCGTCGTTTTCAAATAATTGTTGATATGTTTGTTTTCGACCACCAGCGAATAGTCCGGATCAATTTGCACCCAAGCGAGCGGCTCCTTGTATGTCAGCTTAAGCAGGGCCCGGCTGTCCTCGCCTTTCCATTGCTTTCGCACCGTATGCCCGTCTTGGAAGGCGAACAGCAGCGGAACCTTCGGATAGGCCGCCCCTTTGCGGGAGATGACGACGGTGGATTCGTAAACGGTGGCGCCATCCTGACGGAGCGGATTCACCGTGATTTGGTCGACGGAGAAATCGGCCATTTTGCCGTCGTATACATATTGCGAAAAATAGTTTTTCCAGCTGCGTCCGGTGACTTGTTCGACAACCCGCTGGAAGTCGGCCGTTGCTGGATGTTTAAAGCGGTATTTGTGGGCATAGACCGTTAAAATGCGCTTCATCGTTTTGCTTCCCACCTGGCGTTCAATATCGAGCAAAATAAGCTTGCCGCGGTAATAGGCATTTTTGGTATAGCCGTCGCTGGAGCCGTACTTCCAGGCGTTTTGGGTCAGCGGAGCCGGCGCGGAAATCAGCGCGGCCTGAATCGGGAGCGTCGGGCTGATGCCGAACTCCTGCTCCATCAATTTGTCCTCCGCATAGGAAGCGAAGCCTTCATCCAGCCAAGCCTCTTCAAATTCGTTGCTCGCAATCATGCCGTAAAAAAATTGATGCGCGATTTCGTGAATGACCGTCCGCTCCAACTCGTCGTAGCCGGGAGAATCGCTGCTGGCGCCAAATGCGGTCACGAGCGTCGGGTATTCCATTCCGCCTGCTCCGTTCCCGTCTGCGGGGGGCACCACGATGGACAGGGTTGAATAAGGGTAACGCCCGTACCATCTGCTGAAATTGGACAAAGCCGATTTGGCCGCATAAAAATAGCGCTCTTTCAAATCCTGATGGACCGGATCCAGGTAAAGCTTGATCCGCACGCCGGGCACCTCGGAGGAGGAAAACGGCTCTTCCGCATAAATGAAATCGGGGGAGGCCGCCCAGGCGAAATCGTGAACATCGTCGGCATAAAACTGCACCGTTTTCCGTCCATCCCGGATGTCCGCCTTTTTCGTCTGAAATCCGGTGGCAGCTACGGTATAGGTTTCGGGCACATTAATTCTCACACTGTAAATGCCAAAATCGGCATAAAATTCGGAATTTCCATGGTATTGATGCAGATTCCAGCCTTCCGCCGTGCGTCCCCGGGTGCCCGCAGGCTCATACACGCTGATTTTCGGGAACCACTGCCCGGCCATCACGAAATTTCCCGCCGTCCCCATCCGTGCAAAAACCTTCGGCAGCTTGACGGTAAACTTCATCTTCAGCGTAAGGCTTTCCCCGCCTTGAACTGCCACCGGCAGACGCACTTTAGCCAAAGTTTTGTCTTTCGTGTTACCGTCATCCGGCTGGACATACTGCAACCGGTGGAGCAGGGAAATGCCGTCCGTCGTCCGCAGCTCGGTGATTTCCATCGAGCCCCAGCCGTCCTTGGGCATGGCATCCCCGCGCAGCTTGCCGCCCGATTCCTTCATAAACGTAGTGTCCGGGGAGGAGAAAGCGTTGGGGTACAAGTGCAAATAAATTTCGTTGACCGTTTTTTTGCCGGGATGGGTCCATGTCAGCGTCTGCGTGCCGGTGAGCGTCCCATCCTGTTCATTGAGCGCAACGTCGATGTGGTATTCGGCAACTCGGTTGCTGAGCACCTCCGCCTTCGGCTGCTGGATGCTTTCGGCCTGCGGTGCGGCCGGGGTTTGTCCGGTATTTTGGAAGGCCTTGGGCTTGCCCTTTTCCGGGGCGAACGAAGCTGCATCCTCCGGGCCTGCATGGAGGGCAAATCCAGCCGTTCCGAGAATTAAACACAAAGCAAGGATGGAAATGCCGTAGATCTTAGTACGTCGGGTCATACAATGGATACCTCCCGTTGACAAGCATCTACAGCATGTATATGTTTGCTTTTGGCAGATTATTAGCTAAAATTGAATTAATCAATAAGGCCTCAAAAAGGCTGATATTACGGAGTACCGTCTATAGATTCGTGAATAATGGAGGACATTATGGATCAATCACCAAAAACGGGCAAAAAAATTTTCGCCTTGAATATCATCAGCAACGACGAGAAAAGCAAGCATAAAGGATTTGGCGCAGGCTCCATCGATTTGAACAGCATGTCGCCGGTCATTATCGACGGCGATGAAGCTTACATCGATGTTGGGGCGATGCACGCCAAGAGCAAGGTGGAAAAAGGCATCAAATTTTCGATGAACCGGGAGGATGTTCCGAACGGACGGCAGGTGTGGATCGTTTGGGTCGCGGTCGACCGCGGACCGGAGGGGCAATTTTACGGCGGGATGACCGCCTGCGAGATGTGGATTGATACGGAGGCGCGGCGCGGCTGGAAAATCCTCGCGGACCACGTCAATAAAATGGACTATGCCCTGAAGCGGCGGGTCATCCTGGATGGATTGGCGGCGGCGCAAAAGGCGGCGCTTAAAAACCTGCTGGTCGAAACCAACGCCGAGTGGTGGGAGCGCACGCCGGAAGAGCTGAAGAGCGCTTTGGAAGCTTAAAAGTCCGTAAGATGCAGATAATAAAACAGCGCTCCCTTGCCGTCCGGTTGCGGCGAGGGTTCGCTGTTTTTTTCGACATTATAGAATTTTCGGGCAAGGTATAGGGCGAGGTGCAGTAGAGAGGGGAGGAGAAGAGGGACGTGGGGGCTAAGGGACACCAGAGCCGTTATTTTCGAAAAAACGGAGGTTTGCAAAATGTAACGGACACAGAAGCCCTTATTTACCTCAAATCGGCCTGGATGAACGGGTTTAGAGCGAAATAGGGTCGCCTGTGTCCGTTAGGCTGGGAAATACCCGGGAAATGGGCGGATAAGGTCGCTGGTGTCCGTTAGAGCAGCGTCCAAAGTTTAGGAAGAGCCTCCAATCGCTCCAAAGTAGAAGTCAGAGCCACTAAAGGACGCCGTCAGGCGTTTTCTTAAAATAAGTTTCAGAGCCAATAGAATTGGAAACCAAGCTTAGTCTCTAAATAGGGGTAAATTACTCTAACGGTTGCTACAACCGCTATTTGTCCCAAAAACGTTGATTTCAAATTGTAACGGTTGCTACGGCGCTTATTTCACTTAAACCCAGCCAATTTTGCTTAGATTCAGACAAATAACGGCTTCCGCAACCATTAGAATTTAGAATAGGTCTTTTTTTGTAAAATAGCCGCTGCTACAACCGTTAGATCTCCGGTGGAAACAATTTCGAAAATATTTTATTAATCGGTTTTTTCGAAAGCACTGGTAAGATCAAGCGATTTGCTGCCACCTGGGCTTGAATTGAAGCCTTCCCAATCGAAATGGAGGATGGAGCCTGTCCGGCCGGTGTAGGTCAGCCCGTCATCGGCGTTGAAATCGTTCATTTTAATCCATTGGATGTCGTCCTCTTGAAGCAGCTTTAAATAAGGGGCGGTCCGTTCCCCGGTTTTGCGGTCGATCAGCAGCAGCGTTCCTGACGAATAAGACCGGATCAGCAGAAAATCGTCCTCCAGCGCCTCCAGACTGTAAACATCCTCGGGGCCGCCAAGCTGTGCCAGATTGATGGTTTCGGTTAGATGTCCATACTTCGTGTACAATTTGGCAATCTGTCCATCGTTCAACACGATTTTACCGTCATACGTCAGAACATTTTCATGCAGATTTCCAAAGGGAGGACCGCCGAAATGCATGGCGGACTGCTGGGCGATCTTCCCGTCATACAGCAGAATGCGGTACCAGCTGTTGTTGATATGCGGCTCGCCGTAGGAGTTGCTGATGTCCAGGACGTAGGTGGAATCGTCGATTTTTTGCGCCTTTCCGCCGAGCCAATCCGGGTCTCTGACGGTCACCTTGCCCGCCCGCTCGGGAAGCTGTCCGCTTGATCCGGCATAGATGACGCCATGCTGCTTGTTCATCCAGAACAGCATGCTGCCTGAGCGCATCGTGAAGTATTGAGAGCTATAAGGAAAGCTGATTTCACCCGGCTCCTTGGTATTGGCCGCTTTGATCGGGATGCCGAACAGCTTGGAAAACAAAGAGGCCGGGACGTAAGTATCGCCGTTTTTGACCAAAACCGGAGCTCCCAAAGCGATCGTTTTCCCGCTTTTCCCGGTTGCTGAAGATTTCCCGGATTTAAGCTTGGCCAATTGCTGCACGCCCGTGACTTCAGTCGTCTTGGTGACGTTGTCATACCCAACCTGCAGGTCCAATAGGGGAGCGACTTCCTTCAAAGGAAGGTAAAGCTGGCCCGATTGCTTAAACGTGGCGTGCTCCAAGCCATAAATTATGGGCTCTTTCGCCGTTGCCGCGGCGGCTGTGGCCGAAAACGGCTGCAGGCCGGGCAGGGCTCCCGCCGCAACCGTCAAGGATAACATGAGGGCCGCCGCCGCTTTAGCGAACGAAGTTGTGTGTTTCATCGGTTGATCCTCCTACTGAATAAGTAAATACGTAGAATTAAACGGATGAAACACGAAAAAGTTGTGGAATAAAATGGAATTCTAATTTGTCCAAGCAACGGCCTGCTTATCAACAACCGAAACGTACCGGCTGTCGCGGAGATAAAACCGCCATGGCTTTTCGGCATATTCCGCGGCATAGGCGATATTGACCCGCGGCGCCTGCATAATGGCCCCGCTGGGCACGCCCTCCCCGGCCTCCAGCCACAGCGCGGACCCCGGCTCGCGGAGCGGCAGGCCGTTCAGCGACTTGTCGATGTCCAGGGCACGGCACAGCCTGCCCGGCCCTCCGGACAAGTCGACCGGGCGGCGTGCCTTCGTGCCGCGGCGCTGGCGCATCAGCGCTTCATCGGCCGGGGACAGCGGCTCCACGGCGCGGACCAGCACGGCCTGCGGATCGTCCGGCGCGCCAGTGACCAAATTCAGGCAGTTGTACATGCCGTAAATCAAATAAATATAAGCGACGCCACCCTCGCTGAACATAATCTCGGTGCGTGCGGTGCGGCGCCCGCCGAAGGCGTGGCTGCCTTTATCCTCCACGCCCCCGTAGCTTTCGGTTTCCACGATGCGGCAGCGGATGTCGCCGTCCTCCGTCCGGCGGACCAGCGTGTGCCCCAGAAGCAGGGGCCCGGCTTCCAGAGCGGTAAGCCGGTAAAATTCCGGGGGCAGCGGGCGGCCGGGAACGATTTTTTTCGTGATTTGATTCATCTATTGGGGAGTCTCCTTTAGGGTAGAAATTGCAACTCCCTTTTATGGTATAGAACCGGGCGCGTTTCGTCCACATGCATGAGCGCCGATCATCCGCTTCAGTCCATCCACCAGCGCTTCAAATCGTTCCACCAGGAATGGGTTTCCTGCTTCTCCGTCTGGGCCGGTTCCGGGAGCGGCTCCGGTTTTCCTTCCCCGTGCGCTTCGCAATATTCCGTCGGCTCGGTTCCCTGAATGAACACTTCCAGCTTCTTGCCGGGGCAGTCCGTTGTCGCCAATTTGCCGGTCTCCGGGTCGATATAGACGCTGACGACGCCATCGGGAATCGGAAAAATTTTCGGCGGTACTTTCGCCAGCGCTTTTTCCGTATATTTGGCAAAAATCGGCGCGGCCTTGCGCGATTCCGCCGTACCGAGCGTTTTGCCCTTGTCGTACCCGACCCAGACGGCGGTGGACAGCTCCGGCGTAAAGCCGACGAGCCAGGCGTCCGTGCTGGTCGTACCGGTTTTGCCGGCCACCGGCCGCTTAATTTCGCTCGATACCCGGTTCCCGGTGCCTCCGGTTTCAAATACGCTTTCCATCAGGTTGGTCAGCACGTAAGCCGCCGCCTGATCAACAATCTGCTCGGGCTTGGCCGTTTTGGCCTCATATAGTACGCGCCCGCTGGAATCGGTGATTTTCAATACCGCCACCGGTTTGACGCTCCGGCCCTGATTGCCGATCACCGCAAACGCGGTAGCCATTTCGAACGGGCTGATCGGGGAAGTGCCCAGCGCCAGCGACGGCACCGGCTGCAGCGGGCTGGTGATCCCCATCTTCCGGCCCAGCTCGATCACCTGCTCGGCGCCGACGGTCAAAATCGTGTTGACGGCGTAAATGTTGTCCGAATGGGCGATCGCCTGACGCATGTCGATTTCGCCCAAATATTTGTCTCCGAAATTTTTCGGACTGTAGGTTTTGCGGTTGTCATCATAATGAAACAGCGTCGGTTGGCTGCTGAACTTGCTGGCGCTCGTCATTTTGCCGGAGGCCAGTGCGGACAAATACATGATCGGCTTGAAGCTGGAGCCCGGCTGGCGGGTCGTGGCAAAAACATGGTTGTATTGGCTCTGTTTGTAATTGGCCCCGCCGACGAGCGCTTTGACGTATCCGTTGCGCGGATCGATGGAAATCAGGGCGGCCTCCAGCTCCGGCGTTTTGTCCAGCTCCGAGGCCACGGCTGCCTCAGCCGCCTGCTGGGCGTCCGGATCGAGCGTCGTGTAAATGCTCAACCCGCCATGCTCCAGCAGCGTTTCATCGAATCCAAGCTCGTCCACCACGACGCTGCGGATGTAATCGCGGAAGTAAGGGGCTTTGTCTACGGGATTTTGCTGCTTTGGCGATTGAAAGGCCAGCATCTCGTTGTAGGCGCGGTCCGCCTCCTGCGGGGAAATGCCACCGGTGGCGACCATGGCCGAGAGCACGGTGCGCTGCCGGTCTTTGGCGTTTTTCATATGGTTGAAAGGCGAATAATATGTGGGTCCCTTGGGCACTCCGGCCAGCATGGCGCTTTCGGCCAGGCTCAGGTTTTTGGCGGGCTTGCCGAAGTACATTTGCGCGGCAGCCTCAATCCCGTAAGCGCCGTGGCCGTAGTAAATTTCGTTCAAATACATGCGGAGGATGTCATCCTTGTCGTATTTCATTTCCAACTGGGCCGTGTATAAAGCCTCCTTGATTTTCCGCGACCAGGTCCGCTCATGGGTGAGGAACAGATTGCGGGCGAGCTGCTGCGTCAGCGTGCTGGCTCCTTGAACATTGCCCATCTCCTTCAAATTTACGAGGGCCGCCCTGGCCATGCCTTTTAAGTCAAAACCGAAATGATCGTAAAAATGCCGGTCTTCGGTCGCGAGCGTCGCTTTGATCAGCCACGGGGAAATCTCCGGGAGATCCACGTTTTCGCGGTTTTTGCCGCCGTCCGAAAAAACGGCGATCGTGTTTCCTTTGCTGTCGATCAGCTGCGAGTTCCGGTCCGAATCCGCCAATGGCAGATCGGCCTGATACAGGTATAGCAGCAGGAAGCCGGCGGCGCATACGCCCAGCAGTCCGGCGCCGAGCGTCAGCTTGAGCAGCCGCCGCCAAGCCCGGCGCGGCTTGCGCTGATGATATCTGTCACTGCGAGCGAGTTTTTGCACGGAAGGGCTCTCTCCTTTCAAAGCTCTATACTAAATCGTTGCTTCTACGTTCCCGAACGTTTCTTTTTAGTATGGGAAAGTTTGGGAGAGATCATTCATGAGAGCGCTTTTCAAACCCCCTGTTAATTGTCAACCAGGCCGGTTTTACTTGAAGTCGCGTAAATCGGGATGTTTTTTTGTTTGAATAAAACCGTGTTATTTCCGGAGAGAATGATGCATAGAATTAAGTTTAAGTTCCGGTTTAACTTTAGTTGAATTTAAGGTTTAACTTTGGTAGAGTGGGGGTAAGAGGTGATGTTCATGTCGACGAAACAAGAGCGTGAAATGGTCGTCGAGAAAAGCGGGCAATTGCTTGAACGTGCGATCAAACGAGCCGATCCTGAATTTTACCGGGCATTTAGCAATATGCTTCACGATTACATAATTGTAACCAACCCTCGTAAACAGTTGGAATTAAAGAAAGATCTCCGGGGGTTGATTCGCCTTATGGCAGAAACCGTTGACCAAGCGATGCCCTTACGGACATATTCTACCGGAGAACTTGCTCGCATTTTCGGTGTATCGGTTCAAGCGGTCAACAAGTGGATCGATGAGGGCAGGTTCCTTGGATATAAACGAATGGGGAAGAATCGACACAATCGTATTCCGGAGACGCTATCATTTGTCATGAGAAACGGTGAGGTGCTTCCGCTTTCCGAAGTTGTCGTGATGTTCGAGCAGCAACTGCAGGAGCAAACCGCTTTGTCTGATCATGAACATCGTGACGCCGTACTCGAAGAGATCGCGCGGCTGATGAAAAAGCATGGCGGTACTTACGAAATGACGCTTGGCGCTAAGGCTGAACGTACTGTAGAGGAAGATCGTGATGCGTCGATATGGCTTGCCTTGCTTGATGAGTTGAGGGAATTTAATGAAGCGCCGAATTGATGGCCTTTTTGGGACGAATTTCGAATTCTTGAAACGATCTTTCCCAGATCTGATCGAGTCTGTTGAGGACGGATTTTTCGGAGAAGACCTGAGTAAAGGCCCCTTTGTCCGGAAGACGATCAAATTCGTTGACGGTACTTACATGACGGTATTCGAATTGATTGATACCAAGACCGGCAAAAAAAGAAAGTATCAGTATGATTGGGAGTATCAACGAGGCCATATGTGGAAGTGGCATAATGAACCACATGAGCAGAAGCAGCACCAGACGGCAACGGAACCCGATCATATGCATCATAAACCTGTTGGCATGGATGACGAGCGCAGATATCCGAACTATGGCCATCATGATCTGTTTACCATCATGGAAGCCATTCTTATGCACATGGAAATCGCAAAACAGGAACGAGCGGACAAGCCCCGGTAAATACCGGGGTTTTGCAATGATCGGGGCTGCATCGTGTGTTATTATCTTTTTGTTTGGTACAATACTAGGAAGTGAACTCTGGCGGAAAGAAGGTTGGTACGATGGAATTGTGGTTTACGGAAAAACAAACGCCGGTCTTTGGCATAACGGCAAAAATACGCGAAACGCTGGTTACGGAAAAAACGGAATTTCAAGATCTGGCGATGATCGATACCGAGGAATTCGGGCGGATGCTCGTGCTGGACGGCATGGTCATGACGACGATCAAAGACGAGTTTGTTTACCATGAAATGGTGGCCCATCCGGCGCTCTGCACGCATCCGAACCCGAAGCATGTGCTTGTGGTTGGCGGCGGCGACGGCGGAGTAATCCGCGAAGTGATCAAGCATCCGGAAGTGGAAAAAGCGGTGCTGGTGGAGATCGACGGCAAGGTCATCGAATATTCGAAAAAATATTTGCCGGAAATCGCCGGCGGGTTGGACAACCCCCGGGTTGAAGTTCAGGTGGCCGACGGCTACATGCATATTATAGAGAGCAAAAACAAATACGACGTCATCATGGTCGATTCTACCGAACCGGTAGGACCGGCGGCGCCATTGTTTGAGCGCGGGTTCTATCAGGGCATTTACGAAGCGCTGAAGGATGACGGCATTTTTGTTGCCCAGACGGACAACCCATGGTTTAAAGCGGATTTGATCCAAAAAGTAAACAAGGACGTCAAGGAGATTTTCCCGATCGTCCGCGTGTACGGAGCCAACATTCCCACTTACCCGAGCGGATTGTGGACGTTCACGATGGGCAGTAAAGTGCATGACCCTCTGGAAGTGGACGAGTCGAACATCCCCGAACTGGACACCAAATATTACACGCCGCGGATTCACAAAGCCGCGTTTGTGCTGCCCAAATTCGTGGAAGACCTCGTGAAGTAGGTTGGATGAAAAGCATCCGTCTTGCCCTGCATTGGGCGGCGGGTGTTTTTTTGCCTGCGTAGGACTTTTCGAATAGGCCGCCAGGTGGGAAAACATGCCATTGGGACCATGAGTATTATAACTTGAGTATGATAGTATGAATTGTGTCACTAATTGTTGAATTAAGGCGGGATGGCAATCAAATGAACAGAACTCCACGAAACGTAATGGCATACGCGATGATGATTTTGGTGGTTCTCGTTGCCGGATGGTTATTTTACGGACTGCCTGTGAATAAATCGCACCCCTCCAATAACGGGCAGAAGGAGGAGCAAACGTCGGAAATGCCGGCGGACTCGGCGGATTCCGCGATGACGCAACCGGCGGGAACGGAACCGGAGGCGGACGCATTAGCGGCTAAGGACGGGCAAACGCCGGGGAATGCCGAATCCCCTTATTTGCTGGACCATCTTCCTTTTAAGGAAGAGGATGTGACCGGGATTACGGCCAAGTCGGACAGCGGCAGCGTGCAGGTTCCCGCAGAGCGGCAAGCGGTGCTGCTGCAATCGCTGCGGTTCACCGATATGCAGGGCGCGGTGGTGAAGGAGAACCCGGGAGCCGAACGGAAACCGGTAATTTTGCAATTTACGTTAAACGATTCGAGTTATGAGTTGACCTATGACCTGGCGCTGAATGCTTTTCAATATGACGGACACGCCTATTACGCCGATGATCAGGTGCTGCTGCTGATGCAGGGGCTTTTTCGGGAAAATAAGGACCTGGCTACGCTCGATGCGCTGCTGGAGCAAGCGCGGGTGGAGCAGGAACAGGCGGGCGCCGCCGAGCCGGAGGCTTTGGAGGCCTCCCGGGCCGAAGTGGAAGGGTTGGACTTCAACGGCTGGGAGCAGCGGCTTGCGGGAGAGCAAGCGGAGAACGTCCTGTGGGAAAAGCCGTTTTACGATGACAGCACGGGGCGGGTGAAACAGGCCAGACTATTTAAGGATGGTGTGCTGGCGCTGAACCGGATCATCGTTTTTACGACGGCGGACCATCAAACCGCAGACGGGGTCAAAGTCGGCATCGGAGCCGGCAACGTGATGGACAAACTGGGGCCGAAAGCGCTTAGACTGGTAAGCCGCTGGAGTTATAAAGTCGGGGATTACTACCGGTTCCATGTGTATTTTCAAGACCAAAAAGTGAAATACATTGTGTTAAGCCAGCCTTTGTAGGATGGGATGAGCCGCTGATGAAGCGGCTTTTTTAATCTTATAGAACAAGGTAGAGGGCGATGCGATGCGCATGTAGAGAGGGGAGGAGAAGCGGGACGTGGGGGCTAAGGGACACCAGAGCCGTTATTTTCGAAAAAACGGAGGTTTGCAAAATGTAACGGACACAGAAGCCCTTATTTACCACAAATCGGCCTGGATGAACGGGTTTAGAGCGAAATAGGGTCGCCTGTGTCCGTTAGCCTGGGAAATACCCGGGAAATGGGCGGATAAGGCCGCTGGTGTCCGTTAGAGTAGCGTCCATCCAAAGTTTAGGAAGAGCCTCCAATCGCTCCAAAGTAGAAGTCAGAGCCATTAAAGGACGCCGCCAGGCGTTTTTCTTATTGCAAGAACGGCTAGCGCTGAACGCGAACATACCGCGCATATTGAATTGCCGGGACGAACTGGATATAGTAGTACAGTAAGAAACGATGTAATATATAGAGTACGGAATGAGGGTTTGATGCGTATGCCGGAAATGAGCCCGGTCAAGCTCGTGTTGACGAGCCGGCAGGGACAAGACGAGACGGTGCAGTCCCTGCAAGGAAGTGCCATGATTCGGGACGGGGCGGTCTACATCCGTTATAATGAGCCGGAGGCGGGGCTGACCGGCGGGATGACGCGGACGATGGTTAAAATTACCGGGGAAGAGCTGAAGATCATGCGGCACGGGGATGTGGAGGCGGAGCAAACGTTCCGCACCGGACAGCGGTTGCCGGGTTTTTACCGTTCTCCTTTTACCCGCTTTAACTTGTCTACCGATACCGTAAAAATGGATTCCCGTTTGGATGGCGTGGCAGGCCTGGTCACCTGGGAATACGATTTGTACGTTTATGAAGAGTTGTCGGGACATTTTGTAATCAGTTTACATATACAGGAGGAAGCTTGATATGCCACACAATCCGTTGGAACAAATGAACCAGGCGCTGAAGGAAGCGATTCTGGAAGCGATCGCCGCCGCCGGGCTGGCGCAGCCTGAGGAAATCCCGGCCATCGTGCTGGAAGTGCCGAAGGATAAAGCCCACGGCGACTTTGCCACCAATGCGGCCATGCAACTGACGCGGATCGCGAAGAAAAACCCGCGTCAAATCGCCGAAGAAATTTTGGCCAAGCTGGATTATTCGAAAGCCGGCATCGAAAAGGCGGAAATCGCCGGTCCCGGCTTCATCAATTTCACGCTGGGCAAAGGGTATCTGTATCCGATACTGCTGGAGGTTCACCGCGCGGGGGAAAACTACGGCCGCACCCAGCAAGGCAATGGGCAAAAGGCCCAGGTCGAATTCGTCAGCGCCAACCCGACGGGCAGCCTGCATTTGGGCCATGCGCGCGGCGCGGCGGTGGGCGATGCTCTTTGCAATTTGCTGGATTTCGCCGGATACGACGTAACGCGGGAATATTACATCAACGACGCCGGCAACCAGATCGCCAACCTGAGCAAATCGATCGAGGCCAGATATTTACAGCAGCTCGGGCAGGACGCGGAAATGCCGGAGGACGGGTATCACGGCGAAGACATTAAAGGTTTCGCCAGGGAGCTTGTGGCGGAACAAGGCGACAAGCTGCTGTCGATGGAGCCGGAGGAGCGTGCGGCTTTTCTGCGCAAATACGGGCTCGAGAAGGAGCTGGCGAAAATCAAACGGGACCTTGAACGTTTCCGGGTCCGTTTTGACGTATGGTTCAGCGAAACTTCTCTTTACGAGGACGGGCAGGTGGAAGCTTCGCTCGCCGAACTGCGCGAGAAAGGCCAAACCTACGAGCAGGAAGGGGCAACCTGGCTCAGAACGACGGATTATGGCGATGACAAGGACCGCGTGCTGGTGAAAAACGACGGCACCTACACCTATTTGACCCCGGATATCGCTTATCACCGGAACAAATATGAGCGCGGGTTCGACCGCATCATCAATATTTGGGGCGCTGACCACCACGGCTATATTCCACGCGTCAAGGCGGCGATGCAGGCGATCGGCAAGGATCCGGAGAAGCTGACTGTGCTGATCGCTCAGATGGTCAGCCTGTTTCAGGACGGCGAGAAGGTAAAAATGTCGAAGCGGACCGGCAAAGCAGTTACGATGGTAGACCTGATGGACGAGGTGGGCGTCGACCCGATTCGCTATTTCTTTACGATGCGCAGCATGGACTCGCATCTCGATTTCGATATGGATTTGGCGATTTCGACATCGAACGAAAATCCGGTGTACTACGTGCAGTACGCGCATGCGCGGATCTGCAGCATTTTCCGCCAGGCTGAAGAGCAGGGCATCGCCGTCCCGGCGCCGGAAAAGGCCGATCTGACCAAGCTGGCGGCGGAGCATGAATTTGACCTGCTGCGGAAAATCGGCGAGCTGCCGGAGGAAATCGGCGTGGCGGCGGCCAACTATGCGCCGCACCGGCTGGTGCGCTATGCGTATGACCTGGCTTCGCTGTTCCACAGCTACTACCGCGCGGAGCGCGTCATCACCGACGACGCGGAGCAAACTGCGGCGCGGCTCGTGCTGCTCGGCGGCGTGCGGACGGCGCTCGCCAACGTGCTTGGCTTGATCGGCGTGTCCGCGCCGGAAAAGATGTAGCCATCGCCGGCCGGGGCCCTAAGGCCCGGACGGAACCAACAAGCCGCCTCTTCCGCGGGTACGGGGGAGGCGGCTTGTTGGCGCGCCGGGCTAGCTCCGCCGCCGGGGCTTGGCGCGCAGCAGGCGCACGGCGCTGACCTCGCCGGCGCCCTTAACCTTGGCGCTGCTGGCGGAAGGGAGCGGGCGTGCGGTGCGGCGCAGGCGGCGCTTGATCTCGCCCGGCTTCAGGTCGGGCTTCAGCGCCAGCAGCAGGGCCACGGCTCCGCTGACGTGGGAGGTGGCCATGGAGGTGCCGCTCATTTCGCGATATCCTCCGCCTAGCCACGAGGACGTTATTTTTTCGCCGGGGGCGTAAATGTCGATATATGGGCCGTGATTGCTGAAGGAGGCGATGCGGCCGTCCCGCCCGGTAGCCCCGACCGAAATGGTCTGAGGATACCGCGCGGGATAATCGGCGCTCCGGCCTTTTTTGTCGTTTCCGGAGGAGGCCACGACAACGATCCCTGCGGTATGGGCTTTGCGGATGATGTTCTTCAAGGCTTCGCTGTTGGTTTTCATACCGAAACTCATATTCACAATATGCATCCGGTTGCGGACGCACCAGTCAATCCCCAAAATAATATCGGAAACGTACGCGGATCCGTTATGATCAAACGCTTTAACAGGAAAGATCAGCGAGCGGGGGGCCACGCCCATCATGCCTAACGATCCGCCCGAAGCGGCGATGGTGCCGGCAATATGGGTGCCGTGGCCGTTGTCATCGTAAGGAAGGCCAATCCGATTCAGCAAATTGATTCCCCTTGCCAAAGAGTGGCGCAGGTCCGGGTGGGCGAAGTCGGCCCCCGTGTCGATCACGCCGATGCGTACCCGGTATCCGGTCGAGACGGACCACGTCTCCGGCGCGCCGATGCGCTTTACTCCCCAGGGAATTCCGGAATTTTGCCCCTTGCCGGAAGGAGCGGGACTATGAACGCTGACTCTGGAATCTTCCTCGACCCAGAGGCCGAATTGGGAGCGGGCTGTTTCCCCTCGCAAGCCAAGGGGACAGATCAGGGCCTGCAGCAGCGGCGAGGTTCGTATCTGCCGCAGCGCTGGATGTTTTCGCTTATGCTGAAACAACTGACGTACGCATTCGGCGTATTCGGCCGGATGCGGAAAGCGGATGATGTAGCGTCCGCTTTTTCCGGAGGTGTCGACATGTTCGTTCAAATAACGCAGAAATCCGGAATAGTCCATATTTAAGTAGCCCCTCCTGACGAAGCGTGTTGCAGTATAGTATGACAATCCTCTCTTCATGGAGTGGGGAAGAGGCCCTGTTTTGCCGGAAATGGGCCCGGCGGAAGTTAGGCTGAACATGGCGTGTCAAAGCGGGAATCTGGACATAGGATGAAGGGAAGGCCGTTTAGCGGCTTTCGCCAACCTTGGGAGGGCCGCCAAGCCTTCTTTAGGGGAGGGTACAGTCAAGGGGCGGAGAACCGAAGGTTCTTCGCCTCCTTCCTTTTCGGCCAAGGTGCTCGGGGGACGGGGAACATGGCGGCTTCGCTTTAGGTACTGTTTTTTAAACTTGCAATTTAGTGGCAAATAGGTTTTACTAATGTGTGATATGGATATGTTAGTGAAGGAAAACGATCCGTAAGGGACGATTTCGCCTTTGCTTTATAGTGAACTATTTGCGTGAGAGGAAGTGTCCGTAACGTGAGTACCCCGCTCAATTTGAACATCGACCCGGAGAAGGTTCAGGAAATCCCGATGGTCGACTTGGCCTTTATGATTCTGAAAGCGGCGAACACGCCGTATTACTACCGCGACCTGATGAACGAGGTTGCTAAGCTCCGCAGAATGTCGGAGGAACAAATCAACGAAGCGATTGCTCAACTCTATACGGAAATTAATATCGATGGACGGTTTGCCTGCGTAGGCACCAATCTGTGGGGCCTCAAGCGCTGGTACCCGGTCGACCGCTCGGAGGATCCGGTGGCCAGCTCCAAACGTCCGCGCATCATTAACGATGACGACGACGATTTGGAAGACGAGGATTTCGTGGAGGAAGAAGACGGATACATCTCCGACGAGGACGAAGATTACGATGCCTTGGACGAGGATGGGGAAGATGAGTTGTTCCC
The DNA here is from genome assembly GCF_003863965.1 of Paenibacillus oralis. Lineage (GTDB taxonomy): Bacteria > Bacillota > Bacilli > Paenibacillales > Paenibacillaceae > Fontibacillus > Fontibacillus oralis. The sequence continues at coordinate 1,993,659 of NZ_RRCN01000001.1, forward strand.
TGACGACGATGAAGACGAGGTGGATGAAGTCGAAGACGACACCCTGCTCGACGAAGAGGAGATAGAGGACGAGGACGCCCTCGCCGATGAAGAAGACGAATTGGACAGCGAAGACGATTACGACGACAACAACGATGACGACTGATTATGGGTTGTTGCCCTTTTTACGTGAGGGAACGCTGCCTTAAATTGTTCAAGGTATGCCTGCAGCACCTGACTTGACACAGGCAGGGGTAACGGGTAAACTATTGCATGGGCTTATGATTCAAACCTATAAAATAACGAATTTTTCAAAAAAGTGCCCCGACTTACTCGGGTGTCACTTTTTTGTTTTTTTTATGCCCATTTGGCTATGATTCACCGTTTAATGGGTTACGCTAATGATCGCTGACGATCCAAGTTCCCCCGAATTTCTGGAGTAAGGTTTTTTGAACATGTACTATCTTAGGAGGTTTTTAGCTGTGGCAAAATATATTTTCGTGACAGGCGGGGTCGTATCCTCACTAGGGAAAGGAATTACGGCTGCGTCGCTGGGCAGGCTGCTGAAAAACAGAGGCTTGAAGGTAACGATCCAGAAATTCGATCCTTATATCAATGTCGATCCGGGGACGATGAGCCCCTATCAGCATGGCGAAGTGTTCGTCACCGACGACGGGGCCGAGACAGACCTTGATCTTGGCCATTACGAACGGTTCATCGACATTAATTTATCGAAGAACAGCAATGTAACGACGGGTAAAGTTTACTCTTCGGTCATCGGCAAGGAGCGCCGCGGGGAGTATCTTGGCGGTACGGTGCAGGTGATTCCGCATATTACGAACGAAATCAAAGAGCGCGTGTTCCGCGCCGGACGTGAAGCCGGTTCCGACGTCGTCATTACGGAGATCGGCGGCACCGTCGGCGATATCGAAAGCTTGCCGTTCCTCGAGGCGATCCGCCAAATCAAAGGCGATATCGGCCGCGAGAACGTCATGTATATCCACGTAACGCTGATCCCGTACATTAAAGCGGCCGGAGAAGTAAAGACGAAGCCGACCCAGCACAGCGTCAAGGAGCTGCGGAGCATCGGCATTCAGCCGAACGTGATCGTCTGCCGGACGGAGCATGCCCTGTCGGACGATATCAAGGGAAAGATCGCCCAATTTTGCGACGTCGACCCCAGCGCGGTGGTGGAGTGCCGGGACGCGGATACGCTGTACGAAGTGCCGCTGAACCTGCGCGACGAAGGGTTGGACGAAATCGTCGTCAACCATCTCAAGCTGACGACGCCGATGCCGGATATGCGCGAGTGGGAAAGCCTTGTCGAGCGGATCAACAAACTGGAGAAGACGGTGGAAATCGCCATCGTTGGCAAATACGTCGCACTGCACGATGCTTATTTGAGCGTGGTCGAATCGCTGTCCCATGCCGGATTTGACGCAAATAGCGACGTGAAAATCCGCTGGGTGAACGCGGAAGAGGTGACGAACGACAACGTGGCCGAGCTGCTGCAAGGCGTCGGCGGCATTCTGGTGCCGGGCGGCTTTGGCGACCGGGGGATCGAAGGCAAAATTACGACGATCCGTTACGCCCGGGAAAACAAGATTCCGTTCTTCGGCATCTGCCTTGGCATGCAGGTGGCGGTCATCGAATACGCCCGTGCCCTGGCCGGCCTGCAAGGCGCCAACAGCTCGGAAATCAATCCTTCCACCGAATATCCGGTCATCGATTTGCTGCCGGAGCAGAAGGATATTGAGGATCTGGGCGGAACGATGCGGCTTGGCTTGTATCCTTGCAAGCTTACGCCGGGGTCCCTGGCGATGCAGTGCTATGACGATGAACTGGTGTACGAAAGACACCGTCACCGGTATGAGTTCAACAATGCGTACCGCGAAACGCTGGAACGCGTGGGACTGCGTATTTCCGGCACTTCCCCGGACGGACGCCTGGTCGAAATTATCGAGCTGCCGGAGCATCCTTGGTTTTTGGCGGTACAATTCCATCCGGAGTTTACGTCCCGTCCGAACCGGCCGCAGCCGCTGTTCCGCGAGTTTGTCAAAGCGGCGATCACCCATTTGTCCTAAGCCCTTTGGGCTGTATTCCGCGCCAAGCCCGTAAGCCGGCGGGCGCGGAAAGGCCAGGTTGTCCCGCTCTTCTCACCAAACCGGGGCATCCGCCTGAAATCCGGCCTGTGAAATTTTAAGTCTCTTTTTTCCAGTAGAGAAGGGATTTCCAAATTAAGGGCGAATACTTAGTATTACCAGGATTACAGGGTTGATTCGGTGGGAGGTTTTTCCGTGGAAGAGAAGAAAGTGTTAATTGTCGACGATCAGAACGGTATCCGCATTTTATTGATGGAAGTCTTCAGCAGCGAAGGGTATAAAACGTTTCAGGCGGCCAACGGCAAAATGGCTTTGGAAATCGTCCGCAGCGATTCACCGGATTTGGTGCTTCTCGACATGAAAATCCCGGGAATGGACGGACTTGAAATCCTCAAGCACATCAAGGAGGTCAATCCGGACATCAAAGTCATTATGATGACGGCTTACGGTGAGCTGGACATGATTAAAGAAGCGACCGAACTTGGGGCCCTGATGCATTTTACGAAGCCTTTTGACATTGATGAAATGCGAGTGGCGGTGAACATGCTGCTGAAAGGCGGCGCCGTCATTTAGTTGGAAGTGAACCTCCTTGAGGAGTTCGAAGCGTGCTATCGCTTTGGAGTCCTTATAGGGAGGTTCTTTTTTTAATGCTGGAGGGAGCATCTGCCTGGCGTAAGTCGAGATAACGCTTGTTGAGGGACCGTTGACCCGGGACATGGCAGGTGGCGGTTCGGCTGACCAAATGCAAAAGTGCAGGCGGTTCTTGTCGAAGCACCTCAAAATGAGCGGTCCAAGTGCAAAAGTACATTTCATTTTCGCCGTTTTGATCCAAATTGCCTGCAAGCTCCATTTTCAAATGCACTTTTGCACCTCATCGCTCTAACCAGCCCGAATTCGGCTCATTTCAACTGCACTTTTGCATTTCGAGAGAGTTGGTAGATCCCCGGTTCGCCTAGCCGGCCATCCGGTTCCCCTCCCTGCGCCAAATTAGGAGTGCAGAGTGCCCCGGCCGCTTCTCGCCGCAGGTAAATGCTTGCTTCCGCCGCCCTAGAAAGCTCCAATAGTAATTTTGACAAGTTGTGGTATAATAAAAAAGTGTGTGAATGTCGGCTAAAATAAGATAAAATCCCACATCCTTAGGAGGATTGAAACCAATGCCATTAGTATCGATGACAGACATGTTGAACAAAGCGCTTCAAGGCAAATACGCAGTGGGTCAATACAACATCAACAACCTGGAATGGACCCAAGCGATTCTCGCTGCCGCCGAAGAAGAGAAGTCCCCGGTGATCCTTGGCGTATCCGAGGGTGCAGCCCGCCATATGGGCGGCTTCTACACCATTGTTAAAATGGTGGAAGGCTTGCTGCATGACATGAAAATTACCGTACCTGTAGCCATCCATCTTGACCATGGTTCCAGTTTTGATAAATGTAAGGAAGCGATCGACGCCGGATTTACTTCCGTCATGATCGACGGCTCCCATCATCCGATCGACGAAAACATCGCCATGACGAAGAAAGTCGTTGAATACGCTCATGCCAAAGGCGTTTCCGTGGAAGCGGAAGTTGGTACCGTTGGCGGTCAGGAAGACGACGTTTCCGGCGGCATTCAATATGCCGACCTGAACGAATGCATCCGCATCGTAAACGAAACCGCAATCGACACGCTGGCTCCGGCACTTGGCTCCGTGCATGGTCCTTACCATGGCGAACCGAACCTCGGCTTCAAAGAAATGGAAGAAATCCGCGACGCGGTGAAGCTGCCGCTTGTATTGCACGGCGGGACTGGCATTCCTACCCATGACATCCAAAAAGCGATTTCGCTCGGCACTTCCAAAATCAACGTAAATACGGAAAATCAAATCGAGTTCACCAAGGCGGTTCGCGAAGTGCTTGCCGCAAAACCGGACGTATACGATCCGCGTAAGTACATCGTTCCAGGCCGCGACGCCATCAAGGCAACGGTTATCGGAAAAATCCGTGAGTTTGGTTCCAACAACAAAGCCTAAGGGCTTTTGGTAGGCTTGCATACCTTCCTGTACGGGGAGCTTTGTCCGGTGTCATCGGACCGCCCTAGGGAACTGGCTGGTCCAGCTGAATAAGGTGACTTGGAAAGTACACCGCTTAGACGGTGTCTTTCCATTTTCACCGCAAATAACGTGGCTTAGGTTCGTTTGCCGACGCAAATACGTAGGGGGATCCTTGAACTTATGGAGAAATTAATGATCCGTGGCGGACGTCCGCTGCGCGGCAGCGTCTCGATTAGCGGCGCTAAGAACAGTGCGATCGCGTTGATTCCGGCTGCGATTCTGGCGGAATCGGAGGTCGTGCTCGACAACCTGCCGGTTCTGAGCGATGTGGCCGTGTACGCGGAAATTTTGGGAGAACTCGGAGCCCGAGTTCAGTGGGAAGGCAACCAGATGCGCATCGACCCAGCCGACATCAGATCGATTCCGATGCCCAATGGACCCGTTAAGAAGTTGCGCGCTTCCTATTATATGATGGGAGCCTTGTTAGGACGGTTTAAGGAAGCGACGATCGGTTTGCCGGGCGGCTGCAATTTTGAGCCCCGTCCGATCGACCAACATATCAAAGGATTTGAAGCGCTTGGCGCGACCGTGACGAATGAGCACGGATCGATTCATTTGCATGCCAAGGAGCTGCGCGGAGCCAAAATTTATTTGGACGTCAGCAGCGTCGGGGCAACGATCAATATTATGCTGGCGGCTACGCGAGCCAAAGGCGCAACGATTATCGAAAACGCGGCCAAAGAGCCTGAAATTATAGATGTAGCCACCCTGCTGAATTCCATGGGGGCGATTATTAAAGGCGCCGGAACGGAAACGATCCGGATCGAAGGCGTCACGGAGCTTAAAGGCTGCCGTCATTCCATTATTCCCGACCGAATCCAGGCCGGTACCTATATGATCGCGGCGGCCGCCACGCGCGGCAACGTCCTGATCGACGGGGTGATCCCCAAGCATCTTGAGGCGTTGACCGCCAAACTGCTCGAAATGGGCGCTGAGGTCGAAGAGTTGGATGAGAGCATTCGCGTTATCGGCCAATCCTCTTACGGACATGTCGATGTCAAGGCATTAGTCTACCCCGGTTTTCCGACCGATATTCAATCCCCGATGACAAGTCTCTTAACTCAGGCGAACGGAGTAAGCGTGCTGAGCGACTTTGTCTATAGCAACCGGTTTAAGCACGTCCCGGAACTGGTGCGGATGGGAGCGAAAATCCGGGTGGAGGGCCGATCGGCGATTATCGAAGGCGCCAAGCTGAATGCGGCTAAAGTGAAAGCGGCCGATTTGCGCGCCGGTGCGGCGCTTGTAGTGGCCGGTTTAACCGTAGAAGAAGGGATTACCGAAGTATCGGGCGTTGAACTGATCGACCGCGGCTACGACCATCTCGTAACTAATTTGCGGGCTTTGGGCGCGGATGTTTGGCGAGAGGCGGAATAACTTTTTCGCCCCTTGCATAAGTTCCCAAAGAACGGGAATAATAGGGTCAGAAGTCTATTATTTTTATTTTACTTCATAGATTCCAAAAAAATTGAATAGGTGGTTATTTTATTATGGATCTGCAAATCGCCGATTTGGAAGGGATGAAACTGACCGAGCTGTACAAGCTTGCGAAGCAGTATCAGATTCCTTATTACGGCCAGTTGAAAAAGAAAGAATTGATTTTCGCAATTTTAAGGGCGCAGGCAGAACAGAGCGGGCTGATGTTTATGGAGGGCGTGCTCGAGATTTTGCCGGAAGGGTACGGTTTCCTAAGGCCGATCAATTATTTGCCCAGCACGGAAGACATTTATATTTCCGCTTCCCAAATCCGCAAGTTCGATCTGCGAACGGGGGACCTCGTCTCCGGGAAGTGCCGGGCTCCGAAAGAAAACGAACGTTATTTCGGACTCCTGCAGGTTAACGCCGTCAACGGAGAAGATCCTGTCATTGCCTCCGAACGGCTGCACTTCCCGGCGCTTACTCCGCTTTATCCGCAGAAGAAGCTCGTGCTGGAAACTTCCCCAACCCACTTATCCACCCGCATCATGGATCTACTTGCCCCGGTCGGACTCGGACAACGCGGTTTGATCGTGGCGCCGCCAAAAGCAGGGAAGACGCTGCTGCTCAAAGAAATCGCCAACAGCATTTCCACCAACAACCCCGATATCGAGTTATTCGTATTGCTGATCGACGAACGTCCGGAAGAAGTGACGGATATGCAGCGTTCGGTAAAAGGCGAAGTCATCGCTTCCACGTTTGACGAACTTCCGGAGAATCATATCAAGGTGGCGGAGCTGGTATTGCAGCGCGCATTGCGGCTGGTGGAGCATAAGAAGGACGTCGTGATTCTGCTGGACAGCATCACGCGGCTTGCCCGGGCGTACAACTTGGTCGTTCCGCCGTCCGGCCGTACGCTTAGCGGGGGCATTGACCCTGCGGCTTTCCATCGTCCGAAGCGGTTTTTCGGCTCGGCCCGGAATGTGGAGGAGGGTGGCAGTCTGACGATTTTGGCGACCGCGCTGGTCGATACGGGATCGCGGATGGACGACATCATTTATGAAGAATTTAAAGGCACCGGCAACATGGAGCTGCATTTGGACCGCAAGCTGGCGGAGCGCCGTATTTTCCCGGCTATCGATATCCGCCGTTCGGGAACGCGCCGCGAGGAAGTGCTGTTGACCAAGGAAGAGCTCGATACGATCTGGTCGATCCGCAAAAATATGAACGATTCCTACGACTTTGTGGAAGGGTTCCTGAAAAAACTTCGGGATTCGAAGACAAACGCGGAATTTCTGGCTTCGTTCGATACGGCGGGCAGCGCGCCATCCGGAAGCGGGAGCGGGGGAGCGCGCCGTCCGGTTCGGACCGGTTCCGCTTCGTCTTCTTCGCGGACGGGTTCGTCGCAGACGAATGCCGGTTCGACGCATGGTTCGGGCGTATAATTTTTAAGATTGCCTAGTGAAGAGGAGAACATCATGCATTTAGTTTATGCCGACGCTAAGGGACAGGTTTATGATCATCCGACGCTGTACGGGCTTGCCCGGAGCGGGGATATGGTCGTGGAGATTTTGGAGGATGAGTTGATCCCGCTGCCGGAGGGCGCTACGCTGGTGGGCCTGCCTTCCACACGGCCGATCGGGATGGATCCGGACACGGGCGAGATGAAACCGCTCCCTGGCGATGTGCAGGCCGTGGGGGCCTTGCTGCCGCAAGGGTACACACGGCTTTGTCTTCCCGGCTATGTCAAAGCAGATAAAGACTACAAGCTGCCCTTGTTCGGCTACTCGGCGGTGGTCTGGAAGGACGGGCAATTTTATGTGACGGCCCGGCTGTCGGACGATCCCGAGAAATGGAATCCGCTCAATTGCGATCCGCTTGAGCTGAAAAATCAGGTGAAGGTTTTTAAAGCGCGTTATCCGGAAAATCGGCTGTACGAGCATTTGTCGAACTGCGCGCTCGGCTATGAGTGCCTGACGGCTTCCAATACGTTTCTGAACCGGTGGGAAGGGGCCGTGCCGGTATCATATTCCTGCAATGCGGGCTGTTTTGGCTGCATTTCCGAGCAGCCGGACGACAGCGGGTTTGTGGCGCCGCAGACGCGGATGAACTTTCGCCCGCGCGTGGAAGAGCTGGTCGAAGTGATGCTGGAGCACCTGAGAACGCCGGAATCGATCATCAGCTTCGGTCAAGGCTGCGAAGGTGAGCCTTCCACGCAAGCGAAGCTGATTATTGAAGCGATCCGCGAAGTGCGGCGGCAAACCGATATGGGCTACATCAACATCAACACGAACGCGGGGCTCTCCGATCATATCCGCGGCATCGTTGACGCCGGGCTCGATTTGATGCGGGTCAGCACGATCAGCGCGCTGGACGGCCACTACAACGCGTATTATAAGCCGCGCGGCTACACGCTTGCCAATGTGGAGAAATCGTTGAAGTACGCGGCGGAACAGGGAGTATATACCTCGATCAACTATTTGATTTTTCCCGGCGTAACCGACCGGGAGGAAGAGGTCGAGGCGATGATCGAATTCGCCCGCCGCACTAAGCTGAAGCTGATTCAACTCCGCAACCTGAACATCGACCCGGAAAGCTATCTGGAGCTGATCCCGAAAGCACAAGGTGAGTTACTCGGAATGAAACAAGCGATTGAAATTTTTCAGGAAGAATTGCCTGACGTTGTGATTGGCTCGTACACTCATGTGCCTCCGTCCGAGTTGGCCCGCGTCAAGGCCAAGGTGCATGGATAAAACAGGCAATTGCGCTGGTGGTATATGCCGTGCTATAATGCTTTTATGTGTCATTATAACTCTGTGCACGATTGAGGCTCAGGGCGGAAAGAGGTGAAAGTGATGAAAGAAGCTATTCAACCCAAATATCACGTGACTACGGTTACTTGCGCTTGCGGCAATACCTTTGAAACGGGTTCCGTTAAACAAGAACTGCGCGTTGAAATTTGCTCCAACTGTCATCCATTCTTCACAGGTAAACAGAAATTCGTGGATGCCGGCGGACGTGTGGATAAATTCAAAAAGAAATACGGCATCTAAGTTTATACAACCGGAATTTAGAAACTATGACGAGGAACGTCTCTCTCCATCATCTGATGGCGGGGGGCGTTTTTTTTATATCAGTAAGGTATTAACACCACATTTATTTTTGGCGGAGGTGCTGTGTGATGGAGTTTGAAGCTGTACATAAGGAGTGGCTTAAAGCGCATATGAAACTTCGTTCCTGCGAACGAAAAGGGCGCCTGGAACGGGGGCACGGGCACGGTGAGGAGCTGTTTTTGCGTAATGTGTGGTGGCCGCTGCGGAGGAACCTGGACGACTTGCATCCGGAATATGAAATTATGGATTGGCGGGGAAGATCCTATTTTGCCGATTTTGCATGGCTGACGGGAGCAGTGAAGTGGATCATCGAAATTAAGGGCTATGGCCCGCATGTTCGCGATATGGACCGAAGCGGCTATTGTCGGGAATTAAACCGGGAGCTTTTCCTGCAAGCGCTAGGATTTCGGGTGATCTCATTCGCTTACGATGACGTAGAGCGGCATCCCGAATTGTGCATTACGCTGCTGCGCATGCTGCTCAGCCGATACGAGGCAGTCCGGCCGGTTGGTGTGGCAAAAATGGCTTTGAAATCTACTCTGCTGTTTGCCGTGCAGTTAGGCAAGCCGGTGCGGCCAAAAGATGTAGCGGAGCATCTGGGCGTTAATCATCGGACGGCGGTCCGCTATTTGCAGCAGTTGTGCCAGATGGGCTGGCTGGTCCCAAAATGGAGCGGCTCCTCGGGCCGGGTACTGGCATATGAGGTCATGCGCAGAGATTGGGATGCTTTCGATTGGTAGGCGGTAGTAGGTTGTAGGTTGTAGGTGGTGGTTGGAGGTTAGTGGTTAGTGGTTGGTTTGGAGGCGCGTGGGTAGAGGGAAGGGGAGAATAAATGAATGAGTGAGTGATGAGCAGTGACGAAAAGCGGTGACGAAGAGCAGTGACGCTGCTCGATAGTTTGTGGGATGGTTTATTTACTCCGGCTTCGGCTCAAGTGCAAAAGTGCAGTTGAAATGGCCGATTTCGCGTTATTTTTAGCGATGAAGTGCAAAAGTGCATTTGAAAATGGGGTTTTAAGACAAATTTGATCAAAATGGCGAAAATCGCCTGCACTTTTGCATTTGAAGCGCATAAATGGGTTCGTTTAGGGGTGAATGAACTGCACTTTTGCATCTCGCAAATTTGAAATAAGTAGGTATTGATGCGGCAGTGGGGAAATGTTGATAGGATGTACAAAAAACAGGCGGGAGGTCAGGATGTAGTCACACCTTCGCTCCAGCCTGTACTTTGTTAGAGATGTTTGTTCGTTTGTTTTGTTAGACGCGGTGCATCGTTCACTTCTTAAATTCGACGCTTTGCTTAAGACTGTTCCATTCCTCGCTGCTGATCAGCCCTAGCCGCCATAAGGCGATGCCTTTTAAGTCGTAGCGTTTGGCCAAACCGGTCAAGGTTTTGACGGAGTTTTCGTTTTCGCTGTTGAGGTTCAGCCCAAGCAGGAGCTTGCTCTTGCTCGTTTCCTTCAGTGCCAGCCGAATCGCTTCATCCACTTTGTCCGCCGGTTCCGGGTTGCCGGTAGTTTGCCCTACCCGATAATCATAAGCCATAATGATGAGTTCGTCGGCGATTTTTCCCAGTTCTTTATAATCATAACCTTGGTAAGATGAGTTCAACGGATGAAGCGCCAGCGAGAGCTTTAAACCGGCGGACTTCGTTTCCGTCGACAGCTGTTTGACGAAGGCGGTGAAAGCTTTGCGGGTGGCCGCCTTGTCGGTTGTCAGCCCCAATCCCTCAAAGTCGAGCATGATGCCTTGAAACGCCTTGTCCTTAGCCGCGGCAATCATGTCGGCGATGGCTTGTTTGCGCAGTTCCGCATCTTCGATCATTTTGGTCAATTCGCCTTGCGCATCACCGGCATAAACCATCAGATAAGGGATCGTCCGGGCGCCTGACGCCGTCTGGACCAAACTATCCGGCGTGATGTCGCCGGCAGCTTCCGGCATTCTGAAGTCTTTGCCGGACAGGGTGAAACTGCCGTTCTCGTCGATCCGGCTCCAGCCGAAGGCTACGGCATCGAGGCTAGGAATGGCTGATGCTTCCGAGAAAGAAGATATCGCATAGAAGCCCAGCGTGTACATCCTTTCCTGCGGCGAGGTGATAGATACCGTTCGCGTAGATTGATCCCAGCCGACATTCGCTCCAAACTGTTGGCTGAAAAAGCTGAGCGGAATCAGCGTATTGCCATCGACGGAACGGGGGGCTACCGCCAGCGTCACGGGTGAACCGTTCACCTTGGCGGTTTTATTATTCAACGTCAGTTGTACGAGTATTCCATCCCCACCTGTACCTTTAACGGCGGAAATCGTTTTGGCGGCCTGATTCCAGGTAACTTGAATTCCTAAGGCTTCGGATATTGAACGAAAAGGAACCATGGTTGTGCCGTCAACGATGATAGGTTCACCGGAAAAAGACAGCGGGTACCCGTCCAGCATAATTTGCACCTTCGCGGCTGCGTTTGCCTGAGGAAGTCCGGCCCCGGTTATGCCACCGGCCAAAATGGCAGCTGCAAGGAAAAGTTTCCCGATCGGTTTCATTCGTTTCTCCTCTCGCTTTCTACACTTTTCTTCTATTCTACTAATCTATCAGAATTATACCAGAATAGGAGACAAGTTGCATGGAGTGGATAGGCGGCATCTATCCGAGCGGGCGGTTTGGCAGCACCGCCAAGTTCTTCCCCTTGGTTGCATTTTATACAGGCTTGAGATATACTTATTTTCACCGTGCTAGATGGGGAGGTAGCGGTGCCCTGTAACTCGCAATCCGCTGTAGCGAGGTTGAAGTCCTGTTAGAGGTCTTGCCGATGTGAGGTCCGGTCTTTACGGCAGACGTTGACGGACGGGTCCTCCGCAAGGAGTGCCTGTGAACCTGGTCAGGTCCGGAAGGAAGCAGCCATAAGCAGTGCCACTCTTGTGCCGGAGGGTCGCCTGTCCCGAGTCATGCCGTAAAGGTGCCGCTCGGATCGCAATGATCAATAACAGGTGCACGGTTTACATAGCACATACGGAGACACCTTTGCCTGCGGGCATGGGTGTTTTTTTATGCAAAAAATGGCTGTTAACTGTTGATTGTGGATTGGAAGTTTTGCTCGCCACGCGAGTATAGTATAATAAGGAAACGACAAACGTCGCTTACTGGAAGGAAAGAGGTGCCGCATATGGAGCATGTTGCGCTGTACCGCGCTTGGCGGCCGCAGTCGTTTCAAGACATGGTGGGGCAACAGCATATTATCCGGACGCTGCAAAATGCGATTCGCGAACAGCGGTTGTCTCACGCCTATCTGTTCAGCGGGCCCCGGGGGACCGGTAAAACCAGTGCCGCCAAAATTTTGGCCAAGGCCGTGAACTGCGAAAAAGGGCCAACCGCAGAACCGTGCAACGAATGCGATGCATGCCGGCGGATTACCGCTGGAGCGGTCATGGATGTGCTTGAAATTGACGCCGCTTCCAACCGGGGGGTCGAAGAAATTCGCGATCTGCGCGAGAAAGTGAAATATGCCCCGACGGAAGTGCGGCAGAAGGTTTATATTATCGATGAAGTTCACATGCTGACCACGGAAGCGTTCAATGCGCTCCTCAAAACATTGGAGGAACCGCCGCCGCACGTCATGTTTATTTTGGCGACGACCGAACCTCATCGGCTGCCGGCTACGGTCATTTCCCGCTGTCAACGTTTTGATTTTCGCAGGGTCTCCCTGGAGGAGCAAAGCGAGCGGCTAAAACTGATTTGCGAAAAAGAAGGCATCACCGCCGAAGAAGAGGCCATTCAGTACATCGCCCGGTTGTCCGATGGGGGGATGCGTGACGCGCTCAGCATTCTGGACCAAATTGCGTCCTTCTCCGGTGGACAGGTTTCCTATCAGCAGGTCCTGGAAATGACCGGGGGAATCGCCTCCCGGCAGTTTGCCGAGCTCGCCCAAACGCTGCTGGCCGGCGATGTTGGCGGCATGCTGCAAATGATCGACGGATTTATGCAGGAAGGCAAAAGCGCCGATAAATGCATGGAGAACCTCCTTTATTATTTCCGCGATTTGCTGATGGTGAAAATGGTGCCGCAGGCGGACAAATTGACGGAGCGTGTGCTGGATCCCCGGGATTTTGCGGAAATCGCCGAATCTTTTACGAAATCGCAGCTGTTTAAGATCATCGATACGTTAAATCACTATCAAACGGAAATGAAATATGCGGTTCAACCGCAAACGTTGTTTGAGGTGGCGCTCCTGAAAATCTGTACGATTCCTAAGGAGGAGATCGATGGGGCCTCGGCAACTGCCCACAGTTCCACGGCGGATGCTTCGGAAGTCAGCCAGCTGAGGCGCCAGCTTTCCGAGCTGGAAGCGAAGCTGGAACGGGCGCTGCAGGGAGGCGTGTCCGCGGGAGCCGGGGGCGGCGCATCCGCGCCGGCGGGTAACAATCGTTCGTCTGCCCGAAGCTCCGCTCCGCGGGTCGCGTCGAAAGCCAAGATTCCGTCCAACATGGACCGGTATATCGCCGAGCGGCATAGTCCGGCTTTTATGGAGGTTCAGAATAAATGGAATCAGATCCTGCAGGCCGTCAAAGAGGAGAAGGTTACCATCCACGCCTGGTTTATGAACGGTGAACCGGTTTCGGTGCTGGAGGATTCCGTTTTGGTCGCTTTCAAGAACGATATTCACCGTGAAACGACGGAGAAACCCGCCAATAAGCAGCTCATCGAAAACGTCATGGCCCGCCAGCTTGGCAGCCCCTGCCGCCTGGTGACGATGATGCTGAAGGACTGGAACGACGCGATTCAGGGAGCGGCGGAGCCGCCCAAGGAAGCGTTCGAACTGGAGCCCCCGCCCGAGGATGGCGGAAGCAGCAACAGCAAGGAGCCGTGGGTGGACGAAGCGCTGCATCTGTTCGGCGACGACCTGGTCGTGATCAAGGAATGATTTTGCTGGAGAAGCGCAGCGAATTTTGTGTTATTTTTAAAGTGTTGTAATTCCCAAATGAAGATCAATTAAAGGAGATGTGAACCGCGTGAACAATATGAATCAAATGATGAAACAAGTGAAAAAAATGCAGGAGCAAATGCTGAAGGCGCAGGAGGAGCTCGGCAGCAAAACGGTGGAAGGCAGCGCAGGCGGCGGCGTCGTTACGGTCCAAGTGAACGGACATAAAAAAGTGCTGTCCCTGACCATTAAACCGGAAGCGGTCGATCCGGATGATGTTGAAATGCTGCAAGATCTCGTGCTCACCGCAGTTAACGATGCGCTGAACAAAGCGGAAGAACTGGCCAATCAGGATATGGGCAAGTTTACGGGCGGCATGAAAATTCCCGGCCTGTTCTAATTTTTGAGCTGAAGGAGAAAGCCTAAATTGTATTATCCCGAACCGATCGCAAAGCTGATCGATGCTTTTACCCATCTGCCCGGAATCGGACCCAAAACGGCCGCAAGGCTCGCTTTCCATGTTCTGCACATGAAGGAAGACGACGTGATCGATTTCGCCAAAGCTTTGGTGAGCGTGAAGCGTAATCTGCATTATTGTTCTGTTTGCTGCAACATCACGGACACCGATCCTTGCCGAATCTGCCAGGATAAGACTCGCGATCCGTCCGTCATATGCGTGGTGCAGGAATCGAAGGATTTGGTGGCGATGGAACGCACAAAAGAGTTCGATGGCTATTACCATGTGCTGCAGGGAGCGATATCGCCGATGGAAGGTCTGGGTCCGGACGATATTCGGCTGAAAGAGCTGCTAAACCGCTTGAGCGATGAGCGCGTCAAAGAGCTGATTTTGGCGACGAACCCGAATATCGAGGGCGAGGCTACCGCCATGTATATCTCACGGCTCGTAAAGCCGTTTGATATCCGTGTAACTCGTATTGCTCACGGCTTGCCGGTCGGCGGGGACCTGGAATATGCGGATGAGGTAACATTGTCCAAGGCGCTGGAAGGCAGACGCGAAATAAATTGATGCCAGTATCATAAAAAGAAGAACTTTGTACCTTGAATTTTAAGTTCGGGGGCAAAGTTCTTTTTTAGTTTCGGAGGTTCCTTTGGTCCGGCTTCTTTGAGAATGTGCCGGCAGACGTTTTTTATGCAGGTTCGAGGTTCTAAGTTTGTCCGCTTCCCTATAGAAATGAAATAAACCGGATTAGGGAGGCGATCGATCTTGAAGTTGTGGAAGATATGGAATACGGATCGCGAAGCCGCTTTGCGGATGGATGATACGATGGAGACCAAACAACTGCTCTATAAGGAAGTAGTCAAGGCACATAAGGAATGGGAGCGGGCCTATACCGCTTTTCAGGAGGTGACCGGCATGGATGAGGTGGATGTGGCGATCTACACGCTTGAGGC
>NZ_RRCN01000001.1:2013674-2996293 GCF_003863965.1 Paenibacillus oralis
AGTGCAAAGGCAAAAGGGAGCTTGACTGCGAGACTGACAAGTCGAGCAGGGACGAAAGTCGGGCTTAGTGATCCGGTGGTACCGCATGGAAGGGCCATCGCTCAACGGATAAAAGCTACCCTGGGGATAACAGGCTTATCTCCCCCAAGAGTCCACATCGACGGGGAGGTTTGGCACCTCGATGTCGGCTCATCGCATCCTGGGGCTGAAGTAGGTCCCAAGGGTTGGGCTGTTCGCCCATTAAAGCGGTACGCGAGCTGGGTTCAGAACGTCGTGAGACAGTTCGGTCCCTATCTGTCGTGGGCGTAGGAAATTTGAGAGGAGCTGTCCTTAGTACGAGAGGACCGGGATGGACGCACCGCTGGTGTACCAGTTGTTCCGCCAGGAGCACAGCTGGGTAGCTAAGTGCGGACGGGATAAGCGCTGAAAGCATCTAAGCGTGAAGCCCCCCTCAAGATGAGATTTCCCAATTAGTAAGACCCCTTGAAGACGACGAGGTTGATAGGCCTGAGGTGGAAGTGCAGCAATGTATGGAGCTGACAGGTACTAATCGGTCGAGGGCTTATCCAAATTCATCTAAAAGGCAAATTTGTTTCGTATCCAGTTTTCAAGGATTAACCTTGAATTTATGGCTTGGAGAGATACCCAAGTGGCTATAAGGGGACCCTCTGCTAAGGGGTTAGACTGCGTAAGCGGTGCGAGGGTTCGAATCCCTCTCTCTCCGCCATTTGTACAAGTTTATTATATGGCGGCGTAGCTCAGCTGGCTAGAGCGTACGGTTCATACCCGTGAGGTCGGGGGTTCGATCCCCTCCGCCGCTACCAACAATTTTGATTTGGAGGCTTAGCTCAGCTGGGAGAGCATCTGCCTTACAAGCAGAGGGTCGGGGGTTCGATCCCCTCAGCCTCCACCATGAACTATTCATATTATTCTTTTGCACTGTGCCGGTGTAGCTCAATTGGTAGAGCAACTGACTTGTAATCAGTAGGTTGGGGGTTCAAGTCCTCTCGCCGGCACCATGAAGTACCTTCTTACTGCGGAGCCGTGGTGTAGAGGCCTAACATGCCTGCCTGTCACGCAGGAGACCGCGGGTTCGAATCCCGTCGGCTCCGCCATTTACATTATTGAATATTTCCACAATGAAGTGGGAAAGTTACCAACTTAACCGCTTTATTTTTTTGACCAAATTACATACGGCTCGGTAGCTCAGTCGGTAGAGCAGAGGACTGAAAATCCTCGTGTCGGCGGTTCGATTCCGTCCCGAGCCACTTTTATGCCCCCTTTTGGATCGTAACCGGTCAAGAAGGGCAGCATATATCACATGGAGGCTTAGCGAAGTGGCCAAACGCAGCAGACTGTAAATCTGTTCTCTGACGAGTTCGGTGGTTCGAATCCATCAGCCTCCACCAGTTTTTATGAGCCATTAGCTCAGTTGGTAGAGCACCTGACTTTTAATCAGGGTGTCGAAGGTTCGAGTCCTTCATGGCTCATCAAAAGTCGTTGACCTTTGGGTTGGCGGCTTTTTTAGTTTATAGAATTTATAATAAAACTTTCGCAAAGCCAAAATAGGCTTAACCGCTGTTGCTGTACAGACGGAGTACGAAGAAAATCTTAGCCTATTTATTTGGCTCAACCTAAAAATCGGTGTTTGATGGTCGGTTATGGAACGGGGGACTTCATCCAGGGCTTGCTAAGGGACCGGAGCGCCCTTATTTGTCCGAAAGCTAAATATATGCCTAATAAGGCCAAATAAGGTCAATGGGGTCCGTTAGCCGCCTCACGTACTCCGAATAGTTTTGTTCAGCCTCTGCCAAGCCCTGAACGAGTAGACCGGGATGGACGCTTTCGGTTTTGATCCATTTATTTTGCCTTGTGGGCTGGTCGGATGGCGGGCAAAAATGTGCTTGATCGGCCCCACTTCTGACCATGAATTGCAAATCATACAACTAACTTTATATCCATTTAACCAATCATTCGTTTAATTGCATTTCATACATCTATTTCCTCGTTTCTTTGCCTCATTCTTCGAAAGATAGCGGAGTAACTGCAGGTTTTACACTTAATCAAGCGCAGTGGCCGCATTTCCGGATAAGTAACTGTATATTTTGCAACTATTCCATTCAACAATAGATCTCAAGAAAGTTGGAGTAGGGAGCAGGTACGCTCGAGTGGGGCGATCGCTTTGCTACAACGGCTTGCTGAAGATGATCCACGAAGTCGCCTCGAAAACCGGGAATAACTTTCTCACCGGGGATAGCTTCCTCCTACAATCCAGTATTAACTCCAGATCCAGGATAGCCACTTTTCTTATTGTATAATGAGTTGGATCATCGCTGCCCCTTTAATTGGAAAAATCCATTAGATTGACCGATGTCGAACGTAATTTTGAAACTTTATTGGAAATATCCAATCAAGCTGCTGCATCCCAATGAATTTTCAAATCAATTGGATATTTCCAATCAGAGCGTTCAAATTTATGGTTAAAAGCCCGGTTATGATAAAATAAAATGGCGAACGCTAAAATGGAAAGATGGGAAAGGCGTAATCATGGAGATCAAAAAGCTGAAGCAGCAAGTGGAGGGTATCATCGGCACTTCAATTACAGAGTCAACTTGGGATGTTCAAGTTTGGCGCGAGTCCGTAGAAGCCAGCGGCATTGCGGGAAACGGGCCCGTACGCAAGGATGGCCGGGTTGTCTGGCTTTGGAACACGAAGGCGGACGCCGTTCAGGTGTTGGAGACGGATGTGGGACAAGTGACGGATGCGGAAGCGCTGCTGATTCAGTTGTTGTTATCCGCGGCGCGCGATCAGCGGTCTCAAACCTTCCCTTTAAAACAGGATGATGAATCCCGGAGTATCCAGCTTGGAGAATGGTTGCTCGAACGTATGAGCCGTCATGAAGTCAACCTTTCCGTTCCGGCCGCATTCCCGATCAAGTCCCGGTTAAAAGGACACATGCTTCCCTTTCTGTTAAGTTGGGACCATGCAGGCCAGGGGCAGACAGTATCGTTTGCAAAACTCCATAAACTGCTGCGCAGTTATTTTGGCGGGGATATTGTGTTAGTTCCGCTTAAAGAGGAATGGCTGATCCTGCTTGGGGAAGAACTTTTGGCGAATCTGCGCGAAGAAAGCGAAGAGGCCGCCGAGACGGAAAGGGATATGCTCGGAGCGTTATGTCAGGGACTGTACGAACTTATTACGAATGAATGGGTCGGCGGAATACATATCGCTGTAGGCAACGCGTTGGTGGAAGAAAGGGAACTGACGTCGGCTGCATTGGCGCTGCGCCAGACTATGACCCTGGGCCGCATTTTTAATGTTGCGAATAAAATTCACCTGCCGTGGGAGTTAAAGCTGGAGCAGCTGGTGTACAGCATTCCGGAAAATGAGAGACTGCATTTTATCGAAGAAACCGGGGATCACGCCAAAGTATTCGAAGATGAGGAGACGCTGACGACGCTGGAAACTTTTTTTGAACTGGACTGCAACGTCAGCGAAACCGCGAAGCGTTTATATATTCACCGAAACACGCTGCTGTACCGGATCGATAAATTCAAGCAGGAAACGGGACTGGATGTCAGGACATTTCACGACGCCGTTTTGGTGAAGCTGGAGCTCTTATTGTATAAAGTGACGAAAACCCGCTAGTTTTTTTGTGCAGTTTGTGGATGGATGGGCCGCCTCCTATCGATTAAGATATAAATATAAAATGTATCCGATTACATGAAGCTGATAGCATCATACTAAATTCATTTAACGGGAGGCCAAAATCCATGGCAGGCGTACGTTTAGAACACATTTTCAAGAAATATCCGGGTGCCGACAAGGCAACAGTAGCAGACATCAACCTCGACATTAAAGATAAAGAATTCCTCGTGCTGGTCGGACCGTCCGGTTGCGGTAAATCCACGACCCTTCGGATGATCGCTGGCCTTGAAGAAATTACCGACGGCAAATTGTACATCGGTGACCGCGTCGTGAACGACGTAGCTCCGAAAGACCGCGACATCGCGATGGTGTTCCAATCCTACGCTTTGTATCCGCACATGAACGTGTATCAAAACATGGCGTTTGGTTTGAAACTGCGTAAAGTGAAGAAAGACGAAATCGACCGCCGCGTTCGCGAAGCGGCAAAAATCCTCGATATCGAGCATTTGCTGGACCGCAAACCGAAGGCTCTGTCAGGTGGTCAACGTCAACGGGTTGCCTTGGGCCGCGCCATCGTCCGCGATCCTCAAGTGTTCTTGATGGACGAACCGCTTTCCAACTTGGACGCTAAACTGCGCGGTCAAATGCGCGCCGAAATCACGAAGCTCGTTAAACGTCTGGAAACGACTTGCATCTACGTAACACATGACCAAATTGAAGCTATGACGATGGGCGACCGGATTGTTGTTATGCATGACGGTATCATCCAACAAGCCGCTTCTCCGGAAGAGCTGTACAACCAGCCAGGGAACATTTTCGTGGCCGGATTTATCGGTTCGCCTACGATGAACTTCGTAAACGGTAATTTGGTGGAAGAAGCCGGCGCCGTTCGATTCAGATCGACTAATCTGGATGTCGTTGTGCCTCAAGGCAAAGCTACCATTCTGAAAGATAAAGGCTATATCGGCAAAGACGTGATCATGGGGATCCGTCCGGAAGATATTCATGAAGAGCCGGTATTCCTGGAAGCTTCTCCGCAAACGGCTTTCACCGCAAACGTGTACCTGACGGAAAACCTGGGTCACGAAATGCAATTGTACCTGAACGGCGCAGGCAGCGACACTTTGATCGCTCGCGTGGACGGCCGCTCCAATACACGTGAAGGCGACAACGTGAAACTGGCCATCGATATGAACAAAATTCATATCTTTGACAAAGAAACGGAACGCAACGTATTTTTCGGCTAATTCGTTAGACAACTAAGAAGAAACCGTCCTTCGGGGCGGTTTTTTTGCTGTTATCGGGAAAATGTTGTTGTTGGGCCGGCAGAAATAGCGCGCGGAGAACGAATGACGATGATCTAACAATGGGATATTGCCGCGAAGATTGATTTACGTTGCAATTTCCATTACGATGAATACATTGGAAGATCTAAGCCTATGGTGAATTTGTGTTGTTTTACACTGGATATTGGTACTGAAGACTAGGACAGACTGTTTAGTTTGGACCGCGTGCAGGGGAAAGGAAGAACAACATGGTTAAAAAAGTAAAGGTGTCGGAATTGGTCAACCAATTCGGGCTCGAGGTTGTTTCCGGAGAGCAGGGATTAAAACGGGCGATTACGGTGGATGATCTGTATCGCCCAGGCTTGGAAATGGCCGGCTATTTTGAATATCATCCGCCGGAGCGGGTGCAGATTTTGGGGAAGACGGAATTGGCTTTCTACGAAATGCTTCCGGCGAACGAACGAAAGGAACGGATGGAACGATTGTGCAGCAGCGATGAGACGCCTTGCATCATCGTCACCCGCTCCTGGGAAGTGCCGGAGGAGCTCATCCAAATCAGCTCGATTAAGCAAATCCCCGTGCTGCGAAGCAGTATGGCGACAACGATCCTGTCAAGCCGGATTACCAGCTTCCTGGAGCGGAAGTTGGCGCCTACGGCAACGATTCACGGAGTGCTTGTCGATGTGTACGGGGTCGGTATGCTCATTACCGGCAGCAGCGGCATCGGGAAAAGCGAAACGGCGCTGGAATTGGTGAAGCGCGGCCACCGTCTGATTGCCGACGATGCCGTGGAAATCCGCCAAACGTCCGACAATCAGCTGCACGGTTCGGCGCCTGAACTGATCAGGCATCTGCTGGAAATCCGCGGGGTCGGGATCATTAACGTTATGACGTTGTTTGGCGCCGGGGCGATCCGCAACAACAAACGGATACAGCTGGTCGTTAAGCTGGAGGCCTGGCAGCAGGAGAAACAGTATGACCGGCTGGGACTGGATGAGGAAACGACGCGCATCATCGACACCGATGTGCCGCTGGCTACGATTCCAGTGCGTCCCGGACGGAACCTCGCCGTGATCCTTGAGGTTGCCGCAATGAACTTCCGCCTCAAACGGATGGGGTATAACGCGGCGCTGCAATTTACGACGAAGCTTACGGAGACGATAGCCGAAGATATCGACGATTTGGATTAGGAGCGTGAACGATGGGTACCTTGTTATTGGACCCGATAGCTTTTTCTATCGGTGCTTTGAATGTGCATTGGTATGGCCTGATTTTGGGGAGCGCCGCATTGGTTGGACTTCTGCTGGCGCTCCGCGAGGGGAAACGCTTCGGTATTCCCCAGGAATTTTTTATGGACTTGCTGCTCCTTGGCGTACCTTCGGCCATTATCGGCGCGAGAATTTATTTTGTCGCGTTTAAATGGGAAGACTATAAGGACAACCTGTGGGATATTTTTAAAATCTGGAACGGCGGCATCGCCATCTACGGTGCACTGATCGGCGCCATAATATGCGCGGTCATCTTCGTGCGGCGCCGCGGGTACAACTTTTGGCGGATCGCCGACATTTGCGCGCCTTCCCTGATCATCGGACAAATGATTGGACGCTGGGGCAACTTTGTGAACCAGGAAGCCTATGGCGGACCGACGACGGAAAGCTTTTTGCTCGACCATCTGAACCTGCCGTCCTTTATCGTCAATCAGATGAATGTGGCCGGGACCTATCATCATCCCACATTTTTATATGAATCGTTGTGGAACTTGGCGGGCCTTGTTTTGCTGCTGATTTTGCGCAGACAGAAATTTTTGCGGGCCGGGGAGCTGTTTGCTTCCTACTTTATCTGGTATTCCATCGGCCGCTTCTTCATCGAAGCATTGCGTACGGACAGCTTGGCGTTTCAAGGTGCGGCTTGGCTGGCTGCGTTCGTTAATGGTCTGTGGGCGCCGATGACCTGGCTCGGCTTTGAACAAGGGTATCTTGCTCCTTCTTACGGCAACGTGAGAATATCGCAGCTGCTTGCCCTGCTTATTGTGGTGGCCGCCGTAGCGTTTATGATTGTCCGCCGCCGAACCGTACGGGATTTGCCGCATTACAGCGATCCGATCGTTTCGACCAAAGCGGCCGCAGCGGAAAAATTGTCGGAGGTGGAGTCGGACGAACCGGAACAAGCCGAGTCTATTTCCGATAAAACGAAGGAACTGACGGACAGCCCAGAAGAGAAAAAGGAGTAGCTGCTGCATGATCGACACGGTGCTATTTGACCTCGATGGAACGATTATTGATACGAATGAATTGATCATTACGACTTTTCTGCATGTCATTCAGAAAAATCAGTTGCGTCCTCACACCCGGGAGGAAATCATCCCGTACATGGGGCTGACGCTTGAGCACCAGCTGCAAGTTTTCTCGGGCCGGGAAGAGGTTGCGGACCTGGTCGCCGATTACCGGAAATACAACCGGGAGCGTCACGACGAACTGGTCGGGGAGTTTCCGTATGTCCAGGAAGTGATCGGTAAGCTCCATGCGCAAGGGATTACGCTTGGCGTGGTGACGACGAAGATAAGGGAGACAGCCATGCTCGCCTTGGAACGGTTCGGGCTGCTTAAGTACATGAAAGCGATTGTGACGGTGGAGGATGTCCAGCATCCGAAGCCTCATCCCGAGCCGATTTTGACGGCGCTGGAGAAGCTTAAGGCCAATCCGGAACGGACATTAATGGTCGGGGACAGCGCGGCCGATCTGCAGTGCGCGCATGCCGCCGGGGTTCTTTCGGCAGGTGTGGCTTGGTCGCTTAAAGGCGTGGAGGAGCTGCAAAAACACGAGCCTGATTATATCCTGAAAGACATGACCGATTTGTACGGTGTATTAGGTTGGGAGCCCGTGAACCAGTGAGAAAGGTGAAGCGTCATCCGGTCGAAGGACCAAACGCATTGTGGCAACTGTACCGGACGGTAAGTCCGTGGAAGGGCGTGCGGAATTTTATTTTTATCCAATTTGCGCGTTATTGTCCGGTACTATCCTTAAAAAATGCAATTTATCGCCGCATTCTCGGCATGAAGGTCGGAGAGCACACCGCTTTTGGCCTGATGGTGATGGTGGATGTGTTTTTTCCGGAATTGATTAAGATCGGACGGAATTCGGTCATCGGCTACAATACGACCCTTCTGGCGCACGAGTACTTGATTAAAGAGTATCGGCTAGGCGAAGTGCATATTGGCGACGAGGTGCTGATCGGGGCTAATTGCACGATTTTGCCGGGCGTGACGATCGGGGACGGCGCGGTGGTCGCCGCCGGGTCGGTGGTACATAAGGATGTGCCCGCGGGCGCTTTTGTTGGCGGAAATCCGTTGCGGCTGCTGGAGCGGAAAAGCCCGGAGGGAGCGGACCCTGAGGGGAAGTAATACTCAAGTAAATCCAGATCGAAAAAAGCCGCCTCAAGGTCAGATAACAATCTGTCTTGAGGCGGCTTTTTTTCGTGGAAATCGGCGCTCGGCACACCCGGCTCTCCAGTCTTTCGCTAACGGTTGTAATCACGCTTATTTAGCTGAAAAGACGGGGATTCAATTTCTAACGGTTGCAGGTGCGCTTATTGGGGTGAAAAAGGCCCGAATCCATAGAAATAGGGCAAAATAAGCTCTATAGCAACCGTTACAACGACAGCCTCGCTAAAGGGCGGCGACTTCCGTTATTTTAATTTAATTTTGAATTCCTGGGGTTGATTGTCGCTTGTCCCCCAGCCGTCAACTTGCAGGGTGACTTCGTTCCAATCCTCGTAATAAAGACTGTCAAATACGATGGCTGATAATAAAGTATCGGCTTCATTTTGACCTTCACTGTAAATTGCGGTTCTCGATTTGATGTAATATCGGAACTGCTTCTCCCGTTTTTCCCCCAAGTAAAGCTTGGCTTGCATATTCGCTGGCTCATAAATGCTGACGGTTACTTTCGGATCAAACCGGATGGTTGTGCTTAAGGGCCGAAGGATCACGTCGCCGATGGTAATATGCCGTCCGCCGATCTTCGCGGATTGATTCACAGGGATGGTTCGTTCCAAACCGGCGTATCGGCGGGTATCCAATTCGATGGGAATTTTAACGCTGGATTCATCCTTATAAATAAATTCTGTGCCAGCCGCGAAAATGATATGCCCAGGCGTAGTGTCTGAAAAGGTTAGTCTAATAAAGCCGTGTTTAATTCGTTCCGTATTATTTACGGAAGAATTACTTTCGTTCCAAATATCAGGCACAATCAGGAGATTCCCATCCGTATCAAAAAAATCGATATACATATCTTTGGACTGGTCCGAACCTGATAAATTTTCCAAAGTGTAAAATACGATCATCGTCTCGTTGTCCGCCAACACCCCGTCCACGGTAACCTTATAGCCCTCGACTTCCGCCGACTTATTGATTGGCTGATACAAGCCTTGGTCCGCGGCCTGCTCCATCGGGGTCGTCATTTGGCTTAAGACATAGCCGGGAATTCCGGGTGGGCTGCTCATGACGGTAGATGTACCGGGCATGGTCCAGACCGGCCAAACGGCTGCAATCAGCAGGCAGCAAGCCAACAGACCGGCCGCTACCGCCCCGCGCTGCACCGCCCGCTTGCGGCGAGCATTCTTGCCGCGCGCAAGCCCGGCCCCAATAGCGGATGCCAGTGCGCCTTCGGATATTTGCTGCTCCGCCTGACGGGCGCCGTCAAAATAACGGACCAGCTGATTTTCCCTCGTTTCGACCATAATACAACTCACCTCCTATGCTCATGTGGCGGCGAAGCTGCTTAAGCCCCTGATGAAGCCACGATTTGACGGTGCCTTCCGGGCAGTCCAGCACCCGCGCAATTTCCGCTAACGTCATGTCCTGGTAATATTTCAAGGTGATCACATGGCGGTACTTCGGTTTCAGCCGGTCCAGCGCCGAATCCAAATCGAGTTTGTATACGCTGACCATCTCTCCGTTTCCCTGCAGCGAAGCCGAAACGAACGGAAGAACCCGTTTCCGTCTTTTCAGCTCGTCGATGCAGCAATGGATTAGAATGCGGATCAGCCAGGGGATAAAAGCGCCCGGATCCTTTAAACGCCGGCATTTCACCCAAGCCTTGCACACGGTCTCCTGGATCGCCTCGAGCGCGTCCGGCTCGCTGCGTAAATAGCTGTACGCGATGCCGTAAAGCTTTCGCTGATGCGCGGCGATCAACCGGCAAAAGGCTTGTTCATCCCCCTTGCAGGCAGCGGCGGCCCATTCTCTCTCTTCCACAAGCGGGCTCCTTCCCTTTCTACTAATTCATGGAGCGCCGATGCAATCCCGGCCGGGTAATTCAACGCTCAATATAAAGACGCCGTAAGGAAGGAAACGGTTTTAAGTAAAGGCTTAAGTAAAGGAAAAAGTTTGTCAATTTGAAAAGAGGTTTTGAAAACACAAGGAGATGCGAGTATAGTAAATAAGGCGGCGAATGTAACCTTTTCATGCAAATGAGCGTCTAATTTCATGGGTAAACGTATTTTTTACATAACGATTAGGAGTTGATCTAGTGAACAAAGTGGTCAAGGAGCGATTGCCACAGCTCGACATATTTCGCGCAATTGCCATCTTTGCCGTCATTCAGGTGCATGCTTCTTCATTTGCGGCTGCGGAGCAAGCTCTGAATTCACCCATCTATTATTTTTATAGTTGGATGAACATCTTTTTTAAGTTTGGTACCCCAACGTTTATATTTTTGAGCAGCTTCGTTCTTTTCTATAATTACTATGACCGGCCGCTCAATAAGGAGCTGATCGGAGGGTTTTACAAGAAGCGGCTGCTTAATATTATCCTGCCGTACATTTTGGTTTCCTGTTGTTATTTTTTGGTGGTGGCAATCCAGCGTCATGATCTTATCAACAACTCGAAAATGTATGAATTGCAAAAACTGATCAAGGGATTGTTAACGGGTACGTCGTACACCCATTTGTATTTCGTATTTATCAGCATCCAGTTTTATATCCTGTTCCCGCTCCTGCTCTGGCTGTTCAAGTCGTTCCGCAACAACAAGGTGCTGATCGGGCTGATTTTGCCGGCGGGACTGGCCATCCAATGGGGTTTCGTGTTCTTGAACAAATACCAGCTTCATTTGCCGAATAAGGGAAGTTACGCTCCGACCTATATGGCGTATTACTTTATGGGGGCCGTGGTCGCCATCTGCTTTGACCGGATCAAGGGTTGGCTGCAGACCGACTGGCGGGATATGGCCAAAACGCAGCGGATATTAACGGCCGCGGTGTGGCTCGGATGGCTGGCGGTCGCGTTTTCCCATATCCAGCTGTGGCATACCTACCGACTGGGACTAAGCAGGCCCAACACGTTTTGGTTCGAACTGGCCTGGAATGTGCAGGCCATGTTCTCGGCGATGGTGCTGATGAGGGCGGCCTTTTTCATTCACCGCAAGGGTTCGGCGTTTTGGATAAAAGCGCTGACCCGATTGGGCGAGCTGTCGTTTGCCATCTATTTGTTCCATCCGGCCGTTTTGCTCGTATACCGGGTATTCCGCACGAATAAAAATCTGCCCGGAGATTCGCCGCTCTACTTGCCGTACATCATCGGCGGGTCCTTGTGCGCCTTGTTTATCTCTTGGGTTTTCGTGCAATTTTGCTTCCGCAGATTGCCTTTTGCCTGGGTGTTCCTGGGGAACGTCCCCGCTTCCTTGCGCAAAAAGAAACTGCCGAAACAGCCT
Source organism: Paenibacillus oralis (assembly GCF_003863965.1). Taxonomy (GTDB): domain Bacteria; phylum Bacillota; class Bacilli; order Paenibacillales; family Paenibacillaceae; genus Fontibacillus; species Fontibacillus oralis. The sequence continues at coordinate 2,025,316 of NZ_RRCN01000001.1, forward strand.
GACGGCGGCCAAACTCCGTCGGTTAACGCGAATATGTGATACGCTTCAAAGACCCGGCCCGGGATGGCCGGGCTTTCTTTTTGTCCGGATTCGGGAATAATGAAGAGATGGACGTTATGCTTTGAAATTGGCCGCGGCGCATTGACGGTTTCAAAAAAAATATGATAATATAGATCAAACACTTTAATTTGTTAGCACTTTAATATAATAAAGCGAGTTGTGAACGGGTGAGGTGAAGGGGTTGTCTAAACCAAAAGGATTTGAGAAGCCCGCCGGCGTCCGGGATTATCTGCCTTTCGCCGTGGATAAGCTGCGGGCGATCGAGCGGCGCGTCCTCGACTGCATGGAGGGCTGGGGATACCGGCAAATCATGACGCCGACGATGGAATATTACGATACGGTGGGCGTGGCCAGTTCGACATCGGATCAGAAGCTGTTTAAACTGTTGAATAACCGGGGAACGACGATGGTTCTTCGTTCGGATATGACGGCTCCGATCGCTCGGGTCGTTGCTTCGCTGCTCAAGGAAGAGCCGCTTCCTTTAAGATTGTCTTACCATGCGAACGTATTCCGGGCGATCGAAGAAGAGGCGGGGAAGGAAGCCGAGTTTTATCAAACCGGCGTGGAGCTTGTCGGCGACGACTCGCCCGACGCGGACGCGGAGGTGGTCGCGCTGGCGGTGGCTTCATTACAGGCGGCCGGGGTCAGATCGTTTAAAATCGCTTTGGGGCATGTCGGTTTTCTGAACGGGCTGCTGGAGGAAGCGGTGCCCGGACGAGAGGACATCCGCGATGCGCTCAAAGACGGGCTGCTGCACCGCGATTTCGTCGGCTACCGCGAAACGCTCGCCGAGCTTGCTTTGGAGGAGCGGCAGCATGCCGTGCTGGAAGGGATTTTACGCCTGCGGGGGAGCAAGGAGATTTGCGGCCAGGCGCTGGAGCTGAGCGAAAATCCGACCGCCCAGGCGGCGGTAGAGCATCTTAGCCGCGTTTGGGATGCGCTGGAGGATTTCGGCGTGGCCGAACATGTGATGATCGATCTGACGATGATCGGGGATTTTTCGTATTATACGGGCATGACGTTTGAAGGGTATGCCGCCGAGCTGGGGTTCCCGGTATGCAACGGCGGGCGGTACGACAATTTGCTGCAGCAGTTTGGGCGTCCGGCTCCGGCGACGGGCTTCTCGCTGAAAACGAACCGGATTTTGGACGGTGTCGATGGGATTTCGGCCGAGCGGGAGCTGCCGATCTTGCTGCAATACGATGCGCCGAACCGGAAGCGGGCTTTTGCCGAAGCGGAGCGGCTGCGCCAGGAAGGGCGCAATGTGCTGATGCGGCATGTGGGCGGGCCGGATGAGCTGTTGCCGGGGGACGATCAGGCGGAGCGCGCCCGTACGGGGCCGCTTGGCCCGTTGTACGGCGAAGTCCGCACGATCACGAGCTTTTGAACGGACTTTTCTTCGCGAGCAAAGGCAAGAAAGGAGGGCCATGGACTTGGGACAAATTATCAAAGTAGCGATGCCCAAGGGGCGTATTTATAAAAAGGCGGCGGCCCTGTTCCGCGAAGCGGGGATCGATATCCCGCACGACGTCGACGAGACGCGTAAGCTGGTCATTCCGCTGCCGGAGATCGGGATGGAATTTATTTTGGCGAAGCCGGTGGACGTCCCGACTTATGTGGAGTATGGGGTGACCGATATCGGCATCGTCGGCAAAGACGTGCTGATGGAGGAAAACCGGGATGTATACGAACTGCTCGATCTTGGAATCGCCCGCTGCCGCATGTCGGTGATCGCGCTGCCCGACTGGAAGCCCGGCATTCAGCAAAGAGTGGCGACGAAGTATCCGAACGTGGCGTCGCAGTTTTTCCGGGAGCATGGTCAGCAGGTGGAGGTCATTAAACTGAACGGCTCGATCGAGCTGGCGCCGCTAATCGGCCTCGCCGACCGCATTGTCGATATGGTGGAGACGGGACAGACGTTAAAGGAAAACGGGCTGGTCGAGCTTGAACGGATATTTGACATCACCAGCCGCCTGATCGCCAACCGGGTGAGCTACCGGATGAAAAACGCGGAAATCCAGGCGGTATGCGATGCGCTGGCCAAGGTGATCGTACGGGAACAGGTAAGGGCGTAAGCCGCGAGGCTGCGAAAGTTATGAAAAGCGAAATAAGTCGAGCTAAAGCTTAAGAACGGGAATTAGGCAAGAGGGGCCAATATTAATAGAAGGATGAACGAGGCGGGGGGAATGGCGAATGAAAATAGTGTCGGCGCGAGAGTTTGATTTGCGGCGGGAAGTCGAATACGGATCGCCGGAGCAAAACGAAACGGTGCGCTCGATCGTCAAAGCGGTCAAAGAGCAGGGGGACGCGGCTTTGCTGGCGTTTACGGAGCGGTTCGACGGTATGAAGCTTGACGCCGCTTCGCTGCGGGTGACGCAGGAGGAGCTGAAGGCGGCGTACGAGGCCGTGGAGCCGTCGTTCGTTCAGGCGATCGCGGCGGCGGCGGACAACATCCGCCGTTTTCACGTCCGGCAGAAGCGCAATTCGTGGATGGATCTGCAGCCGGACGGAAGCTTGCTGGGACAGATTATCCGCCCCTTAAAGCGGGTTGGTGTATACGTTCCCGGCGGGAAAGCGGCATATCCTTCCTCCGTGCTGATGAACGTCATCCCGGCGCAGGTAGCCGGCGTGCCGGAGATCGTGATGGTGACGCCGCCGGCGACGGGCGGCAAAGCGGGCATCGACCCGTACATTCTCGTAGCCGCCGCGGAGGCCGGCGTAAACGAAATTTACCGGGTCGGGGGGGCGCAAGCGATCGCCTCGCTCGCTTACGGCACGGACACGATCGCGCCCGTCGATAAAATCTGCGGGCCGGGCAACATCTACGTCGCGCTTGCCAAACGCGAAGTGTACGGCGCCGTCGATATCGACAGCATCGCCGGTCCGAGCGAAATCGCCGTGCTGGCCGACGACAGCGCCGATCCCGCCTATGTGGCGGCGGATCTGCTGTCCCAGGCCGAACACGACGAAATGGCGTCGGCGATCCTGGTGACGCCGTCGGAGGGGTTTGCGCAGGCGTGCCAAGCGGAGATCGCGCGGCAGCTTGCGGAATTGCCGCGGCGGGACATTGCCGGAGCGGCGATTGAACGGTACGGAGCGATCATCCTCGTCGACTCGGTTGAGGAAGGCATTCGCGCGATCAACCGGCTGGCGCCGGAGCATTTTGAACTGATCGTGGAGAATCCGATGAATTATCTCGGCCTGGTCGAAAACGCCGGGGCGATTTTTCTCGGCCCATATAGCTCGGAGCCGGTGGGCGATTATTACGCCGGTCCGAACCATATCATTCCGACGAACGGGACGGCAAGGTTTTCTTCGCCGGTCGATGTGGACGATTTTATCAAGAAATCGAGTTTGATTTACTACAGCAAGGAAGCGCTCCTGGAGAGCGGGGCGACGATCATGGAGCTGGCGCGCCGGGAAGGGCTGGAAGGCCATGCCCGGGCGATTGAAATCCGGCTGAATAAGGAAGGAAAGGCGGGGAATCAAGATGGCGGCAAACAAAGAAGCGGGAACGGTACGGAAATCCGGGGTGAGCCGGAAAACGAATGAAACGGACATTCAGTTGGAATTTGCCCTGGACGGCAGCGGTCAGACCCGTTTGGAGACGGATGTGCCGTTTCTGAACCACATGCTGGATTTGTTCACAAAGCATGGCCAATTCGATCTGGCGGTACGGGCTAACGGCGACATCGAGATCGACGACCACCATACGGTCGAGGATATCGGCATTTGCCTGGGTCAGGTGATCCGGGAAGCGCTCGGCGACAAAAAAGGCATCAAACGTTATGCCAGCGTTTTTATTCCGATGGATGAAGCGCTCGCCCAGGTCGTGATCGACGTCAGCAACCGTCCGCATTTTGAGTACCGTGCGGAGTATCCGTCGGACCGGGTCGGCAGCTTTGAGGTGCAGCTGGTGCACGAGTTTTTGTGGAAGTTGGCGCTGGAAGCGCGGATCACGCTGCACGTTATTGTCCATTATGGGCAAAATACGCATCATATGATCGAAGCGGTGTTTAAAGCGCTCGGCCGGGCGCTGGACGAGGCGACGGGCATCGATCCGCGTGTCAGCGGGGTGCCGTCGACGAAGGGAGTGCTGTAGCAATGAAGCTCGCGATCGTCGATTACGGCATGGGCAATCTGCACAGCGTGGGCAAAGCGGTGGAGCGCCTCGGCTACGAGGGGATCGTCACCGGGGACGAGGCGCGGGTTTTGGCGGCGGACGGTGTGCTGCTGCCGGGCGTCGGCGCTTTCGGGGACGCGATGGAGCATCTGCGCGCGTCGGGCCTGGACGCCGTGGTGCGGCAGGCGGCGGGGAGCGGCAAACCGCTGCTTGGCATCTGCCTCGGGATGCAGCTGCTCTTCGACGAGAGCGAAGAGCATGGAAGGAACGAGGGCCTTGGCTTGTTGCCGGGCAGGGCGGTGCGCTTTGCGGGCGGCGCGGGGTTGAAGGTGCCGCACATGGGCTGGAACCGGCTGGAATTCTTACAGCCGGAAAACCCGCTGCTCGCCGGGCTGGAGGAGGGGCACGTGTACTTCGTGCACTCCTACCATGTGCTGCCCGGGCGGCGGGAGGACCTGCTGGCGGTCACGGACTACGGCCACCCGGTCACGGCGATCGTCGGCCGCGGCAACGTGTACGGGATGCAGTTCCATCCCGAGAAAAGCGGCCAGCTTGGGATGGCGCTGCTGCGGAATTTTCTGGCGCTCGTGGAGCGCCGTGCCGGCAGCGGGGCGGGCAGCTTGCGGCGGTAGGCCGCGGCGAAGGCTGGCGGAGCGGCCCGGGCGGGCGGTGAGCGTAGGCAGCGGCGGCGCGAAAGCCGGTGGTCGCACGGCCGTAAGGCGGCAAGCACGGGCAGCCTGTGGCGGTAGGCCGCGGCGAAGGCTGGCGGAGACGGCCCGGGCGGGTGGCTAGCGTAGGCAGCGGCGGCGCGAAAGCCGGCGGTCGCACGGCTGTAAGGCGGCAAGCACGGGCAGCCTGCGGCGGTAGGCCGCGGCGAAGGCTGGAGGAGACGGCCCGGGCGGGCGGCTAGCGTAGGCAGCGGCGGCGCGAAAGCCGGCGGTCGCACGGCCGTAAGGCGGCGGCACAGGTAGCTTGCGGCAGCGGTGTGCGAGCGGTAGGTGGTGGCGGGGCAGGAGCACGTCTTGTGCGCTGGCAGTAACGTTGCACAAGACGATTCTAACGGTTGCCACAACCGCTATTTGCTCCAAAAACGTTGATTTCAAACTCTAACGGTTGCCATGGCGCTTATTTCGCTGAAATCCGGCTATTTTAACTAGATTAAGGCAAATAACGCTGCTCACAACCGTTAGAGTTTGGAAAAGGTCTTTTTTCGTAAAATAGCAGCTGCTACAACCGTTATTTCCGGCGGGCGTGGGTGATAGTCTATAGTATCGGCTCGAAAACCTGAGCTTTGGCGAAATCCGGAAAGTACGTATCAGGGCAACAAGTTGTCCTTGTGTAAGAGTTAATGCAGCGCTAGTGGATCGCTGCTGGCTCAGTAGCGGTAATTTTTGGCCTTATATGGGCTCGATTTCCGGCCTGGCCGTAAATAGCGGTAAAAAATGGTCTTATTTTCACGAGAGCGCTCCAAAAGGCCCCCCCAATCGCTCCCGTTTGAGAAAATAACGACAAAAATGTCCGCTATTTCGGGCCAGTCTCGGAAAAGTGCCAATATAGCGCCATAAATTACCTTTATTTTTCAAGGAAATTTATTTGCGGCGGGAGGAACTAAATCCGATGTCATCATCATTTACTATATATCCGGCAATCGACATTCGGGGCGGCCAGTGCGTCCGTCTCGTGCAGGGCGATTACGACCGGGAAACCGTATATAACGCTAATCCGGTGGAGGTGGCCAAGTCCTGGGAAGCCCAGGGCGGGGCGTTTATCCATGTGGTCGATTTGGACGGGGCCAAGGCCGGCCATCCCGTCAATGACGAGCTGATCGGCGAGATCGCCCGCAGTGTGCAGGTGCCCGTGCAGGTAGGCGGCGGGCTGCGCACGCTGGAGGACGTGAAACGGCTGCTGGCGCTGGGCGTCAGCCGGGTTATTCTCGGCACGGCGGCGATCGAGGACCGCGCTTTTACGGAAGCGGTGCTGGGCACCTACGGGGACAAAGCGGCGATCGGCATCGACGCCCGGAACGGGCTGGTGGCGACGCGCGGCTGGCTGGAAACGTCGGAGGTGCAGGCCGAAATGCTGGCAAAAGAGCTGGCGGGCAAAGGGGCGGAGACGTTTATTTTTACCGATATTTCCCGCGACGGGATGATGCAGGGGCCTAATGTTGAAGCGATTTTGTCGCTGGCCAAAGCTTCCGGCAAAACGGTGATCGCTTCCGGCGGTGTCACGGTGCAGGACGATCTGCTCCGCCTGGCCGCGCATGCGAACGAGGGCGTAGGCGGCGCGATCGTCGGCAAAGCGCTGTATACCGGCAACATCGAGCTGGCGCAGGCGATTGCCGCGATTCAAGCTTTGAAGTAGAGTGAGGCCGGGTTCTCAAGGCCATCCGATCCAAGTTCCAAGTGGGATTCAAGTTGAAATAGAAAGGAAGTCGAACCACCATGCTCGCAAAGCGAATTATCCCCTGTCTTGACGTCAAAGACGGCCGGGTCGTCAAAGGCGTCAATTTTGTGAACCTCCGCGATGCTGGAGATCCTGTGGAACTGGCGGCGCTGTATGACCGCGAGGGAGCGGATGAGCTTGTATTTTTGGACATTTCCGCCTCGCATGAAGGGCGGGCCACGATGGTTGAGGTCGTAAAGCAAACGGCCGGGGAAATCGCCATTCCGTTTACGGTAGGCGGGGGGATTTCCCAGGTGGACGATATGAAGCGCATGCTGCGGGCCGGGGCCGACAAGATCGGGATCAACACGGCGGCGGTGCTGAACCCGCAGCTCATCGCGGACGGCGCGCGCCGTTTCGGCTCGCAGTGCATCGTGGTGGCCGTGGACGCCAAATATAATCCCGAGTGGGGCGAATGGGAAGTGTATACCCATGGCGGCCGCAAGGCGACCGGCATCCGGGCGCTCGCTTGGGTGCGGGAAGCCGAGAAGCTGGGCGCGGGGGAGATTTTGCTGACCAGCATGGATGCCGACGGCACCAAGGACGGATTTGATCTGCCGCTGACCCGGGCGGTTGGCGGTGCGGTGGGCATTCCGGTGATCGCTTCGGGCGGGGCTGGGGATATCGGCGATTTTTACGAGGTGTTCACCGAAGGGCAGGCGGACGCGGCGCTGGCGGCGACGGTTTTTCACTATAAAGAAATTGCGGTTCCGGATCTGAAACAAGATCTGAAAGCCAAAGGGGTGGAGATACGATGACGGAAAATCAACCGTTGCAATATACGTATTCGATCGAAGAGCTGGAGGAAACGATCAAATGGGACGGCCAAGGGCTCGTACCGGCAATCGTGCAGGATACGGCCGGCAAAGAGGTGCTGATGCTGGCGTATATGAACCGCGAGTCGCTGCGCAAATCGCTGGAGACGGGGCAAACCTGGTTTTGGAGCCGGTCCCGCCGGGAGCTGTGGAACAAAGGCGCCACTTCAGGCAACACGCAGCGGATTGCCGCGCTTCGCTACGACTGCGATGGCGATACGCTGCTGGTGGAAGTTCACGCGAACGGTCCAGCCTGCCATACCGGTGAAAATACTTGCTTTTACCGTACGGCGGCGACGGCGGATGCGGGGGGAGCAGCGGCAGGAGCGGGGACAGCAGGAGGAGTAGTGGCGTCAACGGCAGGAGTCGGGACAGCAGAGGGTGCAACAATATCAGCGGTGACTGGAGCAGCGGCTTCGGGAGCGGGCTCCGCGGACGGCTCTACCGGCGCTGGGGACGGTCTGGCGGCAAACCCAACCGGCGCTGGCCGGTTCACGGTGCTCGCCGAGCTGGAGCAGTTGATTGCTGAGCGTTACGAGCAGCGGCCGGAAGGGGCGTACACGACTTATTTGTTCGAGAAAGGGCTCGACAAAATCCTTAAAAAGGTCGGCGAGGAAACGGCCGAATCGATCATCGCGGCGAAAAACGGGGACAATGACGAGCTGCGGTACGAGGTGAGCGATTTGATTTACCACCTGCTCGTGCTGCTGCGCGAGCGGGGCTTGCCGCTGGACGAAATCATGCGGGAGCTGGAGCGGCGCCATGAGCGTCCGCGCCGCGATTAAGCGGGGAGGAAGGCCTTAAAATGCTGATCGATTACCATACGCATCATGAACGCTGCGGCCACGCCGTCGGCAAGCTGGAGGAATACATTCGGCGGGGGATTGAAATCGGCTTGTCCCAGATCGGCGTATCGGATCATATGCCGCTGCTGCATGTCGATCCGGCCGAATATTATCCGGAGATGGCTATGCCGCAGGACGAACTGCCGCGTTACGTGGAGGAAGCTTTGGCGCTGAAGGAGAAATACCGCGGCCAAATCGAGGTGAGGGTCGGCCTGGAGGCCGATTACATCGAGGGCTGGGAGGAACGTATCGAAAGCATCGTTCGCGGTTATCCATGGGATTATGTGATCGGTTCGGTGCATTTTCTCGGGGAATGGGATGTTTCCGATTTCCGTCAGGTGCACCATTGGGAAGGCCAGGACGTTTTCGCGGTTTATGAGCGGTATTACGATGCCGTAACCAAGGCGGCCAAAACGGGCTTTTACGATATTATGGGCCATTTGGACGTGATCAAGAGGTTTGGATATAAACCGGAGCCCGCATTGCAGGCGGAAAATGTGCGGCTGGAGCGTCAGGCGCTGACCACCGTGGCGGAAGCCGGGGTGGCCATGGAGCTGAACGCCTCCGGGTTGTCCAAGCCTTGCGCGGAAATGTTCCCGAGCGAGCGGATTTTGCAAACGGCGATCGGGCTGGGGATTCCGCTGACATTGGGCTCGGATGCCCATGATCCGATGAAGCTGGGCGAACATCTGGATACGGCGCGGGCGACTTTGTACCGTCTGGGGGTTCGCGAGCTGGCGACGTTTGCGGGGCGCCAAAGAACGATGGTGCCGCTTCAGCCTTAGTAGGGCCCAAAGCCAACCGGAGCAGGTATTAGGCATGTATGCCGCGAAAATGGAACACTATAGGAATCAGAAGCTCGGGCGCTTCAGCCTAATTTATCGATATTCCGGGAGGATGTTATGGAAGGCAAAATGCGAATTTTTTCCGGTTCGTCCAATCCGAAGCTGGTGGCGGACATTTGCGGGCGGCTCGGCGTGGAGCCGGGGAAAATCAAACTTTCGCGGTTCAAAAGCGGGGAAATCTACGTCCATTATGAGGAAAGCATCCGCAATTCCGACGTGTTTCTGGTTCAGGCGTTGTCCCACCCGATCAACGAGCTGTTCGTGGAGCTGCTGGTGATGATCGATGCGGCCAAGCGGGCTTCCGCCCGGACGGTCAATGTGATTCTGCCGTATTACGGCTACGCCCGCCAGGAGCGTAAGTCGGCGCCCCGGGAACCGATCTCGGCCAAGCTGGTAGCCGATGTGCTGACCACGGCGGGGGCCAGCCGGGTGGTCACGATCGACTTGCACGCCCCGGCGATCCAGGGCTTTTTCAACATCCCGGTTGATCATCTCACCGCGCTCGATTTGATGACCGAATATTTGAAATCCCGGAATATTCAGCGCCCGGTCATCGTTTCGCCCGACGCCGGCCGGGCTTCGATGGCCGAAAAGCTGGCGAACGGGCTCGATTCCCCGTTTGCGATCATGATCAAAAAACGTCCAGCCCATAACCAGTCGGTCATCACGCATGTGATTGGCGACGTGGCGGGACATACCCCGATCATTATCGAAGATTTGATCGACACCGGGTCGACCATCGTCAACGTCGTGGAAGGACTGAAGGAGCGGGGGGCGGAGGACGCTTACGTGTGCGCCACGCACGGATTGTTTTCCGGCGAGGCGCTGCAAAAGCTGCAGCACGAGAGCATCCGCGAGGTCGTGGTGACCGATTCGATCGCCCAGCCGGAGCATCTTCCCCACTTTAAGGTGCTCTCCGTTGCGCCGATGCTGGCGAAGGCCATCCATTTTATTCTGGAGGGCGGGTCTATCGCCGCTTTGTTTAAAGATCGCGGGATTTGACTAAGAAAAAGCGTAAAACCGGAACGACGAACCGCCGACCTTCAAAATAGCGGTACTTTATGTACTTATTTACCGGTGCCTTGGCATGCTCATCTCATTAGCGGTATTTTTTGCCCTTATTCTCCCAGGAATGGTCCAGGACGGGGGCATTTTCTTGCGGTTCGAGAAAATAACGACATAAATTACCCCTATTTCTCTCAAATGGACGGATATCGCCGGAATAACGCCATGTTTTGCCCTTATAATTTTCACCAAAAGCACCGTCGGCTTATTGGCGAACTCCCTACCGTTTCTTCTGTTTGGCCGCGGCCTGTTCGATATTTTCGGCGGCCCGGAAACGGGCGATCCGGCCGATCAGCTCCAGCGGCAGCGGCTCGTCCAAGGGGAATTGCACGGAACCTTTAGCGTTTTTGTACAAGGACAGCTCCTCCCGGAATTCCTCAATCCCGCTGGGGGTCGGGTAAAAACCGATATGGTTTTTAAAAGCGGCAAAATGCACCAGGTTTTTGCCGGCCAGCGTAAAGGTGGGCATTTGGTAGCTGATTTTCTCGACGGCGTCCGGCGCGGCTGCCTGGATCGTACTGCGGATCTGCTGCAGCTTGCCGCTAACGTCCGGCGGAAATTGGGCGATATATTCATCGAATGTGGCAAATATCGGCTTGTTTCCTTCCATAGGTCCTCCTTAGGCGCCCCTTTCCGGGGGGTTATTTTTTCTTCTTAATCGACCTGACCGCCATCCACACCACAATCATCAGCAATATGATAAACAGCAGGCTGATGATCGTATTTTCCCAGACAAAAGTCATCGATAATCGCCCCCTACTCTCCGGCCGGCTACTTCACCGCCCGCATAAAGTCGTCCAGTTTATTGCCCTTCACGTAAATGTCCGGTTTGATGTGCGCGTTCATGATATTGTTCTGTTTGACGTTCCAATAGTGGTTTACGACGTAGACCATGATGCGGTTTCGCTTGTCTTCAAAAACGACCTGGCCCACGCCTTTGCCGAAGGTATCGCGGCCGACGACCGTGACGTTGTTCAGGTACGTTTTGAGCCCCAGGGTCAAAAGCTCGGCGGCGCTGGCCGTATTTTCGTCGACGAAAATGTAGATTTTCTTGAATTCGGTATGGGACGCGTCGGAGTAATAGCTGCTGGTGTAGCCGTCCTGATAAATGATCGTGCTGGTCACCAAATCGGGCAGCAACACGTCCAGCATGGCGTTGGCGCTATAGGACAGACCGCCGCCGTTGCCGCGCAGATCGATGACCAACGTCTTGTCGCCGGGATTCGGAATCCGGTCCAGGAGCCGAATGAATTGATCATCGGTTGTCCCCGTAAAGCTGTCGAAGGCGAAGTAGTACTGATTTTCCTTTTCTTTATAAGTGATAGTTTCGTCCTGTGCCGCCGTCATTTGGTCGTACGCGTCCCCGTAGATCGCAAAGGTAAACCTGTCGTCCGCCAGCTTGGCGTTGTTAATCACCCGTCCGATCTGTTCAATGGACAGGCCGGGTTGTTTCAGCTTCTCCAAGGCCCGCTCCAATTGATCGCCATTGTTCCGGTACAGGTAGTTGTCCAGGAAAAACTGGCGGATCCGCTCGCCCAGCGGCTCCCGATTCTCTTCAAGCGAACTTTGCACATACAGAGCTGTCGAGTCTTCGTCATAGATTTTCAACGCCCGGTCGCTGTACTCCTTGGCCTTCGCATCGTCCCCGAGCAGTAAATAAGCGTATGCGATCTGCGACAACGATTCATAATCTTCGGGATTGAGGCTCACCGCTTGTTCGAAATAAGGAATAGCCTCCTCATCATTTTCCAGCTCAAGCTGGCATTGCCCGATGTACCACGGAATATCAGGGTCGGCGAACGCCAGGTCGTCAAGCTTTTGGCCGAACTCGACGCACTGATAGTATCTTTTACCCCAATCCAGGGCTTTGAGCTTGTAGATATAACCGGTTTCGGCGGCCGGAGCCAGCTTGATCGCCCGTTCGAAATACGGTACCGATTCTATGTATAACCCTTGATCCAGATAGGCATTGCCCATGGCATTATGGATTTCCGGCATGTCCGGGCTTTTCGCGTACACCGTCTCGGCTTGGTCCAGATCCCCCTGAGCGCTGGCAGTCCAGATCAGCCACGTGTATACTTCGGGTTCGTCCGGGAACTTATTCAGCAGCCGGTTAAAATGGTCCGCCGCCGAATCGTAATCGCCGTTACCGTAATACAGCTCGCCCAGCTTCAGTTGAGCTTCCGGAAGATCGGGGAATTTCTCCCCGGCCTGTTTGTAGAACTGCTCGATTTCATCGTGCTCCGCGGTTGCTTCCAGCATATATCCTTTGATCATGTATCCGTCATAACTATCCTCATATTTCTTGAAAAAGGAATCGGCAAACTTAACCGCCTTCTCATCCCGCTCCAGCGCCAAAAGGGAGTCGATGACCATCTCCGCCGCGTCGGTATCGGACGGCACGAGATCCAGGTATTTCTTGAACTGCGCCAGCGCTTCCTCATAGTCGCCTTCCTCGTAGGAAACCAGCCCCAGGCCGTAATAGGCATTGGCGCTCTGGCTGTTCAACGCAATAGCCTGCTTGTAACTGGCCAGCGCTTCCTCATTCCGGTGCAGACCGCTCAGCAAGTTGCCTTGGTTGACATACTCCTCATCGGTATTGGGGAGAATCAACAGGGATTTCTCGATATAGTCAAGCCCTTTGGCATAATCGCCGAGTTCGTAATAAGCCCAGCTTATATTGCTAAAGGGAGAGTCGATTAGCTCCGAGCGCTTGACCTCCTGTTTCAGATCTTTAAGGCTCGGGTCGAGTTCATAGACGTACTCAATGGCTTTGTTCAAAAATGGCAAAGCTTCTTCGTATGCGCCTTCTTCAATCTTCTCATAGCCCGCTTCGTTGCTGTTGTAAATCTGCATCTCCAAAACGCTAGGCACGGTCGGTTTGTCCTGACCCAGGCACCCGCCCAGCATGCCGCCGCCCGCCAATACGGCAGCCACTACAAAAACTCTGATTCTGTTTCGCAAAAAATCCCCTCATTCTGCCTCATTGTAAATAATAACTCTGCCAACTAATTCTGCGTTTTTCTCCGATTTTCCTCTTGCTTTCGAAAAACCGTTATTTTCCGCCCTGATTTCCCATGGGAGGACAGCTTTACCTATGGTATACTGTGTGGTGGAGAGTTTACGACCACGTACTAAGCTGACGATTCGATCTTAAAATAGAGCGCATAAAATTAAAAACCAGAGGAGGTGCCTTGCTTGCACGAGAAAAAACAACCGTCCGGGGACACGCGCGGAAAAGTGCTGCCGCTCTCGATGGATGCGGGCTTTTTCTTTGAGAGAGCCGTCTCTTCGTTAGACCGCTATCACTATGACAAGGCATTGAAATATTTTCGCAAAGCCGTGGAATATGAGCCGGATAATCCGGTGAACCACTGCAATATGGCGGGCATTCTTTCGGAGATGGGAGATTACGAGGCGTCCAACGAGGTGTTGGCGACCGTGCTTCGGGAAATCGATCCGGCCATGACGGAATGTTATTTCTATATGGCCAACAATTACGCCAATATGGACTTGTTCGAAGCGGCGGAGGAAGCGCTGGTGACGTATTTGGAGGAGGATGCCGGCGGGCATTTTCTGGCCGAAGCGGAAGAGATGATGGATCTGCTCCAATACGAGCTGGATCGTCCGACCAAGCTGAGAAGCATCAAGTCGCGGGAGGGCTTGTACGAGCATGACCAGGCCAGAGCCCTGCTTGAGGAAGGCAAGTTCAACCAGGCGGTGAAGCTGCTGGAGGAGCTGGTGCAAAGCCGTCCCGACTTCCTGGCCGCCCGCAACAACCTGGCGCTTGGCTATTACTATCTCGGGTTGTTCGACAAAGCGATGGATACGGTTCATGAGGTGCTGGCGCAGGATGCCGGCAATCTGCACGGGCTGTGCAATCTGGCCGTGTTTTATCAGCATGAGGGGAACGAGGAAGCGCTGGAGGAGCTGGCGGAACGCTTGGGCAACATCGTGCCGTTTCACCAGGAGCATGTGTTCAAGCTGGCGACGACGATGGGCATGTTGGGCCGGCACGAAGCCGCCTTCGGGCACTTCAAGCGCCTGCTGCAAAACGACGAGATGCGCCGCGAACCAAGCGTTTCCCATTATGCGGCGGTAGCCGCTTATTACACCGGGCGGTATGCCGAGGCCCGCAGGCTGTGGCAGCACGTGAAAAGGATTGATCCCGACTCTTCCGTGGCCGACTTTTATCTGGCGCAGATGGATCAGCGCGGCGGCGATGCTGACGCGACCAAGATTTTTTCGGTTAATTATCAGTACCTGTTGCCGTTTGAGGAGCAGCTTAAGCGTTGGGAGAAGTCCGAGGACGGCTTCCCTGCCGATCTCAAGGATAACCCGCTCGTCCGTTCCTCGTTCTTCTGGGCGCTGCGCCACGGGGATGCGAAGACGAAGCTGCAGGTCATTCAAGCGCTGGGCCTGATTGCCGATCAGGAGGTCGAGGAAGCGCTGCAGGCTTTTTTGCTGGAACCGGAGGAAGACGAGTATTTGAAAGATATGGCTCTTTTTGTGCTGCGCAGCCTGGGTGTGAGCAAAATGCTTCCGGTCCGCTTCGGAGGGGCCACGACGATGGTCGATCCAAGCCGCGTCACGACGAAGCTGCCGGTTTGGGAGCGCGAGTGGCAATCGGTGATCAACCTGGCGATGAGGCAGATGCGGCCTGGTTATGATCTCCAGCAGCAGCATGATATGGAGACGCTGTGGGTTGATTTTTTGACCCGGCTCTATCCGGATACCCCGAAAATTACGCACCTGGAAGGCTGGGCGGCGGCGCTCGAGTATTTGACGGCCAAAATGCACCGCCGGACCGTAACCTATGAGCAGGTGGCGAGTAAATACAATATCTCCGCTTCGACAGCCCGCCGGTATGCCTCCCGCGTTGATGAAGTGTGCGGCGTGAAGGAGAAGATCGAGGCGATTTTTCCATCGGTACGGTAGTTTTAGGGGTAAGTCGGTCCAACTTGGGGAAAACTTGTAATGGCGAATCAATGGCATGTATGGCGAGCATGACGGATTGATTTTTTATTTCTAAGGGAACCAAGGAGGTAAACGATATGCGTAAAACGATGGTGATCGGCACCGGTCCGGCCGGACTGACGGCGGCGATTTATTTGGCTCGGGCCAACTTGAGTCCTATCGTGATTGAAGGGACGCAGCCGGGAGGGCAGCTGACCACGACGACGGAGGTGGAGAACTTCCCCGGTTTTCCGGAGGGCATTATGGGCCCGGAGCTGATGGATAATATGCGCAAGCAAGCGGAACGCTTTGGCGCCGAATTCCGAAACGGCTGGGTGGAACAGGTTGATTTCTCGAAACGTCCGTTTAAGGTGAAGCTCGAAGGCGGTGAAGAGCTGGAGGCGGAGGCGGTCATTATCTCCACGGGCGCTTCGGCCAAATATTTGGGCATCCCGGGCGAACAGGACAATGTCGGGCGCGGCGTCAGCACCTGCGCGACTTGTGACGGATTTTTTTTCCGCGGCAAAAAAATCATCGTCGTAGGCGGCGGCGACTCCGCGATGGAGGAAGCGAATTTCCTGACCCGGTTCGCCACCGAGGTGACGGTGGTGCATCGGCGGGAGGAGCTGCGCGCTTCGAAAATTATGCAGGATCGCGCTAGGGGCAACGGGAAGATCCGTTGGGCGCTGAACCGGACGCCGCTTGAGGTGGCCACGGACGAGACCGGGGTCGTGAAGGGACTGAAGGTCCGCAACAACGCGTACGGCCAGGAGGAACTGTTGGAGGCGCAAGGGGTGTTTGTGGCGATCGGCCATACGCCGAACACGAAGTTCCTGGGCGGGGCGATCGCCACCGATGATCACGGCTACATAGCAGTGAAGCCAGGAACGACGGAGACGAACGTGCCGGGCGTGTTCGCCTGCGGCGATGTCCAGGACATGCGCTATCGCCAGGCGATTACGGCGGCGGGCTCGGGCTGCATGGCGGCGATGGACTGCGAGAAATTCCTCGAAGGCAGCATGGTGCACGATTGGAGCGGAAACTAAGGGAAGCGGGATGTAAGAGAAGCGGAATTTAAGAAGAGGCGCCATTAGGCGTCTTTTTTGACCTTATTTATAAAATTTCGGGCATGGTAGAGGGCGATGCGCAGGTGGGGGCTAAGGGACACCAGAGCCGTTATTTTGGGAAAAACGGAGGTTTGCAAAATGTAACGGACACAGAAGACCTTATTTCCCTCAAATCGTCCTGAATGAACTGGTCTAGAGCGAAATAGAGTCGTTGGTGTCCGTTAGCCTGGGAAATACCCGGGAAATAGGCGGATAAGGTCGCTGGTGTCCGTTAGAGCGGCGTCCAAAGTTTGGGAAGAGCCTCTAATCGCTCCAAAGTAGAAGTCAGGGCCACTAAAGGACGCCGTCATGCGTTTTTCTTACGTGTATAAATCGGGGAGTGGTTTGAAGGAAGGGCGGCTTGACTGGATCAGGTGCAAAAGTGCATTCTATTTGCGGTAAATTGCCACTTTAGAGCGATTGAAATGCAAAAGTACATCTGTTTTGGGGCTGTTCGAGAAAAAAGGGTCTTTTGGCCGGAAATGAACTGCAGTTTTGCATTTGGCGAACCATTTTCGGGGCATATGGGCGCATAAGGACTGCACTTTTGCATTTCGTGGGGGTGAGGGGTTTCTTTCGCATGACCTCTGTCTGGTCACCAAGGGACCTGGCCGTTATGGCCAGGCCTTTCTCAATAGCTGTCTGTTACACCCATTGCCCGTCTTCAGGGATCGCCACGCGCTGCAGCAAACCTTCGGCTTCGAGGCGCTGCCGCAGATCGCTGCGGGTGACGAGGCAGTGGTTGATCGCCTCCATATGCACAGCGATGACCTGGGTGGCGGAGTCGTAACGGCATAACTCGACGATTTGTTCGGCGTCCATCGAAATCGGCCCCCCGACGTTAAACCGCGCCCCTCCGGCGTTGACGACCGAGATGTCCGGATGATGCAGATCCAGCGCCTGCTTCACTTCATCGCACCAAATCGTATCTCCGGCCAAATAGAGCGAAGGTTCGGCGGCGGCCCGAAACACTTAGCCCGAAACGCGGCCCATCCGCTGTCCGATCTCACCGGTCCCGTGCCGGCCGTCCGTGCGCGTTAAGGAGATTTCGGCGCCTTCCAGCTCCAACTGATCCTGGATCGCCTTTACGCGGGTAAATCCGCAGGAGCGCAAGGTCTCTTCATCTCCCGGCTGGCAGAGGACAGGGATGTCCTTGGGCAGCTTTTCCGCGGCAGCTTCGTCCCAATGATCGGGATGCAGATGTGTGACGATGATGGCGTCGAGGTCGGGACGAAGCCAATGCTCAACCGGCTGGGGCAGCGGAACGAGCGGGTTGCGCCGGTCGTTTGGCGTATTGTCGATCGGCGGTTTGGAGCCGGCGTCGCCCAGCATCGGATCGATCAAAAACCGGCGATTTGCGTATTCGAGCCATAAGGTAGCATGACGCACTAACTGTAATTTCATCAATAACACCTCTTATTTCCCAAAAAGTTATTTGTTAAAATTCATTGTAAGGGAGCGCGAGCAGTTTACCCATAACCTGATGAAAGAAAAAGGCGCGGGGCGCTTTCGCGATGAAAGGAATGACGGGATGATGTCGACTGCTACTCCGGAAGTGGATGAAACGGATTTGCAAATATTACGGATTTTGCTTGAGGATGCGAGTTTATCTTTTAAAGATATCGGCCGTTTGGTGCATCTGACCGGCCAGGCCGTCGGTGCCCGGGTTCGCCGGCTGCAGGACCTCGGCGTGATCGAAGGGTACACTCTGCGCTGGAATCCGGAGCGGATCGGCCTTGCGGTCCACGCTTTTATTACGGTATTTATGGCTTCGGGTTCGACCCATTCCAAGTTTCAGCGGTTCGTCGCCGAAAACGGCAGCATTGCCGAAGCGCACCGGGTCGGCGGGGAGGGCTGCTATCTTTTGCGGGTACAGGTTGGCACGCAAGCCGCTTTAAATGAGTTGCTGAACAGTTTACTGGCCTTTGGCAATTACAAGCTCAGTCTGTCGATTGAACGTTTAAAGTAACAAATTAACCGAAAAAATCTTCCGGGCCGCGTGGTGTGGCCGGGAAGATTTTTTTGATGGAGGAAGGTGTGCTATGGAGAAGCAAGCTGGCGTGTGCTAACGCCGCAGCGGGTCTGTCATGAGAACGCCGTCGCAGGTCTGTCAGTAAGAGCGCTGGCTAGCAAGGCTGCAGTTTAAAAGGCCGCTATCAGACGGCCTTCCGGCGGAAATACAGCATGCCCGCGGCGAGAAAAACCAGGAAGCTGCCCAGCACTGTGATAAGCAGGTTTTCTATGGGCAGATTAAATGCGCCGTAATCGGCTTCCCCTTTCGGCATCATCGCTAGCACCGGCTGGGTCCAAGGGTAGAAGGGGGCGATTTTGTCCGAGTTGACGATCAGGAGGCTCGGAATCGTCAGCGAGACGTTGACGGCGAGCGGGGCGGCAAAGCTGGACCAAGCCAGCGAGACGCCGAGCTGCAGCGCCACCAGCGGCAAGCAGGCGACAAGGCCGCCGATCAGGCTGACGGCGATCATGCTCCAGGGAATTGGCCAAACGAGGCCTTGCACCTGGGAGACGATCAGCAGCATGACCAGAAATAGCAGTTGGGTTGCGGCTAATAAAGAAATCACGACGGTGAATTTCGCCATATATACGGCCGGGCGCGAAACGGGCAGGACAAGCAGCTGCTTCCAGCCGCCGCCGGTATGCTCGTATCGGCAGATGAACGAAGCAAACAACCCGGCCATGATCGGCAGGAACAGCAAGCCGTGCAGCATGGACATTCCGCCAAGGAGCGCCGGCCAGGCCTCGGCCCCGTCCGGCAGGTTCATGAGAAGGCCGATCAGGGCGGACAGCACGGGGCTGGCGAGCAAAACCAGCCAAAGGCGGGAACGCGACATTTTAAGCCGTTCCGCGGCAAGCACGTTCAGAAACGTCTTCATGTCAATCCACATCCTTTCGGTTGAAATGAACGAGTCCGGCCAGCAGTATCACCGCGCCGACGACGATGCCTAGCGCAACGAACCATTCGCGATGCGGACCAAGATACCCGAACACCGGCCAGTTGAGCGGGAACCACTCGGAAAGGTCCAGCGTAAACGGGGATACGAGCGACAGGACCACGCCAAGCGATACGGGCAGCGACGGATTGCGGTAGGTGAGTGAAAGCCACAGCTGCAACGCGAGTAAGGGCAGTGCCGCAAACAGCGGGAAAAATCCGATCCGCGCCAAATCCGCCAGCGGCATTCCGTCCGGGGCGAAGCCAAAGACAAGGCCGAGGATTATCGTGGCGATCGGCAGCAAAATGCAGGAAACGGACAGCAGCAGCAAACAGAGCAGGAACTTGGCGCCGAATACGGCCGTGCGGGAGATCGGCAAGGCCAATAGCTGTTTCCAGGAGCTTAATTGATGCTCCACATTCGCCACCAGGGAGCTGACCAGCGTGCAGCCCAGAAACAGGGCGATCGGGACGAACCCGGAAATGTTCTGCAACAAGCCGCCCCAAGGGTCGTCGGCGTATCTTTTCATTAAATAGTCGAAGCGGAGTCCGAAATTCAGCGCCTGCATGGCCACCAGCCCGAGCGGGGCGAGAAAGATCAGGAACCATATGCCTTTGCGGCGGATTTTCAAAAAGTCCGCCGACAACGCGCGCAGCATCATAGAGAGCTTCCCTCCCCGACGATCCGCATGAAGATGTCCTCCAGGGACTTTTTCTTTTGCTCGACCCGGTAGACGGCGTGTCCGTTCTCCACCAGGGCCTTCACCAAACGGGCGACCTGCGCGTCGGGCAGGCCGGGGAACTTGAGCGTGCCGTCCTGCAGCTTCCCGACCGTCCCCAAATCACGGGCGATCCACAGGGCCGCATCGGGCTCCGAGACGACCAGCTCCATATCATGCGCCGCAGTGAGGCGCAGGTTGTCGATCGTATCCTGGAATACCATCTGGCCCTGACGGATAATGCCGACCGTATTCGCCATCAGCTCCATTTCCCCGAGCAGGTGGCTGGAGACGAGCACGGTGATGCCGTACTGCTTCGGCATGTTTTTGATCAGCTCGCGAATTTCGTGAATCCCGGTCGGGTCGAGGCCGTTCGTCGGCTCGTCCAAAATAAGCAGCTCGGGGCTGCCCAGCAAGGAGGCGGCGATGCCAAGCCGCTGCTTCATGCCAAGCGAGAAGCCCTTGACCGGGCGGCGCGCTTCGCCGCGCAGCGAGACGATGTCGAGCACTTCGTCAATGCGCGATTTCGGCACCTCCAGAATGCGGCGGATGGCCTCAAGATTGTCGATCGCGCTTAGGTGCCCGTAGTAAGACGGCGACTCCACCAGGGAACCGATGCGGCGCAAAATCGCTAGTTTGTCCTTGCGCAGATCTTTGCCGAACATGCGGATCGTCCCGGCCGTCGGCTGAATCAGGCCGAGGAGCATCCGGATCGTCGTCGTTTTCCCGGCCCCGTTGGGCCCAAGGAAACCGTAGATGTCGCCTTTGGCGATTTTCAGACTTAAATTGTCCACCGCGGCGCGGCCGCGGTATTTTTTCGTTAAACCTTCCGTTTGAATAATCAATTCATTCACGATTTATCACCTCGGGAAACATGATACCGCGATGAGTTTAAACGGGAAGGTGGGGCAAGTTTAAGTTTTGTTTAAATGTTGCGAAAGCGGCCGGCTCGGAAAAATGTATACATTCGTCCCCGCGCTGGAAGACTCCGTCTCCCGGACCAGGCCCATTTCCCGGAGCAGCAGGTCGACGATTTGCAGGCCAAGTCCGGCCCCTCCGGAGGGCGAATCGGCATTCATGCCGGGGCCGCGGTCGCTGATGGTCAGGGCGATGGCCTCCCCGCGTGGCTGCAAGGAGATGCCGACATAACTGCCGGAGCGGGCGTACCGCACCAGGTTCTGGAACAGGTTATCCAGGACGCGGCGGAAGCCCTGCGCATCGAGGTTCCAGTATAAAGGCTGATCCGGCAGCTCGATGTCGGCGGCGATGCTTTCTTTTTCCCAGAGCGGATACCAGGCCGCCGCGCTTTCCCGCACGAGCCGCAGGACGTCGAGTTTTTCCGGCGACATGGCGTACCTTCCGGAGGAGAGCAGGCTGTAGGACAGCAAATGATCCATCAGGCCGGACAGGTCGCTTAGTTTGGCTTCCATCAGAGCCAGGGATTGCTGGCCTTGTTCGGTCAAAGGCTCCTTGCGAAGCTTATACAGATGGCCTCCCAGCACGGTCAGCGGCGTCCGCAAATCATGCGACAGCTGGCTGATCAGGTTTTTGCGCAGCTCTTCCTCCTCGCGCTCGCGCTGGCGGCTGTCCTGAAGCTCGTACACCATATGGTTGAACGCCTGCTCGAGCCGGCCGATTTCGTCCGGCCGCCCTTCCTCGATCGGGGACGGCAGCCCGGAAGGCCCGGTGTGCGTCATGCCGGCTTCCAGGCGCAGCAGCCTTTTTCGGATATCGCGAAAAAACAAATACGACAGCAGCACGAAAATGGCCAGCATGATTCCAAGGAACACACCGTAAAAGCGGCCGTCGTTCCGGTCCGCAATGTCTCTCGTCATGAATTTACGCGGGAGCTCGAACACCATAACTCCCTGCTTCGCTTGTTCGTCCCCGCCAATAAAGGCCACGACGGTAAACGGGTCGGCGTTGACCCGCTTTTTCATGAAAGCGATTGTATCTTCCAGGGTCCACTTTGCCGGCACATTCGCTTGCTTGGGGATTTGCAGCCGGGTTGTTCCGGACGAATCCACCCAGTACAGCGCGGCGTCGGGATACTGCTTTTTCCATGCTTCGAGCCGGGCGTCGATTGTCTCTGGGGCTGCATCCCGCAGCGCCGCCGCTTCCTTGTGCCAAGCCGTTTCAATATCGAGCCCGCTGCCGTAATAGGGGCGCGTGGTTTCACCGGTATGCGGAGGATACAGCAGAATGTTGACGCCCCAGGAAGCCACGAAGCTGAACGGAATGAGCACGGGAATGAATACGAAGGCCAGCATCAAGATCAGGATGTATTTGTTCAGCAGCGATTTGCGGTATTTTCGAACGGGGTGCAGCTTCATGCTCTCACCCGGTAGCCGATGCCGCGAACCGTCTCGATGACTTCGGGATTGGCCGGATCGCGTTCCAGCTTTTCGCGCAGGTGACGGATATGGACCATCAGCGTTTTGTCCCCGTCGAAATACGGTTCGCCCCAGACGGCTTCGTAAATTTGTTCCTTGGTCATAATCTGGCCGAGATGGCGCAGCAGATAGGTAAAAATGTGAAACTGCTTGCCGGTCAGAACGATTTCCTCGCCGGTGTCCTCGTTGATGATCCGGTTTTCTTTTTCATATACCAGCAGATGTTTGATCTTCAGCGTTTCTTCGGCCGGACTGCCGCTGCGGCGCAGCAGCACCTCGATTCGAGCGGCCAGTTCGTCCGGGTGAAACGGCTTGGTCAAATAATCGTCCGCGAACCGCAGCCCTTGAAGCTTGTCGTCGATTGAGGTGCGCGCGGACAACATCAGCACCGGCAGGTTCGGGAACCGCTCTTTGATCCGGCTGCCGACGGTGAAGCCGTCGAGCCCCGGCAGCATTACGTCGAGAATGACGAGCTGGCAGTCTTCGGCGTGCTCCAACGCACGCTCCCCGCTGGTCAGCCAGATGACTTTAAATCCCCGCTCCTGCAGGTTTTGGCTGACCCATTCTCCGATTTCAATATCGTCTTCTATGTATAGCAAATTGGCATTTGGCATCAAAACCCCTCCTGTCTCTATTGTGGCAAAATCGTTCCGAAAAAGAAACAGCGCTACTCCCTTTTGCGGTTTGTGATTTGAGTCACAAGGGTTGGTTTGGCCGCGTGTTACTTTTTAGTTGTGAGAATGTTTATCACTAAAATTTGAAACAGCCAGGCTGATCTAAATAAAGAAGAGGAGGAACCGGAGATGAGCGAGTTGATCAATAACCGGGAATACGACGCAAACCGGGAGGGTGGCGAGCCGGAGCAGCGCCGCCGGCAGGAACTGCTGAAGCAAATCATTAAAGAGCTGCATCAGGGGAAAAGCGTGGAGGAAGTGAAGGCCCGGTTTGAAGAAGCGGTTGGCGACGTAACGGTCGCGGAAATTTCGGCGCTGGAGCACGCTTTGATGGAAGAAGAAGGCATTCCGGTGGCGGAGGTGCAGCGCCTTTGCTCGGTGCATACGGCGATTTTCAAAGGCTCGATCGAGGAAATCCATCGTTCGTCGAAGCCGGAGGAGCAGCCCGGCCATCCCGTGCATACCTTCAAGCTGGAAAACCGCGAGGTAGAACGGCTGGTTAACTTCAAGCTGCAGCTCCATCTCGATAAATTCCGGAAGGAGGATAAGGAGGAGCTTGTTTTTAAGCTGCTGGACGATTTGAACTTGCTGCTGGACCTGGACAAACATTACAGCCGCAAGGAAAACTTGCTGTTTCCTTACCTGGAGAAGTACGGGATTTACGGGCCGACCAAGGTGATGTGGGGCATCGATGACGGCATCCGCGCCATGATCAAGGAAACCAAAGCCAAGCTAGCGAACGGGAGCGCTGATAAAGAGACGGTTTGCACCGATCTGGAGCGGATCATCACCGAAGTGAATGAAATGATCTTTAAGGAAGAAAATATTTTGCTCCCGATGGCTCTGGAGAAGCTGACCGAAGACGAATGGCTCAAAATCGCCCAAGAAAGCGATGTGATCGGGTATTGTTTGACGGCGCCCGAGCAGGAATGGATCCCGGAAAGGGTGCCGCTAGAGTCCGGTGACGGCGGGGCCGGGGAAGAAGGCCTGGAGGGCGGCGCGTTGGCGGAGCAGGGACATGGCGTGCCGCAGGGATATGTCAAATTCGACACCGGCATCCTGTCCATGGAGCAGCTGGAAGCGGTGATGAACCATTTGCCGGTTGATCTGACGTTTATCGATGAGAATGACGTGGTCCGGTACTTTTCTCATGGTAAGGAGCGGATTTTTGCCCGGACCAAAGCCGTGATCGGCCGCACTGTGCAGAACTGTCACCCGCCGCAAAGCGTGCATGTGGTCAACGAACTGCTGGCGGATTTCAAGGCCGGGCGTAAGGACGTCGAGGATTTTTGGATACCGATCAAGGACAAGTTCGTTTATATCCGGTATTTTGCGGTGAGAAGCGAAGACGGCCGTTACCTGGGTACGTTGGAGTTTACGCAAAACATCGCCCCGATCCGCGCTTTGGAAGGGCAAAAACGGATTTTGTCCTGAAGTCGTCTCGGGTAAGGTTTGTTCATAATGTTGATGGTGAAGCCCTGACGTTCGCGCCTTCGCGAATGCCGGGGCTTTTTGGTTAGTGGGGAGCAGGCGGCCTGCAGTTTTGTGGAGGTGAAGGGGAGCCGTGGAAGTCATGTGACGGTAAAGAAGGACCCAACCTCGAAATCGGTGCTTGGCTACAGGGTCAACCGTCCAAATCATTTTAGTTGGAATACATGGTTTGGCATCCGAGGTTTCAGTCTTTCGCTAACGGTTGTATACGAGCTTATTTAACTGAAAAAACAAGGATTCAATTCTAACGGTTGTAGTCAAGCTTATTTGGATGTATTTTCACACTTCAATCGCTCTAACGTAGAAGTCAGATTCATAAAAGGACGCCGTCAGGCGTTTTTTTCCAGAATTCATAAAATTCCGGACATGGTAGAGGGCGAAGTGCAGGTAGAGAGGGGGAGAGAAGAAGAATCTGGGGGCTAAGGGACACCAGAGCCGTTATTTGGGGAAAAACGGAGGTTTGCAAAATGTAACGGACACAGAAGACCTTATTTACCTCAAATCGGCCTGGATGAACGGGTTTAGAGCGGAATAGGGGCGTTTGTGTCCGTTAGGCTGGGAAATACCCGGGAAATGGGCGGATAAGGTCGCTGGTGTCCGTTAGAGCAGCGTCCAAAGTTCAGGAAGAGCCTCCAATCGCTCCAAAGTAGAAGTCAGACCCACTAAAGGACGCCGTCCGGCGGTTTTTCTTAGGTACATTCGCCCGGTTTCCATGAGCTATGTCACACCGAAATCCCTTGTCTCGACGGGGCTTTGGCGTTTCTTGCCTTCACTTGACCGAAAGGGAGGGTTCGCTTATAGTTGGTACGTAGGAGTATACTACGGGCGCGGCATGCGCGTACCCGTTGTTCCGGCAGCATATTATTTATGATAAAGGTGGCTTGTGAAATGTCTGAAAAAATCTACATTGGTGTTGACCTGGGCGGTACGGCCATAAAAGTCGGCATTTGCAATGAAGAAGGACAGCTCCTTCATACCTATGAAGGCCCGACGGAAACGGAAAAAGGCGCCGATACGATCGTAGCCAACATTGAGCGTTATGTCCGGCTGATCGTGGAACAGTCTCCGTTCTCCTGGGATCAGGTGGCCGGTGTCGGCGCCGGGGTCGCCGGGTTTACGAACGTCCGTGAAGGCATCATTATTCTGGCGCCGAATGTAGGTTTGAGAGATTTCCATATTCGCGAGATTTTGGAACAGCGACTGGGCAAGCCGATCAAAATAGACAACGATGCCAACGTGGCGGCGCTGGGCGAAGCCTGGGGCGGCGCGGGGAAAGGCGTCGACAACTGCGTTTGCTATACGTTGGGAACCGGCGTTGGCGGCGGCATCATCATCGACGGTAAAATTTATCAAGGCTTCTCCGGCATGGCCGGCGAGCTGGGACATATGTCGGTCGTTCCCGACCTGGAAGCGATCGGCTGCGGCTGCGGCCAAATGGGCTGCCTGGAGACGGTCTCCTCGGCTACCGGCATCATCCGCATGGCCAAGGACGCCGTAGCCCGCGGGGACCTTACCTCGCTGGCGCAGGTGGAGAATATCATGGCCAAGGACGTTTTTGACGCGGCCAAGGCCGGCGACGAAGCGGCTATCCGCATCGTGAACCGCGCCGCTTTCTATCTGGGTAAATCGCTGGCGGCGGTGGCCGTGGTACTCAATCCGGAGCTGTTTATCATCGGCGGCGGGGTGTCCAAGGCGGGCGATATTCTGTTTAACGAAATCCGCAGCGTATTTGCCAAGCTGACGCCGGAACCGGTGCAGCGGGGGATGAGAATCGTCCCCGCTACCTTAGGGAACGATGCCGGCATGGTTGGCGCCGCCGGCCTGTTCCTGCGTTCTTAAGCGGATTTGGTGATTAAGCCGATATAGATTATAGGATTTTAGGATATGGAGAATTTGCGGGAGGGAATAACGATGCCGGATATTGAAACGAGTCCAGTTGCCAACCTGATCATTATTACGGGCATGTCGGGTGCGGGAAAGTCGCTTGCCGTACGGAGTTTGGAGGATCTCGGTTTTTTCTGCGTAGACAATCTGCCTCCGGTACTGATTCCCAAATTCGCCGAATTGATTGAGCAATCCAAAGGGAAAATCGCCAAGGTGGCGCTTGTGATCGACCTGCGCGGGCGGGAATTTTTTACGGCGCTTGAAGAGTCGCTTGGTTACATTAAGAACCACTTCACCATCAAGTGCGAAATCCTGTTTCTGGATGCCACCGATTCGGTTCTCGTTCAAAGATACAAGGAGAGCCGCCGCCGCCACCCGCTGGCGCCGGAAGGCATGCCGCTCGACGGGATTAAGCTGGAGCGCAAGATGCTGAATGAGCTGCGGATGTCGGCCACCCAGGTGATCGATACCAGCAACATGAAGCCGGCCCAACTGAAGGAGAAGATCATTTCCCGATTCTCCCATCTGGAGAGCAGCAATTTATCCGTCAACATTACTTCGTTTGGATTTAAATACGGCATCCCGATCGACGCCGATCTGGTGTTCGACGTCCGTTTTTTGCCGAATCCGCATTATATTGAGCAACTTCGCCCACACACGGGACGAGATAGCGATGTATATGAATATGTTATGAAGTGGCCGGAGACGCAGCAGTTTTTGAGCAAGCTGCTCGATATGCTGCATTTCCTCCTGCCGCAATACCACAAAGAGGGCAAAAGCCAGATCATCATCGCGATCGGCTGTACCGGCGGCAAACACCGCTCGGTGGCGATCGCCGAATATTTGGGCCGGATGCTCGGAACCAGCGAAACGGAGATGGTCCGCGTGAGCCACCGGGACGAAGGACGGGACCGGCCTTAAGAGAACGCTCACTGGCGTGGACTCAAGTTAAGAGGTGAACCATTAGTGATACATCGGGCCGAGGAAGAAAGGGTCCCGCGGATCGTCGTGATGGGCGGGGGAACCGGTTTATCCGTCATGCTTCGCGGATTGAAAGAGAAACCGCTCGATATCACGGCTATCGTAACCGTAGCCGACGATGGGGGCAGCTCGGGGATTCTGAGAAACGAGCTTCAGATGCCGCCGCCGGGCGACATTCGCAACGTGCTGACGGCGCTGGCCGACGTTGAACCGCTGCTGTCGGATATGCTTAACTACCGGTTTGCGTCCGGTTCGGGACTAGCCGGGCACAGCCTGGGCAACCTAATCTTAGCGGCGATTACGGATATTTCCGGCGATTTCGTGACAGCGGTCCGCGAGCTCAGCCGCGTATTTGCCGTACGCGGGCGCGTGCTGCCCGCCGCCGGTCAGGCCGTCGTGCTGCATGCGGAAATGGAAGACGGGACGATCGTCACCGGCGAATCGAAAATTCCCGAAGTCCGGAGGAAAATTAAACGTATTTTCCTGGAGCCGGAGGAAGTGGAGCCGCTGCCTGAGGCGGTCGAAGCGATTCGGCAGGCGGACGCTATTTTGATCGGACCGGGAAGCTTGTACACCAGCATCATTCCAAATCTGCTCGTGCCGAAGCTGGCGGAGGCGGTATTGGAGAATACATCGGCGATCAAAATATTTATATGCAACGTCATGACCCAGCCGGGGGAAACGGACGATTATACGGTGAGCGATCATTTGCAGGCGGTCTACAACCATGTGGGCAAGCACTTATTCGATTATGTCATCGTCAACGACGGGGAAATTCCGGCGCAGGTGCAGGATTTTTACGCCGAAAAAGGGGCTAAACCGGTACAAGTCGACTGGGACAACGTCACCGGTCAAGGCTACAAGGTCATTGCGGATACACTGGTGCTGTTCCGCCGATATTTACGGCATGATGCCGACAAATTAAGCCATCATATATATCAACTGGTCCATGACTGGATTTTGCGAAAGAGGTGAGTCCCTTGTCATTTGCGGCGCAAACCAAAAAAGAGCTGACCATGGTCGAAGCCTCCGATTGCTGCGAGCAGGCCGAGTTATCGGCGCTGATCCGGATGAACGGCTCGGTCCAGGTCTCCAACAAAAAGGTCGTGCTGGACATCTCGACCGAAAACGCCGCGATCGCAAGGCGGATTTATTCTTTGCTCAAGAAGCATTTTCAGATTCACACCGAACTGCTCGTGCGCAAAAAAATGCGCCTCAAGAAAAACAATGTGTACATCGTGCGGATTCCCGGGCGAGTGGAAGAAATTTTGAATGAGCTGAAAATTGTTTCCGAAGGATTTGTTTTCACGCCGGGGATTAATCCGGAGCTCACCCGGAAAAACTGTTGTAAGCGGGCTTATCTTCGCGGGGCGTTTATGGCCGGCGGATCGGTTAACAATCCGGAAGGCTCCTCCTACCACTTGGAGATCGCCTCCATGTATGAGGAACA
Source organism: Paenibacillus oralis (assembly GCF_003863965.1). Classification (GTDB taxonomy): domain Bacteria; phylum Bacillota; class Bacilli; order Paenibacillales; family Paenibacillaceae; genus Fontibacillus; species Fontibacillus oralis. The sequence continues at coordinate 2,054,112 of NZ_RRCN01000001.1, forward strand.
CTGCAAAGCCCTGGTCGAGTTGGCCAACGAGTTCCATTTGAATGCGCGCTGCATCGAACGGAAAAAAGGCTTTATCCTGTACATCAAGGAAGGCGAGAAGATCATCGAGCTGCTCAGCATCATAGGCGCTCATCAGGCGCTTTTCAAATTTGAAGATGTGCGGATCATGCGCGACATGCGCAACTCGGTCAACCGTATCGTCAATTGCGAAACCGCGAATCTGAACAAAACGATCGGCGCCGCCGTTCGTCAGATCGACAACATCAAGCTGCTGGAAAAGGAAGTGGGCCTGGAAAATTTGCCGGATAAGCTGCGCGAAGTCGCCGAGGTCCGTTTGGCGCATCCCGATATGAATTTGAAAGAAGTGGGCGAGCTGCTGAAAGGAACGGTCAGCAAGTCCGGAGTAAACCACCGGTTGCGCAAAATTGACGAGCTGGCGGAAAAAATTCGCGGGGGCTAAAGCGGTTTTGCTAGTGTGTTGCACGTTGTGTATGATATAATGATATAAATTATAATGACCACGAATTTGTAACGTGATGATTGAATTCGTATAGGGGGTAAGTTTTCATGGTTAGAAACCCGGTTACCGTTCGTTTGAAAACGGGACTGCACGCTCGGCCGGCTGCGCTTTTCGTTCAGGAAGCGAATAAATATTCTTCGGAAATTTTCGTTGAAAAAGACGATAAAAAAGTGAACGCCAAGAGCATCATGGGGATTATGAGTTTGGCCATCAGCACCGGAACTGAAATTTACATTAGTGCGGAAGGTGCGGATGCAGAACAGGCTGCAAACGCTTTAATCAATTTGGTCAGCAAAGAGGAATTGGAAAACCAGTAATCACCGGATTTTCTTCGGAAACAAAAGGATGGTTCCGCTTCGTGAAGCGGATTCATCCTTTTTTTGTCGTTGCGTTGGAAATCGGCGCTTGGACTGCAAAATCAGTTGGCCAATCACTTGTTTGGAGCTAAACACGCTTATGTATCCCGGATCAGCAAGTAGCATGTCGCTTTGGCGCTAACGGTTGTAATCGAGCTTATTTAGCCGAAAAGACGGGATTTCAATTCCTAACGGTTGTAATCACGCTTATTTGGGCGAAAAGGGCTCGAATCCGCAGCAAAAAGGCAAAATAAGCTCTGCCGCAACCGTTAAAATTTATTTTCCCCTGCTTTTTAACGAAATAACGTTGCTCACAACCGTTAGAATGATGCCCCGTTTAAAGGAGCTGCGTCTATATCCGTTAAAGTAAGGGTTTTCAATTCAAAGGGCCGCCGGAGCGAAATTTTTCTGATAGTTATTCTTATTTGCTGCAACATTTGTCCGCGGGGTACGTTTAGTAGTTAAATTCAACCAACATTGGAGGTCATAAGTTATGAAAATGTGGTTAAAGCCTGCTGCGTCCATTTTGATTGCCGGTTCTTTACTGATGGGAGGGGCATACGTCAATGGTTCATGGGGGGTGGTCGGAACGGCCACTGCCGCCGAGAGCAATTTTCAAACCAACGTAGTCAGTGTCCGAGGTGAAGGCGAGATTACCGTGAAGCCGGATGTGGCTTATTTGTCCATCGGCGTCGTCACCAAAGCGAAAACAGCTCAGGAAGCGCAAAAAACAAATGGCGAAAAAGCCGCCAAACTGACCAAACTGCTCAAGGAAACTTGGGGCATTAACGAAAAAGACATCCAAACCGGCCAATTCTCAGTCCGCCCCGATTATACGTATAACGATAAAACTGGAGCGGAATCCATCAGCGGGTATACGGCCCGTTATTCGCTGGATGTAACCTACCGCAACCTTGATAAGGTGGGAGAGCTCCTGGATGCGGCTTCCGCTGCGGGGGCCAATCAAATCGACGACATCCGCTTTGGCGCCGAGAAACCGGAGCAATACGAAGAGCAAGTCATCCAAAAAGCGATGGCCGATGCGGGCCGGAAAGCGGGCATCCTTGTCAAAGCGGCCGGCCGCACGTTGGGCCAGGCAGTAAGCATCAGTCTGGAAAACGCCAGTATGCCGAGTATTTCGGTGCAGTACAAGGCGGTTAACGAGGCTGCCATGGACAGCGCGGGAAGCACGCCCGTAGAAGCAGGAGAAATCGAGTTGCGGACGACGGTTAACGTGGTTTATGAGATGAAGTAAGGCTGCGATAGCTGGAGCCGCCTCCGTGAGTTTGTCGGAGGCGGCTCTATTTTATGCAAATCTCTTGGTATATGCAGGCTTTAATCTTGTTTATGCACAAGCTCCGTCTCTCCGGTCACCACTTCAATCATGATCCATAAGGCAAGCTTAAAACCGTATACAAAGGACGCTTCGGCGTACATGGAATCCGATTGCGAGCGTAAGTCCAACAATTCTTCGAGCTCTTGAAAATCGTGTTCAGACAGCTTGTCTTTCCACATAAGTATTGTATCGGATATTTTACGATTTAAAGGACGATACTCTGGATGTCTTGGAATGATTAGTTCAGCCGGGTTTATATTCCCGTCAAAAAGTTCTTCCAAAATGCTTTTCATATACGTCATCCTTTCAGTCTCTTATATTTGCAATTCCTTGAAAGGACCGACTACACATGATAGGATATTTATGCAGTCTGCCTTTAAGGTGATTGCAGGTGGGAAGTGGCGTGATCTTTGACGAGAGTGTGCGCCGCTTCCTTTTATTTTTTGAGGTCGTCATGGATCCTATGGATACCTTTTCGGATGATTTCTGAACGTGAAGTATTTAACTCTTTTGCGCTGTTATCCAGTTTTTCCAGTGTAATCTTATCTACCCGAACACGCAGCATAGTATCCATAGGATTGTCCGTTTTCGGCCCCGGTTTCTTCTTAGCTACCAACATATCACCTCCAATTTGTAGCTACAAGATAAATATATATCTGTAGCTACGAGTTGTCAACTTGATTTTAAATATTTATTGGAAAACTTTATCACAAAAAAGACAACCATCCATTCTCTATTATTGGGTTAATGTCGGTTAGAGAAGCACTGTCTTGATATCCGTCTGAAAACTGAACCTCTTTATATCGTCCAACTTATGAACCGCTCGCCTAACACCCTCTGAACGCTCAATACCGTTGTCTTTACAGTAATCTTGCAGCACGTTAGAAGGTCAAGTCGATTTTTGTTATGTTATAATGAAGTTATGAATTCAGGTCGCAGGGGGTATTGGAATGCGATGGGAAGAGGTTCGGGAAAAATTTCCAGAAGAATGGGTAGTATTCGAGGCGGTCGAAGCTTATTCGGAAGGTGGATTCCGGTTCATTGATTCAGTGACTGTTATTGATCGTTATGAAGACTCGCTTGATGCAATGAAACGATATAAGCAATTACACAGGGACCAACCAGGGAAAGAAATTTATTTTCTGCATACGTCACGTCCGGATTTAAAAATTGAAGAGAAATGGGTCGGGTTCAAGAGATGGCGATAGATCTGAGGGTGGTACACGGATTACCCATTGTTTGTATTGACGTTATTTTTTCTGGGCGTCAACTTCATCTAGAAAATGTATTGCTGGATACCGGGTCGGCTGGAACGATATTGGATGCCGATAAGGTCGCAGAAATCGGCGTGAGACCGGAAGGTACGGATCGGACAGCCATTATACATGGTGTTGGTGGAACGGAAATTGTTTTTACAAAATGGTTTGACGCTGTTGTTTTAGGTGATTGGACAGTGTCCGAATGCAAGATTGAAATCGGCGCTATGGACTATGGCATAGAAATTGACGGTATTCTTGGATTCGATTTCATTCGGACAGCAGGACTCATAATTGATTCAAATAAAATGCAGGTGTATGCGACTCATTAAGCTACCTCTCATCTTACCGCGATAGCGAATTGTGGACTTCCCCAGCCAAAGTTTGCCTCTATATAGTTTCAGAAAAGCGGCCTGACAAGGTCGCTTTTCTGCATGGAATAAAAAGGAAGGTTATTCCCCATTTTCACGCCTTCATGTACGGCCAAATTCCCGTTCAACTCTTTTTAACCGGCAATGATGGTGATAAGGGAAGTATAAAAAAAGATCGGAGTCCATATAGAAAGTCCCAATCACTCTAACCCCGGAGCGGAAGCTTCGTCGGTCAGGGTGATTTTTTTCGATTTGGGGTTATTTGTATGAGGCTGGGTTAATTTACCGGAGGAAATTTCCGAAATATAGGGATAGATGGTCTAATTTCACAAAATTGATGCTTCGGAAGTAGAAGGAGGAAAAGGGATGTCGTTTATGGATGAAAAGATTACCCAACTGATCAATGAAGTGGAGCAATCCATGGTTCCCCGCTCGATTACGGACGGACCGGTAAAAATCGGCAAGCGGTATTATGAATTTACGTTGCAGTCTTTTTATGAGGATAAACTTTCCCTCTACCTTCCTGCTGACTTTGAAGAGATGCCCAAGGAGTTTCGCTCCATTAAGTATCCGTATGAGCAGCGGCCGGAAATTATAAGAAGCGACGAGGCGGGGGCCGTAAACTTTACGCTGAATCGGGTCGAAATTGACCTCAAAGATGAGATGGTCGAAGAGCTCACAGCGGACATGAAAACGATGATTCAAAAATCGAACCCTTCCCATATTTTCTATAACAGCGGGGTAGAGACCGTCAGCGGGAAAACGTTGGGATACTTTGAGTTCAAAAATATGGTGATTGACGGTGCCCTGTTTAATATCATGTATTTCCTTGAATTTGCCGGCAAGATCCTGATGGGAACTTTTTGCTGCCGGTATGAGGACTACCCGGATTGGCGAGATATCGCCTATCAGGCTGTTCGCAGCATTACGGTCAAGGCGGAGGATGAGGGAGTGGCGCAAGTATGAGTGAAGCGGTTTATACGTCGGCCCATATCGTGGTGTCCCATTACAAGTTCGAGAGAATTACGGAGCTCGTCATCCATAAACTGATGAACGACCATGGGAAGCTGCTCCTCAGCGGCATTATTTCCGAAGACCTGAAGGATAAGTACATAGAACAAGCGGAGGCCAGCGATACCATTCAGGTGGCGGTTCAGGATCAGGACAAACCGGTCCCGCTGTTTTACGGGGTCATTACGAATATTTCCGTTCAGGCCACTCGGGGCGTAAGAAGCATTACCATAGAGGCGCATAGTCTCTCAGCCCTGATGGACATTCGCAAGCAGACCCGATCTTTTCAGAACAAAACGTTAACGTATAAAAGTTTATTCCACCGCTTGATCGCAAGCTATCCCGATTCGGACCTCATCGATGAAGCGTCTCAAGGCAAAACCATCGGCGGATTGCTGGTTCAATACCAAGAGACCGACTGGACGTTTTTGCGGAGATTGGCCTCGCATTTTCATGCTTCTCTAGTTCCGGTCAGCTCCCAACCTGGCGTTAAGCTGTATGTGGGAGTGCCGGGCGGCGATAATCCCCGGAAGCTGGATGAATATAACTACTCCATGAAAAAAGATTTGCAAGATTACAAACTGAAATCCGAGAACGGTGTTGAGGATATTTCGGAGCAAGACAGCATCTGTTACACGGTAGCCAGCCACAAGCTGCTGGAATTAGGTGATGCCGTAACGTTTCAGGGGCGGACATGGTATGTCGGCCGGGTAGAGACGAAGCTGGAGAACGGCGTACTGAGCAGTTTATATGATTTAAAAGATGCCAAAGGCTTGCGCTGCCGCACGGAATATCCTTATGCGCTTGCGGGAACGTCGTTATTCGGGACGATCCTTGACGTGGCCAAAGATAAGGTAAAGGTGAAGCTGCATATCGATCAGGATCAGCCGGTAAATGAAGCGATGTGGTTTGCGTATTCGACGGTTTATTCCTCACCGGACGGGAGCGGCTGGTATTGCATGCCGGAAGTAGGGGATGAAGTGCGGCTTTATTTTCCGGATGAGCAGGAGAAACATGCTTTTGCTGCAAGCTCGGTCGATACGGATTCGGCAAATCCGCAGAAACGAAGCGATCCGGCGGTGAAGAGCATCAGCACCAAATACGGAAAAGAAATTGTATTTAAACCCGGTGCGGTTGAAATTATCGGCGGAGGCCAGCTGTTGATGAGGCTCACCGACGAAGGCGGGATTGAAATTAACAGCGACAAGAAAATTTCGCTAACGGCCATGGAGGATATCGAAATCACCGGCGGCGCCAAGATTCTGATTCAAGGGGAGTCGGGTATTGAATTCATTCAAGGGAACACGTCGCTGAAAGTGGAGGACGAGGTGACGTTTACCGGGGGCCGGGTGAATATCAAATGAGTTCGGTCATGAGCCGTGAAGAGGCGCTGGGTTTGTTTTTGGAGAATCATGTGCTGGATCGTTGGCAGGGAGACTTGGAGACGATTTCAGAGACCTTTATTAAAAATCAAGACTCCATTAAAGCGGGATTCGCCGGCGTCATGGACGCGGTTTGCCGAAAGGGCGCCGGGTTTCAAGATACGGGAGTGAAGGGAGAAATCCAGTTTATCTACCTTTCTTTGCTGCGTACAAGTGTAAAGGAGCATCAGGCTGACTACCGGATCGACCTTTATGATGAACGCTGGTTTTTTGATCCGGTAGAGTGTTCTTTGAACTGGCAGGCCGAGTTCATTTTCGCTCCATTATTTCAAAGAATGCGGGAGCTGGACCAGCTCAAATCAAGCTATGCCCGGAAAGTATCGTCAATGGACATTGAGCGGATTTTGCAAATGGAAGCGGAGCGTTATCATCTGGTCGCTATCGAGTTTATGCGAAGTATGGTTCCGGCCGTTCTCGATTGTGAAGGCTACAAGCTGCTGGCGAAGAAGCCAAATCTTTGCATTTTTGCGGGAGAATATCGGGATCGCAGCGAGGTCATTTACGGGCAGCCGGAAGCAGGACCAGCAGGGATCGCGGAGGAGCCGTGATGGGAGGAGGCAAGCCATGGATTTCTTTGTGATGCAACAGGATGAACGTTATGCTGATGTACCCGTCTTACAACATATTCGGCAAAAAATCGATATCCGCCATATGAATCGTTTGCAAGCCCACCACATCGCGGATACGACCATCTTTCAGGTGAAGGCCACTTCCGAGACCGAGTACCCGGATCTGCTCAGCGATCAGCTCTTTCTGGTGTCAGAGCCATTGAAGAAGCTGATTGCCATGTACGAGCCGGATTGCATGTTCAAGCATATTCCGCTGATGGATCATTTTAATGGCAAGCAGACCCTGTACTTTCTGCCTTTTTTTGAGGAAGTGGAAGCGCTAAGTCCGCGTAGTGAATTTAATGCGGATCGCAGCGTGATCAAGAAGCTGGTGCTTCAAAGCGATAAGGTGGTGAAGAAACGCATTTTCCGTGTACGGGAAAGCGAGAAACCTCTGATCATTGTCCGTTTGGATGTAGCAGAGAGTATCATGCGACGGGATTTGGTCGGGGTCAGCTTGAAGAAGGTTGCCGTAGAGTGAACTAAATACAGGTGTGAAAGGGGCGAGAAATGATGGATAAGTACGAATATGCGGTTCGCGGCGCGAAAATTTTTTGCGAATGCGGTTCGCATGTCCGAAGGTTGAATTTACCGCAAAGCCATGGGGCCTTTGTTAACGACAAGCCGATGATGAATGAAGCGGACTGCGTTCCCGAGGTGAATATTTCGAGCTTCGGGACATGCGACAGTCCGGAGAATCAGAGCGGTGAGACCGTTTATTTGATCTCGATGGAGGGCAAAGAAATCCAGGGAAAGCCCTGTAAATTTGCTCTATTGGACGGCAGTAAATGGGAGAAAACCAAAGAGCAGGCCAAGGTCGATGGGAAACCAGCGTTGACTACGGAGTCGGAATTACACTGCTCATTAGGCGGGGTGATCCGGTTTAACAGCAGCGGCCAACAGGAAAAGGATTAGTTATGCGATCGGGGGCTAGTGGATATGGTAGGGTATGAAAGCCTAAGAGTAGCATCGCCGTACCGGATTAAGATCGTTCAAGATATTCAAATGCAATGGAAGCCCAATGAGCATGGGCGGTTGTTTATCTGCGGTGTTGCCGATGACCAGGATCAGACGAATGCGGTGCTCAAAGCCTCTGCGGATGATCGGATTGAGGTTTTTGCAAGTCAGGAATCGGGGGAGGGCAAAATTTTTAGCGGCCTGATCTCCGCCGTGCAGACCAAGCATCATAACGGGGTTTATGTGGTCGAGGTGGAGGCCGTTTCCGGCACAAGCCAACTGGATGTCCAGAAGCGGCGCAGGTCTTTTCAGGATTCCCGGATGACCTACGGCGAGCTTGTACGAAATGTGTTGAAAGGTTATGCCGGGTCCGATGTGATTCAATTGATCGGCGATAAAGAACCTATCGGCCAACCTATTGTCCAGTATGACGAGACGGATTGGGAGTTTCTGAAACGGATGGCGAGTCATTTTGAGACGGTTTTGTTCAGTGATATTTCCGAAGCCAAACCGCGGCTTTACATCGGGGTGCCCAGCAGGAACAGCCTTCGGCTTCCGGATGATTTGCCGTATACGGCAAGCAAAGATTTGTTCGCCTATCAGGAGGCTATGGCGGCGGGGGCATCCCCGTTGCATTCTACGGATTTTTTTACTTATGAGGTAAGAACGGGGGAGCGTTACTCGATTGGCGATGAGGTTCTTTTTCGCGAGAAACCGCTGGTGATCAGCGAAATAAAAGCCGGGATGGATCAAGGCCAACTGGTCTATACTTACCGGTTATCGAGAAGCGAGGGCATTCGTCAAAACCGGATATGGAATCGTCAACTGGTTGGCGTCTCGCTGAACGGCAAGGTGCTCGATGTCAAAGGGCAGCAGGTCAAGCTGCATCTGGAAATCGATGAAAAGCAGCCGCCGGCCGCGGCGTATTGGTTTCCTTTTGCTCCACCGACGGGGAATGTGATGTATTCGATGCCCCAGAAGGGCACGACGGCCAGTCTTTACTTTCCGGATGATGCCGGAAGTAAGGCGAAAGTCACCGGGTGTGTGCGTACCAATGGAGAGGACTGCAGCAAAACGGGGAATCCGCAAAACCGCTACTTTGGCACCGAACATGGCAGCGAGCTTGAAATGACGCCGACCGCGATCAATATCGTGAGCGGCTCCAAAGAGCCGTTAAAGATTAGCTTTGACGACGCGGCAGGCGTCACCCTGACGAGCCATCGGAAGCTTATGATGAACGCCGGTGAGGAGATTTCGCTATATACGCCCAAACGAGTTGTCTTCCGGACGACCAACATGATTTTGGCCAAAAAATTAAGCAAGCAGAGCGGGTTTACGCTGGAAAGCGAGTACCATGTATTGGGAAGCCAGGTCAAATTGGTTGGAGCTGACCGGACAACCTATTCCAAATATGATGACGATATTCAGACCTATACGCCGCAGAAGCAAGAAAAGAAGGGCTGGGGCCTCTTCGATACAGTTTTGGCCGCCGTGGCCGTTGTCGTGGTCGTCGCTTTGGTGGTCGCCGCTACTGTGGTGACCGGTGGAGTCGCCGGAGCCATATTAATGGGCGCGGCTTGCGGAGCCATTGCGGCCGTGGGTGCAACCGCCATCGGCGACTTGGCCCGCGGCGAACTAAGCAGCGGCGCTACCTACCTCAGGAGTGCGGTAACCGGGGGGATTGTCGGAGCCATAACCGGGGGACTTTTTGGCCCTATTGGTGGGGCTACATCTAGTTTGGCTCCGATGACGGCAAGTCAGCTAACGAGTGCATATACAGGCATGCTTGCTACCGGTTTTGCCAGTGGATATACTGACTATGTATTGACGGAATCCATCAATGGACGTCGGCCAACTTTATCGGGGGCATTAAATGCTGGCGCTTATGGCGCTATGTTCTCCGGCGCGTTAGTACTCTTCAAGCCTATTAAGAACGCTGTACAAGGTCTTTTCCAAAAGGGAATTAAGCCTAATACGGCTACATTGAACAGGCCGACTCCTATCGAGGAGTTGGAGGTTAATAATAATCGTAAACCGGATGTGGAGGAAGGGCCGAATAGAGTTGCTGGGGGGCAAGCTAATGTTGTATCACAAGTGAAGCTATCCCGCGAAAGATTATTGAGGAAAGGATAGCAAAGGGCGATAAGAGTGCTAAAAACTATGCTATATTTGAATATATTGATAACAACGGGAATTTAACTTCTAAAATAGCCAATAGTGAAGGGAAAGTAGTTGATGGAAAATTCATTGAAGGGCGTCATTCCGAAAGAGTTCTACATGAATATCTTCAAAGCGAAGGAATTGATCCTTCACAAGTTAAAAGAATATATTCAGAAAGAGATTTTTGTAATCTAAAAGGTCATAACTGTTCAAAACTTATTTTTGAAAATTATCCAAACGCTGAGAAGAGCTATACCTATCCTTTTGCTACTAAAGAAGAGGCTGTTCAAAGCAGAAAGCAAATGATAAATGACATAAAGGAGAAATTTAAAGAGCATTTTTTACAACAAAATACGAAAAAGTAGGGTGGTATTGAATGTTGGTATCTAATCAAGTTATCAGAGAATTCTGGGAAGATGAATTTATAAAATATGAGGAAAATAGCCTTCAAAAATTTGGTCTTTCTAACGAAACTATATCATTTCTAACAGATGTAGGTTTACCTAATGAAGAAATATTGAAAAAAAATGGAATAAATCATTATTTCTATGATAGTACAAATTTTGATGAAAAAATTATAAACAATGAAAAGTATATCATTGTTGGGAAGCAAAAAGATATAAGTGACTATTATTGTATTAAATGTGAGACGGATGAGTTTGTTATTCTTGATGGTAGTAATGTAGTATACATTAATTCATCTATTCGTAATTATATTATTTTTGAGCAAATTTGCCGTTCAGAGTTTTATAAAGTAAAAGCGTACGAAGAAGAAGAAATGATGGCAGCAGTTTCTAGAATGAAAGAAAAGTTTGTTTTAATTGAGCCTGAAGCATTAGCGGAGGGCAGTTACTGGGATCAATATTTATTTCCATATGAAATTGGCTTCCTGTAGTTTAAAGCATCAAACTTTATGGCGGGGACAATGCATAAATAGTTTGTAAACGAGGAAGAATTCCAGTGCAAAAAGTAAGTTGATTTAGATTACCCAAAAATAAGCTGCAGTAGAGTACAAGTGCTCACTGTAGCTTTCTTTGCTTTATAAATTGGAGGACCGGGTATAGCAGAAAATTGATTAAGTCAATGGAGGATAAATGATGAAGATTTTGTATGAAGACTACATTACCGAAATCAATGAATGTTATGATGATTACAAAAATGAAGATAAACTAAGTACGGTTGAAGCAATTGCAAGAACTTTGTATGACTTTGAGGGCTTAATGTATCGTAGTGAAACTGAGAAAGCCATTATTCTTATTTTTTATGGTCAACTAATTGTTTCCGAACAATCAAGGGTGTTGGTTAATACAAGGGACAATCTATTAGAAAAGTTAAATAGTATAGATTTTATGACAATTAAGCAAGAGCAGAAGCTCACTGTAGAGCAATACGATGAATTACAGTCTAAATTCAATGATGTTATAGAAAAAATCAACAGAATGCCGCTAGATACTTGTCGTTTAGCAAGATGGTATTATGAAGAATTAGTAGAAGAGGTGAATCGATATTTTTTAGATATTAAACGTAATGATATGAATGTAGAACAAATTATAAGAGATATATTTAGTCGGTTTAATCGTGATTGCAATAATACTCTCAGCGAAAAAATGATTGTATATACAACTTTGGGAGAGCTACTCATATCGCATTTTTTTATAATTCCAGAGGAAATTCTTGCAGAAATAAAAAGTTTCAATATTAACGATACAAAAGATCAACTTCTTCAAGTAGAAAAAAAGCAACTAACCGAGCGTATTAATAAGATTTTGGGCAATCAAACTATTATGGATACTAGTAAGAAAAAAACAACAAAGGCTGAACGCCATGTATTGTATAAAGCAGTCAAAGATTTTTGTGAAAAAGGAAATAATGATATTGTCTGTCCTCGTTGTGGTAAAAAACTTGAGTTTCAAGGAAATTTAACTTCATATAGGATATCTTGTGAAGATGGAGAATGTATCAGTTTAACTGCTAGAGGGTTATAAACCTCCTTTTTTATTGGAAGGTGAAGTAGATGAGTAATTTGATCGACATAATAGTACAAAATTATGATGAAGAGAATAATATTGTAAACTTGAACAACAAGGAGGAGTTGCTAGAAGAATTAAAATAATAATAGGAGGAGAACGATGGGACTAGATGAAGGGAAAATAATCATTAACAATAAAGAGATATTTCATGGAATGAGTAGCGGAAGTTTTATAAATATATTTTCATCTGAAGTAAATAGCTATGTCAATGGAGATATTGAAAGATATAATTTTAAAAATCCACAAATTATTGATGGATTACAATTGTGGTTGAGAATTGTATTTAAAAAGAAATGTATATCGTCTATTGAGTTGAAAAATGCCGACCCCAAACTAAAAAATTCTTATGACAATTGGTCAGAAGATAAAATAGAATTAAAAAGAAAAAGTCATGATGAATGGTTAATGAATCAATTAGGTGAACCAACTGAAAGAAAGCTGGCATGTATCAAATATGATTATACTTGGGGTGAGATATTATCATATTTTGATCCAAAAGGTGGGGATACTGGGATAGCAATAAATTATCATAAACAGGATGCATAAAATGTCTATATAAGTTGAACCAAAAACATTTAGTGTGTTGGTCACTTTCTAAGCAAGGCAACGGCGAAGCGAAATTACTTAAGGATGGATCAAAGGCTCATTCCGACTTGACTACAAGTTAGGAATGAGCTTTTTTGAAGAATAAGCCTTTTTACATTTTAGAAAACAAATGAAAGTACGGATTTTTTCTTCAAATAATAGAAAAAGGGGGAGTGGCCATGAGTCAAAAGTTAACCTATGAAGAAATAACCGATTTATTTGATGAGACTTTTCAAGAGTATAAAGATAAAAATATGAGTAATCTTGAGGCATTGGTCAAAACATACGAGGATCTTGAGTTAATAATGAGTGGGGGTGACCTTGAAAAAGCTACGGTATTAATTAGATATTGTGAACTGGTATTAAAGCAACCGTATGTATTTTATAAATCAAAAAACTACTTGTTACAATATTTAAACGAAATAGACTATGACTCTTTAGAGCAAGAACTATCGATTATCCAATATCAAGACTTGATTACACGAAAAGTTCAGGTTTTATACAATCTCAACAATAAGCCTGTAACTAATAATGCGAGAGCCATGTGGTACTACGATGAAATGACCAATGAAGTTAATCGTTACTATAGTTCTATTTCTTCAGATAGCGAAACAAAGGATGTAATAGCTAAAGTCGTCCTTAACCGTTTTACAAGGGATTGTAGAAATACAAAGAGTGAAAAAGTTGTGGTTTACACTACGCTTGCTGAACGTTTACTAAATGATGGTTTGACGGAGTCCATGGAATATCAGAATATTAAAAATACTCTAAAGGAATTTACTGTTGATGAGGTAGGCGAACAACTTTCTAATGATGAAAAACAAAAGCTTCAATTGCGAATTAAAAGAGTATTAAATCACCTTTCGGACGATATTCATTAGGGGGCTATAGGGCTGATATTTTTGACCCTGCTACTCGGCCAAATCCTGATGTTGACAAACTAGGAGGATTTAAAAAATGGTTACGAGCGAAAAATGGTCTATAAAAGAAGGTTATCTAAGAAATTCCAGTGAGTATTTAAAGCTTTTTAATGTTGAACTTTGCGAAGAAATGATGTTTAGCAAGGAAGAAGCTAATAAGAAGGAAATAATTGGCTCATATATTTTTAAGGATGGTGGTATTTTTGCTGTATTTTCTTATAATGGTGAGATTCAATTGGTTTTACAAAATAATATCTACAATCTCAGTAACTCTAAATTTACGATGGAGTTTGAAAATCTTAATGATTAAGCTCGTGTATTCAGACTAAGAAATAATGTAAGGTAGTATACGAGGTAGAATATCAGCGGGAAAAGTACATTGATTTCGACCCATGGAGTAATGAAGATGATGTTGACTTCTTTGCATGGCTAACAAAAATGCACACTCAAGGAAGGTTCGAGGTTCTTTATAACAGATAAGAAAACCGGGGATTTATTATAAAAGAGTATAAATTGTGAAACAGAAGATACAGATAATATTTGCATGCGTTTTGCGATAGTCGAGCCGCCTCCGTGTGTATGTCGGAGGCGGCTTTATTTTATCAAATCTCTTGGTACGTGCAGGCTTTAATCTTACTAACGCACAGGCTCCGTCTCTCCGGTCATCACTTCAATCATGATCCATAAGGCAAGCTTAAAACCGTATACAAAGGAAGCTTCGGCGTACATGGAATCCGCTTGGGAGCGTAAGTCCAACAATTCTTCGGGCTCTTGAAAATCATGTTCAGACAGCTTGTCTTTCCACATAAGTATTGTATCGGATATTTTACGATTTAAAGGACGATACTCTGGATGTCTTGGAATGATTAGTTCAGCCGGGTTTATATTCCCGTCAAAAAGTTCTTCCAAAATGCTTTTCATATACGTCATCCTTTCAGTCTCTTATATTTGCAATTCCTTGAAAGGACCGACTGCACATGATAGGATATTTATGCAGTCTGCCTTTTAGGTGATTGCAGGTGGGAAGTGGCGTGGTTCTTTGTCGAGAGTGCGCCGCTTCCTTTTATTTTTTATCATCCAACTTATGAATAGCTCGCCTAACACCCTCTGAACGCTCAATATTATTGTTTTTGCAGTACTTATCCAGTTTTTCAAGCGTATCGTTGTCTATTCTGATGGTAATTTTGTTAGGCTTTGGATTGTCAGTTGGACGACCCATTTTCTTGTCGGCCAAACACTCACCTCCTACTTTTGCCGGACATAAGTATTGTACATTTATGTCGGATATAAGTCAACGGATAGATTCAGTGTTTAATAACTAATGAAGGAAAGACGATGGAAGACATGGCACTTATGAAAGTGGACCAGCAGCAGAAGGACCAACTCCTCAACAATTATTTGTGAAAAATGGTTCTTGGGAAGAGGTCATTTTTGGGTCGGTAAGAACCAGTCCAGCTATTGATGTACTTACAGGATTATACAAACAATAGGAGGATACAAATTAATGTTTGAGGAAGTGTGGCATTATAAACCTCGGCGACAAAGAAATAGTGTAGTTTATTGATCAAAATTATAACCGGAGTGTTACAGATGACTAAGTATTACAGAGATTTCACTTTTTATTCTCTTCATCATTTTGAAAATGCACAAAACATTGGGTGGATAAATGAAGCAAAAGATTATAGCAAAGGGAATGTATCAAGTGAGTTTATTGAAAACTTGTGGTTGTACGTAAAAAATCCTTTTAACGAAATAAGAATGGTTCCCATCAAATCAAACTCAACTGACTTCACTGCATTAGGATCATCTGAAATTCGAGTAATCACTGAAGATGGTAAACAGAAATTCGCAGCCCCCAGCATGATACTTCATTATGTAATTGATCATAACTATTGCCCTCCAGAAGAATTTATGAGTGCCGTAATTAATGGACCGAAGCCAGGATCGAACGAGTATGAAGCATATGAGAAACGTTACAATATTGATTGTTTATGGGGGGAACCAGACGATATAGTAGTTATCTCTGAAAAACTAAGGAACGGCGTCTTAAATAATGATAGAAAATTAATTTATGATCATTCTGCTTTTTATAACATAATTACAAAGGACGGATCTTTATTAAATGTTGCAATTAAATCAAGAAATGTAGAGTTGGTAACAGAATTAATTTTATTAGGGGCCGATTTGAATAAATTCAGTGGAATTGAATTGAATAATGCAGTTGCTGAATCTGAAAATGAAATTGTTAGACTGTTGCTATCACATAATATTATGATTGATGTGAGCACTCCCAAATTAAATCCGCTTTTTACTTCTATTCGTAAAGGTAATTATGAAGCATCTAAGATGTTGTTGGAATATGGAATGGATGCTAATGTCAAATATACAAATGAATTCATGAGAAATATGGATGCAATTACTTTGGCAAAACGCTGCAATCAAGATCGTATTATTGAATTGCTTGAGGGATATATTGATCCATAAGCGTTAAGTAGAAGCTCCATTTAAAGCTTGACAAACATGTTTGATAAATTTTCAAAAGTTCTTTCCCACTTGAACCATGAGTAGGAAAGAGCTTTTTTTGCATGCCCAAAATCAAAGGAGGACGAAACGAATGGCAAAAGAAGTACAGGCAGTATCTAGGAAATGTTATAAACTGAAAAATGGTTCTATTATTACGGAATGAAATAATTGAAGAGAGAGGGGATATATATATGGAACATGGATCTTTAAAGCAATACGAATTTGAGTTTCCGAATGACTATACTCATGAGCTAGTAATGAATATAGGCGACATAATGCAGATTCCCGTTGATTTAACTAAAGACAATATGATGAAACATATACAAGATTATGAATCTGATACAGAGATTATTCGCTTAATAAAGGATCCTAAGGACCCACACAGTTTTATTTTAATTAAATTTAATAAAAAGGACTGGTATTGCGCAATTGTGATAAGATGTCAAGAAAGTATACATCAAAGAGTAAAGCAGGTTTTGATTGACTTGAATGAACAGATTGTAGAAGAGTATGGTGACTCACCATATGAAAAAATTGAAAATGTTATCTCTAATAAAAACACTCTATTAAGTAAATTTCTTGAAAGGTACCCTTTGCCTATTTAATTAAATGAGAACGATGGGACTAGATGAAGGGAAACTAATCATTTTTATAAATATATTTTCATCTGAAGTAAATAGCTATATCAATGGAGATATTGAAAGATATAATTTTAAAAATCCACGAATTATTGATGGACTATCATTGTGGATAAGAATTGTATTTAAAAAGAAATGTATATCGTCTATTGAGTTGAAAAATGCCGACCCCAAACTAAAAAATTCTTATGACAATTGGTCAGAAGATAGAATAGAATTAAAAAGAAAAAGTCATGATGAATGGTTAATGAATCAATTAGGTGAACCAACTGAAAGAAAGCTGGCATGTATAAAATATGATTATACTTGGGGTGAGATATTATCATATTTTGATCCAAAAGGGGATACTGGGATATTAATAAATTATCATAAACAGGATGCATATTGAGTGAGCTACTTAGTGACGATTAAAACCATCATTCAACCAATAACCCATGCAAAAATATAAACTTGATTAGCTTAGCTGCAGCCGGCCCAGCCAATAACAACCGAAAAAGAGGTTAAGTATTCTTTAACCTCCGGGATTTGGTTGGCTTCATCCATGAATTCCGCAAAATCCTGACCTAATTTTTTAGTCATGAGGCTTCACCCTTTCAATTTGCGATAGTTGAGCTGCCTCCGTGTGTATGTCGGAGGCGGCTTTCTATCAAATCTCCGGGGACGTGAAGGCTTTAATCTTACTAATGCGAAAGCTCCGTCTCTCCGGTCATCACTTCAATCATGATCCATAAGGCAAGCTTAAAACCGTATACAAAGGATGCTTCGGCATACATGGAATCCGATTGGGAGCGTAAGTCCAACAATTCTTCGAGCTCTTGAAAATCGTGTTCAGACAGCTTGTCTTTCCACATAAGTATTGTATCGGATATTTTACGATTTAAAGGACGATACTCCGGATTTCTTGGAATGATTAGTTCAGCCGGGTTTATATTCCCGTCAAAAAGTTCTTCCAAAATGCTTTTCATATACGTCATCCTTTCAGTCTCTTATATTTGCAATTCCTTGAAAGGACCGACTGCACATGATAGGATATTTATGCAGTCGGCCTTTAAGGTGATTGCAGGTGGGAAGTGGCGTGGTTCTTTGTCGAGAGTGCGCCGCTTCCTTTTATTTTTTATCGTCCAACTTATGAATAGCTCGCTCAAAGATTTATTTATGAATATAAGCTAGACGAGCTAGATTATATTCTTGACAATGGGTAAATGCATAAACAAAAATGCACACTCAAGGAAAGTTCGAGTGCTTTATAAAAGATAAGAAAACCGGAGATTTATTGTACAAGGAGAGGAGGGATAGTTCCAGAGGCTGTGGTCGATCAGATTCCATCAGGAGGTTATACAATATCTGATGTTTATCCTAAACAGTAAATTTGAAGGAAGGAATTATTTATGGAGAGAATACACCAGGGGAATGGTTTTGCAATTATCGAGAAGGGTGATAAAATTCAAATTACGTGGCCGCAAGGCCCATATGGGGACCCTGTTTTTTACGATATTTCAAAAGAAAATATGGAGAAAGCACTAAAGTCAGACCAGGATGCTTATAAAGTAATGGTTTATGCGAAGACGGGAAATTGGCCTTTAGAAAAAGACGAACAGATGGAAAAAAGAATAGCATTTATTAGACGTTTTCCCGAACTATTGATAAAAGTACCCGAGAATCAAGATTTATTTGATGAAGAAGAATTAAAAATATTGCTTCAACAAATACATGAAGGATTATAAAAGGATGAGTGTACGATAGTTTAATCAATTCTGTGAAAGTCTAAGATGCATGTGGTATCACAGAGATTGAAGCAACGTATTGTTGAATTGCTTGAGGGATATATTGATCCATAAGCGTTATGTAGAAGCTCCATTTAAAAACTTGACTAATATACTTAATAAACTTAAAAAGATATTGATGAAATCACTCAAAAATGGAAACCGTGTCCCCAATACATAAAAGCAATCTAGAAGAATCTATCGTTTAGCGGTCGTTGTTTAAGACCACACCCATTTTCGAATGAAAAGTAAGTTGCGCTTCTTCCTTGTTCAAGGCCGGAAGTTGTCGCTCAAAGAACTGTACACAGCCGCATCTCCTGTCGTGAGCAAGAAGCGCGATATTTCCGCTTATAAACCGATCTTGATAATTGAAACAGCGACAGCCAATGACTAGAAAATAAAGTCCTAGACTATCGCTGTTTCATTGAACAAATGGTTTTGTTCCAGGTTTAATTGCATCATTAGGACAATTGAGAGATGTTCAACCATTGATATTGTGCATAATTGCACTGTAAAGAAAATCTGCTAAATCCTCATTGCTATATTGATTAAAGTAGTTTTTGAATCGTGCATCGAATTTGTAGGTGTTGGCAATGCAAGCCAGTAGCTCTGCATCACATGGCATGAGTTGCATTAGATTTTTTTTCCACTCCTCGATTAAGCGCTGCACTTCATCGGAGGAAGGGTCCTGATGGATACGAGACGCAATTTGTTTGAATATTTCCTCCATGGATGAGAAACGTTCCTCTTTTTCATCGGGTGATAATTTTTCCAGCGTTTCATTAAACACTTTATACGCCTCAGTTTCACCATAAACGAATCTCGCCTCATTTGCATATTGTTCTTTCAATGGCAAAGAACTACTGAAGATTTGCAAATTACTAATATCATTCCCCGAAACGTATTCTTCGAGAGCTGCCATGATGGTTTCCAGTCTTTGTTTTTTCGATAATAAGGTTTGTCTCTGCTTCTTTAATATTTGTTTCTGTTCTTGCTTGGTCAACTTTAAAATGTCCGCAATTTCTTTCAAGGAAAAATCCAATTCCTTTAAGAACAAAATCGTTTGAAGTTTTTCCAAACTGCTTCGATCATATAGGCGATACCCTTTTTCCGTCAGATGTGTCGGTTTAAATAAATGAATTCTATCGTAATAATGCAGGGTCCGACCTGTAATGCCCGTAATCTGAACAATATCTTTAACCGTTAATAATGGTTTCTTCATCCCAAAATCCTTTTACTTCGTCTAGTATTTGAGCAGCAGGCGTTATTGTTGCCTCAAAGATCGTTTTTCCTGTTTTTCTTAAATAATATTGGATTAAATAATATCCGCAAGCGTAGCCAGCGCTATAAGGCATATTGACCGGTTTAAAGTTTTGAAGTTTTGCGATCTCGTCACCGTAAAGATACGGAGCAAATTGATCAAACCCGGTTAATTGCAATTGCTCTCTAAGCACAGGCTTTATGTGCCTGTTAAGTGTGTCTGCGTTTGTTTTCGTTACCCAAGGGCCGAGCAATTCTTCTCCAAACATGAACGCAGCATAGTTTTCAGCCAATCCTTCACTTACAATGAGCTCGCCCAAATTAACGGTGTGATCCCACTGAATAAATTGATATCGCACATTATGGTTGCATTCGTGCGCCAGCCCAGCCTTCATTCGAGGAATTGTGTACTCATTTGGCAAGAGTGTACCCCAGATAAACCCGGGAATGCCCCCAAAGCCGCTATATCCTTCGTTTATTGCTAAGGCACGGCTTTCCGGATTCCCGAGTTGAATGGTAAACAAATAATCGGATACGGGGAGGTTAATTTCATGCTCTACAAATAGTTGTAGGCTTTTCTTCACAGCATGCTCACATTCTAACCAAAATGATTCGGACGAAATCAGCTCGATCTCTGCCGAAATCTGAGGGGTAATCTGATCAGGGGATCGATGCATCATACTATTAAACGTAATAACGTCAAAACCATTCGCCTCTTCAGCTCTAAAAGGGATCTGTTGAATTTGCCATTGCTTCATAAAGGGGGCCATCATTTCGTTTCTGAATAATTCAAGCTTTTCCTCGGGCGAAGCTTGGGCAACTTTTTGATAAATATGATCTGAGCGCAGTGATTTTATATTCATTTCTCTCACTCCAAGTAGTTTTATAGTGAGAATTATGCACTATGACCTAACGTCATAGTCAAGTACTTTGGAGCAAATGCCGGACGGAAAGCTTGGTATCCCATAGTCATCCCCACCATGTTCCTGTACAATGGAGTGAAAATAAACAGGACCGGCGGAAGGGGTGTTGTGGGGCGTGTTCATCCGGTTCAAGCCGCTTAAATCTTGGAGCCTTCGCGCTAAAATTTTACTGATCTTCCTGCTGCTCATTTCGATTCCGCTTAGCTTGCAGGGCGTGGCGACGTATGTGGATTTTTCCAGCTCCATTGAACGGAGAACCTCTGATTATACCGCGCAATTGGTGGACCAGATCAACCGGAATTTGGACCGGACGCTGATGGAAATGCAGAGATTAACGTTGATGCCTGTATACGATTCGGGGGTGTTGTCCATCTTGCGCAAGTACAGGGGGGAGGACAGCCTGCATCAGCAGCCCACGGTGGAGGAGCGCTCCAAAATGCAGCTTTATATCGCCAGCATGACCTTCGACAGGCCGGAAATCGACAGCATCCAGATTTTTGCGGGAAGCGGTATTATCTCTATGTAGATTTAAAAGATATTGATGAAATCACTCAAAGATGGAAACCGTGTCCCCAATACATAAAAACAGTATAGAAGAAAAATCTATTGCTTGACGGTCGTTGTTTAAGCCCCCACCCGGTGGCGAATTGAGCTTCAATTTGGGAGATTCTAGCGCTCTTCGGCAAGTTGTTTTTGTGTCCAGTCTAGCTGCAGCCGTTGAGCCACAATGAGGTTGCCAATAACTACCGAGAAAGAGGTTAAGTATTCTTTAACCTCCGAAATCTGGATGGCTCCTTCCATGATTTCCGCAAAATCCTGAGTTGTTTTTTTAGTCATGAGGTTTCACCCTTTCAAGAGATTAGTGTCTTGCTCGGGTTCTAATTAAAGTCGGGTAACATGGCTTTGGTTTCCTGAACGATTCGCTTCAAAGTCCGGCGACGCTGTGCTTTGCTTAATGACAGAGCGAGTAAACATCAATATTTGATTACCTCTATTCTCAAAAGGGGAGAAAATAGCTCTATACGCCTCGGCACGTTGGGGCTTGTTCACTCTAAACTCTAATAACGGCTGATGGTGGTGAATGGAAAGCCATTATCATCATTGGTGATTAATGTTTGTCCTATCGAACCTGCAATGCCGTTACGCTGGATAAGATTTAATGCCCATTTTCATCAAATTGAATGTGTGGCATTATACCACATCTCCTTCCTTTGTTCTGAAAACATATGTACAAGCCTGAGCGGCCATTCCCATGAAAGTGCAAATCGCTTGATCTTAAGCTTACTCCGAATATCTCCGGATTCCTGCAATATCAAAGCAGGAGTCCGCTGATTAAATCGGCGGTGCTCTTTTATATCCGCCGGAACGAATTTATCCGACGGTTATTCTTATTTTGCTGCAACATTTATCCGCGGGATGCGTTTGGTAATTAAAACCACAACATTGGAGGTTCTTGGTCCGCCCCGATTATACGTATAACGATAAATCGGGGGAAGAATCGATCAGCGGCTATACGGCACTCGCTGGACGTCACTTACCGCGACTTGGATAAGGTAGGACAGCTCCTTGACGCGGCTTCCTCCGCAGGAACCAACCACCAAATCGACGACATCCGTTTTGGCGCCGAGAAACCGGAGCAATACGAAGAGGAAGCGATTCAAAAAGCGATGGCCAATGCGGGCCGAAAAGCGGGCGTCCTTGCCAAAGCTGCTGGCCGCACGTTGGGTCAGGAGGTAAGCATCAGCCTGGAGAGCGCCAGCATGCCGAGCATTTCGTTTGACTACAAAGTAGCCGTTACATCCGAGTCTGCGGATAGCGGGGCAAGCTCTCCAATCGAAGTGCACACAACGGTGAACGTGGTGTATGAGTTGAAGGCATGCAGGTCGAGTGCTGAGGAATAACCTAGCTACCCCTGCATAAACTTATGCGGCAGCTAGGTTACTAATGTATCCGTTTACCAATTTTAAACAAATATTCACAAATAAAGTGGATTCAATATGGTACACTAAATATGGATTATTTAGATTTTATTTCCTATCATTCTTTTTTTGTGGAGGTGGAGGTGGAGGTGAAGGTGATTTCGGAGTTGAGCTCTAGGCAAAGTAGAATTTAAATATGGAAAGGTGATTAGAAATGTTGAAAAAACATGTAGTGTTTTTACTTGCATTAGCTGTTATTTTTTCCAACATGTCATTTGCCTACGGAGATTCCTCTCAACTGCATATTGACCCATCTAAAATTAATAAGAAGAGCTTGAAAGAATCGGTGGAAACCAATGTAGTTCAATTAGAGCAGATACAACCAAGAGGTTTGAATGGGAATGAACAGGAATTGGAAATCGAAAAAGAAGGAAAAATCCACTTTAATGTACAAGAGGAGATTTCCAAGTTGAACGACGCAAATAATGAGATTCCGGTTCAAATCTTTTTGACCCACGATGATGATGCTGAGGATAAATTTAGTGAAGAAATCAAATTGGCCTTTGGAGAAAAATTTATTTATGAGAAAGTAGGATATAACACATTTAACTTGTTGGCTAGCCCAGATCAACTGAGGATTCTTGAGTCCATGCCTACAGTCGATGCTATTTATACTCAACCTAAGAGTGACTCAGAAGTCTATATATCCGATTCTCAAGAAGAAAGAGAAATCACCCCTTTTTTAAACGCCTCAACTGAGATGATGGGAATAAAAAAAGCAAGAAGTGATTTCAAAGTTTCAGGAGATTTAGACGGTAAAGAAAGTAGTTATTCGTCAAAAGATGTTGCAATTGCTATTGTTGATACAGGAATTGATGCAAATCATGTAGACCTCGATGGGGGAAAGGTTATTGGCTGGTATGATGTGGTTAACGGAAAATCTACTCCATACGATGATGAGGGACATGGTACACACGTTGCAAGTATAGCGGCAGGTACTGGCGAGGGCGATCCTGGAATTCAAACAGGGGTAGCCCCCGGAGCAGCTTTAGTTGGAGTAAAAGTACTAAATAGTGATGGTGAGGGAACCTTTAACCAAATTTCTAGAGGACTTGAATGGGTATATAAGAATCTTGGCACTTACAACATTAAAGTAGTGAATATCAGCATAGGTACTCAAGCACCATATAGCAGTGTAACAGAAATTATAAGTATCATAAATAAAATAAAAAATGCTGGAGTACCTGTATTTGTCGCTGCTGGGAATGAAGGTGATGGGTATGATAATGAGGGGAATTTTTTGGGCAAATATTACGATACATTAAGTACTTTCGCTAAATATACATCAACTTCGGTGGGGAGTGTGAAGGATCCTTATGAAGGTGGATGGGGTTTAAGTGAATTTTCGTCAAGAGGAACTGGAAGTCAAGGTCCTTATGTTGTAGCTCCAGGTCAGAGTATTAGAGCTGCGAAGGCAAACTCTAAAAGTGAATATGAAAGCTTAGATGGTACCTCGATGTCGTCACCTATGGTTGCGGGGATTTTTGCATTGATGTACGATGCAGCGTATTCTAAAGGAGAATCAAGTACAATTAGCTTTTCCGCATTTGATATGGGTCAAGAAGGCTATGATAAGCTGTATGGAAATGGAAATATCTTAGGTTATGAATCTATAAAAAACGCAGCGCAAGGTTCAGGATCATTTGATAACTACCGCACATATATCAGGGTTCCTGATGGCTATGTACAAGCAGGGAGTATTGATCTCTATGAAATTTATCAAGACACAACGACCGCTGATTTCAATCTGACTTTATTAATCACTGACGAGAACATGGAAAATTTGGATTTGGCAATTTGGGAACCGGGAGCAGATCCATATCAAGGGGATCCGTCTACTTATTATATTCATGATAATACAGATTTACCTCAAGAGAGCTTTAGCATAAAATCTCCCAAAAAAGGAGTCTACTATATCGGAGTCTTTGGAGTTGATGATTCCGCAAACTATACTTTGGAAATTACAGGAAATGAAATTAAACCTAATTAATTATAGAATGAAAGTTTTATATTAGTTAAAAACGAAAGCGCTTTAGCGCCTTCTTTTCAGAAATTAAAAGAAGGCGCTTTTTTGCATTCATAGAACACAATCGACGATAGAGCGGGGACAACCCCATAGTCATCCCCACCATGTTCCTGTACAATGGAGTGAAAATAAACAGGACCGGCGGAAGGGGTGTGGCCAGCGTGTCTTTCCGGTTCAAGCCGCTTAAATCTTGGAGTCTTCGGGCTAAAATTTTGCTGATCTTCCTGTTGCTCATTTCGATTCCGCTTAGCTTGCAGGGCGTGGCGACCTACGTGGATTTTTCCAGCTCCATTGAACGGAGAACCTCCGATTATACCGCGCAATTGGTAGATCAGATCAACCGGAATTTGGACCGGACGCTGATGGAGATGCAGAGATTAACGCTGATGCCTGTATACGATTCGGGGGTATTGTCCATCTTGCGCAAGTATGGGGGAGAGGACAGCCTGCATCAGCAGCCCACGGTGGAGGAGCGCTCTAAAATGCAGCTCTATATCGCCAGCATGACTTTCGACAGGCCGGAAATCGACAGCATCCAGATTTTTGCGGGAAGCGGTTACACTTTCTCGAGCCTGGCGCCAAGTGCGATCGCTGCATACACGGATGTGGAGCGGCAGCCTTGGTACTCCAGAGTGGAGGAAGCGAGGGGAGCTTGGGTGTTGCTTCCGCCGCATCGGCCCTCTTACTATCTGGACGGCAATCAAAGTTATTTTTCCGTAGCCCGGCTGATCCGTGAGCCCAATACAAACCGGACGCTTGGGTTAGTCAAAATCGATTTGAAGCAGACGCTGTTCAAGCAGCTTGTCGATAATGCCCGGATGGAGGAAAACGGCGGGATCGTGGTGCAAAACAGCCGGGAAGAACTGTTCTACACGGCGCCTGCGGAGAAAGACACGGAGACAGCCAAGCTGCTGCCGGATCGCATCCGCGAGCTTTCCGGACGTTCGGAAACGGCCAGCCAGCTCCTGCATATGGAGGGGAACGAGTATTTGGTCGTCTCCAACTATTCAAAATATTCCGATATCAATATCGTCAGTTATATTCCGGTGGCGTCCCTGCTTGTGGAGACCAAGGAACTTCGCAATTTTACGCTTCTGGCCGGTATCATTTGCCTCGTTTTGGCCGGGGCCTTCGCCACTTATTTCTCTTATCGCCTGACCAAACCTCTTGGAACGCTGGTAAGGAAAATGCGGCTTGTGGAGCGCGGCGATTTCAAACAGAGCGTGCCGGCGGTGACCGAGGATGAAATCGGCCGGCTCGGCTCCGGCTTTAATCGCATGGTGGAAGAAATCGACCGGCTTGTCCATGAAGTCTACGTGCTCGGCATGAGGGAAAGGGAGGCGGAGTTGGCTGCCTTGCAAAGCCAGATCCATCCCCATTTTATTTATAATACGCTGGAGTCGATCAGCATGCTTGCTCGGCAGCGTGGTAATGAGGACGTCTCGGAAATGGCCACGGCTTTGGGCAGGCTGATCCGCAGCGCGGTGGAGCAAGACCTAAGCCTGATTCGGCTTGGCGAGGAGCTTGAGACGGCCGAATCCTATATTCGCATCCAAAAAATGCGCCATGGCTCCAGGCTGCGGGCCATGTTTGATATCGAAGAAGGGCTGGAGGATTGCCTGGTTCCGAAGCTGCTGCTGCAGCCGTTGATTGAAAATGCGATTATGCACGGAATCGGTGACCGCGAGCAAGGGGGAACGGTTTACGTAACTGCGGCGCGTTTTGAGGATGTGGTGCTGCTGACTGTCAGTGATGACGGGCGGGGCATGTCGGAGGAGGAGCTGGCGGCTCTTCGGGGTTCATTGGAGGAGGCTGCCGCAGATGACGCAGCAAACATGCCGGCGCTGCCAATACGCGGTCATGGAGTGGCGCTTAAAAATATCAAACAGCGCTTGCTGTTGATTTACGGCGGCGACTGCGATCTCGAAATTGATGGAAGCTTGGGGCAAGGTACGGCTTTTACCGTAACGCTGCCGTTCGTGACACAAAAGGAGCAGGAGGTCGGCATCAAATGATCAAGCTCATGTTGGTGGAGGACGAGGACATTATCCGTAAAGGAATTCGCGATTTGATCGGCCGCGCGGCCCCTGATTTTGAGGTCGTATACGAAGCCGCTCACGGCAAGGAGGCGCTGGCCTACCTGGAACGCAATGTAGTGGATGCCATTATTACGGATATCCGGATGCGGGAGATGGACGGGTTGCAGATGGTGGAAAAGCTGCGGGCTGCGGGCCATGGGATGCCGATTGTCATTGTCAGCGGCTACGGAGATTTTGTTTATGCGAAAAAGGCGCTGCAATTCGGGATCGCCGATTACCTGCTGAAGCCCATAGACCGTAAGGATTTTGCGGCTGCTTTGGACAAGATTCGGCTAACCTTGAATCCTTCAAATGGAGAGGCGGGTGGAGCTGCACCGGAAAGCCAGGCGGACGGGGGGCCGCCATCCAGCGAGGGGCGCAGGATTATCCGCAAGCTGAAGAATTATATCGCCGAACATCCCGACGGTGATTTGCGCCTGCAGACGTTAGCGGAGCGGGTGCATCTGAATCCCTCTTATCTTAGCCAGCTTTTTAAGCAAGAGGAAGGCGGGAATTTGTCCGATTATATCGCCGAAACGCGCATCCGGCGCGCTTGCAAACTGCTGGAGACAACGAAATTGAAGGTTTATGACATTGCCCGTTTATCGGGCTATCAGAGCCCGAAGCATTTTATGTTAGTGTTTAAACAGCATACCGGAATGACGCCCGGAACCTATCGGGAACGGAAAGGGATGTAAGACTACTTAACATTATATGTTATGTAGTTCTTTTTTTATGGGCAAAAACCGGAAAAACCTAAAAAAATCGTACCTTTTCTGAAGGTTTGGTGATTTTTTATAGGTTCACATGTCAATATAATTAACCTTAGAACTTGAATGTGAATATGAACCATGCAGAGGGGGAAGCGGTATATGAAAAAATGGTTGACCGGATTGTTGACATTGACACTTGGGGTGGCGCTGATCGGCTGCGCCGGACAAGAACAGCCGAATAACACGGCTGAAGAGCCCGGAAATGCCGGCAGCGAGAAGGTGCTGTTGAAATTTGCGACTTGGGGAAATCCGGCGCAGCTTGAGCTGTACAAAGGGCTGACCGACACTTTCACGAAGCAGCATCCGAATATTGAGGTGCAAATCGACACGATCCCGTTTGCGGACTACCAGCAAAAAATGTCCGTGCTGGCGGCAGGCCGGGAGCTGCCCGACATTGCCTGGGTATCGGAGCGGATGGTGCCGCAATTTATGGCTAACGACATTCTGGCCGATGTCTCGGATATCGTTCAGGATGAGGCTTTTGACAGCGCTGACATTATCCCTTCGACGCTTGAACTGTTCCGTCAGGACGGCAAGCTGTACGGGTTGCCGTTTTCCACTCCGCCCAGCGTGGTGTTCTATAACGAAGATTTGTTTAAGCAAGCGGGCTTAAGTACGCCAAACGAGCTTGCGGAAAAAGGAGAATGGACGTGGGAAAAGTTCGAAGAAGCCGCAAAGGCGATCAAGACGAGCGCTGCTTCGCCGAACGTTTACGGGGCTAACTTTTTCCGCGACTGGAAGACATGGATTATCCTCGCTTCGTATTCCTGGTCAAACGGAAGCGGGCCGTTTAATCCGGAGATGACGGAATACACCTGGAACGACCAATACGGGGTTGAAACCCTGGAGATGTTGAAGCGCATGATGTTCACGGACGGCTCGCATCCGAAGGCGGGAGAGCAGGTTAATTTTGAATCCGGGCAAATCGGCATGATTTTCGACAACTACAGCTTTGTGTCCAAGGCCAGAGAGATTCAAAATTTCCAATGGAGCATTGCGCCGATGCCATCGGGCTCCAAGGGCAGCGTTCCGATGATGGGTCAGGCCGGCTACGTGCTGTTTAAAGACGGAAAACATCCGGAGGAAGCCAAGGAACTGCTGAAATTCCTGGCCGGCAAAGAGGGCGTGCAGAAAACTTCGGCCTTCTTCGTACCGCCGCGCCAATCGGTGCTGAACTCGGAGGAGTTCCTGAACGTGGAGGGCAATCCGGACGCCGGGCACATCAAGCAGGCGGTCATCGACGAGATGCCTAAAGCGGTCGTGCAGCCGGGGCATATCCGCTGGCAAAACATCGATACGGAGATTTTGACGGGCTTTGACGCGCTGTTTGCCGGGCGGAGCGAACCGCAGCAAATTCAGGATGAGGTAAAAAGCAAGGTGGATGCCCTGCTGAGCAAATAGAGACAGTTTTTGAGCATAGGGGGAACGGGCATGAATCGTTTGGATAAAGCTTTAAACGGAAAGCCGGGGCTGCAGCTGTTCGTCAGCCTCCCGGCCAACGTCATCAAGCTTGCGGAGGCGGCGTTGGCCGCAGGGGCCGACGGTCTGAAAGTGCATATCAACGTCGGGCACCGGGCCAGCGGCAATCGCTTCGGCGCGCTGGACAGCTATGCCGACATTTTCAAGGAAATCCGCTCTAGCTTTGACGGGCCCTTCGGGATCGTACCCGGAGGGTCGGCGGAAGAGGTAAACCCGGAGGAGATAACCCGGCTCCCGGAGCTTGGCATTGACTTTTACTCGATTTACGCCTTTCATCATCCCTCTTATCTGCTGCGGGCTCCGGGGTTGGCAAAAACGTTTGCGATCGACAGCGGGTTCGACCGGGGCATCGTGGAAGGGGGCCGGGCCTTCGGTATAAGCGCGCTTGAGGCTTCCATCGTTCCCGGCAATGAATATGGAACTAAGCTTACCCTTGCCGATCTGCTCCATTACCGCTGGCTCGCGGCACACACCGGTTTGCCGGTCATTGTGCCGACCCAGCGTAAAATCGCCCCGGAGGATATCCCAGCCCTGGCCGATAGCGGTGTGAAGGTGCTGTTGGTCGGAGCGGTGGTCACGGGCAATGAGGCGGAAGGAATCCGCCGGGAGGTTGCCGCTTTACGAAATGCAATTGATCGGCTGTAGAGGGGCCCCGAAAGACAGGAGGAAAGCGACATGACGACACTTGAAACGATAAAACCGGAAAGGCCCGGCCGTCCGTTCGGAAGGAAGGAGAGGAAGGCCGGTTCCTTAAACCGGGGGGACAATTTGGCAGGCTGGCTGTTTGTGCTGCCGATGGTGCTGGGGTTCGTCCTGCTGCTGTTTGTCCCGTTAATTATGGCGCTTTATATGAGCTTTACCGATTGGCCGTTGTTGGGCGAGGCTAACTTCATCGGGTTCGAGAACTACCGCGCTGTCGCGGGGGACGCGGAATTTTGGCGGGTGCTGGGCAATACGCTTTACTTTGCCGCCGGGCTTGTTCCGCTGAACATTATTTTGGCCTTGCTGCTTGCGCTTCCGCTATCGAAAAATATTCGCGGGGCGGGCTTTTTCCGGACCTTGATTTTTATTCCGGTCATGACTTCGCTGGTGGTCTGGTCGATTGTCTGGAAATACATGTTTGCGACGGATTCCGGGTTCATTAACCAACTGCTGAGTATGATCGGCATTACCGGACCGGCCTGGCTGTACGATACCCGGCTTGCCATGCCCGTGGTCATTGTGACCAGTCTGCTGAAAAATGTCGGTCTGAACATGGTGCTGTTCATTGCCGCACTGCAGCAGGTTCCGGCCCAGCTCTACGAGGCCGCCAGGATCGACGGGGCCGGGAGAATGCGGATCTTTTTCCGGATTACCGTGCCGATGATCACGCCGACGATTTTTTTGACGCTGATGATGACGATTATCGGTTCGCTGAAGGTGTTCGGGCAAATTTATGTCATGACGCAAGGGGGCCCATCCGGCAGCACCAAGGTGTTGGTCTACACGATTTGGGAAAGAGCCTTTAAGCTGTTCGAGTTCGGATATGCTTCGGCACTGGCTTATGTGCTGTTTGTCATCACCCTGCTGCTTACGCTGGTACAATGGCAGATGAGAAAAAGGTGGGTTCTGAATGAAAACTAGTCTATTCGCCAAAAAAAATAGCGCGGCAGGCGGGAACCTGTTCCATTATGTGCTGCTGCTCGCCGTGTCGGTGGTGATGATGACCCCGTTTGTCTGGATGGTTTCCACTTCGCTCAAGCAGCCGGCCGACGTGTTTGTATTTCCGCCGCGGCTGATACCGTCGCCGGTACGCTGGGCGAATTATGCCGATGTGCTGGAGACGATCCCGTTCCATCTGTTTTACGGCAACAGCGTGTATATCGCCCTTCTGGTCACGGCGGGAACCGTGCTTTTCTCCTCCATGGCCGGATATTCTTTCGCCCGGATTCCTTTTTGGGGGAGAAGCCTGGTGTTTCTGCTGCTGCTGAGCACGATGATGATTCCAAACGAGGTCATCGCCATTCCGATGTTTCTGTTTATGCGGGAGCTGGGGTGGATCAATACGCATTTGCCGCTGATTATTTTGCCTGTGTTTGGCGCGGGCGGCGTGTTTGGGGTGTTTGTGATGCGCCAGTTTTTTCTGGGGATTCCGAAGGAGCTCGAGGAGGCGGCGATGATTGACGGCTGCTCGCGGCTGCGGATTTATTCCACGATCATGCTGCCCTTGGCGAAGCCCGCGATCGCCACACTGGTCATTTTCACGTTTTTGACGAGCTGGAACGATTTTTTTGATCCGCTGATCTTTATCAATGACCGCAAGCTGATGACCTTGCCGCTGGCGTTATCGCTGTTTACCGACGAGTCGGGGACGTCGTGGCATCTGCTGATGAGCGCTTCGGTCATGGCGACCCTGCCGCTGCTCATCGTGTTCTTCTTCGCGCAGAAGCAGTTTATTGAAGGGGTGTCGATGACGGGGCTGAAGGAATAGTTGGGGAATAACGACCAAAGGAGGAGCAGAAAGAGATGGACAGCAGCAGGACACGGATGATGGAAGCAGATGTGGTGGTTACCGGAGCGGGGCCGGCGGGCATCGCCGCCGCCATCGCCGCGGGGAGGCAGGGGGCCAGCGTCATCTTGATCGAACGGTACGGGTTCGTCGGCGGGATGTCTACGGCCGCCGGGGTTTATCCTTGGATGACCTTCCACACGCAGCGCGGAGAACGGGTCATCGGCGGCATCGCCCAGGAGATTGTGGAGCGCTTGATGGAGCGTGGCGGTTCGCCCGGGCATCTGCGCGATACCGTCGGCTTCGTGCATACGCTGACGCCGTACCATCCAGAGATATATAGGGTACTGGCCGTTGATATGCTGCGCGAAGCGGGGGTGAAGCTTGTCTCGCACAGTTTTGTAGACGAGGTGCAGCGTGAGGGCGAATACATCCGGTCCGTGACCCTTACCGGAAAATCGGGGCGGATCAAGGTGAACGGGGCGATGTTCGTCGACGCGTCCGGAGACGCGGATGTCGCCTACCTGGCGGGAGCGCCGACGCTTCAGGGGCGCGAGGGCGACGGGCTGTCGCAGCCGATGACGATGAAGTTCCGGATGCGAGGTGTTGACGTGGAGGCGATTCGGAAGGCGATGCTGGCCGATCCCGAAAATTTTTACCATAAGACACCGTTTGCCGAACTGGAGATGGGAAGTATTCCGCTCACGGGGGTTTCCGGTTTTTATAAGGAATGGAAGGCCGCCGGGGTGCCGATCAACCGCGATCAGGTCCTGTTTTTTATCGGACCGGAGAAGGACGAGGTGCTGATCAACTGCACGCGGGTTCAAGGCTTAAGCGCAACCGATGTCGAGGAACTTACTTTGGCGGAGGAGGAAGGGCGCAAGCAGGTGCTGATGATGGCGGAGTTTTTGAAATCGCGGGTGCCCGGGTTCGCCGAGGCCTCCATTTCTTCGGTCGCGCCCCAGATCGGAATCCGAGAATCGCGCCGGATCGATGGTCTGTATCGGTTAACGATGGAGAACGTGGTGGCGGGACGGCAATTTGAGGACGGGATTGCGAAGAGCGGCTACCCGGTTGACCTGCATGATCCATCGGGCAAAGGGGTCATGGCGGCTACCATCGAAAATGACGGCTCCTACAGCATTCCTTACCGCTGCCTGGTGGCCCGAGGGCCGGTGAATCTGCTTGCGGCGGGGCGCTGCATTTCCACCACACACGAAGCGCTGGCGACCACGCGCTTGACGCCCAGCTGCATGGCTACGGGAGAAGCGGCGGGCACGGCGGCGGCCCTGGCCTGCAAAGCGGGGATCACTGCGGCGGAAGTGGAGGTATCGCTGCTCCGGGAGCAGTTGCAGGCGCAAGGGGCGATGGTGTAAAGGGACGGGGACGGGGGTTCGCCGCCGCCCCCTTCTTATTCCATAGGTGGATTCGCGTAAGGTTGGATGCAAAAAATCAGGCGGACGCGGCACCGTCTGCACCCCTTCACCGAAAAATAGCGGAACTTTATGGTCTTATTTTTCAAGGAGAGCATGGGCATCACCGTTAGCGGAATTTTTTGTTCTTATTTTCCAATGGACCGTGCGAAAAGCGGCTATTCCCCTACGATTCGGAAAAATAACGACATTAATGTCCTCTATTTCTCTCGAAGTGGGTAATTTCGCCGAAATAGCGCCATTTTTTGCCCTTATATTTTTCCCTGATTATTTCAACAAGCTAAATCAATATGTTCATTGGCTTCCTATCTTCCCCTCTGTGTAAAATCCCCAGAAAAGTGTTGTAACCCGCGCCAAAACAAGGTATAGTGAATATGCAAAAAATGAATCGGTGGACCTGCTAAAGCCATACCAATGGATATGGCTTTTTTTTCTTAAGATAAATACAAGAGTAAGCTTCGGAGTTTCCGCGTCCCTTTTATCGTAAGAAAAGCGCCGCCAAACGCGGCTTTACCTCCTATGGAGAGGCGCCCGCCCGGCGTCTTCCATGACAGAACTACTAAAGGAGTTGATGCATCGATGATTGAACTGGCTGCGGTGGAAAAACACTTTGCGGGTCAGGTTGTCGTGCATCCGCTATCGCTCACCATAAAGGAAGGGGAATTCCTGACCTTGCTGGGCCCGAGCGGCTGCGGCAAGACGACGATTTTGCGCATGATAGCGGGCTTTGAACATCCGACGTCGGGGAAAATCCTGCTGGATGGGACCGATCTGACGAATCTGCCTCCCAACCGCCGGGATTTGAACCTTGTGTTCCAGCATTATGCTTTGTTCCCGCATATGACGGTTGAGGAGAATATCGCATTTGGTCTGAAAATGAAAAAAATGCCGGCAAAACAGCAGAAGGAACGCATTCAAGAGGCGGTGGAGATGACGCAGTTGACCGCACTCGTCAAGCGTTACCCGCACCAGCTGTCCGGCGGGCAGCAGCAGCGCGTGGCAATCGCCCGGGCGATCGCAAACAAGCCGCGCGTGTTGCTGCTGGACGAGCCGCTTGGAGCGCTGGATCTGCAGCTGCGCAAAAGCCTGCAGGCCGAGCTGAAGCAGTTGCAGCGCAGCTTGGGCATCACGTTCGTGTACGTAACGCACGACCAGGAGGAAGCGATGATGATGTCCGACCGGATCGTCATCATGAACAGCGGCCGGGTGGAGCAAATCGGCACGCCGCGCGAAATTTACGCTTCCCCGGCGACGCTGTTCGCCGCTACTTTTGTCGGCGAGAACAATATCTTTTCACTGGACGGGCGGCTGTTTGCGGTGCGGCCGGAGAAACTCCGGACCGTCTGCGGCAGCGGCATCGCCAGCGCCAAAAGAACCGGTGAAGTGCAGGATGTGCTTTATTTGGGGAGCGTTCATAAATTGATCGTCCAGCTGGATAATGAGCCGATGACCGTTTCGATTGTGCTGGACGCGGCGGATGACCATCCGTATCAAGTCGGCGAGCAAATCGGGGTGGATTGGAAGACGGAGGACGAGGTGATCATCGGGTCATGAAAAAATCGAGCCTGAGCCTGCTCCCGGTTCTGCTGTGGCTGAGCCTGTTTCTGGTGGTACCGATGCTGATCGTCGTAGGCATTTCCTTCATGGGCCGCGACAGTTTGGGCAATGTGGTGCTTGACTTCAAATTCGACGCCTACTCCATGTTTTTCGATCCGCTTTATTTGGGGATTTATTGGGACACGATCGTCTTGTCCGTACTGACGACCGTCTTCTGTCTGCTGTTGAGCTATCCGCTGGCCTATTATATTGCGAACGCCGGTCCGCGCATGCAAACCTGGGGGCTGGTGCTGATTACGGTGCCTTTTTGGATCAATTTCCTGATCCGCACCTACGCCTGGGTGCTGCTGCTTCGTACCCAAGGGGTTGTCAATGAGCTGCTGCTGGACTTCGGCTTGATAGCCGAACCGCTGCAGATGCTATATACGCGGGGCGCGGTGCTGCTCGGCATGGTATACACGTTTATTCCGTTTATGGTGCTGCCGATTTACGTATCCCTGGAGCAGATGGATAAGAAGCTGCTTGAGGCCGCCAGTGATTTGGGCGCTTCGCGTTGGCGGGCGTTCTGGCATATTACGCTGCCGCAGACGAAATCCGGGATTATGACCGGATCGGTGCTGGTATATGTGTCGACGACCGGCATGTTCGTCGTCACGGACATTCTGGGCGGCGCGAAGTCGGCGATGATCAGCAACATCATTCAAAGCCAGTTCCTCGGGGCGCGCAACTGGCCGTTCGGCTCGGCGTTGTCGGTGATTTTCGTCATCACGTCGCTGATTCTGATCGCGTTGTTTAACCGGGCGATGACTTCACGGTATCAGACCGTGCGGGAGGTGGGCTCATGAAGACGAAAAGCCATCCGCTGCTGGGCATCCATTCCCTGATCATGATGATTTTCATTTATGTGCCGATCGCGTTTATCGTCGCCTATTCGTTTAACAGCTCCAGGCTGGCCGCGGATTGGAGCGGGTTTACGTTCGATTGGTACGTATCCTTGTTCGACAACCGGCATGTGATGGAGGCGCTAAACAACAGTTTGACCGTCGCGGTCGTTTCCACGATCGTTTCTACGCTGCTGGGCACTTTGGCCGCGCTGGCGATGCGTAAGGTCGGCAGAAGGACCAAGGCCGGCATGGGCGGGCTGCTGTATATGCCGATTATCGTCCCGGATATTATCATGGGTTTGTCCTTGCTGGTGCTGTTCACTCAGCTTCATATGCCGCTGGGCAAAATAACGATTATGATCGCACACATCACGTTCAGCTTGTCATATGTTTACGTCGTCGTTTCGACCCGCCTGTCCGGCATGGGCAGCCAGCTGGAGGAAGCCGCGCAGGATTTGGGCGCCGGGACCTGGCAGACGTTTCGTCACGTGACCCTGCCGCAGATTTTGCCGGGCATTGTCTCCGGGGCGTTGATCGCTTTTACGCTGTCGCTGGACGACTTTATGGTTAGCTTTTTTGTCAGCGGACCAAATTCGACAACGTTGCCGATTTATATCTACGGCCAGGTGAAACGGGGTATTTCCCCGGAAATTAACGCGCTTTGTACGATTTTAATCCTGGTCACGGTAACGCTGATCTTCCTGGCACAATTCGTGCTGAACCGCGGCAAGGGGCAAAAAAAGCAGTCGGTGCTGCCGTTTTAGGAAACATGGCAGACCGGGTTATGCTGATGAAAGAAAGAGAAAGGAGACTGAGAATTGAAAAAAATGAAATGGGCCGGCTTGCTGCTGGCGGTAACGATGATGGTGGGGCTGCTGGCTGGTTGCGGCGGCGGCTCGTCTAAGGAGACGCTGAACATTTACAGCTGGGCGGACAACTTCGATGAGGAAGTGCTGGCGCAATTCGAGAAGGAATACAACGTGAAGATCAATTACGACGTGTTCGCCAACAACGAGGACCTGCTGGCCAAGATCAAAGCCGGCGGGGGCGGCTACGATTTGATTCAGCCTTCCGACTATATGGTGGCCACGATGATCAAGCAGGATCTGCTGGCTCCGCTGAACATGGATAATATTCCGAATTTCGCGAACGTATCCGATGCCTATAAGAATCCGTCATTCGACCCCGGGAATAAATACTCGATCGTGTATACTTCCGGCGTAACGGGGATCGCTTACAATAAGAAGTATGTGAAAGACGAAATCGACAGCTGGGAAGACCTGTGGAACCCCGAATACGCGGGCAAGGTGATCCTGCTGGACGACAATCGCGAAGTCATCGGCATGGCGCTCAAAAAGCTCGGTTACTCCAACAGCTCGGCCAATGAAACGGAAATCACCGCGGCTGTCGACGATTTGAAAAAGCTGCTGCCGAGCGTACTGGCCTTCGATACCGACAACATCAAGCAAAAAATGATCCAGGAAGAGGGTTGGATCGCGACGGTATGGTCCGGGGACGCTTCCTACATCGCCAAGGACAATCCGGATGTCGCTTACGTGGTGCCGAAGGAAGGCGGTACGATCTGGTCGGACAACTACGCGATTCCGAAGGATTCCCAGCACAAAGAGCTGGCTGAGAAATTCATCAATTTCATGCTGGATCCGGAAGTCAGCGCGAAAAACTACGAAGTGATCGGCTACAGCGACCCGAACACGAAAGCGGCGGAGTTCCACAGCCAGGAATATATGAACGACAAGATGATTAATTTGACCAACGATGAGTTGTCCCGCACCGAGTGGCTTGGTGATGTGGGTGACAAGCTGCAAGTTTACGACCGCTACTGGACGGAATTGAAGAGCGGACGCTAGTAACGGTTAACATAGGAGCAGTGTCATGGATCTCCCGAAGCGGGGAACATGGCACTGTTCTTTTTTTGCGGCGGCAAGCTCAAAGCATGGTTTTCGCCCGGCCAGGTGATAATGGAGGTATCCAAGCAAAGGGGGCTAAATCAAATGAAACCGAGCAACATGAGAGTTGTGGTCACGCTCTTGACGATTGCAAGTTTGTGCATGACCGGCATAGCTGCCGGAGTTCCAGCACTGCCAACAACTGCTGTGGTTAAGGAGCAGACCACGCGTCCCGCATCGCAGCCGACCGACAAAGTGCGCATCACAAAGCATACGATTGAAAAAAAGCTGCCGGAGGCGGCGATCAAAGTCGACTACCCGCAGGTCGGCGGGCTTAAGCGCAAGTCCGTGGAGCGCGATATCAATCTTTTGCTGAAAAAGAAAGCGGAGACGTTTGTCAACAATGCGGTCAAAGAAGCGAAAACCAGCCAGCCTTCCACGCCCAGCGGCAATCCCTACGAATACATTGGAAAGTATGACGTTACGTATAACCAAAACGGGGTCCTGAGCATTTTAGAGGAAACTTACGCTTATACCGGCGGGGCGCACGGCATGTCTTACCGAGAGGGGCTGACGTTCCGCCTTAGCGACGGCAAGCTGTTGACCTTGGACGAGCTGCTCCGCGCCAATCCGAATTACCGCACGATCGTCGATCCGGCGATCAAAGGGAAACTGGAACAAACGGAAGGCTATTTCAGCAATTTCAAAACGATCGGCCCAAACCCTTCCTATTACGTGAAGGATAAAGGCGTGTACATCTTTTTCCAACTGTATGAATACCTGCCGTACGTATTTGGCTTTCCGGAATATTATTTCCCGTTTACCCAGCTGCTGCCGCCGGGCGCGAATCCGTTTGAATGGTCATAAGAGAGTTTGTTCTTGTGTTTTGGAATAAAACGATTACAATAAAATCAACTAGTAATGTTAACGTTAACAACCATTTGATTTTTATTGAATCTACCAGGTTGAAAAACGAAGGGAGCACGGGGAAATGGCGAAGACGTTTTTGGGGAAAAATTTTTTGCTGAACAGCGATACGGCGAAGGAGTTGTATCATCAATACGCCAAGGAGCTGCCGATCATCGACTATCACTGCCATCTGAGCCCGCAGGAGATTTACGAGAACAAGAAATTCCGCAGCATTACCGAGGCCTGGCTGGGCGGCGACCATTACAAATGGCGGGTGATGCGCGCCTGCGGCGTCGACGAGGAACTGATTACCGGTGGGGCGGACGATTACGACAAGTTTCTTGCGTGGGCAAAAGTAGTGCCGCAGCTGCTCGGAAATCCGCTGTACCATTGGACTCATCTGGAGCTGCAGCGGTTTTTCGGCATCGATGAGCTGCTGAACGAACGCACGGCGCCGGCGATTTGGGAGAAGGTCAACGCCCTGCTGCAGGGCGAAGGGTTTGGCGCACGGGATCTGATCAAGAAATCGAAGGTAACCGTCGTATGCACCACCGACGACCCGGCGGATTCGCTGGAATATCATTTTAAAATCAAAGAGCTGGAGGACTTCGGAACGAAGGTGCTGCCGAGTTACCGGCCGGATAAATTTCTGGA
Organism: Paenibacillus oralis; assembly: GCF_003863965.1. Lineage (GTDB taxonomy): Bacteria > Bacillota > Bacilli > Paenibacillales > Paenibacillaceae > Fontibacillus > Fontibacillus oralis. The sequence goes on from NZ_RRCN01000001.1 coordinate 2,092,938, forward strand.
GATTAACCGCGACACGTTCAAACCGTGGCTGACCAAGCTGGAAGCGGCGGCGGGCAAGCCGATCGGCAGCTATGGCGCACTGCTGGACGCCTTGCGGGAGCGGATGGAGTTTTTCCATGAAGCGGGCGGCCGGGTGTCCGACCATGCGTTGGACACGCTGGAATACCAGGAGACGACGCTGCGGGAAGTGGAGGCCATTTTCGATAAGGCGCTCAAGAAGGGCAGCGTCACTCCGGCGGAAGAGCGGAAGTACAAGTCCTACACGATGCGTTTCCTGGGCAAGGAGTACGCCGAGCGGGGCTGGGCGATGCAGCTGCATATCCATGCGCTGCGCAACACGAACAGCGCGATGCTCAAACGCCTCGGACCGGATACCGGGTACGACGCCATCAACGACGGGCCCGTCGCCGCCGCGCTGGCCGGCTTGTTGAACGCGCTGGAGCGTGACGGGGCGCTGCCGAAGACGATTTTGTATTCGCTGAACCCGAACGATTATCCGGCGCTCGCCAGCATTATGGGCTGCTTCCAGGGCGGCGGCGTTCCGGGCAAAATCCAGTTTGGCACGGCCTGGTGGTTCAACGACAACAAGGACGGGATGCTCGAGCAAATGAAGACGCTCGCCAATCTCGGCGTGCTGGCGCAGTTCATCGGCATGCTGACCGATTCGCGCAGCTTCCTGTCCTATACGCGGCATGAGTACTTCCGCCGTTTGCTCTGCGATGTGCTCGGCGATTGGGTGGAGCGGGGCGAAGCGCCTAAGGATTTCGAGCTGCTTGGCACCATGGTGACCGATATTTGCCACGATAACGCCAAACGGTATTTTGCTTTTCCGGAGTAAAAGAACGGAGAAGGAAGGAGATTTAAACATGCGGACGGCCGGGTTGGCCGTCCGCATCGCTTTATACGATTTCCACCGGGATCAGCCGGAAATCGTTCACGTCCGCAAGCCCGCGGTTGGTGATGCGGAGCTCGGGAATGACCGGCAGGGCGATCAGCGAAAACGTCATGAACGGCGCGTTCAACGTGCACCCGAGCTGCTGCCAGGCGGCCTCCAGCTGCTTGACCTGCGCGGCCACCGTTTCCAGCGGCTGATCGGACATCAGGCCGGCGATCGCCATCGGCACGGCGGCCAGCACCTGCCCGTCCTGCACGGCGATCATGCCGCCGCCCAGCTTGGCCAGCTCGTTCGCGGCGAAGGCCATGTCCTCCGCGCTGGCGCCCATCACGAGCAGGTTATGGCTGTCATGCGCCACCGTTGAGGCGACGGCGCCCCGCTTCAGCCCAAACCCGCGGGCAAATGCCAGCGAAATATCGCCGGAGCCGTGATGGCGGTCGATGCAGGCCAGCGTAAGGACATCCTGCGCCAGATCGGGCTGAATGAAACCGTCTGCCACCTTCAGGCTGGCGGTTCCTTTTTGCGTCCGCGCGCTGTTTTCGATCACGTCCACGACATGAACTTTCGTCTCGGCCTTCCCGCTTTGGCTGGCCAGCAAGAAATCGCCGGGCTCCAAAGGACGGGCCAAATGTACCGAATTACGCGCGCGCTCCGGATACGGATACGCCGGGAAAGGCACGCGCAGCTCTCCGCTATCATAAACGACGGTTCCGTCCGCAATCACGGTGGACGGCTCCATCCGTGTTAGATCGCCAATCAGCAGCAGGTCGGCGCATTTTCCCGGAGCGATGCCGCCCACATCACCGTCCACCTTGAAATAACGGGCCGTGTTGATCGTGCCCATCTGGATCGCGGTCACCGGCTCCACGCCTTCCTCGATCGCGCGGCGCACGACATGGTTCATGTGGCCTTTTTCGATCAGCGTCTGCGGGTATACGTCGTCGGTGACCAGTATGATGTTGGCCGTATCCGCATGATCTTCGGTCACCACCTTGATCACTTCCTTGACGTCATGCCAGGCGGAGCCCTCGCGGATCATCAAATGCATGCCGAGGCGCAGCTTCAACAGCCCTTGCTCCCGCGTGACCGTCTCGTGGTCGGAGGTGACGCCGGAGGCGATATACGCTTGCAGCATGCGCTCATCTTCACTGGGGAAATGGCCTGTGACCGTTTTGCCCGCTTCCATCGTCGCCCGGATCTCTCCGCTCATTTTCGCATCCCCGTACACGACGCCAGGGAAGTTCATCACTTCGCCCAGCCCCTCCACACCGTCCCAGGTCATGCCTTCGGCGATGTCCTTGGCTTCCAGCGCCGCCCCGGCGTCTTCCAGGTGGTCGGTCGCCGGTACGCAGGACGGGAACGTGGTGAACACCTTCAGCGGCAGCCCCTGGCCTTCCTCGTGCATCCAGCGCACGCCTTCGGCTCCGAACACGTTGGCGATCTCGTGCGGGTCCATAAACACGCCGGTCGTCCCTTTGGCCAAAGCGGCCTTGGCAAACTCGGTCACCGACAGCATCGTGCTTTCCACATGCATATGACCGTCCAGCAAACCTGGGGCGATGTAACGTCCCGCGGCGTCGATCACGGCCGTCCCCTCGCCGATCGTATGCCCGGCGTCTCCGACGTAGGCAATACGCCCCTGGGCCACGGCGACATCCGTATGCGGCAGCAGCTCCCCGGTGTATACATTAACTAAAGTGCCGTTTTTGACGACCAAATCGGCTTTCTTTTTCCCGACGGCCACTTCCGCCAAAACCCGGCTGACTTCATACAGCTTCTTTCTTGCAGTAGGTCCCATTTCCCGGTTCACTCCTTACTCTTTATAAAAATTGCGCCTTAAGCTCTTTAGCTATTATGCCTAATCATAACAAAAAAGGCCGCCCTACGAACAGTGTCCTGTCGTTCGGGCAGCCTTCACCTTTAAGAGGTTGTTCAAAAAGTCCGCTTTTGATCACGAAGTGAATCAAGAAGTAGCTCAGCATCGAATCTTGAATTCAGCCGGGCCTAAGCATATGCTTCCGAAGCATGTTTCCTACGGAAACATTTCAGTTGCTCACGTACCCAAAACGTACGCTCCGCTCCTTTCGTCCCTGGCTTCATCCAACCTTCTCGGTGCTGAAAACCGAACTTTTTGAACACGCATTTTAAGGCCCGGTCTTAAGCTTTCGCCGGATTTACTTTTTCGATGACTTGGTCGACCAGGCCGTATTCTTTGGCCTCGAGAGCGCTCATGAAGTAGTCGCGGTCGGTGTCTTTTTCGATCCGTTCCAGCGGCTGGCCGGTGCGCTCCGCGAGAATGTGGTTCAGCTTGTCGCGCATTTTCAGAATGCGGCGGGCGCGGATTTCAATATCCGTTGCCTGGCCTTCCGCACCGCCGAGCGGCTGGTGGATCATGATCTCGCTGTTCGGCAGGGCGTAGCGTTTGCCGGGAGCGCCGGCGTTCAGCAGGAACGCGCCCATGGAAGCGGCAAGGCCGACGCAAATCGTGGAGACGTCCGCTTTGATGAACTGCATCGTATCGAAAATGGCCATGCCTGCGGTAATTGATCCGCCGGGGCTGTTGATGTAGAGGGAGATGTCTTTCGTCGGATCTTCCGCATCCAGGAACAGCATTTGAGCGATGATGGAGTTGGCCACGACATCGTTGACTTGCGAGCCCAGGAAAATAATCCGGTCCTTCAGCAGTCTGGAATAAATGTCGTAGGCGCGTTCGCCGCGGTTGCTTTGTTCAACGACCATAGGAATATAACTCACCGATAAAACCTCCTTAAATTTGGATCGGCTGCGGGCAGTTATCCGGCTTCCGGCGTATGTATGGGCCGCTTCACCCGGATCGCTTGCACGGCAGCTTCTCGCTTGGGATGAGATTGCTTTAAAATCGGTTCGATCAATCATCAGAATTGACGGAAACGATCGATAATAACCTCATCATATACAATTTGTTCGCAAAAGTCAAAGATAGTCAAACTCAGGGGATAAAAAAAGCCCGATGTCATTCATACAGTCATTCAGGCGTTGGAACTCAGCGTTTAGTTATTTAGCTGTTGGTTAAGTATGGCGCGCCCGCGAGGAATCGAACCTCGATCTCAGGCTCCGGAGGCCTACGTCATATCCATTGGACCACGGGCGCAATTAGCGTAACAAAAATGATTATATGGCATCGTCGAAGGAAATGCAAGTGGTAATTCCTAACATGGATAAAAATTCGCAGCAGACTAACGCTGGCTTATTATGCGCCGGCCCATTTCAGCAGAATCATCCGCCCCGAGACGACGCCGTGCGCTCAGTCGCGTTCAAAAAAATGGGCGGCCGTATTTTTAAACAATGGAGAGGGGACGTCCAGTAAGCCTTCGCCTCCAAGGAGCGAATTGCTGCGCTTCCGGCTCGATTTTTTTAACTCTATAGCGTATAAAATATCGGGCAAGGTAGAGGGCGAGGCGCAGGTAGAGAGGGGAGGAGAAGGGGGACCTGGAGGGGGCTAAGGGACACCAGAGCCTTTATTTGCGAAAAAACGGAGGTTTGCAAAATGTAACGGACACAGAAGACCTTATTTACCTTAAATCGGCCTGGATGAACGGGTTTTGAGCGAAATAGGGTAGTTTGTGTCCGTTAGCCTGGGAAATACCCGGGAAATGGGCGGATAAGGTCGCTGGTGTCCGTTAGAACAATGTCCACTGGATTAGACTACAGATTGGAAAGGGCCGAGGTGCTCGCCGCTACTGTTCATGAAAGAAGGGAAGGGTTACTCAAATATCCGGCATTATTGGAGGTCGCCCTGGTTGTTTTTCTTTTTTTGCTCAAGGGTAAGGACTGCGGTGTCTACGGCTTCTTGTCCCTTGACTTCCACCTCGGCAAGAGCTTCATCCAAGGTTATTTCATTTTGCAGAAGCTTGTCCAATACGACTTGAGCAGCATCCTGAAAGGCATCGAGAATCTCGGCATCGACTTGGGTATACAGGTCGGTATAATTGGGATTTGCTTTAAGGGTGTAAAGAGGAGATAAATCATGATCCCCAACCTGCTCCACGTACTCGGTTACGGCAGGCAATCCATAATTCGGCTGGTTCTTGGCCAATAGTTGGCTGTTTACCGAATCTCCAGCAATAAATTTAACAAGTTTCATCGCTTCGGCTCCGTGTTCTGTGCTTGAGGAAACGCCGAAAAAGTCGAACATTTCGTAGAAATTCATATAATCTGGATTTAAAGGATCAACCGGAGCTGTAACCATTCCCCAGTCGATTAAGGTAGCATCTTCAAAATGGGAGAACGGCTCAAAATTATAGGCAAGAGCATTGGAACTAACGGTCATAGCGGCATTTTCAGTTAAAAACTTGGGGTGTTCCATCGAATCGGCTTCTTCTCCCTGATCATAAACCACTCCGGCACGAAAAGCTTTCACCGCGGCGGTCCAGATTGACTTCCATTTATCCGTATTCATCGTGACTTTCATGGTTTTTGGATCGAGATAAGTCAGGTTTTCCGTTTCGCCCGCTTTTAAAATAAAGTTCATGGTGACATTGCGATAGTAATTCATTTGGATTCCATAAAGGGGTTCCCCTTGATCATCTTCTGTCGGGAACCGTTCGGCTAATGCAAACACCTCTTCCCAAGTCATTCCATTCCGGGGATAAGGGATATGATAAGCATCAAATAGCTTCTTGTTATAGTAAAGCGCCTCGCTATGAAAAGTAGGTGGAAGAGCATAATACTGGCCGTTGTCCGACGCGGCTTCCAAAAGTGACGTAACAATCGGAGAAAGATCACCTGATTCCGTTCCATTGGTTAATGGGGGAGAAATCGGCTTTAAAATCCCCTTTTCAATAGCCATCTTATACTGCTCCAAACCATTTATGTAAATAACATCCGCTTCACGATCCCAACCCGTTTCTTCGGATACCGGATCACTTGGAATCACTTGAACATCGATATTGGGATACTTGTTTTCGAAAGCATAACCAAAATTAACATAAAATTGCTTGGCGGACGGATAAGCAACTTTGAGAATCACGGGATCCTCAGGCTGACGCGTTTGGCAGCTTGATAAGAGGATTGTTACGAGCAGCAAGCATAATAATATCCGAATTTTTCTGAGCATATCTAGTTCCCCTTTGTGAAAGAAGGGTGGGATGCCCCACCCTAACGATTACCATTCATCCGATGCATAATCTTGAGCGTACTTGCCGCCTGAAAAATAAGTTCTCGACGCTGTGTTCAAGCTGTACGATCCGGAATCGGAGTATACGCCATCTTTCGTGTACCAGGCAGCTTCGGAATTTCTTTTCGTGGTTGATGACGACCCGGATTCCTTTTTACTACCGGACTGATAAAATGTACCTTGTACAGTCAACTTTGTCATTTTTGTGTTAGATGTCGTAGCGTACGATTTCCCTCTAACCTTACCGTCATAATTTTGACTTGAACCAATATAAGCATATGTGTCCACATTAGGGTCCGGAGTATCAATGTCCTCAGCAAAGGTAGGAATAGCTACTGCCAAAAAAAGAGCCGCCGTTAAAGAAACAATCACTGTTTTTTTCATTAGTACTTACCTCCCATTAATTTTGTGGAACTACAAGCTTAAGCATAAGGTAACCTCTATCCTCCTCTTAATTTTTTTATTTGCCTAATTGGGCGTATTCTGGATGCCTTTTATGTAAAGGGAGCATCAGAATGCCCCATTTACAACATGACTCCTAAAACAACCCATTCCCCTTACTGACTTAATTCGCTTGGTATTTCATCTAAAACTTGCTGAACCGTTTTATTGCCGGATACGATTTGATCGACGGATTCATTAATAAGGTTATAGATTTGATCAGGAACAACATTGTTTTTCTCTATGGGCTGCAGCTTGTAGAATGCCTCAAAATTTCTGTCACGATCCCCTAAGGAAGTATAAGAGGCTAACGAAGAGAAGCCGTATACGGAGCGGTATTCCCACTCCGCGACTTTGCCGGACATGAAAAATTGAATCAGCTCCCAGGCGGCATCAGCTTGTGATGAAGTGCTGGGAATAGACCAGAGTCCCCCTAGCGAAACATGGTGACTGGATTGGGGAGAAGCAGGATTGACTGGCATGGTAACCAGTTTCCATTTTAGTTCGGAGCCTTGCTGCTCTAAACTGTTAATATCCTCGTAATTAACAACAGCCATTGCATAATTTTCTGAAATGAAGGAATTTTTGTTAATGTCGTTAAAGGCAATATTTCCTCGTTGTAATGGTTCCTTGACTAGCTCAAGAATTTTTGTCCATGAAGGGTTGTTTAAAGTAATTTGTTTCCTCTGCTCATCGTAAACATGAAGATTTTCGGTTTGGCCTATGTCGATTAACCAATCGGCTGTGGACGGATAGGGTAGGGACAACCCTTTTGGAAACCGGTTAGCCAAAACAATAATATCTTCCCATGTCATCTGTTCTGTGGGGTAGTCCACGCCGTATTGATCAAAAAGCTGTTGGTTATACACCAAAGCGCTGCCGTAAAAAGTAGGAGGCAATCCGTACAGTTTACCGTTGCCATATTGTTTCGTTAAATCTACGATACTCGGCACCATATTTTCCAAAGGGAATGAATCTCGATCTATATAGTTGTCGAAGGGTTGAAGTAATCCGTTATTTATAGCCAGCTGAAATTGATTTGAAGGCAAATAAATCAAATCCACATCATTGTTTTTCGCCCATTCGCTTACAGTTATTTTTCTTCTTAAGATATCGCTTGTTGGAACGATGGTATACTGTAAATTCGGATATTCCAGTGCTAGTAGAGAAGCGTATCTATCATCAAAGTGTTGCTCAGAAAAATAGCCGATGTTTAATTTGACCACCTCTTTATTTTCCAGGGGTGACGGTTTCTCGGTACAACTAGATAAAATCGTCAAATTTAAAGCAAGAAAAAGTAATAGAAAGCTGCGCAACTTTAATAACCTCACTTCCAATAAATCCTATTATTATCACTATTTATACTAATACTAAAAATATTTACTGTAAACTGGTTGCCAATAATTAAATCTATCAAAAATGTGACAATTTAAAAATTTTAACAAACTGCTTTCTTTCCATATACGAGGTACGAATAGAGCGAATTTTTATTGGTAAAACAGAATAGGAGCCAGGCAAAGTATCGCTCTGCATTCTACAAAAACGGCTTATTATGTTCATTACCGTATAACCATACCAAACTTTGAGAATTCTACGGACGTCAGGCTTGCAACCACGCTAAAAATTGGTTAAAATAACGGTGGGACTTAAAAAGTTAACCCGGGACATTTTAAGGCCAAGGAGTTGGGAAGAAGAAGGAGCTTGCAGGAATGGAGATCATGCGTAACCTTTTGGAAATTCAGAAGCAGCTTCTGCCTGATCTCATGGACATTCTCAAGAAAAGGTACACCATACTTCATCAGATCATGTTATCTGACGTAATTGGCCGCAGAACCTTGGCAACTTCACTGGATATGACGGAGCGTGTGTTGCGGGCCGAAACGGATCTTCTGAAGGCTCAGGGCCTGATTGAAATCGAGAATATCGGCATGAGAATCAGCGATGCGGGCAAGCTTCTGCTTGAGGAACTGGAGCCGGTGGTCAAGGAATTGTTTGGCCTCGCCAATTTGGAAGAAGCGATTCGTCAGAGCTACGGGCTGCGCAAAGTCGTGGTCGTCCCCGGAGATTGCGACGCTTCGCCGTTGGTGAAGCGGGAACTGGGGCGCGCGGGAGCCAGGGCGCTCTTAAGCTCCATGAATGAGGGCGACGGGGTTGCCGTTACCGGCGGAACGACGCTGGCGGAGGTGGCGGAGCAACTGAATCCGCCGCATAACCTGACGATGAAGGACAGCTGGTTTGTGCCTGCCCGCGGTGGATTGGGCGAAAGTCTGGAAATCCAGGCGAACACGATCGCTTCCGGGATGGCGAAACGGGTGGGGGCAGGTTACCGCCTGCTGCACGTACCTGATTTGCTCGGCAAGGAAGCGTACGAATCGCTTGTCCACGATCCGAATATCGAGGACATCGTCAATATGATCCGGCAAGCGCGAATCGTGGTGCACGGCATCGGCGACGCGATGGAGATGGCGCGGCGGCGCAAGCTGGAGCCGCAGGTGACCGAACAAATCCGGAAGGAAGGCGCGGTCGCGGAATCATTTGGTTATTATTTTAATGAAGACGGCGTCGTCGTTCACAAAATGCGGACTCTAGGCCTTCGTCTGGAGGACATCATGAAGACGGAAACCGTGATCGGGATTGCCGGGGGCAAAAGCAAAGCCAAGGCGATTCACGCCGTGCTGCGTTTTGGCCAGGAGGACATCCTCGTCATCGACGAGGCCGCCGCGGTGGAGATCGTAACCCAGCTTGAGCAGGGTGACAAGCAAGAAATCAAGTGAAGCTAATGATGTTTACTCATGGCGGGCTTTTTAGCCTGTCTTGAATAATAAAAAAACCAACACTAGGAGGAACTATTCATGAGTGTAAAAGTAGGTATTAACGGTTTCGGACGTATCGGACGCCTGGCTTTCCGCCGCATTCAAAACGTGGAAGGCATCGAAGTAGTAGCTATCAACGACCTGACGGACGCCAAAATGCTGGCTCACCTGTTGAAATATGATACAACGCAAGGCAAATTCGAAGGCGACATCGAAGTTCATGACGGCTTCTTCAAAGTTAACGGCAAAGAAGTTAAGGTTCTGGCTAACCGCAACCCTGAAGAACTGCCTTGGGGCGAGCTTGGCGTAGACATCGTTCTGGAGTGCACAGGCTTCTTCACAACCAAAGAAAAAGCTGAGCTTCACCTGAAAGGCGGCGCGAAGAAAGTCGTTATCTCCGCTCCGGCTACCGGCGACATGAAAACGGTCGTTTACAACGTTAACCATGAAATCCTGGACGGCTCCGAAACGGTTATCTCCGGCGCTTCCTGTACGACAAACTGCTTGGCTCCTATGGCTAAAGCATTGAACGACAAATTCGGCATCGTAGAAGGTTTGATGACGACGATCCACGCTTACACCGGCGACCAAAACACGCTGGACGCTCCGCACGCGAAAGGCGACTTCCGCCGTGCCCGCGCCGCTGCCGAAAACATCATTCCTAACACGACCGGTGCAGCTAAAGCAATCGGCCTCGTAATTCCTGAACTGCAAGGCAAACTGGACGGCGCCGCTCAACGCGTGCCTGTACCGACCGGTTCCCTGACTGAACTCGTTACCGTGCTGAAAACCAAGGTTACTGCCGATGAAGTGAACGCTGCTATGAAAGCCGCTTCCGATTCTGAAACTTACGGTTACACGGAAGACGAAATCGTATCTTCGGACATCAAAGGCATGACTTTCGGTTCCCTGTTCGACGCTACTCAAACGAAAGTACTGACTGTGGGCGACCAACAGCTCGTTAAAACCGTGGCTTGGTACGACAACGAAATGTCCTACACTGCTCAATTGGTTCGTACTTTGGAATACTTCGCAAAGAAAGTTAAGTAATATCCCAGCCAACCTGATATAAATCCTAAAGAGGAGCAACCTGTCAATAGGCCTCCTCTTTGGTCTTGAAGCAAGAACGATATTCACACACACATACTTAAATAAAAATAGAGATACAGATTGACGCTTAGGAGAGAAATCAGAATTATAGCCGTGGATGCGCGGTTTTCGATGCATGGGAGAAGCCTGCGCACACCTTTAGGAGGAACGTGGAGATGAACAAGAAAAGTGTACGTGATGTGGAAGTAACCGGAAAACGCGTATTTGTCCGCGTCGATTTCAACGTGCCGATGCAAGACGGGAAAATTACCGACGATACCCGGATCCGCGAAACGCTGCCGACGATCAACTACTTGATCGAAAAAGGCGCGAAAATCATTCTCGCCAGCCACTTGGGACGTCCGAAAGGTCAAGTGAACGAATCGATGCGCCTTACCCAGGCTGCAGAACGCTTGTCCGAGCTGCTTGGCAAGCCGGTAGCCAAAGCCGATGAAGCGGTTGGCGACGCGGTTAAGGCGAAAGTGGCTCAATTGAACAATGGTGATGTACTGGTGCTGGAAAACGTCCGTTTCTATCCGGGTGAAGAGAAAAACGATCCGGAACTGGCCAAACAATTCGCGGAGCTTGCCGACCTGTTCGTTAATGACGCGTTTGGCGCGGCTCACCGGGCGCATGCGTCGACCGAGGGCATCGCACATTACCTGCCTGCCGTATCCGGCCTGCTGATGGAAAAAGAATTGTCCGTTCTCGGCAAAGCTTTGTCGAACCCGGACCGTCCTTTCACGGCGATTATCGGCGGATCGAAGGTTAAAGACAAAATCGACGTTATCGACAACCTGCTGAACATCGCGGACAACGTGCTGATCGGCGGCGGTCTGGCCTATACGTTCTTCAAAGCGCAAGGTTATGAAATCGGACAATCGCTGCTGGATGACAGCAAACTGGATGTTGCGCTCGGCTTCATCGAGAAAGCGAAAAAGCTCGGCAAGAAGTTCTTGCTTCCGGTTGACGTAATCATAGCCGACGATTTCAGCGCCACGGCCAACCACAAAGCAGTTGACATCGACAGCATTCCGGCCGATTGGGAAGGCGTGGACATCGGACCGAAAACGCGCGCATTGTATGCGGACATCATTAAAAACTCCAAACTGGTCGTTTGGAACGGACCGATGGGCGTATTCGAAATCGATATCTTCGCGAACGGGACGAAGGAAGTAGCCGAAGCTTGCGCAGAGACGAAAGGTTACACAATCATCGGCGGTGGCGATTCCGCAGCGGCAGCCGAGAAGTTCAACCTGGCGTCGAAAATGGACCACATCTCCACCGGCGGCGGCGCGTCCCTCGAATTCATGGAAGGCAAGGCGCTTCCAGGCGTTGTAGCATTGAACGACAAGTAAGACGTCAAAAAATGATGAATTGAACTACCTTTAAGATGAATTGAACTACCTTTAAGATGAATTGTTCAAAAATCGGGTTTTCAGCACCGAGAAGGTTGGATGAAGCTAGGGACTGAGGAGCGGAGCGTACGTTTTGGGTACGTGAGCACCGGAAGGGCCGGCTGAATTCAAGATTCGATGCCGAATAAACTTCGTGGTTAACTTCGTGATCAAAAGCTGATTTTTGAACTACCCTTAAGAAGTGAAGGAGTTGACTCCATGAGAACACCTGTAATTGCCGGGAACTGGAAGATGTTTAAGACGGTTTCCGAAGCAAAAGCTTTTTTTGAAGAGGTAAAAGGGAAAGCGGAAGTTGCGGGCGTCGAGAGCGTGATTTGCGCTCCGTTCACCAACCTTCCGGCTTTGGTGGAAGCCGCAAAAGGAACGTCGATCAAAATCGGCGCGCAAAACATGCATTTTGAAGACGAAGGTGCCTTCACCGGCGAAATCAGCGGACGTATGCTGAAAGAACTCGGCGTGGACTACGTCATCATCGGGCATTCCGAGCGCCGGGCTTATTTTGGCGAAACCGACGAGATCGTAAACAAAAAGATTCATGCCGCGTTCAAACACGGTTTGACTCCGATTCCTTGTGTCGGCGAAAAACTTGAAGAGCGGGAAGCCGGCAAAACGAAGGACGTCGTAAAGGTGCAAACCGAGGCGGCGCTCCAAGGGCTGACTGCAGAGCAAGCGGCGCAGGTCGTTATTGCGTATGAGCCCATCTGGGCCATCGGCACTGGGAAATCGTCCACATCCGCGGACGCGAACGAGGTCATTTCCTACATCCGCAGCCTGGTTAAAGGATTGTACGGCGACGATGTAGCCGGCAAAATCCGCATTCAATACGGCGGCAGCGTGAAGCCGGAGAACGTGAAGGAATATATGAGCCAAAGCGACATCGACGGCGCGCTCGTCGGCGGTGCCAGCCTGCAGCCGGCTTCCTATGTTCAACTCGTTGAGGGGGCGAAGTAAGTGGCTGCTCCAAAACCTGTAGCATTGATCATCATGGACGGCTTCGGACTTCGCGATACGGTGGAAGGCAACGCTGTGGCGCAAGCCCATAAGCCGAACTACGACCGTTATCTGAAGCAGTATCCGAACACGACTCTGACGGCCAGCGGCGAAGCGGTAGGTTTGCCGGAAGGCCAAATGGGGAACTCCGAAGTCGGACACCTGAACATCGGAGCCGGCCGGATCGTGTACCAGGACTTGACCCGGATTTCCAAATCGATTCGCGAAGGCGAATTTTTCGACAACGAAACGTTGGTGAATGCGGTTCGCAGCGCCAAATCCAAAGGCAAGAAACTCCATCTGTACGGGCTTTTGTCCGACGGCGGCGTGCACAGCCACATTAACCATTTGTTCGCGATGCTCGACCTGGCCAAAAAAGAAGATATGCACGATGTATACGTGCATGCTTTCCTGGATGGCCGCGACGTGGCGCCGGACAGCGCGAAAGGCTTCCTGGAGAAGCTGATCGCCAAGATGAACGAAGTCGGCATCGGCAAAATCGCTACGGTGCAAGGCCGTTACTACGCGATGGACCGCGACAAACGCTGGGACCGCGTGGAGAAATCGTACCGGGCTATGGTTTATGCCGAAGGGCCGAAATATACGGACCCGATCAAGGCTGTCACCGAGTCTTACGAGAAATCGGTATTTGACGAATTCGTCATGCCGACCGTGATCGTCGACGACAAAGGCGAGCCGGTTGCACAGGTGGAATCCGGCGATTCCGTCGTCTTCCTGAACTTCCGTCCGGACCGGGCGATTCAGCTGTCCAACGTATTCACGAACAAGGATTTCCAAGGCTTCGACCGCGGACCGAAATTCCCGACGGACCTGCACTTCGTGTGCTTGACTCTGTTCGCGGAATCGGTTCAGGGCTACGTAGCCTACAAGCCGAAGGATCTCGACAACACGTTTGGCGAAGTGCTCGTGCAGCACGGCAAGAAGCAGCTGCGCATCGCCGAAACGGAAAAATATCCGCACGTGACGTTTTTCTTCAGCGGCGGCCGCGACGTCGAGCTTCCGGGCGAAACGCGCATCCTGATCAATTCGCCGAAGGTCGCAACCTATGATCTCAAGCCGGAAATGAGCGCATATGAAGTCGCCGAGGCTTGCGTGAAAGAGATCGAAGCGGATAAACACGACGCGATCATTTTGAACTTTGCCAATCCGGACATGGTGGGCCACTCCGGCATGCTGGAGCCGACGAAGAAAGCGGTCGAAGTGACCGACGAATGCGTCGGCAAAGTGGTTGACGCCGTCAAGGCGAAAGGCGGAGTTGTCGTCATCATCGCCGACCACGGCAACGCCGACATGGTGTTCGACGAGCAGGGCCGTCCTTTCACCGCGCATACGACCTTCCCGGTTCCGTTTATCGTGACCGACGAAAACGTCGTGTTGCGCGATAAAGGCATCCTCGCTGACGTAGCGCCAACGCTGCTTGACCTGATGGGCCTGCCGCAGCCGCCGGAAATGACCGGCCAATCGATGATCGCCAGCCGCAAGGCATAAGCCAAACCGTATAACAAGCTGTATAATTAAAATATTAAATTAAGATGCGTGTTCAAAAAGGCCGGTTTTCAGCACCGAGTCACTTCTTGATTCACTTCGTGATCAAAAGCGGACTTTTTGAACTACCTCTAAAAAAGGAGACTGTATACCCATGACAATTATTTCTGAAGTATACGCACGCGAAGTCCTTGACTCCCGCGGCAACCCTACGGTTGAAGTTGAAGTTTACCTTGAGTCCGGCGCCATCGGACGCGCCATCGTTCCTTCCGGCGCTTCCACCGGCGCGCACGAAGCTGTTGAGCTTCGCGACGGCGACAAATCCCGTTACCTGGGCAAAGGCGTATTGAAAGCCGTTGAGAACGTCAACGAAATCATCGCGCCTGAAGTAATCGGCATGGACGCCCTGGATCAAATCGGCATCGACAAATTGATGATCACTTTGGACGGCACGCCGAACAAAGGCAAACTTGGCGCCAACGCCATCCTGGCGGTTTCCATGGCCGTTGCCCGCGCAGCCGCTGACGCTCTGGACCTGCCGCTGTACGCATACCTTGGCGGATTCAACGCGAAGCAGCTTCCGGTTCCGATGATGAACATCGTAAACGGCGGTGCGCATGCCGACAACAACGTCGACGTGCAAGAGTTCATGATCCTGCCTGTAGGCGCTCCTTCCTTCAAGGAAGCTCTGCGTACCGGTGCGGAAATTTTCCACAACCTGAAATCCGTGTTGAAGGACAAAGGCCTGAACACCGCGGTTGGCGACGAAGGCGGCTTCGCTCCGAACTTCACTTCCAACGAAGACGCGTTGTCCTCGATCATGGAAGCTATCACCAAAGCCGGCTACACTCCGGGTAAAGACGTATTCCTGGGTATGGACGTCGCTTCCACCGAGTTCTTCAAAGATGGCAAATACCACCTGGAAGGCGAAGGCAAATCCTTTACTTCCGCGGAATTCGTTGACCTGCTCGCTTCCTGGGTAGACAAATACCCGATCATCACGATCGAAGACGGCTGTGCCGAAGACGATTGGGAAGGCTGGAAACTGCTCACGCAAAAACTGGGCAACAAAATCCAACTCGTCGGTGACGACCTGTTCGTAACCAACACCGAACGTCTGGAAAAAGGCATCAATGAAGGCATCGGCAACTCGATCCTGATCAAAGTAAACCAAATCGGTACGCTGACCGAAACGTTCGACGCGATCGAAATGGCGAAACGCGCCGGCTATACGGCTGTCGTATCCCACCGTTCCGGCGAATCCGAAGACAGCACGATCGCCGATATCGCCGTGGCTACGAACGCCGGCCAAATCAAAACCGGTGCTCCTTCCCGTACGGACCGGATCGCCAAGTACAACCAATTGCTCCGCATCGAAGACCAATTGGCCGATTTGGCTCAGTACAACGGCTTGAAATCTTTCTACAACCTGAAACACTAATCGCATAAGTTGCGAAAAGACCCGCCGAATCGATCGGCGGGTCTTTTTGTTCACCATATAGAATTTATGGGGGCTAAGGGACACCAGAGCCGTTATTTGCGGAAAAACGGAGGTTTGAAAAATGTAACGGACACAGAAGACCCTATTTACCTCAAATCGGCCTGGATGAACGGGTTTAGA
This sequence comes from Paenibacillus oralis, assembly GCF_003863965.1. Lineage (GTDB taxonomy): Bacteria > Bacillota > Bacilli > Paenibacillales > Paenibacillaceae > Fontibacillus > Fontibacillus oralis. Next base: position 2,108,866 of record NZ_RRCN01000001.1, read on the forward strand.
GCGAAATAGGGCCATGTGTGTCCGTTAGGCTGGGAAATACCCGGGAAATGGGCGGATAAGGTCGCTGGTGTCCGTTAGAGCAACGTCTACTGGATGTAGACTACAGATTGAAAGGGCCGAGGGACTCGACGCTACTGTTCATGAAAAAAAGGGAAGATTACTCAAAGAACAGAAGAGGGAATGGAAACCCATCCCTCCAATCGCTCCAAAGTAGAAGTCAGAGCCAATAAAGGACGCCGTCAGGCGTTTTTCTTATCAAATCTGGATTTCTTCGTGATTCCAGCGCAAAGCAAATTTGCGGAGCGGCTTAATGACGAAAAGGTCCATAGCCAAAATCGCCACGATACTCACGAACGTCCAGGCGAACACTTTGGCGGTGTCCAGGTTCACTCGCGCAAAAGCGAGCGAGTAACCGATCCCGTTGTCGGAGCCGAGCAGCTCCGCCATGATCGTTGTCCGGACGGCGGACCCTGCGGCCAGTGAAACGGCCGTAAAAATCGGCACGGCCAGTCCAGGAATGACGATATGACGCAGTTTTTTCATAGGACCGATTTGATAAACCTCGGCCATTTGCAAGAGCTGCCGGTCAATCCCGCGCCATCCGTCGGCCGTGTTGAGGTAGATGCTTGGGAAAACCAATAAAGAGACCACAAATACGGGCACCGTCGCTCCCGTGCCGAACCAGACCATGGCAAGCACTACGAGAATGATCGGCGGAATGCCCATGAGCAGGGATAGGACGGGGCGCACCGCCTCGTAAACGATGCTGAAAATTCCCGCCAGCAGCCCGGCGGCAATCCCCGCGGCCGTTCCGCAGAAGAAACCGGCCAGCATCCGGCCTCCCGAAGTCAGCAGCTGCCGGGCCAATTCGCCGCTGCGCGCCATTTGCACAAGCGACCGCAGCGTATCCAAGGGCGAAGCGAACAAAATGTCCGGCAGGGATAAAGAAATCCACTGCCAGACGCCGATGATGACGAGCACGGCTAAGCATTTTACCCCAAGCGAGCGTTTGCCCGGTTTATTTATCGTAATAGAACGCATCATCCGGCAGCTTGCCTCCTATGATGTCGGGGGAAAGCGAAGATAGTTCGGTGAAGAAAAACTCCAATTCCTCCTTCGCGTCCTTGGCGGAGACGAATTCAAGATTCAGGGAAGGGATCAACGATGCAATGAACGCCGGCTCCAATCCTTCCTGGTACTCGGCCATCATTTTCGCGGCTTCGTCCGGGTGTTGATTCAGAAAAGTCACCGATTCTTGAAATTGCCGTTGCAGGCTTTCCACCAGTTCCGGCTGATTCTTCACCAGTTCGCCCGACACCAGAATGCCGGCTTGAGGAATTCTGGCCGGTTTTCCGGTCGCTTTCGCCCATTCCTCTTGCAAACTCATGATTTTGGCCGTTCCCTCGACTTTCTGTACGGCCATCGTGGCCAGGTGCTCCGGAATGACCGCATATTTGGCCTTCCCGGCGGCCATCAGCCCGACCAATTCCTGCGTTCCGGCCACATATTCAATCCGAATGTCTTTCTCCGGGTCAAGGTTGTTTTTACGAAGCAAATAACGGAAGACGAGGTCCGGCATGTCTCCTTTCAGCGGTACGTGGATCGTCTGTCCGCGTAAAGTTTCCCAGCCTCCTCCCGTTTCATTTTCGGGGCCGACGACATAGAGAATACCCCAGACCAGCGTGTTCAGCAGCTTGACGTCCATGCCGCGGTTGTACAAATTGCTGCCGACATAGGTAGGCACGGCGGAAATATCGGCTTGCCCGCTGGAAATTCTGGCGCGCAGCTCATCCGGGGTTTTCCAGGGGGTATAAACAACCTCATCCGCGTAAGCTGCCAGACCTTGATTCTCCAAAATGTTGTAAATCGGTGCCGATATTGTAATCCCCATCGGTCCCTGAACGGTCAGTTGTTGCATTTTTTGGGCTGCCGGTCCGGACGGTTCCCCCGCGGCAGTTCCGGCTGCCGGTTGCTGTTGCCCATTCGCGGCCGGTTCCGCAGGAGCGGCGGGCGTGCCCGAACACCCCGTAAAAATCATGGTTGCGGCAAGGAAAAGCGCCAGCAACGGATAAATGGCGGTAAATATTTTTTTCATCAGAACCTCCTAGGATATTGACATCATCTTGTTTTTAAACTGCCGGATTTGAGCCTCCGTGCGCTCCAGTCTTGGCACAGGGAAAATTTTTTCATTTGCAAAAGTACGGTCCAGCGGCGAAAAGATCAGCACCCTATCCGCCAGCCGCGCCGCCTCCTCGGGGTCGTGCGTCACGTACATTACGCCGATCTCCCGTTCGCCGATCAGCCTTGCCATATCATTCATCAGTTCTCGTTTCAAGGCGGCGTCAAGGGCGGAAAACGGCTCGTCCATCAGAATCATGTCCGGCTCCAGCGCCAACGCCCGGGCGATGGACACGCGCTGCTTCATGCCGCCGGAAAGCTGCCGGGGGTAGCGGTTTTCCGCTTGCTGCAGGCCGACTTTCCGCAGCGTCTCGCCAATGATTCGTTCAACGTCCGATTTATCAGCGGTTTGCAGCACTAACCCAATGTTCTCCCCGGCGGTCCGCCACGGGATGAGCCTTGGTTCTTGAAAGATGTAGCCGATATGATCTGTATGCAGCCGGATGGAGCCGCTATCCGGCTGCGCCAGCCCTGCCGCCAGGTTAAGGAGCGTTGTTTTTCCGCAGCCGGAAGGACCGAGCAGGGCGATTACCTCTCCCCGCTGCAGCCGGCAGGAGAAGCCGGTGAAGACGGACTGGCCGCCATACGTTTTTGCAACATCTGTAAACTCAATCAATGTGGTCATCCGGTAGCCGCTCCGTTAGGCTTTGGTCGAAACGCAGGTGATGTGGCCGTATAAGTCGCTGCTCTCGTCAAACAGGTTTATCAGGTGGAACAGGCGCTGCCGGTCGTCTTCGCTTTGCATCGCATTGGCCAGGATGCGGGTCATGCCTTCCCAGCCTTCGTCGACAATCAGCCCCTTCAAAGACAACAGGGACATGTTGCCCGTAACGCAAACCACCTCGCCAAAGCCCGCTTGGCAAAACAGCTCTTCCCACTTGGCCGCCGTCATGGGCTGGGCGTTAACGTATATCGCTTTGCGCAATTCGTTCAGGCGTTGCTTCACGGCTTCCGTATCCGGTTCTTGCTGCAGCAGCAAATCATGGGTCGCCAGCCGGCCTCCGGGTTTCAGCACCCGCAAGTACTCGGAGACCGCTTGCTGTTTCTGTTCATGGGTCAGCATGGTGAGCATCGCTTCATTAATGACAACGTCGAACGAGTTGTCGGGGAACGGCAGCGCCATGGCGTTGCCGATGACGAGCTGGACTTGTTCCTCGAGGCCGTGCTGTCTAACGTTTTCCTTGGCTTTATCTAAGCTTGGAGCGTGAAGATCAACCCCCGTCACCCGGCAGCCGTAACGAGAGGCGACTTCGATGGCGGTCGTACCCATATTTGGCGCTACTTCGAGCACGTGCGAATGCTCCGTAATCCGACAGGACGTTAAAATTCGCTCGGTTGCGGTTTTACCGCCCGGACGCAGCCTGGTTTTACCAAGGGAAGCCAAAAAAAGATGGCCTGGAGACATATGTGGTTTCAATGTAAAAACACCCCTTTTGTAAAAATATTATTGATATTGATAATCATTATCACTAATATAGCGAATAGAGTACCCTTAACGTGTGAGCTGCGTCACAAACTATACGACAAAGGGGACTGGAGCTGTAGAAAAAGCAGATACAAAGTTAAGACCCGCCCAAGTGATCGGACGGGTCTTTTTTTAAACATGGTTGCTTGTGCAGCGCATATTTCTGTAGAGTTGCCGGTACCGGAGCGGCGATTCCCCCGTGATCTTCCGGAAGAGTGTATGGAAAAATTTCATATCCGCATAACCGACCTGCTCGGCGATTTGTCTCACCGAATCGCTTGTATTCACGAGCAGTTCGCAGCTTTTCAGGATACGGACATGCTGAAGATAATGATTGAACGTTTTACCCGTCGCCTGCTTGAACAGCTTCTGGAATTGCCTCACGCTCATAAAGGTTTGCTCCGACATCATTTCGAGGGTAAGGTGCTCCTGGTAGCGGCAGTTGATGATTTCCAGCGCGTCTTCCATCTTCTCGGAGATGATGGCTGAGGATTTGGAATAGATGCCCGTGTTCGCTTCGCCTGCGAGGCGGCCGATCACGATGAAGATTTGCAGCAGCAGCGATTTGATCAGGACGCGGTAATTGTCCCCCTTGTTATGGAATTCGATATAGGCTTCGTTGAACAGCCGGACAAGACGGTTCCGGTTATCATGAAACTGGAACCAGCAGCCCCCGCCTTCATAGGTTTTTTTCAGCATATCTTGGAGCCGGGCGTCCTGGGAGAGGGAATGAATCAGCTCTTGAAGCGCTTCCATTTTGAATATGCAGTTGCATACTACAAGCGGATGAGACGCCCGGGCCGACAAGGGGCGGAACACATGGAGCGTGCCTACCGGCAGCAGGAACACGTCTCCCTTCTGTACCGGAAAGGATTTTTCTCCGATAAAATGATAGCCTTGTCCTTCCTCGACCAGACATAATTCCACAAAATCGTGGACATGTGCGCGCAGGTGAAAGGCCTCGATCTCCCGATTCAGATAGATGGGGAAATCGTCCTGAAAAAAGCGGGTGCCCGATAACATAAAAACCAAATGGAAGCGCCTCCATTTCATGATGCGATTTTCCGTATGTCCTTTGTCCCAGTTCTACCACAGATTATCCGGAAGTTCAAGAATGTACATCATCCCCCCTCTAAGTGTGCACGATCGCCCTATAAATTCATATCTAAACTCCCCTATACTGTTCTCAACCAGTACTCATCATCCACGACAAACTTAGGGAGTGGGGGGCTAAAAATCAGGGGGGAATTGTACAGTTATGGCTATACACATATCGCGGCTGTTGATTGAGGATGAAGAACGTCCTTTGGCCGTAGGAGCAGATCACCCTAGATTTACTTGGGAATTGGAAGCGGATACGCGGGGGAAGGAACAGTGGAATCAGTCCCAGAGCGCATATCGGGTGCTTGTGGCGGACAGCGAAGAGAAGCTTGCCGAGGATTGCGGAAATATGTGGGACAGCGGTATCGCCGCCGGCGATCAATCCGTCTATATCCCTTATGCCGGAAGACGGCTGGCTCCCGGGTGCCGGTATTACTGCAAAGCTGCCGTGTGGGATAAGCATGGCGTATACTCCGGCTGGAGCAAGATTCACGAATTCGGCACCGCCTTAAGCAAAGAGCAGTGGCTGGGTTCCTGGATCGGGAAAAAAGCGGCCGGGGAAGAGGAGCTTGTGCCGGTCAGCTATATGCGGACCGAGTTCCGGATCGACAAACCGGTCCGCTGCGCATGGCTTTATGCAAGCGCTTTAGGCATGTACGAGGCGAGGCTCAACGGCAAACGGGTGGGCGACCATCAGCTCGCTCCGGGCTGGACGGATTACGGTACCCGCGTGCAATACCAGGTATATGACGTTGCGGAACTGCTGCTTGAAGGGGGGAATGCCTGGGGAGCTCTGCTGGGCACGGGATGGTATGCCGGGAACGTCGGCATGATGGGCGTACGCCGGTATGGGGAAGATCCCCGCTGCCTGATGGAACTCAAGATCGAATACGCAGACGGGAGCAAAGGCAGCTTCTGCACGGACGGAAGCTGGAAGCTGAGCGAAGGTCCGGTTCGCTATTCCGACATGATCAAGGGCGAAAGATACGATGCAAGGTTGGAGCAGAAGGGTTGGGATTGTCCGGGATTTAATGACACGGGCTGGAGCCGTGCGGAGGTGTTCGAGCCCTACGAAGGGCTTGTCGTTCCCCAGAGCGGGCCGCCCGTCCGGGTGATGCAGACGATCGAGCCGGTCCGGCAGAGCGAGACCGGCCGCGGCACCGTCATCTATGACTTCGGACAGAACCTGACCGGCTGGACGGCGCTGGAGGTGACGGGGCCCGAAGGGGCGGTCATTACCGTTAATCATGCGGAGATGCTGGATCCGGGCGGTTCTCTGTACACGCTGAACCTTCGCAGGGCGGTGCAGATTTGCGGGTATGTGCTGGATGGTTCCGGGGAGGTACGCTTTGAACCGCATTTTACCTTCCAGGGATTCCGGTATGCGGAGATAGAGTGCTCTTCGCCGGATATCCGGGTACAGCGTATCACCGCCAAAGTCGTTCATTCTGACACGCCCGCAGCGGGGAAGCTGGAGACGTCCGATCCGCTGGTGAACCGGCTAATCGCGAATATCGTGTGGGGGCAGCGCGGCAATTTTCTGTCCGTACCCATGGATTGCCCTCAACGGGACGAACGTCTCGGCTGGACCGGAGACGCCCAGATTTTCGCGCGCACCGCTTCGTACAACATGAACGTAGCCGGATTCTTCCGTAAATATCTGATGGATGTCTTCGACGCCCAGTCGCCGGATGGGGCGCTGCCGGATGTGGCCCCGGATGCCGGTTGGCACATTTACAAAGGCTTGAGCAGCTCCAAATGGTTCGCCCCGGACAATGCCGGCTGGGGGGATGCGGGCATCATCATTCCTTGGACGTTGTATCTCATGTACGGCGACTTGGAGATTTTGCGGAAGCACTACATTCCGATGCGCCGCTGGATCGACTATTTGCGGGCCAACAGCGAGGGATGCCTCAGGCCCGGCTATGCCGACCATGCGGACTGGCTGTCGATCGGAGCGGACACGCCAAAGGACGTGCTGGCCACCGCTTATTTCGGCTATAGCACCTTCCTGTTCGCCAGGATCGCCGGGCTTGTCGGTAAACAGGCGGATGCGAAGATGTACGGGGAACTGTTCGAGGAGATCCGGGAGGCCTTTATGCGGGCTTACGTATCCGCTGACGGAGTGATTCAGGGGGATACCCAGACCGTCTACTGTATGGCGCTCTGCTTCCATCTCCTGACTCCGGAGCTGCGGCTGAAGGCCGCAAGCAGGCTGGAGCGGCGGATCAAGGACAACGGAAACCGTCTGACTACCGGATTCCTGGGTGTCGGATACCTGCTGCCGGCGTTGTCGGACAGCGGCCGGCCGGACCTGGCGTACAAACTGCTCCATCAGGAGGAATTCCCCTCCTGGCTGTATTCCGTCAAGCATGGCGCCACTACGATTTGGGAGCGGTGGGATGGTTGGACGGAGGAGCGCGGTTTCCAGTCCCCGTCGATGAACTCGTTCAACCACTACTCGCTGGGTTCGGTCGGAGAATGGCTCTACCGCTATGCGGCGGGTCTGGAAGCGGATTGGAGAGCCCCCGGGTTCAAGCATAGCTTGATCGCCCCCGAGCCGGGCGGCAAGCTGACGGGCCTGCGGGCCGAATATGCCTCTCCTTATGGCCTATTGGCAGTAGAGTGGAGGAGAGACGGGGACCGATTGGAATTGAATGTGCGTATTCCGGTGAATACGACGGCTGACATTTACGTTCCGGGAAGGCTGGTTGAAGCGGACGCGATGGCCCGGAAGCTGAAGACGGAAAACGGGAAAACCGTATATGCGGCAGGATCGGGCCGCTACCGGTTTGTCAGCGTCCTCGGGTCGGCCCGAACATGAGCCGGATGGCCCGAACTAAGCTTATGCTTCCGAAGCAAGTTTTGCTCGAAGCTGATTCAGGAAGTAGCGCTCACAAAACTTTTGGGAGGTACGGCAATGAGCGATCACTATGAACGAAGGGTAGCGCTGCTGCGGGAATTCATCTCGGATCAGGCGGGGCAATGCCTGAAGGCGCCCGCCCATTACCTGAAGCATCCTTTTATCGATCCGGGGTCGGTATACAGCGCCAACCTGTGGGACTGGGACTCTTTCTGGTCGGCCTATGCGCTGCTGAACATGGAAGGAAATCTGTTGCCCGCAGGCCAGGTTACCCCTTACGCCAAAGGCAATATCCATAATTTCTTCGATCATCAGATGGAAGACGGCTACATTCCGATGATGATTGAAAAAGGGAAGACCGAGGAGCCTTATCTGATCGGCAAGCGCAAGGAAGGGCTGAAGCTGAATATGCACAAGCCGTTCCTGTGCCAGCAGATCGCGCTGATCTCGGGCCACTGCGGCGATTATGAGTGGGCGGCGCGGTACGCGGAGGGACTTGAACGGTATTTCGGCTGCTATGACCGGGATTACTTCAATGAGAATTGCGGTTTGTACGTATGGGCCGATGACATCATGATCGGCATGGACAACGATCCGGCGACCTTCGGCCGGCCGAAATATTCCACCGCGAATATCTATCTGAACGCCTTTATGATCAGTGAACTGAAAGCGATGGCGCTTCTGGCGGGAAAATGGGGCCTGCCGGACAGAAGAAGGCACTATTTGGACAAGGCGCAGCGGCTGGCGGACGCCATACAGGAGGAGTGCTGGGACAAGAGGGACAAGTTCTTCTACTCTGTCGATGTGGATATCAGGACCCGGCAATTCGACTGGTTCCATACAGGGCTGGGTGTATTCTGGAAGACGCTGCCGATCAAAATCAGGGCCTGGACCGGATTTATTCCGCTCTGGTCGGAGGTGGCTACGGACGCACAGGCGGCCTGGCTGTCCGGGCTGCATATGGAAGACAAAAATACCTTCAACAGCCCTTATGGCATTCCATCGCTGGCCATGGATGAGAAGATGTACGACATCTCGGCTACAAACAATCCCTCAAACTGGCTGGGTCCGATCTGGGGCATTGTGAATTACGTCGGCTTCCGCGGATTGATGAACTACGGCTACCGGCGAGAAGCGGAAGAACTGGCCCGCCGGACGGTCCGCCTGCTCGGGAGGGATCTGGAGCAGAGCGGAACGCTGCATGAGTATTACGACCCTGTGACCGGAACGCCGGTGATGAACGGGGGATTCCTGAACTGGAATATGCTCGTCGTAAACATGGCCGATGAGCTGGCGGGCAAGGCTCCGTTAAGCCGCTTCCTTAAGGAGTAGCGGAGGCTGCGGCCAACGCGGGATTAAAGCATGAAGCCGTTGTTCGGTTTGGACAAAGATGAATTGGAGGGAAGTTCATGAAAGTCGTGAAAAAAAGCTGGGTATTACTGCTGCTCGTTCTGATGCTGACCGTTACAGCCTGCTCCGGGGGAGCAGGAAACAAGCCTAAGGAAGAAGGAGCGGAGACGAACGGCGCGGGGACCACGGATAAGGTGACCTTGCGGATCATGTGGTGGGGATCGCAGGCCAGGCATGATGCGACGCTGAAAGTCATCGATTTGTTCCAGGCCAAATATCCGAACATTACCATCAGCCCGGAGTATATGGGCAATGACGGTTATTTCGACAAGCTGGCCACGCAGATCGCAGGCGGCAATCCGCCCGATCTGATGCAGCTCGGCAACAACTACCCGGACTATGTGTCCAAGGATGCGCTGCTGGACATCAGCCAATACGTCGGCAAGGAGATTAACGTCGCTGATTTCGATCAGAACGTGATCGAGGCCGGAGCGATGGACGGCAAGCAATATGGCATCAGCTTGGGCTCGAACGTGCTGGGCCTGATCTACAACAAGAGCCTGCTGGAGCAGGCCGGACTGCAGCCGCCGGCTCAGGCTATGACCTGGGACGACTTGAAGGCCTACGGCCAGGATGCGGTAGCGAAGCTCGGAGACGGAAAATTCGCCTTTGCCGGGCAATCCTTCTTCCCGCACTATTTCAATTACTTCCTGCGTCAGCAAGACAAGGCGCTGTACCGTGACGGCGGCGTCGGCTTCGGACAGGAGGATGCGGAAGCCTGGCTGAACCTGTGGAAGGATTTCAGCGAAGCGGGCATTATTCCTTCTTCGGAAGCCTCCGCTTCCATGTCGGAGACAAGTCCGGACGTATCGCTGCTTGTGCAGGGCAAGGTGCTGATGGCGCTGGTGTGGTCGAATCAGATGTCCGGTTTTCAAAGCGCCATGACCGACGAGATCGGCATCAGCCTGCTGCCGAAGGCGGCGGACCAGGTCCGCTCCGGCCTGTGGGTGCAGCCGAGCCAGTTCATGACGATCAGCAAGGAATCCAAGCATCCGCAGGAAGCCGCGATGTTCATTGATTTTATGGTTAATGATCCCGAGGCGACGCAGATTCTCGGCAACGACCGTGGCATTCCGGGCTCCGAGAAAGTCAGAAGCGCACTCAGTGCCGCAGGCTCGGACATCGACAAGAAAATCTATGAATATTTCAATATTGCGGCGGAAAATGCCAGTCCGATGGACCGGGAGCTGCCGAATATCGGCGAATTTGACGGAAAGCTGAACAATGCGGCCATGTCCGTAGGTTTTGGCGCCAAAACGCCGGCGGAAGCGGCCGCCGATATCCTTGCCGCCGCTGAAGAGGCCGTGAACAAAGCGAAATAGCAACAAAGAGAAAGGGTGAGCAGTATTGAGTCAGGCTGCGGCTTCACAACAAGGGCCCGATCCCGGCGTTCGGGCCCGCAGCCACTCTTTTGCGGGGTGGTGGAAGCGGAATTTAACCGCTTATTTATTTTTGCTGCCATGGTTCATCGGTTTTTTCGTGCTGACACTGATTCCGATGATTTCTTCCTTGTATTTGTCTTTTACCGACTTTAACCTGCTGACTCCGGCAAATGGGGTAGGGCTCGAGAATTACAACAAAATGTTTAATCAGGACCCGCGTTACCTTCAATCCCTGAAGGTCACGTTCGTCTATGTCTTCGCTTCGGTTCCGTTAAAGCTGGGCTTCGCCTTGGCGGTTGCGATGCTGATGAACAAAGGGATGCGGGGACTTGGCCTGTACAGAACCGTCTACTACATTCCGACCTTGCTGGGGGGAAGTGTGGCCATCGCGGTGCTGTGGCGCAAAATGTTTGGCGGCGGCGGGGTCGTCAATACTTTCCTGCTGGAGGCCTTCGGCATTCAGGCACCGGATTGGGTGTCCAATCCCAAGTATGCCCTGTCCTCGCTCGTGGCGCTGTCGATATGGCAGTTCGGTTCGTCCATGATTATTTTCCTGGCCGGGCTGAAGCAGATTCCAAACGATTATTATGAAGCCTCACAAATCGACGGTGCGGGAAAAATGCGGCAATTTCTCAGCATTACGCTGCCGATGCTCTCCCCGGTCGTGCTGTTCAATCTAATTATGCAAGTGATCAGCTCCTTTCAGGCTTTTACCCCGGCGTTTATCGTCAGCGGCGGCAAAGGGGGCCCGATGGATTCCACGATGTTCTATACGCTGTACTTGTATTTAAAAGGATTTTCATTTTTTGAAATGGGATATGCGTCGGCGATGGCCTGGGTTCTGCTTGTCATCATCGGCCTGTTCACAGCCCTCATATTCGCTTCCTCGAAGCGTTGGGTGACTTACGGGGATGGAGGGGAATAACCTATGGGAGCCACTTGGAATTACCGGGTGCTGCTGAAGCATGGCTTTGTTATCCTGATCGGCATCCTGATGCTCTATCCGGTTGTCTGGATGCTGATGAGCTCGCTGAAGCCAAGCCAGCTGATTTTCAGTGATATCAGCTTATGGCCGAAAGAGTTTACGTTAAGCAATTACACGACCGGCTGGAGCGGGATCGCGGGCAAAGGCTTTGGCATTTATTTTCTGAATTCACTGATCATCTGTGTAATCGTAATCGCGGGCAATCTGATCTCGTGCTCCATGGCGGCATTTGCCTTTGGGCGCCTGAACTTTAGCCTCAAGAAGTTATGGTTTGCGCTGATGCTCGTTACCATCATGCTTCCGCAGCATGTCAGAACGATACCGCAGTACATTATGTTTAAAGAGCTGAATTGGGTGGACAGCTTCCTGCCGCTGACCGTTCCGAAATTTCTGGCGACGGAGGCTTTCTTTATCTTCCTGCTGGTTCAGTTCATCCGGGGACTGCCGAAGGAACTGGACGAATCCGCGCGTATTGACGGCTGCGGGCCGGTGCAGATTTACCTGCGCATGATCCTGCCGCTGGCCGCCCCCGCGCTGATCACAACCGCCCTGTTCTCCTTTATGTGGACATGGGACGATTTCTTCAGCCAATTGCTCTATCTGAACGATTCAAGCCTGTACACCGTTCAGCTTGGACTCCGGCTGTTTATGGATTCCACCGGCGAATCCTCATGGGGGCCGATGTTCGCCATGTCGGTGCTGTCGCTTGTACCGAGCCTGACGCTGTTCTTCTCGATGCAGAAATACTTTGTTGAAGGAATCGCCACTACAGGCATTAAAGGATAGGAAAATTTGCGGGAAAACAAGAGGAGGTTACTAACTTGACAATGAATAACCGTCCGGACGAAGCGCCTACCGAGGTCGAGCGGTGGGGGAAATTCGAAATCGTCTTTCAGGGTCCTGAAGAAAATGACCCGTACCGCAATGGGGTCTGGTTCGCCGTGTTCACCTGCGGTGAGCGGGTTGTGGGAGTCAAAGGCTTCTACGACGGGAACGGGACCTACCGGCTGCGGTTCATGCCTGACCGGACCGGGAGATGGGATTATGTGACGGCTAGCGGAATCCGCGAACTGCACGGGCATACCGGCAGCTTCATCTGCACGGAAGCTTCGGCGGGGAACCACGGGCCCGTGCAAGTGAAGGATGAGGCGCATTTCCGGTATGCCGACGGCACATCCTATCATCCGTTCGGTACGACTTGTTACGCCTGGATTCATCAGCCGGAGGAGGTCAGACGGCGGACGATCGCCTCGCTGGCGGGCTCGCCGTTCAACAAAATCCGCATGACCGTCTTTCCGAAAAATTACAGCTTCAACGCTTCGGATCCGGTGGATTTCCCTTACGAGGGCAGCCCGGAAACAGGCTTCGATGTGCAGCGGTTCAATCCCGCATTTTTCGCCAGACTTGAGGGTCATATCGAAGAATTGCTTGCGCTCGGCATCGAAGCCGATCTGATTCTGTTCCATCCTTATGATAAAGGCCGATGGGGCTTTGACCGGATGATGGCCGAGGATGACGACAGGTATCTGCACTACATCCTTGCCCGGCTATCCGCTTACCGCAATGTATGGTGGGCGATGGCCAATGAGTACGACTTCATGACCGAGAAGAAGATGGAAGATTGGGACCGGCTGTTCGCGATTGTGAAAGTAGAGGATCCGTACGGACATCTTCGTTCCATCCATAACGGTACCCGCATGTATGAGCCGCAAAGCGTAGTAATGTATGATCACGGCAAGGAATGGGTCACGCATTGCAGCATTCAGCACTGGGATGTGACGCTCGTCCGCGAGTGGCGGCGGCTTTACGGCAAGCCGGTCGTGATCGACGAGTGTCTGTATGAAGGAAACGTGCCTTTTAGGTGGGGCAATATTACGGCCGAGGAAATGACTCACCGCTTCTGGGAAGCGGCCGTCCGGGGCGGTTATGCCGGACACGGCGAAACCTATCTGCACCCGGAGGGGGAAATCTGGTGGGCCAAAGGCGGCACGTTGCATGGAGAGAGCCCGGCGAGGATCGCTTTTCTCCGAAGGATTCTGGAGGAGCTTCCCGAGAACAGCACGCCGTTGTTCACCATGCGCCAGATGGAGACGTTAGGCGTGGAAGGCGAATATTACCTCGGATATTTCGGCATTCACCGCCCGGCCTATTTTGTCGCCACGCTGGATGAAATGGGTGCCTATCGGGCCGATATTATCGACACTTGGGAAATGACCGTAACCCCGGTGGATGAGACGCTCAGCGGCACCTGCATCATCCAACTGCCCGCCAAACCCGGTATGGCGCTGCGAATACGCAGACTGCAGCCCGTGTCATCATGATGAGGACTCGGACGAAAAGGGCCCTCGCAGGTTGATCTGCGAAAGGGCCCTTTGTACTCATATTCACATGCATGGCTATGTAAATCACGTTGGCCTGGGCGATTCAGGCCTGGAATACTTTGATTTGTTCCTTGAGTTCGTTCATCAGCTGATGCAGCGAGCCTGCCGACGTTTCGATGCTTTGCATAATGGCCGCTTGGTCCGAGGCGGAACCGGCTACGGATTGGGCGTTGTCCGCCGAATCTTTGGCGATGGTCAGCATATCCCCGACCGATGCGGCGATTTCTTCGGTGCCTGCGGAAATTTGCTCCGTCGTGGCGGATACGTCCTGGATTTGTGCCGATACATGGTAAATGGCTTGACGGATTTGGCCGAACGAAACGCCGACCTTCTCCATGCTCGCGATGCCGTCCTTAATCTCCCGGACGCTCGTCTGCACGGAATCCGTGGCCTGGGAGGTAGAGCTTTGAATAAATTGGATCAGTTCGACGATATGGGAAATCGACTCGCTGGTTTGTTCGGCCAGCTTCTTCACTTCCCCGGCGACAACGGCAAACCCCCGGCCTTCCTCGCCCGCGCGGGCGGCTTCGATCGAGGCGTTCAGCGACAGCAGCGCGGTCTGGTTGGAGATGTCCGAGATGACGTCGACAATCTCGCCGATTTCCTTGGAATGCTCGGTCAGCCGTCCGATGTCTTGCGCCGTTTGGTTGGCAGCGGTTTGAATTTGCGCCATCTGGCTGATCGCCGCCTGGATCTCCTCATAACCGCGCTCGACCTCGCTTGAGACGTTTTCGGCCTGCTCGGAAACATTGCCTGATGCTTCGGCTATTTTTTGCACGCCTTGGGCCATTTCCTCCGTCGCTCTCGCCGACTGTTCGGCCCCGCGGAACTGGGTCTCCGTCCCTCCGGCGACTTCCCGGATCGCGGAAGTGATCTCCGCCGTCGCCTGCGACGATTGCCGGGTGGCGGCCAGCAGCTCGTCCGAAGCGGCGGCCACTTGGCCGATCGTGAGATCGATCTGCTTAACCATGCCGGAAAGCGATTCGATCATCTGGTTGATGTTTTCGCTCATCTCCCCGATTTCGTCCTTCGAATGGACGGTTACCCGCTCGTTCAACTGCCCGCTGGCGACTTTTTTCATGACCTGGGAGATCGCCAGAATCGGCTTGACGATGAGGCGGGCCAGCAGGAAGGCGATGGCCGATACGATCAGGGCCGTAACGGCCGCGATGGCGATGGATAACGTGCTGGCTCGATTCACTTTGGCGAAAATCTCGCTCGTCGGCACGGTGATGACCATTTTCCACCCGGTGCTCGGAATCGTGCCGTAGTAGGTGATCACTTCTTTTCCCGTTTCGTCTTTATAGGTAAGAGAGCCGCTTGGTTTGCCGAGAATCGCCTCGGTTGCATTTTTTAAAGCGGGAGTTTCGGCGTAATCCTTCATGTTTTGGCTGAATCTTTCGGCATCCGGATAGCTGAAGTAGATTCCGTTGTTCGAGACGACGTAACCATAACCCGTATCCGCCATTTTAATGTTGTTGCTGAGCTCCGTCAGCACGTCGGGCGTGATTGAAAAAGCGACGGCGCCGATAAATTGCCCGTCCTTATCACTGAGCGGCACGACCGCCGTAATGAAATATTTGCCCAATGCCTCCAGGTAATTCATTTCGGAAAAAGCCAGTTTGTTCGTTTCTTTTGCTTTCAGAAAATAATCGCTTTTCGACATGTCGGCGGTCATCCCCAGGTTGTTGGTGAGCTGGCCGTTTTTGTCGATAAGGCTGAAGCCTTCGGTTTGGCTGTCGCTTTGCTCCAATATGTCCAGAATCGGAAACATTTTCTCCGGATCATAGGATTGGAATTGCGGGTTCTGCTGAACGAGCTGCTCCACCGTCGACGTTTTGGACATGATCCATTCATCGATTTTGGAGATGTTCAGGTCCAGCGTCGTTTGCGCCAATTCTTGGCTGTCTTCGGTCGTCACGCCGCTGAAATAACGGATGAAGAACGAACTGGCGGCGATCAGCGGGATCAAGGAAGTGGCTAAAATAATGATCAGCAATTTCCGCTGGAACGCCCCGGATTTCCCCCGTGTTTTGGTTTGTAGTGCTTTGGTCTTCGACATAATGTCCCTCCCATACGTTTGAACTAGAGTTACTTAAATCAATCGTACCACGGTTAAAAGTCGTAATTTGGCACAATTTCAAGAATTTTGGGGAAATTTGTCCCAATTCACCGCTGTTGATCATGAGAAAATATATTGACGTGCCGCGAAATTTTGATCACAAACGCATCGTAAAAACATAAACCGGCAAACGGTTGTTATTCCTGTTTCTTTATGGTAAAATGATAATGATTTGTTTATATATCAACTATGTAAGTCTTGGAATAGATAAGGATGTTCTCGCTTAGGAGGTGGATTGAATGGAAATTTTGCTGAAGGTTTTGCTCGTTATTTTCTCGATTGGTTTGACTGCAGTCGTATTGTTGCAGAAAGGGAAAAGCGCGGGTCTTGCCGGCGCCATCTCCGGGGGAGCTGAACATCTGTTTGGGAAAACAAAAGCTCGCGGCATGGATCTGGTTCTGGAACGCATTACAGTAGCCTTGGGGGCCGGATTTTTTATCCTGTCGATCATCGTCGCAGTAGTTCTTAGATAATTAACGAATAGGTTATGAAGCCCTTGTTTCCGCCTAGGAAACAGGGGCTTTTTTGCGTTTTGGCGAGGAGTGACGCATGACTTACGAATTATATAATATTTGTTTATGTTTGGAAGAAATAGTATAATAGTACTAATTACAGGGATTGGAGGTAGAAAAATGTACAAGCTGGTGACAACTTTGCAGGAAGAAGCTCTATATCACGCGATTTGGACGAAAGTTTGGCTGGAAAAAGGGTTTGAGCTCGAATTTGCGAGTGAAGTATTGGGCCGTTGTCTGGTGTATGATGAACATGGAGTGCCGGTTGCTACGGCAGAGATCAAACCGTATGATCCCGCCGCAGATCAAGGCTTAAATCGGCTGGTCCCATTTGCGCAGCATCCGGCGATCATCACCGAACCGGAGTACACCGCCGAAGTGGACAAGGTGGCTCTGCTGAAAGAGTACCGCGGTAAAAATTTAAACCGCCTGCTGTCGTCGATCGTGCTGTTTGCCAGAGACCATCACATCCGCCACTATGTGACGCTTCTGGATCCGATTTTGTCCCGGGCTTTGAAAATTTCCTTCCACGTTCCGATGTCCAAGGTGGGGACAAGCTTTTTTTACAAAGGAGCGAACGTCATTCCCGCAATTATTCATGTGGCCGAAATCTACGAAAACAAACCTCGCTTTGATTGGTATTTGGATGCGCTGCCATTGTTAACCGCATAATCAGGATGAGTCAAAGGCTTGCCCTTGGGGACAAGCCTTTGGTTGTTTATATGAAGTTCTAATTATTGGAAAGCGTAACAATCAACCGGTCGAGATCCTGATAATGCTGCACAATCTCATGGATTTTGTTGTCCTGGGCTTCAAGGCCGGCCAAAATTTCCTCCGCGGCGCCCATATTTTGCTCGGTGCCGCCTGCGACTGCCAAAATTTCTTCCATAATACTGGCGTAACGTTCTTTCATATGCCGTACCGACTGATCGACCTGATCCGATTGCTGATTTACGATTTCCGCATTGCCGGCAACTTTCGCCACATAACTTTGCAGTTCTCTCGCTTCTTCTTTTCCGGCATCGATGGCGGAAAAGCCAATGGAAATTTGCTCGGCAACGTTGTTGATTTGCCCGATCACATCCTCCAAAATTAGGTTGATCCGGTCGGTAGAGTCCCGGGAATTTTCCGCGAGCTTGCGAATTTCCGCGGACACGACGGCAAATCCTTTGCCGTGCTCCCCGGCATGGGCCGCCTCAATCGCCGCATTCATGGCGAGCAGATTCGTTTGCGCCGATATCCCGTGAATCGTATCTACGATGTGGCTGATCTGCTCGTTTTGATCGCGAAGCTGCTGCATTTGGGCCACCGTTCCGGCTATCACCTGCTGCAGATACCCCATATTTTCGGACAAAGCATTCATGCGGACGCCGGCGTCCTCCGTCGAATGCTGCATTTCCGAAGAGAGCTGCTGAAGATGGGAGGCTATAACCGCCGCCTGTTCTACGACATCATTCACCTCGTGCACCGAATTCGTCGTCGCTTGGAGCCCCTGTGTCTGCTGTTCCAGCGTCGCGGTAACCTCGCCGAAGGTAGCGGTGATCTCCTTGGAGATTTTCCCGGTGGTGTTGACATTATCGCGCAGCCCTGTGCTGAGGCGGCCGAGCACTTCGAGCGAGTTTCTTAAATGAGCGAGCAGCTCATCGCCGCGCTGTTTGGCTTCCTCCGTATCCTTCTGTTTGTGCAGGACCTCCTGCTGGAGCCGTTCGCTGAACCGCGCCGCAAAAGAGAGCGCGACGATGATGAAGATAAGGTATAAGAGCAGGTAGGTCAGCGGTTCGCGAGGAAACATTTTATCGTGATAAAACGGGATATTGTAAAAATAAAGCGTAAGGGCGATTCCGAGTATGCCGGAAAATACAATCGGCTTGTAGTTGGCATAAAGCGTCATCAGTCCGATATTGACGTATACGAGCAAATAGGAGCTCATCAGCGGGTTCGGGTCATGGTAAATGATCAGAAACGTAAGCAGCGAAATGACGGCGGGGACGATGAACATGACGAAGCGGGTGCCCTTGTTGGCGTAACTCATATAGGTGGCGATCGAGCAGCAGATGCCGCCGACCGCGATCAGGGAGATCAGCACGGTGCTGTCCACCCCGATCATCAGGTCGGTCAGCGCCCCAAAAGCGACCATAATCCAAATGATTTTGACGAATAGTTTGTTTCGTCTCTGCAAAATAAGGTTGCTATCCATGAATTTTTCATCTCCTAATAAATGGTATTACTATATTATTTTCGGAAAAATATGTTATGAAATGAAGAGTTTTGATAAATTTCGACCGTAAAACTTATGTTAATGCCGGCCATTTCTGCTATATAAAGTTGAACTAAAAAAATAGCGGAGTTAGGCAAGAGTGGGAAATGATTCTGAAGAAACGGTAGTGGTCGCCTTTGTGAGCGGATTTCTACAACATCTGAATTTGGTCCAATTAGAGAAATCCGCGAACAACAGCGATCGTAAGAACATTTCACACGGCTGCCCTTTACCGTACAATAATTAGTTCAACTTATATAGCAAAAGGAGGCGATTCGCCCGCGAACGGATGCAAACTGCCAAATTCGTGTATACTAGGGTATATACCATGCTGAGGCATTTCATGGAAATTCATTTGCAAATAACATCCCGGTAAAAGGACAGGCCGGGCCTGAGGTGAAATCATTTGAATTTGATTACAGAACAAGAGCTGCTGGCTTTTATGCGGGAGAAGGCTTATAAGCCGATGACGTATCAGGAGCTTGAGGAGCATTTCGGCATTGCCGACGCCGCCGACTTCAAAGAGTTTCTCAAGCTGCTGAACCGTCTGGAGCAGGAAGGGCAGATTATTTTGACCCGTACACACCGGTATGGCGTGCCGGAACGGATGGATTTGGTGCGCGGGCGTTTGCAGGCCCATGCCAAAGGGTTTGCGTTCCTGATCCCCGAGGACAGGGATCATCCGGATGTGTACATTCATGCGAATGACTTGAAAAGCGCGATGAACGGCGATACGGTGCTCGTTCGCGTCAGCTCCAAAAGCGCCGGAGGCGGCAAGCTGGAGGGCGAGGTCGTGCGCATCGTGCACCGGGCGGTCACTCAGGTGGTCGGGGTGTTCCAGAACCATGAATCGTACGGGTTCGTGATCCCGGACGACAAGCGGATTAACCGCGATGTTTTTATTCCGCAGGAAGGCTTTGGGGGCGCGGTGGACGGCGAGAAGGTTGTCGCGCAGATCGTGGAGTACCCGGAAGGCCGGGCCGCGGCCGTCGGCCAGGTGAGCGAAATTCTCGGCCACAAGGACGATCCGGGCGTCGACATCCTGTCGATCATCCGCAAGCATCAGCTTCCGGAGGCTTTTCCGGAGGATGTGATGGCGGAGGCGCTGGAAGCGCCGGATGAGATCGAAGAAGAGGAGATCGCACGTCAAGGGCAGCGGGACCTGCGCGGTAAAGTGATCGTTACGATCGACGGCGAGGACGCCAAGGACCTGGACGACGCCGTTCACGTGGAGCGGCTGCCGAACGGCAACATCCGGCTGGGCGTGCATATCGCCGATGTCGGCTACTATGTGCGCGAAAACTCCCGGCTGGACCAGGAGGCGTACAATCGCGGCTGCAGCGTGTATTTGGTCGACCGCGTCATCCCGATGCTGCCGCACCGGCTGTCCAACGGGATTTGCTCGCTGAACCCGAAGGTGGACCGGTTTACGTTGTCCTGCGAGATGGAGTTTAACGACCAGATGAAAGTGGTGAACCACGATATTTTCACCAGCGTGATCCGCACGAAGGAACGGATGACGTATACGAACGTCCGCAAAATCCTGCAGGAGGAAGATCCGGAAGTGACGGAGCGTTACGCCGATCTGGCCGAGACGTTCCGGTTGATGAAGGAGCTTGCTTTGAAGCTGCGGGCGAACCGGATGCGCCGCGGCGCGGTCGACTTCGATTTCGAGGAATCGAAGGTGATCGTGGATGAAAACGGCAAGCCGGTTGATATCGTGAAGCGCGAGCGTTCGATCGCCGAGCAGATCATCGAGGAGTTTATGCTGGCGGCGAACGAGACGGTGGCGGAGCATTTTCACTGGCTGAAGGTGCCGTTCATCTACCGGATTCACGAGGACCCGGACCAGGAGAAGCTGATGAATTTCCTGGCGTTTGTCGCCAACTTCGGATATACGGTGAAGGGCGGCAAAGGCAACAAGGTGCATCCGCGCGCTTTGCAGACGCTGCTGGAGGACATCCGGGGGACGAAGGAGCAGACGGTCATCAGCACGATGATGCTGCGTTCGATGAAGCAGGCTAAATACGACGCCGAAAGCACGGGGCATTTCGGGCTGGCGGCGGAGTTCTACACGCATTTCACGTCGCCGATCCGGCGGTATCCCGACCTGGTCATCCACCGGGTGATCCGGGAGGTGATCGAAGGCGGCGGGGCGTTGAGTGAAGCCCGGCTGGAGTACCTGGCGAGCCGGATGCAGGATATCGCGCAGCAGTCTTCGGAGCGGGAGCGGATTGCGGTCGAGGCGGAACGCGATACGGAGCAGCTGAAGAAAGCGGAATTCATGCTCGATAAGGTCGGGGAGGAATTTCCGGGCATTATCAGCAGTGTGACCAGCTTCGGCATGTTCATCGAACTGGACAACACGGTCGAAGGGTTGATCCGGCTCAGCGCGATGACGGACGATTATTATCATTTTCACGAGCAGCATATGGCGCTGATCGGGGAGCGGACGTCGAAGATTTACCGGATCGGCGACGAGGTGAAAATCCGCGTGGCGCGCGTGAATATGGACGACCATACGATCGATTTCGAGATGGTCGACATGAAGCCGCGGCAGCGGGGCGGCGAGCTGTTCGGCGGCGGCGGGTTTGACGGCGGCCGGGGCGGCGGCAGAGGCGGGAAAGGCGGCAAGGCCGGGAAGGGCGGCAAGAGCGGAAAGGCCGGCAAGAGCGGTAAAGGCGGCGGTGCCTTGGGCGGCGGCGCCAAAGGTAGTGGAGCCCAAGGAGGCGGCAAGGGCAAGAAGGGCAAGCCCGGCCGGGGCGTCGGCGGGGCCGGCTTTGGCGGCGCGGCGCCGGGCGCCGCCGGGATGGACGGGGCCGCGGATGCAAGCGCGGTCCCGGGCGCGGGCGAAGCAGCGGAGGCGGCGGGGACGCCCGCGGCGAGCTTTGGCTTCGGCTCCGGCAAGGGAGGCTATGCCTCCGGGACGGTGGCCGTCGCCAGGGACGGCGGTGGCGGGTACCGCACCGGCGGAGGAGGCGGCTCGCGGCGGAAGAAGACGTCCGCGAGCGGGGTTTTTGTCGGCGCCCGGGACGAGGGCGCCGGGGAGGCCGGGCCGCGCCGCAAGCGGGGCGGCGGCAAGGGCAAGAGCGGCGGCGGGAACGCCACCGCCGCGTTTGTCCGCAAGAAGAAAAAGTAAACGCAAAAAGGGCGGGCATTTTGGTAAAAATGCCTGCCCTTTTATTCTGCTTCGCTCCGTATGTCAGCATGTGCAGAATGGATCTGTTGTCGATCGCGCCCGTCGTGCGGCGCCTGCCGAACTTTCGCCGTATGTCCTATGCCGTGGGTTAATAGAATTTTGCAGAGACTGCTATGTAAGCCCATACCAAGGCCGATACAAAAAAGGGATCCTTCGCCTGTCGATTCCAGGGAAGGATCCGCTGCCCGTTTACGCCACTTTGGATGTGGCTTCACGGATGTATTCTTTTGCTTTTGCCTGGTCGAACTGGCCTTCCCAGCGGGAGATAACGACGGAGGCAAGAGAGTTGCCAATGACGTTTACCACTGTGCGGGCCATATCCAGCAAACGGTCGATTCCGGCGATGAAGGCGAGGCCTTCCAGCGGAATGTTGACGGAGCCAAGGGTCGCCAGCAGTACGACAAAGGATACGCCAGGCACGCCCGCGATCCCTTTCGATGTGACGATCAATACCAGCATCAGCGTAATTTGCGAACTGATCGGCATGTGTATGCCATACATCTGGGCGATAAACAGGGCAGCCAGCGCCTGATAGAGCGTGGAGCCGTCCAGATTGAATGAGTAGCCCGTCGGTATGACGAAGGATGTGATGGCTTTTGGACAGCCAAGACGCTCCATTTTCTCCATGATCTTCGGAAGCACCGACTCTGAGCTGGCAGTGGAATAGGCCAGGAGCAGCTCGTCCTTCAAGATCTTGATGATGGAGAAGATCGAAATCCCGCTCATCCGGGCAACGCCGCCGAGTACAACCAAAATGAAGAACAGCATCGTCATGTGTACGAGAATGACCAGCTTCCCGAGCGGAACAAGCGAAGAAAGACCAAATTGGGAGACGGTTACGCCAATCAATGCAAAAACACCAAACGGCGCAAACTTCATGATCGTATTCACGACCCAGAACATGGCGTCCGCCACACCCTGGAAGAAACGAAGTACAGGCTGGCCCTTTTCTCCAGCTGCAGCAACCCCGAGTCCAAACAGGACAGAGAAGAAGATGATTGCCAACATGTCTCCTTTGACAATCGCTTCGAAGACGTTATTCGGCACGATGTTGACAAAGGTATCGACAAAACTGTGGCTTTGCGTCGTTTCTGCCGCCTCCACGTACTGATGGATATCGGTTTTGGTCAAATTCGTCATGTCAACCCCGACACCGGGCTGGAACAGGTTGGCCGCAACAAGGCCGACGATAATCGCAATCGTGGTAATGATTTCAAAATACAATATCGTTTTTCCGCCGATCTTCCCCAGCTTTTTGAAGTCTCCCACACCCGCGACCCCAACGATCAACGTGGAGATGACGATAGGAACGACAATCATTTTAATCAGCCGGATAAAAATGTCGCCAATCGGCTGCAAGTAGCTCGCCACCTCAGGATTGCCGTAAAAGATAGCACCTACCAAAATACCAAGGAATAGACCGATTACAATCTGAATGGCTAACCCGAATCGTTTCATGCTGACACCTCGCTGTCCTTTCTGAAGTTTGTATATATCGGTACAAAATCGACAAAGGTTGGTCGAAATTTGTCAAAAATTCATATAGTAGCCAAGCCGGTTTTTTTCTCAATGTCAAGAAATTCCTTTTCACACTTATTGCGCAGATCTAGGGCCTTTTGGGAAGATGCTGACCGTTAACAGGGTTGTCCTGTATATTTTTCGCTACGTTATCATAGCACATAACTTTTACAAAATCAGCAATTTTTTGTATTATTTATTTATCCGAAATTTTGATATGACTGAACTTGTAATCCGCATTTGGGCTCCTCTCTCTCCTTGGAAAAGAAATAAACCGGAGCGGTTTCCTCCGGTTTTTGTGCTATCGACCTATTTTGAGTGCCTTGATTCTTGTGTCCCGGGGTTGTTTCCGCTCAGGCCAAATCCTAGCCAAATATAAGCAGAGATGTGGTGCGTTTTTTCCCCTACAATTAAGTGTAATATCAAAGGAGGATGTAAATATAAGAAGAGAGGGGGAAGGCTCCCCCTACTGAAGTTGGTTTGGCAGGTTTATACAAGCGTATTCGGGACGGGGGAGGCCTCTGCCGGCGTTTCGAGTAGGGCCAGGCGCTTGAGCAGCTTTTTCAGCATGACGGAGGCTTTGACTTGCAGCGGCAGGCTGTCGGCTACGCGGACGTCGTAGGCCCCGGCGGCGATGGCCTGCTTCAATTCGGCGACCGAATGGCACGGTTGATGAAGCTCGTTGTACACGCTGCCGTACTGCAGGCATTGGTGGGTGTCGCTGCCGGCGGTCACCGGCTTGCCAAGCTCGGCGGCAAAACGCTCGACGTTGGCGCGGTTTAATTCGTTGCCGTATTCGTACATATCTTTGGCGTTCAGGTCAAAAGCGTCCAGACGCTGGAGCTGCGACCGGTCCAAATGATGCAGCGGCGTCGATTCGCGGAACGGATGGGCCCCGATTTTGAGCAGCGGGTAGCTTTCCGCCAGCGTCATGAGATCAGCGAAGGGGATGAAGGCGTCTTTTTCCGTATAGTCGTCAAGCTTCCGCCGCACCTCCAGAATAAGCTCCTTGCGACCGATCAGCAGGATGTGGCCGGTTTCGCGGATATCCACCTCCATGCCGGGGAATATTTTTAGCGGCCCCGCTTCATAGTACTCTCCGTTATAAGGATAAAGCTGGTCCAGGCTCTCATAGACTTCGAAAAAATGGCGTGTGTTAAAATGCTCGGTCAAAGCCAAAGCGTTCAGTCCGTTCGCCGCGGCTTCGCGGAGCATTTCTTCGTAATAAGCCGGCGAGAAGTCGGTGGCTTTGGACAGCTTGGCGTGGGTATGCAGGTCGATTCGCATGGGATGACACTCCTTATTTAATGTGCGTTCTAATGGGATACTGGCGGTCTGTGCCAGGATTGGCATTCTAGAGGTCCTCACTCTCAACCGATCCAAAACAACAGGGCGACGTACGCCGCTGAGCCGGACAGAAACCACAGGTCTTGTTTTTTCATGCGCAGATGGGATAATTTCAGCTTTTTGGAGCGCGGATTTTTCATCCCGTAGGAAAAACCGCGCGTCTCCAGCGCCTCCACCGTGGTGCGGGAGCGTTTGGCGGTCGCCAGCATCAAGGGGAAAAAGGCGTAAACGAGCAGCTTCAGATAATACGCTCCAAGCCGCCAATAGAGCAGACCGTTGCGCTCCGGCGCCTGGCCGCGCAGGCGGTAGGACAGCAGCACATTGCGGAATTCCTCGAACAGCACCGGCAAAATGCGGTAACCATAGGACAAGCTGAACGAAAAAGCGGCGGGCATGCCAAGCGCAAGCAGGCCGTCGCTGATTTTCTCCGGATCCATGCCGGAAAAAACCGTGATGCTGGCCAGCGACACGATCGACAGCTTCATCGTCAGCTTGAGCAGCGGCAAGGCGGAGGAGATGTCCCCGCCAAAAAACAGCGAGATGATGAACAGCCAGCCGACCTGCCCGATCAGTCCGAGGCAAAGTACGATAATAATGAACGGCGTGACCCGGGACAACACGGTCGTAACGATCATAAACAGGCACATCCCGGCCAAAATGAGATAGCTGTTCATAAACCACGGGATGATGGCGAAAAAAAGATACCAAATCAGCAGCCCGCGCGGATCGAGCCGGGACAGGGAGGCGTGGCCGCTGCCGTAAGCTGTGTTCATCAGCTCCAGCTGAATCCGGTCGAGCGAGATTTTGTTAAACCAGTTGCGGACGAGCTGCATGCGCTAAAGTCTCCTTTCCTGTAATGGATTGATATAAACGGCCGGCCAACTCTGCCGGGGAGCTGCACGCGGGACGGAGCCCAAGCGCGTCGGACAGCTCCATACTTTGCGTAAGGGCCAGACCGGCGCGGCGGATCAGGTCCGGGCTGGCGAAAATATCTGCCGCCGTTCCGTCCGCCAGCACGGCCCCTTCGTGCATGACGATGACGCGCGTTGCCCACCGGCTCACCAGCTGCATGTCGTGCGTGGCGATAATCACCGTGCGCACGTGCTGCTCCAGCTCGGCCAGTGTGCTCAGCAGCTCCTCCCGGGTGGCCAGGTCGAGGTTGGCCGTCGGTTCGTCCAGCAGCATGACCGCGGGCCGGACTGCCGCGCCGATCGCCAGCGACACGCGGCGCTGCTGGCCGCCGCTCAGCAAGCGGGCGTCACGGTCCTGCAGTTCCTCCAGCCGGAAGCTGCGCAGCATGTGGACGACTCTTGTATCGGCATCGGGGTATTTCCGGCGTTTTAGGCAATAGGCGATTTCTTTGCGCACGTTATCTTCAATGAACATATCCTCCGGGTTTTGAAACACGAACGCGACCTGCCGCGACAGCTGCTCGATCGGGGTGCTGCGGGTGTCCTGCCCTAGCACGGCGACAGCGCCCGCCGACGGTTTGGCGATCCCGGCGATCAGCTTCAGCAGGGACGATTTGCCCGCCCCGTTGTTGCCGACGAGCGCGATCCGTTCGCCTTCGGCGATGGCAAGATCGATCCCGTGCAGCACCGTATGTTCCGTTTTGCGGATAGTCCGATAGCTTAACGAAGTCTGGTTGAAGCGGATGATGGTCTGGGCCACGGTCTGGGGTTGCTCCGGTAAGCCGTCGGCCTTTGATTGCTCCGCTAAGCCGTGAGCCTTTATCGTGCCCGCAGGTTTGGAGACCGCCTCTTGTATGGCAAATTTGCTATCTCTGCCTGCCCCGCCATGTTCCCGCAGCAAGCCGGTAAAATACTTCACCGCGTCTCCTGTTGTAATCGGGTAACCAGCATCGGCATGAGTATGAGTATGAGCGGCGTCCCCTTCCTCCAGCATAGCCCGCAACCGGGCGGCCGCCTGGGTAACTTCAGGCGGCTGAATGCCGAGCCGCTCCAGGTCGTGCCGGCGGTTCAGCGCCTCGCCCGCCGGCAGCTTCCACAGCACGCGGCCCTGCTCCATTAGACAGACGTCGCCACAGTAGTCGGCGATAAATTCGGTGTGATGCTCGATGACGATGATCGTTTTGCCGTGATCACGGTTTAACTGACGCAATACCTCATACACCTGGCGGGCGTGGCTGGGGTCGAGCTGGGAAACCGGCTCGTCGACGATCAGCAGGTCCGGTTCCAGCGGCAAAGCCCCGGCCAGGGCGAGCAGATGCTTTTGCCCGCCGCTCAGCTCCCAGATGTAGCGGTGCTGCAAAGGCGCAAGCCCGCATAAGTCGAGGGCGCGCTGGGCCCGCTCCCGATAATCGGCGAGTCCATAATTCAGCGGGGCGAAACAAGCCTCGTCGAGAACGGTCGGCCGGACGAGCTGGTTGTCGAAGTCCTGGTAGACGTAGCCGACCATGCGGGACAAGGCGGCTACGCTTTTTCCCTGGGCGGAAACGCCGTTAATGACGACTTCGCCAGCAAAATCCCCGGAATAATAGTGCGGGATAAGGCCGTTGAACAGTTTGCAAAGCGTGGATTTGCCGCAGCCGTTGCCGCCGATGATCGCCGTGAAGCTTCCTTTTTCAATCGTCAGGGAGGCTTCGTTCAGCACCGGTTGCTCCGAACCCGGGTAGGTAAAGGAGACGCCGCGGATTTCGGCGGCCAGCGCGGTATCGGCTTTGGCTTGAAACCCGTTATGCATAAGGCAAGCTCTCAGTGTCGCTGTTTTGCGAGCTGCGCGATTTTTTCGCCCGCATGATGAGCAGAACGACGATGGCGACGACCGCGGCTGCGGCGATGCTCAGCCAGATTGCGCCCGAACCCATCCGGTCGGCCAGTCCGCTGTCCCATTCGCCCAGATTCCAGTCGGTCTCTGACAAGGACTCGGCGCCAAAGGCTACGAGCGCCAGCACAATGCCGGTGATGACCAGCTTGGGCGTAATGACGCCGGCTGCTTCGTATTTGGTGTTTTTGTCGCGGGGTTTGATGCCGAGCAGGGGTTCGATTTTTCCATAAAGTCTAGGTACCAGATACAAGGTCGGAAGCAGGGCAAAAAGAATCCCGGAAAACAGCACGTCGTTCAGGAACCCGACGCCCTCGACGACCACAACGCTTTGAGCCAGGCCCGGCACGGCTTCGAATTCTTCCACGCCGATCCAGACTTTGCCGATATCCACCAGGCTGCTGCACAATTGATGGATGATGACGCCCGTGATCGCGGCGGTGCCGACCTGCAGGCGGTTTTGCGGGTTGCGCACCATCCGGCCGGCGACGTACATGGCAAACGAGAAGGTCAGGAATTTTTCCAGCTCCCCCAGACCGCCGAATTGCCCGAGCATCAGCTCGCCGAAGATGACTTCGCCCAGCGCCGCGCCTACAGCGGCATAAAAAGGATGGAACAGGATGCACAAGGTGAGCGGGATAAACGCGAAATACTCGACGGACAGTTCGATTGGACCAAGCCGCAGCGAAGGGATGAGCTCAGTGAACATGTTGGACAGCCCGTACAGCGACATCGACAGCACGAAAATCATCATTTTTTGCGAAGACGAGAGGGTGTAGAGGGTTTTGCGTGACATGAAGGGAAACCTCCTTGAATCTGAATTGGGTTTGCATGCTTTTAGTGTAGAACCGGATTATTAAAAGAAGCAGAGTTGTATGTCAACGTATTGTATTTTTTTTTACACGATGAAAATAATGTAATTAAATTTACATAACAAAATGCTGGTAGGATAGAGTGAGGAACGCGCCAAAAAAGACCCAAGGAGCTGATAGCTATGCCATTGACCCGCAATCAAGTGTTTGCCGATAAATCCGGGTTTTCGCCCGGCCAGTTGAAAATCGCCGATTTCATCGAACGGCATCCGGACGAGGTGCTGTTTATGACCGAGCAGGAGATTGCTGACCGGATTGGCACCAGCATCGCCACGGTGTCGAGGTTTTGGCGTGCGGCGGGATACGAGAACGGCAAAGAATTCAGGCTGAAGCTGCGGTCTGCTGCCGACACGCCCCCGGCGGTGAAGCTGGAGAAGACGATTTCGCAGATGGATCCGGCCAGCCTGCCGCTGCAGATGCTGGAGCAATCGCTGGTCCACCTGCGGGAAACGGCGGAGCAGACGGACCCGGAGGAGCTGAAGCTGGCCGCTTCGCTGATGGCCGGGGCCCGGCGGATTTACGTGTACGCGCCCGGGCCGGCGCTGGCTTTGGGGGACCTGCTGTTTTACCGCTTGTCCCGGTTTGGGATGTCGGTGCGGATGATGGCGGCCAGCGGGCATGAGCTGCTGGAGTCGCTGGCGCATGTGCAGCGGGAGGACGTGGTGCTGCTGTTCAATTTCACCCGGCTGCTTCCCGAAACCGAGGTGATCCTGGATTGCGTAAAGCGGGTGGGCTGCTCGGCTGTGATGATCACGGATCGCGAGGAGTTCCGGTACGGGGCGCAGGTGGAGGCGGCTTTTTACGTCAGCCGGGGCGAAATGGGAGAGTTCCACTCCATGGTCACGCCGCTTTTGCTGATCGAACAGATGATTTTGAGCATCGGCTTGTTCAATAAGGAAAAAGTGCTGTCCAAGCTGGAATATCTGGGCGAGCTGCGGGCGAGGTATGCCGACAAGCTGCCGCGGGGGAAGGCGTGAGGAGGGAGTTAAGAGCGTAGGGAACGGCGGAAAATAAAAAAAGCACTCACCCTGCCGGATGAATGCATTTGCTGCGTTGAGATTGAGAGCCCCTGATTCCCATCAGCGGGCCGCTTTTGTTTTCGTGTCAATTTCGTTAAGAACCTCGGCGGTTGAACTGACTTGACCGAATTCGTAAGCGATGACGGTCAGCGTTACGCGCTGGATTTCCTCGGCGGAAATATCCCCCCAGCCCATGTCCGGGTAATCCATGGCGGCGTTTGCGTCGCTTAGAAAGATTACTTTATATTCCCGGTGCGCCCCGTCTCTGACGGTCGTTTCGCAGCAAACGTTGGTTACGGTGCCGCAGATGATGATCGTGTTAATATCTTTTGCCCGCAGGATCGTATCCAGATCGGTATCATGAAAACCGCTGTAAAACAGCTTATCAACGATAATATCCTGGGGGAGCGGGGTTAATTCTTCAATAATTTCTACGCCGGGGGTGCCGCGTTTCAGGATCTCGTTCACATTCGGATACATGTCTTTCATTCTTCCGGTGTCGCTGCCGTCTCCCCGGACGATATGGCGCAGGTAGATCACGGGCATGCCCGCCGTTCTGGCCGCGCCGGTGAGCTGCCGGATGTTGTCGACGATCCCTGCGGTCCGCGGCACATAAAGCGCTCCGTCCGGTTTGCAGAACACGTTTTGCATATCCACTACAATGACGGCTGTTCTCGCGGGATCCATCTCCCATTTTACTTTGTTTTTCAAGCTCATATAGAAACACTCTCCTTATAAGTCGGATTGAATATGCCGCGTCAGGCGGCCTCTGTGGGAATGGAGTCCTGTGAACCGTTTGCCGACGCGCGCCGTTCGAGCACGGGACGAATCCATACATTAACTACCGTGTTTAAAACGATCAGCATAACTACACCTACCAGCATCGGCTGGGTGACGACGCTCTGGATAGCCAGCGGCAAGCCGGCTGTAAGCTCGGCGGGCAAATACATCGTTCCGAGCGAGATAATAAAGGAGGAGCCGGCGACGGCGAGATTCAGTTCATCCCACTTAACCTTGCTGACCATTTGAATCCCGCTGATGGCGATAATGCCGAACAAAATCGTGGAAGCCGCGGATAAAACGGCGCTGGGCAGGGAGGCGATAAACAAGCCGACTTTGGGAATCAGGCCCAAAATAACGGCCATGATGCCGGCGGTCATGGTGACATAGCGGCTGCCGATGCCCGAGACGCGGACGATACCGATATTTTCCGGGTAAGAGGTTGTGCCCAGCCCGCCAAAGACGGCGCCCAGGGTACAGCCGAGAAATTCACCGAACAAACCGCGGTTAACCCGGGTGCTGTCGAGTTCTTGTTTCCCCCATTTGGTCAGCAGGGTATACATGCCTACCGCTTCCGCGGAAGCCTGCAGGAAAGCCAGCAGCATCAGAATAACGACGGGGATGGAAACGCCGAAACCAAACGGGAAAATCTCCGGCAAACGGAACCAGCCGGCCGTGGCCACCGCCGAGAAATCGACGCTGCCGAACACCGCGAAAAACAAGGTTCCGGCAATAATCCCCCACAGGAGTGCGCCCCGGCGCAGGATCGTGTTGCCGCCAAAAATCATAAAGGCGAGCACGCAGCCGACCGTGATGATGGAGGCGGCGAAATTGACGCCCATATTCGCGCTGCCGAACCAATTTTTAAGGCCGATGTCGGCGAGCTGCGCGCCGATGATGATCAGCAGCGTGCCATAAACGATCGGCGGGGCGATGAATTTGTTAATATGGCCGATTAGACCGAATTTGCGGATCGGTAGGGCGAGGAGCATAAAAATGATGCCCGCCACCGCCATCGATCCGAAGGCCGTCCCCAAGCCGACGCTGGCGCTTGCGGAAAGCACGGCCACGAAAAACGCGGCGGTCGGCCCTTGCACGACGGGGAGCCGCAGCATTTTTCCCGATTGCAGAATCGTCACGAGCCCTGTCGTCAAGAAACAGGCTTGAATCAAATAACCTATCGTTTGAAACTCCAGGTTCAAAGCCTGGCCGATTAATACCGGGAAAAGAAAGATGCCTGTAAGCGCCAGCAGATGCTGAAAACCGTAGGTCAGATTGGCGCCGATGGAGAGTTTCTCCTCAATGCCGACTTGCAAAGTTTCGTTATTCTCGTGCTCATGATTCATAGCTTATTCACCCCTAGGTTTTATTTTCGAACAGAGCAATTCAACATATCATCGGATGTTTGTTATTAAAGAAGAGATCATCAGATGTTTAGAAATGGTAAACTTGAGAGCGATGGACCGCGTCGAGATTCTGAATGGCGGATTTTCTGGCTTCATCGCTATTTCCCGCCTCAATGGCGGCATAAACCGCTTCATGGTAAACCGTGTTATCTTCGTACTGCCGTGTGTCCAGAATCAATTGGCTGAGCATTTCCTTCAAGCTTTCGGCCACGACCTTGTACATTTCCAGGAGAACTTCGTTTTTGCCAGCCTGGGCCACCGCGATGTGAAAGGAAATATCCGCTTCAACGTATTCCGCGTACCGCCCCTTCTCCAGCGCATCGTTTCGTTGATTCAGAAAAGAGCGCATCACTTCAAGATCCGCATCCGTTCTTCTTAAGGCGGCTAGTCCGGTAACTTCGATTTCGAGAATCCTGCGCGCCTCGAGAATATGAGCATAGTTCTTCGGAGTTAGGGTTTGGCTTACTGCGGCAAGACCTGTGGAAGAGGAGCGAATATAGGTCCCGTCTCCTTGGCACACTTCCAGCAAACCGGCATGCGTCAACACCTTGACCGCTTCCCGGACGGTGGATCTCCCCACCGCGAGCAGCTTCATCAATTCGGGTTCCGGCGGTAGCTTGTCCCCGCTTTTGTAACGGCCCGACCGGATGAGTGTTTGCATTTGATCCAACACTTCATCGACCAATTTTCGCCGGGGTATGGCTTTGAATTCGATGTGAGTAATGATGTGCCGCCTCCTTTTGTGTTAGGTAATATTACATTGAGTGAAAATTTAACTACTTGTTTTCATTTGTTGGTTCACATTATATGCGGAAAAATGTCGAAAAACAAGAAGTTTTTTAGGATTGTGTTATAAAACCTGACATATATCCTTGACATGAACTCTAAAACGAGCGTATTCTTAATTACGATCCTACGATCAAACATCTGATGATCTACTCATTTTTATTATTTTTGAATAATAGGAGCGCCTATGAAAACTAGAATGGATAACCCGCCATGGGTTCACACCAATTACACGCTGATCCGGTGGCTGTTATTTGGGGCCGCCTTGCTCATCCTGTCTTCCTTATATGTTACGGTCCCCCTTCTTCCCGTGTTTGCCGGGGCATTTCACGTCGGGACAAGTGAATCGGCTTTGGCGGGGAGCGCTTTTTCCTTGTTTTTTGCCGTTGGTTGTCTGGTCTATGGTCCTTTATCGAACCGGCTTGGCCGAAAAAGAGTAATCGTCGCGGGGCTTGCCGTGTTGGTTCTGGCCACCGCGTGTCTGGGATTTGTGGAAAGCTTCGGAGGATTGATCGCGTTGCGATGTTTGCAGGGGGCGGCGGCCGCGACATTTTCGCCCGTGGCCTTAACTTATGCGGGAGAGGTTTTCCCCGTGGAGCAAAGAGTGACGGCTATAGGATTTATTAGCTCGGGCTTTTTAATGGCGGGGATCTTTGGGCAGGTTTGGGCGAGCTCGCTTGCCGCGCTGCTGGAATGGCCTTGGGTGTTTAGGCTGCTGGCGCTTGGTTATGTTGCGCTATTATGCCTCGTGATCGTTTGGCTGCCGCCTGTTCCGGCGGAACAGGTGCGGCAAGGCCGCTTGGGGCAGGATCGCCGGTGGTATGCCGTGTTGTCGAATCGAAATCTTTTGTTATGTTATGGCATTACGGTGACGATTCTGCTCTGCTTTGTGGGCATGTACAGCGCGATGGGCGCCTTTCTCGGCAAACCGCCGTATTCGCTGAGCGAGATGGAAATTCTGGGCGTGCGCTCGCTGGGCATGCTCGGGATGTTTCTTTCCTTCTTTGCCGGGCGGATGTGCCGTAAATGGGGGATGCTGCCCGTGCTTCGCACCGGACTCATTTGCTCGATCGCGGCTTTGGTCATGATGTCTTCTGTTCAGTCGGTGGTAGTTTATGCCGTGACGAGCGTCGCGTTCGTGGCCGGCATTGCCGTGACCGTGCCTTCGCTGATTTCGCTGATCGGAGAAATCGGGAGCGGGAACAGAGGGGTTGCGACATCCTTATATACTTTTGTGTTATTCGCTGGGGCGAGCGCGGGTCCGATTCTTACGGCCAATTTATTGGAGATGAATCGCTCTTCTTTACCTTTTCTAGTGTTTGCCGGCGTTCTTTCGCTTGCCTTGTTGTGTTCGGTATTGATTCGTAAGGTCCGGGGGTGAGCATTCTTGCTTTTAACCGCCGGAGTTGATACAATAAATGTCTGGTAAACACTGCCCCGTGGGGCTTCAGGAGGAGGATGAACATGGGCAAGAAAAATGATGGCAAGGTACTGGCGCAAAACAAAAAAGCTTCCCATGATTATTTCATCGAAGATACCTACGAAGCGGGGATGGTGCTCACCGGGACGGAGATTAAGTCAATCCGCAATGCCCGCGTGAATATCGGGGACGCGTTTGCAACGATCCGGAACGGCGAGATCCATATCCACAACATGCATATCAGCCCGTTCGAGCAGGGCAACCGGTTTAATCCGATCGACCCGACACGGACGCGCAAACTGTTGATGCATAAAGCGCAAATCAGCAAGCTGCTCGGGTTGTCCAAGCAGGAAGGCTACACGATCGTGCCGCTGAAGATTTACGTCCGCAACGGCTACGCGAAGCTGCTCCTGGGCTTGGGCAAAGGGAAAAAGCAATACGACAAGCGCGACTCCGCCGCCAAACGCGACGCCCAGCGCGATATCCAGCGGGCGCTGCGGGAGAAGCAGAAGGTGGCTCGTTAGTTAACCCTATATAATGATGAAAACCTCAGATTTAACCATGGTTTCATGGTGAGTCTGAGGTTTTTTTGGGGATTATATTCAGAATTTGTTGATTTTCCGGCGGTGTAGAGGGCGATGTGCAGGTAGAGAGGGGAGGAGAAGAGAAATCGGGAGGCTAAGGGACACCAGAGCCGTTATTTTCGGAAAAACGGAGGTTCGCAAAATGTAACGGACACAGATGACCTTATTTATCTCAAATCGGCCAGGATGAACTGGTTTTGAGCCAAATAGAGTCATGTGTGTCCGTTAGGCTGGGAAATACCCGGGAAATGGGCGGATAAGGTCGCTGGTGTCCGTTAGAGCAGCGTTCACAGATTGGAAAGAGCCGATGTTCTCGGTGCTTCGGCCCATGAAAGAAGGGGGATCGCTCTGACGTGGAAGTCAGAGTCATATTTAATATTGTGGGCTGCGTTCATAATAGAGGTGTTATGGAGCTTGCTTTCCTTACGGTGAATTGGTACAATAAAATTCCCTAACTTAGTTGAGTTTCCAGCAACCTACAAGCCATTTGACGCACAAAATGTGCTATACTAAGTTCGTAACACAAAATGCAGTTCGTATCACAACAGTGTGATTACAGCACTCCATGCTCAGCCGTTTAATTCAAAATTCGGGGGCGTTTTTTGGATTCGACGGGGGTAGATCGAGCATGGGTAGCGGGTAGTGGGGACGCGTCCGCTTTATCAACGCTAAAGCCAATTAAACGGCAAACAAAACAACAACTTAGCTTTCGCAGCTTAATAACCTGCGTGCTAGCTCTATCTCTGCATCGCCCATGTGCCGGGAATAGGGCCCAACTTTAGTGGGATACGCCGTCTGGTCTCCGCCTGGGGCTGGCGGAAGAAGATAATCAGGCTGACCCGAAGGGAATCCGGTGACAGGGAGTCCGAGTATCGCTTACGATGCTAGCATTGCTTCGCAATGCTTTCGGGTGACATCAAAACTGTCACTACACCCGTAGAAACCTATGTGGCGTTGCCTTCGGACAGGGGTTCGACTCCCCTCGCCTCCATATGTACCACTGAAAAAGCGGCCGAGACAGGTCGCTTTTTTGCATTTTTTTATGATTAAATAGCTAAGCAGTATGGAAAGTTGTAAACCAACTTCAGATGTGCTATAATTAGTTCATTGGAATTTCGACCTGAAGTCACATATTGTAGAGGGTTATAATTTTAATGGGTGTAACCTTGTATAATATGTGATTTTTTTTGGAAATTTTAAAGGATATCAAAATGAACATGTGGAGGTAATGAATCATGGAAACAGGAACAGTAAAATGGTTTAATGCAGAAAAAGGCTTTGGTTTCATCGAGGTTGAAGGCGGCAGTGACGTATTCGTGCACTTCAGCGCGATTGTTGGCGACGGATTTAAATCGTTGGACGAAGGACAACGCGTTGAATTTAACGTCGTACAAGGCAATCGCGGCCCTCAGGCCGAAAATGTTGTTAAACTGTAAGTAAGACTGCTATTGCAAAGCCCCAAACCTCGTGTTGGGGCTTTTTTTTCGCACATTATTCCTGGAGAGAAAGAAGGACGCCACTTGTACTATTCACGGAAAAGACTAACGAGTGATCTTCCAGAGGAAATGACAATGATATGGTCATGCACCAATGAAAAGTGCAACGGATGGATGAGGGATAACTTCGTTTTTTTGGCTCAGCCAAAGTGTGCCCAATGCAATTCCTTCATGGAGAAAGGCGAGAAAATGCTGCCGGTCCTAGCGAATACAAGCCCTAATCAGA
The DNA here is from genome assembly GCF_003863965.1 of Paenibacillus oralis. Lineage (GTDB taxonomy): Bacteria > Bacillota > Bacilli > Paenibacillales > Paenibacillaceae > Fontibacillus > Fontibacillus oralis. Next base: position 2,144,959 of record NZ_RRCN01000001.1, read on the forward strand.
CGAAAAACTAGATGGGGCGATTCCCCTCGCCTTCATATTTAGCATGAGAAAAAGCGACCGTGATTGGTCGCTTTTTTTGCATCTTATTTTTGATGAAATTTGGGACGAGCGAAAGGCAGAATGTTGAAAAAAATGAAACCTAGGAACCAAAAAACTCGTAATATGTGGTAATATGTAGAAAAGGGGGAGTAGAGTTTTGAGAAAAACTAGTTTGGGAATGTTACTTTTGGCACTGTTATTACTGGTTACTGCATGTGGAGGTACTGCGAGTACTGCGCCTGCATCAACAGGAACGCAGAATGCTAATAACTCTGTAAAGGATCAAGGCGCTGCAGAGAACGTAAATAATGAGCAAACAGGTGACGCTGATACAGCAGAACCGGCTAAGGAGCCTGAAGAGCCGAAAGAGGTTGCTTACAAAGTAGGGGACAAGTTCAATTTGGGCAATTGGGAAGTTGTGCTGGACTCCTTTGAATTCAATCAAAAAGTCAGTGATGAATACTTTTCTTCTAGTGCGGACGAGGGCAATAAGTTTCTAATTTTAAATTATACGGTTACCAATGAAGGAACGGAAGCAGACAACTTTACGTCAATGATTGGCGGAGTCGAAATGAAGGCGATATTTAAGGACAAATATGAGTATACATATACGATCACGATGATAGATAAGGACCTTAGCAAAGAAAGTGTTAAGCCACTGTCTTCAAAAACCGGCTTTGTTGTAATGGAAGTTCCTGACGAAGTAGCTAAATCAGAAGATGGTTTGATTCTAAACCTGGCAAAAGATAAGGACAAGGCCACTATTAATTTAAGATAGCTGAAGTTGCCGCTAGTATGAAAGAAACCGCAAGCGTAAGGGATTTCTCCCCAGGGCTTGCGGTTTTTTTTGAGAGTTCCATCGCTTCAATGAAACCTGTATCCGTCTTTCGTTCGCTAGTGAATCTCCCCCCAACCCTAGCCTAAAGTCCAGGTTCAGACACCCCCCTAAGACGGTTATGCCGGGCAAATAAGGTAGTTATAATGGGTTTATAACTCAGAGCGTGACTTATGAAGCCAAAGGAGTGTTTGAATTGAAAGCAGTAGAAGCGACGACAATAGCGCGGGCGGGTAAGGTGAATTGGGTGCTTTTTAATCCCAAAACCTATGCGACGATTCTCTATTTATTGCTGTCACTCCCGTTAGGGATAATCTATTTGACACTAGCGATCACGGGGCTTGCCCTATCCATCGGTTTGACTCCGATATTTATCGGGATACCGCTGTTTTTTGGAGTAGCTAAGCTGTTGAATGGGATTGTAAATTTTGAACAAAGCCTAATTCGCCATATTTTAGGTTTACCGGTTCCTCCTGTTTCGGTTCCAAACCATCTACAGCCTGAAGTTGGGCAGAATTGGTTGAAGCGAATGGTGAAGGGGTTTGACGGTGGACTATTCATTAGAAATCTGATGCTCGTATTACTTAGATTTATAACAGGCATTGTCTTTTTCGTTGTGATGGTGACGGTTATTGCATTAGGACTCGGACTTATTGCTCTTCCCGTCGTGCATATCATTTTAATGAATGAAATGCAGCTGGATATTCTGGAGAACAACTTGTTTCGTTATTTTCATATCGATTGGACTTATAATCAGCAATATCTGCTATACGTAGGCGTTGGTCTTGTACTTTTTTGGATTGCGCTTCGCGTCGTGAACGGGCTCATGCAAATTCAGCGTAGAATCATGTATGTGGACGAGTCCTATCAGCCGTCGTCAAAGCCAGTTGAAGCACAATTCCATGCGCCCGATCAGTCGCATTATGAAACGTATCATGGAGATCAACCCACGCAAGAGAAGGTGTGGCTTGCTTAAAAGAGAGCTTTAGAAGTCTAGTAATAATACTCAGCGAGTTCTGTCACGATGACAGAACTCATTTTTCTATTACACGCTGCAGCCGCGCCGCCGTATCCGCTGAAGCGGTATAAATCATGGTTAACAATCTCAATATGGATGGATGTGAACTTGGATATCATACTTGCTTGCGGTAAGTGACCGTTACCTTAGATGTGCTATAATCGTATGTAGACTGCAGCAAAATGACGATTTATGATAAGAAAGGGAAATGTTTATGTTCCATCCTGAACAAGTAAAGAGTTATATCCTGCATCCGGAGCATATTGTAAGCAATACCGCTCTTAGATATTTTGAAGACAGCTTTTTATATGAAAATGATACTGCTTTAATGCCGCTTTTGTTAGAAAAACTGAAGCAATCTAAGCAGGCCCAAGTTCATTTGTTCCGTGGATATAAGTTCCCGCAAACCGAAGAGACGATCCGCGAGTTGCTGGCCTTGTGTCAGTCAACGGCATACGATGATAATACGAAATTCCACTTGAAGAATATGTTGTATCATAGCGATCCCCAGTTGTTGGAGCCCTTTGTGGAGTTCATCGATAAAGATCCGCTTTGGAAAAAACGGGTGCAGCAAAAGCGCAATCTTTCGATTATGGACGATCAGGAACTAGTAAGCGCCTTCCAATTGTTTATTGAGCAAACCACCGATAAATTTGTAAATGAGTTTGATACAACGTATGGTGACGAAATCGTGAATGAGTTGTCTCGTCGGACGTGTATCGATCCCGATGCTGTACTGCAGAAGCTGGATGCTTATAATCCGGAGGACTTAAGCTATGAAACCGCCTATTTTGTTCAGCTGGCGGGTGCAATGAAGCTGGAAGCGGCCATTCCTTTGTTGTGCGGCTTATTGGGAGCGGAGGATGATTGGCTTCCAGAGAAGGCTGTAGAGGCGCTTGTTCATATCGGGACAACCTCGGTTGTGACGACGCTGGCCGACCGGTATTTTGCTGCTAACGGGGAATATTTCCGGCTGTATGCTTCCGATGTGTTCGGTAAAATCAAGCTGTCCGCCTCGGAAGAGGCATTGCTAACGCTGCTGCCGGAAGAACAGAATCTTACCTATGCGACCAGGTTGGCGGATGGTCTATGCGAGCTAGGATCAAGCAAGGGCCTTCCGTTAGTCCAGGCGATGGTGGAAGGAGGTTACGACCGGGGACTAATGAGCCTTACGGAGTCGATTTATGCTTACTGCGTAATCTCAAACACGCCGCATCCTTCATTACCGCAATGGAAGAAGGAGCTTGATATGGAAGAAGCGCGGCTGGCCAGGCGTGAGAAGGAACTGGAACAAATGTTTGTCAGCCCCAAACTCCAAGGTAGCCTGAGCATACCTTATACTAATCCGAATAAAGTAGGACGCAACGATCCTTGTCCTTGCGGAAGCGGGAAGAAGTATAAGAAATGCTGCGGCGCGTAGGCGGGGAACTGAACGCAATGGATTTTTGTAGCATGAAATGAAACGGTGAATTTAGAAAACAACAGCCCGGCACCGATAAGGTGCTGGGCTAGCATTTTTCTTCTCTAAAAACAAGTAAACGACACAATGCTTCTTAGATCGACTCCAGTAAACACCCATGTTCGACCGGTCCATCTAAAACCCGCAACGGATGTACGTCCTACAAAGGTTGGGAAGAACCAGAACGCGTTCCCATTTCTCAGCCACACAAATGTGTTGCGGAATAAACAACCGGCAATAGCTCCGGGGTCGATGGCGAACGCTGTAGCAGCAGGTTGCGGTGGTATGAATTGTGGAGGAGGGGCGGATGGTGGCCGCTGTGTTCCTTGTGGTCCAAAAGGCGGTGTAAATGCCATAAGATTTCACTCCTTAATTAGAGGATTAGGTTTGATCAGGCCTATAATAATGAAATGGCGAGTAAATTGAACAACACTAGGGGTAAAACGAAATCATTTTGGAAACCAGGAACAAAACCTCGACTAGTCTCATGGCTGGGTAGTCTTAAGTAAAGAATTCCCCTTTCGCATTGGATAAGTAATCCTTCAAAAACATCGCCATCTACGGTCTCCACTCGAACAAGTGTATTAACATGACTGTTACATATATTTGCTATATGATCTTGAATGGATTTTAAGTTATGCCTAGTAGTTGGATCCATTCGATACAGTGTTTGTTCTTGTTGTCCCTGCTGTTGCAAGCTCATGGTCGTGACCTCCATTTCAGATTCATTCATTTTCTCCATCATATGCAGAAGCCTATAAGGGAGTGATTACCCGTTATAGCTATTAGCTATAGCTAGTTATGACTTTTGAGTGTTACGTAAAAAATCCTCTTCCATGCTACAATCAAAGCATTACGATTTAACATGAGACAGATCGGGGAGGTTTTTTGAATGAGCAGCAAATTTCAAATCGTAGGTAGCTTGTTGCGACCGTCTGAACTATTAAAATATAAAACACAAATAGAACATCGGGATGATATCAGCTATCCATTTTATCAAGATTTTGAGGGCTACGAGCAGTGTGAAACAGAGGCCATTCAGGCTGTAATTGAAAAAGAAATTGAGCATGATTTGTCGGTTATTACTGATGGTGAATATTCCAAATCCATGTGGCATCTGGATTTTGTTTGGGGATTTCAAGGAATTAACCGCTATATTGCGGATCATGGGTATTTTTTCCGTGACGTTGATGGAAGTTCGAAATATGAGACGCGAAAAGATATTGGTTTGCGCATTACAGGTGAATTGAGCGGAAAAAACCATCATTTTATTGGAATATTCAAAAAATTCCAAGCTCTTGCTGGCGACCGTGAAACGAAGCTGTGCGTACCTTCTCCATCACATATTTTTGGTGAGTTGTCATGGTCGGATAACATTGGCGGCAAAGATGCGGTTTATAAAAATAGACATGAGCTTAAAAACGGCCTCGTCAAGGCATATAAGGAATTTGTGGAGGAATTTGCTGCTGCTGGAGGGAAAATTCTGCAATTTGACGATTGCTTATGGGAACTGTTTGCGGATGACAACCCGAATTCTCCGTATACCGGTGAAAATATCAATCAAGAGGAAGTACAAGCTCTTGCTACTGAATTTATTGACATTAACAATACATTGATTGATTTTGGTCATCGTTTAGGTTTAAAAATGTGGACGCACAACTGTCGTGGCAACTATGATTCCCGTAATATGGGGGGCGGCTCATATGTGAAAATTGCTAATCTGTTCTTGAAGCAGCTTAAATATGACCGTTTCTTCCTGGAATGGGACGATGAACGCGCAGGTTCACTTGAGGCGCTTGCCGTATTCAAGGATAAGCCGGAAACAGAAATTGTACTTGGCTTGTTGTCATCTAAAACGAATACGCTTGATGATGAAGAGCGTGTAATCAGATTGCTTGATGAAGCATCGAGCATTATTGACAAGGATAGATTGTTGCTATCCCATCAATGTGGATTTGCTTCTTGTGATGGTGGTAATGAATTAACCGAGGCTGAGCAGTGGGCAAAAATTAATCAAGGACAAAGAATTGCCCAGCAATATTGGAACTCGAAGTGAAGATTTTCGGGTGACATCAAAACTTTCACTACACCCGTAGAAGCCTGTGTGGCGTTGCCTTCGGACAGGGGTTCTTCGTGGTTCTAAGCATGACCATTTCTTATGGTTATGCTTTTTGTATGATATAATATTTTGCAAAAAGCAGATGATAACGATTGAGTAGGGGTACTGGTAGGAATATTGTCATTATAAGGGGGGAATATATGACCTTCACTTGTGTTCTTTGTAACGGTGATTTAAAGAAAGATGAAGTTGGTATTTACTGTTTTGATTGTGGAGAAGAATACGTTATGGTTGATTCTTTAGAAAAACTCAAAAAGTGTGTTCTTCCTAATGAAAGTATTGACTATATACATACTACCAGAATTGGCCGATTTCCTTGTGACATGAGTCCTGTTATAGTTCAAAAGTGTAAACTCAAGAAATACAAAGTAAGGTCAGCTGAAGAAAGAGCGAAGTTAGATGCAAGAAATGAGAAGGCACGTCAAAAACGTGCAGAAAAACGGCCCCTTCCCGAATTCTCCAAATTGCTGACCTCCCATAAGAACATCAAGCTACCTCGTCAAACAACCTAAGCATAACGCTGCAGCGAATTGTGGTTTTGCATAGCCACGGTTCGCCTCTATATCTAGTGAAATCCTCAATCTATATTAGGTTGAGGATTTTTTGTATATTAGAACAAGAGCAACTTTTTAATGGGCGAATGAGGAATTCTGAATTTTTGGCTCTCTTTTAGCCTAGGTATTCTAGAATATATGAGGGAAAATCAATGGAAGCGTCCGAATCAAAGGGGAAATTTATTAGCATGAAGGATGATGATTATGAACGCTTTGGAAATGAAGCAGGTCTCCAAGAAGTATCGGATCCATGGGAACCGGAACACCATGGCTCTAAACAACGTGGACATGGTCCTGGGAAACAACGAATTTGTGGGAATCATGGGAACCTCGGGCAGCGGGAAAACGACCTTATTGAACGTGGCATCCGGCATCGACAAATCCGATTAAGGAGATATCCTCATCAGCGGCCGCAATATCTGTGCGATGAAGAAGAATGAACTCTCTTTGTTTCGGAGAAACCATATCGGCATGGTGTTTCAGGATTTCAATCTGCTGAACAGCCTGACGGTTCGAGAGAACATCATGGTTCCGCTGATTCTGGACAAGAATACGGAGAAATTGGAAGAGGGGGAGGCAGAGGTAGAGCATCTGGCGGAGATGCTGGATATCGGCTCGATTCTCGATCAATATCCTTATGAGATTTCCGGCGGGCAGCAGCAGAGGGCCGCGATATGCCGCGCGATCATCAAAGATCCCGAGATTTTGTTTGCCGATGAGCCTACGGGGAATCTGGATTCTGAGTCCTCTGAGAAGGTTCTATCCTATTTCGAGCTAATCCATCAGACCCGCGAGGCGAGCATTCTCATGGTTACGCATGATCTTTTCTCCGCCCGCCACTGTCAGAGGGTGATCTTCTTGCAAGACGGTTCCGTGCTGGGTGAGATCAGCAGACAAAGCGACGATAAGGAGAAGTTTATGAATCGAATTCTGGATGTGCTGCAAAGAGGTCGCGTATGAGAACGCTCGCCCTCAGAATGTTCAAGGCGAACATTCAGCAATACCGTCTGTTTATTCTGTGCAATTTGGCGTCGGTTGCGATTTTATACAGCTTTATCGCCATATCTGTCAATAAATCCTTTAAGAACCCTACAATAGTCGATTCCATGATTTCGAGCAATATCTACGCCCCGACGGCGCTGGTGGTCCTGTTCAGCTGTCTGTTTATTCCGTATACCCACAGTGTATTTATGAAGGTTAGGTCGAAAGAGTACGGGATATTGCTGACGCTTGGCATGACGGAGAACGAGGCTAGGGTTCAGGTTCTGGTCGAAAACCTGGTGCTGTGCATCCTCTTTCTGGTATACGGACTGGGCGCGGGTACACTGCTGTTGTTGTTTTTCTGGGGATTTATCCGGTATGGAATTGGAATTCACGGCATCCCGATGATGGTCTCTCTCACAGCGTATAAACTAACGGCGCTATATGCGGGAGGCATATTTATGCTGTCGTTGGCCGTAAATCTGCTGGGCATGCTGAAGAGCACCATACTAGAGAAAATCAAATATACCGATAAAACGGAGAGCGGCGGGCGTACCGGGGTCTGGCTGTGCACGGTCGGCGCAGGGTTAACGGTGGCTTCCTTTGGCATCATGGTTTTCTTTTATCATATTCAGAGCAATATTTGGTTCGTCAGCTTACTGGTGTGCGTGCTGGGATCGCTGCTGATTTTTTTTAACGGAAGTGCACTGATCGATTACTACAAGCGGAAGCGCCCTAAGTCCTATCTAAAACAGCTCTTTCTGCTGTCGGACATTAAATATTATTATCGCAAAAACCGAACCATCTTTTTTGTGACGAGTTGGATTTTCTTTGCAATCCTGTTCTTTATGATGTTCAGTCTGGTAACTTACCCCAACTTCACACATAATGCGGTGACCTATCACCCGTACCATATGGTCTACACGGAGATCAAAGGCAGCTATCAGCCGCTGGGAGATAATGAAGTCCGGAAAATTGCAGAAGCTCATGATAATCGGGTTGTCCGTGAGGATAAGATAAAATTTGTCAGGAACAATGACAACACGGTCTTTGACGTTGCTGATATTAACAAGCTGTTGTTGAAGAGCTACAGGGTTCAGAAAGGTTCGGTCCTTTATGTATATCCCTACGATGTCAACGATGGGTATGAACATGTAACGAATAGGATAGATTCATTCGAAGGGGCAAGAACCTTCTCTGTTTAGGGCACAGTAATGGACCCCTTGTTTGGACAGATCAACAGCATATCCGACCAAGTTTTGCTGGTCAACTCGCAGGATTACTCATGGATTGCTACGCAAAGTGACAGCTACAAAATCGGCGGGTTTCTGCATGCTTATGATTTTGCCGATTGGCGGCATTCGAAAGGCGTTGTAGAGGATGTGGCGAAGAAGCTGCACGAACTGAATGGGGGCGATCCGCAGGACCGTTTTTATCAGATTAGTTCCCGAATAGCGGCTTACCGAACCGCGCAGCAAAGCTCCAATTTCCTAACGTTTGTTGTGTTGTATGCTTGTCTGCTGTTATACTTCTTCGCAATCGCTATGATTCACTTCAAATTGAAGATGGAATCCTTAAGCGACAACAAGCGGTACCGAAGCTTACATCGAATTGGATTGTTGGATGAGGAACTGAAGACGATGATTGATCGGAAAATCTGCGTTATTTTTGGAGTCCCATTTGTTTATGCCGCAGTCCTTACGATTGCATACAGCTATTATATCAACAGCTCTTATGGCTACGGTCTAATCGGCCTGGCCAGTGCCGCTGTAACCGTATCTGCCTTTCTTCTTCTGCATGTTACGGTATATCGCTACTATTCTCGCGGCTCCTTCCGTCAGGCAGTGGCTGGGATATCGCAGTTTAAAGTATATTAACAACTCCACTCGCCTTCATTAAAGTACGCAAAAGCCATCAACCAGTGATTGGTTGGTGGCTTTAGTGATAAGGGATATACCGGCAACTTATGGAAACCTTGCTGGAGTGACAGGGGGCTGAGGTATTCATAATCCTATAGAAGCGTCATTTATTAGGGTTGTAGAGAAAATCGAACGATTGGAACAAGAACTGCAGGATTTAGAAGAGCGAATGTACCCAATGCAGAAAGCTCTACTTGAACTTGATTTTGAGCAGTTATCGCTTGTAGAAGCCAAGTATTTTTGCAGGGAAGAGCCTATAGATGATGCTCTGATTAATAGCTTTGGCTGGGGGAGACAAAAGTATTACACGGTCAAAAAAACGGCGCTAATTACTTTAGCCACAACATTAAGAGTTATTTGAGGATATGTAGCCCCGTGACTGAATGACCACGGGGTATTTAATTAATAGTTGGGTAGAAAAATGCCCTAATTTTAACAACTTTCGCTGAGCTAAATCTTTGGACTCATGCTGTGAAGTCGGAAAATGTTTTAATAAGTAAGTCCGAAAGAATCGGAGATGAACTACAACTTCAGTGCAAGTAAGGTTGAGGTTCATCTCATCTGATATTAATTAATAATCATCTTGTCCAGAAGCCCAGCTATCAATGTAATAGTCCACATAGTAATATCCGTCATCCTCTAAATAAGCCTTAATAAAGCCAATTTCAGTATATAAGGTGTAGTACTGAGTAACGGCAAGACCCTTAATTGTATAATCACCCTTTAAGGTAGCTGTTTTAGTTTTATTTCCAGATAAAGATTGTTTTACGCTTACAGTAATGCCTATGGCACCTTTAGTACCGCTGTAATCATATTGATAAATATCCATCTTGCTACCAATTTGATAGTACGCGGTCTGTTTCAGAGTTGCTATACCGCCAACTTCATATTTGAAATCAGTATTCCATTTCGTCCCTGACATGTCGTAGTCTCTCTCATAGCCCTGAGTAGAAATGGCGCCATTTTCCTCAATTACAGGTCTAGTTGTTGTAGTTACTTCAACGAAGCTATCATCATCCATTACAATTAGAGCAGAATCATTCGGTCCAAGTTTTACATTTTTTAGTTTTTCATTAACTTTATTTGAGTCAAAGGCATCTGTATTTTGAATGTACAGTTCACTCAATTCAGGATTATTTTCAATATAGTTTTCAATTAGTTTATCATTACCTTCAAGTTTAGCCTCAAGTAATTCTGTTTTGAACTGTTCAAAATTTAAGTGTGCGGAATTTTCTGAGGCGAATACTGGAGACGAAATGGTTAAGGTTAGTACAGCAGACATTAAAGTGATTAATATCTTTTTCAAATCAACATCTCCCAAATATTATTTATACCAACAATATGGCCATAAATTGAAGGGTATGTCTATATAATATACTATTTAAGAAAAATATGGAAGTTTAATTTTACAATTAAATTATGTTTTGGTAAAATTATAATGAATTTGATTTGAGCAGGGAGGAATATATTTTGATTATATCTTCAATTTTAACTATATTATTTGGAATATTGGTGTTTGTTTTAATCATTTCCCTAATACTAGTTTGTTGGAAATACATACTAAAAAAATAGCTCGAATACTTGACTTGAGCATTTTGCACAAGGAAAACGAACCCAAGGCTTAATCAGATATGCTTTTTCATAAAGGTCGATCCTGAAGCAGTTATATGATGTGCCAGCGCTAGGAAGCTAAACAAGAAGCTTAACAATACAATTAGACAGAATGATGTTTGATTCAAAAAGGATGTTTTTGTTAATTGGGTAATGAATAAAGGTGATGCCATGATTTGTACGAACGATCATTCATGATAAGGAGAACTGGATTAGTCGGTTTAAAACGGATCTGTTACTACGGAATCGTTTAAAAAGGCAACGGGATTAAGAAGCAGAAGAAAATGGGGTGGCAATACCGTTTTCAGCATGAGTTTATCATTTTACCGTTAAAGGAAGCAAGGTAAGAAGGGTTTCAACTTGAAGATGAGAAATTCCGAGGATTCCTGGGAATGTAAGGAGAAGCCTATTCAACTGATGAAGACCCTCTATTTGAAGTGAACGATGTTGGTCTCTAGCAGTTTGCCCATTTCAAATAAAACAGGCACTTTCACGTGGTTTCTTAACGGTAACCAGTAAAGCGCCTTATTATGAAATCCGAGTGTTATTTAATCATTACTAATTAATTTTACACTTTAATTATCAGTCGGCGAACCAAGTTCCTGCAGATACTCATCTGCATTTTTTAGTAAATCTTCTTCAGAAGTTGATTTTAATTTAATTCCAATACTTCTCGCATATCTCTCCATCAATTCACTTGTCAGATCAGTATTGAATCCAATTTCTTTTAATAAACAGCCCAATATCAAAATTTGAAGCTCTTTTTGTATTTCAAAGAGGTCAATTCCTTTTAAAGCTTTTTTCTCTAATTGTTTATCGTAATGGGTGTAATAATTTCGGGTTCTAACTACTTTAGAAATAAACTTATCTTTTTTATCTCCGAGATATTCCTCCAGTATAGGAAATTCTGCAAGAAGCTGTTGTAATCGAGATCTCAAAGAAATTTCATTACTGAAAATAAGTTTTTCTTTAAGCCAACTAAGATGCTCATTATTAACCAATTGCTCATAAATTGATCTTAATCGATTTTCATGTTCTTCCTTCGGCAAATCAAGACCATATCTCGTTCTTCTGTGAAAAACCTCAAGAGAGTGTATTAAATTCAAAAATTTTTTTTCAATTAATAATTTTGGTTCATATACTATTCCTAGAAATAGGCCATATACAGGTCTTAATAAATCTGCTTTGGTTAACCATGTTGAAATTAGTTTTGGAAACTGTTCCTTTATTTGTGGGTATGTAAACAACATATCAAACCAGCTAATTTCCTTATCATCTTTACTTGCTAATTTATAATAAATTTGAATCCGTGCGTCATCTTTAGTCGTCCCATATATCTTTTTTGGATATGCTATTTTTCTTTTTGTTATCATTGCAAATGAAAGAAAATTTTCAATATCGTAACTAATCGAAAGAGAGGCATCTAATTTCATTGATTCTGATTCGATTAAAAAGTAAGTTTCTTGTGTTATTGCAGCTTCTTTTTGTACATGTTCTAATCGAGGTAACGATGCGCTGAAACAAATAGAAAGATTATATTCTGATGTTTTGTAAAGTTCTATTGGCTTAGGCAATGTATAGTCAACAGAAAATTTTTTATCAGAAAAATTCTTACTAAATTGAAATCCGTGAATCATAATCCAATCACTCAAATTTGAATATTCTATTTTTAGTGAATGAAGGATAACCTCTTCTTTTGTGCAATACTGCCCACCTTCAACAATAAAATTAACAATGTATGAACAGTTAGAAGTTGAGGTTTGAAAAGATGGAAAGCTCTTTACTAGGCAATCAAAAAGTGTAACTAATGTTCCATCACTAAGTTCACCATGAATCACAGAATAATTAAAAACTCTTTTTAGAGTTTGATCAAAAACTCCATCTATTTCTAAAAAGCCTCCGTCTTCTTGGGAAAAAGATAAACTTCCCTTTAATTTTTGGTCTGGTGTATCAGACATGAAAAAGACACCACGTTGTTTTGGTAAAATATCCATGATCCCCATCCCCTTTTATAAACTTTTTATACCTACGTTTTGTACCTTAACGAGCCACAAAATAACCCGCGCTTTAGTGTAACTAAATACAACCTTGCTCGTATAGGCTTGCTGAATAGCTCCATAGCCAATATTCTTCAGCCCAGACGTTTGAAGAACTGCTCGCGATATCGCTCGAACTTCGTACCGCTCATCTTATCAATCTCGTGGATGTTGTTTTTTTAGCTTTTTTGTGGGTATTAGATGCGAGGGCCGATACTTACTGCAAGTACGACGATGATAAAAACCAGAAGGGAATTTAGCCATGCACTTCCAAGATAAGTCCCGTACTTGGTTGAAGGTGATGTTGAATGTAAGGTACAAAAGAAAAGCCAACTAAAGGTTATATTGCGAGTTCGACAAATGAAAGTTCTTTCTTACGTTTTTGCCAAAATCCTTACCTCGATTCAACTGGAATATGCTAGGATGCTATGTAGGTAATTATAACTAGTTCTTCATAATAGGGGAAGACATATTCAGTGATTGATTAGTAAAGAGAAGTTGGTAATGTTGCTGTTAATGCTATTGGAAAGACAAAATAGAAGGGGGAATCGTAAGAAATTTAGGTACAAGAAACACAAGCCGAAGTAAGGGCTATTATGAAACATAGGAATATATATTGAATGAAAAATTTTGACATGCTGCATAATGCGAAAAGGGGGAGCGATCACGTTGGAAGAAGGATTATCGAATGTAATCTCAGGCGCGATAGGTGCAATTGCAGGACTAGCAGGTGGATTTACAACTACATGGTTTCAGGCAAGAATAGCAACAAGAAAAGAAACCATTGAGAAGAAATTCCAAGTTTACAATAAGATTCTTGAGCAAGATGGTGCTTCATGTGTCTTACAGTTAGTAGATGTTGAATTTCAGATGGATATAGCAGAATATATCCAAAAGGTTAGACCGCATTTATTCGCTGGATTTCATTTGCTAAATTCGGATATGCGGAATCGAGTATTGGAAATTGATAAACTTATTGAACTTATGAATAATATCGAAGATATGGATGAAGCTATGTTAAAGGAATGTGCCTTAAATTATGCTAGAGTCATTCAACTAGTAAAAGATTCGTATGTAGAACAGTTTGGAGAAAAGTAACAAATTAATTGACCATTCCTTATCGAAGCAATGAAGGAAGCAGATATGAAAGCAATTCCTTCCTATAGATATGTAAGTGAGTATGAGGAAGCCCAAAATTATGAGAGTGATAAGGTGAAGCATTCTATTTTTGGCTTTTGTAAGTATTTATTGAACAGAGGAGAGAACAAGGATGATTTTTCTTTGAATCTAGCTACTGAACGGATTAAACACCCAAAACAAAGGAATATTTTCGTGAAGTTATGATTTCTTATGCAGTCGGTAATTATAGATCCGCTGTATTTTCCCTTTACGCAGTTGTAATTTCTGGCCTTGTTTTTAAGCTAAAGGTTCAGGTTGAGCGTGAGGGTGATCCTAGGGCTGCTAAAATACTTCATGTGTGGAAAAAGAAAAGCAAAGAGACATCACTTCGTCTAAATAGGAAATGATGCTTGTTGAAAAGATTTTTGGTGAAACTAAACAGGATAAATAAGTTAAGGTACCGAGAGAGGTACCTTTTTTTCATATATTAGCTTAACCATTTGCAGAATCAATAAACTTTGCATTTTTGAGAGCATATTCCAATACCATGTTTATAATTTCGTTGCGGGAGCGATTACTCTTTCGAGCAAGCTCATCCAGCTGTTCTTGCAGGATTTTTTCAATACGGATAGACATTGTTACAGTCTTGTCTTCTCTTGGGGTTATGATAAATTTGTCATTACTCACAGGAATCACCTCACGTATTAGAATGTATGGTCAGAGTTCAATTTGGGAGGGCTAATTGGTGAAAGAGAATCAGATTGATATCCTTATACTGATCTGAGTTTAAATATGTTATTACCGAATCCTTTGAGCAGTCCTTGAACTTGAGTCAGTATATTTCGTAAAGGAAAGCCGCAATCATAGAGATTGCTGTTGGCAGGATTCCGGGTAAGGCAGTATTTTAGTCTCTTCTGTGGTGGCTGCTTTTTCTATTACCGCATGAGCCGCCAGCAACTTCTGCTCTAAGTTCGGCTTTTGCTGCAATCAATCGTATATAGAGGTTCCTTTCTTCTGGCAGCGAATACCACCTTTGCGCCGTTTTGGGCCAAAAATTTCGGTATAGCTTCTTCTATCCCGCTGGAGGCTCCACCTCTTGAATCCGGAGAGAAAGAATGTTTTGTATTTTGCTTGAATTTGGTACCACATGGTTACCCTATCGATCCAATCGCTTCTAAAGAACATGCCTTGAGGTGTGCCTTTCACCGTCATTAGTCAGCAGCCGTTAATTTGGCTGCTGACTTTTTTCTTGTGTTATAATAATGTACGACAGCAATATCAAATTTGAAGGAGGTTCTTGAAATGGCAGTGAATCGAGAACAGCTTCAAGACATACTAAAAAGAGCCAATCAAAGTGCTCGTCAAAAGGCCAAGCAATCCGGAGCATCCCTTTACTATATAAAAAATAACAAACGTATTCGCGAAGATGCGAAAGGTAATAAATTTGAGGTTTTTTTTGATTCCACCGGAAAGCGGATGGAGCGGGAATATTTTGAGTAATAATAAACCTGTCATGACGGTGTTTGCCGGAACCAACGGTGCTGGTAAAAGTACGCTCAGCTCACAAATGCGAGACTGGATCGGAGAGATTGTTGATCCTGATCGAATTGCATTACGACTTAATCCTGAAAATCCGCGTAGTGCGGATTTGTCTGCAGGTAAGGAAGCGATCAAAAGGATTCGAACCTTGATTAATTTCAATAATAGTTTCGCGGTGGAAACGACGTTGTCGGGAACATTTTTCTTAAGGCATATGCAGTTGGCCAAGGAAAAAGGTTATGAGATAGTGATGTACTATATCGGTCTTCAGGATGTACAAATGCATATTGATCGCGTGGCATCTCGGGTAGAGCAGGGAGGTCATTGGATTGCAGAAGAGGATATCCGTTGGCGATATGGACAATCATTGCAGAATTTAGAACCTGCCGTTGGTATAGCGAACCAACTCATTATCATTGATAATACTTATGAGCCTACGATTATTGCAGAAATTCAACGAAATCAATTGATTTACAAGTTAGAGCAGGTACCAAATTGGTCGAAAAGTGTACTCGATCTATTTAAATTTGGGTGACATCAAAACTGTCACTACACCCGTAGGAGCCTGTGTGGCGTTGCCTTCAGGACAGGGGGGCGACTCCCCTCGCCTCCACAATGTAAATCCACAACCGCATGGGGTTGTGGATTTTTGCTGTGGGAGAACAGAAAACAAGCCAGATGACCTCGACGAATGTGGAGATACAGGCCGCGTGTGACTCAATCTATTCTTATTCCAATATTACCGAATTGCTCCCCCTGTTGCATTCGCTGAAAGGCGCGAAAGGTGTCTTGTAAGGGATACACACTATCAATGATAGGGCGTATCGAGTGAAGTTCCATAAATTGCAGCATAGCCATAAACTCTTCGCTGCTGCCCATTGAGGTGCCGATGATACTGATTTGGGGGTAAAATATGGATCGTACCGCTAATTCCATTCGGTCACCTGAGCTTGCGCCAAACGTGACGATCCGGCCATTCGGCTTAATGATATCAAAGTACTGTTGGAACGTAGCCGGCCCGATGCTGTCCAGGATGAGATCCACTTTTTCTCCTTTCATACTTTCTTTGCAATCACTATGACTGTCAAAGGCATGATCTGCCCCATGTGCAAGAGCGGCTTGCCTTTTTGTTTGACTGCGCGATGTGACACTGACTCGTGCACCCGCCGCTGAAGCCATAAGCATGGCATAGGTTGCCACACCGCCACCAATGCCTGGAATAAGGATATGTTCGCCTCGCTGTAAGCGGCCTCTCGTGAACAAAGCCCGATAGGCCGTCAAGGCAGACAAGGGCAACACTCCAGCTTCTTCCCAAGACAAGTAAGCTGGTTTGCTGACGGCATTTTGTTCAGGGATGATGATGGACTCGGCGAGTGTACCATTCGAAGGACCGCCTACTATAGCTGGAATGGTCGGGACATTGCGGGTGAATTCCCATCCGATACACGGATTAATGATTACATCGGAACCTACTGTAAGGTTCGTTACGCCTTCGCCTACCGCTTCAATTCTTCCCGCGCCGTCAGAACCCATAATCAGGGGAGCATCCTCATTTGTTCGATCGGCCATGAGAAATAAGTCTCGATGATTCAACCCTGCAGTTTTCAGCTTTACTTTTACTTCACCGCAGCCTGGCTGTTTGTCAATAACATCTTCATATGTCAAGCTCTTTAAGCCGTTCATTCCAGCATGTACGATTGCTTTCATCCTAAATCCTCCAGTCATTCGTATTTTGATGAATCTATATATTTTGAATTGTACAGAGTGGGAATCATACAGTAAAATGAACAAAATCGAATGTGAGTATCAAAACTGATCATACCAAGCAGGTGATATAGAAATGGAAAGCGGAGACTTGAGAATATTTCAAGCTGTAGCTCGAGAGGGGAGCATAACCAAGGCTGCGCAAATGTTGAACTACGTACAGTCTAATGTGACGAATCGTATTCAGTACCTCGAGGCTCAGCTGAGAATCCCTCTTTTTCGGCGATCCAATCGAGGGATGACGCTAACTCCGGCTGGCGAGAATTTACTGGGATATGCGGATAAAATACTGACTCTGCTGGACGAAGCTGTGAAAACTACACAATACTCCGACCATCCTGCAGGGCCTCTTCGGATAGGTTCTATTGAAACGACTGCGGCCATTCATCTTACCCCTCTATTGGCCGAATATCGATTACAATACCCGGATGTGAATTTATCGCTCACTACGGGGGTTACACATGCTCTCGTGCAAAAAGTGTTGAATTACGAGCTTGATGGAGCGTTTGTCTATGGTCCGGTTGACGATCCGGATATAGAACATGCAGCGGCCTTCGAAGAGGAGTTGGTGCTGATCTCGGAGCCGGGAAAAAGCGACATGCACGAGTTGCTTTCGAAGCCGATGTTGTTTTTCGATGTTGGTTGTACGCATCGGGCAAAAGCAGAGAGCTTTCTGAGAGGGACTGGCCTGACCACCTATCAGATTATGGAGTTTGGAACATTAGCAGTTATTCTGGATGGGGTTTCCGCTGGGCTCGGCGTGTCTATGTTGCCACGATCGTCGATTGCTAAAGCGGAAGAGGCAGGCAAAATCGCTTTCCACAGTTTACCTGAAGAGTACCGAAATTTGGAGGTATGGTTTGTGTATAGACATGGCTCAATATACTCTAGTGCGTTGTCAAGATTAATACAATTTATTGAAACGAAGCAGTAATAGTTAACCCACAACGATCAATAGCACCTAGTGTACCAATTGAGAAAGCAGCTGTCGCAGAGTCTCCTCTGTGATGGCTGCTTTTTCTATTACCGGCTGAGCCGCCAGCAGCTTCTGCTACATGTTGCTTCAGAATGTCACAAAATAAATCACATCGTCGTTATATTTTCGAGTGTGATTAACAAAGGAGGTTGGAGATCCAAAGCAAGAGGAAAAGGCGCGGCGAATTAAGCTTCGGCGGTATGACGATCGTACGATAACGTATAGTTTGGTAATCACCCTCACTGTTTTTAAAATAATAATCACGAAATTAGAAAAGAGAGGTAGAGTAGCTATGACACAACGTATAAATTACATGCAACAATCACCGGAATTTTTCAAAAAAATCATGGAGCTCAGCAATGCCGAGAAGGAAAGTTCAATTGAAGAGAAAATCCGTCACCTCGTTCACATCAGAGCTTCGCAAATGAATGGATGCGGATTTTGTCTGGACATGCATGTGAAGGAGGCTAAGATCCATGGCGAGAGCGAGCTGCGCCTCTACCACGTCTCAATTTGGCACGAATCAACGCTATTTAGCCCACGCGAACGGGCTGCGCTGGCATGGACCGAGGTTCTGACCAAGCTGCCGGAGCATGGCGTACCTGACGACATCTATAATCGCGTTCGCGAGCAGTTGTCCGAGAAAGAAATTTCAGATCTCACCTTCTCGATCATGGCGATCAATGCCTGGAACCGTATTAACGTCGCCTTCAAGACCGTACCGGGTTCTGCTGACGCAGCATATGGATTGACTAAAGCCGGCTTGAGCTAAGCTGTAAGAGCAAAGGTAAAGGTTGATTTCAACCAGCATCGATGTTAAAAGCACAAGCACAAAGAACCCTCCGAAGGTTCTTTGTGCTTCATTTCATTTTCCAGCGTGCTTCAGCTTGTCTGGGTTTCTGACAATATAAATGTTGCGGATTTGATTCTTCTCCACATGAATAATCCCGACGGTTTGAATCCCTTCGCCAGATCGAACAATAAATGCAGGCTGTCCGTTCATCCGAATGACCTCGGTATGAACGCCATCGCTCGTTGATGCTTGCCGGAATGGACCAAGCAGGAACTGTGCAACAGGTTCTCTTGTAGAGAGGGGTTCGACAACGGCCGGGACTTTGCCTCCTCCATCGGCGACTAGGACAACTTCTTGATCCAGGATGGATAAGATTTGATCGAGGTTGCCTTGTTTGAGGGCGTTCAGGAAACCATGGACGAGCTCGGGGGTGGCTGCTTCCGAATGAACGAGTTGTTCAGATGTAATCCCCATTTTCGCGTTGGCCCGACTGAACAGTTTACGACAGTTCACTTCGCTCTTTTCCACCAGTCCGGCAATTTCAGGATAGTCAAAGCCAAGCGCCTCTCGAAGCACAAAGACGACACGTTCCGTTGGCGATAGCCTTTCAAGCAGAACAAGCATCGCATAGGATAGCAGATCGTCGCGGATGACCGCATCCATCGCATCATCATTCATGCTGTGCAGGGGCTCTGGGAGCCATTCCCCATAATATTGCTCCCGTTTTCTGCGTGCCGATTTATGCAAGTCCCGACAGCGATTCGTTACCATCTTGCAAAGATAGGCTTTAGGTTCTGACAACTTCTCCGGCGGAACATCGGCTATTTTCAGGAAAACATCGTGTACAACATCTTCCGCGTCCGTAACAGATCCGGTCAGTTGATAGGCGAGCTTAAAGAGCAGCCCTTTATATTTCTGATACAGTTCCTTCACGTCTTCACTTCCTATCGGTTCCCCGTATATTAAACCTATTGCAAAATAGGCCTTAAAAATATAACGAGTTACGGGGTGTTTTTGTGACATCTCTTAGGTTTTGCATCCTCTTATGATCAAATAGCTAAGCAATTTTTCTTAATCATTCAGTCAATTCCTCAAATGATCAACAGTCCCAAACGGCCGGTGGAAAATTATCTGTCAATAGGGATAATTATCCAATTAAAACCAGGAAATATTTTGTAGTACATGCTACAATTTAGGATGTTGAAAGGAGGCGGATATTGACGAATACTGACGAAATAGTTTGAATTAATTGATTTCACGGGGGAGGTGAATTAAGGAACTTTTGACGGATTTTTAATAACGGTTCAATGGTATAGCAACAAATCAAATTAGGAGGATTGTAAATGAAGAAACGGGCTACAAAAGTAATGAGTATGGTTCTATTTTTTTCTCTTGCCATATCTTTAATGACAGGAGGACTGCAAAATACTAAAACTTATGCTGCCGGTCTTTCGATTATCGGCGGTGGAGGCTGGAACGAAACGGCGTATGTTGAATGGTCTCCTGTTAGCAATGCGGAAGGATATAATGTATATGTTAAACCTGAAAGTGCAGCGGATTCTTCCTATCAACAAATTGACAATGAATTGATCCGTAAATACCCTTCCCATTGGAGAGCTGATGCTGTAGGTCTTGCCGCCGGAGATTATGTAATGAAAGTTGAAGCCAAGCTAACGGACGGTTCAAAAGTTAGTGCTGTTTCCAATGAGCTATCCGTAGCTTCACATGACAGATCTGGGTTTGCTTTCTCAACAGACTCGCAATATGGCACAGGCTCTGGTGCTTATAATGATAATGGAACACTTAAAGATGGTGCCCAGGTTCTGTATGTAACATCCGAGACCGCACAGACCGTGACCCTTGATGTGAAAATCAATAGCTCAGGGCGTGTTCAGACAGGTGTTGGTATAGGCGAGATTTTGCAATTAAGACAAAAAGGTTATGATACTACACCGCTTGCCATCCGTTTCATTGGAAAAGTTACAGCTGATGACATGAAAGGCCAACTTAATAGCAGCGGCTATCTTCAAGTCAAAGGCAAAAAAAATTATGCGGAAATGAATATGACGGTTGAAGGGATCGGGGACGATGCCTATGCTTACGGATGGGGCATCCTGCTTAGATATACCGGAAATGTGGAAGTGAGAAACCTGGGTCTGATGTTGTTCCCTGACGACGGGATTTCGATGGATACAGGGAATGCCAATGTTTGGGTGCATAACAATGATCTATTCTATGGAACCGCTGGAGGAGATGCTGACCAAGCAAAGGGCGATGGTTCCACAGACCTTAAAAAAGGATCGACAAATATTACGATCTCGTATAATCACTACTGGGATTCAGGAAAAGCGGCTCTGGTCGGTTTGAGTGAATCGGCGGAATTTTTTGTCACCTTCCACCATAACTGGTTTGATCATTCAGACTCCCGTCATCCGCGGATCAGAGTGGCATCCGTTCATATCTATAATAACTTCTATGATGGAGTCTCAAAATATGGTGTCGGTGTTACAACGGGAGCTTCGGCCTTTGTCGAATCCAATTATTTTAGACATGCTAAATATCCGATGTTGAGTTCCTTGCAAGGTACGGATGCTTTAGGGGAAGGTATATTTTCAGGCGAAAACGGCGGTGTGATCAAGGCCTTCAACAATATGATAGTTGATGCGGCCAGTCTGATTTATGCAAACTCCAATAACGGAACAGCTGCGGCGAATGAAAAATCATTTGATGCGTACTTAGCTGCGTCGAGAAATGAAACCGTACCAGGCTCATACAAAGCATTAAAAGGTGGAACAGCTTATAATAACTTTGATACAAGCGTCGATACGGGAGTGAATGTTGCAGACATCGATGACGCAAGCGATGTTGAACAAATGGTTACTGCCAAAGCGGGACGCCTGAATAACGGTGACTTTACATGGGAATTTGATAATTCCGTCGATGACAAGTCGTATGCACTTAATTCTGCTCTAATGGCTAAAATAAGAAGCTATACAACTCAACTTGTATCTGTAGGGGGGAATTCAACCTCACCGGAACCGACACCAACGCCAGAGCCGACACCGGAACCCACACCTACGCCGGAACCAACACCAACGCCAGAACCCACACCAACACCAGAACCCACACCAACACCAGAACCCACACCAACACCAGAACCCACACCAACACCAGAACCTACACCCGAGCCAACACCGACTCCCGTTCCGGAACCAACAACTGGAGAACAAGTTCATAACTTTACCGTAGCTGGAACTGACAGTGACTTCTTTGATATTAAAGGGAATCTTTCGGCAAGCAAGGGAACTGTGGAGTATAATGGCCTGACTCTAACTCATTGTTTAAAAATCGAGACCGTGACCCGTATTGGTTTCACCACAACGGAAGATTCGACATTAACATTAGTATTTAATTCAGCAGACGGAAAAAAAATCAAAATTGATGGAACCAGTTATCCAATCACTGATGGTATTGTCAGCGTACTGCTTGCCCCTGGCGCACATACCATTACAAAAGATAATCCTGTAAATCTGTATTACATGGAATTGCAATAGATGATCTGATGTTTTATGTGACCAGTTGCCGGAATTAAAGCGGCGACTGGTTTTTTTTAGGGGGCTAAGGGACACCAGAGCCGTTATTTTCGATAAAACGGAGGTTTGCAAAATGTAACGGACACAGAAGACCTTATTTCCCTCAAATCGGCCTGGATGAACGGGTTTAGAGCAAAATAAGGTCGTTTGTGTCCGTTAGACTGGGAAATACCCGGGAAATGGGCGGATAAGGTCGCTGGTGTCCGTTAGAGCAGCGTCCAAAGTTTAGGAAGAGCCTCCAATCGCTCCAAAGTAGAAGTCAGAGCCACTAAAGGACGCCGTCAGGCGTTTTTCATATTTTGTTTAAATATATATGCCATGATTAGACATTTTTCGGCAAAGCAAAGGGAAGATTTTGTGGAAATAGAGGGTATTGTAAGGTATTATGTTATAATATGTATTCCAAATCAAGCTTTCATACATACTAGGAGGAGATTATTTTGCAAGTTTTGCGTCAACGCAAAGCGCTCATATTTGCCCTGCTGATCTTCGTTGTTGCAGCGGCGGCTATCTTGGCGGCGTTATTCATACTGAAATCATCGGTTAAGAGCTCCACATCGGAAGCTCCCGTTGTATTCTTAAGAGACAACCTACTTATGATGATGCAGAAAGATGAGCAGCAACCGACCGAACTGAGCGGACCGCTGCCCCAGAATGAACTGATGCAGGCGGCGGAGCCCTGGAGGCAGATGAGTTATAATCGGTTGTTCAAATTGAATGAGCAACGGGATAAGATATTTTTTGTCAGAGAGCTCACGAATGATAGCAAAGCTGTTCTGTATTACCGCGATTTGCCCGAAAGTCCAAACACCGGTGGCAAGCCCGGCGTAGAGCTGGCCTCCGCAATCAGCGAAGTGAAAGAGACCTTTTTCGAGATCAGCAATGACGGGAAGGTCGCCATTTACATAAAAGATTACGGCAAGCAGACCGGGGGTTCGCTTTATATACATAACCTGCGCAAAGAAGTTTTAGTCGACGATCAGGTAACAGACTACTATTATGTCGACAAGCCCGGACTGCTTTATTACATGACCTTCGATGAACAGAATCGACAGATCATCAAAATGGCTAAGCAAAACAGCTTCGACAAGAAGACGGTAATTGACACGGATGTGTTGGCCATTACGGAAATCGATCCCGATTCCGGAGAAATTCATTACCTGAAACCGACGTCCACCGGGTCACACGATTTTTACAGTAAGCTGCCGGATCAATCTCCGGTCAAACTTGTCTCCAATATGCAATTTAATATAGGAGACACTCAAGAAGGTTCGTTCTTTTATCGAAAGCTCGAGCCGGCGAAGCTGACACTGTTTGATGCCATGACTGACGATCTTGCGGAAAGCGATGCCAAGATTAAGGAGCCGAATAGCGAGGATTTTACGACCGTTGAAAGAAAAAGGATGATCAACTATTGGACGGGCGAGCCTTATGAAGCGGATGTGGAAGAGTTCGACAAATCCGGGTTTAACGAGGCCAATCAGCGGTATGAAGAGAAAATCAACCGCGACAGTTTGCGTCGTGAGTTGAAAGCAAGAGACTTCGACCCTCCAGGGAGCCTGCATTTTTTCAGTGGGGGCGCTTCGGTCGTCGTAACGGATAACTACGAAAGTTTGCTTTTGGCGGATGCCAAAACCGGCATGGTCATTTACAAAAAGGCCGATTATGCCACGGTACCTAAAGTTCCGTTATCGGAGGTTTCCTTTCCCGAAGAGGCTATGGCTAAATATGAGGAGCATTTAAATGATGCTGCGGAGGCTTATCTCTTTACTCCCAAGACCGGAACGGTCAAACTGGATCAGGTGTTAGGTTCCTCTTTGTCGCAAGTGAGGTTGAGCCTGGATGGCCAAAAGCTGTATGGCATCGAAAAAGGGGGAACTTTGGTTGCTTTCGATGTGGAGGAAGGCTTCCCTGTTCACCGTAAAGTGTTGGATGAAGATGTCTCTCTTTTTCAGTACTTTACGGAGGAAAAAGCCAAGCTATTCTACTACAAGCGGATGGGTGAGGGTCACGCGCTGTACGAGTACGCTAACGGAGCAAGTCGTCAAATTTCCGCTGACATCGGCATGATCGGCTTTAATATCGGTAAATACTATCCGCAACCGGACGAGCTTTATTACTTCACCGAATACGACTCGGACGAACACGCTGGCACCCTATACCGCTACCGGGACGGAAAGTCCGTCAAGATTGCGGACAATGTCCACGAATACTACTACAACGAATCCAGCGGCCTGTACTATATCGTCAATTTCGATTGGTCGCAGGGTACCGGTGATCTGATGCGAGCCGGAGACGGGAAACCCGAGCAGGTTGCCGACCGCGTAAGATTCATGCTCGAAGAGCCCGCTTATCAGCGCCTCTAATAGATTTGCACAGGCCACGGTTCACCTCCATGCTAAAAATCCACAACCAAATGAGGTTGTGGATTTTTTTGATAAGATTTAAAACGCCCTTGACATCACAAAATATCATGTTATTATTTAACCGACAGACAGTCGGTCGGCTAATGAGGAGGCCTAACAATGAGAGTTGTAAAACAAGCGGAGGAACGCCGGAACGAAATCCTCGACGCGGCGGATGAGCTTTTCGGCCAGAAGGGTTTTGACGGCACAAGTACCAATGATATTCTCGAAAAAGTCGGAATTGCGCGGGGAACGCTGTATCATCACTTCAAGTCGAAGGAGGATATTATGGACGCGCTGATTGAGCGGTATAATGTCCGTATTTTAGGTGCGGCGCAGGAAATTGCCGCAGATAAAAGCATCCCCGTAATCGAGCGCGTGATTCGCGCGGTAATGGCACTGAACATCAGCGGCGGAAGCAGTAAGGAAATTATGGAGCATATTCACAAGCCGCAGAACGCGCTGATGCATCAGAAAATCCAAAGGAGCATCGTTGGCGGCGTTACGCCGATCCTGACGGGAATCATTCACGAGGGCATTGAGCAGGGACTATTCAGCACGCCGTTCCCGTATGAATGTATGGAAATGATTGTGATCTATGCGAATACCGTTTTTGATGATGATATGGTACCCATGACGAGCGAGGAGCGCGCTTCACGGATATTGGCGTTTGTTTGCAACGTGGAAAGGCTGCTTGGTGCCGAAAGCGGAAGCCTTATGGACGTCATGCGGATGTTTGGCGGAGGAGATGGAGGAGGCCATGAATAACTCGGGCAAATCCTTCGGAAAATTTCTCTTGCTGTGGTTCGGACAGCTTATTTCGGCAGTAGGAAGCGGGCTTACGTCGTTCGGACTGGGGATTTATGTTTTCCAGCAGACGGGCAAGGCCTCGGCCATGGCGCTTGTAACCTTGCTTGCGTTTATGCCGTCGCTGCTCTTAAGCGCCTTTGCGGGAGTGCTGGCGGACCGTTATGACCGCAGGCTTTTAATGGTTTTGGGCGACGGTCTTTCCGCACTGGGACTTGTATTCATCCTCATATGCATGCTTCGCGGAGATGCGCAGCTATGGCAGATTTGCGTTGGAGTTGCAATAAGCTCGGTGTTTTCATCACTGCTTGAACCTGCATATAAAGCTACGGTTACGGATTTACTCACCGAGGAGCAGTTCACGAAGGCAAGCGGGCTTGTCCAGGTGGCGGGCTCGGCAAAATTTCTGATTTCTCCGGTCATTGCGGGATTTTTGCTCACCATTTCGGATATAAAGCTGCTCATTGTCATCGACATCGGCACTATTGTCGTCACCGTTATTACTACTCTTGCCGTACGCGGCGGTCTTGCTTCCAAGACATACGAACAGGCAACATCGTTTGTCCGTGAATTCAAAGACGGTTGGAGCGCGGTTTCCGGAAACAAAGGTGTGCTTGTTCTTGTGATCATGGCCTCGGTGCTGACCTTTTTCCTCGGAGTTATTGAAACGTTGTCCATACCGATGTTGCTTGCTTTTACGGACAGCTCCGTAGTAGGAACGCTTGAAACCATTATCGCTTCGGGGATGCTCGTATCCAGCGTGATATTAGGATTCCTCCCAATCAAAAAAGACTATGTGAAGGTTCTCTCAATTTCGCTGTTTTGTGTAGGCATGTTTATGGCGGGGTTCGGATTTCGCGAAAATATTATTTTGATCTGTATTTCGGGATTTCTCTTTTTTGCCATGCTGCCATCTGCAAACGTATGCCTGGATTTCCTTGTTCGCACCAACATTGAGATTTCCGTTCAAGGCAGAGCGTGGGCATTGATCGGAATCCTATCTCAGTTTGGATTTGTTGCCTCTTATGCGTTTTCGGGTATACTGGCGGATTATGTGTTCACCCCCTTACTCGTTGAAGGCGGAGTGCTTGCCGGCAGTGTAGGAAAGGTCATCGGCACGGGCGGAGGCAGGGGAACGGGACTTCTCATTATCATCGCCGGTATGCTTTTATGCGTGACTTCGGTCATTCTATATCACCTAAAATCGGTTAAAAAGCTTGAACACGGAGGTAACTTATGTATTCCAGAATAATCCGCAATGACATCTCCAAAAGCAAGCTGATCACGTTGACAACGATGATATTTGTGGCTGCCGCGGCTATGCTTGTTTCGCTTGCAGCGATCCTCGTCGTAAATCTTTCGGGCGCGATAGATACGCTTATGGTGCGGGCGAAGACACCGCATTTTATGCAGATGCATACGGGGAATATCAATACGGTCCGGCTAACGGAATTTGCGGAGCGGAACGGCAATGTCGATGAATTTCAGGTGTTGGAGTTCCTCAATATGGACGGCTCGCGGATTAGATTAGGCGATAATTCCCTTGCGAATAGTGTTCAGGACAATGGGGTCAGCATTCAGAGCGAAAAATTCGACTATCTTCTTGATCTTGACGGAAACGTCATCAACGTATCTGACGGCGAGCTTTATGTTCCGCTAAGTTATATGAGGGACAACACCACAAAGGTCGGCGACAAGGCCGTAATCAGTGGAAAGGAATTTACCGTTGCGGGATTCCTCCGCGATTCGCAAATGAATTCCACGCTGGCCTCCTCCAAAAGATTTCTGATCAGTAAAAATGATTTCGAGGAGCTAGAAAATGCCGGAAGCATCGAGTATCTGATCGAGTTTAGGCTAAAGGATCTGTCTAAGCTTGGTGAATTCGAAACGGCGTACGCTTCCGCCGGGCTCGAAACGAACGGACCCACGATTACCTATCCGCTTTTCAAAACGATTAACGCCGTTTCCGACGGGATGATGATTGGGGTAATCCTACTTGTCAGCGTGCTTGTCGTTGCGATCGCTTTGATGTGCATACGTTTTACGCTACTTGCGAAAATCGAAGACGACTACCGGGAAATCGGTGTCATGAAGGCACTAGGGCTGCGTGTTTCCGACATCAAGAAGATTTATCTGACCAAATATGCGGTTATTGCCGCGGCAGGTTGTCTTCTCGGATTTGCACTCTCCTTCGTATTCAAAGACATGCTTCTTGAAAATATACGGCTTTACATGGGGGAAAGCGATCATTCTTCTTTTGCTGCAGCTTTCGGAATCATCGGTATACTGCTTGTATTCCTTGCAATCATGGCCTATGTAAGCGGAGTGCTGAGACGCTTTCGGAAAATATCCGCCGCCGCAGCCATCCGCTTTGGCACTTCACAGGAAAAAACCTCGGGCGCAAAGCGTTTTAACCTGAGTGAAAACAGGCTGCTTAACACGAATATTTTTCTCGGTGTCAAAGACGTTCTCGCCAGGAAAAAACTTTACGCCACCATGCTTGTGGTGCTGATCATTTCGGTCTTTATCATGATAGTTCCGCAGAACCTGCACAACACAATTTCCTCCAAAGACTTCACCCAGTATATGGGAATCGGCAACAGCGATATCCGCATCGATATTCAGCAGACCGACAATATGTCCGAAAAAGCCGCTGAAATTGTAAAAACCATGAGCGGCGATAGTGCTATTTCAAAATTTGCCGTGCTGACGACCAAAACCTTCCAAGTCAAAACGGAGGAAGGCTCGGAGGAACGGTTGAAAATTGAGCTCGGCGATCATTCGGTATTCCCCGTCCAATATGCCGAGGGCCGTGCCCCCGCCGCAGAAGACGAAATTGCGCTCTCGGCCATGAACGCCAAGGAGCTGGGCAAAAAGGTCGGCGATATCCTTACATTGGTGACGGAAGGGAAGGAAAAAAGCCTTGCGGTAAGCGGCGTTTATTCCGACATTACCAACGGAGGCAAAACCGCAAAGGCCGTTTTCAGCGACAATTCGGCAGACATGATGTGGTACGTGATCAGCGCGGAGCTGGCAGATCAATCTCTTATCGACGGCAAGGTTGCGGAATATGCGAGCAGGTTTGCTTATGCCAAGGTCTCGGACATTGAGGAATATATGGCTCAGACCTACGGCACGACCATAAACTCCGTGGGAAAGGCTTCTAAATCAGCAATTGCCGTCGCGCTGGTTATTACGGTATTGGTTACATTGTTGTTTATGAAAATGCTTGTCGCCAAAGACAGATATTCCATTGCCGTCAAGAAAGCGTTCGGTTTTACCAACCCAGATATTCAAGCGCAGTATGTTTCACGTTCGGCATTCGTTCTGGTTGTCGGGATTGTGCTCGGCACGCTTCTCGCCAACACGGTCGGAGAGAAGCTTGCGGGCGCAGTGATCTCCTCCTTTGGAGCGTCGACGTTTCGTTTTGCGGTCAATCCGCTTTCCGCGTATCTGCTTAGTCCGCTGTTGATGATAGGTTCGGTGCTTATCGCAACGATAATCGGCACATCGGGCGCGGGACAAATTAAAATTTCGGAAAATATAAAGGAGTAGGGTATGAAGAAGATTATTATCGGTGATCATGTCATTAAATCTTTCGGTGAGGGCGATGAAAAGCGCAATGTTCTCGATGGCGTTTCTGTGGAGATACACGAGGGTGAGTTCGTGGCAGTAATGGGGCCTTCGGGCTCGGGAAAATCCACGCTGATGTTCGCGCTGAGCGGGACGGAGAGTGTTGACGGCGGAAAAGTCGTGGTCGACGGCCGGGACTTATCGGGGATCGGGGAGAATGAGCTGGCGGATCTCCGCAGAACAAAAATGGGATTTGTGTTCCAACAGCCGACGATGCTGAAAAATCTGAATATCCTCGACAACATCATTCTTCCGGCCATGCGGGGCAATCGAAAAAACGCCGCAAAAATGACGGAAAAAGCAAGAGCGCTTATGAAAAGGGTTGGTATTTCAGAGCTTGAAAAGCGTGACATTACCCAGGTTTCGGGAGGCCAGCTTCAGCGAGCGGGAATATGCCGCGCGCTGATGAACAGCCCGAGAATTATTTTCGGTGACGAGCCTACGGGTGCGCTCAACTCACAATCCGCGCAGGAGATTATGGACCTACTTTCCGAGATCAACGCGGAGGGTACTGCGGTTATGCTAGTAACCCACGACGCCAAGGTTGCGGCGCGGACGGAGCGTATTATGTTTATGCGCGACGGAACCATCGTAAGCGATCTGAAACTTCCGAAGTTTGGTGGGACGAATATGGAGGGCAGGGTCGAGAAAGTAACGGTAAAAATGAGGGAAATAGGAATATGATTTGTTGTTAAGGGAGAGGAGCATACAATGAAAATTGAAAATCTAATAAGTGAAAAGTATAGTACGTTTAGTGAAGGAGATATATTCCTGGCAAAATTTATTTTAAGCAATAAGGAATTAATTCCGAAATTAAGTATCACGGAACTTGCTAACCAAAGCCTGACTTCCAAATCATCGGTACTAAGATTTGCGCAAAAGTTGGGATTCTCCGGATTTACCGAACTGAAAAATTTTATGAAGTGGGGAAATTTTTTTTCCGAGAGTCCGATTGCGCATAGTGATTTTGGCGAATATATCCGTAACAGTATCAATAATACACTGGAACATATAAAAGATATAAATCTTCATGAGATTCACAAGGCCATTGATGAAAGTGAACATATTTACTTGATCGGAACAGGGCTGGCACAGCAACTCCTAGCCGCAGAAATGCAAAGAGTTTTTTTAGGGATCGGGAAAGAAATGCAGGTTCTTCCGATCGGCATGCAAAACAATCTGTATCAAATCCTAATTGAACGAATGGATGAAAGTGATTTACTGATTATTTTCTCTCAGTCCGGAAATAACCTGACGCTTAAAGAAGCCCTCACCACACCAATTCTGAAAAATGTAAAAATACTTTCAATCACCGCTGATGATAATAATTGGTTGGCTCATCATTCGACATTCCATATTTCAACCCAGGTTGAACCCTCTAGTATGACGATGCTGAATTTGAACAGTACTTACCATGTAGTAATTGAAATGCTGGCCTACAGTTATATTAAATACAAAATGTAAAGGGAATCCTCCAGCACCTTTAAGTGATACTACCATGTCATAAGATATGGGCTATCCTTAAAGGCGTTTTTGCGTTTGGCAGCCTTAAGGGGGGAGCAGCCCATAGAATTTTCCCAATCGATGAAACCGTTTCCCAACATGGCGCAAATGACTTATCTATTGTCGGTGATTCATTTATAATTGGCTCGAAAGCGCTTCAAAAGCTGATAATGTAACTTGGAAAGGGGAAGTCACCTGCATGGATGACAAAACATTAGCTGGGCAGATCGTAGAGCTATCGGGGGGCTCCGGCAACTTTGATAGTCTTACAAACTGTATGACGAGAGTCAGGATAAAGTACAAAGATAACTCGAAGGTAGAGCTGGAAAAAATTAAAGAACTTAAAGGTGTATTGGGAATTATAGAGGAGGACAGTACACAAATTGTCGTCGGACCCGGTCACAGCAACAAAGTTAGAGAAGAGATGGAGAAGATTATAAATTCATCATCTATCGAAAATAAGGTCACGGAGCCGGAAGAAAGTAAAGAAAAGAAAAAAGGTTTCCTAAAGATGATATCCAATATCTTTGTACCGATTCTGCCGGGGATCATCGCCTCTGGAATTATCCAAGGGGTAAACAATATGATTACAAATTCCGCTGCACAGAGAGCGGCCGAATTAGGGATTAAGGGAACGGATGCCTTAACGGCTCAACAAGTCGTTTTAGATTCCTGGCATATCCTGCAACTGAGCACATTATTATCTATTCTTGGCGCGGCTACATTTTCATTTCTCGCGATTTATACCGGTATCATGGCTGCCAGGGAATTTAAAACGGATATGATTCTTGGCGGAGTCTTGGGTGCGGTTTCAATCTCGGGATCGCTTCTCGGAGACTTGGGTCTTTCGAATGGACAAGGGGGGCTCTTTGGCGTTATCTTCGGCGTATATCTCCTATCTGTCATTCAAAAACTGCTAAGAAAGGTAGTCCCGAATATTTTGGATGTCGTCGTCACGCCAACTTTAACGTTGCTAATTACCTCAGCCATTTTCTTATTAACCGTGATGCCTCTTGCAGGAATTCTGTCTGACTGGATTATTAATGGAATTCTCGCATTGCTGGAGTTTAGCGGAATATTAGGAGGGTTCGTTTTAGCGGCGTTGTTCCCTTCATTAATTGCAACGGGGCTTCATCATAGTCTCTCCGCGATTCATGCGGAGTTGCTTAATACCCTGGGGGTCGACCCTGTATTCCCGGTGCAAATCATGAGCAATGCCGGTATGGTCGGCGCCGGTTTGGCGATTTATTTTCTAACAAAGAACAAGAAGACGAAAGAAATCGCCAAGGGGGCGATTCCGACATCCTTCCTGGCGGTAGGCGAGCCAACCATGTATGGGGTGGTGCTTCCCTCAGGATTCGGTTTTATCACCGGTTCCATTGGAGCAGGGATCGGCGGAATCATGATTCGGCTTTTCGATGTCAATTCTACCGCGTTTGGTTCCGCAGGGATGTCGGCCATTCCATTAATCGCTAATGGCGATTACTTGCAGTACTTGATCAGTTATGTTATCGGATGCTGTGCCGCATTCGTCCTTACCTATGTCGTTGGGAAAGCAAAACGATATAGCTGACAAACATTACTTTTTTCTATAGATAAAAGGAGTGGAACAAAAAATGAAGGCCATTCAAGTGATGTTTGATACCCTTAGAAAGGACTATCTTACTCCGTACGGCGCAACAGATACGATGACTCCGAACTTTGACAGGCTGGCGGAAAAATCCGTGCGGTTTGATCATTTTTTTACGGGGAGTTTACCGTGCATGCCTGCACGCCGTGAGCTGCATACGGGCCGATATAACTTTCTGCATCGGGGCTGGGGGCCTGTCGAACCGTTTGATGATTCAGCACCGGAAATTTTAAAAGCGAACGGGGTTTATACCCATTTAGTAACCGATCATAAACATTATTGGCGTGACGGCGGAGCAACGTATCACCCTCGCTATTCCTCTTATGAATTCATACGGGGCCAGGAGGGCGACAGTTGGAAAGCCAAGGTGGATAAAAACGTAGATGTTGCCGGTTTGGAAAACCTTAATGCCGAACAGAAGAAAAGGAAATTAGCCAGTATCTCACAAGATATGGTGAACCGGCGTTACATGACCCGCGTAGAGGACCATCCTTTACACCGAACGGTGGAAGCGGGACTGGACTTTCTAAGGGAAAATAAAAATGCCGATCAATGGTTTTTGCAAATTGAGTGTTTCGATCCGCATGAACCCTTTTTTGTGCCCAAAAAATATCTGGATATGTACAATGTCCCGGAAACATTTGATGGTTGGCTAACGTACACTTACGATGATTTTTCACCTGAGAAAAGGGCCATGATTTTAGGTTACTATAAAGCCTTAATTACGATGTGTGATGATTATCTGGGGAAAGTGCTGGATTTTATGGATGAAGCGAACTTGTGGGATGACACGATGCTCATTGTTAATACCGACCATGGTTTTATGCTTGGTGAACATGAATGGTGGGGAAAAAACATTATGCCCGTTTATAATGAGATCGCCAATATTCCGTTTTTTATCTGGGACCCTCGACAGAAACAGCAAGGGATAAGCAGAGATCAGTTGAGTCAAACGATCGATATCCCGGCAACCATCCTTGAATTTTTTGGTATGGACCGGCCTGAGCATATGAAAGGGAAGCCGTTAGGGAGCATCATTAACAATTCGAAATCCAATCATGATGCCGTGTTGTTTGGCTATTTCGGCAGCAACATTAATATTGCCGATGGCGAGTACGTGTACATGCGGGCGCCAAAGCCGAATGGCGAAGAGCTTTTGCATGAGTATACATTATCACCGATGCGTATTAATCGGCGCTTTACCAAAGAAGAACTATCCAACATTTCATTGGAGGATTCTTTTGCGTTCACAAAAGGGATCAGCGTCTTGAAAATCAGATCGAGCGATATCATGGCGGAAAATTATCAAAGATTCGGGAATAAGCTTTTCCATTACAAAAACGATCCTAAACAACTGCAACCGCTCGATGATTGCAGCAAAGAGTTTGAGTTAATCACAAAAATGAAGCAGTTGATGAAGGAAAATGAGGCACCGCCAGAGCTTTATGCCTACTACGGCTTGGATCGGATTCAGACTATAGAAGATGTAATAAACGAGCACAAGCATCAAGAAGCGCAGGATCAATTATCGGTAAGCGGGCTGACCTTTATGAACCGAAGTTCCAAAGAAGGGTATTTGGTCCTGGAAAAAAGGCTGAAAGACCCCTTACAGCAAGAGGCTTTGAAAAACGATTTTACCGGCCGAAGCCAACCGGTATCTGCTGACGATTTGCAGAAGTGGGTAAGCGATCATATTGCAAAGGATAAACAAGCGTTTATTTATTACCAATTAAACTTAGCCATGAGGATAGATTAAATCGAACAGGAGAAAAATGTTATGTTGTCTTGGATGCAAAAG
The DNA here is from genome assembly GCF_003863965.1 of Paenibacillus oralis. Classification (GTDB taxonomy): domain Bacteria; phylum Bacillota; class Bacilli; order Paenibacillales; family Paenibacillaceae; genus Fontibacillus; species Fontibacillus oralis. The sequence goes on from NZ_RRCN01000001.1 coordinate 2,179,090, forward strand.
AGCAGAAAGAAAACCGCGGATTTGGTTGTCATGGCTCCTTTGAGCGGACGTGCGGTGCCGCTGGATAGAGTCCCGGATGAGGCGTTTTCGCAGCGTATGATGGGTGAGGGAATAGCGATCGAGCCGACGGAAGGAAAGGTCTTCTCGCCTTTTGACGGAGTAATCGCCCACCTTATCAACTCCAAGCACGCCATTGTTCTTGAACACGATTCGGGCGCGCAAATTCTGATCCATGTCGGGATGGATACCGTTTCGCTGAAGGGAGAAGGCTTTACTCCCCGAGTGGAAACAGGAGAGCGGGTAAAAACCGGCCAAGTTCTCTTGGAATTTGATATCGAACGCATAAAGGCGGCGGGACTTCCGATTATTACACCTGTCATCGTCCCCGTTGGCATCGATGCCGTTCTGGAGGTTGAAACGCATGAAGGGCCAATTTCTGCCGGCCAAGATCCTGTTCTTACCGTTAAACTTGCTTGAGCGTTTAGCCCATTAATAAACACGAGAAGTCAAGTCTCCGGGAACTTCCATAAATTTAGCAAAGCGAATATAGAGGGAAAATGGCCTCCTGATCTGTCATGAACGTATGCAGAAAGGAGGCTTTCGCACACCTAAATGATTGAAAATACTAAAAAAGTTTAAAAATTTTTAAGTTTACTTTTTCGGGGATGAATCTGCAGGATAAGAGAGGATATGAGAGCATATCACAACATATTGAAGTTCGGTTTATACAGTATTTTCTGTACGTTCACAACGAACGCTTTTTTTATTTGAGATCGATTTCATTATTTGTTATCATGACGGTGTTGTTGAATTGACAAAGCGACCGTCGCATTTCGTCAAATGTTGTCTACACTTCTGCAGAATGTAACGCCGGCATCTAAACGACTGTTACAAAGGAGAAAAACATGATGAACAAAACCAAAAAATGGATGGTGTTGACAAGTTTGGCTGCAGTACTCGCGTTAGGAGCGTGTTCCTCCAATGCGGCCACGGGCGAGAACAAAGTGCCTGTCGGAGAGCAGGTTGATTATAAAATAACAGGAACGGATCCAGGTTCGGGCCTGATGAGATTGACGGCCCAGGCCATGGAAGATTATGATTTGTCCGATTGGACCTTGACGGAAAGCTCAGCGGCGGGCATGACAGCCCAGCTCGATACAGCTTACAAAAATAAAGAACCGATTGTCATTGTTGCCTGGTCTCCGCACTGGATGTTTAATACCTATGATTTGAAATACTTGGATGATCCGAAGCTGACTTATGGAGAACCTGAAGAGATTCACACCATAGCACGTCTCGGACTGCAGGAGGATCACCCGGTAGCCTATGAATTTCTGGACCGTTTTAACTGGACGTCCGATGATATGGGTGAAGTGATGATAGATATTCAGAATGGGATGGAGCCGGGAGCGGCAGCAGCAAAATGGGTTGATGAACACGAAGCTAAAGTCCAAGCGTGGATTGACGGATTGGAACCCGTAGATGGAGATCCCTTTACCCTCAGTTATGTAGCGTGGGATTCTGAGCTTGCAAGTACAAACGTAGTTCGCTACGTGCTTGATGAGAAGCTGGGGTACACGGCAGAAGCTTTGCAGGTTGAAATCGGACCGATGTGGATCGGCGTTGCCAACGGTGACGTGGACGCAATTGTAGCGGCTTGGCTGCCGGTGACCCATGCGGATTATTGGGAGAAATACGGCGACCGGCTCGATGATCTTGGTGCAAATATGGTTCATGTAAAATCCGGTTTGGCCGTACCTGCTTATATGGAAGATGTGAATTCGATCGAAGATTTGCAGTCTTAAAAAAATATCCAATATGGAAGGTATCCCTGAAGGTTCATGGTTCAGGGGTGCCTTTTTTTTGTTAACGCCTGCTGGATTTTCCCGTCCTATTACCTATTCTTTTAGGTTATCGGCAATAAATGACTTACTTCGACATGAAGTTAAGTTTATTATGTATACATATCTAGTTTTTGCCATCAATATAAAAATTATGGATGAAATGAGGTGATACGCATCCTAAATCGATGTCATTCTATTCAGGTTTGAAAGCGCTTAATATATCATGAAGGGAGAATATCTTATGATGCATTTGATTCGAAATGTGTGGGGCAAGCTGGGCACTCTGACTATCATATTTGTGCTTCTTGCAGCCAGTATAAGCAGCGGAAGTGCATTTGCTGCAGCCAGTTCATCGACCACCTCAAACACAACGAGGGTATCTGTGCACGATCCATCCATTTACTACGATTCTTCAACGAACAAATATTACGTTTTCGGTTCCCATTTGGCTCAGGCCGGCAGTACGGATCTGAGAAACTGGTCTAATGTCGGAACCCAGGGTTATACCAATCGGAGTCTGTATGCACCATCAACCTTTGAGGGGTATTATTATATCAAAAATAAAAATAGCGGCTTGTATCTTGATGTAGCTGATGGGGCGGCGGCCGACGGAACGAATATTCGGCAATGGTCCTACAACGGTTCCGATGCGCAGAAGTTCAGAATCATGCATCACAGCAATGGAGATTATTACATTCTGACGGCCAACTCTTCCTATAAGAGCAGCATTGACGTCAACAGCGGATCGGCCGCCGATGGCACCAACATTGAGCAATGGGCATACTGGGGCGGCGCCATGCAATTGTTCCGAATTCAGCAGAATGAAGATGGAACGGTTGCTTTCCTGACCAAAGCATCGGGGTATACTTCTGCGCTGGATGTCGCTGACGGGAGCACATCTGCGGGCGCCAACGTCCAGCAGTGGAATTACTGGGGCGGAGACATGCAAAAATGGAAACTGATCAAAGCGGGCGGCACGGGGAACGCATCCAGAAGCTCGGGCGCGCCACTGCTCTCTGCGCTCGCGCCATCTTTTGCATGGGCGGGTTATAATGATCAGGATAGCTCGGGCGGTCACGCGGTATGGGCGCCGGATGTGATTTATAACCCATCCTATGTATGGGCGGACGGTTCCAAGGGCGCTTATATGTTGTATTACAGTACATCATCGACCTACATTCGTTCCGCCATTGGATTTGGCGTGTCCAAGTCCATAACAGGTCCGTACGAATATGTAGATACTATTGTTTATTCCGGATTTACCCGTGCCAGCAACCCCATTACCACCACGTCGCCGCTCGGGACCAAAACCGTGAATACGTGGTATCAAAATACCAACATCCCGGATCTGATCGACAACGGTACCCTATCGGGAGTCCGAAGCGGCTGGTTCTCAAGCAGCGGCGGCTATAACAACTCGCTGTTCCCGAACGCCATCGACCCTTCCCTGATTTACGATGCTTCAGGCAGACTATGGATGAGTTACGGGTCCTGGTCCGGCGGCATTTATATGCTTCAGCTTAATCCCGAGACGGGTAAGCCCTATTATCCCGGGGCGGACAGCGGCAATACGGATCGTTATTTCGGCAAACGCATTGCGGGCGGTTACGGAAAATCGGGGGAGGCCCCTTATATTGTCTATGACAAAGCCGCAGGTTATTACTACCTGTATGTAACGTATGGGGGATTGGCAAATATGGGCGGCTATCACATCCGGTTATACCGGTCCACCGCGATTGACGGACCGTACACGGATGCCGCCGGCAACCAAGCCGTGTATCCTTCCGCTTCAATCAATCAAGGCAATCACGGTATTAAACTGTTCGGAAATTATCAGCTCTCGGGAATCCCGCTAGGTTACAAATCGGGAGGGCATAATTCGGCACTGATTGATACGGACGGATTGCGGTACCTGATTTACCATACCCGCTTCAATAACGGAACCGAAGGGCATGAGGTTCGGGCGCATCAACAATTCATGAATGCGGATAAGTGGCCTGTCACAGCGGTATACGAATTCCTGGGAAGCAGCATTTCTTCTACGGGATACAGCATGAATGATATGACGGGGACCTATCAATTCGTCAAAATGGGGCTTGACGCTTCGACATCCGGTGTGGGCATGCTGCCTACCCAAAGCGTAACTTTGAACGCAAACGGCACCATAACAGGCAATGTGACGGGCACTTGGTCTTACACTTCCGGGACTTATTACTGCTCCATGGTCATTAATGGAGTGACCTATAAAGGCGTGTTCTTCAAGCAAAGAAATGAGCTCTCCAGCCACAATGAAGTGATGACCTTCTCGTTGATCGGAAGCAATAACGAGTCGATCTGGGGCTCAAAATAGAAAAACCGTGAGGTTATTATAAGACATCCATGTTGACGCTTTCAAAATCTTGATATATAATTTCAATTAATCGAATACACCCATTAGACATGTGACTGGTAAAGCAGGCAGGATCTAAAATGACAAATCTTTTATTTGTCGTTTTAGGTCCTTTTTTATTTGTATAAAAGCCGGCTTACTTTCGCAAATTTACAAAAGGAAGGGGCATTGGACATGAATTACAAACAGACTGCCGCGGAAGTTCTGAAGTATGTAGGCGGCAAGGAGAACATCGCCCATTTTGAACATTGCTCGACAAGACTGCGTTTTTCCTTGATCGACAACAGTAAAGCTGATGTCAAACAGCTTGAAAGCATTCCCGGCGTGATTGCCGTAAAAATGACAGGCCAGTGCCAGGTCGTCATTGGGAATGAAGTGGTTGAAGTTTATGATGCGGTTAATCAGTTGCTGGGCTCGGCGAACCCGAACTCGGAATCCGCTGCTGCTGCGGCATCCGAAGCTAAACCGAAAGAAAAGAGAAAGCTTGGCAGCGTTATTTTGGATTTTATCGTCGGTGTGTTTCAGCCGCTGATTCCGGCGATTGCCGGGGCCGGGATGTTAAAGTCGTTGTTGCTGCTGCTCGGGTTAATGAATGTTTTGGACCCGGACGGCCACACTTATAAAATCTTGGTGCAAATTGGCGACGCGGCTCTGTACTTTCTTCCATTACTAGTGGCCGTTACCACCGCCAACAAACTGAAAGTAAATACTTTGGTGGCCCTGGCTGCCGTCGGCGCTTTGCTTCTGCCGAACATGACGGCCATGCTCGGGGAAGGCGCCCAGTTGTTCGGCCTTCAGATCAAAAGCATCGCCTATGCCTATCAGGTCTTCCCGGCGATTCTGACCGTCTTGCTTTATGCCCAAATGGAAAAATGGTTTACGCGAATATCGCCGAAGGTGATCCGGATCTTTTTTGTCCCGATGATGTCGCTGCTCATTACCGTTCCGGTTTCTTTGCTCATTTTGGGTCCGCTCGGCTATACGCTCGGCGAAGGTTTCTCATCCATTATCTTAACCCTGTTCGATAAAGTGGGCTGGATTGCCGTAGCGCTCTTGGCCGCCGTATTGCCGCTGATGGTATCCGTCGGCATGCACAAAGCGCTCATTCCTTACGCTCTCTCCGCGATGGGAAGCACCGGCAAGGAATTGCTCTATATGCCCGCTTCGCTTGCCCACAATATCGCCGAAAGCGGCGCCTGCTTCGCCGTTGCGGTGCGGACCAAGGATAAAGCGCTAAGAGCCACGGCGATTTCCGCCGGAATTTCCGCCTTGTTCGGCATCACGGAACCGGCCTTGTACGGGGTCACCCTGCAAAATAAAAAAGTGCTCGGCAGCGTCATGTTCAGTTCTCTTATCGGCGGGGCGTTTACCGGCATCGTCGGCCTGCAGGCTTATGTGCTGGTCGGACCTGGATTAGCCAGTTTGTCCATGTTTATTTCGGAAGAGCTGCCGCGGAATATCATTAATGCCGTCATCGCGCTCGTTATTTCCTTTGTGGTTGCCTTCGTTTCGGCCTTTGTGCTTGGCAAAGACAACAAAGCCAAAGCGGAAGAGCGGCAACCTGCTAACCAGCTTACCACGGTAAAAGAGTTCAAAAGCCCGGTGATCGGGGAAATGATTCCTTTGTCCGAAGTGAAGGATGAGGTCTTTTCCAGCAAAGCGATGGGCGAGGGGGTTGCCGTGATTCCCGCCAAAGGCGAATTGTACGCGCCCGTGGACGGCAAAATTGAAGTGATTTACAGCAGAAACCATGCGATGGCCATGAGTACGGCGAACGGCATCGAGCTGTTGTTCCATGTAGGGATCGATACCGTTAGGTTGCGGGGCAAATATTTTGAGCCCCAGGTGAAGGTCGGAGATGAAGTGAAAGCCGGCGATTTGTTGCTGAAGTTCGATCTTGAAAAGATTATTGAAGAAGGCTTCGATCCGGTAACCATCGCCATCGTGACCAATAAGGACAAATACGCGGTAGAGGTTGCGGATTTGAAGCAGGTGAACCGCCAGGATACTTTGATGGTTGTAACCGCTTTAGAAAATTAAACCAAGGGAGAGAATAGAAATGAGCAAAGGATTTCAGGAGAACTTTTTATGGGGCGGCGCCATTGCCGCCAATCAGGCGGAAGGTGCTTGGAACGTGGATGGGAAAGGTCCGTCCGTCGCTGACATAGCCATGTACAGACCCCATTTAAATGTTGAGGATTACGAAGCGCACCAGGTCGTTACCACCGAAATGATTGAACGGGCGATGCAAGATCCGGACGTCAAAAAATATCCGAAACGCAGAGGGATCGATTTTTATCATCGGTATAAGGAGGATTTGGCGCTGTTTGCTGAAATGGGCTTCAAGGCGCTGCGCGTTTCGATCGCCTGGAGCCGGATTTTTCCGACCGGTGAAGAGAACGAGCCCAATGAATTGGGGCTGAAGTTTTATGACGGTTTGTTCACGGAAATGAGACGGCTCGGCATCGAACCGATCGTCACGCTTTCCCACTATGAAATGCCCCTTGCTTTAAGCGTCAAATACAACGGGTGGGTGGAAAGAAAGGTCATTGATTATTTCGTGAAATTTAGTAATGTCTGCTTCTCGCGTTATAAGGACCTGGTGAAATATTGGCTGACCTTTAACGAAATCGACAGCATCATCCGCCATCCTTTCACAACCGCGGGCATTGTCCCGGAGCGTTGTCCGGAGGGCAAGGTGGAGGAAACTATTTATCAGGCGCTGCATCACCAGTTTGTCGCCTCGGCGCTGGTGACCGCGGATTGCCACCGCATCATTCCGGGCAGCCAGGTAGGCTGCATGCTGACGATGCTGACGACCTATCCGAATACGTGCCATCCCAAAGATGTGGAAATTACGCTGATGAGGAATTTGCACACTTATTTTTACGCGGATGTGCAGGTATTTGGAGAATACCCGCCCCTGATCGAAACCATGCTCGAGCAGAAAAATATTCATCTGCAAATGGAACCGGGAGATAGGGAGATTTTACGGAAGCACACGGTCGATTTTGTTTCTTTCAGCTACTATATGTCGTTGACCGAGTCCGCCAAAGAAGGACTGGAGCGAACGTCGGGCAATACGATCACAGGGGTGAAAAATCCTTATTTACCCGTAACGGATTGGGGATGGCAAATCGACCCGGTGGGCCTGAAAATTTCCTTAATCGAGTTATACGACCGCTATAAAAAACCGCTGCTCATTGTGGAAAACGGCATGGGCGCCGTGGACCGGGTAGAAAGCGACGGTTCTATCCACGATGACTACCGGATCAATTATTTTAGGGAACACTTTAAACAAATGAAGGAAGCGGTGGAAGCCGGCGTTGACCTGTTTGGCTACACCAGCTGGGGACCGATTGATATCATCAGCGCTTCCACGTCCCAGATGTCCAAAAGGTACGGATTTATTTATGTCGATCAGGATGACGAAGGGAACGGCACGTTGCAGCGCAGCCGCAAGGATTCTTTTTACTGGTACAAAAAAGTGATTGAAAGCAATGGCGAGGATTTGGATTAATTCCCTATCTTTCGATAAGGAAGGTGGCCCGTGATGATCAAAATCAAAAAAGTGTTGAATTCCAGCGTAGTTTTGGTGGAGGATGAGCAGAACAAGGAGTACATTATGTTTGGCAAAGGCATCGGCTACGGCCAAAAAGCGGGTAATACCGTCGAGGAGCACCAAGCCGACCAAATCTTCATGCCCATCGAAAATGTCAAAGTCAAAGAGTATCTTGGCGTATTGGACGCTATTCCTCCGGTATACGTGGAACTGACCGGGCAGATTGTGGCTTACGCGGAAAAGAAGCTGCAAACCAAGCTCAACACGGGGATCTATTTTACCCTTATGGACCATTTGCATTTTGCGGTGGAAAGGTTGTCTAAAAATATCGCGATTGCCAACAAAGTGTTTTGGGAGATTAAAAATTACTATGCCGAGGAATTTGAGATCGGGCTATTCTCCTTGGAGCTGATCAAAGAAAAGCTGCAGATCGACATGCCCAAGGAGGAAGCGGCCAACATCGCTTTTCATTTGATCAATGCCCAAAGCGGGGAGAAGGAATCCAAAGACGGCATGAAGATGGCCAAAATGATCGGCAGCATCGTCAACCTGGTGAGATATTCGATGAATATTGATATGGATACGGAAAACGTTCATTATACCCGTTTTGTAACCCATGTGAAGTTTTTTGTGGAGCGGTTTTATACGGATAAGATGCTGGAGAATACGGACAACATCCTGTTTGAGCAAATCGCCAGCCTGTATCCGCAGGCGATGGACGGGGCTTTTAAGATCAAGGAGTATATTCACCAGGTATACGGAAAAAACATTCCAAACGAGGAGCTCACCTATCTGGCCGTGCATATTCACAGGCTGATCTCCTATAACCAGTTGGCTTAGAGTTAAACGGAGGATCTTTAACATTGAAAGCGGGCAATATCATTATTTCGTTCATTGGCTGTTTTATTATGGGTTTAGGCGTCAACGTAGGATACGTTCCTGTTCATTTATTTAGCACAGGATTTCCGGGAATCGGGATTCTCACGCTATATACTTTAAATTGGAGTCCGGGGATCGTCGTGTTTGCTCTAAATATTCCTTTGCTATTGCTGGCTTGGAAACGGATTGGCCGCTTTTTCGTGATCCAGACCATGATTGTTGCGGGGGCTTTGTCCGTCTTCCTTGACCTGCTCGATCCCATCCGAAATTGGGTCCACCCTCCGCTATGGTTAGGCATTGTGATTGGCGGGGCATGCTTGGGATTCGGGTCGGGAATCGTTTTTAGCCAAGGGCTGACTAGCGGAGGGGTTGGACTGTTAGGCCGGTTAATTCAGCTTCATTTTCCTCAACTAAAGATGGGCACGATTCATATTGCATTTGATTTTGTTGTGCTTATACTTGGAGCCATGATCATGGATATCAAAACGGCATTTTTCACATTCCTGGCATCTCTTATTATGGGACGGACGATGGACTTTACAAAATCAAAACTATTCGGAGCCATTGGGCGGGCTAACGGACTGAAATAACCTTATTTCTTTGGCCGGCCGTCAAGCACCGATTTTTAGATTGAGCCCGAAAATAGCGGGTGAAAAGTTAGAATCAAAGCCTGGTCCGTATGAGGACTGGGCTTTTTTTAATCTTATAGAATTAATAAAATTTCGGGCGTGGTAGAGGGCGATGTACAGGTAGAGAGGGGGAGAAGAGAAATCTGGGAATCTGGGGGCTAAGGGACACCAGAGACGTTATTTTGGGAAAAACGGAGGTTTGCAAAATGTAACGGACATAGATGCTCTTATTTACCTCAAATCGGCCTGGATGAACGGGTTTAGAGCGAAATAGGGTCAGGTGTGTCCGTTAGCCTGGGAAATACCCGGGAAATGGGCGGATAAGGTCGCTGGTGTCCGTTAGAGCAACGTCCACTGGATGTAGACTACAGATTGGAAAGGGTCGAGGTACTTGGGCGGTACTGTTCATGAAAAAAGGGAAGGTTACTCAAAGAACAGAAGAGGGAATGGGGTTGAAAGTTTACGCCCCGCCTTTAAAGGACGCCGTCAGGCGTTTTCTTATTGGATCAACTGGTGATTGGAATTACCAATGTATTGATGTGTGTCGATACTAAGGAATTTAGAGAATTGGACGCCCGAATGAAAGAACATTTTGGTGATGGTGTTCTCACGGAACAAATTGGCGGAACGACGGAAGAACTGATTGAAATCGTGAATAAAAGTGTGCAGGAAGGGAAAAACCTCCTCCCTGAGCATTACTTTTATGGTAATTATCGGTAATATAATCGCAATTTAGTGAAGAATCCAAGCAAGGACTAAGTGGTAAGGTTAGTGATAAATGTCACGGAAAACAGATGTTAAAATTTTAGACAATAAAGTGGGTAGCAATCGCTATAAAACAACGTTGGAGGAGCATAAGATCATGACAGTCCGTCGTGGACCCGTGGAGCAAGATTATATTATTGAACGTGTTCAAGCCCTTTTTCAATGCAGGGTTTTGTGGAGCGAAGGGCGCCCATGCCTGGAGTATGATAGCAAGGAAGAGTTGGACAAAATCTCTGAATACGTAAAAGCTAATTTTGAGAATGAACTTCTAGATGTGTTTTTTACAGCCGTTGAAAGCCTACCAATAGAGTAACAACTCGAACGAATGTTTGGAAAGCGACCTTAATCGGTCGCTTTTTGCTTGCTCGTATTCGAGGTGAACGAATACTCCTAAAACGCTCTAGCGTTGCCTCAAAGCCACCAGTATTCTAACGGTTGCCACAAGCGTTATTTGTTCCAAGAACGTTGATTTCAAATTACAACCGTTAGATTTCCGGGTAGCTGTTACGGAAATCTTGAGCAACGTTTTTAGCCCATTTTATATCATTTTTATACAGAAATTGTGGAAATTATATGAAAAAGAACTATTACATCTCAAAACTTAACAAAAAACGTCGATAAAATCTATATATAGATCATAGAGTAATAAATTGTAAAAAAATGAAGCCGGGACGGACCGAAAGCGTTACCTTTTTTCGTATAAATAGGTAGCGGAAACCTATCGAAATATGTACGGCTTTCAGAGAAAGGTGGTGACTTGGTTAAAAGTTGCATTCGTTGTATTTAATGATGCAGAACATCAAGGGAGGGATAAATTTGTGGATTGGAGTAAGGTGACGCTGTACCAAAACGATAAGCTCGTTTGGGGTCAGGAGCCTTAAAGCCTGACGAAGCGGGGCCCGTATGGGTGTCGCTCTTTTCAAATTGAAGGGAGGAAAAAAGCGGGATGAAGGAAAGAAAGAGTAATAGTGGTATTTTGTCCAAACGTTCCAAATGGCTGCCTGCCGTCATGGCATGCGCGGTTACATTAAGTGTTGCACTGCCGGCTCAAACTACAGTTCACGGTCAAACGGCAAAAACCGTTTCCATTCAAGTCGATACGTCCAAGGATCGGAATCCTATCAGCCCTTATATATACGGTACGAATCAGGATTTGGCAGGGGATGAAAATCTGACGGCGAGACGGCTTGGCGGCAATCGGTTGACCGGCTACAACTGGGAAAACAATATGTCCAATGCGGGCAGCGATTGGCAGCACTCCAGCGATAACTTTTTATGCACCAATGGCGGTCTGACAGATGCCGAATGCGGCGAGCCTGGAGCGGTGGTGACTTCGTTCCATGATCAATCGCTGCAGCTTGGCGCCTATTCTTTAGTCACGCTGCCGATGGCCGGATATGTGGCCAAGGATGGAAACGGAAGTGTGCAGGAAAGCGAAAAGGCTCCTTCCGCTCGTTGGGATCAAGTCGTAAACGCTAAAAATGCGCCGTTTGAACTGCAGCCTGACCTGAGTGACAATCAGGTTTATACGGATGAGTTCGTTAACTTTTTGGTGGATAAGTATGGCGATTCTTCAACAAAGACGGGTGTAAAAGGATATTCGCTGGACAATGAGCCGGCTCTCTGGCCGCATACGCATCCGCGCATTCATGGTGAACCGGTTGGAGCGAAAGAGTTGGTGGACCGGGCGGTAAGTTTATCCAAAGCCGTCAAAGCGGTTGACCCCGGGGCGGAAATTTTTGGCCCGGTTCTTTACGGTTTTGCGGCCTATATGGATCTCCAATCCGCACCTGACTGGAACTCCGTAAAAGGCAGCTACAGCTGGTTCGTGGACTATTACCTGGATCAAATGCGCCTTAGTTCGGAAGCCGAGGGCAAAAGATTGCTGGATGTTTTTGATGTTCACTGGTATCCCGAAGCAATGGGCGGAGGCATCCGAATTACGAATGAGGTCGGCAACGACGAAACGAAGAAAGCCAGAATGCAGGCGCCTCGTACTTTATGGGATCCGACCTACAAGGAAGATAGCTGGATCGCTCAATGGAACAGCGCATACTTGCCATTGCTGCCTCGATTGAAGCAGTCGATAGACAAGTATTACCCGGGAACCAAACTGGCTTTGACCGAGTATAGCTACGGCGGCGAAAATGATATTTCCGGTGGGATCGCTATGGCCGACGTGCTGGGCATCTTGGGCAAAAACGGCGTTTACATGGCAGACTACTGGAGGTTAAAGGAGGGGGCTAACAATTACGTTAGCGCCGCTTACAAGCTTTACCGCAATTATGACGGCAATCGCTCTACTTTCGGCGATATCAGCGTTAAAGCGCAAACATCGGATATTGAAAATAGTTCGGTGCATGCTTCCGTAACGGATGCAGCCCCAAATGAACTGCATCTCGTAGTCATGAATAAAAGCATGGACAGCGCACTCAACGCCGAATTCAATCTTTCCGGCGGGACGACTTACGGTTCCGGTAAAGTTTGGGGCTTCGACCAAACCAGCTCGCAAATTAAAGAAGCAGCGCCGATCACGCAAATTTCCGGCAACCACTTTACCTATACAGTACCGCCTTTGACGGCTTATCACATCGTGTTGACTGCCGGCAGTGATCATCCTGAGCCGCCTAAGGAGGCTCCCGGAAGCTTTACGCTGAAAGCTGAAGCGGGCGACGGGAAAGTCGATTTGTCCTGGGACGTTTCCAGCAGAGCTGTGAGTTACAGCGTACAGCGGGCAACGGCTGCAAACGGTCCGTTTACTACAGTAGCCTACAACTTGGCCGCAACGTCTTATACGGATACAAGCGTAACGAACGATACTTCTTACTATTACAAAGTCACCGCAAGCAACAGTGCGGGAACGACCGACTCCAATGTCGTAAATGCGGTTCCGCAGGTGCCTAAAGACGGCCCGGTTCGCTATGAAGCCGAAGACGGCACGCTGAGTGGGGGAACCACGGTGTCATCCAGCGGGAGCGGCTTCTCCGGCACCGGTTATGTAACGAATTTCCACAATCCAGGGGATTCGCTGACGATGACGATCCAGGCTCCAGAGGCGGGCTTGTACGATCTTACCATCGGCTACCGTTCTCCTTATGACGACAAACGCACGAATTTCTCTTTAAACGGCAAAGCGTCCGGTGAGCTGGTGCTTTGGACATCGGCTGATTTTACGGAAACTTCCGGTGGGAAGCTGCTGCTGAATAAAGGGGCGAATACGATCGGTTTTGAAACGGGCTGGGGCTGGTACGATATCGACTACGTCAAGCTGAAGCCTGCCGCCGACCGTCCGCCGCATGCGGTCACCAAAACGCTCACCAATCCGAACGCGACGGTAGAAGCAAGAGCATTGATGAACTATCTGGTGGATCAATACGGCCAGAATATCCTCGCCGGTCAAGAGGATATCGCCGAAATTGATTGGCTGCAAGCCAATGTAGGCAAAAAACCGGCGATTGCGGCGCTTGACCTGATCGACTATTCGCCAAGCAGAGTGGAACGTGGTGCTACTTCCACAGAGATTGAAAAAGCGATTGAGTGGGATAAGCAAGGGGGCATTGTTTCCTTTGCATGGCACTGGAACGCGCCGAAGGATTTGATCGATGAGCCGGGAAAAGAATGGTGGAGAGGCTTCTATACCGATTCGACTACATTCGATGTAGAATATGCGATGAACCATCCGGAATCCGAAGATTATAAACTGCTTGTTCGCGACATCGATGTGATCGCCGAGCAATTGAAGAAGCTGCAGGATGCGAAAGTGCCTGTCCTGTTCCGTCCTTTGCACGAAGCGGAAGGCAAGTGGTTCTGGTGGGGCGCTAAAGGTCCTGAACCCGCCAAAGAATTATATATTTTGATGCACGACCGTTTGACGAATGTGTGCAAATTGAACAATTTGATCTGGGTCTGGAATTCCGTTTCTCCCGATTGGTATCCGGGGGACGAGTATGTGGATATTTTAAGCTATGACTCTTACCCGCAAGCCGGTGACTACAGTCCGCAAATTGCCAAATACGAAGACCTTGTTACCTTGGGCAAGGACAAAAAGCTCGTTGCCATGAGCGAAAACGGCGCTATTCCGGATCCTGATCTGGCGAAGCTGTATCAAGCCCATTGGAGCTGGTTCGCTACTTGGTATGGCGATTTCCTGAGAGACGGCAAACATAATAGCCTTGAGCATCTGCAAAAAGTGTACAATCATCCGAACGTCGTTACGTTGGACAAGCTCCCGCCCAACTTAAAAACGTACGGCATATCCGACCAGCCGTCCGTACCGGGCAGCTTTACGCTGAGCGCAGCGGGCGAAACGGCGAAAGTAACGCTGAACTGGACAGCATCGGCGAATGCGGCAGGCTATGATGTGAAGCGTTCGACGGCTGCAGACGGCACGTTCGCGACAGTAACGAGCGATGTATACGGCACTAGCTACACGGATATAGACGTAACGGCAGGCACGACGTACTACTACCAAGTCGTAGCGAAGAACGATGCGGGCCAAACGGTTTCGAACACGGTCAGCGTGGTGCCGAAAGCGGATGATCAGCAGCCGGGGGCGGGACTGGTGCTCCAGTATCGCACACAGGATACCAGTGTGAATGACAATCACTTTAAGCCGCATTTCCAAATTATAAACAAAGGTACAACCTCCGTACCGATCAGCGAGTTGACCCTCCGTTATTACTACACGATCGACGGCGAACGTACACAGGTATTCAACTGCGACTATGCAACACTGGGCTGTTCGAAGCTGAACGGCAAGCTGGTCAAAATGGATGAAGCTGTACCCGGCGCCGATTATTATTTGGAAGTCAGCTTCAACCCGGATGCAGGCGTGTTGGCGCCTGGAGGCAGCACGGGTGAAATTCAAACCCGTATCAATAAAACAGACTGGTCAAACTATGACGAAAGTGATGATTACTCGTATAAAGGCACGCAATCTTCCTATGCCGATCATACGAAAGTGACGTTGTATCAGAATGGCGTACTTGTTTGGGGAACCGAACCGACAGCGAATTAATGGTCATAAACCACCACACTACAAAAAAATGAAGTGATTACAAAGTGGAAAGTGATTGCCAGATGAACAACTTATCCGAAGAATGCTTGCCGCAGATTCGCAGCGGCGATGAGCAGGCACGGTCGGCTCTAATTGGTCAATACCGGCCCTTTATATTGAAGGTTGTCAAACACGTCTGCAAGCGTAGAGTTGGATGGAATGATGATGAAGCAAGCATAGGTTTGATCGCTTTCAATGAAGCTGTTGATCGATACCGTACGGGGTATGGGAAAACATTTAATAATTTTGCGTTTCTTATGATCCGCAGACGATTGATCGATGATTTTCGGAAAAAAATAAAAATTTCCCAAAACGAAGCCGATTGGAAGGAAATGCTGTACATTGCCGATAATGCGAGCTCGCTGGATGCCTTTGAAAGGCAGGAGCGAGCTGCGGCGCTGGCGGAGGAATTGGTCAGCTATGACGAAAGGCTTCGGGAATTCGGTATCTGCCTTCGGGAGCTGGAAGAGATCATGCCAAGTCACCAGGATACCCGGCAAATGCTGGTGCGGATTGCCCGCCATTTTTGCAACAACCGGGAATGGCTGAACGATCTTTTGCACAAAAAGAAGCTTCCCTTGAAGGCTATGACCAAAGAGATCAACGTTAGCAAAAAAACGCTGGAACGCAATCGGAAGTATCTGATATCGCTAATCCTGATTTTCGGCTGCGAGGATTTTACGAGAATTCGCGAGAGCATCTCTTTTACAAGGATGGAAGAGGATACGCGGTATGTAGAGCAGTTGTAACGAGCTTAATATCATTTTAAGTTGAAGAGCGGCCTTAGCGGGCCGCTTTTTTGCGTTAAGTACTTCGGATTTGGCAATATCCGTATCCTGAACCAGGCCTATATCATCTTCCATTGGACTATGGCACAGGAATTTCTGGGTGTATGGCATACAGTAACCATGAGATGGTGAACAGAAAGGAAAGGAGGTTTTCCATGAAGATACCGGTCAAGGGAGTTGTGATATCATCCACAGATTCGGACGGAAGCCATTCGCATAAGCTGTATATTACTTCGTGGGGAGGAAGACCGGTACACTCGCACGAATTTAAGGGGGTTACTTCGTTTGACGTGGGGCATCGTCATGCCTACGCGGGCTTGACGGCGCCGGCCCCCAGCGGGGTGCAGCATACCCATCGTTACCATACGGTTACGTCATTTGATGACGGGCATTCCCACGTGATTACAGGTGTCACCGGCCCGGCTATTCCCGTTCCCGGCGGAGGCCATATTCATCACTTTGAAGGGGTGACGACAGTTAACGGCGCAATGCCGCATACGCATTATTACCGCGGAAATACAGGAAACGAAGTCGCCGGCGATTAAAAGGCCTGCTGATCCCGCAGCAATTGATAAGCTGGAGGGGACGGAAAGTTCCCTCCAACAAGAGAAGAGGATGTCAATGGCCATTGGGAAAATGAGAAAGCAACAGGAGATGTTACAGAACCCTGTCTTGCGTGCGTATTTGCCTGAAACTCACTGGATGACGGATTCAAGCACATTACGAATGCTGAAAAACTATTCCACCGTCTTCATAAAACCTGACCAGGGAAGCGGCGGCAGCGGAATCATCCGTGTCAAGAGATTGCGCGGGGGGTATGAGGTCCGTTGCGGTCCAAGTCAGAAGATTGTCGGAGCTGGCGCTGTCATAAAAGCGATTCATTCCTATCGGAAACCCAGGCACCGGTATTTGGTACAGAGGGGCCTGCGATTAGCGAAGTATCATAGGATGATCTTCGATATCCGTGTATATCTGCAGAAGCCGAAGAACCATTGGATTATTGCGGGGATGGCCGCCCGTGTTGCCGCTCCTCACAAGTTTGTGACCAACTATCTTAAAGGGGGGCATGCGGAGCCTTTGCAAAAGGTTCTCTTAAGCATTTTTCACAACAACCAAACCAAAGTGGACGCCTGTTATCGCAAAATAGAGGGGCTGTCCATGACCATTGCCAGAACGATTAATAAATGGCATTTGATTAATGAATTAGGCGTTGATCTAGCCATAGACGAGAATGGCCGCATTTGGATCATTGAAGCCAATTCACATCCGGGCCATAGGTTGTTTACTCAACTCCCCGATCGTACCATGATTAGAACTATTATGGAAAACAAGCGAAGCATCGGGAAAAAACCATAAAAGAGGATCGCCCGCCCTGTTCTTTAACGGAGCGGGACGTTCCTCTTTACGTGTATCTCGGACTTTCGGTGATCTCCTATTTTTCCCCGTCCCACTCGGCGTAAAACTGCTCCAGATACTCCAGCATAAATTGATGTCTTTGTTCCGCCAGCGCTTTTCCGTACGAGGTGTTCATCAGATCTTTCAACTTCAACAGTTTTTCGTAAAAGTGATTGATTGCGGTATCCTGCCCATTTCTATATTCGCTTTCCGTCATGGTTTCTCTCGGCTTCACCTCAGGATCGTGCATCGCTCTCCCCTTCGCCCCGGAATAGGTAAAAACGCGCGCGATGCCAATCGCCCCGATCGCGTCCAACCGGTCGGCGTCTTGCACCACTTGGCCTTCCAGGGTTTTCATGGGGCTGGAATTTCCGCCCTTAAAAGACATCGTAGAGATGATCTCCATCACGTGCCCGGCATCTTCGGGCTCCACGTCATGCTCCTCTAACCAAGCGCTTACCTTCCGAAGACCGTACTCCTCGCTGGGGTTCAGTTTGGCATCCGC
The DNA here is from genome assembly GCF_003863965.1 of Paenibacillus oralis. Taxonomy (GTDB): domain Bacteria; phylum Bacillota; class Bacilli; order Paenibacillales; family Paenibacillaceae; genus Fontibacillus; species Fontibacillus oralis. The sequence goes on from NZ_RRCN01000001.1 coordinate 2,196,902, forward strand.
CAGATCATGGAGAAGCGCGGCGAGCTGGCAAATATACAGATCGGCGCCCTCCTGCAGGGCGATGGTTCTGGCTAGCCGGGTGACACGCTGAATGTGTCCCCAATCATGGCCGGTGCTTTCCTTTTCGAGCGCTATTTTTACATCGGTTTCGGCTTGGGAGATGATCTGTTCCTTGATATTTTGCTTCATAAATGTACTCCTTTATTTCTTTCCTAAACTAAGTATATATTATATCCCCTGATAGACCCGTTAGAGACTGTACCTTAAAAATTTTCTATGAGGTATTGTACATGGATGGGCTGTTTTTTTGTCGAGATTTTGTCGAGTTTTGTTTGATAAAGTGATGGATGGTTCTTCCTCCAGGGATTCCAACCGATTCCCAACAAGGCGGAGAAGAGATTTGCCAGGGATGATGGCCTTTCGGCACATCATGCTTCAAAAATTTATATTTAGAAATTAAACTACATATCTAAATTCAGCGGGAAAGGCGTGATGAAAGGATGAAGAAAGTCAAGAGAGGGCCTGGAATCCGGATGATGCGGGGATGGTCGATGGTGCTTTCCTTTTTGCTTGTTGCCAGCATGCTTCCGCTGCCGAGCTTGGTTCAGCCCTCGGTAGCTCATGCGGAGGCAGGTTCGGAAGCCGAGAGTACCACCGTTACGGGGGCCGTGTATCCGGGCGGCGTCAAAAACGGACTAATTTCGTGGGTTGATATCGAAGATAGCATGAATTTGGCAGAGGACGGTATAAGCATTACCACCTTAACTGACTTAACCGATTTGAATCCGGATGTTTCCGGCGATAATGTTTGGAATCCCATTGATCCAACCAAGCCTAATTCGTTTGTATCCGGCGCGATTAATTTTAATGGGGGAATATTAATTAACTCAACCAGGGGTTACTATACGCGGACTCATTTTAATACTACAGATACAACTCGTGAAGTATTTTCAATTCAAGGGCCTTATACAGGAGTAATAGGCGGATTCCCTTGGAATTTTGGGGGCGAGGGCACCGGTTCCCAAAATATAATAAGCAATACTTCGATAGCATCCAATTTTGGCAATGCGGGCAGCGGAAACGAATTAAAAATTTCCGGCAACCAATTTGTGCTAGGGCAGGCCGACATCCTCAATGTATTGCGGACAGCGGATACTTTGGGCATTTTTTTAAACGGAACCAAATTGGGGGAAAGAGTACCGGTCGGCAATGTTAATTTTAATAAAGCTTCGGCAGCAGGCGGCTATTACATTGGCGCAGCGCATAATAATCGGTTTAACGGTCTTGTGACGGAAACGATCATATATAACCGTGTGCTGGAAGCTTATGAAAAAAATAAAGTCAACAGCTATTTGGCTTTAAAATACGGGATCACTCTAAACAATGATTATGTTGCCAGCGATTGGGACGGAGCAGCAGGGACGGCATTTTGGGATACGAATTCCAATACGGCTTATAATAACCGCGTAACGGGGATCGGCCGCGACGATTTAGGCGCGCAAAATCAAAAACAATCGAAGTCGCAAGGAAATGGCGCGAATGTAACGATTTCGCTGGGTGATTCCGTGGCTGCGACGAATATGGCTAACACGGAAACTTTTGAAAAAGACAAATCCTTTTTCGTGTTTGGAGATAACGGAAAAGAAGTAAGTTTTGAACAAGGCTACAAGCTTACGAATGATGAATCCATAGCTATCAAAACGATAGAACGCGTGTACAAGGTACAGAAAACAAATTGGGATGCTGGTGATCGGATTACACTTCAAGTTGATAAGATTGATGTAGAAAAAGGGTATCCATTATATTTGATCGTTAGCAGCAGTGGAACCTTTGATACTGAAACAACTTACTATCCGGTTAATCAAACCGACGGGACAGTTATATTAACTGATTCGGATATTGGCGACGGAAACTATTTCACCTTTGGCTCGGCTTATCCGTTGCCCGACAGTGCACAGTTGGCGCTGGCCGAAGTCGATGGCGCCGATCATTCGTTATCCTTAACGTTCGATCGGGAAATTGCTTTGGGTGATCTGGCGGGTTTTGCAATTACAGTGGGTGATGCACCTCTTGATTTGACGGGTGCGGGTTACCGGGTCGATCCGAATGACAAGAAAAAGTTAATTATTGACTTATCGGAGGAAGACCTCTCATCCGGCGAAGCGATCACGGTTTCCTATGACGGAACGGGAACGCTTAGAGATCTGCAAAGCGGAGTTTCGGCCGATGCGTTTAAGGAGACATTGAATGCCATAAATAAAGTGGCGCTGCAAAATAAAATCGAGGAAGCTGCGGGCATAACGAATGAGGGGTACACCGATACCTCGTGGCAAGCTTTGCAAGATGCATTGGAAGCTGCCAATATCGCACTGGCTAAAGCCGATGCGACACAGGCCGAAGTTAATACTGCGCTAAACAACTTGCAAACTGCCATCGCTGGACTGGTGAAGAGCCCGCCGAACGCAGAAGGCGGCAGCTTTATCGAGGGGACAAACACGATTACGATTGATTTTGATCGGGCGGTGAAGTTTGACCTAAGCGGAGGAGGCAGTTTTGCTGAAGGATTTAAAGTAACGGTCGGGGGAACGGAAGTAACGGTTGTTAATGCGGCGGTTGACAGCACGGATCCGACAAAAGTGATCCTCACGTTGCCGGATGGAACCGACCTTTCCGCCAAGGAGACCGTTCACGTGTCTTACGAGAAGGCTAAAGGCCATCTTGTTGGTGACAGTGAAGGCGGGGTGGCCGCCGGTGACTTTGAATTCGATGTGAAAGACCCGTTTGCCGCGGCATTAACGGTTACCGAGCCGATTGGGATTACGAATGATCTGCAGCCTGCAGTGACGGGGACCGCACCGAAAGATGCGGAGAGCGTCGTTATTACGCTGACCGATTCGGAAGGCAAGCCTGTTAAGACAAATGAAGTTTTAACCATTGATCCGGTCACGGGGGCTTGGACGTTTGATGCTTATGAAGCGGATTTGGCTCCGGGCGTTTATACCGTGACAGTAACGGCGACAAAAGGTGGACAAGTTGCAACAGAAGTGCACACTTTTACCGTCGTTAATAAAACGGCCCTTCAGGCCGAGGTGGATGAAGCCGCCGGTTATAACGAAAAAGACTGGTCCTCGGAGACTTGGCAAACCTATCAGGATGCCTTAGAAGCCGCCAAAAACGTACTTGCTAAGGACGAAGCGACGCAAAAAGAAGTTGATGATACCTTGGCAGCACTGGAAGCGGCCCAGGCCGGCTTAAAGAAAGCTGCGCCGATTCCGTCCAACCCCGGATCTTTTGAAGGGGGCGTGGCGTTCATTACGATTCCGTTCGATCGAGCGCTGGCGCTTGACGGAACGGGAGATGAGGCGGATGGATTTACCGTCACTTATGTGGACGAGTTCGGCAACCCGGGTACGATCGAAGTAACGAGCGCTGCGATTTCCGGGGATAACAAGGACCGGATCACGCTGAATCTGGCTGAGCCGCTCGCCAGCGGTTGGAACGTCACCGTTGCTTATGATGGAGAAGCGGGGCACCTGAAAGGCGAGGGTGAAGAAGGCTCCCCGGTAGCGGATTTCAGTTTCGAGTTGAACGATCCGTTTGCCGCAGCGCTGCAGATTACCGAGCCTGGCGGAAATACATCGGACAAGACGCCTGCCGTTTCGGGCAGTGTTCATGCGGATGCGGATGAACTGACGGTAACGATGAAGGATGCACAAGGAAATATCGTTGACGTTGCTGGTGAATTAATCTGGAATACCGGCGATTCCGCCTGGTCTTACGATATAAAAGAAGAATTGGAGCCAGGCACCTATACAATAGAAGTGACGGCGGTGGAAGGCGGACGTTCCGTTACAACAACCAGAACATTTACAATCACGGCAAACGTAGATAAGACAGCGTTGCAAAACAGAACATCTGAAATTAACAACGAGATCAGCGCGGGAACGCTGAAGCCGGAAGACTACACCCCGGAAACTTGGGCGAAGCTGCAAGAGAAGCTGCAAGCGGCGCTAGGCGTGCTCGGCGATGAGAATGCCACGCAGGAGCAAGTTGACGCGGCACTGCAAGCGCTGAATGATAGTCGGAATGCATTGATTCGACAAGTTGGACTGTCCATCGTGCCGTCAACGGGTACGATTCAACCGGCCGTAACAGATGCCGTTTATGACTATACGATGTCCGTAAGCAATAACACATCGCAAATCCGGTTTACGGTTGCTTTCAATCCGGAGGCAACGATCACGGTTAATGGCCGACTGGTCGAGAACGGACAAACCAGCGATGCTATTTCACTGCGGGAAGGAAAAAATGAGATCACCATCGTGATCACAGAGCAGGACGGCAGCACAAGAACTTATACCATTACCGTCACCCGGGACGAGAAATCCAGCAGTTCCAGCGGCGGCAAAAAGAGCAGCGGTTCGAGCTCCAATAACACTAGTAATTCCACCGCACCTCAAACCCAAACGATTGTAGTTGATGTGGTTATCGGCGGCGATGAGGAAGCGGATATTACGAAGGTGCCGATCGAGCGCACGTCTTACAATGACGGACATATTGTCGATAAAGTAACCTTCAACAAAGCGAAAGCGCAGGAAACGGTCGATAAAGCGTTGAAGACCGGTAAAGATGTGGCGCGGATCATCATCCCGGACGAAAAGGATGAGGTCAGCGAAGTGAATCTGCAAGTTCCGGCGGACACGGTGGCGCTACTGCAAGAGAATGCCATTGCTTTTGAAATGTACAATCCGAATGTGTTCATTCAGGTGCCGGCCGATTCGCTGAAAGGCCTGACGCAAGACTTCTATTTCCGGCTCGTTCCGGTCAAAGACAAGAGCGAACGGGATGAGATTGAAGATCGCGCGCGGACTGAGGAAGTGGTTCGCAAATGGGCTGCCGACGACAATATCAAAGTCGTGGCCAGACCGATGACGATCGAGACGAACCTGCCGAGCCGGCCGGTTACGCTGACCCTGCCGCTGAAGGGCGTCGAGCTTCCTGACAATGCGAGCGCACGCGCCGCGTTCCTGAAGCAGTTGGGAATCTTTATCGAGCATTCGAACGGCGAGAAAGAAGTGGTTGCAGGGAAGGCCGTAACCATGCCTGATGGTCAACTCGGCCTGCAATTCTCCGTTAATCATTTCAGTACCTTTACGATCATTGACTTTAACAATGGAGTAACGGACGGTCAGCATACGCCGTATATTCAAGGATTCCCGGACGGGAAATTCAAACCGCTGGAGAACGTAACGCGCGGACAATTGGCGGCGATGATTGCCCGCAACCTCGGCTATGTCGAAGGTTCCTATAGCGGGGAAGCACCGTTTAGCGATGTTCCGGTAACCTCGTGGCAAGCGGGAGTCGTTGCTTTTGTCAAAGAACAAGGAATCATGCAAGGGCTGCCGGACGGCAGCTTTATGCCGAATCAAGCCGTCACCCGTGCGGAAATCGCCACGGTCATGGCCAACTACCGGAAGCTGGCCGCGTTGCAAGGACAGACGAGCTTTAACGACATCGCCAGACATTGGGCACAAGGAAACATCAATGCGGTACGGGAAGCCGGCTTGATCGAAGGCTTCCAGGACGGCAGCTTTAAGCCAAATGCCTATGCATCGCGTGCGGAAGCGGTCGTGATGCTCAACCGGATGTTTGAACGTGGTCCGCTGTATGGCGTAACCGCGCCTACCTTCCCGGATGTGCCGGCAACGCACTGGGCATTCAATGATGTCGAAGAAGCTGCGACGACGCACAGCTACATCATTGACGAAGAGCAGAAGGAAGTTATTGCGGAATAGTTTTATGCATCAAGAAGCCGAGACAGCATGGGGATGCCCCGCTGCCTCGGCTTTTTTTAGATTAGAATCTATAACCCAACTTTCGCAGAGCCTAAATCGGCTTAACCACCGCTGCCTATCTATTTTGCCTGGCCGGATTGCGGGCAAAAGCGTACTTGGATCGGCTTGGCGCTGACCATTAATTGCAAAACATACAACTAACTTTGCATCTAGTTGCCCAATCATTCGTTTAATTGCATTTCATACATTTATTTCCTTGTTTGTAGCCTCATTTTTCGAAAAATAGCGGAGTAATTGCAGGTTTTACACTTAATCAAGCGCTATGGCAGCATTTCCGGGTAAGTAACTGCACATTTTGCAACTATTCCATTCAACAATGGACCAAGAAAGCAGGAGTAGGAAGCAGGTACGCTCAGGTGGGGCGGTCGCTTTACTACAGCTGCCGGATCTGTCCATGAAGTCGCCTCGAAAAACCGGGAAAAGCTTTCTCCTTTGATTCAATGTCAACTCTGGATCTTGATAGCCGCTTCGCCCAGTTACATCAACGATTATGACAAAGAACCACGCCAGCGGCGAGAATTTTCTTTCTCGGAGAAACACCGATTTTGGATAAAAATAGAATCGATATGCGATGGATGGAATCCGGATGGCATAATGCGACATAAAGCGACGAATTTACGTGGATTTAATCATTAATTTTGTGTCAAAACATAGGTTTCTCTGTTGAAAATAGTTTATAATCTTGTAATAAGGCACTATCTGGAAGGAGGTGAAAAGCGTGTCAATTTCTCTTGTTAAAGGCCAGAAAGTTGACTTGACCAAAAATAACGCCGGACTGTCCAAAATTATCGTGGGCTTAGGCTGGGATCCCGTGGAAACCGAATCGCGCGGATTTTTCGGGAGAAAGAAAAAAGGAACGGCCAATATCGACTGCGACGCTTCGGCGCTTCTGTTAAATGCCGACGGGAAATTGGAAAAGAATGAAAATATCGTATGTTTCTATAATTTGAAGAGCCCGTGCGGGTCCGTACAACATACGGGCGATAATTTAACGGGCGAAGGGGATGGCGATGATGAGCAAATCATCATTGATCTTGCCAAAGTCCCTTCCCATGTTGAAAGAATACTGATGGTAGTTAACATCTATCAATGCGAAGCCCGCGGCCAGGATTTTGGAATGATTAAATCGGCGTTCATCCGGGTAGTCAATCCGGTAAACAACCAAGAACTGATCCGGTTTAATTTAACGGACAGCTATGCGGGGATGACGGCGTTGCTTGTGGGCGAAATCTATCGTCATAATGGCGAATGGAAGTTTAACGCCCTGGGCGAGGGCGCGCATGCTGCACATATTAATGTTTTGGCAAGCCGTTACGTCTAATAAATATAACTAGGGAGTTGCTAATCTATGTCTATCAGTTTGGAAAAAGGCCAGAAAATCGACCTTACGAAAACGAACCCCGGTCTTACTAAAGTCATTGTGGGGCTTGGTTGGGATACAAACAAATATGACGGCGGCCAGGATTTTGACTTGGATGCTTCGGCTTTTTGCTTGAACGCCTCCGGCAAAGCCGCGAGCGAAAAGGACTTCATTTTCTACAATAACACGCAAAACAGCAATGGCTCTGTTGTACATACCGGTGATAACCGTACTGGTGAAGGGGAAGGGGACGACGAGCAGCTGAAGGTGGATCTTGCGGCCGTTCCTGCGGAGATCGATAAAATCTCTTTCTGTATTACGATTTATGACGCGGCGGCACGCAGTCAGAACTTCGGACAAGTTTCCAACGCCTTTGTGCGGATTGTTAACGAAGCCACCAACGAAGAACTGATCCGTTACGATCTTGGCGAGGATTTCTCCGTTGAAACGGCGATCGTCGTTGGCGAGCTATACCGCAATAACGGCGAATGGAAGTTTAATGCGGTAGGCAGCGGCTATAAGGACGGCTTGGGCGGACTTGTGCGCGATTTTGGCCTTTCCTGATACAGCCTGGCGTATTCTACCGGCCGTCTTATGACAGGCGGCCCTTTTTCTTACTCATAAACGAAGGGGCGAGCAAGGTGGCAGTTAATCTATCCAAAGGTCAAAAGGTTGACCTTACCAAATCGAATCCGGGTTTGACGAAAATCGTTGTCGGGCTTGGCTGGGATACGAACAAGTACGACGGTGGCAAAGAATTCGATCTGGACGCATCCGCTTTCTGCCTCAATGAAAACGGCAAGGTCAACGCGGATGTCGACTTTATGTTCTATAACAACCCCGCCAACAGCAACAATTCGATCGTCCTCTCGGGGGACAACAGAACGGGCGAGGGTGCGGGCGACGACGAAACCATTAAGATCGATCTGGCTAACGTACCTGCTAATGTTAACAAAATCGCCTTCTGCATTACGATCCACGAAGCTCTAGAAAGAAACCAGAACTTCGGCCAAGTGGCAAACTCTTATGTGCGTGTTGTGAATGAGGCTACCGGCGAGGAACTGATCCGTTACGATCTAGGGGAAGATTATTCCGTAGAAACGGCTGTGGTCGTAGGCGAACTCTATCGTCATGGAGCGGAATGGAAGTTCAGTGCCGTCGGCAGCGGATTTAAAGATGGTCTGGCCGGGCTTTGCAGAGATTTTGGAATCAGCATCTAACATATACAGGGAGGAATCGGGATGACCATCAGCCTGTCAAAAGGCCAGCGTATTGATTTGACGAAAACCAACCCAGGACTAAAAAAGGCACTCATAGGTTTAGGATGGGATATCAATAAATACAGCTCCGGACAAGACTATGACCTGGACGCCTCCGCGTTTCTTCTGCATGCGGACGGTAAGGCAAAAGGGGTCGAGGATTTTGTATTCTATAACAATCCCAAGACTCCAAACGGCTCTGTTGTACATACCGGAGATAACCGGACAGGAGAGGGCGACGGCGATGATGAACAAATTATCATCGATTTCTCCTTGATCCCTCCGCATATTCATCGTGTCGGTATTTCCGTAACCATCCATGATGCAGCGCTTCGAAATCAAAATTTCGGACATGTTTCCAATGCTTTCGTGCGGGTTGTAGATGCGGAGACCGATCGGGAGATCGCCCGGTATGATCTTGGTGAAGACTTCTCTTTGGAGACCGCGGTTGTGGTTTGCGAGCTGTACCGTCACGGAGAAGAGTGGAAGTTCCAGGCTATAGGTTCCGGCTTCAACGGGGGCCTGGCGGCTCTATGCAGAAACTACGGTTTGGACGCGCAATAATCGTTCCCTTTATCTTCATATATGAAAGGTTGGTACATTCGTGACGATCTCCTTGATTAAAGGCCAAAAGGCAGACCTGACGAAAAACAACCCAAATCTGAACAATGTCATCGTTGGAATGGGTTGGCTTAATGCTAACAGCTCTTTAGAGGTGGACTTTTCAGCCTTTTTATTGGCGCAGAACTCGAAAGTAACGAAAGATGAAGACTTGATTTTTTACGGTAATCCCACCGGCCCCAATCAATCGATAACCGTACTCTCAAATAACAAGCAAGTCTATTCCGGAGTAGCGGATCAAGCGCAGTTGGCCGTTTCGCTTAAGAACGTGCCGCCGCACTACGAGCGAATTGCTTTTGCATTAACCATCTACGACGGGGAAAAAAGAGGACAAAACTTCTCCCAGCTTGATGATACCTACATTCGTATCGTCGATCCGGCGAACGGACTTGAAATCATCCGCTTTAACATCGGAAAATCCTTCACCGTAGAAACGGCAATCATTGTGGGTGAATTGTACAAATACAACGGCGAGTGGAAATTTAACGCCTTAGGTTCCGGCTATTCGGGAGGGTTGGCCGCGCTGTGCGGCAGCTTCGGCATTGAGGTGAAAGATTCGCCCTCAAATCAACCGTCGCCTGCTCCAACACCAACGCCGGCGCCGGCACCAACACCAGCAACACCGCCTCCTGCTCCGACGCCCGCTCCATCTCCGGCGCAGCCGCCTTCCTTATCGAAAATTGAGCTGAAGAAACGCGGCGATGTGATCAACCTGGAGAAGAAATCCGGCGAGCTCGGCGAAATCCTGGTCAACTTGAACTGGAACCAAAGAAAGCAAAAAGGGTTCTTCGGGAGCAAAGGCGTCGATCTTGATTTAGGTTGTTTGTTTGAGTTGAAGGATGGAAGAAAAAGCGTAATTCAAGCGCTTGGCGAAAGTTTCGGCTCCCTCAACCGTTTGCCGTACATCGCTCTTGACGGGGACGATCGAACCGGCGATGTCGCAACCGGCGAAAACCTGAGAATAAACGGCCGGTATGTCTCCGAAATCGAAAAGGTGCTGGTGTTCGCGTTTATTTACGAAGGCGTAACCAACTGGTCGGAAGCCGACGGTGTCGTAACCATAAAGCAGCAGGGCGGGCCCGACATTGTCGTGCGTTTGGACGAGCATAACAACCGTAAAGGGATGTGCGCCATCGCCATGATCCGCAATGTGAACAACCAGACCTTCAGCGTTGAAAGAATTGTTGAATATTTTTCGGGTCACCTGGAACTCGACCGCGCTTTTAATTGGGGAATGCGATGGACTCAAGGCTCTAAATAAAATTTTGGGGGAATTTTAGGCAATGTCCGAATTTATCAGTAGTTTTGTAGAGAATTTTATGTCCTTTTTTGACTGGAACAACCTGGGTGCCCTATTGTCCGATCCGGTAACCTGGGGCATTATCGCTTCCCTGGTGCTCCTTGAGGGCCTGCTGTCCGCCGACAATGCGCTTGTTTTGGCAGTCCTTGTAAAGCACTTGCCCAAAGAGCAGCAAAGGAAGGCCTTGTTCTATGGGATTATCGGCGCCTATATCTTCCGCTTCCTGGCGATCGGTGTAGGTACGTTCCTCGTTAAAATTACATGGGTTAAAGTCTTGGGCGGTTTGTACCTCTTATGGATCGCCTGCAGCAATCTGTTCGATTTGGAAATCAAGTGGGTTCGCGCCGGTAAAGTACCGGTTATTCCTTACATCGGAAGGAAAAATGACGAAGAGGATGAAATTGAAGCCAAAGCCTACGGATTCTGGCGTACGGTTCTTACCGTAGAGTTAATGGACATTGCCTTCAGCGTAGACTCCGTCATTGCGGCGTTTGGCGTAAGCGATCAGGTCTGGGTGCTCTTCCTCGGCGGAATTCTGGGCGTGCTGATGATGCGGGGGGTAGCGCAAGTCTTCCTGAAGCTCATTGACCGTTTCCCTGAACTGGAACGGGCAGCTTTTATTCTCATCATTATCATCGGCGGCAAAATGCTGGCGGCCGTGTTCGGATTCCATATGAGCCACGTAATGTTCTTCGGGCTTTTGATCGCCGTATTGATTGGCACGATGATCATCAGTTCTATTCGCAAGAAATCGAAATCGGAAGAATCGAAACCTCAGTCCATGTAAACACACAAAAGATGAATCCCTTACCGAATTAGGGCCGTATAACACATATCCCTCCTTAATTACAGGGGGGGATTATTTTTTGCTCATTTCCTGATAATTGGATTTGCTGGTGAAGGAGGGGAATGGAATGCACTACTTCAGCTATTTAAAAAGCGAGCAGGACGCCGAGATCTTTTATCTGAACCCCCAGCCGTTTACGAATAAGTCAAGCAGAGAAACCCTTTCCCATGCTGTTGGGGCCGCGCTTTATATGCCCGCCATTCGGCCGAACATCGCGGATGAATTGGTTTCCGGAAAAATCCGCGGGCTGGTCACGGCGATTATCGACTTGGAAGACGCCATAGGCGACGTTCAGGTCGAGGCGGCTGAAAAAAATCTTTGTCTGCAATTGAAGCACATCTTCAACTTAAAGAAACAAGAGCAAATCACGGATGAGGATATTCCGTTAATTTTTATCCGGGTGCGTACTCCAAGGCAAATGAAGAGACTGATTGCGCTGCTGGAGGATTCCATCGAAGTGATATCGGGATTTGCGCTGCCCAAATTTTCTTTGGAGAATGGACAGCAATTCCTTGAATTGATCAAGGAGTATAACCAAACCAAACGTTCGCAAGCCCCTACGCTTTATGGGATGCCGATTTTGGAAACCGCCGATGTCATTTACCGGGAGTCGCGTTTAGATACACTGTTGGGGATTAGACGCCTGCTTGACGATCATAAAGACTATGTTTTGAATGTGCGGATTGGCGCGACGGATTTCTCAAGCCTGTTTGGCCTGCGAAGAAACCCGGATATGACGATTTACGATATTGGCGTCATCCGTGATTGTATAACCGATATCATCAACGTATTTGGACGAGCCGTGAACCAATATGTGATTTCCGGGCCGGTGTGGGAGTACTTTAAGAGCAATCGTGTGCTGAAGCCGCTGCTCAGGCAAACTCCTTTTGAGGAGGCGGCAGGCAAACAGGGACGGATCCTGCGCATGGATTATATCAACGGTTATGTCGACGGGCTGATCCGGGAAACGGAATTGGACAAAGAAAACGGAATCCTGGGCAAAACCATCATCCATCCTTCCCACATTCATCCGGTTCAGTCGATGTATGTGGTTACCCATGAAGAATACATGGATGCAACGTCTATTATCGCCAACAGCAACGGCATCACGGGTGTGCTTAAGAGCCAATACGAAAACAAGATGAATGAAGTTAAACCGCATTTAACCTGGGCAAAACGCATTATTTTACGATCTCAAATCTATGGGGTGTTACGTGAAAACCAAAGCTATACTTCACTGCTCGTCGGAACCAAAGGCATTGAACAGGCGCTTATATAAGATTTTAGGGGATTTGGAAGTCGAGATCGAAATCCTGGATAATCCGTTTCAGCTGCCGCTGGAAGCTCTTTTTCAGATGGCGGCGCGAATCAATAAGAAACGAAGTTTTCTGTTTGTCAGCAAAGTGCTGGGCAAACACATTCCGGTGGTGCCTGAAGTTTCACTGCTTAGCGGGGCGGCATTGGCTTATTTATACCAGAAGCACTGCGGTGGGGAGATTACCGGGGACATAGCGGAAATTGTGCGGGGGATCGTGAACCCGGAGGCAGCGGCGGCCATCTATAAGGGGGTCAAAGCGAATTTGCTGCCGATCCCGGAGCCCGCTTTGTTTATCGGGTTTGCGGAAACCGCGACCGCGCTGGGGCACAGCATGTATGCTATCTTTAGCGGCCCGGCCAAATACATTCATACGACCCGGGACGTCATGGTCGAGTCGGAGCCGACGCTTACTTTTGAAGAAGAACATTCGCATGCCACCGCCCATCGTTGTTATCCGTCCAATGTTGATTTTTTTCGCGGGGACGAGCCGGTGGTGCTTGTGGATGATGAAATAACGACAGGCAAAACCGCTCTCAACATCATCAGAGACCTTCATCAAAAACATCCAAGAAGCCGTTATGTCTTAGCCAGCTTATTGGATTGGAGGTCGGATGAGGATATCGCCCGCTTTAAGGAGACAGAAGCCGAGCTTAAGGTCACGATTGACTGCCTATCGCTTATCCGTGGCCAAATCAAAGTTAGAGGCGCTGCACCAGGTCTGGAACACCGCGGAGAAAACGTGATGTCCAAGCCTTCCAAGGAACCGCAAATCTATCATCATGAGGCAGGGCGATTTTTCAGTCATGTTCCGTTCTCGTCGATGAATTCTACGGGTGATGTAAATATCAAACCTTACTTGGCGTTTACAGGCCGATTTGGCTTGCAGGGTACGGACAATGAAAAACTGGACGAAATGATCGCCCAAACGGCGGCTTTATTGAAAAGCAAACGCGCAGGCGGCAAAACGCTGTGCCTGGGGACCGGAGAATTTATGTACATACCGATGCGGATTGCCGCGGAGATGGGGGAGGGCATTTATTATCAATCAAGCACAAGAAGTCCCATCCATCCGTTCGACAACGCCGCTTACGGTATTAAAAACGCGTATTCCTTTGATTACCCTGATGACGCGGAGATCGGTTATTTCTTCTATAACATTAACGAAGGTCAGTACGATGAAATTTTCGTCTTTGTCGAACGCTCGCATCAAGCTAGCCTAGAATCTTACGTCAATGCTTTGAAATTAACGGAGACACCAACGCTTCATTTTGTACATTTTAACTGAAAAGGGAGGCGTTAGACATGACTCTTCATCATAAATCCATGGCCTCACCCGTTCCGCTCGGAAGCTACAGCCAGGAAGACGTCATTTTCTTGCTGAAGGATCTTAGCGATATTGCGCTGGAGAAAGGAACCGAAGATCGGGAAAGCGCGATCCAATCGGGAACGCATTATTCGGAAATGCTGCCTGTGGAATATCAGCCTTCTTCCGAGTACGTCCGGCTATTCCACGATACGTTGGCCGCGACCGCGCGTAAAGTAGCATTGGCGGTTGCGGTAACGGCCGAACTGATCGTCAAGAAGCGAGGATTTGATACGGTTCTGGCTTCGCTGGCCAGGGCCGGAACCCCGATCGGGATTCTGATCAAGCGTTATATTAAAATGCGTTACCATCAAGAACTGCCTCATTACAGTATTTCGATCATCCGGGGCCGCGGTATAGATGAAAATGCCGTGCTTTACATGCTGCAAAATCACCCGGGGATGGACATCCAGTTCGTGGACGGGTGGACGGGAAAAGGGGCCATTCGCAAAGAACTCATTGCGGCTTGCGAGAGCTTTCGTTTGAAATACGGAATAGCTTTAAGCGATGATCTCGCCGTCTTGGCCGATCCGGGCTGCTGTTCCAGCACCTTCGGTACCCGCGAGGATTTTCTGATCCCCAGCGCCTGCTTGAACTCCACAGTGTCCGGGCTGATGAGCAGAACGGTGCTGAGACAAGATCTTATCGGGCCCGACGATTTCCATGGAGCCAAATTTTATAAAGAATGGCTGCCTAACGATTTATCCAACTTTTTTGTCGATCAGATCTCTTCCCGCTTTGATGAAGTGTCGGAAGAAGCACGTGGCCAAGCGGCGGCTATGTTGTCGGACAATGCCGGCCCTTTGGAGACCTGGAAAGGGATGAGCGACATCCGGAGAATCCAGCTTGACTTCGGCATTGACGACGTTAACCTGGTCAAACCGGGGGTGGGGGAAACCACGCGTGTGCTGCTGCGCAGAATCCCTTGGAAAATCCTTGTGGACCGGTTGGATAATCCAAGTCTGCAGCATATTCTTTTGCTCGCCAAGGAGCGGGGCGTTCCGGTAGAAACTTACGATGATCTCACGTATTCCTGCTGCGGCATTATTAAACCTCTGAGGGCAGGTGAATAAGCGTGATTTTTGCAAGCGATCTGGATCGGACCCTGATCTACTCCCAAAGGGCTATGGGATTGCCGCCTGACATGGCGCAGCATCTCCCGGTTGAACTGTACAATGGCGAGTACATCTCGTTTATGTCGAAGAAGTCATTGTTATTATTGCAGGAAGTACAACAATTAGCGGCGTTTGTGCCGGTTACCACGCGTACTGTTGAACAATACAGGCGGATATTCCATATCTCAGCGAATATTAAGCCTAAATACGCAATTACGAGCAATGGGGGAAATATCCTGATGGATGGCGAACCCGATCCCGTTTGGGCTAAGAAGATTCGGCAGCTCCAGGATCACTATTTGAACCATGATGACCTGCTGCGGCGTTTTCGAGAGATCGCTTCCCCGGATTGGGTCCTGCGGGAGTATTTGGCGGACAACCTGTTCTATACCGTCATTATCGATCGGGAGAAAATCCCCTTGGAATTGGTCCGGTCGTTCGGCAGAGAGATTGCATCTTTGGGCTGGAGCCTCTCCATCCAAGGCAGGAAGCTGTATTTGATCCCTGCGGAAATCAATAAAGGCAGCGCCATGTTATATATTAAAGACATGTTATCCTCGGCGTTTGCGGCGGCTTCCGGAGACTCCCTGCTGGATGAAAGTCTGCTAAAGGCCGCGGATTACGCGTTGGCTCCCGCGCACGGGGAGCTTTATGCCGCCTATGCAGGGTCGGGGGCCTACAACTTTACCCAAGAATCGGGCATAGCGGCTTCGGAGGAAATCCTGCGTTCGGTTCTTGAAGTATTTCGAAAGAAGGAATCTACCCGTGAATATATGGTTTAATCGGACATTCTCCACCGCAAGCCATTATGTTGAAATGATTCGTCACAATCCGGACAACAAACCGTTTAAAATATTCGCTACGCATCCCTCCCGTCACTCCATCATGCTTCAGGCGGCTGATTATGCCGAACTGGAGCCGGCCTTGCCTGCCCATGAGTATGCGGCTTACTGTTTGGATTTCTGCGCCAGACATAAAATCGACATTTTCATTCCGCATTATCGGCTTGCCGAAGTTGCCAAACATCGGGATGAGTTTGATAGAATAGGAACGAAGGTTATGCTGGCCGGTGCTGCCGATATGTTATCCATCGTGGATGACAAGGGACGGCTGTTCGAGTTTCTAAGCGGTGTGCCGGATCTTCACCTTCCCGATTATTACGTTGTAAGAAACCTGGAAGAATTTGAAAAGGCATACAAGCTGCTTACCGGCAAAGGCCGCAGGGGTTGCCTTAAACCCGTCTCCGGGGAAGGGGGCGCCGGGTTTAGAATCATCACGGACGAGCCCAACACGATTCAAAGTTTATATGAGTGGGCCGGGGCGACCATGCATATTGAAGAAGTGGTCAGGCTGCTGGGAAGTGAACCCAGCTTTCCGCCTCTGATGGTCATGGAGTATTTGGAGGGCAGTGAATACAGCGTGGATTGTCTGGGATCTGCGGAAGGGATCATTGCTGCGGTTCCCCGAAAGAAGGTAGAGGGACGGGTTCGGTTGCTGGAACACAACGAAGCGTTGATACGTTTGGCTCACGAGATTCACCGCGTTTTGCCGCTTCAGTACAATTTCAACATTCAATTTATCTATCAAGGGGATACGCCCAAGCTATTGGAAATTAACCCGCGCACTTCAGGAGGGTTATATACGACTTGCCTATCGGGGGTAAATTTCCCTTATCTGGCCGTTAAATTGCTATTGGGAGAAGCTTTTGAGATACCTTCCCCTGAATTTGGCATTTATGCTACTTATTTTGAGAAGGAGTACGTTATCAAGCGGCCGTTCTAAGGTTCTCCAAGAATTGACAGGATATGAGTCCAGGACTTAAGATACAGATATTATGAGGTAGGGAAAGGAGGAACCGGTTCATGACTCGTTATAAACTTGCGGGCGGAATTTCGCTGCTTGGATTCATTGCATCTCTGTTTACAGCCCCGTTTTTACCGGAGATTGTGAATTTGCTGATCCCCACACTGTTCTCTCTCGCCGCGATCGCTTTGTTAAGCCGGTTATCCGGGGCAAAGCCGCAAGGGCCGGAAGCCCAAATCAACGAGCGGGTGAATCATGCCGGAACATCCGGCGCGCCAACTCAGGCTCAGAACCTGAATCAGAATCACGATCAGGATCAAGCTCAAGATCAGGCTCGTCCTGCTGCGGAGAATGCTCCGGAGATCGAAAAAGATCCTTTCTGGGGACCTGTTATGGAGTACATTCAAGTTACTGAAGAGATGGTGATTTCCGAGGGGCAAAAGAACAACCTCGACGATGAAATTGTCGAAAAAACGCTCAGTTTGCTGGCCAGAGTCAATCGGCTGATTCCGCAGCTCAAGACGCTGCATGACGGGAATATCAATCACAATATTCAAAGACTTATTTTCAAAGATTTAAATGGAGCGATCAATCCATTCTTAAACTTAAGCGGGGAGGCCAAACGCCAGAACCGAAGACTCCTGCTTACCGGGATAAAGGATATCAACACCAAGCTATCATCCTATGTGGAGACGATTGAGCATAGAGACCTTATCGAACTGCAAACCCGTGTGGATCTGATTCAGCAGCGGTACCGGTCTAACTAAAAGAGGAGGGGCATTTTTATGTCTACTGTACAAATGGTTCAATTAAAAGAGACGGATCTTGCGAAAGTGGAACAGGAAGCGAACCAGCTGATCCAAAAGGTGGCCACCACCGATTCGATGGAGCTGGAAACGCTCATGGACAGCATCGGCCGTATGGGGCAAAAAACGATGGAGCAGGCCAGCCAATCCCTGGGCATGCTGCAGAGGCCCATCAATGAGCTGATGTCCGGCCAACGCTCCGAAGTTTCCAACAACATTCTCAAGCTAAGATCGGAAATCGATTCGCTCAGCAAGAGCAAACAGCTTGGCTTTTTTGAAAAATTGCTTAAGAAAACGCCGCTGAAAAATTACATATATAAATATCAATCGGTGAAGACCAATGTGGATGCCATCGTCCAGACCTTGCGAAACGGCAAAGAGACGCTGGAAGAGAACATCGTTTACATGAAAAATCTGAAACGCTCGTCGCTGGAGTCGGTGTACAACTTGCAAGTTCGCATCGCGATGGGCCATAAACTGAAAGAACTGTTCGAGCAGGAAATCGCCAAACCGGAAAACGAAAACCGCAAAACCCACCTGGAGCGCGGGCTGCGGAAAGTGGTCACGCGGATTCAATCGTTTGAAGAGATGGTCATGCTCTATCAGCAGGCGATCGCCGGTACGGACATTATTAATGATAATAATGACAAGCTGATTGATTCCGTTGAAGCAACGATCGACAAGACGCAGCATCTCCTTTCCGTATCCGCCATGATTACGATGGCGCTGCAAGACCAGTTGGATACCATTGAGGCCGTGAATTCCGCGAACTCCACGCTGCAGACGATGTTTGAGGAGAATTCCCGCATGCTGAAGGAAACCACGCAGAAAACCAATGATCTGCTCGGGAAGCCTGGCCTGCAGATGGAATCGATCGACCGGGCCATGACGGATCTCTTTACCGCCATCGATTTGTACGAGCAATCCAACCGTACCATTATTCAGACGGCTACCGAGCAAACGAAACACTTAAGCGAAATCAACAGCAAGCTGCATAACCGCCTTGGATTAATGCCCGGAAATAACGCAGCCGGCGAGTTGAAAACCAATGACCCGCTGAACACCAGCTTATTGGATTAATATAATAATGTTTATAAGGGATGTGTCCTTTTCGGGCATGTCCCTTTTTTTCCCTCTCTCATGGAATTTTTCATGTCATATCAGAACGAAGAAGTTCATATGATTGAAGAAAAAATAGAGGGGCTAAAAGATGATAGGAGCATGGATTTGCGGCATCCTCATTGTGGTTATGATCGTTTCGGCCAGCTTTAATAAAGCCGATGATATCCATAAGATGAACAAGTAACGGCTTAGGAATAGATGACTGCACCTGCCGGGTTTTGGTATGATAGCAATATCAGTGCATTCTGGGTGTAGGGGTGTGTTTTTACGTGGAGGATTTTAGCTTTTCTCAACTATCTCCAACGACTTATACTATTAGATATGTGTACGGAGGAGAGCCGTTTAATTTTAACCTGTTCCGAAAAGAAGGGGTTTGGGTTTTGCATCCTTTTGAAGGAATCCTGATCGCGAACCGGGAGATGTGTTACCTGGTGATGAGCGAGCTGTTCAAGCATAAGCCGTTTCAGGTGATGCTCGCCAAGCAGCAAATTCCGTTCTCGGATGTTCGAAGCTCCATCGATCTTCAGAATATAAATGAACCTATATCGATCATTAATGATAGGGATGCCGCACCGGATTATCATAGAGATGAGATTACGGCCTTCGTGGAGGAAAATACGGTTGAAGACGTGATTGACATCGAATGCAATCATCTTCGCGATCGCATCGATTTCTACGGCACGATCCTGGAAAGGATGTTTATGAGCGGGATTGGGCCGGGGGATCAGGAATTTGATGCGATTAAAAATATTGTGAATACCTATAAAAATGCGGAGTCGCAGATTTCAGATTTGCGGGGTCCAGAGTTTAACAACAAGGACAGAAGACGGTGGTGAGAAGAAGCCAGCTTGGTAGCTGGCTTTTTGCTTGTCGAGAAATCGTAAAGATTCATATGGCAAAATAAAAAGATTAGGGATGTGGAAAAGGAGGGAGACCGCTTGGGAGATTACAATGAAAAGTCGCTGCATTTTATCGGGCGAAAAGTCAATAAAGATATATTTAGCGAAGCCGGCGCGTTGTTGCTGTCCGAATCGATGGTCATTACGCAGGAGCATCTCACGATGCTGGAAAACCGGGGCATTATTCTGACGGATGATGATCTGGCCGCGGAGATTTTCGCTCTGGAAGACCTGTCTTCTCCTCAGGCGAAGATCGTCGATGACGCGGTGCAGTATGTTAACGAAATATTTAATGAAGTGCGGGAAACGAAAAAAGTGCCTCTGGCGGAAATCCGAAAGAACGTCATCCCCGCGATTCACGAGGTGACGCAAGCTACCCAACTGATCCGTTTATTTGCCGCTTTGCAAGCGAAGGATGATTATACGTATCGCCATAATATCGCGGTCGGGGCGATGTCCAATCTGCTCGGCGGGTGGATGGGACTCGACCATCGGGATCTGCTGCAATTAACCGCCGCGGCATTTCTGCATGACATTGGCAAAACGCTGATTCCCGACGAGATTTTAAACAAACCGGGGGCTTTGACGGCGGAAGAGTTCGCCATTATGAAAAATCACACGGTGTTCGGTTATGAAATCCTGAAGGACACGGTTGGCGTCAATCACAGGCAAGCTTTGGTAGCGCTGCAGCACCATGAACGCATGGACGGCAGCGGGTATCCGCTGGGCATCACCGGTGAAAAAATCGACCTCTTCAGCCGGATTGTGGCGGTGGTGGATATTTTTCACGCCATGACTTCCAAGCGAGTGTACCGCGATCCGGCGCCTTTTAATGAAGTGCTGGGCCAAATGGAAAAGGACGCCTTCGGCCCGCTCGATCCCGGGATAACGAAGTTGTTCGTGGAGAAAATGATGCACTCGCTCATCGGCAACCCCGTGGTGCTGACGGACGACCGCAATGGCGTCGTTGTCATGGTGAATCCTCACGACCTGACCCATCCTCTGATCCGGACGGAAGACGGCTACGTCGATTTGAGCAAAGATTTATCGGTACATATTAAGCGGATTTTTTAGGGGATTGTACCCTCCACACAAAAAATGTACGCATTTACAATTGCGGTGAAAGCGATTGCTAATAGGGTAGTCGGGACGTAGAGTGTAGATAAGTTCATTTTTTTGTGGAGGTTTAGCGATGAAAACAAAGGTCCGATCAGCTTCTAAGGGATGGGAATTTTTTCAGGGGCTGGGGAAGACATTTATGCTGCCTGTTGCGCTTCTAGCCTTTATGGGGTTATTGCTTGGCATCGGCAGTTCGTTCACCAGTCCAACTACGATCGAAAATCTTCCTTTTTTGGATCATCAGCTCATACAAGTGATTCTACGGTTTATTTCTACCATCGGGGGATTTGCCTTTACATATTTACCCTTGCTTTTTGCGATGGCGATTCCGCTTGGTTTGGCCCGATATGAAAAAGGGGTAGCGGCATTTTCCGGTCTGATCGGCTATATTGTGATGCATTTATCGATTAATTTCTATTTGGTGGAAACGGATCAATTGGCGAATCCGGAGGTCCTGAGACAGGCAGGCCAGGGCATGGTTCTTGGGATTCAAAGTCTCGAGATGGGCGTGCTCGGAGGAATTGTTGCCGGACTTATCGTTTATTTTCTCCATCAACGCTTTCATAATATTAAACTCCCGCAGGCCTTCGCTTTTTTTGGAGGAGCGAGATTTGTCCCGATCATTACGGCGATAACTTTGTCGATTATTGGTTTGATCATTCCGCTGATTTGGCCTTTCTTTACCATGATTATCAACGGCATTGGCTCCATGATTCAAGGAGCGGGCGTTTTTGGCCCATTTTTATTCGGAGCAGGGGAAAGATTGCTGCTGCCGTTTGGACTCCATCATATTTTAGTGGCGATGATTCGGTTTACGGAAGCGGGCGGAACGGCGGTTGTAAACGGGGAAACCGTTTCGGGGGCGCTGAATATTTTCTATGCGGAGCTCAAAAGCGGCTCACCGATTACGGCTTCCGCGACCGCTTTTCTTTCGCAGGGCAAAATGCCGACCTTTATGTTTGGTCTGCCGGCTGTAGCCTTAGCCATTTATCATACGGCGAAACCGGAAAATCGCAAAAAAATCAAAGGCTTGCTCATTTCCGGGGTCATCGCCACCTTTGTAACCGGGATAACAGAACCTATTGAGTTCTTGTTCTTATTCCTTGCCCCTGTTCTTTACGGGATTCATGTCGTTCTTACCGGACTTGGATTTATGGTGATGGCCCTGCTCGGCGCGAAAATCGGCAACACCGATGGAGGCATCCTGGATTTTCTCGTATTCGGAGTCCTGCAAGGAACTTATACGAAATGGTATTTGGTACTGATCGTAGGGTTGATTTGGTTTGCGGTCTACTATTTTGTATTCCGCTTTGCAATTACCAAATTCAATTTGAAAACACCAGGTAGAGAAGATAACGATACGGAGCCGGAAATCGCTGGGGCCCATGAAGATAGCGGGAAAGCTGCTTCCAATAGTCAAGCGGTGCAATTATTAAGCGCCTTAGGCGGCCCGGAGAATATTCAATCCTTGGATAATTGCATTACCCGACTAAGATTAGTCGTTGATGACATGGAAAAAATAGATGAACCAGCGCTAAAAAAGCACGGAGCATTGGGTGTTATCAAATTGGATGCCCATAATCTTCAGGTGGTCATTGGAGCGCAAGTCAACCATGTGCGAGTAGAGATTGGCAAACTTATGGAATCGCAAGGCTATAAAATCAGCGGATGAGTAAAGAGGGATAACATGCGGAGTCATTTTGATCACAGGGTTAACCGGATGGGGACCTATTGTACTCAATGGGATTTTATTCAAGATCGGTTCGGGGTGAACGATTTATTGCCATTTTCCATTTCCGACATGGATTTTCAAAGCCCGCCTGAAATTCTGGAAACCCTTAAGGAACGGACGGATCATGGGGTATTTGGATATACGAGATGGAACCACACAGACTATAAATCCTCCATTACCTACTGGTACGAGACGCGTTTTGGCGCCAACATCGAAATGGATTGGATTGTATATAGTCCAAGCGTGATTTATTCGATCGCAAGGCTCATTGAAATTTTAACATCGGAAGCGGATCATATTGTCATGCAGACCCCGGCCTATGATGCGTTTTTTCCGTTAATTCGGGAAATGAAACGGAAGCTTGTGAGCAATCCGCTGCTTCTAAAAGAAGGAAGGTATGAAATCGATTTTTCCGACTTGGAGCAAAAGCTGTCCGACCCGAAGGCGAAAGTATTCTTGCTGTGCAATCCGCATAATCCTACGGGCAGGCTTTGGACCAAACCGGAGTTAACAAGAATCGTGGATTTATGCAATCGGTATGGGGTTAAACTGATTTCGGACGATATTCATATGGATATCACCTATAATCAGCGGACTTATCTTCCAATGACCAGTGTGACCAACGATGCGGAAAATATATTCATCTGCTCATCGGCAAGTAAAACTTTCAACACCCCTGGTTTGGGCGGCTCTTATGCGATTATTCCTAATGAAGGAATAAGGGAAAGATTTTTGCGGTTACTAAAGTATCGGGATGGGGTGTCCAGCGCAAATATTTTTGGCGAGATTGCCGTCATCGAGGGGTATCGGCGTTCCGGTTATTGGGTTGATGAGCTTTGTTCCTATCTGTATAATAATTTGAAAACAGTCCAGGAATATATCGATACGGAGCTGCCGACTCTACGGTTTACGGTGCCGGAATCTACTTATCTGGCATGGATCGATTGCACAGGGCTGCTTAAGACGCAAAAAGAGCTGCAACATGCCCTTGTGAATGAAGGTAAAGTAGGGATTATGCCTGGTGATGTTTACGGGGAGGATCGAGGTGTCTTTCTTCGGATGAATGTTGGATGTCCGCAATCCAAGCTCCTGGAAGGTTTGGAACGTCTGAAACGTTCTGTTCTTTTTATGAAAAGGTGATGAACATGCAGTCCCTTATGAAGAGGTTAGTCCAGCAACGAGAAAATTTAAGCCAGCTTGAAAAGCAGGTTTTAGACCACTTTATTCGTTACCCGGAACGGTTAGTGTCCTTGAAATTGGAAGAGGCGGCAAAGGAAATGTTTGTTTCCACCGCAACGATCAGCCGGACCTGTAAAAGGCTCGGCTTTCTGGGTTTTCAAGATTTTAAGCTTCAGCTTCACCTCTACCTGCGCGATGAGGATCCCGCGAAAAATGAAGGACTCTCAGCCTCTCTATCCGCTTATGTCAAACGATATGAAAAGGATATTCAAGAGGTTTTGCAACGTATCGATGAACATAAATTAAAGCAGGCCGCCTCCATGCTCGCGGAAGCAAGACAAGTCGAGTGGTTCGGAGTCGGCCATTCCTATTCCGTCTGCTGGGACGCCTCCAAAAAGCTGCTGATGTTAGGGAAAAGCAACATGGCCCGAATGGATTGGGACGATTTACGATGTGCCGCGCAGAACCTGAGCAAGGACGACCTGGCCATTTTTGTTTCCTATAGCGGAGAAACCCTTAACATTTTAGAATATGCGCATATCGTCAAACAGCAAGGCACGCCGATCCTTTCCCTGGTCGGAACCAAATCCAACCGCCTGACCGAACTATCCGACCTTGTCTTCTACACCCCCATCGAACACTGCTACTTTAACGGTGTCGACATGTGCTCGCGAGCGCCCTTTCAAATTTATTTGGATCTGTTGATGTTGGAGTATGGGGCCGGGCAGCTTTAACTGCCGCTTTTACCGTTACTTTACCGCCAAAAATTATGATTTATATGTTATAATAGTGATAATAATGGAAATAAACGTGTAATTTTGGAGGCAGCCTTGTACAATATTCTGTTTTATGAGGACGAAGAAGGTAATAAACCAGTTGAAAACTTCATTGACGAGCTTGATGCTGCCGCGCTCAATAATAAGAATGCAAGAGTTCAATTGGAGCAGATTATTTATTGCCTGAATCCGGTTGGAAGAGAAGGGAACTCGGGCAGGCGAGAGGTTTACAAAAAGGATTTTAGGTGATATATGGGAGATCCGCCCAGGTAATAATCGTATTCTTTTCTTTGGATGGAATGGGAATCACTTTGTTCTTTTGCATCACTTCGTCAAAACAACGAAAAAGACACCTCCGAGGGAAATTGCAATTGCTAAAAAACGAATGGATAGTTGGCTATTGAGAAAGGAAGGAGTGACTGATGATGAAAAGCTGGAGTGAAAAAAAGAAGGAACTAAAGTCCATAGATCCAATGCGGATGAATGAGCTTGAAGCAGTCGCACAACTAGTAAATGCCATTCATCAAAGAAGAATCGAGCTCGGCTGGACACAAAAGGAGCTGGCAGACAAAGTGGGGATTCATCAGGAGTCTATTGCTCGTATCGAAAATGGCGGAACAATTCCTCGTCTTGATACTGTATTTAAATTAGCACTTGCCTTGGGGATGAAGATAAGTCTGCATGGGATGGAAGAGGCTGCGAGTGTAGGATAAAGACGAGATCGATCATTTATAGCCCGCTCAATGAAGCGGGCTTCTCATCGTTGTGGGGTTTCTTTACAATGCTGTTTAATCACCTGCACAAGTTCCTGAAATTCATAATGAAGGTTCACCATGTCAACGGTAAAATCTTCAGCCGCTTTCTGGTCCATGACAAAGGCATAGCCGTTCAGCCGCAAAAAGATCATCAAAGCGGTAAAAGCGGTCCGTTTGTTTGCATTTTGAAAGGGATGATTTTGTCCCAGGGATTGAAACAGCGCTGCGGCTTTCTCAAATAAAGAAGGGGATGCCTCATCGCCAAAAGCAGAGGATTGCAGCTAGAATACCGCAGACTCCAACATGTCCCCATCCTTAACTCCGACATCTTCCCCGGAACTATATTTCTGTATCATGGCGATATTAATGGCAATAGCCTCTTGGACAGACAGGTATCGCACGGTCATATCAACGATCCTTCGGGCCTTTCAAGGTTTCATCGTATTCCTCCATCACACCCGAGAGCGTTTCAAGAAATTCGGCACTTTATGTTCCATTTCGATCCCCGTGTCCAGTTAGCTATTCTTACAACTGTTATAACAAAAAATATAAACTACAGAATATAAAGAGATGCACAATTACGCTGACTTGCCGAAAAACTGCTGGGAGGAGAAGAGGAAAGCTAAAGGACCTCAGAGACCTTATTTGCGGAAAAACGGAGGTTTGTAAAATGTAGCGGACACAGATGACGTTATTTACCTCAAATTGGCCCGGGTGAGCTCGTTTAGAGCGAAATAAGGTCATGTGGGTCCGTTAGGCTGGGAAATACCCGGGAAATGGGCGAATAACGTCGCTGGAGTCCGTTAGAGTTACCTTGTTAATATTTTCGCTTATTTGCGCTCACAATATACGCTCATTTCCGAATATTTCCTCAATTCGGGCAAATAGCCTAAACAGTAGGAGAGCCTGATACATATGCTTTTTATAGCTGAGACACAGGAGATGAGGATGGCCATGGCCAACGAAGGAAAAAAGGAAGCACAAATGAGCAAAACGAAGCAGCTTAGACAATTGATCAACTCCAGAAAACTGGAATTTATCATGGAGGCCCATAACGGCCTGTCCGCCAAAATTGTCGAGGAGGAAGGCTTTAAAGGGATTTGGGCCAGCGGGTTGTCGATCTCCGCGGCATTGGGCGTTAGAGACAATAATGAAGCTTCATGGACCCAGGTTGTGGATGTGCTTGAATTCATGAGCGACGCGACGTCCATCCCGATTTTGCTGGATGGGGATACGGGGTACGGCAACTTCAACAATGCCAGACGCTTGGTCAAAAAGCTGGAGCAGCGCGGGATCGCGGGGGTTTGTATTGAAGACAAGCAATTTCCCAAAATGAATTCCTTCATCAACGGCCAATTCCAGCCGCTGGCGGAGATCGAAGAATTTTGCGGCAAAATCAAGGCGATGAAGGATGCGCAAACCGACGAAGATTTTTTGGTTGTGGCCAGAGTCGAAGCTTTTATTACGGGGAGAGGGCTTGACGAGGCGCTGCGGCGGGCGGAGGCATACCGGAAGGCGGGGGCCGATGCGGTGCTCATCCACAGCAAAAGGCCGGATATAACGGAGATTGAAGCGTTCATGAAGGAATGGGCGGGAAGATTGCCCGTAGTTATCGTGCCCACGAAATACTATTTAACCCCAACCGACAAGTTCCGGGAGCTGGGGATTAGCCTGGCGATCTGGGCGAACCACAACTTGCGTTCCTCCATTGCGGCCATGAAACAAGTATCCCGCAGCATTTATCGGGACGAGAGTCTTGCCCAAATCGAAAATAAGGTTGCCCCGCTGGAAGAAGTTTTTCGGCTTCAAGGCGCGGAAGAGCTGGAAGCCGCGGAACGGCAATATCTCCCGGCGCCGCAGTTCAGCCTGAATGAGGGGATGTAATTGGACACAAAGATATTTGGAGAAGAGCTCCGAAAATTAGGCTTCACCTTTTTCAGTGGGGTTCCATGCTCCTATCTGAAAAATCTAATCAATTATGCCATCAACGAATGCGATTATGTTGCGGCAGCCAACGAGGGAGACGCGATTGCCATCGCCTCGGGCGCTTATCTAGGAGGGAAAAAATCGGTGGTCCTGATGCAAAACTCAGGGCTAACCAACGCGGTTTCGCCGTTAACCTCTCTTGTTTACCCCTTCCGCATTCCGCTGCTCGGGTTTGTCAGCCTTCGCGGGGAGCCGGGGATTCCCGACGAACCTCAGCATGAACTGATGGGCAGGATCACGGCGCAGCTGCTGGAATTGATGGACGTGGAGTGGCAATATCTTTCCAAAGATTTGGAGGAGGCCAGGAAGCAATTGGTTCAGGCCCATGAGCAAATCGCCCGGAATCGGCCGTTCTTCTTTATCGTCAAGAAAGGGACCTTTGACGCGGAGCCTTTGCAGAAGCAGCAAATCTCCCTACATTCCAACCAGTTTATACAGCATGCCCATAAAGAAGATCAGATGCCGGCGCGGTATGAGGCATTGGCCGTGATCAATGCGGTGAAAGACGGGGACACGGTACAACTGGCCACGACGGGCAAAACGGGGCGGGAATTGTATGAAATTGAAGATGCAAGCAGCAATCTGTACATGGTGGGATCGATGGGGTGCGTCGGTTCTTTTGGACTGGGGCTTGCTCTAAGCCAGCCCAACAAGAACATCGTCGTGATTGATGGGGACGGATCGCTGTTGATGCGCATGGGAAGCCTCTCGACTAACGGGTGCTATAACCCCGGCAATATGGTGCATATTTTGCTCGATAATAACGCCTATGAATCAACAGGGGGGCAAAGCACGGTATCCCATAATGTTGATTTCGTAAGCATTGCCGCTGCCTGCGGGTATACGAAGTCGATCCACGTTCACAACCTCGAAGAACTGAAAGCTTGCTTGCTAGCTTGGAAAGAGACTAGGGCGCTTACTTTTCTGTATATGAAAATCTCCAAGCAGTCCAAAGCGCAGCTGGCCCGTCCGGGCATAAAGCCTTGCGAAGTAAAGATGCGCCTACAGCGGTTTCTGCAAAACGATCCGATTAAGTTCAAGGAAGTGGATGGCCCGTGAACTCTGACGTAAAAAGAAATATTTTGCTTACCCCCGGACCGGCAACAACTACGGATAGTGTAAAACGGTCACAGGTGGTTCCGGATATATGCCCCCGTGAAGCCGAGTTTGGTGTTGTTATGGAGCACATTTCCAGCGAACTCACGCGTTTGGTTGCGGATCCGGACCACTATCGGGCCGTCTTGTTTGGCGGCTCGGGCACCGCGGCCGTTGAATCCATGATCAGCTCCGTTCCTGGCGGCGAAGCCATGGTTATTGTTAATAACGGCGCATATGGCAGACGGATGTGCGAGATCGCCGCGGTCTACGGAATCGACTTCTTGGAATTCAGGAGTCCTTTTGATGAGGCCATTGATCTCGATGAATTAGAGCGGTGTATCCGCTCCTCCGGCCGCAGGATTTCCCATCTCGCGGTGGTGCATCATGAGACGACAACCGGCCTGCTGAACAGGGTGAAGGAGATCGGGGAATTGTGCCGCAGGTATCACATCGACTTGATGGTGGACGCCATAAGCTCTTTTGCCGCGGTTCCGATGGACATGAAGGAAATGAACATTTCTTTTCTGGCGTCCAGTTCCAACAAGAACCTGCAGGGAATGCCCGGGGTTTCGTTCGTGATCGCGGAGAAGAGCAAATTGGAGAATTTAAAGGATCGGAAGCCAAGAAGTTATTATTTGAATTTGTACGCGCAATATCGTTATTTTGCTGAACATGCGCAGATGCGGTTTACACCGCCGGTACAGACCTTGTACGCGCTTAAGCAGGCTATCCGGGAATTAAAGCAGGAAGGTACAGCCAAGCGTTACGAAAGATACACCGCATCCTGGAAAACTTTAATCAGCGGTCTAAACAGGCTCGGTTTGACCTACATCGTCCCCGAAGAGCATCACGCGAAGCTCATTACTTCCATTCGTGAACCTGATGCGGATTTTGATTTTCAGTCCATGCATGATTTCTTCTACAGCAAAGGCATAATGATTTACCCCGGCAAGCTGGAGGGGCTAAAGACGTTCCGGGTCGCCAATATCGGGGACATTACGGCTAAGGACATCGAGGTTTTTCTGGAATGGCTGGAAGAGTATCTGCACGGCGTTCAAGCGAATAGAAGAAAGGTGGAGTCCCGTGGGAACCGTAGCGAAGAATAAATGGATAAAATACGAGTTTATGAAAAGGGATGCCTCGTTGGCGCCCTACCTGCCGGAAACAAAGAGGATGAACCGGCCATCCTTCTGGAGTCTTTTGAAAAAACACCGGCATGTCATGGTTAAACCGGTTTGGGGAAGCCGCGGCCGCGGGGTGATTCAAGTTTCGGATCTGGGGAATGGCAGGTACGCCGTACATTACGAGAATCGGGCACAGGTGATACAGGGAAGGGAGAACACCTACCGCTATATCCAAAAAATAATGGGGTCCGCGAGTTACATGGTTCAACGGCGGATTACCCGCCCCACCATCAACAATCGCCCCTTTGATATGAGAGTCATCGTGCAGCGGAAAAAAAGTTCATCCCAGTGGGTAGTTACGGGCAAGCTGATCAAGGTGGCCGGCAAAGGCTACATTGTTTCCAACAATACGCGGAGCAAAGGAACGCTGCTCAAGTTCAGACCGGGGCTTCAGCGCTCATCCATTAGACATCTGCCCGCCTCCGCACTGGAATCCAAAATCAACAAAGTTTCGCTTCTTTCCGTAAGAAGACTAAAAGCCTTGTTCCCCGAACACCGTATTTACGGCCTGGACGTCGCCACCGATCCAGGGGGGCGTGTGTCCATTATTGAAGCCAACCTTTATCCGGCCATGTCCCATTTCCGCAAGCTGAAGGATGCAGCGTTGTACCGCCGAATCCTCGCTTATAAAAGAGGTTGATGGACGCCTAAAGCCCGCTAAATGAAGCGGGCTTTTTATATGCGCCAATAGCGGCCCGCCCCTTTTCGAAGCCCGGCCGCCCGGCGTTGCGCCGGGTTGCGGCGGCCGAGTTAGTCCGTGTGTGCGACGGCGCGGATTTCGACCAGTTGCTCAGGGGATGCCAGGTAGGTTACGCCGATAAGACTGCCGGCCGGCCGGTGTTGTCCCATGTATTCCTTGAACAGCCGGATGACGGGCTCGAAATGCTCTTCCGCCTTTGTCAGATAGAGCTCTACATAAGCGAGGTTCGACTTCGTGACCCCAAATCCCGCCAGCACGCGATCGAGATTCTCCAGCGTCTGCCGGGTCTGCGCCTCAATATCGCCCGCGCCAACGAACGCGCCCTCCGTATCGTGGGAAAATTGCCCCGAAATGTAGATGGTGCCGTTGACACTGTAACCCTGGGAGATGCCGTGATCCCAAAGATCGTGATTGTAGGTTTTGACATTAGCCATTTTTTTCTCTCCTTTACTTCAAAGTAAGGCCAGTATAAAATGAACGCAAACAAAAAAATAGTACGCACTTTATTGATAGGTACTACCAGAAAGGATAGTGCAAATATGAGCGTGGCCGACTATAAAGGGAAAGGTAATATTCAAGAGACCCCTTTTGGCTATACCTTATCAGTGATCGGCGGCAAATGGAAAATGCTGATTATTTACCTCCTCGCAGAAAACCAAACGGTTCGCTTTAATGATATGAAAAGACGGATAGGAGCCATTACCTATAAAACATTGAGTGCCCAACTAAAAGAACTGGAAGCCGACGGTATGGTGAACCGCAAAGAGTATCCCCAAGTTCCCCCTAAAGTCGAGTACAGTCTCACAGCGAAAGCGGAAACCCTGTTGCCCGTTTTGGAACAGTTATGCGAGTGGGGGGTAAAGAACCAAAATAATTGAACGGAATAAGAAAAGAACGGGCGGCTTGCAGGGATTCTCCTCTGGCACCTCCCGTTCTTTATTTTGGTATGAATTTTGTCGAAATTCCTTTTTCAAGTGAATTGGATAGCGAATTAAAGTGTAAAAGTCATATTGACTTTATAGTTGTAAGTGGAATACGATGATCTGGTTGTAAGGCTAGAACTGCTAGAGAGGATCAGAGTAGTTATGAAAAAGAGAATTGCGGATATCGTTACTATAATCGTGGGTGCCTTTTTATTTGCATTGGCCGTCAATCTGTTTGTCATCCCAAATGAGTTTGGTGAGGGGGGCGTTACAGGGGTCACTATTATTTTGTACTACTTGTTTCAGTGGTCGCCCTCCATCGTCAATATCGTGATCAATGGCTTGCTGCTGATAGTCGGCTACAAATTTCTCGATCGGCAAACAACGGTGTATACGGTGATTGCGGTCGCTTTTAACTCGCTGTTTCTGCATTTAACGGAAAACTGGAGGATCAATTCGCATGAACCGACCATTAATGCGGTTTTCGCCGGTGTGCTTGTGGGGGTCGGAATCGGCCTGACCGTGCGGGTCGGAGGAACGACGGCGGGAACCGTGATTTTAGCCCGGATCGCCAATAAATATCTCGACTGGAATATCAGCTATGCGCTGTTGTTTTTCGATTTGATCGTGGCTTTTTCCTCCTATTTTATTATCGGGGCGGAGAAGCTGATGCTGACCATCGTCATTTTGTATGTCGGTACGAAAGTGATGGACTTCATGATCGAGGGGCTGAATCCCAAAAAGGCCGTTACGATCATCTCGGAGAAACAAAACGACATCGCTGAGATGGTCATTACCCAAATGGACCGTGGCGTTACGGTACTGTCGGGCCATGGCTACTATACGAAAAATCCGAAGGAAGTCCTGTACATCGTCATCAGCAAACAAGAGGTATCCACGCTTAAAAAGATTGTCAAATCCATCGACAAAGCCGCGTTTCTCACTATTCACGACGTGCGGGATGTGTTTGGGGAGGGGTTTTTGGATATTTCGAAGTGAGCCAATTTAGCATCCTGGGCTAATGCGCGGCTTGTAAAAGCTCCAGGCTCTCTGGACATATGATGATGTACACCGCGAGCTGATCGTGAAAGCCGCATAGATAGCAAGAGGCATCCCCCAAGCCATTCGGTCGTTATATTCCATGGGTGATTCAAGCCTTTATCGTTATGTGAGGACACTTTCCATTACTTTTATATCGCCTTGTGGCGAATATAACTTAGGCTCGGACATAACGGCTTTAGCAGTACCTGCATGCTGAGCGCCACTTTCATTAAAAAGTTTCGTGCAGAATTTGCGGCCTTCCGCACCAATTTCTATAGTGTCTGCTGGTGGTGAGGCGGCCGGTGCTCTATTTTCCTCCTTCGCCTCCGCGGCCTTTTGACGGCGCACTTTCTCCAGAGATGCTTCCTGTTCCGCTTTGGCTTGCTTTTTGGCCTCTGCTTGTGCTTGCTTTAAAGCTTCACCCACCTCTGGGCTGGATTCGGCAGCTCTATTCATGGAATCCATAGCATAGCCTAAAGCCCCGTCATTATGATTCGTTTTATAAACACCCATAGCAACGTCAGCCATTTTCATATGCCCTGACGCCCCAATCAACCCTTGCATGACACCTTTCGTCAATATGTTCATCCGATTCCCCCCAAATAATATACTATGTACTGGAAGTCAACAAAAATATATCGGCATTTTGCTCAGGAAATTTTAGTAAATCCCAAGCGGGTAGAGATTTATGGCTGGTGACGCAGACAAGGATGATATGGATCGGTGCTGCCTATGAATATTTTTATACGCGTATCTGAGTAAATTTATATATAATCTTAGTTGTAAGCGCTTTTGGGCGATGGACGATGCGGTTGATTTTATCGTGCAGGGGGAGGACCCGAAGTCCGTGCTGGATGAAACGGCGGAGCAGATTGCCGCCCAGATCAAGGCTTCCGGCCGGTAAGCGGCGCCAGCCGTCGGCCGTTTGAGCTTGTTATTTCGTACCGGGAGGAATTCATCATGGAGGAACGCAATGCTGGCGAGCTGCGCCATCCGGCGCACAAAGAGGGTTATGCAGCCCGGGAGAAGCCGGCGCATCGCCCCTGGCTGGCGATGGGGCTGTCCATTCTGTTCGCCGGATTAGGGCAGTTGTACAACCGCAGTTATATCAAAGGGGTCATTCTGTTATTTTAGAGCTTGCGTTTATCATCACCTTCGCGGATTTTATCGGACTAGGTCTGTGGGGGATGGTCACGCTGGGGACGATTCCCAAAGTGGATCATTCGATTTTTTTACTGGTGTACGGGCTTTTGTCGCTTATTTTGCTGGCGATAGCCGCCATGATCTACATTGTCAACATCAGGGATGCCAAAAAAGAGGCCGAGCTCATCGCCGGCGGCTGGCAGCGGCCGAAGCGGCATCTCCCATGATGCCTATGAAGCGGCCGATGTGGACGGTGGGACGCGCTGGCAGAAATTCCGCTATATTACGCTGCCGCATGTGCTGTTTGCCACCGCGCCGTTGCTCATAATTCAATATACGGCCAACTTTAACAATTTTAATATCATTTATTTGTTCAATGGCGGCGGCCCCGCGGTTCGCGGGCAGACGGCCGGCGGGACGGATATTTTGATTTCCTGGGTGTATCAGCTAAACAACTACAATATGGCGGCGACCATTTCCTTGATAATCGGAGTCATTGTGATCGCTTTCGCCTTTTTTCAATTCAGACGGACCAAATCGTTCAAAGAGGAGCGTGATCATTAAATGGTCCTTGCCGTAAACCAGCTTATCATTAATAACGCTTATATAATATGCCCCTAATTTCACCCCCGCTTGTAATAAACATAGGAAAAGGGCTTGTTCAGGTCGGTTTTTATTGCGACATCGAGGATTTCAATGTGTTCTTTTTCACTTAGCTGTTTAATATGAAGATCGGAAATTTTACTATAAGAGTCTTTTTGAGAGAGGTGAATCAGGGCAGAAAGCGAGAAAAGCAGAAGGAGGGCCAATCCTTGAAGGAACCATTTATTTTCAGCACCGGCGTTAAACAAATCCTCCCTATTCATTACAGTTCTAAGTACGGTTAAATTATACTATTACAACTGGAGAAGTGTATAGCTAAGCGACTGACTTGTTGGGATTGCTTTTTATTATAATGAAGCCGTATATTGGTGAATTATGACAAATCTTGCGGTAAAATAGAACTAGGTTGTATGCTGATCGTAATATTTCCATCCCCTTCTTGACACAAAGCGGGAGATTCTTGGCAAGAGTGATCGGTGAAAGCCGGGAAATGTCGTTTTGCGAAAGATGCAGCCGAATTTCTGATAATGAAGAGGAAGCAACGAAGATCTATAACCACAAATCTTATTACTGGCCCGTTTCTTGCGCGGCGATTTAGATGAGTACCGCCATTTTTATGGCAGTAGGTGAGTCGGGATGCTTGTACTCATTACTTATGATGTTCAAACAACAGGCGTAGGAGGTGCCGCGCGGCTGCGTAAAGTGTCCAAGGCGTGTCAGAATTACGGGCAGCGGGTGCAGAATTCCGTGTTTGAGTGCATTGTGGATGCAGCCCAGTTCACTGCTCTGAAATTGGAGTTAACCCAGTTAATTGATGAAGAAAAAGATAGCTTGCGATTTTATCGGTTGGGCAATAACTACAAAACCAAAGTAGAGCATATTGGGGCCAAGCCATCGATAGATTTAGAGGAGCCGCTTATCTTCTAGCGGTGCGAACCCCAAGCGCACATGAAATCCCTGGGAGGTTCGCACCCCGCGTCATTAAAGGGTTTGTAGAGATTTTGGTTAAAATTAATGGAGAAATTTCGTGCTCGCAAAATGGGTTCGCACTTTTGGGCTTACGAGGCCTTGTGCCACAAGGATTCGCATGGCCCGCTGTCGCACTCTACGTGAGTGCGTGGATTGAAATGTTGCTATTTAAAGGTGTAACAATCACGAATGATGGTCGCACTCTACGTGAGTGCGTGGATTGAAATCCGGATGGCAGCCACGTCTATTACGACACCTCCGGTCGCACTCTACGTGAGTGCGTGGATTGAAATTGCGTATTGCAACCGAGTATGACGCTGTAAATTCCGTCGCACTCTACGTGAGTGCGTGGATTGAAATACCTTATGGCGATCGCAAATAAGAGTGGTTGTCCGTCGCACTCTACGTGAGTGCGTGGATTGAAATTATAACGACACCACAGACAAAGATATTGGCATGCTGAGTCGCACTCTACGTGAGTGCGTGGATTGAAATATTCAAAAGATTACTCATTTTTGCACCTCTCCCGATGTCGCACTCTACGTGAGTGCGTGGATTGAAATCCATCACTGACATTTGTAAAAAGCTCGTTTATCGCGTCGCACTCTACGTGAGTGCGTGGATTGAAATTTGTGGTGTACCATATCAGCAAATGTTATTCTACTGTCGCACTCTACGTGAGTGCGTGGATTGAAATTAAGTTTGTTTTCAGCCAGCTACCAAACGGTTTCAGTCGCACTCTACGTGAGTGCGTGGATTGAAATTACGCCATGGACTTCTCCTATCAAGGTTGGGCTAACTGTCGCACTCTACGTGAGTGCGTGGATTGAAATGCTCATTGCCAGACTGAAAAGCCTGGTCTGCCTTGGAGTCGCACTCTACGTGAGTGCGTGGATTGAAATACGAATTATTCCAGCGTTGAGGATTATGTACGTGGAGTCGCACTCTACGTGAGTGCGTGGATTGAAATTTGAAGGTGATTGGGATACATTCGCAGGGCAATATTGTCGCACTCTACGTGAGTGCGTGGATTGAAATCGGCTATGAGCAGAAATTGGAGAACGTGGCGCATGCGTCGCACTCTACGTGAGTGCGTGTATTGAAATAAATCTTTCAGGATTTGGTATCCAGATGTGCGGAACCGTCGCACTCTACGTGAGTGCGTGGATTGAAATGGCTGGGTGCATCGAGAAACCGGTAAGCGCCGGTTTGTCGCACTCTACGTGAGTGCGTGGATTGAAATGGGGAACGTTCAACGACTATCGGTGAGAAACCGAGTCGCACTCTACGTGAGTGCGTGGATTGAAATTAGCGCTAAATTTACGAGTCTGACCCCAAGGGTGCGCGTCGCACTCTACGTGAGTGCGTGGATTGAAATGTTTAAAATTTCCTCGATTACTTCGCTTTTGTCATGTCGCACTCTACGTGAGTACGTGGATTGAAATATTGCTGCCTGTGTTCAGATCAAAGAAATCGCCGTCGCACTCTATGTGAGTGCGTGGATTGAAATCGGAAAGAGGAAGCACCGGCTGCGCCGCCGGATGGTCGCGCTCTATGTGAGTGCGTGGATTGAAATATCACGCCCAATGTCCGGGGCAAGCGGCAAATACCGTCGCACTCTATGTGAGTGCGTGGATTGAAATAAGAAGTTTCTCGGGGAATACGGGCTCGAAGTTAGACAATCGCACTCTATGTGGGTGCGTGGATTGAAATATTGGAAAGGTCAACAATGATGCGGATGGTCGGGTCGCACTCCATGTGAGTGCGTGGATTGAAATGCTCACCAGCTCTTGGCCGCGCTAATGGCGCTCCTGGTCGCACTCCATGTGAGTACGTGGATTGAAATCCCAATTTTCGATGCGATTAACGCCATGCCCGGTCACACTCTTTGTAAGTGCGTAGATTGCAGGGAAATATTGGACTACACTTTCATACTATTGACTAACCGTTCATAATAAATGCTCTGATTCTGAAAGTCTCGCAACTTTTTGGGGTTCATAGCAAAGCGCTTTAGGTAGAGATGATAATCATGGCGTTAAACGTCAAGATGGCTTTCCACGTAATTTGTACGACTTCCCACACGTCGCCGAAGACGACGACCCCGGTCAGCAGAGCCAGCACCGCGCCGCTGTAGGCAGACCGGCCGATGTTCAGCCCTTTGGGCTGCCAAATCACGAAGTCAACGTCATGATAAAAATAACCTATGTCGCAACGATGTCAAAACTCATAGTTCCCCTCCATTATTACAACCGGAGAAGTGTATAGCTAAGCGAGTTGCTTGTTGGGATTGCTACTTAATTGTAATAAGGCTTTTTACCCGTATATTGGTGAATTATGACAAATCTTGCGGTAAAATAGAACTAGGTTGTATATGATCATACGCGAGGAGATGTGCTTGTGTATATTGCCCATGTACGACAACTCGATAAAGAAATTCAAACGATAAAAACGCACTTGCTTGGAGTACAACGGCTGGCGGAACAGTTCGGAGAAAAGCTGGGCCTGAAACATGTCGCTGGGTTAGCCGGGCTGCTTCACGATCTGGGGAAGTATAGCGATAAGTTCCAACAATATATAGACATCGTTGCCTTCCACCCTGAGTTGCCACAGCCGAAGCGCGGTGAGGTTGATCATTCTACAGCTGGAGGCAGGCTGCTATTTTCATTACTTCACCATAAAGAAAGTACCTTCTGCGAAAAGCTTCTGGCTGAAATCGTCGGTAACGCCATCATCTCTCATCACTCCAACCTCCAAGACTATCTCTCACCTGAGATCAAATCCGATTACTTAAGACGAGTACAAGATACGAATCTTCCTGAATACGAATTGGCTGTTGAACGTTTTTTTCAGGACATGATGTCCAAGGAAGAGCTTATCAATTATATTCATGTTGCCGTGGATGAATTGGAACAATTTATTAATCGCACGCCTACACAAAGTTTTTTTGTTACAAAATATATTTTCAGCTGTTTAATTGATGCGGATCGGACCGACACGCGTAGTTTTGAAGAACAGGTTGAGGCTGGAGAGCCCACACAGCATCTTCTTTTGTTTGACGGCTACTATCGTCGTTTAATGGATCATCTGGCCGCTTTAAAGGAAAGAAGTGATGCAAGCGAACCGATCAACGTGCTGAGAGCCCGAATGTCGGAACAGTGCGATGTGTTCGCTGCCGAGCGCCCGTCCGGCATTTATACGTTATCCATCCCCACAGGTGGAGGCAAGACACTTGCCAGTCTTCGCTATGCGCTCAGGCATGCCGGCAAGTACAATAAACAGCGGATCATTTATGTCGTTCCGTATACAACAATCATCGAGCAAAATGCGGATGAGGTCAGGAAGATATTGAAGGATAGCGAACATATTTTGGAACATCACTCCAATATTATTGAGGACGATCCGAATGGCAGGGGAGATGATGACGAAGCAGATGACGGGATTATTACGGACAAAGAGAAGCTTAAGCTCGCTCGCGACAATTGGGATAGCCCGATCATTTTTACTACCCTTGTCCAATTCCTCAATGTTTTTTATGCCAAAGGCAACCGCAATACCCGTCGTATGCATAATTTGAGTCATTCAGTGATCGTTTTTGATGAAGTACAGAAGGTTCCCATTCATTGTATTGCCCTGTTTAACGAGGCGTTGAATTTCTTGAAACAAGATGCTCATTGCAGCATTCTTCTCTGCACGGCCACCCAACCTACACTGGAGGAGGTGAAGCATAGTCTTTGGAAGGACCGGGATGGGGAGATTGTGCCGAATCTTTCTGAAGTTGCGAAGGCTTTTAAACGGGTCGAGCTTATTGACCAAACGGAAGATCCTATGACGAATGAGACGTTGGCCGATTGGGTGAAGTCGGAAATCAACGAATGGGGCAGCACACTTATCATTCTCAATACAAAAAGGGTGGTTAAGGATTTATATGAAAAGCTGAAGGATTTCCCTGTGCCTGTCTACCATCTAAGTACATCCATGTGTGCGGCACACCGAAAAGAGCAGCTTGAGGAAATCCGAGGTATGCTGGATCAGCAAGACCCCTTTATCTGCGTAACCACACAATTAATAGAAGCTGGGGTCGATGTCAGCTTTAAATGTGTCATTCGCTCTCTCGCTGGATTGGACTCGATTGCCCAGGCCGCCGGACGATGCAACCGGCATGGAGAAGATAAACAGCGGAATGTGTATATTATCGATCATGCGGAGGA
The DNA here is from genome assembly GCF_003863965.1 of Paenibacillus oralis. Classification (GTDB taxonomy): domain Bacteria; phylum Bacillota; class Bacilli; order Paenibacillales; family Paenibacillaceae; genus Fontibacillus; species Fontibacillus oralis. The sequence goes on from NZ_RRCN01000001.1 coordinate 2,235,986, forward strand.
AGCCGTTTCGAAGCTGAAGGAGATTAAAGTCGGGAAGGAGATGTCCAGCTACATACTAGCCAGGTTTAAGAAGAAAGCTGATCAATATGAAAGAAACCTGCTTTTACCAAAGGCGATGAGTGAATATTTCCGCTATTACTACAATAGAATGGAGGTCAATTTAAACTATTACGTTAAGAAATTAGACAAAGAGATGACCAAGCTTCTGATGTCTCTCTCACAGGAGAATGATTATGTGACTCACTATCAAAAGAAACATGGGGCAAGCTTTCCTTTGTTGTTAAATGGGAGCTACAAAACGGCAGCGGAGCATTTTCAGGTCATTGATCAAAAAACGACTTCCGTCCTCGTGCCTTATGGAAGAGGTAAAGAACTCATTGCTCAATTGAATAGTGGAGCATGGCTTGAAGATATAAGCAAGTTTTTGAAACAAGCCCAGCAATATACGGTGAACCTGTATTCGCAAGAGCTGGAGCATTTAAGACGGGATAACGCCATTGTAGTGCACTTGGACGGCATGATTTATGAGTTGAAAGAGAATTGGTACAGCGATGAATATGGGGTGGATTTGAAGGGGGAGGGCGGAATGGACTTTATTGGTTTTTAGTCCATCCCTAGACAGGCTTCTGACATACTTGTTATTTTTTCAATCCGCGCAATATGCGAAAGACACTACCCTACAATATGCTTATATGAATCATCATTAGAACTAAAAAAACAAAAAGACAAGCACATCATCAATGCTGCTGAATATATAAAAACAAGGGGGGCAAAAAACGAGCGTTCAATAATAAGTATATCAGAGAGCCTTCTCTAGAGAACGGAATTACGGAGGTGAGAACTGTGCTTCACAACAAGCCAAAGTCCATGGTGAACGAGAAGGTTGAATTAATCTATGCAGAGATTTTGAAGCAAATTGTTGAAGTAATTAAAAAAAGAACCAGCTAGATGATGAGTGTTGCAGCCTGAGAGGAATAAAATCTTTTTCGGGCTGCTTTCACTGTAAAGGAGGTGATCCAAACCATGAGAAACGAAGTCCAGTTCGAAGTTTTCGGCGATTACGCTTTATTCACCGACCCTTTAACCAAAATAGGCGGTGAGAAGCTGTCCTACAGTGTTCCAACCTACCAAGCGATCAAGGGAATCCTGGAATCCATCTACTGGAAGCCGACCATCATGTATATCATCGACGAGTTGCGTGTAATGAAGCCGATCCAGATGGAATCGAAAGGTGTGCGCCCGATCGAATATGGGGGCGGGAACACGCTGGCAAATTATACGTATCTGAAGGATGTCCATTACCAAGTGAGAGCCCATTTTGTCTTTAACGAACACCGGCCTGACCTCGCCTTTGACCGCAATGAAGGGAAGCATTACAGCATCCTTCAACGTTCGTTGAAAGCGGGAGGACGCAGAGATATTTTCCTCGGTACTAGAGAGTGTCAGGGGTATGTCCAGCCTTGTGAATTTGGCACTGGACCGGGTTTTTACGATACAGAAGAAAGAACGCAGTATTTAGGAACGATGGTTCACGGGTTCAACTATCCGGATGAAACCGGAAAGAATGAGCTTTCTATAAGGCTGTGGCCCGTAGAGATGAATAAAGGGTATATCCAGTTTCCGAAGCCGGAAGAGTGCACGATTGTTCGTTCGGTTAGAGAGATGGAGCCCAAATCGTTCAATTCGGATAACATCGAGTCTGCGGAACAACTGCTCCGTAATTTAGGAGGTGAATGAGATGAGTTGGCTGCTCCACCTATATGAAACGTATGAGGCTAATCTGGATCAAGTCGGGAAAATGGTAAAAAAACGTAGTGACCGGGAATACACGCTGCTGCCGGTTTCTCACACAACCCAGAATGCACATATTGAGGTTTCGATCGATGAAGACGGTGATTTTCTTGAGGCCAGAGTGTTGGAGAAGGAAAGCACCTTAATCCCCTGCACAGAAGAATCAGCGAGTCGGTCAGGCTCCAAGGTTGCTCCATATCCGTTACACGACAAGCTTAGTTATGTCGCTGGCGACTTCGTCAAGTATGGCGGTCAGATCAAAAATCCGGATGAGGTTCCTTTTGATAAGTACATCCGCAATTTGGAGGAATGGGCCAATTCGCCATATGCCACAGAGAAATTGAAATGTATTTATACGTATTTGCGCAAGGGGCGGTTAATAGAGGACTTGGTTGCCGCAAAAATAATCAAGCTTGACGAGAATGGTCGGTTGATAGAGAAATGGGATGATAAATACAAGGCAAAGCTCGGGGAAAAGCCGCCTATTTTCTCAAGCGGGGCTGCGGAGACATCCAGCGCTTTTGTCCGTTTTAATGTGTTCACCCCTGATTCACCGGAGGATGTTTGGAAAGACAAAGCGATGTTTGATTCGTTTATTGCCTTTTACAATCAAAAGCTGGGAGAACAGGACGTTTGTTTTGTTACAGGAGAAACACTTCCGAGTACGGAGCGGCATGCGAACAAAATTCGTCATGCGGCGGACAAAGCAAAGTTAATTTCTGCGAATGACAATTCTGGCTTCACCTTTCGCGGACGCTTTAAAACGAGCAGGGAAGCGGTATCGATCAGTTATGAGGTGTCGCAGAAAGCGCACAATGCCTTGAAATGGCTGATTCACCGTCAGGGGAAAACGATTGATGAACGGGTCTTTCTGGTGTGGGGCAACGATAATGATCCTGTTCCGAATACCGACGAAGACATCGTTGATATGGAGCGACATTTAGGCCGGGAGATTGAAAGGGAACCGGATACGGACAAGCCTTATGCCGACCAGGTAAAACGAGCGATTGACGGGTTCCGGAATGATCTTACATATCAAGCAGAGGTGAATATTCTCGTTCTGGACTCGGCAACGACGGGCCGGATGGCGGTGCTTTACTATCGGCATCTGAATAAAGAGCTGTATTTGAACCGTCTGGAAGAGTGGCATAAGTCTTGTGCCTGGGAGCATCGGTACCGCAGGGACGAAGAGAAGTTTGTTTCATTTTATGGGGCGCCGGCGACCAAAGATATTGCTTTTGCTGCTTACGGCCCAAGAGCGAGCGAAAAGATCGTCAAAGGTTTAATGGAGCGGATTATCCCTTGCATTGTCGATAAACGTACAGTTCCCCGAGACATTGTTAGGAGTGCCTTCCACCGGGCTTCGAATCCGGTTTCGATGGAACGGTGGGAATGGGAGAAGACGCTAAGCATTGCATGCGCATTGATCCGAAAAATGCTGCTGGAACAAAAGGAGGAATGGAATGTGCCGCTAAACACCGAATCCAGGGATCGGAGTTATCTGTTTGGCCGCTTGCTGGCTGTGGCGGATGTGCTGGAACGAGGAGCGCTTGGCAAAGACGAGACGAGGTCTACCAACGCGATTCGTTATATGAACTCTTTTGCCCAGAATCCTAGCCGAACTTGGAAAACAATTCAAGCCAGCCTGCAGCCTTATCAGGCCAAGCTGGGAACGAAAGCTACCTATTTATCCAAGATGATTGATGAAATCGCCGATCAATTTAAGGATGGCGAGTTTAATAATACTCCTTTAACAGAGCAATATCTGCTGGGATTCTACAGTCAACGCCGTGAACTTTATAAGAAAAAAGAGGAGGATACAAACGAATGAGCACGCTTGGTCATAAAATCGATTTTGCTGTTATTTTATCTGTAACAAAAGCCAATCCGAACGGGGACCCATTAAACGGCAATCGCCCTCGTCAAAATTATGACGGACACGGAGAAATCTCCGATGTCGCCATCAAACGCAAAATTCGCAACCGCTTGCTGGATATGGGAGAAAAGGTTTTTGTCCAGTCGGATGACAGAAAAGCGGATGAATTCAAAAGTTTGCGTGAACGTGCGGATGCCCATCCGGAGCTCGCGAAGATGCTGAAAGCAAAAAATGCATCGGCTGATGAATTTGCCAAACTTGCTTGTCAGGAATGGATTGATGTGCGCAGCATTGGGCAAGTATTTGCTTTTAAAGGTTCCGAGCTGTCTGTGGGCGTCCGTGGTCCTGTGTCTATTCATACCGCAACAAGCATTGATCCGATCGATATTGTCAGCACGCAGATTACCAAAAGTGTAAACTCCGTAACGGGAGACAAGCGCAGCTCCGATACGATGGGCATGAAGCATCGTGTGGATTTCGGCGTGTATGTGTTTAAGGGCAGCATTAATACACAACTTGCGGAGAAGACAGGCTTCACGGAAGAAGATGCGGAGAAAATTAAGCAGGCGTTGATCACGCTGTTTGAAAATGATAGTTCCTCTGCTCGTCCCGACGGCAGTATGGAAGTCCACAAAGTGTACTGGTGGAATCATTCTTCCAAGCTGGGGCAATATTCTTCGGCCAAAGTGCATCGGTCTTTAAAAGTATACTCTACAACTCCCGAACCAAAAAGATTTGAAGATTATACGATTGAACTAGAGGAACTCGATGGCTTGAATGTCGAGGTTATTGATGGCCGTTAATGACGAGGACCGCTATTTGATGCTGTCAGGGCTCCAGCATTTCCAATTTTGCAAACGTCAGTGGGCCCTGATTCATATCGAACAGCAGTGGGAAGAAAATGTCAGAACCATCGAAGGCCAGCATTTGCACCAAAAAGCGGATCAACCGTTTATCAAGGAGAAGCGCAGAGACAAGTTGATTGTTCGTGCGATGCCGATTCAGTCCAAGGAACTGCAGCTAAGCGGAATCTGTGATGTGGTTGAATTTATCCAGGACCCGGATGGAGTAGAATTGGCGGGAGTAGAAGGTACCTATAAGGTTTACCCGGTTGAGTATAAGCGGGGGAAGCCGAAAAAAGGCGATGAAGACGTCATTCAGCTAGCAGCCCAAGCGATGTGCCTGGAAGAGATGATGCTGTGCCGCGTCGACACAGGGTACATATTCTACAACGAAATCAAGCATCGCATCGAAGTTCCGATTAGTGACATGCTGCGAGATCAAGTGAGACAAATGGCAGCTGAGATGCATCATTATTACGATAAACGTCATACGCCCAAGGTAAAGACGGGGCCGTTTTGCAAAAACTGCTCCTTGCAGCACATCTGTGTGCCCAATCTGCTGCACAAACGCTCTGTCCAAAGCTACATCGAGGGGAGGCTGAGTGAATGAGGAAGCTGTTAAATACGTTATATGTTACTCAGCCTGATACTTACTTGGCGCTTGATGGCGACAATGTGTTACTGCTCAAAGATGATGAGAAGCTTGGTCGCTTGCCGCTTCATAATCTGGAGTCGATCGTGAGCTTTGGATATACGGGGGCTAGTCCAGCGTTAATGGGTTATTGTGCTGATCGTAATATTTCCATCACCTTCTTGACACAAAGCGGGAGATTTTTGGCAAGAGTAATCGGTGAGAGCCGGGGAAATGTCATTTTGCGAAAGACGCAGTACCGGATTTCTGATAATGAAGAGGAAGCAACGAAGATCGCACGAAACTTCATTACAGGCAAAGTCTATAACCATAAGTGGATCCTGGAGCGTATGACGCGAGACTATCCGCTGCGAGTTGATGTTGAACAATTTAAATCCGTCTCGAGCCAACTGTCGGATATTTTGCGCGAAGTCCGCAACAGCAACAACCTGGAAAGTTTAAGGGGCTGGGAAGGCCAAGCGGCGGTTCACTATAACCGTGTGTTTGATCAAATGATACTTCAGCAGAAGGAAAACTTCTCTTTCCAAGGAAGATCCAGGAGACCCCCTAAGGACAACGTGAATGCCATGCTGTCGTTTGCTTACACTCTCTTGGCTAATGATACGGCTGCGGCTCTGGAGACCGTGGGCCTCGATGCTTACGTCGGCTTTATGCACCAAGACCGTCCTGGTCGTGCGTCCCTGGCTTTGGATCTAATGGAAGAGCTGCGAGGAATTTATGCAGACCGATTTGTGCTTTCGCTGATCAATCGAAAAGAAGTGACATCGAGCGATTTTGTTACCAAAGAAAACGGGGCTGTGCTAATGACGGACGAGGCCCGCAAAATGTTTCTGAAGGCATGGCAAACCAAAAAGCAGGAAAGCATCACACACCCGTATCTCGGTGAGAAAATCCCTTGGGGGCTGGTTCCGTATGTTCAATCGCTATTATTGGCCCGTTTCTTGCGCGGTGATCTAGATGAGTATCCGCCATTTTTATGGAAGTAGGTGAGTTCGGATGCTTGTGCTCATTACATATGATGTTCAAACGTCAGGGGCGGGGGGTGCTGCAAGGCTGCGTAAAGTGTCCAAGGCGTGTCAGAATTACGGGCAGCGGGTGCAGAATTCCGTGTTTGAGTGCATTGTGGATGCAGCCCAGTTCACTGCTCTGAAATTGGAGTTAACCCAGTTAATTGATGAAGAAAAAGATAGCTTGCGATTTTATCGGTTGGGCAATAACTACAAAACCAAAGTAGAGCATATTGGGGCCAAGCCATCGATAGATTTAGAGGAGCCGCTTATTTTCTAGCGGTGCGAACCCCAAGCGCACATAAAATCCCTGGGAGGTTCGCACCCCGCGTCATTAAAGGGTTTGTTAGGATTTGGGTTGAAATAAACGGTNATAGCTTGCGATTTTATCGGTTGGGCAATAACTACAAAACCAAAGTAGAGCATATTGGGGCCAAGCCATCGATAGATTTAGAGGAGCCGCTTATTTTCTAGCGGTGCGAACCCCAAGCGCACATAAAATCCCTGGGAGGTTCGCACCCCGCGTCATTAAAGGGTTTGTTAGGATTTGGGTTGAAATAAACGGTAAAATTTCGCACTCACAAAGTAGGTTCGCACTTCTGGGTATGTGAGGCCTTGTGGCTCAAGGCTTCACAAGGCCCGCTGTCGCACTCTACGTGAGTGCGTGGATTGAAATCGGATTATTACGATCCAGGCGAAGCAACTCCCTATTGTCGCACTCTACGTGAGTGCGTGGATTGAAATATTCTGTTTTTCATCATGGCGAATGCCGGGCTGTTGTCGCACTCTACGTGAGTGCGTGGATTGAAATTTCCTCTGCCGCAAAAGCCAAAACGGGAAATAAAGTCGCACTCTACGTGAGTGCGTGGATTGAAATGAATCCAAGGGTTATGAGATCGAACAGCCCGAGGTCGCACTCTACGTGAGTGCGTGGATTGAAATTTATGCAAAGGAGGGATTAGCATGGTGTCGATTCGGTCGCACTCTACGTGAGTGCGTGGATTGAAATTTATGCAAAGGAGGGATTAGCATGGTGTCGATTCGTCGCACTCTACGTGAGTGCGTGGATTGAAATGGTAACAAGCGCAGCAAAACGCATTGGCTCGTTTTTGTCGCACTCTACGTGAGTGCGTGGATTGAAATCAAATCTTATCAACTCAGCGATGCAGCGAGGGCAGCAGGTCGCACTCTACGTGAGTGCGTGGATTGAAATTGCATCTGTAATTTGGATCGCATGTGTGAGTGCTTGTCGCACTCTACGTGAGTGCGTGGATTGAAATGACAAGGCGAAGGAATATGTAGGCGGCTGGCGACCACGTCGCACTCTACGTGAGTGCGTGGATTGAAATCAGAAAACAACTATGATAAAGAAAAAAAGAAGCTGTCGCACTCTACGTGAGTGCGTGGATTGAAATCGGAAGGTACGATCGTAAAAATTAAGGAAGACGAGTCGCACTCTACGTGAGTGCGTGGATTGAAATGTCAAAGGTCACCACTTTGGCCGGAAACCCTACATGTCGCACTCTACGTGAGTACGTGGATTGAAATCTCCTTAGAGGGGCCGAAGCCCCCGCGTTAAATGTCGCACTCTACGTGAGTGCGTGGATTGAAATTCTTTGTATGATGTACTGAGCGCTGAACCAGTTGGTCGCACTCTACGTGAGTGCGTGGATTGAAATTGGTATCTAAAGTGACGGTTGGCGAGGCTCTGATTGTCGCACTCTACGTGAGTGCGTGGATTGAAATTTTAGGAGGTACGCACTCATATGGCAAGTAATCAGGTCGCACTCTACGTGAGTGCGTGGATTGAAATGCTTAGCTACGATGCCCTCCATGCCGCGCTCTACGAGTCGCACTCTACGTGAGTGCGTGGATTGAAATAATTTGCATCGGTGAAACCTTCGAAGCCAGCGGGCGCGTCGCACTCTACGTGAGTGCGTGGATTGAAATCAGAACGGAGCGTCTCTGAGTTTGATGCCGTGCGAAGTCGCACTCTACGTGAGTGCGTGGATTGAAATTGAGATCGCCGAGGCTGTCGAAGATTATCGGGATGGTCGCACTCTACGTGAGTGCGTGGATTGAAATGCCCGAGAGTATGAGTTATTTACTCAATATGGCAATGTCGCACTCTACGTGAGTGCGTGGATTGAAATCCGTATAGGAACTCGCGCCCATGGCTGCACAGGTCGTCGCACTCTACGTGAGTGCGTGGATTGAAATCGCTTCACCAGCCGGGCCGTAGAAGTTAAGGACAGGGTCGCACTCTACGTGAGTGCGTGGATTGAAATAATCATGCCATCAGAATCGATATGAACAACACCTCGACGTCGCACTCTACGTGAGTGCGTGGATTGAAATTCTCCCTCGCTTTCGGGTAGGTTTATTTCTGCGGTCGCACTCTACGTGAGTGCGTGGATTGAAATCTTGTAATTCCGTGCCATTAACTTGTCTGTAAGGCGTCGCACTCTACGTGAGTGCGTGGATTGAAATCCGGAGGATTTCCAGGCCAACGTCTAGCGCATCCGGGTCGCACTCTACGTGAGTGCGTGGATTGAAATTATCGCTACGCCCAATAGCAGACATCTGATCATAGTCGCACTCTACGTGAGTGCGTGGATTGAAATCAACTGGTCTTCCAACTGCGAAGCTCTCTGCGTCTCCGTCGCACTCTACGTGAGTGCGTGGATTGAAATAATTCGCGTCACACGCTCCGACAGCTCATCAAACGTCGCACTCTACGTGAGTGCGTGGATTGAAATTTACAATGAGTGCAGTAAGCAGACTGAATGCCTTGTCGCACTCTACGTGAGTGCGTGGATTGAAATAGGAGAGCAAACAGGATCGCATTGAGCTTGATGATGTCGCACTCTACGTGAGTACGTGGATTGAAATGTCATAATGTCGGTATATAGCGCGACCGCCTCCGTCGCACTCTACGTGAGTGCGTGGATTGAAATAGGATCGCACAAGCGCCCTATATCTAAAGCATGATGGTCGCACTCTACGTGAGTGCGTGGATTGAAATACTTTGCCGATGTAAAACCGCTCGAAAGTGCCTTTAGTCGCACTCTACGTGAGTGCGTGGATTGAAATGGGATTTGCAAAAGATTGAAGAAATGAAAAAAGCGTCGCACTCTACGTGAGTGCGTGGATTGAAATGGAAATGAAATTCCGGATGAAGTGGATCTCACAAAAGTCGCACTCTACGTGAGTGCGTGGATTGAAATTATTAGCAACGGCGCTAACCGTCCGCTCCTCTTCCGTCGCACTCTACGTAAGTGCTTGGATTGAAATCAGAAAAAGCTTCATGTGCTCGCGTCAGTATCCAGTGGTCGCACTCTACGTGAGTGCGTGGATTGAAAGTTATGCGACGCTCACGGCGGAATACCCGGACATAGTCGCACCAGCAAAATGAGCTTTTTCTCGAACAAGCGGTCAAACGATTGAGAAATATTCAGTCCTTAAATAGCGGGGATAGAGAGGAAAAGTACGGGCGGGGGAATGATGGAGGAAACGGAGGTCCTATACATCGTTATCAGCAAACAAGAGGTGTCCACGCTTAATAAGATTGTCAAATCCATCGACAAATCCGCCTTTATCACCATTCACGACGTGCGGGATGTGTTTGGCGAGGGGTTTTTGGATATTTCGAAGTGAGTGACAAAAAAACCGCAACCTTATTTGGTTGTGGTTTTTTGTTTTTCTCAATAAGTAAGTTGGAAAGACGCTGATAGCACTGTGTGCTCAAGTTCGACCTGGTATAATTTGTTTATGGAGCAACAAGGAGATGGTTACTATTAAGAGTTTTGTGAAAATCAATATAATGAGTTTTGGATACGCGGTAATGTTATCTTTCCCTATACAACTGCTAGCAAATATCTACCGGATCGGCAGAGTACTCAGTTGGGACTTTCTTAGTTAACCAAGTTGTTTATTCTCTTATTTTCATCATGTTTATTTTATTTACGATTGTATTCGTTATCTTGACCAGAAAATACTTTGCTGAAAAATTGTACAAAACTAAGGTTCATTTCGATGGTTCTGTGGTTTCCGTATTTTGTATTGATAAATTTCGCATTTAGTTCTTTGTTTCCTATAGTGGATCGCGGGGAGATCCCAACTCCCGTTGTCGGGCTGTTGAGCCTTGGTGCTATGATCATCCACCCGATTTATATATTTGTAATAAATTTACTTGTATCGCTGAAATTAAATAATGAAAAATCAAGTTAAGGGCTTCACGCGCCATCAGTTTTTTTATAGAGGGAGGAGATCATAGGATGGGCATAAATGTGAAAAAGGAAAATGATACACTCATTATTACTTGGCAGCTATCGAAGACAGAAATCCTTTTAAAAGATGTTGAAGAAGTAGGATTTGATGAAACGTACGGCGGCGAAGAAAAAAATGCAATTCGAATCGGAACCCCTTACGGTACTACAGATCGGATATTTATCAAAACAACTTCAAATACTTATATCTTGTTTACCACAAATGGCGAGACACTTATGAATAGGATTAAAGGGTATTTGTAAAACTCGAATGCAGCTCATCTCCATAAAAAGATGCAGGATGCACCGACCTGCCAAATAACTACATACATTAAGGGGTTGTCCCAAACGGTCATAAACTTGACTTTAGGGACAGCCACTTTTCTTATACATCATTTGATAACAAGGTCTTGGACCAACACGATAAAGGCCACTTTGTCGTCCTTTATGGAAAACTGGAGCATATATTTGTTGTCCGTTGATTTTTGGATTAAAATTCCCTCATCTAATGGCGAGGTTTCAATAGCGGGGTAGGCTTTTTTTACTTCATCCACCGTGCTGCCTATACCAATGTTTCTGGGTGTGACCCCCGAGAAGGGACTTGTCGCGTGGATCCCCCAGACATATCCTCCTCCATCGATCTCGACGCCTTTATCTTTATAGATCCATTCGGGATCTCCGATGCCATGCGCTATCGTTTCCTCGGAAGGCTCACCCAACAATTCCCGGACCTTGTCCATCGTCTGCCCAATGGCCAGTTGGCCCAGCTTCATATCTTGCTCGGTCAACTCGTTTCCCCGTGCTTCGCTTTGGGGATTGTTCGCCGCGCTCCCGGTCGTTTCCTGGCCGGCAGGGTTTGGATTCGAACACGCCGCCAACAGGATCAAGCAAAAAGCAAAAGACAAACCAATAAGCGATATCCGGCGCACTATAGCATCTCTCCTTTCAAAAACGTACGATTCATTTCATTCTTCAACTCTATGTACCCCTTTCTCCTTGCACGATAAAAATTATATCTGAGAAACTAAAAAGAGTATTCACATAGTGATAACAAAGTTTGATAAGGAAGTTAAAATAATGTTACTCCGATTCAGCAAGTCTGTTTTTTAAACATTAACAAAGAAGGTATGGGGTTAATTCAAATCATAAATATCTTTTGCTTGGGGGAACGCACGAAAAAATTGCTCATTTGCAGTTTCTATCTCTGCAAGATATTCTGCATAATGGGGACTAATCACTTTCACATTATTGACTAACCGTTCATAATAGCCGCTCTGTTTTTGGAAGTCGCGCAGCTTTTTTTGCATGGTTGCTATGGGAGAATTTAAAAATTCGTCTGACTTCAGATAAGCATGATATTCTTCTATATCTTGATGGTGTTGGGCTAAATAGTTTTCCGTATTATTTAGCATTTCAGCCATAGCTTTATTGGTTGTGTTCTCAAGTTGTACAACATCAAGTCTTTCGTTCAACGTAAAAATTTCTTCCAAGTACTCAGATAACTCTGGAGGCAAATGCAATTCCACATCATCAAGATAATTGATGATTTCATTGTAAGCTTGGCGCTTTTCATCGGTATCAACAATTCCGTCCAAGAATCTGCCAAAATGTAAAGACAAAAATAGTCCATAGTTACCGGGAAAAGCCAATACAAGTCTTTCTTTTACAGTGAGCAAATTTTCATCATGAGCTTGCAAATAGTCAAACTCTCTTTCAACATCGTAACTACGGATCAGATTGTCCATACATTGCTGAATCGTTTGAAGCCGTTGCAACCTAATTTCCGTAACATACTTACACTTTGCCAATGCAGCGGATTTATTTTTGCTGCACAATATATTCTTAATATCCGTAACGCTTATCCCGCACTTTCTCAACACCGATATTTCTTTGAGAGTAAGTATGTCTGCTTCGCTATAATCCCGATAACCATTTTCAAGAACTTTAGGAGAAATCAGCCCCTTGGCCTCGTAATATTCCATGGCCTTTTTCGTAAGCTTACTTTTTTTACAGGCTTCGTTTATAAGCATTTCATCACCTCAAAACAATAATCGGCTAACCCCTAAGGGGGGAGTCAAGTTTTTTTATAAAAAGACTGCATTTCATCGGGCACGTTGACTTCCTTGATCATCCCTTGGTTTTTCGGCAGCGCCTTTTTTATCTTTTTGGATGGTGCAGTTTATCCGCGGCAGATTAGGGGAAAAGGGATGAACCAGTTGAGATCTTACTCAAATATCAACTCTTTTTTCTCATTGTATATTTGAATAGATGATCTTCCGTCCGATGCCTCGTCATAGTCACCAGAAACGATATAGTTCCTTCTTGAGCCATCCATGTTGAATCGATGCCATTTTGTTTGATTAAATGTTGCATAAATGTAGCGGCCTTCTTTGAGAAGGTGATCGTCATTGATTTGAATCATGAGATAAGGATATCCCGTTCGAATTCCAAAAACTTGGACAGGTTTGCTATTATCCTCGTTAAGCATTAAGTCCATACTGTACTCTAGCTTTTTATTAATTACTCTTACGATACAAGCCCCTATTTTGTAACCCCTCTTGTAAAAAACATAAGCAAAGGGCTGATCAAGGCCGTTATTTAATTTTACATCAAGTATTTCAATATGCTCCTTTTCCTGTAGTTGTTCAATATGGAGGTCAGAGATCTGACTATAAGATTCCCTTTGCGATAGGTAAATGAGAGTAGAAAGTGATAGGAGAAGGAGCAATACGAATCCTCCAAGGTACCAATTATATTTGACCATTTTAGTAAATCATCCTCGTATTTATTATAAATGTCGCCTAATATATTCCAATTATACGCTTGCGTAGAGTGTTGTTAAAGGAGGGATTAATGAACTAAGGATAAAGGGATTATTAAAAAGAGAAAACCATAGGAGGAACATGTCGGATGGTGTGGAAATAAGTAGGGCATAGTGACTATTTTTTTGAATTCAAATTCATTACATGGAGGGAGGATAGATATGGGTTTTTATTTTAGAAAGTCTATATCATTTGGAGGGTTGAGGATCAATTTTTCCAAGTCAGGGATTGGAGCTTCCGTTGGAACTAAAGGCTTTCGTTTTGGTATAAGTCCCCGCGGCAATTATGTTCGCATTGGTGTAAACGGGCTTTATTATAAAACCATGATCGGAAAAAGAAAAAGTACGAATAATACGGTACTTCATGAACAGAATATGCAGACTAGTCAATCTTCCGATGTTGTTATGCATGAAATTGAAAGTAACGATGCGCTAGATATTTTTGACTCAAATTCGCAAGAACTGCTATATGAAATAAACAAAAAATATAAATTATTCCCTTTATGGACAATAGGAGTTGCAATAACAGTTTTATTGAGTTCAACTTCATTTATGATTATAGGCTTGCTGTCTATTGCTGCATTGTATCTGTTAGATAAATATAGAAAGACGACAATTATTGTGTATGACATTGATGAAGCTGCAGAATCAAAAATTCAAGCATTTTATGATACCTTCAATGAGATAATCAGTGCCGAGCGAAAATGGCATATTTCGGCCTCGGGGCAAGTTCGGGATCGGAAATATCATGCCGGTGCATCGACGCTGATTCATCGAAGTCATATTTCAATCAACTATTCGCTTCCCAAATACATAAAGACCAACGTTAAGGTTCCCTGTATACCGGTTGGAAAACAGAAACTGTACTTTTTTCCCGATAAAATCCTAGTCGTAAAGCGGAGAAAGGTTGGAGCAGTTAGTTACGGAAGCCTGATATTGGAATGTTCCAATACCCGATTTATTGAAGATGGCATAGTCCCCAGAGACACAACCATCGTTGATAAAACCTGGAGATATGTGAATAAAAGTGGTGGGCCGGATCGAAGATTTAAGAACAATAAGCAATTGCCTGTAGTCCTTTATTCGAAACTGCATTTTCGTAGTGATACGGGGCTTAATGAATTAATTCAAGTTTCACGCCCCGATGTGGGGAACGGTTTAAAAGAATATTTGAATCATTCGGATTTCCTTTATGCGAAAGAGAGAGACGGGATTGAGGAACAATCGGTTGTTTTATGAAGATATATAGGCCAGATATCGGCTCTATATACTTCATGATGCTAATATAATCAAGTAAGTACTAAATCAAGGGAATCATCCGGAAATGTCCAGGGTAGAGAAATTTAAGAAAAAGAGTTTATTTAAATACATTTTCAAAGGAGCGAAAGAAAATAATAATGAGTCGAAGGAAGAGGTATTACCCTCTGAGAAGAAATTAAATTATAGATATTCTATTATTAAGGCTGCGCCGCTTACGACGCCGCTCGACGCGCCGGAACCGTCGGGTCATGCCGAAATCGTAAATGTGTTTACGGATATTACGAAACTGGTGCTGTACGACAGAACAACGGCTGAAGAAGCAGCTGCTTCGTTCCGAACGAAAGCGAGTGAGATTTTGGCCCGCAGCTCCCAATAACGTCCCCAATCATGGGGAAAAAGCGAATACAAGTTCCCGAAGATTTCGCTATTGTCCTTGAAAGGGCTGGCCACGGACCAAATCAAAGGGTAAATCATCAGGATACCCAGGATGGTCATTATAAAGTGAAATGATATGGCATACCAGCGTTTTGCGGCCCTACTCATGGTCTTCCCCCCTTTGATTGGTAATGAACCCAAGTGGGTCCGCTGGATGCGTTTTTCCAAAATCACGCTGCCAATGCTTACGCCCGTTGTCCTGTTTAATCTGATCCTGCAAGTCATAAACGGCTTTCGGGCCTTTACGGAAAGCTTCATCATAAACAAGGCGGACCGATGGATCTGGATGAAGCCGCCGAGATCGACGGTTGCGGCAAAATGGGTATTTTCTTCCGCATTGTGTTGCCGCTCGTCACGCCGGCCATTATTACTTCGACGATTTTCTCGTTTTACTGGATCTGGCAGGATTTTTTCCAGCCTTTAATTTTTATCAGTTCGACCCGCATGTTTACAGTTTCGCTGGCATTAAATTTATATTTGGACCCCAATTCATTCAGCAATTACGGCGGATTGTTCGCCATGTCCGTCATATCCCTGATTCCGGTCGTGGCGGTCTTCCTCGTCTTTCAACGATACCTGGTTGAGGGCGTGGCGACGACCGGTTTGAAAGGATAGGAGGATCTGGATTTGCATTTGCAAAAGCGTATAAAGATTCGGCTGACATTCTATATAAGTTGAACTAAACACCCGGCTGTTCCTATCCCGCTTAATCAATAGTTCAACTTAAATAGGCAGAGGAGGCGGTAATATGCATTATATTGACGGAAATACGGTTTATCTTGAGCCGGAAACGGTATCCAGTCCGGTTCGTCACGCTTTGGAGATGATCTACCGCGATCATGAAAAAGTATTCGGGCTTAAGCCTTCGTCCGAACGGGCGGATAACTCGCGGCAGTCGAGTTTGCACCACGGCGAAACGGACGGCCGAATCGCTTGCATCCACGTTCGATACGCGGCGGACTTGGATGAGTGCCCGGACCGGCCGGAGGCTTATGCGGTCATGCTGGGGGAGGATCGGTTTCTGCATATCGTGGGTCGCGACGACCTGGGGTTGGTGTACGGCCTGCTTCATTACAGCCGGGTTTTCCTGGGGGTGGACCCGCTCTGGTTCTGGGCAGAACTCTCGCCTGCCAAAAGGGATCGGATCGAAATCGCCGATGTCCCGTATGTTTCTGTCCCCTCGGCAGTGGCTTATCGCGGCTGGTTTGTAAACGATGAGGTCTGCCTGATTGGATGGAAAACGGAATATCCGCCTACGGCGGAAGTGTGGCAGCCGGTATTCGAAGCGCTGCTGAGGCTGGGGGGAAATATGGTGGTCCCCGGTACGGACCTGCCGCGAAACGGTATCCATCATCGTTTGGCCCTGGATATGGGGCTGTATGTTACGCATCATCATGCCGAACCGCTGGGGGCGGAAATGTTTCTGCGGGCTTTTCCGGGCAAGACGGCCAGCTATAAAGAACATCCGGCGCTGTTCGAACGTTTGTGGATGGAGGCGATTGAACGGCAGAAGGACGAACGGATCGTCTGGGTGCTGAGCTTTCGCGGGCAGGGCGACCGGCCTTTCTGGGAGAACGATCCCGAATTCGATACGCCCGCCAAACGCGGCGAGCTCATTTCTACGGTGATTGAGAAACAGTACAACATGGTGAAGGCCAGGGTGGAGCAGCCTGTTTGCTGCATGGCCTTGTATGGGGAATTGGCCGAGCTGTACAAAGAAGGGTATATCCGGTTGCCGGAAGAGATCATTAAGATCTGGGCCGATAATGGTTACGGGGAAATGGTTTCGCGCCGGCACGGCAACTTGAATTTGCGGATTCCGGCACTTCCGGGTCCCCATGAGGGCGGAAAGCACGGGCTTTATTATCATGTTACGTTTCATGATTTGCAGGCCTCCAACCATCTCACGATGTTCCCTTCTCCTGTGGAGCTCATCAAGCAGGAACTGAACGACGCGTTCAAGGCGAGAGCAAAGGATTATCTGCTGGTCAACAGCGGTAACATCCTGCCCCATCTTCACGCGCTTGACTTCACGGCGGAGATGTGGCGGAACGGCGATGCGGATACGCAGCGGCATTTGGCTGGTTTTATCAAACGAATGTACGGCGAAGAACAACCGGACATCGTAAAATTGTACGAAGATTATGCCGCTTGCACCATTCCTTACGGCGCCCATGAGGACGAGAGAGCGGGAGAGGAATTCTATCATCATCCCGCTAGGCAAATTATCGGGCATTGGCTGCAGGGCCAAACATGCACCCACGAACAGCTGATTTGGGCTACAGGAGATATAAGCTTCGCAGAACAGGTGCGCTGGTTTCAACACTGCGCGGAACAGGCCATCCCGGGCTGGGAAGCGCTGCAACAGCGGGGACGCACGGCGGCGCAAAAGCTGTCGGATGAGAATAGCCGTAGGCTATATATCCAAATGCTGGTGCAAATCGAACTTCATTTGACAGGCTGCCGCGGCCTGGCTTCCATCTGCAATGCTTACGTGGACTATTGCTCCGGGGCTTATCCGCAGGCGTTCATCCAGGCCGCGCGCGCGGTGCGGCATTATAGCCAGGGACTGGAAGCCCTGCGCACAGCCGAGTCCGGAAAATGGGAGCACTTCTACCGCGCCGACTGGCTCACCAATATCAGCAACACCATTTATCATGCGTCCACGCTGCGCTCGTTCCTTCGCATGCATGGGGATAGTCCAGATATGTTTTTTTGGTACAAAGAGTACCTAATGCCTGAAACGGAGAAACATATTTATCTGGAAAATACCCACCGCAACCCGCTGCCTGATGATAGGTTAGCCGAATTGCTGGGGGAGAGACTGGTTGAACTGGGGGTATTGGATTCGGGGCGGTTGGTGTAGCTTTTCGGGCGATGCCAGGAAAACACGTTCCATTATGGAAGCAGATAGTTTGGTCATCGCTCAATTCCGTAGACAGAAACTTGCATTTGATCAAGTGTTGCTGGGAGAATGACGGCATGCTTGACTCAAAAAAATCCATTGTATCATGCATTATACAAGCTTGGTTGTTCATCGTGATGTTTACCCAAAGCCCGCTAACGAAGCGGGCTTGGTCTCATTTTTGGATTGTGTTACAATGCAATGCTGCCGAATCACTTACATTAGTTCTTGAACTTCACGCAATCGTCTACCTTTAGGGCAGATACCGAAAACTAAAAATGGTGAATATGGGAAGCAAAAACGTTTAACACGACGGATTCCACAATGTTGTCGTACGGTAAATCAGTCCCCATACCGAATCTACCTGCGAAAGGCTCCACATAAGTTCTTTTACCCAGCGTATTGTTTTCAATAAGAGTTTAACCTTTTCATAGATTTTCGATTTGCCGCCCGGATAACGGAGCAGCGAAAATGACTTAGCCATTTTCTACCTCTCGCTTATCAGATTTCTATATGTCATAAAGGCATTGGGCAGCCAATCAGACAAGTCATAAGGATTCAAATAAATCTTTGTCTGTGTATTCTCTTGTTTCTTCAGAATAGCCGGAACAACCTCAAACTTAACCGGAGATTTAGGTTGAGGAGTACCACTGTCTTCGGCTATTAGCCTTTGCAATGGTACGAGTAAGGCTTGTTGTTCTTCCGCATTATATTCATCAGGAATCTCTCCAAGCTCAGCATAGTTAAGAAGTTGTAATCCCAAATGCCTATCAAAAAATTGATGGTTCCTCTGGTTATAATAATTATCAAGACAATTTTTGCATGTTCGAGAGCATTCGCATTCTGAAAGGATCATTCTCGCTTTCTCAAGAACTTTATCAAGAATTAATCCAATCAAAGAAGAATAACCCGCGCCGCTCGTGAGATTGTCATAAAAGAACATTTCAATATGTGAGCTACCGTCACTCTTGATTCGCGGGCGCCAACCTCCGCTAATTTCATTGTAATCTATATCAAGCACTAGTGAGACTGCCTTTTTGATCGCTTCATGCAGTGTTGTAACTGCTGCCCGCAGAATGCCCTTTTCTTCGGCATTACTGTTTCCCACTAGTTTTATTGAATCATAAGAAATATCTAGCATGAACATATCTGTTAAAAATTCGTAACCTAAAAAGATATTTGTAGCGATAGTTCCGTCATGCCGACACAGAGGATGATTATCGTGATATGGCTGAGAAAATTTGAAATTTCTATTGTTGTTTGCATCCGCAACCTCAGCACCACCGCATTTTTTACAAACATTAAAGCCGTTCTTGCTTTTGCCCATATTGACAGTTAATACTTTTCTGTCAGACAAATTAGCATAACGAATTTTGCTTTTCTCATAACTTTTCATAACATCTTTATCTTGTGGAACATAGGAATAGTAAGGTGCTTCTGTATAAGTATATTGTTCATCTTCATCTTCAAACTTAACTTCCTCACCTTTAACTGGAGAAAACCCCCATGGACGTAACATTTTTCTATGTTCTATTGAAGCGCTACAATATGGGCATTGCATTTCTTTGAATTCTTCCGACTTATTACCAAACCAATTACATTCAGAGCAAATATATATGTCATTATAATAATCCTTGCTCTTGAAATAGTATTCTGCTTGGTTTTCCTCAAATCCTCGTGGACGAGGATTCGCGTATATGCCACCACTTTTATATATCTTTTTATCAATCGTGACAAATCTGCCGGGTGCGTATTCGCTAAGTGCTACAGCAATATCTCTTTCTGGGGCATATTGGATATCGCGCGGAGCATTTTTGCCTCGTTTGGATTCCTTCTCTACATAGAATCTAACGACATTCTTCGGGAACGAATACGATGGTATAAAGCCTTCGCGATAGAAGACATCAAACGCAGAGGTCTCTTTGTCGTCGTTTATATACTCATTGCGCTTACCCTCTGATAAAACGTGGTGACTTATTTTACGGAACTGTCTGATAGTCTCATCGGTTGATAAATCCATTAATTTTACGTATTCAACAAAGTTCTCTCCGAATTTTTCACAAAACGACACTATACCAATGTCAACGATACCGTCAAATTGTGTTTTCATCTCAAAGGTGGACATGAAACCATTCAATGCTAACATATTTATATGGCGCTGCTTGATTTTCGGATTATCACGGTCAATCCATGGTTTTCGCGGCGCACCGGATATCATCTCCTCGGGATGTAAAAAGTAATGGCTGTCGTGGATTCCACCGGAGGCATATGTAACAATGGTCGAGATGCCAGCGTTTTTACGACCTGCGCGTCCGGCACGCTGCTGGTAATTCTCCCTCATAGGAGGTATGTTACGAAGCCCAACAGCAGTCAAAGAACCAATATCGATCCCAACTTCCATAGTAGTCGTACAACTTAAAACATCGATAGATTGCTCGCCGTTTTCACCAGCGTAAATGTCTTGGAATCGCATTTCATATTTTTCTGTACGGCTCCAAGTATCACTTCTGGTTTCTTTATGTGACAATTGTGCCGTATGTTCCTCAGTATTAATTGTATGGATCATTTCAAGTTTTTCCAAGGCGTTGAGTACAGGTATCCGCCAAAAATCAAAGCGAGACAAGTCCGATGCCCTGATTGGCACTACATTTTCTGAGTTAAAACAAGCTCCGCAATAATCCCCAATCTTGTAGGGGGACAATTTTCCGCACTTTACACAGCGATACCAAGTGAAGTCTTTGTCGGCAAACTCGATTTTCACTGCAGCTAGTTTAATGTAATATCTGTTGTTTGAAGCAAGAGAAAAGAATAAATCGCGCACTTTATTAACTATTTTATTCACCGCAGAATCATCAATTTTCAGGAGTCCTTTAACTCTCTGAACAAGTCCTTTATCTAATTCTGTTGAAAAATCGGTGCTCAGTCCAAACTCCTGCATTTTGCTTCGTCCAGGTAGGCCTTTCCTGACATCATCGGGAATTGTTTCCCCGATAGCAGCGCTATCGTCCATAACATCCCAGAATAACAGCACGAGCAACTGATGGAGTATCTCGCCATTAATAGTCAAACCTTCATCTTCTAAATCGTATACACAATCATCGAGAATTGAAGATATGGGGGCTAAGAAACCAATGCCAATATCCTTGAATGAACGTGGACTTTCCGTAAAGAAAGTCAGCAGTTGCTCATAATAATCGTCTGGTAACGCTTGATATTCTTGAGCTACTGCCGCGTAATCAATGGTTCTACCCCGTCTTTCAGCTCTACTTTTTTTATCTTTAAACAGTCGCTTATCGTTTTCAAATTTCTCTTTGCTTTTACCGCTGAAGAATGAAAGGTTGTTTTGAATGCATACATCCAAAAATGCCGGGTATAAGTCTGATAACGAATGCTCTTTTCCGTCAACCTTTAAAAGAAGCGACGCAAGCATAATCGCCTGACGGAAAGCATCTGCGTCAGCTGATTTTGATAAGTCCAATGCAAGTTTTGCTGCATTCTGGCGGGAATCAGAGAACAACAAGACCTTTTTTCCTTGGTTAATCAATTCAGATTTTGCGGGTTGTAATTCAAATTGTGCCTTAGTCAAGTTGTAGAATGGTATGTTACCCTTGGTAGATAAGTCAACAGGCTTCTTCAGCGGCATGGGCTTATTACATTTTGGGCAAACTCCAAAATTAAATGATTGCGTTCCATTATCAAATTTATCGCTATAAATTACAGTCAGCAAGTCGTCTTTATCTTGAGGTGATATATATAGTTTTCCCGTGAATGGGTCGAGCGCACCAATCTTGTCGGTTTTTCTCTTTTGATAATTCTTTGGAACTACATAGAGGAGCATTTCATGAAGCGAATTTGCATCTCCACTTAACCCGCGTTTCGGAAATACATACCAATATGGCTGCCCGTCATTTTTTTGAACGAAAACCTTGAAGTATAATGCCCCACACTTAATATGATTTACAAGCTCATAAATTCGCCCACCACACTCGCATTTATCCTTAGGGATAGAGATAACCTTACCTAATGGGAGCATTTCACTTTCTGAATACTTTGCACAGGTGCATTTTGGGTTGGAACAGGTATATAAACCTTGTAACCCACGCAAAAACATATGGAGGCGTACCGGAAAAAGGATATTCCCATTCTTTGCAGCAAGAGGAACTAAAGCTAGTAAAGCATCAAGAGCTTTTCCAGCATTTCCGCTGTCTCCAAATAGCTCTTTTCTGATCTCACTATATGATTTTGCTCCATCACGGCATAGTTTGTTAAGTAAAACAAATGCTTGATATCTCGGTAGATTATCGTAAAGCCACTCTTGCGCTTGGCTTTGGCTAATGTCATTCGGCAAGTCGCAATGGAAAACAGCTTTGGCAAAATCCTTAATTCTGACGGTTATTCCTTCTCCTTGCACTTGTTCAGAGCCAATCGAAGACAAGGCATTAATGTCTGTCTTTACCTCCAGCTCTTCTGGAACGGGTTCTTTTGTACCAAACAAGAATTCGCAACTGGTAGGCTCTTTCCCTGTAAGCCCAGAGTAAAAAGCACGAATCGCTTCTTGTTCATCTTGAGGCATACTCGCAGTTGTAAGAATAAACTGCACTCTTTCGGTTGTAATGCCCAAGCGCGAGAAAAGCCGCTGCAGCAATAGAGCAATTTCTCCACCTGCGGAGCCACGATACATATGCGCCTCGTCCAAGACGATGAGTAGTCTATTGTCAGTGGATGCGTCAAGCCATCGCTTCGTTTTGTCCCATATGTTCGTTTCACGCTGACGCATAAGCATATACTCCAACATGGAATAGTTGGTAATCAGAATATCCGGCGGACAATCCTGCATTTCAAAGCGCGTAATAAGCTCAGCATCATACTGCATTGGTTTATGTACGTTCTTTTCCAAGTTTTCAATAAATACCTGCAGCCCGTTTTCGCCGAATCTTGCAGGGTATTTGTTGATGCTCCTAAGCCCATCTATATTATTGCTTTGCCGCCGTTGTGTTTCCGCATCAGCAGTTTCATCTATCAAATAGTTTTCACGAAATGTATTTGCCAATTCACGGCTGCTTGCCAGCTTTGCGTCTCCAGAGTAAGGCGTTCTTCCTGTATACATGCCAAAATGGGGGATGCGGGTAGAATCAGTATCCTTAGTGAAAATATCTAGGAATTTATCGCTTCCTATGATCCTTCTGAATCTGGTAAGTTGGTCAGAAACCAGAGCGTTCATAGGATAAATGATGAGAGTGCGCACAGCTTCCGTCTTAAAGAAGCTAGGGCGATTCTTAGCTTCGTCGAAACATTTGGCGATTATCGGCCAAAGGAAACACTCTGTTTTACCGGATCCTGTGCCTGTAGAAACGAACAAATCTCTCCCTGTTGAATAATACTCTAAAGCCTTAACTTGGTGTTCAAATGGGTCGGGAAAGATACCGAGATCTTCCTCGACAAGCTTCAGGAGAGATTCCTTTACACCCTGTTCGATGCACGTAGAGTTTTTAATTCCATCTTTAACTTTTTTATATGACGCTGAGGTTTCGATATACGGCTCACGCGCAATGTTAGTATGTTCAGAGCAAAGCTCACCCAAAAGCTCATCAACGTAAAGAAGCAGCGTTTCGCTGTTAGCCAAATAGTCTGATTTTATATAATTCTTGAGTCTGTCACGGATTGCCTGATAGTATTGTTGTACACCGTTTGAGTTAAGCATCTGCATTTCCTCCTTTAATTACAATGCCGATGTTCTTAAGTGTATCTGTTACTTCTGGAATAAAGTCATTTCTTATTAGGAAGTTGACCTTGTCAAAGGCGTGATTGAATGGCCAAGACAAAAGCAACAGATAATAGTATTCTCGGTTTGGCAAATGTCCGCTGATTCTAAGCTTCGAATATTCTTGATCTTGCTTAACAATCCATGCTTTTAAGGGGTTGTTGTAATGCGCTTTTATTGCAAAATACAGTCGCCTGTATTCGAAAGAAGTTAAGCTGTCGCTTTGCGCCTCGACAATTTCATCTGCAAACAAAAGTAATTTGTCAGATTCCTGAATCACTCGGTAAAAAGGACCCCATTCACTTTTTCGAGCAATCGAACAATCTGTAACTAATTTTGCTGACCATGATTGTGAAGGGACTCTGTTCGACAGGGGATTGAAAAATTGCAGTTCATCCGCAGTAATATCCCTATCATTAAAATCTAAAATGTCGAACCTCTCTTGAAAGTATTCCTCGCAGGTCAATTCGTCCCTAATTAGGAATTCACGTGTTGAAGATGAGGGTGCTGTTGGTGATGTAAACACGCCAAGCCCATTTACGTTATATGTTTTATTGGGAACGCCAATAAACAGGGAAGTGTTACCTATCCGAATGTTTCTACCGAAATTGGCTAACCGATTTCGATTATCTTTATCTGTTTGAAGATACCCGGCTTCCTCATACACCCTCCGAAAATGAACCAATAAATTCCCCAGTGGGTTATCGGCGTGAGTAAATTTGTCGACAATTCCGGGGAATAGTTTAGCGTATCGTTGAAGCAAATCATTCATAACGATAGTCTGATTATGCTTGGTTGTCCCCGTTATTCCAGCGAAGGAGTTTTGTGCTATTTTCAAGCACCATAGCCCCAATGCCGAATAGCAGAGCCGGTAAATAAACGATTCGTCATGTTCACCCCTGTAACGGTTAATCCCCATATCACTTGACATAGCGGTTAATAATTCATTCATTGAGCAAACCACCTCACAAGTAAATTTTTCTGGGGACATCTTCCGTCTTTACCTGCATATTTGAGCAATCGCTCGGATATGTTGTATGGTTTTATCTGCAACACATCTATGCAATAAGGTAAAATATCGAATGCAAGCGATTGGCATAAATCTTGTTCATTGGCTATGGATTCACATTTATGTTCAATTATACTTTGAGGGTAGCTTAATTCTCGAAGTATCTCCCGGAAGATATTTCGGAATCGATTTTCTCCCTGTGTAGCTTGAGGCCTATAACTATGCTCCACAATCGTTGAGGGGTCTTCAGACAATTCCGATTTAACGGATAACATTCCGATACGATTCGCGTTGAAGTAGTAGCAGTATCGCAGAAACTCTTGTGACAAGTAACGCAAAGTTCTATCGTAAATAACTGTTAAAAAAACGATTTTATCACTGTGCTTTTCGATCAACGGAATCAATTCGGTTTCATTATAATTCCCAATAAAATTATCCAAACAAACAACGCGATCGGACAATAATAGGAACTCTCTTATTTTCTCGATTGTTATGTCCTGGCTATATGACAACGTCTTTACTGTCGATTTCCCCGTTAGCGTGTTTGCCGCGCACTTAATAATATTTATCCCTATTGCGTGATTGACAACGATAGGAGCACCTCGAAAGAGAATTTTACTTAAATAAGATATAAGCAGTGGAAAATACTCGGCATCATTAGGCACTCCGATATTGGTTAGATTGTATCCGAGATACTCCTTGAACTCATCTATATCATGAGGACATTTCGGACTTGGTGCAGAACTTTGTGCCTCGTCAAGGTGTTTTTGTTGTTTCTCCAAATCCTCTCTTATTTGTTCATCAAGAAGTCGACTGTTATTCTTTATTTCAGTTATTTCAGTCGAAAGTCTGTCAATTTTACCGAGCAATCTCTTCTTTTCTATTTTAAAATTTTCGATTTCTTCCTTATCTTTCATAGATGTAGCTTGGAGTTTTTCAAGGATAGAAACCTTGTCTTTAAAAGCATCCATCTCCAACAATTTGTCTGAAAGCATGTCATTATTTCTGCTCCACTCATTGTTTTTTGTTGCTAATTCTTCTTGAAGTTTATTGCTTTGGAATTCAAGCGCTGTTATTTTCCCTTTTAGTTCTTCTTGTTCTTTAGCAACCTCTTTAATATTCTTGACAATCGCACTCATTAATGCGATGTATTCCTCCGAATATTCATCATTCACAAGTTTAAAGTATAGACTTACATTGTCTGCAAAAAAGCCGAAAGGCAGAATATGTATTAAAGCTATATCTTTACTGTCTCCATCATCCATACACTTTGTGATATGTTTTTGAGTCTGAGAAAGCCAATTACTAATATGTTTTTCAATAAAAGACGAAACAAATTTTTGACTACGATAGCTAAACAATAGTTTGCTTGCATCTGCTTTTGAAATGGTGGTCGCTCGAAAGCCCGGACGAATTTTGGCGAACTGTTTTGGATTATGTTTAAAATAGGAAACCGTTTCCTGAAGCGGTATAATCGAGATAATATAACGCACCTCATCTTCGGTTAATAGAGGAAGATAATTCATAACTGTCCCTCCTCAATAAATTGCATAACGACCGGATTGATTGAACCGGTAATTTTGCACTTCTCAATGTACTTGGAAGTGGTTTTGCTAAGCACAAGCTTACTGAACCGGGTTGAGTCGAAAGCTTCCATTCGCTTGTAATGCACAAGAATATCTTCAAGCAATTCCTCGCCAGTCAATTCCTTTTGGAGACAAGGATAAATATAGCCGACCGGATAGTTGAACTTATATCGAACAATTGAACTATTAGGTGTCAAAAACACAACCTGTCCGTTTGTTAATGGTGATACCCCCGAATGATTGAAAAGGTAGTAGATGCCATCGTCAGGCACAGTGAAGGTGCTTACCAAGCTTTTAGATGGTGCAATCACGCTATAATCATTAACAGGCGGCGCAACTTTTTCAATGACAATTTCAGCATTCTTCTTGAATATTTTTGTCTTAGGCTTGACCATAACTTTTGAAATACCGTTTGAAAGCTTTATTATTTCATCTGAATGCAAGTTGATGTTCCCGTGAGCCTGTAATTCAAAGCTCGAAAAGATAAAAGCACAGTCCGATACGATAATGCTTGCATCATCAATTAAATGTGCTGGCGGCCATAGAAGCGTCAGTGTCTCGGAAGCCTCTAACTGATACCCCCAAGACTTCAGTAGACAATCTATAGAAGGTGTTTTATTCGCTATCGACAAAACAATACCTAAGAACTTTCGATTCATCGTTTCAAAACGGAAAGTTTGCCCAACTTCTATTCCTTTGGGAAATTGAACTCCTCGTGGTGCTGAGTATTGGCTTTGAATTGCTACAAAGTAATTAGTATTCGTAAATAATACAGTGCTACGAACCAACTTCGCCTTGAAGTCATCATCGTTTCCTAATATTTTGAAAAAGGTTGGAGTATTATCACGATTCAAAAAATCATATTTCCTTTTTATCCCATTTAGAGTATTAGACGAATAATAGCTAAACGAAAAGTTGTTCAAAGGAATCAGTGTAGGAACATCTGGCGAAAAATTCATACTGTTGATCTTCAAGACACGTAAAGGCGTATCCAAGTCTTGTGCTCTTAACTCGAAATCAACTGATTTCTGCTCATAGCTCTGAATTTCGCTCTCGCTGAATCTAACAGCTAAACTAAAAGTTTTGCTGGTACTATCATAGTAAAATTCTGCTCTTTCGCGGTTGTTTCTTCTCGAACTAGAATCCGTACTTATCGCTCCGTATTGACCCAGATAATTCTCACATTCAACATCATTGTTTCCACTACGATGCCTGAAATGAGCGACCATTCTGTTGCTGAAAGGCGCAGCTACAAACACTTCTTCTCCGCAACAAGCACATTCATAACGATACGGTTCGAATCCGCCGTTTTGAGCAGCTAACTCTGCGGAGACCTCAGATTGGAGAATAGTATCGTACGCCTTACGCATTTCTTAGATTTCTCCTTCCCTTAATAGCTTATAGCGTGCTAGGCCACCGTACGGATGGAATTAGTGTTTATAGTGTCAATGATGGCTTTGATTGGTTGAAAAGTTATTAGGTGCCACTCCACTTTCGCATATCAGATTTGCAACCAGATTATACAGCAAACAGAAGAAAGGCATCCCACCTCGTTACTTGCTCCTAATGGAGTCTCAACATCCGAAGGGGTCCTGGGGCACTGTGCTGAACTATGTAAATGATTCCTTTCCTCGAAGTGTGGAACTTTTGTTGTCCAAACAATAACAATTTCCATTTTAAGCTGCCGAATTCCTTTTTATTTTGTCAAAATAGCTCGACTTTTTCAAAGGACTCCGAAATTCGAGATGAATTCTTCGGCCAGATTTCTGTATACGTGCCGTCAAGGTGATTTTTTTCAACGTTCTTCGCTATCTCCAACTTTCTGCCTAAGACCGCTGAAGTGTTCACGCTACTCGAATGCCCATTTGTCAGTTAAGCCTAACTAAGAAATCGCAAGTTTAAGGAATATCAATAGAATATTGTTTGTTCATATCGGAGGCCCCCTATTCTTACTGATTTACCTCTTCTTTTTTAGGATATCTTATGGAAAAAGGTGTTTATTGATCCGGGTGTAGGAAGTATAATTATAGGGAAAACGACACGACAGGAGTGTTTATGTGAACTATTCCGAATGGAAGGAAATAAATGTTGATATTTCTCGAGTGTTGCTTGATTACGATAATCCAAGAGTGTTTATAGATAACCCTACTCAAGAAAGTCTTCTGAGATTTTTGATAGATGAAGAAGGATCTATTGAGTTGGCGAACAATATTTATTTAAGTAGAGGGTTACCTCCGGCAGAGAAACCAGTGGTTATTTTTGAGAACGGTAAGTACGTAGTGGTAGAAGGAAACAGAAGAATATCTGCATGTAAATTACTGTATGATCGGTCGCTTCTTGCAAAAAGTGAACTTGATAAGGTGCCAAACATTGATAACGATATGAGGGAATACCTGAAAAATCTCCCGGTTGTTCTTGCTCCGAACAGAGATGCTGCGGAACCTTTTATTACAAGTCGTCATGCTGGAGAAAAAGGAATTAAACGATGGTCTACTATTGCGACGACGAAAAGATATGTTAATAGGTTTAGAAAAGGAGAATCTATCAACCATATTGCTAGAGTTTTAGGTGAAACCGCTGCCACTGTAAGAAAAGGTATCAGATTCTTCTTTTTTTTAGAATATGTCCGAAATAAACTATCTTGGACAGACCAAGAGAAAAAGAAGCTCGAAATTTACAAAATGGAAACAACAAGGTTAGATCGCTTCTTACCATTTTCAAAAAAGGCTAAAGAGATCCTTAAAATTGACTTTCTTCCAGACCAAAGTGTAACAACAGCACTACCATTAGAAAAATTTAATTCTGCTTTAAAAATTATTATAGGGCGTATTTACTTACATAATGAGATTGATACACGTTCTACTACTGAGGAAGTATTTAATTCTCAGGTTATTAACATATGTCAAGAGGACTCAAGTGCAATAGATAATGAGAGCGGAAGCAGCGGTAGCTCACAAGGCGGAGACAGCGGCAGCTCACAAGGCGGAGGTAGCGGCAGCTCACAAGGCGGAGGTAGCGGCAGCTCACAAGGCGGAGGTAGCGGCAGCTCACGAGGCGGAGGCAGCGGCAGCTCACAAGGCGGAGGCAGCGGCAGCTCACAAGGTGGAGGCAGCGGCAGCTCACAAGGCGGAGGCAGTGGCAGCTCACAAGGCGGAGACAGCGGCAGCTCACAAGATGGAGGCAGCGGCAGCTCGCAAGGCGGAGATAGCGGTAGCTCACAAAATGGGGCGAACAGAGGAGCTACTAACGTAGAAAGGTATACTTACCTAACCAGCGCGTACCCATTTACAAATCGGTACAAAGCCAACAAAAGAATCAATACTTTGATAAAAGAGCTTAAGTCTACATCATACAAGGAGAACCGAATGGGTTCCATGTATCTGATTCGTTCGTTACTTGAAACGTATACACATGAATACATCGACCATTTTGTTCGTCAAGATGGGGAAATGAAATTGAAAGGAATAGCTAAAGAGAGGACAAAGAGAAATCAAAGATTGAGAGAATTATTATTTGACCATATAAAAATACATTTAAAGAAATCATTTCCCTATTACGAAGAAGAAATTGAACTAATTGATGTCACTTTCACTGAGAATAACAGCACCGCAGCTACAAAAATTATTAACTTTTATATTCATTCACAAACACAAGTGCCAGATTATCACGAACTTCTTGATTGTTGGAAAAAAGTATCGATGATTCTCAATTGCCTGGATGAAATTTTGTCAAGGCAAAATTCAGTAAGAAGATAATATAGTAATTCCGTTTAGATAAATGAGAGTGTAAAGCTATACTGTAGGTATTTTTTACTGTTATTGTACATTACTAATCGTACTCATTTTTTGATGAAATATATGAAAATTAACTAGATTGGCGGAAAGTAAACATATTTTCGACCAAAAGGGGGAACAACATTGCCAATTACACTATCTCCGCTCCGTTATCCTGGAGGAAAATCCCAATTATATAAGTTTGTGAGGAATGTAATTGAGCAAAATAGGATAGAATTTCCTATTTACGTAGAACCCTTTGCAGGTGGGGCAGGGCTAGCGATTGAGTTACTGTTAAAGGAAGATGTACATTCAATTATTCTTAATGATTTCGATACGGCCATATATAGCTTCTGGTACAGTGTTTTAAATGATACAGATAACCTAATTAATTTAATTTTAAATACTCCGATTAACATAGAAGAATGGGAAAGACAAAGAAGAATCTATAATAATCAGCAAAATTATAGCACCCTTGAAATTGGATTTTCAACTTTCTTTTTGAATCGAACCAATCGTTCAGGAATAATTAAAGGGGGCCCAATAAGCAGGGAAGAGAATGACAACAAAAATCCATTAGACTGTAGGTACAATAAGACTGATTTGATGGATAAAATTAGACGAATATCCAATGTTAGGAACAGAGTCCATTTGTTTAATCACGATGCAGTATACCTAATACAGCACATCTTACCAGATTTTGCAGCTAATCAACTTTTTATTTTTTTTGACCCTCCCTACTACAAACAGGGGAAGAATTTGTACACTAACTTTTATAGTCATGATGACCATAAAGAACTCTCCGAAGCAATAAAAGGGATAGTTAATAGCCATTGGATCACTACTTATGACTATGTTGACAATATTGCTGCCATATATGAAGGCGTACCTACTAAAGTGTATCAACTTCAATATTCGGCAAACAGAAATAGAAAAGAAAAGGAATATTTATTCCATAATGAGGGGACTATTGTTAATTCTTTTGACAAAGTACAATTCATAGAATGAATGGAAGGTTGACCATTGATTGATGGGCAACCTTCTTTAGTATAATCTGCAAGCTTGCCGTTTTAGCTAGTTTCCCCTGAAAAAATCAGGACTGGAGCAAAAATAAAAAGGAATTCAAACACTTAAAATGGAATACTATTTTCGGTTTTTTTATTAAAGATGAACTTATGAAACGATTTATTCAAAAAACTTGATTATGCCTTTGTATCATAGATATGATATTGATATAAATAGGTTCTTTTGGAGGCGGCTATGAAAAAAAATATCCATGTAGTGGGAGCAGTTATAGTAAAAGAAGGATACGTACTTTGCGCACAAAGAGGTGAGAATCAAAGCTTACCGCTAAAGTGGGAATTCCCTGGTGGGAAAATTGAATCTGGTGAGACTCCTCAAGAGGCATTACAGAGAGAAATTCAAGAAGAGATGTTATGTGAGGTTGAGATAGGTAATCAAATTGAAAAAACAGTGTATGAATATGATTTTGGGATTGTTCATCTAACAACTTTTTATTGTGAATTGGTTAAGGGAGCTCCAGTTCTAACCGAGCACGCTGCTATCAAATGGTTGCCCATCTCCGAATTAAGTACTTTAGATTGGGCCCCAGCAGATGTTCCGGCAATTCATAAGATAATGGGAACTGTATCACACTAATTTTCGATCTCACATAATTTGTTTTCTGCGGACAAGGAATGGAGTTGAGAGAAATTTATAAAGATTCTGAACTCAATGAATCATTAGATAACGGTAGTTTGGTAGAGTCAATAAATGAAGATTCTATAAAATACCCACCAAAGTTATTGGTAAACAACCCGTCAATTAATCAAAATATATTAACTCCTCTCTTAGAAGAACTAGAGCAATGCAAGTCATTTATGTTTATTGTGGCTTTTGTGACGGAAAGTGGTCTTGCAACTTTGAAATCGCATTTCCTTGATTTAAAGCGGAAGGGAATACGAGGTAGATTATTAACATCAACATATCTTCATTTTAATCATCCGAAAGTATTTTATGAACTCCTTAAGATAGATAATATGGAGGTTCGTTTGTCAGATCTTAAGGGCTTTCACTCAAAGGGCTATATATTTATTAATGAAGAGCATCATTCACTTATCATTGGAAGTGCTAACTTAACAGCCCAAGCATTAAAAGTAAATTATGAATGGAGTGTGAAACTAACATTAAATTCTCATGCAGATTCTGTAAAAGAAATCATTAGTCAATACGAAGAGGTTTGGAACAAATCATATGTTTTGACTGAAGCATGGATCAAAGACTATGAAAAAACATATGTCAGACATTCTGCAGAAGAAATTATGGTGGAATGGCTTTCGGCCGCGGCAACTCAAGAGAGCCCTCAAAAAGTCACCTCAACTATAGAGCCGAATAAAATGCAAAAAATAGCATTGCAAAAAATTGAACAGGTCCGATTAGCAAATAAACAAAAGGCATTAATCGTTTCTGCTACAGGGACAGGAAAGACTTACTTATCTGCATTTGATGTTAAAAGTTTTAATCCCTCAAGAATGTTGTTTATTGCGCACAGGGAACAAATT
Organism: Paenibacillus oralis; assembly: GCF_003863965.1. Classification (GTDB taxonomy): domain Bacteria; phylum Bacillota; class Bacilli; order Paenibacillales; family Paenibacillaceae; genus Fontibacillus; species Fontibacillus oralis. Next base: position 2,268,533 of record NZ_RRCN01000001.1, read on the forward strand.
TTACAACAGGCTAGAGCAGATTTTACTCGTATCATAGGTGGGAACGAGCAGAACTACGGCATTTTGTCTAGCAACAGCAAGTCAACACAAGCTAAGTATTTATTTGCAACCATTCAATCCATATCAAAAACAGAGGTACTAAATAATTTCTCTTCAGAAGAATTTGATTACATTTTGATAGACGAAGTCCATAAAGCAGGTGCCTCTTCATATCAAAAAGTTATTGATCACTTTTGCCCTCAGTTTCTGATGGGGATGACAGCTACACCAGAACGAACGGATGAGTTTAATATTTATCAACTATTTGATTACAATGTAGCTTATGAGATAAGACTTCAAGAGGCACTAGAAGAAGATATGCTTTGTTCGTTTCATTATTTTGGAGTAACTGATTTTGAATATGATGGACGGCTTATTGATGATACAGCGATGCTTACTAAGTTAGCAACCGAAGAGCGTGTAGATCATATTATTAGTAAAATTGAGTATTATGGTTTTTCTGGTGAAAACGTTAAAGGGCTGATTTTTTGTAGTCGCAAGGAAGAAGCTATTAAGCTTTCGCAAATGATGAATGATAAGGGATATAGAACTATTGCGTTAACGGGCGAAGATAGTATCCAGTTTAGAGAACAACAGATAGAAGCTCTTGAATCGGGAAAAATCGATTACATATTAACTGTGGATATTTTTAATGAGGGCATTGATATACCTTGCATTAATCAAGTTATCTTACTTAGGCAAACTCAATCAAGTATTGTATTCGTTCAGCAATTAGGTCGAGGTCTTCGAAAGCACAATGACAAGGAGTTTGTCACAATTATTGATTTTATAGGGAACTATAAAAACAATTATCTAATTCCAATTGCGTTGTCAGATGATAGATCAATGAATAAAGATAATATTCGAAGATCTTTGAACGATACCAGTTATATTAAAGGGGTATCAACAATAAATTTTGAAGAAGTGGCAAAGGCTCAAATTTTTAAATCAATTAATAAAAGTAATTTAACCGAGTTAAAAAAGTTAAGAGAAGCTTTTCTTGAACTGCAATATCGAATTGGAAGAGTTCCTATGTTATTTGATTTTATTATTCAACGCTCAATTGATCCGATAATTATTGTTAAAACCTTCGAATCGTACTATAAATTCTTAAAGAAGATAAAGATTGAAGTGAATGAATTAACCCTGTATGAAGAGAAAATTTTATATGCTCTTTCTGCCGAAATACTTCCTGGTAAACGGAAACATGAGGTAATTTTATTGGATTTACTAATAGGTGAAAATCGAGTTTCTTACGATCAATATATCGAAGTCTTACAACAAACTGGTTGTAAAATAGATAAAGCAACTATTGCTTCGGTTCTACGAGTATATGATCTTACCTTTTTTATAACATCGCAAAGAATAAAGTATGGGGAAGAGCCTATATGTATACTTGAAAACGGTTATTTCAAACTAAACGAAAAGTTTCGTAACGCTTTAAACACTAATATCTATTTTAGAGAAATGGTTATAGATATCCTTAATTGTGCTAAAGAAAAGGTAAATATCTATAGTGGTAACTCTTCATTGACTTTGTATCAGAAATATTCAAGAAAAGATGTATGTAAGTTACTTAATTGGGAAAGCGATGAAACATCGACTGTTTACGGTTATAAAATAAAAAATAATACTTGTCCGATTTTTGTAACTTACCACAAACAGGAAGAGATAGATTCCGGTATAAAATATGAGGATGAATTTTTATCTCCTAAGATATTAAGATGGTTTACAAGAAGAAATAGAACTCTTGAATCTGAAGAGGTTAAGAAAATCGTAAACGCAGAAAAAAGCGGAATAGAAATTCACATCTTTGTTAAAAAGGATGATGATGAGGGAAGTGAGTTTTATTATTTAGGGAGAGCTAATCCTAACATTGCAACTGTTGAAGAGACTGTAATGGAGGGAAAGGCAGTTATAAATATGCAGCTTGAATTAGAGAATAATGTGGAGTCTAGTTTGTATACTTATATTAGAAATGGTTATATAAACTGAAAAGTTATTATAAATCCAATACTGGGATGTGATAATCAGGTGCTAGCTGATTTTGAGAAGTAAAAAGAAAAATGCGCAATATCTGCCGGGTGCGTATATCTTAGCTATCAATATTTTTATCGCTCTACAATAAGATTAACATAAAAAAATTCGATAGAGCTTTTTTTCAAACTACTATAATTAATTAGTGAGGCATAAACAAGCTGAACTTCTTAATGTGTCCTATAACGATATTCCAAGAGGATAAAGCCCCTATTTCGGGGGCTTCTTCTGTTTACGCATACACGTACCACATCTTCCTCCCATATCTGCTACTCTAAAAGAAAAAAAGGAGGAATCCCCATGCCAACCCTTATAGAATCCCTATACTACGGCCACCTGGCTCCCGAGGGGCAGGTGGTGCCCAGAGATCCCGAATATCGCCAGATGTGCGGGGAAATGTCCGAGGCGATGGAAGCTTGGAAAGAGAAGTTGTCCGGTGAGGAGTTTACTAAACTGGAGGCGCTGATTGATTTGCAGCAGGAAATTCAGGGATTGGAGTTGACGGCGACATTTACGTATGGGTTTAAGCTGGGGGCGGCGCTGATGATTGAGGTTCACTCCGGGTACGGGGCGGAGGGGCAACTGCTAAGTCAACGGGCGGATGAAGGATGAAGCGAACGTATAAGTATAGCCGATCCTTATCCTGCATGGGCCGCTCCCTATCCTATATGGTATAGAGCACGCATGGAATAGAGCACGAGGCCATCTGTAGCTTCTAATATACCCGGAAGGCATATTAGCCCGCCGGGTATTTTTATATGGTATTTTCCTGCTTACTCTGGCTTATCTGCGCGATGTTTGCTTCTTTTTCTTTCCATCCGATGTCTGCCCCTTTTTCCTTTCCGTCCTTCTCGCCTCCTTCACCCGATCCCCCATCCCTACGATCAACAACACCGATACAATCACCATAATAACTAATGTGATTACGCAAGCAGCCACATTATAATCCGAACCGCCCTCCGCTTGATAATGAATCAAGCCTAAGCCTGCAGTAATCGGGTAAAGATCGCCCAGGCCGTGTCCTCCGGCGAAGATTCCGATAAATCCGTAGAAAAAGGCGAAGCCCACGCCGGCCATGAAGCCGTTTGGGTTGCGGCTGGTTAACACGATGATGGGGAGGACGGCCAGGTAAATACATAAATTCATCACCATCATTTGGATCAAGGATTTGACCATCACCGCAGCGCTGCCTGCTTGGAAGCCGCTGATCAGCACGATGACGAGCGAAAGTACAAAGGTAACCACGGCCAAAAATAGGGCGAGCAGTCCGGCGGTGATGAGCTTTCCGACCAACAGACGCCGGAAGGAGAGCGGGATGGTGAGGATGTTTTTTAGCGTGTCTTCCGTGTATTCACGGCTGATCATATATCCGGCGATTAAGGTAATCGTGGCAGGGAAGAGCAAGCTGAAATTGTTCCAGATCACGGTATTGGAGAAGTTCTCCAAGTTGCGTGCTGTGCCGTCTTCCGCCGTGGCCATGAATCGGGTTAAGAGGACAACCAGCAGCGCCGCGGCAAAGCCAACCCAAATGATCGAATACCGTTTTAATTTGATGATTTCGGTTTTTAAAATGTTCACCATGGTCCCACCTTAGTCCTCCCGCTTATTGTAGATTCGTACAATGGCCATATAAGAAATCAAAGCGATGATCGCAATAATGATAACGACCTGCGGCAATGGCAAAGTTTTCGGTTCAATGATCGCGTAGAACGAATCGGCCGGCGAGGTGAAAAGGCCCAATAACCAGCGGTATATGATCGGCGTCGGCAAAATACTCGTCAGTAATTTCATCATCGGCGTATCATATTGCAGGCCTACAAAGGCCATGGAAAAGTTAAGAATGGTGTAGAAAAAAGCCAGGATAATCGAAAAAATATAGCTGCGGTTAAAATAGACAATCACGATGACCACCGGCAAGGTTCCGGCCGTGAGCAGAATACCGTCGGCCGCACTAATGCAGAGCTTCGCAAACACACCCTGAATATTCCCGACAAAGGCTCCGCCAAGCATGGAAGCGGCCACGGAGGCCAGCGAGAAAATCAGCCCAAGCATAAACAACACAATGATCTTCGCCGTAACCATCCGTGTGGCCGAAACCGGAATCGTGCGGAGATTTTTGAGCGTATCATGGTCGCGTTCCATAAAAAACAGCATAGAAGCCACGATCCCTAAAATGCTGGGCAGCAGCAGCGCTTGTCCATAACTCACGATCATTCCGAACAGTTTATCGTAGACATTAAGGCCTCCGAAACCTCCATTCATCGCCAGCATCGTTAAGGGAATGGGAAAAAGAAACGCGGCAACAATCACCAATAGGATGAATTTTTTACGCTTCAGCTTGGTGAATTCGCATCTAACGAGTTTAAGCAATCCCCACGCCTCCTGTGATCTTTTTGAAATAATCCTCGAGCGTGTCTTCACAGGTGTGCGCTTCCGAGACGTCAATTCCGTTTTCGATAAACAGGCGGGTAATCGCCGAAACGGGCAATGCCATGTCATGCAAGCGCAGGCTTTGCTGGTCCTCAACATAGAAGTTGAACATGTTCAAGTGCTTCTCCAACAGACGGGCGGCCCTGGCCGTATCCGAAACGATAAAGTGAGCATATTTGCTGTTTTTCTTTTCCAGTTCCTTGAGACTTAGCTCCTCCAAAAGAACGCCGTGATCAATAATGCCGATGTCATCGGCCAGCAGAGCGATTTCGGATAAAATATGGCTGGAAATCAAAATGGTTTTTCCTCTTTCCGTACAAAGCGCGCGAATAAAACTTCTGACCTCGGCAATGCCGATCGGATCCAGCCCGTTAATCGGTTCGTCGAGAATCAGCAGTTCAGGGTCATGCATGACCGCCAAGGCAATGGCCAGGCGTTGTTTCATCCCAAGCGAATATTGCGCGAACAATTTCTTGTCCTTATACGGAAGACCAACTAATTCCAGGGTATTTTTGACGGCATTTCGCTGCGGGACGCCGCGCAGATCGGCAAAGAGCTTGAGGTTTTCCGTTCCGGTCAAATTCGGATAAAAACCCGGGGACTCAATCAAACTGCCGATGCGGGGCAGAATTTTTTGGGCCTCGGTCCGCATATCTTGGCCGAAAATTCGCACTTCGCCGGAAGTCGGCAACGTCAGGTTGAGCAGCATTTTCATGGTGGTCGTTTTGCCCGCGCCGTTTCGCCCCAGCAGGCCGTAAATGCGCCCTTGGCGGACATGGATATTCAAATTGGCGACGCTTTTCTGCTCCCCGTATTGTTTCGTAAGATGGTTGGTTTCAATGATATAATCGCTCATCCCCTGAATCCTCCTTTGTTTGACTATGCCATGTTAGCACAACAACCTTGCATCAACCTTGCACGAACCTTGCCTCAACCTTGAAAAGAACCCCATGAAAGCAAAAAATCCCGCCTGTTAGCCGGGATTCTCACTGACGAGTGGAAACTGAACTTGAAACGCGGTTCGCTCAAGCGGCGTGCTTTCCACGTGAATGGTACCGCGCATCTTTTCGGTAAGCTGCTGCACGATCGATAATCCTAAGCCGCTGTCTTTTTTCGATCGGCCTTTGTCGCATTTATATAATCGTTGAAAAATATACGGCAAATCCTCGTTAGAAATCCCGATGCCATTATCCATAACCGATGTAACGATACGGTGATCCTCCATGGAAACGCCGACTGTAATCGCTGTCGCCTGGCTATGCGCAAGGACGTTCTGAATCAGATTGTTCAGGATCCGCGAATAGGCGTTGGTGTCGAGGTGCGCTGCGAGCTTTTTTTCAGGGATGTCAATGTCAAAGGAAAGGGACCTTGTTTCGAAGACAGGTATCCAGTCCTTCAAAATCATTCGGGTTAATTCGCAGATGTCGACGGTCCGGATGGCGAAGGTTTCCTCGTCGGAGTTTAATTTGGACCATTCGAACAGTTTATCTACATAGTCCTTCAAGTCATGCGCTTTTCGGCGGGCGGTTTCCATGTATTCCTCCCGTTCGCGGCCGGCAACGATGTGCTTATGTACGGCATCCAGATATCCGATCAAGGTGGTTAGCGGGGTGCGGACATCATGCGAAAAACTCGTCATCAACTGCTTATTGGCTTCCGCTGTCTTGTTTAAGGCGATGATCTGTTCTTGAAAATGCAGGACGATATCGTTCATTTTGTAGCTGATCGCAGCGGTCATATCATGGGGATCGGCCAGAATCCGGTGTTTTGCATTGCCTTGTACTATATCGTCAAGTATTTCGGATATATCACGGAGCCTTCTGCGGACGTGCAGCAGCCTTCTAAACAGCACAAAGGCCAGTACGGCAGCAGCCCCTAAAGCGATAAATAACAATACGATCCATGTGGGTTCTATATCCATCCTCTCCATGTTCATACCTCCCGGTTGAAACGATAGCCGACTCCTTTTACCGTTTGCAGGTAAGTTGGATGGCTTGAATCCTGTTCTATCTTTTTACGAAGCCGGCTGATGATTGCCATAATGTTGCTGTCGTCGTAAGCATAAGGTTCCTTCCAAACTTCCTCATAAATTTGCTGTTTCGTTAAAATCTTCCCCTGATTCCTGGCGCAATAATAGAGAATGTCAAACTCTTTGCCGACCAATTCTACCGGTTCTCCGTTAACGGATACCGCTCTGGTTTCATAATCCATGCTTAAGCCTTTAAAAGATAACACCTGATGATGATTCGTATCGTGGTTCAACATCGTATATCTTCGAATTAAGGAAACCACGCGAGCGGTGAATTCTTCGATATCAAACGGTTTGGTCAAATAATCGTCCGCTCCGGAACGAAGTCCGCGAACTTTATCACCGCTTTCTGTCCGGGAGGTCAGCATTAAAACAGGCACGCTGCTAATTTCCCGAATGGCTTCCAAAGTGGCAAAACCATCCATCCCCGGCATCATGACATCGAGAACGATCAATTGAAATTCGCTTTGGGAAAGGGCGGTTAACCCGCTTGGGCCGGATGGACAAATCACCGCGTCGATTTTTTCCTTGCTAACGCATTTTTTAAGCAGCTGGCCTAATTCCAGATCATCATCGATGATCAAAATCTTATGATTCATGCGTTTCTCCTTTCCATTGATTAAAAAAGAGCGCCTCGGTACGATGGGGTTACGCACGAGGTCATCGCCTCAAAAAGCCCATCCAGGAGGTCGCTCTACTATGAAGTTTAAAGCTCAAGACGAGCAAAATCAACTCATTCGATATTTCCAATAAGGCAATGCTTCACTAACTTCAATAATAAATTTTTTGAGCTGGTATTGTATTGTCATGCCCCGAAAATACCCAATCTACTAATGAATACGGCCGCCCATTTCCCGACCGGGAAGCGGGGGACCGAAATTTTTCCATAAATCCGGGTGAAGATATCAGAAAGTATAAACTTTGAGGGAAGGTTAAAGATGTCGCAAGAAAAACTAGCACTAAATGAGGTCTGTAATCTATCGAAGATCAACACACGTTGCCCAGACGCTTTGCATGATTATCCCCTTTGATCAGAACGCAGAGAAATGGACAAGAGCTCGCCTCACTCCGGGGCCCCTGCCCCCCCCCCTTAACGAGAGGGATAATCGTGCAAAGGTAGTATGAGGGACACCAAGGCACGAACTCTATAAGGGGCAGTTCGGGCTGGATTGGCGAAAATAAACTACAGGATCGCAATCGCTTACTTTCAAGACATACTCGCTAGATGCTCCTCAAGACGATCCATGGTCTGTTCGGCGCCGGGGACGGCATAGGTTTTCACCTGATCGAATACAGCGGCACATGGTTGAAGACGATTCGCTCGGGTTTAACGACCTCAACAAAGACGTTGGTGTTGGGAAAATCAACGCCATCCGGACCGTGCATGATAAACTCCCATGTACCGCCCGGTTTGCTCTTTGGTTGCTTAGCCCCCCTTGTGTGAGAAAAAACATGGAAACACGTGGAAATGAAAGCGTATAATAATCAATGTAAGCGAATTTGTTGCGGCAATATTCGCGAATTTTTTTCGCTTATATTGTGAAATTATGCACAATCTTAGAAGAGGAGCAGGTGACATGAGACATCCAAGTTGCAGGTATGTAAGAACGGGATTTTTGGCGGCACTGGTATTTATTTTGATCATGGGTGTGATAGGATGCAGCGGCAGTAATAAGGAAGCAGCGCCTGATGCGGCGGATGCCCAAGGGCTTTACACACCGGGGACATATACGGGGGAAGCGCAAGGCCTACATAGCGTTATTAAAGTAGAGGTAACGGTGGATGCCAACACCATTCAATCGGTGAAGGTGGTGGAGCAGAAGGACACGGAGGGAGTAAGCGATGCCGTATTTGAGACCATTCCCCAGAAGGTGGTCGAGGGGCAGAGCCTGAAGGTAGATATCGTGTCGGGGGCATCCGTGTCCAGCAACGGCCTGATTGACGCGATCGCGGCCGCTTTGGCGAAGGCCGGGGCCGACATCGATGAATTGAAGAGCAGGGAACCGCTGAAGGCGGCTGCCAAAGAAGCGATTACCAAGAAAACCGAAGTCGTGGTTGTCGGCGGGGGCGGAGCGGGTCTGGCCGCTGCGGTATCGGCCGCTGAGAACGGGGCAAAGGTGATTTTGATCGAAAAATCGCCTGCGCTTGGCGGGAACACGATTCGTTCGGGAGGCGAGTTCAATTCCTATGACCCGGCGAGACAGCCGAAAGTGGCCATGACGAAAGCGCTGACCAATGAGTTGAAAGAGATTCTGACCTACGATGAAAAAGAATTCGGCGATTACGCCGATACGCTCAAGACGCTCAAGGAACAGATCAAGGAATACTTCGCCAAAGGGGACACCACCAAGCTGTTTGATTCGCCTGAACTGCATATGATTCACACCTATATCGGCGGGAAGCGAACCGATCTTGACGGGAAAGAAATCTCCGGCAAGTTTGAACTGGTCAAGACGCTGGCGACCAACAGCTACGGCACGATTCAATGGCTGGAGAGCCATGGAGCTAAGTTCCAGGATGGGATCGGGACCGTTCTTGGCGCCTTGTGGCCCAGAACCCACCATAATACCGAACCGCTGGGAACAGGGTATATTAATACGATGGAAAAAAGTGCAAAAGAGCTTGGCGCAGAAATTATGCTGAACACGAAAGCCACCAAGCTGATCGTTGAGAACGGCAGAATTGTGGGCGTGACCGCCGAGCAATCGGACGGCACTCCGGTCACTTTGAAGGCTTCCAAGGGCGTGGTCATGGCCACCGGCGGTTTCGGAGCGAACCCTGAAATGGTCGTTGAATACAATAACTATTGGCCTGCTCTTGATGCAAGCGTCAAGACAACCAATACCACAAATGCTACCGGCGACGGGATTGTGATGGGTAAGGAAGTAGGAGCGAATCTGTGGGGCATGGGCTTTATCCAACTGATGCCAAGCGGCCAACCGGGAACGGGTGCTTTGTCCGGCGGCGTATGGGGAAGCGCGGAAACGCAAATTTTCGTCAACAAGGAAGGCAAGCGGTATGTGAACGAGTACGCCGAAAGAGACGTTTTGGCTGCCGCTGCTCTGGAGCAGACGGATCAAACCTTCTATATCATCAGTGATATGACCTCGCTGGGCAATCCGGATCTGAACGGGAAAAATGTATGGGGCGACAATTATCAGGATCTGATTGCGAACAAAAATATTTTCATGGCGGATACCCTGGAGGAACTGGCCGAGCAAATGGGCGTACCGGCCGATGTTTTTGTGGCGGAAATGAAGAAATACAACACTTACGTAGAAAACCAGCTTGATCCTGAGTTTGGCAAGAAAAATTTTGGCGCAAAACTCGAAACACCGCCTTTCTTTGCTACGCCAAGAACCCCCTCCGTGCACCATACGATGGGCGGTCTGGAAATTAACGAAAAGGCCCAGGTGTTGAATACGGAAGGTAAGCCTATTGACGGCTTGTTCGCGGCCGGCGAGGTTGCCGGCGGAGTTCATGCCGGCAACCGGCTTGGCGGCAACGCCATTACGGACATTTTCACGTTTGGGCGGATTGCCGGAGCCAGCGCGGCCGGCAAATAATCGCTACTAAAACAACAAAGGCTCCTGCTTCTCTCCACCGTCAAGGTAGTAGGGACGCAGGGGCCTTTGCTTGTTTCTATTTTAATAGTCCGAATTAGCTTACATCATCCTCAACAGGAGGTTAGCCTTCGACGCCATATAATAAAGCCGGGATTCTTTCGCAAAACACAGCAAACATGGCGGCGGCTTCCTGGCGAAGCATGGGGCGGGTAGGTTCATAATCAACAGCCCCGTCAGCATCTACTTTTACTTCAGGACCAAAGAGATGCATGGCCGCTACAAACTGTACTGCATCTGAAGCCCAAGGAGCGGGCGGCGTTCCTGTCAATTTAGCCTGTGGCGCCGGCACAGACGTATTTGACTGAATGAATCCCCATATAATGGAGGCAGCTTCTTGCCGAGTAATGGCACGGTCCGGCTCAAAGCGGCCATCTGGCGTCCCCTTTAGCCCGGCATAGACGACCGCCGATTGAATTTCCCGAGCCAGATCATGTCCTGTTACATCCTTGAACACCACAGGCTCATTGGATAACGGGAATCCGGGGATTTTCATCAAGATTTGCACAAATTCTCCACGTGTCATGGCTTCTTCCGGTCTAAAGGTACCCGTGTCCGTTTGGCTCAGAAATTGCATGACATGCATCTGTTCAATCGCAGCGGCATATGGACTATCTGCCGGTACGTCAGAGAATGGTTGCGGCTCAGGCAGCTTCTTTAAGAAGCTATCCGGATAGTTGTAATACATGTATGCAATTTTGCCCTGCTCATCTTTCTTAAAGCCTGCTTTTACACCTTGTTCATCCTGGAATAACAGCTCCTCTAATTGCTGAAGCTTATGGGTTCCCAATGCATCCTTAATCATCAGTGATCCATCCTCACCTGCCTTAACCTCTGCACTAAGTAAAGGGGTTCTCAAATCCTGGAACTTTCCTTCGAACTTGGCCAAGCTTTCCTTAGATGATTTCATTGGGGTGACAGCCTGGTGTTGTTCGGGATAAAATTGATCCATAAATGAGCCAAACATCTCCATGCGGGGATCCAGCGCTTCACCGTTGACAATGATCATAGCGCCAAACTTTTGCTCCGGCACCATCCACAGCCAAGAGTGAAAACCACGCAGGTCACCGCCTTTTCCAATGGCTTTCTGACCATTGTAGAGGTGGCTATACATGGATTCGAAACCATAGGACATCACCGGCAGGCTCTCATTAATGCCATACTGATAAGCTTCCATGGTGGTTGTTGTATTTTCCTCCAGAATACGGGCCTCACCAAGCTTTCCTCCGTCTAACATCGCCAGCATATACTTGGCCATATCGCTGCCGGTTGAGAACATGCTGCCGCTGGGGTCTACTTCGGGATAATTAGGATACACGGCTATTTCTTTACCCGCATCATCATAGGTTTTTGCCAGGTTTGCTTCGACTTGGGGCGATAAGAAAAAGTCGCTATGTATCATGCCAAGCGGCTTAAATATATTTTCCTTTACATAAGTATTGAAGTCAGTTTTAGCTACATTTTCTACTATATACCCTTGCTGTACAAAAGCCATATTGTCATAGCGGTAGGCATCGCCGGGTTTTATTTTTACGGAAGGCACGTTATCTTTCACATAATCCTGGAGAGAAACATCCGGAGTATTACCGGAAAAATCAGTATAATCATAACCTGTGGTGTGGGTCATCAGGTTCTTCATCGTGAGGGGCACGCCGGTTTGATTGGGGATCGTAACTCCTTCCATATATGCAGAAATATCGCGATCCAAATCGATCTTACCCTGCTCGGCAAGCTGCATCACCGCTGTAGTCGTAAATAGCTTGGAGATGGATGCCATTCTAAATAAGGTAGTGTCGGGATCGATTGGTATTTTGGAAGCCATATCCGCGTAACCGTATCCTTTGTTAAGCAGGACTTTGCCATCTTTTACAACTACGAACAATGCCCCCGTAAGCTTCTCCTTCACATCCTCACGGGCAAAATAAGCATCCGCAAATTCCTCTACGGATTTAGCTGTGATTGGGGCAGCTGCGGAGGCGGTTGTCCCTTTCCCGGCAGGGTTATGACTTTGGGTCTGATTACTATCCGGAGCGGCCGCCGCATAAGCAGGCAAGCCCGAAGATGACAGGATCAAGCCGGCGAGCAAGACACTGGCCAGAATGAGCTGTCTAGGCCTTTTACAATTTGATGATTTCATATCATTTCTCCTCTTCCATTGGGTTTGTTCTTCCACCAAAATTGTATAGTTCCCCCATCCCGGCAACAACCGCCCTCCGGCTAGTTGCATCAGAGCCTAAAGTTAGTCTCATGTACTAAACGATGGTCCAGGTTATAACTCGACTTTGGCCTTAATTCAAATTGAACAAGGTTTTTGCGGTTGACTTTGCCCTTAGGGGAAGGTGCATAGTTGAATAGGAAGGAGGTGCCCCCTTTGCTATCCATCGGCGAATTCTCGAAGATTTGCGAAGTGTCTACCAAAACGCTGCGATATTATGCGGAAATTGGGTTGCTTACTCCGGAGGAGATTAACCCCGAAAACGGGTACAGGTATTATTCCATCGGCCAGCTCAAAACAATGCTCTTGATCAACCGGTTGAAGTCGTATCATTTTTCGTTGGAGGAAATTAAAGCGGTTCTGGAATCGGACGTGGATCAATCCGAAGAAGTGCTTCGTTCGGCGCTTAACCGTAAACGGAGGGAGGTCCAGGAGAAGCTGAAGTCTTTGGAGTATACCCTGGGCCAAATGAGTCAGGACATTTTGAATCTGGAGCAGGGTGTGCCGATTATGTCGTACCTGGATCAGATCGAGGTGCAGCTTGTGGAAACCCGGCCGCTGAATATCCTTTCGCTGCGCCGGATGATGAGCCGTGACGATTATGCTCTGGGATATGGGGCGTATTTTGGCCGGCTATATGAAATGATCGCCACGGAAAAACTCACCATGCTGGGCACGCCGATGACGATTTATCACAGTCCGGAATACGATCCGGCGGGCAATGATACGGAATTTGCCATCCCGATTGCTAAGGCGGTAAAGGGAACGCGGGATTTGCCCGGAGGCCTTTGCGCAAAGTCTGTGCTGAAGGGTTCGTATTCGGAGTTGACCTCGGTTTATGCCAAGCTGCGGGAATGGATCGAACATGAAGGTTATGTCTTGGTGAACTCGCCTTATGAAATCTATGTAACCGACCCTAATCAAATCAGCGCTGGCGAGGAACTAATTACCGAGGTGTATTTTCCCGTCAAGAAAAAATAGCGGCAGGAGGAATCGATCATGCCAAGAAACTATTGGCCAACCACGCAGTGGCAAGCCGCAGACCCGGCCACCGTGGGAATGGACGCGGCCAAGCTTGCGGAGCTTGAACCTGTAATAAAATCGGAATACAGCAATATCAACGGGATCGTGGTTGTGAGAAACGGATATATCGCTTATGAAAAATACTTTAACGGCTATGGCCCGGAGGACGCCCACCATGTGGCCTCGGTAACGAAAAGCATCCTATCCGCCCTCATCGGGATTGCTATCGATGCCGGGCATATTCAAAGTGTGGATCAGCAGGTGCTGGACTTTTTCCCCGAATATGTTGCGGGTGCGGCGGATGGGCAGAAGCGGGAAATCACGCTGCGGCGTCTGCTCACGATGACGGCTCCTTATCCGTTCGCGGACTGGCAAGAACCGCTGGACAAGTTGTGTATGCAGCCCGATTGGGTGAAATATACGCTGGATATGCTGGGCCAAGGGGGAAGTATCGGAGCTTTCAAGTATTCTACCGCGGGGGCACACCTGCTTTCGGCCATCCTTACCCGCAGCACGGGGCAAAGCGCCCGTGAGTTTGCGAATGGACGCTTGTTTAAACCGATCGGCATGAAGGAAATCCCGGACTATGAAATGAAGGCATTTGGGTTTGACGATTTCTTCGGAAAAGACGTGAAAGGATGGGTACATGATCCCAACGGGAACTCCACAGGCGGATGGGGGCTTACGCTGACTCCCCGGGATATGGCGCGTTTTGGCTTTCTGTACCTGAACCGCGGCATGTGGGACCATCGCCAGGTTGTTCCGGCGGCATGGGTTGACGCATCCACAGCGACGAACCCCAACCATTACGGTTATCTTTGGTGGTTACGCGAAGAGGATGGGGTTTCTGCCTACATGGCGATGGGCGATGGCGGCAATGTCATTTGCTGCATTCCAGAAAAAGATCTGGTCGTCGCCATAGCCTCGGAATTCATGATGAACCCTCGCGATCGGTGGGAGCTGATTAAGGAATCGATTGTTCGGGCTGTCTTAGATTACCCTGTGGATGGTGACTCATAGGATTGAAGCCCATTTCTTTGAATGAATCTTGGAGACAAATTAAGATTTTTCATTTGCCAAATGTTTTAGAATTCGATTCTTAATGATAATAAGTACAATCTCAGGAATCAGTTGCTTGCCAGTCGAGCCAAAATCGATCGTGGCAAGAAACGCGGAAGGGCGTTGAAAGCTTGAGGACAGGGAAGACCACCGGTGGGTTGGGCGGCAGATCAACACTCACTGTCCGGACGCTTTGCACGATTATCCCGTTTGATCAGGGTAGCAGAGAAACCAGACAAGCTCGGGAGAAGAAAATATTTGGTGGAGAAGCAGATAGGTCCGAGATAATTTAGACGGGCTTAGGAGAAGGAATCAGGTTTAGGGGAGGTGAAACAGACCGGACAAGAGATCAAGACAGGAGATCAAGGACAAGAAGCGAGGGAAACGAAAAGACCATGATTTTGCTGTAGCCTGAACCCTTCCGTTTGCAGCAACGCCCACACCGTTCATGTTAACTCACACCAATCAAGTTGATCCGCATTAAGCTACCCCCTACCCATTAAGTTGATCTGCGTCAAACTCCCCCCACCGTTACAGCGTCTCGATCAGGCCGCAGCCGCAAGGGGCTGGTTCGGTTGGCGTGCGATCAGCCGGCGGTAAGGGATCGCCGGAATCGCCACACACATGTGCAGTAACTTCTGCCGCATCGTATCTTCCGCTCCGGGCCGGCGCAGCGAGCGGCGTACGGTGTACTCGTTTAGGTACGCCTGCAGATGCTTCAGTCCCAAGGCTACATACGTACTCTTCAGCGATTCCCACGCCTCTCTCACCACTTTCCGCAAGGGCGCATACAGCCGATAGGCTAGAGGAAACGACTCTACCACCGATGTACGGACATCCACATGCTCGTTGAGGAACGCGGCGAGTTCGTGACGGTTTGCCCTTTTTCCGTCTCCTCTCTTATGCGGCACCAGGCGGATTTTGACCTGCTCCGGCTCGCCCGACTCCGTGACTGTGCATCCCGCTACGACCGCCGAGGCATACGGATGCGAAAGCTGAAACCGGGACGGATTACGCCCATACAGATCGCTGTTCACCTTCACGTCTCCGCAGAGCAGCTCCCGGATATCGAATTCCCCGACGGCATGGCGTATTTTATGCAGCATCAACCATGCGGTTTTGTAGGTAACCCGGATCACCTTGCTCAGCCGCATCGCCGAAATGCCACCATCAAGCAGGAACAACTCCAGCGCATTGAACCACTTGAGCAGGGGCAGATGCGTTCCTTCAAAAATCGTGCCGACCAAAGCCGAGGTTTGATGCTTGCACTTTCCGCACTCGAACAAGGGGATATGCCTAGAGGTCAGACGGCTGCACCGGGTGTGAGCGCAGCGCGGGCAGACGAAGCCGTTCGGCCACTTCATCGCGATCAGCGCCTCCATGCAGGCCTGCTCGCTGTTATAACGGCTGCTGAATGATTGAAGTTCCGTTCCCGTATTGACCTCCATGTTCACTCGCCTCCGAATCAAGAATTCACGAACACACGTTCTATTTATTTCATTATACCAAACATACGTTCCCCAATCAAGCCGAAAATCTCAACTGAACCGCCTCATTTTTTCCCCCATCTCTTTTTCTTCTCTCTTTTTTTGGAATCCTCGCTCTAGCCCCCACCCCCTGCTTCCTTAACGAGAGGGATAATCGTGCAAAGGCAAGCAGCAGGCAGGGACACCGAGACACCGAGACACCGAGACACCGAGACACCGAGACACGGAGACACGGAGACACGAACATTTTTGCTCGATCGCTGGTTGCCTTTCGTTATTTTTCTCTGGAGTTTCTCAGACCGCCTGGTTTTTCAGGTTTTCTCGGCGTAATACAAAAGAGCCATTGAAATGTTGGGGTTATTGTATCTATTTTTTGAGGACACTAACGTATGAAATACGTGGGTGTCTTTTTTCGTATTTAATTCCCTTTTTCAATTGTTATGTTACACAATATATGTTAACCTATAATTAAGTAACATATTCGGAGGGGTCCTTTGTGCAGTATGTACATCCGATTCGAGACATGGAAACCATTCAAGCAATGAAAGAGGAGCTGAGAAAGCACTCGGTAAGGGACCTATTGCTTTTTGTCCTGGGAATTAACACGGGGATTAGTCTTTTCGAATTGCTTAACCTTACTGTGCAGGATGTTTGGGACGGTCAAGGCGCGAAGGAATTTCTCTATATTCAGGATGAAAGAACCGGAGAAGAGCAGGCCTACTACTTGAACAGCAAGATCGGGGAGATATTAACCGAATATTTGTCCAGCGGCGATTGGAAGGCGGAGGATTATTTATTCCGATCCAAAAAGGACGGCCGTCCAATCACCCGTCAGCAGGCATACCGTATTATCAACCACTCGGCAAGGGAGGTAGGAATAGCGGAGAAAATTGGAACGCATACACTGCGCAAAACCTTTGGTTATCACGCGTACCATAAGGGAATTGCCATTTCCATCGTAAAATCGATACTGCATCATCAATCAACGGCGGAAACGCTAAAGTATTTAGGTATTGATAAGAACGAGAAGCAGCCGATTAAGGTGGATGTGAATTTATAAAATGCTTGTTCTGAAATAAAAAACTCTCCACATGGAACATGCGGAGAGGAGAATTTTTATTCGTCAGCGTCGTCCAAATCTAAAGCTGTACTCATATCGACGTTTTTAAATTCGGTGACGATCCCGTCATGAACCGGGACCTGCAGCGTTTCAGCATCCTTCATAAAGCGGAAAATGCCATTATCGAAATCCGTATCGATTTCTTTGAAGAAGATGCCTTCATATTCGGTATTTTTCTCGTGACAGAAGCTTAGTTTATACTGTTCCCCATCTTTAATTAAATAAGCGCGGATTCCATGCTGGTACATTCCTTCCCCGTCGCGGATATAACGGGAGACCGAAATGATATGCAGGTCAACAAAAGGGATCTCACGCACCAACGAATTAATAATCGATCCCTTCGTAATTTGTTCCCATCGGCTTTGCGCCGTCTGGCCCAGAATAATCTGTGTGACATTTTTTGCTCTGGCCACTTCCGCTATGACCTTAGAGACAGGCCGGCTTTCATTGTCTTTCATAATAAACTGAGCCGACGGATTGGAGTTGGCCCATTCTTTCCATTGTTCAATGTAAAAAGTCTTCTCGGCGTCCAATTCATCAAACGGCTTGGAGTCAATGGTTAATATATAAAGCGGGGCTTGCATCATGTTGGCGATTTTACAACCGCGTTTGATTAGTCTTTCGCCGTTCGGTCCATAATAAACGCAGACTAGAATGCATTCATTATTTAAGTTATCCATTGTAAGCATTTCACCTCAAGGTTAAATAGTAGAGCCGGGCTAAACTATGTAAGACTATAATGGATGTCGCGGAAAGAGTCAACTCGTTAAAGACCGCAAAATTCGTATGTGAGGAGGGGTGCGTTTGGCTACATTTTTTACCTTCATGTTTCTTCCGTTGATCAGTGCACTCGCGGTTCCCTTTCTGTATAAGTATTTGAATCGTCAAGTGCATACAGGCTGGTTCGTACTGCTCGTGCCTCTAACTATCTTTATCTATTTATTACAATATATACCCCATGTTGCCGCTGGGGAAACCTACAAATACACATTGTCCTGGATCCCGTCCTTTGATATCAATATTACCTCGTACGTGGATGGGCTTGGTTTATTGTTTGGCCTGCTCATTTCCGGTGTCGGTACCTTAGTCATTATTTATTCTATTTTTTATATGTCCAAAATCCGTGAGGCGCTCCATAATTTCTACGTTTATTTGCTCATGTTTATGGGGGCCATGCTGGGATTGGTATTTTCCGATCACCTATTAGTCCTGTATGGATTTTGGGAATTGACCAGTGTCTCTTCCTTCTTATTGATTTCCTATTGGTACGAGCGCCAGAGCTCACGGCAAGGCGCCTTAAAGTCGTTATTGATTACCGTCCTTGGCGGCTTCGGCATGCTGGCCGGATTTATTATGCTGATCATCATCGGAGATACCTACAGCATTCGGGAGCTCATAGCGAATGCGGACATGATCCAAGGCCATGTCTTGTTTATTCCCGCCATGTTATGTATTTTGCTGGGAGCCTTTACGAAATCGGCGCAATTCCCGTTTGGCATTTGGCTGCCGGATGCAATGGAGGCGCCGACTCCGGTGAGCAGTTACCTCCACTCCGCAACGATGGTCAAAGCCGGCATTTATTTGGTGGCCCGGATGACTCCGATTTTTGGCGGCAGTGCCGTGTGGTTCTGGCTTGTAGCCGGAATCGGCATCATTACGCTGCTTTACGGTTCTTTGACGGCGCTGAAACAGACCGATCTGAAGGCGTTGTTGGCTTACTCGACCATCAGCCAATTGGGAATGATCATGAGCCTGCTTGGGGTCGGTTCTTTAGCGGTCTATTTTGGACCCGGCGAGAGCGGTACCGTCTTTACGGTGGCCACATTTGCCGCCCTGTTCCATCTGTTTAATCACTCCACCTTTAAAGGAAGCTTGTTTATGGTCGTCGGCATTATTGACCACGAGACAGGCAGACGGGATATCCGCTATTTGGGCGGGTTGATGCAGGTGATGCCGATTACGTTTACGATCGCTTTGATCGGCGCCTTTTCGATGGCGGGATTGCCGCCGTTTAACGGTTTTTTGAGCAAGGAAATGTTCTTTGGGGCCGTGACGGAAGTATCCCATGCCGGTATTTTCGGTCTGGGCAACATCGGCATGGCGTTCCCGATCATCGCTTGGGTGGCCAGCATTTTTACTTTCGTCTACTGCATGATTTTCGTATTCAAAACCTTTGGCGGAAGATTCCGCCCGGAAAAGCTGACGCGAGAAGTGCATGAGGCGCCTTATGGCATGCTGATCTCTCCCCTCGTATTAGGCTTGCTTGTGATCCTCATTTTCTTCTTCCCGAATGTTTTGGGCAAATATATTCTTGCCCCGGCACTAACCGCGGTTTTGCCGATGATGTCCGTTTCCGCCTACGATCTGAAAATCAGCGCGTGGCATGGACTGAATATGGAATTGCTGATGACGATCGGGGTAGTAGCTGTCGGGATCTTTCTGTTCAAAACCGCGAAGCGGTGGATCAAGGCCGTACGAAATTATCCGCAGCAGCTCACGCTGAATCATTTATACAATCAAACCTTACGGGGGACGGAAAAGCTCTCGGCCTCGCTGACAAACCGCTATATGACAGGTTCGCTGCGGCATTATCTGATCTACATTTTTACGTTTTTTGCCATTTTACTAATGGGTTCGCTGCTGCTGCTTTACGGGATCCGGTTCGATTTTTCCAATAACGCTAGTGTTAGTGTTTTTGATGCCGGGCTGGTGATCGGGATGATCATCGCCGCGTTAACCGTGTTATTAACGAGTCATCGGATCGTGGCGATCGTGGCCTTGGGTGCGTTAGGTTATATGGTTTCCATGTTTTTTGTCATCTTCCGGGCGCCCGATCTGGCCTTGACCCAAATGGTGGTGGAGACCGTGACCACGGTGCTGTTCTTGCTGTGCTTCTATCATCTGCCAAAGCTTGCGAAGGACATCGAACGGATTCCTTTCAAATTAACGAATCTGATCATCTCGGCGGCTGTCGGGCTGACGGTGACGGTTTTGGCGTTATCCGCAAACGGTCATAAATTGTTCGAATCGATTTCTTCATTTTTTGAAAACGCCTATGAGCTGGCAGGGGCTAAAAATATCGTCAACGCGATCTTGGTGGATTTCCGCGGCTTCGATACGATGCTGGAAATATCCGTGTTAACCATTGCCGGATTGGGGGTATATATCCTGATCCATCAGCGCCACAAAGCTTTAAGGAGGGAGCAAGATGAAACCGAATAATGTGATCCTAAAAACGGTAACCCGGGTAGCGGTGGTCATTATTTTTACCTTTTCGATCTATCTGTTTCTGAATGGTCATCATCAGCCGGGCGGCGGATTCATCGGGGGGCTGAGTACGGCGGCGGCCATTGTTCTGCTGTATCTTTCTTTTGGCATCGAGAAGGTGAGGGAAAATATCCGCATCGATTTCAAGAAGCTTGCGGCCATCGGCGTGCTGATTGCTGTCGGAACGGGGATGGCGGGGGCCGTATTCGGCAAACCGTTTTTATTCCAGATCTTCGGTCATGTCGACCTGCCGATTTTTGGAGATACCGAACTGGCTTCCGCGATGATTTTCGATACGGGAGTCGCTTTGGCTGTGATAGGCACCGCGGTCGTTATTATTTTGGGGATAAGCGAGGACCGGTAATATGGAGACATTAATCGTTATTCTGGTCGGCATTTTGGTATCGGTCGGAACCTATTTGATTTTATCGCGACGGCTGCTGCGGATTGTATTGGGGTCATCGATCATTGGCCATGCCGTGAATTTATTGCTCATTACTTCCGGTGGTCTAAAAACCGGGGCGCCTCCTCTTCTCCATGAGAAAAAAGCAGGTTTCACGGATGCGATTCCCCAAGCTTTGATTTTAACGGCGATCGTCATTAATTTTGCTGTAACCGCGCTAGTATTAGTTTTATGTTACCGGGCCTATCAAAACTACGGGACGGATGACATGGAACGATTAAGGGGAAATGAGGATGAATAACTTATTAATTACTCCCGTCGTCATCCCTCTGCTCACGGGAATGGCGCTCATAATTTTTCAGAAAAATATTCAGCTTCAAAGGGTTCTTAGTCTGGCTGCCTTGCTGGCTACGGGGGTCGTCTCCGTTCTATTGATGAACCAGATCAGAAATGACGGGATTCAAGCGCTGCAGCTGGGCGGTTGGGAGGCGCCGTATGGCATCAGCTTCGTTGGCGATATGTTCAGCGCTCTGCTGCTCCTCACCACCTCGGTGGTCTCGGCGGGTTGTCTGATCTATGCCTTTTCGTCAATTGGGCGAAGACAGGAGAAACTTTATTTTTATCCGCTGTTTTTGTTTTTGGTCACCGGGGTCAACGGCTCGTTTCTGACGGGGGACTTGTTTAATTTATATGTCTTTTTTGAACTGTTTCTGTTTGCTTCTTATGTCATGATCAGCTTGGGCGGCACCAAAAGGCAGCTGCGCGAGTCGCTCAAATATATTTTTACGAACATCATTTCATCCGCCTTTTTCCTAATGGGCGTTGCCTATTTATACTCGATCACGGGCACATTGAACCTCGCCCACATCTCGATCCGGATCGCTGAGGTCGGCCAGGATGGGCTCATTACAACGGTGGCGTTTCTGTTCCTGATTGTCTTCGCTTTAAAGGCGGGGCTGCTGCTTTATTTCTGGCTGCCGGGATCCTACAGTGTTCCGCCGACGGCCATCGCGGCTATCTTTGCGGCCTTGCTCACCAAGGTGGGGATCTATGCGATTTTTCGGATGTTTACGCTGATCTTTTATCATGAGCCGCAGATCACCCATCTGTTTATAGGGATACTCGCTGCCGCCACGATGGTTCTAGGCGGACTCGGAGCGATTGGTTATTGGGATTTGCGCAAAATATTAACCTATAATGTGGTCCTAAGTGTCGGGTTTATTATGCTTGGGCTCGTTTCATTCACGCACACCGGTATGATGGGTTCCATCTATTATTTGATTCACGACATGGTGATCAAGGCGCTCGTCTTTTTGATAGGCGGAACGATTATTCATCTGACCGGAACAAGCCATTTAAAAGAGACCGGTGGGGTGATCCGTGTTCATCCCCAGCTCGGCTGGATGTTCTTCATCGCCGCGCTGTCCATGGTGGGAATCCCGCCGTTAAGCGGCTTTCTTGGCAAAGTGTTCATTACGCAAGGCGCCTTTGCGTCCGGTTATTTCTGGCTGGGGGCGGTCGGGCTGCTGGCCAGCTTGTGTATTCTATATTCCATGATCAAAATGTTCATGAACGCTTTTTGGGGCGACCGGCTCTTGAGTGAAGAGGAGGAGAAGGGGACGGCGAAGGGCTTGCTGTTGCCGATTGCTCTGTTGACTATCGCCAGTCTTGCCCTGGGAATCGGCTCCGAAGGGCTTGCAGGTTATGTGGCTCAAGCTGCCGAGGAATTGCTGAATCCAAATCTGTATATTGACGCCGTGTTTGAATAAAGGGGGGAGACAGCCATGCCCGTTCAGGTGCTTCTCAACATATTTATCGCTTGCTTATGGATGTTTCTGCAGGATGAAGTGAGCGTATTGAACTTTATCAGCGGTTACTTTGTCGGACTGTTTATTTTACTGTGCATGCGCCGGTTCTTTAAAAGCTCGTTTTATGTGTTTACGCTGGCTGCGATCGGCAAACTGCTTGTTCTGTTTATCAATGAGCTGATTATTTCTTCGATGATGGTCGTGAAGCATGTCCTTCGTCCCAAACTCGATGTGAAGCCGGGAATCTTCAAGGTCGAGACGGATTTGGAGGGGGATTTGGAAATCACGCTCCTCTCCTTGCTGATTTGCCTGACGCCAGGCTCGGTCGTGATGGAGCTGAGCTCCGATTCCAAGGTGCTGTACATTCACGGGCTGAATATGCCGGAGTCCAAAGAGGCCGTCTTAAAGTCAAAATCCGTGTTTGAAAAAGCGATAAAGGATGTGACAAGAAAATGATCTTCGACACGATGATGGTCATCGCCTTATGTATCTTAATGCTGGCGATCCTGGCCAATTTATATCGGGTGGTGAAGGGGCCGTCCGGTGCCGATCGCGTTCAAGCGTTGGATACTATCGGAATTAATCTCATTGCCAGTATCGGCGTGTTCTCCGTATTATTGCACACTCATGCCTTTTTTGATCTAATTCTGCTGATCGGGATCCTGTCGTTTATCGGCACCGTCGCTTTTGCCCGGTTTATAGAAAGAGGTGTTGTCATTGAGCGGAAGCGGTGAAGTTGTCGGAGCAGTCCTTATTCTATTCGGGGCGGTGGTCAGCTTGATCAGCGCGATTGGCGTTGTCCGTTTGCCCGATGTGTATACCAGGTCTCATGCTGCATCTAAAAGTTCTACCCTTGGCGTGCTGTGCGCGCTCGTCGGCACCTTGCTGTATTTCATCATTACCGACGGCTACTTCAGCATCCGCCTCATCTTGGGAATCTTCTTTGTATTTTTGACCGCCCCGGTTGCCGCCCATGTGCTCTGCCGCTCAGCCTACCGCAACCAGGTGCCTTTGGCGGAAGGGACAACCGAAGATGAATTGCAGGACTATTATATGGAGAATGAGAAGGATGACGCGGGAAATAAACTCAACCTAAGTATCGAGATGGATAAAGGGCCTAATCCTTAGGATTGGGCTTTTTTGCAATTCGTGGGATATTCCCTCTCGCTGAGCGATTCTAGAATCGTAAAGAAGAAACTACCGCTAAACGCGGGACGTGTTTCTTAACCATATAGAATTTTTAAAATTTCGGATATGGTAGAGGGCGAAACGCAGGTAGAGAGGGGGGAGAAGAGGAATCTGGGGGCTAAGGGACACCAGAGCCGTTATTTGAGGAAAAATGGAGGTTTGCAAAATGTAACGGACACAGACGACCTTATTTGCCTCAAAACGTCCTGGATGAACGGGTTTAGAGCGAAATAGGGTCATGTGTGTCCGTTAGCCTGGGAAATACCCGGGAAATGGGCGGATAAGGTCGCTGGTGTCCGTTAGAGAACGTCCACTGGATGTAGACTACTGATTGAAAGGGCAGAGGTACTCGACGCTACTGTCCATGAAAAAAGGGGAAGGTTACTCAAGTTTTGTGGCCGGATCATGTTGTTGTTCACTTCAATCCTCCCTTGCGACGGGTTAATCAGCGTATACGGATCGCCGGGCGCTACATCATTTAAATATGAAGCTCCCGCTCGGTATGAGCCCCCTAGCCGCGATCGTATTCTAACTGACGGTTGGTCCAGATAAAAAGTTCGAATTGCTGCTGGTCAAAAAAAAATTTAAATATTCCTTTACAGGAATATTCCTAATGGTGTATATTTAAATCACCGGAAGAAAACTTTGACGATAAAGGAGTGAGGCGATATCAAGTAAGCATCCCTTAATGAGGTGAACGGCATGTCAAGGAAAAACAATCCGGGCATGGACAGGACGATGATGATGAGCGTGTTGGCTGAACCGAATCGTTTGGCTATCGTCGAACTTTTGCGCGAAGGTCCCCTGACCGTGGGGGAAATTGCCGGCCGGCTGGGACTTCGTCAGCCCCAAACCTCGAAGCATTTGAAGATACTTAGCGAAGGCGGAATATTGGAAATGAAGGCCGAAGGCAATCGCCGGATCTACAAGCTCCGGCCCGAGCCCTTCCAAGCGCTGGATACTTGGGTGAAATCCTTCCGGCGCGTTATGGAAGACAGGTTCGACAATTTGGATAACTATTTGAGGGAACAGCAAAATAAGGAAAAATCATAAAATCGATGAGGAGGATTTTACAATGGCAAATCAGGCAATGGTTTCGAGAGTAGAGAATGATAAGGTATTGGTACTGGAGCGGGTCTTCAACGCGCCGCGCGAGCTGGTGTTCTCGATGTTTAAAGAGGCGGAGCATTTGAAGCACTGGTGGGGACCGAGAGGCTGGGAGGTTACGGTATGCAACATCGATTTCCGGCCGGGCGGCGTTTGGCACTATTGCATGAAATGTATGGATCGGAATCAAGGCGATTTCTACGGTATGGAATCCTGGGGTAAAGGTGTATATAAGGAAATCGACGAGCCGGATAGTTTCGTCTACACCGACTACTTCTCGGATGCCGAAGGCAATGTGAACGAGGAGATGCCGGCAACTGTGGTCGCGATGGAATTCATCGATCTTGGCGGCCAGACGAAACTGGTCAGCCGCAGCGAATACGTATCGGCGGAAGCCCTCAAGACCGTCATCGACATGGGTATGCTGCAGGGCATCACCGAAACCTGGGACCGTCTGGAAGAGCGCTTGAACGAAGTGAAATAAGGAGCAGGGAAACGAACAGCCGCCAGGCCCAAAGAGCCAGCGGTTGTTTGCTCATACCATTAATTGCAAATCATACAACTAACTTTATATTCATTTGCCCAACCACGCGTGTATTTCGTACAACTATCTATCCGTCTTTTTGCCTTTCCTTCGAAAAATAGCGGAGTAATTGCAGGTTTTGCACTTAATCAAGCGCTGTGGCAGCATTTCCGGATAAGTAACTGTACATTTTGCAACTATTCCATTCAAATTGCCGTATGGACGTAGAGCCTGCTGCTTGCGGGGGACACTACTGGCTATTTTTATGGGGACAGCCCCTTTTAATAGAGTTGCATTTACTAGTGATTTTGCAGGAAAGCGCCGAACTTTGTCGAATTCAATTCCTGACAAAAAGGAGGTCATGGCATGAGATTGGACAACAGGAAGGGCCCGTTTGCCGCTCGTAAACGCGGGAGGAGCGTGATCGCGGGCGCGGGGGCTCTTTTGCTATTGCTGGGATGGTTTGGAGGAGGAGCTTTTGGCGCGGCACCGCACGTGTATGCGGCGGATGGCGGGAAATCAGGGTATACGAGCGATCAGTTGGAAGCTTTGGATTTTCTCAATGAAGTGCGCGCCAAGATAGGGGTTCAACCGGTAACGCTCAATCAGGAGATTACGCAAGCGGCGGAAGCCCACGCCAAATACTATAATGCGAATAAGGAGGATCATCCCGGCTTAAGCGCTCACTCGGAAAAAGAAGGGAACAAAGGTTTTACCGGAGCCTCCGTGAAGGAAAGAATTCGGACCGCAGGGTGGAGTTCCGGGAGTAATGGAGCCGCTTATGGCGAGGTTATGCATTTTAAGCAAAACAGCAGTTCCTCCGCGATCCAGGGCTGGCTTGATTCGGCCTACCATCGGGATATTATTTTAGGTCCGCGATATAGTGAAATCGGCATCGGTTTGGTGGACGGTACGGCCGTGGTTAACATGGCGGGATCGGGATTCGCTTCCGCGATTTCCGGCGGCATATCCGTTTATCCCTATGACGGGCAGACCGGAGTGCCGGTAGGGTTCTATGGTCATGAAATTCCGAACCCGCTCGAACAGTTTGGCCTGGAGCATTCGGGTTACATCATCTCCGCGACCACGGAAACGAAGATAACTTCTTACGAAGCCGCGATCAAGGATGAGGACGGAGAAGAAGTCGCTTACTTTGAGGAACTGTACTCGCAAAAAACTTTGTTTTTGTTCCCCAAGAAGGTTTTAAAAGGGAATCATACATATACGGTAACTTTGAACTACCGGACCGAGGCATCCTCGGAGAATCAAACCAAAACCTGGTCTTTTACGACCGGAAAAGGGCCCGCCTTGATTGCCCTTGAGCCGGTGTTCGGCGAAATCACGCTGAATGAAGGCGGTTCACACCGGTTAAGCTTCCAAGCCATATTCGGTGACGGGAGATCGGAGGCGGTAGAGAGCGGCATCACTTTCGTGAGCAGCAATTCCAAGGGGCTGCAAGTTTCCGCGGATGGAGTCTTGACCGGGCTAAAAGCCGGCGATTATACGGTAAAAGCAACCCTGGACGGAAAAACCACAGAGATCAGCGTAAAAGTTTATCCGAAATGGAAGACCAAAACGTACAGTGCAGCCGCGGCCAATTTACCTTCCGACATCTCCGGCCACCCTTTGCAGGCCAGCCTGGAATGGGGGCTAAAGAGCGGCATTATTTCCCCGGCGAAAGACGGGCTGCTTCATCCCGATGAGACAGTCAGCGAAGCGGAATTTTGGACGATGCTGCTTAAAATGTACAGCGTGAATATTCAAGCGTACCAGCCGGCCAAAGCCACCCATTGGGCCGATGGCGCCTACGCGATCGCAAAAAGCCGCAATTACCCGCTCGCCGGCATCGCGAACGCGGCCGCCCGCAGCAATCCGGTTACCCGCACACAGGTTGCGGAGATCGTCGCGGCGGCGGATGGCGTAAACGCAAAAGGTTCCAATGCGATCACGTATGTTCTGGCCAAAGACTACGTTCAAGGCGTTACGGAATTGTCCATACCGGGTTTTGAAGGCGCAAGGCAACTGACGCGGGGCGAAGCCCTGCAAATTCTGCAGCATTTACGGCAAACGCTGGGCGAACTTCGCGCCCGTCCGGTGAATGAAACGCCGGCGGCTTCCCTGCCCAAACTGCCGCAAAGAAAATTGTACGTGAAGCCTGCCGAACTGCAAGACCGGAGCTTGTTCGCGGAATTCCGCGAGGATCGCAAGCTGGTTGTGGAAGGCAAATTCAAGGAATTTAGCGGGCAAAATATGGTACTGAAGGTTCAGGAGAAAAGAGGCAGTATATCCAAGCATATTGAAGATGTAAACGTCACCTTCGACAGTGAAGGCAAGTTTCATGTCGAGGCCGGCCCCTATACGCCGGAAGCGTTGAATCTGTATTTATACACACCCGACATCACCTATTTTATTTCGGTGCAGTATAACACATTTGTCGACAACCATTACAGTGAGTAATTGAGACAAAAAAGAGGACTCCAAGCTTACGGAAGCGTTGGGGCCCTCTTTTTATGGCGGGGATGCCCCATTTTGCCTCGATATACCATGTTCTACCATATACTTATAGCAAGATTGTTGTGTTCGAAGCAATAATTTTCCGATATCCTATAGACGGGCCTGCAGCGGACCTTTTTTTCATGCTATACCTTGACAAAAGCGAGAGAATGCTCGATAATCCATATATGAGCATATGCTCATATAATAAAACTTACGTAGCTGGAACGTAATCCGGCATAACTGCCAAAGATCGCTTCAGCCATCTTCCATGCTAAACCCGGACAGGAGGTTTTCGAAATGAGTAACAAACACGTTCACGAACACGAACATGAACATGAACACGATCACGGGCATGAACACTCGACTAAACACCACGATCACGACCATAGCCATGGGCACGATCATCACGGCCATGGTCATCACGGTCACCACCATCATTTTGATCCGAGCGGCAATAAAAAGGGCCTGACCATCGCTTTAATCATTACCGTCGGCATTATGTTTTTGGAATTTTTCGGCGGGTTGGTCACGGGCAGTCTCGCGCTCTTATCCGACAGCGGGCATATGCTGAACGATGCCAGCTCGCTGGTCTTGAGCCTGGTTGCCGTCTGGTTTGCGACCAAACCGGCATCGCCCAACAAAACGTACGGCTTCTACCGCTTCGAGATCCTGGCGGCGCTTTTTAACGGAATCACCTTGTTCGTCGTTGCCGGGTTTATCCTCTGGGAAGCTTATGAGCGGCTGCTGGAGCCCCGCGCGGTGGCCAGCGGCTCGATGATGCTGATCGCCTGCATCGGTCTGCTCGCGAATATACTCAGCGCATGGTCGTTGATGAGAAAAGGCGACGTGAAAAACAACATCAACCTGCGCAGCGCGTACCTCCATATTCTCGGCGATGCCTTGGGTTCGGTAGGGGCCATCGTGGCCGGTCTGATCATGATGATTTTCGGCTGGTATATCGCGGACCCGATCATCAGCGTGCTCGTTGCCGTCCTGATCCTGAAAGGCGCTTGGGGCGTGATCAAACATACCGTTCATATTCTGATGGAGGGAACCCCGGTCACCGTCAACCAGGCGGAGGTCAAAGAGACGTTGGAGAGTATTGAAGGCGTAACGGACGTGCACGATCTGCACATTTGGACGATCACTTCCGGGTTGGATTCGCTGAGCTGCCATATTTTGATCAAGGACAATCAGGATAATCAACGAATTCTCCAACAAGCGATCCGCTTGATCCAGGAGAAATTCAAAATTCAGCATACCACCATTCAGATCGAAACGCCGGAGATTCATCATGAAGTCATGAAAGTGTAGGGGATGCCAATGCCAACGGCGGAAACGGACGTACTTATCATCGGGGCAAGCCAGGCGGGATTGGCCGCAGGGTACTATTTGAAGCAAAAGAATGTAAATTTCCGGATCATCGGTATGGAAAAAAGACTCGGCGGCGTTTGGCGGCAGCGCTATGACTCCCTGGTTCTTTTTACCCCGCGCGCGTACAGCTCATTGCCGGGCCTTCCTCTCACGGGGGACCCGAACGGATATGCGGCCAAAGATGAAATCGCCGACTATCTGGAGCGGTATGCGGCCCATTTCGATTTGCCCGTTCAGTTGGAGACGGAGGTCCTCTCCCTAACGAAAGAGCAAGGGAAATTTAAGGTTCATACCCGTACAGGGGAGTATTTGGCGAACAACGTCATTGTAGCTGCCGGACCTTTTCATAAGCCGTTTGTTCCTGGATTCCGGGAGGCGCTGGCGAACGATGTCTACCAAGTCCATACGTCGCAGTATTTGAATCCTTCTTCGTTAAAAGACGGGGCCGTCCTGGTGGTCGGCGCGGGAAACTCCGGCGCACAAATTGCGGCCGAACTGGCCCAGGACCGGGAAGTTTATCTTTCCGCGGGACATAAGATGAGGTTCCTCCCGCTCCAGCTTTTCGGGAAAAGCATCTTCTGGTGGGCAGACAAGCTGGGCGTGATGAACGCCAGTGTCGACGGTAAGCTGGGCCGATTCTTAAGCCGTCAAGGTGACCCGATTTTCGGGTACGAATTAAGAGCGCTGGTCAAACAAGGTAAAATCAAGCTCAAACCAAAGACCGAAAGCGCGCGTGGCCATGAATTTACGTTTCAGGATCAAAGCAAGCTCACTGTCCAAAACGTGATTTGGGCCACCGGCTTCAGGCCGGATTACGGTTGGATTCGGATTGCGGACGTGCTGGACGATAAAGGAAAACCGGTCCATCATCGCGGTGTTTCGCCTGTCCAAGGTCTGTACTTCCTCGGGCTGCCGTGGCAGTACACCAGAGGCTCCGCGCTGATCGGCGGGGTCGGCCGGGACGCCGAATACATTTCCGAGCTTTGCCGCTGATGGAGCATTCCTTTCTGATCTGATAAGATACACATTCTAGCCACACAAATTTTCTAACGGATGCCACAAGCGCTATTTGTTCCAAAAACGTTGATTTCAAATTGTAACGGTTGCCCTGGCGCTTATTTCCCTGAAATCCGGCTATTTTGCTTAAATTCAGGCAAATAACGGCGCTCACAACCGTTAGAGTTTTGAAAAGGGCTTTTTTCGGAAAATAGCCGCTGCTGCAACCGTTAGAGTTCCGGGCAGCAGTTCCGGGACTTCTTCTTGAGCAAAAGTGCATTTGATTTTCCTTAAAATGACGTTTTGGAGCGATCCAAATGCAAAAGTACATCTATTTGGGGGCTATTCGCTTAAAAAGAGGCTTGCGGCCTGCACTTTTGCATTTGACGAGCCATTTCCGGGGCATTCGGGCGAAAATCGCCTGCACTTTTGCATTTCATGGGCTTTGCTTTGGCATAGCCTAACCTCCCGTCCGTTGCGGAGCCGGCCGCCGGAGAATAGCCGCCGCTCCGCCCAGTGTCCCCAAAGTGAGCCGCCGCCCGGCCCATTTCCGGCAACGAAAGGGTTGCCAAATGACGAAGGTCAACGTTACGATAAGATCGACGTATTTCACAGAAGCCGGACCGCGGCTGGCGGCAGTTTTTTTCGCGGGAAGCATATCTTAAGACAGATGGCGGCCGTCATCCATGGGAACACAGAAAAGGAAGGTGAACCGGCCTTGGGCAAAAACAAAGCCAATCTGCTGACAAAGCTGTTGATTTCCTATGTGCTGGTGCTGCTGTTTCCGGTCCTGATCATTTTGTTATATTACTATCCTTATTCGGCAAAAGCGGTCAAGGAGAAGGAAATGGACTGGAACGCCCATATTACCGAGCAGTTCATGACCTCGATGGACACGTTTACGCGCTACGTGTACAACCTGCCGTTCGAGCTGGTGCAGAACCGGGAATTCCGGCTGTATCAGGCGGGGGAGAGCGATTACCAGCGGGTGCTGATTGCGAACGAGATGAAAAAATACAACGCAACCGATGCTTTCATCTACAATACGCTGCTGTACGTAAGGAACATCGGTGTTTTGTTCTCTAAAAGTGGAAGCGCATACAGCATGGGCGATATGGCGACGCCCGGGGTCGGCTACTATTATGAAAACTGGCAGCACGCTTACTTGAAGGAGAC
This sequence comes from Paenibacillus oralis, assembly GCF_003863965.1. Taxonomy (GTDB): domain Bacteria; phylum Bacillota; class Bacilli; order Paenibacillales; family Paenibacillaceae; genus Fontibacillus; species Fontibacillus oralis. Next base: position 2,299,933 of record NZ_RRCN01000001.1, read on the forward strand.
CTTGAATACGCTAAACTCCCCCATGGTTCGGCCTGTGGAGGAGGTCGTCATCCCCGGCAACAACCGGGTCCGGGTGTTGACCTTCCTGCAGCCGCTGCCGGTAGGCGGGTCGAATTCCCCCGGCGTCGTCATGATCATGGTTCGGGAGGATACGATCCTGCGCATGATGCGGTCGGTTTCGGAGGCGTATAACGGGGATATTTTTATTTTTGATGAGCGGGGCCGGCCATTGGTGGCCTCCAATGCCTCCCTGTACCAAGCTTCCGGCGATTTGGCGGCGCTGGTGGAGCGGATGGGTAAGGCGAGCGGGGCGAAGGAGGAAAACGGGGCGAAAGAAGCAAACGGGGTGAGCGGCGCGAACGGGCCAACCTCCGGCATTCACCGGATCAACGGTGTCTCCTATGTCGTTTCCCAAGCGGTATCGGATAAAAACGGCTGGAAATACGTTAGCTTGCTCCCGGTATCCGACTCCCTGCAGGGCATCCGCATGGTTCAACTGAATACGATCCTGCTGGTCGGAATTATCCTGCTGCTTGAAGTGATCGTGATATACGTGTCGATCCGCAAAAACTACCACCCGATCAAACGGCTGGTTGACTTTGCCGCCGCTCTGTTCGAGCCGCAGGAGCAGCGCCCGATGAACGAGATCGATACGATCCGCTATACGTTAAGCGGCCTTTATGCAACCAATAGCAGGCTGGATGAGCAAGTGAAGGAAACCCTGCCGATTAAGCGGGACCGCGTTTTGCTGGAGCTGGTGAACGGGCACTTCCTTACATGGCAGGCGTTTGAGCGGGAGGCGGTGAAAACGGGGATCGATCTGACCGGCCCGTACCTGACGGTGGCCGTGATCTCCTGCGAGACCGAGGATGTGGAGGCGAATTGGGTGCTTGAGTTTTGCAAACGCAAGGAGGAGGGGGTTCCCGAAGAAGGGGCAGGGGCGCGCGGGTATTTTTTCAAAAGCACGTATCATCATGAAATCGTGTTTGTCTGCGCTCATGAGGAAGGCTTTGCGGTCAAGGAGGCGCTGGCCCGGCTTCAGGAGGAACTGCAAGCGGAGTTGCAGGAGGAGCTGCAGGAGAAGTTGCAGACGGATCCGGGCTGGCGGACGATCATCGGCATCGGCGAGCCCGCTGAAGCCCGGAGTCCCAAATCCGCGCATATGTCCTACTTGCAGGCGTTGCGCACGGTGGAGCAGCTGCGGCTCCGCGGCACCCACCCCATCCTCGGCTTTGGGGAAATCGAGGTGTCGCCGTCCGGGACGGTTTCTTATTTTGCCGAGCTGCTGCAGTCGCTGGAACTGGCCATCTTAAAAAACGAAGCCGCCCTGGTGGAATCCCTGATCGAACGGATCATCGGGTACCTGGGCAGCGATGGATTGGCCCCGCATATGGTGCGCAGCGTGTATTTGAACACGGCCAGCGTGATTTTTAACGGCTTGCAGTGGTTCCGCCAAGACGATCAAAGCCTGCTGCGGCTGACGGACGCCGCGTTCCGGCCCCGCTATACGCTGGAGCAGATGGCCGGAATTCTCCGGGACAGCGGCACCAAGCTGTGCGAGATGATCCGGGAGGCGTTGCCGTTGCCCAAGGCGCGCCCAGCGGCCCGGGAGGAGATTCTCGCGGTGATTGAAGCGAAGGGCATGGATCCGAACTGCTCGCTGCAGCTGCTGGCCGATCATTTTGGCATGTCGGTCTCGAATTTCAGCCACCACTTTAAGAAGGAAATGGGGCAAAATTTCAAGGAATACCTTGACCGGCTGCGGATTCAGAAGTCGACCCGGCTGCTGCGGGAGAGCGGCGAGCCGCTGGAAGCGATCGCCGCCCAAACGGGCTTCACCAATACCTCCAGCTTTATCCGTTCTTTCAAAAAAATCGTCGGGACGACCCCCGGCCAGTACCGCCAGACTCACAAGGGCTGAGCTTCGAACCGTTGCGGCTGGAAGTAAGCATGTTGGTGCTGGCAGCCGTTGCCAGAACCTGCACCAGAATCTGCCAACCGCCAAGCCTCGGGGCTTTTAGATGCGAGGGAGGGGACAGTGCGCGGGTAGAAAGGGGAGGAGAAGACGGAACTGGTGGCTAAGGGACTCCAAAGGCTCTATTTGCGGAAAAACGGAGGTTTGCAAAATGTAACGGACAGAGAAGACCTTATTTCCCTTGAATCGGCCCGGGAGAGCCCGTTTAGAGTGAAATAGCGTCAACTGTGTCCGTTAGGCTGGGAAATACCCGGGAAATGGAGCAATAAGGTCGCTGGAGTCCGTTAGAGCAGCATCCCCAGTTTAGAAAGAGCCGAAGTACACGGTGCTTCGGATCATGATAGAAGGGGAAGTACTCTCGTAGTTGAACCGAAAAGGGATGGGGATAGGGGCGAACCCCATACCCATCCCTTCCGTACATCCAACGTAACGGATCAGCGGCGACGTTTTTCTTATTTTTTCGTCCTAGAAGCCAGCCATTCCATTAATGTTGTGTTCTTTCCATTGATCACCTTAGAGACATCGTTGTTATACACATAAATCCAGGACCAGTGACCATCGTATTCATGAGGTGTCCCGTCGCTTTTTTTGTACAGGCCGGAGGTGTCCGATACATTGTTAAATAAAGACATATGAACATCCTCTGCACCGGCGTTCACCAAGCGGCTATACGTTGAAACGGTATAATCGATGGGAGGAACAACGGTATCCGTTTTGGCAGCAACAAACCAGATCGGCAAGTCTTTCATCGCTTTGATTTGTTTGTCGGTGATCAGACTGTCTTTTAAGGCTTCGCAGGCCACAAATGCCGCGGCAAAATAGTCTTTATAATCACGGATCATCAACATGGTCATATACCCGCCGTTGGAATCTCCGCCAATGTAAATCCGCTTGGGATCAATATCCTTGTTTTTGGCAACATAGTCGCGGATCAAAGACATTAAGGCTTTTTCATATTTCGAGGTTCCGTCCCCAAAATCCTTAAAACCATCCATCCAGTAGGTTGGTGTCTGAGGAGCCAATACATATGCCCCGCCAAAATAGGATTGAATGTCCTTGGAAGCAAAATTCACCGCTTTGTTTCCGGCGATTGCAATCGTAGGGTCGGTGCCCCCTTCGCCCATACCATGCAGCCAAATCACCAGCGGATTTTTCTTTTTATCATTTGCCGGCGCATAGTCCGCATAAGTTAACGTAACTCCTTGATAAGTGGCTTTGCCCGTATTAAACTCATCCACCAGCTCTCTGATCTCGCCAGCGGAGTTGTTGATAACCAGACCGGAAATCACCCCGGATTTGGTGGTAATGTCCTTTTGCTGGGTAACGGTGTATTTGTTGTCATTCCATGCGCCTACCTCAACATAATTCATCGCAGGGCTTAATTTTATTTCAGGACCGATCTCCATTTCCAAGACCACGTATCTTCCGGCTTCTTTGGCAGGATTGCCGTTTTGATCCGCCACATAAGCTTGGGTTACCTTCCGGTCGCCTTCCGCAATCAAAGGATCGTCCAACCGGCGGTCGCTTCTTTCTACATGTACCGTAAATGTATCCTTGGTTACCGTGTTTTTGGGTATCGATTTACCCAGATCAACAATGATTTTCGTAATTTGCGCTCCAAAATCCTTGACCTCTACAACCGTCCGATAAGAGGGTGCAGCGGCGCTTGTCTCCTTGGCCCACGCACCTGAGCTGAAGGTAAGGGTTGTCGTGACGGCCAATGCCAGCAATGCCGTTGGTCTAGCCGCTTTTTTGAAGCTTTTTATCATCATATTGCCTCCCATACTGGTATAATAAAACGCTTACATATTATTGTAGTGGTTCATTTCATCTCCTGCCTGTCTTTTATTAACCAATTTAGGGTCATTTACTGACGTCTAACTTCGCGTAGGTCTTGTTCTCTTTTCGATATTGATGCGGTGTCGTCTGAAAAACCTGCCTAAATACTCGGGTAAAAGATTTCTCATTCGGAAACCCGTGATGAAGCGCAATTTGGATGATAGGCTGATCCGTGCTCATCAAATCACGAAATGCCCGCTCCAAACGGATGGCATTAATGTATTGAAACAAGGTCACCCCCGTATGCTTGACAAAAAAACGGGCCAAATACTCGGAGGATAATCCGAGAACCTCAGCAATTGCATTTAGAGACAAGTTCTGGTCATAGTTGGCTTTAATATAACCCATGATTAACGATAGCCGCTCCGAATATTTGCGAGAATCTCTAACAGGAACAAACGCATTGGTTTTTTTAAAATACTTGAATAAAACATATATAAGCTTGTAGGATAAGGCAGTTAAATGAATAGGGGCAAAAAGGTCTTGATCCCGGTTCAGGTACGCCGCCACTAAGTCGTTCAGCAATTCGCGCAGCTCGGCAAAATGCCGCAAACGCTGTTCATTCGCTTCCCAAATAGATATACAATCAAATGAAATCAAGCCATTGCCGGGATCATTTTCTTTGATAAATTCATAAGGAATCAGCACCGTAACCGCTTTTCTCTCCTCTCCCTCCGCTTTGCTCAAGGAAAAGGAATGAATGGCATTGGAATTGATCAGCACAATGTCCCCCGCTTGGGAGCGATAATTAGCGCCATCAACATAAATATGGTCAATCATACCCGACAACACATAGGAGATCTCTACGCTATCGTGCCAATGCGCCGAAATGTTTGCAGGTTCATTCGAAGAATGGACGATGATTTTTAACGGAAATGATGCATCTGTCTGCACCAGTTCGTATTTATATTCCATAAGTTCCCCCCTAGTTCGTCGATGGGCCGGACACAAAAAAACCTAAGAAAAATAATATGTCGATGCCAACATATCATTTTCTTAGGTTTTGCCTGTCGGTCAGTAACAACCCTAAGTAAGATTAAATCGAGTATAAAACAATTGGAATATCATGTCAACGCTTTCACAAAGGACGGAACGGGCGGGGCCGAAGATATTTCTATTCACTCCTCCGTTCCTTCAAAGTTATAATAAAACAGAAAGGAGCATGAGATTGTGTATAAAAAGAAGGCGCCTTTTCTGAAAGATAAAAATACTTGGAATTTACTTCAACTTCATAAAATATACTTTGCCACTTATGAATCCGCTTCGGCCCACTCAACCCAATTTGATCTCCAAGAAATCAATTATCCGGATGAATAAACAACATCCTTGAACCGCTGTTAACCGCAAAAAGGCGGTGCAGCGGTTTTTTGTTCGCCCCAAGCTGCATTTTTTGAAGATATACAAAATTTGAACAACACCCTCATAGTTAAGCGCTTTCAAAAATTGAATACCGCTCCAAAACTGCCCGTTTACGCCGGCCTAAGCCTCCCTTTAAAGTCAATAGTGCCTGGTTCGGCCAGGCAAAGCGCGGCGGCGGTCCGCAGAAACGGGCGCCAGCATGAACGGTGTCCAAATCTAACATTTGGAGGTATGGAAATGCGCAAAAAGGTAACCGTTTTCACATCGCTCGTCTTGATCACAGCCATACTGCTGGCAGGGTGCGGTTCAGGGGGGAACAGCGGGGAAACCGCGAATGCGCCGGGGGCCGGAGAACCGTCGGGAGAAAAGGTAAAGCTGACGGCGATTATGACGAAGCATCCGCTGACCAAGCCGCTGGCGGAAATGGAGTGGCTGCAGCAGGCGGAGGAGGCCGCCGGCGTGGACATCGAGTGGCAGGAGATCACCTCCGATTGGGGGCAGAAAAAAGGCACGATGCTGGCGAGCGGGGATATCCCGGATTTGTTTATCGGGCCTAACGTCATCACGGATGCGGACTTCGCCCAGTTCCAGGGATTGTTCCAGGACCTGTCGGCGATGCTCGATCAAGCCCCGAACGTACAGGCTATGTTCACCGACAAACCGGAGACGAAGCTGATCGCCACTCAGCCGGACGGCAAAATTTACGGCCTCCCGAAATATCAGCGGTTCTGGCCGGCGGCCTCGGCCCGGCAGTACATTAACAAGCAATGGCTGGATGAGCTTGGCCTTGACATGCCGACGACCTGGGATGAGCTGTACGACGTGCTTATGGCGTTTAAGGAGAAGGACGCTAACGGCAACGGCGACCCGAACGATGAAATCCCGATGGACTGGCCGGGCGGCATCGGCGGCTATTTTAACCCGGCGGTACTGATGGGCAGTATGGGCGTCACCTTATCGGACGGGAACGCGGAAGGCTATTTCGTCGAAGACGGCCAAGTGAAGAACTTCCTGATCGACGAGCGCTACAAAACGATGGTCGCTTTTCTCGGCAAGCTGTACAAGGCCGGACTGATCAATAAGGAAGTGTTTACCCACGACTATACGAAATTTCAATCGACCGCCCGCGGGGAAGGCGATACGGCAAAGGTTGGCTTCACCTGGGGCTGGGTAGCGTCGGACCGGTTCGGGGAGCAACTCGCTCCGCAATATGCGTCCATGCCGCCGCTGAAGGTATCCGCCGATTATACGGGCAAACTGGCCTGGACCTATGACTACTACAACTTGAACTATGGCGTGAACCATATCGTCATGTCGGCGAAGAGCAAAAACAAGGAAGCGGCCATGCGCTTCATTAACGAGCTGTACGACCCGAAGGTGGGCATGCAGGTGCTGTTTGGCTCGCTCGGCCCGAACATAAAGGACAACGGGGACGGTACCTACAGTGTTCTGCCGCCGGCGGACCCGAAGATGGACCCGGGCACGTGGAAATGGACGTCGACGATGGCGGACCACGGTGCTTTTTATATCTCCGACGACCTTCAGCTCACGCTGGGCAAAGACATGCAGGAAGTAATCGGACAATCCAAACCTTTAGAGGAAGCGCTGCAGGCGGACCTGGCGAACGATATTTTTCCGGCGATGTTTATTAAGTACTCCACCATGGACAACAACACGCTTAGCCTGAACAACACGAACATTATGAACCTGGCCAATTCCAGCTTTGCCAAGTGGGTCACCAAGGGCGGCGTCGAGGCGGAATGGGACGCTTACGTCAAGGAGGCCGAAAAGGCCGGGATCACGAAAAACCTGGAAATCATGCAAAAATACTACGACGAATACAAAAGCAAGCAGTAGGGGGCGGGAGACATATGCAGGCTCGCAAAGGGCTTCAGGACATCGTACGCGACTATCAATTGTGGATCATGATCCTGCCGGCGATTATCGTGATACTTATTTTTAACTATATTCCGATGTACGGGATTCAGCTCGCCTTCCGCGACTACGACTTCAGCAAAGGGCTGACCGGGGGAACGTGGCGGGGGCTGGCGTATTTTCAGCAGTTTATCGACAGCTACCTGTTCACCGGCCTCATGCGGAACACGTTTTTGATCAGCCTGGCGAGCATTGTGCTCGGCTTTCCGGCGCCGATCGTGCTGGCGTTAATTCTTAATCAAATCCGGCGCAAAAAAATGAAGCAGCTGATGCAAACGACGGTGTATTTGCCGCATTTTATCTCGGTCATCGTGCTGGTCGGCATGCTGAATGTGCTGCTGTCCCCGGAAACCGGGGTCGTCGGCCATTTGCTGAACTCGCTGGGGCTCGGACATATCAATCTGCTGGCTTCCACCTCCACCTTTATTCCGGTGTATGTGCTTTCGGATATTTGGCAGCATTGCGGCTGGAACAGCATTATTTATTTGGCCGCCTTGTCGACGGTCGATCCCCAGCTCTACGACGCCGCCAAAATCGACGGCGCCAGCCGCTGGCAGACGATCCGGTATGTCGATTTCCCGGCGCTTGTGCCGACGATTATCATTTTGTTCATTCTCAGCATGGGGAACATCCTCAGCACGGGCTTCGAGAAAATTTTCCTGATGCAAAATGCGCTTAATCTTCCGGTCTCCGAAGTCATTGCCACCTATGTGTACAAAATCGGGATCGTCTCGAACCAGTTCAGCTTAGCCTCGGCGATCGGTTTGTTTAATACGCTCATTAACTTCGTGTTCCTGTACGCCATGAACGCCATCTCGAAAAAAGCGTCGCAAACGAGTCTGTTCTAAAAGCTTACGAAAGGAGGAGGAAAGGACATGGGGCAAACTGGAACGGGGACCAGGGAGAAGGAACTCGCGTTCAAAGCGGGCGGCGTGCGGCTGGACGGCAAGGAGCTGGCGTTTAAAGCGGCTCTAGCGTTGGTGTGTACGGTCATTTTTCTGCTGATCGTTTATCCGCTGTATTTTATCGTGATCGCTTCGTTCAGCGATTCCACGCTTGTTTCGACGGGCAAGGTGCTGTTTTATCCCAAAAACGTCAGCTTGTTCGGGTACCAGGAGATTTTCAAGGACGCGCGGATCTGGACCGGTTACCGCAACACGGTGTTCTACACCTTGTTCGGCACCCTGGTCAACCTGCTGTTTACGCTGCCGGCCGCTTACGTGCTGTCCCGGCGGGAATTTCGGGCGAGACGGGTGATCATGTTCCTGTTTGTGGTGACGATGTTTTTTAACGGGGGACTGATCCCGACTTACCTGCTGATGAAAGACCTGCATCTGACCAACACGATCTGGGTGTTTATCCTGCCGTTTTGCGTCAACGTGTTTTATTTGATCATCGCCCGCACTTTCTTTGAAACGTCGCTGCCGCAGGAGCTGCATGAGGCCGCGGTGATGGACGGCTGCTCGCATTTCACCTTTTTCGTGAAGGTGGCGCTGCCGCTGTCGAAGGCGCTGGTCTCCGTGATCGGCCTGTACTATCTGGTCGGGCACTGGAACGATTTTTTTACCGCGCTGATCTACATTCGTGACAACGACCTGCAGCCGCTGCAGATCGTGCTGCGCGACATCCTGCTGTCCAACCAGGTGTTTGCAAACGGCGCGGGCACCGGCGGCGATGCCGGCGGGTACGCGCAGCGGTATGCCGACCAGATCAAATACGGCGTCATCATCGTGTCCACTCTGCCGATCCTGGTGATCTATCCGTTTATCCAGAAATACTTCGAGAAAGGCGTGATGATCGGGTCGATTAAGGGGTGACCCCGTTCACAACATCAGCCACACGACCACCGGCGCCAGCACGGAGCCGCACACGGCGCTAAGGGTCAGGGCTACCGTGCTGGTGGACACGACGACCGGGCCGAATTCCGCGGCTTTGCTCGTTCCGAGCGCATGGGAAGCGGCGCCGAAGCCGATCCCCCGCCCGATGTCGCTGGTGATTCCGCAGCATTGGAAGATGATGGGCCCCAGCACAACGCCGGTAATTCCGGCAATCATCACAAAAGCGGAGGTAATCGGCGCATTGCCCCCCAAGCTCGCGGAGATTTCCATCGCTACTGGTGTTGTAATCGATTTGGGCAGGAGGGAGATCAGCAGTTCCCGGGGATACCCCAGCCATAAAGCAAACCAGATTCCGCTGATCATCCCGGCGGCAATGCCAACGATCGCGCCGGCGAGTACTGCTTTCCATTCTTTAAGCAGCGCGTCAAGCTGCTTGTACATCGGATAGGCGAGCGCCACTACGGCGGGGCCGAGGCAGTATTGCAGCCACTGTCCGCCTCTCATGAACGTTTCGTAGGAGGTTCGCGTCCCCATCAATAAGGCGATCACAAGCGCCGAGCAGGTCAAAGTCGGGACGAGGATGGCCCATTTCAGCCGGCGATACAGAGCGCTCATCAGCAGGAACAACAGGACAATTCCCAAGGCTACGCTTGCTTCGAGAAGGATTTCGCGCATGAAGCCGCCTCCTTGTTTTTTGCTGTGATCCTGCCCGCCACCTGCGCAACCGCTCCGGCCAGGATCATGGTCAGCAGCGTGCTGAGCACGACAATCGCAATCAGCCATTGTCCGCCTCCAGTGAACACGTGAAAATAATCCATGACACCAACCGTCGCCGGCACCAGGAATAAGGGAATGTATTTTTGCATAAAAGTGGCTCCATGTTCCAGCCATCCGGCGGGAACGATCCGCAGCTTCAGTGCCAGAAACAGCAGCACAAGTCCGAAGATGCTTCCGGGAATTGGAGCCTTGCTGAGCATCTGAATCAGCACTCCCGCACCGTAAAATGCAGTGAGTACGGCAATTTGCAAGAAGAAGTGAATGATTTTCATAGTGTTGTGAAGAGGTAAACTCTCTCTCGTTGCGCCTCCTTGAAGTCTAAAAATGCGTTCAAAAAGTCAGGTTTTCAGCACCGAGAAGGTTGAATGAAGCTAGGGACTGAGGAGCGGAGCGTACGTTTTGGGTACGTGAGCACCGGAAGGCCCGGCTGAATTCAAGATTCGATGTCGAATCCACTTCATGACCTGCTTCGTGATCAAAAGATGACTTTTTGAACAACCCCTAAAATGTAAGGCTATCTTATCCCAATCTATGACGCTCTTACAAGAGGCGAAAAAAGGAACAAAAAAGAAAGCGTTGACATGAAAATGATTCTATGCTAACTTGATGGTGCAACAACTTAACCGAATACGGGATTGTTACTGGTGATGCAGGCAAGACCTAAATTGTAGAGCTTGGGATACGTACGTCTATTCCGGGGACTCTTACGATTTAGGTCTTTTTGTGTTTTCCGGGGGACTCCCCAAAGACAACAATGAATGTTAAGGGGGATGAACGATGGGCAAGTTTACAGAGCTCTCCAACCGCATCGTGGAGCATGTGGGCGGGGAGAAGAACGTTACCGAGCTGTATCATTGCATGACGCGGCTGCGGTTCAAGCTGAAGGATTTCGGCAAGGCGGACAAGCAGCAGCTGGAGCGATTGGATGGAGTTATTACGGTGGTTCAAGGCAACGGACAGCTTCAGGTCGTCATTGGGAATGATGTGAATGCCGTTTACAAAGAAATTATCGCGAACCATGATATCAAGCCGGCGGGAGAAGCCAAAGAGGATGCCAAAAGCGAAAAAACAGGCAACCTCATCACCCGCTTCTTCAACACGATGTCCGGCATCATGACACCGATCGTGCCCGCCTTGGCCGGCGCGGGAATGCTGAAAGCGGTGCTTGTCATTCTCAGCACGACCTTGGGGATCTTGGCGCAGGACAGCAGCACTTACAAAATTTTGGCCGCCGCCGGCAACAGCGTGTTTTATTTCCTGCCTTTGCTGCTGGCGATTTCCACGGCCCGCTATTTCGGCGCAAACATGTTTGTGTCCCTGACGATTATGGGCGCTTTGCTGGAGCCGAATTTTACCGGACTGATGGAGAACATCGGGGACGTCACCCGTTTCCTCAACATTCCGGTCGTGCTGATGTCCTACACCGGCACGCTGATTCCGGCCATGCTGACGATCTGGGTTTATTCCCATATGGAACGGTATCTGAAAAAAATCATCCCGGCCAACATCCAGATGTTCGCCGTCCCGCTGGTGTCGCTGCTGATCATGGTGCCGCTGGCCGCCGCGGCGATCGGTCCGGTCGGCGTCTATCTGGGGAACGGCATCGCTTCCGGCATTAACTATTTGAGCAGCTCCAGCGGACTGGTCATGGGCGCCCTGATCGGAGGCGGCTGGACGCTGCTCGTGATGTTCGGCCTTCATTGGGGAATCGTCCCGGCTATGCTGAACAATCTCAGCCTTCACGGCTTCGATACGATCAAGCCGCCGTCCGCGGCAGCCACCTTCGCTTCTTCCGGCGCGGCGTTGGGGGTATTCCTCAAGGCCAAGGACAAGAAGCTGAAGGCGTACGCCTTGTCGGCGCTGGCGCCGTCCATTCTGGCCGGAGTAACCGAGCCGATCGTTTACGGCATCTCCGTCAAGCTGAAGCGGCCCTTGATCGCACAAATCATTGGCGGTGTCATCGGCGGAGCCTTCATCGGCGCGTTCCACAGTACCGTGCTGGCTTATGTTTTCCCGGCGGTGACCACGCTGCCCGCCTTTGCGACGGATACGTTCGTGTATTTCCTGATCGGCATTACGGCTTCTTTTGTCATCACGGCGGTGCTGACTTACATTTTGGGCTTTGAAGAGCAGATTGATGAAGACAAGTCCAAGAACCCGGTGGCAACTGGCGAAAATAAAAATAACCCAAGCCCGGCGGTGCCGGCGGCAGGAAGTGATGTTTCCGGCGTATCCGCACCGGTCAGCGGCCAAATCATCCCGCTTCAAGAGGTGTCCGATCAGGTCTTCTCGTCCGGAGCGATGGGAGACGGGGTAGCCATCCTCCCCGAGGAAGGCAAAATTTACGCCCCGGTATCCGGTACCATCACCTCAATCGCCAAAAGCAAGCATGCCATCGGCATCACGGCGGCGGATGGCTTTGAACTGCTGATCCATGTGGGATTAAACACCGTGAAATTAAAAGGAGCGCCATTCGAGGTGAAAGTCGCTGAAAATCAGCAGGTCCGCGAAGGAGATTTGCTGCTGGAATTCGACCCCGAAGCGATCCGGGAAGCGGGCCTGGAACTGACCACGCCGATCATTATCACGAATATGAATACATTCACTACCGTTGAGGTCACCGCCAAGCGGCAGGTGCTGTACCGCGAACCGCTGCTGGAGCTCCGTTAAAAGGTAGTAACCTTCTCGGTGCTGAAAATCTGACTTTTTGAACACTTATCAAGATTTATCAAGAATGCGGCAAATTTACGCTTAGGAGGAGGTTCAACATATGGAACATCGCAGCAAAGCGCCGTTTCCTGCCGGCTTTTTATGGGGCTCGGCATCGGCGGCTTACCAGGTCGAAGGAGCCTGGGATGCCGACGGCAAAGGACCTTCCGTGTGGGATGTCTTTACGAAACAGGAAGGAACCACGTTCAAGGGCTCGAACGGCGATGTCGCCGTCGATCACTATCATCGCTACAAAGAAGACATTGCGCTGATGGCCGAGCAGGGCTTAAAAGCGTACCGCTTCTCCGTCGCCTGGAGCCGTATTTATCCGGCGGGACGGGGGGAAGCCAACGAACGGGGGCTGGCTTTTTACGACGACCTGATTAATGAATTGATCGCGCACGGGATTGAGCCGGTTCTGACCTTGTATCATTGGGACCTGCCCCAGGCGCTGATGGATGAATACGGCGGCTGGGAATCGCGGCGGATGATCGAGGATTTCAACAACTATGCCGTGACTCTTTTCAAGCGCTACGGGGACCGGGTAAAGTACTGGGTGTCGCTCAATGAACAAAATTATTTTGTCAGCTACGGCTACGAGACCGGGCTGCATCCTCCGGGCGTGCGGGACCGCAAACGCATGTACGAGGTGAATCATATTGCCAATCTGGCGAATGCCACCGTGATTCGTTCGTTTCGTGAGATTGTGCCGGGCGGGTTGATCGGCCCCAGCTTTGCCTACAAGCCTTACTATCCGGTTAATTCCGATCCGGCAAACATTTTGGCTTACGAAAACAGCGAGGAGCTGAACAATTACTTCTGGATGGACATCTACGCATGGGGACGTTACCCGGCCGCCGCCTGGGCGTACCTGGAGGATAATGGACTCGCTCCGGCGATTCACGAAGGTGACTTCGAGCTTCTGGCCTCGGCCAAGCCCGATTTCATGGGCGTCAATTATTATCGGACCACGACGGTTGAGCAGTACGGACTGCAGCAGCGGTTGGAGCTTGGGCACAAAAATACGACCGGGGCAAAGGGTTCGACCAAGCCGACCGGCATCCCGGGCATGTACAAAACCACCGCCAATCCCTACGTGGAAACCACCAATTGGGACTGGGATATCGATCCCCAGGGGCTGCGGGTCGGTTTGCGCAGAATCACGAGCCGCTACCGGCTGCCGGTTTTTATTACCGAAAATGGCCTCGGCGAATTCGACAAACTGGAACCGGGAGATGTCATTCATGACGATTACCGCATTGAGTATCTCCGCAGCCATATCTCCGCGATTCGGGATGCGATTACGGACGGAGTGGAGGTTATCGGCTACTGCTCCTGGTCATTCACCGACCTGCTGAGCTGGCTGAACGGGTATCAGAAGCGTTACGGCTTCATCTATGTGGACCGGGATGAGACGGATGCCAAGGAGCTGCGCCGGATCAAGAAGGATAGCTTTTATTGGTACAAACAGGTCATCGCAAGCCAGGGCGAACAGCTTTAGTTGAACCTTACCATTTAAACTGAAACGGAGGAAAATATATGATCTCGACAACATCGTTTCCGGAACATTTTCTGTGGGGCGGCGCTATCGCTGCCAATCAGGCCGAAGGCGCCTGGAATGAGGATGGGAGAGGGCCTTCGATCAACGATGCGTTAAGGCATGGGATCGTCAACGGCGTGTTGAATGAGGCAATTGATCCGAATGCCTATTATCCGAGCCATGAGGCCATCGACTTCTATCATCGCTACAAGGAGGATGTGGCTCTGTTCGCGGAAATGGGCTTCAAGTGCCTGCGCACTTCGATTGCCTGGTCGCGGATTTTCCCCAACGGGGATGAACAGCAGCCTAACGAAGCGGGCCTGCAATTCTACGACAACCTGTTCGATGAACTGCTCAAGCATGGCATCGAGCCGGTCATTACGATTTCCCACTTTGAGACTCCGCTGCATCTGGTGCGGGAATACGGCGGCTGGACGAACCGGAAGCTCGTGGCTTTTTTTACGCGGTATTGCGAAGTCATCTTCAAGCGCTACAAAAGCAAGGTCAAGTATTGGATGGGCTTCAACGAAATCAATCATATGCATACGATTCCGCTGGCGGCGGGGGGGATCGAGCTGCGCAACCCGGAGCGGAAGCTGCAGGATATTTATCAGGCGAGCCACCATCTGTTCGTAGCCAGCGCCGCCGCCACCAAGCTGCTGCGCGAGATCATCCCCGGCGCCCGCATGGGCTGCATGCTCTCCTTGAGCATCATCTATCCGAACTCCTGTCATCCGGATGATGTGTTCGAGACTTATGAGCTGAGACGCCGCTCGCTTTTCTACTCGGACGTGCTGCTGCACGGGGAATATCCACGATATGCGGAGCGGATTTTCAGAGAGCATGGCATTGAGCTCGCCATCGAACCGGGCGATTTGGAGCTGATTAGGGCCTATCCGGCCGACTATATCGGATTCAGCTACTACCGCAGCACGACCCATAAGGCGGGGATGCCTATCCTGGGCAACACCGGCGGGATTATGGGCCTGGACAACCCCTATCTCACCAAAACCTCGTGGGGCTGGCCCATTGATCCCAAGGGGCTGCGGTATGTGTGCAATGAAATCTACGACCGCTACCGGAAGCCGATTTTCATCGTGGAGAACGGGTTCGGGGACAAGGATGAAATCGGTGCGGACGGCACGATCGCCGATGACAGCCGCATGCAATATTTGAATCAGCATCTGCTCGAACTCCATCAGGCAATCCAGGACGGATGCGAGATCATGGGCTACACCTGGTGGGGGCCGATCGATATCGTCAGCGCGGGCACCGGCGAAATGAACAAGCGGTACGGCTTCATCCATGTGGATAAAGACAATGAAGGCCGGGGCACATTACGGAGAATGAAGAAGAAGAGCTTTGACTGGTATCGGCAAATCATTGCTACGAACGGAGAAATCCTCCTAAAGGCAAAGGATGATTCGGATGCGAATAGAGCGAGTACTGAACAATAATGTGATCATCGTCGTGAACGAAAATCGCAAGGAATCGGTCATTATGGGGAAGGGAATCGCCTTCCAGAAGAAGGCCGGAGACCAGGTCGACAAGGACAAGATCGAAAAGATGTTCACTTTGGACAACAAGGGATTGTCCGAGAAGCTCCAGACCCTACTGGCCGAGATTCCGATGGAGCATATGGAAGCATCCGAGAAGATCATCCAATATGCCAAGCTGCACCTGGGCAAAATCCTGCATGACAGCATTTATGTTACGCTTACGGACCACATCAGTTTTGCCATCAAGCGCGCCTTCAAGGGCATGGACATTAAAAATCCGCTCTTGTGGGAGGTCAAGCATTTTTATAAGGAAGAGTTCGAGGTCGGACTTGAGGCGCTGAAAATGTTGCGCCAGGATCTCGGCGTCGTGCTCCCCGAGGATGAAGCGGCGCAGATCGCCCTTCATCTGGTGAATGCCGAGCTTAATGAGAACATGGGCAATATGGTCGATATCACCAAGGTGATGCATGATGTTCTGTCTATTGTCCGCAAGCATTTCGGCATCGAATACGACGAGGAGTCATTGGCTTATTTCCGCTTCATTACGCATCTGAAATTTTTTGCCCAGCGGCTGATCAACGGGACCGACATCACCAGTACGGACAACGCCCTGTTTGGGATGGTCAAGGAACAGTACAGGGAAGCCTTCGCCTGCGTGGAGCGAATCAAGGTCTACATCCGCAAAACCTATCATCGCGAGCTGACGAATGAAGAGATGCTGTATTTGACCATTCATATCGAGCGGGTTGTAAGCTAGGATCAGAAAGTCTAAAAGGACCGTCAGGGTGATCTTCCCTGGCGGTTTTTCTAATTTATAGTAGAGGGCGATGCGCAGGTAAAGAGGGGAGGAGAAGAGGACCTGGAGGGGGCTAAGGGACACCAGAGCCGTTATTTGAGGAAAAATGGAGGTTTGCAAAATGTAACGGACACAGACGACCTTATTTACCTCAAATCGGCCTGGATGAACGGGTTTAGAGCGAAATTAGGGTCGCCTGTGTCCGTTAGGCTGGGAAATACCCGGGAAATGGGCGGATAAGGTCGCTGGTGTCCGTTAGAGTAGGGTCCAAAGTTTAGGAAGAGCCTCCAATCGCTCCATAGTAGAAGTCAGAGCCATTAAAGAACACGGTCATGCGTTTTTCTTGAACTTCTCCGATTCTGCTCTGTCTGGGGGGTGCGCCGTTGAATAGTTGTAAAAGATACAGTTACTCATCGGAAAACGGGGTGAGACGCTTTTTAAATGTAAATCATGCAATTAAATCTGCCCTATTCATAGGGCTGGTGCAAATGCTGGGGTGTAGTTGCATGAAATGCAATTAAACGTGTTAACCCGCTGTTTTGTTGAAATCTAGTTGTACGTTTTGCAACTATTCATTCGTCAGTACCCATTTCCGCCATGTCTACGATTTTAATAAACTTAAACAACTCTTTTAATCCAGCGCAAACAGTCCCTACCTATACTCTAATTGGGTTGAAACCAACAGAAATACATATTAAACCCACAATAATCCACAGGGAGTGCGAAGAAAACATGAAATCATGGTTAAAGAAGCGACTGGCGTTTGGCCTTGTTCTGTCCTTGTTTGTTTTGATGCTTGCAGCTTGTGGAGCCGGCGGCGGTAAAGAGGGAAGCTCAAACACAAGCGGAAATGCCGCCGCCAATGCAGGTGCCAATGCTGGCGCCGGAGCTCCGGCCGAGGAAATCTCATTGGCTGATCTGGAGAAGAAGGCGAAGGAAGAAGGCTCCGTCGTCAGCGTCGGTATGCCGGATTCATGGGCGAACTGGAAAGACACGTGGGCGGACCTGCTAACCAAGTATTCACTGCAGCATACGGACACGGACATGTCGAGCGCCGATGAAATCAACAAATTCGAGGCCGAGAAGGACAAGCCGACCGCGGATATCGGTGACGTGGGCATCGCCTTTGGGCCGGTAGCAGTGGATAAAGGGGTAACTCAACCCTACAAAACCTCGTATTGGGATGAGATTCCGGATTGGGCCAAGGATAAGGACGGGCACTGGGTCGTAGGCTATACGGGATCGATCGCGATCTTCACCAACACGGATTTGGTGAAGCAGGCGCCGCAAAGCTGGGAAGATCTGAAGAACGGCGACTATAAAATCATCGTTGGCGACGTCACGAAAGCGGCGCAAGCGCAAATGGCCGTGTTGGCGGCCGCAATGGCTTACGGCGGCGATGAAACGAACATCGAGCCGGGGATCGCTTATTTTGAAGATCTGGCCAAAAAGGGACGCCTGTCCAATGCCGAGGCTTCGCTGGCCAACATCGAGAAGGGCGAAGTGCAAGTGACCCTGTTCTGGGACTTCAACGCGCTGAACTATAGAGATCAACTGGGCGGCGTGGATAAGTTCAACGTCGCCATTCCCAAGGAAGGCAGCGTCGTCAGCGGTTACGCCACGATCATCAACAAATACGCGCCGCATCCGAATGCCGCCAAACTGGCACGCGAGTATATTTTGAGCGATGAAGGTCAAATCAACCTGGCAAAAGGGTACGCCAGACCGATCCGCGAAAGCGTTCAGCTGCCCGAGGATGTGGCGGCCAAGCTGCTGCCTGCCGAAGCCTATGCCAACGTTAAGCCGGTCAGCGATTACAAGGCTTGGGAAGAAACGGCGAAGCAGCTTCCTCAGCTGTGGCAGGAGCGCGTGCTTGTGCACATGAACTAATCCGAGTTCAAACGATTGAAGTCCTAGGTGGAGCGCCATCGTCCTGTACGAATGGCGCCCCTTATAGAATTTGTATGTTTGTGGGGTTATTCAAGTAGGGGAGGGAGAGGCGTGAAGCGTAAAAATCGCTGGTTTTTGCTCGGACTGGTTCCTTTTGCCGTGATGATCGCCCTGTTCCAACTGGTCCCCATCCTGTCGATGCTGACGGGAAGCATTAGCCAAGGGGACGGCTCAGGTATTACGTTCGATTATTATGCCAGAATTCTGCAAAGCGATTATTATCTCAAAGCGATCAAGAACAGTCTGCTGATTTCGGTGTTTTCCAGCGTGATCGGGGTTGCCGTGGGGCTGATTTGCGCTTATTCCGTGACGCGATTCGCGCCCAAGATGCGGGATCGTTTGATCATGTTATCCAATATGACCTCGAATTTTGCCGGCGTTCCGCTGGCCTTCGCTTATATTATTTTGCTGGGCAGCAACGGGGTATTTACCTTGCTCTTTAAGCAGTGGGGCTGGAGCGTGTTCGACGGTTTTAATTTATACAGCTGGTCGGGACTTGTGCTGGTTTATGTTTATTTTCAGGTTCCCCTTGCTTTATTGCTGCTGTACCCTTCCTTTTACGGGATTCGCGAGCAGTGGAAGGAGGCGGCGGCGCTCCTCGGCGCCAGTACGTGGCAGTTTTGGCGGACGATCGGCATCCCGGTGCTTATGCCGGCTGTATTCGGGACGCTGGGGATTTTGTTCGCCAACAGCATGGGGGCGTACGCGACGGCTTATGCCCTGGTCGGAAGCAATTTCAATTTGCTCGCCGTGCGGATCGGCAACCTGGTCTCGGGCGACGTAGTGAACGAACCGCAGCTGGGTAATGCGCTCGCGGTGATTATGGCGTTATCGACTCTGCTGGCGGTCTTTTTGAATCATAAGATGACCCAGCGCTCAAACCGGTTTCAATCCGGCTTCGTTACGCCAAAAGCCCGCAGCTCGCGGAAATGGCCCAAGCTGAAATCCTCGGCCTTGAAGGAGGAATTGTGATGGAGTCGCCAAGCAGGAAAGCCGGCTGGGGACATCGTTCGCTTATGCTGTTGCTGATGGTCTATTTGCTCCTTCCTTTGCTGGCCACGCTGATTTATGCGTTCGCCAAGGAATGGCAGGCCACTATCCTGCCGGAGAGCTGGACGCTGGAATGGTTCGGCGAGATGTTTCAGGATACACGATTTCTGGATGCGCTGTGGAAATCTTTCTATTTATGCCTGATCAGCGTGGCGCTCTGCCTTGCGGTTATGCTGCCGGCCGTGTTTATCATCACCGTATATTTGCCGCGGCTGGAAAGCTTCATGAAAGGGATCGTCGTACTCCCTTATGCCGTGCCCGGCGTCGTCGCCGCCGTAGGACTGATTCGCGCCTACTCTTCCGGACCGCTTAACATTTCAGGCACCGCCTATATTCTGATCGGCGCGTATTTCATCGTCATTTTGCCGTATATGTATCAAGGCATCCGCAACAGCCTGCTGACCGTTTCGGCGGTGGAGCTGCTGAATGCCGCGGAGATGCTGGGCGCCAGCCGGATCAAGGCTTTTGTCGGCGTAATTTTGCCGAATATCTGGCCCGGGGTGATGACCTCGACTTTATTGTCCTTCTCTGTCCTGTTTGGCGAATTCGTCGTAACGAACATGCTGGTGGGGGGACATATTCAGACCATTCAGGTGTATCTGGCCCGCAGGATGAATGAAAGCGGGCATTTGGCCAGCGCGATCGCGATTTCCTACTTTCTGTTTATTCTGGCGCTGTCCATGGTTCTGATGAAGCTCGGCAACAAAGTGAACAGGGGGATCTCGGAATGAAACCTTATTTGAAGCTGGCAGGCATCCGCAAGCAATTCGGAGATATGACGGTGCTGAACCAGGTGAATTTGGATATCCGCGAGGGGGAGCTTGTCACCCTGCTGGGGCCTTCCGGCTGTGGAAAAAGCACGCTGCTGCGCTGCATTGCGGGTCTGACGGAGCTAAGTGACGGGCAGATTTGGCTAGACGATAAGGATATTGTCAACTTGCCCCCGTGCAGCCGGGAGATCGGCATGGTGTTTCAATCTTATGCCCTGTTTCCCAACATGACGGTTAGTGAAAATATTGGATACGGGATGAAAATGCGGGGAGCCTCCAAGGATGCCAGACGCCAAAGAGCCGAGGAATTGCTGGAGCTCATCGATATGACAGACAAACGGGATGCGTATCCCCAGCATCTGTCGGGAGGGCAGCAGCAGCGCGTGGCGCTCGCCCGTTCCCTGGCCGTGCAGCCCAAGGTTCTGCTCTTGGATGAACCGCTGAGCGCACTCGACGCAAAAATCCGCAAAAACCTGCGCACCGAAATCCGCGAGATCCAGAAAAAATTCAACATAACCACGATCTTTGTGACCCATGATCAGGAAGAGGCCTTAACCCTATCCGATCGGGTATGTTTGATGAATAAAGGAAGCATCGTGCAGCAGGGTACGCCGGAGGAACTGTATTCTACGCCGAAAACGGAGTTTGTCGCCCGGTTCATGGGCAGCTACAATGTGCTGTCCCGCGCCGAGGCACTGCGGCTGTTCGGGACCGTCGAGAGTGAGGCGGAGAGCTTCGCTATCCGGCCGGAATCGCTGGTCCTGGCAAGCAAGGATCGGGGGGACGTGGACGAACAAGCAGATGCGGGCAAACAGGTCGTGGAGGGGACCGTTCATTCGGCGTCTATTTTGGGCAACGTGATCCGTTATGCCATCGATGCCGCAGGCATCAGGCTGACGGTCGACGCGCTGAATGACGGCCGTTCTCCGCGGCTCGGCGACAATAGCCCGGTAAACCTGGCTTTGGACCATTCGCAGCTGCTGCAGCTTGAGAAGGAAGGGGCTTAAGGATTTGTCGATTTCATCCGAGGAACGCAAACGCGTGATCATGGAGCAATTGAAGCAAGAGGGTCAGGTGAAGGTGCCGGAATTATCGCAGTTGTTTACCGTTTCGGAGGAAACCGTTCGCCGTGATCTGATTTTATTGGAAAAAGAAGGTCTGGCCAAAAGAGTCTACGGCGGCGCGTTGCTCCCCAAACTGACGAGCTTCGAGCCCCCTTATCTGCAGCGCCAGAAGGTGAAGGCGGAGGAAAAAGAACGGATCGGCCGCGCAGCCGCCGAGTTGATCGAATCCGGCGACACGATCGCGATCGACATCGGCACGACGACGCTGGAGCTGGCCAAAGCCATTGCCGGGCGGGAACGGTTGACGATTCTGACGAACTCGCTGGCCGTGGCCTATCATTTAATGGAGTCGCTCACTAGCGGGAGGTTTTCCGGAAAAATTTTCGTAATCGGCGGGGAATTGAATCCGGAGCAGCAGTCGATGTCGGGAACGATCGGCGAAAGCGTCATGTCGCAATTCCGGGTCGACAAGGCTTTTATCTCTATCGGGGGGATTTCCTTGGAACGGGGCATCAGTGATTACGATATCAACGAAACGGGGATGTCACGGCGAATGATCGAGGCGGCTTACCGGACGATTGTATTGGCCGATGAATCCAAGCTGGATAAAGAAGCTTTTGTGGAGATTGCCCCGCTGGACAAAGTTCACGCGATCGTTAGCGACGCGGCTGTGCCGAAGGAATGGGTGCAGACGCTCCGGAGCAATCATATCCAGTGGATCGAAGCAAAATGAAGGGGGAGAACAGAATGAACGGCACGGAAGCTAAGCTCGTTGTCGTTGTTTTGGACGGATTAAGATATGATGCCGCCCGCAAGTATTTGGGGTACATAGAGCATTTGGTGGAGCAGGGGGAGGCCGCCTGTTATCAGGTTCAATCGCAGCTGCCCAGCCTGTCGCGCCCGCTCTATGAAGTGTTGCTGACCGGCACGACAGCCGCGAAAAACGGCATCACGGCCAATCATATCGCCCGGCTAAGCCATGAGCGGAGCGTGTTTCAGCTCGCTGTGGGGGCGGGCTTAAGGACGGCTGCTGCTGCGTATCATTGGGTTAGCGAGTTGTATAACAGCGCTCCGTTCAATCCTGTTACGGACCGTCATCAGCATGATGAGAGCAAACCGGTCCAACACGGTATTTTTTATTACGAGGATCACTATCCGGACAGCCATCTGTTTAGCGATGCCGAGCATTTGCGTTTGGCGCATGATCCGCATTTTTTATATATCCACTCGATGAACATCGACGATATGGGCCACAAGCACGGCGGGGAAAGCAAGCAATATGAAGGCGCCGTGCGTGCGGTTGACGGGATGCTGGCCACGTTGGTTCCGCTATGGAAATCGCAGGGATATCAGGTCATCGTCACATCGGACCATGGGATGAATGCGATGGGACAGCATGGGGGAACGGAGCCGGAGGAACGGAATGTCCCGCTTTATGTTTTTGGCGAGCTGCCGATCCCTGCTTCCATGCTTGATGACGCGCGGGGGTTATCGCAGCTGCTACTGGCCCCGTTAATGTGCCATTATTTAGGGATTAAGCCTTCCGAGGCCATGGTGAAATGGGATTAGACAAGGGGGATATGGCGGATGAAGGTTGATTTGCATTTTCATTTGGAGGAAGGCCCGTATTCGTTACGCTGGTTATCGCGCACTTTGCAAGGGTTGTCTTCGACGGAACCGAAGCCGGATCGGGCGCTGGGCCATCATGCGCTTCCGTATGCGGAGGAAATGGCGCAGCTGTTGTCTCGCAGAATGCGGCAGGGATGCTACAGTGAGGAATGGCTGGACCGCTATTTAACCACGGGGCGTGAGCGGGGCATTCAAGAGTTTGGAGTCGTGGATCATTTATACCGTTTTCGGGAATGCCGGCCCTACTATGAAAAACACATGCTGCTGGATGACAGCCCTGTCGGAAAGCTGCAGCGTACGTGGCTTGATCAGGTTTGCGTCGCGTCGCTTGCGGACTTCGTGGACTTTGTCACGGAAGCGAAGAAAACAAGGCCGGATCTGGCGCTTGGCATTGAGGCGGATTTCTTCCCCGGCGGCGAAGCGGAGCTTGGCGCGTTGCTGGCGAACTATGATTGGGACTACGTCATCGGATCCGTGCATTTCCTGGAAGGCTGGGGCTTTGACAATCCCGAGGCAAAGGCTGGATTTGACGGGAGAGAACCCGTGCAAACCTACGCGGCCTATTATGAATTGTTAAAACAAGCCTGTGAGTCGGGTTTATTCCATATTATCGCCCACCCGGACAACCTGAAGGTCTTCGGCTTCCGCCCGGCCAACGAGAAGGAACTGCTGCCGTATTACCGGCAAATTGCCGAGATCATGGTGCAGAGCGGGGTCATTACCGAAATTAATACCGGCCTGGCTTACCGGTATCCCATTGCGGAAAGCTGCCCCAGCCCCTTGTTTCTGTCCGTGTTGGCCGAATATCAGGTTCCGCTGACGTTATCCTCGGACGCCCACTTTCCGGACGACATTGGAACGTTACTGGATAGCGCTTTGGCCGACGCGGTAGAGCTGGGGTATACCGAGCTGGCGGTGTTTAGAAAAGGGAAGCGGCGGATGATGCCGATTTTCGAGAAAGACGCAAGGATGGAGTAATTGAGAGGGAGCAGTATTACGTTTTAAATGGTTTTATGATGTCCGGGAGGCTTTCGGCCTTCCGGGCTTTTTTTTGAGATACTAAAATTTATAAATTTTCCGGCGGGGTAGAGGATGATGTGCAGGTAGAAAGGGGGAGGAGACGAGGAACCTGGAGGCTAAGGGACACCAGAGGCGTTATCTGCGGAAAAACGGAGGTTTGTAAAATGTAACGGACACAGACGACCTTATTTACCTCAAATCGGCCTGGATGAACTGGTTTTGAGCCAAATAGAGTCGTGTGGGTCCGTTAGACTGGGAAATACCCGGGAAATGGGCGGATAAGATCGCTGGAGTCCGTTAGAGCGGCGTCTATAGATATTGGAAAGAGCCGAAGTACTCGGTGCTTCGGCTCATGAAAGAAGCGGAAAATGAACAAGTGTAACTGATTGGCCCAAGTAAACGTTTTTTTTGCTAGTAAATGAATTTCCGAAAGGTGTGATGGCGCATGGAGTCCCAAGGGGAGAAAAAACTGCATGCTGAACTGGGTGAAACGGGGAGTGCAGGCAGGATCCTGCTTGGCGTATTCTATTTGATGTTTACGGTTTACACCGTGTTCATGCTCAAAATCATATTGTTCAAAACCATCCCTTTGTCGGCGATGCTTCGGGGCAATTTTTTACCATTTAGAAGCTTGAATGTGATTCCTTTTCGAACGATTATGGAATATTTCACGAGTGACGCCATTGAATTCGACAGGGTGCTCGCGAATATCGGCGGAAACATCGCCATTTTTATTCCGTTGGGGATGTTCGCGGCTTTTATGGCAGGGCGGAAACCTTTGCGGCTTCAGCTCCTCTGGCTGCTGGCTATCTCTTTTTCGTTGGAAGTCATTCAGTATATCCTGGCTTTGGGCAGCAGCGATATCGATGATATTTTGCTTAATGTGACAGGAGGGATCATCGGTATAGGTCTTGTTGTGCAACTGCGTAAGATGACACGCTCCGGAAACGCGCTGCTGAGGGCTATGGCAGGCGCTTATTTGCTTATGGGAATTTGCGGATTCGCGGCCGTCGCTTGGGTTGATCCGGGGTTATTGCCGTTTACCGATTCGGAGGTTGAGTACGTTGATGAGAATGCGGAAATCCTGGCGGGATGGGATGAGGCTAAGGCAGATCTGTTCGGGAAACTGGCGGGCGTGGGAACGGAAGGGATCACGGTAAGCCCGAACTCTAAGGTTATGCTCACGGCTGCGCCGGCGGAAGCGGAAAAGGAAGAAGAAGTGGAAGTGGGGGATGCCCATATTCAAGTGGATGCCTCGACGAAAATTTTCATCAGACATATTCGCTCCGATGGAAATCAGGTCATTAACCGGTATGAAGAAGAGAAATGGCCGGAGTTGAAAGCGACTTTGGGGAAATCCGGGGATACCGATCCTGCGATCAAAGTATGGCTCTCAGACAAGGAGGAGGCGCGGGCAGAGGCGCTGCTTATTAATTTCATAGAATAGTACCAAGCGTGGGGCCAAGAGAGAATAGGTGCTAAACGAATTGCATAAAACGAGCTCTCATGGGCTGATTAGATCGATCCTTTGCATATTCCTCTCAGTTTTGTATGAAAAAACGCCAGCGAGACTGAATCAAGTGCAAAAGTGCAGTTGAAGTAGGCTGAATTCGGGCTATGAGAGCGATGAGATGCAAATGTGCATTTGAAAATGGAGGTTAGCAGCGAATTTGATCAAAATGGCGAAAATAGCCTGCACTTTTGCATTTGAACCGCCCGTTTCGGGGGATTTCGACGAAATTCACCTGTACTTTTGCAGTTCGTTGGATTTGGCATATCCCCTGTTCGTTAGTCGGCGATTTAATACTTTAACAGAACGCTGCTTCCCGGCGCAAATCAGGACAAATCCCGCGAGGGAGGCGTCTTTTTTTGTTTTGGACATTTTTTCCCGTTGGCCACTTTGAAACCAATGGCCCGCTTTTCATGTATTATAGTACATATAGATCGATCGAGGGAGGAACAGGGTATGGGAATCTTGTCGAGGTTTCGGGATGTGATGAGAGTGAATATCGGCGGTTTGCTGGAACGGGCGGAGGACCCGGAGAAAACGATTGATGAATACATGCGCCAAATGCATCGCGATTTGGGCCAGGTGAAGGCGGAGACGGCCGCGGTGCAGACGGAAGAAAGCCGGGCGAAACGGGCGTTTGACGAATGCGCCGGGGAGGTCCGGAAGCTGCAGCGGTATGCGGAGAAGGCCGTGGAGTCGGGAGACGAGGAGCGGGCGCTTAAGTTCCTGGAGCAAAAAGCGCAGCAGGCGGAACGGCTCGGCGAATTACAAGCCGCTTATGAGCAATCCGCCGCCAACGCCGCCCAAATGAAGCAGATGCAGGATAAGCTGGCCGCCGATCTAAGCGAGCTGGAAACGCGGCGCACCACGCTAAAAACCAAGCTCGCGGAAGCGGGGCGGCTGCAACAGACCCATGCGAGTGCGTCCGCCGGCGGGGTGGAAGCCGCATTCCGTGCGGCGGAAGAGCAGGTCGACCGCGCCTTGAATGAAGCGGAGGCTCTTGCCGAGCTGCGGGACGGCGCGCGGAAAGACGATCTGGATGAACTTATCGCGCAATTGGAGAAAGGTAAAGACGCCAATGCCGGTGATTGAATACAAATGTCCGAACTGCGGCAGCGGCATGATGTTTGATAGCGAGACGGGTACGCTGGCCTGTCCGAGCTGCGGCAGAAAGGACGAGATCGAGCAAATCCCCGATCCGCTGAAGCAGCAGGTGTTCACGGAAGATGAGGTGAGGGAGTACCACTGCGAAAGCTGCGGCGCCGTCATCGTCACCGAGCCGGAGACCAGCGCGACGACCTGCAGCTTCTGCGGCTCCGCCGTGGTGCTGAGCGATCGCCTGACGGGCAAACTGGCTCCGGCGCAGGTGATCCCTTTTACGATCAGCAAGGAAGAAGCGATGGCCGCATTTAAGAAATGGTGCGGAAAAGGACTGCTCACGCCGAGAGGCTTCATGACCGCGGACCGCATCCAGGGTATTACGGGGATCTACGTGCCGTTCTGGCTGTATGATTTACATAACCGGATCGAGGTCCAAGGCCACGGGACGAAGGTGAGAAGCTACACGCGCGGCGAATATCAATATACGGAAACGGACCATTTCGAGATTTACCGGAAAATCCGCCTTGATTATGTCCGGCTGCCGATCGACGCTTCGGCGAAAATGAACGATGAGCTGATGGATAAGCTGGAGCCTTTTCCTTACGAACAGCTCAAAGCCTTCAAGACGCCTTATCTTGCCGGATACATTGCCGAAAAATACAGCTACACCGATGCGGAGCTCACCCCCCGTGCCCAAGAGAAAACGCGGCCTTATATCGACTCTTATATATCTTCAACGGTTTCCGGGTATGCCACGG
Organism: Paenibacillus oralis; assembly: GCF_003863965.1. GTDB lineage: Bacteria > Bacillota > Bacilli > Paenibacillales > Paenibacillaceae > Fontibacillus > Fontibacillus oralis. The sequence continues at coordinate 2,327,052 of NZ_RRCN01000001.1, forward strand.
TAAGCTATACGGACAAACAAATCGATACGACGGTAAAACGGGCGGATTACGTGCTGCTGCCGGTCTGGATGGTGTATTACGACTATAACCGGAAGCAGTACACTTTCGCTATGAACGGCCAGACAGGCAAGGTGGTCGGCAAGCCGCCGATCAGCAAAGCAAAGGTGGCGGCGTGGTTTGCCGGGATTTTCGGAATCTCCTTCCTGTCGTTAAAAATCGTGGCATGGATGATGGGAGGCGGATTCCTATGAAAAAGCGCTTTTGGCTTATAACGGTCTGCTTGCTGACCGCCTTCTGCCTCATGGTGCCTGCACCGGCCATAAGGGCCGCAGCGGCAGCGGAGCCTAAAACTTTAATTTATGACGATGCCCATCTGCTGAGCCAAGCCGATTACGATGAGCTGAACACCATGGCCATCGAATACGGGGCCGAACGCGAGACCGATATTATGATCATCACGACCGATAATCCGGAAAATGAGGACGTCGTCAAAATGACCGAGGATTTTTACGACGAACAGGCACCGGGTTACGATAAGCCTTTCGGCAATGCCGTTATCCTAACGCTGGACATGCGAAATCGCGACATTTATTTGGCGGGATTTTATAAAGCCGAGCAATACCTCGATGATGCGAGGTTGGATAAGATTAGGAACAAAATCACGCCCGATATGACGGAAGGCGATTATCGCCGGGCTTTCGAGAAGTATATAAAAACGGCAAACCGGTATATGGGATACGAACCTGGCGTCAACCCGGACAATATTTTGTTCAACCTCTGGTTCCAACTGGGCGGAGCGTTGGCGATCGGCGGCATTGCCGTCGGCATCATGGCTTACCGCTCCGGCGGCCGGGTGACGGTGAGTGGCAGAACCTATGAGGACGCCGGAACTTCAGGCGTTCTGCAGCGGCAGGACCGGTTCATCCGCACGACGGTCACGAAACGGAAAATCCAGAAGAGCAGCAGTTCAAGCGGCGGAGGTGGAGGCGGACGGACTGGCGGCGGGCATTCGCACAGCGGCAGCCGGGGATCATTTTAACGAAAGGGATGAGGGACAACGATGGGATTCTTTAGAAACCAATTTGCGAACGTAGTGGAATGGGAAGAGTTCAGAGACGACATGATTTTCTGGAAGTGGAGCAACCGCGAGATCAAAAAAGGAAGCAAACTGATCATCCGCTCCGGCCAGGACGCTATTTTCATCAACAACGGCAAGATCGAAGGGATCTTTAAGGATGAAGGGGAATTTAATATCGAATCGGATATCGTTCCTTTTTTGTCGACGTTAAAAGGGTTTAAGTTCGGCTTCAACAGCGGCATGCGGGTCGAGGTGCTTTTCGTCAACACGAAGGAATTCACCGTGAAATGGGGAACGCAAAATCCGGTTCTCATCCCGACGCCTCAGCTGCCGGGCGGCATGCCGATTCGCGCCAACGGCACGTTCAACTTCAAGGTAAATGACTACGTGACGCTGATCGACAAGATTGCCGGGATCAAGCCAAGCTATCTTGTGGACGATGTGAAGCTGCGGATTACGTCCGTGCTGGACCAACTGCTGATGAAGTGGATTAGCCGGGAAGGCAAGGATATGTTTAATCTGCAGGCCAACGCCGCGGACATCGCGAGGGGCATCCGCGAGGATCTCGATATGCAGGTGATGGACGACGGGTTTACAATTACAGGCTTTCAAGTGATGAGCTTCAATTATCCAAAAGAAATCCAGGATATGATCACCAAAACGGCGTCGCATGAAATGATCGGGAATCTCTCCAAATACCAGCAGGTCAGCATGACGGACGGCATCGCTTCCGGCAAAGTGCAGGGCGGCGGGGCCGCTGCGGATATGGCGAGCATGATGATGGGGATGAACATGGCGAACGAAATGCTGAAAAATATGAACCAAAATCAGAACCAAAATCAAGCGGGGAATCCGAGTCCGAAGCAGGCAGCCGAGCAACATGCGGAATCATCGGCGCCGTCTGCGGCCGGGAAGAGTTCGGAATCGGCGGCTCCATCCGCCCCATCCGAGGCTCCATCTGCACCATCTGCGCCGCCCGCCCCATCCGCGCCGGAAGGCGCCAAACGCCCCAACTTCTGCCCAAACTGCGGCACGAAAAACGAAGGCGCGAACTTTTGTCCGAACTGCGGGCAGAAGCTGGCTTGATATAGGTTTTGGCGCTGGAGACGGGCGTTGCTGCTATAACCTGCCTGCCTCCGCGCCGTCACCGGCTTGGCGCCATGCGCGCCAGGCCTTTTTTGTGTGTGGTCCGCTGGAAATAGCGGAAAAAAAGGTCGTTATCCTTGCCGCATCAAGCGATCCAGCTGAAATAGAGACATTTTATGGCGTTATTGTCCTGCGAAGGCGGCAAAAGGGCCGGTTTCCTGGGCGATCCCGGGGAATAGCGACATAAATGTCCGTTATTCTCGGGCAAAGCGCCGAAACAGCAAAATAGCGGTAAAAATTACCGCTAAGGCCCTTACCCCTAAGGCTCTTTCCGCTAAGGTCTGACCGCACCCTTTTTACAGCTCATCCGCCAACCCCAACAGCGCGATTCCGATCATCACCAGGACGATCACCCCGTACTGCAGCCTGCCAAGCCGCTCCTTGAGGAAAATCCGCGACAGAATCACGGAAAAAATACTGTAGGAAGCGATCAGCGGCGCTGAGATGATGGCGTTGCCGGACATGGCGAACACGTAGAAGAACTGTCCGGTCGTTTCGAAGATGGCGGCATACCCTTTGACGCGCTCGCGGAAAAGGTTAAACCGCTGCTTTTTGACAAAAACAAGATAAGCATAGGCGATCACGGCGCAAATAAAAAAGGTAAACTCATAGGCGAGCAGGGCGGCGTCTTCACCGATCAGCTTGAGCTCGTCCAGATAAATCCCGTCGGCAAAGGTGCCGAGCCCGTCGAGGATACAGTAAAGGATCGGGAACGTAATCGCCATTACGCCGATTTGGTATTTGACGTCGACCTTCGTGAAGCTGGACCGTAGAGCTTGGCGTTCCGCTCTTTTTTCCAGCACGGCCAGGCCAACCACACCGCAGGTAATGATCGCCACCCCCATCACTTCAAAGACGCCGAGGTCATGGGGAAAAAACAGGTACAGCAAAATGGCCGTGATGGCGCCGGAAGAGTTTTGCACAGGCGAGGAAATCGACAGCTCAATGTATCTAAGGCCAAAATAGCCGATCGCCATCGACAGGATATACAGCGCAGACACCGGTAAATACCGGATCATGTCGGCGGGATCGAAGTGCAGCCCTTTGATCAGCAGGTAAGCCGTGCCGTGAATCCCCATCACCAGGCCAACCATAATGACGATTTTAATATGGCTGAACCGGTCATGGCTGTCGCTGCCTTTTTTATAAAACAGGTCCGCACCGCCCCAGGCGAACGCAGTAAGTAATGCAAACATAAACCACATAGCGAAATCCCCTTTCATATAACCCTATGATTATAAAGGCTGGGCCACCAGACATGTCAATGACAAAGCCAACTTCCCCCCATTCGGCTTAAAACAGATCAAAACCGGGTTGAACAGGAAGGGAGAAATCATGTACTATGGAAACCAAGGAAAACAAAATAGTTTATATATTTTCCGTCATTCTTGAGTTTGAAGGGGTGCGTGGGGTGAAGAAATCACTGAAAGTACTTATGCTGATCACGGATATTGGCTTTCTTTTATATTGGATGATCACTTTCCTTGGGCTGCTGCCTAAAGAGATGCTGTACAAGGACTACACCAACGAAATCGCGGTGGCGTGGAATATGTCTTTTATCCCTTTGGATATCCTGATCTCCGTGACGGGGTTGACCAGCATTTTATTGTATCGGCGGGGGGAGCGGTTGTGGGCCCCGTTTTGTATCGTTTCGTTAAGCCTGACCTTTTGTTCGGGGCTGCAGGCGATCGCGTTTTGGGCGATTCGCGGGGACTTTGACATCGGGTGGTGGATTCCTAATTTGTTCCTTCTGTTATATCCGCTGTTTTATTTGCCGGGGCTGATGAAAAGCGAGAAGCCGTCATTATTCTAAGGAGGGAGCCTATCATGAAAGAAAGAATCATCCAGGCTGCGGAACAAGAAATTTTGCAGCGGGGATTTAAATTTACGATTCGGGACCTGGCGGCCGGTTTGGGCGTGAGCACGAAAACCCTTTATCAATATTTCGAATCCAAAGAACGGATCATTGAGCATATCGTCGAACGGGCGGTCGCTGAAATGAAAGAAGCGGAAGCCGCTATCATGGCCGACGGGACTTTGAATACGTTGCAGAAGCTTCGAAAAGCATTGGTCGTCCTGCCGCAGCGGTTCCTTTTCACCGATATCAGAATTCTTCAAGAGCTTAGGAAAAGATACCCCGAGCAGTGGAGGGAAATCGACAAGTACGTGACGACGAGTTGGGACCACATTCGATCGCTCGTCAAAGCGGGAATGACAGAGGGAGTTTTGCGTCCGTTCGATATCGAAATCTTTATTCAGATCTACATCGGGGCTTTGTACCGCTTAATGGACGATCCAACGGACAGAAACACCGAACTCCCTCTGGAAAAAGCGTTGGTGCAGATGGTGGATCTTTTGCTGCGGGGGATTGTTTCGCCCGATCCGCAGGTTGATTAACGCGGACTGTACGAATCTTTATAGAGTCCGGCCCGTAGTACGGTTATAGTGGATATTAATCTGTTGCTCAACAATCATATGAAGGAGGTTTCGCGGGTGAGTGGAAAAATCATAAGCATCAGCTTCCGCTAATGCATGACTTTGTATATACGGAACCTATCATTTGAGAATATATTTTGCCGAGGCTTTATGATAAAGTATGGGTAACAGAATTGTTCTATCGTGAAAGCGCTGCCTAAACCGGGGAGGAGAGTGTTGCATGAGAGGATACAACTTATGGAGGCCGATCTTTTTGATTCTGATCGCGCTGCTGACGAACAGCCTTGTGACCAACCTTTGCATGTTGCTGGGGATGACCAAGGATTGGGCGAGCAACGTCGGCTTCCTCGCTATGATGATTGCGGCCATAATTACATATACGCGGTTTACGAAAAATCGGCGGAAGTAGTTTTAAGAAGACAACTCTCCCGGAATATCTTCCGCCGTGTCGAGGGCGCCATATCTCTCCAACGCCTTGGTGGAGGCCTCCAGCATTCTGCGCTTTAAATAATCGCCTTCGATGACCCGGACGCGCTTCCCGAGGAAGCGGATTTTGGAGAGCAGGTATTCGGCTTCATCGCCCAAAAAGCATACCCGTATGCGGTACGTCCCGTGGCCTTCGTCATAGTCGACGGTCTTCTCGAAACACGAGAAGGCGTAGAGGATGCGGGACAGCTCCATATGATACTCCCGGCCGACTTCGATCAACGCTTCCGTCTTCCGCGCCTCCAGCGTCCGCTTGATTCCGGCGCGCGCCCGTTCCAAAGCGGAAGGCGCGGCCGGTTCGGCCGCGACGGCGACGATTTTCGCCAACCGGGTGCTCATCAGCGCACGATGCCGCAGGTTGTACCAGAGCAAATACCATTCGCGTTTAACCATGGAATACTCCAATTTGTAAGCCACCCCGGAATGGTCTTCGTGAACCCGGCCTCCTTTTACTTTATAAGTGATGCGAATTCCGCTTCCGTCCGCGATACAGCGGCGTAAAGGGCGCAGCAGCGGGTGATACACCTGCTTCTCCACGCTTTTGGCCTTTTCGGTCAGGTGGCCGGAGGTGTCCATAGCCGGGTCTTTTTCCAGGAACATGAGCAATTTGTCCCTGGTTTCCGCCGTAAAAGCTTCGGCCGCCGCGGGATGTTCCAGCATCTTTTTCAGCCAGGCCCGCTCGTGTGCGGTGATCATAAACGTGCCGGCATCGTCCAGCCGGGAGATGATCTGATAGTTGAAAATTTTCTCAAACGGGTTCATAGTACGCCTGGATCTCCTTCCATTCGGCAATCATTTCCCGGCGAAAATAACGGGGCTCCAGCACCTCGCAGCTCGATCCGAAGCTCCGCAGCCAAGGCTTAATTTCGGTCGTTCCGTTCACCGTGATTTCGTAGATGAAGGCTTCCTCGTCCTCGGACACAATCCGCCCCCATTGTCCCTGCAGCAGCACGCGTTCTTTGACAAAATTCGGTTCGGCCGGCTCCGGGTTAAAGAACTTTGCCCGCACGGTCACCGGGGCGCCCGTATCGATCAGCCAGCTGTATTTCATTTTCTCCTCCAGCTCGGCCGTCTTCTCTTCGAATAAAACCTCAGCCACAACCGCATCCGTTTCCTCAATTTGCGTCATGCCCTCCATACGGTATTTGCGGATGCCTTCTCTGCCGTTTCCCAGTAGATACCAGCGCCCATACTGATGGTCGTAAACAACCTTTAAAGGGAGCGTTTGCTCGGCCTTGCCCGCCGTTTCCCGTTCGAACAAAGGATTTGTATTTTGCGAGGCGTAGCTCTTGTCGGCTTTAGGCGAAAAATACAGAAACCGCACTTTCCGGCGGTGCCGGATGGCGTCCAGCAGCGTGAACAAATGCGCCTCGTCCAGAATCCGCGAATAATAATGATACTTATATAAAAAAGGCTCGATCGCCTGCGGCTCGGCCTGCCCTCGCAGCAAATGCTTCTTCAATCCGTCACGAAGCAGGTAGCCTTGAACGGAGGGAACCTGCGTGCTTGCCATCACGTCGACGAAATCGTACAGATCGTACAGTTCCTCCTCCGACAGTTCCCGTACCAAGTCGTTGTCCATCCGGTACCGGTAGGGGCGGGAGGCGGATTCCTTCTTGATGACGCCAACTTCCTCCAAATATTTCAGGTCCGATCGGATCGTCTTCTCGTCGGGGAGCGAAGCGTTCGCCGGGAGACTGCCGCAGCAGATGTTCATCAATTCCATCGCCGTCAGCGCCTGCTCGTTCAGCGCGGCTAGAAGCAGCGAAATCCGTTGCGATTCGGACTCTTTCAGCGACTTGGCGCGGAACAGAAAAAGCAGCATCGGATCGGTCGACTCGTAATAATTGAAGCGGATCGCCTCCGCCAGCTCCTTCCCCTGCTCCTCCGGCAAATGCTGATGCATGGTGCTGACGATCTCCTTCAGCCGGCGAATCGTCTTGTCGAACGTATGCACGGAGATGCCGAGACGCTTCGCAAACTGCTGCCTGCTGTAAGCGCCGCTGGCTAGCACAAGCATGCGCAGAAACTGGATTTCCTTATCAAAGCTTTCCTTAGCCATAGCTGTTCCATCCACCCGTTTCCTCAAAGTTGCTATTTCCTAATTGTAACAGGGGATGGGTATTTGGTGAACAGGTGGTTTGATGTAATAGTAAGGTTAGAATTTTTTAGGAAACTTTTCTATTATATTTACTTTTTGTGATTTTGTTTACATCTTTAAACGCCAATATTCCCTAAATTAAAATATATCATAAATTCCAAAAAAAGGAAGTGTGCTGTGTGTCCGATCTATTGGTGAGAGTCAATCCTTTAGAGCATTATAAAAGTAATGTAGGACCTATTGAAAAAGAATATTTACCGGAATGTGAAGTAGAAATTGAGAATATCGGTTGGACTTTGGGGAATGAATGCCCTTATCGTTGCAAACATTGTTACTCGATGTCCGCTCGCAGAAAAGGCAGGGATTTAACAACTGAAATTATTGATCGGGTAGTAGAGCAAGTGTCCAGCCTGAGAGTCCGAACGATTAATTTAGGCGGTAATGAGCCGCTGTTTACCAATGGGCCCGATCCCCGAAAGACCCTTCTTCCCTATATCATTCGTAAACTGGTGGAGTCGGGAATTGACGTTGGTTTAACTACTTCTGGCATTACCGCTATGTATCTGGCCAAACATCATAAGGAAGAGTTTCTGCTATTGAACGATGTCGACATTAGTATTGACTCACCTTATCCGGAAGAGCATAACCAAAATAGAGGAACGGATATTTTTCGGGATGTTTTGGAAGCGCTTCAACTATGCCGTGACCACCATAAAGAATTTACCCTTGTAATGTGCGCTATGAACTGGAATTTCACGGAGGATAGAATCAGAGCTTTAGTGGAATTATGTACAATCTATGGATGTAACGTGAGGATAAATCCGATAAAGCCTGTCGAAACAAGACACATGAAAACCGCTTTAACCGCAGAACAATACTACACCGGATTTTCACTGCTTATGGAATTATGTGAGAGTCTGGATTTAACCGAACCTACGCTGGCAGCAGCAAGCAACTACACCTCATCCAAAAGATGCCCTTGCGGCCGCAAATCCTTTCGAATTCATTCCATTACACCGGATGGTAAAATCCCGATTTCACCATGTGTATATTTGCATGATTTCAAAGTAGGAAATTTATTGGAAGATGACCTGAGCGAATTGATTCTGTCTCCCCAATTTCAATCGTTTCGCAGAAGGAACCGGAATCCGGAAGCCATTGAGGGGTGCAGCGATTGCGAGATCAATAAGATATGTGGAGGAGGGTGTGCGTCTAGGTCGTATCTTTATCATCTTCATACTACAGGGGAGCGTTCATTATTTGTCAAAGATCCTTTCTGTCCCAAAGAGCAGGCAAAAGATCATCAATTCCCTCAAAATCCAGTAATCCATCCGTTGAATTTGGTTCATAGGGATTATCTTTGCACTTGGATCGGAAAGCCCAAAGCATTACTTCCATCATAACCATGGAAATGGAGTATGATCAAAATGGCCTTAAGAGAACTGTGCATCCATTTGACCAGAAACTGTAATCAAAAATGCCGGCATTGCTATTATCATGCCGCACCTGGACAAAACACCCATATGACTTTGCCCTTAGCCCAACAAATCATTAAGGAAGCCTCGGAAAGCGGGGTGAAGAGAGTTACCCTGCAAGGCGGGGAGACGTTCTTGTATCCTTATATCCGTGAAATCTGTGAATACTCCAAATCTCTTGGATTAATTGTTGCCGTACCGACGAATGGACAATTTATATCCAACAAAAACATACATTGGATACAGGAAAGTGTGGATATTGTTTTTTTTAGCATACATGGATTAGCAGATTATCATGATGCATTTGTCGAGTTGGAAGGAGCGTTCAATCGCGCCGTAAAGTCGGTCGAAATCAGTGTGGAGCATGGAATCCAAACGGGAATTCTAAGCTCCGTCTCTACGGAAAATATGCATCAGATTGGCGGTTTGGCCACACTGTTCGATCAAATGGGCGTTGATATTTTGGGGCTGTTGTATCATAGCGAAGCCGGCAGAGGCACCGAGATAAAATCGGTGGATCCGTTGGAGTGGGAACGTTTTATGACCCGAATGAAGAAGGTTCAACCGAATTTAAATCACATGAGAATCCGATTTGAAACGACACGGAAACTTGCAGATGATGTTCTGCGGCCGTCCTCCAAATTTTGCGGTTGTTTGAGCCTCGAAAAAAACATTTGTTTTGTGGATACGGAAGGATTTATTTATCCATGTTCTTTGGCGATGGATTTCCCGGATTTTTGCTACGGACATATTACGGATAGACGGTTATCCGATTATTTCTCCAGTATGAGCTGGGAATGGGCCCGTCAAAAAGTAGAATTACCCGAAGCGTGTACGGCCTGCACCCACCTTAGTATTTGTAATGGCGGATGTATGGTTAAAAGGTATGCCCGTCAAGCGGTGGATTGCCAACAGGGAAAATATATACCAGTTTGTGTGCTTTATCCCGATATCGATGTTTATGAGGAAATATCAATCAAGCAAAGGGAGCAACAATTGTGAAAAAAGTTCGGGTAAACATCACCAGAAAGTGCAATATCAAGTGTGCTTATTGTTACTTGAAACCATCCAACCATATGATGGATACGGAGACTTTTAGCAATATACTTACCAGAACAAAACCGGATAGAGTCACCCTTTCCGGTGGCGAACCATTCTTGCATCCTTTGCTTTTTGATTTCATGGAAATGGCTGTTCGCTCCGAAGCTTCCGTTAATGTTGTTTCCAATGGAACCTTAATCAAGCGGAACTTGAGCCGGTTAAGCAATTTAAGAACCAGTTTGCTTCGTTCGGATCAGAGCATCACCTTTAGCATCTCACTGGATGGAACAACAAAATGCGAAATGGCTTCGATCGCTCAACTGGTCAATCTGGGATACAAGTTGCAAGTATATGTCTATCCGTTTGATACCGATGTTGCGAGTATCATGCAGCAGATCAATAATCTGCCTAAAGTGGACTCCATTCAAATCCTGTTTCCCGTTTCTTTAGGGCGGAATGCGGAGAGCAGGATTTTCAAAAAACATTGGCTGGATTTTGTCGATAGCTTCCAGGAGGCATGCGGTCGGCTGAATAGCAGAGTATATCTGCAATATGGATTTTCCGATGGGGAAGCCCCTGAAGCATGCGGACAAGGAGGCTTTTACGACTGTGACGGGACGGAATACAATTGCTGCCTGTTAGCTGAAGTCATCAGTAACGGCTATCGTCTCCCATATCCAGTTTGCCGCGTTCACGAAGGGCAGGGCTGTCTTGCTCTTCTTACCGTACACGGCGAGGATTATCGCCTGGCAGAGGATCCTTTGGCGCCTTGTCCAATTTATACCGTAAAGGAGGTTTTGTCTCATGATGGGAAAAGTCATTAGCATCAGCGGACTCGACGGTGCCGGAAAGAGTACGCAGTTGGAGCTTCTGAAAAAAAAATTAAGCCAGATGGGGATAAACTGCATCGGGCTGCAATTCGAAGCGGAAGACTATGGGGAACGAGCAAAGCAAAAAATAACCGAGTTAAAAAAATACGATGTGATTTTTACCAGGCTGTGCATAGATTGGAAAAACAGATTTCCGCTAATGCATGACTTTGTATATACGGAAGCGATTCAAAATAGCGAAAACGCAATGGCAGTTACTTCTGTATTTGCCGGAGGGTGTCTTCAGGTTTACCACGAGTGCCTGAAACCTCTTTTATCGGAGGGAATCCATCTGGTGGTGGACAGGTACTGGTATGACGATATCGTATATAGAGGTTTTTGGGTTGAGGAAGCCACTGTTCGTCTGCTGTACAGTTCGATTCCGGCGCCCGATTTGGCTATATTTTTGCACACGCCTCCAAGTATGAGCTATGAAAGAAATCAACAGCGTGTCGATGGGAAGAGTCCCTTAATGAGGGACATCCAAAACGTTCAAATCATTTCCGAGAAGTTCCATGAGCTTGCCCGGAAGGAGAACATGTATATTGTGGATGGAGCTCAAGAAATGGAGGAAAAGCATAACATAATTTTCAATAAAGTCTTCCCTCTCTTGTATGACGATTTGAAAGGAACAGGCAGCCTATGAAACCGGCCATTTTCATTGAATTAACCCGGCGTTGTACTTACTCCTGTTACTATTGTGGTGCTTGGCGGCATGAAGGATCCAAACGGCAAGAGTTGCCAGCTGGCTGGTATGGTGCATTATTTCGCGTTCTCGCGGATATTCAACCTTCGCGGGTGAATTTTACTGGAGGAGAGCCTACCTTGCGGGAAGATATTTGCGAGATCGTAGGTGATGCCGTAAGCAAAGTAGGAGATTCCATTCATTTAACGACCAACGGCTCACTAATCACTAAGCGCTTGCCTCTATGGGAGCTTCCCATTTCATTAATTAAAGTCAACATAAATACAATCGACTCCAATCTATTCAGGCGGATTACGGGAACCGATTACTTAAGCCGCGTACTGGAGGGAATCGGCTATCTTCAAACGAAGGGGGCCGCTATCCGCCTTCATTCGGTAGTAACGCAGGATACTTTGCCGCACGCCGAGTCACTTATTCAATTTTGCGATCGGAATCTGCTCCAGCTTAAACTGTTCGAAATTGATACGGATCTTTCCTCGTGCAATAAACAACGGGTAGATATCGCGCCTATAAAGGAATACCTAGACCAAACGTCCCCCTTCAAGGAGACGTTAGAGAGTCCGGGAATGCCGATCCTGGTGTACCACCGTCATGAAGGGAATGAGATTCATCTGGTTGGTGCAGGCCAGCAGAAGTACAATCGCGAATTGTGCAATGAATGCCCCAAATTCCCGTGTCATTATGGCCTGTATAGTTTGTCTATTGATCCTGAGGGATATGCTTACCCATGTCTGATAGAGCCTGAACGGATGAGAACGCGATTGCCCGTTGAAGATTTTGCAAAAACCAAGGAGATATTGGTTTCCTTATCCGATTTAATCGATGAAAGTGTGGTCATATCATGAGCTGGACGGATATATACAATCAAAACCTCTGGATCGACAGCGGGGACACGTCGGAGCTAAACGAAATTTTGCCCCTAATACGGAAGCCGCAGGAGCATATAATCGATATAGGGTGTTCCTTTGGCAGAATTTCCATTGCTTTGGCCAAGCTGGGTTTTAAGGTCACTGCTATCGATGTGGCGGATAAGCCTCTACAAAGCATTAAGAACAATTATGGACATTTAACTAATTTAACGACTTGCTTAATAAATTCCAGTGAGTTGCCTTTTGCCGATCAGACTACAGACGGTTGTGTGGCCATTAATTCGATTTATCATGGACGATTCAAAGATGTAATAGAAATGGTGAACGAAATGTATCGGGTTTTGCGCAAAGAGGGCTGGGTATTTGCTACATTTCTGTCGACGGAGGATTGGAAATTTGGAGTAGGAGAGGAAATTGAGAAGCAAGTATTTGTATCCGATATCGGAGCAGATCCGGGAATACCGCATTGGTTCGCGGAAAGAAAGGATCTGGAGGCCCTTTTCAAAGGCTTTGATATGGTAAGTTTGGGATTGAAAAAAGAAACGGTGAGCTTCCCCGCAGGTCCGGTTATTTCAGCGCATTGGAAATGCATAGCAAGAAAACGTTGACTATGTGTTTGACTATTTTAAATAAGGAGATTGGCGATGGAAAATTCGTTGTTTTATGAATGGATTTTAGGCTGCCCTGACAGCAATTCCGAAAAAGTGCATCCTGTTAATGATCCTCCTGCGGAGATTCGCCGCTTTGTAAACACACATAAGCTCCATTCCTTTTTTTACGATAAGTTACAGGGCCGCGGGGAGCTACTAAATGGAATAAACCAGGATCTAGCCAATACGCTGAAAGAGATTGATTATACATTCCAGAGTCGTTGGAGCTTTTTACGGGATTTAAGCAAGGAGCTGCCATTTCCGCTCGTTGTAATCAAGGGTTTCAGCAACCACTTGTCGAGCAATGGCCGCATTCCGCTCAAAAAAAGCATGGATATCGATTTGTTATACGAGAATCCAAAATATTTAAAACAATGCTTGTTGAAAAACAATTTCGTTGAATTCAAGGGGGAAACAGAGCATGAGGAGGCTGATTTGTACAGGGGTAATCTCTATATCGACCTGCATAAATTAGTTCCTGTTATTACTTACCCGGATGATATCGATCAGGTCAAACACAATAATGACTTGACCCAAAACGGATTTCGCTTTATGAAGAAGTTGGACTATCAGGCTGTCGTCAAAAATTCTATTTTTGTTGATGATAATATCTTGGCTCCAAATGTTACCTTGAGCGTGTTGATTGCATGCGCAAATATTTTCAGAGATTATATTACCCGCATAGATAAACTTCCGGTTTTTAAGCTTGTAGAGCTGCTGGAGGTAAGAATGCTGCTAGACTTGCCGGAATATGACGAGTCTCTCCTCAAGGAATTGATCGAAGCTTTCGATGCCCATCATTCTATGGATTTTGCAGGATACGCGCTTGAACTTCTATACAACGTAAATCCGTTTAGGCGGTTATTGAGCCATTCCATGAACCGGTTTCCGCAAGTTCTATTTTGGAACTTCCATAGCTGGTTTTTCCCCGATGATTTAAAGCATACTTTACTAAACGACAAATTTAGTTATGTAATCGCACAATTAGCCGATAACGATTTTGATCTGAGAATAAATAAGAGAATAGCGGCCACAAATGATTCAGCCGATTTATCCAGTCGGTTATCAGCATTACAGGATATTCAGAAAAGCACAAATCATAAACGGCTGAGCTATACGTTAGTTGCTACCTTAATTATGGAAGGGTTGGAACTGAAACTAATGATTCATCATGTCAGTGCGCTTTCCGCTAAAGATATCATTAGTTTTGAATTCGGCTGCGACCGAAAAACTTTTTTTGGATGCACTGAGCGGGAAATCGATATTGGTACATCAACACAAATGGACACTGAAGAGGACATAAGATTGAATGAGGAGGAGGGATCATTGGAAGTCCGTCTATATCTTCCCAATTCCCAATTAGCACTAATCCAAGAAGACGGGAAATTGCCGTTAAATTTATATATTGAAAAGTATGAACATAGGATCGAATACAATTGTTTATGCCCTGTCCTTATCCGATTACCTTCTTAGGAGGGAAAGAGATGTCTCTTTTCTTAACCTACTTCCGACTTGCTTTTAAAGACAGATATGCCTATAAATTCGACTTTTATATTTCCATTATCGCAAGTATCATGGTTCTTTTTGTGCAAGTCAATGTTTGGCAAGCCCTATACCGCAGTTCCTCATTGAATACTAACACAGTTAATGTGGGGCAGATGATTACCTATGTTTTTATTTCCAGTGTTCTGTTTAATCTTACTCGTTCCGAGGCTGCCGGAAAGATTGGCCGGAAGGTTGAAGACGGCTCCATCGTGGCCGATTTTATACGGCCGGTAAATTTTAAAAACTATGTATTTGCTGAAGATTTGGGCAGTAATGTTTTTCAAGTTCTGTTTATTACGCTGCCCGCGGTGCTGATAGGGATTTTGTGTTATGGCGTTGAAATCCCTATATCCATGGACATGTGTATCCTCTTTCTGGGAAGCGTCCTTTTGGGTGTCCTTATCTCCTTTTATATCAAGTACATCATTGCTTTGTTTGTGTTTTGGCTGGAAACTTCCTGGTATATTCCGTTTTTTGTCGGCGCTGTTTTCGAGTTGTTTTCCGGTTCGACTATTCCGTTATGGTTTTACCCCGGTTGGCTGCAAAATATCAGTATGGTCTTACCCTTCCGCCTCACTTTTTTTGAACCAATCTCCATTTATTTGGGAAACAGGACATGGGGGGATGCATGGGGAATCATAGCTGTGCAATTTGTGTGGCTAATTGTCTTATATGTCTTTGAACGGCTTGTTTGGTGGAGAGCCAAGCAAAAAGTAGTTGTACACGGGGGTTAATATACATGCAGTACATATCTTTGTATATTAAGTTTATAAATCTGCGTCTACGGGGGATCCTGGAATACCGGAAAGCTTTCTTGATCGGAGTCACTGCACAGTTCGCTTCATATGGGGCGGAGTTTCTATTGGTTTGGATTGTAATCAACCGATTTCAAACGATTCAGGGTTGGCTTCCGGATCAAGTGATATTTTTGTACGGACTGAATCTGTGTTCATATGCATTAGCTGGCTTTTTCTTTTTTAGCATTAATTCCGGTTTACCGCTCATGATTAAAGAGGGGACTTTTGATGAGATACTGACAAAGCCATTAAACAGCTTTTTATACTTGTCCTGCCGCGAATTCAATACCGGATACCTAAGCCATTTGATATTATCCATCTTTGTGATCGGGCTGGCTTTTCAGCGGCTGCAACTCGAACTGACGTTTGTAGGCTTCGTATACTTGGTGCTTGTCTTGTTGGGCGGAGCTTTAATTCAAGGAGCGGGGCTTATTATTACGGCCGTCCCTTCATTTTGGTTTACGGAGAGCCGGGGGATTAGAGAGTTGTTGTTTTTTCAGGCGAAAAACTTCATTCGTTATCCGTTGTCCATTTATCATGGATTTATCCAGATACTCCTAACTCTGATTTTACCGTATGCGTTTATTAACTTTTATCCGGCACAATACTTTTTAAAAAAACAGGATTTTGGCTTTTTCAGTCCCGTATTTCAGTTTGTGACCCCCATCGTCGGACTTGTGTTATTTACACTCGCGTACGGGTTTTGGAGGGTTGGAATCAGAAGTTATCAAGGCACCGGATCATAGGAGGAGAACCATGTCATTAATTGAGGTCGAGCATGTAAGTAAGGCATTCCGCTTAATCAACCGTACCCCTAATCAAGGCCCTGCCATACTCTCTCTACTTAAACGTCAATACGAATGGAAAAAAGCTGTGGATGATATCTCTTTTTCGATTGGATCGGGGGAACTGGTGGGCTACATTGGGGCAAACGGTGCCGGGAAGTCAACCACTATTAAAATGTTGGCGGGAATTTTGGTGCCTACCGAAGGCTTGATTCGAGTTCAAGGAAAGGTTCCATGGAAAAATCGCCGGGAAAATGCCAGAAAAATCGGAGTAGTTTTTGGCCAACGTACCCAGCTTTATTGGAATTTACCGATGGAAGAGACTTTTGATTTATTTAGGATGATTTATAAAATTGACAAACGGCAATACCGCAAAAATTTTGAATTTTATATCGAATTGTTGGAAATGTCCTCCTTTCTGAAAACACCGGTCCGTCAATTAAGCCTGGGCCAAAGAATGCGCGCCGAAATTGTAGTTGCTTTATTGCATGACCCGGAAATCGTGTATCTTGATGAACCTACCATCGGATTGGATGTGGCCGTAAAGGCCAAAATCAGAGAGTTCATTCGTCAAGTAAACCAGGAAAAAAATACGACCTTTATTTTAACAACGCATGATATGAAGGACATTGATTACATATGTGATCGAATTATCACGATTGACCAAGGGAAGCTCATATTCGACGGTACCCTGAAACAATTTAAAAACCGATTTACCAACGGGCATCAACTGGTGGTAAAAGTCGGACAGCCTGACATATCCGTGAGCGACCCGCGTTTAGTGTTGTTACAAGACCAGGGGCTCCAAAAATCATTTCTTTTTCGTAAAGAAGAAATTAGTATTGTGGAGGCTTTGGCTCTTATCTCGAAGCAAACGGAGATTATCGACATTGAAATCAAAGAGCCTGAAATTGAGGATGCCGTAAAGCAACTTTATCAACATAAATCATCCGATCCACTTTTGGTTGAGATCAATCCATAATGATGGAGTGAAACATTAAATATAGCCCCTGCCCATAAAAAAGCGAAGTTGAAAAGCGTTTTTTCACACTTCTTTAAAATGGGACGGGGGCTATTTTTTTCTCTGTCGTAATACTTTCGCCATGTTCGCGGGCAACAATATGAGCGAAGATAGGTACACAAGGTCATCGCCGCAAGGCGAAGGCCGGCAGGTTAAAGATCGCCGAGGCGCCTGGACGGGATACTTCGCCTGTTAAGCGACTGGTCGTTGGTTCGAATCCAACTTCCGCCGGTTGGCGGAATAGCTCAGGGGTAGAGCAGTTTATGTGCCTGTCCGCCTTATTCTTCGAGCGAGCTTTAACCAAACGGGCAAAAACAAACGCGAGGCGCCAGAAAGGGTTACTTCGACTAGTTTAGGGAATTAGTATCCGATTGTGCCAAGCGGCACAAGGCAACCTTTTCGAAAAGCAGTTTCCCTTGCGTGCGTTTTGCCAAAACCGCATAACGCCGGTGAGGCGCCGGAATGGGTTACTTCGCATCCAAAGCGACCATTGGAATATCCGGGCAATATGGCAGGTTCGACTCCTGCACCGACCTATTCCACCAATTCTTCACCGGTGTTATCCATTTTGATTTGCCGTTTTCTTGTGAAAACGGGCAGGAGGTTTTAACCATGAGTTTCGCGCAAAAACTGTTCGGTTCCATGCGACCGACGACACGCAACAAAGACCATTACCCGGCTTATACGCGATCTGCGGAAGAGCAATACCTGCAGATCCTGCTGACCAATACAATGAGCAACACGTTTTATGCCGACCAAAATGAACTGCTGAGCGATGCGGAGCAACTGCATCACGAGATGGCAGCGGCAAACCCGACCTTTATGGCAAAAGCGATTGTGTATGCGCGCACCGCAGGCCTAATGCGATTGCAGCCGCTGTTTGGCCTGGCCGTGTTGTCCGCCTATCGTCCGGACCTGTTCGCGGGGATATTCCTCCAGGTAGTGCGTATCCCGTCCGACCTGTCCGACTTCTTGACGATCCTGAAGGGACAGGGCCGGGGCGAAGGCGGCCGCGCCGTCAAGCGCCAGGTGAACCGCTTCCTCGCCGAGGTGAGCGAATATTGGGCGCTGAAGTATAACGGCCGCGGCCGGGGCTACAGCCTGGGCGACGTGATCGCCACCGCCCATCCGAAGCCGGCGGACCTGAAGCAGCAGGCGCTGTTCCGCTACCTGCGCGGGCTGGAGGCCAACCTTGGCCTGCTGCCGCAGGTGGAGGCGCTGGAGCGTTTGAAGCAGGCCGAAGGCGAAAACGAGCAGATCGCCTGGATCGAACGCGGCAAGCTGCCGTACGAAACGGTGACCGGCGCGATCAAGCCGTCGAAGGCTGTCTGGGAGGCGCTGCTGTACCAGATGCCGACCTTCGCGCTGCTCCGCCATTTGAACACGCTAGACCGGGCGGGCGTGCTGGATGAGCAGCGGCATCTGGATTACGTGGTCGCGCGGCTGACCGACGCGGAGGCGCTGCGCAAAGCGCGCATCCTGCCGTTTCGCTTCGCTACGGCGTTCCGCCAAATAGAGCATCCGGAGCTGCGCGACGCGCTGCGGGACGCGGCCGATCTGACCTTCGGCAATCTGCCGGAGCTGGGCGACAACACCGCGATCTTTTTGGATATCTCCGGTTCGATGCAAGGACAGTATTTGGAGATCGGCGCGGTTTTTGCCTTGGCGCTGTATAAGAAGACGCGGGGGAACTCGCTGTTCTGGCTGTTCAACCACGAGGTCCACGACGCGAAACCTTCGAAGCGGGACAGCATTCTCGGGCAAGCCGAGCACATCCGCGCGAGCGGCGGGACGGATACCGGTGCGCCGGTCCGCAAGCTGCTGCAGGAGCGCAAGCGCGTGGATCAGATCATCATCATCACGGACGAACAGCAGAACAGCGGCAGTCCTTTTTATCAGGTACTGGCTCAGTACCGGGCCAAGGTGAACCCGGAAGTGAAGGCGTTTATCGTCGACATCGCCCCGTACCGCCATGCCCTGGTCCCGCAGACGGACCGCAATACGTTCTACATTTACGGCTGGAGCGACATGGTGTTGTCCTATATCGCCCAATCCATACACGGGTACGCCTCCATGACGGAGCAGGTCGCAACACTGGATTTGGACGCTTTGAGCAAACATAATAAATAGGTGACCGTACCTATAGAACGGCCATGGACGAGGAAGTCCATGGCCATACATATCAGTAATAGTAAGGAGAGTGACCTCCCATGACCAATCCATCCGACTTCCATCCAACGATCCTAAACGAGCTGCATAACATTGAACGGGAAGAAGGGGTGCGCATTCTGTACGCCTGCGAATCGGGGAGCAGGGCCTGGGGGTTTCCTTCGCGGGACAGCGATTATGATGTTCGCTTCCTCTATATCCGGCCGGCCGATTGGTATTTGTCGATCTACGAAGGCCGGGACGTGATCGAGCGCCCGATCAGCGACCAGCTCGATATCAACGGTTGGGATTTAAAAAAAGCGCTGGTTCTGTTTCACAAATCGAACCCGCCGTTGCTGGAATGGCTGCATTCGCCGATACAATATATGGAGCAATATTCCGCCGCCGAACAAATTCGCCGGATTTCCCCGTTAACTTTTTCGCCCAAATCCTGTATGTACCACTATCTTCAAATGGCAAAAGGAAACTTCCGGGGTTACCTGCAAGGGGAACGGGTGAAGCTCAAAAAATACTTCTACGTCCTGCGGCCGGTGTTGGCCTGCGGCTGGATCGAGAAATACGATACGATGCCGCCGGTGGAGTTTGAGGACTTGGTTCAGGACCTGGTCCCCGCGAATAGCGAGTTAATGGACACGATCCAACACCTGCTGGCCCGCAAGAAGGCCGGGGATGAGCTTGATATGGAGCCGAAGCTGCAGCCGATCCACACGTATTTGGAAGAGCGCCTGGCTTATTTCGAGCAAGCGGCCGCCAAGTTGCAGGCCCGGCAAGCCCAGCCCGACGTTGAACAACTGAACGGCATATTCCGCTCCACCCTGCATGAGGTCTGGGGGTAGCCGCAATTTAGTGAAGTCAGGAGGGATTCCCATGGCGATCATCCAGGTGAGGTCTACGAATCCGCAATTTTCTTTTTTGATCAAAAAAAATCCGCACTCCGGGATGCTGCTCCGCTCCATCCGCAAAGGCATGGCGTACGGCTGGTATACCGGCGAGCACACCTTTAACGTGTACTTTAAAGATGCCGACAACGACATTTCATATAAGCAGCACGAACAGGAGAACTTCGAGTATTTGAACGTATCGCGGTACAACACGCCGTTGTTCCCGCTGAACGCGATCGGCGAGTTTTTTTCCGCCCCGTTAAAAGCGCAGGATACGCGGGATACGGAGGGCTACGAGCATACTTTTTTCATCAATATGGTTCATATCGAGCGGGTCCGGTACATCGAATTTTTTGCCAAGCATCTGAAGGAATTTACGTTTGAAATTACCCATCAGGCCGATAAGAGTTACTCGCTCACCGTCAAGACGGGGAAAAGCCTGTACCTGCTGCTGCACACCGTCAGCGTATTGTGCTTGTTCCTGTCCATGTTCGGCAATGAGTATATCGATATCTCGGACAGCATTCTGGATAAGTACATCAAAAGCTTAAACGTGATCAACGCGCCGTTCTACATCCGCAGTTTGTTCGTACGGAACTTTCTTTCTTCCAGGGACCGCTTCAACAGGTACAAGGCGGAGCTGGAGAAGACAGACCGTTACGACATCCAGTTCGCCTATGGCGGTACGGCGCTGCAGCGGCGGAACTATATCGGAAACGCGCTGGCCTTCGACAAGTCGATTTTGGATGTGGGATGCGGGGAAGGCTTTTATGCGATTCCTTTTGCTGGAAAAATCGAGGGGACTTACTACGCGGTCGATATCAACGAGGAACTGCTGGCGGAAGTTGGGCGCAAGGCCGCTCGAAAAGAACTGGATAACCTCGTCACGTTCGCCTCAATCGATTACTTCCTGGAGAGTTACAACGGGGAGCAGGTCGATGTCATCCTCACCGAAGTGATTGAGCATATGAGCCAGGACGAGGCGGGGCGGCTGATCCGGCAAATTTGTGCGGAAGTCGATTTTGAGCGTTTCATCGTCACGACGCCCAACGCGGATTTCAACCGGTTTTACGAGCTGAGCGAATTCCGGCATGACGACCATAAATGGGAAATGGGCGAAGCCTCGTTCCGGCAGTGGATCGGCGAGGTGCTGCGGGATACGGAGCTGCATTTCGAATTTGTGGCCGTCGGGGACGGGGTCGACCATATCAAGACGACACAGGGCGTCATTCTCAAGAAAAAGGGGGCCTAAAGCGATGGAAATCCAAACCAAGGTCCATACGATTTTTATGCTGGTCGGTTCGACCGAATGCGGCAAAACCACCTTCGCCAAGGAAGTGCTGATGCCACGGCTGCGTTTTGAGGACGGAAGCCGGAATATCAAGGCTAACGTGCAGTATCTGTCCTCCGACGGGATTCGCCAGGAGCTCCTTGGATACGAATACGATAAATACGATCAAGTGATGCTGGAAGCGAGCGAGCAGGCTTTTCGCCTGCTGTTTGAAAGACTGAAGCTGGCGACCTCTTTTCCGATCAACGCGGAGTTTGTGGTGGTTGATACGACTGGGCTGTCCGAGGATTTCCGGGCGAAAGTGAAAGACATTGCCGTTCAGAACAATTACAACCTGGAGGTCATCGTCTTCGATTACCGCAAGCGGGAGGACTATTATGCCTCGGAGCGCTCCAAGAAGCTGATCACAAACCACATCAACCGGCTGAAAAAAGATGTCCTCGGCTCGCTGGCCCGCGAAGGTTACGGCAAAGTTCACAAGGTCCGTGCTAAAGATTTCTACCTTCCGGGTGAAGGAACAGCGAATCCGGAGTACCGCGTCGTGATCGAGAACCTTGACGATTACTTGAGCACCGTACTCCCGCAGGATCAGCAATATATCATCATCGGCGATGTGCACGAATGCGTGGACGATCTGCGGGGACTGCTGCGCGATCACGGGTACCGTCTGGAGGACGGCAAGCTGGTGGCGGCGGAGAAGCTGCGGCATACCAAGCTCGTTTTGGCGGGCGACTGGATCGACAAGGGCAAGCAAACGGAGGAAATCATCCGGTTTCTGCACGAGAACCGGGAGCATTTTTACTTTGTGTTGGGGAACCATGAGAACTTCGTCGACAAGTATTTGAAAGGCGAAATCAACGGCGTCGATCAGGAACTGCTGCATACGTATTTCGATTCGGTTCAGGTGCTGCGGCAGGATGCGGCGCTGCTGGACCGATTCCTGGAGCTGGTGGCGGCGTCGCAGCCGTTTTACCGCTATGTGGGGACCAAGGGACCATCCTTCTACGTTACTCATGCGCCGTGCCGGAATAAGTACATCGGCAAGCTGGATACGAACTCCGCCCGGCATCAGCGGAACTTCCGGATTGACCGGGAGGCGCCGCTGGAGGGGCAGCTGGCTTTTTTACAGGAGGAAGCGGTGAACAATCACCCCTACCATGTATTCGGGCACGTGGCAGCCAAGCAGCCATTCCGCATCCGCAACAAAATCCATATCGATACCGGCAGCGTACACGGCAACCTGCTGACTTCCGTCAGCATCTCGTATAAGCCGTTTTTGAAGTCGCGGAAGGCGGGGCGGGCGGCGATCGCCGAAGAGCTTCCATCGCTGTTTAAGGAAGAGCGGAAGGTGTCGGTCGGGGAACTTGGGGAAGAAGAACTGCGCCGGCTGCATTACTGCTCGCGGCACAAAATCAACTTCATCTCCGGCACGATGTCCCCGGCGGACAAGGACGAGGCGGCGAACGAGCTCGAATCCTTGGCGCGCGGACTGGATTATTTCAAGGAACGCGGCGTGGGGCAGGTCGTCCTGCAGCCGAAATATATGGGTTCGCGGTGCAATGTTTATTTGCATAAAGACCCGGAGCAATGTTTTGCCGTCAGCCGGAACGGCTACAAGGTGAACAAGGCGGACCTTTCGTCCATTTACGCTAAGCTGCTGGATAAATTCGGCGGGTATATGGAAGAACAGGGGATCGCCATGCTGATCCTGGACGGCGAGCTTTTGCCGTGGAAAGCGCTGGGCGAAGGGCTGATCGAGCGGCAGTTTAAGCCGATCGAGAAGGCGTTGGAAACGGAGCTTGCGTTCCTGGCGCAAACCGGGTTTGAACAGGCTTTTGCCAAGCTGAACAAGGAGTATGAGGCGAGCGGTTTTGAACGGGATCAGTTCCGTATGGCGAAATCCGATCTTAGTGAGAAGTATGGGCCGAGCGTTTACCAGAACTACAAGCCCATGCATGATATCCGCGAATCCCATGTTCCGCTGGCGGATCATTTGGAGGCTTACGCGACTTACAAGCGGCAGTTGGAGCTTTATGCGGAGGACGGGGCAATGGAGTATAAGGCTTTTGCCGTGCTGAAAATCGTCTATGAAGACGGCCGGGAGCAAGTGCCGGAGTGGAAGACGTCCGAGATGTACGGTTTTCTTTCCGCGGACGAGGCGCTTTCGCTCAATCTGTCCGAACCGGATTGCCTGGCGCGGGCGGAAAGCTACTTCGCCAAGCTGACGCTGGAGCAGCATATGGAGGGAGTCGTCATCAAACCGGAGGTGTGGAACGGCAAGACCGTGCCTTATATGAAGGTGCGCAATCCCGAGTACCTCTCCATCATCTACGGGTACGACTACAGGTTCCCGCACAAGTACCGCAAGCTGCTGAAGCAAAAGAACGTCAACCAGAAGCTGCGCACTTCGCTAAGCGAGTACCGGCTTGGGATGCAACTGCTCGGCGTACCTTTCGCCGACATATCGCCGGATCATACGGCGTATAAGGAAATCGCCGCCAATCTGCTGTTTGAGGTGGCGCAGGAGCGGGAGATCGATCCGCGGTTGTAACAAGCAAAAAAGAGTGCCCGAACGCGACAGATTGGTTGCTGCTCAAGGCACTCTTTTTTCGGCTGTGGTTGCTTTCATTTTCCATACAGTTGCTTCAGTTGCAGTTGTTCTACTCGACCTGCCGCTGTTTCAGCAAATCCCGGATTTCCGTCAGCAGCAGCTCTTCTTTGGACGGCGCCGGCGGCGCTTCGGGTTTCGGCTCTTCTTTGCGTTTCAGTTTATTGATGCCTTTAACAAACAGGAAAATCGAGAAGGAGACGATAAAGAAGTCGATGATGGTCTGAAGGAATGCACCGTATTTCAGGATTGTGTCGCCATATTGGAATTGCAGTCCTTTAAGGTCAATGCCGCCCATCAAAAGGCCGATCACCGGCATCAGCATGTCTTCTACCAGAGAGGTGACGATTTTCCCGAAAGCGGCGCCGACAATGACCCCGATGGCCAGATCCAGTACGTTGCCCTTAAGAGCAAAGGCTTTAAATTCTTTCCACATGGTTACCTAACCACCCTTTTCCGCGTATTACAGGCAGTATACCATGAGGGGGCGAGAGGTTGTCCAGCACAAGGTGCCTTGAAGCCCGGAAACTTTCGAGATTTCCCGCCAAAGCTCAGGCTTCGAGCGGGTACTAGGTAGCCCGCTGGAAATTTAACGGTTGCACCAGCCGCTATTTACGAAAAAAGCCCTTTTCATGCCTTAGGCATTTCGTTGAAGAAAGCGACATCCTCAATCGGCAATCTTACCGTCGGGTGTCCGGGCTTCGCCGCCTTACCGATGGCGATAAGCATAACAGGAGCGTATCTCTCCGGAATATCGAACGCTTCTACAAATTTAGCCTGGTCATAGCCGCCCATCGGGACCGTATCATAGCCTTTAGCGCGGGCGACAAGCATAAGCTGCATGGATACCAATCCACCGTCAATAGATACGGATCGGCGAATAGTCTCCTTAGGCATGCTCGCGAACATCCCTTGATAGCGTTCCACGAACGATTTAGCCGTCTCTGCAGGCATGTAACCCGCATCGACCGCCATTCCGTAAATTTTCTCGGCCAATTTATAACACTCCAAATCTCCGAGTACCGCAATGACAGCCGAAGCCTCAATCACCTGCTGCTGATTGAAGGCGATCGGAAGCAGTTTTTGCTTCAGCTCCTGCGAATCGATTACGAGAAACCGCCACGGCTGCAGATTGGCGCCTGAAGGAGCCAGCGTAGCTTGCTGCAAGATTTCGTTCATTTCCTCCCGCGAAATCTTTACCTCGGGATCATAGCTGCGGACGGACCGCCGCTCCTGAATAACGTTGAAAAACTGCTGCTGCTCTACCGTCTGGGACGATTGTGAAACGGACATGCTTCTCTCCTCCTTATAATTACTGTGCTATATTCAGGCACAGTATATATCAAAATAAAATGCAGTCGAATTTTAAACTGCAACTTAACTGAGTACAGTATATAACGTTCCGGCTCACATTGCAATCCGGTAATTATTCTTGCATCAAATCGGCTAACGTATGCTGCTTGAGCAGTTCGACAGCCTGCTTCTGCACTTCTCCCATAATCGCTTCGAGCTTTTGTTGGCCCGAGGCGCAGTCCTCTTGAACCTCTTGTTCGCAGCAATCCGATTTTACAGCCAAAAATATATCCGCCAGCGTAATTTGATCCGGACGGCGCTTCAGATAGTAGCCCCCATTCCGTCCTTCTCTCGCTTCGACAATACCGGTGTGCGTGAGCTGTGCCAATACCCTGCGGAGGAATGTGGCATGTGATTGGACATGGCTGGCAATGGCCGCGCTGGAAAGCGGTCTCTCGCATTTGGCAAGCAAGATCAGGGCATGCACGGCAATGCCGAAACGCGGCGGACCGATCTGGGCGCTCCGGTTAGATATCATAAAAATCCCTCCTGTTTACAGTGTATCGCAATCTCACAAAATATTTCTCCAAGCCCAGAAATACTTCTATCTCTGAAGGTTCCACGTTTCGTGTGCGTATTTGTCTGCGATTAGCTGCTTGACGAGCTGTTTCACTACAAAAAGTGAAAGAAGCAATCTCATCGGCCCTCGCAAAGCAGGGAGATTGCTTCTTTTGGATTATATTGAGCTATCGCATACGCCCAGTTGATGAGTTTTATTATACCCGCTATGTTGTTTCGTTTCAAAATATTTCTTAGCTTACGCAAGTTCATGCAATAATGCTTTGATTTTTGCTTAGCGTACGTTTTACACGATTATCTTGATGTCACCTACCTGACTTCCTCGCGGGAATGTAGTGTTAAACCAAACTTTCCTGACCAAACCGCCCTGGAAAGGTTATAATGCAATAAATGGAAGCAACTAGAAAGTGAAGTGATAACGATGTTAAATCCGGCGACGGAAAAAAGCCTAAGCAAGCTGATGAGCAAAATGCTCCGCCATACCCCCGAGGATTTCAGGCTTGTCCTCGATCCTGCGGACGGTTCATGTCCGGTGGATTCCCTTCTGAAAGCCATCCGGGCGCAGGCTAAGTGGTCACGGGTAAGCCGTGAAGATATCGATCAGGTAGTCCGCAATTCGGATAAGCAGCGCTTTGTGATCGAGGACAACCGGATTAGAGCAAGATACGGCCATAGTCATGACCGGGTAACTTACACCCCGGGCGAGCCTCCTGCCGTGCTGTACCATGGGACCAACAAATATGCCCTCCCGTCTATACTGAAAGGAGGGCTGCTGCCCATGAACCGGCAGTACGTGCATTTGTCGGAGGGGACTCATTTCGCCACGCTTGCGGGCAGCCGCAGAGGTGAGCTGGTTATTCTTAAAATAGACACACGAGACGCGGAGCGGCTTGGGGTTACTTTTTATTATGCCGGCAATGAAGTATGGCTGGCCGACCGGGTGCCGCCGGGATGCTGTACCGTTTGGAATCCACAGATACAGGGTGAAAAATGACAACAGGGAATGAATCGTAGAGCAAACGCCGAAGCAGCGGGGAAAGCCATGAGCTGATCGGCCTTAAGATAAGAAGGAGGGGTTAACTATGAACCCACCAATGACAACGATCGATATCGGCGTTAATTTGATGCACCGCTCGTTTCATCGCGATCGGGAGCAGGTGGTGGAGCGGGCGGCAGCCAAGGGCGTTGCGCCCCTGATTATCACCGGGACAAGCCTGCGAAGCAGTGAAGAAGCGGCGCGTTATGCGGCGGACCACCCGGGAAAACTGTACACTACGGCGGGTGTTCATCCCCATGACGCCAAGAGCTGCAACAAGGAGACGATAGAAAGGCTCAGACAATTGGCACAGCTTCCCCAGGTGGTTGCCATCGGGGAATGCGGCTTGGATTACAACCGGGATTTCTCCCCGCGCGATGTGCAGCGCAAATGGTTTGCCGAGCAGATTCGCTTGGCGCTCGAATTGAATCTGCCGCTGTTCCTGCATGAGCGGGAAGCTTCCGCCGACTTCACCTCGATCCTGAAGGAGCACGGGGTAAAAAAGGCGGTGGTCCACTGTTTTACGGGTACCGAGGCGGAACTGAAGACGTACCTTGCGCTGGGTTTCCATATCGGGATTACCGGCTGGATTTGCGATGAGCGGAGAGGACGCCATTTGCAGAACCTCGCCGCTATCATTCCGCCGGACCGGCTGATGATCGAGACGGATGCGCCGTTCCTCACCCCGCGGGATTTGAAGGACAAGCCGGCGGACCGGCGCAACGAGCCTGCATTTCTGCCGCATATTGTGGAGACGATCGCCCCCTGCACGGGCAGAAACGCGGCGGAGGTCGCCGAGATGACGACGCAAACCGCGAGGGAATTTTTCGGTATATGACGGCGTAAGTTGACGCCTGTGACCGCGAAATGTTTCAGTCTAAACTCGGAAAAAACGGGGGAGTTGCCGTGAACGAAGAAATTTTATACAGCAAAATCAAAGGCGGGTTGTACGGCGTGGCCGTGGGCGATGCGCTCGGCGGGACGACGGAGTTTATGAGCCCCAGGGAGATCAAGGCGCAGTACGGTTATTTGCGGGAGATCATCGGCGGCGGGGTGTGGCGGCTTGCGCCGGGGGAAGTGACCGACGATACGATGATGACGCTTTGCGTGGCTGAAGGCATTCTGGAAAATCCGGCCGAGCCGATGGAGCCCATCGGGCGTCTGTTCCTGGAATGGTACAATTCGAGGCCGAAGGACATCGGCAACATTATCCGCCACGTCTTCGAAAGCTACGAGGGCAACTGGTTTGAGGCCGCTTTTTACGCACACGCTGATCTGGGGCAAAGCGCCGGGAACGGTTCCCTGATGCGCTGCCTGCCTGTGGCTTTGGCTTACGGGGACAGCGCCGGCATGGAGCGGGTGACGCTCATGCAATCGAAGATGACGCACTACGATCCGCGCTGCGGTGAGGCCTGCCTGATCTATAACCGGATTGCCGGCCGCCTGCTCCGCGGTGAAGATTTAAGGTCCGCCATTTTCGCTGAAACGGCCGGGACGGAATATGAAGGCCTTTTTGAAACGGCCCCCGACTGCGAGCCGAGCGGTTTTGTCGTGCATACGTTCCGGTGGGTTCTCCATATTTTGCTGCAGAGCGCGGACTTTAGCGAAGTTGTGCAGCGGGCGGCCAATTTGGGCGGGGATTCCGATACGATCGGGGCCATCGCCGGGGGACTGGCGGGGATCCACTACGGCTACGAAGCGATTCCGGCCCAATACGCCGCGTCGATCCTGATTAAGGAAAGACTGGACCGTACCGTCTCCGGGTTATATTCACTGCGGACGTCTTCTTCCGAATACCATAGCGGGAAATAAGCACAACGACGCCTGCCGGGTATGAAAGTTCCCCAAGGGCTCGTACCACCATTAGTTGCAAAACGTACAACTAGATTTCAACGAAGAAGCGGATTCATATGCTTTAATTGCATTTCCTGCAACTACATCCAAATATCTGCGCCAGTTCTTCGAATCGCGCGGATTTAATTGCAGGATTCGCAATTAAACAAGCGCCCCGCTCCATTTTCCGATCAATAACTGTATCTTTTACAACTAGACCCGAAGCAGGATCACAAATTTTCATGAAAAAAGCAGGGGGCCTTCCCCCTGCCTTGAGCAACCGCTGTTAAAATTTGATTTTCAGGCTGTCGCCCTCAACATACACGCCTTCGGAGCGCGTTATCGGCAGCTTCTGCTCCGCCGTGAAGCCGATCGTTTCTCCGTCCCTAAGCGTGACGTCCCGATCGATGACATACCCGGCGAGGTCGATCAGGAAATCGCGCAGCTCGGCGGGCGGGGCCTGGCTGTCCAGCACTTCGATTTCATCCTTCCCGAACGACGCCAGTCCGTTCGTGTAACCGCTGATTCCTTTTTCGCCACCGACCAATCCGAAATGAATCAAATTAAGCAGGGGAATGGTGTCCTCCGACTTCATCACTTCCGCTAACTCCACAAAAAACTCCGGCTGAAAAACGGTACCGGACGTATAGATGCCAACCGCGTTCGGCAGCTTCAAACAGCTTGCCGCCAGTTTGGCGTACATTTTGCCGCACTCAAGCGGGGAGACGGAGCGGGGAAACGTGGCCACAATGATTTGAGCCACATGCGTTTTGGTTACCTCCACCGCCTCGCGCCACATATAGTTGCCTTGGGCATGGAACTCGGCTTCTCCGTTCGGTACGGGAGCGTCGACAAAGCTGACGGCCAAGGTGCAGCCCTCCGCTTCAAAAACCAAGGTGCCTTCTTTATCCTTTTCAGGGTATTCTTGTTCATCCTCGTCCTGTGAGTAGGTGATATTCCAATCCTGCAACAGGTTGGCCTTAATCAACTCCAGGTCGCATTCATGGGTATTCAGCAGCACGAACCCATTAAAAATTCCGGAGGATGTTTCGTCTTCTTCATTGCCGGCAGAGCCGTCCGCCTGAGCCTGAACTTGCGCTTCCGCGGCCTCCAGTTCCGCCGCCCGCTTCATCCAATATTCGCGGATCATCTCGACCATGGCGATCGCTTCCTGCTCGGCCGTGGCCGGATCATAGGGCTGCATTTCGCTGAAGATATGGCCGCAATGCTCGGTATCGGACGGATCTTCATAGCCGCCGCATACGCCCAGGAGCCACTTGCCGAGCAAGTTTTTTTTGTACTTGAACATGTAGTAGTGCATGCTGTGCAAATCAAATTCCCCGGCGATTTCGATTTTGCTGGGTTCCCGGCCGAGCTCGTTTTCATGCGCCAGCCAACCCGCCATCGATGCCATGGCCGCCTGCTGTTGAGGTGTCATTCATTCCTCTCCTTCGTGAGTGAAAATACTCTCTAAAGGTATATTCTACCAACCCGAGAGAAACAGTTCAATGCTTCATCAGACCTCCATTAGAACTATGGAATTTCATGGGAACGTATAGTATCCTTAACTCTGGCACGCAACCGCATTAAAGTAAATCAACAACTACAGAACGCATGGATTGAAAAAGGGAGGAAACGCAGGTTGTTTAAAAAAGTGATCGTCATCATGAGTTTACTATTGAGTTGTATGAGCGGCGGCCTGGCGGCGGAAGCGCAAACCCCGGCAGCGGAAGAGGGGGGCGTTATCCTAACGGAAACGGGCAGCGATAATACGGCGGAAGAGACCGGCGGAACAACGGGCACAGAATCGGATGGCCGCCCCGAAATGGATCTGAACGATGCCATCGTTTTAAGCATCGACAGTTCCAAGGCTTACGTCAAGGGCCAAATGACCCGGATCGATGGAACGAATTCCGGGGTTACCCCTTTTGTGGAGAAAGGGAATACATTAGTCCCTTTGCGGTTTCTGGCGGATCAACTGGGCGCGAAATTGTCGCTCAACGCGAAAACAGGAGACATCACGATTACGGCCAACGGCCAGACGGCCAAAACGCGTATCGGTGAGCAGGCGCTCTACATCAATGACCGGAAGATCGTCATGAGCGCTCCGGGCCAAGCGGTGAACGGCACGACTTATTTGCCGCTGCGGAACGTGGTCGAAGATCTTTTTCAGAAGAAGCTGTTTTTTAAAGACGGGATCATTGTGATCAGCGACGGCGAAAAAAACATTTCCGGCGATGTGCTGGCATCTTTAAAGAAAAGTTTGCAGCCCAGGGCCATCTATGCCGGCGAATTAATGATGTATTATATGTACGGCGACGGGACGGTCGAGAAAATCGACATTGACACCCGCCCTTCTTCGGAGATCCGTTCGCAGGAAATGAATCGGGTGGAATATACGGATGGACTCTTTTTTTACATACAGGATTATTTGGGGACAGTGGATAAAAATTATTTCTACCGGGCCGATCTCAACGGCAACCTGAAAACTTTCCATTTTCCCCAGAGTGAACAGTTGGGTCTCGTGATGGGCCAGGACGGGGATCTCTATTTTAATCGGCCGAACGGCGACATCGTGAAGATCAACTATGACGACGACACGGGCGCACGCCATGTGATCGGCAAGGGTAATTTAATGAAAGACAACGCCTATATCAAAAACGATGTGATTTGGTTCACCGATGCCGATGCCGATTATGCCATTTATAAGCTGCAGAACGGAAAAAAAACAAAACTGTCCAAGGCGAATTGCTTCATCCGTTATGTATACAATAATTGGATTTATTATGGCCATTACGAAAACAAACGCTGGACGTTGTACCGCATGAGTATGGACGGAAGCCATCAAAAGAAACTGTCCGGAGATGCCGATGTAAACGATTCGATCATCTTCAACAACAAAATCTATTATCTGGACAACCGCGCTAAAACGCTGCGCGAAATGAACCTCGACGGATCCGGCAAAAGGGCGGTCGCCAAGCTAAACGATCCCGGGATGCAGATCTTCGACATGGTCGGGGGAACGCTTTATTACACCGAAGAAAATCAGTTGAAGTGGACGCAATCCTTATGGAAGGTTGACATATTGACAGGCGCGAAAAAACGGCTGGCCACCGCGGACCTCGATTTTGATTCCGGCTGGCTGCGGATCAGAAACGTCAAAGCGTTGGGGAATTACGTATATTACACGTTCGCAGACGGGGTTTATGCCGTGAACAAGAACGGGGGCACTCCGAACAAGCTCGGGAGTTTGCCAAATGCCATCAGGGATGCTGTCAGCATTAAGGAACAATGAATATTTTCGGTCAAGGACACTGGCTTATGCCCAGTGTCCTTTTGCACGAATCCCCGTTATAATTATTAATCCATAGGCCCAAAGCAGCCAAGCCGCCAACAACGGCATACTGCTGTCGGTGATGCCCGGGAAGACGAAGCGGTGGAAGGGAAGCGACAGTGCGTCAAGGAGCATCCCGGGCAAAACGGTATAGACGGCGGGGCATAACCGCTCTGACGGCGAAAGGCGATGCAGGGAATACAGCGGCATCATGCACCCCCAGATCAAGGGGATGGCGGCAACGAAACAAATCGCCGTGCTGATCGGCTTTTCCTCATCCATCAACATGCCTCCCAAAAAATGAAAAACGACGGTGGCCGCGAGCCAGAGGAGAAATCCCCACAGCAGAAAAACTCCGTTCCCCGTCCTGGTTGCTGTTCCGGTTCTCATTAGCTCCCTCCTTTTGATATGAAATTAAACATGGCCTGAAGCGCATCAAATGTTTTCTCTTTAGGAAAATCCTCGTCCAGCAAAGCTTGCACGGCCAACCCGTCAATGATCGCGTTCATCAAAATGCCCCATTGGTCCATCGATATTTGCTCCACGGGGGAGCTGCTTCCCCAGTGGTCTTCAAGAATTCCGGCGAGGTGTTTGTTTTCTTCGCGGATCATCTCGCCCAACCGCCGGCGGTTGGGTTCCAGATGCAGGCTGGCCGCCAGCGAAGCGAAAAACAACCGGTGATAGGTGGAGTCGTACCCGCACCTTTCTTTGGCCGATTGCAGCGCCTCTTCCACGCTGGCATGGCTCTGCCGCAGAGACTCCCAGGAGGAATCGCACAGGCTTTGCACCAGCTCGATCATCAACTGTTCTTTCGTCCGGAAATGATAAAAGACGGTTCCCTGGCTCACCTTCGCTTGTTCGGCGACCGCCTTCAGCGTCGTTTTTTCAATTCCCTTTTGTACGACGCATTCCTGGGCGGCCCGCAAAAGCTCCTCACGGGTCACAACATTGGGTTTTGCCATAGGTTTATTTCCCTCCTTCACAGTAAGTTGTTCAAATAACTAACTCTTCGTTTTAAGTATTATCCTACATCCCGGTTTTTGGTTTGTCAATTATAGGTAATCAAAACCGTTTTGAAGACAAGGAATTTTGTATTTTGTGGAGAAATTTGTAATATTGTATCGCTTAAATTTAATAAATGGGGGTTCATTTCGGTGAAAAACAATCGTATAAAGATTGGAAATACCCAAGCACATTGGAATCAGGCAGGTACTCGCATATTGAAATACTCTGTAGAGATGTATGACAACGGTTTAAACGAGCATAAAGTTATTTCTGCACCAGAGATGGATATCCTGCGAAATAAAATTGATATCCAGATTTTAAAGTGGGAAGAAAAATGGAGTAAGCTTGAGACCAGACGTATGATGGTTGCGGAACAGGAAGCAAGTATTGAAGAAGCGGCAAGAATGACCTTAGAAGCGCAAGAGGCCATCAGCATGATTGATAATTTATTGATTCATACGCTTTCTATCGATGACGCCGTGAATTGGGATGTGTTAAAGAAGAACGAGGAATTTCCCGAAAAAATTCCGCCTAAGCCAAGCCCAAAAGCAAAAAGGGAGTACCCGGACCAGCCTAGGAAAGAGGAACCCGTTCTCACCTTCATAGAAAAAATATTCAAGGCGAAAAAAGAACAAAAAATTAGAGAGTACGAGAATAGGTATACTACTTTTTTCTTAAAGAACAAGATGAATATAATAAAAAAATTGATGAGATGAAGGAAGCGTATTTCAATCTAAATGAAGATTCCGTTGTGGAATATTGCGAAATGGTGTTGGAAAATTCGATGTATCCCGAGTCTTTTCCCAAAAGCTTTGAGTTAGAGTACAGCAGTGAAACTAAAATACTTATTGTAGAGTATCAATTACCGTCGATCGAGTGTTTTCCAACCTTAAAAGAAGTGAAATATTTAACATCCAAGAAAGAGTTAAAGGAAACCCATCTTACGGAAAATCAAGTCACAAAAATGTTTGATGAAGCAATGTATAAAATAGCTCTTAGAACAATGCATGAGCTTTTTGAGGCGGATCGAGCGAATGCTATTGAGGCTGTTTCTTTCAATGGTTGGGTTAACGCAATCAATAAAGCGACCGGCAAGGAAGAGAATAATTGCATCATAACTATTCAAGTCAAGAAGGAGCAGTTTGCAGACATTGATCTGGCAAATGTTGATCCCAGAACATGTTTTAAGAGTTTAAAGGGCATAGCCGGCAGTAAGCTAAGTGCATTAAGTCCGGTTAAGCCGATTCTACAAATTAGTAAATCCGATAAGAGGTTCGTTGATAGTTATGATGTTGCGGACCAGTTAGATGAATCAACGAATTTGGCCGCGATGGATTGGGAAGATTTTGAACATCTGATTCGTGAATTATTTGAAAAAGAATTTAAGAGCCATGGCGGGGAAGTTAAAGTAACAAGAGCCAGTAGAGATGGAGGCGTTGATGCGGTTGCTTTCGATCCGGATCCGATCAGAGGCGGCAAGATTGTAATACAGGCAAAAAGATATACGAATGTTGTTAGTGTTTCGGCGGTTCGGGATTTGTATGGGACAGTGGTTAATGAAGGGGCAACCAAAGGGATTCTCGTTTCCACCGCAGACTACGGTCCTGATTCATACGAATTTGCTAAAGATAAACCCCTGACCTTATTAAATGGATCAAATTTACTGCACCTGCTGGAGAAACATGGGCATCATGCGAGAATTGATCTTCGCGAAGCCAAGAAAATACTATCGGGAAACTAGTGGTTGTCACAAAAAAGCTAAGGCATGACCCAATCGCATCCCAAAGGATGCTCAAGGTACATGCCTAGCTATAAAGTTTAGTCATAGACCGGATCCGACCACGGCGGCGATGGCCGGAATTGTAAGCACGGATACCAATGTCGTAATAAAAATAAGCTGCGCCGCCAAATACGAATCGGCTTTGTATTGCTCCGTCAGTATCGTCAGATTGGGCGGAGTCGGCATTGCGGCGATAATAACAGGAATGGCGAGAACCAGTCCGCCGAAACCCAATATTTTAAGCAAAACAAAGAACAGCAGGGGCAGTGCCAGCAAGCGCAGGCCGGCGAACACAAATGCTTTCGGATTGGTAAACACCTTTTTCAGGCTGAATGCGGCCAGCATCATCCCTGCCACCGCCATCGCCAACGGCGTGGTCGTCGCCGACATCAAATCGATGACGCCGGAGAAAATCCCGGGGATTTTCACGGAAAACAAAAAGAGCAGGATGCCGATTAAAGTGGCGATGTTCGGCGGAGTCAACAAAATGCGCCAGCTCATCGTTTCTTTGTCGCCGTTGATTTTGGAAAAGATGAGGCCGCCAAGAATATAAAACACGATGTTAATCGGGATCGCAAAAATGGCCGAATAGAACATGCCGTCATCGCCGAACAGGGCGTAGCACACCGGCCAGCCCATGAAGCCGTAATTGGTGATGACGAAAGTGAATTCGTAAACCGTTTTGCGCCTGACATCCGTTTCGCCAAGGAGCTTTAACCCGAACCAGCGGAGCGCATATCCGAAAACGAGGAAGGCTGCGCTCATGCCGACCATGATCAGCACGTCATGCAGTTTGTCCTGTGAAAATTCTTGGTTCATCGAGCGGATCATCGTGCACGGGATGCTGACGTAAAAAAGGAAATTGCTTAAATCGCTGCGGAAGGTATCCGTTACGATTTTGTATTTGATCACGGCAAAGCCGATCAACATGATGAAAAATAAGGTAATAATCTCATTGTAGGCTGAAATTAAGCTCATAACTGGCTCCTTCTGAATATCCGATTAACGGAAACGGGCCCCGGTAATTCATACACCATCGGCTCATGAAGTGATTCTTTTTAAAAACTGTTTGGTGCGCTCTTCCCGCGGATTCGTGAGAATCTCTTCCGTTCCTCCTTCTTCGATGATATTGCCGCCGTCCATGAACACGACGCGGGAGGCGACCTCGCGAGCGAACGAAATTTCATGGGTCACGACGATCATCGTAATTCCTGTGCTCGCGACCGCCTTGATCGTCGCAAGCACTTCTCCTACGAGTTCCGGATCCAAAGCGGACGTCGGTTCATCGAACAATATTACGTCCGGGTTTAGAATCAGCGCCCGCGCGATACCGGCGCGCTGCTGCTGTCCGCCGGAAATTTGCGTCGGGTAGAAGTCCGCCTTTTCCTTGAGGCCGACCTTCTCCAGCACGTCCCGGCTCCGGGCTTCCGCTTCTTCGCGCTTCATTTTTTTTACGGTGACCAGCGCCTCCATGACGTTTTCCAGCACCGTTTTGTTTTGAAACAAATTGTAATTCTGGAACACCATCGCCGTTTTGCGGCGCAAAGTGAGCACATCCCTTTTGTGGGGATGGTGGCATTTCACGGTAAAACCGTTGACCGTAACGCTGCCCTCGTCGGCATTTTCCAGGAAGTTAATGGTGCGGAGCAGGGTAGTTTTGCCCGATCCGCTGGGACCGAGGATAACCACGACCTCTCCCTTGCCGACATTCAAGTTTACCCCCTTCAAAATATGAAGCGCGCCAAAAGATTTGTGGATGTTGCTCAACTGCACCATTGGCTCTGTCGTCATAATGGTCCTCCTCTTTCTCCAACAGGTAATCGTTATTCCCAGTCCAAAAACAGCTTTGCATATTCCAGGGTGGCTAATGTCCCTTTGATGAGACAGGATTCATCCAGGTCGTATTTTCGCGTGTAGCCGTCCGCCCCTGTGCCGAGTTTCGGATTATCGATCCCCAATAACACAAACACGCCGGAGAACTCGTCGATATAAGTCCCGAACGTGTCCGAACGCATTTGCGGCGGTAAACTGTAGTTGCTTTCGGCTTCCGGCACCACCTTGAGGATCGCTTCCCGCGCCCGCGCGGCATCCTCAGGACGGTTGACCACGGGCATGCCGCGTCCGAAATAGTCGATGCTGATCTGGCAGCGGTGAGCGGTGACGATATGCTCGACCCAGCGCCCGAACGAGCTTTGCAGATGCAAACCGACATTCCGGTCAAAAAAACGCATCGTTCCCGACATCGAGCAGGTATCAGGAATCATGTTGGACGTGCTTCCGCCTTCGATTTTGCCGAAGGACAGAACCACATTCTCGTAAGGATTGATTTCTCGCGCGATCATGCCTTGGATGTCGCCCACGATTTGCGCACAGCAATCGATCGGGTTGACCGTTTTGTCTGGACGTGAACCGTGCCCGCCTTCGCCGGTAACTGTGATCTGAAACCCGATGGCGCCGGCCAGCCGTGCGCCTGCTTCCACCGCAAAGCCGCCGGACGGCAGGGAAGACTCGAGGTATATCCCCCAGGCGCCGTCGACCTTCTCTCCCGCGAGCGCGTCCATCATCGCCTGCAGCCCGATCACCTTCTCCGCGCCTTCCTCAAAGCAGAACAAGATCCGTCCTTTGATCCGTTTCTTCCGCTGCGACAGAAGCCTGGCCGCGCCAAGCAGCATCGCCATATGCCCGTCGTGTCCGCAGAGATGGGCGACGCCTTCGCGTTCGGAAATTACGACTTTCTCCCGCAGCAGATTGAAGGAGCTTTCCTGAACGGGGATGGCGTCCATGTCGCTGCGCAGAACGAGCGTTTTGCCTGGCAGCGCGCCCGTCAGTTCGCCGATGAGGCCGGCGTGGCCGACCCGGCGAACACGAATCCCCATTTGCTCCAGCTCGCCGGCGATTTTCGCGCAGGTTTCTTTTTCTTGCCCCCCCAGCTCCGGGAAGCGGTGAAAGTGGCGGCGCAGGCCGATTAAGTATTTTTCGCATTGTTTTAGTTCATCGTCATCCCAAATATCAGGCAACATAACGCATCTCCTTTTCCGGTGATTAACGCAGTGATTTTCGGAAATGCCCCATCCGTTTCTCCATTCTGGCAAACAACTGTTCAAAGGCGATGCACATGCCCCAGTAGATCAGCGAGACGATCGCATAGATTTCCATGAACCTGTAGGAGTCGGTCGCCTCGATATTGGCCATGTTCATCATTTCGACCACGGCCACCACTGATGCGAGCGAAGACCCTTTGACTCCCCCGAGAAATAAGTTGCCCAAATTCGGTATCGCCACGACGAACGCCTGGGGGAACACAACCCGAAGATAGGCTTCGCTCGTCGTCATGCCGACGGAATAGGCCGCTTCCATCTGCCCCTTCGGCACGGATAGCAGGGCGGACCGAATCGCTTCGGTCAGATAGGCCGAACGTTCAAGACTTAGCGCAATGATCGCGAAGACGATCGGGTGTACTCCGTTCACCGAGAGCGGAAGCCCCGTCGCTTCGGCTATCGCGTCGACGAGCTTCGGAATGCCGTAATAGGCGATGAACAGATGAACCAACAGCGGCGTCCCCCGCATGACCGATAAATACAAGGTCACCCATCTTCGGATCACCGGTATTTTGTAAATCAGCACAAGCGCGCAAAACATAGCGATAATCATGCCGAAAAACATGGCGGTGACACTGAGCAGCAGTGTAATCGGCGCTGCCGACAACAACTTCCAAAATTGCTCCAGGTAAAAGTCCATTTGCATTTCACTTCCCTTTCGTCCGGGTCAGCTATACGGACAGCCCCATCTTGCGTTTGTAACGTTTCTCCAACAGGCCCGTTCCGTACTCCAGTATCATGCAGGAAATCCAGTAGACGAACGCTGCAGCGACGAATACTTCCAAGTTTTTGGCTCCGTATCCCGCCGCGCTGATCAGCTTCGCTTTGCCTAACAGTTCTACGATGCCGATGCTGAAGACCAGGGAGGAATCCTTAAAAACGATCAGCAAGCTGTTTCCGAGATTGGGAATCGCTACCGCGAGCGCCTGCGGCAAAATAATTCGGCGAAACGACTGGAACCCTGTCATTCCGACGCTTTGCGCTGCTTCATGCTGCCCCGCCGGAACGGCCAAATAAGCGGAACGCATCGTTTCGGACAGATAAGCGGCGTTGCTTAAAGTAAATGCAATAATTGCAAAAACTAATTTATCCCAACTGCTAACATTAAGCCCTAATTGCGCCAGCAGGTTCGGCAATCCGTAATAAATCAAAAACAGCTGAACGAGAGGAGGGGTTCCCCTCATAAATGAGACGTAAACCCCCGTTGCCGTTTGCAGCGACCGATGGCCCTTTAATTTCATCCAAGTCAGCAGACCGCCTAACAACAAGCCGAAAATCATGCACAGTACCAGCAGTAAAAGGGTGACGGGGAGCGCCTCGATCACTTTGGGAATAGAGCGCAGCATAAATTCAACGTCGAAAAACTTTTCCATGAAGCCCCTCCTTACCGGCGCGGATCTCTCCGGTGCGCCGCTTCAAGATTTACCCGCCAAAGGATTGGTTGGATGACGATTGGCCGCTTGTGAACGATTCGTATTCGGCAAAGTTGTCCAGCCCGTACCATTTTTTCGACAACTCGGAAAGCGTGCCGTCTTCACGCAATTCTTTCAGCGCCCCGTCGATGGCTTCCTTGATGTCCGGGCGGTCTTTGGGGAGGATCTGATACACCGGATACGCATCGATGGTGCCGCCTAAACGGGTATCCAGCTGCAGTTCCTCATTCAGCTTATTGTAAGTGCCGGCGAGAGCCAGGGTGCCGTCGATACGGCCCGATTCGACCATTTTCATCGCATCCGCCACCGGCAAGCTGTCGACCGTTTGCACGTCGATTTTTTGGCCCGGATGTTCTTCGTTAAACTTCTTCAGGTAGGTGTAAAAGCTGGACGTCGGCATTTGCGCCATCTTCTTTCCCGCCATATCTTCGAGTGTATTGAGTTCCAGGTTGTCTTTACGGGTGATGAGCTTGAGTACACCGATATCGTAGGGCTCGTCCGGGTAGAGGAATTTCTCTTCCCGCTCCGCCGTTTTGCCGAACTGCCAGTCGGCGATTTGAATCTTGCCGGATTCCAGGGCGACCAAAGTTGCCGCCAGCTCAAGCTGCTCGTATTTGAATTCAAATTGCGGCAGCTTTTCATCGATCTTTTGCAGAACTTCATGATCGTAACCGGTAAGCTCGCCGTTTTCGTCGACGTAAAATTGCGGAGGAATGACGTTTCCGATCCCGACCGTCAAGACTTCGACCTCCTGGCCGGAATCTGCCGGCGCGGGGCCGGATTCGTTGCTCGAACCGGAGGAACAGCCGGCCAAGCCGATAACGATGGCCATGCCCGCCAACCATAATGAAACGCGACTCCCTTTTTTTTCATTCGCTTTTTGTCTGGTCATTTCTCATCCCACTCCTCAAATCTCATTTTTTCCACTGATTGATTAAAGCTTCCGAATCCACCACAAGCCCAAAGTACCTGGAAATAATCTGCAAGGCCGATTGTTCCAACTCGAGATATCCTCGGCATAAATCCTGCGGAACGACGACTCGGAAATCCCGGTTTGCTCCATCGCACGCTGTGTTCAAGACGCAGCAGTCGGTCAGGGCCCCGGTCAAGACGATCGTTTCCTTTCGGAGGTTTCGCAACAGCAACTCAAGATCCGTAGAATAAAAAGCGCTTAGCCGCTTTTTGCTATCCACGGTGTAATCCTCTTCCTCCACTTGCACCGAGAAGCGCGTCCACTTGGTTCCTTCCAGTGCGTGATGGTCCGCGAACGGCAGCGGTTGATCGCGCATTTCCGATAAGATCCGCCACGCGCTTTTATATCCGCGAATGTCGTCCGAGCCGTCCTTGCGCAGCACGGAACGCACGTGGATAACGGGGATGTTCAGCGTCCGGCACACTTCGGTGAAGCGGTTGATCGGCTCGATAATTTCCCTTCCCCGCGGCGCCGGCGACGGGCACTCCGGGTCGTCGGCCAGATGGCCGTCATGCATGTCAATGGTAATTACAGCCGTTTTGGTTGGATCGAGAAAAAGATCATGAAAAATGCCGTCCTTCAACGTTTTTGGAACCCCATCAAAATAAGCCTGCATTGTTAGATTACCTCACTTATGATGTTTTATTTTATCTACTTGAATAGAAAGGTTTCCTTACATGACTAGTATATTGGACGGTGAGGCATCTAATCATCATACGGATTGCACAGAATGTTCGGGGAGTTATCGTTCACCTTGCACATTTATAAAGCGATAGAGCAATATAGAGAAGAAGAGCGATTGATATGCTGCGGTATCGTCCGGTTTTTTGCCGATCAGTTCTTCAATTTTTTTGAACCGGTACATTAGCGAATTGCGATGGATGAACAGTTCCTTGGCGGTTTGATTCAGGTTTAGCTTGCATTCGTAATAGGTCTGGAGCGTCTTCACTAGTTCGCCGTTGTTGACGTGGTCGTATTGCAGCAAAGGTCCTAATTGAGACTGGACATACTCATCCAACACGGAGATATCGGGAAATTTGTATAAAACCCGAAACATGCCCAAGTCCTCGAATTTTGTTACGATTCGGGCGTTTTCCGTGTTCACGGCGATTTGCAGCGCCTGCTCTGCTTCTTTCAGACTTTTTCTGCATTCCCATACCACTTCCGAGACGCCGCCTATTCCGGCTTTGACTTTTAGGCCGATAAACATGTTCATGATGTGCTCGCAAAAATTTTCCACTTGCTTCATTCGCATTTTTTCATCGTGGTTTTGTTTGAGTGGAATCAACAGGACCGCTTCGTTGCCGCCTTTCGGTATAGCCATGACGTTCTGGATGTATTGCGCGGCAGCGTTTAATGCGACTTGATTGAAATAGCTTTTGAATTCAGCCCGCGCATCGTCTTCCACATACCCGGAGCTTAAGGCGATGTGCTCGAAGTTGATTGCCCGGATCACGCAAACCTGATGCGCCGAGCTCAAATCATATCCGAAAAACGCCGCCTGTCTCTCGACAGCTGCGACGTTGGCGTGCGCTCCGTATAAAATTTCATAAATCATATCGTAGAGATGCCGGCGTTCATTTTGTTGCTTTACAATGACGTCGCCGATTTCCCTCATGATTTCGGTTGGTTTTATGTTCCCGGACAGCTCCAGGAGCGGAAAGTCCAATTCGTCCGCCAACTGCGCCAGTTCGGTCTTGGCCGAGCTGCTATCCGGCGGATGAAGCAGAATCAACCCGGCCAGGTTTCTGGAGGCGCAATCGGCCAGCAATTTCCGCAAACCGCCGGATTCCTCACGGCCCCCGGCGTTCATGAGAAACAGCATTTCGCCGCCGCGCGTCCACTCTAGCGAAAAATCCTCGCCGCCGATGTACGGCCATGTCACTACCCGGCTCAGTCCTTTTTTGCCTCCCAGCAGCTTCATATTTTTAAGTAACGGCAGCTGAAGCAAATCCGAAGTTTGTATGGCCATACGCATCCCCTCCTGATGTAATGAAAATTTTGCGAAAAGTATGTTTTATGTAACTTATAGTAACACATATCGTTAAAATATGTACCGTAATAACAATTTCTGAAATTTTCAGACGGGTTCATCTAAGTTTTTGAGGAAGCAAGGATTTGTGCAGTGAATCCCCAAGATATGTTGATCGTTCCTAAGGATGAACCGGATTTACAATGGAAAAAACGAGGTCCATAGGGGGAAGCACAGTGAACAAATCGAGCACGGAATCATACGACGTCGTCGTCTGCGGCGGCGGGTTGGCCGGGGTGAGCGCGGCGGTGGCGGCGGCCAGGCTTGGGGCAAGTGTCTGTATCATTCAGGACCGCCCGGTATTTGGCGGCAACAGCTCGTCGGAGGTGCGGGTCACGACGCACGGCGCGGCCCAGTTTCACGCCTATGCCAGGGAGACGGGGATCATCTCCGAGCTTCTGATCGAGGAGCGGGCCGCCAACCACGAACCGATCCGCGAAAACGGATGGACCAACAGCGTCTGGGACATGACGATCTATGACATGATGGTGTCGACGCCGAATCTTAAGTTCCACTTGAACACGTCGGTGACGGAGGTGGAGATGGATGGTCCGAAGTCGATCCGTGCGGTGAAGACTCGGGTGGCGAACGCCGAGACGGAGCTGACCATCCGGGGCCGGGTGTTTATCGATTGCACCGGCGACGGCGTCGTGGCCGATATGGCCGGCTGCGAATGGCGCCTGGGCACGGAAAGCCGCGGCGAATTCGGCGAGCTCCATGCTCCGCTTGAAGCCAGCAGTGATACGATGGGCAGCTCGATCCAGCTCAAGGCCAAGGATATGGGCCGGCCCGTTCCGTTCCGGGCCCCGGAATGGGCGGTGAAGCATGAAGACCCGGCATATTTCTATAACCAGGGGCGGCATTTTTACGACTTGATGGCGGGCTTCTGGTGGATCGAGATCGGCGTGCCGTGGCATACGATTTACGGTAATGAGGATATCCGCCATGAGCTGACCCGGCATGCGCTGGGGATATGGGACTGGATCAAAAACGGCGACCCTGAGCTGAAGCAAAGATCGGCCAATCTGGCGCTCGACTGGATCGGCCAGGTGCCGGGAAAACGGGAAAGCCGGCGGATCATGGGGCGGTATTTCATGACCGAGCACGATCTATTGAACCTGACCGTTTTCCCGGACGAGGTGGCTTACGGCGGCTGGTTCATCGATCTGCATACCGCGGGCGGGCTGCTGGCGCCGACGGCGGAGCCGGCCAGTGCGGAAGGATATGCCGAAACGACGGAATACGCAGTCAAAAGCTATTGCGGCCCCTACGGCATCCCGCTGCGGATCATGCTGGCCAAGGATGCCGGCAACCTGATGATGGCCGGCCGCAACGTCAGCGTCAGCCACGCGGCGCTCGGCACCGTGCGGGTGATGGCGACGACCGCGCTGATGGGCCAGGCGGCGGGGACAGCTGCGGCGTTGGCGCTGCAAAAAGGCATCGAGGTGGCCGACGTGCCCGACGTCTGCATCAAGGAAGTGCAGCAGCGGCTGCTGCGGGACGGCTGCTTCCTGCCGAACGTGCGCAACGAGGACCCGGCCGATTTGGCCAGAGGCGCAAAAGCGGCGGCGAGCAGCGCGGAGCTTGTGTACGGCGCGGGGCCGGAAAGCCGCGATCGGACGGGCGGATTCCGCAAGGCGGAGAAGGGATTTATGGAAGCTGCGG
Source organism: Paenibacillus oralis (assembly GCF_003863965.1). Classification (GTDB taxonomy): domain Bacteria; phylum Bacillota; class Bacilli; order Paenibacillales; family Paenibacillaceae; genus Fontibacillus; species Fontibacillus oralis. The sequence continues at coordinate 2,371,067 of NZ_RRCN01000001.1, forward strand.
AGCCGCTCATGCAGCGGCGGGGGCAGTGGATCGCCGTCGGTACGGCGCAAATCCGCAGCTTGTCCGTCTGCCTCAGCAACGGTACGGATCAGCCGCAGACGGTCGAAGCCGAGCTGCTGCCGGTCCGGCATATTTGGGATTACCGTGCCGATGCTGGCACGCCGCTGGCGAAGACCAAGCTGACCGTGCCGCCAGGGCCGGGGCGCTGGATCGAATGGCCGGTCAATCTGACGGCGGCGGACGGACTCGAACCGGGCACGTATGTGCGGCTCGATCTGCTCGCGAACCCTGGCGTGGAGTGGCATATGGCGGGCACCGTGCTGCCTGGCCACGTCTCCGCGTACGAGATGGGCGGCGGGCGGATGCGCCGCTACCGCGACGGCGGCACGCTCAGCTTCCGCGTCGAACCGCCGCAGCCGGCCTACGGAGCCGCTAACGTGTTGTCCGGGGTGACCCGCCCGTACGACTACACCAACGTTTGGCGCTCGAACCCGGCGGAGCCGCTGCCGCAGTGGGCCGGCCTGGAATGGGCGGAGCCGCAGCGGATCGGCCGCGTCGAGCTTACTTTTCCCGGCCACCTGTTCCGGGAATATCACGCTTACGAGCCGTTCTACCGTGACCCGCAGTGCCCGAAAGATTACGCCATCGAGGCCTTCGCGGACGGCGAATGGCGCGAGCTGCTGCGGGTGCAGGGCAACTATCAGCGGCGGCGCACGCATGATCTTCCCGGCGGGGTCACCGCCTCCCGGCTGCGGATCGTGATCCATGCCACGAATGGCGATCCTTCGGCGGCCATCGCGGAAATCCGCTGTTATGAAAGTTGACGGAGCCAGGCTATCGGACGTTTCCTTCTAAACTAGTAGAATGCTCCGGAAATAATATGGCTTATTTGCGGATGGGGGCCATGGATCACTTTGTTCTATATTAGTCCTGCGCGCTCAGGTAGCTGCCAGCGTCCCCATAAAATAGAGGAACTTAAGGGGCTTATTTTCCGAATTTGAGCCTATTCATCACCAATAGGGGAACTTTAGGGTCTTATTTTTCGATGAACAGGTTGAAAAGCGGCCATTCACCAATAAATCGTGAAAATAACGCCATAAAATTCCTTTATTTCACGCAACATGGGGGATATCGCTGAATAGCGCCCTTTTTTTCCTTTATGTTGTCACCCGAGATCTTCAATTGACTAATTTGTTGTTTTCTCAAGTCTTCACTTGCCATCATGCTAATGTTATTTCCAGAATCGTCTACTAGCCGCTTTCGGCGTCTCCGGATGCCGGGAGCGGCCTGTTCCGGTCCCGGAACTCCTGTGATATACTGCCTTTAATTGCGGGTTCAAAAGTGATCTGCAGCAGGCGGTTTTTGAACAACCTTACGATGGAAGAGGAGGCGAGCGGCGTGGCTGGCTTGAAGTCCTTATGGCCGTCCGGCATCAAAAACCGGCTGTTCTTATCGATCCTGTTGTTCGTACTGGTCCCTTCCAGCTTCCTGCAGCTGAGGAGCATCAACCAGTTGGAAACGAACATGAAGGCGAATATTTCGCAGCAGAACGTGTCGCAGCTGAATTTGCTGAAAAACGGCATGGAGGACATCCGGATCGGCGTTTTGGGCGCGATGCTGCAGCTGGAGCGCGAGCCGGGGCTAAAAACGCTGCTGCTGCGGCCGGACGATTTTGATGAGGCGGAACGCAATCTTCAGATCGGCAATCAATTGCTGGAGCTCAAGCAAGGGCTTGGCAACGCGCTTATACCGGTCCATATTACGCTGGCGGATAATTACGGCCATGTCTACACGACCACCGAGGAAGGCGTTTCCGTTCGCAGTGTCACGGGCTCGGAAATCACGGGCCAGCCGGAATTCAAGCAGCTCAAGGATACGGGACAATCCTACGCCTGGGCGGTCCATGAATCCCGGGACGTGCTGCAGGACATTTTTCCGCAGGCGGAGCTGTATTCGCTTTACGCCAGGCTGCAGGAGGTGAACGGCCGGACCTTCGGCTATCTGCGCATCAGCCTCGATATCCGCGCCTGGCTGCAGTCGATCACGAACGGTTTTCAAGTGAAGCAGACCTACTATTTGTTCGACGGTGCGAGACGGCCGATTTTGCTTCCGCAGGATGCGCATACGGCGGCTCAATTGGCGGAGATGGACGGAGTGTTTGCGAACGAGCCTTCCCGTTATGTCTCCGGCGCGAACAATATGTTCATATACAATGGCATATACTTGCCCAATCTGGATTGGACGCTGGTGACGCGCTTTCCTTTGGAAGCGCTCTCGGGGAATATCCGGGCCATGAAAAACCAGGTGCTCGTCTCCTTTTCCCTCACGGTTGTCGTGTTTATCGCCGTTACCTACGCCATCGTCGCGTCCGTACTCCGCCCGTTGCGTACGCTGCAGCGAACGATGAAGGAACTGGTTCACCGGGACCTCGACGTCCGCATTCCCGAATGGAAGTTCAAGGGCGAACTGCTGGTGCTGGCCAGAACCTTTAACGGCATGATCGGCGACATCCGCGGCCTGATTTCCCGGCTGAAGACCGAGGAACGGCAAAAGGAAGCATTTCATTTTCAAATGCTGATGTCGCAAATGAATCCCCATTTTCTCTTAAACACGCTGAACACGGTCAAGTGGAACGCCCGGAACCACGGCGATATGGGCACGTTCGAGATTTGCCAGAATCTCGGCCGACTCTTGGAATCCAGCCTGAATACCGAGGTGGACCTTGTCCATCTCAAAGAGGAAATCGAGCTGGTAAAAGCTTACGTATACATTCAATCGTTCCGTTACGACCATGCGTTTACGGCCGAATACGAGATCGGCAAGGAGCTGCAGTACGCGCTGGTGCCCAAGCTCAGCTTGCAGCCCCTGGTTGAAAATGCGATCCAGCACGGCCTCGTTCATGTGCGTGAAGGTGGGGCGATCCGCATCGCCGCCATGCGGGCGGGCCAGAAGCTGCGGCTGGAGATCCGCGACAACGGCCAGGGCCTTGCGGGCGCCCGGCCGGAACAAGGCCGCAAGCGGAAAGGCATCGGGATCGGCAACCTGCGCGAACGGCTGGAGCTCTTGTTCAGGCGGGAATCCTCGCTGACGCTGGTCCCGCTGGAGCAGGGGACGATGGCCGTGCTGGAGATGCCGCTATTGATCGCTTCGCCATACCAGAAGCCCCCGCTTTCGAAGTGAGTTTTGTTCGAAGCTGATTCAGGAAGTAATGCTCACAAAACTTTGAGGAGGGATAGACCGATGTGGAAAATCCTGCTCGTGGAAGATGAGCCTTTCGTCCGCCGTTCGATCCGCCAGGCCATTCCCTGGGAGGAGCACGGCTTCGCCATTGCCGGGGAGGCCGCGCATGGCCGGGAAGCGCTGGAGCAGTTGGAGACGTTGGCTCCGGATATCGTGATCTCGGATATTTTTATGCCTTACATGGACGGCATTGAGCTGCTGAAAGCCGCCCGGTCCCGGGGCAGCGAAGCACGCTTCATCATGCTGACCTGTGCCGGCGAATTCGAGTATGCGCGGGCCGCGCTGGAATATGGCGCCACCGGCTACATTCTGAAGCTTTCGATGGAAGACGCGGGGCTGCTCGGGGCGCTCGGCAAAGCCAAGGCGGAGCTGGAGAAGCTGGCGCGGCAGCAGGAGCTGGCGTTAAGCGACCGGGTGGGTTATCTATGGCGCAGTATGCTGGGCAAGGAGCTTAGCGGGGACGAAAAAGAAAAGCTGGAGGAGCTGAAGCGGTACGACTGGGGAGGGGACCGGCCGCTGATCGTTACCGGGCTGAACGGAGCGCAGTCGTTCGATTACGATCGCTGCTGCTCGCTGCTGGGGATGTCCCCGGGCCGGGGGAGGCTGGTTCATTCCCATGCGCAGATGGGGCTGACGACGTTGTTCATCCGCTGGACCGGCAGCGCGCCCGGTTCGCTTAAGCATACCGATCGGGAGTTGCCGATAATCTGCTGCACCGCTTCCGACTCCGCCTCCGCCTCCGCTTCCGCCGGGGCTCTGGAGCGGGAATGGCTTGAGAATTTGCGTTGGCTCGACCGTTTCTATTACGAGCGGCCAACGTCCGACCGCGCGTTCGAAAGCGACTACGCATTCTCGGCGGCCGTTCCATGGGAGATGGAGCAAGCGATCATCCGGGCGTTTGAGCGGCATGAGCCCGGGGAGTGCGGGGATCTGCTGTGCGGGCTGTGGGATTATCTGGCGCAGCAAGTACTGCCGATGGTGCTGGTCAAGGAGACCGCCGAGCGGCTGGATAAGCTGTTCGCCCGCATCAGCCGGAAACCGCCGGAGGACGCGGCGGTGCTGCTGAACTGCACGCGCCACGCCGTGCTGCTGGAGGAACTGGACCGGCGGATGCGCCGTTATGCCAAGGGGAGCCGGCACCGCAAGCCGGCCGAGACGGATCATCCGGAAATCAACGCGATTCTTGATTATTTGCAGCAGCATTATGAGCGGGATATATCCCTGCAGGCGATGGCGAAATACGTCAGTATGGACGAGAATTACTTAAGCGGCCTGTTCAAGAAAAAGACCGGCGATACGTTCATCAACTATTTGCAGAAGCTCAGGGTCGACGAAGCGAAGTTTTATTTGAAAGAAACGGAGCTTACCGTTGCGGAGATTGGCGAGCGGTGCGGGTTCGCCAACCCCAGCTATTTTTTTAAAATTTTCAAGCGTTGGACCGGACTTACGCCAAATGAATACCGGACGGCCTGAAAGGGAACCTGGAAAAGCTGGAAAACCCGGAAAACCCGGCGTCGGCCTGGAGCACGGAAAATGTGTTCCGGGTCTTTATGGTTTCCGCTTGGCTATGAGTTAACCGCCAAACTATTCTAACGGTTGCCACAATCGCTATTTGCTCCAAAAACGCTGATTTCAAATTGTAACGGTTGCCATGGCGCTTATTTCGCTGAAACTCAGCTGTTTTTACCTGAAACCAGGCAAATAACGGCGCTCACAACCGTTAGAGTTTGGAAAAGGCCTTTTTTCGCCAAATAGCTGCTGCTGCAACCGTTAGAATTCCGGCGGCGGGCGATAGAGCCGGCTCTGGCTCCCAAAACCGGAGCTTCGGCGGAAATCCCGCGGCAAAAGCTGAGAAATGTGCATCCGATCCCACAGATTCGGTGCTATTGTCCGGCCCGCGGGTTCGTTAAGATAAAAGCGGATCAAGAAACTTCGAGATAGAGAGGTTGAAGCCATGAAGCCGCAAACCGCGCTACCGCCAGAGCACCCTGCGCTACCGCCAGAGCAACCCGCGACACTACCAGAGCACTCCGCGCTACCGCCAAAACAAACCCCGCACCGGACGGCAAACCGGACGCTGTCAAGCATCTGGCAAATGAAAGCGCTCTATATGATGCTCCTGCCCTGCCTTGTGTGGTATTTCATTTTCAAGTATTTGCCCATGTACGGCATTATCATTTCATTTAAAGACTACAACTTCGCCGAAGGCATCCTGCACAGTCCGTGGGCTGATCCCTGGTATAAGCATTTCCGGCAGTTTTTCGAGTCGCCTTATTTCACCCAACTATTGACGAACACGCTGCTCATCAGCCTGTATAAGCTGTTGTTTGGCGTCGTCCCCTCCATCGCGCTGGCGATTCTGCTGCATGAGTGCCGCATCGGCTGGCTAAAAAGATGGGTGCAGACGCTGAGCTATATGCCGCATTTTTTGTCCTGGATCATCGTTTACGGCATATCCGTCGCGTTTCTTTCGGAGACGACGGGGTTGTTCAACCGCTGGATCACGGAGGCGGGGGGCGGTTCGGTTCCGTTTTTGAATTCCACGGAGTGGTTCCGGAGCGTACTGGTTTCGACCGAAATCTGGAAGGATCTCGGCTGGGGGGCGATTATTTATCTGGCCGCGATCAGCTCGATCGACCCGACGTTGTATGAAGCCGCCCGGGTGGATGGGGCTGGCCGGCTCAGGATGATTTGGCACGTGACCCTGCCGGGTATCCGCAACGTCATTATTTTGCTGCTGATTCTGAAGATAGGAAGCATTATGGACGCCGGGTTCGAGCAAATTTTCGTGTTCTACAATCCGCGCGTCTACGAGGTGGGCGACATTATCGATACGTGGGTATACCGCACAGGCCTGGAGCAAATGAGCTTTAGCCTGGCGACGACGGTTGGTTTGTTTAAATCCGTGATCGGCATCGTGCTGATTACCGGCGCGAACAAGCTGGCGAAAAGATGGGGGGGAAGCATATGGTGACAGGCCGGTCCGACAAAATCTTTAATGCCGCGGTGTACCTGATTCTGGTTGCCGTTGCCGCCATCTCGCTGTTTCCCTTGCTGTACGTGGTCTCGATGTCACTGACCCCCTACAGCGAAGTGATCAAAAACGGCGGGTTCGTCGTGGTGCCGCGCAGCCTGTCGTTTGAGGCGTACAACCGGATCCTGGCCGATCCGGCGCTCGGCAAATCGATGCTGGTCACCTTGTTTGTGACAATCGTGGGGACGGCCTTCAACCTGGCGTTAAATACGCTGGCCGCCTATCCGCTAAGCCGCAAGAACCTGAAGGGACGCACCTTTTTCCTGCTGTATATCGTGTTCACCATGCTGTTCAGCGGGGGGCTTATCCCTACTTATCTGGTGGTGCAGTCCCTGGGCCTGCTCAACTCCGTTTGGGCCTTGATCGTCCCCGGGGCGATCGCAACGTTTAATGTTCTGGTGATGAAAAGTTTTTTTGAAAATCTCCCGGAAGAGCTGTTTGAATCGGCCCGGATCGACGGCGCCAAGGAGTTCCGGATTTTGTGGCGGATCGTGCTCCCGCTGTCCATCCCGTCCGTGATGACGGTAGGGCTGTTTTATATGGTGGGACATTGGAATTCGTTTTTCTCGGCGGTGCTGTACATTACGGACACCGATCTTTATCCGCTGCAGGTCGTGATCCGCAACATGCTGCTATTGTCGCAGTCCAGCGAACTGCAGGCCGAGGTGACCGTACCTACAGCGGCGATGCAGATGGCAGCGGTTATTCTGGGCAGCCTGCCGATCATTGCAGTGTATCCATTTATCCAGAAGCATTTCACGAAAGGGATGCTGCTGGGCGCGATCAAGGGATAACTTTGGCAGCCGCCCGGCTTGACCAAATATATTTCATTTCATCGGAAAGAAGGGGACAAGATGAAGTCAGCAAAAAGAATCGGGTTTGGTGCGTTGGCGGCGCTGCTGCTGGCCGGAATGCTCGCGGGCTGCGGCGGCGGAGACGGCGGCAATCCCGCGTTGGGGGCAAACGGTCCTCAGGGCGCAAAGGAAGGTAACGGAGCCGGGTCGCCGGTGAAGCTTGAGGTGGCGCAAATCAGTTGGGGCACGACGCCGCCGGCGGACGATTTTATTAAAAAAGCGCTGAACGAGGAGTTGAACGCTTCGCTGGAAATGACGCTGGTCGGCGATCAAGGGGACTACGAGAACCAGATTAACGTCCGCGCCGCTTCCAACAACTTGCCGGACCTGTTTATGGTTACCGGGAAACCGCAGTTACAGAAGCTGGTTGAATCGGGTTCGCTGCTCGATCTGTCCGAGTATCTGGACAAAATGCCGGAATATAAGAACTTTACCGGGGAGGATGTCCTCAAAAAGGGAAGCATCGGCGGGAAGCAATACGCCTTGCCGAAGGCGGGGCAAGCGTTGTCCTACACGTATTGGATCCGCAAGGATTGGCTGGACCGCCTGAATTTGTCTATGCCAACGACGGTGGACGAACTGTTTGATGTGGCAAAAGCGTTTACCGAGCAGGACCCGGACGGCAACGGCAAACCGGATACGTTTGGCCTGAGCGGAACGAATTTTGACGCCTTCGAGCCGATCTTCGGCGCCTACGGCATTACGAATATTATGGATACCTCGCAATTTTATGTCCGCGACGGAAAAGTGGCCAATACGTTCTATCAGCCGGAGATGAAGGAAGCGCTGACGACGATCAAGCGTTTCCTTGACGCGGGCGTCGTCGATCCGGAAGTGGTGAACAACAAAGGCACGATGGCGAAGGACAAAGCGTTCCAAGGAAAGGTCGGCATCATTCACACGGAATGGGCGCAGGTGATGAAACCGGCCGATGTCGAGGCGTGGAAAGGCGCCAATCCGGACGCGGAATGGATTCAACTGCCGCCGCCGGTAGGGCCGGACGGGCAGAAATTCGGCAAATCGATCAACATCGGCGCTTCCGGCGGGCTCTGGGTGGTGCCGAAACGGCTCGAAAACGAACCGGAGAAATTAAGCAAGGTGCTGGAGCTGTTTAATTATACGTCAACGCCGGAAGGTAACCGCCTCGTGCAGTTCGGGATTGAAAACACCCATTATACGCTGGACGGCGACAAGGTGACGATTACGGACAAGGGCCGCGAGGAGGCTTCCTTTACCTGGCTGTACCAGTTTTCCGGCCGTCCGGAAACGGAATACCTGAAAACGAAATTCGCCGATCTTGTCGAATATATCGATTTCGAGGCCTCCATCCCGCGGATCGAAACGCTGGACGGCTTCGTGCAGAGCCCGGCGGGATACAATCCGGCCGACGCCAACCGCTTTATCGAGGAAGAGATGATCAAGTTCGTTTACGGCAAAAACAAACTCGAGGATTACGACAAATTCCTGCAGACCTTGGAAAAAACGTTCAACTACAAAACGTACGTCGATTCCGCCATCGAACAATTGAACGGACTTGGTTACGGTCAATAACCGTTTACAGGCCACAACATCAGAGGTTATCCCAAAAAGTCGGCAATCCGACCTAAGGGATGGCCTCTTTTGTATAATAGAAAAATAAGCTTGTAATTAACAGCGGAGGGAAGCGGATGAATGAAGCGATATTGGTTATAGAAGATGAAGTGAAAATTGCGCGCCTGCTTGAAATCGAACTGGAATCCGAGGGCTACCGTGTAGGCAAGGCAAATAACGGGACCGAAGGCTTGGAAGCTTTCCGCCGCGGCCATTGGGATCTGATCCTGCTCGACATTATGCTCCCGGAGATAAGCGGCATTGAAGTTCTCCGCCGCATACGCCAGTTGGACGAACGGATCCCGGTCATTTTGCTTACGGCCAAGAGCTCGGTCGAAGACAAAGTTTCCGGCCTCGATCTCGGGGCCAACGATTACGTGACCAAGCCGTTCCGGATCGAGGAATTGCTGGCCCGAATCCGCGCCGCCTTGCGTTTGCGCAATACGGCGGGCGTAGCCTCTCCGGCCGAAGTTTCGTCCGGAGATGCGTGGCTCGGCGCCGCCGGTTTAAGGCTGAACGAACAAACCCGGGAAGTCTTCCGGGACGGCGATCCGGTGGAATTGACGCCGCGTGAATACGACCTGCTGGTGTTTCTGCTCAAGCATCAGCGGCAGGTGCTGAGCAGGGAGCAGATTTTACAAGCGGTATGGGGATACGATCATTACGGCGATACCAATATCGTTGACGTATATATCCGGTATGTCCGCAAAAAGATCGACCGCGGCCGGGCGCAGGAACTGATCCACACGGTCCGCGGGGTCGGATATGTCCTGAAGGAGCAGCCATGAAGCTGAGAAGCAAAATTTATTTATATTCCTCCGCTCTGTTCGCCGTGCTGCTGATCGCGGTGAATCTGTCGGTGTATATTTTGTTCGAGCGTATGTCGGTCGGCAATGAAATCAAGCGGGTCGAAGCGGAAGCGGAGGCGATCGTCAAAGGCGTGCGGCAATCGGCGGGTTTGATTCCGCCGGACGATCTTCTGCGGGCGTACGCTCCGCTGAACGGAATGCTGAGGATCGTAAAGAGCGACGGCACAAGCACGCCTCCGGTAACCACCTCCTCCGAGCAGCAGTTGAGCAAGCTCAAGTATGCCTTCGAGGAGGAGCGGAAGACACGGCGCATGGAAGTCGGACGGACCGGGTATGTTTGGGTTTCGGTCCCGGTAATCTGGCCCGACGGTGAAGTTGTCAACGTTCAGGTTATGGAATCGATTGCCGACACGGAGGGCCGTCTTGCGGTGCTGCGCACGGTGCTCGTCGCGGTAACCCTCATCGCGTTAATCCCTGCTGTGGTGTCCAGCCGGATTTTGGCGAACCGGATGATGACGCCGGTCTCCTCGATGATCGGAACGATGAAGGAGATTATGCGCAGCGGCCGGTTCAAGCGGCTGAGCCAGAGCGGTTCGTCCAGAGACGAGCTGAAGGAGATGGAAGAGACATTTAACGGGATGATCGGCATGCTGGAAGCCAACTTTGAGCGCCAGGAGCGCTTCGTATCCGACGCTTCCCATGAACTGAAGACGCCGCTGACGATCATCGAGAGCTATGCGAGCCTGCTGCAGCGGCGCGGCCGGGAGCGCCCGGAAATCTTTGACGAGGCGGTCGAAGCCATTTTGTCCGAATCGCTCCGCATGCGCGAAATGACGGAACAGCTGCTGATGCTGGCCAGGGGGCCCGAGCACTGGCAAATGAAAGTGAAGCGCGTTGATCTGGCCGGGGTGGCGGAAGAATCGGTCCGTGCTTTTCGCAATGCCTATAAGCGGGATGTAACATTATTCGCGGAAGGATCTATTTGGCAAAATACGGATGCGGGCATGCTAAAACAGCTGTTGTTCATTTTGCTCGACAATGCGCGCAAATACAGTGAAACCGGCATTGCCGTGCGCGTTGGGGCGGACGAGCGGGAGGGGTGGATCACGGTGGAGGACCGGGGGATCGGAATCCCCCGGGAGGAGCTGAACAAAGTATTCGACCGCTTCTATCGGCTGGACCCGGCAAGAACGAGGGGGGCCGGAGAGGGCGGTTTTGGACTGGGGCTGGCGCTGGCCAAGGAGATCGCCGGGGCCCTCGGAGTGCGGATTAAGCTGGACAGCCAAGTAGGGCAAGGGACAACCGCCTCCCTGATTTTTCGCAAGGAGCAGGCCGGTGAATAGTTCTCATGGATTTCTCATTTTCACCGGATATACTGGGGGGAGCTGGCAATGATGAAAGGTGATGGGAGATGAGGCTGCGGTTTGGGCTGAGATTTTGGATGGCGGGGATCGTTGTGCTTGCGGCTGCTGCCGTGCTGGTCATGTTCTGGCAGCCCTGGAGGAGCGGTGAAGCGGCGTTGACCGCGCAGGATGCCGAACAAGCCGTGCTGAAGCAATATCCCGGCAAAATCGAACAATCCGTTCTTGAGGACGGTCAATACAAATTGCGGCTCCGCTCTGAGTCAGGATTGTATCAGGTTGCCGTCGACGCCGGGTCAGGCAAAGTGAATTCGATCGAGCGGATCGAAGCGGCAGCGGATACGGAGCAGAAAACGCTGCTGAGCCGGGAACAGGTTAAAGCGGATTTGCAATCGCGCATCGACGGGGAAATCGCCAAGCTGGAGCTTGTTGAACTGGAGGGCAAGCAAGCCTATCAGGCGGTAATTGTCCAGCAGAACGGCACCAGCCGGGAAATGACGCTTGACCCTTATACGGGGGAAACGCTGGTTTCCCGCACGATTTCTTCTCCGGGGCGGGAAGAGGGCGCAAAAAGCCGGCTGCTGACGGAAGACGAAGCCGCAAAGCTTGCCCTTGCCGAGATTCCCGGAGAAGTCGACGATGTGGAGCTGCGCGGCGCGGACGGCAGCACGCCTTATTATTTGGTGGAGATCGACCTGGCGGACGGCCGGGAGGCGACGGTGGAGGTCCAGGCGATCTCCGGGGCGATCCGGACGGTAACCTGGGATGAGGATGAACCCGATTCAGATGATTGATGGACGCAAAGCTTCACTTCATTTTCTCAGCAAATTCTAATGTTTCTCTTTCCGGCTTCTCATTTGGGAAGGGTAATCTAATTGGGCAGGCACAAAGCGAAAGCGAAATATTAAAGGAGGCATTTTTATGATGATGAAGCGAAAAATGTGGGTTGGTGCCATGTCCGCGGCGCTGCTGCTGGGGGCGACTACGGCTCTTGCGAGCGCGGGGGCAGCGGGCCAAAGCACAGGAAATACCGGAACCGGGGCAACCGCAAAAACGGCGGCTCAGTCGGGAAAAAGTTCCTACATCACCATTGAGCAGGCGAAAGCCGCGGCATTAAAAGCCGAGGCCGGGCGTGTCGAGGATGTGGAATTGAAGCGCAAATCGGGCAAAGTATTCTATGATATCGAAATCGAGCAGGCAAACGGTGATGTGGACGTACAAGTTGACGCCGTAACGGGGAAGGTTTTGGCGGTCAAGGATAGAGAACATGACGACGATGATGACGATGACCGTGATGACCGTGACGACCGTGACTACATTGCGGGATCGAATAAAGGGTTGCCCGGCGGGGCGAAAATCACCGCCGATCAAGCTTCCGAAATCGCGGTCAAGCAAGTAAGCGGGGCTACGGTCACCAAAGTTGAGCTTGATTACGACGACGGGCGGTACGTTTACGAAGTCGAGCTGAAGACCGCGCAAGGCGAAGCCGATGTGGACATCGATGCTGTCACGGGCAAAGTGTATTCCGTGGACGAGGATTTTGAGGACTGGGATTAATCGTTTTTAGTCAGTGATTTGTGCCGAAAGGGCAGCGCGTCAGCAATGGATGCCGCTGCTCTTTTTTTCGCCCCACATATCAAATGTTCCGGTTATTTTATCTGCAATAATGCTATGGAAATTTCAAAAGGAATCGGTTACGGTATAACTAACTGGATAAAAATACAAGTGGGGAGAGAAGGCATTGAGCTCAAAAGTGGGAGTACCTTTGGAAGGGTTTGCGGAATTCAGCAGGAAGGTGGCCGCGGAGGGCGCGGTGCTGCTCAAAAATGAAGGACAAGCGCTGCCGCTTCGGAGCGTTGAAAGCGTTTCAATTTTTGGGAGAATTCAAGTGGACTATTACCGCAGCGGCACGGGTTCGGGCGGCAGCGTCAACGTGGCCTACACGACCCATTTATTGGACGGCCTGCGGAGCAAAAAGCAAATCCGGGTGAACGAGGAACTGGCGTCCGTTTATGAAAAATGGATCGAGCAAAACCCGTTCGACAACGGCGGAGGCGGCTGGGCCGCGGAGCCTTGGCATCAGCGGGAAATGCCGCTCACCGACGAACTGGTGGCCGCTGCAAGGGCCAAGTCGGACAAGGCGATCGTGGTAATCGGGCGCACCGCCGGCGAAGACCAGGACAACGCCGACGCGCCCGGCAGCTACCGGTTGACGGACGATGAAATTGCGATGCTGCGGCGGGTGACGGCTCATTTTGAACATACGATCGTCGTCCTGAACGTCTCCAATATCATCGACATGAGCTGGCTCGACGATGAAGCGTACGCACACCCGATCCCATGCGTCATTTACGCCTGGCACGGCGGGATGGAAGGCGGCAACGCCATTGCCGACGTGCTGGCCGGGGACGTCCATCCGGGCGGCAAATTAACCGATACGATCGCTTATTCGATTGAGGACTATCCGTCGACCCGCAATTACGGCAACGAATTTAAAAATCTGTACCAGGAAGATATTTATGTGGGATACCGGTATTTTGAGACGTTTTGCCCGGACAAGGTGCGGTTTGAATTCGGCTATGGATTGACTTATACGGAATTTGACGTCAAGCCGGAGCAAGCGAAGCGGGTCGTCAAAGAGGGAGAAGAGCGGCTTGAAATCGGCGTGACCGTGCAAAACATTGGCGGAACCTATGCCGGTAAAGAGGTGGTTCAGGTTTATGCGGAAGCGCCCCAAGGTAAGCTGGGCAAGCCGGCCAAGGCGCTTGTGGCCTTCGCCAAAACGAAGGAGCTGAAGCCGGGAGAAGCGCAGCGGCTGGCTTTAAGCTTCCCGGTGAATGCCCTGGCTTCCTACGACGATGGCGGAGATACCGGTCACCGTTCCGCTTACGTGCTTGAAGCCGGGATGTACTATTTTCATGTAGGGAACAGCGTCAAAAATACGGTTAGGATCGGCGTGGACGGACAAAACGGGTACGACGTGCCGGAGCTGCGGGTTGTGGAGCAGCTGGAAGAGGCGCTGGCGCCGGCGGAAGACTTCACCCGCATGAAGCCGGGCGCCCGCCAGGCGGACGGTTCGTATGAGATCACTTATGTGGAGGTGCCGAAGCGAACCGTATCCTTGGCGGAACGGATTGAACGGAGGCTTCCCGAAACGCTGGAGCAAACGGGGGACCGCGGCTTTAAACTGAAGGACGTGCATGACGGCAAGATCAGCCTGGAAAATTTTGTGGCTCAGCTTAGCGACGAGGACTTGGCCGCAATCGTCCGCGGCGAAGGGATGAGCAGCCCGCTGGTGACCCCGGGCACGGCTTCGGCGTTTGGGGGAGTGAGCGACAGCTTGTTCCGCTTCGGCATCCCGATCGGATGTACGGCGGACGGCCCGTCCGGAATCCGCATGGATACCGGGGAAAAGGCGACTCAGGTGGCGATCGGCACTCTGCTTGCAGCGACCTGGGACCCGGCGCTGGTCGAAGAGCTTTATGTGCTGGAAGGCAAGGAGCTGCTGAGAAACGAAGTTGATACGCTGCTCGGACCGGGCCTCAATATCCGGCGCAGCCCGCTAAACGGACGGAACTTTGAGTATTTTTCCGAGGACCCGCTGATCACCGGGATTTTTGCGACGGCCTGCACTGCCGGTATTAAGAAAGGCGGCTCCCACGCTACGCTTAAGCACTTTGCCGGCAACAACCAGGAGAAGCACCGCAGCAAGGTCGATGCGGTCGTTTCCGAACGCGCGCTCCGGGAGGTGTATCTCAAAGGCTTCGAAATGGCGGTGAAGCAGGGCGGGGCCAGCTCGGTCATGACCTCGTACAATCCGCTAAACGGGCATTGGGCAGCATCGAATTACGATTTGAACACGACGATTCTCCGCGGAGAATGGGGCTTTACGGGCATCGTGATGACGGACTGGTGGGCGATGATGAACGATGTGGCGAATGGCGGTCCGGCGGACAAGAAATATACGAATTTTATGGTCCGGGCGCAAAACGATCTGTACATGGTCGTCAGCAACTACGGCGCGGAGGTCAACGCCATGGACGACAACACCATCGAATCGCTGGGGAACGGGTCATTGACGCGCGGGGAACTGCAGCGCTGCGCCATGAATATTTGCCGGTTCCTGATGAACGCGCCGGTCTTCTCGCAGAAACAGGAAATCGTGGAAACCGTTCATACCTTTAAAGCAAATCCGGCGCTCGTTCCGGGTCAGGTCCAGGAGTTGGCCGTTAGCGCGCAGGTCAAACCGGCTGCCGCGGGAGCCACTTTCATCAAGGTGGACCGCGCTGGCGAGTACCGGATCATCGTCAATTTGATGTACGCGGATACCAATTTGGCCCAAAGCGCCTGCAACCTCATGCTGGACGGCCAGTTGATGGCGACGGTGCAAACCAACGGAACGGACGGCAACTGGATTCGGCAAAAGCTGGTGAAAATCGGGCTGGAAGCGGGAATTTACGAGCTGAAGCTGGAATTCACCAAGCCGGGGCTGCAGATCGGATGGATCGAGTTTAAGCAAGTGTAATTTACGGAGCGACACGGCCGTTTCCTGTTATGCAGCGGGGAACGGCCGTGTCGTTTCCCTAAAATAAAACAAGACACCGCAAAGGGTGCCTTGATGCTGCTGGCCGTTCTACATAAACATACCGCCGGACGGCTGCGGATTTCCCTGGGGAACCGTACCGTAGGCGTGCACGAACGTATCGGTCGTATTTTCCTGAAGCGTAGGCACCTGGTAGTACCCTTTTTGGTTGGCGTATTGGAAACATTCGTAAGCCATGTCCGCGCATCTGCCGGCACTGGCTTGAACGAAATGACGCAGCGCAGGGTTGGCCATCTCAAGCGCGGCTTTCATTTTTAAGGCGGCCGATTGCTTGTGGCTGTTCAAGAGCGCTAAGGCCACGTCCGCATCGTCAAGTTGATCCGTGCTATGAGCCGGCGTTTGCGTTTCCGGTTGGCGCAGGCCATACATCGGTTGATACGAAGAGCTTGCATAGGTTGGCATGGTTTCATGAGTCCCCATCGTTCCGCCGGCAGTTGGCATGGTCCCACTCCCAGTCGGCATGGCCCCACCCGCAGTTGACATTGTTCCACCGGAAGTTGCCATGCTCCCACCCATAGTTGGCATTGTTCCGCCGGCAGTGGCCATCCCGCTGGCGCTTGCCATCGTTTTTTGGCCGCGGGCCGGTACGGCTTGGGATGCTCCCGTTTGCTGCGCCAGCTGTACGAGTTGGTTGTAATCCATGGTACAGGCTTGCATTTGATGGTTCATCATCATTTGCAATTGCTGGTCTTTCACGTAAGGGCGATAGAGCATCATCGCATTCAACCCGCAGATTTCGTTGCTTAAAATCTCGTGTACTTCCATGACTTCATGCGCGCCAAGCTTATTCATCGGTTGATTTCCCTCCAAGCAAAATTTGTCATTCCCCCTTAAATTGCTCCGTGATGATTTTATGTATGCATGCATCCCCCTTGATTTCCGTTAAATTCAAAGACTGCATAATTCAAGATAAATATGGGAATTTTGTTAATAAACATCAATTTTGACGAGGAGTTGTCGTTCATGAAGACATTAAATATTATTGCGCTGGCTCTGCTGATTATCGGCGGGATCAACTGGCTTTTGATAGGACTGTTCCAGTACGATCTGGTGGCGGGCATTTTCGGCGGGCAAAATTCCGCCGCGTCCCGGATCATTTACGTTATCGTTGGAATTTGCGCGCTGTACTCGCTGAAATTCTTTAATGATGTGAGCGAGGATAGAGTCTCCAGATAATCGCTTGCCTTGGAGCAGTATGTGAAAAATATCCCCTTCCCGGTCTGCCTTCGCCCTACGGGCTTGTTGGCCAGCGTCCGAAAGGGGATATTTTTTGTTCACCTTATAGAATTAAAAAATTTCGGTCATGGTAGAGGGCGATACGCAGGTAGAGAGGGGAAGAGAAGAGGAAACCGGGGCTAAGGGACACCAGAGCCGTTATTTGAGGAAAAACGGAGGTTTACAAAATGTAACGGACACAGAAGACCTTATTTACCTCAAATCGGCCTGGATCAACTGGTTTGGAGATAGGGTCGTGTGTGTCCGTTAGGCTGGGAAATACCCGGGAAATGGGCGGATAAAGTCGCTGGTGTCCGTTAGAGCAGCGTTCAAAGTAGAAGTCAGAACCATTAAAGGGCGCCGTCAGGCGTTTTTCTTATTACGATGACGCAGGGGTTGATTTTTTTGCTTTTTTCATCGAAAAATTACCGTTTATGGCGTTTTAAGCTATGACGCTTCACACTATGGCGCTTCACGGGTTTGGGGGCAGGATGGATGTATGGCGCCAGTCCTTCGGCAATCGCCCGATGCCCCAGGTTGTTCGGATGAATGGGCAATGATCCGCTTAACACATCCTGGAGCCTCCCCGTTTTATAACCGGCAATGAGTTCCGCTTGCCTGCCTTCAAACCACTGATGCGCAGGGGCGACCTTGGCCCCGTGCCGAACCGCAACTTCTCTCGTGACCCGGTTCAGCCGCCCGATCCACTCCCCCGCGGCGGCGCTGTTCGGAAACGGATTGTACTGCGTGCAGCACACCAGGTTTGCACGGCTTAGATGGCGAACTTGCTGCAAAATCCCGTTCAGATTTGCCCGATAAGAGCTCAAAAGCCGTTCGTCCGGCTGCAGCTTTCCGGTCAGAAGCGAAGAAATTGCGGTGCTGGCCAGGTCCACCCCGCCGATCCATACGGATACGACATCGGACAAATGGATCATGGACGAGTCCTGCCATAAAACGGCGTCCAGCAGTTCATGGCTGCTCCATCCCGGCCGGGCCAGCACAAATCCTCTGACCTTGCGGGAGTTCGCGGCATTCAACGACGATACGACAAGCTGGGGATAGGCCTTGGCCGGAGAGGTGGCATTTTCTCCGAACGTAATCGAATCCCCGAGTGCGGTATAAATCATCTTTGTGTCACCCACCCGACGTTAGTCTTACCGTATCATATGGCAATCGCCTAACGGGTGTGCAGACATTTCGGTGCGCAGCGTCATTATTACCGGCCGTGCGCGGGCCTTGGCAGCCATGAGCCGACTTTAAGCATTGGCATGTGCCAGCTTCGCCAGCCTGGTGTCCGCATGGCCTTGGCAGCCATGTCCCGGCTTAAGCTTTACTATGTGCCCAGCGTGCGCCGGCCGGGTGTCCGCATGGCATGGGCAGCCATCCCCCGGCTTTAAGCATTGGCATGTGCCAGCTTCGCCAGCCTGGTGTCCGCATGGCCTGCCAGCCATGTCCCGGCTTTAAACTTTGGCGTGTGCCCAGCATTCGCCAGCCTGGTGTCCGCATGGCATCGGCTGCCATGAGCCGGCTCAGGCCGTCACACTCGGTTCGCCCCGGGAGTGGCGGATGAGCTCGGCGTAATAGCCGGTTTGCGCCAGGAGCTGTTCATGTGTTCCCTGCTCGGCGATGCGTCCGCTTTGGATGACGATGATGCGGTCGGCATGCTGGACGGTGGACAGGCGGTGGGCGATCACCAGGGTGGTCCGTCCCTCGGAAACGACATGCAGCGCGTTTTGGATCAGCAGCTCCGTTTGAGAATCGAGGTTGGCGGTCGCTTCGTCCAGGATCAGGATCTTCGGCTTAAACGTAAGGATGCGGGCAAAAGAAATCAGCTGCCGCTCCCCGGCGGACAGCCCGCTGCCCCGGTTGGACAGCAGCGTATCGTATCCGTCTTTGAGCCGCTCGATCATCGGATGGGCGCCGACCCGGCGGCACGCCTCGATCACCTCTTCCCGGCTGATCTCTTGCCGGAACAGGCGGACGTTGTCGATGATGGTGCCGGAGAACAGGAACGGGTCCTGCTGGACCAGTCCGACCATGCGGTGCAGGGACTCTAACGGCAGGCGCCGGATGTCGATGCCGTCGATCTCGACGCTGCCCTCGTCCACGTCATAAAAGCGGGTCAGCAGGTTAACCAGCGAGCTTTTGCCCGCGCCGGTCGTGCCGACGATGCCGATGAACTCGCCCGCGCGGATATGCAAATCCAGGCCGTGCAGCACCTCCTGGCCTGCGGTGTACGAAAACCGGATGCGGTTGAAATCGATCCGGCCGCGAACGGTGGCGAGGTCGGCGGGCACGGCTTCCTCCGGCTGCGGACCCCGGACCTCCGGTTCGACGGAGAAGATGCGCCATAGCCGGTCCATCGACACCATCGTCGATTGCAGCGTGTTCCACTGCTGGGTGATGGCGTTGATCGGCTGGAAAAACTGGCGGATATAACTGATGAACGCGTACAGCACGCCGAATTCAATGCGGTGGCCCAGCACTGCGTTCCCCCCGATCCACACGACAAAAGCGACGGACAGGTTGCCCAAAATATCGAAGGAGCGGTTGAACAGCACCGAAGCCCGCACCTCCTGCAGGTTGGCCTGCAGGTAGACGGTGTTCCGCTGCGTAAACCGCGACGCCTGCTCTTTTTCCTGATGGAAGGACTGGATCAGGCTCATGCCGGTCAAATTTTCCGCGGTGAAGGCGATCAGCCGGGACAGCAGGGCGCGAGCCCGCTGGTAGCAGGTGCGCAAATATTTGCGGAAAGCCAGGGAAATGGCCGTAATAATCGGGAACAGGATCATGCAGTACAAGGCGAGGCGGGCGTCCAGGGAGAACATGAAGACGACGATCAATATGAGCGACAACCCGTCGCGCACAAGGCTTAACAGCACTTGAGTGAAAAACTGGTTAATCGTCTCCGTATCGCTGGACTGGTTGGTGACAAGGCCTCCCGCGGAGCTGCGGTCGAAGAAGGACATGGACTGCCCGGTGATATGGCGGAACAAATCCTTGCGCAAGCGGGCGACGATGCTCTGGCCGGCGCGCTGCAGCATATTGGCCTGGAAATAAGAAAAGATGCCGCTGACAGCCTCCAACAGCAAATACGCGATTGCAAGCGTTAACAGGATACTAGCTCCGTGCGCCCCGAACAACACCTTTTCGTCAATGGCGTATTTAATGAGTACCGGCTGCAGAAGATCGGCGGCAATCGCCAGGAACGCGAAGGCGAACACGCCAAGGAACGCCTTGCGGTGAGGTTTGGCGTAGGCGAAGAGGGCGGCGAACGCATTGCGCCGGTTTTCCGGGGATAGCTCGTATTTTTTCGGACTTTGTTCCATGGTTTTAGCCGGCATCGCTTTCCCCTCCTTCCTGAATGGCGTGCAGCGCGGCGTATAACCCGCCGGCATCCAGCAATTGGTCATGCGTGCCCTGCTCGGCGATCCGGCCGTCCTCAAGCACGAGGATATGGTCGGCATGTTTAACGGCGCTGATGCGATGGGCGATGATCACCGTCGTTTTGCCCTCGCGCGCCAAGCGCAGATTGGTCAGGATTTTCGTCTCGGTTACGGCGTCCACCGCGCTGACGCTGTCGTCCAGCAGCAGGATCGGGGCGTCCTTGATCAGCCCCCGCGCCAGGCTGGTGCGCTGGCGTTGCCCGCCCGACAAGGTCAGCCCGCGTTCCCCCAGCTTAGTCTCGAACTTATCGGGAAAGGCGGCGATATTGTCGTGCAGATCGGCGAGCTTTGACGCCTCCACGACTTTTTTCAGATCCGAATTCCGGTCAAAAAAAGCGATGTTGTCGCGGATCGTCGTGCTGAACAGAAAGCCGTCCTGCGGCACGTAAGCGATCTGCGAGCGCAGGCTCTCCAGCGACAAGTCGAGGACGTCGGCGCCGCCGATAAACACCGTTCCCCGCGGCGGATCGTAAATCCGCAGCAGCAGCTTGACGAGCGTCGTTTTGCCGCTGCCCGTCCGGCCAACGATGCCCAAGGTCTGGCCCGGCTTCAAGCGAAGACGGATATCCGTAAGCGACGGTCTGGCCGCTTCGGGATACGAAAAGGTCAAATTCCGGATTTCGATGCTTAGCGGCCGGTCTTCGAGCTGCAGCGCCCCTTCGGCTTCGCGGATGTCCGGCTTTACGGCAAGCAGCCGGTTCAACCGGTCCAACGAGGCCCTGGAGCGCTGCATGGCATTGATGACGTTGCCGATCAAGCGCAGCGGGTTCATGATCATGCGCAAATAGAGCGTCAGCGCCACGAAATTGCCGAGCGACAGCTCGCCGCGCGTCACCAGCATGCCGCCGTAGGCGATGGCGATCGCCATCGACATCGCGCCGGTGAAGGGCAGCAGCACTTGAAACAACGAGGTGATGCGGACCAAGGACAGCTGATTGCTTAATATCCGGTCGACGGTTTCGCCGAACCGGCGGTAGGCGGTGTCTTCGGCGGCGAAGCTTTTGGTCACCTTGACGCCCTCAAACTGTTCTTCCGCCGATTCGGTCATGGCCGCCAGCGACTCCTGCACCTTTCGCGAGCGGTCGCGAATCAGCGGGCCGATGCGGACGACCAGAAACGGGATGGCGATGAGCGGCAAAACGCTGACCACGATCAAAAGCGCCGGAATATCGCTCACCGCCATCATCACGATGACGGAAATCAGCAAAACCGACGCATTGGTCATTTGATTTAATCCATTGGCGATCGATTCGCGCACGCCGGTCACGTCGTTCATCACGTAACTCAGCAGCTTGCCGATGCCGTTTTTGGAAAAGAAAGATTCGCTTAAGCGGGTAAAGTGCCCGAACAACTGCTGGCGGGCGCGGAATTCGAAGATCCGCCCAAGGCGATGGTTGATGTATTGGCCGATTCCAAAGCAGCCTCCATAAACGAGCGCGATCAAGGCGAGAACCGAGGCATGGTAAACGACGCCGTTTCTCGTCAAATTGCCGGTTTGCAGGTGATCGGTAAACTCCCCCAGCACTTTCGGGAAATACGAATACGTGATGTTGGCAACCGCCAGGAACCCGACGGCCGTCAGGTAAAACAGCAAATGCGATTTGATGTGGTGAAGCAGCAAAGTTTTTCCCCGCACGAAACATCCCGTCCTCTCCCTAGTATTAATGCCATTTTATCATACGGCAAAATGTCCCGGCCATAAAGCCGGCGCCCGCGCAAAAAGAAGAGGCGGCCCGGGTTTACCGGGCGCCTCCGGATAAATATTTTTCGGTCAGGATCGTCAGCATTTGGATGCCGACTTCGTTATGCCCGCCTTCGGGGATGATGAGGTCGGCGTATTTTTTGGACGGCTCGATGAAGGCTTCGTGCATCGGCTTTACGGTCGCGAGGTACTGCTGGTGGATGGAATGGATCGAGCGGCCTCGTTCCTCGATATCCCGCAGCACGCGGCGGAGGATGCGGACGTCGGAATCGGTGTCCACGAACACTTTAATGTCGAGCAAGCCCCGCAGCTTTTCGTCATACAGCACGAACAGTCCCTCGACGATAACGATGTTGTTCGGCTGCAGCATGATCGTTTTGTCGGACCGGGTATGGATCGTGAAGTCGTACACCGGCGCGTAAGCGGCTTGTCCGTTTTTCAGAAGGGTGAGATGCTCCACAAGCAGTTCGTTGTCGAAGGCGAAAGGGTGGTCGTAGTTGGTCTTTTCCCGTTCGGACATCGTCAGATGGGTCTGATCTTTATAGTAATTATCCTGCGAGATGAACGTCACTTTATCCGTATCAAGCTGCTCTATAACCGAGCGGGCCACCGTGGTTTTACCGGAGCCGGTTCCGCCGGCGATACCTATAATCAGCATGCGCTTCAAATACCCTCCTAAATAATTTCCCGTTAACACATTCAAGTATTGTAGCATAGCGCCGTGTTTTTTTCATCTTGATGCGGGCAATTGGCGCGCTTTTAAATCATGGCAAAATTGTGGCGGGATTCATTCAATTTCATGTGCGCACTCATAATTATGGATGGAACAGGTTTACAATAATGGTAGGGTCCATTTTGAATATATTCTGAATAAGAGGTGTTGCCGATGTGGCATACAAAATCCCGGGAAGCCGTGCTGCGGGAGCTGCAGTCCGACCCGGCGCCGGGCTTGACAAGCGCGGAAGCCAAAGCCCGGTTAAGCAAGTACGGACCGAACAAGCTAAAGGGCAAACCAAAAAAAAGCATGTTGTCCCTCTTTTTGGCCCAGCTCAAAGATATGCTCATTTACGTTCTTCTGGGTGCTGCCGTAGTGACCTTGTTTGTCGGGGAATACATGGACGCGGTGATCATTCTGGCCGTCGTGCTCCTGAACGCGGTCATCGGCGTAATCCAGGAGCAAAAAGCGGAGAAAGCGATCGAAGCGCTGCAGCGGATGACGACGCCGCGGACGCTTGTCCGGCGGGACGGGGAAGTGAAGGAGGTCGACTCCGGGGAGGTTGTGCCCGGGGACATCGTCATCCTCGATGCCGGGCGCTACATTCCGGCTGATCTGCGCCTGCTGGCGAGCGCCAACCTGCAGATCGAGGAATCGGCTTTGACCGGGGAATCCGTGCCGGCGGATAAAAACGCCGACGATATCCACGAGGACCCGAAGATGCCGGTCGGCGACCTGACCAATATGGCGTTCATGTCGACGCTGGTCACCTACGGGCGCGGCGAAGGAGTCGTCGTGGCGACGGCCATGGACACGGAGATGGGCAAAATCGCCAAAATTCTCGATGAAGACACCCGGGAGCTCACGCCCTTGCAAAAAAAGCTGGAAGAGCTCGGCAAAATACTCGGTTACATCGCCATCGGCATCTGCGTGCTGATTTTCGTGATCGGGCTGATCCAAGGGCGCGACCTGTTCGAATTGTTTCTTACGGCGATCAGCCTGGCGGTGGCGGCGATTCCGGAAGGACTTCCGGCCATCGTGGCGATCGTGCTTGCGCTTGGCGTCACCCGCATGTCGCGGATTAACGCGATCGTGAAGAAACTGCCGGCGGTCGAAACGCTAGGTTCCGTGAACATCATCTGCTCGGACAAAACGGGAACGCTGACGCAAAATAAAATGACGGTGGTCGAGTATTTTACCGCCACCCCTTTAAATGAAGAGCCGCCTTTGGAGTTGATCAAAACCTTCGTCCTCTGCTCCGACGCTACCTACGAGAACGGCCAGGGAACCGGCGATCCTACGGAAATCGCTCTGGTTGCCTACGGCGAACAGCATAATATTCAGAAGCGTTCGCTGGAAGCGGAATACAAAAGGTTGGACGAAAAGCCTTTCGATTCCGACCGCAAGCTGATGTCCACTTTAAATCAGACGCGGGAGGGCTACCGCATTCATACGAAGGGGGCGATCGACCAGCTTCTGCGGATTTCGGTTTCAGCCGTCGTCAAGGGGGAAGTGGTGCCGCTGACCGAGGAGCTGAAAGGCCAATACTTGCAGGCGGCGGAAAAAATGTCGGACAACGCGTTAAGGGTGCTTGGCGCAGCCTATAAGGACACGGACCGCCTGCTGTCCCCGGAGGAGATGGAACAGGATCTGACGATCCTCGGCTTTGTGGGCATGATCGATCCGCCGCGGACCGAAGTGAAGGACTCGATTCGGGAAGCGAAAATGGCCGGGATTACGCCGGTGATGATCACGGGCGATCACCGGAATACCGCAGTCGCCATCGCCAAAGAGTTGGAAATCGCCAGCTCGCTGGAGCAGAGCATGACGGGCGCGGAAATCGACGAGATGACGGACGAAGCGTTTGCCCGGAAAATTCAAAATGTCCGCGTGTTCGCCCGCGTGTCTCCCGAGCACAAGGTCAAGATCGTCAAAGCGTTTAAAGCCCAGGGAAATATCGTCTCGATGACGGGGGACGGGGTGAATGACGCGCCGTCCTTGAAAACCGCCGATATCGGGGTGGCCATGGGCATTACCGGTACCGACGTATCGAAGGGCGCCGCCGATATGATCCTGACGGACGATAACTTTACGACGATCGTCCATGCGATCCGGGAAGGCCGGAATATTTATGCCAACATCCGCAAAACGGTGACGTTTCTATTGGCCTGCAACTTTGGGGAAGTCGTGGCGATTTTGGCTTCGATTCTCTTTTTCTGGCCGCTGCCTTTGTTGGCCACCCAGCTGCTCTGGGTCAATCTGGTGACGGACACGCTGCCGGCGATCGCACTGGGCGTGGATCCGGGTGAAGAAGATGTGATGAAACGCCAGCCGCGGGATCCGAAGGAGAGCTTCTTCGCCGGCGGTGCCGCAGTGCGGGCCGTAATCGGCGGCCTGCTGATCGGGGCGCTGACGCTGGTTGCTTTTTACGTGGGCCTTCGCGAATACGGATATGGACTAAGGTCGGAAAATATTCCCGCAGACGTGATGGTCTATGCGCGGACGATGGCGTTTGTCGTACTGGCGGCTTCGCAGCTGTTTTACTCTTTTTCGAAGCGCAGCACCACGAAGTCGATTTTTACCGTTGGCCTGTTCTCCAACAAGCTGTTGGTCGGGGCGGTCCTCGTGGGTTTGGTTTTACAGTTCGTTTCCATCACGGTTCCGTTTTTGGCCGCCGCCTTCAAAGTGCAGAACCTGAGTTTGGCGGATTGGGCCATCGTCATTGGGCTGGCGCTGATCCCGCTGCTGCTGAGCGAGGTGATCAAAGTATTCACGCGCATGGCGAAACCTAAGGAAGCTTAGCCCTCTATAATAGAACAAATTCCGAAAACGTGTATAACCCCTCAAACGTGCATAACCCCTCTATTTGGAGAAGTGTTTTTCCAAGGAGGGGTTTTTATTTGTGGCACGGTGTCTCCGGTTGGGCATAAAGAACTATATGTTTTGCAGATTCCTCTCTCGTTCCAGATTCCTACTTCCGATATATAAATAAGACACGAGATACAGGAAAAGGGAATCGGATTGGACAAGAGCATTGCATTAAGGCCCATTTTAACGGTTACCACGGTGCCTATTTAGCTAAAAATCGGCTATTTGGGCTCAGATTAGATCAGATAACAACGCTCACAACCGTTAAAATTTCGAAAGGGTCTTTTTTCGCAAAATAGCGACGGATACAACCGTTAGATTTCCGGCGTGATCTCAAATGGAATAGGGGCAGAGTGTACCGGAGATTATGTTTGCTTCTTTAGTTTTCGTAGATACCAGTGTCTTAGATAGTATTGTTAATAAATCTAAGGAATTATTTAGAAAAGAACTAAACAAACACAAGTAGTATGATTGTTCTTATTGGCTCGCCTGTTGTTTATATATAGGTGGGGTATACAAACTTTCAAAGGCTTATTCCAACTTAAACAGCGAGGAGGAATGAGCTTTTTTACAAGCCCAGGATATCCACATCATTTGGAATCGAAGGGTCGGAAAAATAAACGACTTGTCTCCCGATAATCACTTAAGATTTTGAGTTGGGATAAACAAAATTCTGAGTTGAACAACTCATAACTCAACTTTTGCAGAACGAAAACGGTTAATAAGTGAGGTGAGAAAGTGAATCGAGAGGAAGAAATAGCTATTATCTTAAAATTAGCGATTGAAGATTTATCTAAAGAAGAAAGCTGAAGCTCTCTACAATCCAAAGGGGGTCAAATATGCATGTATGGTTACGGCTTCTGCTAATAATGCTAATTATTTTTAGTGCCTTATCATTTGTTTGGTTTCTTCTAGGTTCTACGGCATATTTTCAACGAGGGATGGATATTAAAGGAACTACCTATTTGTGGGGGGCAGGTATTCCAGTTCTATTGTTCGCTATATTATTTACTACACTACTTATCAAAGGATGGGCTCCAACGAGTGGAGTAGACTATGCTGGAATTTGTGTAGGGCTAGTATCAACAAGACTAATTTCTGCTGCTCTGATTCAAAGCGTTAACACCCACGGTTGGGCAAACGAAAAGATAAGAAGTGACTCATTAAAAATTACAGCTGATGAAAGATATGAATATCAAATTGGGTTCAACCTAATCATCAGTGCTTGACAGTCAAGCCGACAACAGACCGTGGCCTGGAGCGAGACTCGCTATCCGGAGGCTTTGCACGATTATCCCGTTTGCTCATGTGACTTGGCTTTCTGAACCAAAGGGATAATCGTGCAAAGTGGTTTGGAGAGACACCCCCCCATCTCCGTCATCATTTATTTTGTCAAGCACTGATTTTCGTCTTGAGCCTCAAATTGAATTGATTAATTTATTTCAAAGAAACAGTAGTACACGACTCCATCAGACACGTAAGATTGTGGGGCTTAGGGTTAGTGAGGTTAATCACTGGGTGAAACTTGAACCAACGGACCATTCATCCCAGTATATTCTGTATACTACAAAAGATCTTAGCATACCTGAAGAGAAGCTTATAATCGACATCACTGCAGGAACAGTCGAGTAGGGCGAATTAAGCAAAATTATTCTAACCACAGGCGTCCCCTCCGCTTGTGGTTCTTTTTTTCTCGTAAAATTGAAAGGAAGGTTGGAAAAAATGTCTCAAGAGCTTGTATTGGATGAAGCCCTGTTTGCAGAAATTACTCATATAGATGCACAATATGACCGTTTGAGCATGAGCAATCACCTCAAGCATAAAAGTAGATGCCGATGCCTTAGTTGATCATCTGCAAAAGATAAAGGACGTGGATCGGATTAAATGCCTGACGATAGACTATAATTCAAAACTCAGGAGAAGTGCTGATATACTTAAAGGGAGAAAATGGTGAAGGGTTTTTGACAGGCATATTTTTGAAATGAGGTGTAATGTGGAAGAAACTTCAATAATGGTTGCTTTTTCGGTAATGGGTCTATTTAATCCTAATGAATTAACGAAAAGTTTACTCGTTACTCCGACGGGTTATTTCAGAAAAGGTGAAAAATTAAATGGTACACATTTCAGGAAAGAGGATGGTTGGTTTTTAAGAACAAAACTTACAGCGTCCCTTGATATTAATAATCAGCTTAGTGAACTTTTATCTGTATTAAAAAGCAAAAAGTCAGAACTGTGCAAATTTAAAGAAAATAACGATGTATCGTATCAGTTTAACACTGCGATTTATATTGAACAAAAACAAACTCCGGCGATCTACCTTGAAGCTGATATTATTAATTTTGCCAACACCATAGGAGCTGAGTTTGATTTCGACTTGTATGTTAACTAGCCTGCTCCGAAGAGCAAAGAAAAAAAGAAATAGTAAATTTTAATTTAAACTGAACTTGATTTATTTTGGCTGGCAGCAATGCCAGCCTTTTGTATAAGTAAGTCCTCAGTTCGACCGGGAGTTCAGGAAAGTTAAGTAGCTAAGAAGGAGCTAGTAGTGTATTGGAATCATACACGACCTAAGCGCCAGCCTGTGGCCCCATGTTGATCAAGGTACAGGAGAGGGTCAATATTACAAGCTTAACATCCACGGCGATGTTGTATGTCTGACCGACAGCCAAGGTATTCTGTTGGGTAAATCCAATTGATCAAGGAGAAATCGATGTCTCAACAAAAAGTAATGAGATGGATATTCAGTATTCTTCTAATCGCTGGCACAGGTATAATTGCGGTTGTCATTTATTTTGGAGTAAATGGAACACCATGGGGGAAAAAATCGTTTGGCTTGACGGTCGAAGAATATCTCAACAGCAAAGATCCTAACATCAAGATTATAAGTCAAGAAGTGCGTTACAGTGTTGTAGATATGAGGTATCACTCCACAGTATGTACAGAATCTGGGGAAAAGTTTGAGGTGTCTATTGGTTATAACAATGAATTAGAGGATAATTAGAAATATGTCGCAAACGTAATATATCAGATCATTGGCAAGAAAAATTCCCAACCCGTCTTTTAACCCTGACACGCTGTTGTCAGTGAGTGTGTACACGACCCTCTATGTAACATATGGTGGATACATTAAAGGCTAGAAGAACTTGATTGCGAGGAAATGTCCCAATGTGCTAGACAAAAAGAATATATCGAAGCCATGAAATATGTTTAATGAATCCCTGAAATTGCGTTAACGGATACGATTTGAAAGAAACGGCATCTCCTTTGATCCAGTGTTAATCCATATCTCAAAACGATTGAACCTGTCAAATAAATACCTATTAAGTTTCCACCAAATATATCGGCCATCTCACTTTTATATCTGTCCAATAGCGCATCAAATCTTTTGCTTAAATTATACACCTCCAAGTTGCCTAGTCGAAATTGTTGCAAAATGAACAGTTACTTAAAGTATCATAGAGGCGGTTGATCAAGCTTTTAAGTAAGTCCTGCTTGTGGTATAATGTGCTTAGAAAATACGTAAAATGAAAAATGCCGCGATGCTGCATTGCGGCAGACAAGGGCCGATGGGCAACCACGGCGAGATTTTCAGGCGAAAAACCACCGGTAGGCGGCCAACCTATTCCCGGTGGTTTTTCTTGTCTCACGCCTGTTTGCGGGCGGTAAGCAACGTGTTAATTCCGGTCAGAACCCCGACCAGCCTGGACACCCCGTCCAACAGTTTCAAGCACAATTCAAGAATGGACACGGCCTCACCCCCCTTCGGGTTAGCTTCGCCGCGTCCGCCCACCGGTGCACCTCGTCCGTTTTATTATACCAAATTCTTGAAAATGATAGAAGCTAATTCAGAAGGCCGATACTCTCGTACCCCGGGTCCGTCGCTATGTGTGTCTGTATACATAAACGGGTTAAGCCGGCGAGTTATCTCGATTTAATCGTTGCAGTAGTTGCAAAATGTACAATTATTTATCCGGAAATACTCCATAGCGCTTGATTAAGTGCAAATCCTACAATTACTCCGCTCTTTTTTGAAGGAAGGGGAAAGAAACGGGACTGTAATTGTATGAAATGCAATTAAAACGAGTGATTGGGCAGTTGGGTATGAAGTTAGTTGTACAAAATGCAATTAATCGTCGCCGTTTAAGCCGATCAAGCACATTTTTGCCAGTCAGTCGAAACATGTTCTTTATTCGACTTGCTCTGCGATTGAGCATTTATTTTTATCGGCTAAAAATATAATTTTTTCGAAAATCCCTTGTTCTAAGCGCAATGTGGGTATGGTGACATCACTTTGATGTCAATGTGATCGTATAAAATATTTATTCACGTTGATATAATATGGGCATCACTTGGGGATGGAGTGTGATGGTTGGTGGAAACGATAAGAAGCTATTTGAATGAGCTGATAGAGCTGCGGACTGATGAAATTGGGAATGGCGTGTCGATCCAGGATGAGTATCGTGCTAAATCAAAGAGACTGCAATTGTTATTCAATGAAATGCTTCAATGTTTGCCTAAGGACAAGCAATCCAAGCTGTATCAATACGAGGAACTGGGAAATGAAAGAATTTCCAAGGTTTATTCGATCATGTATAGGCAAGGGCTGATGGATGGGATTCATATAACCGCTTTGATAGATGAAGGGAGAAAGTTTGATAACGAGTTATCACAAAAATGCGACTTTAGTCATGAGTAAGAAAACTCCGGTTCAAAAAAAGCAGGCCGTCCATAGGTCGGGCCTGCTTTGCGGCGTTATGCCAGGTTTAGTGTATGCCAGGTTTAGTGTATTCCAGGTTTAGTGTTATTCGAGGTCTACGCGCTATTCCAAGTTTGCGTGCCTGCCGTACATCTCGCTGCCCGTGATTCCTTTGCGTTCCATGCATTTTAGAATGACCGCATCGTAAAAAATCAACAGCGTTTGTTCGAACAAGGAGGCCATGGGCTGAATCGTATTGTAACGGCTTTGCTCCTTATCCTTCGGAGAGCCCGGCAGGCGTACGATCACGTCGGCCAGTTTCCCGATAGTGGATTCGGGGGAGATGGTGACGAGCGCTATCCCGGCATCCAGCGTTTTCGCCTTTTGCGCCATGCTGACCAGCGCTTTCGTCTCTCCGGAGCCGGAACCAATGACGAGCACGTCGTCCTTGCCGATGCTGGGGGTCACCGTTTCACCGACGACGTAGGCGTTATGGCCCATTTGCATCAGCCGCATGGCAAACGATTTCGCCATAAACCCGGAACGGCCCGCGCCGGCCACAAACACTTTATCGGCCTGGAGCAGCCGGTCTACCAACCGATCGGCTTCGGCTTCCTGAATAAAAGATACGGAATGCTGCAGCTCTTCGATAATTTTTGCGGCATATTGCACGGTATCCATCCGCACCGTTACCCTTGAGCGACCAATCTTTGCATTTCTGCGGCCACGGCCTTTTTGTCGGCCTGTCCGGTAATTCCTCCGCCAACGATGACAAGATCGGGATTGGCCTTAACTACGTCGGGCAGGGTGTCCAGCTTGATTCCGCCGGCCACCGCCGTTTTGGAATTTTTCACGACGTTCTTGATGATCCGCAATTGCTCGAACGGACTTTGGCCTTCCGCCTGCAAATCGTAACCGGTATGAACGCAGATGTAGTCTACACCCAATGCGTCGATTTCCCGGGCGCGGGTTTCGATATCTTTTACGTTGATCATATCCACCAATATTTTCGTGTTATGTTTTTTGGCCTCTTCCACAGCGCCCCGAATCGTGGCGTCGTCCGTCGCCCCCAGAATGGTTACGATATCCGCGCCGGCTTCCGCGGCTTTCATCACTTCGTATGCCCCTGCATCCATCACTTTCAAATCGGCCAGCACTTTTAATGACGGGAACTGTTCTTTAATTTCTTTGACCGCGCGGAGACCTTCGTTAATGACCACGGGGGTTCCGATTTCCACGATATCGATATGCTCCTGCACCTCGGCCACGATTTGTTTGGCTTCAGGGATGTTGACAAGATCAAGCGCCAACTGCAATTCCATTATAATCACTCCCGATGATTTAGAATGTGGTGAACGTAAGCCCATCATAACCGTGAACTGCTAACGATGTAAGTACGCACTTTAAAAACATATAGTTACTTGAAAATGCCTATATGTACTTGATTAGCACCTATTGTCCTAAAGTATACTGTACTCCCTTTTTTGTGGTAGGATGGGATTGGAGGTGAGATAACGTGGGAAGATTTGATGAAAGAACGTTTAACTGCGAAAAAGAGCTGACCCTGCATATCATTGGGGGGAAGTGGAAAATGCTCATCATGTGGCATCTTGGCAAGGAGGGAACCAAACGGTTCAACGAGCTCCGTTCCCTCATTCCCGGAATTACCCAGCGCATGCTCGTCAATCAATTACGGGAGCTGGAGGAGGATCTCATCGTCCATCGCGAAGTGTATCCCGTGGTTCCGCCCAAAGTGGAGTATACGCTCACCGAACACGGCCAAAGCCTGATGCCGATCTTGGAGTCCATGTATGAATGGGGCATGAATTATAAAGTCAATGTGTTAAAAAATCAGGAGGTTATTGCCGAGTAAGCGCGATCCGATCCCTGCCGCCAAAATTTAATAAACCATTCCGGGCCGTCCCGAAGGCAGTTTGTTTTATGCGAAGCTGCTTTCGTGGCGGTTTTTATTTACATTTATAAGATTTCGGGCATGGCAGAGGGCGATGTGCAGGTAGAGAGGGGGAGAAGAAAAGGGACCTGGGGCTAAGGGACACCAGAGCCGTTATTTTCGAAAAAACGGAGGTTTGTAAAATGTAACGGACACAGAAGCCCTTATTTACCTCAAATCGCCCTGGATAAACTGGTTTAGAGCGAAATAGGGTCGCCTGTGTCCGTTAGGCTGGGAAATACCCGGGAAATGAGCGGATAAGGTCGCTGGTGTCCGTTAGAGCAGCGTCCAAAGTTTAGGAAGAGCCTCCAATCGCTCCAAAGTAGAAGTCAGAGCCACTAAAGGACGCCGTCAGGCGTTTTTTTTAATTTAAAAACATGTCAAAAAATTTCATTTTGCATAAATATTCGCATTTTTGAGTCTTAGGACTTAGTGAATTTCTCCAGAACTAGCGCAAAGGCACCAATAAATCAAGACTTACAGCCCTCACAGGAGGTATTTTTTGCCGTGTATAATTTTGGTAGCCCAGGTAGCTGGAATATGTTGGTATTATAGTCATACCCCTTAGGATGCAAGGAATTCATTGAAGAGTTAAACATGCACTTTAAGCTTTAGGAGGGTTTTTGCAAAATGAAAATCAGCAAAATGAAAAAAACGATAGGGGTATTGGCATGTCTTGTTTTTGCGGTGGCATGGCTGCCTGGCGCAGGCGCAACTTCGGCGGCGGTGGAATTGCCGCTTCGTATTGAATATCAGGGGGAGCGCATCGCTTTTCCGGATGAGCAGCCGTACGTGGATAAGGCGCAGCGGGTGCAGGTGCCGGTCCGTTTTGTCAGCGAGGCGTTAGGGGCTGATGTGAAGTGGGCTCCGGCGAACCAATCGGTAACGATCAAACTGGATAACAATGAAATCACTTTGATTATAGGGCAGAAGCTGTATAACGTGAACGGGAAAGTAAAAGAGATGGACACGGCTGCGCGCCGGATCAATGGCCGAACCTTCGTGCCGATCCGCTTCGTCACCGAAGGGCTGGGCGCCTATGTCAAGTGGGACGCCGCGGTGCGTACGGCATACATCAGCGATATCCCGTTTGATCCGGAAGAGGAGAAGGAGCCAAGCGAAAACAAGGCCGTGGAAGAAAATATGTACGGTTTTAAAGTGAAGCATAATACGGGATCTACGCTAGAGATCGAAAAAGGAAGCAACGAGCAATATTACCCAGTGGTGTCCATGATGATCTATTTCCCGGAGATGAGGGAAGGCGCGGATTATGAAAGGCAAGTCAAGGAAGTTGAGGAAATTCTCCTGCAAAAAATTGATAAAAAAACGGTTCAGGAAGCCATCCAAT
The DNA here is from genome assembly GCF_003863965.1 of Paenibacillus oralis. Classification (GTDB taxonomy): domain Bacteria; phylum Bacillota; class Bacilli; order Paenibacillales; family Paenibacillaceae; genus Fontibacillus; species Fontibacillus oralis. Next base: position 2,404,499 of record NZ_RRCN01000001.1, read on the forward strand.
ATATAAAAAAGAAGACGGATTGGGAGCAAGAAATTGAATTAAAGGTGTTCAAGGACAGCAATTATTCTGTATATATTGCCTCACATAATTCAGATCCGATTGACGTTAGTGTTTATGAAATCAAAGAGTAGGGATCGCAGATGAAAACAAGCGTAAAATGGGTTGGCCTGTTTTTGGCGTTAATTTTGCTGATGGAGATGTTTCCCCTTCGGCTCGTCGAGGCGGCGGAGGGCACGGAACCAGCGGATAGTACAAGACCCGCTACAGTTGATGAAGCGCTCAAGAGAATCAATCAAGACATGCAAGAGTTTTACGGCCTCCAGAATTACTATCCCAATAGTGTAACGATTAATAACGAAACGAGGACGCTTCGCAGGGACCTGATCCAAAAACATTTGAATCCGCCGTCGGAGCAAACCGAGAGGGAAAAGCTCAAAAATAACACGTTTCAAATCGTTTATGGCGGAGATCATGGAAGAACGCTGAACCATAAGGGCAAGGAAATGAAGGAGTACAGCGGATATACCAAAAACGGCCACTCAGTCCCTACCGAAGGGGTGCCTTGGTATCAGGGATGGAGCGGAAGAAAAATCCAAAATTTTAATTTAATCCCTGATCCTTGGCTTAACCAGGAGGTTAGAGATAAATACGGGATCGCTAAAAGCGATTTTGACGAGTACAAAAATACCAAAATCAAATATCTCATCGGCGGCACGTTCGAACAATTAATCATCCAAGGACTAAATACGGAGTACGCCGGGGTACCTTATTCCGAATTTATGTACAACAACCAAAACTCCGACTATGGGGATCAGTCGGTTTATACTAAGAACGCCAAACCCAAAAGCGGGAACTGGATCGACTACGTCCATGTCCTGCAGCCTCCGACGATGTTTTCCTGGGGGTTTGGGACCGTTTATATCGACAGCAATGTCGGCGTGACGTATCTGGATATTCCGATCGCTCCTTTCGCTTTGTTGGAATCCGATTTGGCGGCGACGTTTGATAAATTGCCGGAAGAGGCCGTTGCTGGAGAACAGGTGCAGGCGGCTGTGCGGGTAAATTCCACTTTCACTGACCCGGTAACGACAAACTACTCTTGGACTTTGACAAAGAAAGATGGAACCAGGCTAACCGCACAGGCTGATAACTTGGCGTTTTCCGGCCATGCCAATGCGGAATCAGGTTCTTTTAGCGTATCGAATGCAAAGAGCGCTGTTCTTTACGCCACTTTTACAATGCCGGACAGCGATGTCCGCATTCAGTTCAAGGTCAATGAAGACGGCAAAGCGCCTAAGGAGAAGAACCTGGACAACAATGCGCTCGATTCCAATCCGCTGGCTGTTAAGCTGGTGAAGCCGGAGCCGCTGCCTTATGACGTACTATCCACCAAAGTGAAATTCCCGCTCCGGGACGGCAACCCGATTACGGCGATCTTGACGCTGCCGGAGGGAAAGTGGGTTAGCAATGCGACAGGCCAGCTTAACGTTAATAACAATGCGCCCGATTTGTTTCGGGATTTCAAGGTCGAGGGCAATCCGCGGGTGAATGAAGCTAGAGAAGTCATTGAACGGTATCCGGTCGTTAACGCCATCATTAAACGCGAGGATTTCGGGGATGACCCGCTAAACCGTAAGTGGAAAAACCCAGAAAACCCGAAAGTACCGATCCGCAAAAGCGGGACGGTGTCTTATGGAGGCTCTGTTAAAAGGGATTATGAATATCAAAAACTGGTCTGCAGCAAGGGCGGCGGGTGCAGTTGGGTAACTGTACGCGAAACGGCCCATGCCGACTTCAACTCCGGCGAGAACCGCAAAATCTATGACGTCTACGTCTACAACGGGACCAAGGAGCTTGGGAAACATACGTATGAGAACAAGATCGAGAACAACACCCCGGACTCCAAAACCAAAAAGCTGTTCTGGGAAAACGAACCTTACACATATGACGTCATCCGCTGGATGAAGCATATCGACGAGAATGGCCAGCCTTACAACTGGACGGCCGTTCCCGGCCAGTACGAGCGCACCTTCACCCAGCAGGCCAGCGCCGACATCGCCTGGAAGAGCGAAAGCCCGATGGCGGAGCAGTACCAGAAGGCGCGCCAAGCGGCCAAGGACAAGACCAACAAAAAATCGCTGTACGACAAGGCGGTATTCGCCACCGACCGGCAGCTGCAAAAATACGCGTACCCGGTCAAATCGGGGTATTATTTCAACCCGGCCGGGAGTTACACGTTTACGGTTAAAACCGTGATGTACAAGCAGTCGCCCGACGATACGAAGGATCATAAGGATATGGTCGACACGCTGATCGATTCCTTCCGTTACGAAACGAATCTGATCTACATCAACAGCAAGAAAAAAGCGGTCAATATCGCCAATGAACCGCTAGCCGCGAAGGGTGGAGGGTTCAAAGCAGCAGCCGGCCAACTGACGGCCGGGCAGCCCAAAGGGGTAGACGGCAAAACGCTGCTGAATGTGCTGGACCGGGAAGACGACGAATCGCGGTATAAGAAAGACGTCGAGGAAATCTTTTACTCCCAGGATCAGGACGAGAGCAAAACGCATGAGTATTGGAAACGGGTGCTCGAAGGTTACAGCGAGTCCAGTACGCAAGGCAGCAAGGAGAACTATCAGTATCGGGAATATGTCGCTGACAAACAGAAAAAGATGTACAAAATTACCGAAACGACGACCGTTACAATCGAGATCAACCCGGACAATATCCCGGTCTACACGCACGCCAACATGCAAAACGGCAAGTATTACGTCAAAGCCTGGATCAACGACGCTCCGCTCTCCAGAGGAGGCCATACCTACAAGAAGCTCGGAACTTTGCAGGGCATCGATGTGCTCGATAACATTGAGGTCACGGTGGTCGGGTCGATGTTTGACGATTTGAACGACTAAGACGGGGATCGGACAAGGGAGAAAGGAATTACTAACCTATGGCAATTCTCATCGTTTCCGGCGGATTCCATCGAATCGTGTCGGGTTACTTGTCAGGCAGACGGGAAGCTGCCCAGGCCGATGCGCTGACGCTGCAGGATTTGCCCGGCTATCTTCTGGAGAACAACCCGGCAGTGGATGGCGTGCTGTTGACCGACGAGGCGTTTTCAGGGAGCCAGGAAACGGATCTGGGCCAACTAAACGCAGCCTTGAAATGGTTCAGCGACCGCCGCGGGGCGCAGGTCCCGGTCTTTCTGCTCACCAGAAACCCGCTTAGGTCCCAGCAACTGGAGCCGCTCCTGCAGAAGTACGCTGGCCTGCGGATCGTCGTTTGCGACGAACCGCGAATCCCGCTGGGCCTGATCCGTTCCGTGCTGGATGAGCTGGCCGCGGGGCGAAGCGGAGGACAGCTTTCCAAACCGCAGCGGGCTCCCGTAGACGCGCCTGCGGAGGAGGAGGCGAAGCCGGAGAAGAAAAAATCCTTCTTCAGCCGCTTCCGCTCCAAGGCCGAAAAAGGCGAGGCCGAGCCCGAGGCCACCGATCCTCTGACGAAACGGATGGCGGGGATCAGCCGGGGCATGAGCCGGGTCGTCGCCGTTACCGGACACCGCGGCAGCGGACTGACCAGCACCGTGGTGAACCTGGCGCATGAAGCCAGCAAACGCGGGTTGAGCACGATGATCATCGACATGGACGCGGAGTACCGGAGCATGAACATGTACTTCGGCAGGTTTCATGAACAAAGCAATAAATACGACGAAATGAGCGCCTCCCTGATCCGCACGCTCGCCCGGCCCCAGGATTACATGACGACAGCCTGCAGCATCAAAGATCATTTGTGGCTGACCACGCTCGGATATTCGTTCCAGGACCATAGGCTGATGGACCAGTTCTACACCAGCGACAAGCTGGTAGGCCTGCTCTCTTTGCTAAGGACGAAGTTTAACCTGGTCTTGCTTGATATGCCGCTTGACTTGTTCCGGGAGTTCCGGGAAACGATGATCCACATCGATATTTTCGGATTATGCGTGCCGAACAACCTGCACGCGGTGCTCAGCACGATTCGCAATGTCGAGGTCGTCCTGGATGCGGAGAAGGCGGCCTATCTCAACGCCAAGTCGAAGGTGATCGTGACCAAATACAACGACCGCTCGCGGTTCCAGGACGCTTTGTTTGCGCCGGAGCGGGTGGGCGAAGTGCTGGCCAGCGGACTTAGCGACGTTTTTCGTTACGAAATGAACCTCGCGGGGCATGTCCCATACAATAACAGCTTCGACTCCCAGATCGAAACGGAGATCGCTTTGACGAATCTCGCTCCGGAGTACGAGCAAGCTTTTGGCCATATGCTTCTAAGACTAATGGAAGGTGCGTAACACTCGATGGATTTAACGACGATCAAAAGCGTTTCGCCAAACCGTAAAATTTTCAAAAAAATCATGGCCCTGGTCGTCAGCGTTACCGTGATCATCGTCTCGTTTATCGTGCTCAACAACGCCAACAAGGCGGCCAAGGACACGGTGGAAATTCTCCGCATCGCTCACGACGGCGGCATTCCGGCCGATCAGGTGATCACCGAGAAGATGATCCGCAAATACGCCCTCATCCGCAAGGAATATACCGAGGATATGGTGCTGGCGGCGGATCTGGAGTCGGTGATTGGCAAATACACGGAGTATTATTTGCGGGACGACGGCATTTTGTATAAAGATCAGCTGCGGGAAGAAAAACCGCTCAAAAACGAATGGCTGTACCAGCTCGATGAGAAGCACGAAGTGCTGACCCTGCCCTACAACTTCCTGGAAGCCGGCGGCGACATCCTGATGCCGGGGGACACCGTCAGAATCCGCGTCTCCTACGAGAAGGAGGAAAGCTCAGGTTCGGGCAACCCCAATTTTGGGGGGACGAGCACGGCGATCAAGACGGAAGTGCTGTTCGATCAAATCACGGTGAAGGATATGCTGAATGCAAGCAGCCATTCGATCTATGAAGTGTACAAAGAGGTGCTCAAGTTAAGCGAGGATAAGCGGCAGGAAGTGATGAAAAGCCAGGAGTTCATGAAGAGCATCCAGCCGCGGGCGCTGCTGCTGGAGGGCTCCAAGCAGCAGATCGACAACTTTGCCAAATACAACGGCTACAGCGGGAAGAAATACCTGATCACGATCCTGAGCCGCAAAAACAGCGACGTCATCCTGGATCAACTGCCGACGCTGCAAAATGAGGTGGAGTCATGGATCAAAGAGAAGAACTGAAGCTCGACCGGATTTTGCAAAAAATCTCGCCGAAGGATTACCTTGGCGGGGCGGAGCTCCAGGACAGCAAGCTCATCTATAGTGTCATCGGCTTCATTCCGGCCTGCGACCTTGCCGACAACGCGATCCTGATCAGCAATTTGGGGTATTTGCTCGCGCAGAAGGGGCTGAATACGTGCATCGTCGATTTAAAGACGTTTCAGCCGAACCTGTTTCATTACCTGGACGTAGAGCCGCCTAAGCAAGGGAGAGGATTGCTCCGGGTCTTAAAAAGCGACAAGACCGATTTTCGGGAGGAGATTACGGGGACGAAATACGAGCGGCTGTATCTGCTGGCGCCCAGTCCCCACGATCTGATCGAGGAGTATCTCGATTTCGAATTCGAGCATTTGGAGCGGGTGATCGGCACTTTGAAAGGGATGTTCGACATTATTCTGCTCGATATCCCAAACAATCCGCCGCTGGAGTTGTGCCTCGGAGCGATGAAAAGCTCGCATATTGGCTTTTTCACCGCGTCCGAACGGGTTGAGGCCCTGAGCAACATGGTCAGGCTGCTCGACTTCGCGGCTTCGGTCGGAATCAGCACCGCCAAATTCACGAGCGTCATCCTGATGAACATGCAGGATCTCAAATACGATTACAAGGGCCTGCGCGAGTACGGCTTTAACATCGCCGCGGCGGTGCCGCTGGTGAAAGCCGCCTATGCCGCATCCCTCGAAGGCAAGCTGTACGTCAGGGACAGCGCCTTGGTGAACAAATATTTCATCAAGGAATTGAAGCGGCTCGCGGATATTCTGGGCAAGCAGTAAGGGGGTGGAAGGATGCTTACGCGCGCCAAAGTCAGCGAAATGCAGCAAAAAGTGTCGCAGCAGAGCGGCGGCAAAAAAGAAGATATGGACGAGTTAAAAAACAAATACACGACCATTCAGTTCGAAGAGGCGCTGGAGCTCTGCCAGAAATACATCACGAAGGTCGCCACTCATGCTTTCCGGCGGGAAACCGACCCGGCCCGCAAGCGGGAAATGACCAAAGCCTTCATCAACGAGTTCGTCGATTCGCAAAAACCGGTCGTGGAAGGGTATTACGAGCTTGCCGCGCTGAAGCACGCGCTGACCGACGAGATCACCCATTACGGCCCGATCACGAAGGCGATGGAGGACCCGGCGATCGACGAGATCCGCATCAACGGACCGGAGCAGATTTTTGTCGAAACCGGCGGGAAAACCTTGCCCTGGGAGCCGCATTTTATCGACCGCGAGCATCTGGAGCGGATCATTTCCAAACTGCTTGGCGTCTCCAAGGTCCGGCTGACCCCGAAGGTGCCGATGGTCAACGCCCGGACGATCGAAGGGTACCGGGTGAACGCCACCCATGCGGATATTTCGCCGTACGACATGCCGGCCGTGGTGATCCGGAAATTCAGCAAGAAGAGCATCACCCCGGAAACGATGATCAAAAACGAGTCGTTTTCGGTCAATATGTTCAAGCTGCTGTCCCTGCTGCCGAAGGCCGATTTGTCCTGGATTACCGTAGGTCCGACGGGGAGCGGGAAAACGACCCTGAACGAGATCCTGGTCAAGGAGATCAACCCGCTGTCGCGGATCATCACGATCGAAAATCCTTCCGAAATGCGGCTGCTGCGCCGGGAAGGCGGCGGCGAGCACGGCCGGGTCATCAACGACGTGCTGCAGTACGAATCCGTCCCCGACGAGGACGATGCCAGCCCGGCGACGATGGAGAATCTGCTGATCAATGCGATGCGCCAGTCGCCGCACTGGATCGGCCCGGGCGAGCTGCGGACGCCGGGGGAATTCGCCACCGCGCTGCGGGCGGCGCAGACGGGGCACTTCTTCTTCACGACGCTGCACGCGGAAGGGGACCGGGAAGCGATTTACCGCTTCCTGACCGCCTACCTAATGGCCTCCAACGAGCCGGCGGAGCTGGCTTTGCGGAACATTTGCAGCGCGGTCAAGTTTATTATTTTCCAGGAGAAGCTGGCCGACGGCACCCGGAAGGTGACCTCGATCTCGGAGGTGCTGGGTTCCGAAGGGCTGGAGCCGATCGTGAACCCGATCTACAAGTTCATATCTGAGGACGTGCTGGAAGAAGAGGGCACGCACCGGGTGCTGAAAATCGTCGGCAAGCACAAGCGTGTGGGGCAGCTGTCGGAAAAGGTGCAGCAGACGATGATCAAGGCCGGGATCAAGCGCAGCCGGTTCGCGTTTTTGACCCGGCCGCCGGAAGACGACGAAATAGAGGAGTATGCCTTAGATGGATACGATTTCAGCCATTAGCCTGCTGCTGGGCATCGCCGCTTTCATCGTATTCAACGCCGTGTTTGAGGTGCGTTTTTTCGCAGGCACGGGGCGTTTTTTCCTCGGGATGCTGGATACGCTGGCGGAATACCTGGGCAGGTACAACAACAAACGTTATGTGGAGCGGATCAAAAAAGAGCGGATCGTCAAGCGCAAGGAGAATATCTACGCCAAATACAACCGGCTGGTGGAAGGGCTTATTCTCGACTTCAATTTGCCGCTGACGCTCGAAAGCTTCACCTCCTTGCTGTGCATCGCGTTTGCCGTCATGGTGCTGGTCATCATTCTTTTTATGGAGAATGTCACCTTGTCGGTCGTTATTACGATTGCCATTTTCGTCGGCTTGCTCACGTATTTCACCATGCAGTCGAAGGCGATCAAGGCGGAGAAGCTGGAGAGCATCATGGATGCCGAGGACATCATCTGCCCGCTGGCCCGGGAAGGGGTGCTGGTGGCGATCAAAAAAGTAATGGAAAGCGACGAGTACATCCGCCCGAGCATCCGGCCTTATTTTCAGCAATTTATCGACAACTGTGATAACAACGGGTATTCCTTCAAGCAGGCGATCACCGTGCTGAACCGGCAGCTTGGCCCGAAATTCGACAACTTCACCAAGAAGGCCATCGTGTTCGAATATAATGAGCGCAAAGGGATGGCCGACATTTTCCTCGACATCGTGGATGAAAACGCGGTGCTGCGGGAAATCAACGCTCGTAAAGACCGGATTTTCCGCAAGATGAACCGGGATTTTCTGCTGAAAACCGTGATCATCGTGTTGTTTTTCATATATGCCTTATCCGTCAAGGATTTTCGCGAATTTATGCTGTACGCCAGCTACGGAAAGGTCATCAATACGGTGATGATCAGCATCATCTGCCTCAGCTTTGCCCGGACGCAGACTTTGCAGGGGGATCTGGGGATAGGCGGTGAGCTGAAATGACGCTCTTGGCAAAGCTTGCCGCGCTGGTGTCGATCATTTACCTGGTCAAGGTGTTCGCTTACCCGATTTTCAAGCCGGTGCAGGCCAAGCAGAAGAAGCGCAACCGCAAGTATTTGAAAGAGCGGAAACACGCCCGGTTCCGGGAGAAGCTGCGGGGTTGGAAGATAAAAGCCGCGGCCAAATACGTCAGGCCCCTGCTTGGCGGCGCGGAGCGGCTGCGGTTCAAAAAAATGCTGGACCGGCTCGATCTTGCGATGACGCCGGAGGAGCTGCGGCTTGAGCAGATGTTGTACACCGGCGGCGCGGTGCTGGTGACCGCGGTCGTCCTGAGCGCCAACCGGCTGCTCGGATGCGTGGCGGCGATCTTCATCATCCTGGGCTGGCTGTACCCGGTGTCGGAGATGGAGAAAAAAATCGAGCGCAAAAACCGCAACATCGCCCGCGATTTTCCGGCGTTTTACAGCATGGTGTACTACCAGTATTCGAAGTCGATCAACATCTATTTGGCCGACGTCATCCGCGATTACCTGCCAAACGCCAACGCCGACATGGCCGAGGAGCTTGGGGTGATGCTCGACAATATCGAATACGGCGAGGAATATGCGCTGAAGCAGCTAAAGCGGCGGGTGCCGATTCACTATATCATCAAGTTTTGCGATTTGATGGAAACCCGGCTTAAGGGCTACGACAACATCTCGCAGATGGTGTATCTCAAAAACGAAATCGACAGCTTCCGGATTCGTTTTTTGGAGGAAGAGCTGGAGCGGCGGGAGCGAACCAACGGCCGGATACAGTTCGTGCTGATCGGGATTCTCGCGCTCTATATCGGCATCTACTATCTGTTTACGATCATGGATTCCATTCAAATGTTTCAATAAACATCTAAAAATAAGGAGTTAAGGGGAGGTTGTCACGATGAAACAGGTGGAAAAACAAACGAGTCCAAAGAAAGGAATCCGTGCGTTTTGGGAGGATGAGACCGGGGAATTCGGCATAAAGCAGATTGCCGCTACCGTGGCTGTAATCGTGCTCATCGGATTAGTCGTTAGCATCGTTAGAGGACAATTGCCAACTTGGATCGACGATATATGGAAGTACTTTATGGGGCTGATCGAAGAGATGACGGGGAGCTCGGCGTAATCCAAATTCCGGACAGACAGGAGAACTGACATGCGAGCTTTTGCCAAGTCGATCCTCGTATCCATACTGGTTACCGTCTGCATCCTGCTGTTCACGAACCTGATCTACTTTTTTCCCTGGTACATGACACTGGTGATTGAGACGTTTAACGTGTCCCAGGTGGCGGCGAGCGACAATTATCTGAAGCAAACGTACTATGACGATGCTCTGGAGCGGCTGCGGGAACGCCCGATTTACAGGCAGAAGGCCGACGACGTGGAGATCATCGCGAAGAACGAGGACGGGGGAGACGCCATCGGCTACGACGATGCGTCCTATTACGAGGATCTGTCGGAATACGAAAAACCTTACAAACAGCGGGGGAAGCCGGTCAAAGTGACGATCGAGGCGGTGTATCCGCTCAGCATCGAGCTTTGGGGCAAAAAATACGAGCGGGAAATCCCGGTTTCGTTTTCGCTGACGGCGACGGGGCTGAAGCATTACAAGGACCTGGAATATTACGAATACCTCGATCAATGGGGCGATGAGCCATGAAAAATATAGCGATCGGCGTGCTTATCGTCATCCTCGCTTCGATTTTGATCGAACCGCTGGTGGAACTGCTCAATTTGGGCCGGGAAAATATCATCCTCGGCACGGCGCTGTCCAACTCGGCCCGCTCCGCCAGGGACCGCAGCCTGGAATACGAATTCCAGCGGAATCTGGATGCGAAGGTGAATGAGGATAAATTCGCGGAGTATTTTTCCGATGCGTTTGAAGCGGCGATGAACGTCACCCATACGAACCCGGGGGAAAGCAATAGGGAGCTGGAGTTCAGGTCCAACGACGGCAAATACAACGACTTTACCGTTAGGCTCGATTTCGACGAGGAGACCGACCCGGAGCGCGAGCAAGTCGTGACCAAGGTCACGATGGAAGCCGTATCCGATTATAAATTCAAGACCAAATACTTGAAGCTGGCGGCGGCGGCCGGGGAGGACGTCGATTACCAGCTCAAGGAGGAACGGGTACTGGTGCTGACGATCACTAACTGACGAGGAGGAAGGGCTTCGGATGGATGAGACAATGCTGGTGACCTTTCAAGCGCCCCAAATGCGCAAGGAGCTGTGGGTTCCGCCTTTCGTCACCTCGGCGGAGCTGCTGGAGATGCTGGCGGAAGCGTACGGTTTGGCGGTTTCGCCGGGCCATCGTTTGCAGGCCGAGCCGCTTGGGCGTATCCTGGACCCGGTCCGGACGCTGGAGGAGGAAGGCGTGGCGGCCGGGGCGCTGCTGACGCTGGTGTAGAAAGGGGGAGTATCGATGGGCGATCACTTGGGCGGCAGCGGGCTTGTGCTCGCAGCGGGCGGCAAGCTGCTGCTGACGGACATTTGCCATTACTCCGGCACGTTTTGGCTTGATCCCGCAAACGGAGAAACAAGGCTGCTGGACGGCGTTTTCTGGTTTATGAACCCGGCCGAAGACGGCATTTACGCAAGCGATCAGCAGCGCGGCCATCGGCTCTGCCGGATCGATGCCCGGACGGGGGCCGTGGAGCCGGTGACGCAGGCTCCTTGCGGCGGGCTGATCCGCCAAGGGGACTGGCTCTACTATATCAACGAAGAGGACCGCAAGCTGTACCGTCTTCGTGTTGACGGACGGGAAGAGAGCCGGATTGCCGACGAGGCGGTTGAGGCTTTTGCGCTGCAGGGGGACGAAATCTATTACGCGACGGGGCTCGGGATTCGAACCTGCCGCGCCGACGGCAGCGGACGGGAGATTGTGTCCGATGCGGCCTCTGCCGGTCTGCTTTTGCTGGGGGATAAGCTGATTTACGCCGACAAAAAAAACCGGCGCCTGCTGACCGTGTTCGACCTGCGTACGGGGAGTGCGCGGGCGTACGACGATCTTGTCCCCGGCAGCTTGTGCACGGATGGGCGTTACCTGTACTGCAGCAACCGGATGCATGGCGATACGATTTACCGTATCGATTTGGAATTGGGGAGCAAAATCCGGATTTGCGGCGACAGCGCGGATCATCTGCATATGATCGGCGGGGAAATGTATTTCAGCAGCCGCTTCGAATGGCACAAAATGTCGTTGTCCGGCGGGCAGGCTGCCAAAGTCATAACGAATTCGCGAGGCCAATATGATGAATGACAACCATTTGTTTAACCGCCAGCCCCGGTTTCTTCCGGAGATGCCGGGCGGGGAGCTGGAGATTCCGGGTCCGCCACACGCCTATGAGAAACCGGAAATCTCCTGGTTTACGCTGCTGGCTCCGCCGGCCGTCATGCTGGTGATTACGGGACTGCTGGCGCTCACGTCGCAATCGATGTTTATGATGCTGTCGATCGCCATGACGTTGATGACGCTGATCGTGTCGCTCACAAGCGCCACGGCGCAGATCCGCAAATACAAAAACAAGAAAAAGGAACGGGAGAAAAAATACTTGCAGTTCGTCGCCGACTGCCGAAGCGAGCTGACGCTGGCCCGCGAGCAGCAGATCAAAGCGATGAACGAGCTGAACCCGGAGCCGGCCGCCTGCCTGGAGCGCATTCAGCAGCTCGACCACCGGCTGTGGGAACGGACGCCGTCGTATCCGGACTTTCTGTCCCTGCGCCTCGGCGTAGGCAGCGTTCCGGCGGCGCGGCGGATCAATTACACGAAGCAGGCGATTATTCTGGAGAGCGATCCGCTCCTGATGGAGCCGCAGCGGCTGGCCTTGGAGTTCGAACGGGTGCCCGACGTGCCGGTTGCCGTCAATCTTATGGAGGCGGAAATATGCGGCATCGCCGGCGAAGAAGAGATGGCTTTGGACCTGGTGACCAAGCTGCTGCTGCAGCTCGTGACCCATCACGGATATGACGATGTGCGGGTCGTCGTGCTCGCCTCCGAGGACACGCTGGACCGCTGGAGCTGGCTGAAGCCGCTGCCGCACGTCTGGTCCGGCGGCTTCGATTCGCGGTACCTGCTGTGCGGGCCGGCGATCGCGCACCAGGTGCTCGGCGAGCTGTACCAGGTCCTCAAGGATCGGGAGCTAAAGACAGTAGGCGGGGCGATGCTTCCGCATTACGTATTTATCGTTCAGGATCCCAGCTTGCTCGAAAACGAACCGATCCACAAATATTTGTACAACAAATGCGCTTCATTGGGCGTGTCGTCGGTGTTTATCGCCCAGGGCGCGGCGTACCTGCCGATGAACTGCCGCCAGGTCGTACTGTTGCAGGGCAAAACCGGGGAGTTGGCGGACCGGGAAAGCGGGGAGAAGTCCACATTCCTTCCCGACAAGGCCGACTTCGCCCAATTGGATCAGGCGGCCCGAAAACTGGCGCCGCTGCGCATCAAAAACACGGCCGCCCAGTTTTCACTGCCCGTCTCGCTGACGCTGCTCGAGCTGCTTGGCGCGAAAGCGGCGGGCGAAGTCGACGTGGCCTCGCGCTGGATTCGCAACAAGCCGTTTAAAGGGATGAGCGTGCCGATCGGCGTCAAAGCCGGGGGGAACCCGTTTTACCTCGACATGCACGAAACCGGACACGGCCCGCACGGGCTCGTCGCCGGCACGACCGGTTCGGGGAAAAGCGAACTGCTGCAAAGCATCATCATCTCGCTGGCGCTGAACTATCATCCGCATGACGTCGTGTTCGTGCTGATCGACTATAAAGGCGGCGGGATGGCCGACGTTTTTAAAGGGATGCCCCATCTCGTCGGGACGATCACCAACCTCGGCGGGAACGAGACGACGCGGGCGCTGCTGTCGATCAAAAGCGAATTGATGCGCAGGCAGCGCGTATTCTCGGAATACGGCGTCAACAACATCGACCGGTATCAGAAGTTGTACTACAGCCGGAGCCGCTCCGAGCAGGAGAACATGCCGGCGATACCGCACCTGATCATGATCGCCGACGAGTTCGCCGAGCTGAAGCAGGATCAGCCTGATTTCATGAAGGAGCTGGTCAGCGCGGCCCGGGTCGGCCGAAGCCTTGGCGTGCATCTGATTTTGGCCACGCAAAAGCCGGCCGGCGTCGTCGACGATCAAATTTGGAGCAACTCCAAGTTCAAGATCTGTCTCAAGGTGCAGGACGAGACGGACAGCAAAGACGTGATCAAACGTCCGGACGCGGCGATGATCAAGGAGCCGGGCCGGGCGTATATCCAGGTCGGGCATGACGAAATTTTCGAGCTGTTCCAGTCAGCGTATTCCGGCGCGGATTACGATCCGGAGGGCGAATTGCTCAAACGTGAAAACCGCGCCAAGCGCATTTACGAAGTATCGCTGCATGGCCGGGCGGAGCAGATTTATCCGCGCGAAGAAGAGAAAATCGCCAAAAAGGAAATGCCGACCCAGCTTAAGGCGATGGTCGATCATATCATCGCGGTGTCCGGCGCAAACGGGATCGAACCGATCAAAGGGCCGTGGCTGCCGCCGCTGCCGGATACCGTTTACCTGGATGATATTTACCGGCCCGAGGAAGGCTTGCGGACGGACTTCGGCCGCTGGACGCCGAGCGGCGATCTGCTCAGCGTGCCGATCGGCTTGCTGGACGATCCGCGGGGCCAACGCCAGGAGCCGCTGCACATCGATTTTGCCCAAGACGGCAATCTGTTTGTGTACGGGGCACCGGGCACGGGGAAAACGTATTTGCTGAAAACGCTGTGCCTGTCCCTGGCGCATAAATATTCGCCGGAGGACGTCCATCTCTACGTGATGGATTTCGGCGGCTCTTCGTTCCGGGCGTTGGAACAGCTTCCGCATTGCGGCGGCGTAATGACGCTGGAGCAGGAATCGCTCATCCAGCAATTTGTGTTGTTCGTGTTCCGGATCATCGAAGAGCGAAAAAAGCTGTTCGAGGACACCCGCAGCGACGGGTTCAACGATTACCGCTTGAACGCTGCGGGTATCCGTGAAAGAGGCGGCCAGGACAGCGGCGGGGCAGGTACCGACGGATCGAATATCGCCGGAGCGGTTGCCTCCGGGACAAGTGCCACCGGCGCCCCCGCTTCGCTGCCGGCGATCGTGCTCGTCATCGACAACTATTTTGCCTTGTCGGAAACGTACGAGTCGGTCGACGAGAAAATGGTGATGCTGGCCCGGGAAGGGGCGAAATACGGCATTTACATGGCCGTTTCCGCCACCAACGCTTCGCTTGTCCGCTACAAATTCGCCGTCAACTTCAAAATGGCGGTGACGCTGCAGCTGACGGACAAGGGAGAATACGACGGCATCGTCGGCCGCACCGAAGGGCTGGAACCGGCCAAGCTGGCCGGCCGGGCGCTGGTGCGAGGGAAGCCGCCGCTGGAGTTCCAGACCGCCGTGCCGGAGTACAAAGCGGCCGATCTGGAGCAGACGCTGGAGCGCTACGCCGCGCTTGTCCGCGGCGGAACGGTCCGCCCGGCAACGCCGATCCCGGTCATGCCGGCCCGGATCGACATGGCCGAAATCAACCGCGGCATCGGCGGCAGCCGGATCGCTATCGGCCTTGGCGACCAGGATCTCCAGCCGGTGCTCGTCGATCTGGCGGCAACGCCGGTGCTGATGGTCGCCGGCGATCCGCTGAGCGGCAAAAGCACGCAGCTCGTCTCCTGGATCCAGGCGCTCGCCGCGAACCTGGGTGAAGAAGGGCTCGCCGTATACGCGCTGGATTCGAACGCGATGGGGCTGTACTCGATCATGAACGAGCCGTTTGTGACGGACCTGGCGCAGATCGAAGACATGTACTCGTTCCTGGATGGTGTCAAGGAAGAGCTTGACGCACGGCGCTCCAAGCTGCTGGAGACGCGAAGAGCGGGGGGCGATGTCGAGGCGCTGGTCCGCTCCTGGAAGCAGCTTGTGTTCGTCATCGACAAGCTGAGCGAGCTGACGGAGGGCGACCAATATTCGCTGAAGGAGCTGCTGGAGCGAATCGTGAAGCAGGAACGCGGCATGAAAGCCGCTGTTCTGGCCGCCGATTTGACCGGGGAGCTGGCGAACAACTGGGACGGCTTGGGCAAAGCGATCCGCGAAGAGCAGTGCGGACTTCTGCTCGGCAGCTTGAAGGAGCAAAGCTTGTTTAACGCCAGACTGCCTTACGGCATCCAGGAGAAGGAGTTTGAGGCGGGAGACGGTTATTTTATCGTGAAGAACAAGTTTACCGGTCTGCGGACCGGCGTTTATGAGAGCAAGCCGGAACTTGTTCTTGAAAGGAGGTGAGATAATTAATGGCAAATTTAACGTTTAGTCCTGAACAGGCGCGCAGCGTGTCCAAGTCCATCTTGAGCAAAGGGAACAATGCACGCGATCTGATCAACCAGCTCGACCGGGAGATCAAATCGGTGGAAGGCTGGTGGCAAGGGGACTCCGCTAAAGCTTTTGTGGATGAATTCAACCAACTGAAACCAAGCCTGGACAAGCTGGTGGAATGCGTAACGAACATCAGCAACAACCTGAACAAAATCGCTGATATCAAGGAACAAAGTGAAAGAGACATTGCGAGCGCACTTCGTAAATAATCGGAAGCAGGCGTGAAGAACAGCAGGATAGCCGCTGTCTTCGCGCCTTTTCTCCTACGAGGGGTCAACTAAGGGAGGTAGGGTAATATGGTTTCGCCGGGGGATATCAGCAGCGCAGCCAGAAAAGTGCACAACGAAGCGATGGATTTGAAAAATACGGAACGTGTGTTTTCGCGTATGCTTGGCGGTATCGATACTTGGTGGAAGGGGCAAGCGGGCAAAGCTTTTGCCCAGGATTACAACCAGCAGGCCAAGCGGGCGATGGAACGCCTGTACGGGGAAATGGAAAACATGAAGTCCGGTCTTGACCGGCTGGCGTCCGAGGTTCGGAGCGCCGATGAGCAGAGGCGGCGAAAAGAGCTGCTGGAGCGGCAGCGGAAAGCGCTGAAATAAAGCTGGAGGCCGCATTTCCGAAACGATCGAGCAGGAGCTTCAGCGTTATATGGAGAAGAAATTTAATTTCCCGGAATGGCCCGTGGAATTTTAGGATATATTTGGGTGGTTTTTGAATCCGAGAATTTTCATACAAAAGATGAGAATTTTGGATTCCATTTCCGCTTCGATTTATTTATGATAAAAAGTGGATATTGCGATGAAGACACCATGGCCGCGGATGATTGTCCGGCGGCCCTTGTTTGTTATTCAAATCAAGGGGGATGCCATTTATGAAGCGGAAAGTCAAAGGGATGAAGGCCGACGGGATGTTGCCTGCTTTGTCGCTGGGGCGTAAGCTGACCGCCACGTTTTTTACGATTTCTTTGCTGGTTGGGGCCATCGCGGGGATTGCTTATGTGTTTATGGACAAGCTGAACCGCAACTACTCGGCAGTGCTCGAACAAAATACGGCGGCGATCGAGCGGGTTTCCCGGCTGGAAAGCAACGCCCAGCGGCAGAATAGCCTGCTGTTTGACTACATCATGGAGCCTTCGTCCGAAAAAGAACAGCAAATGACCGAGGTCAACGAACAGGTGGGCGATTTGATCAGTGGGATGGAAAGCGCTTACCAGGGTGGAGACGGCGCAGATATCGCCAAGAAGCTGGCGGAATCGAACTCCACTTTTGCGCGGCTGCTGACGAAGGTCCGGGATTACGTCAACGAAGGCAAGCCGGATTTGGCCAAGGCCGAAGCGCTGGTGTGGTCGATCCCGGTGTCGGATGCGCTGATTCAAGGGGCGGAACAGTTGCGGACGCTGCAGCAGACCGAGTTGGAAAGCACGCTGAACGGGTACCGGCAGGAAGCGGACGAGGCCGTGCGCACGCTGGCCGCTTGCGGCATCGCCGTGCTGCTGCTCTCCGTCGCCACCGGGATTGTGGTGTCCCGGATCATCCTGAAGCCAATGCGGGCCATGCTGAAAGGGGCCAAAGACATGGCTGCCGGCGATTTGACGATGGGTGAGCTTACGGTGAACAACCGCGACGAGCTCGGCGACTTGGCCTCGGCGTTTAACGGCATGAAGGCCAGCTGGCATGCCATGATCAGCGAGTTGCGGCGGAACGCGGGCAAGGTAGCGGACTCGGCCGAGCAGTTGCGCCGGCAATCGGTACAGTTCCGGCTGTCGTCCGAGGAGATTTCCGGCATTATGGGGGAAATTTCCGCGGGGAGCGAGGAACAGGTGCAGAGCGTCGAGCGGGGCGTGTCCCAAGTGGCCGAAATGTCGTCCGGCGTCAGCGGGATCGCCGGGCTGGCGGAGGAAGCCAAACGCCAATCCTCGCAGGCCCTGCGGGAAACCGTGGACGGCGAGCGGATCGTCGCTTCGGCGGTGTCGCAAATGGACACGATTCAGCACAAGATGACGGATTTGCACGCGTTTATCGAGCAGCTTGGCGTTCATTCCGGCCAAATCGGCGAAGCGGCCAAACTGATCGCCGGCATTTCCAAGCAGACGCAGATGCTGGCGTTGAACGCCTCGATCGAAGCGGCCCGGGCCGGTGAGACCGGCAAGGGCTTTGCGGTCGTGGCGAGCGAGGTGCGCAAGCTGTCGGAGCAAACCGGCATTGCCGCTGCCGGCGTGGCGGAGCTGGTGGAAAGCATCCGCGGCGAGATGCGGCGGGTGATGGAGGCGGCCAGAAGCGGCTCGCGGGAGGTCGCCGCCGGTTTGGATACGGTAGGAGAGGCCGGACAGGCCTTCTCCAGCATCCGCCGGGCGGTGGAGCAGGTAACGGGCCAAATCTGCCGGGTCTCAGAGCAGGCGGAACGGCTGTTGGAACAATCGGACGGCGTTGTGGAGGCGATCACGTCGATCAACCATGTGGCCCAGCAGACGGCGGGAGGCGCTCGGGAGGTTTACGCCCATACCGAAGAGCAGCACGCCGGCGCGCAGGAAATGCTCGCCGCGATGGACGGCTTAAGTCAGCTATCCGAGGAACTGCGGGCGATGATCGGGAAGTTTAAGGTTTCAAACGAAAACAGTTGAAAAAAAAGCGTGGATTTAGACATGTTAGACAAGCTAGACAAGCGGAAACGTAGCGGGGTTAGCGGTAAAAAATGTCGTTATTTCGGCGGTATCACACGTTTGGATTGCAATAGAGGCATTTTATACCGCTATTTCTTCGAATCGCGGGGGAGTGGCCGCTTTTTGCACCGCTCATTGAAAAATAAGTACAAAAAAATCCCTTAATGGCCATGATCAGGGGCGGATCCGGAAAATAAGGACATAAAAGTCCACTATTTTTGAAGGCCGGGGGATTAGGTGGGTTTCTCAATAAAAAAATGCAGACGCCGCTCTGGACGTCTGCATTTTTGCTTAAGATTCCATCGGCAGCTGCGCATTAGCCGTACGCTGCGCTTTCGCGGCTTTGCGGGTTTTCAGGTAATGCGCCAGCGTGAAGTACAGCAGGCTGCCGGCCAAGCTTGCGGCCAGGAACACAGCCAGGCGGTCCAGGCTGGACCACATGAAGGCGTAGTCCCCGCTGGAAATAACGGCCCGGAAAGCTCTGACCGAATACGTCATCGGCAAATACGGATGGATTTGCTGGAAGAACTCCGGCGTCAGCTCGATCGGGAACGTCCCGGCCGAAGCGGACAGCTGCAGCACCAGCATGATGACGATCATAAACCGCCCGACATTGCCGAACAGGCTGGACAAAAACTGGATGATGGCGTAAAAGGTGATGCTTGAGAACAACGCCACCGTAAAAAATATCGGCACGCTCGTCACCTGCAGCTTCAGGCCGTACAGCACAAAAGCTACGAGGATGGTCGTTTGCAGCAGGCTTTCCGCCAGCATGAACCCGAATTTGCCGAGGAACCAGACCGGACCGTTCGGCGGAGCGATCGTTGTCTTTTTCAACGGGTAAAACAACGAAAACATCAACGCGCCGACAAACAGGCCAAGCGCCAGGAAATAAGGAGCCATCCCTTCTCCGTAATATTCCACGTCATGGTTGCTGACCTGGCTGCTTTCCACGGGCTGGGCGAACATGTTGTACGTCTGGGCGGTCGGGTCCAGCGTTGCTTTTTCCGCGCCTTTGCGCAGCTCGTCTTTCAGCAGCTGTTCGCCGTCCAACAGCTTCTGCTGACCGTCCAGCAACTGGTCAAACGCATCGTTCAGCGTGCCCTGGGCATCGGTGGCGATGCCTTTGACTTCGTCCAGCTTGTCATGCGACAGCTCGGAAACCTTGCCCTTGGCGTCAGCGAATTTCTCGTCCGCCGCGTCGTGCAAGCGCTGCTGCAGCTTCGGCAGCAATGATTGATATTTGTCTTCCGCGACCTGGTTCAAGCGGTCCGTCACTTCCGGCAGCAGCGCGCCCCATTTATCGTCGGCCGCTTCATGAAGCTTCTGCCGCAGCTCCGGCTGGAGCTCGTCGAATTTCTCGTCCGCCTTGGCATGGAGTTCGCTTTGCACCTTCGGCTCCAACTCGTTCAGCTTGGTGTCCGCGGCCGAATGAATCCGGCTGACGATGTCCGGCAGCAGCTCTTCGTATTTGGTGTCGATGAGGTCGTTCAGCTTTTGCTCTAGCTGCGGCATCAACTCAGCGAATTTATCGTCGATGACGTTGTGGATTTTATCCGTAATTTGTGGCAGCTTTTCGTCAAAGCGCTTGCTGATGATCTGGTTGACGCGATCGTTCAGCTTTTGCTTCAGACCGGGGAGCTGCGAATCCATCCAATCGACAATTTGCTGCTTGGCCTTCTCCAGTTCGGCCAGCCGCGCCCGGATTTGCTCCTGCTTGTCGGCCGGCAATTGCTCGATCACCGGCTCCAGCTCCTTCAGCACCCGGGCAAACGTATCGTCGAGCTGTTTCGCCTTTTCCTTGGCGTCCAATACGATTTGATCGATTTGCTGATTGATCTCCTCGTCCACGCTGGCGATAATATACGCCTTGACGGCATCGCTGTACTCGTCGATGGCCTTGTCGATCTCCGAGTGGATCCGGCTGCGGGTTTTACCGCTGTACTGGTCGATCAAGCCATTGGCTTCGCTGTGCAGCTTGCTGCGGATTTGCCCCGAATATTCGTCCACAGCCGTGTCGATCTCCTTATGCATTCGCGCGCGGACATCGTCGCCGTATTCGGCAAAGGCCTTGTCGATTTGCTCGTGCAGCACGCTGCGCACCGATTCGGCGTTGTTTAGGACCGCTGTGTCGATTTCATTATGCATGCGCTGCTTCACGGTGCCGGCATTGTCCGCGATCGCCTGGTTCACTTCCTCGTGCAGGCGCTGATCGATCGGGTCTTTATTTTCAGCGATTTCCTTGTCGATCTCTTCGTTGATTCGCTCATGCAGCTTGTCGCCGTATTCGTCGATGAGCGAATCCAGCCGCTGATCGGCAGAGCCCATCGCCGCGTCGATTTTGCCGTTCACTTGCTTTTGAAACTCGGAAATGCCGTCGCCGAGCTGCTTCAGGCCGGATTCCAGCTGGCTCGCGCCGTCGCTGGCGTCGCGCAGTCCGTCGGACACTTGGGTCAAGGCTTCGAACATTTCCTCCGTGAACGTTTCGGTTACTTCCGCCGAAACTTCCTTCTGGATTTTTTCCACGACCTTATCGGAAATCGAAGCGGACAAAAAATTGAACGCGCTGTTTTCCTTGTACACTAGCTCCATTTTCTGCGGTTCCGGGTCCAGAATCGTGGTCGCGGCCTGCGACGTGCCCGGCGGAATTTCAATCAGCAGGTAATAGTCGTAATTTTTCAAACCCTGCTCGGCTTTTTCCTTGGAAACGAACTGAAAATCCACGCTGTCGTTGTGCTGCAAATTGTCGACCAGCCGGTTCCCGATATCAATCGTCTTGCCCTGATACTTTACGGGCTTATCCAAATTGACGACGGCGACCGGCAGATTGGACACCTTGCCGTAGGGGTCCCAGTTGGCGATCAGGTAAACGCCGCTATACAGCAGCGGAATCAGCAGCAAACCGAGAACGGGCACGATGACCTCCCGGTTTTTAACGGTATTCAGGGTTTCAGTCTTCAGGTAACTGCCCTGACGGGCCAGAAATTGCCGGCTGCGCTGAAGGCCAAGGCGGGTTTTACCGCTGCAATAACGGAGGGCGCGTTCGATGCCCCGGCCTGCGCTTGCCGCTAAATGAGCTATCAAAGCCTGGAACCGGCGTAAATGCTTTATGCTATTTTTCCACCACGTTATGGGGCTGCGCTGTTTTCTCATGAGGCATACTTCCTTTATATAAAAATGACTAAATGACTAAAACGTTCATTTCGTATTATACGCCGCATTTTCATCTTTTTCAAGAAAATTTTCAAATATGATATTGGGGTCATTTAGACAAAATAAAACGGGCAATGGTATAATGGCACTTTATTTATCCGGGAGGTGTCGCTTTATATGAACTTTTGGGAGGGGTTTGCTGAAAGTATCGACAAGATCAGGTGGGCGGATATCGGAATCGCCGTCTTGATCGTGGCGTTTTTTGCGCTGCTTAACAAAGTATTTGTGAAGTATGCATTCGCCTTGCTGCACCGCCTATTTAGAGCATCCGGCAGGGGAGAGCTGTGGAAGCAGGTGCTTGAACGGCCGTTCCGCTCGTTTTTCGTGGTGCTGGGCGTTTATTTGGGCATCAAATATTTGCTGCCGCGCAGCTGGGAGCTGGCCATCGGCCTTGACCCGCTGTTCCGCAGCACCGTCATTGCCCTGGCAGGTTGGGCTTTGTATATTTTATCGGCTCAATCGTCCGTACTGCTTGAAGGGATCAGCCAAAAAATCCGGCTGGACGATTCCAGCATGCTGATTCCGTTTCTGTCCAAGGTGCTGCGGTTTGTCGTCATCGTCCTGACGATCGCGTTAATCGGCACGGAATGGGGCTTCAGCATCAGCGGCCTGGTGGCCGGCATGGGACTGGGGAGCCTTGCTGTCGCCCTGGCGGCCAAAGATACGCTCGGCAATATTATCGGCGGCATCGTCATCATTTTGGAAAAACCTTTCGCCAAAGGGGATTGGATTCTAACGCCCGCCGCCGAAGGGATGGTGGAGGATATCACGTTCCGCAGCACCAAAATCCGCACCTTCGCGGATGCGGTGATTACGGTTCCCAACGCCGCACTAGCCGATCAGCCGATCACCAACTGGAGCAGGATGGGCAAGCGCCGGGTCAGCTTTACGCTTGGCGTGGCGCTGGATTCGGACCGCGCGCGGCTAACTTCGGCCATTTCCGGGATCGAGCGGCTGCTGAGGGACAACAAGCAAATCGACCCCGGCACGATTCACGTCAAGTTTACCGATTTTAACGAGAGCAGCTTGGGGATTTTCATCTATTATTTTACGAAGTCCACGGTTTGGGCGGAGTATTTGTCGGCCCGGCAGGAAATGAACTTGGCCTTGCTGCAGGTGCTGGAGGAGGAAGGCATCAAGCTGGCGTATCCTTCGCACCGGGTGTTTTTGGAAGGGGCGGTGGCGGACGACGGAGACGAGGTCTCCAGGGGCTGCCGGTCATACGAGTAGCAAAGATCTGAAAGCTAAAGGACACCAGAGCCGTTATTTGCGGAAAAACGGAGGTTTGTAAAATGTAACGGACACAGAAGACCTTATTTACCTCAAACCGTCCTGGATAAAATGGTTTAGAGCGAAATAGGGGCGTTTGTGTCCGTTAGGCTGGGAAATACCCGGGAAATGGACGAATAAGGTCGCTGGAGTCCGTTAGCGCAGTGTCCACTGATTAGAGAGAGCCGAAGTACTCGGTGCTTCGGCTCTGATCCCGAGAGTTGACACCCGGCAGCAGAATAAGGTTTACTGACAGGAAAGAAACCGTTTACGGGGGCGAGGATGCCATGTCCTTGATCAAACGAAGCTTATTCACCAAAATTTTATTGGGTTTGCTGACAGCCACCATCGTGCCTTTTTTGATTTCCAGCTACATGTCCTACCAGATTATCGGGCGCTCCGTGCAGGACCAGCTCGTTCAGCTGAACCAAAAATCGATGGCGATCACGATGTCGAGCGTTCATAAATACGTCCATGACATCATGCTGCTGACGTTGTCCTATTACGGCGACCCCGAGCTGATGCGCCTGCTGACCAAAAAGGAGATGCAGACCCCGGCGGAAGCCGTGTACATCAATCAAAAAATGCAGCGTCTCTTCGGCAGCTATACGGAAATCCGCTCGGTGACGTACAAAAGCGCGCTGACCAACCGCCAGTTTAACGTGAAATCGGGGCTGAACGAGCGGCAGCTCATTCCCGATTTTATCAACCGTCAGCTCCCCGCGGAAGGTCAAAGCTATGCCGAGGAGTACGCGGTCATTGAAGTGAACGGGGAAAAAAGGCTGCAGATCAACAAGCTGTTTGCGGACATTTCCAGCCGCGAGACGC
Source organism: Paenibacillus oralis (assembly GCF_003863965.1). Classification (GTDB taxonomy): domain Bacteria; phylum Bacillota; class Bacilli; order Paenibacillales; family Paenibacillaceae; genus Fontibacillus; species Fontibacillus oralis. The sequence continues at coordinate 2,428,322 of NZ_RRCN01000001.1, forward strand.
TGGGACTGACCTCCGTTACGGTCCGGAATACCGAATTGAGGGAACTGGTTGAACCGCTATCGACGTCCGAGCAAGGGGATGTATACATTCTTTTGCAAAATAATTTGCAGCTACTGTATTCGACTTCACCGGCGGCGGACAGCGGCTGGATGACGGAATTGCGCGGGAAAATCGCCGCTGCGGACGGGAACGCCAGGGGCCTGATCCATGATCCCAAGGGAATGGGAATATACATTTACTATACGGACGTTTCCTACGGTCTGCCCATTACGCTGGTGAAATTTATCCCGAGCACCGTGACCCTCCAGGCGGGCAAGCAGGCGCTGAACAAATCGCTGGCCCTGCAGGTGGCTGTAACCGGTTTTGTCGCCATCATGGCGGGAGTCATCTCGTATGTGATTTTGCTGCGGATCAAACGCATCCTGGGTCAAATCAAAAAAATCCAAATGGGCAATTTCAACATTCAAGGCGGCTCGCAAGCGACCGACGAGCTTGGCCTGCTGGAGGACCGTCTCCAGGATATGGCCGCGGAGCTGGACGCGCTTTGGAACCAGCAGTACCGGTACAAGCTGGAGATGGCGGACGCCCGGCTGAAAATGCTCCAGGCGCAGATCAATCCGCATTTTCTGTACAATACGCTGCAATCGATCGGCACGCTGGCGATCAAGAAAAACGCGCATGAGGTCAGCGACAAGCTGGCCGAGCTGGGGGCGATGTTCCGCTACAATATGGATATCGATCATGAGGAGGTTCTTTTGCAAGATGAATTGGAGCATTTGAACCATTATATTTCGCTGCAGGTAGGAAGGTTTAAGCATAAATTGGACTACTCGCAAACCTGCCCGGACGAGGCGTTGTTTCTGCGGGTGCCGAAAATGGTGCTGCAGCCCCTGGTCGAAAACAGCATCGTGCACGGGATTGAAAAAGGGAACGGTGCGGGAACCATCCGCGTGGAAATTGAGCTGAACGACCGGTTGATCATCCGCGTGATCGATAACGGGCGCGGATTCGCCCTGGACATGATCCGCGACATCCGCCGTGCGTATGCGGATTCTTCCGCCAAGCTCGAATCGCGGGTCGGCATCGGATTGGTTAATGTATTAAAGAGGCTGCAGTTGTATTATGGGCCCGGTTTTGCCTGGGACATCGAAAGCGAGCCTTATGCGCAGACGACCGTCACTTTGTCCATCCCTTATCAACCGGAGAAGGAGCGTGAACCGCATGAAAGTACTGATCGTGGATGATGAAGAGCATGTCAGGGAAGGCGTTGAATTGGCCATCGACTGGCCCAGCCATCAAGTGACCGGAATTTTGCTGGCCGAGGACGGTGTGGAGGCGCTTGAAATCGTGCGCCGCGAGGCGCCGGAACTGATCATTTGCGATATGAGCATGCCGCGTATGGATGGGCCGACCTTTCTGGAAAAATTGCGGGCGGAAGGCTGGGATTCCAAAGTCATCGTTCTGAGCGGGTACCAGGAATTTCGTTATGCCAAGGCGACTTTGCTGGCGCAAGGGGTGGACTACCTGCTCAAGCCTTTCAAGATCGACGACTTGAACAAGGCCGTTTCCAAGGCGGTTGAAGCAATCCTGGAGAGCCGGGAAAACCGCAGCGAGGAGCTGCGCAAAAACTTTCAGGTTCATGAAGCCAACACCCTGCTCCAGGAGCAGAAGATGGCTACCTATTTGCAAACGGATTCCGTGAATCATGAAGGCGTCCGCCAAGTGTTGCAGGAAGTGGGCTTCCCCGTCAAAGATTTTTACCTGCTGCTCTTTTTGCCAAGAAACCTGGCGGCGATTGTCGACCGCAGCTTTATGGGGGACGAAGCGTTGTTCATGTTCTCCGTGCGAAACATTATAAAAGACGTGCTGCGGCCCTTGGGACGGTTTTATTTTTTTCGGGTCGATTCCTTTTTCTGCGTCCTGATCGAGGGGGAAGCTTCCGCTTTGGACGTGGAATACCACAAGGCCAAACTGGAGAAGTCGTGGCTGTCCACAATTAAGCTGGACACCTTCTCCGGATTTATCCGAAAAAAGTACGTCTACACCGAAATTTTATCCGGCATAAAAGAGGCCAGAACGGAAATTGTCCAGGCCAATATTTTGGACGGCGGGGCGGACGCGGCCAAGCCAAACCATGCCGTTACGTTTATCGACCGGGAAATCCTCCTGCTGGAGGCTTTAAGAAAACGCGACAAGGAACACATGGCGGAGTTGATCGGTTCTTTTGTGCGGGAGCTCAGACAGCTCGGGTATTTGTCGTTAAAGGACCTGCAGCACTATACGATGGAAGTGAATCTGCTGATTGCCCGCATTTCCCGCCAGCTTCATCAGGAGCACCAGGCGGAAACGCTGTCGCTTTGGATCAGCGATTTGGAGGAGTGGGGGAAGGAACTGACGCATATTTTCTGGCTGATGATCGAGTCGGAGGGGGAAGGTTTGGCTTCGCTCCAAAGCATCCATGCGATTCAGCATTACATCTCGTCCAATATCGGGGCCGAGATTAGCTTAACTTCCTTGGCGGAACGGTTTCATTTCAGCCCGCAATATATTTCCAAGAAGTTTAAGGAAACTTACGGGACCACGGTGATGAACTATTTGACCGGGTTAAGGATGGAAAAAGCCAAGTCCCTGCTCAGCCATTCGGACAAAACCGTACTTGAGGTGTCCCGGATGCTGGGGTACGAGGACGACAACTATTTCGGCAAGGTGTTCCGAAAATTTACCGGCGAGTCACCGACGCAGTACCGTAAACATCATAAGGCACCCCGGCCGCGGATGGGCGGCTAAAAATGCATAACCTGCCCGCACGGATGGAATAACAAAGGAAGGAAGAAGCTGCCGCAGCGACTTTTTTCCTTTTTTGTTTTGGGGAGATCATGTAGTTTCAAATTTTACTCCAAATGGCGATGATATCCCCTGTATTGCCCAGGTCCATAACCAATATAATGGACGTGTAAGGGGTTTCATCATTACAAACGACATCATAATCGGGGGGACAGGAATGAAAAGAACGAAAAAAGCGCTTGGTTTGATCGCGACGATGGCGTTAGTTGTTGCTCTAGCGGCTTGCGGTGGCAACGCAAAAAACAATGCGGGCAATGCCGCGAATAATGCCGGCGGTGCCGGAGGCGGCAATCAACCGGAAAAACAAGCGAAAATTTCGCTGTTCCAAAACAAGGTCGAAATCGCCGAAGCCCTGGAGGGGTTGGCGGAAAAATACAAACAGGAAACCGGCAACGAAGTCGACGTATGGGGCTCTGCCGGCGATGCTTACATGACCCAACTGCAAGCCAAGCTGGCGGCGAAGGAAGGCCCGACGATCTTTAGCGTAGGGGCCGGCGCGGAGGCGGAAAAATTCAAGTCCTATTACTACGATATGAGCAATGAAGAGTATGTCAAAAATATCGCGCCGAACATGGCCCTGGAAGTCGACGGCAAAGTGGTTGGCGTGCCGACGGGCGTAGAGGGCTTCGGTCTCGTATACAACAAGAGCCTGGTCGATCCGGGCAAAGTAACCGACTTCGACTCTTTCAAGACCACGATGGAAGGCCTGAAGGCCAAAGGTGTTAACGGGCTGAGCCTTTCCCAGGAAGCGTACTTCCTGATCGGGCATATCATCAATACTCCGTTCGCCCTCCAGGAAGATCCGAAAGCGTTCGTCGAGAAGCTGAACAAAGGCGAAGTGAAACTGGCCGACACCAAGGAATTCCAAGAGTTCGCCAAGTTTATGGAAGTGATTCGGGCCAACTCCACAAACCCGATGGAAGTAACGTATGACACGCAAATGGGGGATTTCGCCACCGGAAAAACGGCGATGGTTCACCAAGGCAACTGGAGTTACTCGATGCTCGCGGACTACGGCGATCTGGACATCGGCATGATGCCGTTGCCGATTGCCGGCAACAAGAAGCTGTCCGTAGATATTCCGGGCGGCTGGGTCATCAACAAGGAAGCGAGCGAGGCGGAAATCAAAGCGGCCAACGCTTTCCTGAACTGGATGTTTACGAGCGAAACGGGCAAAAATACGATCGTGAACGAGTTCAAATTTATCCCGGCGATGACCAACATCGAAGCGACGGGTCTCGATCCGCTGTCGCAAGCGGTATTTGAAGCTACGAAGAGCGGTGAAACGATTCCTTGGGCTTTTAACTACTTCCCGCAAGGGATCATCGTGAACGACCTGGCTCCGGCGACGGCCGAGTTCTTCCTGAATCCGGATATGACCGGCCAGCAGTTCCTGCAAAACCTGGATAAAGCTTGGGCCAATGCGGCAAAGTAACATTTAGCTGACGTTTAGGAAATCATCACACTAAAGCCTAACTCTGCTTCGATGGCGTTAGGCTTTAGTTTTTTACAGCAAATTCCCGAAATGGGGTGGACCTATGCGCAGTAACAAAGATAAGCTCTGGTACGCGTTGTTTACCATGCCGTTATTCATCATCTTTACGACAGTCGTGATCATACCGTTTATCATTGGGGTGTACTACTCGTTTATTAGCTGGAACGGGATTCCGGCCGATCCGAAAGTGTTCGTGGGCTTCGACAACTATATCCGTATTTTTCATGATGAGCGGTTTTATTCTTCGGCTTGGCATACGATCAAATTCACGATTTTGGCGCTGATCTCCGTCAACGTCTTTGGGCTCTTGTTCTCCTTGCTGGTGACCAGCGGGCTTCGCACGAGCAACCTGGCGCGGACGCTGTTTTTTATGCCGAACCTGATCGGCGGGCTGATTTTGGGCTACATTTGGAAGTTTATTTTTACTGATATTTTTAAGTTTCTCGGGAACAACACGGGGCTTGACAACATCTTTTTCAACTGGCTGATCAATCCGGAATTCGCGCTGTATGCGATGGTGATTGTGTTTACGTGGCAAATGGCCGGTTATACGATGATCATCTATATCGCGGGGATTCAGGGGATTTCGGACGAAACGCTTGAGGCGGCGAAGGTCGACGGCGCGAATATGTGGCAGCGTCTGACCAAAATCGTGTTTCCGCTGCTTATGCCGTCCTTTACGATCTGCTTCTTTATGACGCTCTCCGGCGCGTTTAAGATCTATGACGTAAACCTGTCTTTGACGAACGGCGGTCCCGTGAACTCCACGGAAATGTTCGCCATGAACATTTTTAACGAAATCTTCGGGTACGGCCGGTATGGCGTCGGCCAAGCGAAGGCGATCGTGTTCTTCCTCGTCGTGGCTGTTGTGACGCTGACACAGGTCATCATTACGAAAAAGAAAGAGGTGCAAATGTAATGAAGCCTGCCGGCAAATGGATTCCTTCCGTCTTACTGCTCATTCTTGCACTTGTTTTCTTGTCTCCGATTTATATTATGCTCGTCAACTCTTTCAAAAACCGGGCGGAGTTGTACACCAACGCGCTGGCGCTCCCGCAAAGCCTTAACTTCGAGTACTACGCGAGCGCGATCGACAAGATGAACTTCTTCCGGGTGCTCGGCAATTCGCTGCTGGTCACTATTTTGACGGTGATTTTTGTGGTGATTTTGTCGTCGATGACCGCCTGGATGCTGGTGCGGCGCGACACGAAAATCAGCAAATGGATGTTTATGGCTTATGTCGCGACGATGCTGATCCCGTTCCAAACGCTGATGATGCCGCTGATGCAGGTTATGGATTGGATTCGCACCTACCTGCATCTCCCGATGCTGAATACGCACGGCGGCTTGATATACATGAACATCGGCTTCCACGCCAGTATGGCGGTGTTTTTGTACCACGGGTTCATCAAATCGATTCCGATCGCGCTGGAGGAAGCCGCGACTCTGGATGGCTGCACGAAATTCGGCGTGTTTTGGAGAATCGTGTTTCCGATGCTGAAGACGATCACGATTACCGTAGCCATTCTGGACGTCATCGCGACGTGGAACGACTATTTGCTGCCGTCGCTGACGCTGTCGGATAAAGCGCTGCGCACGATCCCGCTGTCGACATTCTACTTCTTCGGAGAGTTCACGATCGTGTGGAACCAGGCCATGGCAGGCCTGACGCTGACCATCATCCCTGTCGTCATTTTCTATGCGTTTGCCCAAAAGTACATCATCAAAGGCATCGCGGCAGGGGCGGTGAAGTAACAGGGGTAGTAAAGTAAGCGATGGTTGAAGACAAATGTCCCCTTCGTTCCCGTTGATTAGTTGGTCCAAGTGCAAAAGTGCATTTGATTTTTCGCAAATCCCTCTTTTCGAGCGAATGAACTGCAAAAGTGCATTTGGTTCGCATGGAATTGTAAAATAATGGAATATACGAGGGTGGTGAACTGCACTTTTACATTTGAGCCGCCCGTTTCGGGGCGTTTCGACGAAATTCGCCTGCACTTTTGCATTTCGTGACCGTGGTTTGCCTCGCTGGGGTTCATTACGAACCGAAAGGCTGCGCCAGTAGCCATACGGACGGATGCCTGTCCTTTTACGGAGCCTTAACCCGCTACACGGCCGGGTTACGGCCGTTTTTTTGTTTGCGGATGCTGTAGGCAAGCAGCAGCAATTTAAGGGCTCCGATCGTGAGCAGCGCAATCGAGGCGTAATACATAAAGTGGCCTAAGCCCACGAGAAATACGAAGATGACCGGCCATGGCACGAGAACTTTAGGCAGCACGAACAGGATTGCGAGCGGAATGAGCGCATGGATGAATGCAACCGACAGCACCTGAATGGCGATACGCAGCTTAGTTGGCTTGAAGTGAGCTCTCCAGCGGAAAAGACCGCGGATCGACCCTGCCAGGTAAAGTAGAACGGCCAGCGCAATGGCAGCGACGAGCAGAAAATCCTTCTTATAAGTATCCATCCCGGCCGTGACGGGCTCCTCGCCGTGAAGAATACGATCGATTCCCGCCGTGATTTGATCGTAAGCGTCGATATGGAAGAAATCCATCGAGTTTACCAGTAAAATAATGCCGTAATCGCCGTCGATGATCATTTTGGAGTATGTATTTTCCGTCGAGCCGTCGTGATAGACCCAATTGCGGTCCTTGTCGATGCTCCACCCCATGCCGTAATATTGGTTCCCCCACATCAAGGCCGCCGGGGTATGCATGAGCGCAGTGCTCTGCGCGGATACGATGGCCGTATTTCCGAATTGCCCTTGATTGATTTGAGCGATCAGGTATTTGGACATGTCCTCGGCGCTGGAGACCAAATATCCCGAAGGAACCGTCCCTTCATGGTTGATCATTTTCGTTGGGAGCATGAGTCCGAACACCGGCTGATAGCCCGTAGCCAGCTCCTGCGCAGAGTTTGGTGAAGCATAGCTGTGCGTCATGCCCAGCGGCGCGTAAATATTTTGCTTGATGTAGTCTCCGTAAGACACCCCCGAAACAGCTTCGATCATGCCTCCCAAAATATCGTAATTCAGATTCGAGTATTGGTAAGCCGTGCCGACAGGTTCGGTGAGCTTAACCTGCTTGAGATTACGGAGATGCTGCTCGATCGGCAAGCCGCCTTGCGTCAGCGACACCTGGCCGTCATAGGTGGATAGCCCGCTCGTCTGGTGAAGCAAATGCTTGACGCGGATTTGCGCGGACGCGGCTTCATCGGCAACCCGGAACCAGGGCAAATACTGCCGGACCGGAGCCTCGAGATCGATTTTCCCGGCATCGGCCAATTGCATGACGGCCAGGGCGGTGAACGACTTGCTGACGGACCCGATGACAAACGGGGTTTGTGCCGTCACCGGCTTGCGGTCGGGCCCGGAAATGCCGTAGCCGTTTTGAAAAAGAACTTGCTCTCCCTTAACGATCGCCAGGGAAGCGCCGGGAATTTGCAGCTTAGTCATCGATTCCAGCATGAAAGCATCGATTTGCTCCTTGTCGATTTCATGGCTTTCGGCCCCCGCCTTAACCGGGATGGCGCTTATGATGACAGCCGCTGCTATAGTTATCAGCAAGGTTTTGAGAAACGATGCTGCAGCCCTCTTTTTATTAGAAACAGATTTCATATTTTTACTCCCCCTAAATATTGGTACGGGATTTATTGTACCTGCGGGAACGGGGGCTTTGCGCCGGCAAATGGTCGGATTGAAAACTGGACTTGAGCCGGGGGGAGCCCCCCTGCATTGGCAAGAGCCGGTTCGATTACATTGGTGTTTGGAGCTATAATAGCTTTAGCTTTACATACGGACAGAAATGTGAAAAAAAGACTTCGAGGGGAGACGGAAATTTGAAGAACAAAGTGATTTTTTTAACGACGGACAGCATAGGCGGCGGTGAACGGGAGCTGGGTACGCAGCTGCTGGAAACCTTCGTCACGCTGCTTAAGCAGCGGGAGCAGCTGCCGGCCGCGGTTTTTTGCGTGAACCGGGGCGTGCTGGCATTGACGGAGCAATCGTTCGCTTCGCTGCATCTGAAGGAGCTGGAGGGGCGCGGCGTACCTGTGCTGGCCTGCGGCACTTGCGTCAACTATTACGGGATCCAGGATCAGCTGGCTGCCGGCGAGGTGTCCAGCATGGGGCGTTTCCTGGAGCTTGCGGAGCAATACGAGGTGATCACGATCGCTTAAGGCCCATAATGGATTCGTGCCAAGTCGTTTATCGGAAGGGCAAAAAAAGCATACTATACCTTACTGAACAAAGAATGTGAAAATTCGAAGGAGGGTTAGCATGCTGCGCACTAAAATCATTTGCACGCTGGGGCCGGCTTGCGATTCTGGCGGGGTGCTTCAGGACATGATTCGCGCCGGAATGACGGTAGGCAGGCTGAACATGGCGCATGGAGAATTGGAGGAGCACGCGCGGCGGATCGCCCAGGTGCGTGAGGCGGCGCGCGAGTTGAACACGTTTGTGCCCATCATGATGGATATTAAAGGGCCGGAGGTGCGGATCGGCAAATTGCGCGAACCGTTCGCAGAGCTTAAGGCCGGCGAGGAACTGGTGTTAACGACCGAGCAGATCGCCGGGGATGCCGCGCGAATTTCGGTCAATTATCCCGATATGCCCAAGGTGGTGCGGGAGGCCGATCGGATTTTGATCGACGACGGGCTGGTGGAACTGCGCGTCCTATCCGCCGAAGGCTCGGAGATCCGCTGCAGCATTGTCAGCGGCGGCAAGCTCAAGCCGAACAAGGGCGTGAACCTGCCTGGCATCAAAACGACGCTGCCCGGGATAACGGAACGGGATATCCGCCATATTCATTTTGGTCTGGAGCACGGCGTGGAAATGATCGCCGTTTCGTTCGTGCGCAAAGGGGATGACATCCGCGAAGTGCGGCGAATTTTGCAGGAGCAGAGTGCCGGCCACGTGCAAATCGTTTCCAAGATCGAAAATGAAGAAGGGATTCACGATCTCGACGACATTATAGAGGCGTCGGACGGGATCATGGTAGCCCGCGGGGATATGGGTGTGGAGGTGCCGGTGGAGGAAGTGCCGATACGGCAAAAAGAGATCATCGATAAATGCAATTTGGCGGGAAAGCCGGTGATCGTGGCCACGCATATGCTTGAGTCGATGCAGGTGAATCCGCGGCCGACCAGGGCTGAAGTGAGCGATGTGTACAACGCGGTGATACAGGGAGCCGATGTTGTGATGCTGTCCGGGGAATCGGCGGCCGGCAAATACCCGGTCCAGGCCGTACGCACGATGGCGGCGGTGGCCCGCAAAGCGGAGTCGATGATCGACTATGACGAGCAATTCAACCATAGAAGAAAGCTGCATGCGACCAACATCACGGAGGTGATCAGCCAAGGCGCCGTCAGCGCTTCCCTGGAGTTGGACGCCAAAGTAATTCTCACCTCCACCGAAAGCGGCTTTACCGCCCAGATGGTGTCCAAGTACCGGCCCAAGGCCCCGATCGTGGCGTTTGCGCATCACCCGCATGTGCTGGTCAAGTTATGCCTTTTGTCCGGGGTGTTCCCTTATCTGGGAGGGCCGGTGACCACCACCGACGAGATGTTTGATTCGGCGATTCAAAGCGCGGTGAAGTCCGGGTACGCCCAGGAAGGGGACACGGTCGTGTTGTCCGCGGGCTTGCCGCTTGGGCAGGCGGGTACGACCAATTTGATTCAAATCCGGCAAATTTAAAGAGGGCGGGACCGGTTTGCCGCGTAGGAGGGGGTAGGGCCGTCCGCTTTTCCACATAACGTGACATAACGGCAAAAAAGGTCCCTATATTTTTGGATTTCGGATAATTCGCCGGAATAACGGATTTTTGTGCCGCTATTTTCCGTTGGACTGGCGCAAATGAGGTTTTTCGGCGTCATGGCCGAGGCATAGCGACATAAATTGCCGCTATTTGCCGAGCCAAATGTCCAGTCGGGAGTATAGGACCACAAATTACCGCTATTTCTGAGCGCTCCGAAAAAAGGCACTCCCCGACAACCTGCACCGGGAGTGCCTTTTCCCTCATATTACTGAATCTCATCCAGCAGCTCGTAGGCCGCTTGTTTGGTCTTCACGTTCAACAAGCGCTCTCTGAAGCCGTCGTCCATCAGCTGGCGGGAGAGCATTTGCAAAATTTTCAGGTGCTCATTGCCTTTATTCTCGGCAGGGACGGCGATCATAAAGATCAGCTTGGCCGGTGTTCCGTCCGCGCTGTTCCAGTCGACGCCTTCCGGCTTCATCCCGAATACGACCCGCGGCTTAAGGACGGCGGATGATTTCCCGTGGGGAACGGCGATGTTCATCCCGATTCCGGTAGAGCTTTCACTCTCGCGGCTCAAAATCGCTCGCTTAAATTCCTCCCGGGAGGTCAGCACGCCTTCCGCCTCCAATTTAGCGATCATTTCATCGATGACCCCGTCCCGCGTTGAAGCGGTCAATGAAGTCTCGATCAGATTCAAATCAAGGATATCCGTCAGTTTGTTGACCGGGCGCGGCTCTTGCTGCTCTTTAGCTGCGGTTCCGGTTTTGACTTCAGAGCCGGCCATGGCGGGTGTGCCCATCTGCTGCCGTCCCTGCCGCCGCTCCTGCCACCGTTCCACAAGCTCCGCAGCCGAAGCAGCCTCTTCATAAGCCTCGGAACCGCCGGCGAGCTGAGGTGCAACCTGATCCTTTTTAAGCAGCTTGATCATCAGCGCGGTCACAATCGCCCCAATGATCACGGCGACGAAAAACATCAGGACGTTATCCACCGCACCCAATACCGCAACGATCGGGCCTCCGTGGGCTACCCGGTCACCGACGTTCCCGAGCATGGCGATTACGGAACCAGCCATGGAGCCGACCATGATGCTCGGAATGACGCGCAGCGGGTCCTGCGAAGCGAACGGAATCGCGCCTTCGGTGATGCCGAACAAGCCCATCGTAAAAGCCGCTTTCCCGGATTCGCGTTCGGCGTCGTGGAATTTCCGCTTGAACATAAACGTGGCGAGGCCAAGGCCGATCGGCGGAATACAAATCGCCACGGCAATCGGACCCATAATCTGATAGTTGCCCTCGGCGATCATCGCGGACCCGAACATAAAGGCAACCTTGTTGACGGGGCCGCCCATATCGAAGGAAATCATGGCGCCGAGAATGAGCGCGAGCAGGATGGAGCTGGTCCCCTGCATGCTGGCCAGCCAGGTGGTCATCCAGGCAAACACCTGGGCGATCGGTCCGCCCAGCAGAAAGATAAAGATCAGGCCGACGATCAGCGAGGAAAGTACCGGGATGATAATGATCGGCATGATCGGGACGATCGGTTTCGGCACTTTCCATTTCTTGATCCACAGAGCCACGTAACCGGCCAGAAAACCGGCGATAATCCCCCCGATAAATCCGGCGCCGGCTTCGCTGCCGTAGAAGCTGCCGTTGGCGGCGATGTAGCCGCCGATCAGCCCTGGCGCCAGGCCCGGCCGGTCCGCGATGCTAAAGGAGATGAACCCGGCCAGAATCGGAACCATAAACGTAAAGGATGCGGCGCCCAGCTTCTCGATCGTTTTCCAGAACGAATCCTCGGGAATTTGCAGGCCGCCCGGCGTCGGCACGCCGCCGACCGACAACGCGATGGCGATCAGCAAACCGCCGACGACGATAAACGGGATCATGTAAGAGACACCGCTCATCAAATGCCGGTAAAATTGGTTCTGCTGTTTGCCCGCCGCTTGCTTGACCGGACGGTCGCCTGCCTCTTTGCTCCCCCGGTACACTGTGGCTTCACCGCGAATCATTTTTTGGATCAGTTCTTCCGGGGTGCGGATTCCTTCCTGTACGCCTGCCGCCAGCAATTTTTTGCCGATGAACCGGCTTTTATCCACGTACTTGTCCGCCGCGATGATAATCCCGTCCGCCTGGCGGATCTCCTCCTCCGTAAACTGGTTTTCCACCCCGATCGAGCCCTGGGTTTCAACTTTCATCTCAATGCCTAATTTCTCCGCGGCTTTCTGCAAATTTTCCGCCGCCATATAAGTATGGGCAATCCCGTTTGGGCATGAGGTGATGGCCAACAATTTCATGGTTTTGGTCCCCCCTGTTTCAAGTTAGTAATCGCTTACAACCTCATCTTAGCGCAGAAAAAGGACGGAAAAGATTTTAATTCTTACCGCAGGTTCCGGAAAAACCGATTTTTTCCGTACCGCCCTGCTCATAGGCATCCCAGCAGTTCCTCGGGGGCGCACGCCCGGATCATGCGCTCGACCGCGGACGGCTGCTCGCTGAGCAGCGATAGCCGTTGAAACAGCTTTTTCATGCTGTCCTGATCCCGATGGTCCAGGGCGAGCATAAACACCACGGACACTTTCTCCTGGTCCCAATCCAGCGGTTCCTTTAACGTGGCTACGGCGATTTGCGAACTTCGGATCAGCTTGGGATCGCCATGGGGAATCGCAATGCCGCCGCCGATCGTCGTCGACGAGACGCGTTCCCGGAGCAAGGCCTGATGGGCATAGTCCTGCTCCACAAAACCCTGCACGTGCAGCTGGTTTGCGAGATATTCGATGATTTCAAAGCGGTGGCCGAAACCGGCCTGCGGGAAAACAAGGGAAGGCCGGGTAAACTGCTGCAGGATGGAGCCCGAATCGGCGGGTTCCCTTTCCTCGTCCATCCGGCCGATGAAGTCTTCGATCTTGCGGATTTCCCCCGAATCCAGCAGCGGGGAGACGACGATATGCGGTGGGTTGACATTCTCCAGCGGTATCGTGGACACGATAAAATCGACGCCCTCCCGGGCGAGGTAAGCCGGCAAATCGGCCTTCCGGACGGAATCCAGCACTTTCAGATCCGGGAATTTCCGCTCCAGCTTGGTGCGCAAAATCTGCGACACGCCGATCCCCATATGGCACACCGTTATAATCTGCTTCGGCTTCGCCGCGGGTTGGCTTAAACGTTCGACCGCCGCCTGAAAATGCAAGGTCAGATAAGCCGCCTCCTCTTCGGGAATGACAAACGGGAATCCGCCGCCGATTCCGCGGGTGGCGTCGATGACCCTATCAAACATGTACGGGTACATTTTTTTGATATCCGGAAGCATCGGATTGGTTACGATCAGTCCATAGCTTAGGCGGTTAACCGCCGAATACAGGTGAATGCGCAGCCCTTCCAGCAAAATCGGATCCCGGGCAAAATCGACCAAGGTCAGCGCGGACATTTTTTGCACGAGCGACTCCACCAATCCGGAGACACGGCCCCGGTCATCGGCAGAGCCGGACGGGCCGCCTGCGGGCAAGCTGGCTTCAATCCGCGTCTGGGAGCGGATTTTTCCGCCGAGGATATGCGCGGTTAAATAAGCCACCTCATCTTGGGGGAAACGGACGGCGAAAATCCGCTCCAATTTCCGGGCGAACGCATCCGTCCAGGGAAACTCCCGTTTTTCCCGGATAAGCGACTTTTCTTGCTCCGAAAAAGAGATCGGCTGCTTCAGCTTCGTCCTCCGCACCATCAGCAGCGTGTGCACAAGCAGGTTGTCCATAGCTTCGTCCGTGAAAAAAAGCCCGGCATCCGTTTCCAGCTGCTTCAACTCGCGGGCAACGAGCTCAATTTCGTGGGGCGCAAACCTGTCCTTGATAAATTGGTTGCCGGCTTGGCCCGTCAGTTGGGACAGCTTCGACAAAGCGGTCCGTTTATCGCGTTCCTTGCCTTCGGCGGTGACGCCGACCTTTTGTTTGGAGACGATGGAGAGGTTGTATTTTTTGAGCCATGGCTGAAGCCTGTCCAAGTCTTTTTTAATGGTGGCCTTATTTACGAAATGCTGCGCTGCGAGCTCATGGATCGTTGTGGGCCGGGGTTCCATCAGCAGCCGGTAGAGGATCGCCGCGGACCGGTTCACATCCGTATTGTATTCCTTGTTCGGGGCGGACCAGAACAGCGAGCTTAACAGCTTTTCTTTCTCCCGCTCCCCAATCGTGAGCGATACCCCAATGCCGGGTTTGCGCAGCAGCTTGGCCGTGGTATGCTCCGCCAAATACCGCTCGATTTCATCGAAATCGTTGCGGATCGTTTTCTCCGAACAGTTTAGCTCTGCCGCTATATCCTGGACGCGAACATGGGGGCGCTGTTCCGTTAAAAGCATGTGAAGTATTCCTTTTTGCCGATCGTTCATGTTATGCGTCAACATCCTTCGAATAAAATGGCCTTTTGATCTGAATATTGCTGAAATCGCTCTATATTATAGCATTGCCAGGGAACGGATATTCAATGGAATCATCACCAAAACGGGCTTTTGCACGTACAATAACCTAACCAACCCCAAAACAATGAACACGGAGGGGAAAAGATGATTGTTTTACCGCCCGGAGATAGAATCCGGTTAGGTCAGATGGCGCTGCCCGAGCTGCAGCGGTCCATCGTGCAGGCGAAGGAAGCCAGCCCGGCCGCTTACGCGTATGTGTCGCTGGAGGCGCTCCTGTTCGAACTTAGCCTTCGCAGCCGCATCGTGGAGTCGGCACAGGCGCTGTATGCCAGCGGAGTGAAGTTTGCCACGTACAAAACTTCCCGCTGCAACGAAGCGTATTGGCATCGAACCGGGGAAGGGGGATTCCGGCTGCGAAGCGGAGTGGCTCCCACCGATGCCATCCGTGATATTTTTGCCAACGGCTCGCTCTATGGGTTTGAATGTTCCATGGCGATGGTTATCGTTGTGTACAAGGCGGTGTTGGAGCAAATCCCGCGGTCGGCGTTCAACACTTACTTTAACAATTTGTATTTGTATGATTGGCAGTATGACAGTGATCTTGGATTTATCCAGGGAAACCGGATGCTTGGAGCTTACCCGGGGGACATTTTCTATTTCAAAAATCCCGACCATAACCCGGCAACCCCGGAGTGGCAGGGAGAGAATGGCATCATGCTGGGGCCTGACCTGTTTTACGGCCATGGCGTAGGCATAAAATCTTCGTCCGGAATCATTGAAGCGCTGAACCGCAGAAGAAGGCCGGGCAGCAGGGTATCGGCATATATGCTTGATGAGGTGATCTATCCGAACTTCGAGCATATCCGCAGACTGAGCGGCGTATTTGCGAGAATCGGCAGCAGCGTATACCGCCGCAAGCAAGCCGTTTAATCGGAAAAAGGGGGCGCCTCCCGCGCCTCCCTGCGGTTTTTTATTTGCGAAAAATACGCAAAAACCACTGGATCGCACCATCCAGTGGCCGTAGCTTTGATTCGTAATCAAAAGAAGAATGGGAAGAAAAATCTTCTGAGTCCGAAAAACGGGAAAGGCCGGCGTATAAAGCGGCGAAATCTCCGGGGGAATCCGCCGAAAAAAGGAAATCCGCCAAACCCGCCAAATCCGCCAAACGGAGCGCCAAACGGAGTGCCAAACCCGCCGAACGGAGTGCCAAATCCGCCAAACGGAGCGCCAAAAGCACGATCGTCGCCGTCCATATCGCCGATCGGAATGAGCAAATACACGTGATCGTCGTCCATTCCGTCAATAATACCTACGTGAACATGGCCGTCGCTGCTTTCAATGTGAATGAGATGATGATGATATCTTTTGCAAATTTCCATCATATGTCTTTTGTGGCCGTGGTGATCCATCGGCTCATGGTACGCGGGGCTGACCTGGCTGATGGGAGCGGTCGGGGTAGCCCCGTAAGTCGAATACACATTAGGATTGGGTTGCATGAGTTCAATTCCTCCTTTTTTTCATGCTGCAGTATATTCGCGAATATGGGCATTTGTGCAGTGGTGGACAAGCAACAGGCAAAAGAATCATTGTTCGGGTTTCCACTTTTTGGTTTCTAAACGGTTCTTTTATGCTAAGATGGGAGTGAATTAACTGCTGGAAAATGACACCCAAGCAAATTGAAAGCGGATTCAAGGTGAAGCTCTAATATTATCCGAATAGGAGGCATTGTTGAATCATGAAAATGATCGTTACGGGAGCGGGCCGGGGGCTTGGCCGGGAGATCGTCAAGGAAGCGCTGGGGCGGGGACATAAGGTAGCTGCGGGTCTTCGATCCCTGGATACGAACATGGAGCCGCTGCAGGAGCTGCAGGCCCGGGCGTCAGGCCGGCTGACGCTTCTGGAGCTGGATGTCGATGAGGAAGAGTCGGTGCTTAAAGCCAAAGAGGCGATGGCGGCCAAGTGGGGCGCTTTGGATGCGCTGGTCAACAACGCCGGCATTTTGCTTGCTCGCGAACAGCCTATTGAACAGCTTGAGTTTGCGGCGGTGGAGAATACCTTCCGGACGAACCTGCTTGGCCCGATGAAAATGGTGAAGCATTTTTTGCCGTTGATGAAAAACAGCGCCCATCCCTGCATCTTGAACGTATCCTCGGAAGCCGGATGCTTCTCGTGGGCCCACGGCCGGGACTATCCTTACGGGCTCTCCAAGGCGGCGCTCAACTTCTTCTCCGCTCAGCTGCGCAAGGAGCTATCCCCGCAAGGTTTTGCCGTATACGCGCTGCATCCCGGCTGGATCCGCACCCCGATGGGCGGCAGCGAAGCCCCTGGCGATCCGGCGGATACGGCGCAAAGCATTCTTGATCTTGTTGAAGGAAAAATCGAGGCCGATGCCGGGGCCTGGATGATCGACCGTGAAGGAGAGGCGATGCCTTTCTAAGGCAGCTAACGCACCTTTCTAAGGCAACTAATGTACCTTTCTAAGGTAAACAGTATGCCGAATTCTAACGGACACCAGCGCCGCTATTTGGGTGAAATTCGCAGTTTTCAAAATGTAACGGACACCACAGCCCTTATTCGGCACAAATGAGCATGTATCCGGCCATTTTCGAGCAAATAGCGGCTCTCCTGTCCGTTAGAAATTGAAACGGCTTCTTTTCAGGCAAATAAGGTCATTCATGTCCGTTAGCAGCCTTGAGGCAAGTTACATAAGGGAGGGGCTTTCCACCTTGTGCAGGAGCAGGGGGCGGTGGAGCCTCTTTTCTTTTTGGGCTAGAGCCTTGATCGGTTTGGCACTGACCCTTAATTGCAAATCATACAACTAACTTGATATCAATCTACCCAATCTTTCGTTTAATTGCATTTCATGCAGTTATTCCCCGTTTATTTCCCCTTTCCTTCGAAAGATTGCGGAGTAATTGCAGGTTTTGCACTTAATCAAGCGCTGTGGCCGTATTGCCGGATAAGTAACTGTATATTTTGCAACTATCCCATTCCATGCATAGACCCTGAGAGCGCTGGAGCAGAAAGCAGGCACTATCACTGCCGCGCTGGCTTTGCAACAACTGCCGGATCTGATCTGCGAAGTCGCCTCGAAAGCCGTAAAAATTGAATGTTTAAAAAACCATTTATTAAAAATGTGGTATATGTGATTTAAATCACATGTATTGTGAAAAAAATCACTTATAATAAAGACATCAAAGATGATCATCCTTAAACAAACAAAATTAATCGAACAAATCACCTTAAGGAGTGGTAAATATGTTTAACAACTTCCTGAGAACCAATAAAATCGCCATGTGGCTGCTGACCGTCATCCGGGTTTACCTCGGGTACCAATGGATTGAAGCAGGGTATCATAAAATTACCGGCGGCTTCGACGCCGCGGGCTTCCTCACCGGCGCGATCGCGAACAGCACGGGCGATCATCCCGCTGTCCAAGGCTGGTGGGCCACCTTCCTGGAACATTTCGCCCTGCCTAACGTAGGCATCTTCAACATCCTCGTTCCTTACGGCGAGTTCCTGGTCGGCCTGGGGCTGATCCTCGGCACCTTCACCACCTTCGCCGCCCTGATGGGCCTGTTGATGAACGCGGCGTTCCTCTTCAGCGGAACGGTAAGCACAAACGCGCAAATGCTGCTGCTTGAAGTGCTGGTGATCGCCGCCGCCGCCAACGCCGGAAAAATCGGCCTCGACTACTACGTGCTCCCTTACCTGCGCAAACTGTTCCGCAAACCCGGAGCAGCCGGAACGGAACTTCCGAATCCGGAACAACCACGCAACATAAAGCGCACGGCTTAACCGCTATTATGCAGGATATGAACGCGAGCCCCGAGGGCAACAACCCCGGGGCTCGCGTTTTTTTAATTGGCGTCAAGCAGTGTTATTTCCCAATCCCCATTTTTATTTTGCAGGAATGAATAATGAGCAGTGCCTCTTTCAATGGTACCATCATTTTTCTTTCTTAAAAATGCAATAGCAACATTAATCCGTCCAATATCCTTGATTTTTTCAATTAATGTAACCTCATGAAAATCGTACTCAACTCCAGGTTGATAGTTATCATTATTATTAAACCATGCTAGGTTTTGCTCTTTATAGCCCTCATTAGTGTTCTCTAAAAACTGTGTTTCATCGTGTTGTACAATAGCTTCCAAATTTTTGCCGACCATGTCAATGATCTCATCGGTGAAAAAGCTCCGCTTATACTTTGATAAGTCAACATGTACACCTTCGTTAAAGTCAGAAAGCGTCGGGGGGTCTAGATCTTGATGCTTAGTAAACACTATATATTCGGAATTTTCGTCCGTGCCTTTATCCTCGTTTGCATAATTTTGCGCGTTCCCCGCGTCGCTAATTGCACTTTGAGGTTGATTACTATTAAGACAACCCGATAATACACTTAAGCTGATGATAAATGCTCCTACCTTTAATAAATTTGGCATAGATCAATCTCTTTCCCATTTTGCTCATAATGAGCTATTGAATTTCCTTGATTTTTGTCAGATCCCCGCTGCATAGAGTTTCAAGATGATCAAAAATTTTACGCGCAGGCCAATCCCACCATTTAATAGGAAGGAGATGATCGATGAGTTCGTCATCAAATCTTTTCTTAATAACTTTGCAGGGATTCCCGCCCGTAATATGGTAAGGGGGAACATCTTTGGCCACGACAGAATTGGCTGCAATGATTGCTCCATCACCAATATGTACCCCGGGCATTACAGTGACATTTTGACCGATCCACACATCGTTTCCAATTACAGTGTCACCTTTAAGGGGTAAGTCTGCCAAATTCATAGTGATGTGTGACACGCTCTTCAAATTTTTCAGCACTCGTTTATGTCGTCATAATACGTGTAGTCACCGACAATAATATTTGGGCGTGTTACAACGTTTTTAATATAGCATATACTTTTGATTGCCTCATTTGGGTAGATTGCATTAGGATCAGGCCCGTATTGCATATAAAAATCCCTCCTTCGATGATTCCTAATATTTTATTGTGCTATTCTCCATCTTCATCCTGCGAAAATCACAACATCTCACAATTTTCCAAAAAGAAGGATAATGTGACTTAAATTACATTTATAACCGGGCTTATTCGATAAAATTAGGAAAAACTTGAGCATTGGGGGAATTAGTGATGATTCAACAAAAGGCAGGTAAACAGCCGAAAGTTTCAAACCGCACATTTTTACTTTTAATCATTCTCGTAAGCCTGGTGATAATTGCGCTTGCTATGATTTTTCTCAAAGATTCGGCAGCCTCTCCCAACCTTAACGATCTGCCCAACTATACGGAAATTAAGGGTAAATTTGTCGCGGAAGGGCTGAAATACGAAAAGCAGCCGCATCTCGGAAGTCCTGACGCCAAGGTGAAGGTCATGGAATTTGCCGATTTCAAATGTCCTGCTTGTAAAACATGGGAAGAAGAAAATATGGAGCGTTTTCAAAAAGATTTTATCGATACGGGGAAAGTCGAGCTGTTCTTTACCAACTTTCCTTTCATAGATCGGGATTCGATTATGGCCGCCAGTGCGGGAGAAGCGATTTTTGCGCAAAGCAACGAGAAGTTTTGGGAGTTTAAGCGCGAACTTTACGCGAATCAAGGGAAGGAATCGGAAATTTGGGCCACCTCCGAGTTTTTGCTCGATTTTGTCAAAAACAATATCGACGGCATCGATTACGAGCGTTTTGCCAAGGATTTGAAAGACCGGACTTATATGCTCCCGGTGAAGGAAGATTTTAAGACGGCGGGATACTACGGCGTTAACGGAACTCCGCAGTTTATGGTGAACGGCGAACTGCTTCCAAGTTCTTCTTATGAAGATCTAGTGGCAGCCATCGAGGCGCAGTTGTCTACGGAAAATGAACAGCCATGAGTTATGATCGACAATTTTTCTGTTTTTTCGACAAAGTGGTATTTATAAAATGACGTGATTTACCGATTTAAAAAATAAACCAGTCATTTTGAGGAGGCAAACAAACACATGAAAAAAAGCTGGATCATCACACTCTCCTGTATTTTGGCGGTAAGCCTGTCGGCGGGAACCGCTTTGGCCAAGCCGGGGCAAGCAGGCGGCGCAAGCGGGACGGACAAGAAAGCGGAGACCGGTTCTCAGGCCAAATCGGGCGGGGGACAAGGAAACCAAAAAGCCGACAATGCAAGCGATGACAAGGGGGCAAATCAAGCCAAGGAATCCAATCAAGCCAAGGATCAAGCCAAGGAAACGGTGAATTCGGACAAGCCGCATGGCAATGACGGCAAAGACGGAGACAAGGGAAATAGCAATAGCAATAGCGCCTCCAAGACAAACAAGGAGACTAAAGGACAGCAAGGGGTTAAGGAAAAGGAAAATAAACCGGCAACAGTCACTTCGGAAACGTATGGTCCAGGCCACAATGGTTACAAAGGGTTGCTTAAAGCGATCGAAAACGTGAAGGACAAGCCGGCGGGTGCGGTGCTGGCCGATCTTTTGCTCACCAAATACGACGCTCAGTTGACGGATGAAATGAAGACGGAACTGGAAGGGATCAAGGAGGCGGCGCAGGCTTTGACCAAAGCGGCGGATATGCTGGAGCAGGACGGCAGCGTGACCGATGCGGTTTACGTCCAGAAAGAAGCGGTATTGGCCGACATAACCAACCTTGAATCTTACAAAAAGCTCGGCAAGCTGTATGACAAGTTGGGCAAAAAGGGCGTTAAGCTGTATGTGAACGGGGAAGAGCCCGCGACGGAGGTAGCGCCGATTGTAAAAGATGGCAGCACGTTGGTACCGTTCCGCGCCATTTCCGAAGCTTTGCAGGCGGAAGTAACCTATGATCCGTCGGATAAGTCGATTACCGTAACCAAGGACGGAGTTACCTTGAAACTGATCATTAACAGCAAAACCGCGTACAAGAACGGCGTGAAGCAAACGCTTGACGCGCCGGCTGCCGTAATCGGCGGGAGCACCGTCGTGCCGGTTCGTTTCATTGGCGAGGCGTTTGAAGCCACGGTGAAATGGGAGCAGGAAACACAGTCCGTTATTATTTACAATGAAGTGAATGAGACAAGCGAAGAATAACAAGATCAAAGCGACCCTTCGGGGTCGCTTTTGTCGTTTATTTCTCCACGGCTCGCTTTACGATCTTCACCAGCTCGTTGCTGTAGGTCTCCAAGTCCGTTTCTTTGTTATGGGCTGAAGTAAGCATGTATTCGCTGATCGCCCCTTGAATCATCTTGCACATGACCCCCGTATGGAAATCTCCGAACACACCTTGGAACTGGCCCTCCTCCAGGATCGTCTTCAGTTCGCGGGCAAGCGGCTCTTCCTCTTCATCCTCATCGTCTAACTTGTAGTAAGGAATATTGTCCGGAGTTCGAGCATTAAAGACGATTTCGATCAGAGCGGTATTATGGGCGGGATGGGTTCCCTGATAGGCCAAGCTGGCGTTAATAAAAGCTTCCAGCTTTTCTTCCGGCGTATTTGCCGGGCGCACCCTGTCCAGGACATAGGCGGTCGATAATTCTACCAGCTTCATCAACAGATGATTCATCAAATCGTTCTTATCCGCGAAGTGATAGGAAATAAGCGCTGTGCTGATACCCGCGCGTTTGGCGATTTGGGCGAGGCTCGCGTGAACATAGCCGATTTCATCCAATGTCCGGATCGCAGCCTCAATGATCTGTTCGCGTCTTGCTTCCGCAATGAAAGATTGTTTTGTTTCCGGTTTGTGATTATCGTTCATACGATTACTCCAACTATTCGTTTTTATGATCTTTCTTGCTTAATGCCCCGAGCAATGCCAAGGCCAGAATGATCACGGGAACGGCGATCGATTTCGGGTCGCTGAATATCTTTTCGAAAAGGGGCAGCGCCTTACCTTCGAAGACGCCGATAACCGCCCGGATGATCAGAATGATCAAGTTTGACGCCAGCATGACGGGAACCAGAACTAAACCGGCTCGGAACACGGACCATCCGGAACGTTTTCCCATAATAAACAAAAGGGTTGCCGCTAAGCAGAAAACGCCGATAAGGAGCGTAAAAGCAAGCCGGATCCAGCCATACCAAGGAACTCCGGTGCCGGCCATCCAGTCCTGGTAACTATACCAAGTATACCAAAATGCCCCTGCGACTAGAAGAGCACTTAGTAAAGCCAGCGTTTTCCCCAGCCAATCCGGCGATTCTTGAGCCAAATTCTCCCTGCTGTCTTGCTGCATGAAGACTCCTCCTTGAAAAATTGATTGAATGATCTAATTTTTGAGTGATTAATCAGATTTTATCATGCGGAATTATTGCGGTCAATCCGGGCCAGCATATAAATACAAATTCGGGAAAAAAACAAGGGGATGTGCGAAGGTCAAACAAGGTCAAATCGAAAGGTTGATTTGCCCCGCCCGCAAAAATTGGACTAAAATGCCTCGTAATGGGGCTCTTTGGCCGGAGATCGCTTTTGTCATTCTCTGACCGCAAGCATATAATGAGGGTGTAAGGTCAAATAAGGTCAAAGAAAGGGGAATAAATGATGTTTGATCTGATTCCTTTTGGAAGACACAGAGAAGATGCGTTAAGTCAATGGGTGAAGTCTTTTAACGATGCGTTTAACGACGATTTTTTCATGCCGCTGAAAGGCCAGGTCATGTCCTTTAGAACGGATATTCACGAAACGGAGAACGCTTATCTGGTGGAAGCCGAACTTCCGGGATTTCAAAAAAATGAAATCGAAATCGGCTACGTGAATCCTTACTTGACGATTAAAGCGGTGCGCAATGAAGACAACAACGTGGAAGATTCCAAGCAGCAAATCGTCCGGAAGGAACGCCGCTATGGCGAATACGTGCGCAGATTTTACGTTCAGGACATCGACGAAGAAGGCATTCGCGCGTCCCTCAAGGACGGCGTGTTGAAACTGGAAGTGCCGAAACGCGGTCAAACAAGATCGAAACGCATCGAAATCGAGGAGAGTTAAAATAACCTGCGGGCTGGCCAGGGGATTTCTGGCGCAGCCCTTTTTGTGTTTGAATATAGTGGAGCCGATGGCTGCTTATTTACTTTTTGCCGCTTTCGGCCTGACACGTTCTGATTGGAGATATCCAATAGAATTGGAAAATTACTAGTAAATACGACGGTTTAATTGGATATTTCCAATAGATTGGACTCGGTAAGGCGCAAAGCGGGCGATCTGAGTGAAGTCTATTGGATTTTTTCCAATTGGAGTTCCCAATTGCGTGCGATTTCCGTCAATCTATTGGATCTTATCCAATGAGCGTGGGTTTCACTAGAGATGCAGTTAACTTTTTACTACACAAGTTGGCGTTTTCCGCTATTTTGAGCAGGGTTTCTGCGCTGTTTCGGGAACCGGTGGGTCATGCACAGGTTTAGCCTGCTCAACGCGCACCGCGCAAATCTTGAATTCCGGCATCCGGCTGATGGGGTGCAGGGCATCGTTGGTTAGCCGGTTGACCGCGAGCTCCCCGCCCCAATGAAACGGGACGAATATGGTCCTGGGGTGAATGTCGGGAGCCAGCTTGGCGGCAAACTCCAACGAGCCCCGGCGGGTCGTCAGCCGGACGCGTTCTCCTTGGCGCAGGCGAAGCTGCTCGGCCAAAGCGGGGTGCAGCTCCGCTACCGGTTCCGGCGCCTTCTTCGCCAGCGCCTCCGTGCGGCGGGTTTGCGCGCCGCTCAGGTAGTGGCCCGCCAGCCGCCCGGTCGTCAGCAGATACGGATAATCCGGATCTGCGCTCTCCGCCGGCGGCTGGGGCGTGATCCCGTGCAGGCGGGCGCGGCCCCCTGCACGGGGGAAGACGCCGCCCGCGAACAGGCGCGGCGTCCCGGGGTGGCCTGCCGGCTTTGCCGCCGCTTCTTCCCCGGCTGCCGGGCACGGCCAGAACAGCCCTTGCGCTTCCTTCAGCCGCGAATAGCTCATGCCGCTGTAATCGGCTTTGCCCCCGGCGGAAGCGCGGCAGAGCTCGTCGAACACGTCCGAAACCGACGTGTACCGGAAATACTGCCCCCGGCCCAGCCGCTCGGCCAGGGCGCAGATGAACCGGTAATCCGGCAGACTATCCCCTGCCGGAGCAAAAGCCTGGGGCCGGTGAAACACCCGGCCCTCCAGATTGGTCAGCGTGCCTTCCGCTTCCAGGAAGGACGTGCCGGGCAGCAGCCAATCCGCGTAAGCCGCGGTCTCCGTTTCGAACAGGTCGACGACGACGAGCAATTCCAGCTTGGCCAGCGCCTCGGCGACCCTGGCGTTATTGGGGCTGGACACGATCGGATTGGAACCGAGAACAATCATCGCCTTGATGCCGCCGTCCAAAATTTTGCCGAACAGCTCATAGGCGGAGACGCCTTTGCCCGGCAGGTCGGCCGGCTCGATCCCCCAGACGCGGGCCACGTGAGCCCGGGCCTCCGGATCTTCGAGCGACCGGTAGCCGGGGAGCTGGTCAGCCTTAAGACCGTGCTCGCGCCCGCCCTGCCCGTTGGCCTGCCCGGTCACGGAGCCAAACCCGCTGCCCGGTTTGCCGATGTGCCCCGCAAGCAAGCACAGGTTAATGTACTGGAGCGTATGCTCGACCCCGTTGACCTGCTGCTCCAGCCCGCGGGCCGTCAGGACGATCGCGGTTTCCGCGGCGGCAAAACCCCGGGCAACGGTGCGGATCGTGTCTTCGGCAACCCCGGTCAACGCGGCCACCCGGTCCGGCGGAAAAAGCCGCACGGCTTCGCGCACTTCTTCCAATCCTTCCGTGTGAGCCGATACAAATTCCGCATCGTACAAATTCTCTTCAAGCAGGACGTGCAGCATGCCGCTAACGAGCAGCGAGTCGTGGCCCGGCTGCAGCGTGATGTGGAGGTCGGCGATTTTGGAGGTCAGCGTTTGGCGCGGATCGATTGTCACGAGCACGGCGCCCTGCTTTTTGGCCGCAAGCAAATACGGCATCATGGTCGGCTGGCACTCCGCGATGTTGGTGCCGGCCAGGATGATGTATTTGGCCTTGGGGATATCGTCCAGCGGAAAATTCAGCCCCCGGTCGATGCCGAAGGCTCTTTGCTGGGCGGCGGCGGCCGAGGACATGCAGTAGCGGCCGTTATAATCCACGTACCGCGAGCGGAGCGCCACACGGGTGAATTTGCCAAGCAGATAGCAAACCTCATTCGTCAGCGACCCGCCTCCGAAGACGGCTACGCTGTCCGGACCGTGCTGCTCCTGCAAGCGGAGAATCCGGGCGGCGATATCGTCAAGCGCTTCCGTCCAGGTTGCGGACTGCCACGTCGCGGCCGGCCGGACGCCATGCGCTGTTCGCCGCAGCCCGGCACCAGCAGACCCTCCAGCCGCGTCCAATCCGCTCCCCACCAAGGGCCTGCCGCTAATCCCGCTTTCCTCCCGTCTGCGGAGCGGAGCGAGAATCCGCTCGGGATGCGCCGCGTGAGTCACGGAGTGAAGGCCCTTTTGGCACAACTTCCCGGTAGCTACGGGGAAATCGGGGCTGGGTTTCGCTTCATACCCAAGTGCGTTTGCCGTACTGAGCGATGCGATCCCGGACTTTTCCGCACTCATCGCCGCCGCACAACGCGCCCCCGAACTGGGAGCTGTAGTTGCAGCGCGGAGCGTGTTCGCCCCGGCTCCTGTCCCCGTTGCCGCAGCACCCGGCCTTGTCGCAGCACCTGGCCCTACCGCAACACCCGGCCTTGTCGCAGCTCCCGGGCCCGCCGCTCCCCCCAGCGGATGCAGCTCAATGCCGCACTGCATGCTGCAGAAACAGCAGTGCGTACGTAGGCGCCCGTCAGGATTGGCGGCTGTAGGTATAAGCGTCATACGCACCGCTCCTTTCGAGGAAGGTCCGTTTCCACTCGCCTTGGATCAGCAGCACCGTAA
Organism: Paenibacillus oralis; assembly: GCF_003863965.1. Classification (GTDB taxonomy): domain Bacteria; phylum Bacillota; class Bacilli; order Paenibacillales; family Paenibacillaceae; genus Fontibacillus; species Fontibacillus oralis. Next base: position 2,454,673 of record NZ_RRCN01000001.1, read on the forward strand.
TGATGCAGGCGATGGCGATGCCGCTCAGGATCAGGAAGCCCGGCGTATACGAACCCGTGAGCTCTTTTAATATCCCCAGGATATTCGGCAGGAAATACCCGCCCAGCCCTCCGGCCGCGCCGACGATGCCGGTAATGACGCCGATTTCCTGTTGGAACCGCTGGGGAACGAGCTGGAATACCGAGCCGTTGCCCATGCCGAGGCACATCATGCAAATAAACAGCAGCACGGTGACGAGGGACAGCGGCGGCAGCCAGGAGATCAGCGCCATCATGACGGCGACGCCGCCATACAGCACGAGCAGCATACGAATGCCGCCCACCCGGTCGGCCAGCCAGCCGCCAACGGGCCGGAAAAAGCTGCCGGCGATCACGCAAAGCGTGGTAAAGTCGGCGGCTCTAACGGCGCTTAACCCATATTCGGTATTGAAAAAAATCGTCAAATAGTTGGACATGCCCACAAAACCGCCGAAGGTGACCATATACAGCATGCAGAACAACCAGGTGTCCCGCTGGCGGAGCACCGCCGCGTAATCCTTCAGCCGCTTCGGTTCGGGCTGGCTTGGGCTGTCTTTGGCCAGCAGCGAGAAAACAATAAACACGATGACGATCGGGATCAGCGCCAGTCCGAAGACGACCTCCCAACTGCCGTAATGCTGGGCGATCCGGTTAGCGAACAATGTGGAGAACACCGTGCCGCTGTTGCCCGCTCCGGCGATCCCCATCGCCAGGCCCTGATACTGCGGCGGATACCAGCGGCTGGCAAGCGGCAGCGCGGCGGAGAAAGAAGCGCCGGCCACGCCGAGCAGCAGGGCGACAATGTAAAGTTCGCCGAGCGAGCTCACGAACTGCCAGCCATAAATGAGCGGGATCATGGTGACGATCATGCCGATCTGGCCGGTCCGTTTCGGGCCGATGCGATCGGCCAGCACACCCAGCACCAGCCGGAGCACGGAGCCGCCGAGCACCGGCAGGGCGACCAAGTTGGCCTTTTGCGAGGCGCTCATCGGATAATCCTGCATCATAATGACCGCCAGAGGTCCGATCAGCACCCAAATCATGAAACTGACGTCAAAATAAAGAAATGCGCTGAATAGCGAGGGCTTATGCCCGGTTTTCCAAAATCCGGTCCGTTCCATCCCATCGATCTCCTCCCCATTTTCCGCCCCTAAGGGCGCTTTCTTTTTTTAACTTCAGCTTGCCAAATAACAGAAAGAGCCGCAGGAACAATCGATAGCGATTGCCCGTGCGGCTCCGTTGCCACCGGCCGGCACAGCGTTGTGCGGGGACCGGAATATAAGCGTCACGACATTGTGAACGTAGTTAAATTATATGAGGCAGAAAAAGAGCGTGTCAATATAAATTACAAAAAACGTTCATAATTTTTACAGAAAGATACTTTCATATATAAAATAAAGCAAAATAACCAGTATATTTGAGAAAAAAGTTAGAATATATGAGATATTTATGTCATGTATAATGACGTAAACCTGCGACGCTGACGATTATGCTCGATTTACAAAGACAATTAGGCATTCACCCATTCCCCTCCGCTCGAATAACCTGATTCTGTTGAATCCTTAGGAACCGGAGGTAGCAGATATGGGTTATTTTGTGCGCGTGGAGCCTCATGTGAAAATTTTTGTGGAGGACATCCATCCGGCGGGGAAACGGACGATTTTGTTCATCCACGGCTGGCCGTTAAGCAACAGGGCGTTTGAATATCAATTTAACGTGCTGCCGGCCCAAGGGTATCGCTGCATCGGCATCGATCTGCGCGGCTTCGGCGAATCCGACAAGCCTTGGGACGGCTACCGTCTGGACCGGATGGCCGACGACGTCCGCGCCGTGGTCGATGCGCTAGGCCTCCGCGATTTCATACTCGCCGGCCACTCTTACGGGGGAGCAACCGCCATCCGCTATATGGCCCGCCACCAAGGGCATGGCGTAGCGAAGCTGGCGCTGTTTGCCGCGGCCGCCCCGAGCGTTACCCGCCGCCCCGGTTTTCCGTACGGACAACCGAAGGAAGCGGTGAGCGAGCTCATTGAGCAGACGTATAACGACCGTCCAAACATGCTTTTCAACCTGGAGAATACGTTTTTCTTTCAGCATCTGTCGAAGCCTTTCAGCGACTGGGTCCGGCAAATCGAATATGCGGCCTCCGGCAACGCGACGGCCAAGGTAGCCGCTTCCTTCCGCGACGAAAGCTTGTTCGCCGATCTCGGCAAGATCGAAGTGCCGACGTTAATTCTGCACGGCATCCATGACAAGGTATGTTACCCCGAGCTCGCGGCGGCCCAGCATGAAGGGATTAAGCGTTCCAGGCTCGTGTGGTTCCAGTACAGCGGGCATGGGTTGTTTTATGAGGAACGGGATAAGTTCAACCGGGAGCTTGTAAAATTTATCGAAGATCCGAATACACATATTTACGCTGAGCCCAATAACTGAACAGAAAAAGCGAGCCTTCGGTCAGCAGCTTGGCCGCGATCAGAGGAATGCGGGCCAGGTCATGGTATACATGCATCAGCCCCATATTCAGCAATAATACGATCAGAACCAGCGAAAAATACCGCGGCAAAGAAGCGTACAGCTTGGCCGAACGGCCGTGGGCGAACACGAACCGGCGGTTCATCGCAAAGTTGGCGGCGGAGCTGCAAATTCTCGCTCCCGCGACCGACAGCGCCAGATTTTTGCTGAACGCCTGAAGCAGGAACAGCAGCGCGAAGTCGAGGCCCGCCGACAGGATGGACGAGGCGCTGAACAGCAGAATCGGCAGGTAGATTCGCGCGGAATCCGCCAAAGGCCGAAAATGGGAGGACTTGTTGTCGTCCAGGTAAACCGTATCGATAAACACCTCCTGCAGGGTGTATCCTTTTTGTTTAGCCCCAAGCAACAGGTTCATTTCATATTCAAAACGTTCCCCCGGAACCGAGCATAGCCACTCCAGCATGTCCGATGAATAGCCGCGAAGCCCGGTTTGGGTGTCGTAAATTTTCGTCCCGGTCGTAAAGGCGAACACAAAACGCGTTACCGCGTTGCCAAGCCGGCTGCGCAGCGGAACCTTGCCGGTGAAGCGGCGGCTTCCGAGGACGAGGCTGCGGCCTTGCTCCCGCACGGCAGCGGCGACCCGGCCGATATCGGCGGGCAGATGCTGGCCGTCGCTGTCGGCGCAAACCACGGGGCCGCGCTCCCCGGTGTCGAGCAAATAACGGAAGCCCGTTTTCAGGGCCCGGCCTTTGCCGCGATTGACATCATGCCGCAGCACCTTGCATCCCGCCGCCCGGGCCATGTCAAAAATCGGACGGTACACCTCTCCGCTGCCGTCATCGACGATCACGATCCGGGTTTCCGGCATGTTTTTCAACTGTCCGATCAAATTCAGCAGACGCTCGTCCGGCTCATAGGCGGGGATCAGAATCGTGGTCATGTCAGTTCACCTCTTTCACGTAGAGAATGTCGCTGACGCCGCGCTCCCGCCCTTTGCCTTGAGGATTGTTAACGACCCGGCCCATAAAATACATCGTGGACGAGCCTCCTCCGTCCAGATTGTAAGCTTCGGTGCAGCCTAAATCCTTAAACACCTGGGCAAACTCCGTTAACGTCATGCCGCGGCTGTAGCCTTCCTCGCGCCCGTCAACGACGACAAACACGTAATGGTTCGGCGCGATCAGGCCGATGCCGGTGCGGGGATTGGCGCCTTGGATCGAGCGGTTCCCGAAATTGGTGTCGATTTTCACGTTGTCCAAATCGCTGTTCACTTCACCATCCTGGATCAATGCCGGACCGAACGATAACGTTTGGACCGCTCCCTGCTCCAGCAATGCCGATGAAGAAACCTTCGTTTCGTCATAAGATTTCATCGTTCCGTCGTTAAATAACGCCAGCCCCGTTCTTGCCGGTTCATCCCGGTACAACGTTCCGCCCCGGATAATCACCCCGTCGCCCCTGAAGCCGTAATAATCGCCGTTGACGGCAAAAATCGCGCCGTTATCGGAGGCGATCTTCGAGGTGTTCTCCGTAATATTGCGCCCGAAGCTGTTTTCGGCAAAGGCGGACAGCAGGCTGCCCGAGTTCTTCAACTGCACATCGGCCGCGTAATACGTAATTTGGTCCGCCCCGGAACCGGTTTGCACCTGATCGATATGGATTTGAATATCATCGCTCGCATAATTCCAATCATCCGATTTGGCATCGGCTTCCGCAGGTGTGGTGGTCTCCTGCGGACTCAAGCCGCTCTGGGACGCGCCTTCCTCTGACACAACCCGCTCCACATGTTTAATTAAGTAACGGTCCGCCAGCCCGTATAGCGTTCCTCCAACGATCAGCAGCGGAACGATCACCGCGATGACCAGCTTTTTTTTCGGTTTCATCTTATTCACACTCCGCTTGAAGATTAGGCACCTGAACCGAAAACTCGGTTTCGCTTCCGGCAACTACATGATAAGCGGGCAAACTGAAACGCAACTGAACGCAGGTTGAAGGTTTGGTGAAAAAGGGGGGGACAAAAAAAGCCGGCCTGACGACCGGCTTATCCACGGAGAGGTGTTGTCGGCCGCGAAGGCCGATGTGCTGAAATTGGCTTCAGGCCTGCTGCGGCTGTTTTTTCTTGAACAGGCGGCGCAGCCCATGAATGACTAACAACAAAAGGGGGAGCAGCAGCCCGACGGTTAAAATGTACGACGGCCAGGTGCGGGCGTCCCAGGCTTGTCTGAAAGGGACGTTGGGGTAAACGACGAACGACATGACGATAAAGAGCATCCCCAGCGGCCAAACGAGCGGCCGGTAGTCCTTCAAATTGAAAATCCGGGCAAGGGATACCGTAATCGAACTCATGTACAGCGTAATCCGGAAATACAGCGAAAAAAACCACATGACGGCCACGATCGTTTCAACCCGCTGCAAAAAGTGGCCGATGTCGATTTTTTGGGCCAGTACATAGCTTGGAAACAAGCTTTTTGACGTAATCTCCGCCCCAAGGACGAAGATGGACAGGGTGATGACGATCACCAGCATCAAACTGCCGATCAAGCTGCCCAGAACGATACCCCTGCCGAACTCGGCAGGCCGGTTCATGGAGGACGGAAGGAGCAAGAGCAGCGAAACATGCGGCAAAAAAGCGACGCTGATAAAAGTAAGCACAGCCTGCCAGATCGGGGGAAAGCCGTTCTCCAGGACAGGTTGTAAATGACGCGGATCTATATTGAAGGAGACCAGCAGGACCAATAGAAGATAAAGAAGGATAAACCAGGGAAACAGCAGCTCCGCAGAACGGGCCACCACTTCGATCCCCAGGCGGACGCCAATGAGAACCACGATCCCGAACAGGATGATGATGGCTTCGATCGGGGTTTCCGGCATCATTTGCGTCGTCATAAAATCGCCTAAATCGTTTAATACCGCTGTAGGGGCGCTGAACAACGAAGTTATGAACAGCAGGGAAACGATTTTTCCGACCCATTTTCCCAACAAGGTTTCCAGTATCTCAGTCAAGTTTTTTTGCGGATACAGACTGACAAGCTTGGACATGAACCAGACGATCAGCAGACCCGCTCCGATTCCGATCAGACCGGCGATCCAGGCGTCCTGCTTGGCTAACTGGGCCATGCCGGAAGGGGTGATTAAAATAGCGCTGCCTACCGTAAAAAAGATCGTGACAATCGTCAACTGGCGTACGGAAATATGAACTTCGTTCAACATGATTTTCACCTCGGATCGTTTCTTAAACGAGCGATTCATTTTTGTTTATGAAATTAAGCCGATCGCTATTAAAAAATCAATAATCGGTTTGAATATGATCGTCAGCACGAGCAGCGGACTGGGAAAATGGGGGAATAGCAGCACCGGAATAGAGAACCCTACGGCTATTACGAGCAGAATGCAGAAGGCCCACAGGTCTTTTTTTTGCTGTTGTTTCCAAAGTGCCGGCAGCTCGAACCAGACGATGATGCCGGCAATGATCAGAATGCCTGCGCTCCATAACATGGCATGTCTACTCCTCCATTTGCTCCGTGACTGGGCTTGTTATCATTCCGATGCGGCGAATAATGAAATCCGTTTTGATGTTTACCGGCAGACTGGTAAAGTACTCCTCATTCCAATTTTCTTTTAGCGTTTTCCATGCCTGAGGGTCGGCGCGGCGAACGGCTTCGCCAAATCCAAATATGTCGGTTTTGAACTCGTTTTGCGCCTTTTCTATGGTTGTTTCCATAAATTCGATAAGCTTTTCCTCGATTTTTTTCTCCAGATCGGGTATCACGCTCGGATCGGTCAGATTCAGGTTTTTGGAACCGGAGGCGCCGACATTGCCCTCTGCTGTGAACTGAATCTCGATTTGCGGCCTCCCGTCGACCACCTTGCCCTTCACTTTCGTTTTGCTGCGGAGGAATTCAATGATCACCATGCCGTTATCCGGGGAGCGGACGAACATGACCGTGCTTTTCACGCCGCCATGGATACTGTGATATCCTCTGCTTTCCCGTTCGCTCAACCAGCCGATAAGCTTGTCTTTATTGAATGCGGCCAAACCGGAAAATTTCAGTTGGGTTGGCGTGTAGATACTGGAGATATTTGTTTTGCTCTCTCCGATTTTCGGGTCTCCGGTGATTTCCAATGCGGTTAATACGGGACTCTGCCCTGTGCTGGCCAAGTTATTGATCAACTCGTCAAGCGTGACCGCAAGGCTGGGGGACCAGTTGATCTCCGAGGTTTCCAGCGACGAGAACAGCTTGTTGGCCGGAACGGGTTCGAGCGGGGTCATGATCTTGAGCATTTCCTGAGCGCTTGCCCCCTTGGCGACGACCAAGTAGAAATTGGGGCGGAATTCATGATCCCGAAATATAAAATCGAGGCTTTGCCCGATACCCTGCCGGGCCAGTGACTCGCCGATCAGAAATATGCGAAGATGGGAGAAATAAATCTTTCTCGGGCTGATTTGCGTCAGTCTCCGCGCCGCTTCGAAAACGGAATCCCCTTCGGCGGTATACAGCGTGGCGGGAGCGCCGCCGCTCGCCCCCTTTTGCGCGGTGACCTGTCCAGGATCCACCACCTGTACGGTAAGACGGTAGCGGCCTCCCTCCATATCCACGCCGGCCGCGACGGCGATGCCGAGTTCGTTGAGCTCCCTGCGATTCCAGCAGCCGGTAGTCAGCAGGACGATGGAAAGCAGCAGGATCAGAGCGGCCATGTTTTTTCTCACGGATAAGTCTCCTTTGCGTGCGCTGCGGGATTTGCTTGTTGCGGTAGCGCGTTATTCCCGCGATTTCCGCGGGGGGGTATTGTTTCGGCGCGTAATATTGCTCTGGTTGATGAGACGGACCCGGGAGCCCAGCATCCAGTGCGGAAGCCGGATGAGCGCATCCTTGTTATCCGTCGGGATAAGCGGAGCGAACGGCGCCATGTACGGAATGCCAAACGAACGCAGGCTGCACAGGTGCAAAACAAGAGCGATGCCGCCGACGATGATGCCAAATAAGCCGAAGGACGCGGCCAGCGCCATATAAGGAAACCGCAGCAGGCGAAAAGCGATCGACATATTGTAGGCCGGCAGAATGAAGCTGGAGATCGCCGTAAATGACACGACGATCACCATCGCTGCCGACACGATGCCCGCCTGAACCGCGGCTTGCCCGATCACCAGCGTGCCGACAATGGAGATCGCCGCGCCTATATTTTTCGGCATGCGAATGCTGGCTTCGCGCAAAATCTCGAAGGTCAGCTCCATCAGCAGCGCTTCGATAAAGGCGGGAAAAGGGACCTGTTCCCGCTGCGCCGCCAGGCTAATCAGCAGTTGCGTCGGCAGCAACTCCTGATGAAAGGTCGTGAAGGCGACGTACATAGATGGTGCGAACAAAGAAACGAGGATCCCAATGTAACGAAGCAGCCTGACAAAGCTGCTGAAATCCGCGCGCTGGTAATAATCCTCCGGGGCTTGGAGGAAAGAGGAGAACAATGTCGGGATGATCAGCACAATCGGCGTTCCGTCCACTAAAATGACTACCCTGCCCTCCACCAGCGCAGCCGCGATCACGTCCGGCCGTTCGGAATTGATAATGGTCGGAAACGGGCTGAACGTTTCATCCTGGATCGATTCCTCGATATATCCGCTCTCGAAAATGCTGCCGACATCGATCCGGTTCAGGCGGTCGCGCACCTCTTGCACCAATTTGTCATTGGCCATACCCTTCATGTACATGATGGCCACGTCGGTTCGGGTGATCCGGCCGATTTGCATCGTTTCCAGCCACAGATGCGGGTCTTTGATTTTCCGCCGGATCAACGCTGTATTGGTGCGCAGCGATTCGACGAAGCTCTCGCGGGGGCCGCGAACGACGTTTTCTGCGGACGGCTCGCTGACTGCCCGGTCCTTCCAGCCGCGGGTGCTGCAAACAATGCCCTGGTTATGGCCATCGATCAGGATGATCGTGTCCCCGGACAGCAGCGCCTGGTAAAGGGCGGCAAAATCGCTGACGTCCCGGATATCCCCGATCGTCAGCGCGTAGTTTTTCAGGGCCTGTATGGCATCGGAGGGAAGGGCGATTTTCCGGTCGGCGCGTTCAAACAATTTGATATCCAGCATCACCGATTTCATGATGAAATCGGTGATGATATTCTGATCGGCTAATCCGTCGGTATAGAGTATGGCGATAGACTGATTCCCTTCGTAGCCGACAGGCAGGTTGCGGATGATAATGTCCGTACTGTGGCCGAGCGTCTCTCGGATAGTTTGCAAGTTTGCTTCCAGTTCTTCGAATAAAACGCCGGGCTCGGGCTCGGTCGAAACTGGTGTCCGGCTTGTGGAGTCCGTGTCTTTCTTGAGTAAATGAACGGGCTTACGATGGAATTTTCTGCGGTAACGCATCACTGTTCTCCCTCTCAAGGGTGTTTTTAGCTTCATTATTGCCGAAGGGAGAGCCGTCCAAACGGGAGCCGCGGTTACGATCGGGACGAAATCATTTGAATACCGATTATCGGCTTATCGGACGAACCGCTCAATTTGTCGTCCCGCATATCGCCGAATAGAAGGAATTATATTAGAATAGAACTATCCAACACCTCCGGCAGAATGTTCTGGGGGTGTTTTTTCACTATTTTAGCGGGGTAACCTGGGAGGGGATATTCATGGAACAAAGCCGGAAATTCGCCTGGACTTGGCGCGTGAAGGAAGAGCATTTGGACGCTTATGTGGAAATGCATTTGAATCCGTGGCCGGAGGTGCTGGAGGAGCACAGCAAAGCGGGCATTCGCAACTATTCGATTTTTCAGCAGGGGAACCAGTTTTTCTATTGCTTTGAGTGCGACGATGTGGACGCGGCGTTCGACTATATTGCCCAAAGCGAGGCTTGCCAGCGCTGGAACGCAATTACATCGGGCATGGTCGAAGGCTCGTTCGATTTCAATGAACCAAGCCCGATCGTTCCGATGCGGGAGGTTTTTTATCTGAAGTAGGAAGGAAAGGCCGCTCGCTACTACTCGTTGGAAATATCCAATCTGATTGGAAATGAAGCAGCAATACAGAGGCTGGTGATTGGATATTTCCAATGTGAGGCTGGAGTAGGGGGGGAGGAGCTGTTGAATCAACTGCAAAAGTGCATTCCATTTTCCGTAAACTCCCCTTTTGGAGCGATTGAAATGTAAAAGTACATCTCTTTTGAGGCTATTCAATAAAAAAGTACCTTGTGAGCGGAAATGAACTGCACTTTTGCATTTCGTCGCAGGAGTTCATTCCCCCTGAAACCTCATAACAACCTCATGAAACATAGCTACCCCTTTTACGATATCCTCCGGCTCCAAATGGCCGTAACCAAACAGCAGCTTGTCTACATGATTTCCCTTATGGATACAGTGGTATTCCACCGGGGTGACGCGAATTCCGTGGCTGATGCAGTGCTTCACGAAGGCCTCGTCAAACTTCATCCCCGGGAACTGGACGGCTAGATGCAGTCCGGAAGCATCGCCCCAAACACGCCAAGTATCGCCGAAATGAGCCTTCAGCGCTGTAAGAAGGGCTTGGCGGCGCTCCCCGTAATGTTTTTTCACCGTGCGAATATGCCGGTCAAATTTCCGGCTGTGCAGAAATTCGGCCAAAACCGCCTGCTCAAACGGAGGGTTCTGCACATCCGAATGGGTGCGCAGCCCACGCCAGCGCTGGTGCAGTTTGCCCGGCAGAATGACATAGCCGATCCGGAGCGCCGGGATGAGCACTTTGCTGAACGTGCCGATGTGGATTACCCGCTCGGGATCCATGGCGTACAGCGGGGCTACCGGATCGCCGTAATAGCGGAATTCGCTGTCATAATCATCCTCCACAATGTAGCTGCTTTGTTCCCTGGCATACCTGATCAGGGCGGTGCGGCGGCTTGCCGGCAAAACCCCTCCCAGCGGGAATTGGTGCGAGGGCGTAACGTATACCGCGCAGCTTGGCCGATCCTGCAAATATTCCGTTTGCACCCCCAGCTTGTCGACGGGGATCGGGTTAACGGGATACCCCTTGTTCAATAAGGTCTGCAGCATTCCCCGGTTGCAGGGGTCTTCCGTGCAGATCGGCTTCCCTTCCTCGTACAGCAGGTCGGCGACCAAATTCAGGGCATGCGTGGCCCCTGCCGTAATAAAAATATCCTCCGGGTTTGCGGACAGGCCTTTGCTGCGGAGCAGGTGCGCGGCGATTTCCTCGCGCAGCCTCGGTAATCCTTGCGGTCCCGTATATCCCAGGTGCGCATCCGGCATTTCCTGCAGCGTTCGCTTCAATAGCTGCTGCCAAAGATACCGGGGGAACAGCCGCAAATCCGGATGGCCTGTCCGGAAGTCGGCCAGAAGCGGCACCGGAGCAGGCCGTCCATCCCTCGGCGATTCCGCCGGTGGAGTTTGTTTTTCGAGAATCAGTCCCTCGGCAACTCGTGTAACCGAACCGGGGCGGTTTAGAATGAAACCTTCGACCGCCAACATGTCATAAGCTTCTACTACGGTATTGCGCGATATTTTTAGCTCTTGGGCCAGCCCCCGGGTGGATGGGAGCGCTTCTCCCGCCTGGATCGTGCCGTTCAAAATCCGTTCGCTCAGCGCCATGTAAAGCTGCCGTTTCAAAGGTACTTCACTGTCTCTTTGCAACTCAATTCCCCACATAAAACCTCCAACTGGACTGCCTATTTTTGCGCCGAACCGGTTCTTTACGGGAGACCGGTCTTTTTTTAAGATATCACTACCTCCGATTGTATCATGATTTCAGGTTTGTACTATCGCTCAATACGTAGGTAAGGATGTGATCCGTTGGAACGGTTAAAGGGAATGGCATGTTTGGCCGGAGCGTTTTCGCTTGCTGGCACTTCCGTGATAGCGGCCCGTTTTTTTGGCGAGCAACTTGGAATTTTCACGATCACCGGGGTCAGCTTATTTCTGGCGCTGTGCATAATGCTGCCGCTCGGCTGGAAAGAACTGACGGGGGCATACCGCCAATTGCGGCTTAGAGATGGAGTATTGTTATTCCTCCAGGCGCTGTTCGGCATTTTTTTGTTTCGTATGTTTTTGCTGACCGGTCTTGAAAAGACCACTTCCGGAGAGGCGGGAATCCTAACGGGCGCAACGCCCGCGATCACCGTTTTGTTAGCTGCGTTCGTGTTGAGTGAACCGATCAGCCGGCGTGCGCTGCTGGGCCTCGTTAGCGCCATCGGCGGCGTTGTTTTGATCCAGTTGTTTTCGGCGGGAAAACCCGGGGCCATGAGCTTGGCCCATCTCGCCGGCAACGGTCTGGTGCTTTTGGCGGCGATCAGCGAATCCTCGTTCAACATCTTGTCGCGCAGATTTGCGATGAAATCCGCAGGCTCACAGGGAGCGGCAATTCCGCCCATGACTCAAACCACGCTTGTTACCGCCATGGCCATGTTTCTTTGCCTCATCCCGGCCGCTTTTGAACATCCGCTTTCTTCGCTGCGCTCGATCGGATGGCAAGAATGGCTGGCTTTAGTCTGGTATGGTCCGTTTGTGACGGCGCTGGCTTTCATGTTATGGTACACCGGCATCAAAAGATGCCTGGCTTCGACGGCGGCCGCTTTCTCGGGACTGATGCCGTTTACCGCTTTGCTGCTGTCCGTTCTTATTTTGGGTGAACATTCTTATTGGCTGCAGTGGGTTGGAGGGGGTTTGGTTATTTTGGGAATTATCCTGATTGCGGGAAAACCCCAGCCTGAACCGAAGCAGGGTTGCGCGGAAAAGTCACGGACCGAGTTGCCCGGAAGGATTTAAGTGAATAGGTGATCGCGGCAGCAGTCCGTCCCGGCCCCGGGAGGGACTGTTTGCATTTTGACCGCCCTGCAGGGAGACTTAAAAAAAATCACTGTGGTGGAATTGATTTGGTGTAAAGTGTATTTATCGGAAAAAATTTCAGCTATAGATTTGGAAGGGTGAAGCATCAAGATGTTTCGCATGAAATTTAAATTTTTACTTCAGAACAAGCAGACGAGGCTGATCCTGCTGCTCACGGTTTTCGTGCCGGTCTGCATTACCTCGATCGGGTTGTATTCCTATTCCCAGTATCGGAGCGGGCTGGACACGGAGCTGAACGCCCCGAATGTGGAATTGCTGCAAATCAACCTGGACGTGACCAACCGGGCGTTCCGCGAAGCGGATAACGAGGCGGTGGACATTTCTTACGATCCGGGCGTGTTGTCGTATATTTTCGGGCAAGCCAGCGGCCGTGAGCCTTCCGTGCAAGAACTGCGCTCCTATTTGCATAGCCGCCTCAAAGAGCCGGATATTCATTCGGTTCATCTCGTCAGATTCCGGGACCGGACGGTGATATCGACTCGGTTTGAAGGAAAGCCGGCTTGGGCGGATGCGTCCGATTCGCACTGGTCCGGTTGGATTCAGGAAATCCGGGACAAGCCGCTGCTGATCAAACGAAGGGTCTACGGGAACGGCGGTGAGACGGGGGAATCGAATCCTAAGCGACTCACCGGGCAGACCGAGGTGCTGTCTCTGGTGCGGCCGGTCGTGCGTGGCGGCGAGGTCGGCGGGGCGGTGATCGTCAATCTGGATTATGACAGCCTGTTTTCCAAAACCTACACCCATTTGTCGGATTATCAATTCGTGTTTAATCTGGATGGCGAATTGATTTACCCCAAGCTGAATCTTCCCTTTACGTCTGAGGAAATGAGAGGGGTGATTGCGGATTTGGACGTCCGGCCGTTTGACTACGTCAAAGTGCGCGGGCAGGACTATATGGCAAACCAGGCCTTCTCCGATGTGACCGGCTGGCGGCTGGTGTCCCTGGTCCCCCTGGAGGAACTGCTGAAGAGCGTCACGCTTACGCGCAACGTGCTGCTGCTGTTCTCCCTGGTTTCCGCCGGGATCGGCTGCGCGGCCATGTACTACTACAATTACGCCGCGTTCCGGCCATTGAAGCGGATCAACGCCTTGCTCCAGGCCGGTCAGGAATCGCCGGGCCGGGGCAGCCTGTACGAGCTGGAGCATGTTCTCGTTCGATGGGTAGGCGATTTCCGCATCAAATCGCTGGTCGCCGAGCAAAGCCTGCCGGAGCTTCGCTCCAAGCTGATCGGGGAAGTATTAAGCCGGGCGATCGGCTCAAGGGAAATGCAGGCCAAGTGGGGAAGTTATTTTCAGGATTGGACGGCCGCTCCGCTTGCCATGCTGATTATATCCATCGACCGTTACCAGCAATTTGCCGCCGAGTATCGGGAAGAGGACCGGATGCTGCTGAAATACGCGATGGACAACATTGTCCGCGAGAAGCTGGAGCCGTTTTGGCGCTGCGTCACGATGCCGGCGGATCACGAGGACATGGCGGTGTTGCTCCAGCCTAAGGAAGAAGCGCTGGAGGCTTGCTCGTACAAGGACGCGGCCGGTCAACTGATTCAAGCCATTCGCGAATACCTGCACTTGTCGGTATCGATCGGAATCGGGGGAGAGGTGTCCCATCTCCCGGAGATCAACCGCTCCTATGCGGAAGCAAAGGAGGCGCTGTCCTACCGTCTGTACGATGGGTATGGCCAGGCCAGGGATTATCGGGAATGCAGTATCCGCAAAGACGGCATCCCGTCAACCCTCCATGAAGGCTGGAAGACGGAAATGTTCGAAACGCTGCAAACGTCCGGAGAAGAACAGAGCATACAGTTGATGCGGCGTTGGATGCGGGACATATGCGGCGGGCGAATCCATCCGGAAAACGTCTATAAATTCGTTGACCAGCTTATGGTAGAGATGTTGAACATGGCGGAGGCGCGCGGATTGCCCGTCCCGAACGAACTGGACGATTATACGTGGCAGAAGCTGACCACGATGGAGTTGGCCGAGGCGGAAGCATTGCTGTGTCTTCTGGCCGGTACGCTGACCCGGGAACTGGAGAGCCGGAAGCAGACGAAGGAATTTATTTTGGCGCGGCGGATGATCGGGTTTATGGAGCAGAATTATCAGGCGAATATCGGACTGCAAGAGATTGCGGACCATGTGAACATGGGAATTTCCTCGGTAAGTTCGATTTTCAAAACGGAAACCGGCAGCACGATTTACGATTATTTGACCAGCCTGAGAATGGACAAAGCCTGCGAACTATTGCAGGATACATCGCTCAAAGTAGCCGATATCGCGTTCCGGGTCGGATATCAGAACGAAAACAGTTTTATCCGGGCCTTTCGCAAAAACAAGTCCATGACGCCGGGCAAATACCGGGAAACCAACAAATTTTCCGGCGAATATGCAGATCCGGCAAATACACGCAAATTCGGAATATTTGAAGATTCGTAAGGAGATTATCCGATTGTTTCACGGCGGCCGGTTCGTTTACACTTCCCTTGAGAATTAAATCACGTACTTTGGGTATGATGATTTGGCTGATTTGCATATGGGGAGGTGGCCGCCGCAAGGGGAACTAAACAAGCTGAACTAGCGGAAAAGAGGAATAGCATGAGCGGAGAAAACGGAAAAGTGGAAGCGAGCTCAAAACGGCTGGCGATAGGGGGGTGTGTTATCGGAATAGCGATGTTATTGACCATTATGTTGGCGTACGTTCTGCCTGATCGCCCGAAATCGGCAAACCCGCCGGCGGATTTCCCGCAGCAACCCGTTACTTTGATCGTACCGTACGCCGCCGGAGGCGGTACGGATCTTACCGCAAGGGCATTGGCGCAAGCGGCCGAAAAACATCTTGATCAACCGATTGTCGTGGTGAATCGCACGGGCGGCGGCGGAGCTATCGGTTTGACCGAGGGCGCGCACGCCAAACCGGACGGCTATACGGTAACTTTTCTCGTGGCCGAATTAACGACTCTTCCGCATCTGGGATTGCTTCCGGTGACGTATGAAGACTTTATTCCCATCGCGCAAACAAACCGTGATCCCGCCGCGATTACCGTCAGAGCGGACGCTCCTTGGCAAAATGTCCGGGAATTTCTCGATTATGCGCATTCCCATCCCGGTGAGATCAAAATGGGGAACGCCGGCACGGGAAGCGTTTGGCATTTGGCTGCCGCAATGCTGGAGAAAGAGGCGGACGTAAAGTTCACGCATATTCCTTACGAAGGAGCGGGGCCCGCCATATCGGCGCTGCTTAGCGGCTTCGTCGACGCGGTGCCCGTGAGCCCGGCCGAAGTCAAAAGCTACGTTGAGCAGGGGGAACTGCGCACGTTAGCCATCATCGGGGATGAGGAGGCGGCGGCCCTCCCGGGAGTTCCGACGCTGGCGGAAGAAACCGGACTGCATGTGGAATTCGCGGGAACATGGCGCGGACTGGCCGTACCGAAAGGAACTTCGGATCAGATCAGAGCCTTGTTGGCGGAAGCTTTCGTTCAGGGCACCAGGGAGCCGGAGTTTATCGGTGAGATGAGTTCCATGGGGCTTGGTCTGCTGGTCCGGGACGGAAAAGAATTTAGCCGGCATTTGAAGAAAAGCCATGATTTGTACGCGGCGCTGATTCCGGAGCTGGGACTGGGCCGCAAATAAAATGAAAGCGCATTCTATTGGTTGTGGAAGGTGGATTAGACATGAAAATCAAAAAGACCTTGGATCGGATTCCTGGCGGGATGATGTTGATCCCATTGCTTTTGGGAGCGGTTGTACACACCTTTTTTCCTGGGGCCGGAGAGTATTTCGGTTCATTTACAAACGGGCTTATGACGGGAACGATCCCCATTTTGGCCGTATGGTTTTTCTGTATGGGGGCGGCCATCGACGTAAGGGCAACGGGGATGGTTCTAAGAAAATCGGGCACATTGGTATTGACCAAAATCGCGGTGGCCTGGATCGTAGCCCTCGTCGCTTCGCAATTTTTGCCGGCCGGCGGTATCCAGAGCGGATTTTTTGCGGGCTTGTCCGTGCTTGCGCTGATCGCTTCGATGGATATGACCAACGGCGGTTTATACGCTTCGATTATGCAGCAGTACGGAACCAGGGAAGAAGCGGGCGCTTTTGTGCTGATGTCCCTGGAATCCGGGCCTCTGGTCACCATGCTGATTTTGGGCGCCACGGGCTTGGCCGCTTTCGAACCGCAGGTGTTCGTTGGCGCGGTGCTTCCGTTTTTGATCGGTTTCCTGTTGGGTAATTTGGATCATGATCTTCGTGAATTTTTTGGAAAAGCCACTCATACGATGATCCCTTTCTTCGGCTTTGCGTTAGGATGCTCGATCGATCTGGGGGTTATTGTGCAAACGGGGCTTCTGGGCGTGCTGCTTGCCGTTTCCGTCATCATCATCACGGGAATTCCGTTGATCCTGGCCGACAAATATGTGGGCGGGGGGAACGGTACGGCCGGAATTGCCGCATCCAGTACAGCGGGCGCCGCCGTGGCCAATCCGATGATCGTCGCCAATATGAAGCCGGAATTTATGCCGGCGGCCCAATCGGCCACCGCTTTAGTCGCCGCCTGCGTTGTTGTGACCTCGATTCTGGTGCCTATTTTGACCGCCTATTGGTCGCAATACATGAAGAAGAAGGCGGGGGCAACTTTATCCGATGGGTCGCCGCCTCAGATCAAGGTTTAAGCGAAACCAAAAACAGTCGTGATTTGACAACAATTGAGGTTGATTCGCAAACTAACCAGTAAGTAGACAAAATTGCCTCTTACTGGTCTTTTTTTATGTTTACAATTGTAAAAATCAGGATTAATATCAGGAATATACTAGCAGTTTGTATTATTATGGATGTAGTTTGATGTAATGAAGTGTCGTTAGGACGCTCTACAGGAAGAATGTTCACTATTTCTGTAAACGGAAATCGTTTGGGGGGTGATGGATATTTGATATCCACAACCACGATTCGCGCAGAACTGGAAGACTACATCAAGAAAGAAGGGACAACCCTTCATCGCTTTGCGGAAGTTTCAGGAGTCAACGTCGGTACGTTAAGCGGCATTATTAACGGAAACCGGCCGATTGCCGTCGGACAGCTGGATCGGATCACGAAAGCGATGGGGCTCTCCGAAGGTTACTTCTATGACTTATACGTAGACGAATGTTTTGTTCCATCCGCCCCCCACTGGAGAAGACTTCGCCCTTTTTTTATGCGCTGCGCCGAACTGGGGCGTCATGACTGCATTCAAGAGGTGTTGAACCAATTACTCGAAGATTTGAAGCAGGTTGCGGGGATTTTTGAGACTGCGGAGCGGATGTTTGAACAGGGTTTCAAGGAAGCGGCGGTTATTCTGTATGAAAGCGTCATCGAAAGTGAGCGATCAAGTCATTCTGAGCGGTTGGCGATGTGTTATTACAGATTGTTCAAAATTCACCACCCGGATAGTAGCAAGGGATTTAAGGCCGCAATGCAATTTTTGACTTACAGACATCGATTGCCTGAAGTGTATGCACTTGATGGAATATTAATGTTGGTCGAAGTTTACTCGCTTAAATTTAATTGGATAGAAGCCGAAGCTTACGCGGATGAACTTTGCCGATTAGCCAAAGCATTATACGAAAAAAAAGTATGGAGATGCAGCGATTTCAAGCCGCTTCGTCCTCTTGTTTACTATTATGGTAAGGGCTATCTTATGAAGTCCGGCACTTACGAATATCGAGGAATGTTTGAGGAGTCGAAGAAATGGATTGCAGAATATGCGGATTTAAGTTGGTTTGAGGGCGATGATGAAACCCAAACTGCAGTTATAGAGCAATTTAAAATGTTTGCGAAAGTAAACCATCTTTGCGTGGATATTAAGTCGGGTGATCGGTCTAAAATTCCTAAGTATGTTCAATTTTTGGAAGAGGAACCCGATGAAGTTATAGAAGGCTTGATAACCTTAATAGAATCGGCCAATCGCCATCAGTTTTTCATTGATGATGTTCTTGATCATTTTTCTGAGGAAATTAAACAATACAGATTGTTTGGAAAAGACAAATGCTTTTCAGAAGCAGCAGTAAGTATTCAGTCTAAAGAGCCTTCTTTTATAAATCGTTGTTCCGTCTTTTTTCAGAATTACGCAATTTATAATCTGAGGAAAGGAAATTACGAAGAAGCCATAAAAAGTAAATTGTACAGTTTGAAGATAGCAATTGCTTTAAGCGGTTTCGGCTATGACAATAGTTAGTTTAGTTGGTTTGGCTAGTAGTACAGGTTTAATTACAACAGTAGTACACGGTTATTGGTAATATATTTGCCTTGAACTATACGAAAAAGTAGGGTTCAGTCCATTTGGGCTGGCCCTATTTTTATTTTGCCCAAAGTTGTTAGATTTGGCTTTATAGATAACAATTAACCATAAGGAGAATTATAAAATTTTGGTATTTTTTATACTATGCAGTAGGCCTCAGCATGTAATATTTAGCAACATCTCCTAATATGTTCATGGGGTGAGAGCTATGAGCAATTCGGAGAGAATGAAACTCCGTATAGAGATGGAGAGAAAAGAATTAAATCGTTTAGCGCAGCGGTACGGGTTGAGGCACAAAAGGGTCATTCATCAGTCGGTCCTATTGGACGGGCTGCTCAATAAGTACAACAAGTTTACAGATGTACGCAGAAAGCAGCCGATTGCTTAATCGGCTACTTTCTTCTTTGGTCAATTTTTTAGTTTTTCTTCTTCTTCGATGGGTTTTGCCATTATTTCCAAAACTAGATCCAATGAATAACCTTTCGAAATCAGTCTATGTATGATCCTTTGTCGTCCGAACAAAATACCTATTTCTAGGCCCTCTTTGAATCCTATTTCGTATCCTTCCTTGTATCCTATTTCGTATCCTAGGCGCATCCAGGCCGGCATTGATTCCATAAGGGTTTCACTCTCCTTGCGACAAAGTATAAATTGACTTTGCATGTACATAGTAATCTCAAATCGCTTATAGATATGGTAGGGGCTCAATTCGGTTGTTCAGTTGTTCTGTAACTTCCGCACTTCCTCAATCGGCAATTTGATAGTTTCGGCCACTTCCTCCAAAGAAAATCCTTTGGCAATGAGCCTGCGGGCAATGTTTTGCCGTTCGGTTTGAACTGCCTTCACTACTTCTTCTAATCCTTCCTCCCGCCCTTTTTCATACCCCAGACGCATCCAGGCTGGCATCAATTCCATGATAGTTTCCCTCTCTTCCGGATATTGATTGGTTAATTCATTGAACATTGTTTCGTCCTGTTTCGGATCAGGCACGAAATATAAGTCGGCAATGGACATAATGAGCTTCATTCGCGCGTCGTCTAATTTTTTTCCTAGTTGTAAAATCATCCGCAAATACGCAAAGCGCATTTCCTTTTCTTCGCCTTTATTGTATCCCATTTTGGCCAGCAATGCAGCAGCGACGGGGTTGTTGGAATCGACAAATTTTCGCCAATGATGATTCCGCAATTCCACTTTCAGAAATTGAAAATGCAGGATTTCCTGACCGGGGATATCCATGCTAAAAGAGTTTCGCTCATCATGCATACCGTCGCCGGTAAACACGGCAATCGGGATGATCAGCTTATGTTCTTTCCGGTGGCGTTCGAACAATCGGCTGAAGTAGATAAACATCCTTTCGTGGAAATCCGGCTGTTTATACGATTGCGGCTCAAGATGAATAAGTATGTAGGCGTCCGTGGCAACATACTTCGTTTCCAGCAGAAGATCAAGCGTGCGGGACTCTTCGCCAACGATGTCAACGAGTTGCTCCTGCATAAGAAAACGGGTCTGGCGGTGATCCAGCAGTTTGTTGAGTTCGGGGAAGAACAGCGCAATAAATTCGGCAAAAAAGGTTTGCAGCAATTTTTTAAAAGCCTCATCGTGCGGGACAAAGTCTTTGCCATAATTCGGTCCGAACGGCTTTTCCCACACTTCTTGCACATAAGTACTCATGGAATCACCCATCCTTTCTTTACTAGAAACCCGAAAACACAAAAAAACACACCGCGAACGCACTTCAAGTGCATCGCGAGTGTGCTTCACCCGAAATATCGTTAAAATTTGGCGCATAGAAACCTAAATGAGCTTATTCAGGAATTCTGTAACTTCCGCACTTCCTCAATCGGCAATTCGATAGTTTCGGCCACTTCCTCCAAAGAAAATCCTTTGGCAAAGAGCCTGCGGGCAATGTTTTGCCGTTCGGTTTGAACTGCCTTCACTGCTTCTTCCAATCCTTTTTCATACCCCAGACGCATCCAGGCTGGCATCAATTCCATGATAGTTTCCCTCTCTTTCGAATATGGTTTGGTTAATTCATAGAGCATTGCTTCGTCCTGTTTCGGATCAGGCACGAAATATAAATCGGCAATGGACATGATGAGCTTCATTCGCGCGTCGTCTAGTTTTTTTCCTAGTTGTAAAATCATCCGCAAATACGCAAAGCGCATTTCCTTTTCTTCGCCTTTATTGTATCCCATTTTGGCCAGCAATGCAGCAGCAACGGGGTTGTTGGAATCGACAAATTTTCGCCAATGATGATTCCGCAATTCCACTTTCAGAAATTGAAAATGCAGGATTCCCTGACCGGGGATATCCATGCTAAGCGAGTTTTGCTCATCATGCATACCGTCGCCGGTAAACACGGCAATCGGGATGATCAGCTTATGTTCTTTCCGGTGGCGTTCGAACAATCGGCTGAAGTAGATAAACATTCTCTCATGGAAATCTGGCTGTTTATACGATTGCGGCTCAAGATGAATAAGTATGTAGGCGTCCGTGGCAACATACTTCGTTTCCAGCAGAAGATCAAGCGTGCGGGACTCTTCGCCAACGATATCAACGAGCTGCTCCTGCATAAGAAAACGGGTCTGGCGGTGATCCAGCAGTTTGTTGAGTTCGGGGAAGAACAGCGCAATAAATTCGGCAAAAAAGGTTTGCAGCAATTTTTTAAAAGCCTCATCGTGCGGGACAAAGTCTTTGCCATAATTCGGTCCGAACGGCTTTTCCCACACTTCTTGCACATAAGTACTCATGGAATCACCCATCCTTTCTTTACTAGAAACCCGAAAACACAAAAAAACACACCGCGAACGCACTTCAAGTGCATCGCGAGTGTGCTTCACCCGAAATATCGTTAAAATTTGGCGCATAGAAACCTAAATGAGCTTATTCAGGAATTCTGTAACTTCCGCACTTCCTCAATCGGCAATTCGATAGTTTCGGCCACTTCCTCCAAAGAAAATCCTTTGGCAAAGAGCCTGCGGGCAATGTTTTGCCGTTCGGTTTGAACTGCCTTCACTGCTTCTTCCAATCCTTTTTCATACCCCAGACGCATCCAGGCTGGCATCAATTCCATGATAGTTTCCCTCTCTTTCGAATATGGTTTGGTTAATTCATAGAGCATTGCTTCGTCCTGTTTCGGATCAGGCACGAAATATAAATCGGCAATGGACATGATGAGCTTCATTCGCGCGTCGTCTAGTTTTTTTCCTAGTTGTAAAATCATCCGCAAATACGCAAAGCGCATTTCCTTTTCTTCGCCTTTATTGTATCCCATTTTGGCCAGCAATGCAGCAGCAACGGGGTTGTTGGAATCGACAAATTTTCGCCAATGATGATTCCGCAATTCCACTTTCAGAAATTGAAAATGCAGGATTCCCTGACCGGGGATATCCATGCTAAGCGAGTTTTGCTCATCATGCATACCGTCGCCGGTAAACACGGCAATCGGGATGATCAGCTTATGTTCTTTCCGGTGGCGTTCGAACAATCGGCTGAAGTAGATAAACATTCTCTCATGGAAATCTGGCTGTTTATACGATTGCGGCTCAAGATGAATAAGTATGTAGGCGTCCGTGGCAACATACTTCGTTTCCAGCAGAAGATCAAGCGTGCGGGACTCTTCGCCAACGATATCAACGAGCTGCTCCTGCATAAGAAAACGGGTCTGGCGGTGATCCAGCAGTTTGTCGAGTTCGGGGAAGAACAGCGCAATAAATTCGGCGAAAAAAGTTTGCAGCAGCTTTTTTAAAAGCCTCATCGTGCGGGATAAAGTCTTTGCCATAATTCGGTCCGAACGGCTTTTCCCGTACTGCTTGCGCATAAACATTCATGAAATCACCCACCCTTTCTTTACTAGAAATCCGAAAACACAAAAAAAGCACACCGCGAACGCCTAAATAAGCGCATCGCGAGTGTGCTTCACTCGTTTTGTATCCTATATGACAAGTGTAAACCTTTATAGGGATTTTGGCAATCTACCGGAATGAAGTAACCAACCCCTGCAGCAGGGTACGCACATCGTATTGATATTGGTTGATCGGCGCAATCGGCTTGTTGATGCCAAGCAGTCCGTACACGGCCATCCGCGCGGCTCTCACCGAATATTCTTCGGTAAAGACGACGTCGTCCGAGATTTCGCAGAATTGGCTGATAAACGCCAGGTTCGTCGAGCCATCAGGGATCACCTTTGGCCGGTCGCCTATCGCTCTAGGCATAAACTGCGCCGTAATATACGGCATCATGCAGGGGATGCAATTGGCCGAAGCGATGATCTCATCCATGTCCTTTTCGAATTTGAGATGATGGAGCAGCTCGGTTAAAATTTCCTCGCCGGTACAGTCGGACATTTTCTTATTTACATAATCGCCGATACGATCCGGGAACAGCCCGTAGCCCCAAAACACCTTCACATGCTCCGGCTGATTGCGGAAATGCGGCTGGTAAGCCAGGACAATCGACATCAGCCAACTGGAATCTTTGAAAGTAACGAGCGCCCCGGTCCCGGGTTTGTTACGGGAGAAGGCTTCCATCAGCTCAAAAAACCGCGAATCCCGAAAGGTGACGGTGAACGATTCCCACTTGGAGCCGTCGATATGATCAGCGAAGGATGAAGGGTTCCCGAGGCCTGCCTTCTTGGCGGCGATGTTTTCCCACAGCTTCCACGAGCTTCCTTTGCCGCCCAGCTTTGGAGCTGTTGTCATGGAGCCGAGGCTGGAGCCCTCCGTCATCGACCCGTTGGTCACGATCACCAGATCGCCTTCCGTCAAATCGAGCGCCGTTTCTGCGCCGTCTTTGACATAGTGCATCCGCGTCACGGTAATGCCGTCTCCGTCTTTGAAATCGAGATCGGTTACCGTGCATTTTAACGTGAAATCGACGCCATGCTCCTCCAGATACTTGTGCATTGGCAGAATAATGGAATCGTATTGATTGTAAGGGGTTCGGGTCACCCCTTCCAGCGTATGAATGCGCGGAAACTCATGCATGAACCGGATCATGTATCTTTTCAGCTCCACCGCGCTGTGCCAAGGCTGAAAGGCGAAAGTTGTCGCCCACATATACCAGAAATTCGTCTCGAAAAAATGCGGTCCAAACCAGTCGTTAATCCGCGCTTTCCCCAATGCCTCCTCCGGCGTCATGATCAGTTTGACCATGGCGAGCCGGTCGGCCATGTCAAAGCCCATGGAGCTAACATCCACCACTTCGCCATGCTTGTTTACCAGCCTTGCATTGGAATGCGTGGGATGAGCCGTATCAAAAGCGATGATTTCCTCGCGAAGGGAAAGGTCCGGATTGTCCAATGACGGGATGGACCACAGCAAATCCCACGTATTTTCGTAAGTTTCGTCGTTCAGCATCCGGCCGCCGCGAATGACGTACCCCTGTTCAACGTTTCCGGCACCGTCATTGCTGCCGCCTAACACCTTCATTTCCTCCAAAATGTGAATTTGCTGGCCGGGAAAGCCGCAATCTCTGATCAGGAACGCCGCGCCCGCAAGCGAAGCGATTCCCCCACCGACAAAATAGACCTGTCTGCCGCTATAGTCCGCTGACATAACCGTCGCCTCCATAGATTTGATGAGATCGGAACAACCTAAATGTATTACATTCCCTGGCAGTTCAAAATCATCAAAGGGAGGCGGATGACCAATTTTTAGACAGTCGGTCTGTATTGTATGGAGAATCGCCGCAAGACTGGTTCTGTCGACAAATCTTTACATGATTTTTATTTTTAACAGGGATGCTTGTGCTTGGTAGTATAACGGCGTGCGGTAACGATGCGGCCGGGACGAATGAGGAGAATGAATTGGTACCCGCCGTAAGTTCACAGGATCAAACTGGTGATGCCGCCGGACAAGCCAAAGAAACGACAAACGTGCAAGACGGGCAACCGGTGACGGAACCGGACCTGGAAATCGAGCGTATTTTGAAGCAATTGCTGGAGGCCTGCGTTAGCGGTGATGAAGAAGGTTACCGCAGCGCATTCCCGTCGGAAAAAACGGCCGAACCATACATGTGGATCGCTTGGATGGGGACAATCAGGTCAGTCGCGATCGATTAGATCAGCGGCTTTTCTTTCATACCGGCGCAGCGCCCGCACGAAATTGCCTTCCATCAATTCGCTTAGCTTGCCGATGATAACCTCCGGCTGCTCCTTCATGCCGTCCCGCATCCACTCGATCACCAGCCCGGCAAACGCCAGCGTGTAAAAGTTGGTCAGAAACCGCTTATCCGCTTCCTCAACGCGCATGCCGCAGGACACCTCATTGACGACCCCCATGATGAGTTCGTTCGTGACCGAATACAGATAGGCATCGAGATGACTTCTGGCCAGGGAATGGAGTGTATTCAGGCAGAAGGCTTTATTTTCTCCAATATATTTAAAAATTTTATAAAACCCGATCGTCCAGGTGCTGTAGCTGCGCTCCCCGGCAATGGCATCCACCGCTTCCGTCTGATAGATCCAGCCGAGCAGCTCGTAGATATCCTTAAAATGATAATAAAACGTCTGCCGGTTTAGCCCGCAATCGTCCACGATATGCTTGACGGTGATTTTGTTCAGGGGGACATGGCGCATGATTTGCTTCAGCGAGGCGGCGAGCGCCTTTTTGGTGAGGTGGGAGCTGGACAAAAATATCACCTGCCTGTAAAAATACATCCTTGGATAATCCTGTATTTCTATTATATGCGGGTCCTGAAGCTTTCTCAAAAAGCAAGCCTGGATGGAGTCCGGTTTTCCGGAAGACCAGATACCCTCGGGCACCTGGACCTTATAAGGCATGGTAGAGGGGCGAGGAGAAGAGGACCTGGAGGGGGCTAAGGGACACCAGAGCCGTTATTTGAGGAAAAACGGAGGTTTGCAAAATGTAACGGACACAGAAGACCTTATTTGCCTCAAATCGTGCTGGATGAACGGGTTTAGAGCGAAATAGGGTCGTGTGTGTCCGTTAGGCTGGGAAATAACCGGGAAATGGGCGAATAAGGTCACTGGAGTCCGTTAGAGCAGCGTCCAAAGTTTAGGAAGAGCCGAATTCCTCGGTGCTTCCTTACATGAAAAAAGGGGAAGGGTTTTCGGAGTAGAACCGAGGAGGGAATAGGCATGGGGGGAACCCCCATACCCATTCCTCCAATCGCTCCAAAGTAGAAGTCAGAGCCATTAAAGGACGCCGTCAGGCGTTTTTCTTAATATGGAAGACGGGCAGCGGCTTACAGGTTTTGCGATGTCGGGCGGACAATCAGCTCGTTGATTGTCACGTTCGCCGGCTGCTGGATAGCAAACAACACCGTCTTGGCTATGTCGTTGGGGTCCAACTGCTGCCATTCCTTGCTCCCTAACTGCTCTAAAGCCGGATAAATCGAGTCGTCGGTAATCGTGCCGTAGAGCTCGGTTTCAACGGCGCCGGGGGAGATGAGGGTGGTCCGAATATTTTGATGCGCCGCCAGCTCGGTCCGCATGCCTTCCGTTAACACCCGCACCGCGTGTTTGGTGGCGCTGTAGACGGAACTGGAAGGGAAGGTCAAATGTCCCGCAATAGACGAGAAATTAATAATATGTCCCTCGTTGCGCGCTTCCATATGCTTGTATACGGCGGCCATCCCATATAGGACGCCCTTGATGTTTACATCGATCATTCGCTCCCATTCGTCAACCTTTAAATTCCGGAAAAAGGAAAGCGGCATGATCCCCGCGTTGTTAATCATGATGTCGATTTGTCCAAAGGTTGTAATCGTTTCGTCCGCCAATGCTTCAACGTCCGCGCGTGAGGTGACGTCCGTCACCCTGTAACCGGCTTCGCCTCCGGCGTCCCGGATTTCTGCCTGCAATTGCTTCAAGCGTTCTTCCCGGCGAGCCGCCATCATGACCTTAATCCCGTGTTGGGCGAGGAGCTTGGCTGTAGCTGCCCCCATTCCGCTGCTGGCACCTGTAATAATTGCTGTTTTTGCATTCATGTGGTATTTCCTCCCTGGATAAGATTATTACCAGACTTCGCTGGCCCCAAGTTTATGTTAATAAGTGGAGTTAACTATAAGTCAAGCGCCGGTAAAAAGATAAATTTCCCCCGGCAAAAAGCCGCATGAACCGCAAAAATTCACAAAAATCACGGGACAAAAACAGCGGTAAGAGGAGAAATAAGCCCAATTGTCTTATACCTTACTCTAACCTTGGGCTCCAAATAAATACGCGCCCCCACAAGGAGGCGCGTTAGGCTCCATGTCATAAACCGCCGGCGGCCGCTTCAGGGCAGCTTAAGAAATGCCCCTTTTTCCTGTATATCGTACAACGCCAGCTTGTAATTGATCTGCTCCAGATATCTATAGGTTGCCGCAAGATCCTTTTCAACTTTCTTCTTATGTTCGAGCATCATTTGTTTGCGCATGTTGAGCGTGCTCTCGCCCTCCCGGTACAAATCCACATATTCCTTGATTTTGGCAAGCGGCATGCCCGTCGCCCGCAGCGCCAAAATAAAATTCAGCCATTCGAGACTTTCTTCGTCGTACAGCCGATTGCCGCTCGGATCACGCTTGACGGACGGCAGTATGCCTTCCCGCTCATAGTAACGAAGCGTATAGGGCGAAATACCGGTCTCCGCCGAAACTTCCTTAATCGTAGACATGATTTTTCCTCCTGGGATAAAAGTTAACTCTAAAATTGGCTCAACCTGGAATCGGTGCTTGACAGCCGGCTACTGGAACGGCCAACCACCGGTTTTCTGGTCAAGCGCTAAAAAAAGAAAGACCTCAAATGAGGCCTTTCTGTACCAGTCCCATCCAGCCCGAGGGAATCGGCGCTAATTGCTTATTAGTTAATGAGTCCTTTTTCCATGGCTTTTACCGCTTGATCGGCCATATATGCCTGCAAACGGGTCAAATCCAGGGCCGTTTCCTGCTGCGTTAAAGAAAATCCCGATTTGTTGAAATCATAACGCGAGACGAGGCCGTTTTTGTAACGGACTTCCATGTTCGTATAATCGGCCTGCGTATCGGTCAAATCCTCGGATGCGTTTTGATAAGCCTTATAGGCCGTTTCCGCGTCGCTGTATGTTTTGCTGATTTTTTTGCTTAATTCCACGCGGGTTTGATCCGCCTGCACGTCGGCGATTCGGGCCATCGTTTCCAGATAATCTTTCTCGTCGTCATTGGAGGCCGCCGTATGAGCTTTCTGATCATTGGCCAGGATGATGGCGTTCCACTTCTGTTTCATGTCATACGAGTTGGCCAGGACTTCCATGGTATCCTTGCGCGTGACCGGCTCCGGGGTATATGAAATATCCCCCAGCGTGATTTCCGGATCGTACGCCAGTCCAAGATCGAAGCAGAGCTGAACCAGGGCAAGCTTGTAGTTGTCTCTCAGCGTGTCCAACTGTTTCTCCTGGTCGCGAACCAGTCTCCCGGCCGCCGTTACGTTTTCGGCGCTGCCCATCGCTTCCTGCTGCAGCGTAACGGCCTTGTTGTAATCGTCGTTCAACACCGCAAGATATCGCTCGTTCAGGTCGATTTGCTTATATAACGACAGAAGCTGAACATATTGCGAGGTGATCTGCAGCTGCGCTCCGGCTTTTGCTTTGTCCAGATCGATCAGCGTATCCGCTTGATCCGTTTCCATCTGGTCGAGCGCCAATTTAATCTGTTCGCGCTGGCTGGCAAGCTGCTGATTCAGGGCGGCGGCGATGCCGTTGATCCCTTGCATGACATTATTGACGGCATTGTTTGTATCGGAGACTGGACCGAGCCACAGCTCAGTTCCCTCCTCGTCTTCAATTCCGTACGCTGCTTTCAGTTCCTCCGGGGTTGCAGGCAATGAACCTAAGCCGGTTTCGATTACCGAGTTGTCCAGAGCTTTTCTCTGCTCCTTCAAGCTGCCCTCTTTTTGCTTCAAGGCGGTCAGCTTCATTTCCAACAGCCGCAAGTTATAAGAATTATTAAGAGCCAAATCCAATACCGTGTCCAAATCCAAATGCTCCACCGGCAAGAGTTGTTTTTCCGAATCGACAAACGAACCTTTCAATTGTTCGCCCGTCTTTGCCGTGTCGCCCGATGGCGTGATATTGTCGTCATCCGCGGCAAAGGCAGATACAGGGCCGCCGGCAAGCAACGCAAACGACAAAATAAAAGCAGCGACTTCCTTTCGCATGGAAAATTTCCTCCCCAATACCTTTTGTTTCCCACATGCTAACACACTGAGGTCCAGAAAATCAATCACCTAGGCGTCGCTTGACAACCGCATTGCTGCTGGGTTACTTTGGAGTTAAAAAAAATACTAGTGAGTATAACGGGAGGGGAACATCCTGATGAAAGGACGTTGCTTATGGCTTGCGATAGCGGCGGTATTCACGCTGTCTTTAACCGCATGCTCTTCGGGAAACGATGGAGAAACCGCCGCAGCGAATGCCAACTCGGCAGTCGTTGAGGTGATGCAGGTGAAACAAGAACCTTTGAACACGGCATATGATCTGTCGGGCACGCTGCAATCCGCAGATTCGGCGACCGTTACGTTTCAAGCATCCGGAGAAATCAAACAGACGTTGGTGGAAGTTGGCGACAAAGTCAAAGAAGGGGACGTCCTGGCCGTGCTGGATGACGCGCCGGCCCGGATTGGGTTGGAACAGGCCAAAAGCGGCGTAGCCCAAGCCAAGGGCCAAGTCAGCGCCGCCGAGGCGGGGCTCGCCCAGGCCGAAGCGCAAATCCACAGCGCCGAGGCTAATTTGTCCACGGTGAAAAAGGGGGCGTCGGAGCAGCAGCTGGCCCTGGCGCAAAATCAGGTGAAGCAAGCGGAGGATGCCTATAACAAAATAAAGGCTGATACCGACCGGTATCAAAATTTATATGCTCAAGGGCTGATTTCGCTTAATGAATACGAGCAATCGCAAATTCAGCTTAAAAATGCGGAGAATACACTGGACAGCGCGCAGAAGCAACTGGAGGAATTGACCGACGGCGCGACGGATGAACAGCTGAAAGCCGCAAAGGCCGGGCTCGAACAAGCCCAGTCCGGCAAACAATCGGCCCTGGCCTCCAAGGCGCAAGCCGAAGCAGGGTATCAAAACGCGCTGGCCAGTCAGGAGCAAGCTGAGTTGGCCCTGTCCAAAACGAAATTGACGGCTACCGTATCCGGTACGATACTGGAGAAAATGGCGGTGGCCGGCCAGGCCGCCGCTGCGGGAAACCCGGCTTTTGTCATCGGGTCGACCGCCGAACTGCAGGTGCTGCTTCCGGTTCAGGACAGCAAAATTTCCGCTTGGAAGAAAGGGCAGAAGGTTGACATGGCGCTGGGGAATGAAACCCGGACCGGGACCGTAACCCGCGTCTATCCGCAGACCAATGCGGGGACAGGCACGATTTCCGTGGAAGTGAGCGTTCCTAACCCGAAAAAGGACTGGTTCCCGGGGCAGGTCGTGAAGGCAGGACTTCAAGTTTCCGATCAAAAAGGCATCCTCATCCCGGCCGAAGCCGTGATCAGCAACGGCCAGGAGCCGTACGTATTTCGTGCTGTCGGCGGGAAAGCGGTGAAAACGACCGTCGAACTTGGGGATGAAATCATTGAAAACCGCTTCCGGATTTTGTCCGGGTTGCAGGAGGGCGATGTCGTCGTGACCGCTGGAGCTGAAGGGTTGTTTGACGGGTACGCCATTGTAACGGCGGAGGACGCGGCCAATGATTAATTTTTTGGTCAAGAAACGCAAAATTACCCTGTTGTTTTTCATCATGCTTATTTTGGTCGGCGTGTACAGCTTTACGGGACTGGCCCGCCAGGAGATGCCGGATGCGGTGGTGAAGACCGCGCTGGTAACGACGGTTTACCCGGGAGCAACGCCGGAGAAGGTGGAGCAATCCGTCACCAAGGTGCTGGAACAGGCAATCAAGAAGGTGGATAGCGTCGAAAACATCATCTCCACTTCGGGAAGCGGGTATTCCAGCATCACGGTAGAGGCTTATGCGGATGCGGACGCCGAAGCGGCCTGGGACGAACTGCGCAAGAATGTCCAGGACGCCGCCGCCGATTTGCCGGACGACGCAATGCAGCCGGTCGTTAACGATAATCTGACCGCCTCTTTTGTCGGCTCCTATGTGGTTTACGCGGATACACGGGAAGAGCTGTATGCACTGAACGATACGATGATCGGCTGGCGCGATCAGATTCAGACGGTAAAAGGCGTAGCCGGCGTGGAAATCCAGGGGATTCCCGACCGGGAAGTCGCCGTGCAAATCGATACGCAGAAATTGCAGCAATACGGAATTCCGTGGGAAATGGTCGTTCAGTCCGTACAAAAGATGAACGAACGCGTACCGCTGGGAGACCTGAGTTACGATAACCGCAATTATCAGCTGCTGGTCAAAAGCCTGGACGATGTAAAGAAATTAAATGACGTTCAGATCACGACGACGCAAAACGGGTTCCCCGTTTATTTAAAAGATATCGGTGAAGCCAAGCTGACGTATAGCGATCCGGAATATTTGCCGTATTATAACGGGAAGCCCGCCATCCTGGTCAACGTCAACGCGCAGACGGGTTCGGACGTCCCTTCCATGGATAAGGTCATTTCGGAGAAGCTTAGCGATTTGGCCGAAGGTCTGCCGAAAAACGTAACGTTCAAGACAGCGTTTGCCCAGCTGGAAGTCGTGAACAAAATGTTTAACGAGTTAACCCGGGAAATGCTGATTGCGATCGTGGCCGTCATCATCGTTTGTATGCTTGGACTGAACATGCTGACGGCAGCTTTTGTCGCCTTGGCCATTCCGATCTCTATCGCGCTGGGGCTGGTCGCCTTGCCGCTGACCGGAGTCACTTTGAATGAAATTACGATCGTTGGCCTGATCATCGTGCTGGGGATCCTGGTCGATGACGCCGTGGTCGTCAACGATAACATCGAGCGGCGGCTCAGCGAACTTGGAGAAAATCCGTCGGACGCTTCCGTTAAAGGAGCCAATGAGGTTTCCGTTTCGATCCTGACGGCGACGTTGTCGACCATCTTCGCCTTTATGCCGCTGCTGTTTCTGACCGGGGACATCGGCT
Source organism: Paenibacillus oralis (assembly GCF_003863965.1). GTDB lineage: Bacteria > Bacillota > Bacilli > Paenibacillales > Paenibacillaceae > Fontibacillus > Fontibacillus oralis. The sequence continues at coordinate 2,486,267 of NZ_RRCN01000001.1, forward strand.
CTTTCATCAAGCCGCTCCCAATCGTGATTTCCGCCTCCATGTTGGCGTCCATGTTAATGTCGCTGACGATCATTCCGATTTTCCGCGAATGGCATGAGAAGCGAAGAGTCCATCGTCAAGTGAAAAAAGGCGGGGTAAAGCCGCCCGGTTTGCTGGGCAAGCAAATTCAAGCCGCCACGCGGTGGTATTCGGGCACCATCATTCCGAAGGTGCTGAAGCGGCCGCTGCTTACCGCTTTGACCGGACTTTTGATCGGCACGGCCTCGTTCGGGTTTGCGCTGCTGACGCCGATCGATCTGTTTCCGCAGGCGGAAGATCCGCAGGTCAACATCAATGTGGAGATGCCCGTCGGAACGTCGTTTAAGCAAACCGATCGCGTGGTGTCGAGCGTTGCCGAGTGGGTGCGGAAGCAGCCGGAAGCCGAGCTCGTCAGCTATGGATCAGGCGGGAAAGCGCCGGCGATCTATTCCGACATCACCAATGTCGTAGCCGCTTCGCCTACGGTCGGCCAAATCGCGGTTGTCGGCAAAGAGGGCAAATACAATTGGGATAAAACGGTGCAATCCTGGCAGGAGAAATTGAAGAAACAGTACCCCGGGGCCACCATTACGACGAACATTCCACGGCTGGGGATTCCGGTCGGAGCGGCCGTGTCCGTGCGGATTTCGGGCGAGGATTTGGATGAACTCCAAACCCTGTCCCAACAGGTGAAGGAGAAAATCGCCCAGGTCGACGGCACTTCGGGCATCAAAGACAACTTCGGCAACCAAAGCTACACGCTGGAGTTTGCCATTAACGAAGAGGCCATGAAACAGCATCAGGTGAATTACCAGACCTTGACCCAAACGCTCCGGCTGATGGGCGACGGCCTCGATATCGGCGATTTTGATACGGGGAAACAAATCATCGACGTTAATTTGTATATGAAAAACAAAGACAGCAATCCCAGCGATCTGTTCCAGCAAATCAACGTGACCAATGACCAAGGCGTGCAAGTACCGTTATCGCAGCTGGCGGAATTAAAGCCGTCGTTCTCCATCCAGAAAATTCAGCACTACAACCTGGTGCGTACCGTTACGGTGGAGGCTGATGCGACTGGCGGCAAAACGGCAACCGAGCTGAATACGGAAATTAGCGCCCTGCTTGGCGGCATGCATTTTCCGGAGGGCTACACTTGGACACTTGGCGGCGAAACGTCGGACCAGGCCGAGATCTTCGCGGATTTGGGCAGCTTGTTCATCATCGTCATCTTCTTGATTCTGCTGTTGATTACGGTGCAGTTCTACTCGCTGTCGACGCCGGTCATCATAATGACGACGGTATATCTGGCCGCGGCAGGCGGAATCATCGGGATCTTTATTTCCGGCTCGTCGATCGGCTTCATGAGCATCATGGGGATTATCTCCTTGGCGGGGATCGTCGTGCGGAACGGGATCGTGCTCATCGAGTTTATCGAGGATGCGCGCCGCGAAGGCGTAGGGCTCACGGAAGCGATTATCGGAGCGACCTCGGCCCGTTTCCGGCCGATCATACTGACCTCGCTGACCGCCATCATCGGCTTGCTGCCGCTGGCGATCACGGGGAGCGTTTTGTTCCGGCCGATGGCGTATACGATCATTTTCGGGCTGATGTTCTCCACGCTGCTCACGTTGATCGTTGTACCATCCTTATACATGGTGGTAGCCTTATATAAGGAGAAACGCCAGGAGCGCAAAGCCAACCGGGATGCCGGCCCGTCGGAACCTTCGGGACATCTTCCGGAAGGTCCGAACAGCCCGCTGTCCATGTAGGAGGCCGGCTCATTAGCAGGCGGGGCTTTCGGAGCGCGTTTTTTCGCTGATGAATTCATGAAGAAAGGATCATGGGTGTGGATAAAAAAACAGCGATCATTGAGGCGGCGTTTCAACTCTTTGAGGAGAAAGGGTTTGCTTTAACGACGATCGATGAAATTGCCAAAGCGAGCGGAATGACCAAGCCGTCGTTTTACAAGTATTTTCCCGGTAAAGAGGATCTGCTCCTGGAAGTGATAGAGATTTTTGCCGAAGAGCTGGAGGAAAAAGTCCAGAGGCTCTATCGCAAAGTGGATTTATCGAAAAGCGACCGGATTATTGAGTTAAGCATGATTTATCTGGAAGATATTTTTAAATATCATACTTATCTCGACTTTTTTCTGGATCCGTCGCAGCATTTTTTTGAAAATGAACGCATACAAAATGCGGTGATGACGGTCGAGCGTAAAGTATTTACATGGTTGGAGGACAGTATTGCCGATCTGTACGGCGAGCAAATGGACGGATTTGTCGTGGACGTGTCGTTTATCGCGCTCAGCGTCATGTTTGTATACACCCGGGTGAGCGGCCCGAATCTGTCGTTTGACCATAACCGTAAGTTAGCGGTTTATATTGAATACTTGGTCGGTTTAGTGGTCGAAGGGTTGAAGTTCAAAAAACCGGAAATGCCGCTGTTGTTTGAGACGCCTTCCTGGGTTATGAACTGCTGGCCGGAGGACGTTACGCCGGTTATGAGATCGCGTCAGCTTCAGCGGGTGTATCGTAGAATGGAATTGACCATCAAAAATCACGTTTCCCTGAGCGAATCCGAAAAGAAAGATTACCTTCAGGCCATTGCCCAAATCAAAACAGAGTCCAAAGACTCCTTGGAGCAAAACGTCATCATCAAAGCGTTGCTGTATTACCTGGAGCAGCTTGACGAGCTGCGAGACGAATGCGAGCAGTTAAGGCTGATTTTTGAGCCGGAGGCAAGCTCGTCACAAAATTGAATCTTTAAAGCGTTGCAGCCCGGATCTTGGATCCGGGCTTTTTGACTTTTTATAAAATTTCGGGCATGGTAGAGGGCGGTGCGCAGGGGGGAGAAGAGGAATCTGGGAGCTAAGGGACACCAGAGCCGTTATTTGCGGAAAAATGGAGGTTTGCAGAATGTAACGGACACAGAAGCCCTTATTTACCTCAAATCGTGCTGGATGAACGGGTTTAGTGCGAAATAGGGTCGCCTGTGTCCGTTAGGCTGGGAAATACCCGGGAAATGGGCGGATAAGGTCGCTGGTGTCCGTTAGAGCAGCATTCAAAGTTTAGGACGAGCCTCCGATCGCTCCAAAGTAGAAGTCAGAGCCATTAAAGGACGCCGTCAGGCGTTTTTCTTAATTTCGAAGAATGTGTAAAATTTACACAATGTAATGCGGAGCTTGCGAAAATAAATCACGGCGCGACAAACTCTTATTTTATAAGGGTTTGTGAGACTATCAAGGGATTAAATGAAAAACTATAAATAAAAATAACTTGATAGAAACGCTTTCATTTGCTATGATAGCGCTATAAAAAGCGGAGAATGATGTAAAATTTACATATTATCATCGTCTTTTATGGTAGATTTTCCGTCTTGCTCGCTTTTTGAATCCTATGAAAGAGGTGGTATAGATAAGACGGATCGTCATAGACACGGATATCGGCGACGATATCGACGACGCGCTGGCGATTGTGTTGGCGTTGAATTCCCCGGAATTGGACTTGGCCGGATTAACGACGGTGTACAGAAACACCGGCCTGCGTACGAAGTTGGCCCTGCAATTGCTCAAAGCTTACGGGAGATTGGACATTCCTGTGGCGACCGGTATCGGCAGCCCGTTAATCAACAAGACGGATACCGCCAGCATTCCGTGCCAGTGGGCGGAGGAATACAAGGACATCGATCACAACTGCGAGCAGCATGCGGCGGATTTTCTGATCGATCAGGTGCGGCGCGACCCGGACTTGACGATTGTCGCCATCGGCCCGCTGACCAACGTGGCCTGCGCGGTGATGAAAGCTCCCGAGGTGATGCGGGGCGCCAACATTGTGATGATGGGCGGGATGCACTCGGCTTTTTACCCGGAGTGGAACATCGTGTGTGATCCGGAAGCGGCGAGAATCGTCTTTGATGCGGGGCTGAAACTGACGATGATCGGCCTCGACGTCACCTTGAAATGCCGGTTAACCCAGGCCGATGTGGATCGGATCAAGCTTGCGGGGAGAATGGAAACCGATTTTTTGTCGCGCTTGATATCGATGTGGATGGATTCCTCAAAACATCTCCCTATCCTGCATGATCCATTGACGGTTGCTTATCTTAGTCATCCGGATTTGCTGGACCTCGCGCCGAAGAAGATTTCCGTAGAGTGCAAGGGGGAGTTTACCAGGGGGATGACGGTCGAACACAGAGACGTGTTCTTCGAGCGGCCGCTGGAGACCAATGTGCTGGCTGCCGTAGGGGTAAAAAGCGAGGCTTTCATTCAACTGTTTTTGCAAAGATTACTTAAATGAACAGGGGGGCTCTATATGAAAACAAAGAAAATATTGGGGATTTCGATGCTGGCTCTGATGCTTGTCGTGGCGGGATGCGGAGGCAAGTCGTCCGGCGGGGGCGCGGGTGAAGGCGCAAACGCAAATCAAGGTTCGGGGGAGCAAGTGACGCTGGAAATCTTCAACCAGAAGTCCGAAGTCAAGGACTATCTGAACCAGATCATCGCCAATTTCGAGGCGGAGAACCCGAACATCAAAGTCAATCAGGTGCAGGTTCCGGATTCGCGGAAGGTGTTGTACAACCGGCTGGCCAGCAACGATGCGCCCGATATCATGTCCATATTTCCGAATGAATCCGATTTCAAAACGCAAGCCGAGTCCGATTACTTTATGGATTTGACCGGCACCGATGTGCTTGCGAACATCAATCCGCAATTTTTGGACGGCGTCAAAGTGAACGGCAAAGATTACAGCGCGCCGCTGACAGTAAACGCTTACGGCATTTTTTATAATGCCGGTAAATTTGCCGAGCTCGGCTTGAAGGTGCCGGCAACCTGGGCGGAACTGGAGCAAACCGCGGCGGCGATTAAGGAGAAGAGCGCTATCCCGTTTGCTACCAGCTTTAAAGCGGCCTGGTCCGCGGGTCATCTCACCGAAGCGCTGCTGACCAATGCCGTGGGCTATGAAGCGGCCAACGGATTTTTCCAGGACGCTTCGGTCAAAGCGGCAGACGATCCCGGCATTCAGAAGCTGATAGCGCAAATGGATTTTATTCGCGATAACAGCCAACCTGACGCTGCAGGGGCGGATTATCCGGATGCCGTAAATCTGTTTGCCACGGGACAGGCGTTGATGCTTCCGCAAGGCATTTGGGCTGTTCCGGTGATCGAACAAGCCGGCATGGAAGATGAATACAAGATGTTCCCTATTCCGAATGAAAACGGTAACGGGGCTGTCGTAGGCGGCATCGATTATGCGCTGGCGATCTCCGCTTCTACGGAACACCCGGAAGAAGCCAAAAAGTTCGTGAAGTTTATGGCCGATCAGCAGACGGCGCAATATTTGGCGGATAATGAGAAGTCTCCTTCCACCATCACGGGCGTCAAAGCGGACGCTCCGCAAACGGAGGATGTCACAAAGCTGATTACGGAAGACGGGCGTTATTATCCATGGCTTCACTTTAATTGGAAGGCGGGCCTCGATTCCAGCTGGGGTACGGAAACCTCCGCGTATCTGATCATGAAAGACAAGGATGCCTTGCTGAAGTGGATCAACCAGGAGTTTGGCAAGTAATAGAAGGGCGGACTGGAGAGGATGCATCATCCTCTCCGGTTTCCACATTTATTTTTAAAAAGAGGGGGATTGTGATGAAAACATTCAACAGATATGCCCATTACTTGTTTACGCTTCCGGCGCTTCTGTTGTACGCCGTTTTCTTCCTTTACCCGATGGTGAACGGATTTTTGTACAGTCTGAGCGATTGGGACGGGCTGAGCAAGACGAGTCATTTCATTGGGGTGGACAACTATGTGCGGCTGGTTCAGGACGACCGGATCCGTAACAGCCTGGGTTTTACCTTTAAATATGCACTTGGCTTGATCGTCCTGACCGTGGTGCTTGCCGTAGTGATCGCTTTGCTGCTCAATCGCGTTCGCCGCTTCCAATCGTTTTACCGGACGACGTATTTCTTCCCGGCCGTACTTAGCATGATTACCGTCGGTTTGATTTTCAACCAGTTGTTCTCCCAGGCCCTTCCGGCTTTTGGCAAAGCCGTTGGCTCGGATGTGCTGTCGCGGAATTTGCTGTCCAATCCGGATTTGGCCTTCTTCGGGCTGTTGTTCGTCAGCCTGTGGCAAGGCTTGGCCATTCCAACGCTGCTGTTCCTGGCGGCTCTGCAGAGCGTACCCAAGGATTTGCTCGAAGCGGCCAGCCTGGATGGCGCCACCCCTTGGCAGCGGTTCCGCTCCGTCGTCATCCCGTTTCTGATTCCGACCTTAAATATCGTCGTGATCCTCTCGGCCAAAAGCGGGCTCACCGCGTTCGATTACATTATGGCGATGACGGGAGGGGGGCCGGGCAGAACGACGGAGAGCGTAGGGTTGCTCGTCTACAATTTTGCCTTTCAGGAATTTAAATTCAGCTACGCGAGTTCGCTGGCGATCGTCTTGTTCGTGATCATTGCCATCGTATCGATCGTACAGATCCGCTCCATGAGCAGATTGGAGGTGAATGCATGATGAACGGCAGCAGTGAAAAGCGATTGTCCGCGGTCAGCTATATTTTGTTGTCCGCCGGCCTGGTTGTCATTTTTCTGCCCCTCTATTTGACGGTGATCACAGCATTCAAAACAAGCAAGGAAAGCGCCAGAAACTTTTTTGCCTTCCCATCGGAACTGTATTTGGGCAATTTTCAGGAAGTGCTGTTCAACAATAATTTCTTTCAGTTTTTCTCCAACTCCGTTTTGATTACGCTGGTTTCGATCTTGTTGATCCTGCTGGTTGTGCCGCTTACGGCCTACGCCATCAGCCGCAATATGAACCAATGGTATTTCAAAACCTTGTACATCCTGTTTATTATGGGAATTATCATTCCTTTCCAGGTGATCATGCTGCCCGTAACCAGACTGATGACGGAGCTTGACCTGCTGAACCGGTTCGGGCTGATTTTGCTTTACGTGACTTATGCGCTAACGCAAGGCGTATTCTTATATGTAGGCTACATTCGCACGACGATTCCGAAAGAATTGGAAGAGGCGGCGGAGGTGGACGGCTGCTCCAAATTCAGAACGTACCGCTCGGTCATTTTTCCGCTGCTGGCTCCTTTGACCGCCACGGTGATCATCATCAATTCCTTCTGGATCTGGAACGACTTCCTGCTGCCGCTGCTCATTTTGAACAAATCGGAAACGTTTTGGACGCTTCCGTTATTCCAATATAACTTCAAATCGCAATATTCGTTTAATTACAACCTGGCCTTTGCATCGTTCGTCATGACGGTGATCCCGATCATGCTGGTGTACGTCTTTTTCCAAAAGCAAATTATCGCCGGTTTAACGGGCGGGGCCGTTAAAAGCTAATAACGGGGTGATACGGATGGCAATTCCTAAAGATTACATGGAAAAATTGTATGGAGGCTGGTTAGGCAAGGTGATCGGTGTGGTGCATGGCGCCAATATCGAGGGCTGGTCCTACGAGCGGATTGCGCAAACCTTTGGGGAAATTACGGACTATCCTTATTTGTTCAAGCATTTTGCGGCGGATGATGATATCAATGGTCCGGTATTTTTTATGCGGGCGCTGGCCGACTTTGATCCAAACCGGTTAACGGAGCGGGAAATGGCCCATACGCTGCGGAATTACGCGGGGGAAGGGCACGGCTTCTTTTGGTGGGGAGGCTACGGCGTTTCGACCGAGCATACGGCTTACCTGAATTTGAAAAACGGCGTTCCCGCTCCGCTGTCCGGTTCCATTGAGCAGAACGGTAAAACGGCGGCCGAGCAGATTGGCGGACAGATTTTCTCGGACTGCTGGGGGCTGGTATGCCCGGGCGATCCGTTCAAAGCGGCGGAGCTTGCGGGGATGATGTCAAGCGTGACGCACGGCGGGGACGGCGTCCGTGGCGGGCGTTTTATTGCCGCCTGCATCGCTTCCGCGTTTGTGAAGGGTAAGGTGGAGGAGATCCTTGCGGACGGGTTGTCCGTCATTGAGGAAACCAGCGATTACGCGCGGATGGCGCGGGATGTCATGGCCTTCCACCTTGAGCATCCGGGGGATTGGCGCGAAGCGTTTGCTTATGTTCAGGAAAAATACGGGTACCAGCATTATGAAGGAGTCTGCCATATTATTCCTAACGCGGCCGTAATCGTGTTATCCTTATTGTACGGGCAGGGCGACTTCAGCCGGACGATCAATATCTGCAATATGTGCGGGTGGGATACGGACTGCAATGTGGGCAATGTCGGAACGATTCTTGGCGTTCTGAACGGCCCCGGCGGAATCGAGGCGAAGTGGAAAGACCCGATTAACGATTTCGTCTGCTGCTCCGGCATTTTGGGCAGCTTGAATTTGCAGACGATCCCGCAAATTACCGCCGATACGGCCAAGCTGGCCAGTAAATTAAACGGAGAGCCGATCCCGGAATGGGAGGAGATTTTGCGGGACGACAGCGCCCATTATCTGCATTTTGAACTGCCCGGCTCCACGCATGCGCTGGAATGGAAATACCGCGGGAATGAGCGGATTCTGCTCGCCAATACGGACCGCGAGGCTTACCAAGGACGGCGTTCCTTGCAGCTTACGGCGCCTTCGGTGTTTACGGGAACGACTTTCGACGTGTTTTTCCTGACGTACGGCTCGCCGGGCGATTTCGACGACAGCCGCTACGATCCGGACATCTCGCCAACCGTATATCCCGGACAGACCGTGGAAGCGTGGCTCAAGCTCGACGAGACGGTAGGCACCGGACTCCATGTGCGCTTGTTTGCGGAGGACGTCTTCACCGGACGCCGCCTGTACAGCGCTCCGCTCGTTTTGAATGGAGAATGGCAGCGGATCGGCTACCAAATTCCGTATGCCGAGAACACAGCGATCGGCAAGGTCGGTATGGAGTACACGGTGAGCGGAGATTCCAGCCTGCGGGAGAAATCTTTTTCCTTGAAATGGTTCCTGGACGAGTTCAAAGTGTACGGCGCCGCGGATTATGCCGTCGATTTTGCCTCTCAGCGCATGGAGAAATGGAACGCCCTGCACCAGACGGTGTCGCTGATGACCTACCTGCGGGGGATATGGAGATTGGAGGAAGGCCGGCTGGCCGGCGGCCACGGATTCGAACCGGCCGAATGCTATACGGGTTCGCATTTGTGGGACGATTACCGGTTCCGGGTCAAGCTGAAACCGCTCAAAGGCGAGCAGCATTCCATCCTGTTCCGCGTGCAGGGAGCGATGCGGGGGTACGCCGTCGGACTGGCACCAGGGCAAACGATTGCTTTGTACAAAAATTTCGAAGGCTACCGTGCGCTGCAATCCCAGCCGTTCCCTTGGAACCATGGATTGGAATATGAACTGGAAGTCAGCGTGCGGGGCTCCCTGATCGAGGTTTCCATCGACGGAAGCCCGGCCATTCAGTATCGCGATGAAGACGCGCCTTATTTGCGCGGCGCCATCGGCTTCGGCAATGACGGCGGCAGCCGTACGGCCTACTCATCCTATCAAGTAAAGCCTTTATTGTAAATTTGCTGTAAATATATATAGAAACTATGTGGTGGTGTTGAAACTTGGCGACGATCAAAGATGTGGCGGAACTGGCGGGGGTATCGATTGCGACGGTATCCCGCATGATCAATCAAAATGGATATGTCAGCAAGCAGGCGGAGCAGCGGATAATGGATGCCATGGAGCGGCTCGGGTATGAGCCGCCGATATTCCGCCGTTTGGCGGATCGGAGCATGCCTACGATCGCTCTAATTTTGCCTGATATTACAAACCCGTTTTTTTCCGAACTGGCCCGGGCCGTGGAGGATATTTGCCAGCAGCGGGGTTATACCGTGTTCTTCTGCAATTCCGACAACCGTGACTTTAAGGAAAAAAGCTATCTGGAGGCGCTGCGCAAGCGGCGAATCGACGGGATCATCTATGCCTCCAACTATCTGACGCAGGAGGAACTGAACAAGCTTCGCCGGGACAATATTCCCGTGGTCGTGCTGGACCGTTCGTCCGATACGGGAAAATGCACGTTAATCCGCTGCAACAACTACGAGGGAGCCCAGCTTGCCGTAAAGCATCTGCTTGACATAGGCTGCAAAAAGATCGCCCACATCTATGGTCCGCAGGAAATCGTCACCGCCCAGGAACGGCTAAACGGTTACGAAGACTACGTTAAGTCTTTTTCATGGTACACCCCTTCATTAATGGCGCCCGGCCACTTTCAACTGGAGGGCGGGATGCAGGCGGTCGAAACGCTGCTGCTGCGGCATCCCGATATTGACGGCATCTTTGCCGGCAACGATTTTATGGCGATCGGCGCGCTTAAGGCGCTTCACCGGAAGGGTGTGAAGGTGCCGGACGACATCGCTGTATGCGGATTCGACGGCATTAAGCTGGCCGAAATGATCGAACCCGAACTAACGACCGTCGCCCAGCCCATTTACGAAATGGGAGAAACGGCGGCGCGCACGCTGGTACAACAGATTGAAGCCCGGGATACGAAATTCGACTCCGAGGTCATCGAGATCAACGTGTCATTAATCATCAGGGATTCAACGCGAAGGGATAGTGAGTAGCAATGACAGGCACGCAAAATCCAAATATTGTCGTGATCGGCAGTATGAATATGGATATTGTCATAGAGACCCCGGTTCTTCCCGAAAAAGGAGAGACGATCATGGGCGCCGGGGTCAAGCTTCTGCCCGGAGGAAAAGGGGCAAACCAGGCCGTGGCGGCTTCCCGGCTCGGTATGGAAACTTCTTTTATCGGTGCGGTAGGAAAGGATCGCTTTGGCGAGCAGATGCTCCAGGAACTAAAACGGCATTCCATCGTTCAGGCGCTGAACGTGATGCCGGAGGAGAAGACGGGGATCGCCTCGATCTGGGTCCACGACCGGGACAACCGGATTGTGGTCGTACCCGGAGCGAACGGAAAAATCACCTGGTCCGATATCGAGCAGCGCAAGTCGCATATCGACCGGGCGGATGTTGTCCTGCTGCAACTGGAGATTCCGCTGGATACGGTGGTTGAGTGTATTAAATACGCGCATGGGATGGGCAAAAAAATCATCCTGAATCCGGCTCCGGCCCAGCCATTGCCGGAAGAAATTTACCCGATGCTGCATTTGTTAACGCCAAACCGCCAGGAACTGTCCATTTTGGCGGGAATGCCGGAGATTTTGAAAGTAACCGATTTCTCTGCACTTTATGCTGCCATGCGGAGGATGATCGATAAAGGGCTTCCCTCCATTATGGTTACGCTTGGGGCGGATGGCGTGGTGCATATGAATGCGTCCGGCCATACGTTTCATATCCCCGGCAGGAAGATGGAGGTCTCGGACACGACGGGAGCCGGGGATTGCTTTAACGCGGCGCTTGCGGTGTCCATCGCCAAAGGCTTGGGATTAAAGGAGGCGGCCGAATACGCCGTCGCCGCCTCGGCGTTGGCGGTCACCAAATTCGGCGCCCAAAACGGGATGCCCGAAGCTTCGGAGGTCGACCTGTTCCTCGCAGGGGCGTTTTGAACATGGATGAAGATGTTATGGGGGAAACCGAAAATGCGAAAAGTATGGTGGAAAGAAGCGGTCGCGTATCAAATTTATCCGCGGAGCTTTATGGATTCGAACGGAGATGGAGTCGGGGACATTCCCGGCATCATCTCCAAGCTGGATTACTTGCAAGAGCTGGGGATTGATGTCATCTGGATTTGTCCGATCTATAAATCGCCCAATGACGATAACGGTTATGATATCAGTGATTACCAGGACATTATGGACGAGTTCGGCACGATGGAGGATTTTGACCGGTTGTTGTCCGGCATCCATGAGCGGGGTATGAAAGTTATTATGGACCTGGTGCTGAACCATACCTCGGACGAGCATCCGTGGTTTATCGAATCCCGTTCTTCCCGCGATAATCCGAAGCGCGATTATTATATTTGGCGGGACGGCAAGGACGGGGGCGAGCCGAACAACTGGGAATCGATGTTTAACGGTTCGGCTTGGGAATACGATGAGACGACCGGACAATATTTTCTGCATCTGTATTCCCGGAGACAGCCGGATCTGAACATGGAAAATCCCCAAGTCCGGCAGGAACTGATCGACATGATCCGCTGGTGGCTGGACAAGGGCATCGATGGGTTCAGGGTCGACGCGATCACGCACATTAAGAAGCTGCCGGGGCTGCCGGATATGCCCAACCCGCACAAGCTGCGGTATGTGGATGCCATGGCCGGGCACCGCAATGTGGAAGGAATCCATGATTTCCTGCAGCTGTTCAAGCGCGAAGCTTTTGCCGACTACGATATTATGACGGTGGGGGAAGCTAGCGGCGCGCCGATTTCCGAAGCCGACCGCTGGATCGGCGAAGAGAACGGGGCTTTCAACATGATCTTCCAGTTTGAACACGTCAATCTTGATTTCGGTCCGGAAGGCCGCTGGGATTTCGGGCCTTGGGAGATGGCGAGGCTGAAGGGAATCATGAAGAAGTGGCAGACGGGGCTGGAGGGCATCGGATGGAACGCGCTTTATCTGGAAAATCACGATCAGCCGCGTTCCGTCTCCCGCTTTGGCGATCCGGACAACTATCCGAAGGAATCCGCCAAAATGCTGGCTACCTTTTTTATGCTCATGCAGGGCACGCCGTTTATTTATCAAGGACAGGAAATCGGCATGACCAACGTCGTGTTTAAGGAACTGACTGATTACCGCGATGTGGAAATCTACAACTTCTACCGTGAGCGCTTGATGGACGGCAAAGACGTCGAGGAAACGATGCGCAGGATCGCTTACCGGGCCCGCGACAACGCCCGCACGCCGATGCAATGGGACGATTCACTGTTTGGCGGGTTTACAACCGGCGTGCCTTGGATCAACATTAACCCCAATTACCATGAAATCAACGTTAAACGGCAGCTTCAGGAAACGGATTCGGTTCTGAATTATTACAAAGCGCTGATCCGCCTGCGTAAGGAAAACGAAGCGCTGATCTACGGAAGATACGACGGCTGGCTTGACGAGCACCCGGAAATCTTCGCCTATTCCCGCACGTTTGAAGGACAGACGTTCCTGATCGTGCTGAACTTCTACGGCAATGCTCCGGAATTTGCCGTTCCGCCGGAGTTTGCAGGCTGCGAGCGGCAGGTTGCGCTTTCCAATTACGCTCACCGTCCGGAACGGGAGCAGAGCAGCTTCGCGATGCGTCCTTATGAAGCCGTTGTGTTTCGGCAGGATCGTTAGTTAAACAAGCTTTCATTTAGGAGGGAGTGCAAGCGATGGAGAAGACGATGAAGGCTGCCGTGCTGGATGCGCCGTTTAAGCTGGAGGTGCGGGAGGTCCCCGTTCCCAAGCCGGGACCGGATGAAGCTTTGATCAAGGTGCACTGCATCGGGATTTGCGGCTCGGACGTGCATTATTACGAGCATGGGCGGATCGGCCGCTATGAAGTAAAGCAGCCGCTGATTTTGGGTCACGAGTTGGCCGGCGTGGTGGTGGAGACAGGCGAGCGGGTGACCAATGTCCGTGCGGGCGAGCGGGTTGCCGTCGAGCCGGGCGTCACCTGCGGCAAATGCGCGTATTGCAAAAGCGGGCGCTACAATCTTTGCCCGGAGGTCGCGTTTATGGCCACCCCGCCGGTAGACGGGGCTTGGGCCGAATACGTGACCGTGCGCAGCGATTTTTTGTTTCCGCTGCCGGCGGAGATGTCCTTCGAGGAAGGGGCGCTGCTCGAGCCTTTGTCGGTCGGATTTCATGCCGTAAAGCGGGGGCGGATTCAGCCGTACGACCGGGTGCTGGTCCTTGGGCTCGGTCCCATCGGGCTGTTGGCGCTTAAGGCGGCTAAAATGTTCGGCGCCTCCCAGGTATTCGGCAGCGATGTGGTCGAGTTTCGCCGCAAATTGGCTTTGGATATGGGAGCCCGGGAGGTGTTCGATCCGTCGGCCCCGGGTTCCCTGGAGGAGCGGCTGGCGCCCTTGACCGGGGGAGAGGGCTTCGATTTGATCATCGAAACCTCCGGAAATCCCGGCGCCATCGCCGATACGATCCGGTTCGCGAAGCGCGGGGGGCGGATCGTTCTGGTCGGCTTGCCGGCCAAGGCTGCCGTACCGGTCGACATCGGGGCGCTGATCGACGCGGAGCTTGATGTGTGCGGTGTTTTCCGCTACGCCAATACGTACCCGGCCGCTATCGAGATTTTAAGCCGTGCCAAGCAGGATATCCGGAAGATCATTACGCACAAATTCCCGCTGAGCGACATCAAAAACGCGGTCGAACTGGCAAGAACGAACAAAGAAACCAGCGTCAAGGTGATGATTTACCCCGGCGGGGAGCTTGGGGAGAACTAATATCGAGTAATGTGGGCACCACGGCAGGGAGAACCTCTCTGCCGCGGTGCTTCTTGTCTGTTGGAGGGGGCTCGACCCGTTAGAAATCGGCACTTGAGAGCTGGCTGCTGGAACGGCGAAGAGGATCAGCCGTCGGCCGCGGGAACGATGAAGACGACCAACCGTCCGCCATCAAAATAGCGGAACTTTATGTGCTTATTATCCGGAGCCAGGCGTGTTCCTCCCCATTAGCGGTATTTTTTGTCCTTATTTCCCTGTGAATGGTCCCGAACGCCGGCATTTCCTTGCGACCGGGGAGAATAGCGACAAAAATTTCCTCTATTTCTCTCAAAAGGACGGATACCGATGGAATAACGCCATTTTTTTCCCTTATGTTCTTCGCTTGAGTTTCTCAGGCAGAACGCGAAAATTCTAACGGTTGTGAGCGCCGCTAATTGGGCAAAAACGGGGACCTGCAAGATGTAACGGTTGCGATCGAGCTTATTCCCCGTGTTTTCTTAGGAAAAGCGCTGTTTCGCCTAAATAAGCTCGCTCACAGCGCAACAATGTACCTATTACCGGATCATTTCCACCTCGACAATGGGAACCCATAATTGTTTTCCTTCCGTAAGGCTTTGCAGCAGTCCATTCGACGCTCCTTCACCCTGTCCATCAGCCCGCCCGCCCATCTGCCCATCGCCCGTTCCATCAACCTGTCCAGCACCTTGCCCGCCCATCTGCCCGTCCCCCGTTCCTGCAACCTGTCCATCAGCCTGCCCATCAACCTGTTCTTCAACTCGGCTTCCAATCTGTCCGTCAACCCGATCCTCTACCTGTCTTTCATTCGGTCCGCTCGTTTCCCCGCCGGTTTGTCCCTTCAGCGCCGCTTCGATCTGTCCTATTAATTGCTCATCCACAGTTTGCTCGGCGTACTGCTTGAAGCGTCCCGTTACGGTTACTTTTGCCGCGCCAGCGGGAAGTGAGAAATCTCCTCTTAGCAATAGTAAGCTATTGCTGCCCATGGCGAGCGCTTCTCCCGATCCGGTGCGGATGATGGTGCTGGTGAAGCGGACAAGCTTGTCGGGATACTGGCTGACGCTGTCGGCGGAAATATCCAGGATATCCTGCATAATGCCCGCGAACTGATAAATATCGCCGGAACGAACGAATATCGCCGTTTGTCCTTCCCCTTCGCCAACCGGATTCACCACATGAAGCGTTCCGTCAGGCTGTATGGTCAGGCTGTCTCCCTCTATAGAATAGAGGAGCGTAATGTTGCTCTCCCGTACTTCAAATGCGGCATAGCGGGCGTTTCTCGCCTCGGATGCCGCTTCAACGACAATGACGGGATTACTATTCGTACTTAAATCCGGATCGACCGCAATAGTACGGATCTGCTTCTCAGGAGTCAGGTTCTGGTTAGATAAAACCTGCACGCTCTCCTCCGCGTTCATCCGGCCAAAATATAACTTATTGTTCTGGTCGGTCGCCGCTACGTAAACCTTCGATCCGAAACGGTCGCGTCCGCTCACGACATGCGCATAGCCGCTTCCATCCGCCGGGGAAGGAAGCAGCCGGACCGGTTCAGCCAAAGTCCAGGCCAATTCTGCCGCGCTTATTTCCGCCTGTGTATCCTGATAGTGGCCAAGGGCCGTGTACAGATCGATCGCTTCCTGATAATCGCCGTTTTCCGCATTTTTCCCGGCACGCAACATCAGCTCGTCAATTCGGCTTTTAGCTAAGGACAGCACCTTGGATTCCGGATCGGCAGAGTCAGCGAATGTAGCGAACTGCCGCGCATGCATGGCGAAAGCAGCGTAGTCATCGTTATCCCAGTCACTTTGCAAAAGCGATTCTATCAAGTTCTCCGCATTGGAAATGATCCATGGAGCTTCCAGATTATTTGACTTATATTCCGCCAGCATGGAAGAAGCATCGTTCAGCATGGATTTGACAAGCCCTTTAGCAGCCATGCGTGTCAGCTTGGTTTCGTCATATTTTTGGAAAGCTGTAAGCAACTCATCAAGCCATTCCTGCTCCGTACCGAGCAGGCCGCCGGGAATTCGCAGCAGATTCCGCTTAAAAGATTCATCATCATAGCTCGCACCGGCCAGATTTTGTTCCATTTGCTCCAGAAACAGTGTTTTAAATTTTTGGAAATAACCGGTGAAGTTTTGCGGAATGCCGTAATGCTCGGACACTTGGCTGTAATAGTCGCTGTAAGCCCCTTCCGGTGTCATATAACGGCTCTGCGCCTGCTGAAGTTTGTTGTAAGCCTTCATAAGCAGCTCGAAATCACGCTCGTGATCCGCACGGGAAGCCTGATCGGCAATGTCCCCCAAATCGTTTTTCATGGCGGTAATGGGAGCAAGCTCCTCCAGCCGCGAGGAAATAAGCTCCTCCTTATAGCGTATGCTCCTGTTAACCTGCGCCTTCCGGTACCAGTTCTCGGCTTCTACAAGCCGCTTTTCGTGAAACAAATGTTCCGCCGTTTGAATGGCGGCAAGCTTCTGAGAGATCCCGATGCCCTTGTGGATCAGCAAAGGAATCATCATTAAACACAACAGAATGAGCAGATGATGCAGGGTGATCCATCTTTTAACCGTCATAGGCGGCAGACCTCGGCTTTATTTGTTGAAAGTCGGCATCCCACTGGTATTTCTCCAGATGAATTCGGGCGGTCTCGGCCATAAGCTCTCCCCAATCCAGATCGGGCGAATCGGCGATCATCCGGAATAAGCGGAGGAAACGGTCCTTGGGAAGCTTGCGAGCATAACGGGCAATGAAGTCCGAATAGGCTAGAACATAGCGTTTTAACCTAACAGCGGCTCCAGCCACCCCGGCCAGGATGTCATCTCCATGTTCCATATCCAGGATTTGCCGCTCATACTTGATAACATATTGAAAAGTTTTGTCTTTAATGAGTTCGCGTTTAATTTTGGCAAGCTCGCCAATATAGGAGGCCAGATCGGGGTCGAAATCTTGCAGCAGGAGAGGCGTAAGTTCCAGCTCCATATCTTTCCTCAAGATAAATGACTGCAACAGAATCAGCTGCAGCTTGCGGATGTGATCGTTGCGGACGATAACGGCAACTTCCCGCATCATTTCATAGGATCGGACCTCCTCTTCATGCGCGGCGGCCGTTTCCAGATTACGGACCAGACCTGCGGCGATTTTATCGCGATCACGCCGGAACAGCTCGCTCAACTCAAGCGAAATGCGGCTGTGGAGAGTTTTGCGGTGAACCCAATAGAGCAGCCCGGACAGTAAAATCCCCGCCGCGGCCGAAATGGCCATAAGCTGAAAGGTCTGGCTGAACAGAACAGCAAGCAGCGTGAGAAATAAGCCTAGCAGCAGATCATTGTGCTGGGTGCGCCGCGCTGCCTGACGCGCCTTCTCCGCAACCGGAATAAGGCCGGATTTCCCGCAAATGGTGCACTTTTCCTCATTTAGCGCGGTATAGCTCTGGCAATATTTGCAGCATCTTAACTTTTCGTAGGCATGTTTCGTCTTTAATGGAGGGTGCAGAATAACCGTTTTTTTCTTGTTCATAGCTCTCTCTCTTCATCGTTTATTAATTTGAGCAGTCTTCTGTCGAGCTCCTGCGGCGCAACAATTTGCTGTCTGCGAGAGTAGTAGATATAGGACTTAATGATGACAAACAAAAACAACAAGGCAAGACATCCGTATGTAACCATATTTCGTTTCCTTTCGTAATTAATGTTAAGGATGACGATTGTCCGGCGGATTTTGGTGAATTATGGCGGTGCGAACTTGTTTTTTCGTAACCTTTTCTTAAGGATTATCCATTATCATTAGTATAGTATATATCTGGAACTGTCTCACTTCTACGCATTTATATCTAAAAATAAAGGGGCAATCTTATGCAGCATTGTTATAGACAATCCATACGTATATTAACGGTTTTGATGGTCTTTTGGTTACTGGCGTCCTATGCCGGTATCTCCATGGCCGGCGCCGCGGCGGCCGCGCAAGCAGCTCAGGCCCAGCAGGCTTCATCTATCGATGCTGTGCTCGTTGTCGATATAAGCAACTCGATGAATACGAGCGACACGAATAAAGTCGGAAATGAAGCGATGAAGATGTTTATCGACATGTTGTCCGCGAAAGGCGACAAGGTAGGGATTGTGGCGTTTACGGATAAGGTGCAGCGGGAGAAGGCGCTGCTGGAGATCGTGTCTCCGGAGGATAAGCAGGATTTAAAAGACTTCATCGATGGGCTGGACAGAGGACCCTACACCGATATTGCCGTGGGTGTTCGAGAGGCGGTAAAGGTGCTGCAAAACGGAGCCGAACCGGGGCACGAGCCGATGATCGTACTGCTGGCCGACGGCAACAACGATTTCAACAAAAGCTCGGGACGAACGCAAAGCGAGTCCGATCAGGAGCTTGGCGAGGCCGTTGATCAAGCGAAGGCGGCGGGCATTCCGATCTATACGATCGGGCTGAACGCGGACGGCAAGCTGAATAAGGCGCCGCTTGCGGATTTGGCCAATCAGACGGGGGCCAAATCGTTCTCGACCAGTTCGGCGGATGACCTTCCGCAAATCCTTAGTGAAATCTTCGCCAGTCATTTGAAGCTCAAAATCGTCCCCATCCGGAGCATGACAGGCAACGGAAGCTTCCAGGATGTGACGGTGAACGTGCCGAACGCCAACGTGCTCGAGGCCAATATTTCCATTATGTCGTCCAAGCCGGTTGAGGCGGAGCTGGTCAACCCATCCGGCGGTAAAGTAGCGATACCATCCGATGATGTTATTTTGTCCAAATCGAAGAGTTATTCCCTGATTAAGCTGCTGGCTCCGGCCGAGGGAGACTGGAAGCTCAGAGTCAAGGGTGCGGCCAAGGACAAAATCGACATCAACCTCGTCTTTAACTACGATCTTAAGCTGGAAATGGATAAGATCGCCTCGAAAAGCTACAAGCCAGGCGATAAGGTGAACATTGGAGCGTATCTGACGAGCAATGGACAGAAGCTGCAAAATGACGAGCTGTACAAGAACATGAACGCCGCGCTCATCGTGAAGGATCTGGATAGCGGCAATACGGAAGAAATCAAACTGAACAATACCGGCGACAGATTCGAAGGAACGTTCAGCTTTGCCGAAGCCCACGATTATGAATTGAAGGTTCGCGCCGAGGAAAAAAGCTTCTACCGCGAAACCGATCCGGTGACCCTGAGCGCCAAAGATAGCGCCGGAGGAGCAGCGACTGCGCCTGCCAATCCGGCAGCAGGGAGCGATGAGAAGCCGTTCCCTTGGCTGATCGTTGTCGGGTCGGCGGTGGCTCTGGCCGTGATCGCCGCGGCCGCCTACTTTATTGCCGGCGCGGTCAAGCAAGCGAATCGCGGCTTCGTCGGCCAGATCGTCATCGAAATTCGCGACGAGAATACGAGCGAGAAATCCTTCCCGCAATATAAGAAGCTTACCGCGTTCAAGGGCAAGTTTAATCTCCATCAGCTGCTGCAGCTGGCGCCCGAACTGAAGGAAACGGAGAAAATCGTGTTTACGCCGGCCAAGGGAGACCGCATCACCCTGCGCAACGCCTCGGCCGCGCGCCTCGAGAAATCCGGCCGGGCCGTGGATGCCGCCGCCGGGCTTGAGCTCAAAAGCGGGGATCGCGTGTCCCTATCGCTGCAACAGATCGACAAAACGATTTTCATCGAGTATTTAATTTAGGAGGACAAATAAATGAAGCCGATCGTTAGAGAGCATATTCAGCAATTGGACGTTTCGCTTGGCGGAGGGATCGTCAGCGATAAAATTCGAGTAGATACGATTGATAACCCGATCCTCATTATCGGTCTTGGCGGAACCGGGATCGATGCCCTGCTGCGCTTGAAATATCAAATCAACCGCAGATTCAGGCTGCCGGAAGATCCGTTGTCCAAGAAAAAACGCGATAAGCCGGACAATGTGGAATTCCTCGCTTTTGAGACCAATGAGCAGGATCGCAGCAAACGGTACAAAGGCATCGGCCTCGATCCGATCAATGAATTCGTGCTGCTGTCCAACCCGGAAATCGGCGGCTTGCTGCAAAACCGCAGCATTTTGGAGCCGTACATTACGGATTGGCTGTCGCCCGAGCTTAGCATCACCGATGGCATGAACGGCGCGGCGGGGGTCCGGCAGGCCGGACGGCTGCTGCTGTTCACGAAGATCAACCAGGTCGTGCAGGCGATCGACAAGAAAATCAAAACCTTGTCCGTGGGCACCAATAAGAAGCTGATGGTGTTTCTGCTTACCGGCTTGTCCGGCGGCACGGGCAGCGGCTGCTTCCTCGATATCGCTTATATCGTGCGCGGCATTATCGAGCGCGATCACGGCTCCGCCGGGATTGACCGGGTGAACACCCTGGGGTATTTGTTTACGCCGGATATCAATTTGTCCAACAAAAGCCTTAGCGAGCACACGCGCGAGTACATTAAGAAAAACGGCTACGCCGCGCTGAAAGAGCTTGATTACTGGATGAACGTCGATCATCGCGGCGAAAGGTTCAAGCAGCAGTACGGCAATATTTTGAACGTCAACTCTCCGCTGCCTCCGTTTAACCTGTGCCATTTGATCTCGGCGACCAATACGGAAGGCAAGCTGCTGGAAAACGCCTATGATTACTGTATGAACGTCACCGCAGAGAACATTACGAACTTTATGGCCAATGAGGAGAAACAGTCCGGCGAGGAATTCGCCATCCATGACTATATCAGCAATATCCGCACGAATATCGCGCAAATGAACAAGGCCTATCCGGCCAACTACGAATACAACATTATCGGGGCCTCCTCGGCGGTACTGCCGATCGAAGAGATGACGACCTATTTGGCTTATCGGCTGTTCGACAAGATGGAGAAAATGTTCCATCAGGCTCCGACCCAGGAGGAAGTGGAGAAGTTTGCCCGCAAGCTGGGCGTCGATCTGGACAGCATCGTCAAAACCTTCGAAGCGCGCGTGCCCGAACCGCTTCCGGGTTACGAGAACAGCGAGCGGCTGAGCTATGCTAACGTCGTGAAGTCCCAGGCCGTGAACCTGGATACGGAGCTGGAGCAATCTTTCCTGGCCCGGGCCAGAGAAGAGTACATCAAGGTGAAAAAGCAGCTTCCGGGCGAGCTGATGGAGCAATTCAGCGACCAGATCCGCCGGCAGTTCCTGCATCCGGAGCAGGGGCCGTTTTATGTATCCAGGCTGATTCATACGGAAAAAGGCTTCTGCCTGCTGAAGATGCTGCTCTCCTACATTGAGACGCTGCGCGAGAATCTGCTGAGAATTCCCCGCGAGATTGAGGCGGCGCAAGATCATGCCGGGGAGAAGCTGGGCGACGCCAAAAGCGCGTTTGTATCCAAGGAGAAGAAGAAAAACGCCTACATCGAAGCCAAGATCAATGAATACTGGCTCCATGCCGATGTCGAGCGCACCGAGCAAATGATTGAATTTTACGAGGACCTGTACGACCTGCTGAATCGGGAAAACAACCGCATTTACAGCGTATTCACGGAAATCTTGAACGCGCTCAGCTCGATTTTCTCCAAGAACGGGGATATTTTGACGAGCGGCGAAGAACAGGTGGATCATAAGGGCAACAAAACCTACTATTGGAACATCGTCAGCGTGCCGGATATTTCCAAGGTGGTCAGCAGCATTATGGAGCAGAAGGATGTCGACGACCTCATTCGCGATTTTGCAGCGGAATTGCTGGACAACTCGAACCAGTGGGTCAAAGAGCAGGAGATCGATATCGTCAGCTCCATTTCCGATTTCCTTTCGGAAAAATTCGGCGATCTCATTACGAAGTCGATGGAAGATTTCCTGATCATCAAGTACGGACAGGATGAGCCGATCGAAAAATTCGTCGAACGCCATATCGCCAGCAAGCTGGATGAAGAGGCCGTTCCGGTATTCCATTTGTCGAACAGCACGGGCAATTTGCATTTTCCTTCCTGGGGTTTTGTATCCGTTCCGGTGCAGGCGCCGAGCATCCTGAAGGGGATTCGCAATTACCAGAACAATGCGATCGGCAAGTCTCATTTCACGGTGAAGGAAAGTGAAGTGAAAAACCGCATTTTCTGGCTGAACACACGCAACGGGGTGCCGCTGTTTGTCTACACGCCGCTTAAGGTTTACGAGGAAAGCTATGAACGGACGATTCTCGACAAGGAAGGGATCGGACGCCATCTGGTGCAGACCGAAAAGAACAACTGGACCTACCTGCCGTCGCCGATCCCCGAGAAGTCCTGGGGCGAAACTTACGTCAACCCGCGCGTGAAAACCTATAATGCCCGCGTGCGCGAAGAATTTGCCAAAGCGCTGGCGTTGAAGGTTATCGTGGAAAAAGACGCGGATCAAAATACGAGCAGCCGCTATTCGGCCGTGTTCACGAAGCCGTTCTCCCTGCAGGATAAGCTGGCGGCGTACGATATGCGCCTTGATGCCGCAAAGCCGAATTTGGGCGAAGTGAAACGGGCGGCCGTCGAATTGAAACGGCTGCTTGCGGAGGGACTTCCGCAGGAGACCGTTAAGGATATCTTCGGAAGCATCCATGAAGAGATGGCCAAGGAGAATTTGATCCGTTCGCCGCAGCTGATTGCTGGTGTGCGCCAGGAGATCGCCAAGTATGACGAAATCGCGGCGATGGCGGCGAAGCTGGATGCGGTGCTGGAGCAGCATCAGGACGAGGAGAAGTGGCTCGAGCAGTTCATTGAGGCACTGTATACCGGCACGATCACGAAGAAAGGCGCGCTGTATGTATACGATCGCGAACCGGAAGAAGAGGCTTGGGAGCCTTTTGCCAACCTGATGAAAAGCCAGAATTATGTGGAGTATGATGTGTTTGCTCATTTCAGAGGCCTGGATGAGAAAAGCCGCGGCACGCTGATGCGCAAAGCGTCGCGCCGTGCCGCGGAGCTGACGGCGTCCGAGAATATCGAGCCATTGCTGCAAACGCTGGATGAGCTGGCCGCACGATTCCTTGAGGGGCGGGACTCGCTGGAATATGAAAGAGCGGCGCTGGCGAACGGCGACGATATGTATCAGTTCTACAAGCAGATTGCCGCGAAGCTGAACGATATCCGCAGAAGGCTGAAATAATGGTTAGACGGAAGCTAGAGCAGTTCGCCGCCGAGTATGACCGTTCCGAAGAGCGGCTTACCGGCGGCGGCGATGACCAGAGCAGCATTCATTATCCCGCCGTGTTTCTGTTTATCGGAGATAAAAGCCGCGAGGCCACCCAGCCGATCATGCGGATGAACGAGAAGAGATGGGAAAACAGCGAGGGATTGATTTATTTGTACGCAGGCTCCGCGCAGGAGCCTGCTAATGCTGGTCTGTTGGAGTATCATTTTCCGGTGGCGGCGGAAGCGGAGGCGAACTCGCATACGCTGCGCCCTGACCTATACCGGCAGTTCTATGCGGATGCCCAGCAGGGCTTGCCGGAGCTCAACCGGATTTTAAGGCAGGCCAGCGGAGCTTTGGCGGAGTACGGAAGGCTGTATCCGTCCTTTGATCGCGTGCGTCTCTCGATCATTACGCGGGTCGATGATCCGTTTAATGTGCTGGTTCCGGAAATATCGCTGCTCGCGGAAGCGATATTCCGCCAGTCTTTTAAGGCGGTGCAAATGGATTTGTATGCCTTGATCAACGAACGGGAAGGGGCCGAAGCTTTTGGATTCAGCAGTTCGCTTGGCGTCGCTTTTTTGCGTGAGCTGAACCTGATGCAGCAGCCGGATTTCGCATTGACCGCCCCGCTTCACGTTACCGAGGATGGACTGGCGATTCCGGTTTCGCATCCGCCTTCGCCTTTGTTTGATCTCGTTTATATTTTATCGGACCGCGATGAACGGGGAATTGCCTCAAGCCAGGGGATGCAGGGCTGCTACGAGGCGATATCCCATATTAGTTTGCTTAAGAACAGGCAGTACAAGGAGCAGATGTTCCACGCGAACAATGCGGCTTACAACAATACTTCCTTCAAAAACAACATCATGACCGAATCCGGGCGGCAGGGTTTTGTCTCGGCCGGATTGTCCAAGGTGAAGCGTCCGAACCAGTCGATCGCGTTGGCCGTGCTGTATCATTTCTACAGGGGATTGCTCACGAGAATGAAGCAGGAGCCGGCGTTATCGGCGGCGGAGAGGCTGGCTTTTTTTGGAGTGGATGCAGCGGCCCTGGATCGCGCCTCCCTGCAGTTGACGCCCTCGGAGGAACGCTTGAACGAAATGCATGGCTTGATGACGAACGATATTAGCTACGCGGCGATCCGCAAACTGCCTTTGAAGGAAGCCGAGGAAGCCTTGTTCGGCGGCGGCGGAGAAGCCTTCTTCCGCAGCAACTTCCAGGAGGAAGCGGCGCGCCGCTTGCAGGAATTCCGGGCCGGCGAATGGCTCGAGGCGGCGATCAAGCAGTCGCTTTCCCAGCATCCTGATGTTGAGATCTATTCCCTGGCGGCCTGGACCGCAGATGAGGCGGACGGCGGCTCTTCGGGAATTATGGATCAGCTGAGGAACGGCCGCAGGGAAACGGAGATGCTGCTGGCATCGGCCAAAGCCGAGCTGGAGCAATTCCGTCAGGGCCGGGTGGAAGAGCAGAGCTTTCCGCGCCTGCCGATGATGGACCGGCATAATTTACGCAGCTTAATCCGTTATTTGTTTGACCATGTCTATTCCAGAAGAAGGGATATCCTGCTGCTGGAAACGAAGCTGATGCTGATCGCCCGGTTTGAAGAAGCGATTCGGCAACGGCATGACCGGTATCGCGCCGTGATCACGCAGCTTGAAACGATGGAACAAACGCTTCGCGACACGGCGCTCGGCAGTATCCAGACCGCGGATGATTATATCGGCCAGAATATTATGGAGTATTATGAGCGAGTCACCGCCGACATTATGGAGCAGTGGGAGAGCAAACGCGGAAAGCAGGCGTTTTTTGCGGACAGTACGATGGGAGATTCCCGCCGTCTGCTGGACCATGGGATCGAGGGATTGGCGGATCGGCTCATCGAAGTTTGCCGCAAGGCGATTTTAGCGTCGCCGATGTTCTTTCGCACGTTCGAGGAGGAGCTGCTGCAGCGCGCCAATGTGACGGTAGAATACGGCAACCGGTCCGTGCTTACCAAGGAAGAACTGTTCAAGAAGCTGTACATCATCTTGGAGGATAATGCCGCGATCCAGCTTCGCCTGTACGATTACACCCAGGAGCACCGCTATGAGGAAAAATACGTGTTTGGCGATTTTACGAGCGAGTTTGTGCAGCATATTTTCCAGGCGGATGAATCGTCAAGGATTTACAAGCTTGGCTGTGTGCACGAGAAGCGCAGCAGCGGCGTAGAGAAGCTGAACCTAATGGGCGGCTTCCACCCCGAAGACCTGATGTATTACGTAAACGGGAAAGTATACTATGAGACTTATGTTAAGAACGGGTACGAGTTCCATGGAATCGACCAATCCAGGCTGCCAGAGCTCTGTTGACCTGCCCGCCCCCCAAAATTATGATGAGAGTTCAAAAAGTCAGGCTCAAAAGATGACTTTTTGAACTACCTCTTTAGGAAGGAAGTGCACGTATGCAGCGTAAAATAAACTGGCTCCTGGTGCTGTTCAGTCTCATCGGCGGAGCGGTTGGGGCCGTTATCGGCGAACTGCTGCTTGGCGAGCTATCGGGCAGGCTGCCCGGATTTGTCGTGGTGGGGCTTTATTTTGGCCTTTTGGCCTTGTCCGTCGGGTTATTCTGCCTGATTGCGGAAATGATCTCCCCCCGTCTGAGCGGGGCGTCTTGGAGGCAGCGGTATGTCGGTACTTCGTGGAAACTGCTCGTTCCGGTGACCTTGGTCATGCTTCTGCTCGCGGGAGCGCTTTTTGAGTTTTTATATGAGCTGAATGTAGGACGGGCGAGAACGGTGAAAGATATCGTCCTGATTATTGATAACTCCGGGAGCATGCAGGAGACCGATCCGGATGACCTCCGCTATGAAGCGGCAAAATCCCTGGTCGGGCAAATGGACAGCGGCAAGCAGGTGGCGGTCATCAGTTTCGATGATCAGCCCGTGCTCATTCAGCCTTTCGTTCGTGTCCGTGATCAGGGGGTAAAAAACGAAGTGAACGCCGCGATCGATGCGCTTGAGCCCACGAATGCGGGAACGGATATCGGCGAGGCGCTGCAAGCGTCGATGGAACAGATCAAAGGGCAGTCCGGCTCCAGAGGCGCGATGGCGATTTTGCTGTCGGACGGGGTCAGCTCCGTTAACCTGCCACAAGTGCTCGCCGACTACCAGGACCGCGGTGTGGCCGTAAATACGATCGGTCTTGGCCTTAGCGCGCCGGGCGGCAATATAGAGGGGGCGGCACTGCTCCAAGACATCGCCGCCCAGACCGGCGGACAATATTATGATGTGGCGGATGCGTCCAATCTGACTTTTGTATTCCAGAAAATATACGACAACAATCAGGATGAACGCACTTTAGTGACGGAACGTACCGGGACAATGGAAAATAGCCCGTATTACATGATCCTGAGAATCGTGTTTGTGCTCGGGCTCGGCGCGCTGCTTGGCCTGGCGCTCGGAATGATGTTCGATAACCGGTATTTGGCGAAAAGCTTTACGATCGGCGGGGCCGTATCGGGACTGCTTGCGGGCCTCCTGCTGGAGTGGGGCCTCGGCGGATGGCAACCGGGAGACGCGATGATCCGGCTGTTGGCCTGCCTCGTGCTGGCCGCCGTGATGACGATGTTCACGCTTGCCGTACCGGTCCCGGCGGACGGTGTCCGGTCTGCTATGCGCCGCAGAGGGGCTGCTGTTCAGAGCGGCGCGGCCGGATATCAGGAACCTGCCCGAAACCGGCGCAATAGCGGATTTTAAAGGGCAAAGGGGGCATAGCGATGCGATTCGTCGAGGCGGAAGAAGGCTTGCCGCTCATCACACAGCTTAGTTACAAAATCGATGAGGATCGCTGCAAGCTGCAGTGGCAGTGGCCTGAAGGAATACAGGCGGTTTATATCGGCAAGCGGTCTGCAGACCGGGAGCCGCAGGGGGAGTATCGTTATCCCCCTGCTGCCGCCGGGTTGAAGCTGTATACCCGTGAAGAATACAAAGCGGCGGGAGGGTATGTGGACCGGATCGACACGATTGGACTCGTCGCCTATACGGTTTATGCCTGCATGATGGAGGACGGAGACAAATGTTTGATCGATCAGCCTGACGCGCGGAACACCGTGGAGTTCAGCACGGGTCGGGCCAAAATCCGCTATTCCATCTCCCATAAGAGCGGTCTGCTGCGCAAATATAAAACGGTGCAAATCTCGGTGCTCGCGGAAGTGGAGATTCCGAAAGAAGCGCTTTGTTATGTAAAAAAGCAGGGCAATTATCCGGTAAGTACAGACGACGGGACCGTATATCCTTTTCTCAGGGATTTCCCGCCGGGCAGAAGCACCTTGCCTCCGATCGAGGTAGGGAAAAACGATTACGTAAGGCTGTTTTTTACCGACGGCCCTAAGTACGGGAGACTGTATGAACTGATTCCGGAGTAAATGTACTGCGAGCAAGGAGGAGGAAAGAACACGATGGGTCTGTTTGATTTGTTTAAAAAGAAACCCCAAGCCGAAGCGCGGCCGTTATTTTATGATATTGTATGCCCCTATTGCTTCAGTAAATTCGCACCCGATGAAGTCGTCTTCAGGGCGACGCATTATCGTGAAGACGATGAGGATTACGCGCTTGGCGAGGACGAAGCGCTGAATAAATACAGGGAGCGATTTGGTCTCGATACCGTCTATGAAATTGAGGCGATTTTGCGTCCTCAGGACGTTCCGGAAGAGCATCTGATCTATTCGGATCATGTCCTGACCGGATTAAACGACCGCTATGGGGAAGTGACCCGGCGCAGATTATGTCCGCACTGTCATAACGAGCTTCCGGTAACGGCGGGCAAAGTACCCAGCAATATTATTTCCATCATTGGAGCTTCCCAGGTGGGGAAATCCGTTTATATGACTTCGCTGATTCACACCCTGCAAAATACGACGGCGGATCATTTTGACGCGGCTTGTATGCCGCTTAACGCCGAAATCAGCCGTAAATTCCGGACCATCTATGAAGAGCCGCTGTTTGAGCGCGGTGAACTCTTGCCATCGACTCAGAAAGAGAAAATGCAGGAACCGTTTATTTTTCAGTTTGTGTTCAAGGATGAGTCGAAGCCGCCGCTAACGCTGGTTTTCTTTGACGTGGCGGGAGAAGGTATGGTGGATCAGGACTATCTTGGCTTGCAAGGACAGCATATCAAAAACTCTTCAGGCCTGCTGTTTATGGTCGATCCACTGCAAATTCGCTCCATTCGCGAGAAAATCCGCATCAACGCCGGAGACAAACCGGGCGAATGGGTATCGCAATATGATGAACCGCGCGATGTGGTGCTGACGATGTTTGGGGATTTTATCGCTTATGAGGATAAGGGGAAAACGGACATCCCGACCGCGGTTGTGCTGACGAAAAGCGATATGCTGCACGCCTTGAAGGATGAAGAAGGAGAGTATATCAAGTCGAACAGCAATATTTTTAATCATGTGGTGCACCGCAAATATTTTAATGTGACCGAATTTGAAAATATCGATGGCGAAATCCGCCGCTTTATTGAGAAAGTGGACCGGCCTTTTAAAGGTACGATGGACGTATATTTCAAAAACACGGGATATTTCGCGGTATCCGCGCTCGGCAGCAACCCGATCGACCAGAAGCTGCAAAATGTCGTGCAGCCGATTCGCGTGGATGAGCCATTCATTTGGCTGCTGTACAAATTGAATTACATTGAGGGGAGAGAATGATCGTGAAGCAAGCATCTCCCGCAATGATTCAACAGCAAATCTATACAAGGGAGCGGAGCGGGTTATTTCGCGGAACGGAAGGTTTTGATACGGTCGCGGCATCGGACGGGCTGGACTCCGTGTTTATCAAGAAACAGCTCCATCCATTTTGCGTATACGACGCTCCTGCGGAACTGGCTTCCCGGGGCGAGAAGGAGGCCGGCAGTTATCCGCCGGCGATCCATTTGTTCCATACCGATGGCGGAGATACGGTGCTGGGACGGAGCATTTATCAGCCGGTGGATTTTACCGGCTTGCGCAGCGCGTTTCTTACTCATAACTATGTGATTCCGTCCGCGCGGCGGGATGAGATCGTGACCGATTACGGCCGTTATTTTGAAGCGGATTATGCCGAAAAATACTTCCAGGAGATCGGCCGGGTACTGCCGGAGCTGGAGGATCTCCCGCAGCGTGCGCGGAACCCGCTGCTTCAGCAGAACGGTCCATCCGGTTTGCCGGCGGGCGAATTGCTGGATGAGCTGAAATTGAATGAGAAGAGCTTTAAACAGCTGCTTTTTGCCGTCATGACCGCGGTTGGGGAAGGCAGAAAAAAAGTATATGTTGCGCTGGACGTTCCGGCGGAGCAGATTACGCAATACGCCGCGGCGCTGCTCAAAGTGTTGTTCGCCAGTCTGCCGTTTGAACTGCGCCGGCGCTTTGGATTCCTCACTTATGCCAAGGAGCCGCAGAGCCGCAAACACATTCATCTGCAATTCGTAGAGCGCGGAAGCTTGCGGCCGAGTGACCGGGAAATCGAAAAAGAATATGTGTTCGATCTCGCTTCCGGGCGGCTGCCGCAGGATGAGGTGGATGACGGCAGACAGCCTTACCTCGATTTTGTTTGGAGCAAGATAGGCGAGCTGGAAAGCTTGGAGGACTTCCATCGCTTTGCGGATGAGATGCTTGCGGCCAGGGAGCCGCAGAGCCGGGCTTTGTTGTCCGGTTACCATGAGCTGTGCGTGTTTTATCGGATTGAAACGGGCCACCTAGATTTATATGAAAATCATAAATTAACGGTGCTGCGGGGGTTGCTTGGTTATTTGGAGCCTGCGGGCGCCCCGGATTCGAGCCTGCGGCTGAACGATATATTCCTTGCCGCCTTTGACCGGGAATTTGACCGGGTAAAACAGCGGAATATAGCCGAGCTGGCGGTCGTGGAATGCTTCAGGGATTATTACCGGCTGGATAGCCGGAATTATGGCCCCAAGCTGGTCAATTATTTGATCCATGCGATTAACAACGCGCTGACGGAAGGGCAGATGGAGTTAGCCTATGCCTTGTACGCTTTGACCGAGAGCCAGCCGGAACTGAGCAAAGCCTTTTTTGGCACGGTCCTGAAGCTTGACGAGTTATCCGACAGATTGTTTGAACCCTACATCCGCAACAAGTTTGCGGAAGCGCACGGGCCCAAGGAAGTTCTGAACATCGTGCATAGCTGGGCGATCGTCCAGCCGGATTTGCTGCGGAACGCTTCCTTTAAGGAATATGCCGTTGAAAGTCTTACGGACAAGCTTCGCAAGCAGCAGCGCTTGCTGACTGCCGTACACTTGGCCCTGGAAAATATCCGCAAATGGGAAAGAACGCCGCTGCCTGACAGCGGAATGACCGTGGCGGATTCGGAATTGGCGGAGCTTCTCTCGCTTGCCGCCAAAAACCTGCTGTTGAATGAACTGGAGCCGGATAAGCTGACCCAGGATCAGGTGGTATCCGCCGCGTTTTTAGGTGGAGCGGACGCTTTTGCCGGTGTGCAGCTTGAGGGCCGGCAGCGCGCTCATGCCGCCATACTGCAGGCGCTGTACGAATGGTTTACGTTGCGCGAGCCGATGGAGGATATTTTTCATAGATTGTCCGCGGGCGACATGAAGCGGGTACAGGAGCTGGGACGCGAGTGGCTGCGGTCCAGTATCGAATTGACGCAATTTGGAAAAATCGTGCTGGCCTTTTATCAAGACTCCAAATCCGGGCTTGCCGATTACAATCAAGTGTTGGAGTACCTCCATCAGCATGCCAAGGATAAGGAAACGGTTTACGAGTTCATGCTTTGGTCGCAAGGCCATCCGTTTTTTGCCGAGTCCGGGGGGCTTGTTCCGGCCTACGCCGCGGCGCTGCTAACGTATTTTGACAAGCATGACAGAAGCGCATTTAAGAGTAAAGAATACCGCACCCTTTACTTCGAGAAAGCTGGAGCGTCGCTGGCGAAGGTGTTTGCTGAAGCGCGTCTTGCGCTCTCCCCGCCGCTGAAGCGATTTTTTGCCCAAAACGGGAAAAAAGTCAGCGCGACCATGATCGTTTTGGCCTCCGGCCTCGTTGTGATTGCCGGTATTTTAATCGTGATGCAGCAACAAGGGATGCTTGGGCCAAAAGCGCCTGTTGCGGCAACCCAACCGCCTGCTCAGGCAGAGGAACCAGAGGCGCTTGTATATGCTGACAATGTGGTGGGCGACGACGGTACGGAGACAACTTCACTCGTATTTCTGTTCCCTGGGGCGGAGCAGTGTGCTGCCTTTGTTCCGTCGGCCTTGACGATCGAGTCTTCAGGGGCGCCCGCTCAGCAATTTACAAATTTGAAATACGGAAGCAATTGTACCGCTGAAAGTCCCGCTGCCGGGGATTCAGGGACGGCCGACCCGAACGGCGCGGCCGGCGGAGCCGCAGGAACAGTTGGAGCAAAGAGCGACGATGCAGCGGCTGGCGCAGGGGGAAGTGAAGGAGACGCTGCGAAAGATACGAAGGAACATGTGAATGAAAGTGTATCCGGAGATAAGAAAGCCGCTTCAACCGGTGGAACTGGTGGAACCAATGCAGCGAACAAGACCAACACAACTGGTACAACGGATGCAACCAATACAACGGATGCAACCAATAAAGACAATAAAGCCAATGCAAGCGATAAAAGCGATAAAGGTAATACAAGCGATACAAGCAATACAAGCGATAAGAACGATAAAGGCAATACAAGCGATACAAGCAATAAAACCAATAAAACCAATAAAACCAATAAAACTGGTGCAGCCGACGCAACCAATAAAACGAATAACACCGAGACCGATCCGGCCGGCAAAACTGATAGAACCGTGACAGACCCATCCGGCGCTTCCGGCACCGATCAGCTTGACGATGCTTCCAATTCCAAGTCCAACGAGTCTACCGGGGCTGGGGACGAAGGCATGAAGGAGTCCGCGTATCCGTATCGTGTAGTGGTTTCCCTAGGCATGAAGCTGGATGTGCCGGCAGGCAGCCTGATCAAGTTGGGGGACCAGCAGTTTACGGTCATCACTCGCGAAGAGGCCGAGTCAAAGATGAGTCCGGCAGAATCTCCGGAACAATAATTTCGTATGCGCCGGGCGCGCTGCAGAAGTGTGGCCAGATAGCCAGGTTGACGATCGAGAAGGGGGGCGTGACCCAATCAACTGCAAAAATGCAGTTGATATTTCGCCAAAAGCCCTTAAAGCGCGAGTGAAATGCAAAAATACAGTTGTTTTGCGTAGAATTGGAAAAAAATAGTCGAATGAACGAAAATGAACTGCACTTTTACATTTGAACAGCCCTGATCGAGAGTTATTGGCGCAAATCGCCTGCACTTTTGCATTTCGCCGCCTTTCGCAAGCCCCGATCCATCGTAATCCCCATGCCAGACGGGGAGCAGGACAAGGACTCGCCGCAGGCCAGGGCAATAGCGGTAAAAAGGGGCGTTATTTTCGGCAAAGTAGGAGTCCAGACGAAATAGAGGAATTTTTTTCCGCTATTATTGGTGGAAGGGGGGCCAAGGCCCCCTTTTTCCATCTTGGCCCCCAAATAGGAACAATAAGTTCCGCTATTTGACGGGAGCGGGGCAAAATGATCAAAATAACGCCTTAAATTACCGCTATTTGAATGTAAACTAGAAAGTAGACACGCTGTAACAGCCATTTCCCAGCAAGGAGAGGGAGAGAGGTGATTTTTACAAAAAACGAGCAGGCTTCCGCCCGGAATTCCGGCGAATGCCTGCTCGCTTTTGCAGTACGAGAATCAACTCGTCTTCGACTTATTGTAAATGTCGAACGCGACGGCGAGGAGCAGGACGAGCCCTTTGATGCCCTGCTGCCAGTCGACGCCGAGGCCGATGAGCGACATACCGTTGTTCATCACGCCCATCACGAGGCCGCCGATGATCGCGCCGACCACGGTGCCGATGCCGCCGGAAGCGGAGGCGCCGCCGATAAAGCAGGCCGCGATGGCGTCCAGCTCAAAGTTCGTGCCGGCCTTCGGCGTGGCCGAATTGAGCCGGGCGGCGAAGATCAGGCCGGAGAGCGCGGCCAGTGTGCCCATGTTGACGAACACCCAGAACGTTACCTTTTTCGTCTTGACCCCTGACAGCGTGGCGGCCTTTTCATTGCCGCCGAGCGCGTAGATGTGGCGGCCGGGGACCATCCGGTTCATCACGAAGGAGTAAATGACGATCAGGAAGAACAGGATAATCAAAATGTTCGGAATGCCGTTATAGGTGGCCAACACCAGCGTAAAAAGATTAATCACCGCCACCAGCACGACGATTTGCAGCATAAACGTCCACATCGGCGGCACTTCAAACTGATATTTCAGCTGGGTCCGGCGTTCCTTCCATTCCTGCCAGATGTACAGGATGGAGAGAAGGATGCCGAGTACGATCGTTAGTATATGCAATCCGCCGCCGCCAAACCAGTCGGGAATAAACCCGGAGCTGATGCGTTGGAACGATTTCGGAAACGGCGCGATCGACTGACCGCCCAGCACGATCATCGTCAGGCCGCGAAACAGCAGCATGCCGGCCAGCGTCACGATAAACGCCGGGATTTTGACGTAAGCAACCCAGAAGCCCTGCCAGGCTCCGATCAAAGCCCCCATGACCAGCGCCAGGATCACCGCCAGAAACGTGGGCACCTGCCAGTTGACCATCATGATCGCCGCCAGCGCACCGATAAACGCCGCGACCGAACCGACGGACAAATCGATATGTCCGGTGATGATGACGAGCACCATGCCGATCGCCAGCACGAGAATGTAGCTGTTTTGCAAAATTAGATTCGTGATGTTCAGCGGCTTCAGCAGAATCCCATCGGTCAAAATTTGAAACAACACCGTGATAAACACCAGCGCGATGATCATCCCGTACTGGCGGATATTTTTGCGGAAAAGTTCGCTAACTGCTTGCATCTGCCTACCCCCTGCCTCGAGTCATCGATTTCATCAACACTTCCTGCGTCGCATCCTTGCGGGCGACCTCCCCGGTAATCCGCCCTTCGCTCATGCAATAGATGCGGTCGCACATGCCGAGAATTTCCGGCAGCTCCGAAGAAATGAACAATATCCCTTTGCCCTCGTCCGCGAGCTGATTGACGATGGAGTAAATTTCGTATTTGGCTCCGACATCGATGCCGCGCGTCGGCTCGTCGAGGATGAGGATTTCCGGCTGTGCGTAAATCCATTTGCTGAGCACGACCTTTTGCTGGTTGCCGCCGCTTAAGTTGACCGTTTTTTGCAAAATGCTCGGCGTCTTGATATTGAGCTTCTTCCGGTACTCCTCCGCGACAAGCACTTCCTCCTGCTCGTGAATGACGCCGCGGCGGGACAGCCTGCCGAGGCTGGTGAGCGAAATGTTCCGCTTGATATCGTCGATCAGAATCAGCCCGTACTGCTTGCGGTCCTCGGTGACATAAGCGACCCCGTGCTCAATGGCCTGGCTGATGGAGTTGAACCGGACCTCTTTTCCGTGCAGGAACAGCTGGCCTTTAATATGTCTGCCGTAAGAACGCCCGAAGATGCTCATCGCCAGCTCCGTTCGGCCCGCGCCCATCAAGCCGGCGATCCCGACGATTTCGCCGCGGCGGATCGTCAGGTTGATATCGTCCAGCACCTTTCGCTCCTCCTGCTGCGGATGGTGGGCTTCCCAGCCCCGAACCTCGAAGATGACCTCGCCGATGCGGGGCTCCCGTTCAGGGTATCGGTGGGTTAAATCGCGTCCGACCATGCCTTTGATGATCATGTCCTCGGTCACCTTGTCCGCCTTCATATCGAGCGTCTGGATCGTTTTGCCGTCCCGCAAAATCGTGATCGAATCGGCCACCTTGCTGATTTCGTTTAATTTGTGCGAGATGATGATCGAGGTGATGCCTTGTTTTTTCAATTCGAGAATGAGCGCCAGCAAGTTTTCGCTGTCGCTTTCGTTGAGCGCCGCCGTCGGTTCGTCCAGGATGAGCAGTTTGACCTGCTTGGCCAGCGCTTTGGCGATCTCCACCAGCTGCTGCTTGCCGACGCCGAGATCGAGCACCCGGGTGGCCGGCGATTCGTCCAGCCCGACGGTTTCGAGCAGCTTCCGCGTCTTAATCGTCGTTTCGTTCCAGTCGATGAGTCCGCGCTTTTTTTGTTCGTTGCCGAGAAAAATATTTTCCGCGATCGACAGATACGGGATCAGCGCCAGCTCCTGATGGATAATGACGATGCCGAACTGTTCGCTTTGCTTGATATCCTTGAACTCGCAAACCTGGCCGTTAAACAAAATATCCCCTTCATAGGTGCCGTGCGGATAAACGCCGCTTAACACTTTCATCAGGGTCGATTTGCCGGCCCCGTTTTCCCCGCAAAGCGCGTGGATTTCGCCTTCCGCCACCTTTAAATTGACGTCGCTGAGCGCCTTGACGCCGGGAAACGTTTTGGTGATGCCCCGCATTTCCAAAATCAATTTTTGCAAATGCCGCCACCTGCCTTTCTGCCGCATTGATGTAAAACAGCGGCGGCCGGGAAAGCCGTCCGCCGCGGGTGCCGGTTTGCCGCTGTACCGGCCTGCTGTGATGCCATTCCGCCGTTCGTGTATCCCCGGCCGGAACTACAAACCAAGCTCCTCTTTGGTGTAATAACCGGTCTCGACCAGCGTTTTTTCCACGTTGTCCTTATCCACGGAGACCGGCTCCAGCAAATAGGAAGGGACAACCTTCACACCGTTATCATACGTTTCCGTATTGTTCACTTCGGCCTCCGTACCTTCGAGAATGCTTTGCGCCATGGCCACCGCCTTTTTGGCGAGCTCACGCGTGTCCTTAAATACCGTTTGCGTTTGTTCGCCCGCCAAAATCGATTTGATCGAAGCGAGCTCGGCGTCCTGGCCGGTCACGATCGGCAGCGGCTTGTCGCCGGTGCCGTATCCCACGCCTTTGAGCGAGGAGAGGATGCCAATGCTGATGCCGTCGTATGGGGACAGCACGGCGTCAACGTTTTCCGTCGAATAGTGGGCGCTCAGCAAATTGTCCATCCGCGCCTGGGCGGTGGCTCCGTCCCAGCGCAGCGTGGCGATTTGCTCCATTTTCGTTTGTCCGCTGCGCACGACCAGTTTGCCCGAGTCGATATATGGCTGCAGCACCGACATGGCGCCGTCATAGAAGAAATAAGCGTTGTTGTCGTCCGGCGAGCCGCCGAACAGCTCGATGTTGAACGGGCCTTTGCCGTCCTTGAGGCCCAGCTTCTCTTCAATGTAAGCGGCCTGCTGCACGCCGACCTTGAAGTTGTCGAAGGTGGCGTAGTAATCGACATATTCGCTGTTCATGATCAAGCGGTCGTAGGCGATGACCTGAATGCCTTGATCATGGGCTTTTTGCAGCACATCGGTCAGCGAGCCGCCGTCGATCGCCGCGATCACCAAAATTTTGACGCCTTTTGTGATCATATTTTCAATTTGCGACACCTGATTTTCGATGACGTCTTCCCCGTATTGCAGATCCGCAGCGTAACCAAGCGCTTCGAATTCCTTCGCCATGTTCTGGCCGTCACCCACCCAACGCTCCGACGATTTCGTCGGCATGGAGAGGCCAACCGTGCCTTTGCTGGCGCCGGAGTTTCCGCCGCCGTTGCCAGTACTGCTACCGGTCTCGTTACCGCCACTTGCCCCGCTGCCCCCGGCTCCATTGCCGCCAGCCCCGCCGTTTCCGCATGCCGCCAGCGTCAGAACAACGACCAGCGCCAGCAGGATTGCCGAAAATTTCTTCATGACCCAACCTCCCGATTTGTGAATTCAATAATTTGAATGCGTTTGCAAAAGTGAGTATAACAAGAGACATGGGGGCGCGTATTTACAATGAATCTACTCTTTTTATAAAAATCCAACTAAGTTTTGGCGCAACTTTGAAATCGGCGTGCTGGGGGAAGGACGCGGCTGCCGTAAGGTGATGTAACGGACACCAGGGACTCTATTGCTGCAAAAACCGGGGATCAAAAAAATGTAACGGACTGAGAAGACGTTATTTCCGCAAAAACCGGCCAAATCGCCTCAACCGAGCCCCAATAAAGGCTGTGGTGTCCGTTAGAGCGGGAAATGTCCGGGAAATCAGCAAATAAGGTCTTTTGTGTCCGTTAGCGAATACGACAAGATACTTCCCGAGCAAAAAGAAGAAGGAACCGGAGGTCACTCGGTTCCTTCTTCTTTGAGGTTGAACGCGCCTTTGCGGTACTGGAGCGGGGAAATGCCGGTTGCCCGCTTAAACGCCGTGCTGAAGTAATGCTGCGTTTCATAGCCGGCCTGTTCGGCGATTTCCGCGATCGTCAGCTCCGTCGCGTTCAGCAGCTGTGCCGCGCGGCGGATGCGGATTTGCGTCAAATAGCTGTTGAACGAGGCGCCTAGTTCCTGCTTGATCACCCGGCTTAAATACACGGAGGAGGTTTGCAGCGCCCCGGCCATCTTTTCCAGCGTCAGCCGGCGGTCGGAGAAGTGCTCCAGCATGTACTGTTTGGCCCGGCGCACCAAAGGCGAGACGGGGGTCTCCTTCATCACCGCGGCTTTGCCGCTGCGGTAAACGGCGGGCAGGTCCGTCACCCCGCCGCAGCCGCCGCCTTCGGCCAGATGAACGTCGACAGCGATTTTCAGGTTGGTGCGCACCGCAGTTTCAATGCGGTGGAAATCCGCTTCCGCCTCCAGGCTCCACAGCAGTACGACGATGAGTCCGAACGGGTCGCGGAACATCGCCTTGGGGGAGGAGGAGAGCAATTCGGAAGCGATATTTTCGATCGCAAACAGGTACAGCTGGCGTTCGGATTCCTTCATGGCCGCCGGCGCCCCGGCCGGCTCGCGCAGACGGATCACGCCAAGCCAGTCCGGGCAGGCGGCCGGCAGCTTCAGAAACTGCAGCTGCTCCAAAATCTCGGCTTCCGTCATGCTGCCGTCCATCCATTCCTGGCAAAATCGTTCCCGCAGCAGCGGATAGCTGCGGGAAATTTGCCGGGAGGCGGCCTGCCAGTGGAGCTGCCGGGCCGCCTCCTCCTCAAGCTCCGTCCGGACCTGCAGCAGCACCTTTTCGAGCTGCGCCGGATTGGCCGGCTTGAGGATATAATCTTTGACCTGAAGGCGGATCGCTTTTTGCGCGTAGGCGAATTCGTCATGGCCGGTAATAATGACGATTTTGCAGCCCGGGAGCTGCTTACGGACGCGCTTCATCAGCTCGATGCCGTCCATGATCGGCATGTTGAGGTCCACGAGCAGAATGTGAACGCCGTGCCGGACGGCCAGCTCCAGCGCTTCTTCGCCGTCTTCGGCTTCCGCCGCAACCGCAAGACGGAGCTGATCCCAATTGACGCTGTCCCGGATGCCCTCCCGAATAATCATCTCATCGTCGGCAATCAGCACTTTCCAGCGGAAGGCGGGGGACAGGCTGTTTTCGTTCATGTTTTTTTCCATACGATCACTCATGGTTTATCCTCTCCCAACGTACGTTGTTATCCCGGATCAGCGGGTGCGTCATCGTTACGACCGTTCCCCGTCCTAATTCGCTTTGGATGGCGATTCCGTATTTGGCGCCAAACGTCAAAGCGATCCGCGCCTGCACGTTCAGCATGCCGTACCCTTTGCCGTCCGCGGAATCGGGGGCCGATTCAGGCTTCGGCCCGGGGGACTCGGCCGCGGCGGCTGACCCCGCAAACTGCAGCTGCCTTTGCAGCTGAGCCAGCCGGTCGGGGGGAATGCCTTTACCGTCGTCACGGATCGTGATCGCAAGCGCGCCGCCGTCTTCGGCTGCCTCGATCACGATATGACCGGGCCCCCGGCGCTCCTTAATTCCGTGATAAATCGCGTTTTCCACGATCGGCTGCAGGATCAGCTTCAAGACGTAAACGCCTTGAAGTTCCGGGGCGATATGCAGGGTATAGTCCAGCTTGTTTTGGTACCGGACATGCTGGATTTGCAAATAGCTGCGGACATGCTCGAGTTCGTCGCTCAGCGGAATGATGTCGTTGCCTTTGCTCAGACCGATCCGAAACAGCTTGGACAGCGATTCCGCCATCTCGGCGATATCGTCCGCGCTTTTGCGGCGGGCCATCCAATGGATCGTATCAAGCGTGTTGTACAGGAAATGCGGCTTGATATGCGCCTGCAGGCTGCGCAGCTCGGCTTCCCGTTTTTGCCGCTCCTGCAGCTCGGTCAGCGAAATCAGCCGGTTGATTTGCAGCAGCATGGCGTTGAACTTGCGGCCCAAATGGCCGATCTCGTCGGTGCGGTCGCTCCAGTGGCGGATCGTCAGGTCGCCGGACTGCGCTTTCTGCATGAAGGACGTGAGCTGGGCGATCGGCCTGGAGATCGAGTGGGCCAAATAAAAGGAAGCGGTCATGCCCAGCAGGCAGACGACAAACACGAAGCTGACGACGTAAAAGCGGATTTCCCGCATTTCCGCGGCCGACTCCTTCATCGTAAAAACGCCGACCGTCGTCCAGCCGGTGAACGGGGAGACGCGGTAAATGAACTGCAGGTCGCGTCCGCCGGCCCGTGCCGAATACGTGCCCGAGCCTTCCAGGTCCATCCGGTCCAGCGGGATGTTGTCGGTGTAAGGCTCCGGCGGGGCGTATATCGGTTGTCCTTCCTGATCGAGCACCGTCAAATATCCGGTTTTGCCCAACCTGATGTCCTGCGCGGTTTCGGCGATCACGCGGAGTTTCAAATCGATCAGCACAACGCCTTTGACCTGCTGGGTGTCGGGGTCGAGAATTGCCCTGACGGCCGAAACGACCTCGCTGTCCTTGTAGCTTACGTGCGTCGTTACATTGCGCTGATGCGGGTGGCCGATCACCTTGAAGATGCCTTTGCTCCGCACCGCCTCCTTGTACCAGTCTTCCGCAGTCAGCTTTTCCGGAGTTCTGGCGTACATTTCGTTGCTGATGTAATCGCCCTGGCTGTTTACAACCAAAATGCCGGCCACTTCGGAATATAACGTTGTAAAGCCCTGCAGAAATTTGCGGATTTCGTAATGGTCCGTACCCGCCGCCTCACCCCGATCGGCAAGTTTGCTCGAACCCGAACCTGTACCCGATACGTTCCCCGTCTTCGCAAGTGCCCCGGCTCTATCGCCTTCCGTTGCCGCCAAGGCATCAACCCGCATACCGTCCCCGGCCCCCGCTTCGGATTGCCCCTCAAGAAACCGCAGCACCTCCGG
Organism: Paenibacillus oralis; assembly: GCF_003863965.1. Classification (GTDB taxonomy): domain Bacteria; phylum Bacillota; class Bacilli; order Paenibacillales; family Paenibacillaceae; genus Fontibacillus; species Fontibacillus oralis. The sequence continues at coordinate 2,526,862 of NZ_RRCN01000001.1, forward strand.
GTTAAACGAGATAAAGTAGGTCATGTTCTGCAAATTTTCCACGTAGGTTTCCAGCGATTTGTTCACTTTGCCGATCAGTTGCAGCGTATTGTCGGTAATTTGGCGCTCGATGATGCGATCGACCGTCCAGTTGGTCAGCAAGCCCAGGCCGAGGGAAGGAAGGATGCTGATCAGCAAAAAATGCACGATCAATTTGTAGCGGATCGGCAAATTGTTCAGGGTGAAACGGCGCAGCTCCCAGCTTTTCCCGTAACGTTTATTTGGCATAGTAATCGTCCACATTCTGCTGCGTCACGACGGTGATGCCGGTGTCCGCCTGCTTGGGAATCCGCGGAGCCCCGGGATTGGAGGAGCCGCCCAACCCATGCTTCAGCGAAAACAAAAACTGCAGGGACCAATACCCCATGTTCCAGGTGCCCTGGGCCATGGTCGCGGCGATATCCCCGCTTTTGACAAGGTCGAGCGTGCCTTTGTCGGTGTCGAAGCTGATGATCCGGGGGCCGCTGCCCGCGTTAGACCCGCCTCCGGCCGCCCGCACCGCTTCGGCCACGCCGATGCCGCCATTCGCCTCCGTGGCAAAAATGCCGCCGACACCGGGATGCGCCCGCAAAATTTCCTCCGCGGCCTGCCGGGAAGCGAGCTGATCGCCTTTTCCGTTTTTGACGTCGACGATCCGAATCCCGGGAAATTCCGCGGCAATCGTATCGGCGAACCCGTTCGTGCGCTCCTGATGATTTTGCTGATCCGGCGTGGTGACGACGGCGACTTCCCCTTGGCCGCCCGTCAGCTCGGCCATTTTGCGGGCGGCTTCGACCCCTGCCGCGTAATTGTCGGTGCCGAGGAAGGAATACGCTTTGCTCCCCGGCGCGTCGGAGTCGAACAATACGACCGGGATGCCGGCGTCGACCGCTTTGTTGATCGTGGCCGTCAGCAGGGAGGGATGGATGGCGGAGATGGCGATGCCGGCCGGTTTTTTGGCGATGACCTGCTCCAATACGGTGATTTGCTCATGGACGTCGCGCTGGGTGGAGCCGCGGTATTCCACCGATACGTTTAAGGCCTGGGCCGCGTCCTCAAAGCCTTTCAGCCCGCTTTTCCAGTAATCGATGCCCATTTGGAACGTCACCATGACGTATTTTTCGTCGATTTCCCCGCGCAGGCCGCCCGTTCCCCACTGCTCGTTCATGCGGCTCTGCTGCGCCCGGAAATCCAGCACGTAGAGCGCAAAGCAGGCGATCAGCAGCAAATAGACGATCCAAATCTTTTTCATATGAAACCCCTTTCAAAAAATAGGTCCAAAAAAGAGCTGAACTTCGACAACATCATACTATGTTTTGCCTGAAAATATCATTATGTTTTTGCGATGCTGTTAAGATACCGGGTTAGTTCAGTCACAATATTGTTATTTTAAATCGTGGTAAGCTAAATTTAAGTTTCTGAGCGTGAGGGAAGAATAGATGGAAGTCAAGTCTTAAAAGGCGGGGATGGTTAAGGATGTTAAGGGTGATGGCCGAAAAGATCAAACACCTGTTTCCGGGTTATTTTTCAATGGCGATGGCCACCGGGACGTTGTCCATTGCGCTGCATTTGCTGGGGATTCCGTTTGTTCCCAGGCTGCTGCTGTATTTGAACACCTGCATCTATGTTACGTTGTGGGTACTGACGCTGATTCGTCTCATTAAATATTTTCCGAGGTTTAGCAAAGATTTGACCAGTCACAGCCAGGGGCCGGGCTTTTTTACCTGCACGGCGGCGACCTGCGTGTATGGCAGCCAATGGGTGGTTGTAGCGCATAACGGCAAAATTTCCACAGGGCTTTGGATATTCGGCATCTTGCTTTGGGTCATCATTATGTATACTTTTTTTACGGCCGTTACCGTCAGAAAAGAGAAGCCTACGCTGGCCGAAGGCATTAACGGAGCCTGGCTGATCGCCGCTGTCGCCACCCAATCCGTTTCCGTTCTCGGCACGTTAATTTCCTCCTACATGGCGGAAGGCCGGGAGATCGTCCTGTTTTTTACACTGTGCATGTATTTGCTCGGCTGTATGCTGTATCTGAACATCATCACGTTAATATTTTACCGGTTTACTTTTGTCGACCTGAAATATTCGGCGCTTACTCCGCCTTATTGGATCAACATGGGGGCGGTTGCGATCACGACGCTGGCCGGCTCCACCCTGATGCTGCATGCGGCCGATTGGCCGTTTCTGACTGAACTCGTCCCTTATTTAAGAGGGTTTACTTTGTTTTTTTGGATTACGGGAACATGGTGGATTCCGCTGCTGTTTATTTTGATGGTGTGGCGTCATGTTTACCACCGTTACCCGCTGACTTACGATCCGCAATTTTGGGGGATGGTGTTCCCGCTCGCCATGTATACGACCAGCACTTACCAGTTGTCGCAGGCCTTAAAACTGCCCTTTTTGGTCTTGATCCCACGGAGCATGGGGGTTATCGCGATCACCGCCTGGTTAGCCGTGATGGCCGGCTTTGTTCATCACCAATTTCGCTCGTTTCAAGCGCGGAGATGAGATGCAAGCGGAACTATGTTATTTTCTGATCGTTCCAGCGGGTTTTCCCGAGCTTTATAAGATGGGTGGGATCTGCAATAATGGAAGTACATAACAATACTCGCTGGGGAGGGAGATCTTTTCCTGCCGGAAATGCGTTTGAGTTCGGAGGGGGAAACGTCGTCTATGACCAAATTGTTTTTGGGGTGTACCTCGTTGTTGGCGGGAGTTATCGTCATTTGCACGGGGTTTATCGTCTCGGCTTTGGAGGGCATCAAACCCGGAAGCGGAAATTTCAGCTACAGCCTTTTTGACCTGAATTTATGGTGGATCATTATACCTGTGGTTTTGTTGGCCGCAGGAGGGGGACTTGTCTACTCCTACCAAAAAGATGTCAACTACGAGGAATCGCAATAAACTTGTTAACCTGTAAAGCCTGCGCTTAGGCCCGTTATTGTACAGAAACGGACGGAACCGCAGGCAGTGATACGACCTTACCTTATTGCGATATCTTTTTGTACTCGTTAGGCGTCACCCCGACCATGCGCTTGAACAGCTTGTTGAAATAGGCCGGGTCGGGATAACCGACCTCGCAGCCGATTTCGTGGATTTTCAGCTCGTTTGATTTGCGCAGCAGCAGCTTCGCTTTTTTGATTCTCACCTCAATCAGGTAATCGGTGATCGTCATGCCGGTCTCGTGTTTGAACAGCTTGCTCAGGTAGCTGGGCGTCAAATAAACCATACGAGCGAGCTGGCTCAATTCGGCCGGCTGGTTGTAATGTTCGGCGATCCAGCGCTTGACGGTTTCGACCGATTTCCCCGCCTGCGCCAGGCGACCGGCCCGGATCTGTTGCAAAGCGCCGGCCAATTCGGCCAGAAATTTTTGCCGGATTTCATCAAAGCTAAGGCAGGACAACAACTCGGCTTCCAACTGTTTGGCTTTGGCGTGCGGCCATATTTTGCTCCATTCGTGCAGTTCGGCGGAGAAGGTGCCCACTACAAGACGGCATAGTAAAATAATGGATTCAAGCGGAGGGCGGTCTTTCCGCACCTGCTCCAACAGCCGCTCCAAACAGGCAACCGCCCGGGGAACGTTTAAAATTTGCAGCTGTTCGATCCATTCATCGCGGCAGGCGGCAAACCGTTCGCCGATATCCGCACCGCCGCTGCCGGGCCCGGCACTGCCGCCGGCCTCATGGTAATTCCACGTCTGGCTTCCGTAAATGCCGAGCTCGCAGGCGTTTTTCGCTTCCGCATAAGCTCTGCCCAGCATCGCCGGATCGCCATATACGAAGCTGGAGCCGGCAAGCGTGCGGCGGGGACCGCATATGGCTTCCAGAACCGCCGCCATTTGGCGGAGTTCTTCCAGGCCCGGCTGTTGCGAATAATAACAGGCTAAAGCGAGAACCTGTTCGCCGGTGTCGACCAGATCCCAACAGCGGACGGGGAGACTCCCGGTTTGCTCAAGCCCGGTGCGCAGCGCTTCCGGTTGACAGCCCTTGATTGCATATACGACAAAATAAGGCTCCGGCAGGGAAAGCTCCGGCAGCTTTACGTCAGGCCCAAGCCCAGAGCCTCCTGCGAAGCTTTTAAAATAAGAGAGCAGCAATCCCGAGCGGAGTTGCTGTTCCTTGCCGCGGGCCGCCGTCTTCTCCTCATCAAGCGCGTAAAGCAGGGCGAACAGCTGTTTTTTGTCGATCGGCTTGAGCAGATAGTCCACCGCGGAATACCGGAGGGCCTGCCGGGCATACTCAAAATCGGTGAACCCGCTCATGATGATGCAGCGGATTTCCGGCTTGATGGCCTTTACCTGTTTGATCAGTTCCAGTCCGTCCACCACGGGCATGCGGATATCGGTGACGATGACGTCAAGCTCCTCGGCCTTAAGGAAATCCAGCGCCTCCTGACCGTTCGCAAACAGGCCGGTAACGGCGAAGCGGGCGCTTTCCTTGCCGATCATCTTACCCAGCCCTTCCCGAATCGAAGCCTCGTCGTCCACGATCGCGATTCGCAGCATAGGATTTCCCCCTTTGAATCATTCCGTTTACGTCCGGATCAAACCTAGTAGACGGCTCCTTAATAACGCAAGCTTTCCATTCCTGCTGGTCAGACCGCACGCGGCTAACGGACAGGGGCGCCCTTATTTGCCCGAAAAAAGCCGAAAAGGCGTGCTGAAATGCCAAATAAGGTCTGTGGTGTCCGTTACATTCTGAAGGCTTTAGATTTTGCCGAAATAACGTCGCTGGTGTCCGTTAGGGCCGGAAAGTACGGCATTGCGGTCAGCACCTCGGCATTACGGCCGTCAAGTACGGCATTGCGGTCAGCACCTCGGCAATATGGCATTACGTCTCGGCATTACGACTTGGTCGAAGCCGTGGTCAGGCCTCCAAGCCAGCCGTGGTCATACTTTAACTTGCTCATCCAACTCCCCCCGCGCCGTTACAGAGCAAGCCGGCGATTCTCACCGTAACCGTCGTGCCTTCACCCGGCCGGCTGCTGACGGTTAACCGGGAGTCCGCGCCGTAATGGAGCCGGATCCGCTCCCGGACATTGCGCAGCCCGATCCCGAATTTATCCGTTTTTCCGTCCGTCAAGCTATGATTCAGGGAGGCGAGGCGCTCCTCCGTCATTCCGACACCGTCATCCTGCACCGTAAAGATGGCGTCATTCCGCTCATTCCACGCTCTAATTGTAATGGTGCCCGAGCCCTCTCTTTTTTCCAAACCATGAAACACCGCGTTTTCCACAATCGGCTGAAACACCAGCTTGACGATCGGCAGCGGATAAAAATGCTCCGGGATCTCCACACGGAAGTTGAATTTGTCCGGAAAACGGAGCTGCAGCAGCAGCAAATAGTTCCGCACATGGTCGATTTCCAGGCCCACTGTCACGTGCTCGTCGGCGCTCCGGGTAATGCTGTAGCGAAGCAGCAGGCCCAGCAGATAGGTCAGCTCGGCGACCCGGTCATCGTCGTTCAGCTCGGCCAGCATGCGGATCGATTCCAGCGTGTTGTAGATAAAATGCGGGTTAATCTGGTTTTGCAGCGCCAGCATGTCGGCTTTTTGCTTGCTTTTTTCCGTTTCCGCCACCTCGTGAAGCAGCTCTTTCACGCGGGCGATCATCCGGTTGAACTGGCTGCCCAAAAGGCCGATTTCGTCATTGTATTTGACGTTAACCCGAACGTCGAGCTTGCCGCGCTGCACCTGCTTCATCAGCTGCACCGTCCGTTTCAGCGGCTTCGTAAGCGCGTAGGAGATAACGATGGCCACGAGCAGGGCGAAAAAAATAACGGACAACGTCGTGATCATCAGTTTATCGCGGTTTTGCTTCATCGGCGCCAGCAGTTCGGTTAAAGGAATGTAGACCAGCGTTTTCCAGCCGGTTTGCGCCGACGAGGTGTAAACGCAGATGTAAGGCCGGCCGCCGATGTCCAAATGGAAGCTGCCCCGCGTACCCGCGGCCGGCGCAAGCAGGGGGCTGCCGCTTAAATCCTCGCCCAGCTTGGCGGGATCGGCGTTATACACGACTTTTCCGTATTCGTCCACGATCAGGGCGTCGCCGTGGGTTACGGCATTCAGCGGTTCGATGATCCCCTCGAACAGCTTCGCGTCAACATCGATGGCGATCAGGCCGATATCGTGCAAGGAGCTGACCGAACGGATAGGGCGGACGACGGTAAACACCTGGCGGCTCTCTGTTTCGTTCACGCGGATCAAATGCGTGCCGGCAAGGGCGGGGGACGAACCGGATTTACGCGCTAATTCCTTCCACTCGCCGAGCCTCATTTCCGGATACAGCATGTTGATGCCCGACTTCCGGTAGTAAAAAATCATATCGTAACGGTCCACCAGATAGGCGGACAAAATCTCATCCTTGGTATTGTTCAAATACATCAGGAAAATATCGATCGCAGTGCTCTTGTCCCAATCCGTCCCTTGCTGGTCCAAATATTTTTGCACCTCTTTGTTGTACAAGGGCAGGCTCGTGTAGCGCTTCAAATCGGCGATGTAACGGTCCACTTTGTCCATCGCGTTGTCCGTCATCAAATGAGCGGCTTCGGTCGTGCTGCTTTGCACCAGTCTGAAGCTGGAACGGTACGAAGTGTAGCTGAAATAGGTGACCGGCAGCGAAATAAGAAAGACGAACACGATCACCAGTTTTTTCTGCATGGATAGATTGGCAAAAAACAACCAGGATTTTCGGAACATGGCTCGTAGGATCATACCTCATTTTACCGCACCGCTGGTCACGCCTTCAAAGATATATTTTTGCAGGAAAAAATACAGCACCACGGTGGGCAGCAGGATCAGCAGGATCGCCGCGCAGATCAGGTTCCAGTCGGCCACGTTGACGCCCTGGAAGCGCATCAGCACCGTCGTCACCACGCCCAGGCTTTGCTTCGGCATGTAAAGGTACGGTGTGTACATATCGTTGTAAATACTGATTGTCTTCAAAATGATCAACGTAGCCGTCGCCGGGGTCAGCAGCGGAAAAATGATCGAACGGTATATCCGGAACAGGGAGGCGCCTTCGGCCATGGCGCTTTCGTCGAGATCGACGGGAATGTTGCGGATAAACTGCAAATACAAAATGATTTGGATCACGTCCGCACCGACGTACAAAATGATCGGTGCCCCCAGCGTGTTGTACAACCCCAGCGATTTGATGATGCCGAAGGTGGCGACCTGGGTCGTAATGCCGGGGATGACGGTCGCGAACAGATACAGGCCGAACACCGCTTTTTTCAGTTTAAAAGAAAACCGCCCCAGCACATAAGCCACCATCGTTCCGAACAGGATATTGAAGACCAGGGACACGCAAATAATGATCAGCGTATTGCCGAACCCGCTCAGCAGGCCGCCCCGCTCAAACACGATTTTGAAATTTTCAAAATTGAAAAAGCTTTGCGGCAGCGCCATCGTGCTGGCGGTATTAAACTCATCGCTCGATTTGAACGAGTTGACGATGACGACGTACGGAGGGAACAGCACAATAAAAACTCCGATCAGCAAGGTCAGGTATTTCAGCGCATCCAGCAAAGTGAATTTACGCCCGCTCATTTGCCGCTTCCCCCTCTGCTAAGGACAAACTGCTGCAGCCCTACGACGATGATGACGAACATCAGCAAAATGATGCTCATCGCCGAGGCCAGCCCGTAATGGTTGTAAGCGAAGGCGGTCTCCATCACCCGCTGCACGTACGTTTGGCTGGCGCCGGCCGGCCCCCCTTTGGTCAGAACGAACGGAAGGTCGAACACCTCCAGCGCGCCGGTGACGGTCAGGAACAGATTCAGCTGGATAACCGGCTTCATGTTCGGCAGCGTAATCCGCCAAAAAGTTTGCATCGCCCCGGCGCCGTCGATTTTGGCCGCTTCGTACATGTCGCGGGGAATCGCCTGCAAAGCGGCGATATAGATCACCATGTTGTACCCCATGAACCGCCACAGCCCGGTCGAAGCGAGCGAATAGTTGACCAGGCCTGCCGTGCCGAGCCAGCTCGTTTCGCCGAGTTTGCTTAGACCGATGCTTTGCAGGAAGAGGTTTAGCGAACCTTGGGTCGTATCGAAGACGTAACCGAACATAAAAGCGACGGCCACGGCGTTCATGATGTAAGGGAGGAACAGCAGGAGCCGGAAAAAGTTCCGGCCGCGCAGCCTGCTGTTCAAAATAACGGCGAAGTAAATCGCGATGATATTTTGGACGATACCCATGAAAAAATAGGCAAAGTTATGGGCGAATACGCCGAAAATGTCCGGGTTGGTGAACACTTCCCGGTAATTGGCCAGCCCGGCCCACGGCTTCTCCGGACTGTACCCGTCCCAATCGGTAAAGCTGAACATGACCAGCTTCAACGCGGGATAGTAGGTAAACAGCAGGAGCAAAGCGAGCGGGACCAGCAAAAACGAGACGATGATGATGTTTTTCTGCGTTTTGTAAGACAGTGTTCCAAACATGCCGTATCCCTTCTTTCTTAGTAGCCCAGCTCCTGCTTCGCTTTGGCCCAGGCTTTGTTCCATTTGTCGAGCACGGCCTGCGGGTCCTTGGCCAACACAAATTCCTGCACGATCGCCGGCAGATCGATTTGCGCTTTGTTGCGGATTTCGATCACCTTTGGATCATCGGGCTGGCCTTCCTGCAGCTGCACGCCGGTCGCCTGGAATTCGGCCAATTGGGCCAGCTTGGATTCGCGGCCTTCCAGCGGGGAGATAAAGCCGGCAAAATCCTCGTAACCGGAGTCCTCAAGCATCCATTTCAAGAAAGCTTTGGTCGCTTCCAGGTTTTTGCTGTCTTTGTTGACGGCGTAGAAGAAATCCGGGCTAAGCGCGGCTCTGCTCTCGCCCGAGCCGTCGAACGGCAGCGGGAAAAACCCGATGTTATCGGACTCCGCGCCGACGCCGATCACCTGATTGATGACCCAGTTGCCCAGGAAGTACATCGCCATTTTGCCGTTCGCCAGATCCTTTTTGGATTGCTCCCAGTTGGTGGAGTTGATGTCTTTTTCCAGGTAGCCTTTATCGGCCAGCTCTTTGATGAGGGACATCGCTTTGCCGTACCCGTTATCCATGGTGAACGGAGTGTCCGTGCCTATCATTTCGTTAGGAAAGTTGCTGTTGTTTTCAATGACTCTCGGCATATCGAATACCCAGTTGTTCAGCGGCCATTTGTCCTTGAAGTTGGAGGCCAGCGGAATGACGCCGTTTTGCTTCAGCTTTTCGCAGGCGGCCAGGAATTCTTCCCAGGTCTTTGGGAGCTCCGTAATGCCGGCGTCGGCGAATGCCTTTTTGTTGTAAACGATCCCGGAGGTGGAGTTGCCCGTCGAGATGCCGTACAGCTTGCCGTCAAAAGATCTGAAATCCTTGAACGTAATTTCCGCACTCAGTCCCAAATCGTCCAGCGGCGCAAAATATTTCGGCAAATCGGAGTTTGGAATGTCCGGGACGAACATCAGGTCCGGCAGCTCGCCGCTGGCCATGCGAACCTTGGCCTGCTGGTTGTAGTCCGTTTGGCTGGCTTCGAATTCGATCTCGATGTTTGGATACTTTTCGTGGAACCGCTTGACGTATTCGTCGTATTCCTTGCCGATCATGTCGGTGCGGTTGGTAAGGAATGTCACCTTGCCGCTAAGCTGTCCGCTTGGGTCGCCCGCTTGGTTGTTTTCCGCCGCGGTTCCGTTATCCGGAGGAGCTCCGTTGTTTCCGGCGCCGTTAGCGCCGCCTCCGCCGCAGCCGGCCAGTACGCTGGCGAATGTAAAGATCAGCATGAAAGTCATCAGGAGTTGCTTTTTCAATGTGATCGCCCCTTTTTAGGAAATTATGTTAGCGCTTACAGATAAATTGTATCGCTTTGTTATAATAATGAAAATGTATTGTGTTATTATTTATTGTCTTTGGTTTGCTTGTTTTTTAGCGGGGGATTGGAAGACAACATATTAATATATGATAACTTCGGAATACTTATGGCATTTATGATGCTAACAAAAAACATAACAAAAAATAACGATTATCAACTATAATAGGGTTCATAACCTACAACTTGAGGAGGGCTTATGAACAATCAACGTTATGTGCTCAGCGATTGGAAATTCAAGGCGAGCGATGAAACGAAGTGGCTGCCGGCGCGGGTTCCGGGAACGGTACATACGGATCTGCTGCGCTGCGGCGCCATTCCCGATCCGTTTTACGGCACGAATGAGCATGAGCTGCAGTGGATCGACAAGAAGGATTGGGAATATCAAACTTCGTTTGAAATGAATGAAGCATGGGCGAAGCTGCCGCGAATCGAAATCGTCTTTGCGGGTTTGGACACGTATGCGGACGTTTTCGTGAATGGTCTGCATGTTTTTTCGGCCGATAATATGTTCCGCTGCTGGCGGGCGGATATCAAACCGCTGCTTCGCGAAGGGCTGAACACGATCGCGGTGCGGTTTCGCTCTCCGATCGCCGAAGATTTGCCCAAGCTGGAGAGGCTGGGCTACGATCTGCCGGCCGCGAACGACCAATCGGAACTCGGCGGACTGGGAGACCGCAGAGTCAGCGTGTTTGCCCGCAAAGCCCCTTACCATTACGGCTGGGATTGGGGGCCGCGGTTGGTGACGAGCGGCATTTGGCGGGAAGCCCGGATCGAAGCGTGGGGCGGTTCGGTCCTGCGCGATTTGTTCATCCGCCAGGACCGCGTTGCGCCGGAAGTCGCAGAATTAACGGCGATCGTGGAGATTGAAGCGGCCACCGCGTGGGAAGGGCGGCTCCGCGTCTCCACCGGGGAAGCGGTATGGGAGCGGCAGGTTGCTCTGCAGCCGGGACTGCAGGAGGTGGAGCTGCCGCTGACCCTGGCGCAGCCGAAGCTGTGGTGGTGCCGGGGACTAGGAGAACCGGCGATGTATACGTTTAAGGCCGAGTTGATCGGCGCGAATGGTACGCTGGAAGCCGACGCGGCGGTGCGGACGGGCTTGCGCGAAATTAAGCTGGTTCGCGAGCGGGACGAGGCGGGGGCTTCCTTCCGCTTTGAGCTGAACGGCGTCCCCGTGTTTGCCAAAGGCGCCAACCACATTCCGAACGACAGCTTCATAACGGAGGTGACGGCGGAGCGCTACCGGCACGAGATCGCTTCGGCCGCCGAAAGCGGCATGAACATGCTGCGCGTGTGGGGCGGCGGGATTTACGAGCAGGACGTCTTTTACGAGCTGTGCGACGAATACGGGTTGTTGGTGTGGCAGGATTTCATGTTCGCCTGCAGCATGTATCCGGGGGACGCCGCGTTCCTGGAGAACGTCGCCCGGGAGGCGGAGCACAATATCAAGCGCCTGCGCAACCATCCGTGCATCGCCTTGTGGTGCGGCAACAACGAGATCGATTCGGCCTGGTCGCATTATGTGGAAAATGCCGGCTGGGGCTGGAAGGAAAACTACGCGGCTAACGTCCGCGCGCGGATTTGGGCCGATTATGAGGCCGTATTCCACGATATTTTGCCGCAGGCGGTGGATCGGCTGGCTGGCGGCGTTGCTTACTGGCCGTCCTCGCCGCTGCGCGATCTGACGGGCGACGCGGACCAGCACGCCTATAAGGTGTCCGGCGAAGGGGACATCCATTACTGGGGCGTATGGCACGCGGTCGAGCCGTTTGCGAATTACAACACCCGGATCGGCCGGTTTATGAGCGAATACGGTTTTCAATCGTTCCCGGAATTGGATTCGGTATTGAAATACGCGCCGGAAAGCGCGCTGGAATTGGAATCGGACATTATGCTGGCGCATCAGAAGAATGGCCGGGGCAATCAGTTGATCAAGGAATACATGGACATCTATTTGCCGGCGCCGCGGGATTTCAAGGCGTTCCTGTACATGAGCCAGGTGCTGCAGGCGGAGGCGATCCGCACGGCGATCGAGGCGCACCGCCGGAACAAGCCTTATTGCATGGGCACGCTGTATTGGCAGATGAACGACTGCTGGCCGGTCGCCTCCTGGGCGGGCATGGATTATTACGGCCGCTGGAAGGCGCTGCAGTATGCGGTCCGCCGCAGCTTCGGGGACGTGATGCTGTCGGTGCACGAACCGGAGGACGGCAAAATTGCCGTTAGCATCGTTTCCGACCAACGGGAGAACATTTCGGGAACGCTGCGCTTGACGCTGTACGATGTGCGCGGCGGGGTGCTCAAGGAAACGGCGCAGGCGGTCAACATCGCGGCGGACTCAGCCAGGGAGGTGGTCGCATTCGCTAGAGAAGCTTGGCTGGAAAACCGCGATCCGCGGCAGGTCGTCTTGCTCGCCAGCCTGGAGCTGAACGGGGAAGTAGCGAACAGCAAGCCGTTTTACTTTGTTTCCGGCAAAGACCTTGATTTGCCGCAGGCGCAAATCAAGGTGCGGGAAGTGCCGGGCAGCGGCGGCGGCAAGTATACGCTTGTAAGCGGTGTGCTGGCGCGGCAGGTTTGGATTCAAGCCGAACGGGAAGGGATCTTCTCCGACAATTACTTTGATTTGATGCCGGGCGTGCCGGTGACCGTGGAGTTTCGCCGGCGTGGCGCCGCTGCGGATAAGGAGGCGTTTGTCCCGGGAGCTCCGGGGGAACTCCGAGTCCGGTCCATGGCCGATTTTGTGTAGATTCCGCCCGTTTACAGCTTATGGAAGTTCGACTCTCGATTTTACCGTGCTATAATAAACAGATAAAAAACCGTGTTTTTTGTAAAACGGGAACAAAATCGAGGTAAAAAGATGGGGAACATATTTAAATCCAGTCGATACAAAATCGTTGAAACGTTCGTGCTGATCGGCGTGAAATTGCTGTTGCTGCGGTACTTTTTTTACGGCGGCTTCCATCCGGCGGGCCTGCCCGGCGAACTGCTGTCGGTGCTGGCGCTCCTCTGCCTGGTGGAGCTGGTGACGCCGGCCAAGGGCAAATGGTGGACATTCTTCGGCTTTAATTTTGTCCTGTCGTTCATTTTGTTTGCCGCCACGGTGTATTTCGCCTACTTCGGGACCGTGCCGACCTATAAGGTGCTTAGCGGTCTGGGCCAGGTACCCGAGGTGAAAGCAAGCATCGGCGCCTTGCTCCGGCCGGAGCAGTTCCTGTACTTTGCTGATCTGGCGGTGCTGGTCTTGGTCAAAATCATCGGGCTTGTCCGCCGCGGCGGTACGTCCCGTTCAGGCTGGCCGCAGGGAACTTTAAGTTTCGGCAGCAGGACTTCGCGGGGAAGACTGAACTTCCGGACCGATCGCCCGCGAGCAGGGCTGGTTTGGAAGGTGGGCGTCGCGTTTATCCTGATCGCCAGCCTGCTGCTGTCCGGGTTGTACATCCGCGCGGGGAAAGGGATCGATAACGAGCTGGTGCGGGCCGAAAGCGTCGGCTTCCTGAATTTCCAGGTGGACGCGGCCATCCGCGACCAGGAAGAGGAACGGATGATCGCGGAAGGAAATCTGCAGGAGACGATCGCCAAAATCCGGCAACTGCAAAGCACGTACCCTTACCGGGCGGATACGGGCGATACTGGCGCTACAGGCACTACGAACACTTCGGCCGTTGCGGCTGCTGCGAAAGCGGCTCCCGACTTTTTCGGCGCGGCCCAAGGGATGAACCTGATCGTCGTGCAGATGGAGTCGTTCCAGAACTTTCCGATCAACCTGACCTTGAATGGGCAGGAGATCACGCCGGTGCTGAACAACTTGGCGAAGGAAGGGTTCTATTTCCCGCACGTATTCCAGCAAATCGGGCCGGGCAATACATCGGACGCCGAATTTATGTCCAACACGTCGATTTACCCGACGGCCGCGGCCGCGATGTCGACGAGCTTTGGCGACCGCGAGTTGCCGAGTCTGCCGCGTTTGCTGCAGGGGCACGGGTACGTGGCGAATACGTTCCATATCAACAAGGTGACGTTTTGGGACCGCAACAAGTTGTATCCGGCGCTTCATTTTGATAAGTATTATGACAAGCCGTATTATACAAACGATCATTTTAACGACTTCGGGGCTTCCGACGAGGAGATGTACCGGGTGGGCGTGGAGAAGCTGGCGGAAATCGAAGCGCAGTCCAAGCCGTTTTACGCCCAGTTTGTGACGACATCCAGCCATTCGCCGTTTGTCGTGCCGAAGGACCGCCAGCATATCCAGCTTCCCGCCGGCATGGAGGGGACGATGCTGGGCAACTACATTCAGGCCGTCAACTACACCGATTACGCGATCGGGACGTTGATCGACCGTTTGAAGCAAGCCGGCCTGTGGGACAATACGATGCTGGTGTTTTACGGCGATCATTTCGGATTGCAGCCGAATGACGTCAGCGCCGAGGAAATCAGCGAAAAGCTCGGCATCGCTTATGACGAGCGGATCAGCCGCTTTAACATTCCGCTGATCGTTCATGTTCCCGGAGCGGAGGGCGGGCAGGTCGTAGAGCGCACTGGGGGCCAGGTTGACATTATGCCGACAATCGCGGGTCTGCTTGGCGTTTCGCTGGAAGGCGAAGGTTTTACCGCTCTGGGCCAGGATCTGCTCAGCATCGACCGGAACGTGATCGGCATGCGGTATTATTTGCCGACCGGATCGTTTTTCAACGATGAGGTGATGTTTGTGCCGGGTCAAGGCTTCGACGACGGCACGGCCGTGTCGCTGAAGACGCTGCAGCCGGTGACGGATATCTCGGCTTACCGCGGCGACTACGATTATGTCACGAAGCTGATGAAGCTTTCGGACGAATACGTGAAGCTGCTTCCCAAGCGGGGGCAATAAGATGCAAACAGCCCTGAGGCATAAGCCTCAGGGCTGTAATTTTTTTAATCTTATAGAATTTATAAAATTTCGGACATGGTAGAGGACGATGCGCAGGTAGAGAGGAGGGGAGAAAAGGAATCTGGGGGCTAAGGGACACCAGAGCCGTTATTTTCGAAAAAACGGAGGTTTCCAAAATGTAACGGACACAGATGCTCTTATTTTCCTCAAATCGGCCTGGATGAACGGGTTTAGAGCAAAATAGGGTCATGTGTGTCCGTTATGCTGGGAAATACCCGGGAAATGGGCGGATAAGGTCACTGGTGTCCGTTAGAGCAACGTCCACTGGATGTAGACTACAGATTGAAAAGGGCCGAGGTACTCGGGTGCTACTGTTCATGAAAAAAGGGGATGGTTACTCAAAGAACCGAAGAGGGAATGGGAACCCATCCCTCCAATCGCTCCAAAGTAGAAGTCAGGGCCATTAAAGCACGCCGTCAGGCGTTTTACTTATGAGCGTCTAACTTTTTTTGCCCGGGCACGGCTCAAAAACAGCCCCAAATGTGTCCGGAAAGGCCCAATAAGGTCAATAGGGTCTGTCAGGCCGACTCACGTACATCCACACGTACTCCGAATCGTTTCATTCAGCCCCTGTCTACCCCCGATTTCGGTTTTGAGTCAAAATAAGCACAAAAAATGGCGTTATTTTCTGCGGTTCTGAGGTTTTGCACACAATAGAGGAAAATTATGCCGTTATTTGTATGGCGGGTAAGCCATTTGCCGGTTTTTCGCTCCGATACAGAAAAATAAGGACAAATAAATCCACTATTGCCGCCAGCGTGCACCCAATAGCCGAAATAAGGGCAAAAAGTTTCTTTATTTTCGGCGGGAGGGGGCGCCCTTCCATAGTCGCGGTCACGTCAAAATGTTGTACTGGCTGTGCACGCTGCCCGCGATAAGCTCAGGGATTTCCCGGAGCTGCTGTTCGTACGCTTCCTGCGTCAGGCTCCCCTGCTCCAGGCGCTGTTGCAGCTGCTCCTGCATTTCCTTAATTTGCAGGCCGATGACGCTATCCGCATTCTGTCCATGAGCTTCGGCGATATCGGCCAGCGACTGGCCTTCGAGCAGGGCGTCGTAGACTTCCTTGTCCGAAGAGACGCCTAGCACATTGTTCAACTCGCTCTGGGGGCTCAGCGTTGCGGTGCTAAGACTGGATGCCTTGGAGGCGTGGGCCGCAAAGGCGATGCTGGTCAGATAGCCGGATAAGCTTGGATTGATGGTAATAACGACGGCTATGGTGCCGACGATGACGACTTTTTTCAGTTTCATATGAGAGATCCTCTCCGATCGGGTGGTTGGATTGTTGTTTGGATTTGTCATTGTCATAACTATTACTATTACGAATAAGCCCCTCGAGAAGTTTCAGTCTCTTTTCCGAATTCGGGGTGGTGTTGGTGCAAGCCTAGTCTGTATAATGGGTTTCATGAATGGTCCGGCAGGAGCCAATCGGCAGGGGAAATCGGATTTCCAAAACAGAAGGGAATGGTGTGGTTATGACGGAACAAATGGTAGCGATCCGGTCGATCAATGTGGGAAAACCGGCGCAGGTGAAGCACTCCGGCAAGGAAATTGCGACAGGGATATACAAAACCCCGGTTTCCGGTCCGCTGCATCTTTCGGCGCTGAATTTTGCGGGGGACGGCCAGGCTGATCTCGTTCATCATGGCGGCGCGGATAAAGCCGTTTGCGTGTACCCTTTTGAAAGATACGCCTATTGGGAGCGGGAGCTGGGAATTACGCTGAGTTTCGGCGCCTTTGGCGAAAATTTAACGACGGAAGGGATGCTGGAGGACGACATTTGCATCGGGGATACGTTCCGGCTGGGTGAAGCGGTGGTCCAGGTCAGCCAGCCAAGACAGCCATGCTTCAAATTAGGCGTCAAACACGGAGTCCCCGAACTCCCCTTGAAAGTCCAGCAGACCGGTTATACCGGCTACTACTTTCGGGTGGTGCAGGAGGGGCGGGTAGGTCCTGGCGATTCGCTGGTGCTGCTCGAAAGGCATCCGGCGGGCGTGACGCTGTCTTTTGCCAATCGGATCATGCATGTGGACAAAGAAAATGCCGACGGTTTGAAGCGCATTCTGGAGGTGGACGTTTTGTCGGCCAGCTGGCGCGAGACGTTGACCGCCCGGCTTCAGCGGGCAGAAGCCTAGTGAACGGACGGAGCGGGAAAATACATACGCCAATTTACCGCGGAGGAAGATCCGCTTTCCCATTTATTTAAAAAGGGAGGGCGGATTTTTTTGCTTTCATCTAATGGCGGCGAGCGCGGCCCATATCCCCATAATATTTTTTTGGAAAAAAACCAAAATAGGAAACTTTTTTCCGTTCCGGTTCGTCATTGATTGGTGAGGAATGATTTACCACTTGACGATTAGGAATTTGGGAGGATGAGTTTGTTGAAGAAAATTTGGACTGGAATTTTAGCTGCGATAATAGCGGTTCCGTTGCTGCAACCGCCGCCGGCTCAAGCGGCCAAACCGATCTCCATTTATATCGACGGCAGCCGGTTGGCGACTAAACAGGCACCGCTTGCCATCAATGGCCGGGTAATGCTGCCGATGCGCGCTATCTTCGAAGCGCTGGGCGCATCGATCAATTGGAACCAAAAATCGCAAACGGTAACGGCGCAAAAGAACGGCACGACGATTAAGCTCAAAATCAAAGCGAAAACGGCGACCATCGACAACAAAACCGTGAAACTTGACGTTCCGGCGCAAAACTTAAGGGGCACAACGATGGTTCCCGTCCGTTTCGTCAGCGAGGCGCTGGGCGAGAGCGTGGGCTATACCAACAAAACGAAAATCGTCACGATTACCACGTCGGGCTCCGGCGGCAGCGGCGGCAACGGTGGAGGCGTCGGAGGCGGCGGCAGCGCAACCGCACCGAATCCGGTAGTCAATGTTTACGCGCGTGATATCGGGGATAACGGAGACGGCCGCGACTTGGAAGTCAGCTTCTCCAAATCCTACAATGAATCACGGGTAGACCATTACCGCGTTCTGATCGTTAAGTCGGCCAATGTGTCCCGCTTCAGTCTGGCCGCGGCGAAGAACGTATCGTCCGGAAACTATACGTCCCTGTATCCCACCGGTTCGGATCCCGTAGTTACGCTTACGTCCAACTCGCGGGATGTGGATGGTGAATACATCCGGGAAGATCAATCCTATGTCGCTTTCGTATTGGCGGTAGGCAAAACGAGCGGCCAAGCAGCCCTGTCTAACGCTTCACCGGCCATTACGCTGCAGCGCGACTCGGTAGCGGCGGCTACGAATGTCATAGTTTCCGATATCGGCAACTATGGAGACGGCCGCGATCTGCGCGTCGAGTTTACGCGGGCGCAAAGAGAAAATCACATCGCGAACTATCGCGTGTTCGTCGTGAAGACTGCGGATGCGTACAAATTTGACCTGAAGACGGCAAACAATATATCAGACTCTTATTCAACGGTCGTTAACAAGTCCGGAAGCAGCCAAAAGCTCAGCGTGGATCTCACTTCGTCTTCCCGCGACACGTCCGGCGAATATATCAAAAACGGAGTAGCGTACACCGTGTTTGTGATGTCGGTCAGCAGCAATCCGAACGTTAATGCCAGCAAGCTGTCGGCGGCATCGTCTTCGATCAAGCTGGACAGCGGCTCCTTGAATTCCCCTGTGGTCACCAAAGTGGAGGACGTGAACGACTACGGGGACGGCCGGGATTTGCAGGTGAGCTTTTCGAAGGTGAACGATGAATCCAAAATCGGCTCTTACCGGATTTTTATCGTGAAGAGCAAAAACTACAGCGATTTTACCCTGTCGAAGGCGAATAACGTATCGAGCAACAATTATACGCAAGTCAGCAAAACGGGATACAACATCAGCAATTACCGTTTGTCTTCCAGCGCCAGAGACGTCGACGGGGATTGGATCCGCAATGACGTGAATTACCGGGTGTTCGTTATGGCGGTAGGCAGCGGATCAAACGCCAACGTCCTGTCCTCGGCATCGAGCTCGATAACGCTGGTTAACGGCTACAGCGGAGGGGGCAACGGCAGCGGCAATAATGGTAAGGTTAAGATCGTTTCGAATTTGACGGCCACTGATGTGGACGATTATGGAGACGGCCGCGATCTGCGGGTAGAGTTCTCCCGGGCTTCGGATGAATCGTACATCGACCAGTACCGGATTATGGTCGTCAAATCATCGAAGGCGGGCAGCTTTACATTGTCCAAGGCGAATGACGTTTCCAGCAGAAACTATACACGCGTCTACAAAGATGGAAAAACGCTGTCTGAGGTGCTGAGCTCCGACGCCCGTGACGTCGACGGAGATCTGATTAAAGATGGCGTAAGTTACAAGGTGTTTGTTCTGTCGGTAGGCAAAAGCGGTTACTCCAACGCGCTGTCCTATGCATCCAGCGAGATTACGCTGAAGAATGGCAACAGAGTGGGGACCGTTTCGAATCTGACGGTCAGCGATGTGGCGGATAACGGAGACGGCCGCGATCTGCGCGTCGAGTTCACCCGGGCTTCGGATGAGTCGTACATCGACCACTACCGGATTATGGTCGTCAAATCGAAGAATGCGGGCAGCTTTACTTTGCCCAAGGCGAATAACGTTTCAAGCAATAACTATACGCGCGTCTACAAGAATGGGAATACGTTAACGGAAGTGCTGGGCGCAAGCGCTCGTGACGTCGACGGGGATCTGATCCGCGAAGGCGTAAGCTATAAGGTATTCGTCCTGTCGGCAGGCAGAGGCAATTACTCGGGCACAAACGCGCTGTCCAAGGAGTCCGGCGAGATTACGTTGTCGAAGAAAGCCAACATTGGGGCCGTTTCCAACCTGACGGTCAGCGATGTGGCGGATAACGGTAACGGCAGTGATCTGCAGGTATCGTTTAACCGGGCCGCGGATGAAACGAACGTCAGCAGCTACCGGATTATGGTCGTGAAATCATCGAATGCGGGCAGCTTTGATTTGTCCAAGGCCAATAATGTGGCCGAAGCAAACTATACGTACGTCAGCAAGAACGGAAACACATTGACGAAAGTATTGGACGCGAACGCTCGTGACGTTAACGGGGAACAGATTCGCGAAGGGGTAAGCTATAAGGTATTCGTCCTGACGGCAGGCGGCGGCAATTACTTGGGCACGAACGCGCTGTCGAATGCATCCGGCGAGATTACGTTGTCGAAGCAAGCCAAAATTGAGGCCGTTTCGAACCTGACGGTCAGCGATGTGGCGGATAACGGCAACGGCAGTGATCTGCAGGTATCGTTTAACCGGGCCGCGGATGAAACGAATGTCAGCAGCTACCGGATTATGGTCGTCAAATCGCCGAAGGTGGGCAGTTTTAATCTGTCCAAGGCCAATGAGGTGGCCGAAGCAAACTATACGTACGTTAGCAAGAACGGAAACACCCTGACAAAAGTGTTGGACGCGAACGCTCGTGACGTCGACGGGGAACCGATCCGTGAAGGGGTAAGCTATAATGTGTTCGTCCTGACGGCAGGCGGCGGCAGTCTCTCAGGCACGAACGCGCTGTCGAATGCATCCGGCGACATTACGCTGTCGATGCAAGCTCAAATCGAGGCCGTTTCGAATCTGACGGTCAGCGATGTGAAGGATAATGGTAAAGACAGCGCTCTGCAGGTGTCGTTTAACCGGGCCGCGGATGAAACGAACATCGGCCACTATCGGATCATGGCGGTCAAATCATCGAAGGCGGGAAGCTTTAATCTATCCAAGGCCAATGAGGTTTCCAACGCAAATTATACGTCTGTAGACAAGAACGGTAACACGTTGACGAAAGTGTTGGACGCGAATGCTCGTGACATTGACGGGGAAACGATCCGCGAAGGCGTAAGCTATAATGTGTTCGTTCTGTCGGCAGGCGGTGGTAAATTCTCGGGAAAAAACGCCTTGTCTTCAGCATCAAGCGCGATTACTTTAAAGACCGAAACCAAAGTCGCAGAGGCTGTGACCGGATTGTATGCCGACATCATCGGGAATACGAACGTAGTTAACGATATCTCGGTCGGATTCAATAAACTGAGCAACGAAAGCAATATAGAGGAATACCGGATTATGGCCGTGCCGCAAGCCCAAGCCGCCACTTTCAATTTGGCGAGCGCCAACAATGTAACGCTAGCGGACAATTACACCCAGGTAAAACCAAACGGGTCCAATGTCTCGCTCAAGCTGCAGAAAACCAAAGACGCATTTGGGAATGCGATCAATACGGGGACGAATTATCAGTTGTTCGTGCTTACGGTAACGAAAGCGGGCTCCGGATACGAAAATGCTTTGTCCGCCGCTTCCAATCCATTTAAATTAACGACGAGTCTAGAGGACGTAACGGTTCCGAGGGTAAGCCAGGCATCGGTTCAATCCGATGCTACCGGGATATCAGTGAGTTTCACCGCGCCGCAGAACGCTGAAAAAATCGCTTCCTATGTTATTCTCGCCGTTCCATCCGGCGGTTCCATCGATCTTGCGTCAGCGGAGGCATCTAAGGATAAAGGCATTGCGGTACCCAAAGCAGGGCCGTTAACCAACATTAAGCTCGCCCAGGATTTCACAGGGCAAGCGATTAACACCCAATCGGCTTACAGCATTTATATCTTGTCGGTACCCGATATGACAAATGCGAAGAAATATAATTTGTCTGCACCTTTTGCCTATCCGCAGGTACAGGCAGCCCAGCCTGCGGGAGCGGCACAGCCGACCCCGTAAGCGGAATGACGCCTGCTGCCAGGCAGCATAATAAATAAAAGCGAAGAGCGGTCCAATTTTGGGCCGCTCTTTGCACGTCTAAATAAAAATTACGGTAACCGTTTGACATTCTTTTAAAATTTTATGTACCCTAAAGAAAACGTGGGGAAACGGGAATCGGCATGATGGGGAATTTGCACGAATTTGTCCGGGCGGAAGGAACGCTCGACGACAGCAAAATATGGAGAAGAGAGCCGCTTTACCAGGGGATGAACGGCAGGTTTGTGGAACGGTTTTATCCGGTGAAGGGGCAAAGCTGCATTTTTAAGCCGGTAACGAACGGCGAGTCGATCGATCGCGAAGTTTGGGTATACAGGCATGTACTGCCCTTCTTCCCGCCGATTTATCCGCAGATGCTGGCGACCTCCGGGGAAGGAAAGGGAGCGGCCGGCTGGGCGATTTTTGAGGATCTTGGCCCTCTGGGGCATGCCTACCGGCTGGGGAATGCTTTGAAGGTCACGGAGCGGATGGCGTGGTGGCATAGCCGTCCGGCGGCCGAATGGAGCGGCCTATCCATGCAGGGGCCCAAGCCCGGCATCGAGATCATCGCCGCCGAGCTTTTGGACCGGCAAAACGAGGCTGCCGCGATTTTAAGCGAGCTTGGATTTGAGCAGCCGGCCGGAATATTCACCGAGGCTCGCGCAGCTTGTGAGGGAGAACGGTTCGGCGGGCCGCGGGTGTTGTCGCACGGCGATCTTCACCAAGGGAATTACGCCATTACGGATGAGGGGCGGTTGTATATTTTGGATTGGGAACACGCTCACCTGAGCTCACCGTTTTGGGATCTCTTTCACCTGATCGACATGTCGCATCCGATGTTTGCGAAGCGAATGACGGCTTCCGACCGGGAGTCGATCCTCGGCGAGTATCTGGGACAAGCCCGGCTTTACGGCGCCGGGTGGGAGCGGAGGGCATTTGTCCGCGAATACGCAAGTTTTGCCGCGCTTTTTGGTCTTTGGATGCTGCTGCTGATTCAGGGCGACCTTGGGCGGGAGAGTGGTGTATGGCCGCGGGAACGGCTGTTGGCGCAGCGTGAAGAAGCGGCGGCTAATTTGGCCGGCTGCCTGGCTCTTATGGGGAGTTAGCGCGGGCCCGGGTAGACGGAAGTTTGCAAGCAGTACGGTAATTCACATAGAAAATAAGGCGGGATCATATGAAAAAAGTCGGTTTGGTCATGCGGAAAATCCAGTTTGCCGAGGCGCAGGGACCACGGGTTTTTGCGGAACGGCTGCGGAATATCGCGGCGGAGCTTGGCGTCGAGATCGTTTTTATTTCACCGGAGCGCCATGTCAGCGGACATGACTGGATTCCGGGATACGAGCATGAAAAAGGCGATCTGGTCAATTACGACATCGTGTTGGACCAAATTTACGCCCAGGGCATCGAGCACGTAATCTATACGGTCTCCGGGTTTACGTTTCTCAAAATGTTCATCAAAAACAGCGTACTGTTCCCGCACAGTTTTCCCGATCCGGCGTTGACCGGCTACGAAATGATGAAGCCGTTTTACGGGATCGTGGACAAGGCGGTCGTGCAGACCGAGTTTTTGCGGCGGCAGCTTCGTGACGTGTTCGGGGTGACGGACGTCAACGTGATCCCGATCGGCTTTGACGAGGCGCTGGCGCGGAAGCATTTTGATCCGGCGGCCATCGTGAATAACCGGGTGCTTTGGATCGGGCGGGACGAGGAAAACCGGCGCCCGGACCTGGTACTGGAGTATGCGCGGCAAAATCCGGACAAGGACGTCATCATGGTTTTCGGCGGGGAGCGTTACCGGGAGAGCGTGAAAAAATACGACATCCCAAGCAATGTTACCCTGCGGTTTGCTCTTTCCCAGGATGAAGTTTTCGCTTTGATGAATTCGGCGAAGGTGTATTGGAGCTGCTCGAAGTTCGATACGTTTGCCATGCCGCTGACCGAAGCGCTGGCGATGGGAAAAATCGTCGTCAAACCCGAGCATCCCTGCTACGACCATATCAGTTCCCGCCACGCCTTCGCGGGCAATGAGCAAAATTGGTTCGAACTGGTCAATATGGCGGCGGCCTCGCCGCAGAAATATTCCGCTGACAACCGCGACTACGGTTTTGCGAAATTTTCGGCCACGGTGATGAAGCAGGGCTACCGCGACTTTTTTGCGGGGTGGTTGAAATGAGCGGACAGATAACGGATAGCGGCCTCGGCCGCCGGCTCGAGGAACTTGCTGCTAGCGGCTGGCCGCCGCGCGAGCTGCGGCCTCTCGGTTCCTGGCAGCTTCGGGCGAATGACGGTGTAACGAGGCGGGCCAACAGCGTGCTTGCCGCAGGCCCGTTCCCGGAAGGGGATTGGCTGGAGGAGGTGGAGCGTTTCTATCGCGAGCGCGGGCTGCCGACCTGCTTTCATGTGAGTGAGTACTCGCCACCGGAGTTAGACAGCCTGCTCGCGGCGGCGGGATATGAGAAGGTGATGAGCTGTCTGCTGCTGACGGCTTCCTGCCGGGACATCATAAAGCGTGCCGAAGACTTGGGGCTTGTTTGTCCAGCAATGGTCCTGACAGAAGGGGCAGAAGGGCTCCGCATCACGAACGGCGGGGTCATCCTTGCGCCGGAGGCGAGCGAGCCGTGGTTGGACGATTTTTTACGGATGGAAGGGTTCCCCGAATCACGGCGTGAGGGCTACAGGTCGATCTTTGCCGCTATGCCTTCCCCTAAAGCATTTGTTACGATCGTGGATCAAGGGCAAGGGGAGCCGATAGGGGTGGCCACGGCGGTGATCGAGGCCGGCTGGGCCGGAATCAGCAATGTCGTCGTCGATCCGCGCCACCGCCGCAAGAGAGCGGCCGCCCGGATGCTGATCACCCTCGCAGTCTGGTCGGCCGAAGCGGGGGCGGAAGGGATGTATCTGCAAGTGCTTGAGAAGAACGCCCCGGCGCTGGAGTTGTATGGGAAGCTCGGTTTTTCCGCCGTGTCGGGATATCATTATCGGATTGGCAAATAGCGGGGAGGGGGACTGGCTCGTAAGTACTGGACTGGATCAGCCCCAAGATCGGCCCAAGTCGCCTATCCATTGGAAATATCCAATAGAACTGGAAAATTATTGGTATATACAGCGGCTAGATTGGATAATTTCCAATAGATGAGGCTCGGAAGGGCGTAAAATGGGTGGTTTGAGCGAAATCTACTGGATTTTCTCCAATTAGAGCTCGAAAAAGCGTGCAACTTCCGTCAATCTATTGGATTCTTTCCAATAAGAGTGGCGGGATGACGGAATGACCGGGTTTCGGGAGACCTGGCGTATGCGTACGGCGCGGCAAACGCGACAATTCTAATGGGCGGCCAATATGTCGCGTTGCTGCAAGCAGGAATGTTCGAATGGGCGGACGAATACATTTTCAGGAAGAGCTGGCTTGATCTTTGGTTATTCTTGGATCAATAACCGCGATTCCTATTCTTAATGTAAGCGCTTCGATTAAATCCACTGACGAAACGGAGGCTTGGCGATGACATTGGCCGAACAGTTGGGCTATGAACCGGGGGCGAAGCTGCTCATTGTTAACGCGGATGACTTCGGCATGTGCCATGCCGAAAACGCGGCTATTATGCAGCTGCTGAAGGAAGGGGCCGTATCCTCGGCCACCGTGATGATTCCTTGCGGCTGGGCCAAGGAGGCGGCCGCCTGGAGCGCCGCGCATCCCGAATACGATGTTGGCGTGCATCTGACGTTTACCAGCGAATGGAGCGGCTATAAATGGGGACCGGTCACGAGGAACGGCGATGTCAGCACGCTTGTGACGGAGGAGGGATATTTTCCCGCCGATACCGCCTCGTTTGAACGGCAGGCCGCCCGCCATCACGTTCGCCTGGAGATGGTCAACCAGGTTGAAACGGCGCTGGCGCTGGGGCTTGCGCCAACCCATCTCGACAACCATATGGGCAGTTTGTATGGGCTTGCGACCGGGCATCATTTCCTTGACGCCGTGTTTGAGGTTTGCGCCCGCTATGGACTGCCGTTTCGCATGCCGCGCGCGCTGCCCGATATCGGCAAGATGCCGGCGGAAGCCGCCGCGATGGCCCGGCAAGCGACCGAACTCGCCGACCGGATGGGCGTCGTGATCCTGGACCATTTGATCGGCCTTCCCTTCGGCAAGCAGCCGGGGGAAACGTACGAAAGCTATAAACGGGACATGATCCGCGCGCTGCGGACCCTGCGTCCCGGCGTCTCCGAGATCATTATTCATCCGGCTTTGGCGTCGGAGGAATTGAAGGCGATTCACGGGGAGTGGGAGAAGCGGCAGTGGGATTTTGACTTGTTCCGCGATCCGGAGGTGCAGCAAACCATAAACTCGGAAGGAATCGTCATGATCCGGTGGCGGGATTTGCGGAAGCTTCAGCAGCGCCATTAATGCACATGAGCGGCCAATGGGGGAGGGGAACGGATGAAGCGGTTTAACGCCCATGCATCCAGGCCGGAACTGCGGAAAGTAGCTTACAGTTCGGGCAATCTGGCCGTGAATCTGCTGTCTCAAGCCTTTGCGGCCTATCTGGTCTATTACTATGTGGATGTGCTTGGCGTGCGGCCGGCGTGGATCAGCTTGGCCATGGTGGCGCATGGCGCCTTGAACGCGGTGCTGAACCCGCTCCTCGGCCATATGTCCGACCGGACGCGGACGCGCTTCGGCCGGCGCATCCCTTATATCGCGTTCGGGCTGCTTCCGCTGGCCGCGGTTTTTGCCGCGTTATGGATCCCTCCGGCGGCGGGAGATGCCGCCTTGCCTTATTTCGTTGCGGCCGTCTTTTTGTACGATGTGCTGTTTGTAACGGTTGTGCTGAATTATTCCGCCTTGTTCCCGGAAATGTTTCCAACGATGGAGGAGCGTGCCTACGTCTCGTCATGGCGGCAGATGCTTGGCATCGTTGGCATGATCATCGGCGTCGCGCTTCCGCCGCTGGTGTACTCGCAAATCGGCTTCGGGGGGATGGGCGCGGCGTTTGCCGCGGTCGCCGCCGCTTTTCTGGCCCTGTCGCTTTGGGGGAGCCGGGAGACGAATCCCGGCTCCCCCCAGGCGGCGTTCCGCCTGCCTGCGGCCATTCGCTATACGCTCAGCAACCGCGCTTTTATGCTGTACGTCCTCGGCAGCTTTCTCGTTCAGTTTACGTTTGCGCTGCTGCCCGCCGGGATTCCTTTTTTTACGAAATATGTCCTGGAACGGGACGAAAGCTTTAACACCGTGCTGCTCGGCGCCATATTCCTCTCAGCCGTCCCGTCCGTATTTGCGTGGGGGCGGATTACGGCAAAATCAGGGCCGCGGCGGGGAATCATGGCGGCGGCCGGCTGCTATCTGATCGCCTTGCTCCCGTTCGGTCTCATAACGGGGGCCGCCAGCGTTATCGTTGCCGCCGCCGTCGGGTTCGGTCTTGCCGGACTGCTGGTGCTGCTGGACGTGATGTTGTCTGAGGTGATCGACGAGGATGAGCGAAGGACAGGCGCCCGCCGGGAAGGGATGTATTTTGGAATGAACGGCTTTATCGTCCGCTGGGGGGTGTCCCTGCAGGCGGGCTGCATGGGCTTGATTTTGGAGTTGAGCGGTTACGCCGCGCGTCAAGCGACGCAGCCAGACTCCGTGATTGCCGGCATCCGCTGGATGATGAGCGGCATTCCCGCCGCCTCCATGCTGCTGGCCCTGTGCCTGTTTTACTTCTATCCAATCGGGAGGAGCCAGACCAAGAAACGCTGAACGCTCTCCGGGATCATGTACATTCCGCCGGCGGCGAAAATAAAAAACGGCAAGACCGGGAGGAATCTTCATTCCGCCGGCCTTGCCGTTATCATTTTAATTCATGCCGAATCCATATGATCCAGCGGATTTATTTTTCGCTCCTTCAACAATTTTTCCATATCGGAAACGTTTAGAGGGCGGCTGTAATAAAACCCCTGAATTTGGTCGCAGCCATGTTTTTGCAAAAAATCGAACTGTTCCTTTGTCTCCACCCCTTCGGCCAAAACCGTCATGCCCAGCGACTTCCCCAATTGAATGATTGAGAGCAGCAGCAGGCTGTCCCGTTCGGAGCAAGGGGTCTCCTGGATGAACGCCCGGTCGATTTTCAGCACCTGCAGCGGCAGGGACTTCAAATAGTTGATGGAGGAATAACCCGTGCCGAAATCGTCGACGGAGAGGGAAATTCCCCGCTCCTGCAGGGCGACCAGCGTTTCTTTAATGATCACCGGATTGTTCAGCAGCGACTCCGTGACCTCCAGCTCCAGATACTGCGGCGCCAGCCCCGTTTCCTTCAGCACGTTCTCGACGGTGCGCAAAAACTGGGGGTGCCTGAATTGGACAGCGGATACATTTACGGAGATCGGCAGCTTCGGAAAGCCGTTGTCCTGCCATTGTTTGTTGGCCCGGCAGGCCTCGCGCAGCACCCATTCTCCCAATTCGACGATAAACCCGGTATCCTCGGCGATCGGAATAAACGTATTCGGCGGGATATAGCCCTGGATCGGGTCCTTCCAACGAATCAACGCTTCGTAACCGGTAAGGTTCACGGTGGCGGAGTCCACCTTGGGCTGAAAATGCAGCTCAAACTGCCCATCCGCAAGCGCCCGGGCCATTTTTTGCTCTAAAGAAACCCGTTCTAGGAGCTTGTCCATTAAGTAGTAGTCAAAATAGTGCGGTCCGTTAAGCGCTTCCTCCTTAGCTTCCTTTAGAGCAAGCTCGGCGTGCTTTAACAATTGGGTGACATCGGGACCGTCGTCCGGGAAAAGGCTGATGCCCATGCCGAAACCGATTTGAATTTCTTCCCCGGCCAAAACGTAAGGCTCATGAAGCGCATCGCTCAGACCGAGCGCTAAAGTATGTATAAACAAAGGATCGGATATGTCGGAAACAAGCACGATAAATTCGTCGGCAAAACTGCGGCACATCAGCGTTTCTTCGGCGAAGGAGCTCCGCAGCCGGCCGGCGACCTGCCAGAGCAGTTCGTTTCCCGTGCTCTCTCCGTAGCTTTCATTGATATACCGGAACCGGTTCAGGTTGACGTGAAACACGGCCGCGGTTTTTTTCTCGGATTCCGCCTTGAGGAGTTCAGCATGCATCAATTCCCGGAAGCGGCTCATGTTCAACAAACGGGTGATCGGATCTAAATTCGAGAGTTGGCGGATCTGCTCCGTAGAGGCTCGACGTTCCTCCATTTCCTGGGTGACATCGAGCTGAAGCCCGATAAAATAAAGGGGGTCCCCATCCGAATCCAATATGGGGCTAATGGTAAATTGATTCCAAAAGGTGCTGCCGTCTTTCTTGTAATTTTTGATCGTGATGGTCGACGGTCGGCCGCTTAGGATAGCTTGACGTATAACCTCCAACTGTTCTTTGTTCGTTTCCGCACCCTGAAGAAACCGGGGATTCCGCAGTAAAACTTCCTCGCGGGAATAGCCGGTGATTTCCTCAAATCCCCGATTTACATATACGAGAGGGTTGTCCTGCAAACGAGGGTCGGTAATCGCAAGCCCCACACCCATCAAATCGATGGCGCGCAGCAGCGTCGAGGCGTCGATGATTGACTCAAAGTTGGATGGATAGGCTAGCTGGTCGTCCACTTTTAAAAGCCTCCTCGAAATGAACCGCAAATGGTGTTAACAAGAACTCTGACGATGTCCGGCATACGGGAGAACATCCGTAACAAAAACTTATATACTCATCATACATGCGTCATAAGGAGGAAAGCAATGGATTTCTTTAGTTACGAAAGTTCAGTCCATAAGCAGCTTTAGCAGCTGCGTCCGGTTGCTGGCCCCGACTTTTTGGAAAATCGAGCGCATATGTTTTTTGATCGTTACCTCGCTCAAAAATAACCTGGACGCGATATCCCGATTGGTCATTCCTTCGGCGGCAAGCGCCGCGACTTCCTTCTCGCGATGGGTTAAATCGGTGCGGGCGTAAATGACCTCTTCGGGCTTCGCTTTGGGCAGGTACTCCGGGGAAGGCCCCAAGGAAAGGGAGCGGTCTGCGGCAGGTGAATCCTCTTGCCCGTTCTCCGGTCCCCCGCTGTTCTCCCGGCCGCCATATAAGGCTGCCAGCGCCAGCGGATGTCCATCGGTCTGTTTCCAGACGCGGAAAATCAGTTCCTGGTCGGTGATACCGCGCCCGCGCAAATACGTGACGACGCTGCAGTAGTCCAAGTTCGCCAAGGGCATCCGGTAAATGCTGCGCTTCCAGACCATGGAGTTCAGCCAATGCTCGGATAGCGGATTTCTTCCGGAAATGACGGTGAGGCAGCCGGCTTTAATCTGCGGAAAAAAGAAATCGCGAAACCAGTCGTCCAGATCATCCAGCAGTTCGTACGAATCGAGAAAAAGAATGGTCGGGCCCGATTCCGCTCTCCGCTGAATGGCTTCGATGGCGGCTCTGACGACAAAACCGGGATCGGAAGTGGAAGGAAGCGTACCCAGAAGTCCTAGCTGCTTCAGTATTTGCCGGCAGAAATCATCGGGCTTTGCCTTAAAACGGGCGGCGTCCAGGGCAACGGTAGCAGCGCCTTGACGAATGGCCTGTTTTTGGAATTCCTCGGACAACGCGCTTTTTCCGACTCCGGCCGCCCCATAGATGCTTATGATCCGCTCCATTTTCAAATAGTGACTCAAATAAACGGAAAAGGTCTCCAACTCCCATTCTCTTCCGAGCAAACGGGAGCCCAGCGCTGCGTCCGCCCTCTCATGCATTTGCATACTCATGGCTATTCACCCTCAAATTTCGTAGATATTTCCTATTTATCTTTAAGGATATCGTTGAATTATGTAAAGGAATAGTGACTTTTTGTATAGTCGTGTCGAAAAAGCGAATCTTGAAAGTATACTTTGGGGTAATGTTCTTGGCTGTTATAACCATGCTAAATTTGAATTTGTCGAATAGGAAATTTCTGTGGTCTGGACTACATTTAGAGGTGTTGCCATGAAACAGGTTCATATCACGATGCTTGGGCCGGGGGATATTTTGGCCGAGCCGATTTTAAACCAACAAGGAATCGTCATGTTGGGCTCGGGAACGATTCTGACCGAAGTCCATATCAACCGCTTGAAAAAACTGGGAATCAAAGACGCATTCATCGAAAATAAAGAACCGCAGGATAACCGCCCCAAAGCCGAGCTCCAGTTTGCGCCTGCCGCCGAAGGTTCGTATGCTCCTGTGCCTGTTCAGGAAATTAGAGAAAAGTGGGAAACGCGCAAGGAAATGAGGCAGGCCCTGATCCGGCTGGCCGACTCGGAGCTGGGGTTCGGCCGGCCGTCGACCCCGGAACTGGAGGAGCAGTTCCGCCGGATGTTCCGCAACACTTTATATGAGATTACGAGCCATGACGGGGTTGTTGACGGTTTGATCCGGCTGCAGAAAGCCGATCCGTATTTGCTGGAGCATTCCTTTCACGTTACGGCGTATGCGGCTATTCTCGGTCTGGCCAACGGGTATGCCGGCGCCGAGATGCTCGAATTGTGCGTCGGATCTCTATTGTTCGACATCGGGATGACGGAGCTGCCGGCCCATACCTTCAGCAGCAGCGGCGGCCTGACCGGCGCCGAACGGGCGGCGGTGCGGCTGCATCCGGAGGCAGGCCACCGCATCATCAGCAGGATGGAAGGGCTCTCCCCGCGCTCGGCTTTATGCGCGCTGCAGCATCACGAACGGTTTAACGGCACGGGGTATCCTTCGCGGCTTAAACACGGGGAGATCGATGAATACGCGGAAATCGTGGCCATCGCCGATACGTACCATGCGCTGATCTCCCGCAGAAATTACCGGCTGGCCTATACGCCCGGAGAAGCGATCGAATACTTGCTGGCCGCCGGCGACCGGTATTTCAGCCTCGATCTGATTCAAACCTACTTAAGACATATCAGTATTTATCCTCTTTCCAGTGTAGTCAGGCTGAGCAGCGGCCAGTTGGGGGTTGTAACCTCCCTGGAAACGAGCTTGGTGCACCGGCCTGTCGTCAAAATTGTCCGCGAAGCCGACGGGAGCCTCGTAAGCGACCCCTACGAAGTGGATTTAATGCGTAAAACCGATCTGGTGATTTCCAGCCTGGTGGAAGGGAGCGTGGATGAGACCATCAAGGTGTAAACAGAGGAGGAATTGGCTCATCCAAGCAAGAGGCCCCTTTCATCAAGGGGCTTCTTGTTTTATGTTCGATTTCGTGGATCGGTTCCAGCAGTTGTTAGTTTTTCATGGGAAACTGCAAAAATGCATTCTATTTTCCGTGAATTACCATATGTAAAGCGGTTGAAATGCAAAAGTACATCTCTTTTAGGGCTATCCGATAAAAAAGTAACTTTTGGGCCCGAAATGAACTGCACTTTTACATCTGAACCACCTGTTTCGAGGAATTTCGACGAAAAGCGCCTGCACTTTTGCATTTCGTGGAATTTCCCCCTCTTCCTTATATCGCAACGTGGCGGGTTTCCGTCTGCATCATTTCCAGCTTCCGGATGATTTCCTTTTGCCATTGCTTGTCGCCGAGTTGAATGGCGAGGTTCAGCAAATCGAGGTAATCGTCGGTGCATAGCGCCGTTTTTCTCCGAACGGATAATCTCATCGCGGCCTTCATCTCCTCAATCTATTATCTAATAATGATAATCATTATCACATATCCTGATTTCATTATGCATATTTGCCGGCCGGTTGTAAATACACCATCCGCTGGGAACAATTCCCCGGAGTGTTAAGCTCCTAGATATTGTTTTGACCGGCACCGGACAAAATATTAAGATATATAAAAATTGAAGGAAAATGACAGGAGGCGCTATGGAGACCGAATCGTTATTAAAAGTGGAAGAGCTGGCACTCAAGAAGTACAAAATTTTTCGCCAAAGCCAAATCCGTTATATCGCCAGGGCGATGCTGGCCAGCATGTTTATCGGCTTTGGCGTCATCGTTGCTTTCAAAAGCGGCAACTATTTCTACCTCGAACACTCTCCGCTTACATACCCGATGGCGGCGATTACGTTCGGCGCGGCCATTATTCTGATCGCTTACGGCGGAGGGGATCTTTTTACCGGGAATACGTTTTATTATACCTTTGCCGCGTTAAGGAAGAAGCTGAAATGGTCGGATGTCGGCCGGCTTTGGGGGCTTAGCTATATCGGAAATATCATGGGGGCCGCCGCTTTTGCTTTGCTGATTTATTTGACGGGGTTGTTTACCGATCCCTCGGTCAACAGCTTTCTGCTGAGCGTTGTGGAGCATAAAATGGCCACGCCTGCCCTTGAGCTGTTTTTTCGCGCTATCCTATGCAATTGGCTTGTTTGCCTGGCCTTCTTCATACCGATGTCGCTGCAGGGCGATGGCGCCAAGATGTTCGCCATGATGTTGTTTGTCTTCTGTTTTTTCATTTCCGGATACGAGCACAGCATCGCAAATATGTGCACGTTCGCCATCGCGCTTGTGCTGAACCATCCGGGGACGATTTCTTTTGCCGGCGTGGTTCACAACTTAATCCCGGTGACGATAGGCAATTTGATCGGCGGGGTGATGTTGATGGGCTTTATGTATTACTTCGCGAACAAGCCTTATTTGGATGCCCAGGAGAAAGGCGATCTCCCGCAAGACAAACGTTGACTGCCTCCAAGGGCATCCGGCTTCCATTAAGCTTCCGCCGGTTCGCTATGCGTGTCCGCCAAAAAAGCGGTGATCGGCATGGATGCGGCGCCTAAAGCGGTCGAGCGGGTGCCGAGATTGGCGAAGGCGACATGCGACTTTTTGCGATGATAGGAAAGGCTGCGGTTTTCCAGCGTTTCGAGCATCGCTTCCTGCAGCAGATCGCCGGCCAGCGACAGCCGGTTGCCGATGACGATCAGCTCGGGATTCAGGATGTTGACGAGATTGGCCAACCCGACGCCTAGCTGGGCGCCGGTTTCATTCAGGAGCCGGAGCGCCTCCGGGTCGCCATCGCGGGCCAGCCGGACGATCTGCTCCAGGTCGGGCACCGCGCGGCCCCACAGCTTGCTGGCCCGGTCGAGCAGCGCTTTTTCGGAGGCCAAGGTCTCCCAGCAGCCGCGGTTGCCGCAGCGGCAGAGGGGGCCGTCCTCGGCAACGGTCATATGTCCGACCTCGCCGGAAAAATTCGAGGTGCCGCGGTAAAGCTCCCCGCCCACGATAATCCCCGAGCCGATGCCGATCCCGATGCTTAAGTAGATCAGGTTGAGGGCGTCCCGGCCGGCTCCGTACAGCTTCTCGCCAATCGCGCCGGCGTTCGCCTCGTTATCGATATGAATGTTGGCCCCGAATTCGGCGGCAAGGGGGCCAAGCAAGTCGACCTGGTTCCAGCCCAGATTGGGAGCGGACACGACGCGGCTTTTCTCGTCGACGAGCCCGGGCACCCCGATCCCGATCCCAACGATGCCATAGGCGGAGTCGGGCAGTTTTTTGGCGAGCTGGCGGATCGTTTTGCGGATTTGTTCCAGCACGCTGTCCGGGGAAGAATCGGTAAGCGCGGCTGTCTTTTCCTGCAGGACGTTGCCTTCCAAATCGACGAGCACGGCCAGCAGATCGTTTACGCGAATATCGATGCCGATCGCGTATCCGGCGCTGCGGTTGAACAGCAGCAGGGTCGGCTTGCGGCCGCCGCTCGATTCGCCGGGGCCGATTTCGGCGACGAGCCGGCTGTCGATCAGCTCGGACACGAGGGACGACACCGTCGCCTTGTTGAGCCCGATCACGGCGGAAATATCCGCCCGGGACAAGGGCTGGTGCTGGCGGATCGTGTCGAGGACGATCGTTTTGTTCATTTTTTTGATCAGCTGCTGGTCGCCTGTTATCTTCATTTTTTTCCTCCAAAGTTGCATTGCGTATATTATATTGCGTGGATCTTATTTACGTGCTTTATACGCATCATACACAACAGTCCCCCGAAAAATCAACAAAAAACAACAACTTTGTTAGTCCGCTAGACAAACTAAGTTGAACGTGATACGATCTAGTTGTGCAGGGCATGCTGCCTGGAAACGGCGGGCATGCTCCTTATAAACCAATGGATGTAAAGGCTTACTTAAAAACCAAACCGGTTGGGAGGACTTTATTGTGAGTTATTTTAAAAACATCAACAAAATCCAGTATGAAGGCGCAGAATCCACGAATCCGCTGGCATTCAAACATTATAACGAAAACGAAGTCGTGCTTGGCAAATCGATGAAGGACCATCTGCGTTTCGCGGTAGCTTATTGGCACACACTGACAATGAACGGCAGCGACCCGTTTGGTCAAGGCAACATGATTCGTCCGTGGGAAACCGTGAGCGGTCTGGACCTGGCCAAGGTGCGCGTGGAAGTCAACTTCGAATTCCTCGAAAAACTCGGCGCTCCTTACTTCTGCTTCCATGACGTGGACATCGCGCCGGAAGGCGAAACGCTGAAGGAATCGAACGAAAACCTTGACGTCATCGTCGCAAAAATCAAGGAAGGCATGAAAGCGAGCGGTGTGAAGCTGCTGTGGAACACGGCCAACATGTTCTCCAACCCGCGTTTCGTTCACGGCGCAGCAACGACTTCCAATGCCGACGTATTTGCTTACGCCGCGGCGCAAGTGAAAAAAGGTCTGGAAACGGCGCTTGAGCTGGGCGCGGAAAACTACGTGTTCTGGGGCGGACGCGAAGGTTACGAGTCTCTGCTGAACACGGATATGGGCCTGGAGCTCGATAACCTGGCAAGATTTTTCAACATGGCCATTGATTACGCAAAAGAAATCGGCTTTAAAGGCCAATTCCTGATCGAGCCGAAGCCAAAAGAGCCGACCAAACATCAATACGATTTCGACGCGGCCACGACGATTGCATTCTTACAAAGATACGGCCTGCAGGATCAATTCAAACTGAACCTGGAAGCGAACCATGCGACGCTGGCCGGCCATACGTTCGAGCATGAGCTGCGCGTAGCCCGCATCAACAACATGCTCGGGTCGATCGACGCCAACCAAGGCGATCCGTTGCTCGGCTGGGATACGGATGAATTCCCGACCGATCTCTACGCCGTTACGCTGGCAATGTACGAAATTTTGCAAAACGGCGGACTGGGCTCCGGCGGCGTGAACTTCGACGCCAAAGTAAGACGCGGATCTTTTGAGCCGGAAGACTTGTTCTATTCGCATATCGCCGGTATGGACAGCTTCGCCAAAGGCTTGAAGGTTGCCGGCAAGCTGATCGAGGACAAATTCTTCGACAAGCTGATCGAAGAGCGTTACGCCAGCTTCAAAACCGGCATCGGCGCCGAAATCGTATCCGGCAAAGCCAACTTCAAAACGCTGGAAGCTTACGCGCTGCAAAACAGCAAAATCGTCAACAAGTCCAACCATCTTGAACTGATCAAAGCCCGCCTGAACGAATATATTTTCAGCGCGAAGTAAGCGGGTTGCCCGGACGCCTTGTCCGTCTTATATGTATGAAAAGGGACGCATGCCGTCCCTTTTTGTGGTCATACGCCCTGCCTGCCGGGGAAATATGAAAGGAGAATCGTACGGATGAAATATGTGATCGGCATCGATCTTGGCACGAGTTCGGTCAAAACGCTGCTCGTCGGCCAAGACGGCGAAATCAAAGGGGAAGCCTCTGCGGCTTATCCGCTTATTCAGGAGCGTCCCGGGTACAGCGAGCAAAATCCCGAAGAATGGGTGAACGGCACAGTTGACTGTTTAAAGCGGCTGCTGCAGGAGAGCGGCGTTTCCGCGGCGGACATCGAGGGCGTGTCGTTCTCGGGCCAAATGCACGGGCTGGTGCTGCTCGATGAGCACAACAGTGTGCTGCGCAACGCGATTTTGTGGAACGATACGCGCACGACCAAGCAATGCCGGGAAATCGAGGCGAAGCTGGGAGATCGGCTGCTCGGAATTACGCGCAATGCGGCTCTTGAAGGATTTACGTTGCCAAAGGTTTTGTGGGTGCAGGAGCATGAGCCGGCATTGTTCGCCAAAGCGGCGCGTTTCGTGCTGCCGAAGGATTATTTGCGGTATCGGATGACCGGCAAAGTGCAGATGGAAATCTCCGACGCTGCCGGAACGCTGTTGCTGAACGTGCCGGAAGGCAAATGGAGCGATGAGATCGCTGCCGCGTTTGACCTTCCGGAAGGCTTTTGCCCGCCGCTTGTCGGCAGCACTGAGGAGACGGGGACGCTGCTGCCGGAGTTTGCGGCGTTGACCGGTCTGTCTTCGGCGACGAAGGTGTTCGGCGGCGGCGCGGACAACGCCTGCGGCGCGGTTGGCGCGGGGATCGTCCGCAAGGGCGACGCGCTGTGCAGCGTGGGGACCTCCGGCGTTGTCCTGACTTACGAAGAGGACAAAAACAAAGACTTCGGCGGCAAGGTGCATTTCTTTAACCATGCGCATCCGGGGGCGTTTTACGCGATGGGTGTCACGCTGGGCGCGGGGTATTCCCTGAGCTGGTTCAAGGAGTCGCTGGCGCCGGAGCTGAGCTTCGACGAACTGCTGAAGCCGGTGGGCGGCATCGCTCCGGGCTCGGAGGGGCTGCTGTTCACCCCTTACCTGGTGGGAGAACGTACGCCGCATGCGGACAGCGTCATTCGCGCCAGCTTCATCGGCTTGTCCGGCACGCACCGCCGCGAGCATCTGGCCCGCGCTGTTATGGAGGGGATCACGTTCTCCCTGCAGGAGTCGTTTGACCTGATCCGCCAAGCCGGCATTACGGTTGAGCGCGTCATTTCCATCGGTGGCGGCGCGAAAAATCCGGTCTGGCTGCAGATGCAGGCCGATATTTTCGGCAAGCCGGTCGTCGCGCTGAAGAACGAGCAGGGCCCGGCGATGGGCGCGGCGATGATGGCCGCCGTCGGCAGCGGCTGGTTCGCCAGCCTGAAGGAATGCGCCGACGCGTTTATCGGCTACGCGGCCACGTACGAGCCAATCGCCGCCAACGTGGAGAAATACGCCCGCCTCTTTAAGCTGTACCAGCAAGTTTACGCGGCTACCCGGTCGTTGAATGAAGGGCTGCAGGAATTCCGGGGGTAAGCGTACATGTGTTTTTAACCCCCATCTGCCTGCAGCGGCGCCTGTTCCTTCGGGAACGGGCGTTTTTTCAACCTTATAAAATTTCGGACATGGTAGAGGGCGATGTGCAGGTAGAGAGGGGGAGAAGAGAAATCTGGGAATCTGGGGGCTAAGGGGCACCAGAGCCCTTATTTTCGAAAAAACGGAGGATTGCAAAATGTAACGGACACAGAAGACCTTATTTACCTCAAATCGGCCTGGATGAACGGGTTTAGAGCGAAATAGGGTCATGTGTGTCCATTAGCCTGGGAAATACTCGGGAAATAGGCGGATAAGGTCGCTGGTGTCCGTTAGAGCAACGTCCACTGGATGTAGACTACAGATGGAAAGGGCCGAGGTACTCGACGCTACTGTTCATGAAAGATACTCAAAGAACAGAAGAGGAAATGGGAATCCATCCCTCCAATCGCTCCAAAGTAGAAGTCAGAGCCATTTAAGGACGCCGTCTGGCGTTTTTCTTATCGTGGGTAGGGCCGGACACCGGTTTTCGCAGCCTGATGGACTAGTTCAGATTGGAAATATCCAATAGAACGGAAATTCAGTGGCAAGCACAGCGCTTCATTGGATATTTCCAATAGATTAAGCTCGTATGGCGGAAACTGGGCCATTTGGGCGAGATCTATTGGAGTTTTCCAATGAGAGTTCACAATGGCGTTAAAGCCAGGCCCCCCAGGATATGCAAATCACATGCCCCGTTTGGCGTGATATAATTGACCTATGCGGGAGGAGGGACGTCACTATTGATCCGCAACATTTACCGCAATTATTTCAAAAACAACTTGTTCATGAAAATCATTTTGGTTTTTTCGGTCATTACGATCGTTACGATCATTACGTTCTCCTACCTGATGTTCAAATTCATGTCGGAGTCCGCGGTGCAGAGACAGCTGGACATTCAGAAACGGGCGATTGAAAGCGTAAGCAATTATATCGGCGGCAAATACGATTCGGTGCAGGCCATGGTGCGGGACATCTACCGGGACAGCGAACTCGCTTCCAATACGTCTTATTTCCTGGAGCACCCGTATCAGGA
This sequence comes from Paenibacillus oralis, assembly GCF_003863965.1. GTDB lineage: Bacteria > Bacillota > Bacilli > Paenibacillales > Paenibacillaceae > Fontibacillus > Fontibacillus oralis. Next base: position 2,565,419 of record NZ_RRCN01000001.1, read on the forward strand.
TTACGTGCGGTACCGGCTGGATCGTTTTTATACGGAAAACAGCTCTTTGACGGATACGGTGCTGTATTTCCGCAATCAGGTGGAGGATAATCCGGATATCCGCAGCCTGATGTTGTACAGCGCGGATCAGCAGCATTTGTATGCCTTTGGCAACGACAAGCAGTTCAAAATCATCTCCACCAACGCCGCCCGCTCGTACATCCCGGACGTCATGTACCAGCAGGACAGTTCGAACGTGGCGGCGGCCAACATCTGGGTACGCAAAGCGGTGAGCTTGCCGGATACGCCAATGTACTCCGTCCGCGTGCCGGTCAACAACAACCAGTCGCTGCGGAATATCGGGCAGCTTGTGGTTTATTTCGATACGGACAAGATTTGGGACAGCATGGCCTTTTACAAACAAGACTTGAAGGGCTCCATTCTGGTCATCTCCGCCAACGGGGACGTACTGTTCGATTCCTCCGGCACATACTACGGCCGGAAATACCCGTACAACGAGCAATTGAACTCGATTTACGACAGCGGTGTGTTGGGCGGGGGGACGATCGTTACCAAGCTGACGCAAAGCCAGGGCGGATTTACGGTGCTGAGCGCCGTGCCGAAACAGGAGCTCGCCAACACGTACGTTGGGCTAAGAAATACGATTCTTACCGTCAGCATCATCTGCATTTTTTTTGCGATTATGATTCCCTCGCTGTTCATCAGCAATTTCGCCAAACGGATGTACGGGATCATCCGCTTTACGCGCAAGGTGCGCGGCGGGGATTTGGCGGCGCGGATCGCCGATTCGCGGGAGGACGAGCTGGGGCAAATCTCCCGAAGCTTTAACGATATGCTCGATGAGCTGAATCAATACATCGAAAGGGTGTACAAGGCCGAAATCAAGCAGCAGCAGACCGAACTGGTGGCGCTTCAGGCCAGGATCAACCCGCATTTCCTGTACAACACGCTGGAGGTGATCCGCATGCGGGCCGTCTCCCAGGGGGCAAGGGACGTCGGCGAGATGATCTACAGCTTGTCCGTGCTGTTCAAAAGCCTGGTGCAGCAGAAAAAAATCTACACCCTGAAAGACGAACTAGAGGCCTGCCGGCTGTACCTGGAGCTGTTTAGAATCCGCTATAAAGACAGATTTAATTATAAGATCGTTGCCGATCCTGCTCTTTTCGGCAATGCGGCGATGAAGCTTTCGCTGCAGCCGATTATTGAAAATTACATCGTCCACGGCATCAGAACCGACCGGGACGATAACCGCTTGACGGTCAGAGTTCAGGAAGAGGGGGAAATTCTGACGGCGGTCGTTCAAGATAACGGGAAAGGCATTGATCAAGGCAGGCTGGCCGAAATCCGCGAAGCGCTGGAGAGCAAGGAAGAGCCGGGGGAAATGTTCGGGCTGCGCAGCGTTCATAGCCGGCTGAGGTTTTTGTACGGGCCCGCGTACGGGATTGAAATCGAAAGCCGGCCTGAAGAAGGGACGACGATTGTAGTACGTTATCCAAATCGGGAAGGAACGGATGCTGAAGATGTATAAAGTGTTTATTGTCGATGACGAGCCTTTTATCATAGAAGGGTTGTACGATATTCTGGATTGGCCGTCGTTCGGGCTGGAAATTGTCGGGCACGCGGAAAACGGGCAGCAGGCGCTGGACGCGCTGCAAGCCACCCCGGCCAACGTGCTGATCACCGACATTTCCATGCCGGTGATGAACGGCTTGACCTTAATTTCCGAAGCCCGAAAGCGGCATAAGGATCTCAAGGCGATCATTCTGAGCGGCTTTAATGAGTTCGATTACCTGAAAGAAGGCATGCGGCTGGGCATCGAAAATTATTTGCTGAAGCCGATCAATGTGGATGAATTGGAATCAACGCTACGCAATACGGTGGAAAAACTGGACAGCCAGCGGTCCGAGGAGCTGTACGACGCTTATGACGTGCAGATTCTCAAAGACAATACGTTATACCGCTGGCTGACCGGGCAGATCGCGGCCAGGGAATTTGCCGAGCGGGCCGAACTGCTGAGCCTTTCGTTAAACGGCCCTTTCATGGCCGTAGCTGTGCTGCGAACGGGCGGCGGCCAAAATGAAACCTTCGAGGAAACGGCCAAGTTTCTGGAAGCGAACCATGAAATTACGCCTTTCCGCGACGTTAACGGCGATATCGTGCTGATCGGCATGCTGCCGACCGCAGCCGAAGGGAAGCGGGATTTTCTCGCCAAGCTGCAGGAGCTTAAGGAAGCGCTTGCCGCCCGGAATACGCCGGTGCAAATCGGCGTAGGAAGCGCCTGCAAGCTGCGTCAGGAGGGTGCGCTGCCGTGTGAAGAAGGCGCTGCAAGCTATCAGGAAGCCAAACGGGCGCTGGAGTATTTTATGATCTATCCGGACCGCCCGATCATGGAGTATAAGTCGCTGGAGCTTGATAAGGGGGGCGAAGGCAGCGCAATATCCCTCCCTTGGGACGAGTATGCCAAGCTGATTTTGGCCCGGGACGGGGAAGGATTAAAGCAGCGGATCCAAGCCGACTTTGCGGAGCTGCAGCAAACGCCGGGCATCCGCCCGGAGGACCTGCACAACGCCGCGCTTGAACTCGTCGTCAGATTTAAAATGGAGCTTAAAGAGATCAAGCACACCGACGAAACGGACATCTTCCGAAAAGGGTTGGACCGGGTGCAGGGCAGCGCCGCGTTCTCCGAGCTGGTGACGCATCTTCAGGGCGTGGCGGAGGAAACGGTCGGTTCGCTGCTGCAGGATGCCAAAAATCCGGTGGTGAGCCAGGTGCTGGAGTACATCCACGGCCATTATGCCGACGAGCTTTCCTTGAAAACGCTGGGGGCGCAGTACCATATCCACCCCGTTTATTTAGGCCAGCTGTTTCATAAAGAGACGGGGGGTTCTTTTGCGGAATATATCAATAAATATCGGATCGAAAAAGCAAAGCAGCAGCTGAAAAACACCAATTTGAAGGTGCATGAAATCGCCCGCAATGTGGGATATTGGGAGATCGGCTATTTTTACAAACAGTTTCGGAAATATGTCGGCATATCGCCCACCGATTTCAAAGCCCTTCATTAGCATACGGTACAACAACGGGAGCACCCGGGGTAAAGGAAAGGAACTAACTCCTTATGTAAGGGATTCCATTCTTTATCCCGGGGTATTTTTTTGCCGTGAATCTTTTCTTTAATTTGTACCCTGATTTATTAAATTTAGCTTCTTTTTGAAACGGCTTTCATCCGGTAAGGTTGTATTAGATAAACTACAGAAATTCATTCAAAAGGGAGGATCCAGCATGAGTAGAAGCAAAAAAAGCTTTTCCTTCGCACTCGCGATGCTAACGGCTCTGGTGTTTGTGTTAAGTGCTTGCGGAGGAGGCAAAAACAGCGCCGAGGGCGGTTCGCCGGCAGCCGGAGGGGACTCGGACAAAACCGTAAACCTCATTTGGTACACGATCGGCACTCCGCAAAAAGACGTGGACAAAGTTATGGAAGAAGTCAGCAAGTACACGAAGGAAAAAATCAATGCCACGGTCACGATGAAAATGGTCGACTGGGGCGACTACTCGCAAAAGATGCAGGTTAATGTCGCTTCCGGGGAACCGATGGACATTTTGTTCACCGCTTCCGGCTCCGGTAGTTTTGATTATGTGCAAAACGCCAGAAAAGGCGCGTTTATGGAACTCGACGATTTGCTTGAGCAATACGGAAAAGACCTGAAAAGCACGATCAATCCGGCGTTCCTGGAAGGCTCCAAGGTCGACGGCCACAACTACGGCATTCCGGCCAACAAAGAGCTTCCGCAGTTGGAAGCATGGTTTTTTAACAAAGGCCTTCTTGACAAATACAATTTGGATATCGAAGGTGTCCGGTCTTTGGATAGTCTGGAACCGCTCTTGAAAACGATCAAGGAAAAAGAGCCTGGCGTAACGCCGTTTGCGATGGATAAAAAATATATTCCTTACGTTCCGTATGATTACATTATCCAAGACCTGCCGATGGCGGTAAAACTGGACACCACCGACTATAAAATCGTCAACATTTTGGAAACTCCGGAAATGCAGGAAGCGCTGAAAACGATGCACAAATATTATAAAGCGGGTTATGTGGCTCCTGAAGCAGCAACGACCGGATCCATCGAGGATCTGAAAAAGTCCGGCAACTGGTTGTTATTCCGGCAACAAACTCAGCCGCTGGCCGACAATATGTTGTCCGCAAGTTTTGGATACCCGGTCGTATCCACGCCGGCGAGCGAGGCCATCGTTACGAATACTTCGGTTCAAGGCTCGATCATGGCCATTTCCGCCAACTCCGAATATCCGGAGAAAGCGATGGAATTCCTGAACCTGCTGAATACCGATCCGGTGCTGCGCAACATGATCGACTCCGGGATCGAAGGCGTGCACTACAAGAAAGTCGACGACAAGCACATGGAAAACCTGGCGGAATCGAAAAACTACGACATGCCGTCTTACTCCTTGGGTAACAACATGCTGCTCTATTTGAACCCGAACGATCCCGACGACAAATGGGAGCAATTCAAGCAGTTTAACGCTTCCGGCGTCAATTCGCCGATCCTGAGCTTTAACTTCGACAGCACGAAAGTGGCTACCGAAATGGCTGCTGTTCAAAATGTAAGAGAGCAATTTTGGTCCTCGCTGATGACTGGGACCGTCGATCCGGAAGAATATCTTCCGAAGGCGATTCAAAAATTCAAAGAGGCCGGTCTTGACAAGGTCATGGCCGAAGCCCAAGCACAGCTTGATGCCTGGAGAGCTGAGAACAACAAATAACATTTCGGGAAACTGAACATTTGAGGATCGGGCGGGTGAACGTTGCGCCCGATCCTTTTTCATTATGAAGACAGGAGGGGAACACAAAGATGGCCGCATTTTTCAAAAACGTGCTCAAAAACAAAGTCATGTTATTTATGGTGTTGCCGGGGGCCATTTGGTTTTTCTTTTTCTCATATCTTCCTCTGGTCGGCACCGTGGCCGCCTTCAAGCAGTACCGTTTCAGCCGCGAAGGGTTCTGGGCCAGCCTGGCCAAAAGCGAATGGGTTGGGTGGGACAACTTCAAGTTCCTGTTCATGACGGACGACGCTTTTACCATTACGCGCAACACGCTGCTGTATAACCTTGCGTTTATTTTTATCGGACTGGTGCTTTCCGTGGCGATGGCGATCATCCTCTCCGAACTGGCCGGCAAAGTGATGGCCAAAGTGTATCAAACCGGGATGTTTCTGCCGTATTTTCTGTCCTGGGTTATCGTCGGCTATTTTGCCTTCAGCTTCCTGAGCATGGACCGGGGGATGCTCAATCAAATCCTCGGCTGGTTTGGCGCGGAACCGATCAATTGGTACTCGGAAGCGAAGTATTGGCCGTATATATTGGTGTTCGTCAATTTGTGGAAAATGGTCGGCTACAATAGCGTCGTGTACCTTGCTTCCATCATGGGCATCGACAAGTCGCTGTACGAGGCGGCCATGATCGACGGCGCGAGCAAATGGCAGCAGGTCCGCAACATCACGATTCCGCTGCTCTCTCCGATCATCATTATTATGACGCTGCTGGCGGTGGGCAAGATCTTCTACGCGGACTTCGGTTTGTTCTATCAGGTGCCGAGGGATTCCGGGACGCTCTACGCCGTGACCAACGTCATCGACACTTACGTATACCGCGGTCTTAAGACGACCGGGGAAATCGGCATGAGTACGGCGGCGGGACTTTATCAATCGGTCGTCGGTTTTGTGCTCGTCCTCGTTTCGAACTTCATTGTGCGCAAAATCGACAAAGACAGCGCCCTATTCTAATTCAAGCTGAAAGGAGTGTCAGACTATGGCGGAGGTTGTCAGAAAACACAAGGATTTTCATAATGTCTCACGCGGATGGAACGCCGTTTTGCACCTGATTGCGGGCCTATTTTCTTTCATGTGCGTTTTCCCCTTTTTGTTCGTCGTCATCATTTCGCTTACCGATGAAAAAACGCTGGCCACGGACGGGTACCGGTTGTTTCCGGCCAAATGGAGCCTGGAGGCTTACCGTTTCGTGTTCGAAAGCGGGGACTCGCTGCTTCGCTCTTACGGGGTGACGATTTTGATTACCGTGGCGGGCACGCTCCTCAGCTTGGTGCTGATCGCGCTGTACGCTTACGCGATTTCGCGGAAAAGCTTCCGCTACCGGCGGTTTTTCTCCGTGTTTGCGATCGTGACCATGCTGTTTAACGGCGGGATGATTCCGACTTACATGGTCGTGTCCCAGCTCATGGGGCTGAAGGATACGCTTTGGGCGTTGATTTTGCCGCTGGCGATGAACGCTTTCTACATCATGATTCTTCGTACGTTCTACAGCACCAGCGTGCCTGAAGCGATCATCGAATCGGCGCGGATTGACGGAGCGGGCGATTTCTATATTTTCCTGCGCATCGTATTGCCGCTGTCGCTGCCGGGCCTGGCCACAATCGGCCTGTTCAGCACCTTGGGCTACTGGAACGACTGGTTTAACGCCTTGCTGTACATCGACAATCCGAATCTCGTACCGCTGCAATCGATGCTGATGCGGATCGAATCGAGCATTCAGTTCATACAGCAAAACTCGCAAAACAGCTCGCTGAGCTTGCAGGCGCTGTCGTCGATTCCGCAGGACACGGCGCGCATGGCGATGGTCGTGCTGGCGACGCTGCCGATTATTTTCGCCTATCCGTTTTTCCAACGTTATTTCGTACAGGGGCTTACGGTAGGGGCCGTCAAAGAATAAGAGCGGCCAGGAACCGGCTCGGCCTAGATATGAGGATGAGAATCGGCAACCTATATATGTTGAACTAAAGAAATGCGGAAGTAAGGCAAGAGTGCAAGGGTGGGAAATGATTCTCGTACAATCCATAGTTCAGCTTATATAGAAATCGGTGCTTGATAGCGGGTTACCGGAACGACTGGCCGTCGGCCTGCAAAATAGCGGTACTTTATGTACTTATTATCGGGAGCCCTGGCATGTTCAGGCCCATTAGCGGCATTTTATGTACTTATTTTCCTGTGAATGGTCCAGAACACGGGCATTTCCTTGTGACGGGGGAGAATAGCGACATAAATGTCCCCTATTTCTCGCAAATGGACTGATATCGACGATATAGCGACATTTTTTGTTCTTAACACCTCAACTTTCGCAGCATGAAATTGGCAAATAAGCGTCGATGTAACTGGGCGAAGCGGCTATCCGGAACTGGAGTTGACATTGGATCAAAGTAAAACGGGGTCCATCGTTGAATTAGTTGTAAAATGTACAGTTACTTATCCGGAAATGCTGCCACAGCTACTAATTAAGTGTAAAACGTACAGTTATTCCACTATCTTTTGAAGAAGAGACAAAGGAACGAGAAAATAGCTGTATGAAATGCAATTAAACAAATGATTGGGCAAATGGAAGTAAAGTTAGTTGTATGATTAGCAATTAGCGGTCAGAGTGGAGCCGGTCAAGCACACTTTGCCCGCCATCCGACAGCGAAATAAATAGGCAGCGGTGGTTTGCTATTTTTGTCAAGGCTAAGATTTTATTCGTTATTCTGTCTATACAGCATCAGCGGTTAAGCCGATTTTGGTTCTGCGAAAGTTGAGTTAACACGCATTTAAAATTGAGCGAGGTGGAGAGGTTGCTTTACAAAGACAGCACGAAACCGATCCCGGAACGGGTTGAACATCTGCTTGGGCTGATGACCGTGGAAGAGAAGGTCGGGCAATTGGTTCAGCCGTTCGGCTGGCAAACCTACGAGCATGTGAACGGCGAGATCCGGCTGACGGAGTCGTTTAAGGAGCAGGTGAAAAACGGCGGCATCGGCTCGCTGTACGGCGTGCTGCGGGCTGACCCGTGGACGGGCGTCACGCTCGAAACCGGCCTGTCGCCGCGCGAGGGCGCGGAGGCCGTAAACGCGATCCAGCGGTACGCGATCGAGAACTCGCGGCTGGGCATCCCGATCCTGATCGGGGAAGAATGCTCGCACGGCCATATGGCGATCGGCGCAACCGTGTTCCCGGTGCCGCTGTCGCTCGGCAGCACCTGGAACGTGGACCTGTACCGCGAGATGTGCCGGGCGGTGGCCCGGGAGACGCGCGCCCAGGGGGGAGCGGTCACGTATTCCCCCGTGCTCGACGTCGTGCGCGATCCCCGCTGGGGCCGGACCGAGGAATGCTTTGGCGAAGACGCTTATTTGATCGGCGAAATGGCCGTGGCTTCGGTAGAAGGGCTGCAAGGCGAAAGCCTGGACGGCGCGGACAGCGTGGCCGCAACGCTCAAGCATTTCGTCGGCTACGGCAGCTCCGAGGGCGGCCGCAACGCCGGCCCGGTGCACATGGGGCGGCGCGAGCTGCTGGAGGTGGATATGCTGCCGTTCCGCAAGGCGGTGCAGGCCGGGGCGGCGTCTGTCATGCCGGCCTACAACGAAATCGACGGCGTGCCTTGCACGACCAATAGGGAACTGTTGGACGGCGTGCTGCGCGGCGAATGGGGTTTTGACGGCATGGTCATCACCGACTGCGGCGCGATCGACATGCTGGCTTCCGGCCACGATGTGGCCGCGGACGGCCGGGATGCCGCTGTCCAGGCAATTCGCGCGGGCATCGATATGGAAATGTCCGGCGAAATGTTCGGCAAACATCTGCTGGAAGCGGTGCGTTCCGGCGAGCTGGAGGAAGCAGTACTTGATGGGGCGGTCCGCCGCGTGCTGACGCTGAAGTTCCGGCTGGGTCTGTTCGAGAACCCGTACGGCGACCCGGACCGGGCGGAGCGGGTGATCGGCAGCGCGGAGCATGTGGCGCTGGCGCGGAAGCTGGCGGGCGAAGGCATCGTGCTGTTGAAGAACAGCGGCGTGCTGCCGCTCTCCACGGACGCCGGGAAAATCGCCGTGATCGGCCCCAACGCGGATGTCGGCTACAACCAGCTCGGCGACTACACCTCGCCGCAGCCGCGGTCCAAGGTGACCACCGTGCTCGGCGGCATCCGCGGCAAGCTGGCGGCTGCGCCGGAGCGGGTGCTGTACGCCCCGGGCTGCCGGATTAAAGGCGACTCCCGGGAAGGCTTCGAAACCGCCTTGGCCTGCGCGGAGCAGGCAGATACGGTAGTCATGGTTGTCGGCGGCTCCAGCGCGCGGGACTTCGGTGAGGGCAGCATCGACTTGAAAACGGGAGCCTCGAAGGTCACTGGGAACTCCTGGAGCGACATGGATTGCGGCGAAGGCATCGACCGCATGTCGCTGGCATTGTCTGGGGTGCAGCTCGAGCTGATTCGGGAAATCCATAAATTGGGTAAACCGCTGGTAGTGGTTTACATTAACGGGCGGCCGATCGCCGAGCCATGGGTCGACGAGCATGCCGACGCCATTTTGGAGGCGTGGTATCCGGGACAGGAGGGCGGACACGCCGTGGCCGACATTTTGTTCGGCGATGTGAATCCGTCCGGACGCCTGACGGTCTCGATTCCGAAGCATGTCGGGCAGCTTCCGGTGTATTACAACGGCAAACGTTCGCGGGGCAAAAGATACCTCGAGGACGATTCGCAGCCGCGCTATCCGTTTGGGTACGGGCTAAGTTACACGGAATTCAGCTATGCCGGATTGACCGTTCAGCCGGAGGCGGAGGCGATTTTGCCGGGTGCATCGGTCAAAGTGACGGTGGATGTCACGAATACCGGTGAGCGCGCCGGGGCGGAGGTCGTGCAGCTATACATCACCGACGTGGCCAGCACCGTGACCAGACCGGCGAAGGAGTTGAAAGGATTTCGCAAGGTGTGGCTTGCTCCGGGGGAAACCCGGAGGGTCGAGTTTACGCTCGGTGCGGAGGAGCTGCAATATATCGGCCCCGATTACAAACCGGTCATCGAACCAGGGGAATTCCGTGTTCATGTAGGCAAAAACGTAAACGACACGCTGAGCGCCAAGTTTTTTGTGCGGGAGGGTTAATGAAAAATGGAACGGATCAGACGTTTTATTCGGGAACTGTCGGACGCGGCGTGGCTGGAGCAAATCGAGCTGCGCAATTGGAAGATCACGAAGTCGGCATATTTGGTTCCCGGAAAGTATACCGAGGAAGCCGGCTACCCGGAGGGTCAAGGGCTTGAGCGGTTTCCGAGCACGCAGGGAACAACGTATTTTTTTAGGAGCGAGTTAACGATTCCGGACCGCTGGCAGGGCGGCCATGCCGGCCTCGTATTTGCCTCTGGGGGCGAAGGGCTGCTGAGAATCGACGGAAAGTCGTATCAAGGCCTCGACCGGAACCATACTTTTGTGACGTTGCCCCGGGAGCAGGGGGATCGTCCGCTTCAGCTTGAGATCGAACTGTTTGATCCGATTCCGGAGCCGATCGATCCGCTGAACCGGCAGGCGGTCATTCAGCCGCCGATTTCTTCGATTCAGAGCAAGCTGGTGCTGGTCAACCGTCCGGTGCAAAGCCTGATGTATACGGCGACCGTGATCCGCGATTCCGCCGTGCTGCTGCCGGAGCAGGATATGCGGCGCACGCGGCTGATCGAGGCGCTGCACGCCGCGATGGACGAGTTCGTGGTGCTTGATCCTGACGCGATTCAAGATGGCGGCGGGATCGCCGAAATCGAGCGGCGGCTGGCGGAGCGGGTCAAGGCGATCGGCGGCAACGCCGAAGGTCTGATCCATATGATCGGCCAGTCGCACATCGATATCGCCTGGCTGTGGCCGGCGCGCGAGACGGTGCGGAAAACGAGCCGCACGTTCTCGACAGTAGACGCTTTGATGCGCGAATACCCGCAGTACCGGTACGCGCAAAGCCAGCCGCAGCTGTTTGCTTATTTAAAGGACAACGACCCCGAGCTGTATGAGCGGGTCAAGGCGAGAATCAAGGAAGGGCGTTGGGAACTGGTCGGCGGCATGTGGGTCGAGCCCGACCTCAACCTGCCGAGCGGCGAGTCGCTGATGCGGCAAATGCTGTACGGGCAGCGCTTTTACCAGGAGGAGTTCGGCCAAACCTCGGACATCGAATGGCTGCCGGACACGTTTGGCTATTGCGCTTCTTTGCCGCAGATTTTGCGGCATGGCGGCATCCGCTATTTTATGACGACGAAGCTGGGCTGGAACGACACAAACGTGTTCCCGTACGACCTGTTCCACTGGGTTGGCATCGACGGCACGCCGATGTTGTCTTATTTGAACCACGGCGTCAACGAAAACACGCTGCCGAAAGACGTGCACGATCACTGGCAGTCTTACCGGGAGAAAGCCGTGCATCCCGAGCAGATGCTGCTGTACGGGCACGGTGACGGCGGCGGCGGCGTGACCCGCGAAATGCTGGAGTATATCGATCGCTCCGGGCTGATGATCGGCCAGCCGGCCAGTGAATACAGCACGGCGGCGGCGTTTTTTGCCGGGATTGAAGCGGCGGGGCCGCAGCTGCCGTCGTGGCACGGAGACTTGTACCTGGAGCTGCATCGCGGAACGTACACGACCCATGGCCGCAACAAGCGGAACAACCGAAAAGCGGAAATTTTGTACCGCGAAGCGGAATTGTGGAACACGCTGGCGGCATCGTCGCTGCCGGCGGAACGTCAGCGCGAGGTGCAAAACACGCTGCATGACGGCTGGAAGCTGATTTTGCTGAATCAGTTCCATGATATCATCCCGGGTTCGGCGATTACGGAAGCGTATGAAACGTCGGAAAAAGAATACACGGAAATTTTCGCAACAGGGAATACCGGTTTGCGGCAAGGCCAGACGGCGCTGGCCGGGCAGATCGCCACGGCGGGCGAAGGCAAGCCCTACATCGTGTTTAACAGCCTCGGCTGGACCCGCGACGCGGTGATCGAGGTTCCCGGGCACGGCTTTGGCCGCTCCGTTGCCGCCTATGACGAAAACGGCGCGCGGCTTGCGCTCGACTTGCTGCCGGGAACGGGCGGAAATGCCGAGGCGGCTTGGGTGCGGGTGCCGGAGGTTCCGGCGTTCGGCTACAAGACGATTTGGCTGAGAAGCGAAGCGGATTCGCTGGCAGCGGCGTCGGCTGGGGGAGCGGCAGATGAGGGAACGGATAAGGCGGATATCCTCGCTGCCGTTGGCCAGGTACTGCAGGAGAAGGGCCTTGCCGCCAAGGAACGGATGTTTACCGACCGTTGGGAAACGGACCACTACTGCTTAACGTTTAATGAGCGCGGCGAAATCGTTAGCCTTTGGGACAAAGCGGCGGACCGTGAAATCGTGAAACCGGGCGAAACGGCAAACCGCTTCCACTTCTTCCATGACCGCCCGACGCTGTGGGACGCCTGGGACATCGACAGCCGCTACGAACAGCAGCCGGCCGGGCAAGCGAAATTGCTGGAAAGCCGGCTCGCGGTCCGCGGCAAGGTCAAGGATGTGCTGCAATTCCGCTGGCGCATCGGCCAGTCGGAAATCATGCAGGACCTGATCCTGTATCATCATGACCGGCGGATCGATTTCCGGACGAAGGTAAACTGGAACGAAGCTCACAAACTGCTGAAGGTTGGGTTCCCGATCGATGTGGTGACCGACAAAGCGACCTACGAAATTCCGTTCGGCGCGCTTGAGCGCGTCACGCACCGCAATACAAGCTGGGAGCAGGCGCAATACGAAGTGTGCGGCCACCGTTTTGTGGACGTCTCGGAACGGGGCTACGGCGTAAGCCTGCTGAACGACTGCAAATATGGCTACGACGTTCAGGGCAGCACCATCCGCCTGTCCCTGCTGCGCGCGCCGAAATGGCCGGACGTTACGGCGGATCTGGGCGAGCACGAATTCACGTATTCGCTGTACCCGCACCTCGGCGATTGGCAGACGGCCCATACGGTGCGCGCCGCGGCTGAACTGAACCATATCCCGGCGGTCACAGCCGCCGAGGCTCATCCGGGAGCGTTGCCGCCAGCGCAATCGCTGATCGGCTTTATCGGCGAGCACGTCGTGCTCGACACGGTGAAACCGGCCGAGGACGGAAGCGGCGTTATCCTGCGGTTCTATGAATCCGCCGGCGGACGCGAACGTGTGGAGCTGAGCTGGAAGCAGCCGTACAGCAAGGTATGCGTATCGAATGCGCTCGAACAGGAGCTTGAGCCGCTGGCGGCCGAAGCGGGCCGGATCCGGCTCGATTTTGCCCCGTACGAGATCAAGACGATTAAAGTGAATGGATGAATAAACCAGACCAATAAAGGAATGAGACTGCTCATGGAACAATTTAGACTCCCGAAAATCCCGATGCCGAAGCTTGCGCTTCCGCAGGCCGTTCAGGATGTGCTGGCCGAAGCCGAGGTGAAGCTCGGGCATCGTCCAAAGCTTTTGCAGCTGTTCAAAAATTGCTTCCCGAACACCCTGGAAACGACGACCAAGCTGATGGACGACGGCACGACCTTCGTCATCACCGGGGACATCCCGGCCTCCTGGCTGCGCGATTCGGTGGAACAGGTCATCCACTACGTGCCGCTGGCCAAACACGATCCCGAGCTGCAGCGCATCATCGGCGGATTGATCAAGCGCCATATCCAATACGTCCAGATCGACCCGTACGCCAACGCTTTTAATGAATCGGCGAACGATTGGCACTGGAACACGGCGGACGAAACGGAGATGTCGCCTTGGGTGTGGGAGCGGAAATTCGAAATCGACTCCCTCTGTTTCGTCGTCCGGCTCGCCTATGCGTACTGGAAAGAAACCGAGTTGACCGACATTTTCGATGCCGGCTTCAAAGCGGCGATGCGGAAAATCTACGAGCTGTTCAAAACCGAGCAGCGCCACTTTGAGCAGTCGCCGTACCGGTTCACCCGCAACAACGGTATTCCTACCGATTCCTTGCGCAACGGCGGTCTGGGCATGCCGGTGAATTACACCGGGATGATCTGGTCGGGCTTCCGCTCAAGCGATGACGCCTGCGATTTCCATTACAACATCCCGGGCAACATGTTCGCCGTCGTTGCGCTGCGCCAGATGCAGGAATTCGCCGAATGGGTGTTCCGTGACTTGGATTTCCTGGCTGAGCTCAAGGAGCTGGAATTCGAGGTCGATCACGGGATTAAGCTGTACGGCATCTACCGGCACCCCGAATTGGGCCCGATTTACGCGTACGAAACCGACGGCTTCGGCAATTACTGCCTGATGGACGACGCCGGCACGCCGGGTTTGATGTCCATTCCGTATCTCGGTTATGCCGGCGCGGACGATCCGGTGTATCAAAATACGCGGCGTTTTGCCCTGAGCAAGGAAAACCCGTTTTACTTCGAAGGCAAAGCGGCAAAAGGCATCGGCAGCCCGCATACGCCGATGGATTACATCTGGCATATGGCCTTGTCGATGCAGGGCCTGACGGCGCGGACGAAGGAAGAAAAGCTGGAGATGATCGCGATGCTGGAAGCGACCGACGCTGACACGGGCTACATGCATGAAGGCTTCCACGCCGATGATCCGAACACGTTCACGCGCAAATGGTTCGCCTGGTCGAACAGCCTGTTTTCGCAGCTCGTGTACCGGGCGATGCAGGAAGGCATTTTGTAGGGGCGTGTCAGTAGGGCGTGGCGTTGGGGCGTATCGAAAGGCTGCATCAAAAGCCACACCAATATTCTAACGGTTGCCACAAGCGCTATTTGTTCCAAAAACGTTGATTTCAAATTGTAACGGTTGCCATGGCGCTTATTTCACTTAAACTAGGCTATTTTTGCTTAGATTCAGGCCAATAACGGCGCTCACAACCGTTACAATTTTGAAAAGGGCTTTTTTTGGAAAATAGCCGCTGCTACAACCGTTAGATTTCCGGCGGGCGACAGTATCGATTCGAAAGCCTAAGCTTTTAAGGAAATCTGAGCAAAAGTTAATATCTGATAAATAACCTTTTATACAAGAAGGAGACATGACGACGATGAGCAAAATTGTTGGCGAAGCCCTGAAAAATATCCCTTGGCAGGACAAACCGGCCGGCCTGAACGCCCCGGTTTGGCGTTACTCGCAAAACCCGATTATCGAACGCCACGCGATCCCGAACTCCAACAGCGTGTTCAATTCGGCGGTCGTGCCTTTTGAAGGCGGATTTGCCGGCGTGTTCCGCTGCGATTCCCGTTCGGTGAGCATGGACATTTTTGCCGGATTCAGCGACGACGGGGTCAACTGGAAAATCAACCACGATCCGATCCAGTTCGAAGGGGACGAGGAAGTGACCAAGCGGGAATACCGCTACGATCCGCGCGTTTGCAAAATCGGCGACCGCTATTACATCACCTGGTGCAACGGCTACCACGGCCCGACGATCGGCATCGCCTATACGACCGACTTCAAAACGTTCCATCAGCTGGAAAACGCCTTTTTGCCGTATAACCGCAACGGCGTATTGTTCCCGCGCAAGATCGGCGAACGCTACGCGATGCTCAGCCGCCCGAGCGATACCGGCCACACGCCGTTCGGCGATATTTTTTACAGCGAAAGCCCGGACCTCACGTTCTGGGGCAAACACCGTTATGTAATGGGCACGATTAACGGCGACGCCTCCGCATGGCAATCCAAAAAAATCGGCCCCGGGCCGGTTCCGATCGAAACCGACAAAGGCTGGCTGCTCATTTATCACGGCGTTATCAATACGTGCAACGGATTCGTTTACCGCATGGGCTGCGCCCTGCTGGACATCGACAAGCCCTGGATCGTTAAAGCGCGCTCGCGCAACTACATCCTCGGCCCGGAAACGCTGTACGAATGCGTGGGCGACGTGCCGAACGTCACTTTCCCGTGCGCGGCTTTGACCGACGCCGAAACCGGCCGGATCGCCATTTACTACGGCTGCGCCGACACAGTGACCGGCCTGGCGTTCACAACCGTGGACGAACTGCTGAGTTACATGGAAGAATATCCTTTAGAAACGGAAGCTTGAACGTACCGAACCGGCGAATAACTGCAAATATTAGTCTGTTGAACAAATAAGGGAAAAAAATGTCGCTATTTCGGCGGTATCACCCACTATGAGTGGAATAGAGGAATTTTAGGTCGCTATTTTTCGAATCGCAGGGTTATGGCCGCATTTTAAGCCGTTCGTTGGAAAATAAGAACAAAAAATTCCGCTAATGGTGATAAATCAAGCTCAAATTCGAAAATAAGACCATAATGTTCCGCTATTTTAATGAGGGGGTAACGGAATGAAGAAGAAAAGAACAGCGCATATCATTTCCCATACGCACTGGGACCGGGAATGGTATCTGCCTTACGAGAAGCACCACGTTCGCCTCGTTCAGCTGGTGGACGCGCTGCTGGACAAACTGGACGGCGATACGGCGTTCAAAAGCTTTTACCTCGACGGGCAAACGATTATTCTGGAGGATTACCTGCAGGTCCGCCCCGAAAACAAGGAGCGGCTGGAGAAGTATATCCGCAAAGGGCGCATCCTGATCGGGCCGTGGTACATTTTGCAGGACGCTTTTCTGACGAGCGGGGAAGCGAATATCCGCAACATGCAGATCGGCCATCAGGACGCGAAACAATACGGCGCGCCGGCAAAAATCGGCTATTTCCCCGACACGTTCGGGCTCGTCGGCCAAACGCCGCAGTTGATGCGGCAATCGGGCATCGACAACGCCTTTTTCGGCCGCGGCGTGAAGCCGACCGGCTTCAACAACACCGTCTCCGACGGCGGGTATGAGTCCTCCTTCTCGGAGCTGATCTGGGAAGGGCCGGACGGCTCGAAAGTGCTTGGCATTTTGTTCGCCAACTGGTACTCCAACGGCAATGAGGTGCCGGCCCACGAAGCGGAAGCGAAAGCGTTCTGGGACCGCAAGCTGGCGGACGCGGAAAAATACGCGGCCACAGGCGAGCTGCTGTTCATGAACGGCTGCGACCACCAGCCGCTGCAGCTCGATCTGCCGGAGGCGATTCGCACGGCCGAGCAGCTGTACCCGGACACGAAGTTCGTGCATTCGAACCTGCCGGACTACCTGAAGGCGCTGGAGGGGGCGCTGGGCTGCCGCGAGCTGTCCACCGTCAAAGGCGAGCTGCGCAGCCAGCGCACCGACGGCTGGGGCACGTTGGTCAACACCGCTTCCGCTCGCGTGTATTTGAAGCAGATGAACCAGGAAGGCCAGGCCCTGCTGGAAAAAGTCGCCGAGCCGCTCGCTTCGGTGGCGAACATGCTCGGGCAAGACTACCCGCACCATCTGTTCACCTACGCCTGGAAAACGCTGATGCAAAACCATCCGCATGACAGCATCTGCGGCTGCAGCGTGGACGAGGTGCACCGCGAGATGGTCACCCGCTTCGCCAAGAGCCGCCACGTCGCCGAGGCGATTATCGACGACAGCAAGCGGGTCATCGCCGACGCGGTGAACACCTCGGTCTTCGCCGGGTACGGCGAAGATCCGCTGCCGCTGGTCGTCATGAACACGACCGGCTGGAACCGCACCGGCACGGTGACCGTGGAGCTGGACGCCGCCCGCCTGTATTTGCGCGAGGGGCTCGGCCTGGAGGAAACCGCCCGCCGCATGAAGGCGGTGGACCTGTCCGGCCGCGAGCTGGTGGATGAGGCGGGGAACGCCGTGCCTTGCACGGTGGAAGACCTCGGCCTGCTGTTTGGCTACGACCTGCCGGACGACAAGTTCCGGCAGCCGTACATGTGCCGCCGGGTGAAGCTGACGTTCCAGGCCGAGCAGGTGCCGGCGCTGGGGCATCGCGCGTACGCCTGGGTGCGCCGCCAAACGGCCACCGCGGCAGCACCGGCCTCGCTGTTCACCGGCGGCCTGGTCATGGAAAACGCCGGCCTGAAAGTGGAGATCGCCGGCGATGGATCGTTTGCGCTGACCGATAAAGCAACCGGCCAAATTTACCGCGACCTCGGCATCTATGAGGATACCGGCGATATCGGCAATGAATATATGTACAAGCAGCCGGAAGGCGAAAAAGCGCTGACCACCAAAGGACTTGCGGCACAAATCCGCATTTTGGAAGATACGCCGTACCGCGCTGCGGTGGAAGTATGCTTGAATGGGAAATTCCGGCTTCCGCCGACGACAAGCTGGACGAGGAGATGCGCGAGCTGGTGTACTATCCGCAGCGCAAGGCACAGCGCAGCAGCGAGCTGACGACGCTGAAGCTGCGCACGGTCATTTCGCTTGAAGCCGGCGGCAAAGGCGTGCAGCTTGAAACGACGATCGACAACACGGCGAAAGACCACCGCATTCGGGCGCTGTTCCCGACCGATCTGGAAGCTTCCGTACACCGCGCCGATTCGATGTTCGAAATCGCGGAGCGCAGCAATGTTCCGGCGCCGGAGTGGGAGAACCCGAGCAACACGCAGCATCAGCAAGCGTTTGTGGACGTAAGCGGGGAGAAGGCCGGTTTGACGGTCGCTAATCTCGGCCTGAACGAATACGAAGTGCTGCAGGGCGGCCGCAACACAATCGCTGTTACTTTGCTGCGCTGTGTCGGCGAGCTTGGCGACTGGGGGTTGTTCCCGACGCCGGAAGCCCAGTGTCTTGGCACGCATACGGCTCGGATGGAGCTGATTCCGCACAGTGGAGACGGCATCGCTTCCGGCGCATTTGCCGAGGCATACCAGTTCCAGGTGCCTTGGACCGTGTGCCAAACCGGGATGCATGAAGGCACGCTCGCTCCAAGCTCTGCGCCGTTCCGATGGGAAAGCAAGGAGTTGGCTTTTTCTTCGTTGAAAATGAACGCGGAAACCGGCGACCTGCTGCTCCGTTGGTACAATATGAGCCGGCAGCCGGGCGAGCTGACGTTCTGCGTGGATTTCGACCACGAGTATTTTTATAAAACGACGATTCTGGAGGAGGAGGGGAACCCGCTGGCTAAAGACGCCGTCGGCTGTCTGTCCCTGATGACCGGACCTTGCGAAATCGTCACGATCGGGATTCGGCGCTAACGCTGCCGGACGAAGACTTTTAGCGGACAAATAATATGGGCTACTGCCCCGCCAGTCAAGCGGGGACGTAGCCCTTTTTTTCTCCAAGCTATACCCTTACCGAAATTACCGGCGATATATTTATGTCTGCGGATACCGTGAAGGCCGTACCGTCGGATGTGTAAATTTTGGGTTCAATGGTGTCGGAACCCGTATTTTGTTGCACACTTGCAGGGTCGTTGTTACCGGATACAAGCCGCGCCTCATTGCTAATCTCTACCGTGTCGGCAGGTTGGTTTGCAACCTCTCGCTGCGCCTTTATTTTTGCTTCCATATCCTTTTGCAGTTTTGCTTCCTGCTCGGCTTGTTCTGTTTTTGTTGCTTGTTCTTTCGCCTTCTCCAATTCCTCCGCCGCATTATCGCTTTCACTTCTGGCAGAGTTGAGAGCGTTGCCGGCAACGCCTAAAGCTCTTCCCATTTTTTCCGTATCGGGATTAATTTTCGCCGCTTCCTTGTTGTAAACCGCCATAGGCGCATTGGACGCATGCATATAGTTGGAAGCTCCTATCAATCCGCTGATCACTCCCGGCGTAAGTATATTCATCGATTTCACCCCCTTTCCGCCTAATCGTTGTGGTGCTGACATCCTATTTATCGTCTATGAGAGGCGAGTAATTAATACAATTGTATTAAAAACATTGACTATTTTATTAACGTTTCCACGATCAGCCCGGGCAGGTAGTTGCACTTTTACAAAAATATGAAAATGAATTTACATATTGTTAATGTGCGTCCTCTATACTGAAAAAAGTAAAATCTACGAATTTCTTGGGATGGAGGATGGTTTATGCTTGGACATGGTTTGAAAAGGATGGCAAGTTTGCTGATCGCCTCGGCGCTCGTTTTGACGGCCTCGGCGGGTGGAAGCGGTGTAGCAGCGGAGGGGGCGGAGGCAGCGGATGCAGCTATCAAAAATGTAATTATTCTCATTCCGGACGGAATGGCGAATGACGCTACGGCGTTGTCCAGATGGTATAAAGGCAGCAGCCTGACGCTGGATCAAATGGCGAGCGGTCTCGTACGCACCCATTCGGCCGACGCGGCGATCGCGGATTCGGCTCCGGCGGGGACCGCTTTTGCGACAGGGCATAAATCGCATACGGGCTATGTTGGAGTGCTGCCGGACAAAGCGACGATGCCGGGGCAAGCCAAGATCCAGGCGGGCGACGAGAAGAAGCCGGTCGCTTCGGTGCTCGAAGCGGCCAAGCTGTCGGGCAAAGCGACGGGGATTATCGCTACTTCCGAAATTATGCACGCCACTCCGGCGGACTTTTCCGCCCATTATCCGGACCGCAAAAATTATGACGCGCTCAGCATGCAGCAAGTATATAACGGGATGGATGTCGTGTTGGGCGGGGGCGCCAAATATTTGGACGCTAAAGGCCGCAAAGACGGGGCCAACCTGGTCGCATCCATCAAAGCGCTCGGTTACGATTATGTAACGACTCCGGCCGCGCTGAAGGCATCGAAATCAAACAAGATATGGGGAGCTTTTGCGCCCGCCGGGATGGCCTATGACATGGACCGCGATCCGTCCAAGGAGCCGAGCCTGGCCGAGATGACCGCCAAAGCGATTGAAGTGCTGTCCAAAGACGAGGACGGTTTCTTCTTGATGGTTGAAGGCAGTAAAGTCGACTGGGCTGCTCATGCCAACGATCCGATCGGGGTCATTAGCGATGTGCTGGCTTTTGACGAGGCGGTCAAGGTTGCGCTTGATTTTGCCAAAAGCGACGGGCAGACCGCGCTCGTGGCTGTAACCGACCACGGCAACGGCGGGCTGACGATCGGCAACGCGTCGACGACCGGAAGCTATGACAAGGAGCCGTTGTCCACGTTCATCGGCCCGCTCAAAAAAGCGAAGCTGACCGGCGAAGGGCTGGAAGCCAAGCTGAACGCGAAGCGGACCAACATCAAAGAAGTGATGGCCCAGTATTTCGGCATTACTGACCTGACGGCGGAGGAAGTTAAAGCCATTAAAGAGGCCGAAGCGGGCAGCCTGAATTATACGGTTGGTCCGATGATCAGCAAGCGGTCGGGGATCGGCTGGACGACCGGCGGACATACGGGCGGCGATGTGGTTCTGTACACCTATGCGCCGAACGGCGACCGTCCGACGGGCGTGATCGACAACACCGACGTGGCCAAGTACATGGCACGCGTGATGGGGCTTGATTTGAACGCAGCGGCGGACAAATTGTTTGTAAAAGCCAAGCCGGCCTTCACGGCCAAGGGTGCGACCTACAAGCTCGATGACAAAAACGGCAAGATCGTCGTCACCAAAGGCAGCGACAAGCTGGAACTGCCGCTGCACCAAAGTATCGCCATCCTGAACGGCAAAAAGACGCAACTGGAAGGCGTGGTCGTGTACAACGGGGTTGAAGCTTTTGTACCGCAGCAGGCGCTTGACCTAATTCCGTAATAACTACGGCATTACCCGATTTTTCACCTGAAAATTACATTGCGTAAAAAGGGAGGGCGGCACCGTCAAGTCGTAAAACCGACTGATGGCCGTCCTTTTTATGTGTTGGAGCGGCGTCCGCCCGCGCTGCGGAGCCTTCTTCGAGGCTGCAGTCCGCTCACTCCCCAATTGATGATCTACACATTCTGATTGGAAATATCCAATTGAGTTGGAAACCAGTCGAAAAGCACAGCGCTTGATTGGATAATTCCAATAGAAAAGGCTCGAATGGCGCAAAACGGACGATTTTAGGGTATTCTACTGGATTTTTCCAATTGCGCTGAGAATGGAGGATTCAGTTGGCGGGATGCTGCTGTGCCACGCAAAAAACGAGGTATACTTTAGTATACCCCGCCCCTATAAAAGCACGTTTCCAATGTAGTTTATACCGCCGGCCTACACTTCCTCCCAAATCCGCCGTACGTTCTCGAAAGCGATTTTTGTTCCTTTGCGGCAGTCCTCCATGCCTTCGTATTCGATGGACAGGAAGCCGTCATAGGCGGAGCGTTTTACGATGCGGAGAATCTCCCACAGGTCGAGGTCGCCCTGGCCGGCGATCGCGCCGCGCAAATACTGGCCGCCCGCGCTGCGGAACCAGCCTTCTCCGGGGTTGCGGTCCGCCGGACGGATGTAGAAGTCTTTGACGTGCACCATCGACGCGTAGCCGATGTTTTTCTTCACCGCGATTACGGGATGTTCGTCCACGCACACAAAGTTCCCGACGTCCAGCGTCGTCTTGTAATTCGGCCGGTTGACCGCGTGGATCACCGCCTGTACCCGGTCGCTGGCCTGAACGTAATAGCCGTGGTTTTCCAGGCTGGTCGTAATGCCGTACTGCGCGGCATAATCGGCGATGCGCCGGCAGGCCTCGGCGATGCGCGGGAGATCCTCCTGAAAGCGCACGATCGAGGTATCCTGCCGGGAAGCAACGTCGTGGCGCATCAGCTTGGCGCCGAGGGCATGGGCAATGTCCACTTCCCGCATGACCCGGCGGATCTCCGCCTCGTAAGCTTCCGCCGTGTCCGTAATGAAATTGGCGCCGATGGCGTAGTTGGAAATGGCGATTCCGGCCTTGGCGGCCCGCTCGCGAATTTGCCCGGTCAGCTCGGGGGGGTGGTTCAAATCGAAGCCCAGCGGCACGATTTCGATATGCTCGCCGCCGATGCCGGCGATCCAATCGATCGCCTCCAGAATGGTCATTTCGTCCGCCTGCATGGCTTGAAAAAGACTATAAGAGCTTATTCCGAGTTTCATATTTTACCTCGCTCCCGGAAAGACCGGATGAAGCCGACCGCTTTGCGGATATCTTCCTCCGGCTTGTCGCCGACTTCCCGCTCGATCGTCAGATAGCCGGTGTAGCCGATTTCCTGCAGGGCGGCAAAATAAGCCGGAAAATCCACCCGGCCTTCACCGAGCGGAACCTCCTCAAATCCGGCGCCGCCGGAGGAAGCCATGTCGGCGATCTTTTCATGATCCATCGCCTCGTAGCCGAGATAGCCGTATACGTCCCGGGGATCGACCGGGCGATGGCGCACTCCGTCCTTCACATGCGTATGCACGATATAGTCCTGCAGCGTCTTGACGCCCTGCACCGGATCGTCGCCCGTCACCATCACCATGTTGGCCGGGTCAAAATTGACGGAAACGCCGTTCGTGCTCAGCGTGTCCAGGAAGCTTTTCAAATGTGCGGCCGGCTCCGGCCCCGTCTCGATTGCGAAATAGGCGTTCAAGCTTTTGGCGTACACGCCAAGCTCCTCGCAGGCCTGCTGCATGGCGGCGTAGATCGGACTGCTTGGGTCCTCCGGCACGATGCCGATATGGGTCGTCACGATGTTCGTGCCGAGCTCGACGGCCAGATCGAGAATGCGCTTCGACTTTTCGATTTTGGCCGGATTGGCGGCGGCGTCCTGAAATCCGTGACCGCCCAGATCGCCGCAGAGCGCCGATATTTCCAGGCCCAGCCCTTCGATATAGCTCCGCAGCTCTTTACGTCTGGCCGGGGGCAGCGCGGCCGGGTCCATTTCGCCGGATACGGCGTAGATTTGCACGCCTTCGGCTCCGAGTTCCTTCGCTTTTTTCAGGCCTTCCGTAACGCCCAGGCCCAAGCTGTCGACGATGATGCCGATCTTATTGTTCAGCTTCATATGCTAACGGCCTCCTAAAACCGGATTTCTCGGCCTTCCTCGGCCGATTGGTAAATCGCGTTTAATATTTTGATGATTTCCACACCGTCCTCCACCGGGCTGATCGGCGGCATGCCGTCCAGACAACTGTCCACAAAGTGGTTGATCTCGTTCTGGAAGCTTCCCTGAAAATCGAAAGCGGGCGTGCTGATTTGCGGGTCGATATTGATGATCGTATTATGGCGTTCCGCAACGATCGACAGCTCCGGTTCGATTTCGGCGCCGCCTTTTTCCCCGTAAATGTTGACCAGGGCGGAGTTCTGCTTGGCATGAAGCGAAAAGCTGACGTCCACCATCAGGGAGGCCCCGTTTTCGAAACGGATCAGCGCATTGGCCATGTCCTCCACCGTGTTCAGGGATGCGTCGTAGTCCGCCGCCTGGTAAAACGCGTAATTCTCGATGTTGGAGCGGTTGCCCAGCTTGTAATAGGTGTTGCCGCTGACCGATTTCACCTTCGGCCGGCCCATCAAATACCAGCATAGGTCGATGACGTGCACGCCGATATCGATCAGCGGGCCGCCTCCGGAGCGGGATTTGTCGGCAAACCAGCCGCCGGGATTGCCGAGGCGCCGGACCAGGCTCGCTTTGGCAAAATAAATCTCCCCGAGCTCCCCGGCAGCGATGAATTTTTGGAGCACGGCGATGTTCGAAGCATAACGCCGCACGTAACCGACCTGCAGCAGCTTGCCGGTCCGCTTCACCGCTTCCTGTACCTGGAGCGCTTCGTCTACGGTAATGCAGAGCGGCTTCTCGCAAAGGACGTTTATGCCCGCTTCGAGGGCGGCGATGCTGATTTCGGCGTGGCTGTTGTTCCAGGTGCAGATGCTGACCGCCTGCACATCGGAGTTTGCGAGCAGGTCGCGATAGTCGGTGTGCACATGAGGAATGTTGTACTTCCGCGCCATGGCCCGGGCTCTGCTTTCGTTGAGGTCGCAGATGGCCCGCAGCGTGGCTTTCGGGTTGGCCTGATAGGCCAGCAGATGGGATTCCGAGATCGATCCGGCGCCGATCAGTCCGATTTTGAGTTCGCTCATATTCCGCACTTAGCTCCCTTTCGTCATCGGCGCGAATTTGCTACAATGAAGCAAAATTCGCCACGAGTTTGTTTTATTTGTTCAGACACCAATAATTTAGCACAGGAATTCTAAAGGGAGAATGTGCAGGATGACAAAATATCTGGATTATATGATCAGCCCGCATCCGATTCGTGTGTTCAATCCGGCCGTCGACGCCAGCAAGCGGAAAATCCGCTCGCTGACGGTGGTCAACGCCGGCCACTTGCCCGGCAGAACGATGCAGCGCGTCCAGGCGAAGTTCAGCTATTGGGCTTTTGTGGTGATTACCGGCGGCGGAGGTTACTACCAGGTTGACGGCGGAGAGAAGCAGGAGGTTTCCGCAGGCTCCTGGTTTTGCTTGTTCCCCGGCGCTGAGTTTAATTATGGTCCTCATGAGGGCGGGTATTGGGACGAGTATTATTTTACTGTCGAGGGGGAACGGGTTGGGGAATGGTTGGGCAGCTGGCTGCAGCATCCGGGGGAGGTCCAAAAGGCGGCGATCGACGATTCGGCCGTAAACCGGATGGAGATGATGTTCATGCTCATGGAGAGCGGTGTTCCGAGCAATCTGGACCGCGCCTCGCTGCTGCTTGAAGCTTTCCTGTACGAGCTGGCAGCCCAGGCCGATCTGGCCGAGACGGGCAATCGGGGACGGTTTGTGCTTAAGGTGATCGAAGACATCTCCGGGTCGCTGTACGCCCGCCGGGAGCCGGGGGAGCTTGCGGCCAGGCATCATATTTCCGTATCGACGCTGCGCAGAATCGTTCACGAGTACACGGGGTATCCGCTAGGTGAATTTATCCACCGGCTAAAGGTGGCCGAAGCGAAAAACATTTTGCTCAATACGGAAATGAGCATTAAGGAAATCGGGGAAGCGCTCGGCTACAATGATATGTTTTATTTTTCCCGGGTGTTCAAAAGAATTACCGGGTACTCCCCCAGCGGCTACCGGAGCAGGGGCGGGCAGTGAAAATTTAGTCTAAACCCACCTCACAAAAATAGCGGAACTTTATGCAACGCTAGTGCATTTTTTGTACTTAATGCTCAACTTTCGCAGCAAAAAATCGGCAGACAAGTCTTGATTTAGCTGGGTAAAGCAGCAATCCGTTGCCGGAGTTGACGCTGAATCAGAGGCGGACCGTGTCTTCCCGGCTTTTTGGACTGCTTCGTTGATCAAGAGTATAGGAGATCCCTTGTAAAATGTGACGGTGGCATGACTCTAAATCAGGCAAGCAACTCGACCGCTTTGCTGCGATTCCACTCAAACATGGAAGCATGGAGGCGTCAACGATGAAGAGGGCGTCATGTTCCACCGAGGCCAGCGCACCTACTTTTGCACCGTAGCCGTTTTGAGCAGTGTCACAAATCGACGCCAGGTGAGGGGCTATCTAAAGGTTCGTGTCTTGGTGTCTTGGTGTCCTTGCCTGCAGCCTTTGCACGATTATCCCTTCCGTTCAGGGAGCAGGGGGGGGCTAGGCAAGGGTTCCAAAAAAAGAGAGAAGATAAAGAGATGAGAAAAAAATGAGGCGGTTCAGATGAGATTTTTGGCTTGATGAGGGAACATATGTTTGGTATAATAAAATAAATCGAACGCACGTTCGTGCATTATTGATTCGGGGGCGAGCGAACATGGAGGTCAATGCGGGAACGGAACTTCAACTATTCACCAGCCGTTATAACAGCGAGCAAGCCTGCATGGAGGCGCTGATCGCGATGAAGTGGCCGAACGGCTTTGTCTGCCCGCGTTGCGCTCACACCCGGTGCAGTCGTCTGACTTCCCGGCATATCCCCTTGTTCGAGTGCGGAAAGTGCAAGCATCAAACGTCGGCTTTGGTCGGTACGATTTTTGAAGGAACGCATCTGCCCCTGCCCAAGTGGTTCAAAGCGCTGGAGTTGTTCCTGCTTGAGGGCGGCATCTCGGCGATGCGGCTGAGCAAGGTGATCCGGGTCACCTACAAAACCGCCTGGTTGATGCTGCACAAAATACGCCATGCCGTGGGAGAGTTCGATGCCCGAGAGTTGCTCTGCGGAGATGTGAAGGTGAACAGCGATGTATATGGGCGTAATCCGTCCCGGTGTCAGTTTTCGCATCCGTATGCCTCGGCGGTCGTAGCGGGATGCACGGTCACGGAGTCGGGCGAGCCGGAGCAGGTCAAAATCCGCCTAGTACCGTATAAGAGAGGAGACGGACAAAGGGCAAACCGTCACGATCTAACCGCGTTCATCAACGGGCATGTGGATGTCCGTACATCGGCGGTACAGTTGTTCCCTCTGGCCTTTCGGCTGTATACGCCCTTGCGGAAAGTGGTGAGAGAGGCGTGGGAATCGCTGAAGAGTACGTATGTAGCCTTGGGACTGAAGCATCTGCAGGCGTACCTAAACGAGTACACCGTACGCCGCTCGCTGCGCCGGCCCGGAGCGGAAGAAACGATGCGGCAGAAGTTGCTGCGCATGTGTGTGGCGATTCCGGCGATCCCTTACCGCCGGCTGATCGCGCGCCAACCGAACCAGCCCCTTGCGGCTGCGGCTTGATCGAGACGCTGGAACGGCGGGGGAAGTTTGACGCAGATCAACTTAATGGGTAGGGGTTAACATAAACAGTCCGGGCGTTGCTGCAAATGGAAGGTTCAGGCTACAGCAAAATCACGGTCTTTTCGTTTCCCTCGCGTCTTGTCCTTGATCTCTTGTCTTGATTTCTTGTTCGGCCTGTTTCACCTCCCCTAAACCTGATTCCTTCTCCTAAGCCCGTTTAAATTATCTCGAACCTATCTGCTTCTCCACCAAATATTTTCTTCTCCCGAGCTTGTCTGTTTCTCTGCTCCCCTGATCAAGCGGGATAATCGTGCAAAGTCTCCGTACAGCGAGTGTTGATCTGCCGCCGTCCCCCATCCCACTTCCCTGTCTTCAAGCTTCCAACGCCCTTCCGCGTTTCTTGCAACGATCGGTTTTCGGCATGACTGGCAAGCAAGGATTATAAGGTTGAGCCACTCTCGCTTTACCAAACGAAGCAGTGTTTTTCTATTTTGCAGGCCGCCTATCTTAATTCTTTGAAAACTTTCAGTTGAAAGTTGAGTTATTATTTCAAGCTTGAGTTCGGATGGTTCAGCATCGCCCAGCGTGGTGGTTCAGCGATTCGCACCGCTTTGCGCTCAGCTGTATTTGTCCAGCAGCTCGGTCAATTTGTGCTTGATCGCCGAAATCAGCTCCGGCGGCTCGGTGACGGTCGCTTCCCGCCCCAAGCCGATGAAAAAATCGGCCAGGAACGGAATTTCCCCCGGGGGAATTTGCCCCCACAGCAGGCCCGAACCATCCTCGCGAAGTTCAAGACGAAAGTGGCGGAGCATCTCGCCCTCGCAGGCCTCGATCCCCAGCGGGGTTAGCTCGATGGTGCAATTCACGTAGATGGGCTTTCTATCGATGAACGATTCCCAATTGCTGAGATGGACATGCCGCAGATCGAGCGGTTTTGGCGCGGAGTCCGCTTCCTCGATAACGGCCGAGCCGATACGGTCGCAGCGGAACAAGCGGAAATCTTCGCGCTCGAAGCAATACGCCGGGCAGTACCATAAACCGCGGCTGGCGTATATCCCGAGCGGCTGAATATGCCGGGTGGTCGTTGCGCCGGATCGCGAAGCGTAGCCGATGCGAATGACTTTTTGCCGGATGGCGCCGTCCAGCAGAACCGCCAAATAAGGGAAAGCCGACTGCCTTTCGGGCGTTACGAAATCGACCCGGTTTTTCATCTGATCGATGCGGTCCCGGACATCCCCGGACATATAATGATAAAACTTGCTGAGCGCGGAAGATGCTTCCGTTTCAAACGGGAGAAAGTGGTAGTGGCGCAAGGCGTGGCTGGCGAAAAAGATGGACACCGCCTCATCTTCGGTAAAAGCGATCGGGGGCAGCACCCTTTCGTTCAGCACCTGGTAGCCGCCATGCGGTCCGACCTCGGAATACAGCGGCACGCCCAGTTCGCTTAACTCCTGAAGATCCCTGAGGATCGTGCGCGGAGAAACGCCAAATTCCCCGGCCAATTCCTTGACGGTGAATTTTCGCTTGCGATTGACGGTCATCATCAATTCCATCAGACGTTTCGATTTGGACATAGGGACCTCCACTGTTTCTTTTTTAATTTTTTATTTATGACAAAACTTGTCACTATTATGGGCTACAATAAAGATCGAATCAAGCGGAAACGGAGATCGCCTCTTTCGCTTCCCGGATTCCGACCCATTAAATCCCTAAGGAGTGTGTTTACATGATTCTGTTGACAACCCCCCTGATTGCCCTGAATGGAAAAGCTGAAGAAGCGATTGCTTTTTATGAGCAGGCGTTGGAGGCCAAGGTGGCATTTAAGCAAACCTTCGGCGAAATGCCCGAACCTCAAAACCCAATGACCGACGAAGTTAAAAAGCGCATAGCGCATTCCATACTGAAGCTGGGGGAAACGGAGCTTTATGTATGCGATATTTTTCCGGGTGAGCCGCATCAACCGGGCAGCCAGGTTACGGTGTGCCTGACGTCAAGCACGGCGGATCATACGCGGAAGCTTTATGAAGCCTTAAAAGAGGGCGGGCGCGTCGATATGCCGCTGCAGTCCATTTATTTCAGCCCGGCTTACGCCGTCGTCACTGATAAGTTCGGAGTGACCTTCCACTTGTTCACCACACGTCCGGCTTAAAGGGCGATTATGCCCATAACCGGATTGCCGAAGGGAGCGGCCCGTTCGTATACAAAGCGAGCAGGGCCGCTTCTTGTGTTATGATTATGGGTAAAGGGGAGGCAGCCTATGGCAATTCGCGAAATAACGGAACAGGAATGGCTGGGCCGCGCGGAACAAACTTCCGGCAAGGAGGCGTTGTTTTTCTTCACGGCGCTGTGCGGAACTTGCAAACTGGCGGAAAAAATGCTGGATATCGCATTGGCGGCCGGGCCGAGCATTCCGGTATCCAAGCTGAATATTAACTATAGTCCGCGGCTTCGCGATCAATGGGAGGTTTCCAGCGTTCCTTGCCTGATCGTCCTGCAGGACGGCCAGCCGGTGCAAAAGGAATACGCGATGCGGTCGGTCGTCGATTTGCGGGAGCGGCTGAAGGTTTAAGCAGGCCCTCCAGCTATAAAGCGGCCGGGCTTTTTGTTAAGATGGAGAGGAAGAAATCGGTAAAGGCGGTGTCGGTACTTATGGAACTGCGGGAAGCGATGGATTTGATCGTGCGGATTCGCCGCAATATCGGCGAGGTGGTCGTCGGCAAGGAGGAGGTGATCGACCTGCTGCTCGCTTCGCTGCTCGGGAACGGTCATGTGCTTTTGGAGGACGTGCCCGGCACAGGCAAAACGCTGCTTGCGAAAGCGCTTGCGAAATCGCTCGGCGGCGAGTTCAAGCGAGTCCAGTTTACGCCGGACCTGCTGCCTTCGGACCTGAGCGGCATCCATTTTTTCAATCAGAAAACGGGGGAGTTCGAGTTTCGGCCGGGTCCGGTGTTTACGCATGTGCTGCTGGCGGACGAAATCAACCGGGCGACGCCGCGCACGCAGTCCAGCTTGCTGGAATGCATGGAGGAGCGCCAGGTGACGATCGACGGCGTCACGCATGAGCTGGAGTCACCGTTTTTTGTCATGGCCACGCAAAATCCGATCGACCAGCAGGGAACCTTTCCCCTGCCGGAGGCGCAGCTGGACCGGTTCCTGATGCGGATTGCGATGGGGTATCCGTCGCACGGCGAAGGCGTCGCCATCCTGCAGCGTTTTAAGGAACGCCAGCCGCTGGCGGAAATCGGGGCGGCCGCCTCGGCCGGAGAGATGGCGGCGGCCCAGCGGTATACGCGGACGATCCGCGTCCAGGACGACCTGCTCGGCTACATCGTGGCCGTGACCGAGGCGACCCGGACGCATCCGGAAGTGAAGCTGGGGGCCAGCCCGCGGGCGAGCACGGCGCTGTTGCGCGCTTCCCAGGGCTTGGCGCTGATTCGGGGCCGGGATTACGTCACCCCGGACGATATCAAAGCGGCGGCCGTGCCGGTGCTGGCCCATCGGCTGGTGCTGCGGCAAGGGCTTCGGAGCGCCCAGGAGCAAGGAAGCGAAGTCGTCCGCCAGGCGCTGCAGCAGGTGGAGGTGCCGGCCGAGCCGCTCCTGACGGCACGGGGAACGCAGGAGGATTGATCCCATGCAACTGCCTTGGCTTATTTTAAGCGCGGTTCTGCTCATTGTGCTGATCGCCGTTTTATATCGCCGGCGAGCGCTAAAAGGGATACGGTATGAGCGGTATTTTTCCAAACGGGCCGCATTTGAAGGCGACGAGGTCGAAATGATCGAGGTCATCGCCAATGCCAAGCTGCTGCCGCTGCCTTGGCTCCGTCTGGAATCGAGCATTCCCGCCGGGCTTGCGTTCGGGAAGCAGAGCAACCTGGCGATTCATGCCGGGGAAATTTATCAGAACCACAGCAGCCTTTTTCATCTCCGGTCATACCGGCAAATTACTAGGCGCCATAAGGTCGTTTGCGCCCGCAGGGGGCTGTACCGGCTGGAATCGGTCACGATGACGACGGGCGATCCGCTGGGGCTGAACTCGGAGGTTGAACGTTTTCCGCTGGATCTGGAGCTGCTGGTGTATCCGCGGGTGGTTCCGCTGGAGGAGCTGCCGCTGCCGAACCACAGCTGGCTTGGGGAAGTCGCCGTCCGGCGCTGGATCGTGGAGGACCCGTTTTTGACCGCGGGGATCCGCGCCTATCGCCCCGGAGATCCGCTGAGCCAGATCAACTGGAAAGCGACGGCCCGAACCGGGGAGCTGCAGGTGCACAAGCGGGATTATACCGCCGATCATCGGCTGGTCATCTGCCTTAATGTGGAGACCAGCGACTCGATGTGGAAAACGGTGACCGAGCCGGAGCGGATCGAGCTGGGGATTCGTTATGCCGCTTCGGTGGCGGCGTATGCGCTGCGTAACGGGTTAAGCGCGGTTTTTTTGAGCAATGCGCGGCTGCCGGGCGGCAAGGTGGAGCCGGTACGCATTGAGCCGCAGGCGGCAGCCGACCAACTGGAGCTGCTGCTGGAAACGATGGCGCGGCTGGTTTTGGACAGAACGGTTTCAATGGTTCGGCTGCTCGAACTGGAGCTTGAGGCGGGAGCGGCCGACACCGATTACTTGATCATTTCCTGCCACTGGGGCGGGAAGCTCGCGGAAACGGCGGAGCTGCTGCGGCGCGGCGGCAACGGTGTGGAATGGATGGAAATTCCCGAATGGGCCGAGTTCCTCTGAATGGTCCAGAACACGGGCATTTCCTAGCGGCAGGGGAAAAAAGCGACATTTTTTCCTCTATATTTAGAAAGATGCGGGAAACAGGCGCTTTTTCCAAGTTTAGTCCCTGGATAGGACCTATAAATTCCCTGTATTCCGAGTTGGGATTTGGTCGCGCATTAAAGAACACCGCCGAAGCAGTTCCTTTGCTGGTGTTCCTTAGTGTCTATCTTGATATTTTGTCAATGGTGCTTTATGTTAGGATCATAATTTTACGTATGTAAAGTTATAGAACAAAATTGAAGAGGTGATCGAGCATGGCTTTTCAGGCGAAGAGTACATTCATTAACTTGCCGGTAAAAGATTTGCAGAAAACGATGGATTTTTTCGGGAAAATCGGATTTGAATTCAATTTGCAATTTACGGATGACAAGGCTACCTGCATGATTATTAACAACACCACTTTTGCCATGCTGCTTGTGGAGCCTTACTTCCAAACATTCATCAAAAAAGAGCTTGCCGATGCGGCGAGAACTTGCGAAGTGCTTGTTTCCCTGGCTGCCGACAGCCGCGAGCACGTGGACGAGATCGTTAATAAAGCCCTGGCCGCCGGCGCAACCCCTTCGAGTGATCCGCAGGATCACGGCTTTATGTATCAGTGGGGCTTTCAGGACATCAACGGACATATATGGGAAGTTTTCCATATGGCCGATCCTTCGTCCGGCCAAGCGTAACCGGCGTAAACGGGATTAAGCAATGTTCATCTTTTTGAGATGATACGTTATGAGAGTTGGGCGGCCGACGAGAAAGTCGGCCGCTTTTTCGCCGTTCCGCCTTTTCGTCCAAGCCGCCCGTTACTCCAAGGTTCCGCGGTCTGGCTTCTTTGAAGGTACGTCGATCGACGGTTTTCTTATGTTATGAGTGACGATACGCGGGCCGGAAATGGCGCTGGTTCCGCCGCAGTTATGGTATGATGTTTTTATCGGTGAATAAGTTGAAGCATGGGCTAAACAGTCAGTTTGAGTTATAAAGTTCGAGTTTTAAAGTTAATGGAGGTTTTTGGCGTGAAACCCGATACAAGCCAGGGGCAAGTGGTTGGCGCGAATCCCAATGGTTCCGCTTACATATATAACTCGTTAAAGCTTTGGCTGTCCTGTCTGATCGAACTGGGGCTTCTGCTCCCGGTTTGGCTTGTCGCTCAGGCCTACTTGCTTGGGCCGGGGATGGCGGCATGGCTGTGCGGGTTGCCGCTGCTGTCGCTAGGCGGCGTGCTGTTGCGCAACCGTCTGCGTATGCTGTGGCAGCGGTGGGCTGTCGCCTTGCTGCTGGGAGCGGCGATGGCCCTGGTGGCGGCATGGGCGGGCGCTGGGGCAGGCTCCGGGGCAGGGGATTGGACCGGAATGTGGTCCGGCGTGGTCGCCGGCGCTAATGCTAATGCCAGTGTTGGCACTAGTGCTGGCACGGTCGCAATCGCAGTTGCGGGTTCTGACGCTGATCCGGGTTCTGGCGCTGACCCGGTTAACGCATCCATGGTACTCACGTTTACGATTTTGCGCGCCAGCTTCTGGTTTGCCGCCGGGGCGTTTTGCTGGCTCCAGGGGGTTACGGCCGCGTTGCGGATCGGCAATTTCCGCCTGTACTGGTCCGGAGTCGCCTTATACTTTGCCGCCGGGATCGCCTTCCCGCGCATTCCCGGGCTCGAAGGAACGGTTCCGCTGCTCACCTGGTCGGGGGCGGCCTGCCTGGCGCTTGCCTTGTTCGTTACGAACAACAGCCTCCTGCGTTATAGTTCGTTGTCCGGTGATCCGGCAGAGCGGCTTCCCGGCGGCTTGAAACGCCATAACCGCCTGTTCATCGGCGTTATCGTCATCGTTTCCCTGGCGCTTGCGGCCGGGGCGGGCGGGTGGCTCGGCCGCCTGCTGTGGGGTCTGCTGAAGACGTTCGTTAGGTGGCTGGCCCGCCCGGGGGAACAGGGGCCGCCGCCGGAACAAGCGGTGGAACTGCCGCCCATGCAGCCGATGCTGCCGGCAGCGGAAGCGCATGAGCCGGGAATCTGGGCGCGGCTGCTGGACATCGCTTTTTATTCCATCGGCATCCTTGCCCTTGCGGCGGCCCTTGGTTTCGGCCTGTATTGGCTTTACCGGAACGCGGGCGGAGTATGGCGGCGGGCGATCGACCGCCTGCTGGATTTGCTGCGCCGGGAGAAGGCCGTACAGGAAAACGCCGCGTACCGGGACGAGGAAATCCGGATTTTTACGTGGGAAGCGGCGCTTAAAAAGTGGAAAAAGGCGGGCTCAGCTTTGTTCCGCTCCGGAAAAGCCGAACGCTGGGAGGATCTGCGGGACAATCGGGAGAGGGTCCGTTATTTGTACCGACGCCTGCTTAAGGCGGAGCGTGAAGGCGGATATCGGATCAAGCCGCACCTTACGCCCTATGAAACGGCCTTGGATATTAGGCAGGAGCGCGGCTTAAAGGCGGTACGCGGCAAGGCGGCAGGCAAGGTGAAGGAAAAGGCGGAAAAATCGGGCTACGCCAGCAAGCTGGCCGCGGCCGCAGCGGAGGCGGAGGCAGCCAAGGCCGCAAGGGAGGCCATGTTCGCCAAGCCCAAACAAGCCGCCCAGACGGCAGATCGTCCGGGCCTGCCCGAATCGTTAGAGCCTGCCGCTGCTAATGGGCCGGGGCCGGCGGAGCCGCAGGCGGCAGCCGTCACCAAGGAGCTGCAAAATACGGAGCAGGGGCTCCTTGTTCGCTTGTATTATAAAGTCCGCTACGGCGAAGAAACGCCACAGGACGACGAAGTGGCTGAAGTCCGGCGGCAACTGCCTTGAGTTTTCAACGGACTCGAAACCAAAAAAGGCTGCTCGCAAGTTTGGGTAAACCTGCGAACAGCCTTATTTATCTTATAGCGATCCGGCTTCTGGCTATCCGGCCTCTACTACGGCCCTTTTTACGATTTCCAGCTTGCGGAATCGGTGCGGTTCTTTTTCAAGCAGCTTAAAGGTTAAATCCTCATGCTCCAGCGTTTCGCCGACGTCCATGCCGGGGTTCATCCCGAACAGCCAGCCGCCGATCGTATCGACTTCCTCGGTGCTGAGATCGGTGAGCAGAAGGTCGTTAATCTGGTTAACCGTTACGGTTCCCTGGGCGATGACATGCGTGTCGCTGAGCTGCACGATCGGCTCTTCTTCCTCTTTATCGAACTCGTCGCGGATCTCCCCGACGATTTCCTCCAGAATGTCCTCGATCGTTACCAGTCCGGCCGTACCCCCGTATTCGTCGATCAGAATAGCGATGTGGGTGCCTTCCTGCTGCATTTTTTTGAGCAGCTCGTTGACGGGCATCACTTCCGAGACAGCCATAACCGGCTGCAGAATCGAAGCGATATCCAGATTCGGGTTGCTTTCATGGGCGAGGAAAAACTGCTTCGTATTGATGATCCCGATAACGTTGTCTTTGCTTCCTTCGACGACAGGGAATCTTGTGTATTGCTGCTCTTTGATAATCTCGAGATTTTCCTGCCGCGACTTGTCCTTATATAAGCACATCATATCGGTGCGGGGGACCATAATTTCTTTGGCCAGCAAATTGTCGAAGGCAAAAATCCGGCTGACGTAGCCGTATTCGCTTTGATTGATTTTGCCGCTTTCAAAGCTCTCGTTAATAATAATTTGCAGTTCTTCCTCCGAGTGAGCTTCTTCGTGCTCGGAAGCCGGCTTGATGCCGAACAAGCGCACGAGCTGATTTGCCGATCCGTTCAAGGCCCAGATAAACGGACGCATGATTTTGGTAAACATGATCAACGGCTTGGCCGTTAGCAAGGCGATTTCCTCGGATTTGCGGATGGCCATCGTCTTTGGCGCCAGCTCACCCACAACGACGTGCAAATAAGTGATAACTACGAAAGCGATGATAAAAGATAGCGCACTGCTTAGTGTATCAGGTACATGGAGGCTGTGGAACAGCGGGTGCAGTATTTTCTCCACCGTAGGTTCCCCGAGCCACCCGAGTCCGAGCGCGGTGATCGTAATCCCCAACTGGCAGGCCGACAAAAAACCGTCCAGATTGGAGGTTACCGTTTTGACCGCGAGCGCGTTTTTGCGTCCTTCGGCGATCAATTGATCCACCCTGCTGCCTCGAACACGAACAATCGCAAATTCTACCGCCACGAAAAAAGCCGTTAAAGCGATAAGGATTACGACCAATACCAAATTCAACACCAAAAGCCTGTCACTGTCCATTCTTTGCATCTACTCCTTATGATTTAAAATAAAATAAAATGCTTCACCCTATATTATACAATATGATCGAGAAGTAATGCTAATCAGCAAAGCTAATATGCTAAGCAAAATACATGAAAATGTTCGTGTTTTACGGATTTTTCAGACCGGATAGAAAATTAAATAAATTATAAATGCGCCAAAATCCGAATAATAAAATAACTTTTCCTTGACTTATACGTTTCTTTCTCATATACTCGGATTGTTGCTGGAAACTGAATATGCTAATATTTTGATTTCGTATATCCCCGGTAATAAGGATCGGGGGTCTCTACAAGGAACCCTAAATTCCTGGCTACGAATAGGAGCTTTCGCATACCTATTGGATAGCCGGGATTTTTTTGTTTTTTCCGGGTTTGGCAGCCCGTTGACTTTTTGAACAACCTCTATCATATCTTTCAGGAGGAAGCAGATGAGTAAATACGATGTAATTGTGGTTGGAGCCGGGCCGGCGGGGATATTTGCCTGCTACGAACTGACGCGGAAAGCGCCTCACTGGAAGGTGCTCCTGGTGGACAAGGGACATGACATTTACCGCCGCCGCTGTCCGATTTTGGAGGAGAAAATTACGCTTTGTCCGCCTCCGGCCGGGAAAAAAGAGTTCGCCGGCTGCCTGCCGGCCTGTTCGATCACGGCCGGGTTTGGCGGTGCGGGAGCGTACAGCGACGGAAAGTTCAACATTACGACCGAATTCGGCGGCTGGCTGAGCGATTATATCGCTCCGTCCAAAGTGCTGGAGCTGATTAAATACGTCGATGCGATCAATTTGGAGCACGGCGCCACGACGAACATCACCGACCCGCTGACCGAAGCGGTGCGCGGGATCGAGCAGCGCGGATATGCCGCGGGGCTGAAGCTGCTGCGGGCGCAGGTCCGCCATTTGGGCACGGAACAAAACCTCGAGATTTTGAAGTCGATCTACGAATATTTGAACACCCGAATCGACATGATGTTCAAGGCGGAAGTGGAGGATCTGATCACGGTAAAAGCCGACGGAGGCCACCAGGTTCGCGGAATCCAGCTTAAATCGGGGGAGACGCATAAGGCCGATCTGGTCATGGTCGCTCCCGGACGGGACGGCTCCGCCTGGTTGACGGACATTTTGAAGAAACGCCGCCTGAAAATGACCAACAACCAGGTGGATGTCGGGGTGCGTGTGGAAACATCGGACGTCGTCATGCGCGAGATTAACGAGCACCTGTACGAAGGGAAATTCATTTACAACACTTCGGTCGGTACACGGGTACGCACGTTTTGCAGCAATCCGTCCGGGCATGTGGTCGTCGAAAACCACAGCGGGGTAATGGCCGCGAACGGCCATTCGTTTAAAGATCCTGCGCTTGGTTCGCAAAACACGAACTTTGCACTGCTTGTCTCGCACAAATTTACCGAACCGTTCGATAAGCCCAACGAATACGCGCGGGAGATTTGCCAACGGGCCAACGACCTGTCGAACGGGGGGGTCATCGTGCAAAAATACGGGGACATCCTCCGGGGCCGCCGCTCTACCGCTACCCGGATTTCCGAAGGCTTTCTCGAGCCGACGCTCAAAGAGGCCGTGCCGGGCGATCTTGGCCTCGTGCTGCCGTACAACACGATGAAAAGTCTGATCGAAATGGTCGAAGCGCTTGATAAAGTAACGCCGGGGATCGCCTCCGAACATACGCTGTTTTACGGCGTGGAAGCGAAGTTTTATTCCGCCCGCCCGAAGCTGGCCGAATCGCTGGAAACGGAAATCGGCGGCTTATTCTGCGGCGGCGACGGAGCGGGCATCACCCGCGGACTGGCTCAGGCCGGCGCGGCAGGCGTCTGGATCGCACGCGGTATGCTGGAGAAGGCGGGAGTGTAGCAACGCGGCGCGGCGCGGGCTTCGCACAGAACGAAAATAAACAAGGGTTGTCCTGAAGGCCATAGGGTATGGTCTTTGGGACAGCCCTTTTTCGTTGAGGTCCGGATTAGGCTGCCATCGCCGCCGCAGTAATGCGATCTAACGGACACCAGAGACTTTATTTGCCAGAAAACCAGGGGGCAAAAATTGTAACGGACCCAGGAGGCCTTATTTTCTCCAAACCGCAGGAAATGTACTGCCGCTATTCATCCCGATCCCTCTGCCTCAGGGATACCGGCTCTCCTGTATTTCAGAGTCAATCACTTGCTGGATCTGCTGATACGTATGGAGATAGGTGAACAGTCCGTAAACCAGCGCCAGCAAAAAAGGCAGCAGGGCCAAGGCGATCGGGATGTACAGGCTGGTTTCTCCCGCCTGTATGATTTTTAACTCCCGGGTTTCCCGGTCGTTTGGGTACCTGTAGCTCAAAGCCTTTATTTTGCGCCGGGCATGATGCAGGTAAATGGAATTGGCCGCCACGGCAAAGCCGATTTTTATGGCGAGCTGTAAAGCCAGCATCGTGATGACCATGCTGAACGAGACCTGGTAACCCGGAAATACAAGGGAGCCTACGATGTTGATAATGAGCGAGCAGACGATCAGATAGATTAGCCAATACAAGTACATCCCCCGATACAACAGCCAAAAGCCGCCAAACAGAAAGGCGGGCCAGTTCCAGCGATGGTCTTCGCGCCATTTTTGAAAATACGCCCCTGCGCGTTTGCCTATGAACAGTTCAAGCTCCTCCAAGGGAACTCCGAACTCGGGCGGCGGGGAGTCTTTTCCGGCTGTTTCCGGGGCCGCGCCGGACTTGGCATAGGGAGTGAGAGCAGCGGGCTCGTTATGTCGAGTTTTGATCGGCGTTCCGCATCCGGCGCAAAATTTGTCCTCTTTTTCCAAAATCGTTCCACAGTTTGAGC
The DNA here is from genome assembly GCF_003863965.1 of Paenibacillus oralis. Taxonomy (GTDB): domain Bacteria; phylum Bacillota; class Bacilli; order Paenibacillales; family Paenibacillaceae; genus Fontibacillus; species Fontibacillus oralis. Next base: position 2,604,312 of record NZ_RRCN01000001.1, read on the forward strand.
AATACATATTTACCTCCGTCAGCATCATCTTGATGAAAGGCAGTTTTCTTGAAAAACTTGGAATAGTTCGAAAGAACCATTCTGCTTATATATCGGACTGGCGGAATACCTAATTAATAGCCGGCCGGTAAATCAAAAAAATAAGACACAAAGCCTATATATTAGCAAAAAATACAATTTTACAATATTTTAACAAAACGTAAACAGTCTGTTCTTTATCGATCCATATGATTAGGAGGTAGTCCATTCTAAATTTGGGGAGGAGTCGATCCATGGTGAGGAGCGGTTGGAGCAAGAAACTGCTTGGCCTGATTTTGGCCGGCGCTTTGGTCATGACGGGAATACCGGGCTTTACCGCAGAAGCGGCGGAATCGGCAAATGGAGCGGAACAGGAGCATATTACAGCGGAGGCGGGGCTTGTTCCTGAAGCCGGAACGGCGGCATCCGGAGAGAGTGATGTTTCCGCGGAAATAAGCGAATCCGCAGCAGCAGGGATCAGCGTAGCCGAAGCCATCGCCAAAGGAAACGGCGGCGAAGCCGTTACGGTGACGGGTTATGTCGTCGGACATGCCGCCGGGTCGCAGACCGCCGATTTTGAGGCGCCGTTCGGCAACGACTATAACTTGCTGATCGCGGATGCGGCCGGAGAGCGGGACACGGCCAAACTCGTCGACGTGCAGATTCCGTCCGGACTGAGAGGCGATTTCGGCCTGCAAAGCAACCCGGAGATCATCGGCGAGCAGATCTCGGTGTCCGGCGCGTTGGCCGCGTACAACAACTTCCCCGGCTTAAAAAGCGTGACGGGGATTGAGTTTACCGCGTCGCAGCCGGGAGAACCGGGGGAACCTGGGGAACCTGGGGAACCGGAAGAACCGGGCGAGAACCCCGGAGAGAATCCCGGAGAGCCGGAGAATCCGGGCGAGAATCCTGGTGAAAACCCAGGCGAAAATCCGGGAGATCCGGGCCAGACCCCGGAATTGCCGGACGGCACCGGCAAAAAAGTGCTGTTTGACAACGCGCACGCCCAAACCGCCGGCGCGGCCGACTGGGTGATCGAAGGAGCGTTTTCCGATTTCGCCGCCGGGCTGCGCGGGGCCGGCTTCACGGTCGAGGCGCTGGAGCGGCCGATTCCGTATACGTTCGGGGAAACGGCAATTACGTACGACGCGCTGCGGGACTACGACGTATTCGTCATTCCCGAAGCGAACGTGCCTTTTAAAGCCGCGGAGCAAGAGGCGCTGGTGGAGTATGTCGAGGACGGCGGAGCGGTGTTTTTCATATCCGACCATTATAATGCCGACCGCAACAAAAACCGCTGGGACGCCTCCGAGGTGTTCAACGGCTTTCGCCGCGGAGCTTATGAGAACCCGGCCAAGGGCATGAGCGCGGAAGAAGCGTCCTCCCCGGCGATGCAGGGGGTAACGAGCTCCGATTGGCTGGCGGACAATTTTGGCGTACGATTCCGTTACAACGCCCTTGGGGACGTCGATGCGGGCGACATCGTCAGCCCGTCGCAGGCGTTTGGCATCACGAATGGCGTTGAGGCCGTAGCCATGCATGCTGGCTCTACGCTGGCGATCTTGGACCCGCAAAAAGCGAAAGGCCTTGTTTACGTTCCCGAAGGCGTGCCGGCCTGGGGGAACGCGGTTGACGAAGGTGTCTACAACGGCGGCGGAAGAGACGAAGGGCCGTATGCGGCGGTGTCCAAGCTTGGACTCGGCAAAGCGGCCTTCATCGGCGACTCCTCGCCCGTCGAGGACGCAACTCCGAAATATGTGAGAGAAGAAACCGGCCAGAAAAAAACGACGTACGACGGCTTTAAGGAAGTCGACGACGGGGTGTTCCTGGTGCAAATCGTGAAGTGGCTCGCTCATGATGAAAATTACACCTCCTTCGCCGAGGTGCCGGGGCTTGTGCTGGATGAGCCGACCGAACTGATGCCGGACGAAGAGCCAGCCGCCACCACTGAGCCGCAGCCGGAGCCTTGGGCCCAGCCGGCCGCCGGATACAAATGGTACGACCCTGCGACGTTCAAGCCAGGCTCTTACGGCTCGACGCAAGCGCCCGCTACGGAGCCTAAGTACGCATTCGTGCATCAGGAGCAACTGCCAAGCGCGCAGGAGTTCCAGATCCGCTTGACGGCCGACGGCTTAACGCCCGGCCAGACGGTATCGGATCTTAAAGTCGGCATCTACCTGGCTGGCGGCGAGCAGATCGCCCGCTTCAAAAACGCCGACGGCAGCTGGTCCGATTACAACTACAGCCCGGCATTTTCGCTGACGGGAGATGCCCAGGGGCACGCCGCAAAAGATCTGACCGTTCAGCTTAAGCCGGGCGTGACGGCCGCAAGCGCCAACTTGCGGCTCAAGCAGGGAAGCGGAAACGCGCTGACGAAGACGGTGGCGATCGCCGATGTCGCAGCCGAGCCGCTGCCGGGCGACCATCCGCAGGTGCCGGAATTGACCACGATTGCCGCCGCCCGTTCGGCGGCCGACGGCACGGTCGTTACCGTGGAGGGCGTGATTACGTCCGAGCCCGGGCTGTTTGGCGGACAAGGGTTTTACCTCCAGGACGAAACGGCCGGCGTCTACGTGTTTCAAACGGCGTCCGGCTATCATGCCGGCGATCTGATCCGCATCAGCGCCACCCGGACTTTGTACAACGGGGAGGTTGAGCTGGAAAATCCGGTCATGATCGAAAAGAAAGGGACCGCCGCGCTTCCGCAGCCGATCGAGCAGGAGGCGGTTACGGACGGCAATCAGGGACAGTTCATCACATTAACCGATGTGGCGGTTCAAGACGTGACTGCGGCTTCTCCGGCCGGCTCGTTTGAGTTTAATGCCGTTAAGGGTGACGGCGCGGCAACGCGCGTCCGTTTCGATGGCCGGACCGGGGTGGACATGGCGGAGTTCAGCGCGCTTTTCACGGCGGGTTCCAAGGTGGACATTACCGGCATCGCTTCAGTTTTTCGCGGGGCGTACCAGCTGAAGCCGCTCTCCCTGGATCACGTTGCGCTTAGCGGGACGGGAGCAGACGCGCTGGCCCCGGTGACCGAAGCGAACGCTTCGGGGCAAACGGGTCAAGAGGTGTACAACCCGGAAGACGTTACGGTTTCCTTGTCGGCTGAGGACGAGGGCGTAAGCGGTCTGGAACGGACCGAATACCGGGTAAACGGCGGGGAGTGGCTTACCTACGCTTCCCCAATTCTGCTGACGGAGGACGGCAAATACGTGATCGAGTACCGGTCATGGGACCGGGCCGGGAATAGCGAAGCCGAGAAAACGGTCTACATCAATATCGATCGCCAGTCACCGGTCATTCATTTTTCCGGGGAGCGGCAGTTTTTGCAAATCGAAACCGAACTTCCGATTCGAGTTGATGTCGAGGATGCCGTAAGCGGAGTGAAAAATACGACGTATCAATTGGACGGCCGCCAAATCGCCGGTTTGCACGAAATCACGCCGCTTTCTCTGGCGGCTGGCAAGCATAAGCTGGTCGTCAGCGCCTCGGATACGGCCGGGTACAAATCCGCGGAACAGTTCGACTTTACGGTTACGATCGACATCGTCCATCTGGACGAACTGGTCGATGCCGGAGAAGCGCAAGGATACGTGAAGAAGGGAACCGCCCAAAGCCTGGAAGCCAAGATCGGCTCCCTGCAAAAGGCGAAAACGGAGCGCGAGCGCCAGCAGAAAATCAATGTGCTGAAGCTGGCGATCAACGCGCAAAGCGGAAAAGGCATCAACTCCAGTTTTGCCAAGCTGTTGCTGGGCGATCTGGAGTATATCGTCAAACAAGCGGGATAAAACGGCTGCCGAAAGGGACAGCAGCGCAGAACCGGTCCTCGAAGGGCCGGTTTTTTTGACCTTATTATATAAAATTTTGGGTATGGTAGAGGGCGATGCGCAGGTAGAGAGGGGAAATCTGGAGGCTAAGGGACACCAGAGCCGTTATTTGAGGAGAAACGGAGGTTTGCAAAATGTAACGGACACAGATGACCTTATTTATCTCAAATCGGCCTAGATGAACGGGTTTTGAGCGAAATAGGGTCGCCTGTGTCCGTTAGGCTGGGAAATACCCGGGAAATGGGCAGATAAGGTCGCTGGTGTCCGTTAGAGCAGCGTCCAAAGTTTAGGAAGAGCCTCCAATCGCTCCAAAGTAGAAGTCAGAGCCATTAAAGGACGCCGTCAGGCGTTTTTCTTAAAAATTTATAACTCAACTTTCGGAGGGTGAAAACCAACTTAAAAGCAGGTAGAGAATGGATCTGACAGCGATGGAATGCGGGGGCTTGAAAAAAGGAAGAGGTGGAAATCCCCTGAAATGCAAAAGTGCATGCGATTTTTGTCGAAATCCCTCGAAACGGGCGGTTCAAATGCAAATATGCAGTTCATTTCCGATTATATGTTACTTTTTTGTTCAATTGCTGGAAATGAGATGTATTTTTGCACTTCAACCGCTCAAAAGCAGAAATTTGCGGGGATTCAAATGCACTTTTGCATTTGATCCCATCGCGCCGTCCTTCTTCCCTTGAAAAACGAGCAACCGCTGAAACTGATTCATAAAGTGCTGTTAAAGTCAGGAAGCTTTTTGCTCTGATTCAGTCACTTTGTGCAAACGGTTGCACCTTTTCGATTCGGGTGATATAATCCAGCACATAAAGAAAAGTAAACGTTTCCCTGGAGATGGGCATAATACGGCGGCGGGCTGATTCCTAACATGTTTCCTGACGATGGCCAGGAGCCGCTGTACAACACGGTGGACGCGGCGCTTTGGTACGTTCACGCCGTCTATGAATATTTGAAACATACCGGTGGGGAAGCTGATTACAGGTTCATTCGCGAGGCGGTCTATCCGGAGTTAAAAAGAAATCGTCGCCGACTACCGCAGCGGAACCGATTTTTCGATCGGGATGACGAGGATGGGCTGATTCACGCGGGCGGCGGCCTGGATCAGGTCACCTGGATGGACGTGCGCGTAGGCGATTGGGGTGTGATGGCGCGGCACGGCAAGCCGGTGGAAATCAACGCCCTGTGGTATAACGCCCTGTGCATTATGGCGCGGCTGGCGGAACGTTTCGGGGAAACGGGGCCATATGATGAATTAGCGCGCAAGGTGTGCGATTCCTTCCGGCAGCGTTTTTGGAACGAGGCGGCGGCGTGCCTTTACGACGTAATCGACGTTCCGCGGGAGGAGGGCGGCAAGAGCGATAACGGCTCCATCCGGCCGAACCAAATCCGGGCGGTTTCGCTGCCGTTCACGATGCTGTCACCGGAGCAGGAAGCGGCTGGCGCGGCTGTTTTTCGCAAGCCTGGAGTGTGGGGGAAATACCTGCGCGCCTATACGGAAGATGTGCTTCCGCATTTGCGGAATTTGCGGGGAAAGGAGTGAAGCCGTTTGTCCGTTCAAAAAGAATACAACGGTACGATAGATTACGGCGATTTGGCAGTTACCGGAGGAATTTCCGTATTTGACGCGGAATTCGACGCGAAGTTTTATTATGATGGCGACGATCTGGGGGCCGTTTACACGCCGGAGGAGACGCGGTTTCGCCTGTGGGCCCCCACGGCCTCGGAGGCGAAAGTCGTCCTGTATGCCGCCTGGGACGCCGCTCCCTTGAAGGAACTGCCGATGCGGCGCGACGTGCGGGGGACGTGGACGCTCTCAATCCCGGAGGATTGCCATGGCTTGCTGTATACTTACCGCGTTAAGGTGGGGGCGCAGTGGAACGAAGCCGCCGATCCTTACGCCAAGGCGGTGGGCGTCAACGGGGATAAAGCGGCGATCCTTGATCTGCGGAGCACCGATCCGGAAGGGTGGGACGAAGACGTGAAGCCGACGCTGGCTTCAGAGACCGACGCGGTGATCTATGAGCTGCATGTCCGCGATCTGTCGGTTCACCCGGGGAGCGGCATTCGCGAGAAAGGCAAATTCCTGGGGCTGGCGGAAAGCGGGACGCGCGGTCCGCGGGGCATTCCCACCGGTTTGGACCATATCGCCGGGCTTGGTGTTACGCATGTGCAGCTGATGCCTGTGTTCGACTACTCCAGGGAGAGCGTGGATGAACGCCGTCTGGATGAACCCCATTACAACTGGGGTTACGATCCGAAAAACTACAATGTGCCGGAAGGTTCCTATGCCACGGACCCTTACGATCCGGCCGCGCGCATCGCCGAACTGAAACGCCTTGTGCAAACGTTACATGCCCGGGGGCTTCGAGTCATCATGGACGTGGTGTACAACCACGTGTTCGACGGGTACCTGATTCATTTCACCAAGCTGGTCCCGGGTTATTACTTGCGGTATAAAGCGGACGGAACTTTCTCGGACGGGGCGTTCTGCGGCAACGAATGCGCCTCGGAGCGGCCGATGATGGCGAAGTATATCGCCGATTCGATTCTGCATTGGGTGCGCGAATACCAAATCGACGGTTTCCGGTTTGATCTGATGGGCTTGATCGATGTCGATACGATGAACGAAATCCGACGCCGATTGGATGAGATCGATCCTTCGATCATGATGATCGGGGAAGGCTGGTTCATGGACACGGTGCTTCCCAAGGAGCGCCGGGCCAACCAGGGCAACGCCGGGAAGCTGCCGCGCATCGGCATGTTCAATGACGGACTGCGGGACGCGGTCAAGGGCGATATTTTTATATTGGACAAAAAAGGTTTTATCGGCGGCGGCGACGGCTTTGAGGACAGCGTGAAACGAGGCGTTGCCGGGGGGATCGATTACGGTGGGGAAATCCGCCAGTTTGCGGCGGAGCCGGCGCAGTCGGTCAACTACGTGGAATGCCACGACAATCATACGCTATGGGACAAAATCATGCTGTCCACGGACGGGGAAACGGACGAGCGGCGGCGCGCCATGCACCGGCTGGCCTCGGCGATCGTGCTCACGAGCCAGGGCATTCCGTTCATCCACGCCGGGCAGGAGTTCATGCGAACGAAGGGCGGCGTGGAGAACAGCTACAAATCGCCGATTGAGACCAACTGGCTTGATTGGGAGCGCTGCGCGGCGCACCGGGCGGACGTGCTCTATATGTGCAGCCTGATCGCGCTGCGCCGGGCACACCCCGCGTTCCGCTTGCGGACGGCGGACGAGATCCGCGCGCATCTGCGCTTCGAGGCGGCGCCGCCCCGCGCGGTGGCGTATACGCTGCGGGATCACGCCGGCGGCGATCCGGACCGCCACCTGTATGTGCTGTACAACGCCGATCCCGGCGCGGTGACGCTTGAACTGCCTGCGCTGGGGGCATGGGAGGTACGATTCGGCGGCGAGTGCGTTCAATCGCTGGGAGACGGCAAGCTTGCTGCTAACGGCATCGGCATGATCGTGTTGGGCGTTCGGGCTTAGCGCTGCGCTCATAGAACATCGTGGCCGAAAGGATATACACTAAACAATGATGCATATCCTGTATCCGGCCGGATCAAATGCAAAAGTGCATCCGATTTCCGATAAAATCGGGTTTTTGAGCGCTTGAAATGCAAAAGTGCAGTTGGTTAGAGTGGATATGGTAAAATATGGTCGTATGGCTGGAGATAAACTGCACTTTTACATTTGAGCCGCCTGTCTCGAGGAGTTTCGACGAAATTCGCCTGCACTTTTGCATTTCGCTACTCTCTGGCGCAGCCATAAGCTAGATATCGCCATGCCAAAAAAGCTGCTCACCACGGCGTTGATGCCTGGGAGCAGCTTTTTTTGGCATGGCTTGTTGGTTGGATCATCAGCTCAGCGCGGCCGGAGCGGAACGCTGCGCTTGCACCTCGCCCATAGCGCCGACCGTATAACTTTGGTCGTAAATCCGGATAGCCGCCGGCACATCCGTTTCGTTAACGACGATGATGCTGTTTTCGGTGACGTTCACCTGCAAGCGGGAGCCGCGGAACATCACTTTGAAGGAAAACGACTTCCAGTGAGACGGAATGAACGGGTGCAGCACCAGCTCACCGCCCTGCACACGAAGCCCGCCGAATCCTTGCACGATCGACATCCACGTTCCGGCCATGCTCGTAATATGGCAGCCGTCCTCGGTATCGTTATTGTAGTTGTCGAGATCGAGGCGGGCGGTGCGCAGGTACATTTCGTACGCTTTCTCCTGGTATCCCAGCTCGCAGGCGATGATCGCGTGCAGGCAGGGGGACAGGGAGGATTCATGCACCGTGATCGGCTCGTAGAAATCGAAGTTGCGTTTTTTCGTCTCCAGGTCGTAGCGGTCGCCCAGGAAGTATAAGCCCTGGAGCACATCGGCCTGTTTGATGTAGCAGGAGCGCAAAATCCGGTCCCACGACCAGTTCTGGTTCAGCGGCAGGTGCTCCGGCGCCAGTTCATTCACCGGAACGATCTCCTTGTCGAGGTAGCCGTCCTGCTGCAAAAATACGCCCCGTTCTTCATCGTAAGGGTAGTACATGTTATCAATAATATGCCGCCATTTTTGGGCTTCCTCGTCCTGCAAATTCAGCTTGCCCGCCAAGGCTTCATAGTGGCCGGGTTCATTGTTTTTCAAATCGTTCAGCACTTCCAGCGTATATTCCAGCGTCCAAACGGCAATCCGGTTCGTGTACCAGTTGTTGTTGACGTTGTTTTCGTATTCGTTCGGCCCGGTCACCCCAAGAATCACGTATTTGCCTTTGGCCGCCGAGAAATTGACGCGCTCCTCCCAGAAACGGGAGATCTCCGCCAGCACTTCAAAACCGTATTGACTGAGGTATGCTTTATCCCCTGTATAATTCACGTAATTAAAAATAGCGTAAGCAATGGCGCCGTTGCGGTGGATCTCTTCGAACGTAATTTCCCATTCGTTATGGCATTCCTCGCCGTTCATCGTCACCATCGGATACAGCGCGCCTTTGGAGAAGCCCAGCTTCCGCGCGTTTTCCTTCGCTTTCTCCAGGTGCTTGTAACGGTAGATCAAAAGATTGCGGGCGATGCCGGAATCGGCCGTGCTGAGGTAGAACGGCACGCAGTAGGCTTCCGTGTCCCAGTAGGTGCTTCCGCCGTATTTTTCCCCGGTGAAGCCCTTCGGACCGATGTTGAGCCGGTCGTCGTCCCCGCTGTAGGTTTGATTGAGCTGAAAAATATTAAAGCGGATCGCCTGCTGCGCCGATACGTCGCCTTCGATGATGATGTCGCTCGTTTTCCATTTTTCCGCCCAGGCTTCGGCCTGCTCGCGCAGCAAAACGTCAAAGCCGGCCTCTTTTGCCGCCAGCAGCGATTTCGTTCCGGCTTCGATCAGCGCGCCCAGCCCATGGTCGCGGGAGGTCACGTTCGCCACATATTTATAAAGCGTTACGGCCTCGCCTTGGCCGGCCTGGACGGCTGCTTCGGCGGCCACATATTTCTCCCGCTCGCTGAAGACCTGCGAAAGCTCCAGCGCCTGCCCGTTCTTCAACACATCAAAAGCCATGGCGGACGTCACATGGAAGTCCAGCTTTTTCGTTTTGACCGTCAGGTAGGACAGGCCAGCCGCGGCCTTTTTCTCCACTTCGACCCAAAACTTCTCTTCATAGTTGGAATCCTTGTTTTTTACGTCGCCGTCCAGGTACGGCATAAAACGCAGTTCCCCGCTGAAATTGAGCGGAGTCACCGTATAGCGGACCGCGCCGATTTCATGGCGGACGATGCTGACGAACCGCTTCGCCTCCACGGCGATTTCCTTCCCTCCCTCCAAAACGGCGGTAAAGCGCCGGGAGAGCCAGCCTTCCTTCATGTTCAATTCGCGGATGAAATCCTTCACCTCGCAAGCGGCCAGGTCAAGGGCGGCGCCGTCCACCCAAACGTCGATTCCGATCCAGTTGGTGCTGTTCAGGACTTTGGCAAAATATTCGGGATATCCGTTTTTCCACCAGCCGACGCGGGTTTTGTCCGGATAATAGACGCCCGCCATATAACTGCCCTGCAGGGATGAGCCGCCGTACCGTTCCTCGAAATTGGCCCGCTGCCCCATATACCCGTTTCCGATGCTGAAAATGCTCTCGGAAATCTCATGGTTTGCCGGATCGAACCCTTCTTCGATGATCGACCAAGCATCTTCTTTTAAATATTGTTTCACTATAACCGGCTCCTTTGGACATACTAATTTTGAAAAAGAAGGTTTAGCGACACGTCCCCCAGCGAAGGGACGACGAGATCGGCCGCGCCGAGCGTATCCGGCGATCCGATGCCGACGCAGCGCATGCCGGCGCGGCGCGCCGCCTCGATCCCGGCCTCGGCGTCCTCAAAGACGACGCACGCCTCCGGCGGGACGCCAAGCTCCTCCGCGCCGAGCAGGAACACCTCGGGATCGGGTTTGGCGCTGGAAGTCCGGGTGCCGTCGATAATTACGTCAAAATACGGCGCCAGCCCCGTATTCCGCAAAATGATCGGGGCGTTTTTGCTGGCGGAGCCGAGCGCGGTTTTCAGGCCCAGCTCCCGGCATTGCTTCAAGAAACCGAGCGCGCCCGGCAAAATTTCCGCAGCGTCCATTTTGGAGATGTATTCGACATACCAGCCGTTTTTGCGTTCGGCCAGCTCCCGCTTCACGCCGTCTTCCAATTCCAGCCCGCCGACCTTCAGCAAAATATCTAGCGAGGCCATGCGGCTGACGCCCTTGAGCTTCTCATTGTCCTGTGCGGTGAACTCGAAGCCGAGCTCGGCGGCCAGCCGTTTCCAGGCCAGGAAATGATATTTGGCGGTGTCGACAAGCACGCCGTCCAGGTCGAATAAACATGCCTTGATTGAATCCACAAACCTTCCTCCTTTTAGCGCAAACGTTTGAATAAAACTCGAAAAATAAAAGAAGCGGTAAGCTTCCGTTATTTTTCGAAGGCGTATCTGCGTTTATTTTTTGGGCACCGAATACATCGACGAGTCGCGGACGATCAGGCGGTGCGGAATGATCTGCCGCTTCGGATAAACTTTGTCTTTGCTGCCCTGAACCGCCTGGATCAGCACCTGGGAAGCGGTGTAGCCCATGTTGTAAATGCCGATATCGATACTGCTGAGCGGCGGCGTCGAGAGCTCCGACAGCGGAATATTATTGAAGCTGACCAGACACAAATCTTCGGGAACCTTGTATTTCAGCTCATGCAAGCCGCGAAGCACGCCGAACGCCACCACGTCGTCGATCGTGACGAGGGCCGTGGGGCGATCCGGGAGATTCATGAAAAACGACATGGCCCGATACCCGCTGTCCTGCAAAAACTCACCTTCGACAATCCATTCGGGCCGGCACTCCAGTCCTGAATCCCTGAGTGCATCCTGATACCCCTTCATCCGATCTTTGGAAACGACGAGCTCCGGCGGCCCGCTGACGAACCCGATGCGCTCATGCCCCAGCGCGATCAAATGCTTCGTGGCGTCGTACGATGCCTGGATGTTATCATTATCCACCGATAAAATATCAGGATATTTCTCGCTGCGTCCGATCACAACAAACGGATGTCCGCCATTATGGAGAAAATCGATCACAGGATCGTTTTGCCGCGAATACAGCAAAATAACTCCGTCCACCCGGCGTCCGTTGATCAGTCTGGAGACATTTTCGACTTCCTCTTTCTCGTTGGCGCCGGAGCTGATGAGCACGTCGTAACCGAGGCGGCCGGCCTGCGTCACGATCCCGCGGATCAGTTCCATGAAGAAGAAGTTGGAGAACAGTTCTTCAGCGGACTTCGGCAGCATGATGCATATGCTGTTTGTCGTTTTGGAAACCAGGCTTTTGGCCATGATGTTGGGATGGTAGCCAAGCTGGTCCATAATGAGTTTTACTTTGCGTGATGTTTCCGCGCTGATTCTGGGATGATTGGACAGCACCCGGGACACGGTAGAAGGCGATACTCCGGCCTTTTTTGCAACATCCTTGATGGTGACAGCCATATAAACCTCCTCTGTGGAACCGTTTGCTTTACACTGTAATATTAATCGAAACGCAGCGGAAAGTAAATAGAAAGCGGCGCGGACAAGGCTCACACCCCTTAAATAGAGCGAGTAGAAGAATGTTCGATTTAAAGCGAAAAAGAGTTTAAAAGGGGGGAACCCGCCATGAGGCCTCGATTTTTCTTGGATCAAAAGAGATGCAAACGTTTTACAGAGAGAGCCGTTTATACTGTCCAGAGTGTTGCCAACTTCCGGGATTTTTGCTCAGCTGACGGAAATAAGGGAATAAAAGGGCGTTATTTTCGCGATGGTAAAGGTCCTTCGGAGAATAGAGTCCTTTTATGTCGCTATTTTGGCACGTGTGCGGTAAAAAGAAGCTTTTTCCGCGGAGGCGTGTGAAATAGGGACAAAATTTACTGTTATTTCCCTCCAAGGCTAGAAAAGCACCCAAATAACGCCCCAAAAGTCCGCTATTTACTTGCCTTCTATGTCTGTACGGGTAGCGTCAAGAGTTTTGTGTAATTATCTTTTAGGGTTCGAAGTAGGGTATCCATTGGGGCAATGGATATCATTGGTTTTCAAGCTTCAGGGGGGATCCCCCCTGAAAAATTTCCTTTTTATTTCCAGTTGTCAAAGTGTCCTTGTTATCTATGCTTTGTGTGCCACACCTGGCTAACGCGACTGCATCGGCTCAGGCCTGGGGATATTTTTCGTCAAACATTTTTTTGAGCGCTTGCTGGGTTTTTGCATCCGCGAATCCACGCAACACCCGGCTGCTCCAGCGTTCGTTATAGGAGAGGGCCTCTAGATAAATAATTTTCTCCGCTGCATCCATGTTCGTCAAACTGTTCATGGGCCGCAGCCGCTTGCGGATTTCCTTGTTTGTTCGCTCGATGGGGTTCGAGGTGTAAATGGCATAGTGGATCATCGTTGGGAAATCGTAAAAGCGAAGGAGGACCGGTAACTCGTTCTCCCACGACGCGAGCTCCTTCGGATAGATCTTGCCCCACTTGGCTTGCACGAGGTCGAAATTGGCCATGGCGACATCGCGATCCATGGCACTGTAAATCGTCTTCATGTCCGTCACGAAATCCGCTTTGTCCTTATCACGGATTTTCGGTAGCGTATTGCGCATTTTATGAGTGACGCAACGCTGGACGCCGGCCTGCGGATACGTTTCCCGGAAGGCCTCCTCCAGTCCCGCTAAGCCATCGAATACGCCCAGCAGCACCTCGTGCACGCCACGTTTGTAGAGGTCTCGCAGGACATCCCTCCACCCGTTGGCGCTTTCTTTGCCGCCAAGGCTGAAGCTAAGGATCTCACGGTGTCCGGCCTCATCGACACCCATGGCAATATAAATGACTTCGCTGGCGACGGACTGACGCTTGAGCTTCACGTACATCCCGTCCAGATAGATGACCGCATAACGCTTGGCCAGCGGTCGAGCCTGCCAGGCCGCAACGTCTTCCAGCACCGTGCTCGTGATGTTGCTCACGGTCGTCGGCGAGTACTGGGCGCCAAACATTTTTTCAATGAAGGCGGCGATGTCTCTTGTGCTCATCCCGCCCTTGTACATGTGAATGACCGTGTCCTCTAGCCAAGCTTCCCGCCGCTGGTAGGGCGCGAACAGTTCCGTCTGAAAGTCGCCTTGGCGATCCCGCGGCACTTGCAGATCCGGAATCACCCCGTGTCGGGTTTCCCAGTTCCTGCTGTAATATCCGTTGCGGCTGTTTGCCACTTCCGGGTGCTCTACTTGTAAGTAATTTTTAATTTCCTCCTTTAAAAGAGTTTCAATTTTTTCTTTTAGAAAACTTTGCATTGTATTTTCGAGTTGTTCTGTGAACGAGTTTTGTTGTATAGTTGTCATTGAGTAGGGTTCCTCCTTGGTGACTTCGCAATCCCAAGCATACCCTACTTTTTTGTCGTTTGATAGACTAACCTGTCCTTACACAACTTATTTTACGCCATCTCTGTACGCAAGGCGTGAGCATGTGCCCGGAATGAGGGCGGGAACGAGACGGCCCGGCCCGCCCAACCCCAGGACAAGCCGCCTTAAGCTTTAAGCGCCGCTATTTACTTTCCGTAAGCACCGCGTACCCGTAGGAGGGCAGCTTGACGGCCAGCTTTCCGCTCTCCGTTTTGTAGGTTCTCCCGCTCATCCGGTCCTGCCAGGCCGATCCGGGCGCGCTGACCTCAAACGTTTGACCGGCATCGTAATTGTTGAGCAGCACGAGCACCGTCTCACCATCGAGCTTGCGTTCGTAAGCCAGCTTGCTGCCGCCCGCCTCGGCGATCAGGAAGCGGATCGAGCCGGTGCGGAGCGGGGCCAGATCTTTGCGGACGGCAATCAGCTCGCGGTAGAACTTAAACAGCTCCCGGTCCTGTTTGTCCGTATCCCATTCCATACATTTGCGGGAGTCCGGGTCCATTTCTCCGTCAAGACCGATCTCGTCTCCGTAGTAAATGCAGGGCGTTCCGCCGTATGTGAACTGGAACAGGGCGGCCAGCTTCATTTTGGCCTTGTTGCCTTCGCAAAGCGTCAGCAGGCGCGGTGTATCGTGGCTGTCCAGGAGATTGAAGGCGACCTCGCTTGCCTGCTGTGGATAACGGGACAGCTGCTTGCCGATCGCATGGGCGAATCCGGCGGCATCCAGCGTGCCGCGGACGACGAAATCGAGCACGGCTTCGGTGAACGGATAGTTCATGACGGCATCGAACTGATCACCCTGCAGCCAGCCGGAGGATTCATGCCAAATTTCACCGAGGATGTAAGCGTCCGGGTTCGCGGCTTTGACCGTTTTGCGGAAATCGCGCCAAAAATGATGATCCACTTCGTTCGCCACGTCCAGCCGCCAGCCATCGATCCCTACCTCTTTGATCCAGAACTCCGCGACCTTTAGCAAATACTCTTTCACTTCCGGGTTTTCCGTATTGAGTTTCGGCATCAGCGGCTCAAAAGCAAACGTATCGTAGGTCGGCACCCCGTCCTTGACCTGCAGCGGATATTCGCGGACGTGAAACCAGTCCTTGTAGCGGGATTTTTCGCCTTTTTCCAGTACGTCGACAAACGGGGCGAACGTTTTGCCCGCGTGATTGAACACAGCGTCGAACAGCACGCGGATTCCCCGTTCATGGCACGCGTTTACGAGCTTCTTGACCGTGGCGATATCGCCGAAGTGCGGATCAATTTTCATATAGTCCGCCGTATCGTATTTATGATTGGTTGTCGCTTCAAACAACGGCGTGAAGTATATGCCCGTGATCCCGAGCTCGCTCAAATGGTCGAGATGATCGATGACGCCCTGCAAATCGCCGCCGAAAAAGTTGGTGCGCTCCGGCTTGCCGCCCCAGGGAAGCACGTCTTTCGGACTTATGCTCGGGTCGCCGTTGGCGAAGCGTTCCGGGAAGATCTGATAGAAGACCGCCTCTTTAACCCATGCCGGAGGGGTAAACACATCGATCGGGTTAATGAACGGAAATTCAAACAGGCGCTCTGGCCCGGAAGGGCGCTCCCGGGTAAATTCGTTTTCGGTCATCCAGATTTGCTCTTCGCCGGATTTTAGCAAAAAGCCGTATCTTGTTCTGCGCAGCGGCGGCTGATAGGCGCATTCCCAGTAATCGAACAGCTCGTCGCTGATCATGAGGGACATGGGAATCAGCTCCTTGCTTTGATCCCACATGTATTTATCCCCGACAAAAGCATAAACCTCAGTAAGATCGTTTTTTTTCGTGCGCAGGCGCAAGTGGAGTGTCTCGTAGTCGTAAGCGTAGGCCCAATTGAGTTTCGGACGATGATAAATCGCTTCAAGCAGCATAAGATTCCTCCTAAAAGTTTTGTGAGCATCACTTCATTGACTCCGCTTCGTACAAAACTTGCATCGGAAGCATAAGCTCAGTTTTGTGAGCATCACTTCATTGACTCCGCTTCGTACAAAACTTGCATCGTAAGCAAAAAAAGCACATCCGGGCCTAAAAAAAGGGCCGAGGATGTACCTTTCGATAGCAGAGCCTTCGATTTATGAATGATGGAAAGAGACAACAGACGTAGTATTCGTCTTATCGTTCCAGATTATAACATTGTTCAAACCATTGCACAATACCTAAAATAAAGCGTTTTATAAAACGGACTTGAGAGTATGAAACCGCACTGGCTTGTAATGATTTAACCCTTGATATTAAGAGTAAAATGGCACAAGAGCAGCGGCATATCGGACTGGCGGAATGAGTAATGAAATAGATATTTTGTGATAATGAGAGTAAATTAAAGAAAATAAAGGATAACATAGGTTTTTTGCTAAAAAATTGATTGTGCAAACGTTTTTGCGACATTAAACCTTGTTGTATGATGATCTCGTATATAAAGCGCTTTCGAACAAAAAAATGCTGAAATAAAAAGCAAAAAACAAAAAAATAACAATTTTTCAGCAGTTTTCAGAAAACGTTTGCGCATGATTTTTGACAATATTTTATTAAAATTTAGGAGGGGTTAATGTGATGAAGTCCAACAAGATATTGACTTTGATCGCCGCATTATCGCTGGTCGTCTCCATCACCGCTTGCGGTCCAAGCAACAACGGAAACGCAAACGCACCGGCAAACCAAACCGAAAATACAGGGAATGCAACTACCGGGGAAAATGTGAGTGCTGAATCGATTGTTCCGGAAGATGGCGCCGAGCTTGTCATTTGGGAAAGTAAAGAAGAGCTGGCATTCACTGAAGAAATCGCCAAGCAATTCACCGAAAAATACGGCGTTAACGTAAAAATCGAGGAAGTGGCTCCGACCGACCAAATCGGTAAGCTGACGCAGGACGGACCTGCCGGGCTGGCCGCCGACGTGCTCATTGTACCGCACGATCATTTGGGCAACGCCGCAACTTCCGGGCTTATTTTGGCCAATGATGTGTTTGGCGAAGAAACGGCGCAGAACAATACGGAAGCTGCGGTTCAAGGCGCCACCTATGACGGCGTGCTTTACGGCTATCCGAGGGCTGCGGAAACGATGGCGCTGTATTATAACAAGTCGCTGGTCCCCGAAGCGCCGAAAGATTTCAAAGATATTCTCGCCTTTGGTAAAACGTTTACGGACAAGGCGAAAAATAAATTCGCGATTATGTGGGAAACCGGCAATATGTATTTCAACTATCCGTTTATTGCCAGCGGGGGCGGTTACCTGTTCGGCGAGGGCGGCACGAACCCGAATGATATCGGATTGGCCAAAGACGGCGCGATTGAAGGCTTAAAAGTATTCCAAAGCCTGAAAGAAGTTTTGCCGATCAACAGCGGGGACATCAACGCGGACGTCAAACGCAGTTTGTTTTCTGCGGGCGATGTAGCCATGGATATCAACGGTCCTTGGGAATTGGCCGGATACAGAGCGGCGCTTGGCGACAATCTTGGCGTGGCTCCGTACCCGACGGTGGACGGTAAAACCGCCATTACTTTCTCCGGAGCGAAGGTGTGGGTCGTCAATTCGTTTACCCAATATCCGAACGCGGCTAAAATGTTCGCGCATTTTGCCTCCACGAAGGATGCCCAGCTTCTGCTGCACGAAAAAGTAGGCGCGGTTCCGACGAATCTCGAAGCCCTGGAGAGCGACCAAATCAAAAACGATCCGTACGTGTCCGCCTTTGCGGAACAGGCGAAAAACTCGCAGCCGATGCCGTCCATTCCGGAAATGTCTAATGTCTGGGCTCCGATGAACGCGGCGCTTCCGGAAATCTGGAACAACAATGCTGACCCGAAAACGACGATGGAAAAAACGATTGCTCAGATTACGGATTTGAACAAAGGTGTGGCTCAATAAGACCGGGATGCTTTGGACAACGAAACCGGAATGCTGTCCGGCCGCCGCTTAAAAGGCGGCGGGCCGCTCCGGCGGTTTCTCGAGGAGAGGAGAAGGAAGGTTCATGGACCGACACAAGAGAAACGCAAGCGTACTGTCAATCATTTGCATGGGACTTGGGCAGCTCTATAACCGCCAATATATCAAGGGCTTGCTATTTTTGGCGGTGGAGGCGCTGGGACTCGCTTATTTGATCAAAAATTTGGGAACGGCGATTTGGGGGATTATTACGCTCGGCGAAGTGCCCAGAATGCTCGTAAAAGGAAAATGGGTGGACGGGGACCATTCCATTTTCATTATGATTCAAAGCTTGATTACGCTGCTGTTTTTAGCGGTTTTTGTCATTGTTTATATTCTGAACGTGAAAGACGCCCGCAAAATCGGGCAGGAAAGAGAGAAAGGCAAAAAGCCGAACAATTTCATACAATCGGTTCGGTATGTGCTCGATTATAAATTCGCCGTTGCCTTTTTGAGCATTCCCGCCTCAGGGATCTTATTTTTTACTGTGATGCCGATCATTTTCATGGTCATGCTTGCCTTCACCAACTACTCGGCTCCCAAACACATCCCGCCGGCGATGCTCGTCGATTGGGTCGGATTCGGGACGTTTAAAGAATTGGTTGCCCTCAAAACCTGGAGCCATACCTTTTACGGCGTATTGACCTGGACGATCATCTGGGCGGTATTGTCCACGATAACCACCTACTTTGGCGGTTTGCTCGTGGCTTTGCTCATCAATCAGAAGGGCATCCGCTTTAAAGGGTTGTGGAGAACGATTTTGATTCTTCCTTACGCGGTTCCGCAGCTCATATCGCTGCTTGTCATGAGAAATATGTTTAACGGCCAGTTCGGTCCGATCAATCAGTATCTCGGTTATTTCGGACTTGGGGGATTGCCGTGGCTGACCGATCCGTTTTGGGCCAAGGTCACGGTTATCGTCGTCAACATGTGGGTGGGGATCCCGGTATCCATGCTGCTCATTTTGGGCGTGCTGACCACCATCCCGAAAGATTTGTATGAAGCCGCCGAGGTGGACGGAGCTACCGGATTCCAAAAATTCAAGATCGTTACGCTGCCGATGATTCTGTTCACGACGGCACCGACCTTGATTGCGCAGTTTGCCGGCAACATCAACAACTTTAACGCCATCTTCCTGCTGACGGGGGGAGATCCGGTTAAGGGCGACTATCAATACGCCGGCGCAACCGACCTGCTCGTCACCTGGCTGTATAAGCTGACGCTGAACCAGAATAAGTACAACATGGCCTCTGCTATCGGGATCATTATTTTCGTCATTATCGCCTCGTTCTCGATATACAACTACCGCAGAACCAAGTCGTTTAAAGAGGAGGATATGATCCAATGAGCGTACGGAAAATAAGAACCGGGATTCGGCTTGGCGCCAGTTATCTGGTGCTTGTCCTGCTATGTATCGCCGCGGTATACCCCGTGCTCTGGGTCGTATTCGGCTCGTTGCGGCCGGGCAAATCGCTCTACAGCAAAACATTGATTCCGGAGAAATTAACTTTAGTTCATTATGCTGAACTGTTCACCTCGAAAACGTATCTGTTCGGCACCTGGTATTTGAACACGCTGAAAATTGCCGCCTGCTCTATGGTTCTGGGTGTGCTCCTGATACTGCTGACCAGCTACGCGCTGTCCCGGTTCCGCTTCCGCGGCCGCAAAACGGCGCTGTCCGGCCTGCTCGTGCTCGGCATGTTCCCGGGATTCATGAGCATGATTGCGATTTATCTGCTGCTGCGGGAGTTGCATCTGCTCGATACGCATTTTGCATTGATTATCGTGTACGCGGCGGGGGCGCCGCTCGGCGGAACGTTTATCGCCAAAGGGTTCCTCGATACGATTCCCCGCTCGCTGGACGAAGCGGCCCGGATCGACGGGGCCAGCAATTTTACGATTTTCGCGCGCATCATTGTTCCGCTGTCCAAGCCGATGCTGACGTACATGGCACTGACTCAGTTCGTCGGTCCTTGGGTCGATTTTATCTTTGCCCGGCTCGTGCTGCGGACGAAGGAAAACTGGACGCTGGCCGTAGGGATGTGGGACATGGTAAGCAGCATCCAAAATAGCAATTTCACGCTGTTTGCCGCGGGCGCGGTTCTGATCGCGCTCCCGATCACAATATTGTTTATGTTCCTGCAGCGGCTGCTGGTCGACGGCTTAACTTCGGGCGCCAGCAAAGGGTAACGGCGTTTAAGGAGTGCTCATTCAAAGCCTGAACGATGAAGTGCTCTTGCTGGCGGCCATTTCCTCCTTTGTCTCCAGGATCTCCGTCACGCTGAGGTGGAAATCACGCCGCTGGGAGAGCGTGAGTCTAATTAAGCGGGATAAGTCGTCGGGATACGTACCCTTTTAGAGCTTTCAGGTGAAAGCTGTATTGAATGCATATACTATGCTTAACCGACTGTAACATTATCTGGAAAAATTATTCCTATCAAAATAGTCGTATTTATGATATTATATCGTCTGTAAATTGTTTCCGGCTCCATATCGTCCGGACGTTATTACGATACTTTGTACTATTTTGAGGAGGAGAGACGTTGTATGGATACCTTGCGTATCATCATTAACGTAGTTGTTATGCTGGTTCTGATCGGCCTATTGGTCTGGATGCAGAAGAAGCATGTTTCTTTTACAAAACGGGTGTTTACCGGGCTGGGACTCGGACTTGTGTTCGGCGTTATCCTGCAGTGGGCGTACGGGGCGGGCTCGGACGTCATTTCCGGTTCCGCCGATTGGTTTAACCTGGTGGGCCGCGGTTATGTCGGACTGCTGCAAATGGTGGTCATTCCGCTGATCATGGTGTCGATCATTTCCGCCATCATGAAATTAAAGGGTGGACGAAACCTGGGGAAAATGAGCGCCCTGATCATCGCCGTGCTGCTTATTACAACGGCGATCGCCGCCACGGTCAGCATCGTGACGAGCCTCAGCTTCGATCTGAAGGCGATCGAAATCCAGGCCGGGGAGCGGGAACAACAGCGCGGCGCGGCGCTTGAGGAGCGCCTCGGCGATGTGGCGGACAAAACGATTCCCCAGCAGGTGCTCGACTTTATTCCGACGAACCCGTTTGCGGACATGACCGGGGCGCGCAGCACCTCAACGCTGGCGGTCGTTATTTTCTCCGCTTTCATCGGGGTGGCCGTGCTTGGTTTGGATAAGAAAAAACCGGAGCAGGCCGATACGTTCCGCAAAATGGTGGACGCCGTTTACGCGGTCGTTATGCGGATCGTTACGCTGGTGCTGCGATTGACGCCGTACGGGATTTTGGCGCTAATCACGAACGTGACCGCCACGACCAGCGTGGAGGAAATCCTCAAGCTGATCAAGTTCGTGGGCGCTTCTTACGTAGCCCTTATCGTTATGTTCATCATCCATCTGATCCTGCTGGCCCTGTTCGGGTACAACCCGGTACAGTATGTGCGCAAAGTGCTGCCGACGCTGGTGTTCGCCTTCACGTCGCGTTCCAGCGCCGCCACGATCCCGCTTAACGTCGAGACGCAAACCAAGCGGCTGGGCGTACCGGAAGGGGTAGCCAACCTGTCGGCCTCATTCGGAGCTACGATCGGGCAAAACGGCTGCGCCGGCATTTACCCGGCCATGCTGGCCGTCATGATCGCGCCGACCGTCGGCATTAATCCGACGAGCTGGGACTTTATCCTGACGCTGATCCTGGTCGTCGTCATCAGTTCGTTTGGCGTTGCCGGCGTCGGCGGGGGCGCGACTTTCGCTTCGCTCATCGTGCTCTCGACGATGAACCTGCCGGTCGCCCTCGCGGGGCTGCTGATCTCCGTCGAGCCGCTGATCGATATGGGGCGGACGGCGTTAAACGTCAACGACTCGATCGCCGCCGGCGTCATCACCGGCAAAATCCTTGGCGAAAACGACACCGAAGCGTTCAAGCGCTCGGTTGATCTGGATGCCGTGCAAGCGTAATTAAAGTGTAACTAAAAGCCGTTCCCGGTCCGTGAACAGGCCCCTTTTGAAGGGGGGGAGTTCCATTCCGGGCGCGGCTTTTTTTGAGTGCGGGGCTCCAAGCCGTGATTCGGGAGCTTGAACGTGCTGAAGCCTTTGCGTGAAAGGAACTATATGCCACTCCCGCCACGTTGCGATATAAAGAAGCGGAGGAAATTCCGCCAAGTGCAAAAGTGCAGGCGCTTTTCGTCGAAATTCCTCGAAACAGGTGGTTCAGATGTAAATGTGCAGTTCATTTCGCGTCAAAAGCTACTTTTTTATCGGATAACCCTGAAAGAGATGCACTTTTGCATTTCAACCACTCTAATATGATAATTTGCGGAAAAAAGAATGTACTTTTGCAGTTGATCCCATCGGGCCGTCCTTTTTTCCATGAAAAAACGATAAACTCGGCTGAGGCCCTATGCAAATCTGGCTTGGTGTAAACCCTAACGAACCTGAAGAGTACGTCGATAGACGTTTTTCTTACTAGGACCGTTGTTGCCCTGAATAGGTATAATATACTATTGAATGATAGCGCCGGATAATTGAAAGGTTTATAATCGTAACTATGCCGAAGTTGCATAAATATTCAGCAAATGGCTAATTTCACGATAATTCGCGCTGTTTACTTATAGGACTTAAGGACTGGTTTTCTTCGCGAAGTTTCGTGTATGCAACATATAAAGAAATATGGTAAATTTTCCATGGAGATGGGGTAAGCCATGTACACAATCAAAAAAAGATTGGGTGAACTTCTTCTGGAATCCGGCATGATTACGGAAGCGCAGCTGCAAACCGCGCTGGAAGAGCAGCAGCGTTCCCGTAAAAAGCTTGGCGATGTGCTGCTGGAGCAGGGAGTCCTGACCGAACATCAGCTCATCGAGGCGCTGGAATTTCAGCTTGGCATCCCGCACGTCACCTTGGCAAGGCTTAAGACCGCCCCCCAATTGACCCAGGTCATTTCGGAGCAGATGGCCAAGCGGCACCAGGTGCTGCCGATTCGCGTGGATGGCCGGAAGCTGATGGTCGCCATGGCCGATCCCCTGGATTTGTTCGTTATTGAGGACTTGCGGATAAGCACCGGCTTTACGATTGAACCGGCTATTATTTCACGGGGGGAATTGCAGCGGGGAATCGCCCGGCTGTACGGGCAGCAGGATTCCGTGAACGCAGGGGCGGGGAGCGGGCAGATCGAGGTGGAAGACTCGATGATTCTGGATGAAGACTCCCCGGTTGTCCGTCTCGTTCAGCAAATGATCGAACAAGCGGTGCGCCTCGGCGCCAGCGACATTCATGTCGATCCGATGGACGCGCAGCTGACGGTCCGCTACCGCATTGACGGACATCTGCGCAAAGGGCGGTCTATTCCGAAATCGATGCAGGGCGTGATCACCGCCCGGCTGAAAATTTTGGCCCATTTGAACATCGAAGAACGCCAGCTGCCTCAGAATGGGCGCATCAAGCTGACGATCGACGGCAAACAGATTGACATCCGGCTGTCTTCGCTGCCGACGGTGCACGGGGAACAAATCGTTATGCGCCTGTTTGACCAATCCGAAGGGATACAAAGTTTGGACAAGCTGGGCATGGCCGAGGAAAATCTCGAATTGTTACGGCGCATGGTAGGAAAGCAGCATGGCATGGTTTTGCTGGCGGGACCGGCGGGGAGCGGAAAGACGACGACCCTCTACTCCGTATTGCAGCATTTGAACCGCGAAGAGACGAGCATTATTACGATCGAGGATCCCGTGGAATACATGCTTGACGGCGTTAATCAGACGCAGGTTTATCCTGCGGCCGGATTGACGTTCGCCAAAGGTCTCCGCTCTATTTTACGGCAGGATCCGAATGTTATTATGGTCGGGGAAATCCGCGATCCGGAAACCGCGGAAATCGCCCTGCGCGCTTCGTTAACGGGGCATCTCGTGTTTTCGGCGCTGCATACGAGCGATACGGTCGGCGCGGTCGTCCGGCTGCGGGATATGGGGATCGAGCCGCATCTGATCGCCTCCTCGCTGATCGGGGTCGTCGCCCAGCGGCTGGTCCGCTGTGTTTGCCCCGATTGCAAAACCGGCTACACGCCGGATATGCAAGAGCGTTTGTACCTGGAACGGTTGGGCCTCAACGCGGACAAGCTGTATCGCGGCAAGGGCTGCGCCGCTTGCGGAAAAAGCGGCTACCGCGGCCGGATGGCGGTGCACGAAGTGCTGCTTGCCGGCGATGAGCTGCGCTCCGGGATCGTAAGCGGACGATCCGCAAAGGAGCTGCGGCGGCTGGCGCGGGAAACCGGCATGACCACCTTGTTGGCCGACGGCGTTGGAAAAGTGTTGGAGGGACGCACCACCCTCCAGGAAATTATCCGCGAAGTGGAAGAAGAGAGATGACAACGGGCCGTTTGAGGCGGGGAGCGAGTTGGTCGTGACTTGATTTAGTCGTGAATTGACTTGGGCTGAATTGACTTGGCGTAAATTGACTTGTTGCCTTCGTTCGCCGCGCTGCTGTATGATCAAACTGTTTATACCGATGTTTAACTTATACGGAATTTTCGGCTCAAAACCAACAACGGTGCTTGACGATCAGCAAGATGCAGCCCCGGGGGAGCGCCGGCGCGCCGTTCTAACGGTTGCAGGCGGCTACTGAAATGAACCAAGCGTCGGCCTTCAAAATAGCGGTACTCTATGTACTTATTATCCGGAGTCTGGCACTTACATCCCCATTAGCGGCATTTTTTGTCCTTATTTTCCTATGAATGGTCCGGAACGTGGGCATTTCCTTGTGACCCTAAGAAAATAGCGACATAAATAACCCCTATTTCTCTCAAGAGGACGGATATCGCCGGAATAACGACATTTTTTGTCCTTATGTTTTCGCTGGAGGTTCTCATGATTGTTTGGACAAGCGCCGTTGTTGGTTTGAGCTTATTTTAGGGGGTTAATAAAATATGCCGGCAGCTATGGAACGTACGGCTCCGTTATTGGAGGGGCTATGGAAACGATAATGTTGGCGGCGCTTAACTTTATCGCCGGGCTGGCCGCGGGCGCCGGACTGGCGCGGCTCGGGCGCCGCCTGGTGGCGCGGCGGGGCCTGCTGCCCGCCGGCGGAAGCGGCGTGGGCGGAAGCAGCGTGGGCGGAAGCGGCGCGGGCGGAGGCGGCGTGGGTGGAAGCGGCGCGGGCGGAAGCGGCGCGGACGGAAGCAGCGTCGGCGGAAGCGGCAGCGCACGCGTGAGCGCTGCGGCAGCGGCCGGCGGCACAGCCCCTGCCGCCGGCGCCGCCCCCTCCGGCCGGCTGCGCCGGGCCGGAGACATCGCCGCCGCCTTCGCCACGGCGGCGATGTTCGCCCTGATGCACCTGCGTTTCGGTGCATCGGGCGCATGGGCGGTCGGCCTGCTGCTGACCGCCCTGGCCGTGCTGATCGCGGTCACCGACCTGACCGCGAGAATCATCCCCAACGGCGCCCTGCTGTGCTTTGGCGCCGCGCTGCTCGCCGCCGTGCCGCTGGCCGGCGGCGGCCCGCTATGGAGCCATGCGCTGGGCGCGCTTGGCGGCAGCGGCCTGCTGCTGCTTATCGCCGCCATCGCCCCTGGCCGGGGGATGGGGATGGGCGACATCAAGCTGCTGGCCGTGTTTGGCTGGGCCGTCGGTTTTCCCGGCGTGCTCCTCGCCTTGTTGGCGGCCGCTGTCACCGGGGCCGCGGCGATCCTGCTGCAGCATGCCTTTGGCCGCAGGCAGCGCGGTCAGACGTTGGCATTTGGCCCCTATCTGGCCTTCGGTACCTTGCTCGTGTACTTGTACGGCAACGAGATCATCCATTGGTATGCCGCGAACGCCGTTTTTTCCGGGTAGACGGGAGGGCCGACGGGAGGGCCGACGGGAGGGCGAGCTTCACCGCGAAGAGGCTGGTTTTCCCGTCAGGGATCCGGCCTTTATCCACCTTTATCTGTCTTTATCTGCACTAGCGTTGCATTAACTTTCGAACAAGACAACTTGTAGCCCTGAAACTCCAAATTTCCCGTAAAAGCTCAGGTTATCGATCGGAATTTGGGCCTGCCAGAAATCTAACGGTTGTAACAGCCGCTATTTTGCGAAAAAAGACCTTTTCTAATTTCTAACGGTTGCGAGCGCCGTTATTTGCCTTAATCTAGGTGAAAATGGCTGGTTTTAAGTGAAATAAGCGCTATGGCAACCGTTAGAATTTGAAATCACCGTTTTTGGAACAAATAGCGCTTGTGGCAACCGTTAGATAGTTGTGTGGTTAGAAATGTTATCATGTCAGATGTCAGATTTGTTGCAACGTTTGTGATTTATCCGACTTCACCCGACTTCACCCGTCTTTATCCATCCTTATCCATCCTTATCCATCCTCATCCTCCTTATCTGCTTTTAGCCGTCTTTAACCGTAATGGCGGACCAGCGCCCGCGCCCGCGCGCGGATACGGTCCGCGATTTCGCGTGGTTCCAGCACTTTGGCGTCAGGACCCAACTGGAAAAAATACGCGGCGGTGAACTCTACTTCGCTCTCGTCGATCACGGCATCGATATAGCCGTGATCTGGATCGGCGGCTGTGATATGCGGTTCCAGCCAAGGCTGGCTGCGGCATTGCCGCATGCCTTCCCGGGTCAGTTCGACATACAGCCGCACCGGCGTTTTCAAAGGCTGGCCGGAGAGCTGCTCCAGCCAGCCGGCCAAGCCAACCGGCGGATCGAACGTTTCCGGCAGCGGTTCCGCAAACAAAAGGCGATCCGTTCGAAACTGGCGGATATCGCCGGTGCTCCGGTCGGCGGCAGGCATGTACCAGAAGCCGTCATAAGCGTATATCCCAAGCGGCTCAACTTCTCTCTCCGTGTCCTCCTTTTTCGAAGCATACCCGATTTTCAGCACTTGCCGGTCCGCGGCCGCTTCGATAATTTCTTTCAAAAACGGCGAAGCGACGCTGCGCTTGCGATTCCAAATCGCGGTCACCGCCTCCAGCCGGTCCACTTTGCGCTTCATATCGTCGGCTAGATTCGTGTACAGTTTGCGGGAGACGGATTTCACATTGATGTCAAAGGGCAGCGACGGATAATACTTCAACGTTTGGAAGGCGAAAAAAACGGCAAACGCTTCGTCTTCGTCGAACATCACAGGTGGCAGCATCCTGCCGCGGAGCAAGCGGTACCCTCCGGTTCGGCCCGGCTCGGTATAGAGCGGGACGCCCATCTCGCTAAGTTCGCTCAAATACCGGTGCGCCGTCCGCACGGACACCCGGAATTCGTCGGCGACCTCCTGCGCCGTAAAGCTGCGCTTGGCGTTGACATACATGATCAGGTCGAACAGAAGCCTTGTCTTGGACATCCAATCTCCTCCAATTGCAAAACCATGTCAGTTTTTGTCATGGTTTTAGTTTATTTTATTTTAAGCGAATCATTCTGAGGAGGAAAGGAAACATGCACAAGGACGATTTCATTCATGTCATCGGAGCCAGAGAAAAAAATTTGCGGGACGTTCGCGTCTCCATTCCGAAAAAGCGGATTACGGTGTTTGCCGGTGTATCCGGTTCGGGCAAGTCGGCGCTTGTTTTCGATACGATCGCGGCCGAATCGCAGCGGCAGCTGAACGAAACTTACTCCAGCTTCATCCGCAACCGGCTGCCCCATTACGGGCAGCCCGAGGTGGAGAGCATCTCCAATTTGCCGGTATCGATTGTGATCAATCAGAAGCGGCTCGGCGGCAACGCCAGATCGACCGTCGGCACGGCCACGGACATCTATGCGCTGCTGCGTCTGCTGTTTTCCCGGCAAGGCGCGCCTTTCGTTGGTTATTCCGACGTTTTTTCCTTCAATAATCCGCAGGGGATGTGCCTGGAATGCGAAGGGCTGGGCAAAGCCAAGACGATTCTTATCGACCACTTGATCGACAAGGAAAAATCGCTGAACGAGGGAGCGATCCTGTTTCCTACCTTTCAGCCCGGCGATTTCCGCTGGAAAAGATATGCCGCCACCGGACTGTTCGACAACGACAAAAAGCTGAAGGATTACACCGAGGAAGAAATGGATACGCTACTGTACAAAACGGGGTTCAAACCGACGAATCCGACGAAAGAGTGGCCGCCGACTTCGCTGTACGAGGGTGTCGTTCCGCGCATCAAACGGTCTTTTCTGGACAAAGAGGGCCGGGATACCGCCCTTTACAAGGAAGCGATCAAGCGGATCGCGACCGAGAAAATATGCCCGGCGTGCCGCGGCGGCAGATTGAATCTGGCCGTGCTGGCATGCCGGATCAACGGCAAAAGCATTGCGGACTGCGCGAACATGCCGGTCAGCGAACTGATCGAATTTGTGCGCACCGTTCGCGAACCGCAGGTCCGGACGGTGACCGAGGCAATCGTCAAGCGGCTGGCTGACATGATCGAGATCGGGCTTGGCTATTTGAGTTTGAACCGGGAAACGTCCAGCCTGTCGGGCGGGGAATCGCAGCGGATCAAGCTGGTGCGCCAGCTCGGCAACAGTCTGAGCGATTTGCTCTACATTTTGGATGAGCCGAGCAGCGGTTTGCATCCCCACGATGTCGGCCGGATCAACCGGCTGCTGCGGCAATTAAGGGATAAAGGCAACACCGTGCTGATCGTGGAGCATGACCCGGACGTGATCCGGATCGCTGATCATATCGTGGAAATGGGACCGGGCGCCGGAACGGGCGGGGGCAGGATCGTCTACGAGGGGGACCCCGGCGGGCTGATGTTGGCGGATACGCTGACCTCCCGGCTGCTGAAGCGCCAGCTTTCATGCAAAAGCGAGGTCCGGCAACCGGCCGGGTGGCTGGAAATCCCGCGCACGAGCCTCAACAATTTGAAAGAGGTAAGCGTCCGGGTCCCCGCAGGGGTGATGACCGCCGTTACCGGAGTGGCCGGATCGGGCAAGAGCACGTTGATCCGCGGTGCGTTTGCGCAGGCCTATCCTGAGGCGACCGTTATCGATCAAGGGGGGATCGGCGCTTCGAACAGGTCCAATATCGCCACTTATACCGGCATATTCGATGCGATCCGGGAGCTGTTTGCCAAGGCGAATCGGGTCAGCCCCTCGCTTTTCAGTTTTAATTCGCAGGGAGCCTGCCCGGACTGCAAGGGGCTCGGGACCATTTACACCGATTTCGCTTTTATGGATACGGTGGCGACCGTTTGTGAAGCCTGCGGGGGGAGACGCTTCAACGAGGAAGTGCTGTCCTATCCGCTGCGCGGCCAAAATATCAGCGACATCTTGGCTATGACCGTCGCTGAGGCGCTGTCTTTTTTTCAAGAAAAAGAAATTTTGCCGGCGCTGCAAAGGCTGCAGGAGACCGGGATTGATTACGTGCCGCTGGGACAACCCCTCAGCACTTTGTCGGGCGGAGAGTTGCAGCGGGTCAAGCTGGCGGCTGAACTGGAGGAAAGAGGCAATATTTACGTGTTGGACGAACCGACCACCGGGCTTCATTTGGCGGACGTCGACCGGCTTATCCGCGTGATGAACCGCCTTGCCGATCAGGGCAACACGCTGATCGTTATCGAACATCATCCGGAAGTGATCTGCCAGGCCGATTGGATCATTGATCTGGGCCCCGGCGCGGGAGCGGAGGGAGGAAGGGTATTGTTTGAAGGCGTGCCCAGGGATATTACGGCTTGCTGTGAATCTTTAACCGGACAATATCTCAGAACCGCAGCAGGAGCTGCGGGGAATTAGACTAAGGAAGCGGCACGGCGTATTATGACAAAAAGACAACAATTTTCCTCAAAAAACCGCCAATTTCCCCGATTATGCGCAAAATAACTAAAAAACCATTCCATTTGTTGATACTTTTTGGTATCGTCGCCGTATATATAATTATAATGCGGAAAGGTGGTGCAACAGGGGGATGGAAATGTGGGCCGTTTGGCTGATCGCCGCCGGGGTTTTGCTGGTGTTTGAAATGATGACGCTGACGTTTTATTTGCTGTGGTTATGCATCGGGGCGCTGGTGGCGGCGATCGTGGCTTGGATAGCCCCCGAGGCTTATGTTTTGCAGGTGGTGGCCGGCTGTCTGGTCGCTTTAGGGTTGACCATATTTACCAAGCCGCTGTCGCGAAAATTTCGCGCATCGAAAGGGTTTAAAGATGTCGGCACCGAACTGGTAGGCAAACAGGGCATCGTCGTGGAACCGATTGAAGAGGGGCAATACGGCATCGTCAAGGTTGGGGGAGACACGTGGAGCGCCAAGTCCGCCTTGCCGATCGGCAAGGATGAGCGGGTACGGGTGCTGAAGCGCAGCAGTACGATTATCGAGGTAGAACGATGGGAGGAAATTTCTTAATGCCGTGGGTTATTCTTGTAATTATTGTTGTTGTCGTTGTCGTTTTTATTTCGCTTACGATCAAAATTGTGCCGCAGCAGCGGGTGGGCGTCGTCGAACGGCTCGGTAAATTCCACCGGCTGTTGACGCCGGGGTTGAACGTTCTGATTCCGGTGATCGACCAGGTTCGCCTTTATCATGATTTGCGGATTCAACAGACAAACGTACCGCCGCAGACCGTGATTACGAAGGACAACGTTCAGGTGGAAATCGATACGATCATTTTCTATCAAGTGGTTGATCCGGAACAAGCTACGTACGGAATTTCCGACTACGTGTACGGGGTTCGGAACATTACCACCGCAACGATGCGGCAAATTATCGGTAAGTTGGAGCTCGACGAGACATTGTCCGGCCGGGAAAAAATTTCGACGGAAATCCGGATTGCGCTGGATGAAGCGACCGAAAAATGGGGCGTGCGGATCGAGCGCGTCGAAGTAATCGACATCAAGCCGCCGATCGACATTCAGGAAGCGATGGACAAACAAATGAAGGCCGAGCGGAACAAACGGGCGATTGTGCTCGAAGCCGAAGCCGCCAAGCAGGATATGATTTTGCGCGCCGAAGGCGATAAGCAGAGCAAAATCCTCAAGGCGGAAGGCGACAAGGAAGCGCGCATCCGTGAAGCCGAAGGCTTGCGGCAGGCGCAGGAGCTGGAAGCGCTGGGGGAAGCGAAGGCGATTCAGGCGGTGGCGGAAGCCGAGAAGGCGCGGATCGAAATGCTCCGCGACGCCGCATTGACGGAAGAGGTGCTGGCTTACCAGTCCTTCGACGCTTTGAAGGAAGTGGCCAAAGGACCGGCGAACAAAGTGTTCATCCCGTCCAACGCGATCGAAACGCTCGGCACCCTGGGCGCGATCGGCGAAGTGTTCAAGTCCGGCAAGGAAGGGAAATAATCTTGCAACGACAGAACGGAAAAAAGTCTGGCAGGGCATTCAAGCCTTGCCGGGCTTTTTCTTTTAAGGCAGCGCGTTTTGCCTCCCGTTTGTTTCTTTGGTAGCGGCGCCGCTTCACTGGATCAACTGCAAAAGTACATTTCATTTTCCGTAAATCCTCCCTATTTGAGCGATTGAAATGCAAAAGTACATCTGTTTTGGGGCTGTGGGATAAAAAAGTATCTTTTAGCCGGAAATGAACTGCAGTTTTGCATTTGGCGAGCCATTTTCGGGGAATTTCGACGAAACTCGCATGCCCTTTTGCATTTCGCGGGAGTTGGCTTTGTTCAACGCGCAAAAACCCGCCCGGCTGGTTTCACCGGGCGGGTTTCTATATGAACGGCTCAGGAGTGCCGGGCCGATAGCTGCTGCTTAAGGCGTTCCAGCTCGGCGTTGACGGCGGGGGTAGGAATGCCGGCGTCTGGGCTGGCGGCGGCAGGGGAGGTTCCGTAGCCGGAACCGGAAAGCTGGTTGCTAGCTTCCCATTCCAGGATTTTCTCCTCCATGCGTTCGAAGCCGCGGGCCGCCGTGCCGCTTTCAATGCCGCGGCTGATGCTCGGCCGCTGCTCCGCTTTCCGCTCCTGGGCTTTGTGGGCCCGCGCGGCCAACTCGTTGCGCTTCTCTTTCAGGCGGGCGTATTCCGCCTTGCCTTCTTCCAGGCGAAGCTCCAGCTCCTTCACGCGCTCGCGGGCTTCGCTTGCGGCGGCGGCGTATTGCTGCGCCTGCTCCTCGTAGCGGAGCTTCTCCGCCGCGGCGTGCTGCGCTGTAACTTCGTCGCCGCTCTCCAGCGCGGTCAGCGCGCGGATTTCGCTTTGCTTGGCCAAATGAGCGATGTCCGCGCTTTTTCTTTCCTGCACGGCAGCGTTCATTTGCTGCTCCTTAATTGTTTTTTCCATGTCGTTCAGATCGTCTTCCAGGTTGCGCAGGTATTGTCCGGTCATGACTACCGGGTCTTCCATTTTGTTTAACACTTCATGTATGGACGCTTTGGCTAAGTTGGCGATTCTGTCAAAAATGCTGCTCATAATCATCTCTCCTTAGATTAGTTTTCGATTAGTAGTTGGTGGACGGTTCGTCGTATCCGAGCCCGGCAAACGGTTCTCTCGGCACGATCAGGCTGGCGATCAGGTACAGGGCGACGACGGTTCCGACGCTGAAAAAGACCGCGATCAGGGCGATGAGCCGCACGACCGTTGCGTCGACCCCCAGCCACTGGGCGATGCCGCCGCACAAGCCGCTAATTTGTCTGTCCGTGGAGGAACGGTAAAGTTTTCTCATGAATAACCACTCGCTTTCTTTTATTTTTGTAGTTCATTTTTGAACATATATTTTTTATAAATCTGGATATCAGGTTGGCGGTTCGTGTTGTTCCCGCTGTTCATGCTTTTATTCTAGCGGGATTTGCGGCCGGACATAACGGGCCTGAGACGGTTTGTGAACTGGACCTTGGTCGGGTTGGCTCCTCGGCGCAAGGTCGGGGATTATATTGCGGGATACGGCGGACATCCCTCATTCAGAATTCGCGAAAAAGCGCCAGCAATTGCATGCCAATGTCATAAAGATGTAAAACATCGTATAAATATAGGGTAGGCGTTTATTCGGAAAATGAGCGGATAGGCTAAAAAGTAGATCCGGGAAAGGGAGTGCGGGCATGCGCATCGCTGTTTTGCAGGGCAGCACCAGGAGTGGGGGCAATACGGAGCAATTGACGAGCAAGGTATTAGAGGGAATTCCCTATACGGATATCGTTTTGCGCTCCAAAAATATCAAGCCGATTCACGATCAACGGCATACGGAGGGCGGGTTCGATCCGGTCGACGATGATTATGAGGAGGTGATCCGGGAAGCGCTGGAGCATGACGTGCTTGTTTTTGCCAGCCCGGTGTATTGGTACGGTGTTTCCGGCATTTTAAAAAACTTCATCGACCGCTGGTCGCAAAGCCTGCGGGATCCGCGCTACGATTTCAAAGCGGCGCTCGCGGGCAAAACGGCTTACGCCGTCGTGGTCGGCGGCGACAATCCGCGCATCAAGGCGCTGCCGGTCATCCAACAGCTGCAGTATACGTTCGATTTCGCCGGCATGCCGTTTGCGGGGTACATCATCGGCCAAGGCAGCAAGCCGGGAGAAGTCCTGAACGACGCCCGCGCGGTCCGCGACGCCGAGGCGCTGAACGCCGAATTGCGGACATGGTTGAAGGTGCAATAGGTGGTTGCGGTGAAGGGCATATCTTAGGGCATAAACCGGAGAGCGGCTGCTGTTTAAGGGGGCAGCGGGGTTCTCCGGTTTTTTCGTCGCTGGTGTTGGCGCCTCTGCCCTTGGTTCGCACCGTCATTGGATAAATCCAATAGATCGCCGGATATCAAACGTAATTTGGCACTCTCATTGGAAAAAATCCAATAGAATTCGCTCAAACTGACCGTTTAACGCCCTTTCGAGCCGAATCAATTGGAGATTATCCAATAACACTGCCGTATTTTCCACCTAATTTCCAATTCTATTGGATATATCCAATCAGGCTGCGCATCTATGCTAAATTTCCAGCTTCATTGGATATTTCCAATCACAACGCCATGGGAGGGCGCCTTTTTAATATGGGTCTAACATTGCAGGATTATATTGGGAGGATGGACTATAATCATTTTAAGTAAATATCCCAAGGAGGAATCACCATTGGCCGAGATCATCAACTTTGCCCACCGCGGGGCGGCGGGGCATTGCCCGGAGAACACGATGGCGTCTTTTGCCCGGGCGCTTGAACTGGGGGCTACCGGAATTGAGACGGATGTGCAAATGACCCGGGACGGACAACTCGTGCTTATACACGACGAATCGCTGCAGCGGACGGCGGGGACGCCGGAGTGGATTAAGGACATCACGCTGGAGGAAGCGAAGCAATGCGAGGTGGGCTCCTGGTTCCGCGAGGACTACCTGGGGGAAAGCATCCCGACGCTGGAAGAGCTGCTGGAGCTGGTGCGCGGTACGGATACGATCATCAATCTGGAACTGAAGACAGGCGTGGTGCTGTATCCTGGCATCGAGCAAAGGGTCATCGACGAAGTGCGGCGTTTTGGCCTTGCCGAGCGGACGATCATTTCCAGCTTTAATCATTATTCTTTGGTCGAGTGTAAAAAAATAGCCCCGGACATCCGCACCGGTATTTTGTATATGGAAGGGTTGTACGAGCCCTGGGATTACGCGAAGCGGATCGGGGCGGACGCGCTGCATGCGTACCAGTATGCGCTCACGCCGGAGCTGGTTGCGGCCGCCAAAGAGGCCGGGGTCGCTTATCACCCGTTTACGGTAAACGATCCCAAGGTGATGCGCGCGCTGATTCAGGCCGGGGTGGCGGGCATCATTACGGACTATCCCGATGTCCTGGCCGAACTGCTGGGTTAAATAAAGGAGCGTGAGCGGATGAAAAAAACATGGCTGCTGGGTCTGGGCTTTTTCAGCATCAGCTTGACCTGGGCGCTTTATAACGCATTTGTGCCGCTGTTTTTGGACGATTATGTGAAAAGCGCTGCCTTGATCGGGTTCATGATGACGATCGACAACTATTTGGCCATCGTGCTGCAGCCATGGATCGGACACCGCAGCGACAAAACGATGACAAGGTTCGGGCGCAGAATGCCGTATCTGCTGCTCGGCATGCCGCTCGGCGCCGTGTTCGCGGCTTTAATACCGCTGCATGCCGGGTTTGTGACACTCGTTTTGTTTATGGTGCTAATGAATTTGTCAATGAGCTTGTTTCGGGCCCCGACCGTCGCTTTGATGCCGGACATCACGCCGGAGCATCTGCGGACGAAAGCGAACGGCGTTATCAACTTTATGGGCGGAATCGGTTCGGTGCTCGCTTTTAGCCTCGGCTCCAAGCTGTACGGAATCGGTTCTTACGTGCCCTTTTTGTTTGCCGGGATCGTGATGCTCATCTGCATGGTAGTGCTGAAGGCGGTGATCCGCGAGCCGGCGGTTTATGCTTCTTTAGGGGCCGGGGGCGGGGCCGCATCTGCCGTATCCGACGTGTCTGCCGCATCTTCCGAGCCAAAACACGCGGTACGGATCAGAGACCAACTGGACAAAACAACCGTCCTGATCCTGGCGGCGATTTTTTTCTGGTTTGTGGCGTATCAAGGCGTGGAAGCGCTGTTTACGCTGTATGGCACAAAACAGCTCGGCATGAGCGACAGCGAAGCGTCGTTTTCTCTTACGTTTTTCTCGCTGGCATTCCTTGCGTTTGCGCTGCCGAGCGGCTGGCTGGGGGCCAAGTTCGGTAAGAAGGCGGTCATTTTGCTGGGAGTGGCCGGGCTGTTCGTCGTTTTCGGCGCGGTCGTTTTCGTGGAGTCCGTGTTTTGGCTGCGGGTGCTGCTGATCGTCGGGGGGATTTTTTGGGCCTGCATTAACATTAACTCGTATCCGTGGGTGGTGGCGACCGGGCGCGAAGAGAGCATCGGCACCCGCACGGGGATTTATTATTTCGTCTCGTCGCTGGCCGCCATCACCTCGCCGCCGCTGCTCGGCTGGCTGATCGACGCGTTTGGTTACCCGGCGCTGTTCGTCAGCGCTTCGCTGGGGATGCTGTTGGCGCTGCTCTGTCTGCTGGGCGTAGCGCCGGACCGCAAATCCGCCGGGCGGGGGCCGAGGAATAAGACACAGCTTGGCGCGATGTAACGCGGGAGTTTGGTTGATTATCGCACTTTGTAACTAAAAAACAGCGGTATCCAAGCCTCAAGCATGAGGTCTAGGAATACCGCTGTTTTGCGTTATTTACCGCTTTGCAATCCGAAAGCGGCCGAAATATAGAAATGGAATTTTTATTGACCACATTCAAACAGATGTATATATTTATAATATAACACCAAAATTTATCAGAGGTGGTTTGTTTGAATAATACAACCACGATTCTCGGAGTGCTGTATCAGTTTATAAAACAGAATGGGTTAAATATTAGTCAACTATCCAGGCAGACTGGATTAAATTCAGGTACGATATTTTATTAGCTAAGTTAATGTCGGGTGATACAAAACTACTCTCAGAATACGTTAATTTTATTGAACGGAAAGAAATTGAAATTATTCGTGGTTTATGGAATATTATGATAGTGGCAAATCGTTTCGAAGTTGATGTAGATCATATTCTTGCCCAATTTGAAACAGAACCATCCAACCTCCACAAGCAAAAAGGAAACGAAATATATAATGATCAAAATACTGCTGACCAGCATGTTAGCTTACTTTATGAATTAGCTCAATATTATTTATATAGAGGACACTACGAAAAAGGATTTCGCTACTTGTTTAACGGAATGGAAATATCCGCTATTATTAAGGAACCTTGCAATCGTATAGCCGCGATGAAACGCTTTACAACGATCGCGTTTGAATCGCTCAAACAAATTGAAAGCTAACAGTTTGTTTAGTAAATTCAGATTCGTGGCGATGGTTTCATACACCCAGTCCGTGTCGAACACCTGTCGAGTCATCAAACACTTGCGCCTTGAGGATGAGATATTGGAAGGCATCGACGGCGCTGCATATATCGAACAATTGACGATGGATCAGAAAATGAATGACCATGCAATGGTGAACTTGACGGTTGTCATGGACGAGGACAAGGTCCAAAGCTTCTTGACCGCCAATTTATGCAATCGAAAGTTTGTTTTAAGAGATCGGTATAACGAGCGCCGTGTTTTATTTAATGGAATCATTAAAAATAGTGAAGTTGAACAGATTAATGGCGTCTATACGGCAAAAATAGAAGGAACTTCGCATACATACAACTTGGATCTTCAAAACGAGAATGTGACTTATAAAGAGCTGTTTGAACGGGTTATACAGGGTTACGCGCATTCGGATTTTATTTGCTCGGAGACCCTGGAGAAAGAACCGATCAAGCGATTCATTCTCCAATACGATGAGACGGATTGGGAGTTTATCAAACGGGTAGTATCCCGTCAAACAAAGGGTTAATTGCAGACGTTAGGCTGGAAGGGGCTAAATTTTACATCGGGTTGCCTGGCGGCTATTCAAAAATACCCCACCCGGTGCCGAATGAAAACAGGTCGATTATGGTCAGATACTACCATGATTAACCTGTTTTTTGTTATCTTCGCCTTCTTATTTTTCAAAATCATATGAACAGTAAAGCATGTCGCCCCGTTTGGGAGAGTGAAGGGATAATTCTACAACTCCGATGCAACACAGCCCGACCATTATACTGCGAGAAGAAAGCGCAACTTTTCTAAAAGAGGTTTCCCCTTCTAACGATAGTAGAATCTGAACGTCCAACAAGATAATCAAGACTTACGTCAAAATAATCAGCCAGAGCGCAAGCAACTTCTAAACTAGGAACTCGTGTCCCTCTTTCCCAGTGACTTACAATGGTCCTGTCAACTCTTAAAGAAGAGGCAATGTCTTGCTGTGAAATAGATTTTTCAAGGCGTAGGTTTTTAAAACGCTCCGCAAATATTTCTCGATTAAACATAAAATAGCTCCTTGACTAGTGACTTATAGTCACTGTGCAATCAAAGCATAGAGAGTGATTTTTAGTCACTATCAAAATGGAATAAAGCAATTTTTTTAAAACTGAATGATCTTGAGTAAAAGTTGAAGCGGCACACTCTCATCAAGGAACTCGCCACTTCCTCCCCGTAACTACCTAAAAGGCAGACTGCACAATTAACCTATCATGTGTAAGTCTTTCTTTCAAGGCGTTGCCATCCATACGAAAGGAAGATGAAAATGAAAAGTATGCTGGAAGCATTGTATTGTGGTGAAATTCGCCCGGAAGAGAAGATCGTCCCGAGAGATCCCGAGTTCCGTAGAATAAGAAGAAAGATATCCGAAGCCAAAGGAATGTGGAAAGGGAAGCTGTCTACCGATGATTTCAACCAGCTTGAAACGCTGCTCGATTTGCACAGACAGACCGAGTCGATGCAGGCTACATCTTCTTTCGTAAACGGGTTTCAGCTTGGGGCGTTAATGATGATGGAAGTATATGCGGCTAAGGAAGAGTTTCTTTATGTTTTAAGGTAATCTAAGGTAACACTTTGGTATTTTAAAAAGCTTGTTACTACTCGTGAGTAGTAACAAGCTTTTTTTATAAAGTGAAGAAATTGAAGACGGGTACGTGTTTGGCTGTTTCGCCCTGCGAAAGTTGAGTGAATTAGAATACAACCGTCTAGCCCGCTAACGGTTAGGCCGATTTACGCGCGGAGCGGAGAGCGAGCCACAGAGCGGCCAGCGAGACGATCAGGGCGGCGATGGACACCACCAAAGTGGCCGTTCCAACGCCGGATGTGCCGGCGCTTTGCGCTGCGGCGGAGCTGTCAGCGCCGGCAGTTGCGCCCGCGTTGCCCGCGCCGTTCGTGCCTGCGTCGCTCGTTCCTGTGCCGGCGCCATCCCCGTTCGCGCCGCCGTCCGCATCGCTGGCATCGGCGCCGCTCGCGCCGCTATCGCTTGCGTCATGCCCGTGCCCGTGCCCGGCATCCCCGTTCGCCGCGCCGCCAGCGTCCGCGCTGATTACCGTCAGCGAATGCGGGCGATCGGCGCCTTCGCCGCCGATCCATTCCACCACGCTGCCGTCGTTGTAATACTGGAAGGCGTCCCAGGCCACTTCGGCCTCTTTATCGGGGTTTTTGGCCACAAAATCGAATTGCTGGAACTCGCCGGGCCCGATTCCGTCGCCCTCGGCGGACCAGGTGACCGCCGTCACGGCGCCGGCATCGTTTTTGGTCAATTCAACGTCCCAATCCGGTATTGGCCGATATTGCTTGAACTCTACGCCGTCCGGTATTTTTAGCGCAACCTTGACTGTAGGGATATCTTTTTCTACGGGTACTTTGATGGTGTACGTTTGCCAGGCCCCTGGGGCGGATTCTCCGGGACTGACGGTCACATGCGCGCTGGCGACGCCAACGAAAAGCAAGGTGGCCGCGGCCGCTGAAGCGACAGCGAACCATAAACGGTTCATGCGAAATGGAAGGGCTCTAAACATGTTAATCCTCTCCTTATTTATTCATTGCATTAATGATTTACTAGTAGAATGATCCGGAAATAATATGGCTTATCTACGGACAGGGGCCATGGATCACTTTGTTCTATATTAGTCTTGTGCTCAGTATCGTCCGTCCCCATAAAATAGAGGAACTTTAGGGTCTTATTTTCCGAATGTGAGCCTATTCATCACGATAGGGGAGCTTTTGGGTCTTATTTTTCGATGAACAGGTCGAAAGGCGGCCTTTCGCTACTAAATCGTAAAAATAGCGCCATAAAATTCCTCTATTGCACGCAACATGGGGGGATCGCCTAAATAGCGCCCTTTTTTTCCTTTATGTTTCACCCGAGATCTTCAATAGACTAATTTTGCCGTTTTCTCAAGTCTTCATTTGCCATCATGCTAACGTTATTTCCAGAATCGTCTACTGGATTATTTACTGCCAACCCGCAGCTCCGTATCGTAATCCAGGGTGTCCAGCGATTTCAGCAGGATATGGACGCGGACATTCCAACGGCCGCCCATCGTGATGATCCCGTCAGCTTTGGCTTCGGGCGGATCGCTTCCAAACTGCCGGCCGGGAAAACCAAATTCCACGACACCCATGTCCATTTCTTTAGAGGTCAGCTCCAGTGTGACTTGTTCAATATCCCGGCGGGGTTGGCCGTCCGGCCCGGTGATCGCCGCCCGGAACGTATTGGCCCCTACAAGATTGGGCGAGATGCTGATCGTGACGCGTGATCCGTCCGGGAGCTGGTTTGTCAGCTGAGACGGGCCGGGATTGGCCGCGGCGGTCGGCAGATTGGCCAACAGCGCCGCCAAAACAAGAACGATCATGCCGAGGGCGAATTCCGTCCAAACCCCGGCTCCGAGCGGCCGGGAGGGTTTGCGTCCGCGCAGAAAAGCCGACAGCCCGAGCGCCAGGCAAACCACCGTTAGCAGTATTTTCACCAACAGTACTTTGCCGTAATCCGTATGAAAAAGCGCGTACCAGGTGGGCACATGAAGCAGGCTTCCGTAAACTCCGGTAGCGATCAGGACGGCGACGCAGCCCGCGGCCAGCATGGAGAAACGCCGGATCGTGCGCCAATAAAGCGTTTGTGGCGGCGAATCCGCGGCGGTGGCCGCGGGCGGGGCGCCCGAAGGGCCGACCAAGCCGCCAGTGGCCGCGGCCGGGTCCGCCGCCGCCGACGCGTGTGCCGGGCCGGCAAGGGCCGCTGCTGGCGCCGATGCGTGTGCCGGCTCGGCGCGGGCCTCCGCCGGCAGCGGCTTCGGCCGGGTGGCCGCGGCCGGAAGCAAAAACGCCACTGCGCCCACGCCGCCGAGCCAGATCAATCCAGCGGCTAAGTGCAGGAAGTCCGCCGTGACGGCGGCGGATTTCACGGAGGCCGTGGCCGCGTGGCCGATGAAAGCTTTGGCGAGCAGCAAGCCAAGGCAACCCGCGAAGGCCAAGGCAAGGAGCAGCCTGCCCGGGTAGGACTTTTTGCTAAAGGCGCGAAGGAGGAGTACGGTCGCTGCGAGCAGTACGATGAGCAGCACGGTCTGGTACACCCAAATCTCGCCAAAGCTCGTGTAAGTTAATGTCTCCTGCAGGCTGTCGGGATCAAACGCCTTGCTCCAGCCGCCGCCGGAATCGCTGGCGGTTTGCTGCGGCAAGCTGAGCAGCACGCCGGCCGCGGCCGCGGCATACCCGAGCAACAGGGCCGTGCGGCTGCGCCGTTTCAAGCGTTCGGGCAAAGCAACCGAACGTTGTTTCCCGGCGGGCAGCAGCCACAAATGGAACGCAAGAGTGCCCAAATACAAGGTCATGCCGCCGTATAACAGCCAGCGGATCGCCAGCAGGCTCCAGCCGGGAAAGCTGTTCTGAGCGGTGGAGTCGTGCTGGGGAACGCTGCTTGAAGCTCCCTGTCCGATTTGAAAAGAAATCGTCCCGGAGACGGGATGCCCATCGCCGGAGACGACTTTCCACTTGGCCGCATACGCTCCCTCCGGCAGGTCCGGCTTTAGGGCAACGCTCAGCCGGGTAGGCTGTTCCGGATCGAATACGGGCTCGCCCGCCGACTCGCTGACACCGGACGGCCCGATCACCTGTAGCTCATAAAAGCCGGCTTCGATCGGCTCGTTGAACTCGATCCGGACGGAGCTCGGCGCCTGGTCCAGCGTTTCATCCGCCGCAGGCGCCGAGGAAACGACATAGGCATGGGCCAGCGCGGCGGGAGGGCGCATGCCCAGCGCGACGAAACACGCCAACACCATAAGCGCGGCCCATTTGCACCATCGTGATTTCAACTTCATTACCGCCTTTATCGAAATAGTCAATGAGAAACTTCACAATAAATATTATTTTACAATGGCTGTCAAAACTTTAGTATGACTACAACGGGCTATATGGGACTAACCTGATCTGAATTTTTGTCGATTGTGTGAAGGTTCAAGCGGGCATTTTTTCCAGCGTGGACAATGGCTAAGCCTCGAAATCAGCGTTTGACAGCCGGCTATTGGAACGACCAAGGTAGCGTCGGCCTTCAAAATAGCGGTACTTTATGTACTTATTATCCGAAACCTAGCATGTTTATCCCCATTAGCGGCATTTTATGTACTTATTTTCCTAAGAATGGTCCGGAAAGAGGGCATTTCCTTGCGACCCTAAGAAAATAACGACATAAATTTCCTTTATTTCTCCCAACTGGACGGATATCGCCATAATAACGACATTTTATGCCCTTATTTTTTTTTCGTCAGAGTTCTCGGGCTACCTGGTTGTTGCAAATTTCGGGTTAAGACGAAGGCGTACGCCTGATTGTTTTGTCAAGCGCCGTTTTTGGTTTGCGCCAGAACAATAAATCAACGTTAACTTTACATGTTAACTATTTAAAATAGGCCAAGGGTAAGCTACAATGGGTAAGAGTCTACATTTGGAGGAGGAAGGCAAGTGGCAACGAAGATCAAAGCGGGTATCGTAGGATACGGAAATTTGGGACGGGGTGTGGAGCTGGCGCTGAAGCAAAATCCCGATTTCCAGCTGCAGGCTATTTTTTCAAGAAGAAAACCGGATGAGGTGGCGGCGGCCGGCGGCGTCGTGCACATTTCCGAAATCGAAAAATATAAAGGCGACATTGACGTGCTCATTCTATGCGGCGGTTCGGCTACGGATTTGCCGGAGCAGGGACCGGAGCTGGCGGCCTTGTTCAATACGGTCGACAGCTTTGACACGCATGCCAAAATCCCTGAATATTTCGAAAAAGTAAACGAAGCGGCGGCGAAGGCCGGAACGGTCAGCGT
This sequence comes from Paenibacillus oralis, assembly GCF_003863965.1. Lineage (GTDB taxonomy): Bacteria > Bacillota > Bacilli > Paenibacillales > Paenibacillaceae > Fontibacillus > Fontibacillus oralis. Next base: position 2,646,538 of record NZ_RRCN01000001.1, read on the forward strand.
GATTTCTACGGGGTGGGATCCGGGCTTGTTCTCGCTGAACCGGCTGCTTGCCGAAGCTGTGCTGCCGGAAGGCAAAGAGTACACGTTCTGGGGCAAAGGGGTCAGCCAAGGCCACTCCGATGCGATCCGGCGCGTTGCGGGCGTCAAAGATGGCAAGCAATACACGATCCCGGTAGAAGCGGCGGTCGAGCGCGTCCGCAAAGGCGAAAATCCGCAGCTGACCACGCGCGAGAAGCATTTGCGCGAATGCTACGTCGTTGCCGAAGCAGGAGCCGACCTGGCCAAAATCGAACATGAGATCAAAACGATGCCGAACTATTTTGCGGATTATGATACTACCGTTCATTTTATCAGCGAAGAGGAACTTAAAGCGAACCATTCCGCGATGCCGCATGGGGGTATGGTGCTGAGAAGCGGCCGGACAGGGAAGGACAGTACACAGCTGATCGAGTTTGGCTTGAAACTGGACAGCAACCCTGAGTTTACGGCCAGCGTGCTGGTCGCTTACGCCCGCGCGGTGTACAAGCTGTCGCAAGCCGGGGAGTCGGGGGCGAAAACCGTATTTGATGTTCCGTTCGGACTGCTGTCGCCGAAATCGCCGGAGCAGCTTCGTAAAGAATTGCTGTAGTACGTTAAACAAAAAAAGCGCGAAAAAATAAAAGCAGGCTGTCCTTACGGATCTTAAACGATCTTGAGGACGGCCTTTTTTTGTGGTGGCTTGAATATGGACAAAACACGAAAATAATGTGAATAAAATCACTAAACACCGAAATTATTATGACAATTCTGCGAACTATCGAAGAACGAGCCGTCATTGTGAACATTTATCAAAATCGCGTATTTTGCCTGAATTTGGCCGAAAACGAGCTCTAAAGGGGATTACTTGAGATGTAAAGGAGGAATGTCACACTTAAGATTAACAATATTTTACATAAATGACTATCACTATGAATTGTTATTCACTCTTCCCTTCTCTAACATTAAATTTAGCTTAAAGACAACAGCCATCCCGGTTTATTCGTGATGGCGTTCACAACGTTCACAACATTTACTAATGAAGGTTCACAATGAAGAAAGGGGTATCGGTGTCCTATGAAAAGGAAAGGGTTGCTGCTTGTTCTGTTTTCAGCCCTTCTTGCGCTGCTGACCGGATGCGATTCGTTAATGGTTTTGAATCCGAAAGGGCCGGTGGCCAAGACCCAGTCTGACGTCATTATCTTTTCCATTCTGACAATGGCGTTGATTTTGCTAGTCGTTTATATTTTGTACATTTTCGTGTTGTCGAAATACCGCGCTTCCAAAGCGGCTCCGGACTATGAACCGCCGCATGAGGAAGGCAACAAATGGCTTGAAATCACCTGGATCACCATCCCGATCATTATCGTTGCGGTGTTGTCGGTCGTCACGGTCCGCAGCACGGCCGCCGTCGAAAAGGTGCCGGCAGGCTACGAGGATCAGAAACCGCTTGTGATCTACGCGGCGTCCTCCAACTGGAAATGGCATTTCAGTTATCCAGAGGAAGGCGTTGAAACGGTAAACTACGTAAATATCCCGACGCACCGTCCGGTGGAATTTCGCCTGTATTCTTACGGGCCGATCACAAGCTTCTGGGTTCCGCAGTTGGGCGGCCAGAAATATGCGATGAGCGACATGGTCAACAAGCTTAACCTCGTTGCTGAGCATGAGGGCTCTTATATGGGCAAAAACTCCAACTTCTCCGGCGAAGGCTTCGCCCATATGGAATTCGAAGCATTGGCGATGTCACCTTCCGAGTACGACAAATGGGTAGAGGAAGTAAAAACGACGGCGCCTGCGCTGACGGAGCAGGAATTTGATTCCTTGCTGGAAACGGAATTTGTCGGCCGCAAATCGTATTCGTCCACGCATCTGCCGTTCAGACCGGCTCCGGAGGGCGAAAACGCCGGGCACCATCACGGCGATTCGGGAGCGGCGGAGGAAGGAACGACGGATTCCGAAGAAATGGAGCACTCCGAAATGGACCACTCCGGGATGGATATGTCGGATACGAACATGAACGATTCTTCGATGGATCATTCGACGCATAACTAAGGAAGGGAGTAGCTTAACATGAAATGGGACGAATTTTTCGTCACTGGGGAACCGATGATTTACGGCGCGATGGTCAGCATCGTCGTCGCGTCGCTGGCGATTCTCATCGGGTTAACCTATTTTAAAAAGTGGGGCTACCTGTGGCGCGAATGGTTGACGACCGTTGACCACAAGCGCATCGGGATTATGTATATCATCTGCGCCCTGCTGATGCTGTTCCGCGGCGGCGTGGATGCGCTCCTGATGCGGGGGCAGCTGGCGGTCCCGGAAAACGGGTTGCTGGATGCGCAGCACTATAATGAAATTTTTACGACGCACGGGGTTATCATGATCCTGTTTATGGCGATGCCGTTTGTCATCGGGCTTATGAACGTCGTGATCCCGCTGCAAATCGGCGCCCGCGACGTTGCGTTCCCGCGGCTGAACGCCGTCAGTTTCTGGCTGTTTTTTGCCGGAGCGATGCTGTTTAACATCTCTTTTGTCATCGGGGGTTCCCCGGATGCCGGCTGGACGGCTTATTTCCCGCTGGCCAGCATCGAGTTCAGCCCGACGGTAGGCAATAACTATTACGCAATCGCCTTGCAGATTGCCGGTATTGGCACATTGGCGACCGGTGTCAACTTTGTCGCTACGATTCTAAAAATGCGAGCCCCAGGCATGACGCTGATGAAAATGCCGATGTTTACCTGGTCGGTGCTGATCACCTGCGTCATCATTATGTTCGCGTTCCCGGTGCTGACCGTGGCCCTGGCGCTGATGATGTTCGACCGGCTGTTCGGCTCGCAGTTCTTTACGATGGCCAACGGCGGGATGGATATGCTCTGGGCCAACCTGTTTTGGGTCTGGGGCCATCCGGAGGTGTATATCGTTATTTTGCCCGCTTTCGGGATTTATAGTGAAATCATTTCGACGTTTTCGCGCAAAAACCTGTACGGCTACAAATCTATGGTTTACAGTATGGTCGTCATTTCGCTGCTGTCGTTTATCGTCTGGGCGCACCACTTCTATACGATGGGCCATGGCGTGATGGTCAACGGCATCTTCTCGATTACGACGATGGCGATTGCGGTTCCGACCGGGGTCAAAATCTTTAACTGGCTATTTACGCTCCGCAAAGGGCGGATCGAATTTACGACGCCGATGCTGTATTCCCTCGCCTTCATTCCGATCTTTACGATCGGCGGCGTTACCGGCGTCATGCTGGCGATGGCGAGCGCAGACTATCAATATCACAACACGATGTTCCTGGTAGCCCACTTCCACTACGTGTTGATTCCGGGTACCGTGTTTGCGGTGATCGCCGGCTTCTACTACTGGTTCCCGAAATTGTTCGGGTTCCGCCTGAACGAACGCCAGGGCAAACTGGCCTTCTGGATCATCGCAATCAGCTTCAATGTTACGTTTATGCCGCTGTTCTTCCTCGGACTGAACGGGATGACGCGGCGGATGTACACGTATTCGGAAAGCACCGGTTATGGTCCGCTGAACCTGATCGCTTCGATCGGCGCGGTCGGCCTGGCCATCGGATTTATCGTGCTGGTTTATAACATTTACTGGAGCTTCCGGTATGCCGAAAGAGACAAAACCGGCGACCCTTGGAATGCGCGCACTCTGGAATGGAGCACGCACAGTCCGGTGCCGGAGTACAACTTTGCAGTAGTGCCTGAAGTGGACGATCTTGATCCGTTCTGGAAAGCGAAGAAAACCGGCAAGCCGCTGTATAATGGTAAACTTGAAGAGATTCATATGCCGAACAACAGCGGGCAGCCGATTATTTTGGGAATTATCTTCTTCTTCTTCGGATTTTTCATGGTGTTCAGCTGGTGGATTCCGGCGATTATTGCCGGCCTTGGCGTAATCGTTATGCTGGCGGTGCGTTCGTTCGAGCGTGATCATGGACACCATATTCCGGTCAGCAAAATCAGAAAAACCGAGGAAGCCTTGATGCGAAAAGAATCGGAAGCGGGATTGCGGGGTGAACAAGCATGAAAATAGATCATTCTTTGCCGCTCGAATACCAGACGGAAGAGAACAGCAACCGGATCTTCGGCTTCTGGCTGTTCCTGGGCGCGGAAATTGTGCTTTTCTGTACGCTGTTTGCCGTATACTTGACGCTTTGGAACCGTACGGGCAGCGGCCCGGACGGAAAGGAGATTTTCGTACTCGGGCCGGTGCTCGCCGAGACGTTCCTGCTGCTGACCAGCAGCTTCACCTGCGGACTGGCGGTACACAGCATGCGGCTCGGGATGAAAAAGGCGTTTATGTCCTTTTTTATCATCACGCTGCTGCTTGGCCTAGGCTTCCTCGGCGTGGAAATTACCGAGTTCGTGACGTATGTGCATGAAGGGGCGACGCTGCAAACGAGCGCCTTCCTGTCCAGTTTGTTCGTCCTGCTCGGCACGCACGGCGCCCACGTGACGCTGGGCCTCTTGTGGGGCGCAGGTCTGATGATTCAGGTGAAGCGCGAAGGATTTACGGTCGATACCGCGAATAAATCGTTTATTTTCTCGCTGTATTGGCACTTCCTCGACGTTGTCTGGATTTTCATCTTCAGCTTTGTTTATTTGAAAGGAATGATGTGACATGAAAAAGCTCTTTCCTGCTCAGCACGTCATGGGATATCTATTTTCGCTGATTCTGTCCGTTGTGGCGTTGTCGGTCATTTTCTGGGATATGCCGATGGCGGTGGGACTCACCATCCTGCTCATTTGCGCGGCGATCCAAATGTCACTTCAGCTGTTCCTGTTTATGCATATCAGTGAGGGCGGCACGAAAACCGCGTTGTTCACCAATGTCGGTTACGCCCTGTTCGTCGGCCTGGTCACCGTTTTCGGTACGCTGTTAACGATGATTTGGGGTTATCGGTAAAAGTGTGTGCATGAATTGTGTACAGAAAAACCCGTTGTCACCTTAAAGGTGGCGGCGGGTTTTTTGTTTGTAATTGCGGGAGGAGTAAGTGCGGTACGGGAACGTGGGGCCGGGAAAAGCCCGGGCGTCAGTTGCTTGGCCGATGATTTAGAAGCGCTTTGTGGTGATAGGAAGAAGCTTTTGCGATGATAAGGAGCCGTTGCAGTGATAAGTAGTCTTTGTGGTGATATGGAGTCATTGTGGTGATATGGAGTCATTGCGGTGATAAGTAGTCTTTGCGCTGATAAGGAGCGCTTTGCGAGAATCAAGTGCAAATGTGCATCTCATATCGCGATTTTCTCGCTTCCGAGACGTATGGAGTGCAAAAGTGCAGTTGAGTAGAGTGGATGTGGAAAAATATGGATGTAAAGCTGGAGTTAAACTGCACTTTTGCATTTGACCCACCTGTTTCGAGGAGTTTCGACGAAATTCGCCTGCACTTTTGCATTTCGTAAGGCTTCGACTGACAGTAAAACTTCGACCGATTGTAAAACTTCAACCTCTTAATAAAGCTCCGATCGAAGCATCCCTCCGTTGAACGCTAGCTTTTTATCGGCAACAGGGCTTGAATCTTATAAAAACAAACATGGGAGTAAGCGTGAAATCCAGCGATACAGGGCAAGCTGAAAAAAACACATCTGCCTCTTTACATACCCCATGGGGGTATATTATAATGAACTTACCACAACAAGTTATGCTGGTTTGAAAGGAGAAGACGTATGGCGGAGAACGTTCAGGAACATACACACCATTGCGGAGACCACGGAGCGCAGAATGAGGGCAAAGCTGAGGGCAAAACGGTCCGGCACAGCCATCATTCCGAAGCGATGAAGAACAACCTGACCAGCCGTTTGAACCGGATCGAAGGGCAAATTCGCGGGATCAAAGGGCTGATCGAAAGAGATACTTACTGTGACGATGTCCTGAATCAGATTGCCGCCGTCCAGTCCGCGCTCAACAGCGTCGGCCGGCTGTTGCTCGAGGGACATATGAGAAGCTGCGTCATCGAACGGATTCAAGCCGGCGAGACGGAAGTGGTGGATGAGCTGTTGGTGACGGTCAATAAGTTAATGAAGTAAAATATCAAAAATTCAGGAGGCAGGAATCATGCAAAATATTACGTTGAACGTGGAAGGCATGTCGTGCAATCATTGCGTCAAGTCGGTGGAAGGAGCCGTCGCGGGATTGGGCGCCACAGGCAAAGTCGATTTGGCGGCCAAAAAAGTAGAGGTTGCTTTTGATGAAAGCAAAGTGTCGGTGGACCAGATTAAAGAAGCGATCGAAGAGCAAGGATATGACGTGGTTTAATTAAGTTATAGAAGTTGATCCAACCGCTTCGAGTGCTGATACGGAAAAAACGTATGAGGTCAGGCTCGGAAAGAGCGGAGATTTTTTTGCCTAAAATATACCCCATGGGGGTACATGGGACGAAACGCAAACAAACATGGAGGAATCACTATGGAAAAAGCACTGTCGGCCCCCAGCGATCAAGCGATGCTGCAAATCACCGGCATGACCTGCGCCGCCTGCGCGGCCCGGATCGAAAAAGGGTTAAACCGGCTTCCTGGCGTAGAGCAGGCGAACGTGAACCTGGCGCTGGAGACGGCCCAGGTGACGTATGAGCCGGGGCAAGTATCGCTGGAGCAAATCATCGATAAAGTTAGCAAGCTCGGATACGGAGCCATTCCCAAACCTTCGGAGCAGGAGTCGGAGGACATCCGGACCCGGGAGATCCGCAAGCAGAGAAACAAGCTGATCGTGTCGGCAGTGCTGGCATTTCCGCTGCTGTGGGCGATGGCCGGGCATTTCTCCTTCACCTCGTGGATCTGGACGCCGGAGCTGTTCATGAATCCCTGGTTTCAGCTGGCGCTGGCGACGCCGGTGCAGTTCATCATCGGGCGCGGCTTTTACGTCGGCGCCTACAAAGCGCTGCGCAGCCGCAGCGCCAACATGGATGTGCTGGTTGCGCTCGGCACGTCGGCGGCGTATTTCTACAGCTTGTATTTGAGTTTTGAGGCTCTGTCTATGCCGCACGGGCATACCCCCCAGCTGTATTATGAGACGAGTTCGGTCCTGATCACGCTGATCCTGCTCGGCAAATGGTTCGAAGCGCTGGCCAAAGGCCGTTCCTCGCAGGCGATCAAAACGTTGATGGGGCTGCAGGCCAAGACGGCGCTGGTCGTCAAAGACGGCGTGGAGACGGTCGTGCCGATCGAAGCCGTCGTTCCGGGCGATCTGCTGATCGTAAAGCCGGGCGAAAAGATACCGGTAGACGGTATCGTGGCCGGCGGCTCGTCCGCGGTGGACGAATCGATGCTGACGGGGGAGAGTATTCCGGTCGAGAAAAAAGCAGGCGATCCGGTTATCGGGGCGACCGTGAACAAACACGGCGTGCTGCGCGTTCAGGCCACCAAGGTCGGCCGGGAAACGGCGCTGGCACAGATCATCCGCGTCGTCGAAGAGGCGCAGGGGTCGAAGGCCCCGATCCAGCGGGTGGCGGACGTGATCTCCGGGATTTTCGTGCCGATCGTTGTCGGGATCGCTGTAGTGACGTTTTTGGTGTGGTTTTTCCTGGTGGCGCCGGGCAGCTTTGCGGAAGCGCTGGAAAAAGCGATCGCCGTGCTCGTGATCGCCTGCCCCTGCGCGCTCGGCCTCGCGACGCCGACGTCGATTATGGCCGGCTCCGGGCGGGCCGCGGAGTACGGCATCCTGTTCAAGGGCGGCGAGCATCTCGAGACCGCCCAAGGGCTTGACGCGATCGTGCTGGATAAGACCGGCACGATCACGCGGGGGCAGCCGGAGCTGCGGCAAATCGTCCCGGCCGGGGGCTGGGACGAGGCGGAGTTGCTCCGGCTCGTGGGCGCCGCCGAGCGCGGCTCCGAGCATCCGCTCGCGGATGCGGTCGTTGCCGGGGCGCGGGCGCGCGGCCTGGATCTGCCCGAGGCAACCGCCTTTGAGGCGGTGCCGGGGCATGGCATTGCGGCGGTCGCACTTGGCCGCCGGGTGCTCGCCGGCACGCGCCGCCTGATGGCGCGGGAAGGCGTCGACGTCTCCGCCGCGCTGCCGGAGATGACGGCGCTGGAAGCCGCCGGCAACACCGTGCTGCTCGCCAGCGTGGACGGCGTCTACGCCGGCATGGTCGCCGTGAGCGACACCGTGAAGGACACGTCCAAAGCCGCGGTGGCGCGGCTGAAGGCGATGGGGCTTCACGTGGTCATGATCACCGGCGACAACGAGCGCACGGCGAAGGCGATCGCCGCCGAAGTCGGCATCGACGAGGTGCTCGCCGAGGTGCTGCCGGAAGGCAAAGCCGCCGAAGTCAAAAAGCTGCAGGAGCGCGGCCTGAAGGTGGCGATGGTCGGCGACGGCATCAACGACGCCCCGGCGCTGGCCGTGGCCGACGTCGGCATCGCGATCGGCACGGGCACCGACGTGGCGATGGAGGCCGCCGATGTGACGCTGATGCGCGGCGACCTTGAGGGCGTGCCGGACGCGATCGCGATGAGCAAGCGCACAATGGGCAACATCAAGCAGAACCTGTTCTGGGCGCTTGCTTACAACACGATCGGCATCCCGGTGGCGGCCGCGGGCTTCCTCGCCCCTTGGCTCGCCGGCGCGGCGATGGCCCTCAGCTCGGTATCCGTGGTGCTGAACGCGCTGCGGCTGCAAAGGGTGAAGCTGTAAGTTTAGCACGAAAAGAGCCCCAAGCGATAGCCGTTCCATATCGGCTTCGCCTGGGGCTTGCTGTATGAGGAGTGGGAGCTTCCATAGGACTTAAATTGGCGATCTGATTGGATATATCCAATAGAATTGGAAATTAGGTGGGAAATACAGCTATTAGATTGGATATTTCCAATAGACGAGGCTCGGCAAGGCGCAAAACGGGCTATTAAAGTGAATTCTATTGGATATTATCCAATGAAGGTTCAAAATGGTGTTAGATATCAGCCAATCTATTGGAATTTTTCCAATGAGAGGGGGGCGGGGGAAATAGGCTGCTTAAATCGATGGGATCTAGCGAATACGGTGAACAAGCTACTATTAGGCATGCTCTGGCGAACGCGACGAATAAGCTGCTCAATGAACATTTATGCCCGCAAAAAAGCGGCTTCTATACCCGCAAAAAAGCGCCCTTCCGGGGTGGACCCGGTGAGGCCGCTTTATTCATGCCCGGGCACCTGCTCATCGGCCGCCGCATGGCGAAAGCGGACATTTCTCGCTTTGCTAACGGACACCAGAGACCTTATTTGGGGCAAAACACAGGGTTTAAAATTGTAACGGACTCAGGAGCCTTTATTTCCAGTAAATCTGCGAAAAACTTGCCTAATGGAGCCGAATAGCGGCATCTGTGTCCGTTAGAACGGGAAATATCCGGGAAATGAGCGAATAAGGTCACTACGGTCCGTTACGGCGGGCAAATGCTCCCTTGCTCATAAAGCCCTTGGATGAGCAGCTTCATGATCCGCACACTGCTGTTGAGCGCAGGCACATCGGGGTGTTTGACACTTTCCGAAAAACTTAGCGACGCTTCATGCGCTTTGAGCCGGAGTTTGATGTGCGCCCCCGGATGCTGTTCCAGCGCCTCGGCCAGGCCGTCCTGCTTGAGGACGGAGCGCAGCAGGCCGGGGTGCGACGCCCGCGCGCGAAACCGCTTGTTCAAGGCGGAATCCGGCAGCGCGGCAGGCCGCAAGCGCCCGGAAAGCAAACCCAACGCCGGGCGCTTGGCGGAGAAAAGATCGAACTCCAGCTTGCGGCGGGGCCGGTAGCTGTATTTTATGCCGATAACATGCGTTTGGCCGGAGGAACTGGAGCTGGGGTCGGCCAAGGTGACGATGCATTCCCCAAGGTCGTGGGGAAGTCTGACGCGCACATGCTGTCTCGTATATTTCAGCCCATGAAATTTCGCGGCCGCGTATGTGCCTCCGCCGGTTTTGGCAAATTCCTTCAAAAGCGCCGCCGATTTGGACTCCCACCATGGTTTGCGAATCTGTTTAGTCTGCGTCATGCTTCTCCTCCTCTTTGCCCGGCGCCCGGTTTGAAGGCAGCCGGCCTTCACGGCGCAAAGCTTCCCGCAGCAGGTATTCGATATGACCATTGACGCTTCGGAATTCGTCCGCTGCCCAGCGCTCCAAAGCTTGATACAGAATCGGGTCAAGGCGAAGAGGGAAGCTCTTTTTGCTGGCCATCGTAAATGGCGCCCTTTTAGTAAAGCGTGCTCGCGTTGATGACCGGCTGGGCGGAACGGTCGGAAACGACGGCAACGAGCAGGTTGTTGATCATCGCGGCTTTGCGTTCATCGTCCAGTTCCACGACCTGGCCCGCCTGCAGGCGTTCGATCGCCATTTGCACCATCGTGACGGCGCCGTCGACGATTTTTTCGCGTGCGGCGATGATGGCTTCGGCCTGCTGCCGCTGCAGCATGGCGCTGGCGATTTCGGTCGAATACGCCAAATGGGTGAGGCGCGTTTCGATCACTTTGACGCCGGCGATCGCCAGCCGGTTCTGCAGCTCATCGGTCAGCTCCAACGCGATTTCTTCGGTGTTGCCGCGCAGGGAGAAGCTGGCCGTGTCCGGCTGGTCGTAAGGGTACTTGCTCGCAACGTGGCGCAGGGCCGCTTCGCTTTGAATTTCCACGAACGTTTCGTATTCATCTACCTCAAACAGCGCTTTGGCGGAATCGACGACCGCAAAAACGACGACGGTTGCGATTTCGATCGGGTTCCCGTTCACATCGTTGACCTTCAACTTGGCGCTGTTGAAATTGCGGACCCGCAGCGAAACCTTTCGGCGGCTTGAGAGCGGGACGGCCAGGTATAATCCGCTTTTGCGAATGACGCCCAGATAACGTCCGAAAAAAGTCACGACGGCAGCCTGGTTCGGCTGTACGATCGTAAGGCCGGTGAGCAGCACGAAGGCGATGGCGCAAACGGCGATTCCGCCAATCACGGGAAGCGCGCCGGAAAGCGAGATCAAATAGACGCCGGCCGCTGCGAGCGCCAGGATAAACAGCAAAGCGGCAAAGCCGTTCAAATAAGACATTTCTTTTTCCTTGTACATACGGAACACTCCTTTAGGGTCATTGGTAATTCATATTGTTATGATATAACAATGATATCACTTTTGCAATAAAATGTAAATTGCTCAGATTTAAAAATTTTCAACGGTAGCAATCTGGCGCTGTCTTTTATTCTCACCGTTTATGGGAGAATTTACTAAACTATTTAGTTGTTTATCCCTGTGTATAAACTTAAATTAAGCGATAGTGATTGACTGATCGTTAATTAAGTTGTATTTTTAGGTCGTGATTATTTTTCGAACTAAAAAATAAAATAGTTTAGTTTACGATCCAACGGGTTGGCTTAGGTTGTTTGGTGACCGGGGCTTTTTCTTTTCTATGATAAGATCGGGATATCTTTTGACAGCTGGGGGTTGAATTCATGTTTTGGAAGCGCTTATCTTATCAAAGAAAATTGTTGCTCGTGCTTATCGTCGTCAGCAGTCTGCCGGTGCTTCTGGTGGGAACGATCGCCTACCAAAAGTCTTCGGAAACGTTGATGAAGCGGACGGAGCAAGACCTGCAAGTGATTGCCGGACAGTTGATTTCGGCGATTCAGAAACAAGTTAGCGATTTCGACCGTTTCAGCATTTTGCCGTACTATATGCCGGAAGCGTTTACAATTTTTAACCGGCCCTACATTCCGGAAGAAGACTGGGGATCGGCGGAACTGAACGCGCAGCGGCAGCTGATTCGTTTAATGAGCGCGTATCCTTCAATTAACAAGTCGATTAAAGCGATGGTACTGTACGGCAACAACGGGCGGATCAGCGGGTATCAGCTCAGTGGAAGTTCCTCGATCAACCGGGCCTACGACGTTAGCCGGGAAGACTGGTATCAAGAGGCGTTAGAGAAGAAAGGCGGCTTTGTCGTCTCGGGCGTGCATAAGGTGGGGCAATTTGAAGGGCAATCTTTTGAGGCCGTTACCGTATCGAGAATGCTGCTGGATGAGGAAATGCGTCCGCTCGCCGTGATTGCCATTCATATTTCTCCCGATTTTATTGAAAATATCATCGATTCTTCCGGGCTGCAGGACACCGTCGTGACCGTAGTCGACGCGAATCATCGGCTGATCTACGCTTCGGATGAACAAATTGCCGCGCGGCTGCTCGAACGTCCGCTTGATGTAAGTACGAACGGCGCCTGGTCGGCAGAGAGCAAGCTCGATAACCGTAAGGTGAAATACAGCGGAGTGGTGAGGAAAAACAGTTATTTGGGCTGGACGATCTATGTGGGCAAAAATCAGCAGGTGATCCTGCAAGGCAGCAACACCATACGCAAATATACGGTGGCGATCGCCGCCGTATTGACGGTGGCCTCGGCGCTCGTATCCTGGCTGCTTGCCGGCAATCTGTCGCGCCCGATCAACCGGTTGATCCGCTCGATGCGGAGCGTCGAGACCGGCAAATTCGAGGTCCTGGAGGCGCCGACCCGGTATGACGAAATCGGGCAGCTGCATTTGAGTTACGCGCGTATGGTCAGACGGCTGGATGAGCTGGTGCAGTCGATCGCGGAGAAGGAACGGCAGAAGCGAAAGGCCGAGCTGTATGCGCTGCGGGTGAGGATCCAGCCGCATTTTTTGTACAACACGCTGAACTCGATCCGGATGTTGGCCATTTTGCAGCAGTCCCCGCAAATCGCCAAGCTGATCCATGCGCTTAACCGTTTGCTGCAATCCTACCTGAAGCTGAATGATGAGCTCATGCCCTTGTCCCGGGAGATCGATTTGCTGCGGGATTACGAGCAATTGATGGATTTGCGCTACACCAATACGTTTACCGTCGAGTGGGACGTGCCTGAGGAATTGCTGGACGCGGGGGTTCCGGCCATGCTGCTGCAACCGATCTTGGAAAATGCCATTTTTCACGGCTCGCGGGGACTGGGCCGGATGCTGGCGATCCGCGTGAAAGTCTCGCTTATTGAGCGCGATCGCGGCAAGCTTTGCATCGAAATCAAGGATAACGGAGTCGGGATCGCGGAGGAACAGATCGAGCGCCTGCTGGGGGATGGGGACGGGGACGGCGTTTCCCATATCGGCATCAACAATGTCAACGATCGCATCCGGCTGTGGTTCGGCAGAGAATACGGCCTTACCGTCCAGCGTCTGGAGCCGGGAACCGCCGTGATCATGACGATACCCTATAAACCGTTAAAGTTGAACAACCTTTTAAAAAGGGGGAATTGAAATGTGGAATCTGCTTGTAGTGGAGGACGAAGCCATTGTCAGAATGGGGCTGCGTTATATGGTGGATTGGGAGGCGCAGGGCGTGTGCTGGAAAGCCGAGGCCGCCAACGGCGAAGAAGCGGTGAAGGTGCTGGAGTCGGAGGAGATCCATATCGTTATGACCGATATCCGCATGGCGGGCATGGACGGGATCGAGTTGGGACGTTATATCCGCAGCCACTGGCCGCAGCATATCCAGATGATCTATTTGAGCAGTTATGACGATTTTCCTTATGTTAAAGAAGCGATTCGGCTGAATGCGCTCGATTATCTGCATAAGCCCACGATGGACGAGGAGGAAGTGAAAGGAGCGCTGCAAAAAGCGGTCAAGCTGCTGGAACAAAGCACGCCCAGGACGTTCCCGGCATGGCCGGAGGAAGAGCGCAACGCTTGGCTGGTTTCCCTGCTCGATACGTACACTTATCCGCGGGAAATGCTGGTGCCGGAGCTTGCGGCGGGGGGAGCGTTGTCCGAAGGACTGTGGCTTACCGCCATCCGTCTGCGGGACGATGCCGCGGATCAAATCGCTGTGGCCGCAGGCAAGGACCACCTGAAATTCATCTCGATCCGCTACCTGATCGAAGAATACGTGGGCCGGGACTTTGGAGGGCTCGTCTTTCACCGGGGCCGCCGGGAAATCATCTGGCTGGCGCCGGCCGCGCCGAAGTCGGGGGCGGTCGACCGCTGCGGCAGGGAGCAGTACCTGGAGCGGCTGCGGGGCAAAATTTTCGAGCTGCTTAACGCCTCGATCGTTTATTCCTTTAGCTCCGTTTACGCGCATCCGCAGCAAATTCCCGAGGCTTACCTGGAAGCCGAGCTGAAATTCCCGGTGAATCAGCAAAGCGACAGCCTGCATATCCGTCTGGCGAAGGAATATGTAGACAGCCATCTGCTGGAGGATGTTACGCTGCAAAAGGCAGCGGACTCCATTCCGATCAGCCCCGGCTATTTAAGCCGTATTTTTCTGAGGGAAGTGGGCGAAAGCTTCAGCGAATACGTGATCCGCAACAAAATCATTCATGCGCAAAAGCTGCTGCGGGAAACAAACAAAAAGGTTTATGAAATCGCCGAAGTCCTCAGCTATACGAATCCGCATTATTTCAGCAAGCTGTTTAAGGACAGGGTGGGCATGACTCCGCTGGAATACCGGAACCGTTAGTGCAAAAAAAGATAGCAAAAAACAAAATTCGTCTATTGTGCTCAAAATGGGCGATTAAGAACAGCCGCAACGCGTCAGCGAAGTGTACAAAATGACAAATGCCGCTCATACCGGGCTCCCGTCCTCGGGTAGTAGACTTAAAGCAGGTAAACAAGCAGAGCGCTTGCATACCGAAAACTTATATCACATATAACGGGGGGACGCTTATGAGAAAAAAACGCTTAACGGCAGTACTGGCATCGATGACGGCGATCATGTTAATGTTGTCGGCCTGCGGAGGCGGCGGCGGTTCGAAGAACGCTGCTGCGGGAAACGGCGCCGGAGGCGAGGATGCCAAAACGGCCGTGACGGTCTGGGTGCTGAATGATCAACAGGCTTATTTGGAACCGATCATCAAAGAGTTCGAGAGCAAAAATCCGGATATTAAAGTAGAGCCCACCTTCTACGGTACCGATCCGTTGAAAGAATCGTTGAAGGTGGCCGCCGCTTCAAAAACGCTGCCGGACATGTGGTTTACTTGGGGCGGTTCGCTCGGCTCATTTTATCCTGAAAACGGTCTCACCATGGATTTGACCCAGGTTGCGGCCGAGCATAAATGGGATGAGATCTACAACCCCGCAGCGCTCGACCTCGTCAAATTCGACGGAAAAATAACGGGCGTGCCGTTCCATCTCGCTTCGCTGGGGGTATTTTATCCGAAAGAGCTGTATACCAAATTAAACCTGACCCCGCCAACCACGTTCGCCGAGTTTGAAGGGCAACTGCAAACGATGAAGGATGGTGGGATTACGCCTTTTGCCGTCGGCGGCAAGGGAGGCTGGATGCTGATGCGTTGGGTTGAGCAGCTGATCGAACTGTACGGCGGCTCCGAGCTCCACGACAAGCTGAACACTCTGGAAGCGTCATGGGATGACCCCGCGGTGGTGCAATCTTTTGCTAAGCTGAAGGAATGGTCCGATAAAGGTTATTTCGAAAAAGGCTTCATCACGCTGGACCCGCAGGAAGCGGAGACGCCGCTTTACAGTGCGCAGCAAGGTTTTGCGCTGGAAGGGGCGTGGGTTGATCTGAGTTTTGCCCAGGCGGGAGCCGATCCGAATCAGTTCGGCATCTTTAAATTCCCGAACGATCAGCAGCCCGTACGGATGTCCAGCTTTGCGGAAATGTTCCAAATCAACGGAAGCTCCGATCCGAAGGTGCAGGAAGCTGCCGTAAAACTGGGTGAATATATTACCGGTCAAGAGGTTGTGGATCAGTATATCGACCAGTACGGTTCGCCGGCCCTGAAGCAGTTCAAAACTTCCGCGCAGTCGCCGCATACCTCCGAGATGGCCGGAATGATCGGGGAAGGCAACTTCCTGATCGCGGACCAGGCTTTGCCGCAGACGGTAGTGCAGAAGCTGTTCGAAGCCCAGGATGCCGTCGTGCTGAACGAATGGACGCCTGAGCAGGCGGCCAAGGAAATTCAGAAAGCCGCCGAGTCGTATAAAAACAACTAGAACGATAGGCGTTTGGTCACAAACTTTCAGGGAAGCGGCCTGCCGGCCGCGCCCTGAAAGCCGTTTACCGGACTTGGAGGGAGGCGCTTATGAAACTGAAGGCTTGGAAGCCGTGGACATTTTTGCTGCCGGCGCTGCTCATTTATCTTGTGGTTATTGTCATACCTTCTCTATACACACTGCAGCTTAGCTTGTACAGCTGGAACGGAATTTCTCCCGAGAAAAAGTTTGTCGGCCTGCAAAACTATATTTATCTATTAACGGAAGATACGGTATTTGGAACCGCGTTAAAAAATAACGTGCTATGGCTGATCGGTTCGCTGACGATCATTATCGGCCTCGGCTTGCTGCTGGCGCTGCTGCTCAACAGGAGTTTGAAGGGCAGATCGATTTTCCGCAGCGTATTTTATTTTCCCTATGTATTGTCGGGCATTATCGTTGCGCTCATGTGGACCTGGCTTTATCATCCGACGAGGGGGTTCATCAACACGGTGCTCGAAGGGATCGGGCTTGGCAGTCTGGCCCATCCTTGGCTGGCCGATCCGAAAACGGCGCTGTACGCCGTGTTCGTCGCCGCAGTGTGGCAGGGCGTGGGGCTGCCGATGGTGCTGTTTCTCGCCGGGCTGCAGAGCATTCCGAAGGACTGCTATGAAGCGGCGCTCATCGACGGGGCGAAGCCGTTCCAATCTTTCCGCTTTATCACGATTCCGCTGCTTAGTGAAACCTTTGTGATCGTTTTTGCGACCACGATGGTTAACGCCATGAAAGTATATGACATCATCTACGGCATGACGGCGGGAGGACCGGCCCAAAGCACGCAGGTGCTGTCGTCCTGGATGTATTATCAGACCTTCAAATTCAACAACATCGGCGTGGGCTCGGCCATTTCCTGGTTCCTTGTGTTTGTTGCGATGGTCGTGATCATTCCTTACGTATTTTACACAAACCGGAAATCGCACGTATGATTTTTACGGAAAGGGGGCGTTGTCTCCGATGGAAGAAACGCAAAAATCCGCCGCTTCGCAAGCGGTTGCCTATATATTGCTGTTTGGCCTGGCGCTGATCTTTCTGATTCCGATTGTTTTCATCGCCATGACGGCTTTGAAATCCAACGCCGATTTGATGCAAAATCCCGTGTACGCTTTGCCGGAGACGCTGGCGTGGAGCAATTTTGCCGAGGCTTGGGATAAGATGAAATCCTATATCGGCAACAGCCTGTTTATCTCGGTCGTGAAGGTGCCGCTCGGCATTCTCGTCGAGGCGCTGGCCGCGTATGCGCTGACCCGGATGGGGTTCAAATGGGCAAACGCGCTGTTTGCCGTGTTTCTGGTCGGGATGATGATCCCGTTCCAGGCTACGCTGGTGCCGCTGAACATGATGCTGAACCACTTTGGGCTGGCCAATACGTATCCCGGCATTTTTATCGTGTATATCGGCTTCGGCATTCCTTTCGGCATTATGGTGCTGCGGGGCTTTCTCCGCTCCATTCCCAAGGAGCTGGACGAGGCCGCGTATATTGACGGGTGCGGGGAACTGGGCAAGTTTTTCCGCATTATTCTGCCGATTGCCATGCCGGCTATAGCCACGCTGGTGATTCTCGACTTCCTGTCCACCTGGAATGAATTTTTGCTGGCGCAAATATTTATCACGAAAGATTCGATGCAGCCGGTTACCGCGGGCCTGCTTACGTTCCAGGGGCAGCATTCCACGAATTACACGCTGCTTAGCGCGGCGGTGCTGATTTCGATCGTGCCGATTTTGGCCGTGTATTTATTTTTCCAAAAATATTTCGTTTCCGGTATGGCCGGAGCGGTGAAGGGCTAGCAAGCCGGACTGGTAAAATACGTGGCCCATGGGGCCGCGAAACGAGGGAGGATGCTTATGATTACTGAGCAAACAAGCGTGGGACGGATATGGTCCGACAAGCCCGCCAAACAAATTTTGTTCAAGTATTTTCCGTTTCTTGCCGATGAGGAGCATATCTCGTTTACTTACAAAATGATGACGCTGGGGCAGTTTCTGGAGCGGCGGCAGGAGCTCGGGTTTCCGCCCGGGGAACGGGAAGCGCTGCTGCGGGAAATGGCTGGGCTGCCTTCCGGAGAAGCCGCCGCGCCGAGCCGCGATTTGGGGAGCGGGAAGGATCAGCTTGCGGACGTGCGGGTCGAAGGGGGCGGCGTGGTCAGCTCACCGGAGCGCGCAGCCAAGTGGGATGTGTTTGAGCTGGAGCTTAAAGGGCCGTCGCAGGGCAATCCCTATACCGATGTGGAGTTGTCCGCTGTGTTCAGCTGCGGCGGCGACAGCCGCTCTGTGCGGGTTCCTGGGTTTTACAACGGGGACGGAAGCTATAAAATCCGCCTGATGCCCGACCGTGAAGGGGAGTGGACGTACCGGACCGAAAGCACGGTCAAGGCGTTGGACGGGCTGGAAGGTTCCTTTGTTTGCGGACCTCCCGCCGCAGATCATCACGGCCCGGTGCGCGTGCAGGATACGTTCCATTTTGCTTATGAGGACGGTACGGCGTATTTGCCGTTTGGCACGACCTGTTATGCCTGGACGCACCAGGGAGAAGAGCTGGAACAAGAGACGCTGAAATCGCTGGCCGGATCGCCCTTCAACAAAATGCGCATGTGCGTGTTTCCCAAGTCTTATTTGTACAACCGCAATGAGCCGCAGTTGTATGCGTATGAAGGTTCACCTCAGACGGGCTGGAATTTCAGCGTGTTTAATCCGGCCTTTTTCGAGCATCTGGAGCGGCGGATCGCCGATTTGGGGCGGCTGGGGATCGAGGCCGATCTGATCCTGTTTCATCCGTACGACCGCTGGGGATTTTCGGAAATGGACCGGGAGGCGGACGATCTTTATTTGCGCTACATTGTGGCCCGTCTGGCGGCGTACCGGAACGTCTGGTGGTCGCTGGCCAACGAATTCGACCTGATGTGGGCGAAAAGCGCCGAGGATTGGGAACGTTTCGCCCAAATCATCCAGGAGAACGATCCTTACGGGCATTTGCTGTCCAATCACAACTGTCTGACCTTCTATGACCACAGCAAGCCTTGGGTGACCCATTCCAGCCTGCAGCGCATCGATGTGTACAAAACGTCGGAAGCGACCCTGGAGTGGCGGGAACGCTGGGGCAAGGCCGTCGTCATCGACGAATGCGCCTATGAAGGCGATATCGACCAAGGCTGGGGCAATATCACCGGCGAGGAAATGGTGCGCCGCTGCTGGGAAGGGATGATTCGCGGCGGATACGTCGGCCACGGTGAAACGTACCTGAACGATGAAGAGATTTTATGGTGGTCCAAAGGCGGGAAGCTGGTCGGCGACAGCCCGGCGCGCATCGGCTTTTTGCGCCGGCTGGTGGAGGAGGCGCCAGGGCAGCGCTGGGAGCCTTTGAAGTCCGATTGGGACCTGCCTTGCGCGGGAATTCGCGATGAATACTATATGTATTATTTCGGCTTCAATAGGCCAAAGTTCAGAATATTCCAATTGCGGGCGGGCGTCCGGTTTAAAGTGGACATTATCGATACGTGGAATATGACGATCACAGAGGTTCCCGGCACCTTTGAAGGCACGTTCCGCGTGGACCTTCCCGGCAGACCGTATATGGCCGTTCGGCTGACCCGGGCGGAGTAGGGCATATTAGGGCATATTAGGGCAGATTAGGGGCGGCAGGCTCTTCCAGTCAAAGGAAGGGCCTGTTTGCTGTTTTCGCCGGCCTTGGTCCGTGTTGCAATTTCTGCGAGAATACAGGCATTTGACGATCCGCTGTCGGCTGCCGCTGGAACGACGATGACTACCCGCTGTCGGCTGCTGGAACTACCAAGATGACCCGACCCGCCGTCGGTCTTCAAAATAGCGGAACTTTATGTGCTTATTTTTTGGAGCCAGACATGTTCATCGCCATTAGCGGAATTTTTTGTCCTTATTTACCTGCGGATGGTTCAGAACGCGGGCATTTCCTTGCGATTCGAGAAAATAGCGACATAAAATTCCCCTATTGTACTCAAAATGGGGGATGTCGCCGAAATAGGGACATTTTATGTTCTTATTTTTTTCGCCGAAGTTTCTCGGGCAGCCGAATTTTGTCCATTCCATTCCCTCACTGCATTAAAGTCGCCGCGTCCTGCTCATCAGCGTAACAGCGATCTGACGATCACCGCTAAACGTGAGATGCCCTCCTCCAGCACGTCCGGCGCGGCGTAAGCGTAAGAAAGGCGCAGCCGGTCGTTGGCCTCCCGGTCGTAAAGATGCCCGGGGTTGATCAGGAGGCCCGCTTTCAGCGCGGCGTCGAACAGCTCCCGAGGCGCCAGGGAAGCGTTCAGCTTCAGCCAAATGTAGAAACCGCCGCGCGGAGCTTCCCAGGCCGCCAAACCGCTAAAATGCTGCTTCAGCGCGGATAAGGCCAGGTCCCTTCTGGTCCGCAGCCCGGAGCGGAGCCGTTCCAGCCAGGCGTCGTACATCCCGCTTTCCAGCCATTCCGCGGCGGCCTGCTGAGACAGGGCGCTGGAGCCGTAATCACTCTGCATCTTGATGTCGGCGAGCCGCTCGATGACGGGCGGGGGGCCGGCGACCCAGCCGATGCGCAGCCCGGGGCTCAGCGTTTTGGACAGGCTGCCGACATACAGCACGCCGCCGCTTTGGTCGCGCGCCTTGAGCGGGAGCGGAGGCGGCGCATCCAGCCAAAGATCGCGGTACACGTCGTCCTCGACGATCGGCAGCCGGGCGGCTTCGCAGCTTTCCAGCAGCAACTGGCGCCGTTTTTCGCTCATGACCGTGCCGGTCGGGTTGTGGAACGTCGGGATCGTGTACAGCAGGGCTCCTTCATACTGTTTGGCGTAAGCGCTGACGAGATCGGCCCGCAGGCCCTCCGCGTCCATTGGGATGCCCCGGAGCTTCATGCCGGCCGATTGGAAAACGGGCACCGAATACAGGTAGGACGGCCGCTCCAGCAAAACGGTGGACCCCCGCAGCAGCAGCCCTACCGAAATGAGCTGGAGCGCCTGCAGCGCGCCGGATACGATAAGCAGCGACGAGGGGGAGGCGGCGATCCCGAGCTTTTTCAGCCTGCCGGCGATGATTTCCCGCAGCCGCAGGTCCCCTGCGGGTTCGCCGTAGCCCAGGCTGGGCGGGCGGTTGGCCATGTGCCGCAGCAGCTCGCCCATCTCCGCCTGCGGCAGCAGCTCGGGGGACAGTTCCCCCGTGCCCAGCCGGATGATGCCGGGGCGGAATTCGGCCCGGTTGATTTCCTGCACGGCGGGAAGATTCGGGCGCTGCGTTCCAGCGCTTACATAGCTGGTCCAATCCGGAGGAGGAGCTGCGGCCAGCACGCCCCAGGTTTGGTTGATGACGCGGGTCCCGCCGCCCTTGCTGCCTTGAATCATCCCCGCGGCCGCCAGCTCGTCCAGCGCGGCGACAACGGTGCTGCGGTTGACGCCGAGGTTTTTGGCGAGCATGCGCTGCGAAGGGATGCGGGTGCCGACCGGCCATTCGCCGCCGGCGATTTTATCGCGGAAGTGCTCCATGATTTGCCGGTGCAGCGGAACGGACGAATTGCGGTTCGGCTGCCATAAAGGTTGTTCCATAGCGCTGTTTTCCTCCTATTGGGGTTGAATAGCTTGTCCGATTCGTTACCGTCAAACTTCATTATACAGTTTGGTTGGTTTGATAGCCAACCAAATGGATGGAGCCATAAAGCGGGGCAGCGGGTACAATAGGTTTCACCGGTCAAACTGAGAAGATCGGTCAAACCTGAGAAGATCGGTCAAGCCTGAGAGGATAGGAAGGGGGTGCGCCTTATGCTGGGAGCTGCTTTGCATGGCTTTGTGCTGGCGTTTGGACTGATTTTGCCGCTGGGCGCCCAAAATGTGTTCGTATTTAACCAAGGAGCTTCGGGACGCAAACTGGTTCGGGCTTTTCCGGCTGTTTTGACGGCGGCCTTATGCGATACGGCGTTGATTTTGCTGGCGGTGCTGGGCGTGTCGGTGATCGTTTTGTCGGCCGTTTGGCTGAAAACGGCGCTGTTTGCGGCAGGCGCCTGTTTTATGGTCTACATGGGCTGGTCGATTTGGCGAACCGCACCGCGTCAGGTTGATGACGCTGATTCCGGCCTGCCTGCCCGAAAGCAGGCGATGTTCGCCATGTCGGTATCGCTGCTGAATCCGCACGCGATCCTTGATACGGTCGGCGTGATCGGAACGAGCTCGCTCGGATACGCAGGAAGCGCCAAATGGTCGTTTACGCTGGCGACGATTCTGGTGTCGTGGCTCTGGTTTTTCGGCCTGGCTTTGGCGGGGAAGATGCTTGGGGGGCTCGATCGCGGCGGGCGGATTCAAGCGGTGGTCAACCGGATCTCCGCGCTGATCGTATGGGGGATGGCGGTGTATTTGCTGTATAGCGCGGCTTCGGTATTCGTATAACACATGCTTTTGTCCGCCAAGATTGCCGCCTGCCGCCGCAAGTTTACTCCTTGGCATGCCGCTTTTTCAACGGGCGTCCGGCATCGGGCTCCCCGGCTTGCTAATCGGTCATGAAAGTTCCATAATGGGACTGGAAAACGGATCAAGCGGTTCAATTTATTATGGCAGGGTTGGGAGTGAAAAAAAGCATGAATAAGACGAACGAAACGATATCATTGCTAATGGCCCATCGTTCGATCCGGAAGTTCAGCAGGCAGCCGGTGAGCCGGGAGCAGGTCGAAACGATCGTTGCTGCGGGGCAAATGGCCTCCACCTCAAGCAACGTGCAGGCTTACACGGTTATTGCGGTAAACGACCCGGAGCGCAAAAAAACGCTGGCCGCGTTGTGCGGCAACCAGGCTTACGTGGAGCAGTGCCCTGTATTTCTGGTCTGGTGCGGGGATTTGTCGCGGTTAAAACATACGGCTGAGCGGCACCTTCCCGCACAGGAAACGTATGAAGGAGCGGTGGAAAACTTCATCGTCGCCACGGTAGACGCCGCGCTGGCGGCGCAAAATGCCGCCGTAGCCGCGGAATCCTTGGGGCTGGGCATCGTATATATCGGCGGAATACGCAATCAGAGCGCCAAGGTGGCGGAATTGCTCGGATTGCCGGATTTGGTTTATCCCCTGTTCGGGATGTGCCTGGGGGTTCCGGACCAGGAGCCGGGACAACGCCCGCGGCTTCCACAGGAGGCTGTTTTGCATTGGAACGGGTACGACGTTTCCCGGGAAGAGGAGCATGTTGCCGCCTATGACGAGACCATGTCCAAGTATTTGCGCGAGCGGACAGGCGGGGCCAAAGATACGCCTTGGTCCGTGTTAATGGCGGAAAAACTCGCCCAGCCCTCGCGGCTCCACCTGCGTGAATTTTTGCGGGAGCGGGGGTTTGAATTAAAATAGTTTTCCATGAAAAAAACCTGCAAAGCGCTTGCAGGTTTTTTTGCGTTTTATTAGCGATGTGTCAAGGCATTGCTGTGGTGTGGCGAAAATGCGCACAGGAATCTAACGGTTGCAGCAGCGGCTATTTTCCGAAAAAAGACCTTTTCTGAATTCTAACGGTTGTGATCGCCGTTATTTGCCTGAATCTAAGCAAAATAGCCGGATTTCAGTGAAATAAGCGCCATGGCAACCGTTACAATTTGAAATCAACGTTTTTGGAGCAAATAGCGCTTGTGGCAACCGTTAGAATATTTGTGCAGATGGAAAATGTATCTTGTCAAATCAGATTGGACGCAACACTAGTGGAAAACGCGTGAAATGAGCGAATAGCGGCTTTCCGGTCCGTTACGAGACAAAAGTACGCCTAACTGCAGCGGGGCGGGAGCCTGTCCATGACCCATGGGCCAACGCTAAACAGCATCGGAAGAACGCTGCCGGCCGCAAAACGTCATATCCCGTAAAAACGGCGGGTATTCTCGTAAAGCGCCGCGGCGGCTTCCTCCGGGGCGATTCCGCGAATGCCGGCCCAGGCGACAGCGACGTGTCCCACCATCGCAGGATGGGTGAGCCGGCCGGAGAAAGGCCCTTCAAAAGGCCAAGGGCCGTCGGTTTCGGCCATCACCAGGTCGGCCGGATACATGCGGGCCAACTCCTGAATGTCCCGCTCGTACAGGATATCCGGCGTAAACGAGACGTAATAACCGCGATCGGCCATGCGGCGGACGGTTTGTTCCGAACCTTTAAACCAATGAAAATGAGCCCGGGTCAGCCCGTGCCGTTCCAGCATGTCGCATACGAGCTCGGCATCTTCATAAACGGCGTGCAGCACAACGGGTTTATCCAAACGTTTTGCCGCAAGCATCAGCCTCTCCAGCAGCTCAAGGTAAGGTTCGAGATCGAAAGGCCGGCCTTGCCCGGACGCTTCTTTTCGTAAATAGTAGGGGAGCCCGATTTCGCCGACAGCAATCATTTCGCGGGCATGCTCCTCCATCCAGTCCAAGAGGCGGTTTGCTTCGCCTTCAGACGGCACGGGCTGTTCGGGATGATAACCGAATGCCGGATAGACGAGGCCAGGGTAGCGCTCCGCAAGAGACAAATTGAGCCGGGAGGAAGCCAGGTTCATCGATACGGCGATGAGAGCTTCCACTTTGTTTCCCGGCATCTCCTGCAGCAGCTTTTCCCGGTCTGCCTCGTCATACAAATCTATATGAACGTGAGCATCGATCTTCGGCCACAACGTTTCCGGCGGTAACTCTTGCAGATGGGACGACATATTATCCGCTCCTTTCAAGCGGCGGTGTATACCCCTAATTATATCTCTTTGTGCAGGCATGTGTCAGTCAGCGCGGAACATCACTTTGCAATCCATGAAAACAACTTTGCAAGCCGGTTTTTACCGTGATCTCACATATTTTCTTATGACAAGATTATTCATGTCGTACAATAACAATTATGCGACACTATACATCGCCAACAGGAGGTACACAAGATAATGCAACAGAACTTATTGACGGCAGTTACCAAACAATATCCGTTCCATTTTTCAAAACAAGACTATCAAGACGAGCAGATGATCCAAATGTTTTTGACCGCTTGCTCAAATGCCCCGAATACACGTAAAAATTACTACCGTGCGTTGGAACAATTCAGGCGTTTTTTATCGGGCATGCCGCTTAAGGATGTAACCTGGAGGGAAATCGAAGCTTACAAAATTTATTTGACGCACGGCATTTACCGCGAGTCCGGAAAACCGCTGGCACCCGCAAGCGTCGCGGCGTTCATAGCGCCCTTGAAGTCTTTTTACAAATGGGGAAGCGACCGGGGCATTGGAATTTTCGACCATAATCCGACCCAAAACATCCGGATCCCGACGGCGGTGGTAACGAGCCGGAAGCATTATTTGACGCGGAACGAAGTAGGCAAGCTGCTAAACAGTTTGCGAAAAGAGAGCCTCCGGAACTACCTCATCGGCCTGTCCCTTGTACTGCTTGGCCTGCGCGTTTCGGAACTGACCGGGATAAAATGGGGCGACTTTCATACCGATCCGACGGAAACCTCGATCTGGTTAACGATTTCCCACGCCAAGAGGGGAAAAAGCAGAGAGGTTAAAATTCCTCCGCAGTTATGGAGGCTGTATCAGCATCACGCCCAAAATTTGTCGAATTGTGACGAACCGGAAGCGGAGTTGAGGCTTTTTCCGATTACGCCTAGGCAAATCGAACGCATCATTAAACGTGCAGCCCAGCGGAGCAACATCAGTAAAGAACCGACGCCGCACTGGCTACGCCATACGAACGCGACGCTGGCGCTGCTTCAGGGAGCATCGCTGCAGCAAGTGCAGGAAACGCTCGGACACGCGCATATAAACACGACTCAGCGCTATCTTCACACCGTGGAGCAAATGAAAAAAGCAGCCCCCGATTTCGTTCAGGACTGCCTGATGGAGTTCATAGAATAAAAACAATAGTTCTTTTTCTCTATTTTCGGACTAATATTAATGCAAATTTCGCTCTTTTGTCCTATAATGTAACATAAATGAATTACAATCCTTGCCACATTTCGACCATTTTCTTCCTCATTTATGTCGCATAATTGTTATTGTACGACATTTACCGTTTTTTGACCGTGGGCTCTGACATTATTGGGTGATGCGCGGTGAAAGTTAACGGAAAATCGTGATTTTTTCTTATTGACCTGTAGCGTTGATATTAGAAAAACCACCTGGGAATATGACGGGCAAGTGACGACACAGGGTTTAGGGGGCAAAACTTGTTGATTGGTCCAAGTGAATTCATGGATGACTTGTATACGGATAATAACCCCGATGCGGTGAAGTGGTTTGAAATGCTTATGCGAAAACATCCAGAAACCTATCATCATTGCGTCCGGGTAGCCATGCTTGCGGAGAAGATTGCGGAACCGCTGGGCATCGGTGGGGCGGAGAAAGACAGTTTAATACGAGGCTGCTTCATGCACGACATCGGGAAAACGATGATACCGCGCGGCATTATCGAGCATCGCGGGCCATTGACGCAGCAGCAGTGGAATATTATCAAGCTTCATCCGGTGGTTGGCGCCGAATTGGTGGAGGTGAATCCGGCCTTTGGGCCGGATGTTGTCGCAGTCGTTCGGTGGCATCACGAGCGTTGGGATGGGGGAGGGTATCCCGACGGGTTAAAAGGGGAGGAGATCCCTTTTAACGCGCGGGTCTGTTCCGTTGTCGACGCGTTTGATTCCATGACATCGGACAGGCATTACCGCCTGAAAAGGCTGACGATGAGCGAGGCCAAACTGGAGCTTTTGCGGCACAGCGAAACGCAATTTGACCCCGACGTCGTCCACGCATTGATGAAGTTATCCGACGACATGCTGAACATTTATTCGATACTTTAATTTTGGCACTGCTGTTCTGCGGCCATACGCTGGGCGATGTCGCGCTTCAGTTCGAGGAACAGCGGGTCTTCGGCCACATCCTCGCGGCGCGGGCGCGGAAATGGGACCTTGATGGTGTGCAGCACCCTGGCCGGACGGCCCGAGAACAAATAAATCGTATCCGACAACATCAGCGCTTCGTCTATGCTGTGCGTGATCAGCAGGACGGAGCGTTTGTTTTCCTCCCACATTTCCAGCAGCCAGCGCTGCATGTCGCTGCGTGTCAAGGCATCCAGCGCGCTGAAAGGCTCGTCCAGGCACATCACCTCCTGGGGAGCAAGCAGTCCCCGCAGGAAGGAAGCCCGCTGCTGCATGCCGCCGGACAGCGTGTGGGGATACGCTTTTTCAAAGCCGCCCAGTCCCGCTTTCCGCAGCCATTCCCGTACTTCGCTCCGCGCGCCCGCGCGCTTCATTCCGGCGATTTCCCGCGCAAGCACGACGTTGTCCTCAATGCTTCGCCACGGAAAAAGCGCCGGCTGCTGCGGCACATAGCTGATGTGGCCACGTTGTCCGGTCACCTTGCTGCCCTGCAAATAAACCTCTCCCTGATCGGGGGCGGTCAAACCGCCGATCATGTGGAACAAGGTGCTTTTGCCGCAGCCGGACGGGCCGATGATCGAGACGAACTCGCCGGCGTGTACCTCCAGCGAAATATCGCGCAGCACGGGGACCTCTTTACGCCGATCACGGAATGTTTTATGAATATGGCGTACCTCAAGCGCTAACGGGGCTGCCGTTTTTTCTCCGGTATGAACATTCATGCGAGCTAATCCCCTTTCTGCTTGTATCGGACCAGCCATTTTTCGAGCAGGGCGACGCAGACGAACATGGCCAGGCTGATCACGACGATAATGGCGATGGCGACGAAAATTTTATCCGTGCGAAACGACGATTTTTGCAGCAGCATATAATAGCCGATCCCCTTGTCCGCGCCGATCCATTCGGCGATGACGGCCCCCATCACGCTGTAGGTTGCGGCGATTTTTACGCCGGAAAGAATGGCGGGAAGGGCATAGGGGATTTCCAGTTTGCGAAAAATCTGGCCTTTGGACGCCCCGATCATCCGCATATAGTTCAGCATCACCCGGTCCGTCCGGTTCAGTCCGTCCATGGCGGCAACGGCCACGGGGAAAAAGCAGACGAGCGTAATGACGATGATTTTGGGCAGCATGCCGAAGCCGAACCAGATCATAAGCAGCGGGGCCAGCGCGATGCTGGGCACGTTTTGGCTCAAGATGATCAGCGGATAAAGCGATGCTTTCAGAAACGGCACATAATGCAGCACAAAAGCGACCAGCAGGCCGACCAGCGTGCCGATGGCGAATCCGGCCAACATCAGGCGCAGCGTGGCGAAGGTGTGCTCCCATAAACCGGCCGCTTCGCCAGCCGCTTCGCGGCCGATGTCAACCGGGCTGGGCAAAATCCATTGATCAATATGGAACCATACCGTAGCCCCTTGCCAAAGGAGCAAAAACAGGATGACCGCCGTAAGCGGCGGCCATACGCTGTTCCAAAGGCTGCGGAAATTCATAGGCGGTATTTCTCGGTCAGCTTATCCATACTGACGCCCTGCGGGTTGTAAGAAATTTTAATCTGCGAAATGATCCCTGTGCTGCCGAACTCGATGACGGCTTCGTTCATCTTTTTGACAATGGCCAGCAGCTCGTCCAAATCGCCCTCCATCGTGGTCTCCAGCGGATTCACCTGATATTTGACCCCGGAGGCCTGAATGACCTCGATCGCGCGGTCTACATACGGAATGACGTCTTCGCCGTTGGGCGTTTTCGGAATGATTTGAATGCTGAGCAGTGCATTTGGCATAAATTTAACATCCTCTCTCGGTTTATTTCTCATTACTCGGCAGGCAAAAACTCGTTTGTAAACGCGGCATCAACATCAATCGGCTTCTCCAGCAGCCCGCGCTCGTGCATCCAGTCGGAGTAGTTCTGCCACACTTCTTTTTTCTGCTCGCCCCAGCGGGCCGCGTCATCCCGGTATTTCGGGCTAAGCCACTTCTGGCTGGCGACGACCAGGTCATGGTCGAGTTCAGGTACGGCCTTCAGCAAAATTTGCGCCGCTTCTTCCGGATGATCGATGGCGTAATTGTATCCTTTGGACACGGCGCGCATAAACGACTTGACCAGCTCGGGATCGTTTGCGATCGTCTTCTCGTTCGTCACGATAACGGGCGTGTAATAGTCGAGCTTATCCGAGTAGTCCTTGACGTACAACATATCGAGCGGCTCGCCTCGAAGCTCCGCTTCAATGCCGGTCCAGGCGTAAAAAATCCAGGCGAAGTCGATGTCGCGCTTCACGGCGGTGAAGTAGTCGGCATCTCCGATGTTGAGGAATTTGACTTTGCCGACGTCGGCGCCTTCCAGGTCCATGATGGATTTCATGACGGCTTCTTCTACCGGAGACCCCCATCCGCCGTAAGTTTTGCCTTCAAAATCTTTCGGCGATTTGATGTTTTTGCCGGCCGGAGCGGCGAAGCCGGAGGTGTTGTGCTGAATAACGGCCGCGATCGATACGAGCGGAACGCCTTGCGTCCGGCTTTGCGTGACGTTCTCCTGCACGCTGACGCCAAACGGCGCCTCGCCGGAAGCGACCATCGCTTCCGCGCCGCCGGAGCCCGGGAGCACGATATCCACGTTCAGGCCTTCCTCTTCAAAATAGCCCAGCTCTTTGGCGGCGTATAAGCCGGTGTGGTTCGTGTTGGGGCTCCAGTCGAGCACGAGCTTAATGTCACGCGGCGCCTTGGCGCCTCCATTGTCCGCAGCGGCACCCGCGGACGAATTGCCCCCGTTGCCGCCGGCAGCTTGGCCGCCGCAGCCGGCCAGGACCAGCAGGAGGCAGGATAGGACCGCCGCGAGGGAAGCCCGCATGTTTTTTTTCACAGCAATATCTCTCCCTTTTTAATGTTAAATTTCCGCAGTTTGTTCATTTAACCTGGAAGCTCCGAAACCTTCCGGACGTAAGGTCCAGACAACAAAAAAAACGTCCCGGTCGGGACGCTGATAGGCTGGCGGAATGACATGAATTGATGTTCCATCCATAACGGCTCCCTACGCTGGCATTATCCAGATCAGGTTAAAGGGTCAGTATCTTGAAGGGACACAATCTCAGCCGGCCGATTCCAGCACCCCTGAACTATTCAACTGTGGATTTTAATAGTCATTATAATTTCCCCCGGCCCGTCTGTCCAGTTGGCAAAGGGAATCGGCTTGAAATATCAGGAGATTTGCGTTTTATTTGGTAAACCGTTATAATTGAATCAGCTTATGATTCGAGAACGCAGTATTCACACATTGAAAAGAGTGTCACTTTATATATGGAACTTTTTTCAATGTGTGAATTTTTTTTAGATAGGCATTACGCTCTTGGTGCGCCCATTTTTGCGCCAGGAGCCGTTTTTATTCAGCTCATATAAGCGGCGCTTGGCTGCTTGCCGAATTGGTTGACCAACATCCATTTTGAGGAGGAAAAAGATGAGCTACCGTAAAAAACCGTTGGAGGAAATTCCCGAGGAGAACACGCCGGTCTGGTCTTGCATCAGCGAGGATTGCAATGGCTGGATGCGGGATAATTTTACGTTCGATTATACGCCGGTGTGTCCTTTATGCTCTTCGGAAATGGAGAAGGGGATGAGGATGCTGCCTCAACTGAAGAATCCCACTTTCGATCCGAGAACGTCTTCTTAGGCGTAATCCGATAAATACCCTACTTGTCCCAAATAGCCGCGTTCGCCATGAAGCGAATGCGGCTGTTTGCCGTTTTGTGGGAGCCGGGAGAAAAAGATTGCATCTCCATTTAAAATCTAATATGTTGGAGGTACTACACGAAAAACAACCAGAAGGGGGGAATTGCCCGCCTATGCATGGAAATTACAAGGTGGCATCACAGGTTTTCGACATTCCCTCCGGAAGCAAGCAAAGAAAATTGGCGGTTTTTCTGGCCATTTTGATCGTGGCCGTGTCGATGGCGGCGATTCCGCTCGGCATAAGAAATTCGCCCGGGTTGGAGCTTTTTTTTGCCGCTGCCATCGCCTGGCTCATATTCGGGGATCTGCTTACCGCTTTTATTGTCTACGGTCAATACCGGGCGTCCGGAATTCCGTCGCTGCTGGTGTTGTCCTGCACTTACCTGTTTACCGGAATCATTACCGCTGCGCATATTATTACGTTTCCGGGGCTGTTTTCCGATGCCTGGTATTTCGGCGAGCGCAGTCAGGCTGCGGGATGGTTGTGGGTGTTTTGGCACAGCGGATTTTCTTTGGGGATTTTGCTGTACGTGTTCACACAATCGATATGGCCAAAGCCGATCGAGAAAAAAGAGCATATTTTCAATTGGGGCGCGGCGGGCATTTCGTTTACTTTGCTGCTTGCGCTTGGCATTATTGAATTGTCGGTCCTCGGGGAGCGGGCGCTGCCCGAAATTATACGTCACAGCGATTACCGGCAGTTAAATTCGTCCGGGATCGGCCCTGCCGTATGGCTGCTGAACTTGGCGGCACTGATCGTGATGGCCTGGAGAAACAAAGGCCACACGGTACTGCACTTGTGGCTGACGGTGGCGATCGTTGCGCTTATGATGGACGTAACGCTGACCTTGCTGGTCGGCACCCGGTTTTCGCTCGGCTGGTACTTGGCCAAAATTAATTCGGTCATTGCGGCAATGGCCGTAATCTGCTCGGTGGTGAACGAGGTGAACCGGCTGTTTATCCGGCTTTCGGAACAACACCGGCAATTGATTGAGTCCGGCTTCGAGCTGGAGAAAGCCAACGAGAAATTAACCCGGCTGACCCAATTGGACGGATTGACCGGAATTCCGAACCGCCGCCGTTTTGATGAGATTTTGTCGCGGGAAATGGCCTCGCCGGGGGGGAGATCGACGTCCTTGTCGCTGCTTATCATCGATGTGGATTGCTTTAAAGCCTACAATGATCACTATGGACATCAGGGCGGGGACGAGGTGCTGCGTTCCATCGCCCAAACGATCCACAAAAGGGTGCAAGCGTTGGGCGGGTTTGCGGCGCGTTACGGCGGGGAGGAATTTGTCGTGGTCTTGTCGGATTGTGACGACCGCCAAACCCGGAATATAGCGGAGAAGCTTCGCAGGGCGGTGTCCGGGTTGGCCATCCCCCATGAAGTTTCCGCGGTTTCCGGCTGCGTCACGATCAGCATCGGGGGCTGCTGCATTTCGCCGCTTGATCCGGTCAGCGGGCAGGATTTGATCGGCTGCGCCGACCGCTGCTTGTATAAAGCGAAGGAGGCGGGCCGCAACCGGTCTGTGGTCGAAGGCTGGACGGACTCGCAGCCCGCGGAGCTTTAATCGGAATTGGAAGGGCTGTCAGGGCCTGCCGTCATGGCGCGGTATTGCTTCAGCATAAACAGCCGCCAGCGGATAATCATTCCGTAGGCCAGCAGAAAGAAGACGGCACCGGTCTGAAGCACGGAGATATATTGCTCCACCGCTTCGTGAAGCAGCATGCGGACAGCGAGCAGGCCGATCAGAATAAAAATAAAGCTGCGCGAGCGCTGGGCATAGACCTGGCCGTCCACCTTCTCGAATTTTGTGGTCCGGATGAGCGGATAGGAGAACAGCAGCCAGCCGAGAGCAAAGGCGATGATCCCCCAAGTGACGGGAATATGCGTCTCGGGAACGACGAACATCATAAACCCGGTCGTCATGCCAAGCGGGGGGATGATGATTTTCCGGATCGTCACGGGCCGGCGGCTCGCCTTGAGGCGGATAAACAGCACGGCTACCGCCATGAACAAGGCGCCGAAAGTAAAGGCGATTTGCAGGTAAGAAGGGTTTATCGCATTCATGGGAGATCCCTTTCTATATAAAGAAGTGATTGTTTGACAAAACTAAATACTTGTTAATAGTGCGTGTTCAAAAAGTCGGGTTTTCAGCACCGAGAAGGTTGGATGAAGCTAGGGACTGAGTAGCGGAGCGTACGTTTTGGGTACGTGAGCAACGGAAGGCCCGGCTGAATCCAAGATTCGATGTCGAGACCACTTCCCGACCTGCTTCGTGATCAAAAGACGACTTTTTGAACAACCTCTAATAGTATTTCGCGAGAACATTATAACATAATCGGCCGCTCATGTTTCAAACCTGCCAAGGTAAAGGGGGAAGGACAATGAATAGCGAATTCACGGTTGCGGTCCATTGTCTGTTGTTTCTGGACAACAAAGAGGAGCAAATGGCTAACAGCGAGCAAATCGCCTGCAGCGTCGCGACCCATCCGGCCCGCGTGCGCAAAGTGCTTAGTTCGCTGCGGAAGCACGGTTTGGTGACAACGAAGGAGGGCGTCGGCGGAGGATATCAGCTCAATACGGAACTTGCGCGGGTGACTTTGGGCGACTTGTACCGAATGTTTGCGCGCGGTTCGCTGCATCCGGGCTGGTGCTCCGGCAGCGAGGAGTCCACCTGCCAAGTATCTTCCAATATGCACACCGTCATGGACCGGATTTTCACCGGCGGGGAGCAACGGCTGGAGTCGTATTTCGATGAACTTTCCTTGTCGGAGGTCAAACGGATGCTGGATGAAACCGACAGCCAGGCCGGAAGAGAGCATTGTACGGGTAAATATAAGGATATGAAGGATCTGTTGGAAGCGCGGAAAGCCCAGGGAGGAGTGCTGAGGTGAGTATTTTCGATCGAACGGATTCCCGGTTGTTTTACGCAGGATCTTATGCTGAGCCGGGCGGCCCGGGAATTTATTTATGCGAACTGGACTTGCGGAGCGGCGCCATGCGCATCCTCGGGCAAACGGATGGGATTGTAAATCCTTCTTTCGTGATCGCGGATATGGACGCATGGCGGCTTTATACGGTCAGCGAGCAGAGCGAAGGGAGAACGGCCAGTTTCGCGATCAATCCGGCGGACGGCGGATTGACGAAGCTGAACGAGCTTCCGACGCTGGGGGCGGATCCCTGCCATCTCGCGCTGGCGAAGGCCGGCGAGGAGGGTTGGCTGCTTGCCTCCAATTATTCCAGCGGCAATGTGATCAGCTTTACGCTGGGCGAAGACGGGGCGCTGGCGGGGATACGATCGAACGTTCAGCATGAAGGCGGCGGCGTTCATCTGGAACGGCAGGAGGGGCCCCATGCGCACAGCGCCGTTCCCAGCCGGGACGGGAGGTGTGCTTACGTCTCCGATCTGGGGATCGACCGGATCGTGATTTACCGGCTGGAGGACGGAAAGCTGGTGAAGCACGGGGAGGCACGGCTGCCGGACGGCTCCGGCCCGCGCCATTTTGTCATTCATCCTTCCGGGCGGTACGCCTACGGAATGAATGAATTAAACAATACGCTGACCGTTTACGCTTGTGACGTGGATCAAAGGCGCCTGGAACCTCTGGAGCATGTCGGCACCTTACCCGGGGATTTCCGGGGCGAGAACTATCCGGCCGACATTCATCTGTCGCCGGACGGCCGCTTCCTGTACGGCTCCAACCGGGGGCATAACAGTCTCGTCCGCTTCCGCATCGATCCGGCGAGCGGCAAGCTTGGCGACCCGGAGTGGATCGGGACCGGCGGGAACTGGCCGCGGAACTTCGCCGTGCTGGACGGCTACGTGCTGGTGGCGAACCAATACAGCGGCAATATCGTGGCATTCCGGCGGGATGCGGAAACAGGCCAGCTGTCGCCTGCCGGCCAGGAGCTGGCCATCGCCAAGGTCTCTTGCATCGAGCCGCTGAATTCTAGGGCAGGGGCAGGCACGTATTCGCTCCCGCCGGAAATCTAACGGTTGTAACAGCCGCTATTTTGCGAATAAAGACCCTTTCTAAATTCTAACGGTTGTAATCGCTGTTATTTGCCCTGATCTGAACAAAAATAGCTGGGTTTAAGCGAAATAAGCGATATGGCAACCGTTAGAATTTGAAATCGGCGTTTTTGGAGCAAATAGCCGCTGTGGCGAGCGTTAGAATGGAAAGAGATACGCATCTTATCAACTTTGATGCAAAAGTAATGTCCCTCTTTTGAGAATAACGGTAATTTATGGCGTTATTTCCCACGATTTGAGCTGTTTTGTTGAAATAGAGGAAAAAAATGTCGTTATTTGTGTGCAGACCGGCTGAAATCGAGTAAATGTACGCGTCTGACGAAGAATAGCGGTAATAAATTCCGCTATTTTTCCGCTGAATGTGAAAAGCGAGATATAGCGACATTTTTTACCTCTATTGTTGGAGCCGCTATGTTTGATCGGTCCGCTCACCATCGCAATACCAGACCCGCGCCCCAAAAGTACCGTCTATCCGCTATCCGCGATTATCCACGGTTCAAGAGGTTAACCAGTATAACCTGCATATCCACGCTTGATCTTCACGTTCGATCCGTTCCAATCCGGCCACCCCCTAGCCATCCCCTAGCCATCCCCTAGCCATCCCCTAAGCTAACCTGACCGCATCTTAACACTTCTACTTACCGCATTTAACCGCATCTACTGACCACATCTACCACATCTACCGCATCTACCGTATCTACTGACCACATCCACCGCATCTAACCATGCCTTTTCTTCAACCCGGACATATGCGCAGACCTCACTGCAGGTACTTGCATTCCGCCCCAAACTCCACAATTTAACGAATAATCATTCCCATTTTGCGGCTCGTACATTCGTCTTTCGCAATATAAGGGGACCTTATAAATAATTTGGTTTTTTTGAATAAAATGTTTGACAATTTTAGGCCCTCGATAATAAAATAACACCATAGCATACTAAACAGGTAGGAATAATTTTAAATGTTCTAACCGTACGGGCGGAGGAACGCTCTATTGCCTTGGCAGACACGGGTAGTCGCTCGGTTTGACCGTAGGGATTGGGCGTTTCTCCGTTTCCTCCTTTTAGGGGATGACGGGCGGTATGAAGCCTACCGGCGGTGCAAGCAAAATATCAAGAGAGCAAGGGGAGTGATACGATGATCAAACTGTGGAAGCAAGGGGTTCTAATGAGTTTGGTGCTGGCGATGCTGACGGTGATGACGGCCTGCTCGGCGGATAACAAGCGGGGCGAGGAGGCGAGCGCGGAAGCCGCTTCTTCAGGCAGCGGGGAGAAGCTTAAGGAAGTGGAACTGCTGAACGTATCCTACGACCCGACCCGAGAGCTATACGAAAAATACAACGCAGCATTTGCCGCTTATTGGGAGAAAGAGAAAGGTCAAAAAGTCACGATCAAGCAGTCGCACGGCGGCTCGGGCAAACAGAGCCGGGCGGTGATCGACGGCCTGGGGGCGGACGTGGTTACGCTGGCGTTAGGATACGATATCGACGCCATTCAGCAAAGCGGCCAGATCAATGAGGGCTGGCAGCAGAAATATGAATATAACAGTTCTCCTTATACCTCGACGATTGTGTTTTTGGTGCGTAAAGGCAATCCGAAAGGGATCAAGGACTGGGACGATCTGATCAAAGATGGGGTGGAGGTCATTACGCCGAACCCGCAAACCTCGGGGGGCGCCCGCTGGAACTACCTGGCGGCATGGGGATACGCCTTGCACCATAATAATAACGATGAAGCCAAAGCGCAGGAATTCGTCAAGGAACTGTTCCGGCACGTTCCTGTTCTGGACAGCGGCGCCCGCGGGGCGACGACGACCTTTGTTGAACGCGGACTGGGCGATGTGCTGCTCGCCTGGGAAAACGAAGCCTGGCTTTCCGTAAAAGAGCTCGGACCGGACAAATTCGATATCGTTTATCCATCGGAAAGCATCCTGGCCGAACCTCCCGTAGCGGTTGTGGACAAAAACGCCGACAAACACGGAACCCGGGAAGTCGCCGAAGCATACCTGAAATATTTGTACTCGGAGGAAGGACAGACGATCGCGGCGGAAAATTATTACCGTCCGACACTGGACAGCGTAAAAGCCAAGTTTACCGACCAGTTCCCCGACATCAAGCTGTTTACGATTGACGAGGAGTTTGGCGGATGGGCGGAAGCGCAGCAGAAACATTTTAGCGATGGCGGCGTTTTCAGCCAGATTTACGTACCTCAATAACCGGCCGTACAAAGCGGAGGATAGGTCCCGGAGAGGCGGCGCAAACAAACCGCTGAGCCGCTCTCCGGCCTGAAACAGGAGAAAGGATGAAGTAACATGCACAGTAGCGCCACGAAGCGCGGAGTACTGCCAGGATTCGGGCTAACTATGGGATACAGTGTGCTTTATTTGAGCTTGATCGTGCTGATCCCGCTCTCCGCCTTGCTGCTGAATTCTACGGGACTTACCTGGGAAAAGTTTTGGGATGTCGCCACGGATCCGCGGGTGTTGGCCTCTTATCGGGTCAGCTTTCTGACTGCGGCGGCCGCCGGTCTGATCGATGCCGTGCTGGGGCTGCTGCTGGCTTGGGTGCTTGTCAGATATGATTTTCCCGGAAAAAGACTGTTTGACTCCATGATCGATCTTCCATTTGCGCTGCCCACCGCGGTGGCCGGAGTATCGCTGACGGCGATCTACTCGTCGAATGGCTGGATCGGCTCCTTGCTTGAGCCGCTGGGCATCCGCATCGCGTTTACGCCGATAGGGATCACGCTGGCGCTGATGTTTATCGGCATCCCGTTTGTCGTCCGGACGGTCCAGCCGGTGCTCCAGGATCTCGACGCGGAAGTGGAGGAGGCTGCGGCCACCCTGGGCGCCAGCCGGTTCCGCACGTTCCGGTCGGTTGTGCTGCCGGAGCTGTTGCCGCCGCTGCTCACCGGGTTTGCGCTGGCTTTTTCCCGCGGTATCGGGGAGTATGGCTCGGTCGTGTTTATTTCCGGCAACATGCCGATGAAGACGGAAATCGCCCCGCTGCTCATCATGTCGAAGCTGGAGCAGTTCGACTACGCCGGCGCGACGGCGGTGGCGATGATCCTGCTGCTCATCTCGTTCGTGCTGCTGCTGCTGATCAACTCGCTGCAGCGCCGGATGCGCAAAACCGCGAGATAACGGGCCAAACAGGATGATTCAAGCATGGAGGAGGAAATCATATGGCGGGTTCTGTACCATTAGCTGCCCATAAGCCGACTGCGCCCGGCCGCCAGTCCCGAAAAAGATCGGGCGCCGTAAAATGGGTGCTCATCACCCTCGCGGCGCTGGTGCTGATCTGGTTGATCGTGCTGCCGCTGGCCGTCGTAATCACGGAAGCCCTCAAAAAGGGCTGGGGGGTTTACGTGGAAGCCATCCGCAACCCCGACGCCTTGTCCGCGCTGCGGCTGACGCTGCTCGTCGCCGTGATCACCGTTCCGCTGAACACGATTTTTGGCGTGGCGGCCGCATGGGCGATTACCAAATTCAATTTTCGCGGCAAGCAAGTGCTCGTGACGCTGATCGACCTGCCCTTTGCCGTTTCCCCCGTTATCGGCGGCCTCATTTACGTGCTCGTCTACGGGGTTCACGGCTGGTTTGGGCCATGGCTGCAGGAGCATGACATTACGATTATTTTTGCGTTGCCGGGCATCATTTTGGCGACCTTGTTCGTGACCTTCCCGTTCGTCGCCAGAGAACTGATTCCGCTCATGGAGGATCAGGGACAGCAGGAGGAAGAAGCCGCCGTTACGCTGGGTGCGCGAGGCTTCCGGATCTTTTGGAAAGTGACGCTCCCAAATATCAAATGGGGGCTGCTGTACGGCATTATTTTGTGCAATGCGAGAGCGATGGGGGAATTTGGCGCCGTGTCCGTCGTATCCGGCCATATCCGGGGAGAAACCAACACGCTGCCGCTGCATGTGGAAATTTTGTATAACGAATACCAGTTTTCCGCATCGTTTGCGGTGGCGTCCTTGCTGCTGATGCTGGCGCTCGTCACACTGCTGCTCAAAAGCTGGTTTACGCGCAAAAGCAGCCACTAAAACAAGGCGTGAGTCCAAAGATTCGCTAAAGAACAGGAGGGCGATAAAAATGGCAAGACCACTAAAGGTAGACGATGTCTGGTTGGAACGAATTGCCGGGCTGTTGGGTGGCATGGAATTCGGCTCTCTGAACATCGTTGTTCATGAAGGGCAGATCGTTCAAGTCGAACGCACGGAACGAAAGCGGTATGAATTAAGTTCGGGCAGCTCGGCCGGTTCGGCCAGATCTGCCAAGTCGTCCCGCCACGCAGTCAAGTCTTTACGCGAATCGGGTTCCGTGTCGAACTGATCTCATTAAGACAACCCCGCTCCGGGCAGCGAAGGCCAAGCGCCGTGCTGCTTTAGGAGCGGGGTTTTGTTGTTTTTAAGGGCTCAACTTAATAATCAGCGCTTGACAGTCAAGCCGGTAACCGATCGTGGCAAGAAATATCGGAAGAGCGTTGAAAGCTTGAGGACAGGAAAGGCCGGTGGGTTGGTCGGCAGATCGGCAGATCAACATCCGCTGTCCGGACGCTTTGCACGATTATCCCGTTTGATCGGGAAGCAGAGAGGAAGATAAATTCAGGAGAAGAAAATATGTTTGGGAGAAGCAGACATGTTCGAGATCGTTAGACAGGTTTGTGAGAAGGAGGTTTAGGAGAAGTGAAGCAGACCTGACGGGAGGAATGAGGCAAGACACCGGGAAAAATGAAAGGATCGTGATTAGCCCCCACCCTTTACCCCTGAACAAAAGGGATAATCGTGCAAGGCAGCATGCAGGGATACCAAGACACAAACGCTATAGACAGCCACATCAGAGCCAAAGTCATAATTTATTTGGTCAAGCACTGATCTCGGTTTTGAGCCTTTTTAAGATATCAAAAAGTATAAACTTCGTGGGATCGGCTGCCTGATGTCGAAAGAAAAGTTACCTCCAAACGCGCTCTTTTCGCAGCATGAAATCGGTAAATAAGCCCTGATGTAACTAGGCAAAGTCATTACTGTCCTCTCTCTGTCCGCTTAAAGGCCGATGATCGTCGACGATCCAAGATACAATGATAGTGTCGAAGAAGGTAAACCTTCATCTTTGCAGGGCCGTGAATGACACTTTCACGGTCCTGCTTTTTCTCGCCGAGTTTTGGGGCCGCGCAGTGCTCCTAACCGGTCGTCCCCCATTGCAACGGGTGATGAGACCAGGTAGGCGCCTATAGAGGAAGGACGTTCGAACAAAGTGCAAATCGTAGGGGTGCCTGAGGGGGCGATTCGCAATGGGGGGGCGTGACCAAACGCTTAGCGTTTGCTAATGCTCGCCGACCATTTTCTCTAAACATCGGCGGGAACACCATACGCAAATGAAGGAAGGTGAGAATTTGGCGCAGATTGCCTTGAAATGACGTGATGAGTAACGTAGCGTCTACGCCCGCGACCTGGTTTCCGGAGCTATCGGTTTACACCGGGCGGAGTCGGAAGGCTTGCCGGAACCGAGTTTGTTCGTGCAGCTGCCGAAATCGGAGCAGACCCGCGAGTTGAACCGCCGGTTCAAGCGGATGTATTCGCTCGACATGCAGTTTATTCCCTGCGGAACATAGTCAGGAGTCCGCTCACGGCAAGGCGGAGCAGATCCATGAGCTGTTCGCCAATGTTGTGTCGGACAAGGGGCTGATCCAAGGAGTGGGGAAAAGCACCGTTCACTCAGATCATCTCTTCGCCGGCCGGGGAAATCAAACATGGTGTTTATAAAAAAAGCGGACTTTAAAGATCTTTTTATAGACCATCTTCTCAAGAAAAACAAACGATATTAATAAAAAAAGGAGCTGTTGATTTATGCCAGAAGCAACATGTACCTATTATCCAGGCAACCACCAAATGAGACCCCAAGGATTTGCCTTCCTATGTGATGAAGATTATAATCGCATACACTGGGAGGTTACCCCTGGCCTCTATAAATGTAAGTGTGGGGATCGATTTATTTGTGAGGGGTCTCCTGAAGCCGGTACAGTAATTGGTAAGTATGTTACTGAGGGTGCAATTCTTGGAGCTGCGGTACTTCAGGGTGTAGGAGTATTGAGAATCAATTCGAAGTATATTCATGAAACAAGTGCAAGAACATTAGCCGGATTCACATTCCTGCCCTAGAAACAAAATAAAGAAAAAAGCCGTTGCAAGAGTAAAAAGCAACGGCTTTTTTCTTTATATAATAATTAAAAAATTCTACTCAGCAGAATAATTGCTGCAATTACTCCAACTAAAATCAATAAATTTGTAATTTGTCTCCAAAGCCCAGAAACACCATGTGAATGTAGCTTTTTTTCATTTGTATCAAAATTAGCCTTAGCACCGTGTGGATCGGCAGGACTAGAAAAAGGTTTTCCGTGATCGTCAATCATGAAAGTTTCCCCCTTCCGTAACTAAATTCATTATAACATGAATTAATTAATTTACAAATTTGGAAACCATATAATAAATTTATATATCGATCTTGTTGTACTCATGCTTATTATATCCGGTTGATAGTGTATTAGCCTTTCCCGCGATTTTAAGTACCTCAATATCCTCTAAAAATGAAGATCATACAAAACGCATTTTAAAAAGACCAAATAAATATTATTCTGACTCAACTTTCGCAGCATGGAATCGGAGAATAGACCTTGATGTAGTTGGGGGCTGGAGAAATATGGTTGTTTGGGTGGGGATGAACTGCACTTTTGCATTTCGCGGCGTTTCGCGGCATTTTGCTTGCGGCCGGGCTCCGACGGTGTATTCTAATGGCATCCCGACGCCGTGAGCGTCGGGAGTTGCCCACACACGATTACCGGTCCCGCGGTTCGCCGTCCTTTGTGGCGTCCGGGTGGCCGCCGTCGCTGCCGTCGCCGGAAGCCGCCGATGGATGGCCGACATATGGGCGCGATTTCCGCGGCTTGCGGCCGTTCAGGCGGTAACCCCAGCCGAAAAGCAGCAGCTGCAGGCCCAAAATATACGGAGCAAACACGTATCCAGCCAGATGGAATAAGGCCAACACGGCGATCAGCACGGCAAGAATCCGGGCGAGCGCCGAGCTTGCGTTTTTGCGGCGGAGGCTCATCGCTGCCGGATAAAACACCCCCAGCGCCAACCAGGTTGAAACGAGCTGGATCCAGGACGCCCAAAGACGCC
Organism: Paenibacillus oralis; assembly: GCF_003863965.1. Classification (GTDB taxonomy): domain Bacteria; phylum Bacillota; class Bacilli; order Paenibacillales; family Paenibacillaceae; genus Fontibacillus; species Fontibacillus oralis. The sequence continues at coordinate 2,688,253 of NZ_RRCN01000001.1, forward strand.
AGCGGTCAGCCCCTTCGGCCGGGGCCGGAAAAGACTCGTCCACCAGTTGCAGCAGCCATAAGAAGGTGAAAAACAACCCGGCCGCAAATAGAAACGGCAGTGAAGGACGAAAATAACGCCACAGCCATTGTCCCCATCCCGGCTGCTCCATTTGGCGCAGCAGCTTGTCCCGTTCGGCGATCAACTGCTCGCTCTCCCTCTCCAGTGTCTTCAGCAGCAGTTCAAGCCGAGCGGCGTCGCCGTCGGCGGCGTAGGCCGAAATTTGCGTCAGCGCGTTTTCCGTGGCGTAAGGAGCGGCGCGCAATGCCAGCAATTTGTTCAATAATAAGCGTTTTCCCGCCCCCGAGAGAGCAGGCTTGTCCAAAGCGCGCATCAACGCCGCGACCGCAGCCGCGTACAATTCCAGGCTGTTTTTCAAATGCTCCAGCCGTTTATGTTCTTCAAACGCCGCTCTGCGGCGGGCGGTCCCGTACAACCAGAGAAAAATCACGAGCGCCAGGAAGGCGGTTACAGCGGACCCCTGATGCAGCCGAAACCAAGTTATCCATTCCGAAAAGGACACCGTGATCCCCCTTTCCATTTTCCTCCTTCCACTATTGCACAGGAGCATGGCGAATTTCAAGGCGCTTCGTCAAAAAAGCGGAAATTCCCGGAAATTGAGGGTGAAGTCTGAAAAGCAAAGTGTTATACTTGGTAGCTGACGATAGGAGCAGGCGATGTTTTTTTTGCGGTTATCGGAAGGAGTGTACATATGGCCATTCTCCGCGCGCATCATACGCCGGTTTAGCACCAACGTTGCGCATCGTGGTCGGCATTTCTGCAAATCGTCACGGAAAATGATCAGCAAAGGAGATGCAGTTTTGACAACGATCGTTATTGAAATTTTTCTAATCGCCATATTGGCGGGGATCGTGGGCTCGATTCTGGGCCTCGGCGGGGGCATTATCGTTACGCCGGCGCTCACCCTGCTGTTTGGCGTTGACATCAACCATGCAATCGGGGCGAGCATTATATCCGTCATCGCCACGTCCAGCGGCTCGGCGGTGGCTTACCTGCGCGACCGGATCACCAACTTGCGGGTCGGCATGTTTCTGGAAATCGCCACGACCGTCGGGGCAATTACGGGGGCTTTTATCGGAGCGTTGATCGCGCCGCGGATTTTATTTTTCATTTTTGCTCTGTTGTTGCTTTATTCGGCTTATTCTATGATCAAAAAAGGCAAGGAGGAAGTGCCGGAGGGCGTCCGGCTCCATCCCCTCGCGAAAAAGCTGGGGTTGCAGGGAGAGTATTACGACAAAGCGATCGGCAAAAGCGTAGCCTACAACATCGACCGGGTTTATGAAGGCTTCGGGGTCATGTACGGGGCGGGCGTCGTTTCCGGCTTGCTCGGGATCGGCAGCGGCAGCTTTAAGGTGATGGCGATGGACGTGTTTATGAAAATGCCGCTGAAGGTGTCCACGGCCACCAGCAATTTTATGATGGGGGTCACGGCGGCGGCCAGCGCGGGCATTTATTTGCTGCGCGGAGACATCATTCCGACCATTTCCGCCCCGGTGGCGCTGGGCGTTCTTGTCGGGGCCACCGTAGGGTCGCGGATCATGCAGCGGCTGAAAAGCAAAACGATCCGCAAGCTTTTTATTCCGGTGATGATTTATATCGCCTGCCAAATGATCTACCAAGGATGGAGGGGTTAACATGAACGAAAGCCATCCTGCGGATAAAAACCGTGCCATCGCCGCGGAAATCGTCGTCAGCAAAATGCTGCGGATCGGCGTCATCGTGGCCGCCGTCGTGATCATCGCCGGCCTGCTGCTATTTTTGGTGACGGGGGACAGCGGCTACCCGGGGGACACGTTCCCGACCAGCTTTGGGGACATCGCGCAAGGGCTGGCCGCCATGAAATCGGCCGCCATCATTCAGGCGGGGCTGCTGCTGCTGATCCTGACTCCGGTGCTCCGCGTGTTTGTTTCGCTGTTTGTGTTTTTGGCGGAAAAGGATTACCGTTTCGTGCTGATCACGGCGGTCGTTTTCGTCATTTTGATCGTGAGTTTTTTGCTCGGCAAAGCGGGTTGAACGGCCCTGCGGATATTAAGACTGGTTAAGCTCCCGGCAGAACTGCCGGGAGTTCTTTTTGTATGGCCGATCGAACAGCTCTGATTGGAAATATCCAATCTGGCTCCATAATGGGCTCTCTAAGGGCTCGCTTTTCTTGGAGCCTATACGGCGAGGGAAATGGCCGGGGAACCACAAAACTTGGCGGTACCGGGGGCCGGCGGTGTTTTGAACTGCCTTTTTGGGATGATTATAATAAGAGCAGCCGAATTGGGTTGACGACAAGCGTAGAGAGGACGGAATGGATAACCAATGAATATCGTATTGTTTGGGGCTACGGGCACGTTTGGAAAAAGAATTTTGGCCGAAGCGCTGCGGCGAGGGCATGACGTGACGGCGGTGGTGCGCGATCCGTCGCGGCTTGCCGAAGCGGACCTGCAGGAAACGGGGACGGGAGCGGCGAAAGGCAAACAAGGAACGCTGCGCGTGATCGAAGGGGATATTTTGATGCCCGATTCCATCGCCAAGGCGGCGGAGGGGCAGGATGTTGTGATTAGCGCTTACGGGCCGCGCTTTGGGGATGAGGATGAGATGCAGGAGGCGACGCGCTGCCTGATCGAAGGAACGAGACGCGGCGGCGCACGCAGGCTGATCGCCGTTGGAGGCGCGGGAAGCCTTGAGGTTGCGCCGGGCGTCCGGCTGATGGACTCGCCGGAGTTTCCGGAGGAGATTCGTCCGCTGGCCCGGGCGCACAACGAGGCGCTGGCGTTGTATCAGGCTTCCGGCCTGGACTGGACGGTGATCTGTCCGCCGGCGGTCATTGAACCCGGCATACGGACGGGGCAGTTCCGGATTGGCTTGGATCGTTTGATCACGGATGAACGGGACCAAAGCCGGATCACCGTTGAGGATTACGCGGTGGCGCTGCTGGACGAGGTCGAAGATCCGCAGTTCCCGGGCGCGCGGTTTACCGTTGCTTACTAAGAGAGGAACTAGTTAAGGCTTTTGAGCGTGGCATGGAGCTCGGAATGTGCGTTAGGAGTGTTAGCTTGGATGGTGGAAAGAAGACGAATCGGGAGAAGCTTGCACATAACGGCGATGCCGGTAAGGCATGTCAGCGATTTGTAGTAATAGTAATTCGGAGAAGCCGGCCGATTCTGTTGTTGGTGAAATTGGCGGTTGGATGGGAAGGGAGGAGCAGGAATGAGATTTGTGACATCGGAGCAAATGCGGGAGATTGACCGGCATGCGATTGTACAGATGGGAATTCCGTCAGTCGCGTTAATGGAAAACGCCGGACGGGCGATCGCCGAAGAGGTGCTGGCCTTTTGCCGGAAGCGCCGGCATCAAACCTGGGAATGGCCCGCACGAAGAGTGGAAGAGGCTGGCGAACGAATTTACGATGACGGCTGGGATGTTGACGTGCGTGGTTCCTTGCGGGCCGGCGGATCGGATATCCACGTTCGCGGAGGGATGAAGAGAGACGGATGGTATGGACAGAGCGCGCTCGGGGGCAGCAAGCCGTCTTTTGTACCGGCCTGCTCGAATGCCGGGAGACATGGCGAGTTGGGCGCGATGGACGGGTATCCGGAGCATTGGCTGATCCTGGTCGGCAAAGGGAACAACGGCGGCGACGGCCTGGTGTGCGCCCGGCATTTGACCGACGCGGGCGTAAAGGTAAGCCTGTTGTACGCCGAGGAGCCGGAAAAACTCGGCGGGGAAGCGGCGCTGCAGCAGCGCATTGCGGAAGCGCTGGGGCTTCCGGGCGCGGTGTACGCTCCCGGTGACGTTGCGTCGGCCCGCTCCCGGGGCGTGACCGGGATCGTTGACGCGCTGCTCGGCACCGGCGCCAAAGGCGCGCCGCGGGGTATTTACGCCTCCCTGATCCGGGAGGCGAACGAAAGCGGGCTGCCGATCGTCGCAGCCGACATCCCCAGCGGGCTGGACGCCGATACGGGCGAAACGTACGACCCGTGCATCCGGGCCCGGATTACGGTGTGCCTCGCCTTTTTGAAGGCGGGGTTGACGCAGTATCCGGGGGCCAAGGCGGCGGGGGATGTGATCGTCCGCTATATCGGCATCCCCCGGGAGCTGCCGCAGGGCATGGCGGCTGCGGGAATTGTCCTCACCGGGGAGACGCTGCGCGGCGAGCTCGGTGTGGATCCGGGCCTGCGGCGCGAAGCCGACGGCCACAAGGGCACGTACGGGCACGTGCTGCTCGCCGCGGGCAGCCTGCCGCTGAGCGGCGCCGGCCTGCTCGCCGCCAAAGCCGCGCTCCGCGCCGGCTGCGGGCTGGCGACGTGGGCGCTGCCGGCGGCGCTGCTGCCGCATGTGCTCGGGGCCGTGCCCGAGCTGATGCTGGCGCCGGCCGCCAGCGGCGACGCCGGCGCCTGGAACGCAGCCGCAGCGGACGAAGTGCTGCGGCTGCTGGCGGCGCGCGACGTGCTCGCCGTCGGCCCGGGGCTGGGCCGCTTCCCGGGCGAGGACGCCTTCCTGCGCGCCTTGTGGGAGGGCGCCCCGCGTCCCCTGGTGGTGGACGCGGACGCCCTCAACATCCTCGCCGCGGCCGGCGGCCTCGCGGCGTGGAAGCGCCGGGACGCGGCGACGATCCTGACGCCGCATCCCGGCGAAATGGCCCGGCTGGCCGGGCTGCCGACGGCCGAGGTGCAGCGGGACCGCATCGGCCTGGCGCGCCGCTTCGCCGAGCAGCACGGCGTCACGCTCGTGCTGAAGGGCGCGCGCACCGTCGTGGCGGCCCCGGACGGCCGCGTCTTCGTCAACGTTACTGGGCACCCCGGCATGGCGACCGGGGGATCGGGGGACGTGTTGACGGGCATCATCGCCGGGCTGCTGGCCCAGGGCCTGGACGCTGTTCAGGCGGCGGCGTTGGGCGTGTACCTGCACGGCCTCGCCGGCGAACGCGCCGCAGCCGCCCGGCCCGGGTCTCCGGCCTCTTTGCTGGCCGGAGACATCATCGAAGCGCTGTAAGCGGCTTGGCCGCCCGGCGCTTGGTCTTCGAGAAATCGCCTGGATATGGCGATAAATACCACGGAAATCGCCCAGCCCAGCAACGGTGGTACAAAGTCATGGTATCGCTTAACCGGGATAGATGAAGTAGAACAGCCGCGGCATCGCCTACCCCGGACACGGCGAAAGAAAGCCGCGGCATCGCCTACCCCGGACACAGCGAAAGAAGGTCACGGTATCGCTCACCCCGGATATAGCGGTAAAAAACGTCGCTATTTCTGACTTTCTACTGAAATGGCGCAGGATAAGGGACTTTTATGTCGTTATTTATCCGGTGAAGGCGGGGAAAGTTGTTTTTTTTCGGGAGCGGAGATAGATAGGTACATAAAATGCCTCTATTTTGCACTGGATACCTAAATCCCTGAAAATAACGCCATAAAATACCCCTATTTCGCGTAGAATCGTGAGAATGTCAGCATTAAGCGCCACTTCAGGGACGAATCGTGAGAATGCCAGCATTAAACGCGCCGCAAGCAGCGCCAACATTCAGCGTAAGCGGCCGGTAAGCGGCCGCGCCGACAGTTAGGCTTTGCAAACCTGTCCGGGCGCCAAACAAGGCTGCTATACCAACGCTAGAGCATTGTAAGCCGCCAAGTGCCGGCAAGGCTAACAACGATGCGTTGCCCGTCGCCAGAGAACAAGTTAAACGCAAAAGGACGCCCCCGGCGTCCTTTTGTCTAAGCCGTTACCATACTGCCGCCGTTGACGTGCACGGTTTCGCCGGCAACGTAGGAGGAGTCGTCGCTGGCCAGGTACACGTAGGCGGGAGCCAGCTCATACGGTTGGGCGGCGCGGCGGATGGGGGTGTCCGTTCCGAACGTCGTGACTTCCTCGGCCGAGAAGCTGGAGACGGTAAGCGGCGTCCAAACGGGGCCGGGGGCGACGGCGTTGACGCGGATGCCGAAATCGATCAGGGAAAGGGCCAGGGAACGGGTGAACGAAACGACCGCACCTTTGGTGGCGGAGTAATCGATTAGCGTTTTGTGCCCCCTGTAAGCGACGACGGAAGCGGTATTGATAATCGAGCTGCCGCGCCGGAGGTGGGGCAAGGCGGCTTGCACGAGGAAAAAGTACGAAAAAATGTTCGTTTGAAACGTCTGATACAGCTGCTCTTCGGAGATGTCGGCGATGCTGTGCTGCGGGTACTGAACACCGTGGTTGTTCACCAGGACATCAAGCCGCCCGAAGTGCCGCATCGTCTCCTGGATGACCCGCTCGCAGTTCGCTTTGCGGCGTAAATCGATTTCGATGAGCAGACAGCGTCGCCCCAGCGCTTCAATTCTCCTTTTCGTCTCCTCTGCGTCGGAGGTTTCCCATAAATAAGGGATGACGAGGTCTGCCCCTTCCTTGGCGAACGCCACCGCCACGGCGCGCCCGATGCCGCTGTCGCCGCCGGTCACGACGGCTACTTTCCCTCGTAATTTGCCGCTGCCGCGGTATTCGGGATTGTCGAAAATCGGCCGTGGCTGCATTAAGCTTTCCAGACCGGGCTGCCTTTCCTGATGCTGCGGCGGAAAAGCGATCGGCCGCTCCTCGCAGACCGTTTTTTTGCCGATATACGGATACACGGGATTCATAAACTAACAGGCCCCTTCCTAAAAACGGTAATTTTGCTTCATCGTATGCAACCGCCCATGGGGATGTGCCCAGACGCCGGCCCGAAGCGCCGGAGTGGCTTTCATTGACTTTTCCTTAAAATATTGATAGCATCTTTTTTAACCTAGCAGGTTCATCGGAATTTGACGGAATGCTTGGTGTGACGGACCGCCTGGTGCGGCAGAATACTTAGTACGGCAGAACACTTAGTACGGCAGGACACTTAGTGCGACAGTACACTTGGTGCGCCAGGATACTTGGCGCGACAGGCCGTATGGCCTGACAGCGATTCGTATACCGATTTAGAAAATAATCCATCTTATACATAAAGGAGAGAATCCGACATGGCCAAAGTTACGATTATTAACGGCAGTCCCACGCCGGGATCCCGGCTGGCGGCCGTCCTTTCCCTGACGGAGGAACTGCTGGGCAAAGAAGGGTTGGAGGTCCGGCATTTGAATGTCGGCGAGCTGCCGCCGGAAGATTTGATCCATACCAAATTCGAAAGCGCGGCGATCGTCAAAGCCAATGCGATGGTGGCCGAGGCGGACGCCGTCATCGTGGCCAGTCCGGTATACCAGGCCTCGTACACGGGAGTGCTCAAAACCTTCCTCGATCTGATCCCGCAAAAAGGCCTGGCCGGCAAGGTCGTGCTGCCGCTGTTCATCGGAGGCAGTTTGGCTCACCTGCTGACGATCGATTACGCTTTAAAGCCGGTATTGTCCGTGCTGGGCGCCCGCTATATCCTGGGCGGCGTGTATACGGTCGATTCGCAAGTGGTCCGTAAAGAAGAGGGCGGGTTCGATATCGCTGAGGAGTTAAAGCTCCGTCTTGAGGAGAACGTGAAAGAACTGGTGCGGGAAACGAAGCTGCGCCAGCAGTCGTCTTGACCTTCCGGTTCATGACCCGAGGCCGCGGCTTTGGCTTTCTTTGGTTGACATCCTCCCCGAATGATTGTTAAAGTTGTAGCATAATCAATCAAAAAATGACACGGGGATGTTACCACTCGGGCATAACCTGAACGCTCCAGTCTGCACCGATCGTGCGGCCGGGGTTGTTCGGGTTTTTTTATTACGAAAGGTTAGTCCCTACAACGCCAGCAGAAAGAAAGGAGCATGAACATGACCGGTTTTAGATTCCCGGAAAACTTTTTATGGGGCGGGGCGATTGCCGCAAACCAGGCCGAAGGCGCTTACTTGGAGGGCGGAAAGGGCCTCACCTTGGTGGACTTGCTGCCGACGGGCGAGCAAAGAAGAAGCATCATGAAAGGCAACGTTCCGTCGTTTAAGCCGCTGGACGGCGAATTTTACCCGTCCCACGAAGCGATCGATTTTTACCATCGTTACAAGGAAGACATTGCTCTGTTCGCGGAGATGGGCTTTAAGGCGCTGCGCGTCTCGATTTCCTGGGCGCGTATTTTTCCCACCGGGGAAGACGCCGCTCCAAACGAGGCCGGTCTGAAGTTTTACGACGACCTGTTCGACGAACTGCTGAGAAACGGCATTGAGCCCGTTGTCACCCTGGCCCATTTCGATGTGCCGGTGGCCCTAATCGAGAAATACGGCAGCTGGAAAAACCGCAAAATGGTCGAGCTGTTCGAAAGATATTCCAAAACCGTGCTGGAACGTTATAAGGACAAAGTGAAATATTGGATGACCTTTAACGAGATCAATATGCTGCTGCATCTGCCGTTTCTGGGTGCGGGGCTGGTATTTAAGGAAGGCGACAACGTCAAGCAAATTCAATATCAGGCGGCGCATCATCAGCTCGTTGCCAGCGCACTGGCGGTTAAAGCCTGCCATGAATTGATTCCGGACGCCAAAATCGGCTGCATGCTCGCGGCTGGCAGCTTCTATCCGTATACCTGCAACCCGGATGACGTGTATCAGGGCATGGAAAAAGACCGCGAGTCCTACTTCTTCATCGACGTGCAATCACGCGGTGAATACCCGGGGTACGCCAAGCGTTTCTTCCGCGATCACGGGCTGACCATCGAGATGGAGCCGGGCGACGCGGAGATTCTGAAGGAGCATACGGTCGACTACATTGGCTTCAGCTACTACTCCAGCCGCACGACCAGCACGGATCCCGAAGTGAACAAAAAAATGACGAGCGGCAATGTGTTCGGCTCCGTCGCCAACCCTTATCTGGACAAATCCGAGTGGGGATGGACCATCGATCCGCTCGGCCTGCGCATTACGGCCAACCAATTGCACGACCGTTACCAGAAGCCGCTGTTCGTAGTGGAAAACGGGCTTGGTGCGCATGACGAGGTCACTCCGGAAGGAGAAGTGAACGACGACTACCGGATCGATTATCTGAAGCGCCATCTGGCCGAGCTGGGCGAAGCGATCCAGGACGGGTGCGAAATCCTCGGCTATACGTGCTGGGGGCCGATCGACATCGTCAGCGCCTCCTCCGGCGAAATGAGAAAACGCTACGGCTATATCTACGTGGACCGGGACAACGAAGGCAACGGCACGCTGAAACGGACCAAGAAGAAAAGCTTCGGTTGGTACAAAAATGTCATCCAATCAAACGGTGAAAACCTCGGCGAGTAATCGCACCGGCTTGATGAACATGGAAAATCGGAGGTCCCGGATAACCGGGGCTTCCCTCTTTGTTCTGTAAGCGTTGACAATTCTTGGTTCGGTTTTCATTTTGTCGTGCCGGGGTTTTTTCTGTTTTTGCCGGAGAAAATGATATAACGAGAAGGCAGGGAGCCGGCTTAAGCTGGTTATAAAGGACGGGGGGTCATATGAAAATAGCCAAGGTCATTAACAACAATGTCATCAGCGTGCTTCAGGAGGACGGGACGGAGCTGGTGGTCATGGGCAGGGGGATCGCTTTTAAAAAGAAGCCCGGCGATAAGGTGGACGAGAGCCGGATCGAGAAGGTGTTTGCGCTCAAAAACAAGCAGACCTCCGATAATTTCAAGATGCTGCTGCGCGAGGTGCCCATCGAACTGATCGTCATCGTTGAGGAAATTATCGATTATGCCAAGAAGAACCTCCCCAAGAAGCTGAACGAAAATATCTACGTTTCTTTGACCGATCACGTCAACTTTGCGGTGGAGCGGCATCAGCAGGGACTGGAGATCAAAAATGCCCTGCTATGGGAGATCAAACAGCTGTACAAGGAAGAATTCCGCATTGGCCTGAAGACGCTGGAGCGGATCAAGCTTAAGCTGGGCATCGACCTTCCGGAGGACGAAGCGGCCTTTATCGCCATCCATATCGTCAATGCGGAGATGAACGAGGAAGTCGGCACCACCATGGACATTACCAAGTTCATGCAGCAGATCATCAATATCGTCAAATATCATTTCGGGACGGAATTTGAAGAGGATTCGCTGAGCTATTTGCGTTTTATTACGCATCTGAAATTTTTTGCCCAGCGGGTGCTCAAGGGGACGCACTACAAGGAGAACTATGACAATCTGTTCGATTTGATCAAGGAGAAGCATAGGGAAGCCGCGTTATGCGCCGAGAAAATCAAAATGTTCGTGGAAAAAGAGTACAATCACAAATTAACCAACGAGGAAATGCTTTATTTGACGGTGCATATCGAACGGGTCGTAAATCGTTAATAAAGCGTTGACAAAGAGAAGAAAGCGGTATATTATAGAGCCATCAAAACCATATCAGCATCTTAATGGGATTGTTACTGGTGATGCAGGCAAAACCTAAGTCGTGAAAAATAGCGAGACATTGCGGTCTACTATTTTTCAAGGCTTAGGTTTTTTATTTGCCAAAAAACACCAAATTATTGCTTTTATTCAAAATAGTGGGGGTGCACAGCATGAGTTACGAGAACTTAGCAAAAGAAATTGTTCAGGGCGTAGGCGGCGAAAAAAATGTCGTTTCGCTCGTCCACTGTGCGACGAGACTGCGGTTTACCCTGAAGGACACATCCAAGGCGGACAAAGCCAAGCTGGAAAAGACCGACGGGATCATCACGGTCAAGGAAAGCGGCGGACAGTTCCAGGTGGTTATCGGAAACACAGTGCCGGAGGTTTATAACGCCATCGGCCGGGTTTCCAACATTTTGAGCGATTCCAAAGCGGAGGACAAGCCGCAGGGCGGCAAAAAAGGCTTTGGAGCCGTGATCGACGTCATTTCCAGCATCTTCGCTCCACTGCTTGGGGTCATGGCGGGAGCCGGTATTCTTAAAGGGCTGCTGCTGATTGCCAGCAATTTCGGCTGGCTGCAGACGACGGATACGACCTACATCATCCTGTATGCGGCGGCGGACAGCCTGTTCTACTTCCTGCCGGCGATGTTGGCGGTTACAACGGCCCGGAAGTTCGGCGGCAATATGTTTACGGCCTTGGCGATTGCCGGAGCGCTGCTTTATCCGCAGATCATCCAGTTGAAAACGGAGGGAACGGAGACGCACTTCTTCGGCATCCCGGTCATCATGATGAGTTATTCGTCGACCGTAATTCCGATTATTTTGTCGGTTATCGTGATGAGCAAGCTGGAAAAGTTCTGCAATCGCGTGATTCATGAGAGCATCAAGAACTTCGTGACACCGCTGATTTCACTTGCGGTTATGGTTCCGCTGACTTTGATCGTATTCGGACCATTTGGCGTGTATGTCGGCAACGCCATCGCCGACGGCCTGCTGGCCGCCTTCGCGTTCAGCCCGCTGATCGCCGGCGCCATTCTGGGCGCATCCTGGCAGCTGCTCGTTATTTTCGGCGTACACTGGGGTTTGATCCCGGTATTCATCAACAACATCGCGGTTTACGGCAAAGACGGCATCAAGCCGGCGGCTACTGCTTCGGTCTTCGCTCAGACGGGCGCGGCGCTCGGCGTTATGCTGCGAACGAAAAACAAAAAGCTGAAGGCGCTGGCCGGTTCCGCTACGCTTTCCGCCCTGTTCGGGATTACCGAACCGGCCGTGTACGGGGTAACCCTGCCGCTGAAGCGTCCGTTTATCGCGGGGGTGATCGGCGGCGCCGTCGGCGGCGCGATCATCGGCCAGGCCGGTACTCAGGCATTTGCTTCCGGCGCTCCCGGCCTGCTGACCCTGCCGATTTTCTACGGCCCTGGCGGTCAAGGCTTCCCGGGGTTGATCATCGGGATTACGACTTCGTTCCTGCTGTCCGCGGTATTGGCTTACGTGCTGGGCTTCAAAGACCCGGTTGAAGAAGAGGACAAAGGCAAAGCCGGCGCTTCGGCCGAACCAGCCCAGGATCAGGAACAAGGCACAGCTTCCGATAAACCCAGCGACATGGCGCTCAGCCCGTTAAGCGGTAACGTGGTTCCGCTGTCGGAGGTGCCTGATCCGGCCTTCGCCGCAGGGGCGATGGGCAAAGGCGTGGCCATCGAGCCGGCCGCGGGACGGGTCGTCGCTCCATTCGACGGAACCGTCACCGTAGCGTTCAAGAAAAAACACGCCTTGGCGGTGGTGTCGGATAACGGCGCGGAAATTCTGGTCCATGTCGGGATCGACACGGTCAAGCTGGACGGCGAACACTTCACTTCGTATATCAAAGAGGGCGATCGTGTTGCGGCCGGCCAACTGCTGCTGGAATTCGACGTGGACAAAATCCGGGAGGCCGGCTACCCTACGGTTACTCCGGTAATCGTCACCAATACGTTCGATTACACCGATGTGCTCCCGCTCCGGCAAGGAGAGGTTCGCGAAGGGGAAGAACTGCTCCGGATCGTCGGCAACGACGCTGAAGCGTAAGGGGAAACCCCGGCAACAAGAGTAAGGTTCCGCGCTGTTTTGCGCTGGCCTTGTCCGCTGGTGTTTCTCGCGGATGCCTTGCCTTGCGGGCAGGCTGTTGCAAGTCGCTCGTCATGCCCCGTCCAACTGCAGGTGTGCCGATTCAAAATTGTATAGTACAATGGGATTAGCTATAGGCAGATACTTAAGGAGGATCGCTACATCATGCAGAAGTTGGTTTTTTTTGTGGGCGTCGCCGGAACGGGGAAAACGACGGTGGCCCGCAAGCTGGCGTTTCGCATGCCGGCGGCTTTTTTGGACCGCGATACGGTCGGCGGACGTTTCGTCGAAAAAATACTGGAGATGAACGGGCTGGACGTCAACGATCGCGACTCCGATTTTTACAAACATCATCTTCGCGATCTGGAGTATGACACGACCAAGGACATTTGCATTGAGAATTTGGCTGCGGGCCAAAATGTCTTTATGATTTCCCCGTTCACGGCGGAGCTTAAAAATAAAGCTTGGATTGATGAGGTGCTTCAGGCGGCGGGTTTAAGCAACCGCGAAGTGGACGTCAAGGTCATTGTCGTTACATTGAAGGATATGGAGACGCAAAGGGAAAGAATCATCGAGCGGCAAACCGAGCGCGATACGTGGAAGCTGGAGCACTGGGACGACTTCAAGCACCGCGTCCAATTCGTGCCGGAGATCAACTGGGATATCCCGTCCTCATCGATTTTCGTCTTCGACAACAGCGGCGACCTGACGGAAGAAAAGGTCGAAACCGTGTTCCAATTCCTGCAGGGCGTTGGCGTCGAAGCCTAGAGCCCGGAAGATCCCAAGGAACTCATAACATACTAATAGCAACAACGCCTGTCCGGCGGCTTCCGGCCGTTTTTCGGACAGGCGTTTTTAGTTGTCTAGCGTTTTCTGTTGCGTGGGGCGTACGCCGAATTTCATTGGAAAAATCCAATGTGAGCATCAATTACCGCGGCCGATCCAGGATGATGGACAAACAAGCCACCAAGGCCGAGGGGAACGGTTACATACGCCGGCGTATCTGTTTTATAATGGAACGGCATAGTGTTGCGGACGTGTTTGGTGAATGAAGTGTTAAGATCGGGAGAGCATCCGGATGGAAAGGAGGAGATTGGCTTTGGACATGAACGCCTATTTGCGTAAAATCGCCTTGCGCCGGGAGGAGGTGCCCTCGTTTGATCGGTATCCGTTTCACCTTCCCGCGGTGGCTTCGCTAGATGAGTTGGAGTTCCATCCCAAGGTCACATACATCGTCGGCGAAAACGGGATGGGAAAATCGACGCTGCTGGAAGCGCTGGCGGTCGCGCTCGGCTTCAATCCGGAGGGCGGGTCGCTGAACTTCAATTTCTCAACGGCGGAGACGCACTCCGAGCTCCACCGCTACATCCGTACGGTGCGCGGGGCGGTCCGGCCGCGGGATGGGTTCTTTTTTCGCGCGGAAAGCTATTACAACCTGGCCACGGAAATCGACAACCTCGACCGCGAACCGGGCGGGGGCTCTGTAATCGCGTCTTACGGCGGGAGATCGCTGCATATGATGTCGCATGGAGAGTCTTTTTTCGCGGCGTTTATGAACCGTTTCCGCGGGCGCGGCCTCTACATCATGGACGAGCCCGAAGCGGCGCTGTCGCCGTACCGGCAAATGGCAATGCTGTCACGGATCCACGATCTGGTCCGTTCGCATTCGCAGTTCATTATTTCCACCCACTCGCCGATTTTAATGGCTTATCCCGACAGTGTGATCTACCAGCTGACGGCGGGCGGCATCCGTAAGGTTAAGCTCGATGAGACCGACCATTACGTCATTATGAAGGAATTTTTGAACAATAGGGAAGGGATGCTGCGGGAGCTGCTTAAGGATTAAGGGCCGGAACTTAAGGCCAAGGGCTAAGCGTCCCGTGGCTGGTTGCTTAAAGACTAATTAACCTAACTTTTGCAGCGAATTTTTGAGATCGATCAGTTCCTGCAGTTGTTCGTTTTTCATTGGGAGGAGGACGGCCTGGTGGGATCAACTGCAAAAGTGCATGCTATTTTTCGTGAATCACCATTTTAGAGCGATTGAAATGCAAAAATACATCTCACGTAGGGGCCATCCGATAAAAAAGTAACTTTTGGCCGGAAATGAACTGCACTTTTACATTTGACCCGCCAGTTTAGAGGAGTTTCGACAAAAACCGCCTGCACTTTTGCATTTCGTGGGACTTGCTCCACCTGCTTTTAAGTTGGTTTGCGTTCATCAATTTAAAACGAATGGACGGGACCCTTAAAAGGTACTCGCAAGAATGAAATTGCTGACCGTATCTCTGTATAGTGCAGGCTGTTCCTTATGCGGAGTATGCCCGCAGCCCTTCATAACGATGGTCTCGCCTTGCGCGGCATCTTTATATGCCCGAATATGACGCTCGCATGTGACAGGATCGTGCTTACCCAAAATAAGGAGCGACGGAACTGACAACCGGGACAGAAGCGGAACTGCAGATTCAAATATCTTCCCTTCTTCCCTTAGTCGGCTGAGGTGGATATCCGTTTTTTCTCCGAATTCGTCCCATTCTTCTTCCGTATACAAAGAATCATCCGTCAGCGTCTCATAAGGGGAGTAAATGAGCTCTTTCTTTTCGCCCAGATCTTCTCCAAACTGCATGTACCGGTCAAAAAGCTCCCTGGCGGAAAGGTTACTCGCCGCCAAGTGCAAACATTGTTCCGAACGCTCCGCGTCGCCTAGAGTTTTGAAAATGGACGCTGCTTTCGTCAGCAGGCTTTGCGCGGTCCACGTAAAATCGAACGTGGGACATTCAAAAATAACGTTCGCAACAGAGTCCGGATGACCCGCTGCATAGATCAAAGCCAAATAACCGCCGAACGAGTGGCCGATCACTGACCATTGTTTGACGCCGAGTTGTTGCCTGAGATTTTCGCAATCGTCAATGAGATCCTTAAGGCCAAAAGGCTCGTCTTCCAAAATCTTTTCGGAACGGCATACCCCCCCGTTGATCGATGGCAATGACAAAGAGTTCTGCCGCAAGCCTCTCCGCCTGATGATAGACGAATTCATAACAACTCTCCCCGGGCCCGCCGTGTAAAAAAAGTACTGCGGGCGAGTCTTTTTTGCCGAAAATCTCGACATGCAGCTTTTTTCCGCGAACAACGCATGGTTGAATCATTTTTTAGCGCTCCTTCCCCTCCAGCTTCCCCTCCAGCGCCTCACCCACCAGTATAGCCATGACCGCATCGTCCATCGGCGGGTTGTGCAGGCCGGCACGGACGTCGCGGTAGTAACGCTCGAGCGGATGGCTTTTCGATAAGCTTGTTCCGCCGACGATGCGCATCGCCAGATCGACGATCCGGATCGCGCCGTTGGTGGCGGTCATTTTGGCGAGCCCGAGGTCGGACCGCAGCTTCGGCCGCAGCTCGGGATGGCGGTCCCAACGGTCGGCCGCGGCGTACAGCATCTGCCGGGCCGTCCGCTGCTCCAGCTCCATCTGGCCGATCAACTGGCGGATATTCGGCAGTTCGGCGATCGGGCCTTTGATGCTGTTCGGGCGGTAGGAGGCGGCAAAGCGCAGAGCAAATTCCCGCGCGGCCAGGCCGATGCCCATATAGCAGGCCGGAATGTGCAGCAGCCATCCGCCGCCGTCGTCGATCGTTGCACCGCTGGGCTTCAGCAAATGGTTTTCCGGTACGAAAACTTGATCGAGTATGATGTCGTGGCTGCCAGTGGCTCGCATGCCCAGGGTATCCCAGGTTTCCTCGATCGTTACGCCGTCTTTCATCATGACGAGGAACTCTGCGGTTTTACCGGTCGTTTCGCAAAAAGCGGTGATGATGCAGCGGTCGAGCGCGGGCGATAACGTGCTGAAATTTTTCCGCCCGCTCAGCACCCAGCCGCCCTGAACCGCTACAGCCGTCGTGGCGGGTCTGCCGCCGCGGCTCGGGCTGCCGGTCGCCGGCTCGCTGGCGAACGCGTTGATCATCACGCCTTTTTCCACGATGTCCCGGCATAGCTCCGCCCATACCGGTTCGGGCCAGCTGCGGCTTTCCCGCAAGTTCAGCACCTTGCCGACATGCCAGCCGACAGCCAGCGCCGTGGAACCGTCCGCCATCGCCAGCCGTTCCTGCAGCTGCACCATTTCGTATAATGAAATACCGTCACCGCCAAATGTCTCGGGTACGGTCAGCTTCATATAGCCAAAATCGCGCAACTCGTCGATGTTCTCATGCGGAAATGTGCCCAGCCGGTCATGCTCCGCGGCCCGCTCCGCAAACTTCGCCGCCAGCGCTGCAAGCCTGTGCAGGCGATCCCGCTCCTGATCGCTGCGAATATATGGATCATGTTGAATATCCATTGGCGTATCGCCTCCTTTTTTCGGAGTTATATGCCCTTGCCGCCGACAGGGCGGATTTGGATGGATTCCACACCGGCGATCAGCGGCATGGCACGCTGGATGGACGCTTTCGTCGCTTCTTGTTGGAGTGAGGCGTCATGGGCCTCCTTACTGCTCCATACCTCCGTCACCCACACGGTATCCGGTTCCGTATCGGAGACGTTGACGATATACAACTCACATTCCTGGACCAACTCGGCTCCGGCGGCGGCTTCCAACAAGATATCGACCAGTTTGTCGCGCTCCCCGGGTTTGGCGGTAAACTTGGCGTACATTCCGTATTTGCTCACGGCAAATCCCTCCGTTATCGTTTTGGCTGTAATTCTGGGCTTAATCTAGCAAGCGGTGCTAGGCAATAGGTTGCCGCGAATGATCAGGCTATCCGGTGCTAACGGCTGTCATAGCGCTTATTCGAGCGAAAAAACGGGAAATAAGTTCGCGGGCAACCGTTACAATTATCGTACTTTTATACGCCGCACCTATTCCCGATCAAGCACCGATTTCAGTTTTGAGCCATAATTCGGATAGCCTAAATTATCGCTTAAAATTTAATGATTAGCAATGTTTGACAAAGCAGAACCGATGGGTCCGGCGGACCATTTTGCGCGGTTGGCGGCTTTGGGCAAATTCAACTCCGAAACCATGGTATAATGACGACAATATATCACGAACTTTGTCATTTTATTTGCGACAGGAGAGTGGATTCATGATGCCCAAAGTGGTGCTGGCCGGAGGTACGGGCTTTGTCGGCCGGGCTTTCGAGCGCCGGTTTAAGGATATGGGATATGAGATCAGCATGATTTCCAGGCAGTCCTCCCACATTTCCTGGGATGACCGAACGGGAATAACGCAAGCGCTGGAAGGCGCTGATTTGCTGATCAATCTGGCAGGCAGATCGGTAAACTGCCGCTATACACCGGAAAACCGCCGGCTGATCCTGGAGTCAAGAACGGAGACCACACGTTTGCTTGGGGAGAGCGTTTTGGCATGCCGCCGTCCTCCGGCGCTGTGGATCAATTCAAGTACGGCAACGATCTACCGGCATGCGGAAGACCGCCCCATGACAGAAGAAGGCGGTGAGATCGGCACGGGATTTTCGGTTGATGTGGCCAAGGCGTGGGAGCAGGCTTTCTTCGCTTTTGACCTTCCGGACACACGGCGGGTAGCGCTCCGCATCGCCATCGTGCTGGATGACGGCGGGGTGATGGGGCCGATGCGCAATCTGGTCCGCTTTGGGCTTGGCGGGCCGCAAGGTTCCGGGCAGCAGCAGTTCAGCTGGATTCATATGGAAGACTTGTTTCGGATCGTGGTGTTCCTGCAGCAGCATCCCGAGCTGGAAGGCGTCTTTAACGCTTCCGCGCCGCATCCGGTCACCAATCGGGAGCTGATGGCCAGCTTGCGCCGGACGATGGGCGTCCCCATCGGGCTGCCCGCGCCGCGCTGGATGCTGGAGCTCGGGGCGCGGCTCATCCGCACCGAGACCGAGTTGGTGCTCAAGAGCCGCTGGGTCCTGCCGGAACGGCTGCTGCGGGAAGGGTTCACGTTTAAGTACGAAACGCTGGACGGGGCATTGAAGGAGATCGTGTCGCGATAGCGGTTAGCTGCGGCTGGCAGTGGTGGTTTCACGGATGTGCTTTTTTTCGCTTTGCGGGTTTACGATGATGGAGAGCAAGGCCGTTGGCAGGGGCAGACCGGTGTCTGTCCCTGCCGTTGTTAAAAGTTTGGATAAACTCAATGGGCTGATTGGAAATATCCAATAGAATTGGGAATTTAGTGGCAAATACGGCGACCTGATTGGATATTTCCAATAGATTAGGCACGGAAGGGCGCAAAATGGGCGATTGAACGAAATCTATTGGATATTTTCCAATGAGAGCTCAAAATGGTATTTATTTTCCGGCAATCTATTGGATTTTTTCCAGTCACAACTCCAAACCCACGCCTTAGATTCAGGGATTCCTGAGAATTCACGCCTGCGAGGACTTTATATTTTCATTATCTGATTGGGACGAATTGTCACAGTTATCGACAACCAAGAAGTGGAGATGGGGAAATGCAGCTTAGAAAAGTAAAAATACTCGGCACGGGGAAATACATGCCTTCGCGGCGCGTCACGGACGAGGAGATGGACCGCCTGCTTGGCGTTCCGGCCGGATGGACCGGCAAAATCACGGGGGTTGGCGAACGCCGCTATGCGGCCGAAGGGGAGACGTCGTCCTATATGGGAGCGAGGGCGGCGGAAATGGCGCTGGCAAACGCCGGGCTTAGCTTCGCCGATATCGACTGCCTGGTGTGCACGAGCGGCACGAAGGAACAGCCGCTGCCCAGCACGGCCGTTTTCATCCAGCAAGCCATGGGCCAGGAAGACTCGGGGGTGCCGGCTTTTGATATGGACGCCACCTGCCTGAGCTTCCTGAACGGGCTCGACGTCATGTCATACCTGGTCGAGGCGGGCCGGTACCGGCGGGTGCTGCTGGTGGCGACGGAGATCGCTTCGGCCGGGCTGAATTGGGCCGACAAGGAGAGCGCGGCGCTGTTCGGCGACGGGGCGGCCGCCGTGGTGATCGGCCAATCCGAACCCGAGGAGGTTTCGCAGATCGTATACGCCTCCATGAAAACGTACAGCCGCGGTGCCCGGTACTCGGAGATCGCCGGTGGCGGAACCCGCCGCCATGCCTCGCAATATTCGGCGGAGCGCCCCGAGCCGTTCCTGTTCAGCATGAACGGACAAGCGATCTTCCGCATGGCCTCCAAACTGCTTCCGGAATTTCTGGACGGTTTGCTGGCCCCGTCGGGAACCCGTATGGAGGATATCCGGCTCGTGATTCCGCACCAGGGCAGCGCGATGGCGATGCGCCTGCTGCGCCAGAAGCTCGGCATCGCGGAGGACCGTTTTTTCGATAATACGCGGAACCACGGGAATACGATCGCCGCCTCCATTCCGATGGGGCTGCATGAAGCGATCGCGCAGCGGCGCATCCGGCGCGGCGACCGGGTGCTGCTGCTGGGGACGGCGGCGGGCCTGTCGCTGGGGGGGCTGCTGCTTGACTACTAGGCCGCTGCGCATTCTGCTCACGGGAGGCCGGGCTCCGGTTGCGCTGGAGCTTGCGCGCCTGCTGCATCGCGCCGGGCACCGGGTATACGCGGCCGAGAGCGCGCCGCATCACCTGTGCCGGCGCTCAGCGGCGGTGGAGCGGAGCTTTCATGTTCCGCCTCCGCGACAGCAGCCGCAGGATTATTTGACCGCGCTGGAGAAGGTGATCGGGCAGTGGGACATCGACCTGTTGATTCCGCTGTGCGAAGAGATCTTCGTCATCGCCGGCGGGAGTGAACGGCTGAAGCGCCGCTGCCGCGTGCTGGTGGCGCCGCTGGAGCTGCTGCATGAATGGCATCATAAATACCGCTTCATTCAGCGCGGCGCTTCGTTGGGTTTGCCCGTCCCGGCTACGGCGCTGCTGAACAGCCGCGAGGCATGGCAGGCGACGATGAGCCTTGCGGCTGCAGAGGGCAGGAGCGTGGTGCTGAAGCCGGCCTATTCGCGCTTCGCTTCCCGGGTCATCATGCCGGCGGCGAAGGTGGGGCCGAGGCGGGATCCAGCGGCGGCGGAGCCGAGGAAGGGAGCAGCGGCGGAGCCGCCCGGGGAGCGCCTTGGCGGGCCTGGCGGGGCAATGCCGCTCAGGAGCGGCGGGGCTATACCATCACGGAGTGGCGGGAGTATACCGCTAAGGAGCGACAGGGCAATGCCGCCAAGGAGCATACAGCCGCCGCCTCCGGAAGGAAGCGAGCTGTCGGAGACGTCGCCCTGGGTGGCGCAGGATTTTATTGCCGGCCGGGCGATATGCACCTACAGCGTCGTGCACGACGGGCGCATCGTTGCTCATGCCGCTTACGGCAGCCGTTACCGGACCGGGAAAACGGGGGCGAGCGTCCATTTTGAATATATGGAGCATGAAGGTGCTTTGGAATGGGTGCGCCGCTTTTTGGATGGAACGGGGTTCTGCGGACAGATCGGCTTTGATTTGATCGAGCAAAACGGCGGCGAGCTGTACGGGATCGAATGCAATCCCCGGGCGACCAGCGGCGTTCATCTGTTCGAGTCCGGCACCGGCTTGGAACGGGCGCTGCTCAGCCCTGAGGAACTGGCGGCCGAAGGCGTCATCATCCGGCCGCGCCCGGGGAGCAAGGCGATGCTGGCCCTGCCGATGCTCGGCTGCGGATGGCGGGAGCTGTTGCGCAGAGGGCTAGGCTCCTGGCTGGGGGCGGTCCGGGGGACCCGGGACGTTATCTTCCGGGCGGATGACCTTAGGCCATGGCTGGAGCAGGCACAGGTCGTATACGATGCCTTCCGCACGGCCCGCAGATTGGGGATTACGCTGACAGAAGCGTTAACTTACGACATAGAATGGAACGGTGAACCATCATGAAAGCATTGGTAACTGGGGCGACGGGTTTTTTGGGAGGACACCTGGCCAGGCGGTTGGTCCGTGAGGGCTGGGACGTAACCGGTCTCGGGCGCAGCCCCGAGCAGGGCCGGCGGCTCGAGGCGGAGGGTATCCGCTTCCGCTGCCAGGATTTGCGCGACGAGAGCGGCACCGCCGCGGTCTGCTCCGGGCAGGATGCGGTCTTTCATTGCGCGGCGTTATCCTCGCCATGGGGCAAATACCGCGATTTTTACGGCTGCAATGTGGAGGCTACCCGGATACTCGCCGAGGCCAGCCTGCGTCATGGGGTGCGCCGCTTCATTCATGTATCGACCCCAAGCGTATATTTCGATTATTTGCCCCGCTTGGGCATCCGCGAGTCCGAGCCGCTGCCGGTTAAAGGAGCTAATCATTATGCCGCCACGAAGCGGCTGGCGGAGCAGGTTGTGGAGCGGTATCATGCCAAGGGGCTGGCGTCGGTCATTATTCGGCCTAGAGCGGTATTCGGCCCCTATGACCAGGCGCTGTTCCCGCGCATCGTCGCCGCGAGCGGCAAGTCCGGCGTACCGCTGATCGGCGGCGGGAAGGCGCTGATCGACGCGACCTACGTGGACAATGCCGTGGACGCGCTGCTGAACGCCTGGAGCGCACCCGAAGAAGCGGGGGGGCGGGCCTATAACATTACGAACGGGGAACCGAGGGAGTTCGTGCGGCTGGTAGAGTCCCTGTTTCGTATGCTGGACTTGCCCCTGAAGACCCGCTCCATTTCTTACCGGAAGGCCTACGGAGCGGCCGCGGTGCTGGAAGGGCTGCACCGGCTGATCCCGGTGCTGGGCGAGCCGCTGCTTACGCGTTATACCGCCGGTACGCTCGCCCTCAGCCAGACGCTCGACATTACGGATTCGCGCACGCTGCTCGGTTATGCTCCGCGCGTCAGCCTGGACGAAGGGCTGCGGCGTTTTGCGGAATGGTGGAGGGGACGGTCATGATGAAGAGCATCCAAACGAGCGTTCCGGCCAGAGCGGCCGGGGCCTTGACAAGCATTCTGCCTGGGGCGCCAGGGGGTAAAACAAGCATTCCGCCTGGGGCTGAAACAAGCATCCTACCTGGTGCGCCCAAAGCTCAAACAAGCCTCCCGCCTGAGGCGTCAAAGGCTCAAACGAACCTTCCCGCAAAGGTCAGGGTGCAATTGTATCTGGGCGCGGCCGGGTACTGCACCCATCCGGAATTTTTGACCCTGCGCGGCGGGCGGCTGCGCCCGGTCCGGTTCCCGGCGGGATTTGCCTGCATCGTCCATCCGCAGCATGGGCCGGTGATGGTGGATACGGGGTACAGCTTCCGCTTTTTTGAGGAGACCGCCAGGCTGCCGAATGCGCTGTACCGGTATATTACGCCGGTGGTGTACGAGGAGCGCGACAGTGCTGCGGGCTGGCTGCGGGAGAGGCTCGGCATGGACCCGGAACAGGTCAAATACGTGATTTTGACGCATTTTCATGCCGATCATATCGCGGGCGTCAAAGATTTTCCGCAGGCTAAAATGATTTATTTGCCTAAAGCCTACGAGGCCGTACGCTCGCTGCGACCCTTGGCCGCCGTCAGAGCCGGGTTCCTGCCCGGACTGCTGCCGGACCCCGAGCAGTTCGCCGCAAGGTCGGAGCCCATTGACACGGGTGAGCAGCGATTCCGCTTCGGGCCGGAGTTTCCTTTTGCGGAAGGATTCGACATTTTCGGGGACGGCAGCGTGATCGCCGTGGAAGTATCCGGCCATGCGGAGGGGATGATCGGACTGTTTGCGAGTACGGGGGAGGCCGACTATTTTCTTTGCGCGGATACGGTTTGGTCCAGCCGGGCGTTCCGTGAAGGGCGCAGGCCGCATCCGGCGGCAGGGATCATCATGTCGGACAGGCGGGAGTACGGACGCAGTTTCGAGCGGCTGACGGAGCTGCACCGGAGGTATCCGGACATCCGGATCGTGCCCAGCCACTGCACCGAGGCGTTGAGGCTATGGGGAACGGAGGCGATGGAACGTTGAGCATATCCAGCACGCTGCGGACCGTATATCATTACTGGCTGACGCGCCGGAGACGAAAATGGAGCAGCCGCGCCCGTCTGGAGCGTTGGCAGGAGCGCCGGGTGATTCGCCATATCCGTTGGGTTCAGGCTAACTCTTCTTTTTACCGCGAATGGTGGAACGGGTTGGAGAACGAGGCATGGCGGAGCTTTCCCTTGATGGACAAGGCGCTGATGATGGAGCATTTCGACCGCCTCAACACGGCCGGCATTCTGAAAGAGGAAGCGCTGGCGTTGGCGGCCGAAGGGGAGGTTACCCGCAATTTCAGCCCTGTGATCAAAGGGATAACGGTCGGGCTGTCGTCCGGAACGTCGGGCAATCGCGGACTGTTTCTGGTGAGCGGCCGGGAGCAGGATGCTTGGACCGGAACGGTGCTGGCGAAGCTGCTGCCCGGAGGGCTGCGGAAGCCGGCGAAGATCGCTTTTTTTCTGCGGGCGAACAGCAATCTGTACGAATCGGTGCGGCGCGGAAAGCTGGAATTCCGGTACTTTGACCTGCTGGACCCGATCGGCAAACTGGTGGAACGCCTGGAGGCGTACCGGCCGACGGTGTGGGTCGCCCCTCCTTCGATGCTGAGAATGCTGGCGGATGAATTCACGGCGGGCAGGTTGACGGCGCGGCCGTCCAGGCTGATTTCGGTCGCCGAGGTACTGGATCCGCTGGATCGGGACGTGATCGAGAAAACATTCGGGCAAACGGTCCATCAGGCCTACCAGTGCACCGAAGGTTTTCTGGGGGCGACCTGCGAGCTGGGGACGCTGCACTTGAACGAGGATGTCGTCCACATTGAAAAAGAATACCTCGACCCGGCCACCCGGCGCTTCGTGCCGATCATAACCGACTTCTCCCGCACCACCCAGCCGATCGTACGCTACCGCCTCAACGATGTGCTGACCGAAGCGGCGGAGCTGTGCGCCTGCGGCTGTCCCTTCACCGCCATCGAGCGGATCGAGGGACGCTGTGACGATATCCTGTATTTTCCTCATAGCCGTACGGGGGAGCCGGTTGCGGTATTTCCGGATTTTGTGGCCCGGGCGGTCATTGCCGCTTCGGCTGCGATCGAGCATTACCGGGTTGTCCAGCTCGCCGGCGGGGAGCTGGACATCTCGCTGCAGCTCGCGCCGGACATTAGCTCTCCTGCAGACGTGGAGGCCAAAGTAAGCGGGCAGCTTCAGGAACTGAGCCGCAGGCTGGAGAGCGACTTGCCCGAGATCCGCTTCAGCCCGTACCGGTTCGTTGCGGGAGCGGCCAAGCTGCGTAGGGTGGAACGATGTAAAGCGGCGGATAGGGAATAGCGCTGGGAGTGACGGAAGGTAGGGATGAACGCAAACAGCGGCATAAACAAAAACATCAGGGAAAAAACGATTCTAACGGTTGCCACAACCGCTAATTGATCCAAAAACGTTGATTTCAAATTCTAACGGTTGCTATGAGGCTTATTTCACTGAAACCCGGCTGCTTTTACCCAGATTGAGGCTATTAACGGCGCTCACAACCGTTAGAAATTAGAAAAGGTCATTTTATGCAAAATAGCGGCTGCCACAACCGTTAAATTTCTGGTGGACAGGGGGAAGATTTATGGCGGAGCAACAAGCTGGGCAGGGTGCCGGTGCCGCCCTGGGAAGCGCCGGCCTGCCGGTTGCCCTGATTACGGGGACATCCAGCGGATTTGGCCTGCTCACGGCCCTGACGCTCGCCCGCAGGGGATACCAGGTCGTGGCCACGATGCGTGACCTGGGGCGCAGGGATGAGCTTGAGGAGCGGGCGGTCCGTGAGGGAGTGGAGGATCGGATCCGCTGCGTTCGTCTCGATGTGACGGAGCATGCGTCGATTGGACCGGCTGTGGACGAGATTGTCCGCCGGTACGGGCGGCTGGACGTGCTGGTGAACAACGCGGGTCTGGCCGTCGGCGGCTTCATCGAAGAGGTGCCGATGGAAGACTGGCGGCGTCAAATGGAGACCAATCTGTTCGGGGTCATTGCGGTGACACAGGCGGTGCTGCCGATAATGCGCGCACAGCGGCGGGGGCTGGTGATCAATGTCTCCAGCGTCAGCGGATTAGCCGGTTTTCCCGGTTATGCGCCTTACGCCGCTTCCAAATTCGCCATCGAGGGCTTCTCGGAAAGCCTGCGCCATGAGCTACGGCCGTTTGGCGTCCGGGTCGTGCTGGTGGAGCCGGGAGCCTATCGTACCGCGATCTGGAACAAAGGAATCGGCGAGATTCGCACCGATCCCGCTTCCCCTTACCGGGCGCAGCTTGAGGCGGTGCTGCGGTATTCGCGCAAGGCGGCGGAGACAGCGCCCGATCCGCAGGAGGTGGCCGAGCTGATCGCGCGAATCGCCGGCATGCGCGCTCCGCGCCTGCGGTACGCGCTGGGGCAGGGTTCCCATCTGCTGATCTGGGGCAAAGCGCTGCTGCCGTGGAAGTGGCTGGAATGGATCATCGCTAAGGCGCTGCGTTAAAGCCGCGGGAAGACATCTGGGTCGACACCCATCCAAGTATGCCCCGGACCTTGCTGTTGCTCCCCATCGTGGGCACTGGTATGATGATTAAAACAATACATATGGTGAATTGGCGATGAACGCGATAAACCGAAACGAATTAAGAAAACGGTGGCAAGTGGAAGAAGCGAAAGGCTTTCGGGGCTGGGATTTTTCCTATCTGACCGGCCGGATGGCGGAAGAAGAGCTTCCGTGGGATTATGAAACAAGCGTGAAGTCTTTGATGGACGGCGATACGGTCATGCTGGATATGGGCACAGGCGGTGGAGAGTTTTTGCTGTCGCTTTCGCCGCCGCCGGGCCGGACTTATGCGACGGAGAGCTATCCGCCCAACTATGAGCTGTGCCGGGCGAAGCTGCTGGCCTACGGAATCGAAGTCAAATTCGTGGAGGACGATGATGTTTTGCCGTTTGAAGACGGCCTGTTCGATCTGGTGATCAACCGGCACGAATCGTTCTCCCCCCGGGAGGTCAGCCGCATCCTGAAGCCGGGAGGCGTGTTCGTCACCCAGCAGGTCGGCGGGATGAACAACCGGGAGCTGTCGCGGTTTTTGCTGGGCGAGGGAGCGATGACGACGCCGGCGGACTTCGGACTGGCTCAAACGGCGGAAGCGCTGGAAAAAGCGGGATTTATGGTGCTGGACCGGCAGGAATGCTTCCCGCAGCTGCGTTTTAAGGATGTTGGCGCGCTCGTCTTTTTCGCCAAAATCATCGAATGGGAATTCGCCGGCTTTTCCGTGGACCGCTGCTTAGAGCGGCTGCTTGAACTGCACGAAGCCGCAGAGCGGGATGGGGAAGTAACGAGCCGGGAACATCGTTTTTTTATTTTAGCGCGTAAACCGTTTATGTGATGAACGATACCGCCGTTTGAAGGAGAGGAAGTACTTTTGCCTTATTTTACGATTTTTGCGTCCCGGAACGATATTCGCGATATCGGCGGGCTGGTTCGCGAGGTTTTTGGGGACGGCTTTAAAGTAACCGAAGGAGGTCCGGGCGAAACGGAGTTTTCGGTCCTGCCGAAAGGCTGGTTTAAAAACAACAAAATCACGATTCGCGTGGCCTCGGAGGATACCGATCCGGATTATTTCGATAATAACATTCCGGGGATGATGGGATTTTACGACAGCATTCCGTTTGAAGACGAGGAGTTGAAACGCCGCGTGCTGCTCCAAATCTCCGTGATCAATACGATGCTGGCGATCGAAACCGAAAAAGAGTACGGCCAGGACTACATGGAACGGTTCATGAGCCTTGCCGGAAAGGTGGACGGGATCGGGTTTATTTCCGACGGTACGCTGCTGGACCGGGATGGACGGGTGATCGTGTATCCCGACGGCCGGTCCGATGCCGCGGATTTCAGTCCGCGAGCCTGCACGCGAAAAATTCGAGGCGAAGATCGCTCCACCCCGGAGGGAGCGGAGAGAAAGCAGAGGAATTTGGCTTATCTCAAGGAAAAGCAAATCCCGTATTTGGAGCATCTGCCCGAACTCCCGCCGTTAAGCGAACTTAGAGTCAAGTCCAGAGAGGAGATCGCCCGCCGGGCGGCGGCCCTGCTGATCGTCATCCAATACGCGTGCGACGTCGCCCAGGAGAGCGATCTGGCGGAGTCGAAAGCTTTTGTGACCGGCCTGCTGGATCAATTCGGGGTGGCGGATGAACTGGCCGAATTGGAGAGAGACCTGCTGGAGCAAGCGGAGCCTGCCCGGCAGGACGCCATCAACCTGACCTGGCAATACGAGGCCTATTGGGCGCTTCTGTGGGCGCTTGGGGTGGTGGATTCGCTCGATTTTCCGGACCATACGTGCGACTGCGATTTTGCGATTAAGGCGGTTTCCAGCTGCGAAGGCTTTGCCGAGTTTCTGGAGCGGACATCGTTGCGCCGCCCGGAAGAGATTTTGGACGAGGCCGACAAGATCTACCGGCTGCACTGGGCCTGCGTCAACGACCGGATTCAAGGCCGGGACCCTGCGGGCGGCCTGATCGAAAGCGTCGTGATGGAACGGCGCCGCGGCCTGTTCTGGATGATCGGCTACCGGGACGAAGCGTGGGACGACATTAGCATGGATACGTGATATATAGAAATATAGGTACGCGAACTCAGTTGGAACTGCTGGACCTGCCCTTGGGGCGGGTCCTTTTTTGTTAAACTAGTTTCCTGGCAGACCAGCCGGCGGAAATAGCGGAACAAAAGGGCGTTATTTTCGCGATACGTTGGCTCTTTCGCAAAATAGAGCCCTTTTATGTCGTTATTTTGGGCGTAGGCGGTAAAAAGGAGGTATCTCCGGGAGATGCGGGGGAGATAAAGACATTTTTTACCGTTATTTTGCGCACGAAGGGGAACAATGCCAAAATAACGCCCAAAAAGTACGCTATTTCGGGGCGGTCTGGGCCGGGACGAGGTTGTGCCCGTGAATGACCAGTGTAAGGGGCAGGCCTAGTCCTGGAATGATCACTGTACAGGGGCCGGCCTGTCCTGGCTGGGCTGATCTGACCTGGACAGATCTTGCCTGACCCGGTCCGGTTAGCGGCCAAAGCTATCCTGTGATTTTTGCCGCTCCAAATTGCAGAATCCAAACTGTTCATATACGCGAGTATCTCCTACTATAGAGCTATAACCAGCTGAGTTGCTTCATCAGATACTAGTATCGCAAATGAGGGATTGCATCATGAGGGAACGCAAGATTGTCGACCTTCTGACCGGCAGTCAGGCCCCGGTAAAAATGAGCGAGCTGACACATCAGCTCGGACTCGCGGAACGGACGGTCAGAGAGCTGATCCGCAGCCTGAACAAAGACGGCGAGAAAAACGGCTTTCGCATCCGGATGATCCGCGGTCAAGGTTACCGTCTGGAGACTACGGAGGAAGCGCGCTTTAAAGCCTATCGGCTTCATATGAAAGAAAACCGGGAAAACCACGTCGATCTCAACAACAAGGCGGCACGGCAGCAGTATTTGCTGCTGTACTTGTTCCAAAGCGATTCGTTTCAGTCGATGGAGCGGCTGGCCGACGAAATCGGCGTCAGCCGTTCCACGATTATCGCCGACTTGAAGGAAGTGGAGCAGCAGCTTGAGGCGTTTGGGCTGAAGCTGAGCCGCAAAGCCCATTACGGCATGAAGATCGAGGGCGATGAGCAAAATTTCCGGAAAGCTTTTTCCCACTTTATTTTAAACAACCGGCAGACGATCAAGCAGTCCGAGGATTTCCAGCAGTTTCGCCGGCGCTTTGACGCCAAGAAGCTCAAAGCCCGCCTGCTCAAGCTGCTAAAGGATAACGGGCTGGACATATCGGATGTCTATTTGAATAACATTGTGACCCATCTGTTTATTTTGCTGTACCGGGTTTCGCGCCGCAACCTGATCGTCGCCGACCAGATGATGCCGCGCAATCCCGAACCGCTGTATCAAAGAATTGCCAGGGACGTGGCGGACTGGATCGCCGGTGAATATGCCATCCGGCTGCCGCAGGATGAGGTCGAGTATTTGGCGCTGCATTTGTCCGGCAAAACGATCGTCCAGCATATTGGGGACGAGGAAAAAGCGGAGCTCCGCATCGGGATGAGCCGTATTCTGCAAAGGCTGGACGAGGAGTTTTTGACCGATTTCAACCGGGATGAGGAGCTGCGGGAAGCGCTGCTGATGCATATGTTTCCGCTGCTGAACCGGCTGTACTACAATCTCCAGCTGAAAAATCCGCTGGTGGAGGACGTATACAGCGAATACGCCAACGTCTTCGTCATTTCGTTCCGGTTCGCGGAAATCATCGAGGAGAAATACGGCTTCAAAATGTCCCGGGACGAGGCGGGTTACGTGGCCCTTCATTTTGCTACCCATCTGGAGCGGATGAAGCAGCAGCGGCTTGAGCAGTTCCGGCGGATCGCCGTCGTGTGCTCTTCGGGCGGGGGCAGCGCGCACCTGATCCGGTTGAAGTTGGAGTCGATTTTTCCCAAAGCTTCGGTGATCACGGCTTCCATCACAGAGCTGGACAAGCTGCAGGACCAGCCGCTGGACTTGATCCTAACCACGATTCCGCTGGAGGACGAGATTACGAAAAAACCGGTCATCCACATCAAGCAGTGGCTGGACGACCAGGAAATCCAGCGGATCAAGGAAACGATCTCCCTGCAGATCGGACCCGTGCATGCCTCGTATAAACTGAAGGATTTTAAGGAGCTTTTTCAGCGGGAATTGTTCCATCTGTCGGGCCTGGACGACTACCTGGAGCTGCTGCAGCGGCGCTGCGAAGAGGTGGTTTCCGCAGGGTACTCGGCTCCCGATTTCACGGAGCAGGTCCTGTTCAGGGAACACAAATTTACGACGATCTACAAAAACGGTGTGGCCGGTCCCCACCCGATGCGGATGAGCGCGATCAAGGACTGTATTAACGTCACCCTGCTCGAGAAGCCCATCGTTTACGAAGACAAACCGGTGCAGATCATTTTTCTGATTAATTTGCGCCCAGGGCAATTGTTTCTGCACCGGGAGATCAGCAAGCTGCTGCTGTTGATCATGGAAAAAGAAGATATCCGCGATAAATTGCTGCATGTCGGCAGCTACGAACAATTCATCACCCTTATAGAAAATTTATTATAGGAGCGGTAGAAACCATATGGAGTACGAACAAACGGTTATGCAAATCATCGCCAGCAGCGGCGAAGCCAGAAGTCTTAGCCTAAAAGCGGTCCGGATCGCGCGTGAAGGAAAGCTGGAGGAGGCCGAAGAGCTGGTCAAACAGGCGAAGGAAAAGCTTAAGGACGCGCACAAAGTCCAAACCAAGCTGATTCAGGCCGAAGGACGCGGAGAAAAAGCGGAAGTGACCATGCTGATGATCCACGCGCAGGACCATTTGATGAACGCGCTCACCGTACGTGAGCTGATTGTGGAGCTGATCGAGGAAATCAAAGCGCGCCTGGCGCTGCAACAACAAGTGAAAGGAACGGTGAATTAAGATGAAAAAGATTTTGCTTGCCTGTGCCGGAGGATTCTCGACAAGCATGCTGGTGGAACGAATGAAGGAGGCGGCGCGAGCCCAAAACATCGAGGTGCTGATCGACGCCGTCGCCGAAAGCGATATCGACGCGCAGGCGCCGTTTGACATCATTATGCTCGGGCCGCAAATGGGCCATGCCGAAGCGGAGCTGGCCGAAGCTTATCCGCAGATCCCGGTAACGACCATCGATATGGCCGATTACGGGATGATGAACGGCGAGAAAGTGCTGGCCACGGCCTTCGAATTGATGGAGAAGGGAGTTAAATAAAATGGCGGGGGGCGCTGAATGGAGAGTTAAAATCCAGAAAATCAGCAACAAAGTGCAGAAAAACATTTACATCAGCTCGATCTCCAACGGACTGATGGCCTTGATGCCGATCCTCATCCTGGGCGCGATATTTTCCCTGATTAATGCGCTCAAGATCGAGTCGTATCAGGCTTTTCTTGAAAGCAGCGGACTGAAAACGTTTACCTCGATGCCGATGACGGTGACGACCGATTTGATCGCACTTTATGCCACATTTTCGATCGCGTACAATTTTGCCACGCAAAAGAAACAGCAGGGTTTTTCGGCGGGAATTTTGGCCCTGATGGGATTTTTGCTCGTCACCCCGAAGGGTTTGCTGGATGACGGGGCGACGGCCGCGATCGGGTACTCCTGGCTGGGGGCGAAAGGGCTGTTCGTCGCCATTATCGTAGCCCTGTTAGTGGGTACGGTGTACGTTTTCGTATTGGAGAAAAAGTTCTACATCAAAATGCCGAAGGGCGTTCCGCCGACCGTGGAAAAATCGTTTGCGGCGCTGACCCCCGGATTTTTAATGGCGATCATCCTGCTTATTCTGTCGGCTATCTTCCGGGCGACTCCGTACGGGAATATGCATGAGTTCGTGTTCAACATCATTCAGGTTCCGTTAACCAGTCTCGGCGGCACCTGGTGGGCGATGCTCGTCTGCGTGTTCGTCATTCATCTGCTGTGGTTTTTCGGCGTGCACGGAACGCTGGTCGTCTACTCGGTCGTTGGTCCGATCTGGGTAACGCTTGGTCTGGAAAATCTTCAGGCGTACCAGCAGGGGCTGGAAGGCACGAATATCGTCGGTTCGCCGTTTTTCCCCGTGTATGTGCTGGTCGGCGGGGCTGGGGCCACGCTTGGGCTGATCATTACGATGCTGTTTGCCAAGTCCAAACGTTATAAAACGCTGGGCCGGCTGGCGATCGTGCCAAGCTTTATCGGCGTAAACGAGCCGGTTATTTTCGGGCTGCCGCTGGTGCTGAACCTGCGCCTGATGATTCCGTTCATCGTGACGCCGATCATTACGAGCGGGCTGGCCATTCTGCTGACCGCTTTGGGCATTTTGCCCGTCCTTAACGGGGTACAGGTTCCGCTGGGCATTCCGATCATTTTCAACGGCTGGATGACCGGCGGCTGGCGGGTCGGTTTGTTCCAGATCGTGCTGATCGCGATCAGCGTGGCTATGTACTATCCGTTCTTTAAAAAGGCCGATGCCGAGGCGCTGGCCGATGAGCAAGCGGCCGAGGCGAAGGAGCGGGAACAGGCGGCGGTGCAGGCTTAGAACTCTTAGAGGATAAGGCGGTGAGGTTCGATTATGGCGAGTGTTTTTCCGAAATATTTTTTGTGGGGCGGAGCGGTTGCGGCCAACCAGGTCGAAGGCGCGTATAACGTAGATGGAAAAGGGCTGTCGACCGCAGATGTCGTCCGTTATGTTCCGCCGGAGGAACGCGGCAGCCTGGAGGAGCTGCTCGGCATGACCCGCGCCCGGCTGGAGGAAGCGATCGCGGACACGGAGGGCAACTATCCCAAACGGCGGGGGATTGATTTTTACCGCCGGTATAAGGAAGACATTGCGCTGTTGGCGGAGATGGGCTTTAAAGTGTTCCGGTTGTCGATCTCCTGGCCGCGGATTTTTCCAAACGGGGACGATGAAGCGCCCAATGAAGCGGGGCTGGCGTTTTACGACCGGGTGTTTGACGAGCTGCGAAAGCATGGGATTGAACCTTTGGTGACCATCTCCCATTACGAGATGCCGGTTGAGCTGGTGCGGCGGTATAACGGTTGGGCTTCCCGGGAACTGGTCGGCCTGTTCGTCCGCTACGCGGAAACTTTGTTTGCGCGCTACAAAGGCAAGGTTAAATATTGGCTGACTTTTAATGAGATTAACTGTACTTTAAAGGCGCCTTTTTTGGGAGCCGGCGTGCTTGTTGAAGGTGAAGCTAATCCGAAGCAGTTGGCCTTTCAGGCGCTGCATCATCAGTTTGTGGCCAGCGCGCTGGCGGTTAAACGCTGCCGGGAATTGGACGGGGAGGCGAAAATCGGCTGCATGCTGGCGCGCAAGCTGATTTACCCCTACACCTGCCACCCGTTGGATATCCTGAAAGCCCAGGAGGAAAACCAGATGGCCCAGTTTTGCACGGACGTGCAGGTGCGCGGCGTTTACCCTTCGTTCATCAAACGGCACTGGGAGGAACACGGCGTGGCGGTCGAGATGCAACCCGGGGATGAAGCGATTTTGCGGGAAAATCTCGTCGATTATCTGGCGTTCAGCTATTACATGTCGGTCACGACCAGCGCCAATCCCGAAGGTGCGGTGCGCGGCGGAGCGGGGCAGGCGGCGGGCAATCTGTCGTCCGGGCTGGCGAACCCTTATCTGGAATCCTCGGAGTGGGGCTGGCAGATCGACCCGGTTGGCCTGCGCGTCGTTTTGAAGGAGATGTACGACCGTTACCGGATTCCGCTGTTCGTTGTGGAAAACGGGCTCGGCGCGGTCGACCGGATCGAGGCGGACGGCAGCATCCGGGACGATTACCGGATCGAATATTTTGCCCGGCATATCGAGCAGATGGGCGAAGCGATCAAGGATGGGGTGGAGCTCTGGGGCTACACCAGTTGGGGCTGCATCGACCTGGTTTCCGCCTCCACCTCCGAGATGCGCAAAAGGTACGGATTCATCTATGTGGATCAGGACGACGAGGGGAAGGGAACCCTGGAGCGGATCCGCAAAAAAAGCTTTTATTGGTACAAAAAAGTCATCGCTTCCCATGGGGAGGATCTTGGCAACCCTTAGGGGAAGAACTCAGCCACCTTTAAGGGGAAGAACTCAGCAACCCTTAATTCGAAGGCGGGGCTGTCCGGCGCAGTGTTGAACTGCGTTTGGGCGGCCTTGTTTTTTTCTCCTAATAGCTAAGGGACACCAGAGCCGTTATTTGAGGAAAATCGGAGGTTTGCAAAATGTAACGGACACAGATGCTCTTATTTACCTCAAATCGGCCTGGATGAACGGGTTTAGAGCGAAATAGGGTCGCCTGTGTCCGTTAGGCTGGGAAATACCCGGGAAATGGGCGGATAAGGTCGCTGGTGTCCGTTAGAGCAACGTCCACTGGATGTAGATTACAGATGGAAAGGGCCGAGGTACTTGGGCGCTACTGTTCATGAAGAAGGGGAAAGTTACTCAAAGAACAGAAGAGGGAATGGGAACCCATCCCTCCAATCGCTCCAAAGTAGAAGTCAGAGCCATTAAAGGACGCGGTTAGGCGTTTTTCTTAGTTGGTGCGGGAGTCCCTCATCCATCCGAAATTTTTCACCCCTCATGCCGCGAATCGTCACCTTTCTAAATTGATAGCGCTAACATTACAATGAGATTAATCATAAATCGAGGGGGGAACTACCGGATATGAAAAAGAGAATGACCCAAAAATGGATCGCTATGATTTGCGGCGCCGCGATGCTGGCGCTTCTGCTGGCCGGGTGCGGCGGAGGGAGCGAAACCGCCGGCGGCAGCGGCGGCGGGACTGGCGGGGAGAAGGTGAGCATCTCCATCTGGCATAACTGGACCGGGCAGGATGCCAAGGCGGTGGCGATGCGGAAAATCATCGAGGATTTCCGGGTGCAAAACCCGGACATCGAGGTGGTCGACGAGGGGCTTCCGACCGATGGGCTGAAAACCCGGCTGCGCACGGTGGCGGCGGCTGACGAAATGCCCGATTTGTTCGTGATGTGGCCGGACGCGATGACGAAGGAGTTCGTCAAAGGCGATCTGCTGCAGCCGATCGATGACGAATTGAACGCCAATCCGGAATGGAAAAACGGCTTCATCCCGAACGCCTTGGACGGCTACACCGTGGACGGCAAAATCTACTCCGTGCCGATGAACCTGGCGCCGAGCTCGTTTATTTTTTACAATGATGCGCTGTTCAAAAAATACAACGTCAAAGTGCCGGAAACGTGGGAGGAATTGGAGGCGGCGGTCCAGACGTTTAACGACAACGGCGTGATTCCGATCGCGCTGGGCAACAAAGCGAACTGGGTGGCGCAGTCGACGTTTTTCAGCACGGTGGCGGACCGGATTACGGGGACGGACTGGTTCCTGAAAGCGGTGGAGCAGGATGGGGCCAAGTTCACCGACCCTGAATTTATCGAGGCGCTTAAGACGTTCCAGAAGCTCGGCGAAATCAACGCGTTCCAGGAAGGCTTCAACAGCCTGGACGAAACGCAGATGATGCAGCTGTACTTCCAGGGCAACGCGGCGATGGTCGTCAACGGCGGCTGGGCGTTGGCCAACCTGGTCAACAACGCGCCGCCGGAGGTGCTGGACAACACGCATATTACGATCGTTCCGGCGATTGCGGACGGCAAAGGCGATCCCGCTACAACCTCTGGCGTCGTGGGAACGGGGCTTGGCGTCAGCAAGAAGCTGGATGGCGGCAAAAAGGAAGCGGCGATGAAGCTGTTCTACGCGCTGGCCGGGCCGGACGGGCAAAAGGCGACGCTGGACAGCAGCACCCTGGTCAGCTACAACATCGAGCTGGACAAGAGCAAAGCTCATCCGCTGTTCGTGGAGCTGTACGATTTGGTGCAGGGCATCAAAATTGTGCCGGTCTATGATTCCAAACTCGGCTCAGCCACGGTTGAGGTGGTCAACAACGGGCTGCAGGAGCTGCTGATGGGCGGCAAACCAGAGGACATCGGGCGTAAAATCCAGGACACGCAGGCTGCTGTAGTTGCGAACTAATATGACGCCCCTTCCCCTTGAGGGGGGAGGGGTTATTTTAATCAGGGGAAGTGAGAGCTTATGAATGCGCTGCGCAGCAGGCGTTTTATCTTCACGGGCCTGGCGCCCGCCGTGATTCTCTATGCGCTGTTCGTGTTTGTGCCGGTCGTCTGGTCGGCGTATTACGGCTTTTTTAACTGGTCGGGCATCGGTGAGGCGAAGTACAACGGGTTGAGCAATTATGCGGAAATTTTACGGGACCCCGTGTTTTGGCGGGCGCTGAAAAACAACATTATTTTCGTGCTTGCTTCGGTGTTCGGGCAAATCCCGCTGGCGCTGGCGTTGGCGGTGCTGCTGCATAAGGAGAGCGGGGTGCAGCGGTTCCTTCGCTCGGCCGTTTTTTTGCCGATGGTGCTTTCGACGGTGGTGATCGGGATGATCTGGCAGTACATTTACCATCCGCAAATCGGGATTCTTAATTTTTTGCTGGATGCGCTTGGGCTGGAGAGCTGGAAGCTGCAGTGGCTGTCGGACGGGAATATCGCCATCTATTCGCTGCTGCCGCCGCTGGTCTGGAGTTATGTGGGCCTGTATTTGATCATTTTCATATCCGCGTTGCAAAATATCCCCGGGGAAATCCACGACGCGGCCAAAATCGACGGGGTGTCCGGGGTGCGCAAACTGTGGGCCATTTCGTTGCCGATGATCAAAAACACGGTCCAGGTCGCGGTCGTCCTGTGCATTTCCGGGAGCCTGAAGTCGTTTGATCTCGTGTACATTATGACCAAAGGCGGGCCGGCTCACGCCACCGAACTGCTGGCGACGTATATGTACAACTCGACGTTTTCGACCTACCGCTACGGCTTCGGCAGCGCGATTTCGACGACGATTATGGTGATCAGTTTGCTGCTGATCGGAACAAGCCAATGGCTGACGAGCCGCAAGAAAGGCACGGCGTGAAAGCACGGCGTAATCAAGAAGGGAGGATTCAGGGATGCACACGGCTACGCCGATATCCGCAGAAGCGCCGCCGCGAGATGGACACGGCGTTCTGCGAAAAATAAGCAATGGAATTTTATGGACGGGGCTGACGATCTATGGCATTTTAACGTTGTACCCGTTTTTTTGGCTGGTGATCAGCGCCTTTAAAACAAATGCGGATTTTTATGCCCGCCCCTTCGGGCTGCCTGAGGTGTGGCGCGGGGACAATTTCATCCGGGCGTGGGAAAGCTCGCGGCTGGGAGCGGCCTTCGGCAATTCGCTGGTCGTGTCGGCCGGCTCGTTAGCGCTTACGCTGTTTATCGCGGCGTTGACGTCCTTTGTGCTGGCCCGCTTTCAGTTTCGCTGGAAGGGCGGGGTGTTTGCCTTTTTCGTGGTCGGCATGCTTATTCCGATTCACAGCACGCTGGTGCCGCTGTTTATCCTGATGAAGCAAATGTCGCTGCTGAACACCTATTGGGCGCTGATATTGCCCTATACCGCTTTTGCGCTGCCGACGGCGATTTTCGTGTTGACGGCGTATTTGACAAGCGTGCCGCGCGAGCTGGAGGAGGCGGCGTTTATCGACGGGACCGGGCTGTGGGGCTTGTTTTTCCGCATTATGCTGCCGATGTCGGCTCCGGCGCTGGCCACGGTTACGATCATTAGCTTTTTGCACGCTTGGAACGATTTCTCGTTCGCCCTCGTGTTTATCAACAAAACGGCGCTCAAAACGCTGCCGCTCGCCATCGCCAACTTCGCGGACGGCTACCAGATCGATTACGGCCTGACGCTGG
The DNA here is from genome assembly GCF_003863965.1 of Paenibacillus oralis. Classification (GTDB taxonomy): domain Bacteria; phylum Bacillota; class Bacilli; order Paenibacillales; family Paenibacillaceae; genus Fontibacillus; species Fontibacillus oralis. The sequence goes on from NZ_RRCN01000001.1 coordinate 2,725,788, forward strand.
CGGCAATGACGCTTTCCGTCCTGCCGACGATCGCGCTTTATTTGCTGTTCCAGGAGCAGATGATGAAGGGGATGACCGCCGGCGCGGTGAAAGGATAGGAGGCAGGGGAGCGAGGGGCTTGGTGCGGGCAGGCGTGTACGGGGCTAATGCTGAGAGTTGCGGGGACCAGCGTTGCATTAACTCTTACACAAGACGACTGGTGGTCCTGGTACTATTGAGATTTTCCGCAAAAGTGCAGGTTTTCGAGCAGATCATGCGCCTCGCCTGCCGGAAATGCAACGGTTGTGAGCGCCGTTATTTGTCTTAGTCTGGGCCGAAACAACCGGATTTTAGCGAAATAAGCGCCATGGCATCCGTTAGAATTCGAAATCGGCGTTGCTGGAGCAAATAGCGATTGTGGCAACCGTTAGAATGTTTTTCACATCACCTTAGAGAGAGGAGAGGGCATTTATGCGCGGCTGGCTGACTTCTTCGCTGCAGCGGCGGCTGTCGGTGGTGATCGCGGGGTCCATGATCGTGCCGATGCTGGCGCTGGGCCTGTTTGCCTTTCTGATCTCCTCCAACATCACCGAGGAAAAAACAAAGCTGACGGGCAGCGACATGCTGAAGCAAATGGACGCCAACCTGCGGTTTATGCTGGAGGACATCGAGACATTGTCGATCTTTCTGATCGGGGAGCGTGATTTGCAGGCTTACCTAAGCAGAAACGAGGATGTGGAAGGCGAGCGGACGGCGCTCGTCGGGCGCATGACCAATCTGGCCGCTTCCAAGCATTATATTGCCAATATCGCTGTTTACCCGGAGCGGTTTGACGCCAGTCTGTCCACGGCCACTTGGTACGAAAGCGAACTTCCAGCGGCTGCCAAGGAAGCCATCGCCGCCGGCGGAAAAAGGTGGTCGGACGTTTACCGGATTCGCGATTATGCCGGGGATACGCAGGTTATCACCTTGTTTCGGCCGATCCGCAGCATTTACGATTTCCGCCACCTTGGTTGGCTGGCAATCAGCTTGGATGAGCGGGAAGTATCGGGGAATTGGCATGCGCCGGATTTCGGCCAGGGGGCGGGAAGGATTGAACTGATCAGCGCGGAGGGAACCATTCTCTCCTCCGCCGACAAGTCGCGGCTGGGCCGGCCGTTGGCCGCCTATGCGCCCGGCCTGCTCGCGCAGCTGACGGAAGACGCCGGCGGGCAGCAGACCGGGAGCGGCAGCGTCATATACGGCGAAGGCGGCGAAAAGTCGACCGTCCTCTACCGCCGGGAGCCGCTTACCGGCTGGATTTTGCTCGGGACGGTGCCGTATGAGCAATACCGCGCCGAAAACCGCTATATCCTGACGCTGACGGCCGCCGTTGTGGGGGTGTCCGTCGTGGTTTGCGCTTTGCTGATCTGGCTGACGGTGCGCCGGATCACGCTGCCGCTGCGCGTTTTGACCCGCCATCTGTCGCGGATCGATCCGGAGCGGCCGCTGCCGCGTTTTCCGGCCACCACGGACGATGAAATCGGCCGGCTCGGGCGGAGCTACAACATGCTTGGCGCGCATATCGAGCGGCTCAAGCAGGAGGTCATCCGCGGCGAGGCACGCAAAAAGGAAGCCGACCTGCGGGCGCTTCAAGCGCAGATCAACCCGCATTTTCTGTACAACACCTTGTCCTCGATCCATTGGATCGCCCTGATGGCGGACGAGAAGCGGATAGCCGACATGGTCGAGGGGCTTAGCGATTTTTTGCGGATCAGCCTGAATCAGGGCAAGGAGTATTGCCCGGTGGAGCAGGAACTGGCGCATATTCGGAATTACGCGCGGGTGCAATCGATCCGTTTTCCGGACAAATTTACCGTTGACTATATCGTGGATGAGAAGCTGCTGGACAAATGGATGCTGAAGCTGCTGCTCCAGCCTTTGGTGGAAAACGCGCTGATCCACGGCATCCAGAAACGCGAAGGTCCCGGAACGATTACCATTCTGATCCAGCCGGAAGGAAGGCGGATGAAGGTGGCGGTCCTGGATGACGGACCGGGGATGGCCCCGGAGCGGCTGGCCGAGGTGCGCCGGATGCTGGAGCGGCGGACTCGGGGCGAGGCCGGTTACGATGGGGTGCAGAGGATGCGGAGTGAGGCTGGTCCCGCTGCCGTGCGTGAGACCCCGGGAGAGGCCGTCCCCCATGCCGGATACGGGCTCGGCAATGTGCACGAAAGGCTGCTGCTGCATTACGGCCGGGACTCGCGGCTGGAAGTGGACAGCCGGGAAGGCGAAGGGACGGAAGTTGCTTTCTCGATTCCGATCATGGAGGTATCGCCATGAAACTGTTGATCGTCGATGACGAGGTCATTATCCGGACCGGACTGGCGAGCGTTATCGCCTGGAACGAGCTGGGGCTGACGCTGCTGGCTCCGGCGGCTTCGGCCGAAGAAGCGCTGCAGCGCATCCGGGAGGAGAAGCCGGATATTCTGATGACGGATATCCGCATGAGCGGCAAAAACGGGCTCCAACTGGCGGAGGAAGCGAAACGGATGCTGCCCGCGCTGGAGGTCATCATTTTGTCCGGTTACGGGGATTTTGCCTATACCCAGCAAGCGATCCGCCAAGGGGTTGGCGACTATTTGCTCAAAACGAGCAAGCCGGAGGAGATCATTAAGACGGTGCTGCAGGCTATGCAGCGGATCGCGGAGCGCCGCGCCGAAGACTCACGGGCATTGCGGCTGGCCCGCGAGGAGCGGCAGCGGCTGCTGCTTAAGTGGATCGTCGAGGGCGAGCCGTTAGCCGAAGACGCGTTTGCCGCCGGCTTGGCGGAATCCATAGGAAGAGGGATGGCGAAACAAGCGGATCGCTGGCAGGCGCTGCTTCTGTGCGCCGACGGCTGGGGGACGAACGGCTCGGCCGGCGGGCTGCTCCGGTTTGCCGTGCAGAACATGCTGGAGGATTTGATCCCCAGCGCCGCGGTGCTGATCCACCGGGAATTCATCGTCTGCGCCGTCCCGCTCACTGCCGGTGAACCTTCCGGGGCCAAGCGGTTTAAAGGCGCCTTCGAGCGGATTGAAGGCTTGCTCAAGTGCCGGCTGCGGATGGCTGCCGGAGAAACGGTGGCGGGCGCGGAGCAGGTGCACCGGAGTTACGCTACGGCCGCCGCCGCGTTCAAATACCATGATTTGCAGCCGGGGACGATGTTCGATTATGCCGATTTGGCGGGGCGAAAAGGCGGAAAAACGGTGCTGACCCAGGAGGAGGAAAACGCCCTGGGGATGATTTTGTTGGACCATGACCGGATGGCATTAAAAGCATGGACGCAGGAGTTGGCCGATACGCTGACGGCAGACCCGGAGTGCACGCCCGAATCGTTCCGGGCCTGCCTTCATTCGGCCGCGGCCATCGGGCATCGCTGGCTGGAGCGGACGCTCCGCGCCGTCGGCCGGGAGGAAAAGGTGCGCATCGAGCCTTGGCCGCAGGAGCAACCGGAAGCCGGGAAGCTGAAGGATGAGCTGTTCCGGCATCTGCTCGGCATTATGAACATGTACCACACATCGCCCGGGGCAAGCCAAATCTCCCACGTCCAGCGGGCCAAAGCGTATATGGCGTCCTGCCCGGCGGAGGCGCTCAGCCTGCAGCAGGTGGCCGCGTACGTGCACCTTCACCCCGGCCATCTCAGCGAGCTGTTCAAAAAGGAGACCGGGAGCACGTTCGGCGACTTCGTGACCGGGATGCGGATGCGCCGGGCGATGAATCTGCTGGCGGTGACCCCGGCCAAGGTGAGCGAAATCGCCGCGATGACCGGGTATGAGGACGTGAAATATTTCAGCCGTCTGTTCAGAAAGCACACGGGGAAGACGCCCAGCGAGTTCCGCGAGGAGGCGCTGGACGGCGGTTTGATGTATGGGGAAACATAAACCAAATTTTTTCGGGAAGTAGGGAAACAGCATGGAATTGTCGGGTCCTTGGAAACTGCAGCATTTTGAAGTAGGGGAAAAACCTGCCCATGAGCTGGCGGCGCCGGGTTTGGACGACCGCTTTTGGATCGGCGCCGCCGTGCCGGGGGACGTGCATTCGGCGCTGCTGGAACGGAGGATCATCGATCCTCCGTATTTCGGGCATAACGACGCCAAATGCCGCTGGATCGAGCGCAAGGAATGGTGGTACCGCACGCCGTTTACACTGGACGCCGCGCCGGAGGAAGGGGAGCGGATCGAGCTAAAGTTCGAGGGGTTGGATACGTTTGCGGCGGTTTACGTCAACGGGCATGAAATCGGCAGAACGGCCAACATGTTCCGGGAGTATGTTTTCGACGTGACGCGGATTGTGCGCGAGGGCTGGAATGTGCTGGCCGTAAGGTTCGAGCCGCTGCATTTGCATCATCGGGATAAGGAACAGTTCGAATGGTCGTCCTATACAAAAGAACGGCCTTGGATCCGCAAGGCGGCGATGAATTTCGGCTGGGACTGGGGGCCGAGAATCGTGACTGCGGGCATTTGGGGCAAGGTGCGCCTCACGCGCCGGAAGCAGGCCAAGCTGACCGGCGTGTACGCCTGCACGCGGTCTTTAGAGGCCGGGGAAGCGGTGCTTCATTTTAACGCGCAGGCCGAGTCTTTCCGGAAAGGGACGCAGGCCGAGGTTGAGGTCCGCTTGCTGGATGCCGGCGGGCTGGAGGCGGCGTGCGCCGTCCTGCCGATCCTTGGGGACCGCGGTGCGGGACAAGGCGGTGCTGCCGGGGGTGTAGGCAGAGCTTTCGGCCAGGCCGAAGCCGAGCTGCGGGTCCGTGATCCCCGGCTGTGGTGGACGCACGATTTGGGCGAGCCGTACTTGTACACGCTGGAGGTCGTGCTGCGCGCCGAAGGTGAGGAGGTTGACCGTTATATACAGCCGTTTGGCATCCGCACGCTGGAGCTTGCCCTACGTAACGACGATGGCAGCAATGCGTTTGCTTTTATCCTTAACGGGGTTAAGGTTTATGCCAAAGGCGCCAACTGGATTCCGGCCGACAACCTGATCGGCTCAATCCCGGAGTCCACCTACCGCGGGCTGATTGAGCTGGCTGTGGAGGGGCGGATGAACATGCTGCGCGTCTGGGCGGGCGGCATCTACGAAAAAGATGTTTTTTACGACGAATGCGACCGGCGGGGCGTGCTGGTATGGCAGGATTTTGCTTTCGCCAACGCCTTGTTCCCCGATTTCAACCGGGATTTTATGGACAATGTGCGGCAGGAAGTGATCGATAATGTCAAAAGATTGCGCAACCGTGCGTCCCTGGCGCTCTGGTGCGGCAATAACGAAATCGACTGGCTGTACGATATGAAAAGCGCCGCCGGCGACATTACCGGGCCCTTTTTCGGGGAGCGCATTTATCATGAGCTGATTCCGGAGGTGCTGGCGGAACTGGACCCGGCGCGCCCGTATTGGCCTTCTTCGCCTTACGGGGCAAACGGCGGCTACGACGCCAACGACCCGCACACCGGCGACCGCCACAATTGGCAGGTTTGGCACGGCTCGGTGTATCCGCGGATGCAGGGGGAGAAGCCGCGGCTCGACTACAGCATCGAAGGCGTCACCTTCAAAAACTACAAGCGGGATTTCGCCTTGTTCAGCAGCGAATTCGGCATGCACGCCTCGGCGAACCGCTACACGCTGGAAAAAAACATCCCCGCCGGCCAGTTTGTCTGGGGGAGCGCGGAGATGGCCTACCGCAATAAGGATACGAACCACCGCAAAGGTATTTTGCTGATGGAGGGCTACACGGGGATTCCGCGCGATATCGAGGAATACATGGATTTTTCGATGCTGACGCAGGCGGAAGGGCTGAAGTACGGGATCGAACATTTCCGGCGGAACCGGCACCTGGGCAGCGGCGCGCTCGTCTGGCAGCTGAACGACAGCTGGCCGGGCACAAGCTGGTCGATGATCGATTACGAGCTGCTGCCGAAGGCTTCTTTTTACTATGCCAAAACGTTCTATCATCCTGTGCTGCTTTCGCTCGAGCATGAGCCTGGCGAACCGCTGCAAGTGTGGGTGGTTAATGACACGCTGGAGCCGCTGCGGGGAACGGTGGAGCTGACGGTGCACGCCTTAAACGGCGGGACCGCCGTGTACCGGGCCGCTTTTGCGGCGGACATTCCGCCGCAGTCCGCGGTGCGCATCGGCGCGGTGGAGGAAGCGGCAGCCTTGCGAGGGGCCGGGCCGGAAGAGGTCACGGCCGTGTTGACCGCCTCCGGCTTTGCCGCCCCGGCGAACCGCTATTACTTGCGCGATCCGAAGGATTTGCGCCTGCCGGAAACCGAGCTGGACGTACGGGTCGACGAGGCGGCGCAGGCGGTGACGGTAACCGCGGCGGGCCCGGGGGCCGCGCGTTTCGTGAAGCTGGAGCTGCCGCTGGGCCGCGTCCGCTATAGCGACAACTATTTTGATCTGCTTCCCGGTGAAAGCCGAACGGTGCACATATGGCATCCGGAAGGGCTGACGCTGCCATGGCCGGAGCTGCGGGTTTCCGCTTTGAACGGCAAGCGCGGTACCTTCGGTATTTGAGGATTAATCCGCATCTTCCCATTTTTATTCCGCGTGTTCAATCAGCGTGACGCTTTCGACCTGGTTGACCATTCTCCGCAGTTCCCGGGCCTGTTCCCAATTGATGCTGCCGGCTTCGTACATATTGTGGATTTCCGCGCGTTCGGCATCCATCACTTGGATGCGCAGCTCTTCTTTTTGCGCTTCCGCATGTTCGCTGAATTGCGGCTCGGGACCGGTCATGTGGGCGATCACCCGCTTGTACTGGAGAATCACTCTTTGCAGGGCGGGGTCCCGCTCGTTCTCCCGGGCCAGGCCCTTCAAGTACTCGAGCGCCGCTTGCAGCGCTTGAAGCTGGATTTCCTGGCCGTGGCGAAACCCGGCGAACTGCCGGTACTTGCGGGTGGCCCGCCGCCAGTCGCGGACGGCGCTGCCGACCAGGAACGAAATGCGGGCGCGGGCGGTTCTGCAGAGCCCTTCTTCGCGAAGGTCCAACGCCTTCTCGAAGGTTTCGAACGTCTCTTTGGTCATTCCGCCGCTTTGCATCGTTTCATGGATGTAATTCCTTTCGGCTTTTAGCGCCGCAAGCTGGATTTCGGTCATTTTCCCGAAAACTTCCGACCGTTCCAGCCTGTGGGCGTCCTGCTGAAGATACAAGGGGCGGAACAGCCTTTTGTATTCATCCATCAATTGATAGGCGGCGGTTTTGTTGTGCTCGTTCATTTCAGCTTTAATCTTCTGCACCGCGACCCGCAGCAGCCTGCTTCGGGCCTCGGCCATGTCGATGTATTCGTCCGTCGCTTCGCCTTCGGCCGCTCCTTTGCTGAACAGAGGCAGCAAGAGGGTGGCCGCGATCAGGGTGAACAATATGACGCCCGCGGCCAAAAACAGAATGAGCGAACGCTCGGGAAAAGCCTGTCCGCTGGCGACCACATAGGGGATGGACAACACCCCGGCCATCGTAACGGCGCCGCGGACGCCCGTCAGGCTGACCAGAAGGCTGTTTTTAACGCTCGGTTTTGCCGCGGTTTCAGGCGATTTGGAGGCTTTATATTCGTACAGGGAAAAGAAATACGACCAGACGAAACGAATCGCTAAAATGGCAACCCCGATGGCCAAAACGTAGCCGATCGCCAGCGTATTGCCGATGTTGGGATTTTCCACCGTGGCGCGCATGGATGACGGGATGATCAGCCCCAGCAGCAGGAAGACGACCCCGTTCAGGATAAACAGCACGGTTTGCCATATATTTTCCGTCAAGACCTGCTCCTCGGCGAGCATCGTTTCCGTTCGTTCCCGCAGCAGGGAATGCACGATGCCGCCCACAACGACCGCAATGACGCCGGAAGCGTGCAGGAAGTGTTCGGTGACGATAAAAATAAGAAACGGAGTCAGAATTTGCAGGAGCGAATGCAGGGTGGCATCCTGAATGCCTTGTTTGCGAAGGGAAAACCGCAGCGAGGTCATGACCAGGCTGAGCACGAGGCCTAAAACGGCTCCGATGATAAACATGTATGTAAAGTCATAAACAGCTTCTCTCAGCGAAAAATAACCGGTCACGACCGCCGCGACCGCATAGTTGAAGGCAACCAGGCCGGAAGCATCGTTGATCAGCGACTCGCCCCGGACGAGATTCAGCACTTTGTCCGGAATATGGATGCGCTTGGCGATGCCGTTTACGGCCACCGGGTCGGTCGGCGAGAGAATGGCGGCCAACGCGAAGGCGGCGACAAGCGGGATTTCCGGAATGATGGCGTGGATGAAATAACCGCCGCCGATGGTGGTTAGCAAAACGAGGACGATGGCGTTGCCTAAGATCGGCCCCCGCATCTTCCACAGCTCTTCGCGGGGGAAATGCCTTCCGTCGTTGTACAGCAGCGGGGCTACGAACAACAGCAAAAACCATTCCGTTTCGATCTCCAGATGAATCCCGTTAAACGCCAGCGCGATGGCGATGCCAAATACGATTTGGGTGAGCGCGGTGGGGATAAACGGAATGTAGTGGCTGATAATGTTGGAAACGACCAGACAGATGAGCAGCAAAATAACCGTAATCAATAAATCCATGTATCAAACTTCCTTCCCGAACGGATTGCTTTGCGAGTCGACATTATTCTATTATAGCCCACTTTTTAAACTGAAGATTAACAAAGCGCTTGGGATAACGCCCGAAAAAAAAGAGCGCAGCCATCTGCGCTCACCCGAGGATCATATTTATCGTATGAAAGGAAGGCTTGGCTCCCAAAGAACCGCTTGACCGCTGTCCAAGCTTCGCCGGATATCGATCAACCGTTGATTCGAACTGCCGCAGTAGAGCAGGGAAGGGTCGCGAAGCGCTTCGACGAAACGTCCGTCCACCAGCACTTCGCAGCGCCGCAGCAGCTCATATTCGGGGGACCCGGGATGCTCTATCAACTCCTCATACGTATATCCGCTGTAAATCCAAATCGAAATCGGCCCGGTCTCCGCCACAAGCCGGTCGATAAACCCGCTGACCTCGGCGGCGGAGAAGAAGGGGTCTCCGCCAAGGATCGTCAGACCGCTCAGCAGGGGGTTGTTTTTAATGTCATGAATGATTTCCGCTTCCCGTTCCGCTGTGAATGGCTCGCCGTAATTGAAATTCCACGTCTCCGGACTGAAGCAGCCTTTGCAGTAGTGGCGGCATCCGCTGATGAAGATCGCGGCCCGCAGGCCTTCGCCTTCATTGATGGATTCCGGGTAATAGCCGCAAATATTCATGCGTCGTGTTTGACCCGGTCGCGGACTTCCGCCTGTTTGGCGGCGTTGAACCGCGTTTGGTAATCCCCCGTCAGGTATCCGGTGACCCGGCGCAGGCGACGGATATGCACGTCGTTCTCATGGCTGCCGCAGGAAGGGCAGGTCGCCCCGATGATGCCTTCGAAGCCGCAAGCCGAGCAGCGGTCGATCGGATGGTTGATGCTGAAATAGCTGACCTGCTGCTGCAGGGCGTATTGAACGATTTTCAGAAAAGCGGACTGATTGTTCCGGGCGTTGCCGTTAAGCTCGATGTATGAAATGGCCCCGGCGTTGCAAAGCCCGTGGAATTTGGCTTCCAGCTCGATTTTTTTTGCCGCGCTGATGTTGTAATACACCGGGATGTGGAACGAATTGGTGTAGTACTCTCTGTCCACTACGCCCGGAATCGGGCCGTAAACCGCGCGGTCGCGTTTCGTAAACTTCCCGGACAAGCCTTCCGCCGGCGTGGCGAACAGCGTAATGTTCAGGTTGTGAATATCGCTTTGGCGGTCGCAATAATCGCGCATGTAGGAAATGAGTTCGTACGCTTTTTGATAGACAGTTTCATCTTCGCCGTGGTGCTTGCCGTACATCGCCTTCATGCATTCCGCCAGCCCGATGAACCCGATCGACAAGCTGCCGTGCTTAAGCAATTCGCCGACAGCGTCCTCCGGTCCAAGCTGTTCACCGCCTTCCCACACGCCTTCACGCATCATGAAGTCGGACGCCTTGGCTTTTTGAGCGGCTTGAATGTTAAACCGATGCAGCAGCCCTTCCAGCGCGATGTCCATATAATGCGTCAGCTCGCGGTAGAAACCGCGCTCGTCCGCTTCTGTCCGCCGTCCCAGCGCAATGCCGTGCTCCAGGCCCAGCTTGACCAGGTTCAGCGTGTTGAACGACAGGTTGCCTTTGCCGGAAAGATGGTTCCGGCCGAACCGGTCGGCCAGCACCCGGGTGCGGCAGCCCATCGTGGCGAATTCCGTATCCGGATCGCTCGGATCGTAATGCATAAGATTGAGCGGGGCGTCCAGGTTGGCGAAATTCGGATACAGCCGTTTGGCCGAGCATTCCACCGCTTTCAGGAACAGGCCGTAATTCGGTTCGTCCGGGTTCTGGTTGACGCCTTGTTTGCATTTGAAAATCTGGATCGGGAAAATCGGCGTTTCCCCGCTGCCCAGCCCCCGCATCGTGGCCGCCAGCAGGGAGTTAATCACCATTTGCCCTTCGGGCGAGGTGCAGGTGCCGTAGTTGATGCTGGTAAACGGGATTTGCCCGCCGGCCCGGCTCGACATCGTGTTGAGGTTATGGATCAGGCTTTCGGCGGCCTGCAGCGTTTCGGTTTCGGTTTCCTTCAGCGCAAATTTAAACGATTTCGGATAACGCTCCTGCAGGTCGCTGCGGCTCATCGAGACGTCTCCGTTCCCGGCCAATTCGGCGCCATGGGCACCTTCTTCGAAATATTCCAGGCCTTTGCGGAAATATTTTTCGAATGACTTGGCCACGTAGGGAGCAAGGTCAAAGTCCAGCTTGTTGGCCGATACGCCGCCATACTGGGAGTTTTGCTGGGATTGGAAAATGATCGCCACCAGCGCCATCGCGGTCATGATCGAATTCGGCGGTCTAACGCTGCCGTTACCGGTGTTGAATCCTTCGCGCAGCAGCTTTTCGAACGGGATGAAAATGCAGTTCGTCGTCCCGATCGCATATTGATCAAGATCGTGCACGTAGACGATGTTGTCTTTAATCGCCTGTTCCACCCGTTTGGGCAGGATGAAATGAGTCGCGTACCATCTGGCGTACTCGCTGCCGAATTTGCTCATTTTGCCCGAGAAGCTTTCGCCGTTCAGATTCGCGTTTTCGCGCAGCACCTCAAGGTTGCGGCTTTGAATGATTTCCTCGCCCATTTGAATGACTTCATCCAGCATGGTGTCCCGGCCGGTGAAGGTTTGGTTTAGCAATGCCATATTTAAAGCTCCTCCCCAAAAGCTAATTTGACGTTAAATAAAAAGACATCTCCAACCTGCCCAGGTTGAACATGCCCGAATGCGCTGCCTAGTGAAGCTTCTTCTATAGGCTGTCGACTCAATAAGGCATATGTAAAAGCTGCATACGGAACCATGCTTGTTTCTCGCAGGATTTCGTGGTTCACACTATATTTTGTTTGGCTGAAACAAGATTAGCACAATATATTGTGTTGAAAGTGTGACTTGCATCACATGGACAAGCCGGAAGCCGGGACAAATCCGCCGGAGCCCGCAGGTGATGCGCGGAGTGGGGAACGAAAAAAAATTTTAAACTTTTTTTGGGGGAGCTACCTAGGAAACGGTGCTTGACAGCCGGTTATTGGTACGGCGAACCTACTGACCGACCGTCGGCCAACCGCTGGTTGCTGAAACAGCCGACCGTTCGTCGGCCGGCCGCCGGTTACTGGAACGGCTGACCGTTCGTCGGCCAACCATCGGTTACTGGAACAGCCACCTACTGGTCGACCGTTGGCCAAGCGATGGTTACTGGAAAGGCCAACCTACTGGTCGACCGTTGGCCAACCACTCGTCGGCCAACCACCGATTACTGGAACAGCCAACCGCCGGCCTTCAAAATAGCGGAACTTTATGCACTTATTGTCCGGGGCTGAGCATGTTTATCCCCATTAGCGGAATTTTTTGTTCTTATTTTCCTATGAACGGTCCAGATTTCGGGTATTTTGTTACGGTCCGAGAAAATAGCGACATAAATTTCCTTTATTTTCCCCAAATCGACGGGTATCACTGGAATAACGACATTTTTTGCCCTTATGTTTTTGAGCCCCTTTTTGTTTGTATTTACCGGTGAGGAATTGATAAAATAGTACTCGGGCGGGAATTAAATATAGTAAAGTGAGGGGAACGAAAATGGCGATTGCTGAAGTAACGGTTATTCCGATCGGCACGGGCAGCACCAGCCTCAGCTCTTATGTGGCCGAACTGCAACGGGTGTTGGAGAAGCAGGAAGGTATTAAGTTCACGCTGACGTCGATGAGCACGATTATTGAAGGGACACTGGACGACGTATTCGCGGCCATTCGGGCGATTCATGAAGCGCCGTTCGAGTCGGGTGCCGGACGGGTGTCGACTTCGATCAAGATCGACGACCGCCGCGACAAAGCGAGTTCGTCCGAGCAGAAAATCCAATCCGTGAGGGAGAAGCTGTAGTGCAAGCGGCTTGGTTGTGGTAGCATTGTGATAGCACCACGTGTGCGGCAGGACCATGTCGCTGTACCGTTGCGCGGTACGCAACGCACGCCGGAAGCAGCAAGAAATTCAGGCAAAACGGGTTTGCGCAAAATTTCCAAACTTTAGGGCTTGCATTATTTTTAAAACGCGGTATAATAATTTTTGTTCGCTAAAAGTGAACTTGCTGATGTAGCTCAGCTGGTAGAGCAACGCATTCGTAATGCGTAGGTCGGGGGTTCGAATCCCTTCATCAGCATCTCTATAATGTCAAGCACGGCGCGGCTTCCGAGGTTTTCGGGAGCCGCGCTTTTTTGCGTGAAAAGCCAAACTTCTAACATTCTTCTAACCTTTGTTCCTTTAAAGCTAATAATTGTTAAATAAAAAAAGCGTTACCTGGAGTTAGGAATAAGCACCGCAAAAAGTTTCATTAATTTTTCTCCCCCTCTATAGCCATAACCTCCCTTGCTGCTTCAATGAAAGATAATATGATGGGTGAAAGCCACTTGTCGTTATGCCATGACATCTGTGTATACACGTGCAAGTCGGGAATTTGCCATGGAAGAGCAACAAGTTCGCCCCGTTCAACTTCGGCTCCCGCTACGATTTCAGGAAGAAAGGCAATGCCGATTTCCGAAATTGCACATTGTTTAATGGCCTCAGCGCTTTGAAACTCTAAATACGTAATACTATCAATGCCCTCTTTCTCAAATGACCGGTCAAACATGCTTCGATAGGGACAACCCTTTTCATTCGTCAGGAACACTTCTCCGTGAAAATCTTCCAGCTGTAGCACAGTTCGTTTGGCGAGCGGGTGATCTGGAGCGGCGAACAAGCGGAAATTTTCTTCCACCAACGGCTCCACGGCAAGTCCGCTTGAGCGAATGGGTTCGTCCAACATAAAGACAACATCCGCGGTTCCCTCAAAGAGCGTTTGCTTAAGCTCTTGATTCGGAACGGAGCGGAAGATCAGACGAACTCTCGGATGCCGCGAACGAAATCGTTGAAAGACAGCTGGAAGCCGATAGGCGCAAATAACCTCGTTGGCACTTATCGTTAGGGTACCGCTTAGATTTTCATTGTCATGAACGACGCTGCGGGCTTCGTCCAATTTGTCTAGAACGCTTTGGATATGAGTTGAAAAGCGTTTACCCGCGGTTGTGAGAACGAGCTGCTTGCCCAAACGGTCAAAGAGACGAACACCAAGCTCATCCTCCAATGCTTTGATTTGCATCGTGACGTTGGAGGGGACGTAGTTCAGCACTTCCGCAGCCCGAGTGAAATTTAACGTGGATGCAACCGTGCGGAACGTAATCAGTTGGCGCAATTCCATCATACGACCCCCTTTACTTTCAATATTATTGAATACTATATTAAATTTTAATCACTTTTATTGAAAGTACCACAGACCTATACTAAGCACAAGATGTACAAGAAAGACACTCCAAATGTGTGGTTTCATTTTGAAGGGAGCGATAATACGATGGATTATGAGATTTTTGAATTGGGTGACGTAACCTTGCAATCAGGAGTGATGTTGCCGAGCGCTTTTCTAGCTTATAAGACTTATGGAAGATTAAATGAAAAGAAAGATAATGCCATTGTCTATCCAACTGCATTTGGCGACACGCATGTTCAGAATGAATGGTTGATTGGAAACGGCATGGCACTGGATCCGCGAGAATATTTCATTATCGTTCCCAATCTGCTGGGTAACGGATTATCTTCGTCTCCTACTAATACGCCTCCCCCATTCGACCGGGCTAATTTTCCGCAGGTAACCATCTATGACAACGTTCAATTCCAATATCGGCTGGTGACCGAAAAATTCGGCATTCAAAAGATCGCTCTCGTCGTTGGATGGTCAATGGGAGGCATTCAAGCATTCCAATGGGGGGCGAGTTATCCGGACATGGTGGAACGAATCGCGCCTTTCGCTGGAGTTGCCAAGACTTGGCCGCAAACGTTTTTGGTCCTCGATGGAATGAAAGCCTCGCTCATGGCGGCGGCCCGCTTCGATTCAAGAAAGCTAAACCAATTGACTTCTGCAGACATGCGCGCCGTTGGCCGTGTTTATGCGGGATGGGGCTTATCGCAGGCGTTTTATAGAGAGGAACTTTATCGTGATCTGGGATATAGCTCATTGGCAGATTTTGTGGCTGGCGTCTGGGAAAATAGCTTTATGAAGATGGATCCGCACAATGTCCTGGCCATGTTATGGACAGGCCAACATGCAGATATTAGTGCAGACCCCGCCTATAACAGAGATTTCGATAAGGCGCTGGGAAGCATTAAAGCGCTTGCCTGCATCATGCCAGGAAGCACGGATCTCTTCTGTACGGCGGACGATAACGAATATGAGGCTAAGCTTATACCTAATGCTGTTTTTAATCCTATCAAGTCGATCTGGGGCCATTTTGCCGGTCGTGGAATCAATAGTGCCGATAATAAATTTATTGTTGACAACCTAAAACGCTTGCTCACGCTTAGTACAAACGGATAGATTATCATTAGCATCTCCATAGTGTAAGTATAGCGCGGCTTCCGAGGTTTTCGGGAGCCGTGCTTTTTTGCGTGATTTTTGTTAGAAAAAAAGTCCACATTTTTTTTATGCCGATATCATATTGGAACAAGCCACTCCCATAAAATCTGTTATTAAGTCAATGTATTATAACCGGATACTGAATGGAGTGATATTGATGTCAGATCCTTTTGTTATACGTTCATTAGATGAAATACGTTTTTGGTCACGTATTATGAAGGAACATTCTTTCTTCCTTCGCTTGGGTTTTAGATGCGAGGACACTCAATTAATTGATGAGGCCATTCAATTCCAGGCGATCTTTGAGGATATCGAAAGAAGGGCACATGCATATCCAGAAAATACTGATCCCCAAACCATCAGACAGTTCAACTCAGAAGTCCACAATGCAGCCACACACATTTGGGCATTTAAGAGGAAGGTACTTGGACTGATATTGCGGTGCAAACTTCCCGGAGGCAACAATTTTCCGCTGCTTGTAGATCATGTTAGCCGGGAAGCAAGGTATTTCAGTAACCGATTAGATGAGCTTAATAACGGAAGGCTTGAACCGTTAGCTGACGCGATTATTGATGAGAATGTATTTTTTCTGAAAATTATGGCCGACCACGCAAAGTTTATAGGTCATTTGCTTGATCCGTCTGAAAGAAAACTGGTAGAACAAGCAAGAGAGTTTAGCCACGAATTCGACACGCTGATGTATCAGGCTATCGATTTGAGCTCAATGCGCCCTGAGTCGCAAACACATCCGCTTTTAAGTCAATTTGTTGATGAAAATCGCGTTTCAGTAAAATCATTGCGTGATTTTAAGAAAACTGCACGTGACTTAATTGAAGAGTGCCGAATAAAAAGCATCATTCATCCTTTGTTAGCGGATCATGTTTTCCGCGAAGCGGAAAGATTCTTGTTTATTCTTGACATGTTTGATCGGTCATTGTCCGGTATGAAGGTAAACAGGAAAGAAATCTTACATTGAAATTGACTGAATAGTGATTATAAACGGAATGTCAGGCCGGCGCGGCTTCCGAGGTTTTCGGAGGCCGCGTTTTTTTGCGTTAATAGTAACAATCAACGAGTCAACAGCAACAGCATTTCATCCAAATGACGCTCCAATGTCAACGCATCATAAAGGCCCCAACGATGTTCCACGATGTAAGAGCGCTTATTTCCAACAGCCGGGAGGCTGCTCCAGGCTTCGCTTTGCAGCATTTCCAGGAACTCTTTGCTGTTTCTGTCCTTCTTCTCGACGGCCATGAATACCCGGTCTCCGGAGTAACGGGAAATGTCCTCAAGTGCGATTTTTTTCCACTTTAGCGACTTGGTCATTAATATCCTGACCCGGCCCGGAGGGACAAAACCGAGTCCTTCATATAAGGTGTGGCCGAAATTATGGCCGCCGTAGACGTAAAGTTCTTTGCGATGGTATACAAAAGCTGCGGCGCTTTCCCCTTTTTGCACGTAAGGCTTTAGCTTTTGGCGTATGTTCCGCGCTTTGTTCCGATACGATTCGGTCCAAAGTTTGGCCTTATCGCTCCTGCCGAGCAGCCGGCCCAGCTTGTACAGCCGCGTGTAAATGTGGTCATGCCAGTCGAGCAAAGCGGTAGGAGCAACCGCGGCCAAACGGTCATATTGCGGTTCGGGCATATAACTGGGGCATATGATCAGGTCGGGCTGCAGGGAGAGCAGCTTCTCCATATCGAGCGGCTCGTCCAGCGGCTGAATGCCACGTGTGTCTTCGCCATAAAGATCGGCCAAAAAACGGTTCGCACCTACGGGCACGACGCCGAGAGGCAGCAGATCGCCGAGCGTATGCAAGGAACAGATGCGGATATCCCGGGACTGCAAACGGACAAACTGGGTAGGGGAC
Organism: Paenibacillus oralis; assembly: GCF_003863965.1. Classification (GTDB taxonomy): domain Bacteria; phylum Bacillota; class Bacilli; order Paenibacillales; family Paenibacillaceae; genus Fontibacillus; species Fontibacillus oralis. The sequence continues at coordinate 2,742,649 of NZ_RRCN01000001.1, forward strand.
ACGCCAACGGCTTGCTTGAATCGTCTGCTGAAGTAATATTCGTCCCGAAAGCCTGTTTGCTCGGCGATTTCCTTCAGGCGTTGATCGGAGCCAATCAGCAACTGCTTGGCCCGGTCTATTCGCAGCTCGGTCAAATATTGTACCGGCGTCTTGCCGGTCATTTTTTTGAACATGTCGTTGTACTTCCAGCGGCTCAAAGCCGTTTGCTCCGCCAGTCTCTCAATCCGGATGTCCTTCGAATATTCGCGGTGCAGGTAATGAATCGTTTCCTCCACTTCCCGCTCTACACCGAATTTGGAGCTTCTGTCCAGCTGTTCGAGCAGCAGTGTCACCAGCTCCTGAAAACGGGCTTGAAGCCGGAGCCGCGCAAGCCCATGGGCCGCGCCCCATTGATCCAGCACGGCGTAAAAGCCGGAAACGCATTCCCCACTAACGGAAAAGACCGTCGTAACATGCCCGATAAGCGCCGCAGCCGCCTCATTGGACATGAACACAAACTCATACGCCTGCAGCTTTCCGGAAACAGGACCGGCAGGCTGCAGGCTGACGATCGAACGGGGAGGGACCAGCGCGCAGCCGTCAGGACCGAGATGATGTGTTGCTCCGTCAACCTCCAGGTTCGCGGGACACTGCTTGATCCACCATATGGAATAATGTTCGCTTCGATACTTTTGCGTATTGCTCCCGCCGGAAATGTCAAATTGGCGGATATTAAGAAGGGATAGGATAGGGATCGATGGGGAGGAGGGATCGGATTGCTCATGCTTCATCGTCGAAGAACTCCAATGTTTCCAAATTTATTATCCATGATTTTATCAAATTATCCATCCGCCAGCAACGCGGCCATTTTAGCGGGATACCGTGCACATAAAATAAGAAGAGGCCCCGCATGGATGAATGCGGAACCTCTGCCGGCGCTGCTTTACGATTGTGGCTTCAATACTTTGGGCATTTCGTCCAAAAGCCACTCTAGTGTAACCGAATCATTAAAGGCCCACCGGTTGCTCACGACATAGGCTTGTCCATTTTGCACAGCGGGAAGACTTTTCCAGACGGAGTTTTGGATTAATTCCTCGACACCTTTACGGGAAGCTTCGTTGGCGTCCTGCGTGACTAGAAAAATATGATCGCCGGCCAGCTCCGGCAATTTCTCCAAAGAAATCGTTAACCACATCTTATCTTCATTCTCTTTTTCGGCAAACAGACGTTTTAACGCTTCCGGAGGCTTAAAGCCGAGCGCATCGTACATCGTGGGCCCGAGCCGCTGCGGTCCGTATATATACAGCTGCTTGTCCTGAAAAACAACAAAGGCCGATGCGGTTTGTCCTTTTTCGACGAGCGGAGCCAGCTCTTTTCTCTTTTGTTCCGACTTGTCTTTGTAACGCTTGATCCAAGCCGCGGCCTCGTCTTGCTTGCCGATAATGTCGCCCAGCGCCGTGATCCGGCTGAACACATCGCCGCTGTAGGGCATCGTTACGGTCGGCGCTATTTTCGACAACCCCTCCAGTGGAGCCGCATCCAGGAAATCCGGCACGATAATCAAGTCAGGGGCAAGCGCCAGGACTTTTTCCAAACTGGGAGCCGAACCTTGACCGCCGATATCCTCTACGCCCTTCAATTGTTCCTCTTCCAGCACCAACCGGGCGTTGGCAAAGTTTGTCCCTACCATGCCGGTGTTCAGCGACACCATTTCCGGCGCATAGAAGTGGGCCACAATTCGCTTCGGCTCTGACGGAATCTCGACCTTGCGGCCTAAAGCGTCGGTATACGTATGACTCGCAGGAGGCTGCTCCTTTTTCGTGACGTTGCCCGTTGTGCCTTTCGCTGCCTCTTCCTTGTTCGTACCGCAGGCCGCTAGCCCCAGCGTGAGCGTCACTGCCAGCAACAGCGCCCCAAATGATCGTTTCTTCGGGATATACATGCTAGACGCTCCCTTTCGATGAGAATGATTATCAACACAGGGACCATTTTACGTGAGTTTCGGTTCATCAACAATGTATATTTTTTTAGGTTATTTGGACTTTTTTTGCAACCTGTCTTCCTACTTTAAATTGTGCAGAAAGAGGGAAGCGTTCAGGAAACGTTTGGCCAAGGTTTGGAAATAAGTGGTTTGAACGGATAACATGGCGATTACGATCGTATTGCTGACCGCTTCCTGCTGCTGCGGATTTAGGCCGGCAAGGCCATGGGCAAATTCATCCGCTTTTTTCTTAACGGTTGTTTCCATGAGATGATCCTGCTTTTTATCTCTGTTCAAGTGGCCGGATTGGAGATCCAGCACCTGGTCGTTGTTCTGGTCAAGCTCCTCGAAAATCCCGGAATAGCCTGCGTACAGATCGATGGGGCTAATGAGATCTTTAGCTTGATCATCAAAATCATGGAAGATGAGCAAAAGCAGTTTTCTGATGGAATCCAGATCCAACGCGGCCCGTAAATCCTCGATGATGAACAGAATCGCCGCCTGTTCGATCGAATATTTCTTTCCTAACCTCGGAGTACCGATAATCTCCTTCAAATCGCGTTTTACCCAATTTTGAACCGCTGTCAGCGCAAAATGGTTGTATTCAATCTGGGAACCTAGGGCAACGATATCGTTAAGCGACAATCCTATATCGCTTGGATTCATGTTCATCAGTTTCTCAAAGATAGGGGGCAGGGCCGTGGAAATAAAGGCGCCTAATGAGTTGCCGCCTGCTATCAATTCCTTATGCGACTTCGCCCACACTTCCTGGAGGATATTTTTGGGTGCCTTTTGGCTTTGACCGCTCAGACTAAGAAGGAGCTGCGACATTTCACTACGGGTTAGATGGAATGTTTCCATGTTCAATTCCTCCATATAAGTTCTTACGAACTCATCTTACGACGGTGGAGAAAAAAAGTCAAAGAAGAAGTAAAACCAGTATTGTGGGCTAAAAAGGCATCAAGAAGTTAAAATTCGCAGCAATTTGCCCAAAATCAGGCAAAGTAAGGTGTTGATACAGTTGCATGAACTCTGTTATTATAAGTTCATAAGAACTTATTGAAATAAAGTTCCAAAGACGCATTCAAATGAGGAGTGTTTGCATGTATGCTTTAAATTTATTTCTGGTTGCCTTGCTGATTGTAGCCACCGCTTTTTTCGTGGCGGCCGAGTTCGCTATCGTGCGGCTGAGATCCAGCCGGGTTGACCAGATGGTGCTGGAAGGCCGGAAAAATGCATTGGCTGTTGGGCGGGTTACGAGTAACCTGGATGGCTATTTATCCGCCTGCCAGCTCGGAATTACGATCACCGCGTTAGGACTTGGATGGCTGGGGGAGCCCACCGTGGAGAAAATCCTGCATCCTGTCTTTGACCGGTACGGATTGCCTGCGGAAGTCAGCAGTATTTTATCTTTTGGCATTGCGTTCGTTTCGATCACCTTTCTCCACGTCGTGCTTGGCGAATTGGCCCCTAAAACCGTTGCTATTCAAAAAGCGGAAATGGTCTCTTTGCTAACGGCTAAGCCCCTGATCTATTTTTATAAAGTGATGTACCCTTTTATCTGGGCTTTGAACGGTTCCGCCAACTGGCTGGTGCGCATCTTCGGAATTAAGCCGGCCAAAGAACACGAAGAGGCCCATTCCGAGGAAGAGCTGCGTATTATTCTTACGGAAAGCTATAAGAGCGGTATGATCAACCAAGCGGAATACGGGTATGTGAACAAAATCTTTGCTTTCGACGAACTGCTGGCCCGTGAAATCATGGTCCCGCGCACGGATATGGTGTGCATTGGTGTCCATGCCGGCAAGGAAGCGGCGCTTCAGGTTATGAAATCCGAGCAATATACCCGATTTCCCGTGATGGAGGGGAACAAGGATCATATCCTTGGCTTTATCAATACCAAACAATTTTTGATGCAATTAAGCGATAATCCGAATTTGGAAATACACAAGCTGATACAACCCATCCTGTCTGTCTCGGAAGCTATGCCGGTAAAGGATCTGTTGCTGCGCATGCAGCAGGAATCGGTGCATATGGCGATTTTGCTTGATGAATATGGAGGCACCTCCGGTTTGATCACGATTGAGGACATTTTGGAAGAGATTGTCGGCGAAATCCGCGACGAATTCGATACGGAAGAGAAAGCCGAAATTGAAAAGCTGGGAGAAAACCACATTCTCGTGGACGGTAAAGTTTCGCTGGAGTTGGTCTGCTCGATGCTGGGCATCGAATTGCTTGACGAAGAACTGGATACGATCGGGGGATGGGTCTATACGCAAAACCCGGCCTTGAAGAAGGGAAGCGAATGGACGTACGGACCGCTGAAGTTTACAGTCAGGGAAAAAGGCCGCCATCGGATTCGCAAGTTGGAAATTATTAAGATGGAAGCTGTGGTATCCGAAAATGAAGGTTAAGCCCGATCGTTTGATTAGGCGTTCGCTTGCCGGTGAAATCCGCGCTTTTAAGCAGCTGATTAACATGTACCATAGCCGGATTTTCGATTTGTGCTTCCGGATGGCCGGGAATAAAACCGCTGCCCAGGACCAGGTGGTCCGTACATTTGTTACGGCCAGGCAGCGGCTTGACGAATACGAATTCTCCATTCCGTTTCATGTATGGCTGTATTCGATCGCGGTATCCTGCTCATTGCAGACCGGTATCGAAGAAGAGCGCACCGGCGAACCGAGTGATACGGTGGAAGAACTGCTGCGCCACGTCCCTTTTTATCCAAGGATCGCGCTGATCCTGAAGTATGCTCATCGGCTGACGCCCGAGGAAACGGCTTACGTCTTAAACAGCCGGGTGGACACGATTAAGGCTTATTTGCGGCAGGGACGGGAACTATTGCGAGTGCAGAAGCACTATAACATCACGGAGCCGGATTTATTGCTGGGGACCTAACCGGCCGGCAACCCTTGTCTTGTTTTGCGGGGCAAGGGTTGTTTTTTTGTTCGCAAATTTAAAAAATTCTTGTAGAATAAAAAGGCCGCCTATAAGGCTTTTTTCATTTTTACAGAAATAAGGTGATGAATGTGAACAAACAGGGGCATGTTGCTTTGGCAGTCACAGCGGGATCGGCCGGCCTGCTTATGATGCCGTCATTAACCATGCAAACTGATGTAGGAATCGCAGCGGCGCTCGTGGCGGCGGCAGGGATCGGCGGAGTGTTCCCGGACTTTGATCATAAAACAAGCACGGTGAGCAATCGTATCCAGTTTCCCCTTCGATACCGGCGCCTCTTTAGGACCTTGTCCGGATTTCTGGGAGCACTAGGTGTAGGGTTAGTGGCCTATCGGCAGTTCGGACACGTCCCCGAACAGGTTGGGGAATGGGTGAAGAGCGGGCCGTTATGGATTGGTGCCGCCATCCTGTTCTGGCTGCTGGCGAGGCTGCGGAGTTTGGTTTTGATCGGCATCGGCGCTTTGCTATTGGCAGGGTACGCCATGTATGACTTACACTGGATCACGGCCTTTGCCGGCTTTGCCTTTCTCATTCTTCCGCTGGTTAAACATCGCGGGGTAATTCATACCCCGGAGTTTGCGGCCGTACTATCCATAGGCCTGCTTAATTTTTCCGCTCAGCAACCGGAGATCATCAATATGGCGGTGATCGGGTTTGTCATCGGCTGGTGGGCGCATCTCGCCGGCGATATATTTGGTGACGAAGGGATTCATTTCTTGCTGCTGCCGAAGCTTAAAATCGCCCTTCGGTTGTTTAAAAACGGGGGGCCGGCCGAGCGCTGGATTTCACGAACGTGCTGGGGCTGCAGCTTACTGATGTGGGGAGTCATATTGCTTCAAACACAAATACTGCTGAAATAAAGAGCCGGCGGGCCATCGCGCAAATGCTTAAATGATTTGGAGATTTTCCTTCAAAATCTCCAATCCTCGTTCTAATTCCTCCAGAGAATTCGTGGAAGAAAGGGCTATTCTTAAATAATTGTCCCGCGTACTGGCTCCGCTTAAAAAGCGATCGGAGTGATACACGCGAATTCCTTTGTGCAGAAAATAACTCTCCACGTGCGTTCCGTCGGTATGATCCGATAGGGGAAGCCATCTATAGAAGCTTAGTGGATGGCCGGTATGGGGCGGCTGCGGGAAAACCTCCGTAAATAACCGGTTTGCGGACTTCGCCAGCTGTTTTTTTTCCGCCGCAATTGCACTTGCTTTTCCGGATAAAATCAGTTCGGTTATGATCTCGGCATCCAATGAAGAGGTTTTGACATTAATATTAAAAATGGCCTTCTCGATCTTCTCTTTAAATGCCTCGCTGAACACGATATAAGCCACTCGAAGGCCTGAGCAAATGGACTTGGACGTGCTGCAAATATAAACCGTTTGTTCCGGGAGAAGCTGAAACATAGGTTGACCGTAATCTTCCATAATACCGGCTGACAGAAAGGCATGTATATCGTCCTCAATTAAAATCAACCGATGCTTTCGGATAACGGCAGCCAGTTCGCGTTTGCGGTTGTCCGGAATCATGACCGTCGTGGGGTTGGAACAAGAAGGCATCAGAAAAACGCCGTGCACATCCATTTGAAGGCACTGATTGTCAAGCTCGCCCGGCAGCATGCCGTGTTCGTCACCGGGAATCGGGACCAACTTAATACGGTACAATTTCGCAATCTCGATAAAATTTGAGAATGTATACATATCGACCGCGATCCGGTTGCCTGGTTCAAACAGAGCTAATAACGTGATCGCCAATGCATTTAGCGCCCCGGAAGCGATCGCCATATTGTCTTTGTCCGCATGGATCCCAAAAGCCTCCAGCCAGTTTAGCGCCGCTATTTTTTGATGGGGAATGCCTGTAGGGTCATTGTAATTTAAGAGTTGCTCCAAATAACTTTTCTCCATCACTTTCTTTGCTGCTTCGGCGACAATATTGTTGCTTTGCTCAAATGAGGCGACAAAGCCAAGATCGATCACTTCATTTGAAATCTTGTCTTTCGAAATGGTGATGGAGCGTGCCGCGTTGGCGGAAACAAATGTACCGCTCCCTGTGACCGCATAAATTAAGCCTTTTAGTTCGCATAGCTTGTAGGCGCGTGTTATGGTCGTAAAATTTACGTCCAAAAAATCGGCCAACTCCCTTTGCGGCGGAAGTTTTGTACCAGGGGCTAAAAATCCGTTTGTGATGTCATGTTCCAGCAGCAGGGCGAGCGAACGATAGAGTGGACGTTTCAAGGCGTCTCTATCGGGTTTCCATGACATCGGGTAATCCGTGAAGGAATTGATCGGCATATTTGCACACCTCATAAAATTGTAATCCATACAATTATATCGTTGATTGTATGGATTTGCACTGCTAAAATGGCATGGAAACGTAATCGTCCTAAGGAGAGTTAACTATTTATGTTGAACAAACAAGAACTTCAGTTGGCATTTCGTGCAGCCTTTCCTGCTACGATCCCCATTTTAGCGGGTTTTTTATTCCTGGGGATTGCCTATGGCATCTTTATGAACGTATCGGGTTTCGGGGTGTGGTATACATTCCTCATGAGCCTGCTTATTTTTGCGGGATCGATGGAATTTGTCGCTGTCCATCTATTGCTTAGCGCGTATAATCCGTTAAGCGCGCTGCTACTTGCCTTAGTGGTAAACGCGCGGCATCTTTTTTACGGGATATCCATGCTTGAAAAATACAAAGGCACCGGATTAAAAAAGATCTATCTGATTTTTGGCATGTGCGATGAAACGTTCTCTATTAATTACTCCGCCCAAATACCGCAAGAGGTGAATAAAGGGTGGTACATGTTCTTCGTTACCTTGCTGAATCACATCTACTGGGTGTTAGGAGCTACAATCGGCGGATTGTTTGGATCGCTGGTGCAATTAAATATGGAAGGCCTTGAGTTTGTGATGACGGCTTTATTCGTGGTCATCTTCATTGAACAATGGATGAAAGAAACAACACATCACAGCGCGTTACTTGGCTTGGGACTATCCTTGTTATGCCTATTTATTTTTAACGGCGACAACTTTATCATTCCTTCCATGATCATGATTCTCTGCGTGCTCACTTTAATGAGGAAGCCGCTGGAAAAGAAAACGGGTGAAACTACATGTCAATGACTTTATTGGAACAAGTGATTACCATTGGAATGGTCGTTTTAGGAACCATGATGACCAGGTTTATTCCATTTATTGTTTTCCCCCCGGGCCGGCCCGCTCCGCGTTATGTGCAGTATCTCGGCAAAATGCTGCCCGCGGCGGCTTTAGGATTATTGGTTGTCTACAGTATCAAAGACGTGAATTTTACATCCGGGAACCATGGAGTACCTGAATTGATCTCGATTGCCCTCGTTATTGTTCTTCATCTTTGGAGAAGGAACATGTTACTATCCATTGCCAGCGGAACGCTCGTCTATATGTTTTTGATTCAATTTGTTCAAATTTAGCACAGGAAACCCCTGTGTTTTTTTATTTCCTCCATTTGGGCAATTTGCCCTTAATCTTCAGTCCGTGTTTGAAATAATACTTATTTCTGGCGAGCAATATAAAAAAACAATGTATTTTAGGCGGTGAAACCCTGTGCTTTCTTATATAAAGCGATTTTTGATTGGACGGCCGTTAAAATCAACGGAACTGGGCGAGCAGAAACTAACCAAAACCAAAGCGCTTGCCATCCTGTCTTCCGATGCCCTGTCTTCGGTGGCTTATGGACCTGAACAAATCCTGCTTGTATTAATGGCCGTGGGCGCGATAGCCTATTGGTATTCGATTCCGATTGCCGCCGGTGTTTTGGTTCTATTGGTTGCTCTCATTTTGTCTTACCGGCAAATTATTTTTGCTTACCCTCACGGCGGCGGGGCTTATGTGGTTTCCAGGCAAAACCTGGGTGTGCTTCCCGGACTGATTGCCGGCGGTTCGTTACTCGTTGATTATATCTTGACTGTTGCGGTAAGCGTTTCGGCCGGTACGGACGCCATCACATCGGCTTTGCCGAGTCTTCATCCATACACTGTGGCCATAGCCGCAGGTTTTGTATTGTTAATTACAATTCTCAATTTGCGTGGTGTCACCGAATCGGCTACCGTTTTTGCGTTTCCCGTTTATTTATTTGTTCTGGCGCTGGTTATTTTGATTTGCTCCGGCCTTTATAAAATTATAACCGGCCAAATTTCGCCGGAATTGCACGCTCCGCTTGGTACTCCGGCAGCTGGAATTAGCTTATTCTTGCTTCTTCGCGCTTTTGCTTCCGGATGTACCGCTTTGACAGGGGTGGAAGCGATCTCAAATGCCATCCCCAACTTTAAAGATCCGGCTCCGCGCAATGCGGCAACAACATTGCTGGCCATGGGGGGCATATTGGCTGTATTGTTCACGGGAATTGTTTTTCTGGCTTATTATTACGGCGTAGGCCATCTCGCGGAGGTTACCGTGCTTTCCCAGATCGCGGAACAAACTTTCGGAAGAAATTTTATGTATTTCTTCATTCAGGGGACGACGGCTTTGATTCTTATTCTGGCTGCCAACACCGGATATTCCGCTTTCCCGTTGCTTGCCGTTAATTTGGCCAAAGACAAGTTCATTCCAAGAGCGTTTACGGTTCGTGGAGATCGGCTGGGCTATTCGAATGGCATCCTTTTCTTGGGTTTTTTTTCGATTTTACTGATTATCGTTTTTGAAGGGAAAACAGAACTTTTAATCCCGCTTTATGCGGTCGGAGTGTTTATCCCCTTTACGCTGTCCCAGTCAGGCATGATGGTGAAATGGTTACGGGAAAAACCTCCAGGTTGGATCAAGAAATTTTTGACCAATACCATCGGAGCGTTGATCAGTTTGTTGGTCAGCGTGATTTTTTTCATCACCAAGTTCCCAAATGTCTGGCCGGTCCTTATCTTTTTACCTTTAATTATTTACTTCTTTCATCGGATTCATAAGCATTATGAAGCGATTGCGGATCAGCTGAGAATTTCAACTTGTGAGCCGGTTGTACCCATCGAAGGGAACGTGGTGATCGTACCCGTTGCCGGTATCACGCGTGTAGTGGAGAATTCGCTGAACTATGCCAAGTCCCTTGCGCCGTATCAAATCATTGCGGTACACGTTCCTTTTGAAAAGGAGGAGGAAGCGGTTTTTGAAGAGAAGTGGAGGAAATGGCAGCCGGACGTTCGATTGGTGACATTGTACTCTCCGTATCGGAGCATTATTCACCCGCTAATAAAATTCGTGGATACGGTACAAAAAAAGGCCCACGAAGCGAATTATCAGGTGACCGTGATCATCCCTCAATTTATTCCGAAAAAAGGATGGCACAATGTATTGCATAATCAGTCGAGCCTGTTGATTCGAGCGCATCTGCTTTATCGGAGAAATGTCATCGTCGCCACGGTTCCGTATCATTTGAAAAAATAAGAGAGCCAGAGGGATTTACCCTCTGGCTCTTGCGGGATATGCTCTTATACGCTGTCCGATTCGCTGCCTTCCTCGTCGGGCGGCACGTCGCCGATCAGCTTCCACGGACCCCATTCTCCAGTCGTCCCTGGTTCCTGTCCCTGGGTCCACCAGAGAGCTTGCCAGAATTGCCCGTTGTGCACAACAACTTCACCTTCGGTATAAACTCTGATGGGATTCCAGATGAGGTGCTCTCCGAAACGGTCCGGATCACCAGGGAAACCCGGTTCGGGCGTGGTTGGCGCCGACGGATTGATGCTGAGCTGGACATCCATCACTTGGTAGAAGGCATTCACTGTATCCGCAATATCCCAAACGGCCACGATAACGTGATAGCCTTCCCGGTCATTCGGAATAAAGCAATCGTTATAAACGTCAATTGGCGGAATCGCGCCGTCGTCGATATAGCGGCAAAACAACTCAAGATCCGCCCGTTTTAACGGGGAATTGGGATCCCAGTCTTTTTTCGTAATATAATAATCCCATGTATTCGTGCTGTGATTGGCTGTAAGCTTCCAATGAAACGTATGCTCCCCGCCTACCATATCTACCTTGGTCCAGCGATCGGCCGTTTGTTCGTCGAGTTCAAAAAATTTCCCGCCGCTGGCGATCTGGCCGTCCGGGACGCCGAATTCAGGGAAATCTCCGCGGCCCTCCACACTGAAAGGCTCCCATTTCACTGGCCCGCAATCGGTGTTTTGGCCCGTGGAACATAGATGGGCGCGGCTGTCCGTCAAATAACCGTGCGCGGAAGCGCTGTCCGCAAACACAAACGAACCCGCCAGCATCAGAAACAGGGTACCTGCCGAAACAACAAACCATTTCATAAATAACTTATGATGATTCACAAAAGTCCGGGTTGTCATCATTCTACTCCTCCTTGTAATTAATAATAGGATTTTCCGTGAGCTTTCCAAGCCAAGATTGACAGCGCTTTCACTAGCTTGAGGCGCGGGTAATCAGAGCCTAAGGATCCCTCCCTCCAATGAACTTATTATGAATCAATTCCAAAGAGGCTTGTCCATGGAAATTGATCCCCAAATGATAGATAATCCAAATATTGGATTTATTTACTACATACTATATTATGAACCCATAATTGTCAATGAGATTATAATATATATTAGGTAATAATTTTTACATATATGTCGAAGTTTTGAATAATATAATGTCATGTACCAGTAGAACTATAGTAACCGTTTGAATATGGTTGATAAGATGCATTACATAAAAAAGGGCAAGGAGTATAATGATCAACGGGATATTCCTGTATTTTACAAAAGATCGATCAAAGATAACCGCGGCCGGACCAAAAAATAAATGTTAAGAGGGAATAACATGAAGAAAAATTTCTTTGTACTCGGATTTACGGCTTTTATATTGTTGGCGGGTTGTTCTGCAAGTCACGCGGCAACCAATTTATCAGCATCTAAAGAAAATCACTTCACGTATGACCATCAAGAGGAATGGGAGTTTGTATCGGGCAAAATGCAATCTCCTATAGACATTGTTACATCCCAGGTTATTGATTATAAAGGGGCTGGGTTGGTATTAAACTATGACCAAGCAGGAACTTCAATAGAGGATAACGGACATAGCATACAAGTTGGTCTGCGTGGAACCGCAGAAATTGATGAGCGTTCCTTTGCACTGTCTCAAGTTCATTTTCATGCCGAAAGCGAGCATACGATCGACGGCAAGCACTATCCGCTTGAAGGCCACTTCGTACATAAGGCTGTAGACGGCCGGATCGCTGTAATCGGAGTTATGTTTACTGCGGGGAAAGAAAATCAAGCTTTCGGGCAAATTTTAGAAGCGGCAAAAGCGAATGCAAAAGGGGAGAAGGGAATTACGATCGACAACCTGGATATCGGTCAATTGCTCCCTGCTCATTTGGGTTATTATCATTATTTGGGATCCTTGACGACACCCCCATTAACCGAAAATGTGGAATGGTACATTCTAAAGGATGCGGTCCAGCTTTCCCAAGAACAACTGGATGAATTTTATAAATACTACGACAACAATCATCGCGATATCCAAGAGCTCAATGACCGCAAGGTTTTTATTAAATCTTAGTTCCAACCTTCTCTTAACAAATAAGTAAGGCGCGGCTTCCGAGATGTTCGGGGGCCGCGTTTTTAGCATGCAATTGCAAATCAGCAGGGGGACTCTTCGATATTAACGTCATATATGTAAATAAAGAACGCTGGGCTTATGATCTGGTCATGGAACCTTATGATACGGGAAGCGCGAATCCGGAAGATTACGGGATATGGAATCAAGAGCTGCTTTCGCCGGTATCCGGTACGGTTATCGCCGCCTATGACGAAGAGCCGGATATTCCGCAGGGAAGCGAGGAAATTCTTTCGATGGAAGGCAACCACGTTTACCTGCGGATCGAGGAAACCGGTACCTGCTTGCTGCTGAATCATTTAAAAGAGGGGAGCGTTCAGGTGAAGGCCGGAGATCACGTTAGACCGGGGGAGGTTTTGGGGCGAATCGGAAACAGCGGCTCCACCTCGGAACCGCATCTTCATATCCACCACCAGCGGCAAAATCCTCTGAAAACTTTGCATCCCGTCCTGGCCGAAGGGCTTCCGCTCTATTTTGAAGGGACGGACCGGCATGCCTGTGAAGGGTACCGCCGTTACGCCGAATTTAACGGAATAATTTGAATTTGGGTTGGACCTAGAAATCGATGCTTGACAGCCGGCTACCGGAACGACGAACCTTGGAAACGCTACTGACATGCTGTTGTCAGCAGCGTTTTTGTATACTTTCAGTATACAAATCCAAAGGAGGTCGTTATCGTTTTTCACGGGAAGAAGGACGGCCTGATGGGGTCAACTGCAAAAGTACATCTCATTTGAGGCTATCCGATAAAAAAGCAGCTTTTGACCGGAGATGAACTGCACTTTTGCATCTGAACCACCGGTTTAGAGGAGTTTCGACAAAACCGCCTGCACTTTTGCATTTCGTAGAATTACCCTTCTTGCTAGGCGGCTTCATGGCCCGCATTCTACCGCGGTTTAACCCATGCTCGACCTGCTTTTAAGTTGATTTTCGTTCTGCCAAAGTTGAATTGTAAAGTTTTCAGCAAAGCAAAGCTGAACAATTCCATGGTCGTGGGGAAAAACTACCGCTTAATGCGGTCTGGCTTTTTAGGGAGTACGATCGATAACGTTTTTCTTATACCACAAAATGCTCGCAGTTAACCAGCAACCGCTAACGAAATATCCTCCAAGGACATCGCTCGGGTAATGCACCCCTAAATAAATCCGGCTGATTCCGATGGCCAAGATAAACAGGGTGCTCAGAACGATCATCAGCGAGCGGCCTAATGAAGTGGGCACATGTCTCCAAATCAGAAAAGCAAGGGCACCGTAAAAACTGAATGCGGCCATGGAATGTCCGCTCGGAAAGCTGTACCCTTCAGCTTCAATTATCCGGTGAATGACGGGACGCGCACGGTGAAACAGTGTTTTAAGTGCCCAGTTCAGTACGGTTGAACCAAGCATGACACCGGCCAAGAAGACAAGTTCCCTACGGTGACCCAAAACGGTATATAAAACAACCATGGCTGTAATAATCACAAGAATCAGCGGCAGCCCTCCGCCGATGGTCGTAAAAAATTTCATAACAACCGTTAAAGCCGGGGTTTCCCAATGCTGAATCCAAGCGGCGATAACCTTATCGAAATTACGTATTTCGTTGTCTTGTACGAACAGGGAAATTGCCCCAAACCCCAGAGTGCATACGATTAGTACAATCAGTGCCAAGGATATTTTGATTTTGAACATATCGGAATGTTCCTCCGTGAGCGAGTAAGTTGTTATTATAGGCATTCCACTAGTATAACAAAGTTTAGCGGACTCAAGCCAAGGTGCTTTAAAATGCAAATGATTATTAGAGCAACGTAAAAGAGTGCGAAACAAATCTAACGGTTGTGAGCGAGGCTATTTGGGGAAAAACGAGCGGTTACAAAATGTAACGGTTGCCATCGAGCCTATTTTCCGTTTTATCGGCAGTAATGGGACGGTTTCACCTAAATAAGCACGATTACATCCGTTAAAAAAGAAACTATTGCTTTTTCGCTCGAATAAGTGCAATGACAACCGTTAGCGTAGAAAATGTTCCGGGTAGCTCGATCATTCGAGATTAACCGTTTAGTCAAGCACCGATTCTACTATTTTAATTGAAAAAAGCCCGTCCATTTAAAAATGGATGGGCTTATTGGTGGTAAGCGATTGCGTGGCCTTACTGGTCCCAATCCTCAATCATTCTAAAGTCGTCCAACACGCCGGGTGGCGTATAGGGTCTGACGACCAGGAGGCTAGACGTATAAGCATGGCCTTGGTAGACGGCGGTCACGGACGTGAGTCCCCGGCTAATGCCGGTGATATTGCCACGCTCGTCAACTTGGGCGATCTCCGGGTTGGCCGTCGTAAACCGGGTTTCGCCGGTGACGTTCACCGTGTTTCCGTCCTCGTCGGTGAACAACGCCTCGATGTCCAACTCACTGCCGACGGTTACGGAATAGTCTTCCGAATCCAGGTAGAATTCCCCGGGACCAGGCTCCGGTTCACCCGAGCCGTCATTGACCGTGACCGATAACACGGCTCTAAGTCCACCGTATTCGCCGGTAATTTCGGCAGTTCCGGTGGATATGCCCGTGAGGACGCCTGCTTTATCCACGTCGGCGATCTCCGGATTCAGGGAAGTGAAGCCGGCAAAATACGTCACATCGGTGACACTTCCGTCCGTATAAACAGCCTCGAGGACGCTCGGCTTACGCTCGCCGATCTCCAGCTTCACGGCCGGATCGGCGAAGCGAAGTTCCGCCAATTCCGGATCACCAGGATCTTGTCCAGTTCCCGAGAGCTTAACCAATTGCATGCGGTACTTTCCGCTTTCCTTTACCTGGCCCGACAGAACGAATCCTCCATCCGAAGTGGGAGCCCCTTTTCCTACGGCGGCAAGTCCCGGAGCCGCATATTGCAGCTTTCCGGTCAACTCGCCATCCTGGTTGATGTAGGAAATCTGGTATTGATACTTCGAATCTTCCTTGCGGGTCGAACTGCCTAAAAGCGCGTATCCGCCCTTTGTGGTCACTAATTGTCTGTAAGAGCCGTTGTCGTCGTGGGGAGAATAGTTTTTCCCCCAAACGATATTGCCGTCTGCATCCGCTTTCAGGAGAAACGCGGTTCGTTTATCGTTTTGATACATCGACCCGTATACGATATAACCTCCGTCCGCCGACAATTGAGCCGAATAGGCTGCGCGGCCGGTCTGCGGAGCGGGTTGCTTCTTCTCCCATTCGACTTCACCTTGGGCGTCCACCTTCACGATTACGGAGGCGTCCGCGTCCGAGTTGATCACGCTGTCGATATAGCCTACCGCCAATAACCCTCCGTCGGGCGTGGTGATGACCTCATTAAAAACCTGGTTATTCCCTTCCCCAAAGCGGTACGTTTTAAAC
Organism: Paenibacillus oralis; assembly: GCF_003863965.1. Lineage (GTDB taxonomy): Bacteria > Bacillota > Bacilli > Paenibacillales > Paenibacillaceae > Fontibacillus > Fontibacillus oralis. The sequence continues at coordinate 2,758,493 of NZ_RRCN01000001.1, forward strand.
CAAAGCTGGTTTCCTTCATTGTCGACCTTAAGCAGGTAGGCGGGGGCTTCCCAATACGAATTGACGCTGTACCCGGTAACGGCAAAACCTCCGTCCGGGGTTTCCGCCACGGATCCCGCATATAAATGCGTTCCGATATATAGGTCTTTATAATAGCGGGTCCATTCGATTTGTCCTTGGCCGTCAAGCTTGGCCAAATAGGGGAGGGTGATCGGTCTCTCGGTTCGGTCGGTGATTGCACCGCTTACGAGATATCCTCCATCCTGTGTCTGAATTATTTGTCTGGCCTCAACGCTATCCTTGGTGTAGTCTCCGGTGATCTGCAGCCGTTGCTCCCACTCCACGGCACCATCCTTGTCCACTTTGACCACATACCCAGCCTCATCGCCATTGTATTCGGCAGAGCCAACTGCGACATAACCTCCATCGGTAGCGGTGACCACCGAACGAGCCTGGGCAGAAGCGTAGCTGTCACCGTACTCCCTACTCCACTCCACCTTCGCTTCAAGAGCCTTCTCCGAAACAGCGGAGGCGGCCTGGCTGGAACCGGTCCATCCGGTCCAGGCCAACACGCAGCTTAGCGATAATAGGACTAATCCTTTAAAACGATGCAACATCAACGTTCCCTCCCAAATTATATTTTTTAAGGGATATTGCCTTCTTCCATTATCCTGGAAAAGGGGACTGGGAGGGAATCCCGCTTTTTTCCTTAATTTTGGCAGATGAGAGAGCGTCAGTTAGGGCGGGACGACTGGGAGAAAAGGCTGTGAAGTTATAAGAGGAGGTATGTCGGGAACGTGAAAAGTTAAAATCATCCCTTACTCGGCTACCAAATTCTGCTACAATAAAGCATGTACACGAAACTGGCTTATAAGGGCGGTCGGCTAATCTCCCGGAAGGGAGGTGATGCCTGTGGCGATTAAAGACACTTTGATGATCATGATCAGTTTTGCCGCGCTAATCATTGCGCTGTTGACGCTAAGGTTGTGGCCATGATCGTAGCGATTAATCAAAGCACAAAGAAATAGACCGCCCTCCACGCAAAGGATGCGGTCTATTTCGATCGTAGCACCTTAGCACAGCTGACCGCTCTTTAAAGCGGTAAGTGTACAGGGAGTCCGTGTTACTAGCACGGCTCCTTTACTATTTTTATCGTAGCACAAGCTTTACTATACCTCAATGCTTAAAATTCCGAATTAACTTCTGCGCGAGTTATATTGTTATAGTAGTCTTTGCTCCAAAAATGTGATTCCCGGTACATCGGGCACTGCCCAATATCTTTATACTAAAAACAAATTTGGGCTATTGGAGGCTGCCATTGTGAACATTTTGATCTTAGGCGGGTATGGAACTACGGGCCGTATGATTGCCGGATTATTGTTACAAGAGACGGATGTAACTGTGGTGTTGGCAGGGCGAAATCTGCAAAAGGCTCAGGAAACGGCTGCGGAATTCAATCAGGTATTTGCGGGGGAACGAGTAAGCGGAGAGTTTGCCGACGCGTCGGATGAAGCATCTCTTAAAAAGCTGTTCCAACAGGTTGGTTTGGTTGTTGTGGCTTCCAGTACATCCGATTATGTGAATCAGGTAGCCAAGGCGGCCATAGAGGCGCGCATCGATTATCTCGATATTCAGTACTCTTCGCCCAAAATCAACTCTTTGAAGGCACTTGAACAGGATATCGCGGAAGCGGGTTGCTGCTTTATTACGGATGGCGGATTTCATCCTGGATTGGCCGCCGTTTTGGTTCATTACATCGCCCGTTTTTTTGATTCATTGGAGGCCGCCAATGTTGCCAGCATCATTAAAATTGACTGGGCAAAGCTCAATTTAAGCGATTCGACGATTCGTGAACTGGCGGAGGAGCTTTATTCTTTTGATTCTTCTTTTTACAAGGACGGCCGGTGGAAAAAAGCGGGTACCTTCGATATTCGATATATTAATTTTGGCAAAAAGTACGGCAAGTCTTATTGCTGGCCGATGATGTTGGAGGAAATGGTCGAGGTCCCTAAACGGTATGCCGATTTGAAGGAGACGGGTTTTTTTGTGGGAGGATTTAATTGGTTTGTGGATTGGTTTGTTTTACCCGTTGCTTTGTTGGCACAGAAGGTGTGTCCCGACAAATCGCGAAACGCCATAAGTTCCTTTTTTAAATGGGGGCTAACGACCTTCTCCCGGCCTCCGTACGGAACGATCCTGAAGGTAGAAGCCACAGGTTATAAAGCAGGACAACGAACATCCGAAGAAGTATCGTTATACCATAGCGACGGTTACATGCTCACCGCCATTCCGGTTGTCGCTTGTCTTCTTCAATATCTTGACGGCTCGATTAAAAAAACGGGATTATGGACGCAGGCCAATCTTGTCGAACCTGAACGGTTGATGAGGGATATGATCAAAATGGGAGTAAGCTATGAGCAGGGTTCGTTATCTTAGATGAAGGTGGCAGTTGAAAAAGGGTTGTATAAATTATGATGTAAGGAGCTTACTTGCGCATGTTAAGTCACGATGAAATCGCCGAACTGCACCAATTTATGTCTGACATGGACGAAATATGTCCAATGGACTGACTTCCGTTTTTATAGAGGTTCTTGCATTAAGCGGGTCAATCTTAGCTACAACAAACCGAGAGAAAGAACTGGTCATCTGGCTGGCCCAGAGGGATCAAGTTTGCGTTGGGATTGGAACGGTGGGTTTTGACATTGATGAAATGCCGTGGACGATCGACTCTTTTGAAGCAGAAAAAGAATTTATGCTTAGAACTATTGCATCGGCTATTGACGGGTTAGGATGGGAACGGCTCAATTATGAACCTAATCAAGAAATGGTCCGGAGATGCTTACAACAATTTGATTTAATGATCCGTGCTTTTGAGAAAAGAAGTGTCGATATAAACAACTACTTGGAATGGTCTGAGATTGAAGAAGGGGATGACTGCCCCACCATTCCATACGGTTATCCGAAATGCGAGAAACATGGTGTCTATCTCTCATTATTCGGCTGTATACTTTGCAATAATAGTTAATTCATATCGCAATGAGGTGGTTTTATGGGGCTGGATTATAGTTTTGTTGTCGTCACACATAAAAGGGAACAGGATAAAATATTCGAATACATAAAAAACAGATTGTAGACCTCATTTTGACAAGGATGAAATTAACCAGTATATTGAACCGGATGGCAAGGCGCGTATAGGGGGCATAGATGTTTCAGTCAAGGAACTTAAGGGAACCCCCGCTGAAATTGAGGTATCCTTTACTGCAGTTACAACAGATTTGAGTCTGTTGCTTAAAGATTCCGTATCCATCACCCGATGGTTTGTTGAATTTAGTAAGGAAGTAAACTCAATACTAACTTATATGGATCTTGAGGATGAGGGAGTGAGGATCATTTACTTTAATGGCTCCCAGGTCCATTTGGAAATCAAAAGTGATCATCATCTAGCAGATTTGCGTCAAAATTTCTTTGATATGATCAAGACTTTTTATACTCGATATAGTCATTTTTTGGAATGAATTTGGTGCACTCCTGGGAGAGGAGCATTTACGAAATGAAATTAAAGCACGATACATTATCCGTTGAGATCGAGATGGAGGTTAGGAAGGAGTACAAAAAGATCTCCAAGCATAAAAGAGTGTTAATGCCGGTGCTGGATTACAGAGTTGATCTCTACGTTAATGGACACAAATTTGATGAAGATGAGGTTTTTGTGGAAAAAGTTTTTTTTCAATCATTGCTTAGTCCAGGAAAATATCCGATGTTTACATGCACCTGTGGAATATTTGGCTGCGGGGGATATTATGTGGATGTTTTCTATGAGGGAGACTCCGTCATCTGGCTTACGGAACAATCCCCGTTTATGGATAAATCCATACCGGCGGCGAATCGATTTGTTTTCTCGCGCAACAATATGATCGAGTTTTCTAAACAATTAGTCGAAAAACTGGAAGAAGTTAGACGTATTAGCGAATCGCATGAACTAAATTTTCAATACGACCGGGAAAAATATTTGGACACCATACGAAATTTCGCAACTTGACTCTTGTGAATTCTCGGGCCCAATCCGGCAAACGTTTAGACGGGTAGCGTAAGGCGTTCGATCCGGACTGGTTTGATTGCAAGGTCAGCTGCCGACGCCAGAGAGAACGTCGGCAGCCGGTTACGCTTGTTGGAGTCAACCCAACTCCGCTTCTATAGAATTAATTGGTGGGCTTAAGCTCGGTGGCCAGCTTGTCCAGAAAATCGTTGGCTCCTTCAAGGTGCGCTTCCTTCGAATCCAAACCGTCGAGGAAAGCGCATTGCTCGGTGTAGACGAGCTTTGTACCAACGCCTTCAGATTGGAGTTCGACTGTTATCACGGAAACCGAGATCCGCTTCTCCCCCATATCAATCGTTGCCGTATAGACAATGCGGTTATCAGGCACAATTTCCTGAAAGGTGAAGATGGACGCATAGACCGGGCCCCCCGGTTCGCTGCCGCGGATGACTTCCCGTCCGCCTACGCGAAAGTCGAATTCGTCCGCTTTTGCAAACCAATTGGCTTTGGACTCGGGGTCCGCCCACGCGGCAAACACCCGTGTAGGTGAAGTGTTATAGATGCGTTCCAGGCTAAACGTGTCATGCATGACGGAAAATTCTTTCATGGCTAAAAATCCTCCATTTCTTGTTTTAAGACTCCGGTTGTTGGTCAAAAAAATTGCCCAGCCGGTCGAAATGCGTATTCCAGTTCGCTCACCGCTCGGCGAAATACTTCTCGTGGCTAAGGCGCATCGCAATGAGCAGCTTGGTCTAATCTTAAACCGTCAAAGCTTCTTTTTTTAGTATGAGGTTGGAGATGTGTTCCAATTCCTTTTCATTATCATCTCCTTTCGTGTGGGCCAGATGTCTGCCGGTAGGCTTAGTATAAAAGATGACGTTACGTTACGTTCAAGTGTTTTTTTAGGGTGGATTCAGGGCGTTGAAGGAGCTTATGGAATGAGGAAAAAGTATTTGGCGAATAACAACACCACAATTAAAAAAGTTGTGTTTGTCTGTTTCGATGAAATGAATTTTGAAATTTACAAGAATGAAGTAGAAAAAAGAGGCTCAAAACCGAGATCAGTGCTTGACAAAATAAATTATAGCGTTCGTGTCTTGGTATCCTGCATGCTGCTTTCCACGATTATCCCTTTTGTTCAGAGGGTAGAGGGTGAGGGCTAATCACGGTCCTTTCATTTTTCCCGGTGTCTTGCCCTTCCGGATCAAACGGGATAATCGTGCAAAGCGTCCGGACAGAGGATATTGATCTGCCGACCAACCCACCGGCCTTCCCTGTCAAGCGCTGATTATTAGGTTGAGCCAAAAAAGAAGCAGAAAAAATGCTTTTTAGCGACATCTTTAAATCACTGAATATTGCAACGTCTGAGGAAGTTATGCAGCAATTGAAGCGGTCAGCCAGAATACGTCAAATTGAAATGAGCCGTCATCCTAACCACAGGGCGGCTCATTTCCTTTTATGGAAAGACAGTACGGCGATTACAAACATGCCGAATGCATCAGGTTATTCACCGGTCAGGCTAGGAGGTTTTGCGAATGATCGGCCATTGCAATCTACATGGGGCATTAATTCCCAAGTTTAGAGATCACCTCATGCAGTTTGCATATTATCCAGTGATACGTCATGGATTAAGCGACCTGAATGTCGGGCTTAAAACTTTTACTCTAGAAGAGGCCGAGGCTATGGTAAATGATTTTACCAAATGGCGGTTCCCGATTGTGTGTCTTGCCGGAAGCAAGAGCTCCATTCCTTTTTTCGATTACCATATTGCCCTTGGATTTGGTGAGAACGAAAGGGAGGTTACCATTAGCGAGTTGCTGGTGCGCGAACCTGTTCACGAAAATGCCGTTAAAGGCATTTTATTGGCTTACTACACCTTAGTAAATGACAAAACGGGAATCGAAAGGATGCGAGTTCCTTTTGTGTTGCCCGGTTTGAGGGGGGAAGGGTTGAAGATTGAGATTGATCCTCCTAAAATGTAACCTTGTATAAAACAACAGGCTTGTTTAGAATATAGTGAATGTCCAAAGAAAAAAACGGGGTTGTCCCTCAGGTCACTTTCGTGACCTTGGGACAGCCCTTCTTATTTTGCGAATTGGCTCAGTCTATTGTCTGCTTCGATCTCCGCCTTCCAGCATATCGAGCAGCAGACCGGCGAGCGGAGCGGGGAATTGCACGTTTTGCGCCGCCGCCAGGAAGAGGCCGACATCCTTCTGCGGAATTTTGCTTTGGGAGATGGTTGCCGTCTTCTCGGCGATCATTTTGCCATAGGTTTGATAGATTGGGGCGGTGAACAGCGTGCTCGTAAGCATGTCGACTGCCGCTTTGGGATCGACTCCGCCGCGCTCGGCCATTCCTAGTGCTTCCTCCAGCGAGCGTGCGGCGGAGACGATGAGGAAGTTACCGATCAGCTTGACGAGCACGGCCGTACCGGCTTCTTCGCCGAAGTCAAAGATCCCTCTGGCTCCCATCGCCTCCAGCACCGGCCGCACCCGCTCTTTCGCTTCCTGCGGACCCGCTACGGGAATCCACAGCTGCCTGGCAGCGGCCGCCTCGGGCCGGCCGAAGACGGGTGCCTCGACATAGACGGAGCCGTGCCGCGCGTGCAAGTCCTTCAGCTTCCTGCCCGTATCCGGTGACACTGTGCTCATCGACACGTGAATGCCGCCCGGCCCGAGCCGCTCCAGGAAGTCCTCGCTTCTGACGACGCCTTCCAATGCTTCATCGTCCCACACCAAGGTGACGACGATGCCCCCGGCCGTCACGGCGTCGGCGGGACGGGCCGCCTGTACCGCGCCCTGGGCAACGAGTGGCTCCGCTTTGTCCGCGGTGCGGTTGTATACGGTCAGCGCATACCCCGCTTGGAGCAGATTGGCTGCGACGGGCAGCCCGAGCAGGCCGAGTCCGATAAATCCAATGTTTTCTCTCATTGATATAATTCCTCCTTCGAAATTTTAAAAACATGACGTTGACGTCATGTTTTTGGCAAAAAAATTTAGGCTCGATCATAGGTCTCGAGCCACCGTTCGAAGCGTTCGATATGGGACTGCAGATCGGCGCGGAACTGCCCCAGTGCCTCGAGCTTCTCGTCCGTGTCGGCCAGATGCTGGCGCAGCAGGCCGAGAACCTTCCGCTTCGGCTGCACCCCGCTAGGGTCCGTGAAGTAGAGCTCGATTACGTCCCGGATATCCTCAAGGCTTAAGCCCAGTTTCTTCAACTGATCGATCTTCCGCAGACGGGCGACCGTTTCTTCCGTGTAGTAGTGATGACCGTTGCCTTCGCGCTCGCCTGAAGGAAGCAGTCCGATGCTCTCGTAATAGCGGACCGTCCGCTGGGTTACCCCGGCACGCTCTGTCAACTCGCCGATGCGCATACGGTCCATGATCGATCACTCCTTTCACGATAGAATATAACGTTAACGTCATGTTTGTATCATAGCACTTTGATTGGGCGATGTAAAGGCGAACAGGATAACTCCAGACAAGCCTATAAACCTCCCGCTTGCGCCAGCCTCTGCGAAGCAGCGTTTTGCAATGATTGGTGATCACCCGGATCAACCAGGCCTTTTGATGCTCGGCATCCTTGAACTCGGGCGCTTTTTCCATTAGTTTGATGAAGGCATCTTGAGTGGCTTCCTCCGCATCCTCACGGCTGCCCAGATAAACCATGGCAATCCGGAACAGCATGCTTGCATAGGTTTCGTAGCTCTTCATCACATGATTTCCCGGCCGGGTCATGGATCGCTGCATGGTTGCACTGCCCTCCTTTTACCAATAACACAGTTATGGACGACAATCGGTCACATTTTGTTAAAGATAAAATATATTTGATGAAATGCGGTGGTCTTCATTTTCGGGCGTTACAAATCAATTCCACCGCGGAAGTAAGCGGAATAGAGTTTACGCCCAGCTGTTTGACCTTGTCGGATGAATAGGGTTTAAGGATTGGCGTGAAACTTAATATGTTATAATGAACAAAAGTGCTTATCCAGTCTAAGATTAGGGTGGTGAAGAGATGGGAGTAAATCGAGAAGAATTAAAACGACTGATCGATCAAATGCCGGAACAAGACGCGCTCCAGGTGTATGATTTTATTGGATTTTTAAGTTTGAAACGGGAAAAAGACAATCAACATCAACTGGATATTTCATTCTTGGAAGAAGATTCTGATTTAATCCGGCAAGTACAGCACAGTCTGGAAGACCGTAAACATGGACGTCTATATGGAAAGGAATCTGGGCTTGAGTACTTGCGTGCCAAGGTGAAAGATTTCGAGCATGGACAGAATATATAACGTATACTGGACACACACCGCCTTGGATGAACTTAGCGGCGTACTTGCATATCCGCCGGAAGTGAAGGAACGTATTTATCTGGATTCGTTTGATCGGCTACAGTATTCACCGATGCTTACCGCAAAACAAATTCAAAATGGTACGTTACAAGGGCTTTGGGCCAGACTTGGACTTTACCAGGTTATTCTTGTATTTGAAGTTGATACGGCAGCAGCGAATGTGTGGGTTTACGGTATTAAGCACAAGCGTGAAAATGTTTATTGGAAACGTGGCCGAAGTTGAACTAAACAAATGATATTTTATTGAACTCATGTATTCACCACTCCATATGTGAATCGCGATCAGAAAAGGTTCCTCTGAAAAGAGGGGCCTTTTGGCTTTTGGCAAGTAAAAGTACCGAGCCCGAGCTTCTAACGGATGTGAGATTCTTTTACCTTCACTCTTAAAATTCATGTGCTATATTATGCAACTAGAATCTTTTATAGAAGGGAAAATGAGGAACCCGCCATGAACATTTACCATTTCGAGGATGACCTAACTGATGCGATTTTAGATAAAGGGTATGACTACTATTTAGATGACCGTGTTGTTGACGTTTATCATCAAGGGGATCGCGAATGTCAAGTGGAAGGCAACGATGATTACGAGGTCGTTGTCAAGCTTGACGAAAACGGGGAAATCCTCCGTTCTCATTGCGATTGTCCGTATGCTTATGGCCCTATTTGCAAACATGAAGTGGCGGCGTACTATGTGCTTTCGGATATGTTGAACAGTGAAGGCGAGTGTGAAGAGTCCAATGAAACTCCGCAGTTGAAGGCGGCCAAGCCGCCGGAGCTGAAAGAAGTGTTGCAGCAAATCCCCAAAGAGGAACTGATCGGAATTATCATGGACGTTGCACGGAAGGATACATTCTTAAGAAATTCTCTTTTGCTCAAATATGCCAAGGTTGATGAGCAGCAGGAACTGGATAATTGCCGCAGACTCATTCAATCCATTGTCCGAAAGTATGCGGGCCGGGATGGGTTTATCCCCGTACGGGACAACCGCTGATTTTACGCGTGAGATGGGTGAAGTATTTGAGAAGGCTGGAAATACGGACAACCCCTTGCTGGCCGTGGATATCGCCCTTTTGCTTATGGAGGAAGCCATAGAAGCATTCGGGTATGCCGACGACTCTGACGGAGATATTGGCGTTATGGCAGAAGAAGCGCTGGAACTAGTCGGGGAAATCGCCACGGAAAGCCGCGACCTGGATGCGGAGCAAAGACAGCGGGTATTCGAGAAACTGATGGAACGGAGCGATGGCGAGATTTTTGAGGGCTGGGATGAATTCCACATTGGATTGCTGCGGATCTGCGCCGGCTTTGCCGATGTGGAAGCGTTGAGGAACAAGCTAAGAGCGAAAATCGAACAATTGATTTGCCAAAACGCTGGCAACGAGCAGAAAAATTACAGCACTGAAGGGATGCTGCGCATCTGGTTTGAAATGATCCAGCAATACGGCACCTCGGAAGAAGCGGAACAATTTGTTGTGGAGAATCTCCGGTTTTCCTTTTTTCGGGAATGGCATATCAAGAAGTTCATGCAGGAGGGAAATTTTCAGAAAGTCGTGGATCTGGCTTTGGAAGGTGAAGCCCAAGACCAAGCTCTCCGGGGACTGGTATTCCAATGGAAAAAGCTACGATATGAGGCTTATAAACGGTTATCGCTTAAGGAAGAGCAGAAAACCTTGGCTGAGGAGCTGTTGTTGGACGGAGATTTTGGATATTATGACGAACTGAAACAATTGGCCGGCGGTGATACGGCAGCCCTTTATCATCACCTAAAACAAGAGTTCCAAGCGAAAAAGGATTGGCAAAGCAAAGGGTTGTATCTAAGGCTGATTGAAGCGGAAAACGACCTGGACGAGCTCCTAGCGTACGTGAAGGAGTATCCGGGAGAAATTGAAAGATATGCCGACCGGCTGGCGAAGCGGTTTGAGATCGAAGTGATCGCGTTGTATCAGCAGCGGATTCGCTTGGAGGCCAGCGTGGATTCCAAACGCAAAGAATACCAACACGTATGCGGCATCATTAGAAGATATCAAAAGATAGCCGGCAGCGCCCGTCAACGCCAAATAATCGAGGAATTATCGGATTTATATAGCGGCAAACCGGCCTTTTTGGACGAGTTGAGCCAAATCCATGACCGGTCCAATTAAAGTGCTCCTCCCTTGCGGGAGAGTTTTTTGTTTAATTTAGAAGTCGTCGCTTGGCTACTGTCTATAGACCAATTCATTGGATAGATATTAGGGGGTGGAAAAAGAGGGTTTTGGTCGATAGGGATCGAAATAGGTGCGTAAGGTTATGTGACTTTAACGAGAAATATACGACGATGTAGCCTTGAAGTACTGAAGAGTAATCAATTGGCTGGCAAAAGCGGGGAAATAATAGCGGTGCGAACCCCAAGCTCACATAAAATCCCCGGGACATTCGCACCTCTTGCCCGGCGCGGTATTGCGGGATTTTGCGGTTAGAATTCCCCTGTTTTTAAACCACAAAAAAGGGGATTCGCACTAAAGCGTTTCCAAACCTTTGCTGGATGTGGGGTTAAGATGAACGCAGTCGCTCCCTGTGTGGGAGCGTGGATTGAAAGAACAGGGAAGCGCTCATCGCTCAATGCATCCCTAAGTCGCTCCCTGTGTGGGAGCGTGGATTGAAAGTAATTTATGACAGGAATAGCTGTCTTCGTCCTCTGTCGCTCCCTGTGTGGGAGCGTGGATTGAAAGGAAAAAAGGCCGAACAGCCACAAATAAAACAAAAGGGTCGCTCCCTGTGTGGGAGCGTGGATTGAAAGGAAATTAGCGAAATTGCAGCGGAAATTTTGGACCTTGTCGCTCCCTGTGCGGGAGCGTGGATTGAAAGACGAAGGTTATCGAATCGTGCAGGTCTTCATCAGTCGCTCCCTGTACGGGAGCGTGGATTGAAAGTCACTATCATCCAGCTCAACCTGCGCCCGGTCGTAGTCGCTCCCTGTGCGGGAGCATGGATTGAAAGTCCGGATGCCGCTCAAGAATCTGGATTAAGGCAAGGATGGTCGCTCCCTGTGCGGGGAGCGTGGATTGAAAGACAATTGTGGCCTGTGTTTCCGAAATTCGATTCCAGTCGCTCCCTGTGTGGGAGCGTGGATTGAAAGAAATCCTCGCTGGAGGTATCGACTTTGTCTTTGAGTCGCTCCCTGTGCGGGAGAGTGGATTGAAAGATTGTAAAAGCCAATGCCCAAAACTTCATGCTTGTCGCTCCCTATGCGGGAGCATGGATTGAAAGATCCGGCGCCGGTGTCCGTCCTGAAAGCTACGGGTCGCTTCCTATCCGGGAGTGTGAATTGAATGAAAGTTACTGCTGGTGATTCCGACGTATCTATTCGCCGGGCGCTTCCCACGTGAAGGCAGTATCTTGTAATGAAAGTACCTTTCGGTTCGGGGCTTTTTTTGTGCACTCAAGATCTAATGTGGAGTGATTTTAGAGTGAAGCCTCCCCTTTATCGATTGCCTAGATGATTATTCCTTCGCTTAGAGAGAGGAGATAGATAAAGTTAAGGGGGCCTATGGAATTAACGGATTTATAAAAGGCAAATCGGCCTTTTTAGATGAATTGAGCCTAATCCACGATTAGACAAATTATTTAACTCCTCCCTCGCGGGGGAGTTTTTTTGCTTGACTTAGAAATCGCTGTAGAAATCCGATCAGAAAGGCGACTCTACCCTCAGAATCATTTCTCACTCTTGCTTTAGGCCTATAATATATTGGGAAATTTGTGGGAAAAGAGGGTTTTGGTCGATAGGGATCGAAATAGGTGGAACAAGGCGAATGGTTCTTTTTTCCTGGGTCGTAATCAGTCGAATTAGAAGAGGGGTGGAAGTCAAATGCGGACGTTAAAAGCTCCCGAATTGAGGGCGTCAGAGGTCCAATCGCTACTGGATGACGCAAATAAGAAAATGGTTCGCGACTGCTTCACTATCCGAGTGGTGACGCCGATGGTTGGCGGAGGGGTAAAGCCGCAGTGGATTGACAAGCTGCGTCCGGTAAGAAGTAGCGCGATCCGCGGTCAGCTTCGTTTTTGGTGGCGGGCTACTCGCGGGGCCACTTATCAAAACGTAGTGGAATTAAAAGGCCGGGAGGTAGAGATTTTCGGTAGTACAGAAAGACCGAGTTCGGTGAAAATATGGGTTGAAACCGATTTGTCGAAAATTAACCTTACCTCAATATTTGATGAAAGTAAGAAAAAAATGGTCAGAGAGCCGTGGGAAGGTCAGTACGCACTCTTCTCATTCCTGGGAATAAAGCAGGAAGACCCGCAGTATTTGAATAACTTCTATTTCACCTTGCATGTTGAGTATAACCTGCCCGAATCCGGCTCAAAGACGTGGGCCCGGGACTTGGAAGAACTCAAGCTCGATGTGGAATGCGCTTTATGGGCCTGGATCAATTTCGGCGGTATCGGTTCACGAACCCGAAGAGGTTGTGGAAGTCTGTATTGCAGTAAGTTCTCCCCTAAAACAGCAAGGGCGGATGAACTACGAGCATGTTTTCAGGAAAAAGTAGAGAAATACAAGTTGAACCTGGTTTCACATGAAACGAATTTTCAGCAAACGTATCGTGAATGGCCGACTTTAAGCACCACGATCAAATTTGGCGGTGGCGAAACAGAGCCTGTCAAAGCGTGGGGAACGGCCGTCAGGGAGCTGCAGAAGTTTCGCAATGCTCGAAATGAGTACAAGGAAGGACGCACCAAGCGCTTTTCAAGGTCATTTTGGCCGGAAGCCGACTCAATCCGCCGCATTACGAAAATTGGCATTAAAGATCATCTGAAGTCGACTACCATCAAGGAAGTCCCGGACTATGTCGCTTTTCCGCGCGCTCAACTGGGGTTGCCGATTATTTTTCATTTTCAGAACGACTCCCAAAAGCATCAGCCTAAAGATCAGGGATACGAGCCGTCGGATATCGAGCTTGTGCCCAAAGACCGTGATCGCCTGGCTTCGCCGGTAATTGTGAAGGCAGTGGCCATCGGAAACGGTTTAAAAGCGATTAGCGCGGCGGTTGTGTTAAACCAGCCTAGACTTGGTCATTTACGTCTGCAGTTGATTCATAAGAAAGACATTAAGAATTATATAGAACGCAAGCAGTACGAAGCGAGCAAGCAATTCAAAGAGGAAGATATCCACCCCAGCGCCGTCTACATAGCTCCGGAGTATCTGCCTGAACACCAAGCGAAAAATCCGATGAAGGATCGCAGTAACAGCCGACATACACGCAGAGAGGGTGTAACCGATTCGGCGGTTATCGCTTTTTTAAATTCGGGGAAGGTGAGGGAATGGCAGTGGCTGAACGAAAACTGATGCTGTTCTCGATCGGGCCGGTGCAGGACTTTATCGCCCAGGCAAGGCGGACGCGGGATTTGTGGTTCGGTTCTTTTCTTCTGTCCAGGCTTAGCCGTGCGGCGGCAGAGGCTTTTCGAGGCAAAAACGGAAAGATCGTGTATCCGCATATTGATTGGGAAGCTTCGCCGGATCGGGCCAAAGTGACGAACAAGTTGCTCGGCTTTGTTGAATCCGATTCCCCAGAGCAGCTTGCACTAGACATTCGCATTGAAGTGGCCAGGGCCTGGAAAAAAATCTCGGATGAAGCGCTGGAGCGGTTGCGGTCGTATGTTAATGAAAATCTGTGGGATCGGCAAATCAAGGATTTTATCGAGTTCTACGCGGTTTGGGTTCCGCTTCCTGACCTAAACGATTACGGAACAGCGCTGAGACGTGCCGAGCAGCTGCTGACCGCCCGTAAAACCTTACGTGATTTCAAACAGAACGAACCGGCAAGAATGTACGGCGAAAAGAAATCGAGCCTTGACGGCGGCCGTGAGTCGGTGCTGCTGACGGACAAGCAGAACGACTTGGCCCGTTTCGGTATCAAATCGCATGAAACGCTGGATGCCATTTCGGCGGTGAAGCGGCTCTCTTTGTACACGCATGCCGGGAGCCGTTTTCTGTCCGTATGCGACGTGGCGTTCAACAACTTCCAACGGCGGTTGCAGAAGGATGCGGATCTGCGCCATCAAGTAGAAGGCTACTTTTATAAGCTGCGAGAGATTGACCCGGTGTTCGGTAAGCTGAATCCAAACGGTGAAGGGCAATTATTCAGACTATTTTATGAGAGTAGAATCGAGGATTTTGTGGACGAACATGCCAATCCGCCTATGCAGGATGAAAAAAAGCGGAAGCTCGTGTCTCAGGCGGCAGCGGAGCTTGAGGTGCTGTTTCGGAAAATCGGCATCCGCCCGACACCGTACTATGCGTTTCTGCTCTGCGATGGGGATCGAATGGGCGAAACTCTAAACAAACTGTCTACATTTGAGCAACATGAAGCGTTCACGGAACGCCTGTCCAAGTTCGCCGACAGTGCGGAAGACATCATCAACGCCTGCGAAGGCCGGCTGGTTTACAGCGGCGGCGATGACGTGATGGCGTATTTGCCGATCGACAAGTGTCTGGAGGCGGCGGAAAACTTGCAGCAATCTTTTGCTCGGGTCATGAAGGAAGCTATACCTGAAGACGGAAGACGGCCTACGTTGTCCATCGGAATTGCGGTCGTACATATGATGGAAATGCTTGGAGACGTTCGGCAGTTGGCGGCGGAAGCCGAGCGTATGGCCAAACAGGAGCGGGACAGTCTTGCTATTGTTTACCGTAAACGCAATGGAGGCGATCAGATGAGGATACGTCTGTCCTTCGACGAGCGGCCGGTGGAACGTCTGCAGCAGATACAGCAATGGTATCGGGATAAGTTATTTTCGTTCTCGTTTGCATATAAATTGCGCGGCCTGTATGAGGAGTACAGCCGGTTGAGCAAAGGCTCGCCTTGGCTTTCCGATCAAGAGCAGACGTGCAGATTGCTTGAAAAAGAACTGGAGCGGCTGGCGGTTCGCAAAAAGCCCGAGCACTTGACAGCGGAAGTTCTGCAACGCCGACTGGTCGCGCCCATGCTCGATATGCTGGGCAGGAAGGGCGCGCCGTTGGAGCGGCTGCGCCTGTTGGCCGAGCAGTTTATCATTGCCGTCAATCTAGAGAAAGCGGGTGCAATCTATGAAACGATGGCTGAAAATTCGCCCTCTTGAACCGGTGATGCTGCGGGATGGCCGTCCGTTCGAGGCGACTCCCGGTGCCAAGGCGCACAGCATGAGCGAGGTCCCGCCCAGTGTTGTCGCCGGCACGCTCCGTACGCTGCTGGGGAAGAAGCTGGCGGAGGAACACGGTCATACAACCGCGTTCGGCGAGAAAGAAAAGCTTGAGGTAGCCAAGCTGGTCGTGCGCGGTCCTCTTTTGCATTATAAGGAGCAACTTTATTTCCCGGTTCCTCGGGATTTGCATTTTCGGCAGGCCGGGGATCGGTTGGAAGTGGACAGGATCGTCCCCTGTAAGCCGGAAGAAGGAGAAGGGTTCCTCGGTACAGGCAGAAGCGGTTGGTATGGAGACCGGCTTTGGCCCGCCGCGGGTGCCGCAGGCAAGGCTGCGGCCACAGCCCCGCAATATCTGCCCGCTGAATGGATGATCGCTTGGCTCGGAACACACACGTTAACGGAAGATTGGCTGAAACCGCTGGACAACTGGTATGCGGATGAGACACGCTTGCCGGAAAACGTTCAAGGTGGTTCGACTTACGTTAAGGAAGCCGCACCTAAACCGTTCCTGCAGGCGTTCCCCCGGGATGTCCGCACGCATGTAGCCATTGACAAGGCATCGCACACGGCGATGGAGGGGATTTTGTTCGACACCGAGGCGTTAGTGTTTCCTGAGGATGCGTATTTGCTGGCAGAAGCGGATTTGTCTGAGTCGAACATCGCTTGGCCGAAAGGCTTGTCGGCGATCCACTCGTTTGGCGGCAAACGGCGTCTCGCGCATTTCAGTGAAACCGAAGCTGGCGATGTCTGGTCTTGTCCCGACTCGATTCTCCAGGCTTTGGACGGGGCCTGCTATATTCGAATGGTGCTGGCAACCCCGGCGTATTTTACGAAAGGCTGGCTACCGGGATGGCTCGATAGCGACTTAAGAGGAAAACCGGAAGCAGTGGGGGAGGAAGATATCGTTTTGGAACTCAAATGGGCTTGTGTCCCTCGCTGGCAGCCCATTTCCGGTTGGAGCTATGGCAAGCGGGAGGAAAAGGCCATCCGACGTATGGTTCCAGCCGGGAGCGTCTACTTCTTCAAAGTCGAGAAGGGGAACCCGCGACTGCTTGCGGAAAAGCTGTGGCTGCAATCCGTATCCGACCGCAACCGGCGAACGGCCATGCTTGACAGAAACGACGGGTTTGGACTGGCTTTATGGGGCGTGTGGGATGAAATAGCGTACAGCGGAGATGAACGAAATCAGGAGGTGGAATCTCGATGAGTACTGGCAGCAAAATGTATTGGATTCATTGTCTGTCCCCGGTCCATATCGGGACCGGTCAGGGTGTAGGCGCGATCGATATGCCGATGATGAGAGAGAAAATAACCGAATGGCCCTATATCCCGGGCAGCAGTGTAAAGGGAGTTCAGCGTGAATCGCTGGCGACGGAGCTGGAGAAGAGGGAAGGCAACGCCGCTTCGGTTCCGTTGAAGAAAGAGGAGTGGCTGAATGCTGCTTTTGGAAAGGCTGATCAAAGAGATTCTGGGGGCAAGGGGATTGAGGGAAATGCGGGTGCTCTCGTCTTTTCTGACAGCCGGTTGTTTGCGTTCCCGGTAGCCAGCTTTTATGGAACTTTTGCGTATGTCACTTGCCCGCTTGCCGTCCGGCGGCTGGCCCGCGATCTGTCGGCCGCAGGTATGGTTGTCTGTCCGGATATCGGGGAATTGGAGCAAGAACTAACCGATTCTCGCGCCTGGATTACGACCGGGAGCGCATTGACCAACTCGGCATCCGGGGATGGTAAAGCTCCGTCGGTTCATTCGTCGCCTCACTGGGAGGACAAAAGTACATTTCCGCTTTACCTCGATGAATTTGAGTGTCGGGCCAAGAAGTCAGATCAACTCGATCTTTTGGCCACATGGGCAGGCGAGCAAATTTTTGCAGACAACGTGTCTCGTCGTATATTTAAAGAACGTTTAGTGCTCGTTTCCGATGAGAGTTTTCAGTACTTTGTAACCATGTGCTGTGAAGTGACGCCGCGGATTCGCATTTCGCCCGATACGAAGACCGTACAGAATGGGATGTTGTGGTCTGAGGAATATCTGCCGACGGAGTCCATCCTGTACGGCATTGTCTGGTGCGACCGTCTGTACACTAGGATCGAAGGACTGACGGAGCAAAGCTTGCTGAGCAGACTGTCCGGTACAAAAATGCTACAAATCGGAGGCAATCTGACGGTAGGAAAAGGAAGGCTGCAATGTCGTTTTTCCGGAGGGGAAAGTGCATGAACTCTTATGAACACCGATATGCCGAAGTGGCTTTTTGTTACATCAATAACATTGAGCCAGACTCTTTGGATGCGGCCGAATTTTACCGGCGAAGCCGCGAATTTCCGTCGCTGTTGCTTCAGAACGGGCTGCGGCTGGCTGTGGCGTTTTACGAAGCAAAGTCGGCCTCCGGAGAAGCTTCCGAATCGGTTATAAAAGCTGCTTATGCGAACTATTTGCGCTATCTAGCGGAAGCGCTCGACCGGGAGCAATTAACAAGTGAGAGCCTCCCTGGGGACAGCGGGGAATATCGATATTTATCCCGCCGTGCCCTGCATGCCGCAACCTGGTTCAAGCGTTACAGCGAAACGCTGCTCCGCCAGCCGGAATCCTGACCGATGTCCCAAAGAAAGGAGGGGAAGCCATGAATCTGCACCAGGTGTTGAACAAATATCGGGGTTCGCAAAAGAGCTCCAACCTTAGAACGATCGTGGATAGAAACGGGGAGGCAAAGGATGCTTTTTACGACCGGATTGTGAGAGAATATGAGACTTATTGGACTGATTCAATCGATTGGTATAAGGAACTGTACCTACGGCACTATCATGGAATGGCCGGGCGACATAGACCTTTCTTAGTCTCCAGCAAGTCGCCCTGCATCATCGGCCAGGGGCAGAAAACTGTACTGGAAACAGGTATGGCGCTGCACAAGACTTATGGCGTGCCGTATATTCCGGGAACAGCGATCAAGGGCTTGACTGCTCATTACTGCCACCTGCGTCTTGGGACGGAGCGCTCGTCATTTCGGATGGACGGCGACAGCTACAAGGTGTTGTTTGGTACGCAACAGGAAGCGGGTTTTATCCGGTTTTTCGATGCGCTTCCAACGCCCGAAACGGTTCATAAGGCCCTCTTGCCGGATGTAATGACACCTCATCATCAAGCATATAACAGCCTGTCGGGCGGTGCGCCGGGCGACGACGATTCGCTGGTCCCCGTTCCGTTTCTCTCGGTAATGGCCGATTTCAATATCATGTTGTTTTGTGAGACGGACCATGAGGAAGCCGATTCGTGGCTGGAGATCGCGGAGCAGCTCGTGGTCCGGGCCCTGGAACAGGAGGGTATCGGTGGGAAGACGAACGCCGGATTTGGAAGAATGACTTTGAAACAAAGCGAGGTTAAAGGATGAGCAAAGAAGGCAAAAGCAAAGAAACCGCAGATACACGCGGACAAAAGGCTATTCGGCACATCGTAAACAACTACGCGGAACTGGAAGCTTCGATTGTCAGCCAGTTAAGTTTTCAGAGCCAGCATCCGGGAACGTCAGGCGGCTACCGGGAAGAGGTATGGAAGAGCATGTTCGAGCAATTGATTCCGAAGAAGTTTTCCATCGCCCGCTCCGTTTTTATCATCGATTCCGCCGGATGGGTATCCAACGAAGTCGATTTGGCCATTTACGATGAGCAATACACGCCCTATATTTTTCGGCACGGCACCTTAAAATATATTCCGATTGAAGCAGTTGCCGTTGTGGTGGAATGTAAAAGTCAAAATCCGGCTCCTGGAGCGCTAGAGGACTGGCTGGAAGGAATCAGGGGGCTTAAAACGTCCCAAAGATCCGTTGCCAGAATGAATCATGACGTTATTTTTGGCGATGACCTGACAGCATTTCGTACACAGACTTCAACGCGTCCGCTTCGGATATTGTGTCATACCAGCGAATCCGAACTGAAGATTCCGGACGGTTTTGATATTATTATTCACCCTAAGGAGAAGCGCTTGACTGTTGCGTTGACTTCCGCTCTGCAGCATTTGGAATATTGGTATAATGAATTAAACCACAACGAAGAGAAATATGAGGATTATCGTAAAGCATTTGTGTGGTACAAGACAAAGGATTCTGGAGAAACAAGTGAAGAGCAGGCAGCGGAAGCACAGGAAAAAAAGAAGCAGTACGATTTGCAGAATTACCGAGTACTCGTCAACCTGGATAGCAAGAGCGAGGAAAAAGAAGAAATCTCGCTACTCTCACTAACGTTTCAACTGAATCAGATTTTGATGCTGATTAATAACCCCATGTTATTCCCGCATAAAGCTTACGTGGATATGTTTAACGAAAAATATGCGGCGAAGTAGCCTTGGAACATCAACGGGATAGTAATCGATCGGCTGGCAAAAGTGAACCATAAAGGTGGTGCGAACCCCAAGCTCACATAAAATCCCTGGGGCATTCGCACCCCTTGCCCGGAGCGGGATTCCGGGATTTTTCGCCAATCCTTACCCCATTTATTAATCATAACAATGGGGATTCGCACTAAAGCGCTTTCAATCTCTTATTGGATGCTGGGTTGAAATGATCGCCGTCGCTCCCTATGCGGGAGCGTGGATTGAAAGCGTTCGTCCAAAGCGTCACCAACACGACAGAGAGCGTCGCTCCCTATGCGGGAGCGTGGATTGAAAGGTTCAGCGTCTTGGCGGCAATGACGGCGTTATGAAGTCGCTCCCTATGCGGGAGCGTGGATTGAAAGAAGTGGTTACGCTAATATCGAATACGGGCGTAACAAGTCGCTCCCTATGCGGGAGCGTGGATTGAAAGTTCAATGATTTTTTGCAGCTTAGTTGGATAATCAGTGTCGCTCCCTATGCGGGAGCGTGGATTGAAAGAGCGAGGCTGACAGCATGGCCCGCAAAGACGTGACCGAAGTCGCTCCCTATGCGGGAGCGTGGATTGAAAGTAACGCAATTCCTGCGCGAAAACGCCGCAGCCGTGTCGCTCCCTTTGCGGGAGCGTGGATTGAAAGAAAACGGCCGTTTTCCGAGCTATGCAGAGTATTGTCGCTCCCTATGCGGGAGCGTGGATTGAAAGCCCGCGGCGGCAGTAAAGTCAATGGACCCTCGAGTCACTCCCCTATGCGGGAGCGTGGATTGAAAGATTATCCGTGAGGGTTTGGGGAAATTCTGCGAAACAATCGCTCCCTATGCGGAAGCGTGGATTGAAAGGTTACGGTCATGATCCGTTTATAAAGGATATAACTCGCTCCCTATGCGGGAGCGTGGATTGAAAGTCCAGAAGATCCACAAGCTGACAGGCCGCTTCAGTCGCTCCCTTTGTGGGAGCGTGGATTGAAAGATCTTTGCGGTGTAAAAATGGATATCGGAGGTAAGGTCGCTCCCTTTGCGGGAGCGTGGAATGAAAGCCTCCAGTGTAGAGCCGCCGCCAGATTGTATATGTCGTTCCCTTACGAGGAACCAGAATGGGATTTACTTGCCCAAGAAAGAAAAAGACTCGATAACTGGGTAAGTAAGATCGAGCCCATAGGTTAATTTTGTACACATGAAGGAGAACTAGCTTATCTACTGTCCAAAAATTCTGTTGAGAACTTCTGGACAGTGAGTTTTTTTGCGTCAAAACGAGGAATTATCATTTTCGTTTAAATTTAAAAGGGAGAATTACGACTTAACCTAAAAATCGGTGTTTGTCTCACCGGTTAGCCTCGAATGATCAATCTATCCTGAATATTTTCTACGCTAACGGTTGTCATCGCGCTTATTCGGCCGAAAATCGGGTGATTTCTTTTCTAAGGGTTGTATATGCGCTTATTTGGACGAAACAGCCCCTTTACCGCCGAAAAATAGGAAATAAGGCTCGCTGGCAACCGTTACATTTTGCAAACCCCCGTTTTAGCCTAAATAGCGTCGCTCACAACCGTTAGAATCGCGATCTTCTACGCTTTCGCACCTAGTCCCCCTGGATGCCACCCCGGTATGCCCGCCCGCCTGTTCCTCGGTACGCCCGCCCGTTCTGCGGCTAGAGAAAGTCGATCTATTAATATAAAAATAAAAAATCTCATATTTATATTTACAATTAATATTAATCATTTAAAATGGTACTTATAACTTCTAAGCTCGACTAGCCGGGTTTCGAAAATAAGGCGGTAACCCACCGAATTTACTTAATCGATAGGAGGGATCACATGAGCGATCAAATCTTAAACGGTCTTCATGAGACCATCGAAAAGGCGATGTCCGACTTGAACGTTCCCGGTGCTCAGGTAGCGATCATCAAGGATGGGGAGGTCATTTATTCCGAGGCGTTTGGGTACGCAAACCTGGATGAGAACATTCCGATGACCAAGGAACACTTGTTGCCGATCGGCTCTTCCAGTAAGTCGTTTACGGCGACAGCCGCCGCGATTCTGGCCCATGAAGGGAAGCTGAAACTGGATGCGCCGATCCGGACGTATATGCCGGAATTCAAACTGTCCGATCCATTAGGCTCCATACAGGCCACTACGCGGGATCTGCTGTGTCACAGAACCGGAGTCCCGAGGCATGAACTCATGTGGTTCAATTGGGATGATTTGAAGCGTCAAGACTTGGCGGTCAACCGTATCCGTCATTTGAAGAACAATATCCCGTTCAGAAGCGGCTTTCAGTACCAAAATCATATGTATGCGGCCGTGGGATACTTAATCGAAAAAATCAGCGGCATGACCTGGGAAAAATTCGTAGAGGAGAGAATTTTCTCGCCTCTGGGTATCCAAGAATACAGCTTCCGTATTCCGTATCCGGATCAGAACGGCAAGTACGCCAGATTGTATACGCCGGACGAAAATGGCGTCAACAAGGAAAACGTCCCATTAGTGATCGATGCTATGGGGCCGGCCGGTTCCATCAATACAACGATCGATGAATTGGCGAAATGGGTTGCTTTTAACCTAAACGGCGGCAAAGCGGGAGAGCAGCCATTAATCGATACGGCTCTGTTTAAAGAACTTCATAAACCGAACATCCCGTATCAGATCTTGCCTTTTGAATTTCCGGAGCGCGTCACGATCGGTTATGCGCTGGGGTGGACGGTCGATTTGTTCCGGGGGCGCAAAGTGGTGGATCACGGGGGAAATGTAAACGGGGGCTCCGCCTTAATTTCCTTTATGCCGGATGACCGTATCGGCTGCGCTGTCCTCACCAATGCGAACAGTAATTTGTTTACGACGGCGTTATCCATGGAAATATATGACCGGTATCTTGGACACGCAGGCGAGAAGGACTGGTTCACGGCATATCAAGACGGCATGAATACCTTGTTGGCCGCCATGAAGGGACAACTTCGCGCAATTTACGGTACGAAAATCGAAGGCAAACCCTACAGCCACGACTTGGAAGAATACGCGGGAGAGTATACGAACCCCGGCTACGGCGATATTCACATCACGGTAAAAGGCGACGCGCTGCATATGCAATTCCATAACAATTCCATGGATGTGAAACACCTTCATTACGATATTTTCACGTTTGAGCTGCTCGGCGGCCCGCATCCCGTTTCATTCGCTACGGGCGTGGACGGCCGGATCACCTCGCTAAGCATCCCGTTCGAATTTACGGTGGAGCCGATCCTGTTCACAAGAAAATAAACAAAAAGGACTCACTTTATGTTAGGAGATATACTGCGAGAAGCGAGAAAACAGAAAAATCTCACCTTAGCGGAACTGGCGAAGCGGATTGGGGTTACCACGGGGTATCTGTCCAACCTGGAAAACAACCGGCAGGAACCTTCTTTTCCGGTGCTGAGGGAGCTTTCCGAGGAGCTGGACATCCCGGCCCCCCTGTTGTTTGCCGAAGAGCCCGACGAAGAGGTGATCGTGGTTCGCAAAAACGAGCGGGCAACGATCAAATTCCTGAACCTGCCCAGGGAGTGCGAAGTGTTGACGCCGCTGGCCTGGAGAAGCACCCAACCTCCGGAAATCGAGGTGCTTCGTTTGGAGATTCCTCCCCATGAACGGATTTCCACCGAGGATTTATCCACGGATACGGACGAAGGCATCTATATCCTGGAGGGACAGCTTGAGTATCGATATGGAAATGACAGCGTACGGATCGAAACAGGGGGAAGCATTTTTATTCCCAGGAAAACCGGGCATTATCTTTTTAATCCGGGCGAGGATCCGGCGACCATTCTATGGATTGTCAAGTCCACGATAGGGGGTTAGCGCCATCGGCAGCAAGGAAGTTTCATTTAAGCTAAAGGGTGAAAAAATCAGGGATTTAAGGCGGGAGCAAGGGCTGTCTTCCACGGCTCTGGCCGATTTGGCCGGCGTCACGCCCGCTTATATTTCGCAAATTGAGCGCAATTTGGCGGAACCCTCTCTGTCCGTCCTTAGAAAACTCGCCAGGACGCTGAACGTCGAGCTGTTGTTTCTATTGGAATATGAAGTGCCGGCGGATGTTTTTATCGCGGCGGGGGAAGGGGCGGCAGAGCTGACTTTTCCGCAGGCGCATGCCACATATCAACTGATGTCGCCGGTCCGGTTGAAGAATGGCGAGAAGCCGGATATGTCGTTCATGCTGGTGAAGATTGAAGCAGGTAAGACGGACTATGATGAAATGGTGACCCATGATTTTGTGGAATTTTGCTATGTTCTCGAAGGGTGCATCGAATACCGGACGGATAAACGGACCTATCGCCTGGAAGCAGGGGACAGCCTTTATATGAAGAAAAATGTCCCCCATCTGGTGTATAACCCCGGTACAAAAGAGGCCAAGGTTTTTGCCGTGCTCGGAAACATGCATCCCCATTGGCAAAATAATGAACAGGGAGGAGATCGCATAATTCGATGAAAATCAAAGAGATTACGGCGAAAAAACTGAAGCTTGAATTGCGGCAGCCGGTCGTCATTGCCCTGGGCACCATTGATTATAGCGAAACTGTCATCGTCAAGATTGAAACGGATGAAGGTCTTGTCGGATACGGAGAAGGAAGCGGCGCCACATTTGTGACCGGGGAGTCGGCCGACACGATCGCAGGCGCGGTTCTCCTTTTGAAACAGGCATTAATCGGACTGGACCCGTTCAGCATTGATTCTATTCACCATTTGATGGATAAAACGCTGGTACATAATGCCGCCGCCAAGGCCGCCATCGATATTGCCCTTTACGATATTATGGGCCAATATGCAAAGCTGCCGTTGTATCGCCTGCTCGGCGGAATGGCCAAGCAAATGGAGACGGACAGGACCATCGGCATCGGCGCTCCGGAAGACATGGCCAAGGAAGCGGTCCGATTGGCGGAACAAGGATTCCGCCATATCAAGATCAAGGCGGGTTTGAATCCGGAGGACGATATTGAAGCGGTCCGGCGGATCAGGGAAGCGGTCGGCGGGGCCATCCGTTTGAAAGTGGACGCCAATCAAGGCTGGTCCGCCGGCGATGCGCTTCGCGTCATTCACCGCTATGCCGAATATGGCGTGGAGGCGGTAGAACAGCCGGTTCCCCATTGGGACATCGACGGGCTTAGCTATGTCCGCTCGAAATCGCCTTTGAAAATCATGGCCGATGAAAGCTGTTTTTCTCCGCAGGATGCGATCAAGCTGGTGAAAAAAGAGGCGGTGGATCTCATCAATATTAAATTGATGAAATGCGGCGGCCTTTATCGAGCGTTGCAAATCAACTCCATCGCGGAAGCAAGCGGAATAAAGTGCATGCTTGGCTGTATGATGGAGAGCCGGATCGGGATTGCGGCAGGCGCGGCTTTGGTGGCATCCAGACCGAACTTCCTCTATGGAGACTTAGACAGTTTTATGTATTTTAAAGAAAACGAAAAGATCCGGGGAGGCTTCACCTGCGACGGACCTTATATAACCTTGTCGGATGAATATGGTTTAGGGATTAAAGTGGATTGAGCCAAAAACCCGAACGATGTCTATTGCACAACGTTCGGGTTTTTTCGTCTTCGGAAATTTTCCTTCATTTGGATTGACCCGCCCGGAAAATACTCTTTAACCTTTTTCGATCAGTTCGAGCTTTTCGAGGATTTTCACGGTCGTCATCGCCGACAACCGGACAGCCAATTCCACGCTGGCTTTGGAAATGCCTTCGCTTTCCAAGGCTTCGCGGTTGGTCGAGAGCACTTCGCTCATCACTTCGTCAACAAGCTTATGTACGATTGTTTTTTCCATGATCGCACCCCCTTTCAATTCGAGCATTTTCGAGCCATCTCCTATAAATTTCGACAAAAGATAGTTTTTTCCTTCCATGACTCTATCGTGAGAATTCGTGTGCTATATTAGAAATAAACCATCTATCGAAGGAAAACGAGGGAATTGCGGATGAATATCAACCATTTCGAGAACGACATAGCCGAAGCGGTTTTAACTAAGGGTTACGATTACTACATAGATGACCGTGTTGTTGACGTCTATCACCAAGGGGATCGGGAATTTATTTGTCAGGTGGAAGGAAGCGACGATTACGAGGTCGTCGTCAAGCTTGGCGAGAACGGGGACATCCTCTATTCCCATTGTGATTGCCCTTATTCTTACGGTCCTATTTGCAAGCACAAAGTGGCGGCTTACTATGAACTGTTGGATATGTTAAGCAGTGAGGAAGAGGAGCGTAACGAAACGGAGCAACCGGGGACGGAAAGGCAGCCGGTGTTGAAAGAGGTGCTCGATCAGCTTCCCAAGGAAGAATTGGTCGGGATTATCATGGAAGTTGCCCGGGGGGATGCGATGCTAAGAAATTCCCTTTTGGTCAAATATGCCAAAGGGGGCGACAAACAGGAACTGGAGAATTGCCGGAAGCTGATCCAAGCTATCGTCAGAAAATATACGGGCCGGGACGGCTTCATCACGTATGGGGAAACCTATAATTTTGCGCAAGAGATGAGTGAAATACTAGAGAAAGCAAGAGAGACGGATAACCTCCCGCTGGCTTTGGATATCGCCCTTTTGTTACTGGAAGAAACCATGGAAGCTTTTGAGTATGCCGATGATTCGGACGGGGACATCGGCGTTTTGGCGGATGAAGCGCTGGAACTGATTGGGGAAATCGCCGGGGAAAGTCACGATCTGGATGCGGATGGGCGAGAGCGGGTATTTAATAAGTTGATCGATCGGATCGATGGCGGGTTCTTCGGGAGTTGGGATGATTACCAAAACGGACTGTTTGAAATATGCGCCGGTTTTGCCGACGTTGAAGCGTTCAGAAGCAGGCTGAGAGCGCAGATCGAACACTTGATCCGCCAAAATGCCGACAACGAGTACAAGAAATACAGTAATGAAAGTTTGTTACGCATATTGTTTGGGATCATACAGGAATACGGCACACCTGAAGAAAGCGAACATTTTATCACGGAAAATCTCCGGTTCCCCTTTTTCCGGGAATGGTATATGCACAAGTTCATGGAGGCGGGGGACTTTCATAAAGTCGTGGACTTGGCTTTGGAGGGTGAAGCTCAAGACGAAGCCTCCCCGGGCCTCGTTTTCCAATGGAAAAAAATCAGATATGACGCCTATACACAACTATCGCTAAAGAAAGAACAGATAAAACTGGCCAAAGAGCTGCTGCTGGATGGACATTTTGAATATTACATCTTGCTGAAACAATTGGCTGGTGGAGATAAGGAAATGTTTTATCGTCAATTGAAGCAAGAGTTGAAAGAGCAAAATGGCTGGCGCGGCGAAAGGTTGTACCTTAAGCTGGTTGAAGCGGAAAACGATCTGGACGGACTCGTGGAGTATGTAAGGCAGCATCCGGACGAAATTGAAACCTATGCCGGCCGGTTGGCAGAGCGGTTTAAGGACGAGGTGCTAATGTTGTATCAAGAGCATATCCGTTCGTCGGCGAAAGCTTCGTCCACCCGAAAACATTACCGGAACGTATGCGGCATTCTTGCGAGATACAAAAAGATAGCGGGCGAAACCCATCAACAACAAATGGTCGATGAATTAATGACATTATATAGCGGAAGACCAGCCTTTTTGGCGGAGTTGAGTAAAATCTAATGCGAGCTGCAAGCCGATATGGTCGGGGGGCAGATTGCAAGTTGTTGTGACCTGGTACAACGTTCTGATTGGAAATATCCAATAGATTGTGAACTTGTTGGTGAATGCAACGGCTTGATTGAAATTTTCCAATAGAATAGGCTCGACAGGCTGCAAAACAGGGAGGTTGAGCGAATTCTATTGGATTTTTCCTATGTACTTATTTTCCTTCGAACGGTCCAGTACGCGGGCATTTCCTTGCGACGGGAGGAAATAGAGACATAAAATTCCGCTATTTCTCTCAAATGGGTGGGTATCGCTGAAATAACGACACTTTAAGTTCTTATGTTTTTGTTGGAGTTTTCTCGGGTAGCCTAGTTTCTGTATGGGCGTATCTTTGTACAGCAAATCCCCCGTAAAAAGATACCCGCTGAAAACATCGCGAATGCTAATATGTCCCGGAGAGTGGCCGGGAGTATGAAAAATGGCCAGCTTGCGGTTCCCTAAGTCCAGCGTGTCCCCATCCCGCAAAGTGCCGGAAGGTATACCGGTAAAAGGGACATACGTGTCGGGATTAAACGATCGCGGAGCAGGGCGGCTGATATCGCGCCTCACATCTTTACGGATGACCTCGATCGGCAGTCCCGGAATGCCGTGAACCAGCCAGTCGCGTTCGGCTTCGTGTACCAAAATGCAATCGAACTCGCCATGGCTCCCGATATGATCCCAATGGACATGCGTCGTGATGACAACGATCGGCAAGCGGGTCAGCTCATCCGTAATTCTTTTAATATTGTCTATGCCTAGTCCCGTATCTATAAGGGCGGCTTTGTTTTCACCGATCAGCAAAAAAGAGTGGACCTTCTCCCAATGGCCGTATTCACTAATGGCGTAGGTGCGGGTATCAATCATTTCTACGGTAAACCAGGCATCGTCAACTAAGCCCATCATCTATTCCCCTCTCGCCAAACTTCAAATCTACTTTTAAACCATATTATACCTTTACCTTATCGAAGCGAACAATGAAATCAACAAAAAACAACAAAAAACAACATTGGCAATCCCAATATTTCGTTGACAACAAAAAAACATGGGGATACGATTGAATCGCCAAATCATATTGGGCATTTAGGAAGGGGGGAGGAGCCTTGGGCCGCTGGGGTACAGCAAAGCTTATAGGACTACGGCTTATAAGAGTACGGTCTGCAGGACTACGGTTTACAGCTCTGTGGTCTGCAGCGCTCCTGCTGCTCATCGCCATTGTTGGTTGCCGAAGCGGAGATGCGGCCGTCAAATACGATGTCATCTACTCCAACGAAAAGGAGACCCAGAGCCAGACGGACCCGGTTGCCCAGGAAACTTACACGATCGGAATGGTACCGAAAGCTACGGAAAATTCTTATTTTAATCTGGTGGAGGACGGGGCGCGCGAGGCGGCTGCCGATCTGGGGGCGAACCTTCTGTATGAAGGAGCGCCGGTGGCGGACACCGGGCAGCAAATCCGGGTCATCCGAAGCCTGATTTCGCGCAAGGTCGATCTGATCGCGGTGTCAGCTAACGATTCGGCCAAGCTGCTGCCTGTGCTGCGGGAAGCGAAGCAAAGCGGCATCCGGGTGATCACCTGGGACTCGGATACCGAGCGGGAAGGGCGGGAGCTGTTCGTCAATATGGTCGATCCGGAAACGCTCGGACGCCATTTATTGGATGCGCTTGCAATGCAAATGAACGAAACGGGGCAATATGCCATTTTGGCCGGGGCTTCCACCGCATCCAACATGAACGAGTGGATGAAATGGATTAAGGTGCAGAATGCGCAGTATTATCCGGACATGAAGCTGGTGGAGACCGCCGCGGCCAATGACGATCCGCAGCTGGCCTACACGGAGGCGATCAGGCTGATGGAGAAGTACCCCGATTTGGCGGGAATCATCGGCACCTCCTCCGTCGCGCTGCCCGCGGCGGCCAAGGCGTTGGAAGACAAGCACCAAGCCGGGAGCATTCACGCGGTCGGACTGTCCACGCCAAATTTGATGCGGGAATATTTAAAGAACGGGACCGTCAAGAACGCCACCCTCTGGAGTCCGAAACGGCTGGGGTATTTAACGATCGTGCTGGCGGTGAACTTGCTTGACGGCCAAACTCCCGTAAACGGCCAGGTTGTCCGCAATGTCGGGGAGATTCGGGTGAAGGGGGATTCGGTGATTATGGGGGAGCCGCTCGATTTTACCAAGGATAACGTGGATGAATATGTTTTTTAGGAGAGGAAGACGGCGGTTCCGGGATTTTCGGCTCAGCTCCAAGCTGCTGATCGTGTATGTGGTGCTTACCGTGCTCCCCATCTCGCTGCTTGGCGTTATTTCTTACCGGCAGTATGAGAAATCGATAGTGGAGCAAATCGGCCAATATATGCCGAAGTTCCTCGATCAGGCCAACAGCTCGATCGACCAGCATATCGGCAAGCTGGCCGTGCTTCCCGAGCAGCTGTTCAGCTCCGCCGACGTTGTGCGGATTTTGCGCAAAGATGCCTACCAGAGCAAGTCCGATCTCAATACGGATACCTATATACTGAACAATTATCTTTCCAAGACCTTTCTCGAAGGCAGCAATTCGGAAATTCTCGGGGTGTTCATTTTATCCAAAAACCGGCTGTTCTCCGCTTCCCGAATCGATTTTACGGGCCTGGACAGCAAAGGCCTGCTGATTCCCTACGGGCAGGATCTGGAGCTAAGGGGCGGAGCGAAGCTGCTGCTGTCCAGCGATTTCGGGCTAAAATTCGGCACCGGCGAGCCTTACCTCATGATCATGAAACAAATTGACGATGTGGACAACCGCACCGGCCTCGGCACGATGTTTATCGCGGTGCAAATGTCGTTTATCGATCGGATTCTGCAAAATTTCGAGCAAAACGAGCAGGCGGAATTTTGGCTGATGAACGGGCAAGGCGAAATTTTTTATCATACCAACCGTGCGCGGATCGGCGGCTATGATGCCGAAATCCGCGAATATCCGGTGCAAAGCGGCAGCTTCCGCAAGCAGGCAGGCGGGAAAACCTGGATTATGAGCAGCTCGCGCTCTGCCGGATACGGCTGGAGGTTGATGTACAGCATCCCGCTGAAAGAGCTGACAAAGCAGGCCGACATCACCCGGAATGTCGTCGGTTTGCTGTTTGCAGGGTTCGCGCTTGTGACCTTGATCATCTACACCGTTTTCTCCTACCGGGTGACGAGGCCGCTGAAGAAACTCGCCCGCCTGATGAAGGAGGTCGGCAAAGGCCGGTTTGACGTCGACCCGGGGATTCAAACCCGGGATGAGGTGGGGATGCTGGCACGGAGCTTCAACTTCATGGTGTCGATGATCCGGGAGCTGATCGCGAAAAACGTACAAACCGAGCTAAGCCAGAAGGAAGCGGAGCTGTACGCGCTGCAGTCGCAGATTAACCCTCATTTTATGTATAACACGCTGGAGAGCATCAGCATGGCCGCGGAAGAAGGGGAGCAGGAAACGGTCGTAAAAATGGTAACCCTGCTCGGGCGCATGCTGCGGTTTTCGGTATCCAATAAATCGAGATGGGTCACGATTGCCGAGGAAGTGCAGCACGTCCGCGATTATCTGACGATCCAGGCCTTTCGCTTTGAAGAACGGCTGGGTTTTACGATTACGGAAGAGGTGAACAACGCTTGGTACACGCCCAAGTTTATTTTGCAGCCGATCGTGGAAAATGCCGTGAAATACGGAATGGAGAGCCGCCGGAGTCTAAAGATCGGACTGCATATCGCCGAGGAACAGGGGGCGCTCCCGGGAGAACGGCAAGTCGTCTTCCGCATCCAGGACAACGGCCCAGGTATCGCTGCGGAGCGGCTTGAGGCGCTGAACCGCGAGCTGAACAATGTGTCCATGGAGCGAAAGGATTCGGGCTTTGGCCTGAAAAACGTAAACGCACGCATTCATTACACGTTGGGAAGTAAGTACGGTCTGCGGATGGAAAGCGCGGTGGGCGAGGGCACCACCGTCATCATTCGAATTCCGGCGATCGAGCGGGCGGACGTGGAAGACCTGGCCGAATCGCCAAAGGAGAGAAGGATATGAGGCCTATCAAAGTATTGATCGTGGACGATGAACCGCGAATTTGCCGGGGGCTGAAGCGGCTGGTCGCCTCCTGCGGCGAGGAATGGGAAGTGCTGGCCGCTTTGGGGGACGGCAGGGAGGCGCTTGATTTCCTCCAAACGCGGGACGCCGAAATCGATCTGCTCATCACCGACATCCGCATGCCGGAAATGGACGGACTCACCCTGATCCGGGAAGCGGGCAAAATCCGTGAGTTCCTGGCCGTCATCCTGACCGGATACAACGATTTCGAATACGTCCGCACGGCGCTGAAAGAAGGCGCGGCTGATTATTTGCTGAAGCCGATTGACCGGGAGCAGTTGGCGGCGGTGCTGGCGGAAATCAAGCAAAAGGTGGAGGAACGGCGCCTTCAAGATTACCGCTGGAGCGCGATGCGCCAAAAAGAAGCGATGCTCAAATTCACGCAGCAGACGCAGGCGCTTGGCCGGATCACGGCGGACGGAAGCGACCTGGCCCGCTTGGGATTCTGGGTGGATTCTTTTCCGAAGGGGGAGTACATCCTGCTGTATATCTCTATGGACGCGATGCCGGTCAAAGCCAGAAGCTTTACCGATCAAGACTGGCGGGCTTATTCTTACGTATTGGAAAATATGACCAGCGAAGTTGTCGGCGTGGAGGCGGAGAAACACCGGATGAGCGGCTGGTGGTGGCGGGGGACGCGCGCGGATTTCTGGGCGCTGCTGTGCCGGCCGGGGCCGGACGCGGCAAGCGACGGCGGCGAATGGGAAGAAGCCGCCCTGGAGACGGCCGGACGAATCCGTGAAGCGGTAAGAGCGTACACGCCGTTTACCGTATCGGTCTCGTTCGGGGAGCCGATCGATGATTTGTATTTGCTGCCTTATGCGATGCGGCAGGCGATTTCCGCTATGCAGCACCGCCTTCTGGATGGGGGGAACAAGGTGTTTTCGTATAGGCGCATCCACCAGAGCGGCGGCAAGAGTGGTGGCGGTGGACAGCCCGACGGCCTTCCTCCTTCGCTGCTGCGGCGGATGAAGCGGGCGGTCGAACAGGCCGATGCCGCCGAGGCGGAAGCGGTGTGCAGGCAACTGTTCGAGCATATCGGCGGGTATTCCTCCCCGGCGCATATCCGCAAAGTTGCGGAAAATGTACTGCTCCTAATAGAATCTACCCTGTTTGAAACCTGTGGGGAAACGGCCGGGGATGCGGGGGCTGAAGCCGCGCTGCGGGAGGCGCAAGAAGCGGTGAACCTCCAGGAGCTGAAGCTGTTGGCGCTGCGGATGATCAGGCGGGCCGTGGCGACGCTGGAGCAGGCCCGGTCCGGGCCTGCGGCCAAGCCGGTTGAAGCCGCCAAGAACTGGATTGGCCGGAACCTGGGAAGCCCGATTACAGTGAAAAAAATCGCCGAGCAGGTCCACATGAATCCTACGTATTTTTGCCAGTATTTTAAGCTGCAAACCGGGGAGACGGTGCTTGAATACGTGACCCGTGCCCGGTTGGAGCAGGCCAAACGGCTGCTCGCCGACCCCTCGGCAAAGCTGCGGGACGTCAGCCGGGCTGTCGGATATCAGGATGTCCGCTATTTCAGCCGGCTGTTCCGGCAGCATTTCGGCCAACTCCCGTCCGAATACCGGGGAACTTTCGGAACCGGCTAGAGGCGTCACGCGGTTTCCCGTCATGTTCCGAAGAATATCTACCCGATCCGAAGAATCCCTCCTACAGGCGGGAACGCCCCGCTTATATAGTGGAAGGTGTAAGCGCCAACATATAGGGCGTGAATATTTTGAGGATCGGGAAGGAGCTGTAACATGATACGGAAAGCCTCGATCATGCAAGTTTTTGCAGGCTGCCATGAGGAATACCAAAGACGCCATGATGAACTGTGGCCGGAGATGAAAGAGATGCTGCTAAGCCACGGAGTCCGCACGTATTCGATTTTTTTGGACGAAACGACCCATACCTTGTTTGCCTGCCTGGAAATCGAGGATGAAGCGCTTTGGGCCAAAAGCGCGGATACGGAGGTCTGCCGCAGATGGTGGGATTACATGAAGGACATTATGCGGACCAACCCCGACAACAGTCCGGAATCCCGCGATTTGACGGAGGTGTTCCACCTCCAGGCGGAATCCGGGAAGGAGCGGGTGTGATGGCTTCCGCTCAAACAACAAAAAAGAGCAGTCTCAAGTCAACCATCACCGTAGCCATGTCGAATTACCTGGAAGCCGGCTCTATCGTTGCCGGCGCCGGAGGACTCACCTTATGGGTGGAATACCTGAAGCTGGACGATGTGAAGCTGGGCCTGCTCGGGGCGCTCAGCGCCAACGGATTCGGGTCGGCGATCGGCGCGCTGATCGGCGGGGTCCTGGTCGACAAATACGGCCGCAAGCTGATTTACAAATACGATCTGCTCGTGTACATGCTGGGGGTTCTGCTTGTCGCCCTGTCGTTTAATTTTCCGATGCTGTTGGCGGGTTACGTGATTACCGGCATTGCGGTGGGCGCGGCAATCCCGGCCGCCTGGACGTATATCTCCGAAGAGGCGCCGGCGGGCGAACGGGCCGCCCGGGTAGGCTGGGGGCAACTCGCCTGGTCCATCGGCCCGGCGATATCGCTGCTGCTGTCCGTGGCGCTGGCTCCGCTTGGCCTGCTGGGCAGCCGGTTGATCTTCGGGCAGTTGTTTGTCATCGCCCTGATTACCTGGATCATGCAGCAGCAAATCAACGAGAGCAAGATCTGGGAGGAGGAAAAAGCCAGGGAAGCCAAGGCGCTGGCGGGCGACAAGGCGGCGAAAAGTTCGGTTGCCGAGCTGTTCAAGAGCCGGGCCAACCTGCGCTCGATCGTCCTGCTCTTGGGCATCTACTGCTTCTGGAACCTGGTGGCGGGCGTGATGGGCTACTTTATGCCTTACATTTACCAGCGGGTCGGCGGTCTCACCTCCGCTCAGGCCAATTTACTGCAGGCCTTCCTTTGGATTTTGACCGTCGCTTCGACGTATTTCGTCTTTATCAAATTCGGCGATAAGGTCAACCGGAAAGTGCTGTACGGCATAGGCGCACTCATGGGGATTGCCGCCTGGGCGATCCTGTCCTTCGGCGGCATGGGCATGGCCGAACTGCTGGCCTTCGTTGTGCTGTGGGGCGTCGCCGCCGGCTTCGGGGCGCAGGCCTTCTACGGCTTATGGGCCGGCGAACTGTTTCATACCAAATACCGCGCCAAAGCCCAGGGGTTCCTATTCAGCACCGCCCGGGTGGCGGTGGGCCTGATCTCGCTGGTGGTGCCGTCCATGCTCACTACCATGGGCTTTGCGGCTTCCGGTATGGTGATGATCGGCTTCCTGGTCATCGCCGCGGTGATCGGCGTGGTCATGGCCCCGGAAACCCGCGGCAAGACGCTCGAGCAAATCCAGGAGGAAGTGTACGGACGGGATTTTGTGGACCATCCGGACAAATCCATGACCCGGACCGGGTAACGACAAATCGCCACCTATCAAAATAGCGGTACTTTATGTACTTATTATCCGAAGCCTAGCAGGTTTATCCCCATTAGCGCCATTTTATGTACTTATTTTCCTAAGAATGGTCCTGAACACGGTCATTTCCTTGCGACGAAGGAAACTAGCGACATAAAATTCCTCTATTTTGCTCGAATGGACGGATGCTGACGGAATAACGCCATTTTATGTCCTTATTTTTTCTCTGGAGCAATCTGCCCACCCTGCTTGCGGATTCCGCAGGCAGAGTGGGAGCTATACCGTTTAATCCAAATAAGACTCGGCCAGTTTAATCACCTGGTCTTTGTTCATTTGCAAGCCGGTTTCGATCATGTAATGTACGGCCTCCTTGCTGCCCGGAACATCATAGACCCATTCAATACTCCGGCCGGTTGCAAATTCGGTATACAGCATTTTTACCCTCTTAATTTCGAGGGTCTCGCGCGGATTGTCCTTGCTTTCTTCGGGCATCCAAATCGTCTGCTTCCCGGGGGTTTTAGAAATCGTCACCACAATTCCCGTTTTGCTGTTTTTTTGGTACGAGCTCATTATTATCCAGTAATTTTTCGAGAGTTCGATCGGCATCATCGCATACCCTTTACCCGATTCCTCTGCCTGCTTTCGCAGCTTTTCGGTAATCTCCGCTTCTTCCTGATCGGTTAGCGGGTTCTCATAAAGGGCCGGGTAGAAGGAGACCGTAGCATGAGCAAATTGATAATCACCCTCGAAACGGTCAAACAGCTTCACCGGCTGCCCCGCCATGCGGGAACGAAGCTCGGTCAAATCGTGAAAGGAAACCCGCTTCCATTCGATGTCGATCTCATGATCCGGATTGTTCTCCAGCACGTAAAAAATCGCGGCCTCTCCTTCCTTCAGCAGATCGTTAGATAAACCGACGCTGCTTAGTGAACGCCGTTGCTCGTCCCGGGAAGGCTTTTTATACTCGGGGCTGCTCTTATCCAATATCTTTTCTTCCCTAATAATGTTGCCGTGCTTGCTTTTAAAGGCATAGTAGTAGTTTGACGCCGCAAAAGCAGTCGTTACCCCCAGCAGCATTCCGGCTATGACCAGCAGACCTGCTTTACGTTTCCCGATCAATCGCGCCTTTGTTTTTTTTTCGGCATAGAGCTTGCTCATCACTTTGGGGGTCAGGTCGATCTCGGGAATCTGCGCTTCACGAAAAAGTTGTTTCAGATCCTGATCCTTGTCCGATATCATAAGCACACACTCCTTTCGCCTGAGCGTAATACTGGCGGAATTTCGCCGCCGTCCGCCCGTATTTCTTGCGGAGCGCCGCGTTGCTTCGGCCGAGAATCTGGCTGATCTCCTCATAACTCTTCTCATCGACACAGCGCAAAATCAACAAGTTCCGTTCCTCCGCCGACAATTTCGATATGGCCTTGTGTACGAATTCATCAAAATAATGGGCTTCGATCCGCCAGTCCACCGGCTTGTTCTCTTTGTCATCCCGGTAGAAGAAGGGCAGGTACTTGGCCAGCTTCCGCTTGCGGATCATATCGATGCAATGATTGTAGGCGATTTTGTACAGCCAGGCTCCAAACGGAACTTCGCGTTTATATTTTCCCAACGAACGGTAGGCTTTCAGAAATACTTCCTGACCGCTGTCCTCGGCTTCGGCATAGTTGCCTAACATATGGCAGCAATACAGGAAAATCGATTTTTGGTAAACGCGCATGATTTCCGCGAACTTTTCGGTGTCACCTTCCAAAATGTCGGTTATCGTTTGCGACAGATCGACATCGTCCACACGTTTCACACCCTTTCACCTTATACAACGGATCGCCTGCCCGCGGATGTGACAAATCCACAAAAAAGAAAAAGGACCGCTCAATCCCGGTCCATGATAAACGAACGTACTTCTTCCAAGCCCTCATCCGCCACAACCGTCCGGTTGCGCCCGTCTCCCTTGGCTTTATAAAGCGCTTTATCGGCCAAGCGGAACAGCTCATCCAGATCATCCGACTGAACGGGAAACTCGGCCGCTCCTATAGACACGGTGACCGGCCTGCCGGCCGGGCTTACCGTGCCTTCCAGCTGGCTGCGAAGCCGTTCCGCCGTTTGAAAGGCAACGGCCAGCGGCGTATCCGGGAGAAGCACAATAAACTCTTCGCCCCCGAAGCGGAAGCAGTGGTCTTTTTGCCGCACGGCCGATTGAATTAACTCCGACACAAACTTCAGCACTTCATCCCCGGTTTGATGACCGTATGTGTCATTGATCTGTTTAAACCGGTCGATATCCAAAACGAGCATCGAAAAAGAATGCTTGGCGAAATCAAATAAAGCCAATACTTCATCGAGCGCCCTGCGGTTTTGGAGGCCCGTCAGCGGATCTTTGCGGGTGCTGTCGGTAAGCCGTTCATTTTGGTCCTTCATCGTCTTCAGGGAGCTCAGCACGGTCTTCGTTAACATGTCGGCCTCCCAAATCCAATGGCTTGTCCGGATCGGCGGCAGCTTTTTGGGATTACGGACCGAACTTTTCGCAAACTGGGCCAGCCATACGATCGGTTCTGTCACCTTATGCGCCAAATAGATCGTAACCGCTATGATAAGAATGAAGGGAAAGGCCATGATCAGCAGCATTTTGCGAACCTGTTCTTCTTGTTGTTTTTCCAACATGCTGATCGGGGTTTGCATGATGATGCCCCAACCGGCCTCAGGCACCGTGGCGTACCCGGCCAAAAAAGCTACCTTTTTCGTGTTGATCACGGATTTCCGGCCGTTTTCACCGCTTTTCACAGCTTGAACTACAGCGTTTTCACTAACATTTTCGCCGCGCCGGCTGGTGTCGGGGTGAAAGATCAGCTGTCCGCTGGAATCCACGATATAATAATAAGAGCCCGTCTTATCTGCCTGCTTTTCGCTAAAAATACTGTCGAGGATGTTGTTTTCCTCGAGGTAAATCGTACCGCCTATGAACCCTTGATAAACGCTGTTTTTGTCGAACACGGGCTCTGTCATCAGGATGATGAGCCGTCCGCTTGCGCTGGTATAAGGCTTCGACAGCGTTGCTTTCCGGGTTGCCAGGGCTTCTTGCACCGGCGTCGACACCAGCTTGGTTCCGTCCATTTTATAGTTCGGCGAAGTGATGCTGCGAACGACACCTTTGGCGTCCGCCCAAAACACCGAGTTGAAATAGTCGTTGCTGTTCTTGAAGAAATCCAGTTTGGCTTGAATGTCGGCGGATTGCGAGACCTCGTCTGCGTCGAAGAGATGAATGGATACGGTGTGCAGTCCTAGCCGCATCGACGTGAATAAAGTGCCCAAGGTGCGGCTCATCTGCAGCGAAGTGGAATAGTTCATTTCAAGCGTTCTGTCGTATAAAATGCTTCTTTCGGCTTTATAGGATGAAGCCACGGAAATAAACGTAGTTATAATTACGGCGAGCCCGACGATCAGCGAAAAAAGGACGGCCAGGCGGATTTTGGGGTAGCAGCGCTTTTTGATGTTCATATTAGGCGGTTCCTCTATGTTGTTCCTAGCGGTTTTGCATCCTGCGGAGGATGGATATGAGGTTAAGCATACCAAATCTTCGCGGCGTTGAACAGAGTTTTTGCGGCAGCACGGCCCGCCGGTTTAAAATCGTCCACCCCAAAAGCTTAAATTCGTCCAATGAAGGGGGGAACTTTTTTTAATACGATGAAAGCGTAATCATTTTGTGATCACTCTCGGGAGGTAACTTATATGGAGAAGCTGCTTTACGGTGTCGCTTACTATGACGAATATATGCCTTACGAACGTCTTGACGAAGATATCCGGATGATGAAAGAAGCGGGGATCAACGTGGTGCGGATCGCCGAATCGACGTGGAGCACGCACGAGCCCCAAAACGGGGTGTTCGACTTCACCTCGGTGGACCGGGTGCTGGACGCGATGCAGCGGGCGGGGATTCATGTCATCGTCGGCACGCCTACGTATGCCGTGCCGACCTGGATGGTGAAGGAGCATCCGGACGTGCTGGCGACAACGGCAAAAGGCCCCGCCAAATACGGCGCGCGGCAAATTATGGACATCACCCATCCGGCCTATCTGTTCTATGCGGAACGGATCATCCGCAAACTGATTTCCCGTGTCAGCGGCCACCCCGCGGTTATCGGGTATCAGACCGACAACGAAACGAAGCATTACCACACGGCAGGCCCTAACGTCCAGCTGCTGTTCGTTAAATACATCAGAGAGAAATTCAAAACGCTGGACCGGGTGAATCAGGCGTTTGGGCTGGATTACTGGAGCAACCGGATCAACAGCTGGGAGGACTTCCCCTCGGTCGTGGGGACGATCAACGGCAGCCTGGGCGCGAAGTTTGCCAAGTTCCAGCGGAAGCTGGCCGCCGATTTTCTGAATTGGCAGGTATCGATTGTAAACGAATATAAGCGGCCGGATCAGTTTGTCACGCAAAACTTCGATTTTGAGTGGCGCGGGCATTCCTACGGCATCCAGCCGGACATCGACCATTTCGAGGCGTCCCGCCCGTTCGACATCACGGGGGTGGATATCTATCATCCCTCGCAGGACGATCTTACCGGCATTGAAATTTCCTTCGGCGGGGATGTGGCCCGCTCTACCAAAGGAACGAATTATTTGGTGATCGAGACGGAGGCGCAAGCTTTCAGCCATTGGACGCCGTACCCGGGGCAGCTGAGATTGCAGGCGTTCAGCCACCTGGCTTCCGGGGCCAATATGGTCGCCTACTGGCATTGGCATTCGATCCACAATTCCATCGAAACGTACTGGAAAGGTCTGCTCAGCCACGACTTCGAGCCAAATCCGGTCTATGAGGAAGCCACAACGATCGGCCGGGATTTCGCCCGCTTGTCGCCGCATTTGGCGAACCTGAAGAAGCAAAACAAAGTCGCTATTCTCGTCAGCAACGAGTCGTTAACGGCGATGGAGTGGTTCAAGTTTAATTTTACCAGCACCAAAAACTACAATGATGTCGTCCGGATGATGTATGATGAGTTGTACCGGATGAACGTCGGCTGCGACTTCGTGTCACCGTCCACCCCAAGCTTCGAGCGGTATGATCTGCTTGTGGTGCCGGCCTTGTACACGGCTTCCGGCGAACTGCTGGAACGTCTTAACCGGTTTGTGTATGACGGCGGGCACATCGTTTATACTTTTAAGAGCGGCTTCACGGACGAAAACGTCAAAGTCCGCACCGAACGCCAGCCGGGGGTGATCGGGGAGGCTTGCGGCGTCTCGTACAGCATGTTCGTAGAGCCGAAGCGCGTTTCGCTGAAAGACGATCCGTTCCGGGTCGGGGTGGAGCACAACCAAGTGCATACATGGATGGAACTGCTGACGCCGGTAACGGCTGAGGTGCTCGCCTATTACGACCATCCGCACTGGGGGAAATACGCCGCGGTGACGCAAAACCGGTACGGCCAAGGGCAAGCCATGTATATCGGCTGCATGACCAGCGAAGCCGTCATGGGCAAGATTCTTGAGCATGCTGTGAAGCAGGCCGGTTTGTGGGGGCACGATCAAGACATCCGCTTCCCGCTCATCACCAAACACGGGATGAACGGAATGGGCAAAACCGTCCGCTACTTTTTTAACTATTCCGATTTGCCGGCATCGCTAAATTACCCTCATCGGGAGGGGACAGAACTTCTCACGGGCGCGCCGGTAAGTCCCGGGGAAACCCTGAATCTTGAACCCTGGGGATTCAAGATTATTGAAGAACAATAGATTGTTTCAGGCGCCTCCCGCATCAGCGAGGCGTTTTCTACTATATATTCCGGCATCAGGGGGGATCGCATGTTTGGCAGACTGCGGCAGCGGGTCATCGATCCGTTTAAAACGAGCATCCGCAACAAGTTGATTTTGACGATGATGTTGATCGCGGTCATCCCCGTCGTGGTCGTTACCGCGCTCGCGGCGGAAAACAGCAGAACCTCGATGGAGGAGCAAGTGATAAGCACCAGCTTGTCCAACATGAAATGGACGGGGATTTATCTGGGCGAGCAGTTCGCCAGGCTGAACAATCTGATTTATTCCATCCAGATCAGCCCGGGGTTGACCGATTATTTGAACCGGCCCGAGGGAGAAACCCCGGCCAGCCATTTTACGGCGCAGCAGAACGTTTTTAATACGCTGAACAGCGTGTACTATAGCGGGGGAAATCATCTCGTAGGCGTCATCCTGTACCTGAATGACACAGGCACGCTGTTTACGATCAATTCGATGCAAAACGACGTGGAAACGGTAAGCGGCATGCCGCGCGTGTATCGGGATTTACTTACGCAGAACAAAGATTTTATCGTGGAGACGCCCCCATCCGCCCCTGACAAATTACGTTTGATCCGCAGCATTAACCGCTTTGAAAACCAGGAGAAGCTGGGGTATATTTCTTTGGATGTGCTTTGGTCTTATTTTGACCAATCGATGAGTTTGCTCGGCGAGGGAAAAGAACAGTCCGTGTTCGTCACGGATTTGAACGGCCGCGTTCTTTACGGCAAAGGCGGCGTCCTCCCGGAAAATGCGGCCGCTGCGCTGTCCAAGTCCAAAGAGGCCGGGCCGGGCTACTTCAGAACGGACGGGGAGTTCGTCTTCTACAATACGGTGGAACCGGTTGGCCTCAGATTGGTGAAAGTCGTCCCGATCGCCTTCATTAACGAAAGCGCCCGGGCGACGATGAATTACGGTTTGGTCGTCGGGATGATTTCCGTGGCCGTCTCCGCGCTGTTTGCCTTTTATTTTGCCTGGAAAACGACCAAACCGATCATCGGCTTGGCTAGGGCGATGCGCAAGCTGGATCTGACCAAGGGGCAGGCGTTCCCCCGGAGCAGGCGAAAGGACGAAATCGGGCTGCTTGAAGCCAATTTCGCCACGATGGGAGAGCGGATCAGAGAGCATATTAATACGGAATACAGAATCCGCCTGGAAAAGAAAACGGCCGAGCTGAAGGCGCTGCAATCGCAAATTAACCCGCATTTTTTGCAAAATACGCTGCAGCTGATCGGCGGGATGATCTTCTCGCAAAAACCGGCGGAAAGCTACGAAATTATCCGCTCCTTAAGCGAAATGTTCCGTTATATCGTGCGCGATCCGGATAGGCTGGCGACTCTCAGAGCGGAGCTTGAACATCTGCGTCATTACATGAACATCCAGCAGCAGCGGTTTGGCAAAAGGCTTCATTACGAGCTAGGCGTTTCCGAAGACGTGCTGGACTGCCGAATTCCCAAACTGACTTTGCAGCCTTTGGTTGAAAACGCGTTTGTCCATGGCCTGGATCATAAGGCGGGGGAGTGGCGCCTTGAGGTGGCGATCCGCCGCGAACCTGCCGTGGGAGTGCTCATCATGATCCGGGACAACGGAGCCGGCATGGCCCCCGAACAGCTGAACCGGCTGCGATCGCAGCTAAATAAAGATCTGGAGCAAGTGTGGACGCAGGGGACCAGCATTGGCCTCATCAATGTGGCTTCGCGGATTCAAATGTATTTTGGAGCGGAATACAAAGTGGACATGAACAGCCAATCAGGCCAAGGAACCTGCGTAACGCTGCATCTTCCCGAGCAGAAGGAGGGATAAAGCATGTTCAAAGTGTTGATCGTCGACGACGAAGAGTGGAACCGGGACATTATCAAAAATCTCGGCCGGTGGGACGAATTGGGCATGGAGGTCGCGGGGGAAGCGGAGGACGGACTGGAGGCGCTGCGGCTGATCGAGCAGCTTGGTCCGGAACTCATCATAACCGATATGCGCATGCCGGGTTCGGACGGCGAAGAACTAATGCGGAACATCCATGACCGTTTTCCCGGCAAGCAGGTGATCGTAGTGAGCGGGTACGACGATTTCCATTACGCCAGACAGGCGATTCGTTATAAGGCGGCCGACTATTTGCTGAAACCGATCGATCCCCAGGAATTGAACGCGGTATTGGCCAAATGCGGGCAAGCCTTGCGGCGTCGCGGCGACCGCCAGGAAATCGACCTGGAGTTGTCCGCGAAGTTGGCCGTCTACAAGAAGCGGCTGGGGTCCTACTTTAATGAGTTGAACGGCGAAGGAATCCGCAAGGTGTTCGGCGAATTGCACGCGGATACGCAGCTTGCCGCGGCCCAGAAGCCGGAGACGATTCGCTATTTTGTGCATGAAATCCTGTTGTATTTAAAGGAACTTTGCGCGGCCAACGCGCTGGCCGCCGAGCCTGACCGTTTGGCGGAACATGCGGAGGTGCCGGATTCCTATCATGAAGCGGCCGGCTTGATGGAAGGCTGCTATATGGCCGCATTGGATGAACTGATCAAACAGCGGAAATTTAAAAATAAGCTGCATTTGGGCGAAGTGAAATTCTATCTTGAGCATCATTATGCCGAGCAGGTCGGTTTGGAGCAGGTGGCCAAGCTGTTTTTTGTCAGCAAAGAGTATTTGAGCAAAGCGTTTAAGCAGGAGTACGGCGTTACGGTTACGGACTATTTGCTGCAATTAAGAATGGAGAAGGCGATGGAGTGGCTGGGAGCGGACGAGGAGGTCGCGATCAAAAGCGTGGCCGAGATGGTGGGGTACGAGGATGTATCCTATTTTCACCGGGTGTTTAAAAAACATTTCGGACTTTCGCCGGGAGAAGCGAGAAAAGCTTCACAAGGTTTAAAAATATCCAATGAAGGAGTCTAATCCCGTCCAATGAAGCGCTTACATGTTTTGATTAAAATGAAAGCGTAAACAAACTTAATCGTCTAGGAGGTCATAAATGATGAAGATGTGGAAGGGGATCGCCGGAACCGCTTTAATCGCTGCGTTGCTGGCCGGATGCGGATCGGGCGGCGGAAGCAATGCGGCGAACAATGAAACGTCGGGGACAGGCGGCGGAAGCGCAAGCGGAAAAAGCG
The DNA here is from genome assembly GCF_003863965.1 of Paenibacillus oralis. Classification (GTDB taxonomy): domain Bacteria; phylum Bacillota; class Bacilli; order Paenibacillales; family Paenibacillaceae; genus Fontibacillus; species Fontibacillus oralis. Next base: position 2,802,413 of record NZ_RRCN01000001.1, read on the forward strand.
TCAGCTTAAAAATGTTTATCGCCCAGCCTCGTTTGAAGGAACATTACGATAAGTATATCGATGCTTTCGTGGCCAAGGAAAAGGCGGAAAAGGACATCGACGTTACCGTTCAACTGGAGATGCCGCCGGCGGATACCGCCCCGCAAATCCTGAAAACAAGACTGGCTTCGAACGATGCTCCTGACGTGTTCGCCATTCACGCGGTCAATGAAATTCCTTCTTTCTATAAAGCCGGTTATCTGGAGGACTTGTCCGATCAGCCGTTCGTAGGCAAGCTGCTGGAGAGCGTGAAGCCTTCGGTCACGACGGAGGACGGCAAAGTCGTCGCGGTGCCGCTCGAAACGTTGTCCTGGGGGTATTTGTACAACAAGACGATTTTTAAAGAACAGGGCCTCACTCCCCCAACCACGTTAACGGAAATGAAAGCGGTCGTCGATAAGCTCAAACAAAACAACATCACGCCGTTTGTTCTGTCCGACAAGGAGTCGTGGATTCCGCAGCTGTTCCTGCCGCTGACCGTAGGAGCAATGGTCAACACGGAACACCCGGATTTCATCGACCGGATGAACAAAGACGAAGGCTCCTTCTCGGAACTAAAGGATATGTTTAACATCATCGATTTGGTCTACGCGAACGGCACCAAAAACGGTCTTGAGGTCGGCGGCGACGACGGCGCGGCTATGTTCGCCACCGGGAAAGCGGCGATGTGGGTGCAGGGTCCGTGGTATGCGGAGACGATTTTGAAATCGAATCCCGATCTCGATTTTGGCGTAGCGGCTTTGCCGATCAATGACAATCCGGACGCCACGATGATCAACTTGAGCACATCCACTTCCCTGGCCGTGTCCAAAACGAGCAAAAACAAAGAAGTGGCCCTCGATTTCATCAACTATATCCTGGACGACAAGGATTCCAGCGCGTTCTACCAGGCGTTGAAGTTTAACCCGGTCGCCACCGTGCACGACTACACAAGCTATCCGTGGGTGGACGACGCCATGGTGTATGTGAAAGCGGGCAAATCGTATCAAGACCCGCGCATTCCGCAAGCGGTTAAGGACGAATCCGGCAAAGCCCTGCAATCCTATATCGCCGGACAAATCTCGCCGGACGACGTCATCACCGCTCTGGACAAAGCTTGGAAGTCCTTTAACAAAGTCAATAAGTAACGCGGCGGCTGAACGATAGGAAGGGACATGTTGTTCCTTCCTTCTATATAATCGTAAGAACATTTCACCCGGCTGCCTTTTTTCGTTACAAGTATTAGTTCAACTTATCATCCATAGAAATGACAGGAGGGGAGAAAAACATGCCGTCCAGGATTTATAAGAAGTATTTTTCCTTATTGGCTTTTACGGCCCCGGCCCTCATCATATACACCATCTTTCTGCTTATCCCGACGTTCGGCGGAATGTATTATACGTTTACCGACTGGAACGGGTTGAATCAGGATTACAGCTTTGTCGGGATCGCGAATATCGTTGAAGCGCTCACGGAGGATCCGGATTTCATCAATGCGCTGCTGTTTACGCTGAAGTACGTCGTGTTTATGGTTATTTTGCAAAATGTAATCGCTTTACTGCTGGCGGTGCTGATCGAAACGCGGACCCGGAGCAAAGGGTTTTTCCGGACGATCTTCTTCATGCCGAACATGATCAGCTTAATCATCAGCTCCTTTATGTGGACCTTCGTGTTTTCACAGGTGATCCCGCAACTGGTCGAAAAAGCGGCCTTCACCTTCCTGGACCATGCCTGGCTGGGAGACCCGAAGTATTCGTTCTACTCGATCCTGATCGTTTCGCTGTGGAACGGGGTTGGGTACATGATGATCATTTATCTGGCGGCGCTGCAAGGCGTGCCGCAAAGCTTGAAGGAAGCGGCCATTATCGACGGCGCGAGTTCGTTCCAAACGTTAAAAAGCGTGACCCTGCCGATGATTACGCACGCGGTGACGATCTGCTTCTTCCTGACGCTGAACGGCGCTTTCAAAGTGTTCGACGTCGTGTACGGCCTGACCGGGGGCGGTCCGGGACGCAGCACGCAGGTAATTACGATGAACATTTACGAAGAAGCGTTCTCCAATAACTTCCGGTACGGGTATGCCAGCGCCAAGTCGCTGATTTTATTCGCCATCGTGCTGATCGTCACCTTGATTCAGATGAACGTCATGAAGAAAAAAGAGGTGGAAGCATGAGCATGAAAAAAATCAATTCCCTGCTGATTGGGCTGATTTTGTCCGTTGGCGCTCTGTTCACCTGTTTCCCGATCTATATGGCGGTCGTCAACTCGTTTAAGACCCAGGGAGAGATGTTCGCTTCGTTCGTAGCGCTTCCGACCAAGCTGCATTTCGAAAACTATACCCAGGCATTTGAAAAAATCCATCTGTTAAACAGCTCCATGAACTCGGTGATCGTATCCGTGCTTGGGATCGGCGGGATCGTCTTCTGCTCGGCTTTGGCCGGCTATAAGTTATCCCGCACCCGGGGCAAATTGAGCAATTTCATTTTTCTGCTGTTTGTCGCCTCGATGCTCGTGCCGTTCCATTCCATTATGATTCCGCTCACCCGGATGGCCAAAACGCTGCACGTGCAAGGCAGCACCTACGGGCTGGCGCTGATCTATATCGGGCTTGGCGTCAATATGGCGATTTTTCTGTATCACGGTTTCGTTAAGTCGATTCCGCGCGAGCTGGAGGAGTCCGGACAAATCGACGGCTGCAACGAATTTCAGACGTTTTTCCGGATCATTTTGCCGCTGCTTCTCCCCATTACCGTAACGATCGCCATTCTGGACTTTTTGTGGATATGGAACGACTTTTTGCTTCCGCTGATGATGTTGACGGATGTGGACAACTACACGTTGATCCTGGCCACCAACATGCTGTTCGGGGAGTACAACAAGGAATGGTCGCTGATTCTGGCTTCGCTCGTGCTGACGGCGATCCCCGTGGTGGTCATTTACGGCTTCTTCCAACGATTCATCATGGAAGGCATCGCGGAGGGAGCCGTGAAGGGCTGAACGAAAGCTTGAATTTGGATTAACCTGGAAACTGGTGCTTGACAGCCGGCTGCTGTGGGGAGCGAACCAAGCGTCGGCTGGGCTTTCAAAATAGCGGAAATTTATGTTCTTATTATCCGGAGCCAGGCATGTTGATCCAACTTAGCGGTACTTTTTGTCCTTATATTCCTATGAATGGCCCAAAACGCCGGCATTTCCTTGCGACCGGGGAGAATAGCAACATAAATTTCCTCTATTTCTCTCAAATGGACGGATATCGCTGGAATAACGACTTTTTTTGTGCTTATGCTTTTCGCTCGAGCTTTCTCAAGTTAAAGAAGAAGGAGGTTCCTTCCTATGGGACAACCGAAACGATGGATATCAAGCTCTAGGGAGCGGCAATGGGTGGAGAAATCCGCGCCAACCGCGATCGCGGGCAATGGGGCGGCGGACTTAACGCTGACGGAGGAAGTTTTTCAAAGCGTGGAAGGCTTCGGCGGGTGTTTTAACGAGCTGGGATATGTGGCGTTAAATGGGCTCCCGGAGGAGGAACGCCAGCGGGTATTGTCTAATTTGTTTCATCCGGAAGGAGAGCAGAAGTTCAGCATCTGCCGGCTGCCGATCGGGGCGAGCGACTACGCTTTGGAATGGTACAGCCACAACGAAACCGACGGCGACTATGCGATGGAGCATTTTTCGATCGAACGGGACCGCAAGTATCTAATTCCGTACATTAAGGAGGCGTTGGCGTTAAACCCCGAGTTGAAGCTGTTCGCTTCGCCTTGGAGCCCGCCGACGTGGATGAAGTCTCCGAAGGCTTACAACTACGGAACACTGTGTTGGGAAAAAGAAAACCTGGAGGCGTACGCCTTATACTTCGTGAAGTTCGTCCAGGCTTACCGGGAAGAGGGCGTCACGATCCACCAGATCCATGTCCAAAACGAGGTCGTGGCCGATCAGAAGTTCCCGTCCTGCGTCTGGACGGGCGAGCAGCTTCGCGAATTTATCCGCGATTACCTGGGGCCGGCCTTCGACAAACACGGGCTCGATACGGAAATCTGGCTGGGCACGATCAATGCGCCGGAGCCGTGGGACGAGTGGCTGAAGAAGAAAACCGCCGATCACGACGCCTATGCGCATACGGTGTTAAGCGACCCCGAGGCTTACAAATACGTCAAAGGCGTCGGGTACCAGTGGGCCGGCAAATGGGCGATCCAGCGCACGGCCTTGAGCTACCCGGAGCTTCGCTACATGCAGACGGAAAACGAGTGCGGCGACGGCACGAACACTTGGGAGTATGCCCAATACGTATTCAATTTGTACCAGCACTATTTTACGAACCGGGTGAATGCCTATATTTACTGGAACATGGTGCTGGAGCCGAAGGGCCGCAGCACCTGGGGTTGGGAACAGAACTCGATGATTACGGCCGACCCGGCTCGAAAAGAAGCCATTATTAACCCCGAGTATTATGTCATGAAGCATTTCTCGCATTTCGTCACGCCGAGATCAAAGCGTATCGGCCAGCGCGGGCATTGGTACGGCAATGCGGTCAGCTACGAAACGCCGGAGGGCGGCCGCGTTATAGTCATCGCCAACCCGTTCAAGGAAGCGAAAACGGTGCGAATCTCGGACGGAACGGAAATGTACGGCTTTGAGCTGGAGCCGGAATCTTTCAACACGATCCTGTTTTAACGGATTGCTAGGCCGGTAGAGCGGCGAAAAACACTGACGCCGAATAAGAAAACAGGACAAAAACCTCGGCAGCGCGGTCCTCGAAGATCGGGGGGATCGCCTTTTTTTTCGAATACCGCAATTGGTCTAGTCCACATGGATTCTACCATCATAGTATAGTCTATAAAGTATTTTAGTTTAGAAACTATATGATGGAGGGATATTTCATATGCCCAAAGTTTCGGTAATTATGCCGGTATACAATAACGCCCCTTATGTTCAGGAAGCTATAAACAGCATACTGACTCAAACCTATACCGATTTTGAATTTATTATTATCGACGACGGGTCTACGGACGGATCCGCCCATCTTATTTCGCTGGTCGAGGACCCCAGAGTCCGTAAAATCTTTCATCCCCAAAACTACGGTCTGATCGCTTCGTTAAATGAAGGCCTGAGTCTGGCAACCGGGGAATATGTGGCCCGGATGGACAGCGATGACCTGTCAACGCCGAACCGCCTGGGCGTTCAGGTGACGTTCATGGATGAGCATCCGTCCATCGATTTGTGCGGCGCCGCGTTTACCTACTCCATTGGCAGCATACCGAAGGTTAACCCGGTGGAACACGAAGAAATTCGGACTTGGCTGCTGTTTCACTGCTGCATCTGCCATCCGACGGTAGTGATGCGCAATAGCATGATCCACCGGCTGGGCGTTCGTTATGACAGCAACTATCCCCATGCCGAAGACTATGAGCTGTGGAACCGCTTGGCCCCGCATATAAAAATGGCGAATATCCCAATGAACTTGCTGTATTACCGTATGCACACCGGGCAAGTATCCCATAAACATAAAGCCATTCAGGACGATTCCGCGCGGAGAGTCCGACAGCGGCAATTTTCGCAGCTGGGCCTGCAGTTGTCCCATGAGGAAGACCGGATTATGCGGGAGCTCCTGTATTTTCATATCAATGCCGCCGATCAGCATCAATACGCCCGGGCATTTGGTTTTTCCCGCTGGGTGCTGGAGCAGAACCTGAAGTATCGGATTTACGATCAGCAGATGTTGAATCTGGCATTCTCCCGCTGCATCTCGCGTGTTCCGTATTAAACAAAACCGGCGCCGGCAGCATGCCGACACCGGTTTATGGCTATTGTTCACCCCGGTCTCCATGTACACTTGAAGACTTAAGCGGGAGTTCCTTCTTCGACTACAACTAACAACGGTTTCCAAAACAACAAATGCCCTACCTCTCATTTGTCCTTGCGGCTCCGATGACCGCGCCAGTGTGAATCAGAAAAACACTAAATCCTTACTTTACTGGGTCATTAAAATAGGAATTTCATACCGAAAGGTATAAGGAGAGTTATAATCTTTTGAGGAACTGCGTTACGGGTAGTAACAATCTAATAAAACATTATACCTCAAGTGTGTTGAAAATGCAATATAACCCGATAAGGCCCCCTGCTTTTTAGAGCTGGGGGCTTTTTATATTTCCAGCTGGGTGGAGGACGATGCGCAGGTAGAGAGGGGGAAGAAGAGGGAAGTGAAGGCTAAAGGACTGTAGAGGCGTTATTTGCGGAAAAAAGGAAAATTGTAAAATGTAACGGACACAGAAGACCTTATTTGCCTCAAATCGGCCCGGGTGAGCTCGTTTAGAGCGAAATAAGGTCATGTGGGTCCGTTAGGCTGGGAAATACCCGGGAAATGGACGAATAACGTCGCTGGAGTCCGTTAGAGCAGCGTCACCAGCTCAGAAGGAGCCGAGACTCCTTGGAGCTTCTAATAAAAAAGAGGAGGACTCGAAGTAGAGCAGAAGAGGGAGGGGGTATGGGGTGGAACCTCATACTCGCCCCTCCCCTGCAACGGAAAAGGACCTCGCCAGCGGCGATTTTTCTTAGGAATTTAGAGGCTGCTGCGAAGCGAATTAATTGGCAAACGTGTAGCTGTCGTTCGTTTTATGAAGCAGTTGTTTAAAGCCGGAGGTCGCGTACAGCTTTTTGTCTTTCGTAATGAACAGGGCTTCCGTATTCGGTGTGTTTTCGATAAATTCCAGGCCCTTGTCGATCCCCAGCACGAACAAGGTTGTGGAGAGGGCGTCGGCGTCCGCCGATTTATCGGTCACGATCGTGACGCTGCTGATCCCGTTGTCCACCGGATAACCGGTTGTAGGATCAAGAATATGCTGGTACAGCTTGCCGTTTTCGATAAAAAACCGCTCATAAATGCCGGAGGTCACAATTGTCTTATCGTTCACCCGAAGGGTGCCGATCGGGTTTCCGCGCTCTTTATCCGGATCTTGGATGCCGATGTTCCATTCGTCGCCGTTTGGCTTTGTACCCATCGCGTAGACGTTGCCGCCGAGGTCGATGATCGCGCTGTGAAAGCCCTGCTCCGCCAAATAATCGTAAATCCGGTCAGCGGCGAACCCTTTGCCGATCGAACCGAGGTCGATGGACATGCCTTTTTCTTGAAGATAAATCTCCTGCGCCGCCTCGTTCATCTCGATTTTGCGGTAATCGGTCAAGCGTTTCGCCTCGGCGATTTCTTCCTCCGGAGGGACGTGAGCGCCTTCATGGCCGATGTTCCACAGGCTGACCAGGTTGCCGATGGCAGGGTCAAACTGGCCGTCTGTCCGCTTGGCGTAATCGAGCGCTTTGGTTACGAGATTAAACGTGTCGGCAGAAACCTTGACCGGAGCGATGCCGGAGCTCGCGTTCACTTTGGAAATTTCGCTGCTGCTGTCGGTGCGGCTGATGCGGCTGTCGATTTCTTTAAGCAGGGCATCCAGGTCTTTGAAATTTTGCTCGGTGGCCCGGTCGTCGTAAATCCGTACGGTCACCACCGTATCAAATATAAAATACGTCTCCGATTTCGGCTGAACAACGTTTGCTTGCGGCGTTTTCGCGTCTATGGCCCCGTCTGCCGCGCTGCCCGAGCCGCTGCAGCCGCCGAGCAGCGCAGCTGCCAAAACGAGGGTGAAAAGCAGAATGGCCGTTTTGTTCTTGTTCATGATCGCAGCCTTCTTTCTGTCCGGTAATGTCGCCTTGAGTGTAACAAACATCACTGCACTACCAAAGTGATTTTTTTCACAATATAACTGATCTTTTTCACACTAAATCCACCTTTCAAATTCCATAAAATGTATGACCAAGTGATGATTTTGTGAAATGCGGGAGGCAGGGGTGAGGATGAGATATTTGTCACATTTGAAGACGAAAGGCAGCATGTATAATGGGTTCATCTAAGATTTATATAATCAAAAAATTAGGAAAGTTTGGAGAGTTTGCCATGAAGCGCGGAGATATCCTGTTGATCGGATTGGTGGTCGCCATCGCCTTGGCATTTCTCGTGCCCAGGTGGCTTGGCGGCGATTCAAGTGAAAAAGTTCACAAAAATGGCGAGCGCGTGGCCAACATTACGGTTGACGGGAAGTTGTATAAAACTGTGGAGCTGACTAAGGAAGAACAAACCGTGGAAATCAAAACCGAATACGGCTACAACCTGTTAAAAATCCACGATTACGGCATTGAAATGACTGACGCCGATTGTCCGGATAAATTGTGCCTGACTTTCGGGTTCATCGACCGCAACGGCGGAACGATCGTCTGCCTGCCGCACAAGCTGATGGTCGAGGTTGTGGCCGCCGGGGAAGGGGACGATCTGGATGCCGTCGTTAAATGAAACGTCCAATCTGATATTGAAAAGAACGGTGATCGTGGCGATTTTTGCGGCGGTGGCGGTCGTGCTTAGCCTGGTGGAATCGATAATTCCCGTCAACATGGGCGTTCCGGGCGCCAAGCTGGGTCTCGCCAACATTATGGTGCTGACGTGCTTGTATTTCCTCAGAACCCGGGACGCGTTCATGATGGTGCTGCTTAAAACGCTGCTGACGGCGTTTGTTTTCGGTACGTTTTCCAGCTTCTTGTTCAGCATCATGGGGGCTTTGTTCAGTTTTGCGGCGATGTGGTTCCTGCTCCTTATCGGACGGAAGCGGCTTAGCCTGATCGGCATCAGCACGGTAGGAGGGATCGCCCACAATGTCGGGCAGTTGACGACGGCCTCCCTCTATTTTCACACGACGGGAATCTTCTATTATTTGCCGATGCTGCTGCTTATGGGCGTGCTCACCGGCATTGCCGTCGGGATCGCGGTCAGGTATCTGATTCCCTCGCTGTCGAAGCTGGAGCTGTTCAGCGGTTTTGTGCCGGAATAGCATTTGACCCGCCTTACGTCTGCCGGCCCGCGTGCCGGATCAAGGGAGAAGGGAGCGGAGAGAAAATGGAGAACAACGGATTCGCTTATGAAGTGCAGCAGGTCTCTTTCGCTTATGATCCGGCAAGTCCGGTGCTTGGCGATGTAAGCTTAAACATCCCTTGGGGCGGCTGGGTTTCCCTGGTTGGCGCCAACGGCTGCGGCAAATCGACGCTGGCCAAACTGCTCGGCGGTTTGCTTGCCGCAAACGCCGGAACCATCCTGGTGGGGGGCGTGCCGCTTGACCGGGAGACCGCGCCTGATCTGCGGCGGCGCATCGGCATGGTTTTTCAGAATCCGGACAATCAGTTTATCGGCGCGACCGTGGAGGAGGATATCGCCTTCGGCTTGGAGGGGCGGTGCCTGCCCCGGGAGGAAATGCGGCGCCGCGTCCGGGAATATGCGGAAAAGCTGCGGATCGGCCATCTGCTGACCAAACACCCTGCGGAATTGTCCGGAGGGCAGAAGCAGCGGGTGGCCGTCACTGCGATTCTGGCGATGGAGCCGGACATCGTTATTTTTGACGAGGCCTCGTCTATGCTCGATGAGAAGGCGAGAGGGGAACTGCTTGGCATCCTGCGGGATATGCGGGATTGCGGGCGGTATACGATGGTGTCGATCACCCATGACGCCGAAGAGATTTTGGCCGCCGACCGGGCGATCGTGCTTGGCGGAGGAACGGTTGCCGCCGATCTCCCGCCGGAGGAATTGTTCCGGGACGAGGCGCTGCTCAGCTCCTGCCGTCTGATTCCCCCTTTCCGGATGAGGCTGAGGCGGGAGCTGGAGCGGCGGGGGATTTCCGCCTCGGAAGGTTTGGCGTGGGGCGGCAAAGAGGAGGCATCCTGGTTATGGCCATTCATTTCGAGCAAGTGAGCTTTGCATACGATGATCGCAGCCTGTGGCGGCACAGCGCGCTGGAGAACGTAACCCTGCATGTGGCGCGCGGCGCCTTTGCGGCGATCGCCGGCGCTTCCGGTTCGGGAAAGTCGACGCTGATGCAGCTTTTCAACGGGCTGCTGAAACCGACGGCCGGCAAAGTCCGGGTGCTGGACGTTACGCTGCAGGCCGGGGAAAAGGCGTCCGGGATGCGGGAGCTGCGGCGCAGGGTAGGACTGGTGTTCCAATTCCCGGAGCAGCAGCTGTTTGAAGATACGGTGGAGAAGGATCTGTGCTTTGGGCCGCTAAATTTCGGATGTCCGGCGGCCGAAGCCAGGGAGCGGGCCAGCCGGGCGCTGGCCCTGGTCGGGCTGGACGATTCGTTCCTGGCGCGCAATCCGTTTCATTTGAGCGGCGGGCAAATGCGCAAAGTGGCGATCGCCTCGGTGCTGGCGATGGAGCCGGACGTCATTGCGCTCGATGAGCCGACGGCGACGCTCGATCCGCAAAGCCGGGCCGAACTGGCCGGGATGCTGTCCCGGCTGCACCGGGAACAAGGCAAGACGTTGATCGTCGTCACCCATCGTATGGAGGAAATGCTTCCGTACGCAGAGCGGTGGATCGTCATGAACGAGGGGCGGATCGCATTTCAGGGGACGCCGGGCGAACTGGTGCGGGAAGCCGTGAGGCTGGAGGCGGAAGGGCTGAAGCTTCCCGACAGCATCCATTGTTGGCGGGCGGTGAGCGCACGATTTGGGCTGGAGGCGGAGGAGCCCTGCCTGACGGCGGAGGCGCTGGCCGAGCGGCTGGCGCGGCTCATGCCGCGAACGCAGCCGGCGGTGGCGGGGAACGCGGTGATGAACAAGGCGGGGGGCGTGCCGGAGAACGCCGCGGTGCCTTCGGTAATGCCAGGGAATACCGCAGAGCTACCCGCCGTGCTACCCGCCGTGCCGGGTACGGAGAGTCAGCGTCCTGTTCCGGCCGCAGCAGTGCTAGGACTGGGGCCGGAAGCCGTCAAAGCAAAGTCGGTTCTGGAAGAAAAGACAGTTCAGGCAGCTGCGGCAGGACGGCCGGGCACGGAACAAGCGGTGTTTGCGGTCCGCGGCGCGGCAAGAGAGGGGGGCGGATGACATGCGGAACAAACTGCTGTTCGGACGCTGCATCGACACCGGCTCGTGGGTGCACGGCGTTGATCCCCGGGCGAAGCTGACCGGGATGCTGCTGTACCTTGTCGCGATCGTGGCCGTCGGATCGTGGGCGGCGCTTGGCGCGGCGGCGGCGTTTTCCGCCGCATACATGCTGGCGACAAAAATACCGCTCAAATATTACGTCAAGGCGGCGAAGCCGCTTTGGACGTTGATGGCGTTCATCTTTGTCGTTCAGTGCTTGACGGTGCGGGGCGGAGCGGAGCTGTGGCGCGTCGGATCCTGGACGCTATATGCCGATGGGGTAAGCAGCGGGCTGCTGGCGGCCGTACGGATGGGGCTGCTGGTCTCTTTTACCGCGCTGTTGACGTTTACCACGACGCCGGGCCTGCTGAACCAGGGCCTAAGCGGTGTGCTGAAGCCGCTTGGGCGGATCGGCATACGATCGGAGCGGCTCACGCTGATGATGAGCATCGCACTGCGGTTCATCCCAACGATTCTCGATGAAACCCACAAAATCCTCAAAGCGCAGGCGGCCCGCGGCGCGGACCTGAAAGAGCTGCCCTGGAAGGAGAAAGGGCGGCTGCTCGTGTCGCTGCTCGTGCCGGTCACGGTCAGCGCGTTTCGCCGGGCGGAGGAGCTGGTGTTGTCGATGGAAGCCAGGGGTTTCGTCATCGGCGCGCCGCGCACGGAATATCACCTGCTGACATGGAAGAGCCTGGATACGTGGTTCGTGGTATCCTACGCGCTTTTGGCCGCTGCCGTTGTTGGTTGCCGTTTTTTGTAACTCAACTTTCGTAGTATGAAATTGCCAAGTAAGCGTTGATGTAACTGGACAAAGCGGCTATCCTGTAGTTGCAAAAAGTACAGTTACTTTTCCTGAAATGCTGCCATAGCACTTGAATAAGTGTAAAACCTGCAATTACTCCGCTATCTTTCGAAAAAGAGACCAAGAGACGAGAAGATAGTTGTATGAAATGCAATTAAACGAATGATTGAGTAGATGGATATAAAGTTAGTTGTATGATTTGCAATTAATGGTCAGAGCCAATTTTGGCTCTGCGAAAGTTGAGTTATGGTTTTCAAGCTTATTAGAGATAACCGTGCAATGTATTGGATATTGGATAGCCGATAAATGACTAGCGATGAGGGGGAGGACGCGGTGGCGCGTTATTTTAACGGAAGAGAAGTTGAACTATTGGCTCCAACGGGAACCTTCGAGATTTTCAAAAAAGTGATCGATGCAGGTTGCGACGCGGTTTATTTCGGAGGCCCCAGCCTCAATATGCGTCTGATGCGCAAAGGCTACAATTTCAGCCTGGAGGAAATTACCGAAGCGGTGCGGATGGCTCATGAACGGGGAAAAAAAGCGTACGTCACGGTCAACAACCTGCTGAACGAAAGCGAGCTGGACGAGGCGCGGGCGTATTTGCGTTTTCTGGAGAGCGCCGGACCGGATGCGATTATTGTGCAGGATTTTGCCGTCCTGGCGCTGATTAAGGAGATGGGGCTGGGGATCAAAGTCCATTCCTCGGTCATGATGAACGTGCATAATGTGGAGATGGTCCGGGCTTTGCAGGAAATGGGCGTAACCCGGGTCGTCACATCGCGTGAAATGGATCTTGCGGCAACCCGTTACCTGCAGCAGGCGACCGGAATGGAGCTGGAATATTTCGTGCACGGGGACATGTGCTCGGTGCATGGCGCGAACTGTTATTTCAGCTCGATGGTATTCGGCATGAGCAGCAATCGGGGCAAATGCATGAAGCCGTGCCGCTGGGATTACCGCGTCAAAAAAGACGGCTACGTATATCCGGCGGAATATCCTTTGGCCGTCAAAGACATGTTCATGTACGAGCACATCCCGGAGCTGATTCACGGCGGCATTACCTCCTTTAAAATCGAAGGACGCATGCGCGACGCCGATTTTGTTCTGACGCTGGTAAACGCCTACGGCGACGCCATCGACCGTTACATTGCCGATCCGGTCGGCTTTGAACGCAGCCGCGACACGGAGCTGCTGTACCAAAACCGCAAGCGCGATTTCTCCACCGCTTACGCGTTTGGCCGGCCGGGGTTAGCGAACATCAACCGCCGTTACGAAGGGACCGGCAAGTTTTACAGCACCGGCAAAGTGTTTAGCACGCCGACGCAGGAGCGGGAGCTGAGCGCGGGACGGATTGAGGCGATTCGGGCAGGGCTGGATAAAGCGCGGCATCGGGAGCAGGGGGAAGGAGCACGTCGTTCGGGCAGTGCGGCCGCAGCGGATGCCGGCTCCGCGGAGGTCTCCGTGCACGTAAACAATACGGCGCAGGCTAAAGCCGCGCTGAAGTCCGGAGCCGACCACGTTTATTTGTCCGGCGACGTATTTGAACCGGACCGCCCGTTTACGAAGGCCGACGTCAAGGAGCTTGCTGAACTTAAGGGGAAGACGAAGCTGTATCTGTGCCTGCCGCGGATGATGAACGAGCTGCAGTTTGAGATTTACGACGCCCTTTTGTCCGGGGAACATCTGCCGCTCGACGGCCTAATGGTGACGAATTTGGGGGCGATCCGCAAATTTGCCGGCAAGGGATATCCGTTGATCGGCGATTTTAATCTGAACGTGTACAACAGATTGTCCGCCGATTTTTACCGGGGGCTGGGCCTGGCCCGGATGACGGCGTCCATGGAGCTTCCGCCGAACGATCTTGCGGCGCTGCTGGCCGAGGCGCCCGGAACGCTGGAGGTTATAGTCCACGGCTCCCCGGCGATCATGTACATGGAGCATGACCTGTATGAAAATACGGAGGTGTTCGAACCGATTGCCGAAGAAGACAACCATTATGTCAGCAACCACATCCTCGTATTGAAAACCGACAAGGGCGAAAACCCGGTTTACCGGGACGTATACGGCCGCAACCATCTGATGCTCGCGAAGGAGCTGTGCCTGCTGCCGGTCGTGAAAGAATTGACCGCTGCCGGGGCGTCCGTGCTGCGGATTGAAGGGGCGACCTATCGTCCGGAAGAGTTGGAGCGGATCGTGAAGGCGTACAAAAACGCCGCGGCGGCCCCCGACACGGCGGAGGCGGAGTTTGCGCGCCTAACGCCGGTCTATGCCGGTTATACGCTGGGCGCGCTGCAGTTCGACGGCGGCAGCGCCGGCGGAGCGGCGGAGGCGGCAGCCGCAAAAGAGGCCGCAGGAACAAACGTGAAGGCAGGTACACAGGAGGAGACGAGAACAAAAGAGGTTGCGGGAACCAATTAGGCAGCCGTTACAACAAACTAGGCGGCCGTTACTCAAACGGTGTCGGCGGCGTGCTCGTAAGCGAGCGTCGTTTGCGGGGCAGGCTAGAGCGAATGCGCTGCGCTTGCTCCCTTTCATGACATACTCAACAGAAGGGAAGCGGAAAATTATGCAGACGTATATCGGACCGGAGGGTGTGCTGCAAAAGCGGCAACAGTACTTTTACCCATGCACGAGCCATTTCTATCGTAATCCCCCACAGCTCGTCAAAGGGGAAATGCAGTATTTGTACGGGCATGACGGGACGCGGTATACCGACTTCTTTGCCGGCGTTTCCGTCGTGGCCACCGGACACTGCAACCCGGAAATCGCCGAGCGGACGGCGGAGCAACTGCGGACGCTGCAGCATACGTGCACGATTTATCTGACGCAGCCCAATGTGGAGCTTGCGGAGCGGCTGGCCGGGATTTTGCCCGGGCGGCTTAGCCGGACGTTTTTTGTGAACAGCGGCTCGGAGGCGAACGAAGGGGCGCTGCTGCTCGCCCGTTTGCATACGGGACGCCGCGGCTTCCTGGCCTTGGAGCAGTCCCTGCATGGCCGGACGTATCTGACGATGAGCGTCACCGGCCTGCAGATGTGGCGCACCGATCCGCAGCTGGCGGAGGCTGCGGACGTGACGTTTATCCCCCGCCCGTACGAGCGGGGGATGAACGCCGATGAAGCGGGGCGGCGCTCCATCGCGGCGCTGCGGGCGGCGCTGGCGGCCAAAGGCGGCGAAATCGCCGCGATGATCGCCGAGCCGATCCAGGGCAACGGCGGCATTATCGCGCCGCCGGACTGGTATTTCGCTGAAGTGAAGCGGCTGCTGGAACAGCACGGGGTGCTGCTGATCGCCGATGAGATTCAGACCGGGTTTGGGCGTACGGGCCGGATGTTCGCCATGGACCGTTACGGCGTTGCGCCGGACATCGTGACGATGGCCAAAGCGCTTGGGGGCGGCATCCCGGTGGCGGGTTTCGCCACCACCGACGAGATCGCCGCTAGCTTCACGCGGCCATCCGCCTCCACGTTCGGCGGCAACCCGGTTTCGTCCGTGACCGCGCTCGCGGTCCTGGACTACATCGAGGCGCACCGCCTGCCCGAACGGGCGGAGCGCCTCGGGGCGCAGCTGCGCGGCGGCCTTGAGCACCTCGCCGCGCGTTTCCCGCAGCTCGCGCTCGACGTGCGCGGCGCGGGGCTGATGCGCGGCGCGGAGCTGTGCGCCGATGAGCCGCAGCGCGGGGCCGGGCTCGTCGATGACGTGCTGGAGGCGATGAAGGACCGCGGCTATCTTATCGGCAAAAACGGCGTAAACCGCAACGTTCTTGCCTTCCAGCCGCCGCTGGTCATCGCCGAAGCCGACATCGACGGCCTGCTGGCCGCGCTGGAAGCGGTGCTGGCCGGCTTGGCCTAGCCGCCGGCCAGCCGGTCAGCCAGGCCAGCCCGGTCAGCCGGCCCCGTCCGTCCACAGCCGCCCCCGCCATATGCTTATCGCACGAAGGAGAGTGACTATATCATGGAAGTAGCCAGAAAAATCGGCACCAAAATCAGGTTGTACAGCGAATTGGTGATGTTCTCGCACACGCTGTTTTCCCTGCCGTTCGCGATCATTTCGATGGTGTGGGCGGCGGAAGGATTTCCGTCGTGGCGGGTCATGCTGTGGGGGCTGATCGCTTTGGTCGCCGCCCGGAACGGGGCCAACGCCTTCAATCGTATCGTCGACCGTACCTTTGACGCCCAAAATCCGCGTACCGCCCATCGCCATTTGCCGCGGCGGCTGCTGGAGGCGAAGGAGGTGCTCGTTTTCGTCGTCGTCAACTATGCGATCTTTATTTTCGCGGCGGCCATGCTGAATCCGCTTTGCTTTATTTTGTCGCCGGTGGCGATTTTCCTGATCTCGTCCTATTCCTATACGAAACGGTTCACTTACCTAAGCCATTTGTATCTTGGTTTTACGATCGCTTCCGCCCCGATTGGCGCGTGGTTTGCCGTGACCGGGAAGTTTGCTTTCACGCCGTTTATTCTCGGCACGGTCGTGATGTTATGGATTGCCGGGTTCGACATCATCTACGGCTCGCAGGACATCGATTTTGACCGGAACCACGGCCTGTGGTCGATCCCCAGCGCTTTTGGCCTCAAAAACGGCCTGAGAATCGCGGCCGGCCTGCATCTGATCATGGTGCTGCTGCTGATCGCTCTGATCCCGATCCGGCATCTCGGCTGGATGTACACGGCGGGCATTATCCTTGCGGTCATTTTGCTGCTGACGGAGCATAAGATCATCAAGCCGTCGAACCGCAAACGGATGAACGTTGCTTCTTACAATCTGAATCAAGTGATCAGTATGGTTATATTGTTCTGCGCGCTGGGAGACTATTTCTTGTTGTGAGATGAACACTGCGTGAAAGCGTGAACATTTTTGCTTGCCAAATGGATTGTTCGATGGTATTCTGAATTTGGGATTGTTACTGCAAAGGCGAAACCCGGGGCATGATTTGTCATGTTTTGGGGTCGCCTTTTTTGGTTTTTGTTGGCTAAGCGAGTGACAATCGTTGCGTTTCTTGGGGCAGGCAGCTGGTTGCCCGGCATACACGAATTTCGTGATGTATCCGTTTACATTTAATGCGCCGTTCCCGCTACCGCCCGGCACAGGCTTTCCGCCCAGCGTTAAAATTGTTGCTTAACTCATTTGCGATAAGGGGAGGGGGCAATTTTTCGATGATCATCGAAAAAATATTCAACAACAACGCCATCATTGCCAGAGATGAGGAACGTGAGGAATTCGTCGTCATGGGGCGGGGCATCGCGTTTAAGAAAAGCGCGGGAGACGCAGTGGATAAGGGGCTGATCGAAAAGGTGTTTATCCTTAAGCAGACGGAAGCTTCCGAGAAATTCAAGCTGCTGCTGGACGACATCCCCACCGAATACGTTTCTCTGTGCTACGACATTATCGAATATGGCAAAAATATGCTGCAGGGCAAACTGAGCGATTTTATCTACGTTACCCTGACGGATCATATTTACAACGCGTTTCGGCTGCACGACCGGGGGCTGGCCAACGCTAATCCGTTAATCTGGGAGATTCGGAAATATTACCCCAAGGAATACAAGGTTGGGCAAAAAGCGCTGGAGTTCATCGAGGAGGTGACGGGCAATCGCTTGCCCGAAGATGAGGCGGGCAATATCGCGCTCCATCTGATCAACGCCCAAACGAACGGCGGGAGCCGTCAAGTGGCCGATGTGGCCCGTCATACCCAGAAGATCCACGATATTTTGAACATCATCAAATATTCGTACAATATTGAGCTTGACGAGCAATCGGTCAGTTATGAAAGGTTTATTACGCATTTGCGCTATTTTTTTCAACGCTTGAACAAACGGGAGAAGGTCGAGACGCTGGACCATTTTCTGCTGAGGCAGGTAAAAGCGAAGTATAAGCAAGCTTACGATTGCGTGCTGAAGATCGAAAAATATTTGGGCTTGCCGCTCTCGGACGATGAAAAGCTGTATCTGACGATTCACACGCATCGCGTAACGTTAAGAGAAACCGAATAACCGGAATGGATCGTTACTGGTCAACCAGGCGAAACCAAACGGGGCAGCAGAATAGTTGTCCGTATGGTTTCGCCTTTTTTATAAATACTAGCAAATAGTTAAGGAGGAGCAGCGATGAAATATGAAGCATTGGCGAAAGCCATTATCAAAAACGTAGGCGGCAAAGAAAATGTAAACAGCCTGACCCACTGTATAACGCGGTTGCGCTTTAAACTGAAGGATGAGAGCAAGGCCAATACGGACGCGTTAAAAGCGATGGATGGTATTGTCACGGTCATCCAAAGCGGCGGGCAATACCAAGTCGTTATCGGCAATCACGTACCCGAAGTATATGCGGACGTGGCCGCAGTCGGCGGCTTTCGGGATGCGGAGGCGGAACCGTCCGGGGAAAAGATGAGCTTCTTTAACAGATTCATCGACATCATCTCGGGAGTGTTTCAGCCGACGCTGGGCGTCTTGGCCGCCACCGGAATGATCAAGGGGTTCAACGCCTTGTTCTTAGCTCTGGGTTGGCTCACGGCCGCTTCGGGAACATACCAGATTCTGAACGCCATAGGTGATTGTCTGTTTTATTTCTTTCCGATTTTCCTCGGATATACGGCGGCCAAAAAATTCAACGCCAACATTTTTATCGGCATGGCCATCGGGGCTTCACTCGTGTATCCGACGCTCAGCGGCATCATGTCATCGGGCACGCCACTGTACACCTTGTTTGGCGGTACGATCTTCGAGTCGCCGGTGTACATTACTTTCCTGGGCATTCCGGTCATCCTGATGTCCTATTCGTCCAGCGTCATTCCGATCATTATTTCCACGTATGTGGGGGCGAAGCTGGAAAAGCTGTTTAGAAAGATTATCCCCAGCGTCGTAAGAACGTTTCTGGTTCCTTTCTTCACCTTGCTGGTTGTCGTTCCGCTGTCACTGATTATCATCGGTCCGCTCGCAACCTGGGCCGGCCAACTGCTCGGGCAAGGAACGTTGTTCCTCTACAACTTAAGCCCGATGATCGGCGGCTTGCTTTTGGGGGCAGTTTGGCAAGTGCTCGTCATCTTCGGGCTGCATTGGGGAATTGTGCCGATTGCCATCAACAATATAGCGGTGTTGAAATACGATCCGATTCTCGCCGGGATATTCGGCGCTTCGTTTGCCCAGACCGGTGTAGTGCTGGCCATTATGCTGAAAACAAGAAGCGCAAAATTAAGATCGCTGTCGATTCCGGCCTTCATTTCAGGGATTTTCGGAGTGACGGAGCCGGCGATCTACGGGATTACTTTGCCGCGGAAAAAGCCGTTCATTTTAAGCTGCATCGGGGCGGCGGCAGGCGGCGCTATTCTCGGAGCCATGGGCAGCAAAATCTATATCATGGGCGGCCTGGGCATTTTCATGCTTCCCAGCTTTATTGGTCCGCAAGGCATGGATACCGCATTCTACGGGGCCATCATCGGGATGGTCGTCAGCTTCGTTTTGGGCTTCCTGCTGATGTTCTTCGGCGGCTTCAAGGATGAAGAGGACGATGCCAAGCCCAAAGAGGCCTGCAACACCGAAACGATGGTAAAGCAGGAGACGGTGGGCAGCCCGCTCAAGGGAACGGTAAAACCGTTGTCCGAAATCGCGGACGAGGCGTTTTCTACGGGAGCGATGGGCAAAGGGATTGCCATTGAACCTGCCGAAGGCAAGGTTGTAGCTCCGGTTGACGGGGTATTGACCTCCCTGTTTTCAACGGGACACGCGATCGGAATCACCAGCGACCACGGCGTGGATATCCTGATCCATGTGGGCAGGGACACCGTAAAGCTAAAAGGCAAGTATTTTGTTCCCAAAGTCAAGCAAGGGGAGAGGGTCCGCAAAGGCCAGGTGCTGATGGAGTTTGACGCCGAGGCGATCAAAGCGGAAGGGTATGATATAACCACGCCTGTGATCATTTCCAATACCGGAGATTATTTGGATGTGATCGAGACGGAGAAGCAAGCGGTCGATTATCAGGACGATTTGCTGACGGTGGTCATTTGAGGTTGCGGCCGGGGGAATTGAATATTTGGGGGAGGAAGTACGATGACACAAATCGCTAAAGGTTTTCCGGAAGATTTTCTGTGGGGAGGCGCCACGGCGGCCAACCAGATCGAGGGCGGGTATAACGAAGGAGGCAAAGGTCTGAGCACGGCCGACGTGATTACCGCCGGTACCCATACCACTCCGCGCCGGATTACGCCGGTACTGGAGCCGGACGCCTACTATCCCAGCCACGAAGCGATCGATTTCTTTCATCACTACGAGGAAGACATCGCATTGTTTGCCGAAATGGGCTTCAAGGTGTTCCGCATGTCGATCGCCTGGTCGCGGATATTTCCGCATGGCGACGATACTGAACCCAATGAGGAGGGATTGCGGTATTATGACCGGATGTTTGCGGAGTTGAAGAGACACGGGATCGAGCCTTTGGTGACGATATCCCATTACGAAACCCCGCTGCATCTGGCGCAGCAATATAACGGATGGACGAACCGCAAACTGATCGATTTTTACGTGAAGTATTGCGAAGTGATTTTTAACCGGTATAAAGAAGTTGTTAAGTACTGGCTGACGTTTAATGAAATCAATATCCTGACCATGCCGTTTGGTTCCTTCATCGCCGGGGCTATCATGCCGGAGGGGGAGGGGGTGCTGGGTCATGGAGCCAAAACGGATGAACGGCTTTTGTATCAGGCGCTGCACCATCAGTTTGTCGCCAGCGCCAAAGCCGTGAAACTGGCCCATGATATCAACAAGGACTTCAAGGTCGGCTGCATGATCGCCTATATGTGCTCCTATCCGCGGACTTGCCATCCCGACGATATCCTGCTGGCCCAGCAAAAGGATAACCTCAGCAACTTCCTGTGCTCGGACGTGCAGGTCCGGGGAGCCTACCCCGGGTTCGCCAAACGGTATTTCCGGGAAAACAACATCGAGATCGTGATGGAGAACGGGGACGAGGCCATTTTAAAAGCGGGCTGCGTCGATTTCTACACCTTCAGCTACTACTCCTCGGTTTGCGTCAGCGCCGACCCGGAGCATGAGCAGGTGGGCGGAAATTTATCGCTGGGGCTCAAAAATCCTTACCTGCAGGCCAGCGCCTGGGACTGGCAGATCGACCCGACAGGCTTGCGCTGGTCCCTGAACAACATCTACAACCGGTACGAAATTCCGCTGATGGTGGTGGAAAATGGTCTCGGCGCGGCCGACACCGTGGAGGAGGACGGCACCATTCACGACGATTACCGGATCGAATACTTGCGCGAGCACATCAAGGCGATGAAGGAAGCGATCGCCGACGGGGTGAACCTGATCGGCTACACTCCCTGGGGCTGCATCGATCTGGTCAGCGCCGGAACCGGCGAGATGAAGAAGCGCTACGGCTTTATCTACGTCGATAAAGACAACGAAGGCAAGGGCACGCTGGCCCGCTCCCGCAAGAAAAGCTTCCACTGGTATAAGCAGGTGATTGCGTCGAACGGGGAGGGGTTGGAGTAGAGGCAGGGTGCGGCTGGCAGGTGGGGGTGTAAACGGCGTGCAAGTAATGTGCAAGTAATGTGTAAGCAATGTGCAAGTGATGTGCAGGGGAGCCGGGCGAGGAATACGTATGGTGGTAGGCATGCGTGGTGGCAGGTGCGTGTGGTGAGGTACGTATGGCGGCCGGTATCGTGGTGGTCGATATACGTGGTGGCAGGTGTGTGCGATGAGGTACGTATGGCGGCCGGTATGCATGATGTCAGGTACACGTGGCAGCAAGTAAGCGTAGCTGCAGGTTCAACTGGCCGTTGCGTTCGGAATGCGGCGACTCGAAGTCCCTTAGGCGCTCGATACATGTTTCTGATTGGAAATATTCCAATAGAATTAGAAAATTAGTGGTAAATACAGCGGCTTGATTGGAAATTTTCCAATAGATTAGGCACGAAGGGGGCGTAATGGGCAATTTGAGCGGATTCTATTGGATTTTTTCCAATGAGAGCTCTAAATCACGTTCAATTTCCGTCAATCTATTGGATTTTTCCAATGGGAGGTGGGAACGACCGGTTGCAAGAAGCAAGGAGCTCTGGTTTCCGGCTATTGATCCCGGCCGCCAAAATAGTCGAGCAAGGCCTGGAGATCCCGATGCGCAGGGTAATGAGCAAGGCGGCCGATGATTTCCTGCGCCTCGCCTAAGTAGCGGCGGCTCAGCCGCTCGGTTTGTTCCAGCGCGCCGCTCGCCTGGATGGCCGCGACGACGGCGTCGGCTTCGGCGGCAGGGCTTGCCGCCGTGATCGCGCGGATGCGGGGGGCGAGCCGTTCATCCTGCAGCGCGAACAGCACGGGCAGGGTCACCTGGCCGCTGCGCAGGTCGCTGCCGGCCGGCTTGCCCAGCTTTTCCGCCGATTGGGTGAAGTCGAGCACATCGTCGCGGATTTGAAACGACATGCCCAGCTTCTCCCCAAAGGCATACAGCAGCTCGGCCGTCTCCGCGTCCGCGCCGGACGCCTGAGCGCCGATTTGCAGGCAGGCAGCCATCAGCTGCGCGGTTTTGTTTTTCGACTTCTCCAAATACTGCTCGATCGTCACGTCGTAATCATACAGATGAGCCAACTGCTGATATTCGCCCAAACATAACTGCGTCGTAGCCAGAGCAGTCAGATCGTATGCGTACTTGTCCCGGTCCGCCGAGTAAACGGAGATCAGCTCGATCACTCTGGCCGACATATAGTTCCCCACATGCAGCGCGCCGCTTACGCCCAATTTCATATGCATCGCCTTCTGTCCGCGGCGGACCGGGGAATCGTCGATGATGTCGTCATGAATCAGGGAAGCGGCGTGGATAAACTCCGCGGCCGCGGCCAAACGCCAAATTTTTTGCTCATCCGGGGCGGGGCCGAAACGGCTGCCGACAATGACCATCAGCGGGCGGACCCGCTTGCCGCCGGAACGGACGAGTTCGATGATGCTTTTGGCAAGCTGCGAGGAGTTGGGAACGTCCCGGTCAAATTTGACCATATTTTCGATTTCCCGGTCTACCGCTTTTAAAGAAATATCAAGCGCCTCATGAAGTTTCATGGAAAGCCCCTCCTTGCTGTCGTTTCCCGTAATCTCAAGGCTAAACCGTGACGCAAAATCTAAATCGCCCGGCCGGTCGTGGTCCGGTTCAAATCGAGCTGCAGGAACAGCTCCCAGCCCTTAAGCAGCCGTTCATCTTCGGCGCGTCCTTCCGCGCGTCTGATTTGGATCTGTTTAATGATGGGGGCCAGATGGGACAGGAGATCGTATTCCTCCCACTTGAGGCATAACCCTACGTAAAAGCTGTATAGATAGTCGCCGTCCAGCACCAAACGGGTTAACTCTTCACCGGTAGCCGCATGATCGCACCGGCTGTGGCGCTGAAGGGCGAGCTTGATTGCGATGTAAATGGTCAACAAACGGCACTGGCGCACCGCAGGTATATCGTATTGTTCCAGGAGGTTCACCAACGGTTCGACTTCTTCTGCCGTTATATCGAGATGAATGCCGGCCTCGGGCGATAATTCGCCTTGCAATAAACAACAAGCGTCTTGGAAGAGTATAAATTTCATAAGGACACACTCCTTGGTATGCGGTAAGCTTGCAGGGAACAAGGGCCACCGACTCGGCAGTAATAGAAAAAGGGGAGTAATGTGCGGCTCCAGCGCCCATTACTCCGAATTATTCATTAAGGGGGGTGAATTACTGGTTGTCACTTGCTATGATTGCTATTCGGTATACAAATACCATCTTCGAACGAGAGGGATTTTCTTCCACTGTTTCTTGAGCCAAGGCAGAACGTAGTAATCCAGGCCAAACGCGCTGCCCGAACCGCCGATCAAGGCGATGCCCGCCGTCATGTACCACAGCATTTCTGCGGAAGCCATGCTGGAAGACCAGATCATGACGCCGAGGGCGACGGTGGCCGCCGAAGCGATTGCGGTGAAGAGGCCTACGATGATCATGATGCCAAGCGCAATTTCCATGAATACCATGAAAAACTGGAACACGGTAGCCAGCGCCGTATATCCGCCGTCGGACGTATAGAAGAACACGTCCATGAACCAGCCCACGATGGATTTGATAAATCCCGGCACGGGAAGCGCGGTAACCGCGGTCGAAGCGCTCTCTACTGTTGATGCCGCGGCTTGGGCGTCGACCGTTTCCGTAACCTTGCCGGCGGCTTCACTGGCTGCGGATACGACGTCGCTGGCATGCGGCGAAGCCGGGATCAGGAAGATGTTCGAAGGCTCCTTCAAAATTTTAGGCAGCTTGTCGAGACCTTCTTCCAGCCATTTGTAACCGACGAAGAGGCGCAGCGGCAGCAGCCAGAAGTTCGGCGAACGTTTGGCGAAATGGCCGCCGACGAAGCTGCGGCGATTGTTGACATGGAAAAATTCATGCATCATATAAGTCCAGACTTTCGCAAAGCCGGCCACGCTGAACAGATAATACATATTGATCATGTGTTTGCTGAGCATGGCCATAAAGCCGCTTAACATAAACATTTTATTCGGAAGTCCGACATTCGCCACACCGTAGCGGCTGCCGATGCACACCATCGTGCCGTGGAAGCCCGGCTTGTAGGACTTCTTCGGTTTGCCGTGGACGTCCGCGTAAATGTTATGCGCAATGAGCGGTCCGGCCTGCTCGGCGTTTTCCACCATTTGCGGCACCGGCCGTTTTTCGCCTTCCGGAATGAAGAAAATGTTGTCGCCGACGACGTACACATCTTCATGGTCGATGCTTTGCAGCTTGTCGTTGGTGACGATCCGCTTGCGGCCTTCCTGCTTCACGTCGAGCTTGCCGACGAGTTCGGAGCCTTCGACGCCGGCCGTCCATACGATCGTGTCGGCTTCAAGCTCGCCGCGGTCTCCGAGCTGCACGCTGGCCGATGTAACGCCGGTGATTTTCGCGCTCGTAATGATCTCCACATTCATTTTATGAAGGCGTTTGGCCGCCTTTTCAATCAGCTTGTCGGGGAGGATCGGCAAAATTTTCGGCGCCATATCCGCCACAACGAGCCGGACTTCGCCCGCTTCGATGTAAAACTCCTTGCACAGCTCGTCGCGGAACTCCGCCAGTTCGCCGACCAACTCGACGCCGGTGAACCCGGCCCCGACTACGACGAAGGTAAGCATCTTCCGGCGTTTGACCGGATCGGTAATTTTGGCCGCCTCGCTGAACATGCGGCGAACTTGTTCCTTAAGCCGGACGGCATCCTCGTAGGACCAAAGCGTCAAAGCATGCTCTTCGGCCCCCGGAATTCCGAAGAACGTCGGTTTACAGCCGGTGCCGATCACGAGGTAATCGTAGCTGTACGTGTTTTTCGCCGAGCGGAGCTGCTTGGCGGCGAAGTCGATGTTGTCGATGGAATCGAGCACGACGTCCACCTTTTGACCGGCAAAAATCTTTTTAAGCTCGATTTTGACCGAGTCCTCCGGCGCCCGGTTGGCCGCGACCTCATGCAATTCGGTCAGCAGCGTATGATAGGGGTTTCGGTCGATGAGCTGGATTTTCACGTCCTTGTCTTTTTTGAACAGTTTGGCCAGGTGCTTGGAAGTGACGACACCGCCGTAACCGCCGCCCAAAACGACTATCTTTTTCAAGAGGTTCACCTTCTCGTATAGGTTAGGTAGTAGTTATTTCGCTTGTTCAAGTGCCTTGGCAACCAGGTCGAAGTAGGATTTCAAGCTGATCGATACGCCGGAAATCGCGTCGGTTTTGCCTTCTTCATTAAAAGTAAGGGAAGCCGGATCCTGGTTTTCCACGAGATACGCTTCCGCCTTGACGGCTTGTTCATGCCATTCGGAGGATGCGCCGCCGGCTTTCATGCCGTATTTGCCGTCGATCGAGTTTTGCTTCTTGTCCTCGCCTTTGTCGTTGACGCCGCTGAAGTTGACTTTAATGATTTTGCCTGCGGCCACCACGACGTCCGCGGTTTCTTTCCAGCCGGAATGCGGATCGAACTCGTCGCCTTCGGTGTGGTAGGTGCCGTCTTTGTAAATGCCCGGTTCCACAGGTCCGGCGGCAAGCGCCTGATCGGCGAGGTTAAAGAAATCACTTACATGGATGGAAACGCCGGAAATCGCATCGGTTTTGCCTTCATCGTTCAGTGCGGCCGCTTTGGGATCCTGTTTTTCGAGCAGGAATTGCTCCACCTTTTCGGCTTGTTCATGCCACTCGGAGGAAGCGCCGCCGGCTTTCATGCCGTATTTGCCTTCTTTGGAGTAAGTCACTTTATCGACGGGAGCCTTTTCGCTGAGCGCGTTCCATTTTGCTGCGGTGATTTTGCCGCCGGACACGGTCAGAGTCACGTACGATTGCCATCCGGAATCCGGATCGGCTTCGCCAATCGCATAATAGACGCCATCCTTGAATTGGCCTTGCTCAGTAGAAGCCGTGGAGCTATTGCTGTTTGTACCGCTTTCCGCCGTTGCCGGGGCGGTGTTCGCAGGTTCCGTGCTGCCATTGCCCGCGGCATTGTTGGAACCGCAGCCTGCCAACAGCCCTAATACAAGAGCGCTGCTGAGAAAGAGTAAAGCTTTTTTCATGATAGAACCCTCCATTAATTGTTATATATTAAAATGTGAAGACATTTTAATAACGAATGAGGTCGGGAAGCCCGCCGGATAGCCGATCGGACTAGGCCTAAAGGAGTCTTATAACCTTTGTTCGAAGGCATTTTAGCATATAAGAATATGAGTTAATGTGAAAAAAATCACGTACATTGTGACATAAAACAACCTTGCAAAATGGCGAATGCAGCATTGTGCAAGGTTTCACAGGTTTAAGAACGACTTTTAACAATTTGAAATATTCATTTTTAAATTGCCACAGCGTTGTTTGACCCGTTCGCGTTTAGCTTTGGGTTCAAACTTAATATACAAAAAGAAAGGGGGTTTATATAAAAAATTCCAAAAGCTATCTGAAATGCAGTCCGATTCATGCCGATAATACAGGAAGTGGGCGTTACCCGACAATTTGCGAAGGGAAGGCGGAATACGCCGTGACGGTATACAAAACATTTATTCATCGTCTCATGCTTAACTATGCAACCGGCTCCTTTCTGGCGGGTATCGCGATTGCGAGCCTGATTTTCGCTGCGCCGCTGGATGTTCCCAGGGAACAGTACTTCTGGCTGGCCGGGGTATTATGCGTATCGGTCGTCGTTATGCTCCTGCTGGATGGGGGCGTCTTTTATTTGCAGCTCAAACCGGTCAGAAGCGCCTTTCTCCAGGAGGTCGGAAGCTTCCAGGTTCTGCAAAGCGTATACATAAGAGTACACCGGATGCCTTCCCTGGCCGTAAAACGGATCCTTGGCCCGCATCTGCTCGGCTTGGTCGGGCCTGGGGCCGGATTGTCGCTGGGGCTTATAGCCAACGGGCGGATCACGATTCCTTCCTATTATGTGCTGCTCGCCTCCTTGGGCTGTGTTCTCGTCTGCGGCATGCACGCCCTGATTGAGTTCTATTTGACCTCCTATGCGGTGCGGCCGGTTTTACAGGAGCTCAGCGCCTGGAGCCGCAAATTGTTCGGCAGGGAATTGTCGCTGGGAGGAAGGGTATTTGTTCCCGTATCGCGAAAGTTAAAATGGAGCTTTTTTCTGGTCGGCGCCTCCCCGCTGCTGCTGTACAGTCTATCCGTCCAGTTCCGGCTGCAGAATTGGGGGTACGGCTCTTATGCATACTGGCAGTGGGCGGGCTATATTCTGGCCGTCGGCCTTGGTTTTGCCTTTATCGGTTCCAGACTGATGGCGCGCGAGATCATGCTGCCGATCCAGCATCTGTATGAACGCATGGCCGAAGTAAAAACGGGGTATCTCCGCTCGGAGGCCGCGGATTTGTATTCCGATGAATTTTCCCGGCTCGTGTCCGGGTTTAATCATATGCTGCGGGGACTTAGGTCCGAGGCGGCGCGCAACAGCCAGCTGGTCGACAGCTATTTTGCCACCTTGGCCGCCGCTTTGGACGCCCGCGATCCGTATACGGCCGGGCATTCCTTGCGCGTGGCCGAATATGCCGTGCAAATCGGCAGGCTGGCCGAGTTGCCGGAGCGGCGCATCGATGAACTGCGCAAAGCGGCGCTTCTGCACGACATCGGCAAGATCGGCATTCGCGACGCCGTGCTGCTCAAGGAGGGACGCCTGACGGATGAAGAATGGGAGCAGATCAAACAGCATCCCGTGCTTGGCGAGGCCATCCTGAAGCAGATCGAGCCTGCGGATGCCATGGCTTCTTTTTTGCCGGGGGTAAGGTCGCATCACGAGCGGTATGACGGCAAGGGCTACCCGGACGGCCTCGCCGGGGAGGACATCCCGCTGTTTGGACGGATTATCGCGGTGGCGGACGCCTTTGATGCGATGACCTCCGACCGCCCTTACCGCAAAGGCTTGGAGCCCGCCCAGGCGCTTGCGATCCTCGAGCAAGGCCGGGGAAGCCAGTGGGATCCGCATTATGCCGAGCTGTTTATAAAAGCTTACCGTACCGAACGTAATAAGGCGAATCCCGGATAATCGCATACAAACCAGTGCACCGGCAGGGAGGGAAGCCTATGAGCCTGGGGAACACGCTGCTGATCAATTTGGGCATGCTGATTGCGGTCGCTTATGTGGCCAATGTTATGCACAAATATGTATTCAGGAATCTTTCGCCGCGCGTCAATTACATGCTGTCCGTTCTGGTGATGATTGTGGCGGGCTGGATTTGCATTAAATTCGGATTCTCGCTGGATGAGCGGATTATTTTCGACCTCCGGATCGTTCCGTTGATTATTGCGACGCTGGTTTATCCGCACCCGCTCACCTTGCTTGCGATCGGGCTTGGGATCGGCTTGATGCGATTGTCGTTTGGCGTAAGCGGCGCCGCGATCTTCGGGCTTGTGAACTTGACGGTGCTCGGAGCAGTCTGCGCCGGCCTGCGCATTTGGTTTAACCGGGCGAAGCAGGGCTTTGCCTTCATGGGGATTGTCACGATCCTGACCGTTAACATCATAAATTGCTTGAACATTATCTTTTTCGGGGCTACCCCTATACATACCTATCTGTTTAAAATTATGCCGATCATGCTCCCGCTCGCCGTTCTCTTTAGTTTTGTATTCACGTTGATTCTCCGCGATTTTCAGATGGGACATCGGCAAAATTTGGAGCTGAAGCATGCCAACGAGCTGCTGCGAAAGCAGACGGACGAGCTGCATAAAGCGAAAATCGGGCTGGAGGACCGGGCCAAGCAGCTGACGCTCGCTTCCGGCTACAAATCGGAATTTTTGGCGACGATGTCGCATGAGCTGCGGACGCCGTTGAACAGCATCATCAATTTGGCGCAAATCATCGCCGAAAGCGAGGATGCCGGGGACGAACTGCCGGAGTATGGACGGATCATCTACAAATCGGGCCATGACCTGCTGCAGATCATCAACGACATCCTCGATTTGTCCAAAGTGGAGGCCGGGCGGCTGGAAATCATGAACGAAGAAGTGGTGCTGACGGAAGTGGCGGATTGGATGCAGGTTCATTTCGACCATATTGCCTCGCAGAAAAAGCTGGCGTATGAGGTACGGGTGGAGGAAGGGCTGCCGGCAACGATCGTTTCCGATCCCCATCGGATCGCGCAGATTTTGCGGAACCTGCTCTCCAACGCTTTTAAGTTCACGGATAAAGGAAAAGTGACGCTTAACATACGGAGGGCCGCACGCGGCGAAGTGCCGCAAGGGGAATGGATCGTGTTTGCCGTAACCGACACCGGGATCGGCGTTCCGAAAGAGCAGCAATCAGCCGTATTCGAGTCGTTCCAGCAAGCGGACGGATCGATCAGCCGCAGATACGGCGGAACGGGGCTTGGCCTGCCGATCAGCAGCAACCTGGCCCGCCTGCTCGGCGGATTTCTCCGCATGAAAAGCGCCGAAGGGGAAGGCAGCGTGTTTTCATTTTATCTGCCCCTGCAGCCGGCGGAGACCGAAAGAATGGAGTCAAGGCTTGCCCAAGGCAGATAAACATCGCTACAATAGATGAAAGTATAATTAGTTCAACTTAAGAAAGGATGGATATAAATGGATAAACAAGTAATTTCAACGACTTCCGCGCCCGGAGCGATCGGGCCGTATTCGCAAGGGGTTCAACTGGGCGATCTGGTCTTTACTTCGGGACAGCTGGGTCTCGTTCCGGAAACCGGACAATTTGCGGAAGGCGTGGAGGCGCAGGCCGCGCAAGCGCTCCGCAACGTTAAAGCCGTGCTTGAAGCGGCCGGAAGCGGGCTGGACAAAGTCGTGAAAACGACGGTGTTTCTGAAGGATATGAACGATTTTGCCAAAGTGAACGAGGTGTACGGATCGTTTTTCGCCGAACCGTATCCGGCGCGCAGCGCCGTTGAGGTGGCCCGCCTGCCCAAGGACGGCCTCGTCGAAATCGAAGTCATCGCCGTAAAATAAAACAGCGAACCGAGGGAACCCGGCCTTTGCGGGCCCGTATGTGCCTTGCCGGAGCCGCCGGAGGAGAAGCGAATCTCCTTCGGCGGCTTCAGGTTTTATATAACCCGGTTTTCGTATAAGATGGTAGTAGCAAAATTGGATGGAAACAGGAAATCGACGGGAGATCATCATGAATCAACGTCTATATGGAATATGGCTGGGGGACGTACTGTTCTGTTTCTCCGGTGAAATATCTGAAGCGAAGGTGGATGCATGGACCTCGGTGATGAGGCGCGTAGAGCCGGAGCCGGGCGTGCGGCCATTCGGGCATGCCGCGCTGCGGCTGGCGGAGGTCCGTTTTCCGGTGTCCTCCGTCCGCAAATCGTTTAAGTCCGGAGAGCGTAAAAGCCTGATCGGCCGAACGCTCGAAGGGTTGGCGCTCCCCGTCCCCGAAGCCTGGCGGCTACTGCTGGCCTGGGAGAAGACCGACTGGGAAGGACAGGGGGTCAAGCCCGGGGCAGAGATGAGCTATTGGAGCAAGGCGGCGCAGTTTGCGCTGGAACTGCTGCTGCGGGGGCGGATCGCGCCGGGAAGCAGGCCGGTGTCGGCCGGCGGGCGGCGCCGCGGCGCGCAGGCGCTGCGCCGTCCGGCTTGGGGGCCGCTGCTGACGGCGGAGCGGGATGCGAAACGGTTCCGGCTCCTGGCCGGCTCCATGCCTCCCGTCTGCCTGGCCGCAGTGCAAACCGGCGCCGCCGAAGAAGAAGCGGCGCTCCTCGACCGGCAAATGTCGGTGCTGCATTCCTTTTTGATGGCGATGATCGATCACGAGACCAGGGCTGCGGCCGGCGAGCTTGGCCGGAAGCTGAATCCGAGCCGTGCGGATTACCGCAGGGGGCATTCGCCGCTGGCCGAGCTGTGGTGGAATGGGCTGCTTAGCGGCGGACAACCGGTGGACATACAGGGAAGCGCGGCGGAGCTGGAGCAATTGACGGAGGAGATTGCGGGGGCCGGAGGCGGCCGGCCAAAGTCTCCCGCACAGGAAGCGGGAGCGCCGGAGACAGGGAGCTTCCGCTTATGCCTGCGCATCGAACCGGAAAGGGACTACGAGCCGGAGGCAGAGGCAGAGGGCGAGGCAGAGGGCGAAGAGCCGAATCTGCCGCTGTGGCGGCTGACGTTTTGGGCGGAGGGGGCCGAGGATGCCGAGGTGCTGCTTCCGCTGCGGCTTGTTTGGAGTTATCCGCAGCGGGATATGGAGATTCGCGGGCGGCTCTACCGGAACGTGCAGGAACAGGCGCTGCTGCGGCTGGCCAAAGCGGCGGAGGCGTCCCCGGAAATCGCCGCCGCGCTGGATGGGCCCCGGCCGGATGGCTTGCTGCTGGCGCCGGAGCAGGTGTATTCGTTCCTCAGCAAATCGGTGTCAAGCTTACGCAAAAACGGGGTCACGGTACAGATGCCCTCGCGCTGGACCCGGCAAGGCCGCCGTACTTCCGGCATCCGCCTCAAAACCCGGGGCTGGGCGGGCATGCCGGGAGACGGCGTGCAGGAAACGCCCCGGATGGGCGTCGAGCAGTTGGTCGCATTTGAGGCGGCGGCGGTGCTGGACGGCCGGGAAATTTCGCGGGAAGAGCTGGCCGAACTGGCTGCGGCGAAAACGCCGCTCGTTTTTTTCCGCGGTGAATGGATCGAGATCGATAACAAGGAAATCCGTCAGGTTCTGAAATTTATGAAACGCCATGAAAACGGTGCGCTGACGTTCCGCGAACTGATGCATCTGTCCAGCGGCGCGGGCGAAGCGTTGTTTGACGGCGTGGAAGTCGAGAGTATCGAGACAGCGGGAATGCTCACCATGTTGATCGAAGGCGGCTTGGCCCGCAGCTCCCGGCCCCGGCCTGTTCCCCCCGGGCTCAACGGCACGCTGCGGCCGTATCAGGAGCGGGGCTACCAATGGCTCGCCGCGATGCGGGGGCTCGGCTTCGGCGCCCTGCTCGCGGATGATATGGGGCTTGGCAAAACCGTACAGGTCATCAGCGTACTGCTGGACAATGCCACCCGCTTTGCCGGTCAATCCTTGATCGTTTGCCCGACTTCCCTGCTCGGGAACTGGCAGCGCGAATTAAGCCGGTTCGCCCCGGAGCTCAGGCTGTACGTTCACCACGGCAGCGGCCGCTGCCACGGAGAGCGGTTTATCGAGGCGTGCCGTGACTGCGACGTGATCCTGACCACCTATCAGCTTGCCGGCCGGGATGCCGGGGAGCTGCGGGCGCTGGAGTGGGGCACGGTGGTGCTGGATGAAGCCCAGTACATCAAAAATTTCGGGACCAAGCAGGCCCAAAGCGTGATGAAGCTGAGCGCGTTCCATCGGATCGCCATGACCGGAACACCGGTGGAAAACCGGCTCAGCGAATTGTGGTCGATCTTTCATTTCCTCAATCCCGGTTATTTGGGGTCCAATGCGTCTTTTCGCGCGCGTTATCAGGCCGGCGCCGAGGAGCAGACCGGCGAGCTGCAGAAGCTGCGCCGTTTGGTTGCGCCGTTTATGCTGCGCCGCTTGAAAAGCGATCCGGATATCCGCAAGGATCTGCCCGAAAAAATCGAGCTGAAGTCTTACTGCGCGCTTACCGTGGAGCAAGCCCGTTTATACCGGTCGGTGACGGAGGAGCTGTTGGCGAACATCGGCGGGCAGGGCGGCATCGCCCGAAAAGGGCTGGTGCTGTCCTCGCTGACCCGGCTGAAGCAAATTTGCGATCACCCCGATCTGGTGGCAGGGAGAACCCGCGCCGGGAACCCGGTTTTGCGGTCCGGCAAATTGGAGCGGCTCGGCGATCTGTTGGACATCATTACGGACAACGGGGAAGCGGCGCTGATTTTTACGCAATATGTGCGGATGGGCGAGCTGCTGCAGGAGATTTTGACCGACCGCTACGGGGAAAGGCCGTTTTTTCTGCACGGCGGCGTGGCGAAGGCGGACCGGGACCGTATGGTGCGCCTGTTTCAGGAAGGCGGCGGCTCGCCGCTGTTCGTGCTGTCGCTGAAAGCCGGCGGCGTGGGGCTGAATCTGACGCGGGCGAACCATGTTGTCCATTATGACCGCTGGTGGAATCCGGCGGTGGAGAACCAGGCCACGGATCGGGTGTTCCGCATCGGTCAGGAGAAAAACGTCGAAGTGCATAAGCTGATTTGCCAAGGGACGCTGGAAGAACGGATCGATGAATTGATTGAGCGGAAAAAAGCGCTGTCTGAGCAGGTCGTCGGCTCCGGCGAGCAGTGGCTGACGGAAATGAGCGACGACGAGCTGCACAGCCTGATTGCGCTGCAGACGAACAGCATCCTGGAAGGAGGGATCGGATGAGCCGCAGGGCATCGCTAACGGAGGGGAGGGAGTTCTCCCTGAGCCTTACGGCAGACGGACTGGTCTGCAAAATAGGAGGGGAGCATGCGGTGACGCTCCCCTTGGCTCCGGCGGCGGAGCGGGAGCGTGCGGGCCGCGCCCTGCTGCGGCGGCTGCAGGAGCGGCCGCGCGCGCTGGCTGCGCTGCTGGAGCGCGGGGCCGCCGGGATCGCGGCGCTGCTGCCGGAGCGCCCGCCATGGCGCGAGGCGGCGGGGCCGGGCGGCGGCGACAGCGGCGGAGGCGGCCGCGGCGATAGTAGCAGTAGCAGCGGCGGCGGTGGCGGTAGCGGCGATAGCGGTGGCAGCAGCGGAGGCGACAGCGACGGCAGCAGCAGCGAAGGCGGCAGCGGCGTGCGCTGCGCCTGCGGCGAGCCCGGCTGCGCGCGGGCGGCCGAGGCCGTCGCTGCCGCCGAGGCCGCCTGGGCGCGGGACGCCGCGCTGCGCCTGGAGGCGCTCGGCTGGACGCCCGAGGCGCTGGCCGGCGCCGTGTGGGCCGCCTGGGCGGCCGCCGCGCCGCTGCCGGACCCCGAGGCGGCGCTGCGCCAGGCCGCCGGGCCGCGCGAAGGCGAGCGGCGGGCGTCCGGGCCGGGCGGCGGCGGCGCGGCCCTGGCCGAGTGGCTCGCCGAGGCGGCGGAGCAGGGCCGGCTGCACGAGCCGGGGCCGGAGTTCCACGACATCGGCGTGGAACTGGGCCGCCCGGACGCGGCCGGCGAGCCGCCGGGCGGCCCGGACCCGGCGCCGTGGGCGGCGCTGCTGCCCGGCGTGCCCGGCGCGGCGCAGGGGCTGGCGCTCGTCGCCGCCCAGGTGCGGCAGCGGGCCGAGCGGCTCGCCGCCCCGCTGCGCGGCAAGCCGCGCTGACGCGCCGCCCGCGCCCGGCGAGCGCAGGCCGCCGGCACCGCCGCGGCAAAGCGCATCGCTGACCGTTGATGAAGCTGCGGCAGTTCAGTCCCCCCAGTTAAGGGTATAAAATGTCCTTATTCCGGCGATATCCGTCCACTTGAGAGAAATAGAGGCGTTTTATGTCGCTATTTTCTCAAATTGCAAGGAAATGCCCGGGTTCTGGACCCTTCATAGGTGAATAAGGACAAAAAATGCCGCTAATGGAGATGAACATGCCTGGCTACGGGCAATAAGTACATAAAGTTCCGCTATTTTGCAGGCTCCGCTGACGGTTGGGCTTTTAACCGATCCGAAAGGGTCGGTTTTTACTTGCTATCCTGACAACGTCCTAACTAAACAAGAGCATTCCTTCGCCCCTTCGGCCGGTCCTCCGCTCTCTATTGACGGTATGGTAAAACTAACCTATCCTTTATTTATTCCGACTAGTCAGTATAAAACAAGCAGGTGAAAACATGCCCAAATTAGGTACGGAGCCAAAACGCCGTGCGGACGTCATCAATGCTACATTGACCTATATCAGCAAGCACGGAATGGATGGACTTACGTTGGATAAGGTTGCAGAATACGCGAACTGTTCGAAGGGGTTGTCACTTACTACTATAAAAACAAGGATCATCTGACGAGCGAAGCGTTTAAGGCGTTTCTGGCCTACTATGGCATCAAAATCCAAGCGGAAATCGATAGCTCCATGAATGCCCATGAAATGTTGGACGTGACATTAAAGTACATTTTGCCGCCGTTGGAGCCGCCTCGTGATGACGAGCAAAGGAAGATTAATGTTTCGCAGATCGGCGGAATCGAACGGATGAATATCCCTTATCACGATCAGGCCAGGCTTTTTGTGCAATTTTTTTCGAAAGCGGCGATGGATCCCCGTCTGCAGGAGGTTTTGTCGAGAAGCTATACGACGGACCTCCAGGGAATAGCCCGGATTTTTGAATACGGCCATGAGTCGGGACATCTTTCAGCCCTGGATGCGGCCGGCGCTGCTTATGGGCTGCTTGCCATGGTTGCAGGTCTGAGCTTTTTTAGGCTCACCGAAATTCCGACACCAAATGGCGAAGATAACCGCTTGTTTTGTCATGACTATATTCAAAGGTTTATCGCTAAAAAATAAAGGAATCCGATGAGGAGGATCGCTGTGCAAATCAAAAAGGTAGAAGCTAACGGACACGATATCGCGGTCGTGAGCGGCAGCGAAGTGGTCATTTATGACGTTCAGTCCGCTTTGGATATGATGGCCACCGTACGATATGAAACAGGTTGCGACCGGATCGTGATGAGCCAATCCCTGATAAACGAAAGCTTTTTTGATCTCAAAACCCGCTTGGCGGGCGAGATTATTCAGAAGTTTGTTATTTATCAATTGAAAGTTGCCATTGTAGGCGATTTTTCGAGGTATGCCAGTAAAAGCCTGCGGGACTTCATCTATGAATCCAACAGCGGAAATGCTCTCTTTTTTATGCCGTCCGAACAGCAGGCGATTGAAAAGTTAAGTACGGCGAAATAAAGGTTTGGATGCGGCGGAGGAAATGGGGCGAAGAAGGCGCAACAAATTGACAAACCGGCCGAATAGCTGCAAAAATTGCAGTTACTTTGGCCGGTTCCGGTGGGAGAATGCTTAATAGATGTAAAAAGTACAGTTATTATTCGGCATCTGAGGGAAGTTGGAGCTTATGCAGGAAATACCTGCACTTTTTACAATTATTCTAGAGAAACTTAGCTAATTCTCGGAAATAGTTGTACTTTTTGCATTTATTCCTCCGCTCCGCACAGAGTTACAGAGCTGGCATCGCCGGCTCGCTCTCGTCCGCCCCCGCCTTCACTCGCTTGCACCCGCCCCCACCCGCACCGCATACCTACTCCGGCAAAGCGGCTTCGGATACGCCCATGATTTCCTTGCGCAGGCCGTGCATTTTTTTGTCCAGGGCGTCGGCGGCCTTGGCGGCTTCGGACAGCTCGCGCACGACGTGCGGCGGCACCTGTTTGTCGTATTTGTAGTACAAAATATGCTCCATGCTCGCCCAGAAATCCATCGCGAGCGTGCGCATCTGGATTTCGACTTTCATCCACCGCTGGCCTTCGAACAAGGTGAGCGGCACGGCGACGATGACGTGCAGGCTCTGGTAGCCGTTGGGCTTGGGATTTTCAATGTAATCCTTGACCTCCAGGACGGTGATGTCTTCCCGGTGCTTCAGATGGTCGAGCAGGCTGTAAATGTCGCGCACGAACGAAAAAACGATTCGCATCCCGGCGATATCGTGGATTTGGCTCACCATGTTGTCGACGGTCAGGTCCAGTCCTTTGCGCCCCAGTTTTTCGAGAATGCTTTTCGGCTCTTTGATCCGGGTTTTGATATGCTCGATCGGGCTGTATCCGTTATGGATTTTCCACTCCGTTTGGATCAGCTTGATTTTATTCTCCAGCTCATCCAGGGCAAGCTCGTACAGGAAGGGCAGTTTCTTCCACTCCTCCAGCTTGCGCAGTTCATCCTCACCGATCTCCCACTGGTACAGCTCCCTTAAGTCCAATTGCTTCAGCACGCTGTCGTCGGAATTCGTATCTAATACGCTCAAGGCTATCTACTCCTAATCACGTTCAGGTTGGTGAAGCTTCCCATTAGTTAATGGAACTCTCCCTTTACATTAGGTAATTCAAAAAGTCATCTTTTGATCACGAAGCAGATCACGAAGTATACTCGACGTCGAATCTTGAATTCAGCCAGGGACTTCCGGTGCTCACGTAGGCTTCTCCTACGCTCCGCTCCTCAGTCCCTGGCTTCATCCAACCTAAAGCGTTTTGAAAAAACGCACATCGGAAGCATAAGCTTCGGTGCTGAAAACCTGACTTTTTGAACTCTCCCTTTAATTGTACCGTGAACGCCGCGGCGAATCAAAAAAGAAAACGCATTCAACAAATGACGGAATGGCGAAATGCCGCGCCATGAGCCTAGGGGCGGTTTTCACTGAGGTGAAAAATCTGGTATGATAATGAATATTTCGCGGGGAGGAATCATCATGAATTTTTTACAGCGATTAAAAGATGGTGCGGGAAAAGTGACCGATCGTGCACAAAACGTCGTTGAAGTCGGGAAACTTAATACGCAAATTTCAAATATCGAACGGGAACTTGGTTTGTATTACCAAAAAATGGGTGAAATCTTCTACGAAGGTTACCGCAAGAAAGACATGTCTTATGCGGAGAAAGAGATGCTTGATTTGGCCAAAACCTGCGATTTGCTGGCCGAGGAGCGGGACGAGATCCGGGCCAAAATCGCCGAGCTCAAAAACGAGCGTTTGTGCGGAGCGTGCGGAAGGACGGTGGCCGAGGACGCCGTTTTCTGCCAGTACTGCGGACATAAGCTGATCAAACGGAAATCGGTCATTCCCGAGGATTTGATCGAGCCGGCAAGGGCTGCGGCGCCGACGGTGGAGGATACGAGAACTCCCGTCGTGCCGGAAACGCTGGAGAAGGAAACGAAGAGAAGCATTGACCTGGAGCAGCTGCTGTTTTCGGCCGATCTGATCGAATCCGCGGAGAAGAGGGACAGCGAGGCGGTTCGTGAACCGGCCGATCCCGAGGAGGAGGAGCGGCTGCAGCGCAATCTGGAACGGGAACGCAGACGCCAGGAGGAGCTTGACCGGCGGATTCGCTCCTGGACGCAAAAAGCGGAGCAGCCGGATGAGGAGAAAGCTTCGCCGACCATCACGGTCGCAACCGTAAAATGCCAAATCTGCGGGTCGATGCTTGTCAAAGGCACCAAGTGGTGCCCGCATTGCGGCTCGGAGCAAATATAGACTTGCGAGTTCGCGGGAGATTTGGCGCAGGTGTTTCAGGGGGTGCATAAGATTTCACGGTAATGTCACAAACGTTTCCCGCTGATCGGGGAGATGATACGTAGTAATAGTTAGGATGCCCGCCAAAACGCGGGGGATGCTATACGCATCAAACCATAGAGATCAGGGAGCGTGAATTTGCATGGAATGCATCGTCCATTTTGAAGTCATGCACAGTGAGGGACCGAAGGAG
Organism: Paenibacillus oralis; assembly: GCF_003863965.1. Lineage (GTDB taxonomy): Bacteria > Bacillota > Bacilli > Paenibacillales > Paenibacillaceae > Fontibacillus > Fontibacillus oralis. The sequence continues at coordinate 2,840,898 of NZ_RRCN01000001.1, forward strand.
TTGAGGGGGCTTATCTTTTTGGACGAAGGCAAGCTGCCGACGGAAGCGGATTTTTTGAAAATGTTCGAAGAGATGGGGTATAAGCTGCGGCTGACGGATCGGGAGAACCTGGTTTTTGAGCCGATCGACTCCGGCGCCGGTTACAGTAAAATCCGGGTGCGCCGCCTCGATACGGGGGAGAAAAGCTACAAGGAAGACGGCGAGTTAAAATCGCTGCTGTCCAACCTGATGCCGCGCGAGTTCCGGCCGATATAAGCTGCTATAAGCCGTTTTTTTTCGTCCCTGTCACGGAGCCGGCGCTGAATTTCTACAAAATATTCAAGAAAGGGACGAAATCCCTCTTTATTTCCCTGGGCGATTTGCGTTATACTTCTGACATTGCTTAAAAGAGGTTCGACGTTTTTCTCGTATAAGTGCGGGGATTGGCCCGCATGTTTCTACCTGATCACCGGAAATGATCGGACTACGGGAGGAGCTCTATTTTTCGCGTCTTTTCGCGTCCCCGGGGGTTATAGGCCAAGCGGCTGTCCAAACAGGTTCGGGAGGCTTGCGGCGTTAAGCTGAAACTTAGAGCGACTCGCCCTCACGTGGTCCATTTTCCGATTGTGGAAAATGGGCTTTTTGTTTTTTGCAGGAACGAAAATTGAAGGGGGAAGGTTTGCAATGAAGCTGCTCAAGGAGAAGGTTATGACCGAAGGCATCGTGCTGAGCGATCAGGTGCTCAAAGTCGATTCCTTCCTGAATCATCAAATGGACCCGGAACTGATGCGGGAGATTGGAGGAGAGTTCGCCCGCCGTTTTGCCGGAGAAGAGATCACCAAGGTGCTGACGATTGAATCCTCGGGCATCGCCCCGGCGATCATGACGGCGCTGGAGCTGAAGGTCCCGATGATTTTTGCGAGAAAGCATAAATCGTTGACGCTGAAGGACGATATTCTTGTGGAAAAAGTGTACTCGTTCACGAAGCGGGAGACGAACGAGATTACGGTGTCCAAAAAATTTCTGTCCGACAGCGACCGGGTGCTGATCATCGACGACTTCCTGGCCAACGGCGAAGCCGCCTTCGGCCTCGCCCGCATCGTCGAGCAGGTTGGGGCGGCCGTCGTTGGCGTCGGCATCGTCATCGAGAAATCGTTCCAGCCGGGGGCGCGCCTGTTGGTAGAAGCGGGCTACCGCGTCGATTCGCTGGTCCGGGTCGCTTCGCTGGAAGACGGCGTAGTCACCTTTGCCGATGAGCTTGATTAATCGTATTAACTAAACGCAGTTGCAGTTATTCATCGTATTAATGAATTTCGGGGGGAAAGGTTCAGCATGGAACGAGAACGTATTTTTCAGCATCACAGGCATCCGCTTAAAACTTTTTCGCTGGGCATCCAGCATGTGCTGGCGATGTATGCCGGCGCGGTCATTGTGCCGCTGATCGTCGGCGGTGCGCTTAACCTCACGCAAGCGCAGCTTACCTATCTGATCGCGATCGATTTGCTCGCCTGCGGCGTGGCGACGCTGCTGCAGGTATGGGGGAACCGCTTCTTCGGGATCGGGCTCCCGGTGATGCTGGGCTGCGCCTTTCAGGCGGTTTCGCCGATGATCGCCATCGGCCTGCAGGACGGGATGGGAGTTTCCGCCATCTACGGGGCAATTATTGCCTCAGGGGTGTTCGTTTTCCTGTTTGCCGGCTTGTTCGGCAAGCTGATCGCCTTATTTCCGCCGGTGGTTACCGGTTCGGTTGTAACGATCATCGGGGTCACCTTGATTCCGGTGGCCATTTCCGATCTGGGCGGCGGCAGCCCGGGCGAAAACCCGGATTTCGGCAGCCCGCTCAATCTGGCGCTTGGCTTTGGGGTGATGCTGTTCGTCATCCTGATGAACCGTTTCGCCAAAGGCTTTCCGCGTTCCATTTCCGTCCTGCTGGGTTTGATCATCGGGACGCTTGCGGCCGCGCTTGCCGGCAAAGTGGACCTGACACCGCTGAAGGAAGCGGGCTGGTTTCATGCGATCCAGCCTTTTTATTTCGGCAAACCGACTTTCCATGCGTCGGCGATTTTGACGATGATTCTGGTGGCGATCGTCAGCGTGGCCGAGTCGACCGGGGTGTTTATGGCGCTCGGTAAAATCGTGGACAAAGACATCACATCGAAGGATTTGACGCGCGGCTACCGCGCCGAAGGGCTGGCGATCATTCTGGGCGGGATTTTCAACTCGTTCCCGTACACCACGTATTCGCAAAACGTTGGCCTTGTCCAAATGAGCCGGGTCAAAACCCGCGACGTCATCGTGGTCGCCGGCGGGCTGTTGATCCTGATCGGCTTCGTGCCCAAAATCGCCGCTTTGACGCAGCTTGTGCCGACCTCGGTGCTCGGCGGGGCGATGATCGCGCTGTTCGGGCTCGTGCTTTCCTCCGGCATCCGGATGCTGGGGGATCAGGTCGATCTGAACCGGCACGAAAATCTGCTGATTATCGCCTGCTCCGTAGGCATGGGGCTGGGCGTGACGGTGCAGCCGGATATTTTCGACCGGCTGCCGGCGGCGCTCCGCATTTTGGCGGATAACGGCATCGTGGCGGGCAGCGTTACGGCGATCGTCATGAACCTGCTGTTCAACGGGCTGGGAGGACCGCGCAAGGCCGAAGCCGGGGAAGAGCTTAAGTAAGCCGTTTCCCCGGTGATGGACAAGCCCAGGCTACATCCGCTGCAGCTGTTTCTCCGCCAGGTCGCCAAGCCAAGGGAGCTTCAGCCATTTGCCCTGCAGCGCGGCCAGCATCATCACGACCCAAAGCGTGACGCCCAGCGCGGTCAGCAGCAGGTTGACGACGACGCCGATCACCGGCAGGAAGCCGGAAAGCGCGTGGGCCAGCATCAGCCCGCCGAACAGCATGACCGATTGCAGGGCATGAAACAGCACAAACCGGCTTCTTCGTTCAAGGGCCAAAAATGCGACGCCTCCCACAAAGGCTAGCAAATAGCAAAGAAATCCGGCGAAGTTCTCGTAAAGGCCGGTGGAAGATTTGAAGGGAGACACGGCATCACCTTCTTTCGCAAAGCTAGGTTCTTACTACCTAATGTATGACGAGCCCTCGGCGGTAAGAACCAGCTCTGCTTCCGGCGGCGCAAACCATTGCCGCAAAATATCGCTCACGATCGCCTCCGCGGCCTCCGGCCTGCGGAGGTTTTCAATTTCACGGGCTACGCCGGCAAGGCGCCCCTCATCGCTTAAGAGAGCTTCGATTTGACCCGTTAGCGTCGCGGAATCCTCGGCGACCATAGCCACGCCTTTTTTCTGCAGATAAAGGGCGTTGTTGAGCTCCTGTCCGGGGACCGGCCGATACAAGAAAATCGGCAGACGGCAGGCCAGCGCTTCCGACAGCGTGATTCCGCCCGGCTTGGTGATGATGCAGTCGCAGGCTTGCATCAGCGCGGCCACCTCGCTGACGTAACCGTAGACATGCACGTCCGGATGCTGGCCCAATTGCTTGCTCAGCCCGCGGTGCAAATTCCGGTTGCGTCCGCAAACGACAACGACCTGATGGCGCCCGGAAGCCACGAGCCGCCCGCAAATATCGCGGATGCCCGTCATCACCCCATAAGCGCCGGCCATGAGCAGCACCGTTTTTTTGCGCGGATCAAGCCGGCTTGCGATTTCGCCGCCTGGAGCCGGCTCCCTGAAGAAATCGGGCTTCAGCGGGATGCCGCTGACGACGATGTTCCCTTCGGGAATGCCGCGCGATGTCATCTCCCGCTTTAAATCGTCGGTTGCGACGTAATAACGGTCGACGCTTGGGTGAATCCAGCGCCCGTGCAGGTCAAAATCGGTGACGATATTGACCAGCGGCAGCGATTTGCCGGTCTTTTGGCTCAACTTGGGCATCGCGAGCTGGGGGAACGTATGGATGATAATATCGGGCTGCAGCTGGTCGATGGTCTGCTGGAGTTTTCCCATGCCAAACGAATTGATGACGCCGAGCGGCGAGGCCTCAAACTGCATTTCTTTGGTCGCGTTATACACCCAACCGTAGATAAGCGGCAGCGTGCGGAAGCTTTGCATGTACACGAACTTGGTCAGCTCATTCAGCAGCGGATGGGCTTCGGCCATTAAATCCAGCAGGATGATATCGGCAATGCCTTTGCCGCGGAAGCTGGCTTCGAGGGCTTTGGACGCTTGAAAATGGCCATCCCCGTAACTGGCGTACAAGATCATAATTTTAGGCGTTTGATAAGTCATGAAGATAATATCACTCCTGTTTAAGTCGAGCTGACTTTTTGCATTTAAACCTTATTTTAACCTACGGCCAGGCATATAAATATAATTAATGATGGCGCAGAGTAAAAAATGTATGTTTGGAAGAAGCTGAAACCTGGTGCTGAATATGCTACAATGAAAAAATAGGAGGTCATCCAAAACTAGCCCAAAGCGACTGCATAAAAACATGGATCAAGACATTTCGCGTTCTCTGGCATCGGAGCATTTACCTTAAACGTTCTGGGAGGGAATTCATATGGCAACGAAAGGTCACGATGAAGTTAAAGAAAGTTTACGGGAAATGACCCGAATCTTCAAACCGAAAGATCCGAAAAAATTCGTGAAAGAATATGTTCGCAAGTATCGTATTATGGGCGGCTACGAAGAGGAATTGACCCACCTGGTTGAGCTTGAGCTAGGCAAGCTTGATTCATCCGTATCCTAGCATTTGAAGCTGGTATGTATCGTTCCGGCGCGGAAACCGCGTCCGGAACGTTTTTTTCTTTTCTATCTACATATAATAAAAGGAATGCATCATCGTCAAATTTTCGTTTTGCCAATCAATGAGGGGAGAATCGGAAGGCGTGAAAATACGAATAAAAACGAAAGAGGAAATCATGCGGATGAGGGAAGCCGGCCGCATTTTGGCGGAGTGCCACCAGGGGATCGCCGGACTGATCGGTCCGGGGATTACGACGCTGGAGATCGACAGCTTTGTCGAGTCGTTTCTTGCGGGGCGTGGCGCCACGCCGGAGCAAAAAGGATACCACGGTTTTCCGTTTGCGACTTGCGCTTCCGTCAATGATGTCGTCTGCCACGGGTTTCCGGGCGACCGCAAGCTGCAATCGGGGGATATCGTTACGATCGACATCGTGGTCAATAAAAACGGCTGGCTGGCGGACTCGGCCTGGTCCTACCGCATCGGGAAGGTCGGACCGGACGCGGAGAAGCTGCTCCAGACGACGGAACAAGCGCTTGGCGCCGGGATCGCCCAGGCCTATCCGGGCAACAAAATCGGCGACATCGGTTACGCTGTGCAGCGCGTGGCGGAGGCTGCGAACACCGGCATCGTAAAGGCGCTGATCGGGCACGGCATCGGAAGATCGATGCACGAGCCGCCGGATGTGCCGAATTTCGGGCGCCCGAAGAGCGGGGTTACGCTGAAGCCGGGCATGGTCATCACCATTGAACCGATCTTTACCGGCGGCGATACGGGAGCCGTGCTGTGGGAGGAGGACGGCTGGACGATCCGCTCGGCGGACGGCAGCCTGGGGGCACATTATGAGCATACGCTGGCCATTACGGAGGACGGTCCGATGGTGCTGACAAAATAAGGGAGAGCATTGGCTCTCTTTTTTTTTGGCTAAAATGAAATAATGTTTAAAGAAATGTCAAAAATGAAGCGAAGCCGGAAAACGCCATCGAGCAGCGGAAAAACGCAAAAATTGGTAGCCCTTTCGACATATGTCGAAACTTAGAAAACGCTCACAAATCCTTTTGTGATGCGCCTTTTCGGGTTTTTGAACAATTTGTGAACTCCCCTTCGATCATTGACAAAACAGGGGTTCGATCATATATTTAATAGGTGATTGTTGTAATTGACAGGAATGTAGTTTCCGTGATACGCAGGTAGAATTTTTGAGCTCTTGGCTCACTGGAAACCCTGTGCCAGATCGGAAGAAATCGGAAGAAGTGGGGTAGATGAATGATGAAACCGTGGAAGGTTGTAAAGCGGCTGTTGCCTTTGTTTGCTGGACTTTCGCTCCTCCTGTCCGCATGCGGCCGCGAGGACTTGTCTGTGCTCAGACCGCAGGGGCCGGTAGCCGAAGGGCAACTAGGACTTATCAAGCTGTCGATTTCGATCATGATCGTCGTCATGCTGATCGTGTTCGGCATCGCCGCTTACGTCTTGGTGAAGTACCGGCGCAAACCGGGACAAACCGAAGTGCCGAAGCAAGTCGAAGGCAACTTTAAATTGGAGATTATTTGGACGGCCATCCCATTAGTTCTGGTACTCATTCTGGCCGTGGCTACGGTGCAAAAGGTGTTTGCGATCGGCGAAGACTACTCGAAGGATAAAAATGCCGTCAAAATCAAAGTGACGTCGCACCAGTTCTGGTGGGAATTCACGTATCCCGATTACGGCATTACGACGGCCCAGGACATGGTTATTCCGACCGACAAGAAGATCGCGCTGGAGCTGAAAACGGCCGACGTGCTGCACTCCTTCTGGGTGCCTTCCCTGGCGGGGAAAATCGACACGAATACGGACGGAACGATCAATAAAGCCTGGCTTGAGGCTTCCAACGAAGGCGTTTACTTGGGAAAATGCGCCGAGCTCTGCGGGAAATCCCATGCGTTCATGGAATTCCGGGTTAAAGCGGTGAGCGATGATTCTTTCAACAAATGGGTGGACTCCATGAAAGCCCCGGTTCAAACGATCGCCGACCCGGAATTGGCGGAAGTGTTCAAGACGCAATGCTTGAGCTGCCACGCTGTCGGTGACCAAGGCGGCCCGGTCGGACCGAACCTGACGGGGATCGGAAGCAGAGAAACCGTTGCCAGCATCTTACATAATGCGGAAGGGTCCGGCAAATCGGTGGACGGAAAACCGATCAAGGATAATTTAGTGGAATGGCTGACGGATCCGCAAAAAGTGAAACCTGGCAATAAAATGCCGAGCCCGAAGGAAGACCTGGGGCTGTCGGATGACCAAATCGAAGCCATCGCCGATTATTTGGCAAACAGCAAATTATCTTACTGATGGATGGATAGCAATTTAAAGGGGGTACAAACCTTGGCTCATGCTCACAGTGTCAAGCGGCACAAGGGTTTGATGGACTGGTTAACGACGGTCGATCACAAAAAAATCGCCATCCTGTATTTGGTGGCGGGCGGATTTTTCTTCGGGATCGGCGGGATCGAGGCGCTGCTGATCCGCGTGCAGCTCGCAAAGCCGATGAACGACTTCGTTTCGGCCCAGCAGTTTAACGAATTGATTACGATGCACGGCACAACGATGATCTTCCTCGGCGTCATGCCGGTCATTTTCGCCCTGATGAACGCGGTTATCCCGCTGCAGATCGGGGCTCGCGACGTGGCGTTTCCGTTTTTGAACGCGCTCGGATTTTGGACGTTTTTGTTCGGCGGCCTGCTGCTGAACCTCAGCTGGCTGATGGGCGGCGCTCCGGATGCCGGATGGACGTCCTATACGCCGCTGTCGTCAAACACTTACAGCCTGACGCATGGCGTGGACTTCTATACGATCGGCCTGCAAATCGCCGGTTTGGGGACGTTGATCGGGGGCCTGAACTTCCTGGCGACGATCATTACGATGCGCGCGCCGGGCATGTCCTTTATGCGGATGCCGATGTTCTCGTGGACGACGTTTATCACTTCGGCCATCATTTTGTTCGCGTTCCCGGCGATTACGGTCGGCCTGGTGCTGCTGACCTTTGACCGGATTTTGGGCGCCAATTTCTTCAATGTGGAAAGCGGCGGCAACCCGGTGCTTTGGCAGCATATTTTCTGGATTTTCGGTCACCCGGAGGTGTACATTTTGATTTTGCCGGCTTTTGGGGTGATTTCCGAAGTCATTCCGACTTTCGCGCGCAAGCGGCTGTTCGGTTACAGCTCGATGGTGTTCGCGACGATTTTGATCGCCTTCCTCGGCTTCATGGTCTGGGCGCACCACATGTTTACGACGGGGATGGGACCGGTCGCCAACGCCCTGTTCTCCATTTCGACGATGCTGATCGCCGTTCCGACAGGGATCAAAATCTTCAACTGGCTGTTTACGATGTGGGGCGGGCAAATCCGCTTTACGACGGCAAATCTGTTCGCCTCCGGTTTTATCCCGACGTTCGTCATGGGCGGGGTCACCGGCGTGATGCTGGCTTCCGCGCCTGCGGACTATCAGTACCATGACACGTATTTCGTCGTGGCGCATTTCCACTACGTTATCGTCGGCGGCCTGGTGCTCGGTTTGTTTGCCGGGTTGCACTACTGGTGGCCGAAGATGTTTGGACGCATGTTAAGCGAGAGATTGGGCAAAATCGAGTTTTGGACGTTTATTATCGGTTTCCATATGACATTTTTTGTGCAGCATTTCCTCGGTTTGATGGGCATGCAGCGCCGCGTATTTACGTATTTGCCGAACCAGGGCTTTGATCTGATGAACCTGATCAGTACGGTCGGCGCGTTTTTGATGGGCGTGGGCGTCATCGTGTTCTTGATCAATGTCGGAATTACGGCAAGACAACCGGCAGGCGCCGCGAATGATCCTTGGGAAGACGGACGTACGCTGGAATGGGCCATTCCTTCGCCGCCTCCGGAGTACAACTTCAAGCAAATTCCGCTGGTGCGCGGGCTTGACGCTTTCTGGAAAGAGAAGATGGCAGGCAACAAGGAAATGACGCCGGCCGAACCGGTAGGGCCGATTCATATGCCTTCTCCGACGATTCTTCCGTTCGTCATGTCGGTGGGCCTGTTTATCGCCGGTTTAGGTTTTATGTTCACCAATGATGATTTCGGCAACAGTTTCCTGAATCTGCTCTTTAATAAGTACATTGTAGTCATCATCGGTTTGGCAATTACGCTGGGGTGCATGCTGCTTCGTTCGCTGTATGACGATCATGGCTGGCATATCGAACCGGAAGAATCGAATGAGAAGGAGGTCACGGCATGACGACACCACATGCGCATCAGGCTACGGTTTTGCCTCATGAGCCGGAGAAGGCGACGCTGGAAGGACGCAATAAAATCCTGGCCTTCTGGTTGTTTCTCGGAGGCGAGGCCGTCCTGTTCGGCACGCTGTTCGCCACCTTCTTGACTCTGCGGAACCAAGTCGCCGACGGTCCGTCGGCGGCCGAGCTGTTCAGCCTGCCGATGACGGCGGCCGCGACGTTTATCCTGCTGGTGAGCAGCTTGACGAGCGTATTCGCCATCCAGGCGATGCACCGCGGCGACAAGAAGAAGCTGGCTACATGGCTGGCCGTCACGGTCTTGCTCGGCTTGGCGTTCCTCATCCTGGAAATTTATGAGTTTTACGAATACGTACATCATAAAGAATACGGCATGACGACGAGTGCGTTTAGTTCGGCCTTTTACACGCTGGTCGGGTTCCACGGGGCGCACGTCTTGTTCGGGATCCTGTGGATCTCACTGTTGATCGGGCAGCTGTTCAAAAAAGGCCTCACCGTCGTAACGGCGCCGAAAGTGTACGTATCGGCCATTTACTGGCACTTTATCGACGTCGTTTGGGTGTTCATTTTCACGGTCGTCTACCTGCTCGGAAAGGTGGTATAACAGATGGTGAACCAAGAAACAAACGGCACGCAAGCGGTCAAACACCATCAGCGGCATGAGGGCCCGCAAAAGCATATCGTCGCTTTCGTGTTCTCCATCGTTTTGACCTTGATCGCTTTCGCGGCGGTCGCCGCCGGTGGAGTGAATGCGGCGTTTACCGTCATTCTGCTGCTGGTGATGGCGGTGCTGCAGGTGCTTGTGCAGTTGGGATACTGGATGCACATGAAGGATAAAGGCCACATGATTCCGATCCTGTTTATGTTCGGGGGATTCTTTGTCGCTTTTACCGCGGTCATTGCCGCTCTATACTGGATGTGGTGGTAAGATGAAAAAAGAGGCGGGTCTGATCCAGAGATCAATGGCCCTCCTTTTTTTTTCACAATTTAGACAGAAAATTCGGCGGCGGAGGGAGGTTTTACGGTGCTTGGATTAGAATATTTTAAATTTGAGGATGTTTGGAGTCCGGTATTTCTGGCCTTTATGCTGCTGGTTACGGCGGGATATTTCGTGCTGATCGGTCCGGCCGGAGGGAAATGGGCCGCGGAGGAACGCGTCCCGGCGGGGAGAAAGCTGCTGTTCGTGGCCGGGATGGCGATGCTTTATCTGGCTCAGGGCGGTCCGGTCGAACTGCTGGGACATATGATGTTCAGCTTCCATATGCTCAGCATGGCATTGTCTTATCTGGTTGCTCCGCCGCTGCTGATGTTGGGCATTCCGCCCTGGGTGTGGCGGAAAGTCGCTTCGTTTCTTGCCGGCAGCCCGCTGCGCCATCTGCGGTTTTGGGTGAAGCCGGTGGTGGCGGCCGTGGTGTTTAACGGATTGTTTTCGTTTTACCACATCCCGGCGGTTCACGATTACGTGATGCTGCATTTCGGCGTGCACCGGCTGTATTACATCGTCCTGTTTGCCGCCTCGGTGCTGTTGTGGTGGACGCTGGTGAACCCGCTGCCCGAACGCCCGGGCGCGCAGGGGCTGAAGAAAATGGGGTTTATTTTTCTGAACATGGTGCTGCTGACCCCGGCCTGCGGTTTGATCATCTTCGCGAAGGAGCCGCTTTACGCGACCTACAGCGATCCGAACGTGTGGGCGAGAGCGATGGGATACTGTGTTTCGGGGAATCCCGAAATGCTGTTAAGCCAATTCGGCGGCCCGCAGTTTTTCGGGTTCCTGGAACCCGGCATCGACCAGCAGGTGGGCGGCATTTTGATGAAGTTCATCCAGGAGTTTATATTTGCCTCGATGCTAGCATATGTTTTTTACCAGTGGTACAAGCAAGAAAATCGCGGAGGCGACGACGAGGAGCTGGCGGCCCAGCTTGCTGAGGCTCCTGAGCGTTCTGGGGTGGGTGAACTTGCCGAGGCTCCTGGGCCTTCCGGGGATTTCGGGGTTCCTAAGTCTTCTTAGGTTCGTGAGCCTTCCGAAGTTCCTAAGTCTTCTGAAGTTCCAAAGCCTTCTGAGGTTCGTGAGCGCTCTGAGGCGCGTGAGCTTTCCGGGCTCCGGTCGGATACGGCGGTTCTCCCGCCGGGGAAAGTTGCGGAATAGATGCCTTGCGCGGGTTAATGCTGGATGACGGGGCCGACGAGTTGCTGTTTGTTACCCTCGGATATTGAGGCGTACGGAGCTTCTGGCACGATGAAAACGGCCCTAGCTTGCCTTTCGGTACGCGTTCCCGTGCTGCACGACGGTGCTGAAGATTGTCCAGTAATTGCGCTTGACCAGTGGGGGCGCCGCGAATGATCGATCTATCCGGTACAACTATCCGGTACAACTATTCGGCACATTTTTATGCTAACGGTTGTCATAGCGCTTATTCAGGCGAAAAAACGAAGGTTTCATTTCTAACGGTTGTAATCGCGCTTATTTGGGCGAAACAGCCCCTTTTCCTGCAGAAAAACGGGAAATAAGCTCGCTGGCAACCGTTACATCTTGTAGCTCCCCGTTTTTACCCAAATAGCGCCGCTCACAACCGTTAGATTTTTCGCGCTTTTTTATGTACCCTTTTACGCACTAGTACCTGTTTCCGTCCGGTCAAGCACCGATTTCGATTTTGAACCGAAATAAACGGGGTGATTGGATATTTCCAATAGAAATGGAAATTCTCTGGAAAATACAGCGGCTAGATTGGATATTTCCAATAGATCTGGTCGGCAGGGTGCTAAACGGGCGATTTAAGCGAAATCTATTGGAAATATTCCAATGAGAGCCTTAAATTGCATTAGATTTCCGGCAATCTATTGGATTTTTTCCAGTGAGAGCCCGGCGCCAATGCTTACGAAGCGAGTTTTGTTCGAAGTATATTCGATGAAGTAACGCTCACAAAACTAAGCGAATGCTTACGAAGCAAGTTTTGTTCGAAGTAATTTCCAAGAAGTAACGCTCACAAAACTTTTAGGAGGTTCGAAATTGGATCTGTACACGTTGTTCCCGACGATCAGCACGTCATTTATCGTCATTAGTGCGGTGCTGGTTGCCATCGGGTGGCGATTGATCATCAAGGGCAAACGGGAAGCCCACAAGAAGACGATGATCGCCGCCGCGGTCGCGGCGCTGCTGTTTTTTATTATTTATATGTCCCGTACGGTGTTTATCGGGAATACGTCCTGGGGCGGACCGGATAGTCTGAAAGGATATTATCAGACCTTCCTCATTTTCCACATCGTTTTGGCGACGGTGGCGGCTGTTTTCGGCATCACGACGCTGGTGCTTGGATTTCGGGAAAAGTATGCGAAACACCGCAAATGGGGCAGAACGACTTCGGTCATCTGGTTTTTTACGGCGATTACCGGGGGGGCCGTCTATGTGCTGCTGTACTTAATGTACCCGGGCGGACATACCAAGCCGGTATGGGAAGTGATCCTCGGCATTTGAGGATGCGGGCAACGAGTTAACCAGGCACCAACCAGGCACCAACCAAGCACCAACCGAAACACTTGTCCGCACACGGAAACGTCCTGAGTTTTAAACTCGGGGCGTTTATTTTTTTGCTTGTAGGAGGGCCCGCCCAAAAGGTTTGACGAATTCGCTCCCAGTCATTATACTGTATATAAATATATACACAGTAGACACAGTTCGGTTTGATGCATGATCCGGTGCGCGGTTTAGAGCTCCATTTGAGCCGCAATTGGCGCACCATTGGAACACCATTGGCGTACAAATCTAACAATTAGGAAAAGAAAGGTTGAGCGTATTGAACAGGTGGAAAGACGCTTGGGTCATCTTCAAAAGGGATCTGCGCGGGGACCGGTTGTACCTGATATGGAACGTCTTGTTTATGCTGTATATGGCGCTGATGATGAGCTTTATGTTCCAATACGACGAACGGGGGGCTTTTTTGCTTGAGCCGATGGCGGATTTTCTTATGCTGCTGTTGATTCCGTTTACCGGTTTTTATTTTTCGCGCCGCTCTTTTAACTACCTTAAAGAAGATTCATATACGCAGATGCTGCGGTTTTACCGCACGCTCCCCATCCCGGCGGACGCGGTGATGCTAGGCCGGATTATACAGTTGGTTACGGCGATCTTTTTTAATGGCGTGTTTTATTTTCCGGCGCTTTATCTGCTTTCGGCAACCCTGCGAAGCGAACTGAGTCTGGCGGAATACATTGCTTTTGCCTTAACTTGGTGCGGTTACGGATTGCTGCTTAACGGCGTGTACATTTACTTTGAATTTTTAAAGAAAGGCAGCGTTTATCTTTGGATGTCGCTGTCGTCGATGGTGCTGGTCGCTTTGCTCGCTTTTGTCGTCAACGGCTTCGGGGGGAATCTGATAAAGCTGACGGTGGATTACTCCGGGCGGTATGCGCTCCTGTCGCCGCTGGTGTGGGGCTCCTTGGTCTGTGGAACACTGGGCTTAAGCCTGTTTGCTGCTGTCACGAAGCGCAAGCTGGCCGTGCGGGATCTGGCGTGATGGGAGCTTTGGGGAATGCGCTGGAAGGCGGAGGTGACGAGATCGATGTGGATCCCCATTCAGCTGAATGAGGACAGCGGAGCACCGTTGTACCATCAAATCGAAACGCAATTGAAATCGCTGATTATCAGCGGGCAAATCGAAGAAGGGACGCTGCTGCCTTCGATCCGGGAATTCGCCGGAAGCCTGAACTGCAGCGTAATCACCGTTCGCCGCGTTTATCAGGATCTGGAGAACGAGGGGCTGCTGCGAACGAAGCAAGGGACCGGGACCTTTGTGGCGAAGGTGGGAGCCCAGGAACGCGGCGAATACCGCAAAACGGTCGTGCAGCAGGCCATCGCCGCGGCGGTGGATACCGGAAAATCGATGAATTACGGTGAGGAAGAGCTGAAACAGCTGTTTTTGCAAGTTTTACGGATGAAATATGGACCGGGGGACAAAAAGGGGGAGGAAAGCTGATGGAATTCGAGCTGGCTGTGGAGCTGATCGGGGCCGTAAAACACGGGCGCAGGAAAACGATCGGCCCGCTGAATCTGCAAATTCCCGCAGGCTATATCGTCGCTTTGGTCGGACCCAACGGAGCGGGAAAAAGCACGATTATGCAGATGATTTTGCAGATCGTCGCACCGGATGAGGGGGAAATCAAATGGTGCGGCCAAGCGCCGGCCGGCGAGCTGCCGGTTGAAATTCGCCGGCAAATCGGGTACGTTCCCGAAAACCCGGCGGTGGATGAGAACTTTATGACCCCGGAAGAAGCGGCAAAATTCCGCTCCCATTGGTACCCGGATTGGGACGCGAAGCGGTTTGAGCGGTTAATGGACCGTTTTGACGTGCCGCGGCGCGAACGTTTAAACCGGATGTCCAAAGGCGAACGGCGCAAATTCGAAATCGCCGCCGCGCTGGCGGCCAAACCGAAGCTGCTGCTGCTTGACGAGCCTTCGTCGGGGCTTGACCCGTTCGCCTGGGGAACGATGATCGAGGAGCTGCGTGATTTTATGGACGAAGGAGGCGAAGCGGTGTCGATCGTGCTCAGCACGCATATGGTCGAAGAAGTGAAGCGGCTGGCCGATTGCATCGCCCTCGTTCATGAAGGCCAAGTGCTGGGCATGGCCGAAAAAGACCTGCTGCTTGGAAGCTGGAAAGAATTTTGGCTCAAAGGGGAAAACTTGACGCCGGGTGATTTCCCCGGCGCCGTAATTTCCCGGGAGAATGGCCCCGGCATCAGCAAGCTGGCCGTTAGGAACAATGGCGATTTTACGCAGTGGTGCGAAGACCATGGACTGCAGGTGATTCAGAGCCGGAGTCTGGAGTTGGAGGAAATTTTGAAGTTATGGTTGCAGGGTTATCCTCCGGGTGATTTTTTGACGAGAGAAGGGGAGAAGTAATGGCATATCCGTTGGTTTTGGAAAACGTGGTGAAGCAGTTCGGTGAAAAAACGGCCGTTAATCATATTTCGCTTCGGGTGGAGGAAGGAGAAATTTACGGTCTGCTTGGCGCAAACGGGGCCGGCAAAACGACGACGATGCGAATGGTGCTGGGGCTGATCTATCCGGACAGCGGACGCATTTTGTACCATGGCAAGCCGTACGGCAGGGAACTCCAGCACGAGATGGGGTATTTGCCGGAGGAAAGGGGCATGTACCCCAAGGTGAAGGTTAGCGACCAAATCATTTATTTGGCCCGCCTAAGAGGGATGTCTGCGGCGGAGGCCGACAAAAGCCTGAAATATTGGCTCGAACGCTTCGAAGTGCCGGAATATTACGACAAAAAAATCGAGGAATTGTCCAAAGGGAACCAGCAAAAAATGGGCTTTATCGCCGCCGTCGTCCACAAGCCGAAGATCGTCATCATGGACGAGGCGTTCAGCGGGCTGGATCCGGTTAACGTCGAGTTGCTCAAGGCGACGGTGAAGGAGCTGCGCGATCAGGGCACCAGCATTTTATTTTCCACGCACCGGATGGAGCATGTGGAGGAACTGTGCCGCAACATTACGATTTTGCACCGCTCCAACACGGTACTGCAAGGCAATTTGCAGGAACTCAAAAAACTTTATCCCCGCGAAGAGGTGCTGCTGAAAACGGCGGGGGAAGTGACCGGCCTGGAAAGTGTAGCCGGCGTTAAAGCGGTGGAGCGGACAGGTAACGGTTATTTGCTCCGGATCAAGGATGCATCCGCCGCGCAGCCCATTCTGAAAAAAGCGCTGGAATCCGCCGAGGTGGAGCATTTTGAAATCAAGGAGCCGACGCTCAACCAAATCTTTATTCGGGAGGTGGGTGATTCGAATGAATAAAATGCGCACGGTGATCGGCTTTACGTTTATGAACAAGGTGCGGACAAAAGCTTTTATCATCACGACGGTCGTGTTGGCTTTGCTCGTTTCCGTCGGCCTGCATGTGCCTTATTTTATCGATAAATTTACCGGAGGCGACAACTCACCGTCGAAGATTGGCGTTGTCTATGCCGGACAGCCGGAGCTGGCGGAGGCCTTAACGGCCTATACGGAAAAGCAGCCGGCAGCTAATTTTACGCTGATCCCCTACGAAAACGCGGATGAGACCGCGCTGGATCAAGAGCTCGAGGCAAGCAAAATCGACGGTTATTTGCAGTTTGCCCCCGGGGCGGATAGCGGTTTTCCGGCGGTGACTTATACGTCTGAGTCCGGCCAGATGAAGGCGGAACTGCAAACCGCCCTGCAGGCGGCGCTGCAGCACGTGAAAGTGCAGTACATTACGAAAGGCATGCTGAATGAAGCCCAAATCGCCGCGCTCAACGCGCCGGTTCAGATCGATGCGGTAAAGTCCGCCGCGGAAGCGGGTCAGGCCGGAAGCAGCGGGGCGGAGCCCGGCGCGATCAACTATGTCGTCGTATACGCGCTGATCATCCTGTTCTTCATGACGATCACCATGACCGGGAATATGATTGCCTCCGAGGTGACGGCGGAAAAAAGCTCGCGCATTATGGAGATTCTCATTACGAGCGTGTCGCCGCTGGCGCAGATGTTCGGCAAAATCATCGGCATGTTTTTTATCGGCTTGCTGCAGATTTTCGTGTTTGCGGCTGTTATCGCGATCAACGTTTCGCTGCCGTACAATCAGCCGGTGCTGGCCGATTTCAACCTCGATTTGTCGCAAATACGCGTCGAGGTGCTGGTGCTTGGCCTGATCTTCTATATCCTCGGCTACTTCCTGTACGCTACGCTGTTCGCCGCCATCGGCTCGCTGGTGAGCCGGACGGAGGAGCTTGGCCAGGCGGTGATGCCGATTACGATGCTGTCGCTGGTCGCTTTTTATATCGGGATATTCAGCTTGAGCAGCCCCGATTCGGTACTGCTTAAGGTGAGCTCTTATATCCCGTTCGTTTCGCCCGTATCGATGATCGTCCGGATCGGCGTCGGAACAACGCCGGTGTGGGAGATCGCGCTTTCGCTGCTCATCCTCACCGTCGCGATTTTCCTGTTCGGCTGGCTCTCGGCGAAAATTTACCGCACGGGCGTGCTGCTATACGGCAAACGTCCAACGCTGAAAGAGCTGCGCAAGGCGATGAAGGCTTACCGGATATAGCTGGGAAAGCGGTCAATAATTGAGCTGCTTCATAAATTGCTGAGAAATATATATAAAATTCATTTGGTCAAAATAAACGTTTCTGGCTGAGGGTACGGTTATAACCAGATGAATCAAAAAAGGATGAGCGGTTGTGCTCATTTAGCCTGTTGAGAAACCCTCAACAGGCTATTTTTCTGTCTCTGCTACTTATTCATTCACCGCGTTACGAACGCTTGTATATCTGTCAAGAAAAACAGGAATTAACTTACGGGAGGTTTCCGCCAAGTATAAATCGAACCCTCAGGTCTGAAAAAACTGCCCGTCGCTTAGGGAAGAGAAAAAACATAGAGGTGTTACCACATCACTCTATAAGCGAGAGACATACTACAAAATAATGAATAAATTGACCATAGTACAAAAAAAGTATATATTTGTAATATACATAAAATTCCAGATGCCGGCATTGTGGATGTAATCCTTAATCTATTGAAAATATAAAAATAAGGAGTGGTTTCATTGGACTCATCTACGATACTTGCTGAAGTTATTTCTTATATGAAACAGAACGATTTAAACACAAGACAGCTTGCTATAAAGCTAGATATTAACGTAGGGACACTTAGTTATTTATTAAATGGTAACCGAACCTTAACCGTCGATCATTTGGATCGTGTTACAGAGATATTGGGATTTCCTAAAGGACATTTCTATGAAAACTACATTAATGAGTTTCTAAAAGATATTAATCCGAACTGGAGAAGAATCGGCCCCTTTCTTCATAAGTGTGCTGAATTAGGTAAGTTGGACTGTATTCATGAAATGGCAAGTTTTTTACTGGATGATTTGATGTATTCCACTCCATTGTTTGAACTGGCCGAGGAATTATTCGGAAGCGGAAATTATAAGGCGGCAGAAATACTGTATGAAAATGTAGCCATGAGCGAGAGAAAGCAATATTCTGAACGATTGGCCTTATGTCAATACCGACTGTTTAAAATACGGATTGGGAAAGATCAGGTATCAAATTTTAGGATTGCATGTCAATTTGAACCCTATATTGAACGAATGGATGAAATCCAGCAACTAGACGCACTAAAAGACTTAGCTAATTTGTATCGTTCTCTTCATCAATGGGACCGGGTGGAAATATTGGCAAATGAAATGGAAAATAAAGCTAAGATACATTATTACAGAGAAGCGCGTTCCGAGATAGCACTTCAGGAAATACAAAGCAAGTTGAGTAGACCGCTTTTTGTTTATTTAGCTTACCCAAAACTTCTGAAGGCAAATGTATATGAAAGCAGGAATGATTTTAAAAAAGCTTTGCAATTAACATACGACTACGCCGATCTAAGCTGGGTAAAAGAAAAAGATTCTGAGACCCTATACTGGTTGAATTTATCCAAGGAATGGGCAATAGCTAATATCTATGCTAATAAGCTTATGGGAGGTGATATAAGTGTTTTAGGAGAATATGTAGAATACATAAAGGGTCAACCGGATGAGATGCTTGTAGCTTTAGTTAATATTATGTATGCCGCAAATCGTTATGAAATTGATGTGGATCATATTCTCCAACAATTTAATTCAGAAATCGAAACATTTGTATATCCACAAACGAATGATTTGTATAAAAGTCAGGTCATCCCTGATTACTACCCTGGTTTTTTATATGACTTATCACTATATTTTCATCGTAAAGGTGACTACATAATAGGATTTAAATATATGCTGCAAGGTTTGGAAAATTCAGTTATGATTAATAAGGAGGACAGTATTATTAAGTTCATGGTTTTATTTGAACAATTCAGACATGCGGCTACTGAAGAGATTTGTTTAAAGTATAAAAATATAATTAGTGAGGTGTATCAGGTAGTATGAAAAAGAAATTGATCTGCAGCCTTCTTTTATCGTTAGCACTAATTCTACCTGTTTCGGGTTTGCTTCAGCAACCTATTTTTACCATATTAGCTCAACATGGTGGTTATTAGTTAAGGCTCTACGCAAAATATAGTGCTTAAAAATGAAAATGCGTTGGCTATAAATTTTCAATTTGATTAACAATGTGGTGAAATTAATGCGGTTACTACACCCTTAGCCCTCGGTTGTAGTGCCTATGGAGTTATGGAGATATTAGATTGAGAAAAAAGACGGTTGAGTAAAATTCTCACCCGTCTTTTCTTGTATGTCCAAACCGTGAGAGAGGTTATTTGAAAAAATTATCTCTCTCCCTTAACAACAGCCAAAGAATTTGCAATTTTTTGCAAGTATTCTATAGCTGCGTCTTCTTTGATATGCTTACCATTTATTTTCTCTTACTATTGTCATAATTATATTATTAGTGATTATTTATGGAGAACATCCGCGTATTCGGAGAGACGTTCGAATCGTCCCTTGGCAAACGGGCATAAGGGTAAAATCTTAATACCGTTTTCCCGCGCGTATTCCACCATAGCTTTGACCAGCTTATCGCCAAGCCCTTGTCCTCGGTAAGCATTTTCGACCAAAGTGTGATCAATAATGTAGAGCTCCGGACTTGAGATTACATACGTCATCACCGCAGCAATGCCGCCGTTATCTCGAATAAGAAATCTTTTATTAGCGGTATCATGATCTACAATATGCATGTTCATCCCTCTTTCTTTGTTGAATATTCACCGTTCAGAAGTCTATACGTCAGTGCTCCGCTTGGACAGGTGTCAATATGTCGGGCAATTGCCTCCATAGTGTCAGCATCGGGATTAACCCAAGGACGCTTGCTTAAATCAAAAACACCAGGGAGACCTTTTACGCAAATACCGGAATGAATGCATACCTCCGAATTAAACATTACCTCGATATCTTTACCATAGTATACTTTCTGATTACTCATAATTCTTTCACATCCTTCACTTATGAGTTTGTTTAAAGACCAAGATTCATTCTTCGAAAGCTATCAGAAATCTGTCCAAATGGCGAAGCGTTGATTCGTCGTCCAATTCTCTGGTGGTTTCATTCGGTTTTTCGTGATTGCTGCCGATGAGAACCTTCAGACCCGGCATCGGTATAGGCATTCATGGCAAGCAGTGTCTGTCTCACCTGGTCTTGTGACTGCGCTGTCCCCCCACTGCCCGGAGTAGCACTTGCAATCGCAAAAGTTTATTGAAACAGCACTGAGCTTTTACTCGGACGCAGGTGACAATCAGAACACCGTCCGCTTTTCGAATGCTTTCTTTAAATTCGGCAACCGACTGGGGATCGCCTTGGCTCTCGATGTCAGAATTATAAAGAGGAATCGTTGATAAGTCAACGTGATGACTTTCCCAATGCTTTGGCGCAAGCTCTTTCACAGCCTTTAACACCCTTCTATTGAAAGAACCTTCACGAAGACTTCCGCATATGGCAGTGATGGTGAGTTTGTTTTCGCTCATTCAGCTTGTTGAGAAACCCTCACAAATGCCTTTCTAAGCAATAATCACCAAAACAACTGATCTGCTTCACGAATACTATTTCTATGTCAATATACGATATTGATAAAATTAAAGCCTATTTTGAAGGAAACATGATGAAAAATATACTATTCTTAAAGTGAATGGTCTATTCAATTCATCTTTTATTACAGGAGGAAAATTATATGCTTCTTCAAATTATGTTAGTTGCTATTTTCTTAACCTGTTTATATTTTTTGTTTCGGGCCTTAATCAGCGCTGCTTGGTTTGAAAAATTAGCTAAGCGTCAATCCAAAAGATTTAATCATAATAGTGAGGATTACTTGTATATGAACGATGACGAAAACAACAGAGATAGAAACTAAAAAAAGTCGCTGTCGCTTCTGGGCTTAGATAGTTAGACATTATTAGATTAAGGAATTCATCATAGAATTCAAAATCGTTGTAACGCTTGGATATTTTTTCTATAATTCAGTGGCGTCAAGCCTATTTCATTACGAAAAACATATGAAAAGTAACTCGCACTTTGAAATCCGCATCTTATCGCAATTTCGCTAATAGATCTATTTGTTTCCGTCAGCATCTCACAGCTCTTCTGAATGCGATACCGCACTAGATACGAGTTAGGCGTTTTCCCAGTATATTTGCCAAATAATTCGCAACATTTGCTCCGACAGACAGACCCAACGGCAGCAATTTCATTGAGCGTTATTTTTGAATCATAGTGATGATGAATAAATCCAGTCATATTCCTAAGAGTAACCCACGACTGGTTATCGTTAACTTGCCCAGGAACCTTCTGTATATGATCACTGATGGTTGCACAAAGCTCTGCAGCCAAAGAATGAAGTCGTAGTGGGTTATATGAAGTGCTGTTCATTTCCTTATAAGTTTGATCTAAAGCTAGTAGGATATCTTTTTCCCAATTACTTTGCTGAGTAATTAAAATGTAGTCTTCAGTATTTGAACCGAATTTCTCTTCAAAGTATGTTTTGCCCAAATATGTGTTTTCTCCAAACAGTGCGGGATGTATTGCAATGACGATGAATGAACAATTGACTTTTTTAGAAGAAAAACCATAGTGAAGGCGTCTGCTATTAACGAAAAAGCCATTTCCTTGCACAATATTCACAATTTCTCCATTCACAAAATATTCCATCTCCCCATCCAGCACTAAGATGAACTCTAAGTCCGGATGCCAGTGGCACGCAGCAGCATATTTATCAAATTGATTTAGTGATCCTTTTCGTACGTAAAGGGGGAAATCGGGAAGATTGTAATTTAGTTCTTCCGATAAGTCGGAGAATACTTCCAGCTTTACATTCATTGTTCATCTCCCTAAAAAGAAAATACGATTTTGATAAAATTATATTTGATTTTGGTGGATAAAACCACAATGAGATAATACAATTTTGATAACTTCTAAGAAAGAAAATAATAGATGTTGAAACAGCTGGTTAAGCCGTTATAACGTAAACAGCTAAAATTTTGGCTTTATAAGGAGAGAAAAAATATGACTATGAGAGAACGAATTGCTTCTGGAAAGTTATTTACTGATTACTGTGAAGGACTGCCTGAAGACAGAATGCAGGCGAAAAAAAGAATGCTTGCCTTCAATTCAACGGGACCAGATGCCTTGGATAAGCGCGCCCAGCTTATGTCTGAAATATTTGGCAAAGAAACAAATGCGTGGATTGAACCGCCTTTCTACTTTTGCTATGGAACAAACATTGAAATTGGTGAAGGATCTTACATTAATTTTAATTGCAATTTTGTTGACGACACTAAGATTATTATCGGGAAAAATGTGATGTTCGGACCAGCTGTAACAATTGCTACTGTGGGACATCCGATCCACCCGGATTATCGGGGATATATGTTCGCAGATTCTGTGAAAATCGAGAACAATTGTTGGATCGGGGCAAATGTCACAATCTGTCCTGGGGTCACCATCGGTGAAAATACTGTTATTGGTGCCGGGAGTGTAGTAACCAAAGATATTCCGGCGAACTCCGTAGCCGTTGGCAATCCTTGCAAAGTAATGCGCACGATCGATGAACATGACCAAAAATATTATTACAAAGACAGAGAAATTACGAAAGAAGATCTGGATGAAGAAGCCAATTTGAGATGAATCAATAGATGAGGGAGTTTTATGAAAGCAGGGGTAGAGTGCAAAAACGTGTAAAGCTGGTAAATACAGCTGGCGCTAATTTTAATCGTACGTTCAATCGGGAGCTTGTATACTTGGTCATTCCTATCGCATTGCAGAACCTTATAGCGGCAACTGCAGTCTCAGCAGATGTTGTAATGTTAGGGGTGGTGGGTCAGTCTGCAATGTCGGCTGTATCGCTGGCAGGACAAATCACTTTTGTTCTGACCTTGTTTTATATGGGAATTTCGGCGGGAGCAGGTGTTCTTGCTGCTCAATACTGGGGTAAAAAGGACTTGCAAACTATACAAAGAGTTCTCAGTATCGCCAGCGTGTTTGCGGTTATGATCTCTCTGATCTTTTTCGTGGTTTCTTTGGCATTTCCGGATGAACTAATGCGCTTTTTTACGAAGGACGAAGAATTAATTAGATACGGAGCGAATTTTCTTCATACGATTTCCTTTTCCTACCTTGCGATGGGCCTCACTCAAATGTATCTCGGCGTGATAAGAAGTATGGAAAATGCAAGATTGAGCGCCTTGATTAGTTCCTCAGGCTTACTTTTAAATATTCTATTGAACGCATTATGTATATTTGTGTTTTTCCCAGACATCCAAGAAAAAGCGATAACGGCAGTTGCGCTTGCTACAGTTGTTGCTCGTTTCTTTGAACTGGGGTGGTGCTTTATTTATTCCATTACACGGGGGACAATTCGCTTTCAATTGCCTGTGCGTGATAATGTTCAGCGTAAATTGCTTAAGGATTATTTAAGATATACAACACCTGTACAAGGTAACTATATCGTTTGGGGCGGCGCCTTAACTGCAACAGCTGCAATTATTGGACATGTAAATGCTGATATGGTCGCAGCCAATTCCGTTGCGTCAGTGGTGAAAAATTTGGCTGTTGTATTATGTGGAGGCATTGCTACTGGGGGATCGGTACTTGTAGGGAAGTATTTAGGCAACAATGAAATTGAGATGGCAAAAAGGGCCGGAAGTCGGATGATCTGGTACGCATTGATTTTTGGCGCTCTTTCCGGCGGGCTAATTTTATTAATGAAACCGCTGGTGTTCTATGCGATTGATTTGAATCAAAACACACAAGACTATCTTCATGGCATGCTTTATATATGCGTTTATTATTGTATTGCCAAGTCGATGAACGCGACGACCATTGCTGGTTTATTCGTCGCAGGAGGAGATTCTAAATTTGGCTTCTGGTGCGATACGATAGTAATGTGGGGCATTATTTTGCCGTTAAGTTACATCAGCGCTTTTGTGTGGCATTTACCACCTATTGCTCTATATGCCGTAATCAGCTTGGATGAAATTGTTAAGATGCCGGCTGCCTTAATGCGGTATCGTCAATTTAAGTGGGTGAAGAATATAACGAGAAATTTTATCGAAGCAGGATAAAAGAAGTCTTTTATATTGGCATTTACAACGAATAACAAAAAGGAAAACCAGTAATGAATATTAGAGAACGAATGGCGAGTTTGCAATTTCTTAACCAGTATATTGGTTTTTATGTTTAACGTGCTCATGGGCACGCATCTGTTAACCGGTGAGGGAAGCTACTAGTAGACGATTCTACCAATAACGTTAGCATGATGGCAAGTGAAGACTTGAGAAAACGGCAAAACTAGTCTATTGAAGATCTCGGGTGACAACATAAAGGAAAAAAAAGGCGCTATTTCAGCGACATCCCCTATGTTGCGTAAACATAGAGGAATTTTATGGCGCTATTTTCACGATTTAGTGGTAAAAGGCCGCCTTTCGACCTGTTCATCGAAAAATAAGACCCAAAAGTTCCCCTATGGTGATGAATAGACTCAAATTCGGAAAATAAGACCCTAAAGTTCCTCTATTTTATGGGGACGATACCGAGCACAAGCCTAATAAGAACAAAGTGATCCATGGCCCCTGTCCGCAGATAAGCCATATTATTTCCGGATCATCCTACTAGGAACTTGGAGCGGTAGCGTGTCGCATGTTATAGTAGTTACTCATGAAAGAAGGGGAAAAATGAAAGAAGAGACATCCGAGAAAAAGCTATTTTATTTGGAAGGCATTAGGGGACTCGCGGCATTTGCCGTGGTTATTTCGCACTACAACAGGTATTTTATCCGGCTGCGTTAAATGGAAGGCCGCAACAAGCTCAATACCCATAGAATCACCTTTTGGTGACGATAGCAAAAATATATCAAAAAACAATTACTAATTGACAACCAAATATTGGAAGTGATAGGATGAAAAAAACTATTGCCGATTTACATTAAAGGAGCTGGATTCAATGAACCACAGCATAAAAAAAGAAGAGATATTGGCAGCCTTCGAATTTAGACATGCCACCAAAGAATTTGATCCGACAAAGAAAATCGCCGCTGAAGATTTTAATTTCATTCTGGAAACGGCCCGGCTCTCTCCAAGCTCGGTTGGCCTTGAGCCCTGGAAGTTTGTCGTTGTCCAGAATCCGGATTTGCGTGAGCAACTGCGTGCCGTGAGCTGGGGGGCACAAGGCCAAATGCCTACCGCCAGTCATCTTGTGTTGATTTTGGCACGCAAGGATGCAAGATACGATTCCGATTACTTTTGGCAGCAAATGACCGGGGTCAAACAAATTCCGGCAGATAACGTCAAAAACATGATGGGCCGTTACCAGGAGTTCCAGGAAGGGGATTTCAAGCTGATGGAGTCGGAACGCGCGCTGTTTGATTGGGCTTCAAAGCAAACCTATATTGCTCTCGGCAACATGATGACCAGCGCCGCTCTCATCGGTATTGACTCTTGCCCGATCGAAGGCTTCGATAGAGACAGTGTGGACGCCATTTTACGTGAAGAAGGGCTGCTGGAAAACGATCAGTACGGAATCAGCGTGATGGCTGCGTTCGGATACCGTGTCAAAGCTCCGCGTCCTAAGACAAGAAGAGAAGCAGATGACGTGATCCGCTGGGTTGAATAACTCTGTACAGTGCGCGCCGATTTATTCGAGGGTAATTACACATTGATCGGCCCGCAGGTTCCGTATTAACTGATTCAGATTGGACGCAAGAGAGCGGGACGCCGCTGAACATCAAAGCAGGAGCCCGCCGATAAACCGGCGGTGCTCTTTTGTATTGTGCCGGGACAACCTGCAAAAACCAGGCTGCTCTTAGAAACTACTTCGAAAACATAAGGCCTAAAAATGTCGTTATTCCGGTGATATCCGTCTATTTGAGAGAAATAGAGGAAATTTATGTCGCTATTTTCTCGAATCACAAGGAAATGCCCGGGTTCTGGGCCCTTCATAGGAAAATAAGGACATAAAATGCCGCTATTTTGGGCCCTATTTTGAAGGCCAATCATTTAATAAACACGCCGCCAAAAGGGATCACCTCGCGCAGGAAACGCTTGACGATGCCGTCCTCCGCCTGCAGATCCCGCACCAGTTCTCCGCTCCCGGGACCGCCGGATTGGACCAGCACCGAGCCCTGGCCGGTTATTTTCCACTGGTAGCGCATATGTTGGCTGGCTAAATGATTGCCGTAAACGGAGAGCTCCAGCTTGGCGTGCTCGGGATAAGCGAGCACCCGTCCGGCTTCCACGTAAAGCGGCTCTTCGGGATGCAGCGGCAGCTCAATCACCTGTCCTTGGGTCAGAATCCCGATTTGTCCCTGGCCGGAAAACTTGACTTTTACCGCGTCACGGGTGATCATCATGTTTTTCATGCTAAGAATGCGATTCTCCATACGGATGCCTTCGGTATAAAAAAAGAGATGCCGGAAGTCATACAGCAGATCGCTCCCCCCGGCAAACTCGATCCGTTTTAAACCGATGGCGGGAGGAAGAGAAGCGGTCACCCGGCAGGGCCCCGTGAAGTTGGCCTGCAACAGCTTGCGTTTCCGGTAGATGCCCTTCATATTCATCAGTCTGTCGGTGCGGTGATGGGCGGGGCCCCGGTAAGCTATGACCTGCCCGGGGTGCAGCAGATGCAGCTTGTCGGCTTCGTGCAAGTCGAAGGTTACTGTATGCCCGCCTAACCCCGGCTGGTCGTTATACTCTTGAATATCCATCCTGGACTCCTCCTCTCCGGTAGCGGCAGTTAGCGGCGGAGCGCCAACCGGACGAGCCGCAGCACGATAAAATAGCCCGCAAGCAGCGCGAGGCCGGTAAACAGCAGCACCCGGATTTTCCGCGTATTGGCGTCGCGGGTTTGCTGCGCCTCCGTCAAAGCCGATACGGTAGCGGCGAGCTCCCTGTTGCGCTCCATTAACTCCTCGTTTTGCCGGCGGAAGTTTTCCAGCGTTTCCTGGGTCGCATCGAGCTTGTCCATAGTGTTCTGGTAATCCGCCTTTAATTCACTCACCTCGGAGGGGAGTTGCGACAGTTCATTGACCCCGCTCCAAAAATCGTTCCAATAGCCCGCTTCAGCCGGTTTTCCGCCCCCAAAAAGCAGCCCGCCGGCGAGCAGGACAAGGATAAGCACGGGAACGCCCCGTTTCCGGTTTCTGTTCAATTCCTCCACCTCCAAAGTTCAAAAAGGATCGACAATATCTATCAACTTTTACGTAATAGAGGGCTGAAAAGTTTCTGAAAAGCTATTCCTTTGGTTACTTCGGCATCCGTCTCTCGCAATTTCTATGACGGGTTTGCCGGTCGGCAGGAAGCCGTCAGCTTCCCCGATGTGGACGCCGGTCTGGTCTAGTCTGCCGAAGGGTCAATCCCCAAAACAAAAGAGCCGCTGTACTGACAGCGGCGCCGAACAGGCACACTCCTTTCCAGCCGGAGTAAGCGTAGATATGGGTTGAAGCGATAGCTCCGGTTGCGCTGCCGATGGAATAAAAGATCATGTATCCCCCAGTGAGCCGGCTTCGCGCTTCGGGACGCATGGCAAAAATCAAACTCTGGTTCGTGACATGCACCGCTTGCACCGCCGCGTCAAGTAGGAGGATGCCGATGACTAGGACAGGCAAGGAGTATTCGGCATAGCTGATCGGCAGCCAAGATATCAACAACAAAACCAACGCCAAGCCCGTCGTTCTCTGCCCTAGGCCACGATCGGCAAGCTGGCCGGCCTTAGACGCCGCTAACGCGCCGGCAACGCCGGCCAAACCAAACGCCCCGATTGCGGTATGCGATAGCGATGTCGGAGGCGAGCTCAAAGGCAGCACCAGAGATGTCCATAATGTGCTAAACGCCGTGAATATGAGTAAAGCCAAACCTGCGCGGATGCGCAGCACTCTTTCTTGTACGAATAATTGAACCACCGAGCGAAGCAATTGCGGATAGGATAATGGATCCTTTTTACCGTAATATTGCGGGAGTACCCGGTATAAAGTTACACACATGATCAGCATTAAAGCTGCAGAGACCAGATAAACCGAACGCCATCCGGCGATATCCGTTAGAATTCCGGCAAATGTTCGCGCGAGCAAAATTCCGATCACCACTCCGCTGGTCACCAACCCGACGATGCTTCCACGTTCGGCCGGGGCGGCTAAAGTGGATGCGTACGATACTAACACCTGCGTTACGACCGAGAGCAATCCTACAAACGCTAAGCCGGCAAACAGCACGGCGATGTTATTGGCGATGCCAACAACGGTAAGGGCCCCTGCGGATATTAGCATCATCACGATGATAAGCCGGCGCTGATTAAGAAAATCGCCGAGCGGCACCAGCATAAATAGCCCTAGTGCATAGCAAATTTGCGTAAGCGTAATGATGATTCCAACGTACGATCGGGTGATATCGAATTGTTCCGCCAGTGAATCGAGCAGCGGCTGTGCGTAGTAAACGTTGGAAACCGCCAGGCCGCAGGCGATGGCGAACAACAGGGCTATTTTGTACGACATGAAAGAAGAAGCAGCCGATTCGGACGTTAAGGCGGGTCCTTGAGATGTAGTCTTGCCAGTACAGGCGCCAGCGGTTGCTTTCGCTTCGTATTTCTCCATTTTGTATCCTCCATCGCTAAAAAAAATTTATATACCAATCGGTACATAATTTAACATAAACTATACTGTCTTAAAACTTTTTTTGTCAACAAATTTATTGTGTTTTTAGCGATCATTGACAATGAGCATTTTAAAAAATAGTATAATTTTATACCAATCAATACTTAATAATGGAGGTAATGATGGCCAGACTTCGCGAATTTGATAAGGAAAAGGCTTTAGAGGCTGCCATGGAATTGTTTTGGGAGAAAGGATACGAGGCTACTTCTTTAACCGATCTGACTTCGAGAATGGGGATTCAGCGGCCAAGCCTATACGCGGCTTTTGGAGACAAAACGGAGCTGTTCGAAGCTGCGCTGCGCAAATATATGGGGTCCCACGCTTCTTATGTCCGCACCAGACTGCAAAAACACGCATCTGTCAAAGAAGCGTTTCGCTCCTACTTTGAGAGTCTGGTGGAGGCGGAATACCAAGGGGGGGAGAATCGCGGGTGTTTTTGCATCAATACGATGGTGGAACTGGCGCCTCATGACAAGAAATTTGAAGTTCTTACTAGAGAACATGAGATGTATCTTGCCGTAATATTCCAAGAAAAGCTTGGACAAGGCGTACAATCTGGCGAGCTTAAAGCGGATTTGAATGCGCAAGCTCTGGCCCAGACACTGGTCGTATCGCTCATCGGTCTTACCGTGCTGCTGAAAGCGCGTCCTGAACGGCTTTTTGCCGATAATTCCGTGTCTGTAGTACTTTCTTTGTTGGATTAACGCGCATTCCGTTAGGCGCGAATGAGAGAGCAACATAACAAAATCCGCCCTATGCCATAATCTATTTGAATTTAATATTAAATTTTTGGAGGTTATGGAACATGGGGAAATTAACAGGAAAAACCGCGCTGGTTACCGGAGCCGGCAGGGGGATCGGCAGAGCCATTGCGATCCGTCTGGGGCAAGAAGGGGCATTGGTAGCCGTCCATTACGGGCAAAGCCGGGAAGCGGCCGAAGAGGTCGTCCGCGCCATCGAGCAAAGCGGGGGAACCGCATTTGCGATAGGTCAAAAATTCAAGGATACCGAAAGCGTGGGGGCGTTTTATGAGGCATTGGACGAGGCTTTAAAAGCACGCACGTACGACACCAGGTTCGATATTTTGGTGAACAATGCGGGGATCGGTTTGCCGCTGCCTATTGAGGAAACGACGGAGGAAGCTTTTGACGAACTTATGGGCATTAACGTGAAAGTACCGTTTTTCCTGGTCAAGCAAGCTTTGCCGAGGCTGCGGGACGAGGGGCGGATCATTAACCTATCGTCGGCCGTGACGAGGATCTCATTGCCCGGCGTTGCCGCCTACAGCATGACAAAAGGGGCGCTCAACGCGCTGACGTTGTCCTTGTCCGCCCAGCTTGGCCCGCGCCGCATTACGATCAACGCCATTCAGCCCGGCTTCGTGGAGACGGAGATGAACGCTCCGATGCTCCAGGATCCGGACTCGCGTCAATTTGGCGCGGACTATTCCATCTTCGGAAGATGGGGGCAGCCGCAGGATGTCGCGGATATCGCCGCATTCCTGTCTTCCGAAGACAGCCGCTGGATTACGGGGCAGTTGATCGACGCCAGCGGGGGATCGCATCTTTAAGTCACCGTATACTTGTACACCCGGGCTTCGTAAGGCTGCAGCCTTCAATCGTTCCTTTAACTCTTCAGCTTGGCGGCGATCTCCAGCATCCGCTTCACCTGATGCGTGACGGCGGGCTGAACGTTTTCGGTCATGTTGCCGTCCTGATCGACGGTGACGCTTGTGCCGTAAGGATTTCCGCCCGTCGTGAACAGAACGGGATCCGTATAACCCGGGGCCGCAATGATGGCTCCCCAATGGTACATTGTGGTATACAGCGACAAGATCGTCGCTTCCTGACCGCCGTGGTCATTTTGGGCTGATGTCATTGCACTGACGACTTTATTGATCAGTTTGCCTTGAAACCACAATCCGCCGGTTGTGTCCAAAAACTGTTTCATCTGCGCCGGAACGTTGCCGAACCGCGTAGGCACGCTGAACAGCACAGCATCTGCCCATTGCAGATCTTCGAGCGTGACGACGGGGATGTCTTTGGTGTTTTCCACATGGGCTTTCCATTGCGGATTGCCGTTGATGGCTGCTTCCGGCGCGAGTTCCTGCACTTTCATCACCTTTACTTCAGCCCCGTTGCTCTTGGCGGCTTCCTCAGCCATCTTGGCCAGCTTATGGTTGGTTCCCGTGGAACTGTAGTACACGATTGCGAATTTGATTGCGGACATGCGTTTATGCCTCCTGTAATAGGTTGGAATCATGCTAAGTATGAGAGAAAAACGGGGCAATTATTCGGTCACTGAAACTTTCACCCCGGAGCATTCGTTATATAAGCATCATTGGATCTTAGATCAGGTAAGGGGAAAATCGACATGCCCTCAGCATCTTTACCCAGCCGGACCTCGGTTAAAAACCGCGGGAAACGGGGCCAAAAACGCAGAAAAACGCAAAAAAGGCGGAAACGCGGCTTTATCTATTATTCCTCACGAGTGTTTCTAGTGATGTTATGGATCGGAATGGCGGCTATGATATGGCTGTTTTTTACGCCTTCCGGCAATAACGTCCGGTTCCTTATGGCCGATACCTTGATTACGACGCAGCACCGGCACTGGGCCAAATATATTATCGGGCAAGCGGAGCTTGACAAGCGGGTGGCCGCTTATCAAGCTCAATTCGAGCAGATGGGCGAAGAGAAGGATACCCATACGATCGCGGTCCCGCAGCAGGAAGAAACCAAAGAAGAAAAACCGCTTATCGAAATCGAAGAGGTTTCGGGGAGCGGCTATCACGGATACGTCTTGACCGTCAACGACCCGACGAAAATCCGGCTTGGCGTCCCGGCCAAACGCGGCAAAGGCGAGAAGGTGTCCAGCATGGTGCAGCGGACCGGAGCCGTCGCCGGCGTCAATGGCGGGGGATTCGCCGATCCGAATTGGAAAGGCAACGGCTTTAAGCCGATCGGGCTCGTGATTTCGCAAGGCAAGCTTTATTACAACGGCCTCGGCTCCAAAACGTCCACCCAGGTGGTCGGACTGGACAAGCAGGGGAAGATGATCGCCGGGAAATATACGCTGGAGGAGCTAAAGGAGCTTGGGGTTCAGGAAGCCGTTACGTTCCAGCCGCGGATCATCGTCAACGGCAAGGGGCAGATCCGTAACCAGAAGGAAGGCTGGGGCATCGCTCCGCGAACGGCGATGGGGCAAAGGGAAGACGGCGCGATTCTGTTCGTCGTGATCGACGGGCGCCAGCCGGGCTACAGCATCGGCGCGAGCCTGTACGACGTGCAGCAAATCATGCTGGAGCACGGCGCGGTCATCGCCGCCAATCTGGACGGCGGGTCGTCCACCGTGTTGGTGAAACAAGGCGGGGAAATCGTCAACAAGCCGTCCTCGGAATACGGGGAGCGGTATCTTCCCACCGCCTTTCTCGTCTTCGAGCATCCGGATCAGGTCAACATCCCGAATATTTGGGAAGGGCTGCGGCCGCAGGATATCGATCCCGGCAAAAAATAAGTTTGACGTTCAGGCTGTCCAAGCAGACAAATCTGCTTTTGGACGGCCTTTTTTTGTTAGGGGAGAAGCCCCCCCACATAAAATAACGGAACTTTATGGTCTTATTTTCCGGAATTAACCATGATCGTAACCATTAAAGGAATTTTTTGGCCTTAATTTTCAATGAACGGTACAAAAAGCGGTCATCTCCCTGCGACTCGAGAAAATAGCGCCATTAAACTCCTCTATTTATTTAAAATGGGCAATATCGCCGAAATAGCGACATTTTTTTCCCTTATGTTTTCGCTGGAGTTTTAAAACTAGTCTGCTAATGCTTGTTCCAAAAGAAGCGCTGCCGGTATTTCCGCGGCGGAAGGCCTTCCATTTTCGTGAAGCAGGCGGTGAAATAGGAGGCGGTGTTGAAGCCAACCTGCTCGGCAATCCGCTCCACGGTCAGGTCCGTTTGCAGCAGCAGCAGCTTGGACTGCTGGATGCGCAGGCGCAGCAAATATACGGCCGGCGGGCAGCCGAACACCTTTTGCATGCAGCGGGCGATGTAGACGGGATGGAAGTTGATGCTTTCGCCCAGCTTTGTGGCGGAAAAGGGCTCGCGGTAATGCTCGCGCAGGTAGGAGGCGGCCGCTTCCGCGCAAACCGATTGCGGGGACGGCGCATCTCCGCCGGCGGAGGCGGAAAGCTGGACGATGACCTCCTGAAACAAGGCCTGCTGCCTGAGCCGGACGCCGCTTAAGTGAATGCTGCGGTTCATCTCCGTCAGCTCGCTGATCGCGGCGGCCAGTTTTTGCGGTTGGGCGAGCTTCGTGAACTGGGGAAGCGGCACGGTATAGGAGGTTGTGGAGAACAGGGGCAAAGCCGGCGGCCCCGGCGTTTCGTTGTCCGCATAACTTCCTTGCTGCTGCCGGTATTCCTCCTCTTCGAGGACGCGCCAATCGCCGAGAATTTGAAAATGCAGCCAATGATGCAGCGTCTCTTCCCGGCAGCCTTCCACGGCGTAATGGTAGCAATCCGGCCGCAGGATGAGGGCGTGGCCCGCGCCGATTTCATAATTCCGGCCTTCTTCTCCAACGTACAGGCAGCCCGAAACGACGACGAGCAGGTCAAACGCGCCGATATTTTGCCGGCTGGGATGCTTGCCTAAGGCCGGCAGGGGCGTAGCGCCGCTGACGATATAATGCGGCAGGGGAGGCGCGGTAAATTCGATGATCGGAGGCATACAACGCCAGCTCCTCTTAGGTTGGAATATTAAAAGATTGAGTTGATTCAT
This sequence comes from Paenibacillus oralis, assembly GCF_003863965.1. Lineage (GTDB taxonomy): Bacteria > Bacillota > Bacilli > Paenibacillales > Paenibacillaceae > Fontibacillus > Fontibacillus oralis. Next base: position 2,874,242 of record NZ_RRCN01000001.1, read on the forward strand.
TGATACATTAATATCAATATAACATCTATAATGTGTTTCGTGCTAACAAGATAGAGGTGGGCGCAGGGTCGTTCCCCCTTCTACAGGAGGTTGTAATAATGAAGAAAACCAAGGGCGGCGAAAGAGACAAGTTTTCCCTTTGGCTGCTCGCCTGGCCGATTTTTATCGAGCTGTTTCTGCAAATTTTGCTCGGCACCGTCGACACGTTGATGGTCAGCCGGATTTCCGACAACGCGGTAGCGGTCGTCGGTTTCTCCAATCAGCTGTTTAACGCGCTTACGACGCTGTTTGCCACCATTGCCAGCGGCGCCGGCATCGTCATCGCGCAAAAAATAGGCTCCGGCCGGGAAGAGGACGCCCGGACCGTAGCGATCATCGCCTTTAAAGTGACGGGGTATATCGGCATCTTCCTCAGCGTTTTGCTGATCGCCGTGCCGAAGCCGATCGCCCGGGCGCTGCAGCTTCCCGAAGAATTGCTGCCGATGGCGGAGGTGTACATTTCGATCGTGGGCGGCGGCATGATCCTGACCGCCATGATCTCCATGCTCGGAACGGCGATCCGCAATACCGGGAACACGAAAGGACCGATGTACACGGCGGTAGGGATGAACATCATCCATATCGCGATGAACTATTGTTTTATTTTCGGGGCTTTCGGTTTTCCGCAGTGGGGGTTGACCGGGGTGGCCGTCTCGACCGTAATCAGCCGGCTGATCGCAACAGTGGTCCTGCTGCTGATCTTCATTGGCACCTTTCAGCGGCGCATCGGATTTAGGGATTTGCCGGTTTTCGACCGCAAGCTGTTTAAGGAAATTTTGGTCATCGGTTGGCCGCTTGGCGTCAATTCGGCGAGCTGGGTATTTTCACAGCTTGCGATTTTTTCGTTCCTCGCCATCCTCGGTTCCACCGAGCTCGCGGCAAGGACGTACATGAATACGCTGGAATCGTTTTGTTTCATGCTTGGCTTCTCCTTGGCGATGGCGGCGCAAATCCAGATCGCCCACCTGTACGGCGCCGGCAAAACGAAGGAGGCCTACCGTGCGGTTTACCGTGTGCTGGCCTTCGGGCTCCCGCTGGTGATCGTCAACGCATTTATTCTCGTATTGGTTGGTCCGGCGCTGATGGGCGTGTTTACGAAAGATCCGGAGATTTTGGCGCTGTGCGTTGCGCTGCTGTGGCTGAATTTGCTCCTGCAGCCGGGCAAAATGGTCAACATGGCGATCGGCAACTCGCTGAACGCGGTCGGGGACACGAAATATACGATGGTCATCTCCCTGATTTTCATGTGGCTCATTGCCACCGGCTGCTCCTATTGGTTTGGCGTTTCCATGGGTTGGGGCATCATCGCGATCTACCTTAGCATGATCACCGATGAATACGTGCGCGGCATCCTGTCGTACTTCCGCTGGCGGGGCCGCAAATATTTGCGGATGAAAGAAGCCGAACTAAGCAGGGAGGAGAAGCCGCCAGGGGACACCCCGCTGGACGGTGTGGCGAGCCCGGCGTTGTGATGCGGCACCCTTGAATTTCGCCGAAATAGCGGCGCTGGTGTCCGTTAGAATCCGGCATCTCGCGAAATACCTGTTTGATAGGGGAGCAGCTCCGCGAAGATATAGTACCAAGCCGGGCACCAAACCCGGACGACGCAAAAAAGCCGCCCCAGCCTGGAGCGGCTGCTTCCTGTTTTACAACAGAGGCAGCTCGCCTTGCGCCGTGGGGCAGCGTTCTTTTTTACAAGTTATTCCTTGTCATCCTTAACACGGTCCGGCAGCTGCTGTACATAGCTGTCGGAGAGACGGAGCAGCTCGAGCGCCCGGTTGTATTCGTCTTCCGTTGTCAAAGCCTGGCTTACGCCGTCTTTGGCCAGCGGGTATTGGGTCCCGTCGTTGTACCAAACCCCCGGCATAAACAAAGCTTTGTTGTTCAGGAACGAACCGGAAGGCAGGTAGTAACGCTGCGGCAGCAGATTGTATTCCGTCTGATTCAGGATGTCCTCGCCGAAATGAATGTGATCGTCCAAAGACGCCCCCATCAGATTGGCCACCGTCGGCAAAATATCAACCTGGCCGCCCACGTTTTCCATCACCTTCGGCGATTCGCCCGGGACGGAAATGATCAGAGGGATGTTGAGCATGTCGCGATAGCTGTATTCCCGGCCGTAGATTTCCTGCATCAGCTCCAGGCCGTGTTTGTCCAGGGAATACATCGGCAGGCCGAGGTGATCGCCGTAAATGACCACGACGCTGTTATCCCAAATGCCTTTTTGCTTCAGATCGTCGATAAACTGGCCGAGCGCATAATCGGCGTAGCTTTGCGCCCGCAAATAATCGCCGACCATGTTGTCCTGATACCGTTCCGGCAGCTGGATTTTGTCCTTCTCATGCGGCGTCGTAAACGGATGGTGCGCTGTCATCGAAATGACCTGAGCGTAAAACGGCTTGCCGCCCTGCTGCATTTTGTCCAGTTCTTCCGAGGTTTTCTTGTACAGCACTTCGTCGGAAGGGCCGAAGAAGACCATATCGTCCGTGCCGAAAAACTTCTGGTCATAGTAACGGTCCCAGCCCAGAGCGGCGTACAGTTCCCCGCGGTTCCAGAAATCGACCGCATTGGTGTGGAACGTAGCGGTGTCGTAGCCCTGCGACTTCAACAATTTCGGCAGGCTGGGCAGCTCTTTGTCCGGATAGTTTTGCGTGGCCGCCTCATTATAGGGAATGTAGAACGAGGTGTTCACAACGAACTCGGCGTCCGAGGTGTTGCCTTGTCCGACCATTTGATAAAAATGCTTGAAATAGATGTTATCCTTCACCAGCCGGTTCATGACCGGCGTGACTTCCTGGCCGTCGACCTTCAGGTTGATCAGAAAATTTTGGAACGACTCCAATTGAATGATGATCAGGTTTTTGCCTTTGGCCGCGCCGAAATATTTCGGGTGGGCCGGCTGTGTAGTACCTTTAAGCTGGTCGATTTTAGTCTGGGAGATCTGTCGGCTGTCGACGAGATCTTCTTTTTTGCCGGAAAAAATCGTATACGTTTCGTAGTTCAGGATGCCCATTTTCTCCGCTTGCTTAATTTCGTTCATGCTGGCCCGGTTAGGCCATACGTTGAAGATGCACAGGAGGACCGAAGCCGCAAAAATACCCGCGATCACGCCGGTGCTGGTCTTTTTTAAGTTAAAAAAGCTTCTGAGCTGCTCGGCTCTTTTTTTGCGCAGGAGCCAGTAGCCGATGATGACGATATCGAGAAAAATCAGCAGATAGTACGGCGCCAGCAAGGAAAATACGCTGTGTTTGACCGCAGTCACCTGATTGACCTGATCCAGGGCATGGTAATTAACGATGACCCCGTAATATTTGTGATACATAACTGCGGCAAAAAATATGGCGGTGACGATAAAGTTGACGGTTAAATAAAGGCCGATTTTACGCTTGGAAGAAAACCATTCGATCAGGCAGAACAGCGCCCAAATAAAGGGGATTTCCCTCAGCAGAGGCCCCCAGGCGGGAACTTCGTCAAAGATGGTGATCCAAACGATGTAAATTTTCAATATCATGATGACGGAGAAAAAGACAAACGGCTTGATGTTGGCCAGCCGGATGCGGTTGAATTGTAACACGGCGTGATCCTTCCTTTCCGCTTTGTTACGCTATTTAATACTGGCTTTACATTTTAACACCCCTAATATAATACATGAATTAGGAGAAAGAATAAAATAATTCAATTCACTCATTTAACAAGATAACCCAAACATGGCTTTGTTAACATTGCGTTAGTTCTCATTATTGACTTGTTACGGCGGTTTTTGCTAAATTAGAGGTATCCTTCTGGACAGGAGAGATTTTGATGTCGGTGAATGTTCTTAACTAATCAAATTTCATATGGACCGATAGCGGGTTTTTAGGGACGCATTCAGGGCGACTTCGCGGCTGTTTGATGTTGGGCGCGTACGTCTGTTTGAGCGTACTCTTGTTTCGGTCTGTTGAATTTAGTTAAGAACACACGCGGAACATCATGCAGTGCCTTTAGCGCTGTCTGTTGCTTTGGAATGTAAGCCGTGCTGTATTCAGCGCGGTTTTTTTGCATTTTTCGGGGGAACAGGCATATAGCGGGAGAGGTATAGGCAAAGGATGGCATTCGTGCTGTCCTTTGCCTTTTTTTGTGCGTCCGGATGGAAGGATGAACCGATTATGAGGAGGTTTTGGACATGGAAAAATTTTCGCTTCACATGCTGGAATACGAGAGCATCAAACAGGAGCTGATGAGTTACGCCGTATCGTATGAAGGGCGAAACCGGATCGCGGAGCTGGCGCCGCTGGAGGAGAAACGGCCGATCGAACGGGCGATCGCGGAAACGGCGGAGGCGCTTGCCCTATATGGAAAAGGGGCCAGTGTTCCGCTCCCATCGCTGGAGGGAATCGAGCTGGTGGCTTCGCTGCTGGGCACCGGGTACCTGTTCACCGAGCATGACCTGACGGCGGTGCAAACCTTTCTCCACAGCTGCGGCCAACTGAAGAAGTATATGGCCTCCAAAGGCGAGCTGGCTTGGAGAATCGGCGTTTACGCCCAAGACCTGCGGGATTTGCCTCTCCTGCAGCAGGAAATTTTGCGCTGCATCCGGCACGGGGTCATCACGAATGAAGCAAGCCGGGAACTGGAGAAAGTCCGTAAAAGGATCGCAGTCGTGAAAGAGCGGATTCAGAAAAAGCTTCAGTCCGTGATGGCCCGCCATGCTGCGATTTTGCAGGAAAACATCGTCAGCGTGCGCGGCGGCAGGTACGTCATCCCCGTCAGGAAGGATTATTACAAGCAAGTGAACGGCCGGATGCTGGATCAGTCGACCAGCGGGCAAACGGTGTTTATCGAGCCGCAGGAGGTGTCGGCGCTGCAAAGCGAGCTGGAGCTGCTGCAGGGAGAAGAGGCGCGGGAGGAAGCCAAGGTGCTCGGCTACCTGGCGGAGCTGGTCGAGCGGGAAGCCGAGGCGATATTCCGGAATATTGAAATTACGGGGACGTACGACTTCATCTTCGCCAAAGCGAAATATGCGGCGGCGATCGGCGGCGTGGCGGTTGAGATCGGCGAGGACGGGCACACCGTCATTCGCGGGGCCAAACATCCGAAGCTGCTGCAGACGATGGTTCCGCTGGACATGGAGATCGGCCGGGAGTACCGGACGCTGATCATCACCGGCCCGAATACGGGCGGTAAAACCGTCGTGCTTAAGACGTTCGGACTGCTGGCCCTGATGGTCCAGTCCGGGCTGCTCGTGCCGGTGGCGCCCGGCAGCCGGTTCGCGGTGTACCGCGGCATTATGGCCGTAATCGGCGACGGGCAAAACCTGGAGCAGTCGCTCAGCACATTTTCCGCGCAAATCAGCGCGCTTGTTACGATGCTGCGCGAGGCCGGTCCGTCCACGCTGCTGCTCATCGACGAGCTAGCGGCGGGGACCGATCCCGGCGAAGGCATCGCCCTGTCGATCGCCATCCTGGAGGAGTTCGCTCGCAAAGGAGCAACGGTGTTGGTGACGACGCACTTTAATGAGTTGAAGACGTTTGCCTCCCGCGCGCAAGGCTTCCAGAACGCGCGCATGGAATTCGACGCGGAGACGCTGCGCCCGCTGTACCGGCTGACGATCGGCCAGGCCGGCCGCAGCTACGCGCTCGAGATCGCGAGCCGGCTCGGAATCTCCCCGGGCATCGTGGAGCGGTCGCAGCATATCGTCAGCCGCCAGTTGGCGGAGGGGACGAGAGGCTCGGCGCTGTGGGACGACATTTTGCCGGACCCTGTGCCGTCACCGGGGCGGAGGCTGGCGCAGTTGCCGGGGCAGGAGCTGGCGCGTGGGGCGGAGCAAGGCCCAGCGCCGTGGTCGATGCCGACGCCGGAGCCGGCGCAGGAACTTGCGCTGGACTTGGCGCAGAGGCCGGTCCGTCCCGTGCCGATACCGACACCGGAGCCGGCACAGGGACTTGCGTTGGGCCCGACGCAGGAACCGGTAAGTCCCCGTCCCGTGCCGGGGCAGTCTTTGCAGGCTCGGGAGCCGGAGGTTGCGGCACCTGGGGCTCAGGCCGGCGCGGAACCCGGACCTGCCGCAGGCGGGCAAGCCTTAGCCGGGCATGCCGCCTCCGTGCCCGGACCGGGCAAACCGGGGACGGACACGGCCGGGCAGCGGGATCAACCAGCTGCAGCCTCATCCGCCGCGGAGCAGCCACCGCAAAAGAAATCTCCTGTTTTCGAGGTGGGCGATTCGGTGATCGTCACTTCGATCGGGAAGATCGGCATCGTCAGCGCGCCGCAGGACCTCCGGGGCATCGTCGAAGTGCTTGTGCAGAAGCAGCGAATCAAGGTCAACCACAAGCGGCTTAAGCCCTACATCAAAAAAGAAGAGCTGTATCCCGACGATTACGATTTCGATATCGTGTTCGACAGCAAGGAAAACCGCAAAAAGCGGAAGCTGATGGGCAAACGGCACGTGGAAGGTTTGGAGATCGTCCGAAAACCGGGCGAAAACTATTCTGAATAACAAAAGAAGCATCCCAATCCGCCGTATGGCGGTGAGGATGCTTCTTCTGTTTCTGCGGGGGAGTCACTTTATTTCTCTAACAGGGGAAGGGTGCAGATCCGGATGGGGTGCAGTAAAACTAGTTTATCACCGATTGGACGGCGGGGTCCTGCGCGTCATGCGGCTATATAGGAGCTCGCAGCTTGCTAACCACCAGAATGATCGCATAACCATACACCGGAACTCCCTGCCGGAATTCCCCTAACCTGATCGCCGCTCCACCTCTGATTGGAAAAAATCCAATAAATTAAGGGGAATCGAATGCGATTTGAAGCTCCCATTGGAAAAAATCCAATAGAAATCGCGCAAACCGTCCGTTTTGCGTCCTGCCAAGCCCGATCTATTGGAAATATCCAATCTAGCTGCTGTATTTACCACTGAATTTCCAGTTCTATTGGATATTTCCAATCAGAACGATGCGCCAGACTGCATTGCCGGATGATTTCGGTTTAACCCCAGTTAACCCCGGTTAACCCCAGCCGGAACGGTGAGCTGCTCGGCCAGCGTGGCCACGAACTGCTCGAGGAAAGCCTGGTCCGCCTCGTCGAACCGCTGCTTGTTCGGGCTGTCGATGTCGAGCACGCCAAACAGCTGCCCAGCCTTTACGATCGGAACGACGATTTCGCTGTTGGAAGCCGCGTCGCAGGCGATATGCCCGGGAAATTCGTGCACGTCGCCGATCCGCAGCGTTTCCCGGCGCTCGGCGCTGGTACCGCAAACTCCTTTGCCCAGCGGAATACGGATGCAGGCCGGCAGCCCCTGGAACGGGCCAAGCACCAGCTCCTGGCCGTCATACAGATAAAACCCGACCCAGTTGATATCGTCCAAATAAAAATTCAGCAACGCGGCGGCGTTGGCCAAATTCGCCACGTTGCTGCTCTCTTCATAAATCAAGCCCCGAAGCTGCGACAATACGGTGTTTTGCCGCTCTTCCCGGGTGCCCGAGTATTCGCTTGCGTGAAACATACGGGTATTCCCTCCTTGACTTCGCTTCCGGATCAGGTCCGTAAGCGCGATACGCGATAAAGCTATTATAAGCCAGCTCGCGCCTGAAGGGTAGGTTCGTTCATTTTACAAACTCCGACACGGTGTGCTATTTTTTATCAAATTTGCAAAATATGTTTTTTGGCATCATGAGGTAAAATAGGGGAAAGATCGTAGAAAAGGTGATTTTATGGCGACACCAGTGTACAAGGAAACCCGTCGAAAACATAAAAAAGTAAGCAATGAACTTAAAGCGACGATCGAACATCTGCGCTCCGAACTGATGAACGCCGCGGTGGAGGACAACTTCAGCAGCGGCGCTATACTGGAATTAAGCCAGCGTCTGGATCATTACATCGTCATGGCTCAAAATCAGATGCTCGGCAAATAAGCCGCCGTAACTGTTTCCGTTGCCTTTTCCGCGCCAAGCACCTCATGAATGAAGGAATGCACTTCCGTTCTGTAGCGTTTCGGATCAACGCCGTAGGCGTTGGCATGAACGGCGCCTTCGATCAGCAGCAATCTTTTCGGTTCCGGTTTACTCCGGTACATCTCTTTGCTCATGTAGGTAGGAACGTAGTTGTCTTTCGTTCCGTGGATGAATAAAACGGGCAGGCGGCTTTTTTCCACCGCTTTGATCGGACTGACCTGGTCGAGCCGGAAGCCCGCTTTACGCTGCAAAAGCCTGTTCACCAAAGGCAGCAGAGGATAAGCAGGCAGCTTGTTCAGCTTCGTGAATTGATGCCGCATCAGCTCCGTCAAATCGGAGTAAGGGCAATCGGCAATGACGAACTTCACGTTCGGATGCGCGATGCTTAGATATTCCAATACCGTTCCTCCGCCAAGGGATTGGCCATGCAGACCGATTTCGGTTTGTTCCCCGTAATGTTCCAAAATCCAATTTACCCAAGTTTGCACGTCATATTTTTCATAGTACCCGTAAGTCGTATATTTGCCCTGACTGCCGCCGTGGCGCCGCTGGTCGATCAGCAAAATGTTAAAGCCCGCGTCGCGAAACATGTCGATATATTGCGTCGAAACGTGCAGTGAGACCGTATAACCGTGAACGATGATCATCCAGCGGTGGCTATCCGGAAAAAATTCCAGCACATACCCGCTGAGCAACAGGCCGTCCTGTGACGTAACCTGTATCTTGCGTTTGTCCAGACGGTCAAACCGGTCCTTGGAATAGACGCCCGTACGCTCCAAATATTCATAGATGCGCTCTTTCGTCTGCAGCCGCATTTGGGTGATCTGACGAAGAGCGTAACGCGGCAAGCCGCCGGAGATCAGCGTGGCCAGCAGCAGAACGGTGATGCCGAATGAGAGGATCATCCGGGTTTTCCCTCCTTTTTTTAATGAGCCGAAACCTATCCGTAAAGCTCTATCTGTAGATCATAGTATCACCGAAATGACGGCAAGAAAATCATAGCCTGCGAAAATTGCCGCTTACCTTTGACGGGGACTCTTCGATATGATTAGCTATAATCATGCCGGGGTGTGGGTTGGCGTTTGCCGAATCCGCCGGTTTTGTGTTTAAAGTAAAGAGAGGAGAACGGCACATGTTCAAATGCGGCGGGAACATCCCTGTCCTGGAAAGCGAAAGACTGAGGTTAAGGAGAATGGAGCGCGGCGACGCCGAGGTGATGTTTCGTTATTGGAGCGATCCGGAAGTTACCCGGTATATGAACGTACCTCCGTTTGCTTCGGTGGAAGAAGCCTGGGACATGATCAATCTGCTGAACGGTTTGTCCGAAAGCGAGGATGCGATGCGTTTTGGCATCGAGCTAAAGGAAGAAGGGAAGCTGATCGGCAGCTGCGGGTATAATGTTTGGGAGCTGTCCGGGGCTTACCGCGGCGAGATCGGTTATGATCTCGGGCGGGAATACTGGGGGCGCGGATATATGTCGGAGGCGCTGAAAATGCTGCTGGCCTATGGTTACGACACGATGGGGCTCAACCGGATCGAAGCGCTGGTGGAGCCGGAAAACGCCGGATCGCTTAAGCTGCTGCAGGCTTTTGGGTTTAAGGAGGAAGGGCTGCTCCGGGAATATCAGCAGACGGAAAAGGGATTTGTCAACCTGTTGATGTACTCGTTGCTCAAAAAAGAGTATGTAATAAGCGTTTAACAACGGGGAGATGTGATAACGGTGAAAAAGCTGTATTCGGCGCGCGTCCCGCTTCAGGCGCTGGATCCGCTGAGCAAACTGGTCGCGCTGCTGTGCGTTGCGGCACTGAGTATGCATTGGGATAAGGCGGCGCCGTTGACCGCCATGCTGCTTTTTTTGGTCGGGACCGCCAGGTACGGGGCCGGAATGCCCTGGGGCAAGCTCGGCAGACGAATGGGATATATCGCCGGCTTTGGCGTGCCGTTATTTGCCATCACCGCCTTGGCAGCGCCTTCCTCCGGGGAGGCGATTTCCGCCGGCTTCCTGTCAATTCCGGTACACTCGCTCTCCGCGGCAGCGGCGGTATGCCTGCGGATGTTCTGCCTGTTTATATCCTCGCTGATCTACATTGAAACGACGGACCCCAAACAGTTCGTCGTCATGATGACGACCCGGCTCAAGCTGCCTTACCGCTTTGTGTTTGGCGTGTCGGTGGCCTTGACGTTTTTGCCGCTGCTGGCCGAGGAGGGGCGGGTTGCCGCCGATGCGCGCAAAATCCGGTCTGCCAGAGCGCCTGGAGGATTGGCGGAGCGTTTGGCGCAGGTTCGGGGACGTTTGCTGGCGGTGTTCGCCGGGGCGATCCGCCGGATTGAGCAGACCGCCGGGGCGATGGACGCCAAGGGCTTCGGAGCTTATCCGGAGCGGACGTTTTTGCGGGAGGCGGCTTTGTCCCGGGGCGGAGTGTGGCTGATGGCGTTCAGTGTGATTTTTAGCGCCGGATTATGGTTTATTTAGGTTAGGTCCGAAAAAAGGACTTGACGCGCCGCAATTGTTAACCTAAATTTTAATTTATGGTTAACAATTGATCTGGGAGAGGATGACAAAGCAGATATGAACGAATCGACGAAAAAAAACGCTTTTGCCAAATTTACGACGCTGGATATCGTCCTGATGGCTATGCTGGCGGCGGCCAACGCGGTGATGACCGTATTTTTGTCTCCGGTGAACCAAGCATTGAACGCGTTGGGGGGACCTATCGCCACTTCGACGATTACCGGTTTGTACATGGTTTATGGATTGCTGGCTTATTACATTATCCGCAAGCCGGGAACAGGGCTGATTACATACGGGATCGGGGCGGTGGTGCAGTCGTTTATGGGTTCCGCCTACGGCATCGTTTCCTGTTTTGCCGCCGCGGCTTGTTATCTTGTGATCGCCGAGGGGATTTTTGCGCTGACGCGTTATAAAAATTGGGGCTGGCCGGTCATGCTGGTGACCGGGGGCGCGATGGTACCGGTTTGGTTTTTCTTTGCCGCGCAGATGTTCGGCTATACGAAATGGGGGACCGGGGTGCTGTTGATCGCGCTCGTGGTCCGCACTTTGAGCGGAGTTGTTTTCTGCGGGCTGCTGACGAAACTGATCGGCGACGGGTTGGCGCGCAGCGGTCTGCTGCGCCGGTTTGCGGTCAGCCGGGGAGCGAAAAGCCTGACATGACGGCTCCGGCCTTTGATTTGGAGCGAGTCGGCTACAGCTTTGAGGCGGGGGCGGAGCCGGTGCTGCGCGGCGTAACGCTCCGCGCGGCCGCCGGGGAATGGATTGCCGTAGCGGGAGCGAGCGGCAGCGGCAAATCGGTCCTGGCCCAGCTGTTGAGCGGGTATCTCCCGCGCTCCGGGGAAGGCGTGCGGACGGGCCGGCTGCTCGTCTTCGGCGTGGACCCCGCGGAGGCGGAAATCGCCGCCGTGGCCCAGCGCATCGGGGTCGTGTTTCAGGACCCCGACGCGCAGCTCGTACAGGGCCGGGTCGAAGACGAGGTCGCCTTCGGCCCGGAAAACCTGCGCGTACCCGCCGCCGGCATCGAGCGGCGGGTCGCGGATGTGCTGGAGGCGGTGCAGCTGACGCCGCAGCGGATGGCGCGTGTACACGCGTTGTCCGGCGGCCAGCGCCAGCGCACGGCGATCGCTGCGGCGCTGGCGCTGGAGCCGCCGCTGCTCGTGTTTGACGAGCCGGCGGCCAGCCTGGACGCCGCCGCGAGGACGCGGCTGCTGGCGCTGCTGCGCCGCCTGCACCGCGAAGGCCGGACCGTCGTGACGCTGTCCGGCCGGATCGACGAGCTCGCGGCTGCGGCGCCGCGGCTCGTCGTGTTGGACGCCGGTACCGTCGTTATGGACGGTCCGGCGGACGAGCTCATCCGCGGCGAGCGCGCGCGGATGGAGCGGCTGGGGCTGCTGCCGCCAGGCGCAGCAGCAGCCCCGGGCGGCGCGGCGATCGCGGTACCGCCAGCGCGGGCCCGAGGCACCGCCGCGGCGAGCGCGCCAATGCTCACGGACGCCGCTCCCATTGCTTCTGCTGCAGTGCCCGCCGCCGGCACTGCAGCGGCGGGCGTGCCTCTGCCGGCGGCTCCTGAAGAGGCTGGCCTGCCGCAGCCCCCACTCGCTAACGGCGCGCCGAGCAGCGAGCCGCCGCCCACCGCCGCCCCGCTGCTCGAGGTGCGGGGCCTTACCTTCGCCTATGCCCCCAAAAGCGCGCCAGTGCTCTCCGGCGTCGACCTGAAGCTGGACTCGGGCGAATGGCGGCTGCTGTGCGGCGAGAACGGCTCCGGCAAAACGACCTTGTCCCGGCTGCTTATGGGGCTGCTCTGTCCGCCTAAAGGCGCGGTCTTTTGGCGGGGCAAGGATGCGGCACGGCTGTCCCTGTACAAGTTGGCGGCGGACATCGGCTACGTCTTCCAGCAGCCGGAGCAGCAGTTCGTCGCCGCGACCGTATGGGACGAGCTGCTGTACGGGCCGCGCTGCCAGCTGCGCCTAAGGAAACGCGAGCCGCTGCCGGAGGAGCTGCGCCAAAGCGCGCTCAAGCTGCTCGAAACGATCGGGCTTCAAGACAAGCCCGGGGTTTCGCCGTATTTGCTGAGCGGAGGGGAAAAGCGCCTGCTCAGCATCGCGGCGTCGATGATCAGCCCCAAAAAGCTATACATCCTCGACGAGCCGACGGCCGGCATCGATTATAACGGTGTGCGCATGCTGATCGCCCTTTGCCGCCAGGCTCTGGCCGGCGGCGCTTCGCTGATCGTGATCACCCATGAGCCCGAGCTTTTCGCCGGCAACCCGGCCCGGCAGTGGTCGATGCGCGAAGGCAGGTTGGTAACCACGGGTCATCCGGAACGAAATGAGCCAACCGCAGAAAATGTGTAATAAGAATTTAACCGTACTTTTTATGACAGACCGTACTTTTTGCGCTTAACCTGGAAATCGGCGCATGACTAACGGGTTAATCTCGAATGAACAAGCTATCCGGAACATTTTCTACGCTAACGGTTGTAATCAAGCTTATTTGACCGAAAAGGCAGATATTTCTTTTTTAACGGTTGTATTCGCGCTTATTTAGGCGAAACCACCCCATTACTGCCGATAAAACGGATAATAAGCTCGATGGCAACCGTTACATTTTGTATTCGCACGTTTTTACTCAATTAGCGTCGCTCACAACCGTTAGGTTTTTGCACTCTTTTACACTATTGCACTTGTCCTGCGGTCAATCGCCGATTTTTGTTTTGGACCACTTTTTTGGCTTAACCTAAGAAATCTCGGGAACAGGTGGGGAGAGGTGTTTGATAGCCGGCTACTTAACAACAAACCTAACGCTCAACCTGACGACCAACCGCTGGTCATCAAAATAGCGGAACTTTATGTACTTATTATCCGGAGCCTAACGTATTCATCGCCATTAGCGGCATTTTTGGGCCTTATTTTCCTATGGATAGTCCAGAACGTGAGCATTTCCATACGACCGGGGAAAATAGCGACATAAATTTCCGCTACTTCTCGCAAATGGGCGGAAGCTGCTGGAATAACGACATTTTTTGTCCTTATTTTTTTCGCTGGAGTTCTCGGGGTCAGGCAGCCTGGTTGTTGCAGGTTTTCTCGGCGCAATTACAACTTCTGTGAGGCTGCGGCAAAAGAAACAAGCCCGAACCAAGTTCGGGCTTGTTGTCCAAGTTCGGGCTTGTTGTTCAGGCTGGCCGGCTTATTTCAAGCCGTCCGCCGTTTCAGGGGTAGAAGGCGCCGCCGGAGCCCCATCTACAGCAGGTTCGGCCGGCATTCCAGGCTACTCGCCTGTCTTAGCGGGCGTCTCACCGGCTGGCGGCCCCGCCAGTCCCGCATCCGCTTTAGATTTGACGGGCCCAGCCAGTGTTTCTGTCACCGGCTGGGCCCCACCTGTCCCGAGTCAGCTTCAGGCTCGCCCGTCCCCGCCGGTGTTTCGATCACCGGCTACCCCGCCAGCGCCGCATCCGCTTCAGGCTGGGCCGTCCCAGTCCGGTGTGTCCACCACCGGCGGCACCTCAGGCCCTTCGTTCACTTCCGGCACTTCCAGCGCTTTAGGGGCCGACGGCCGCTCATCCAAAACCGGTCCAGGCGGCACCGGCACATACGGCTTCACGACCAGCACGTTTGCCGTAAAGGTATGCTCCCGGTAAACGGCCGTCACGGAAGTCAGCCCTGGCTTGAGGCCGATGAGATAGCCGCGCTCATCCACTTGAGCGATTTCGGGATCGGCGATCGTAAACCGGGTTTCCCCGTTCACGATCGAGGCCTGGCCCGACTTATCGGTGAAGAAGGCTAGGGTATCCAGTTCACTGCCGGTCATCAGCGAATAATCCTCCGAGTCCAGGTAAAACCGCCCGGGCGTTTCGGAAGGGGGATCCGTCACTGTCACGGTCACCGTCACCGGCAGCTTTGCGGAGAAGCCTTCATATTCGGCGACGATTTCCGTCGTCCCGGGGGCCAGGCCCGTAATGAACCCGTCGCTGTCAACGGCGGCGATCTCCGGATTTAGCGAGGTGAGCACGGCCTGGTTCGTAATGACCGCCGCGGTTCCATCCGCATAGACCGCTTGAACGACGCTAGGCCGGCGTTCGCCGACGCCAAGCTCCAGCGCCGGTTCATCAAACCGGAGTTCCTGCAAATCCGCCGGAGGCTGCTGGCCTTCGCCTGCCACCTTGATTAGTTGCATCAAGGGAAGGCTGTTCTTTTCTCTAACTTCACCCGTCATGAGAAAACCGCCATCCGCGGTGTACATACCTTTCCCGACCGAATCCAATCCCGGGCTTGCAAACCGAAGATGTCCGGTTACTTCCCCGTCGTTGTCGATCCGCAAAATTTGATACTGCGTCTGCTGATCCGGATAGTCGCCGGTGGTGTAACTTCCCAGCAACGCATAGCCATCCGGGGCCGAAACTAGCTGACGGAAGAAATGTTCCCCCTCCGCAAGCGGGTAGGTTTTCTCCCATAGGATCTCTCCGTTACCAGCCATTTTGAATACGAACGTGACTCGCTTTCCGTCTTGATACATCATCCCGGAAATGATAAAGCTCCCGTCCGGCGTCATCTGTGCGGACCAAGCAGAGCGCCCGCTGCCGGGAAACACTTGCTGTTTTTCCCATTCCACTTCGCCGTTCGCGTCCACTTTCACGACCAGGGAAGCGTCGGAATCCGAAGTTGCCGTACTGTCGATTCCACCGACTGCCAGCACCCCCCCGTCCGAAGTGCTCAATACTTCACTAAAAGACTGGTTGTCACCAATCCACCAGGTTTTATGCCACACCTCATTTCCTTCCCGATCCACTTTCAGCAGGTAAACCGGAGCCAAAAACCCGGAATTGGCGCTGTACCCCGTAACTACGAACCCGCCATCCGCAGTCTCCGTTGCGGACCCAGCATGAAAATGAGTGTAGTCCAAAAGGTGGTAGTAGCGGGACCACTCGACGTTTCCCTGGTCGTCCAGCTTGGCCAAATAGGGAAGGGTGGTTGCCGGTCTTTCCGTCCGGTCCATCGTTGACCCGCTCACCAGATAACCGCCATCTCGTACAGAGATGATCTCTTGGGCCGAAACGTCTTCTATATCGGGATCTCCGTCAACATCCAAGGTTTTCTCCCATAGGGTGCGGCCATGTTCATCCACTTTTATGACGTAACCAAAAAAATTTGAAATGGTGGATACATCCCCGACGGCAACGTATCCTCCGTCCGCAGCGGAGGTAACCGCTTTTCCTTTCGCCGTTCTAAAAGCTTGTCCGTAATCGAAGCTCCACTCGACTTTCGGCGTCCCCGGCTCCGGCTGCTCCGCAGACGGGGCGGCGGTACCGCTCCCCGACCAACCGGTCCAGGCCAGCAGGCAGCTGAAGGATATTGCAGTTAGTCTTTTCAAAAATAGTGACATCAGCGCTCTCCTCTCAAAATGGTTATCAAGGAATATTCCTCCATTTCATTATCAAGGAAGCCGGATGGACAGGGAATCCCGCTAAACGCTTATTTCCAGAATGTTGTAAAATGGTCATCGGGACATATAAGGGTAATGAGGCCGGGACTAAACAACTGTGCGATCAACGGAATCACTGTCCGGGTTTCCTAGGGTTCCTATGACTGTAAAGCCCACGCTAAACCAGGCGGCGGATCGGAGAAAATAGCTCCGGACCAACGTCCTTTCCTTTTCCAGCGTGTTCCATTATAATTTGAATTTATGGATGAATGACATGTAGTGTGAGAGGAAAGGAAGTTTTACCTTTGAAAACCGGGTTACAACGCAATTATATTTTGCTGGGGCTGCTGCTTTCGACATTTCTGGCGGCGATCGAAGGGACGGTGATCGGGCCGGCCGGGCCGAGAATTGTCGGCGATCTGGGCGGGGCGCATTTGCTGAGCTGGGTGTTTACCGCCTATTTGCTGACGATGACCGTGGCGACGCCGATTTTCGGGAAAATCAGCGATCTTTATGGAAGAAGGCCGGTGTTCGTTATCAGCTCGCTGCTGTTTTTGGCCGGTTCGGTATTGTCCGGGATCGCCCAGAACATGGAACAGCTCATCGGCTTCCGGGCGCTGCAAGGGATCGGCGCGGGCGGATTGCTGCCGGTGACGTTTACGATTATCGGCGATATTTTTTCCATGGAAGAACGCGCCAAAATCCAGGGCTGGATCAGCTCCGTATGGGGGATTTCCTCGCTCGTCGGGCCGCTGCTGGGCGGTTATTTCGTCGATTCGCTCAACTGGCGGTGGGTGTTCTATTTTAATATACCGTTTGGTCTGCTGTCGTTATTTTTTATCATCAAATATTTACGGGAGCGCGTGGAGAAAAGAAAAGTCAAAATCGATGTTGCGGGCGGGCTAACGTTAACGATCGGGGTCGGCGCTTTATTGATCGGACTGGCGACCGGCGGCCAGCAGTTTCCCTGGAGTTCGCCGTGGATGATCCTTATCCTGGCGCTGGCGGCCTGTTCGCTGATCCTCTTTTTTATCGTCGAGAAAAAAGCCTCCGAACCGCTTGTACCGCTGAAGCTGTTCCGGGTGCGGGACATCGCCTACTCGAACTTGGCCAGCCTCGTGGCCAGCGCCTTGCTGATCGGGCTGACCTCCTATTTGCCGCTGTGGGTTCAAGGGGTGCGCGGGGAAAGCGCCACCGTCTCGGGCCTGATCCTGGCGCCGATGTCGATCGGCTGGATGCTGGGCTCCGTGCTGGGCAGCCGGATGCTTATTACCCGCGGTTCGCGCCTGACCTCTTTGATCGGGATGGCGGTGGTCGCCGTCGGCGCCGGCGGGCTTGCATTTATGACGGAAGGAACACCGCTCATTCCGCTGCTGCTGTTTAACGCCTTGTACGGGATCGGCTTCGGCTTTTCGTTCGCCGTATTTACGATCATTGCCCAATCGTCGGTGGGGTACAGCCTGCGCGGCGCTTCCAACGCCCTGAATTCATTCGTCAAATCGATCGGGCAAACGATCGGCGTCACCGTCTTCGGCACGCTGATCAATCTGCAAATCGCCGCCAAAACCAAAGACCTAGCCGCTTCCGGCATCGAGGTTTCCCAAAGCGATATCGACCAGCTGCTGTCGCCGGAGAAGGTGCATCTGCTGCCGCGTGATCTGTGGAGCGAGTTAAAACATGTGCTTGGAGCCAGCCTGCACTCGCTGTTTATGGTGATGGCGGTGTTGGCCGTGATCGGCGTTCTTTTCGTGTTGGGGCTGCGCAACCGGGCTCCGGGACCGGACGATGAACTGGAGGATGGAGCAAGCGCGTCGCCGGATGCTCCCGGAGTTTAACCGGGGAAGGACGGCCGGCCTGCAGGCGTTCAAGCCCCCAGGGCGGTATAAAAATGGCCTCTCCTCCGCATCTTAACGGGAAAGGGGAGGTGTTACCATGAGTAAGGAACAAATGAACGTGGATCAGAACACGCTCGTGGACGCGTGGAAAAAACAGCTTCCGGAATATCTGAATCCCGGGGATTCGGCCAAGGTGCAGGCCGACATGGCGAATCCCCAAGGTTTGCGGATTCATATCAACGCGGCGGGCCATCAAATGTTTTCCTTTGATTTTTCATGCTCCTACATGGACCCGCGCGAGGTCCGGGTGGAACTGGTCGATGTCGAACGCGCCGGGCGGACGGTTGCCGAACACACCGCGCAAATCCAGGAGCTGACGGGGGATTACGTCCGTCATATCCACGAATGTGCCCAAGCTCTCGGGCAGCTCACGAACCCATGACGAGAAAGCGAGGATAAGCGAATGGCCAAAGGCAAGGCAGGGGTAGACAAAAACCTGACCAACGTCGTTTCCGATTTGGAGCGTGATCCGGTCAACAGTCATGAGGCCCAGCAAATGCAGCAAGCGGTCAACGATCGAAGACACCAGGACGCTTTGAACCACCATAAAAACAAGGATATGGATCCTTCACATTAGCTGTAATCAAAAAGCCTGCGTCTCTTGGTTCACACACAAGAGCGCAGGCTTTTTTGCATCAGATTAACCTTTACGCGCCAGCGGGGCCAGCTTTTCCGCTTCGCGTCCCATCTTTTTCAGCAGATCGATCATGGTGTTTTTCTCTTCATCGTTCAGGCCGCTTAAGGCATAATCGATCCGGTTGGCAAACTCGGGATACAGCTGATCCATCAGCGCTTGCCCTTTGGAGGTAAGCTCCGCGTAAATAACGCGCCGGTCGCGCGGGCAGGGGGTGCGGTGCAGCAGACCCGCCGTCTCCAGCTTGTCGATCACGTAGGTCACGTTGCCGCTTTGCAGCAGCAGCTTAGCGCCGATTTGCTGGATCGGCTGCGAACCCTTATAGTACAACACCTCCAGCACGGCAAAGGCCGTCGGGTTGAAGCCCTGGATTTTGCTTCCGGTCACGGCGTGTTCATTGACGCTTTTGAAGGATTTGGCAAAAACCCGGTACAAATGCATGGACAAATCCGTGCCGATTTCCTCGGTTTTCAACATATACATCCCGCCTTATCTTATATTTGTGAATATTTTTACATAGGTGAATTATTGCTATCTTAAAACAATCGGAAATTTAAAAAAATATAATTTATCACAATTTGCGGCTTTTTAATGTAAAAAAGTTACAGCATTTCAACCCGTTTGCACCTAGTAGACGATTCTGGAAATAACGTTAGCATGATGGCAAGTGAAGACTTGAGAAAACGGCAAAATTAGTCTATTGAAGATCTCGGGTGACTACATAAAGGAAAAAAAGGGCGCTATTTCAGCCGATATCCCCATGTTGCGTGCAATAGAGGAATTTTATGGCGCTATTCTCACGATTTAGTAGCGAAAGGCCGCCTTTCGACCTGTTCATCGAAAAATAAGACCCAAAAGTTCCGCTATGCTGATGAATAGGCGCAAATTCGGAAAATAAGGCCCTAAAGTTCCGCTATTTTATGGGGACGACACAAAGTGATCCATGGCCCCCGTCGGCAGATAAGCCATAGACGGCTTTCGGGCCGGAACCGGCGTTTATTTTGTCGGGGGGACTGGTGGCGCTCATCGGCCTGCTGCTGCTTTTGTTCTGTCCGGCCATCCTGCACCGCGACCGCGACCAAGGGGAGGTGACGCTGGGCGCTTGAAGGCGGCCTCGTGCCCCCCTGCCGGTTAAGGTATAATCGTAGTATTACAATCTACGGCAGGTGAAAGATTTGACAGATGCGCTATTGGACGTGGCGATCCGCAAAGCCGGGTACGAACCCGGGAAGGCCGCGATCGAGAACGTTTCGTTCCAGGTGAGGCTAGGGCGGCTAACCGGGCTGATCGGCCCGAACGGGGCGGGGAAAAGCACGACCTTAAAGGCCATTCTCGGCCTGCTGCCTTACGCGGACGCCGAGGTGCGGTTTCGCGGCGGTTCTGAGCGTTACGCTTATATTCCGGAGCATCCCGTCTATTTTGAAACTTTAACGTTATGGGAGCATTTGGGGCTGGCCGCGGCCGTTTACGGCATGGAGGAAAAAAGCTTTGAACGGGAGGCGGGCTTTCTGCTGGAGAAGTTCCGCATGACGAAGGTGAAGGATCATCTCCCGGACGGGTTCTCCAAGGGCAAGCGCCAGAAAATGATGCTGCTGGTCGGATTTCTCGGCCGCCCAGACGTTTATATTGTCGACGAGCCTTTTATCGGGCTTGACCCGCGGGCGACCAAGGATTTTCTCGACTTGCTGGAGGAAGAGCGGCGGCGCGGGGCCGGCGTGTTGATGTCCACGCACGTCCTGGATACGGCGGAGCGGCAAACTTTCTGCTTGCCGTACTGGCCGCCGTCATATTAGCGGCCGCGCTTGGAAGGTGGAGGTTCCGGCTTAAAGGGCGGTTTGATGCCGAAGTCCGTGAGGAGGAGCGGCAAAAAACGAAGCTGATCGCGCTTTTGCTGGCTTCCGCCATCGACCAGCCGAAAGCGCCGAAGCCGGGGGCGAGGCCCTGGCTGTTCCGGCGCTGGCGCCGGCTGCTGCCGTCGCGCAGTCCGGAGGCGCGGGTCGCGGAAGCGCTCGTTAAGGCTTTTTTTCGCGGCGGCGAGCTGAAGCTGTACGGGCAATTGATCCTGGCCGGCCTGGCCGCGCTCGTGTTTCCGCCTTATCCGGTGAATGCCATCATTTATATCGTTTTGATTTTATTGTTGATGTATTGGTTAAGCGGGCATCTGCGTGCTTTTTTCGCCAGGGACGGCATGAAGATGCTGAATCCCGGGGAAATGCTGGAGTACCGCACGGCCGTTCCGGCGATGACTTTGCTGCTGCTTCCCGGACTGGTTTGCTTTACGGCTGGCCTGGGGATCGCCTTGTATCCGCCGCTCTGGGGAGGCCTGGGGGCGATTCCCTGCGGAGTTTTGCTGGCGATCGTGTTGGGCGGGTTTTATGGAAGAATCGGGATCTTGCTTCTGCGCAGATCATAAAACTTGCCCCTGAAATCATGAACGTTGGTGACGGCAGATCTGACCGCAAGAAGGCTAACGGACCTGAAAGCCCTTATTTGCCTGAAAAGACGCCGTTTTAATTTTTAACGGACAGAGGAGCCCTTATTTGCTTGAAAAAGGCCGGATACGTGCTCCCAAATGCCGAATAAGGTCTGTGGTGTCCGTTACATTTTGAAAACTGTTGATTTCATCTAAATAACGGCACTGAGGTCCGTAAGGATTGGCCCTACTGGATGTAGACTGTCCGGTTCGATCTACTAGGCTTAGCTTCCTCCGCTCTCCAGCGCCGTCAGCCCGGCGTGATGCCCCGCGGTGTAGCCGGTCGCGAAGGCGGCCGTGATGTTGTAACCGCCGGTATAGCCGTGGATGTCCAAAATTTCGCCGCAAAAATACAGCCCCGGCATCAGCTTCGAGCCCATCGTCCGCGGATCGACTTCTTTGAGGTTGACGCCTCCGCCGGTGACGAACGCTTCCTCGAAGGAGCGGGTTCCCGTGACCTTAAGCGTAAAGTTTTTGAGCACGGCGACAAACTGCTGCCAGGGCTCCTTGGGCAGATGCTCGAAAGTCGTATCGGCGGCCAGACCGGCGCGCTCGAACAGCAGCGGCAGCAGACGCTCTGGCAAGGTTCCTTTAAACACGTTTTTCAGCGCTTTTTTCGGCTCCGCCGTGGCCATCTGCCGCAGGCGGCTTTCCAATTCGCCGGCTTTTTCGCCCGGAAACAGGTCGATGGCCATCGTGACGTCGGCTCCCCCGTTTTTCTGCTTGACGCCCCGGACAAACCCGCTGCAGCGCAAAGCGATCGGGCCGGACAGCCCGAAATGGGTGAACAGCATGTCCCCCCGATGGGAAACGGCCGGTTTGCCTTTCGGGTTCAGCACGGACAGCTCCACGTCGCGCAGCGACAGGCCCTGCAGTTCCCGGCTTTGAATAAACGGCTCCCGGGAAACGATCGGCACCTCGGTCGGGTAGAGCTCGGTAATCGTATGGCCGGCGGCGGTGGCCCAAGGGTATCCGTCCCCGGTGGAACCGGTGTGCGGCACCGATTTTCCGCCGGTTGCCACGATGACCGAGGCGGCGAGCAGCGTTTCGCCGGAGGCCAGCTTCACCCCGCGCACCCGGTCCGTCCCGTATTCGATTGCGCCGACGGGATGATGGACGAGCAGCCGCACCCCAAGCGAGCGGGCTTTGCCGATCAGCGTGTCGACCACCGTCTTCGCTTTGTCCGACACCGGAAACATCCTTCCGTTGTCTTCCTCCTTCAGGGCGATCCCCAAGTTCTCAAAAAAGGCGATAATGTCCCGGTTGCTGAACAGCGAAAAGGCGCTGTACAAAAAACGGCCGCCCCCCGGGATATAAGCGATCAGTTCGTCGATTTCCTTGTTGTTGGTCACGTTGCAGCGGCCGCCCCCCGAAATGCCAAGCTTGCGTCCGAGTTTGTCCCCTTTATCGAGCAGGGCCACATTCGCGCCTTGTTCGGCCGCGGCGATCGCCGCCATTAACCCGGACGGTCCTCCTCCGATGACGATCACGTCGTACTTTTTCATGCCGTCGCTCCCTTCCGTTTGTACTTTCTTACTTATTTTCAAAACCCTTGAAATGATGCAACACAGCGGGGCGCATCCACCTGTCCCCTAAAATAATTTATATTTTTCTGAAGCAAGCATTATTGTAAAACTTTGTCGCCTATGTTTTAATCGAACTATAATGGTATTCTTCCGCCTGAGGAGGGAGAACGTGGAGGCTGTAAAAGAAATCGTGTTGCAGGTGCTCATTGCCAGCTTGCCTGCGTTTTTGTTTCCGTTGTCGTATGAAAAAAGAAATTGTCATTTACTGAAAATCGGCGCTGCTGCCAAACGTGTGCCATACGTCCAGGGATTGACGTTCACGTGCATGTTCAGCATGCTGCTCTGCGCCTTGTTCGCCTGCCGCCTGTGGGACACCGTTCCTCTTAATTTCGGAATACTGCCGCTGTTTGCGCTCATTTTATACGGCAGATTTCGGAGCGGGGCCGTCCTTGCGGCGCTTCATATTATAATCTATCCGTTGTACACAATAAACCATACCTTGGCCGAAATCGTATTGGAGACGGGGCTGCCGCTTTACCCATTTGTATTTTTAGCCTCCCGTTATTTCAAAAAGACCGGCCGCCGCGGCAAAGTTGCAATCCTTTCGCTTTGTTTCACGGGCGGCGAGCTGATGATCGGAGCATCTCCGTTCCTAACGGGGAGCTTACCGATGTTTTCGGATTTAAGCGCTTTAATTTCCACTCTTGTTAACGCAGGCGTTGCCGTAGTGGTCGGCAGTTTATTTGTCCATATGGTGGAGAATGCGCTGGAAAAAGAAAAACTCCGCGAGCGGGTTACGGAGCTCTCACGCGAATATTTCCGCGAGGCCGAGCGGCTGCAGCAGATGATGGACGCCGCGCCGCTTGGTATCGTCCTGCTGGACCAGCAAGGGTATATTATATCGATAAACAATACGTTTCTCCAGTTATACAGAATGTACCGCAACGATGACGAGGTAGCGGCGGCCCGCGAGGACCTGATCTTCCGCAAGCCGGAGGACGTCCTCCGCGGTTTGCCGATCGGCAAGCTCGCTTCCCGGGTGGAGAGCACGCTTGCGGGAAAAACCAAAACGTCCGAGCTGCTGCAAAGCGATGACTATATTTATTTTACCAGCACTACGCCGATCTTAAAAAGCCAGGAAGTCATCGGCGCCGTGGCGATCGTCCAGGACATCACGGAACTGGAGAAGCTTCGCATGGAGCGGGGACACGTCGAACGCCTGAGCCTCGTCGGACAAATGGCGGCCGGCATTACGCATGAGCTCCGCAACCCGATGGCCGTCGTGCGCGGCTTTCTGCAGCTGATGCGGGAGAAGAGCCCGTCCAATCTGGACCATTATTACCGGATCGTGTTGGAGGAGCTCGACCGGGCCAACGGGATCATCAACGATTTTCTCTCGCTGGCGCAAAACCGCCCGGTGGAAAACGAGCAGTACAATCTGCACGACATCATCATGGAGCTGACGCCTTTATTGTGGGCGGACGCCAATTTGCGCGGACAGACGATCGAGGTCAAACTGGATGAGCAGGTGCCGGTGCTGCTGCTGAACGTGAAGGAGATCAAGCAGCTGATCCTGAACTTGGCGCGCAACGGTATGGAAGCGATGGACGGAAAAGGGCAGCTGACGCTGGAAACGAGGCTGGGCGATTCCGGCGTGGAACTGCTTGTTGCCGACACGGGTCCGGGAATACCGGCCGGCCAGCGGGAGAAGCTGTTCGAGCCCTTTTATACAACAAAAGAGAAGGGGACGGGGCTTGGATTGGCCTTATGCCTCAGCATCGTCGAGCGCCACCAAGGGAAAATCAGCGTTCGCTCCGAGGAGGGGGAAGGAACGGTGTTTACGGTCTTTTTTCCGTTCGCCGAGGCGTAAGGGGGAAAACGAAAGGAATCGTTCCGATAGGGCAGCCCCCGTCAGGAACGGGCCGGCAAACGCGGGGGTAATCTTGCGCAGTGGCTTTGCTTTCCAACTTGATGAATGTATAATAGATATAATCCGGCAGCCGGGGCTACAGGTACTGCAGGCTGCGGGTGCCACTTATTTCGTATGCACAAGGAGTGATTTGAATGTCTATGTCATTTGACCAATATATGAGAGACATGGTTCAACCGATGAGAGACGAATTGACCGTACTGGGGGTTCAGGAATTGCGGACGCCGGAAGATGTTGAGGAGAAGCTGCCCGGCGCGAAAGGAACCGCTTTGGTGGTCGTGAACTCCGTCTGCGGCTGCGCGGCAGGCCAATGCCGTCCGGGCGTGGCGAAGGCGCTGCAGCACGACATGACGCCGGACCATCTGTTTACGGTGTTCGCCGGGCAGGATAAGGAAGCGACCGCCAAGGCCCGCGAATATTTCGCGCCGTATCCGCCGTCCTCGCCTTCTATCGCGCTGATGAAGGACGGGGAATTGGTGCATTTCATCGAGCGCCATCAAATCGAAGACCGCTCGGCCGAGGAAATCGCCGCTGATCTGACCAGCGCGTTCGACCGCTTCTGCCGGTAACAGACATGTTTGCAATCCGCGGCAAGGCTATCCGCCTAACGCCGCAACGCCCCGAGGTTCGGCTCAAATCCGTTACCGCAGGGGCGTTTTACATATAGAGTGGAGGGATGAGGATGAGTTTGCAGCAGGAAATTATTGAGCGTTTGGGCGTAAAGCCCGCCATTGACGTTGATGCGGAAATCCGGAGACGCGTCGATTTTTTGAAGGAGCATGTGAAAAGTTCGCGGACGACCGGTCTGCTGATCGCCATCAGCGGCGGCATTGACAGCGCCGTGACGGCCGGCCTGTGTAAACAGGCGACCGATGAGCTGACCCGGGAAACCGGCCAGACTTACATGACGCTTGGCGTGTTCCAGCCTTACGGACAGCAGGAAGACATTGAGCACAGCTACGAGGTGGCCAAGGCGTTTGGACTTGAACATACCGCAGAGACGAACATCGAGGAAGCCGTGGACGAAATCGCGCTGGAGGTAGAGCACGGCCTCAAAAATATCGGCAAATCGCGCCATCTCAGCCCGCAGGGCAAAGGCAACGTCAAAGCGCGGACGAGAATGGTGATGCAATACGCGCTCGCCTTTGAATTGAATTTGCTGGTGGTCGGCACCGATCACGCATCCGAAGCGATCACCGGCTTCTACACCAAATGGGGGGACGGCGCGGTGGACATTACGCCGCTCAGCTCCCTGAACAAGCGGCAGGTTCGCCAGCTCGCCGCCCGCCTTGGCGTGCCGCAGAGCGTGCTGGACAAAGCGCCGACCGCCGGGCTGTGGGAAGGCCAGACGGACGAGAAGGAGCTTGGGATCAGCTACGAAGACAACAGCGATTATCTGGAAGGCAAAGAGGTTGATCCGGCCATTCGGGAACGGCTGGAATCGTTCTATTTGAAAACGGAGCATAAGCGCAGTCCGATTCCGGGGATTTAAAGTTACCGGTCGGCCTGTGCGCTTGCAGGAAGCCAAGCTAAAGAGGACGAATTTAATTATAGTCCCTTTGCTTGGCTTTTTTTTTGCGGGCTGCATAATGCCAAAAAAATGAATCTATGCCTGCTTTGTTTCGTATGTATACATGATAGTTGTTACAGCTGTATTAAAAACGCCAATGCAATAATGGAGAGAGAAAGAAGAGGGAGGAGTAAATTTTGAAAAATTTATTTACGGTTTTCGTATCCCCGGAAGCTACGTTCAAACGGGTGAAGGAGAGCAGAACGGCGTGGATTTTACCGCTTATCGTGCTGCTGGTGGCGTCGGTGATCGTTACTTATTTGCAGATGCCGGCGATGGAGGGCGAAATGCGGAAAGCGCTGCAGCAACAGCAGTTGGACCCGGCGATGGTAGAGACGTTAATGGCGACGACTCAAGTAACGAGTTACGTGTCGGTGGGGGTTATGTCGGTCGCCATGATTTTTGTGATGGCCCTGCTGCTCTTGCTGCTGAACCTGATCGTACGCGGGGAGGGCAAGTACATGCAGTTCGTTTCCGTCGCCTCGTATGCGGCGCTGCCGGGCATCGTCGGCGGACTCATCACGGGCATCCTGATCCGCGTGCTTGACGTGCAGTCCGTAACCGATATGTCGCTCAGCCTGGGGGCGTTTGTCGCCGATAAATCAAGCCAACTGTATAAACTGCTGTCGATCCTGGATCCGTTCAGCATCTGGAGCCTGATCCTGTACGTGATCGGTTCCGCCGTCATGATGCAACGCCCGCGCAAGACGATTGCGATCTGGATTACGGCCGTTTGGCTCATTTTCACGTTAGGATCGGTACTGCTGGTATAACTTGCCGAAATTATAATTACATAGGATAGGTGATGGACTTGTTTCGAAAAAAATGGTTTTGGGGGGCCTTGCTCGGACTGGTCGTGATCGTGCTGGTCGTCGTCAATATGGCCAGTTTGAATAAGGCGGCCGCGGTCAAAACGGCCGAGGTCACAGAGGGCTCGATCGTGGAGCAAATTTATACAAACGGCACGCTGGAGCCCAAAGAAACTGCGGACGTGTATGCGCCGGTCAACGGAGTTGTCGAAGACGTTAAGGTGAAGCAGGGCGACACGGTAAAGAAGGGACAAGCACTGCTCACTTTGTCTATGGATAAAGTCGAGGACCAGCTGGAGCAGGAGCGGATCAATCTGGAATTGACCGAGGCGGAGCGGCTGGAGGCCAAGAAGCAGCATTTTGAGGACTACAAGAAAATCAAAAACGAATCCCCGGACGGAGAAGTGGACGAGCTCGACTTATCCTCCTATGACCTGAAGATTCGCAGCACCCGGATTACGATCGCTTCGCTGGAAAAGCAGCTCGCCGACCGGACGGTGAAGGCGACCGCGGACGGCGTCGTGACCGAAATCGCCGCCGACCCGGGGCAACTGCTGGCCGAAGGAAGCAAAATTGCGGCGCTGGCCGATATCAGCGGCTATAAAGCGAAAGCGCGGCTGAGCGAGCTGGACGCCGGCAAGGTGTCTCAAGGCATGAAAGCCGTCGTGACGGGAGAGTCGTTTGCAGGCGTGTACGAGGGGACGATCGGCTATCTTGCGCCGGTTGCCGGAAAAACCAAAGCGGATTCGGACGATGCCTCCGTGGAAATGACGGTGGACCTGACCAAGCCTTCGCCGGAGCTCCGCGCCGGGTACAACGTGACGTTGGAAATCGAAATTCCCGACAAAACGCGGCTGCTGGTGCCCATTGAAGCGGTGCAATATGAAGGGGAACAGGCCTTCGTGTACAAGGTTGCGGACGGGAAAGCCGTCAAGACGCCGATTACGACGGGCAAGGAGGGCGAAGAGCAGATCGAAATCGTCAGCGGCGCCGCCAAGGGCGACGTCGTCGTAACCGAAGGGGCGGATTCGCTGCGGGATGGCGATAAGGTGAAGACCTCATGATTACGCTAAAGGATATCACGAAGATCTACAAAAACGGCCCCTTGGAAGTACAGGCGCTGATGCCGCTGAACCTGAGCATCGAAAAGGGGGAGTTCGTGGCGATCATGGGCTCGTCCGGTTCCGGCAAATCGACGCTGATGAACATCATCGGCTGCCTGGACGTGCCGACGGCGGGAAGCTACGAATTGGACGGGCAGCAGGTTCAGGAGCTGAGCGAGGAAGAACTGGCCAAGGTGCGAAACCGGAAAATCGGCTTCGTGTTCCAGAGCTTCAACCTGCTGGCCCGCCAGACCGTGCTGCAGAACGTGACGCTGCCGCTGATGTACGCCGGGACTTCCCGCGAACAGCGAAATGCGCGGGCGCTGGAGCTGCTTGGAAAGGTCGGCCTGGCCGAGCGGGTGAAGCACCGCCCCAACGAGCTGTCCGGAGGACAGAAGCAGCGGGTGGCGATCGCCCGGGCCTTGACGATGAACGCGCCGATCCTGCTGGCCGACGAGCCTACCGGCAATCTGGATACGAAATCGTCCCACGAAATCATGGCCTTGTTCAAGGAAATCCATGCGGAGGGGACAACGATCGTCCTCGTGACCCATGAACCCGACATCGCCGAACATGCCGAACGGATCATTACGTTTGGCGATGGCAAGGTGCTTAGCGATGTACGTAAAGGAAGTGGACGGACATGAGCATTTGGGAGAGCATCCTTGTCGCGTTGGACAATCTGCGGATGAACAAGCTCCGTTCCTTCCTGACGATGATCGGCATCGTGTTTGGCGTCGCCGCCGTCGTAACGGTCGTTTCGATCGGGCAGGCCGGACAAACCTCGATCATGTCGGAAGTTTCGAACTATGAGGACGGGTACTTGGTCATTTATCCGAGTTATATGAATGGAGAGCCTGACGACAATGTTTATATTCGGCAGCGGGAGCTGGCGGAAATCCGCAAGCTTCCGGGGGTTCGTTATGTAGCGGCCTCGGCCTCGTATTACACGACCGCCAAATTTAAGAAGGAAGATTTGCGTTTTAGCATTACCGCAACAACTTCGGAGACGCCTAAATTGCAAAAAATCGATCTGGTTGCGGGCCGGTTCTTTAACGCGCAGGAAGAGCGGGCGCGGCAGAAAGTGATCGTGATCGATGCGAAATACGCGGAGAAGGCTTACGGTTCCCCCCAAGGGGCGATCGGCCGGAAATTGACGTTATCCTCCGGCGTACATCGGGTCGTCGGTGTTTATAAGCAGCAGGAGAGCCTTATGAGCGGCATGAATGGGGAGTTGTATCCGGCATATGCCCCGATCACTACGATGCCTGCCGATAAAGAAGAATTTAAAGACCGTCTGAGTTCGATCGAGGTGCTGCCGACTTCTCCCGACCGCACGGACGAGACGATCGAAACGATCAAATCGTGGCTTGCCGAACGCAAAAACGTTAAGCCGGACGCGTACATTTCGCAAACGGCCAAAGAGGCCGAGCAGATGGTGGCCAGCACGTTTTCGATATTGCAGACGATCATCGGCTCGATCGCCGGCATTTCCCTGCTGGTCGGCGGGATCGGCGTCATGAACATCATGCTTGTGTCGGTCACCGAACGGACGCGGGAGATCGGGATCCGCAAAGCGATCGGCGCGACGCCGGGCACCATCATGCTGCAGTTTATGATCGAAGCGGTGATATTGTCGTTTATCGGCGGGACGATGGGAGCGCTGCTGGGGCTTTTTGCCGCTTTCGTATTTTCCTTGATATCGGGTTGGCCCTTTGTCGTCTCGGTCTGGGCGATGGCGCTGGCTTTTGGATTTTCGGCGGCGGTCGGCATTTTCTTCGGCTTGTACCCGGCCAACAAGGCGTCCAAGCTGCATCCGATCGAGTCGCTGCGTTATGAGTAATGTTTTACCGGCAAGAAGCAAGCCCTTTTGCCTTCCGGATAACGGGGGAGCAAAAGGGCTTCATTTTATTGTCGGACTTTTTGCTGTTTTTTTGGCAAAGCTTTAAAAGGAGTGTAACCGCCCGCATGCATCGTTCCAGGATTGTAACCTTGACTAATGGCAAGCTGGAGCGGGTCGGCCTGCTGTTGTTGCTCCATTAATTTTAATAAAATATAAGCGGATGCTCTGGCGTCATCCAGTGCATCATGATGATTGAAGCTGATGCCGAAATGCTCGGAGATGATATTTAGTTTATGGGAAGGCAATTCTCGAAGCATCGTTTTTCCAATGCGGTATGTACATAAGTACTGAAAATCAGGATAACACAATTCCCCGGCATCCAGACAATAGCGCAGCACGCTTATATCAAAAACGGCATTATGGGCCACGACGATCTCTCCTTGAAGCAGCGGCTCCACAATTGGCCAAAGTTCTGCAAATGTCGGTTGTCCCTCCACCATGGCAGGAGTAATTCCATGAATCGCGATATTCATCCTATCAAACGGCTGAAGCGGATCGATCAACCAGGTATGTTCCCCCGTAACCACTCCATTTCTAACTTGAACCAGCCCAAGGGAACAGGCGCTTGAACGGCTTGTATTGGCGGTCTCAAAATCAATGGCTGTAAAATTCACCGGTAAATCCCCCCTATTAATCAGGTATATCAGACTTTACTTAAATAGTATAGGAGGCAAATAGAATGTACGCTATGAGGATAAGAACTAGCGGCGCCTTACTTTTCGCGCCAGCCAGTTGCCAAGTGATTGCAGCCCCTGAACGAACAGAACGAGCACGATGACCGTAGCCACCATCACCACATCGTCAAAACGTTGGTATCCGTATGAAATGGCCAGATCCCCAACACCGCCTCCGCCAACCGTTCCGGCCATCGCGGTTGCGCCGATCAGTCCGACCGTAGCGGTGGTCAGGCTTAAAATAAGCGAACCAAACGCTTCCGGCAGCAGAAAATGCCAGATGACCTGCGCAGGCGTCGCCCCCATGGCTTCCGCCGCTTCCAAAATGCCTGGATTTACTTCCAGCAGCGAGTTTTCCACCAGCCGCGCAATATACGGGGCAATATAAATGATCAGCGGAACGATGGCCGCGTTCGTGCCGATGGAAGTTTGGACGATCGCCCGGGTCAACGGGATGATCGCTACCAGCAAAATGATGAACGGCAGCGAACGGACGATATTGATGATCGGATTAAGCAGCGAGTAAACGGCTTTGTTTTCCAGCAAACCTCCGGGCCGCGTTACCACCAGCAAAATGCCCAGCGGGATGCCAAGCAATGCCCCCAGCAGCAGGGAGACGCTGACCATATAGATCGTTTCATAAATGGCTTGCATAAATTGGTCGAGGGTAATGGTTGTACTTAACATACGATATCGGTCACCTCCTGGATTTGAACGCCTTGCGCATGAAGGAAACAGGCCGCTTCATCAATGGTGCGGGAAGGTCCTTGGAGCTGCAGGATCATGCTCCCCAACGTCGTGTCTTGAATTTCGGAGGTCGAGGCAAACAATATATTTACTTCCACTTCGGCAAACTGGCGGATCAGCCTGCTGACAATCGGCGAGGAAGCGGCGGCTCCGACGAATCCCAGCTTAAACAAGCGGTATTTCTCCGCTTTTTGGCTAAGGCTTATTTTTACGCTTTGCGGCAGGCGGTCGTGAATGACCGTCTGCACGAAGCTGCGGGTCGTCGCGTGCTGCGGGCTGCCAAACACGTCAAGTACGGTGCCTTGTTCAACGATCCGGCCGGCTTCCATAACGGCAACGCGGTTGCAAATTTCCTGAATGACGGCCATTTCATGCGTAATAATCATGATCGTAATTTGGTATTCGGCATTGATTCGTTTGAGCAGTTGCAAAATCGCTTGCGTTGTTTGCGGGTCCAGCGCCGAGGTCGGTTCGTCGCACAGCAAAATGGACGGATTGGAGGCCAGCGCGCGGGCGATGCCGACCCGCTGTTTTTGGCCGCCCGACAATTCGTTTGGGTAACTTGCGGCTTTGTCGCCAAGACCGACGAATTCCAGCAGTTCGCTGACCCGTTCCCGGATCTCCTGCTTCGGTTTTTTTTGCAGGACGAGCGGAATGGCCACGTTATGGTAAACCGTTTTAGACTCCAGCAAATTAAAATGCTGAAATATCATGCCGATCCGTTTCTTCAAAGCCCGCAATTGCTCGGTATTTAAGGAATCAAGCGGCTGTCCTTCAACAAATACTTGCCCGCTGGTGGGCCTTTCCAGGCAATTGACCAAGCGGACCAGCGTGCTTTTCCCCGCTCCGCTGTAGCCGATTACGCCGAAAATATCCCCTTTTTCAACGGTTAAGCTAACTCCTTGCAGCGCGGTGCTGGAAATTCCTTTACGTTCAAAAACCTTATAAACATCTCTGATCTCAATCGTTTGCAGTCCTGCCAATGCTTTTTGAATCATTTAGCGCCCTCCAGATTCCATGATGCTTGTATGTATACTTTTCCGATGAACTTTATAGTATTTTTAAAAATATAACGCCATGAATTAAGCGAAGTCAATTAAAAATCACATTGACGCCAAACTTTTTGGTATGCTAGTATGATTTAAACTTATCCAACCTGTTAACTCGGAATTGCTGGAGGGGAGAACAACGACATGGCAAACTGGAACAAAACGGCTCGATTTCAGGCCCTGTTGTCCGGCGAAACGGCGGATCGCCCGATTGTCAGCGGCTGGCATCATTTCTTGGATAAAGAACAAAATGCCGGGGACTTGGCGGAAGCCACGATCGCTTTTACGCGGAAATTCGCCTGGGATTGGGTCAAGATCAATCCGCGCGCGACCTATTACGCGGAAACATGGGGAAACAGCTACGATTTCCGCGATTACCGCACGGTGTTTCCCAAACAGACCGCGGCGGCCATTCGGGAGGCGGCCGATGTCTGGCGGGTTGAACCGCGGCGCGCGGCGGAATCGGCCCCGCTGGCGGAGCAGCTTCAGGCGGCCCGGCTGATCCGGGCCGGACTAACGGATACGCCGCTGACGCAAACCGTTTTCTCGCCGCTAACGGTATTGTTGTTCCTGGCGGGCAGGTCGGCTTACGTGAACGATACGGTTTACGGCAGCGAACATCCCGTTCCGCTGGAAGCTCTATTTGGCGGGCAGCGGGCCGGGGTGCACCGCGCTTTGCACGCTATTGCCGTAACTTTGGCGGAGTATGTGGAGGAGCTTGGCATGATCGGGATTGACGGCATTTTTTACGCGGTGACGGGAACCGCCCATCCGGGATTATTCGGCGAATCCGCTTTTAACGAGTTCTCAAGGCCTTATGATCACATCGTGCTCGAAGCGGCAAGTTTCGGCAAGCGGATCCTGCATACTTGCGGAGCTTTTTCCCAGCCTGAACGGTTTAACGATTATCCGATCGAGGGGATCAGTTGGGATACATATGCTGCCGGCAACGCCGGTTTGGATGCTCCGCTCCGTGCAACCAAGGTGGGAGGGATCGACCATGCCTTGTTCGCCGGCGGCGATCTTGAACGCGTCCGCGCGCAGGCCCGCGAAGCGCTGTTGCTGATGCGGGGCAAGCCGTTCCTGCTGGCGCCAAACTGCGCGGTGCCGGTGAATGCGACGGATGACGCTTTATACCAATTGCGCAATTCACTGGAAGAGGGGTTGTAACCATGAAGAAATTTGCGGCTGTATTATTGATCGGACTATTGTTGGTGTTATCCGCCTGCGGCAAACAAAACACCGCCGGTCAAGACAAAAAGGAGATTACGGTTGGTTTCGGCGTCGGAACCTATGAGGAACAATTCCGGGCAGGCATCCTGCCGATCCTTGAGAAAAAAGGCTACAAGGTGAATATCAAGACATTTTCCCAGAATATGCAGGTGAATCCGGCGATGCAGGAGGGCTCTATCGATGCCAGCGTGTTCCAGAGCACCGCTTACATGGAAGGGATCAATGACGAGTTGCACATGGACATGATCGGTATCACGTTTGCTCCCAGCGCGCCGCAAGGCTTGTATTCCGAGCGGCATCAGTCTTTGGACGAAGTGAAGGACGGCAGCACGGTGGCCGTTCCCAATGATCCGGTGAATCAGGAGCGCGCCGTCCGGATTTTGGAGGAGCTGGGCTGGGTGAAGGTGGCCGAAAATGCCGGCACGACCGACTTCAACTTGAACAGCGTATCACCGGGGCAATACGCGATCGACATTCGGGTGCTGGATCCGGCGCAAATTTTGGTATCGCTGAAGGATGTCGATTTCGGGGTGGTGAACGGCAACTACATTGCCAATGCGAAACGGAAAATTACCGAGGCTTTGAAAATCGAAAACACGCCGGAACAGCACAAGATTATCGTATCTATAAATAAGGCCGACGAAAATACGCAATGGGCGAAAGATCTTAAAGCCGCGTATGAATCCCCGGAGTTCGAGGAGTACATCAAGTCTCAGGAGAAGTATGACGGATTTATTTTGCCGGCGGCATGGGAGAACAATTAAAAGAGGAGGTAATGTAAAATGGCGCAGCAACGCATTCATTTCATCGGCGGAGGGCAGATGGCCGAAGCGATCATCCGGGCGCTTGTCAGCCGTGGGACGGTGCCGGCTCATCTGATCAGCGTGGCGGATATTCGGGAGGAGCGCGTGCATTATTTAAGTGAGACATACCGTATACAGGGGCCGGATGAACCGGACAAAGCGCTGAAGGATGCCGAGCTGATTGTGATTGGCGTGCGTCCTCAGGACGATTTGGCCGGCGTGGGCAGGACGATTCGCGAATTTGCCGGCCGGAACAGCGTCATCGTATCGATCGTGGCGGGCGTGACCATAGCCAAACTGGAAAGTTATGTCGGCCCCGAGCGCTCCGTTGTCCGGGTTATTCCAAACACGCTCACGGATACCGGCTTCGGATACAGCGGGGTGGCGTTTAATGAACATGCTGAACTTGCCCAGGTGGAAGAATTCCTGGGCGGGTTTGGCAAAGTGCAGGTGGTGGACGAAGCGCTGCTTGACGTTTTTACCGGTTACGGGGTGGCCGGGCCGAATTATGTCTATTATTTCATTGAATCCCTTGCCGATGCGGGGGTGCTGGCCGGACTGCCGAGAGAACAGGCATGGCAGATCGCACTGGAAAATGTTGAAGGCGCGGTGGCGATGCTGCGGCATACCGGGCTGCATCCACGCCAGCTTCTCGATATCAACAATTCCCCCGGCGGCGTGGGCATTAACGCATTGCACGAACTGAACCGCAGCGATTTTGCCGCCGGTTTGCAGCGAAGCGTGCTGACGGCGGTCAGACGGACTACGGAACTCGGAAAGGAAGTGTCCCAATGATGTTGAAATGGGACCATACTGTGCAATACGTCAACGATTTGGAGACGCCGGTCGAGGCGTTTGCGAAATGGGGGCTGGCCGCTTTTAAAGGCGGCTCCCACAAGTTCTGGGGAACGTATAATGCGCTAAGTTATTTCGGATTAACTTATATTGAATTTCTCGGGATTGAGGATCGGGAGCTTGCGGAAAAAATCGACTCGCCCAACGCGGTCGTGCGCGACGCTTTATCCGAGCTGCCTGCCCGCCAAGCGTTCAGCCGGGTTGCGCTGCGTACGGACGATATCGATGGGTTAGCATCCCGTTTACGGGCTCAGGGTCTTGACCTCTCGCCGATTTTGGACGGCCGGAGGCTCGATGCCCAAGGGAATTGGATCGAATGGCGGATGTTTACAATTGACGGACACTACCGGGGTTTGCCTTATCCATTTATCCTGCAATGGAACGGTACGGATGCGGAGCGTTTGTCGGGGCTGAAAGCAACAGGGGTCATCAAAGACCACCCCGCCGGAGAAGTGGCCATTCAAAGGGCCGTGTTTACGGTCTCCGATCCGGCGGCGGCAGCCGCTCATTGGCAGGAGTTATTCGGTTTGCCGTTGCTGGAATCGGCGCCCGGCGGCGAAACGGCCGAGCTTGGGATCGGAGACAAGTCGTTTCTGTTCAAGCGGGGGGAAGCGGAGCGGTTAACGCAGCTTGTTTTTAAGACCAACGCGCCGGATTTGCAGAACAGGACGCTGGAAATCGGCGCAGCGCAGTTTGTTTTTTTGCCGGCATAAGTTAATGAAAAATATCGAGTCTGCCTCGTATAGCCATAGCGGCTTATGAGGCAGACTCTTTGTTGTTTTGCTAGCGTTGTTGGCCCTTTAGGCTTCGGACTTGGAATTCGCCGGCTGGACGGGAATGTAAATGTCGATCTGCTTGCCTTCCTTCGGGTAGCAGCGTTCATCGTACCATTCGAAATCGGGGGCGTTTATCTGCTCGTAACCGGATGCGGGGAACCAGTTCGCAAAAATCTCATCCCAGGTCGTTTGGATGGATGTGCTGAAATTTTCCTCGCCGGCCGGTGGCGTTGTAAAGATAGCATAAGTAGCCGCCGGAATGAGATATTCCGTTATGCCCTCCGGAACCTCGGCCGCTTCGTCCACTTCAAAGCCGATGATATATTGGAAGGTACCGTCTTCGTCGGCAGGGGAGCAGACGCCAAGCTCGACGTTTGGATTTTTTCTCCCGGGAATCCGTTCTCCGAGCCGCTCTTGTATGTATGTTTGCCAAAATGCCGGAATATCGTCATGGTTTTTGCCTTCCACGATGGAGCTTTGCATCGCGTAGCCCAAAATCCGCATGGCGGGCAGTTGTTCGATACGGTATTGCATGATTTGATCTCCCCAATCACTGGTTATTTGCGCATCGAAGGTCAGAACAGGCGCGGCGCGCGGCACGAGAAACGGCGGACGGCCCAGCTTCCGGCATTCCGTCGGCAGGATGCCGTACATTTTCCGGAACGCCCGGGTAAACACCTCATGGGAGCCGAAGCCGCACCGCAGCGCGATATCCAGCACCTTCAAATCGGTTTCGGTCAGCAGCTCCGCCGCCTTCGACAATCTCCGTTTCCGCACATAGGAAGTGACCGTGTCGCCGACAAAGTACAAGAAAGTGCGGTGAAAATGGTATTCGGAGTAAAACATCGCGCTGGCGATCCTGCTTAGCGTTAACTCTTCGCCGAGCCGCTCTTCAATATAATCGATGCTTTGCTTAATAGTGCTGACAGCGTTCATGAACATCCTCCAGACCGGTCTATGTGATTAGTATAAACGGGGGGCGCCGCTTCTTCTTGATCATTCTTGCTTTCCGCAAAACAGGGAGGGGGGACAGAACTACGGCCCTGCTCCAACAAATCTAGTAAAACGATCGGGAAGTAAGGTGGTTCATCTGCGATAGCGGAACTTTATGGTCTTATTTTTCTGATTGGAACATGATCAATCCCATTAGCGGAATTTTTTGTCCTTATTTTCCTATGAACGGTGCGCAAGGTGGCTTTTTCTTTATGATTCGGGAGAATAACGGTATAAATTTCCCCTATTTCTCTCGAAGTGGATACTATCGCTAAAATAACGGTATTTTTTTCCTTTATGCTTTCGCCAGAGTTTTTAAACAAGCTAACTTTTGCAGTTTTTCCTACCGTCCATAAGAATAGCAAGAGTGAAATGGCCGGGGCTAGTCCGAGGGAGGCGAGACGGGGGAGTTTTCGGGATCGTACCGTACTTGTGCTCGTGGGCAACACCTGTGCCATTACGCGCATAGGGACGCGGCGGGCGCTGTTTTGTCCCTGCCGAACTCGCGCCGGAGCGGCTTCCCTGTTACA
This sequence comes from Paenibacillus oralis, assembly GCF_003863965.1. Lineage (GTDB taxonomy): Bacteria > Bacillota > Bacilli > Paenibacillales > Paenibacillaceae > Fontibacillus > Fontibacillus oralis. The sequence continues at coordinate 2,911,642 of NZ_RRCN01000001.1, forward strand.
ATGTGAGTGGCGGCTGTGCAGGGATAAGCCCTGCATATGCCGTGATGCATAGGGAAGAAGGGAAACGTTTTGATATACGGTATCGGACATGACATCGTTGAAATCGGCCGCGTTCAGCGTATGCTCAGCGGCGCGAGCGGTGAGCGGCTGACGCGGCGCATATTGACTGCGGCCGAGCGGCGGCTGCCGGGGCAAGCCGCGCGTCCGGCGGAATTTTTGGCGGGGCGTTTCGCGGCCAAGGAAGCGGTGAGCAAGGCGTTTGGCTGCGGTATCGGGAGGACGCTTGGGTTTGCGGACATGGAGATTTTACCGGATACGAGCGGCAAGCCGTGCGTATTTATGCCGCCGGAAGCCTGGGAGCGGCTGGGGTTAACGGGCCATGGCCGGTATACGATCCATTTGAGCATCACGCATGAGCGGCAGTTGGCTTCCGCTTTTGCCGTGGTGGAACGCGTGGAATAGAAGGAGTGCCAGATGCAGGAGAGCAGAGAAAACAAAATTTTCTTTAGTACGGAGCTGCTGGAATGGTATGAACGCTCCAAGCGGGATTTGCCTTGGCGCAGACACCGCGATCCGTATTATATTTGGGTTTCGGAAATCATGCTGCAGCAGACGCGCGTGGATACGGTGATCCCGTATTTTCAGCGGTTTATCGAGCGGTTTCCGACGATCCGGGATTTGGCGGAAGCCCCGGAGGAAGACGTGCTGAAATGCTGGGAGGGGCTCGGGTATTATTCGCGGGCCCGCAACCTGCAGGCGGCCGCGCGCCAGGTGGTCGAGCGGCACGGCGGGGTTGTGCCGGACAACAAGGCCGACGTGTCGGCATTGAAAGGAGTCGGCCCGTATACGGCGGGGGCGATCATGAGCATTGCCTTTAACCGGCCCGAGCCGGCCGTCGACGGAAACGTCATGCGGGTGCTGTCGCGGTATTTCCTGATCGAAGAGGATATCATGAAAACCGGGACGCGCACGCTGATGGAGGAGCTGGCGGCGGAGCTGATCCCCGAGGGCCGGGCCGCGGATTTTAATCAGGCGCTGATGGAGCTAGGGGCGTTAGTCTGTACGCGCAAGTCGCCGCAATGCCTGATTTGCCCGGTCATGGCCCGCTGCGCCGGGCGGCTTGCCGGCGCGGAGGAGCGCCTGCCGGTGAAGAGCAAGGCGAAGCCGCCGCGGCCGGAATACCGGCTCGTCGCCCTCGTGGAGGGCGGCGGGGCGCTGGCGGGCCGCGTGCTCGTGCGCCGGCGGCCGGACACGGGGCTGCTCGCACGGATGTGGGAGCTGCCCCATATCCCGGCCGACGCCGTGCCGGGCGAAGGCGCCGGGCTGCCGGACGGCCCGGCGATGGATCGGCTGGCGGTGGCGCTGGCCGGTGCAGGTGTGCCGGCGCGGCCGGGGGAAGCGTGGATGAACGCGGAGCATACGTTCAGCCACATTCACTGGAACCTCCGCGTGTTCCGGTTCGCCGCGGAGACCACTGCCGGCCAGGCCGCCAGCGGCGGGGCTGCTAACGGTGGGGCCATGAAGGGCGGGGCCGAAAACGGTGCGGGCGGCAACGCCGGGGCCGCGAACGGCCGGACTTCCTACGCCGGGGCCGCCAGTGCCGGGACTGCCAGCACCTATCAAGCCGCGCAGTATCCGGCGGAAGCCGGTTCGGCCGCCTTATTCGCCGCCGAGACCGCCGCGGCTTATGAAGCCGGAGCTCCTTTGGCTTTGGCCGGCGCAGCGAGCGCGTCTTCGGACACGGCTGCGCCGGGAGCGGCATCTCCGTCCGGAGGCGGGACAAGGCAGGAGGGCTTCGATCTGGCCGCAGACTCCGCGGAATACCGCTGGATTACCCGGGAAGACATGGAGAGCCTGGCGTTTCCGAACGTTTTTTTGCGGATATTGAACCGGTATTTTAAACAAGTATAGGCAAAAACCGCACTTTGGGGGTTATACCTGGGTGCGGTTTTCTTTTTACGTTGAAACGTGGCTAACGGACTCGAGAGACGCTAAGAGCTCAAAAACAAGCGTTCCGAAAATGTAACGAACAGCACATGCGAGAGAGACAGATACAGGGAAAACGAACCCACGTAGGGTACCACAATACATGTTCCATTTGGAAGGAACCAATAGTTTGGCGGATTAACTCAACTGCAAAAGTGCATCTCATTTTCCCGTAACCTGCCTATTTTGAGTGTGTGAGATGTAAAAGTACATTTGAATAGGGGCTATTTGATAAAAAAGAGAATTTTGGCCGGAAATGGACTGCACTTTTGCATTTGACGAGCCTTTTTCGAGGATTATCGACAAAAATCGCATGCACTTTTGCATTTCGTGAAGTTTCGCGCTACTGAAGTCACACGTCGCCGAGTCTCTTACCGCAGAAGCCCCGTCCCACCGAATCTGACGTCGCCGAATCTCGCGTCACAGAGTCTCGCGCTACTGAAATCACACTTCGCCGAGTCTCTCACCGCAGAAGCCCCGCCCCACCGAATCCCACGTCGTTAATCTCGCCCCACCGAATCCCACGTCGCCAATCTCGCCCCATCGAATCTCCCGCCGTCGAATTTCGCACCGCAAAAGCCGCGCCCTACCGTATCTCGCACCGCAGAGTTCTTCCGCCACCGAATCCCGGATCACTGGTATCTTCCGCCGCAGCAATCTAGTGCCGCAATATCATGCATCTTCATCGGTTGCTGTTACCTAGTGCTTATACCCGGCCTGTTTCTTTAATGGTATATTATACGTAAAATCGGCAGCTAGGATCGGCTTTGCGAATATTTGTGAGCAACAGGTCAGTATGAGCAAAGGAGTGAACGAATCGTGAAATTAGCTGGAGCGGGGGACGCGATCCCTAGAGAAAAAGTATTGCTGGACAAAAGATACCCTTTTTTCATCGCGGAAACGATTGGGGTCAACGTCCATTACCAGAAGCTGCATTGGCATGACGTGCTGGAGATCAACTATATCAAATCCGGCTGCGGCTATTACATCATCAACGGAAAAACGTTCGAGTTCCGGCAAGGGGACATCCTGCTGATCAATTCCAACGATCTGCACTGTGCTTATGAGGTGCGGGATCTGGTCATTTTGGTCGTTGAATTCGACATGTCCTGGTTCGCCGGCAGTCTCCGGTACGACCCCGAAATTCTTTCCCCGTTCAAAGATATGGGCGTTCACTTCACGAATCTGCTGGACCGGACTTCGCCGTATATCGGCGAGCTGCGCGCGTTGCTGCAGTCCATGCAGGAGGAACATGAGCGGGAGCAGCGGTCCTATGTTTCCATGGTTCATGCCGCGCTGCTGCGCTTCCTGTCCTGCGTGAACCGCCACTTTCGCTCGGAGGAGGCGAGCAAGTGCAGGCCGGAGATCGGCTCCATGCAGTTGGAAAAGGTGCGCCGGGTTATTCACGCCATGGAGGAAAGGGTCGCCCACCCCTGGACGTTGGAGGAACTGGCCGCGTCCGCTTATCTCAGCCCGTCCCGATTCAGCGATATTTTTCGCCGGGCCGTCGGCACGCCCCCGCTCGAATACCTCATTCAGCTTCGGCTGGAGCATGCGCTTGCGCTGCTGGAAACGACCCCGCTAAAAATCAGCGACATCGCCATGGAATGCGGGTTCCGCAGCCTGTCCAACTTCAATCATTTATTCCGGAAGCATGTCGGCATGTCCCCGAAACACGCCCGCATCCGCAGCAAAGCCAATCCGTAAATTTGAAAACCCAAAGTTCTTTTTCAGATTTCCATGAAAGTAACATGAACATAACATCCATAATTTCACTCACGTCAAATCAATATTAATTTTTAAACTTTCAGTAAAATATCGTAACTTTTCAGACGTATAACGGGAGATTTTCTCCGGATAAGTCTATAAAATAATTTGCAAATGACAGGTTACCTTACGTGGTTGTCGCGATCATGGTTGTACAGGGCCTGATAAAAAGGGGGGAGTGCCGCTGCAAACAAGCATTCGCAGGGAACGCAAAGGGATGAGGAATACCGGCCGCAAAACTTACCCCAAACCGAAGTTGTATGCAAGGCTTCTCAGACAGTGGGATGTTCAGCTGATGGTCGTGCCGGCGCTGCTTTTTATCGTCGTATTCAGCTATATCCCGATGTACGGAGTGCTGATGGCCTTTCAGGATTACAGCATTTTCCAAGGTTTTTTGGCGAGCCCGTGGGTGGGCTTCAAGCATTTTGAAATGTTTTTTCAGGCGCCCGAATTTTGGAGCGTCATCCGCAACACGCTGGTCATCAGCCTGCTGAAGCTGGCGGTGGGGTTCCCGGCTCCGATTCTTTTGGCGCTGATGCTCAACGAAGTAAGAAACCGGGCGTTCAAGCGGACCGTGCAGACGATCAGCTATTTGCCGCACTTTATTTCCTGGGTCATCGTTTCCGGGTTCGTCACCTCGCTGCTGTCCACCGACAACGGAAGTTTGAACATCGCGCTGCAAAATCTGAACCTGATCGGCGCGCCTATCAACTTTTTGTCGATTCCCGAGTATTTCTGGACGATTTTGGTGACGACCGGCGTGTGGAAGGAAATCGGTTTTTCCTCCATCGTCTATCTCGCCGCTATCGCGGGCGTCGATCCGCAGCTTTACGAAGCGGCGGCCATGGACGGCGTGAGCCGGCTGCGGCAGATGTTTTCCATTACATTGCCTTCGATCATGCCGGTCATCATCGTGTTTCTGATTCTGGATATCGGCAATCTGCTGAACGCCGGATTTGAGGACATTTTGCTGCTTGGCGCAAATCCGGTGCTGCGGGATGTGGCGGATGTGATCGACACCTATGTGTACCGCGTGGGGATTCAGAACTCCAGATACTCTTATGCTACGGCTGTTGGACTGTTTAAAGGAGTGCTCAGCGTGGCGCTGCTCGCGGCTGCCAACTATGCGGCCCGCAGGTCGGGGAACAGCTTATGGTAAATTCCTTTGCCGCGGAATGAAGAGGGGGAAGACAAATGAAGCTGACTTTGAGTGACAAAAAGCTGTCCGCGCTCATTTACGCCTTGCTCATTGTGCTCGGTTTCGCTGCGTTTTACCCGTTCTGGAACGCTGCCGTCATTTCCTTCAACAGCGGAAACGACACGATGCGCGGAGGCGTAACCTTTTGGCCGCGCGCCTTCACCTTGGAGAACTACGCCGTCGTCTTCAGGGACGGGCGGCTGCTGAACGGATTTGCGGTGTCGGTGCTGAGAACGGTCGTCGGCACGCTGCTGTCCATTTTGGCCACGGCCATTTTCGCCTACGGCATGACCAAAAGCTGGCTGATCGGGCGGAAGCTGTACATGATCATCTGCATCGTCACGATGTTTTTCAGCGGCGGCTTGATTCCCACCTATTTGCTGATCCGCGAATTGCAACTCATCGATACGTTTTGGGTGATGGTTGTTCCGGGGCTGATCAGCGTATGGAACATGATCATTTTCCGCACTTTTTTCAAAGGGATGCCGGCAGGGCTGGAGGAATCCGCGCGCATAGACGGCTGCTCGAATTGGGGGGTATTGTTCAAGATCATCCTGCCTCTGTCCGGGCCCGTTCTGGCAACGTTGTCCCTGTTTACGGCCGTATATCACTGGAATGACTGGTTCACCCCCAGCATTTACATTTCCAATGCCGATTTGCTGCCGATTCAGACGAAACTGCAGCAAATTCTGAACTCGAACATCATGACGGAGCAGATGTCGCAGATGGATTCCGCGGCCGCGAGCCATTTGAACCGGATGAAGACGGTGACGACCAAATCGCTGTCCATGGCGACGATGATGGTGGCGACGGTGCCGATTTTATGCGTGTACCCGTTTGTGCAGAAGTATTTTGTGAAAGGCGTGATGATCGGGTCGCTGAAGGAATAGCCCTGCGGCTTTAACCTTTTCGCTGCCCGGCCGCGGCCGTTTCGAATGTTCAACGTTCATAGTTCGAGAAAACAAGGGGGAGTCTTGCATGATGCATTGGAAAAAAATCGAAATGTCCGCTTTATCCGCCATACTCGCTACGCTGCTCGGTTTGACCGCATGCTCCGGCGGCGGCGGGGAGGCGGCCGCGGTGAACGAAGGGCAGCCGCAGGCGGATACGGAATCAAAGGAGGTGGTTAAACCGCTGACCTTTACCTTCTACGGCCATTACGACTGGTATACGATGCCGAATTGGGGGGAGGACTTGGCGACCAAATGGATCAAGGAGAACAAGCAGGTCATTGTGGAGCCGATCAGCTCCGGCGGCAACGCCAAGCAGAAGCTCAGCACGATGATCGTCTCCGGCGATTTGCCGGACGTTATTTGGCTGGAGCGCGGAGCGGACGTGGAGAAGCTGCGCGCGGCGGGCATGCTCGTGCCGTTTGACGACTACTTAGGCAAATATCCGAACCTGAAAAAATGGGCAGGCGAATCAACCCTTGACATGCTGCGGTCACCTGATGGGAAGCTGTACCAGTTCCCGAACTGGTACACGACGCAGCCCAACGGCAATGCCGGCTATCTCGTGAACAAAAAAATCTACAACGAGCTGGGCGCGCCGCCGCTGGAAACGACCGACGATCTGTACGCCTACCTGAAAACGGTCAAGGAGAAGTACCCCGACATCGTGCCGTTTGAGGCCGGGGAGGGCGCCGCGGGCGTGGAGGTGCTGACGACGGCGTTCGGCGAAAACCATCCGGCGACGTTTAATGCGATGATGGCGGTGCCTTCCGGAGGCGAGCTTATTTCCATCTTTACCGATCCCGTTTACCGGGAAGGCATCCGGTTCGCCAACAAGTTGTACCGCGAAGGGCTGATGACGCAAGACGCGTTTACGCAAAAGCTGGAGCAGGTCGAGCAGAAGGTGCGCAGCGGGCAAATCGCCGTGTATGCGGCCTCCAGCCCGACGGAATACGGGGCGATCGGCAACGCGCTGCTGTCGGCCGAAGATCCGGAAGCCGGCTACATCATGGTCTGGCCGATTCACAAGCAAGGCCTCGACAAGAACAAAATTTACCCCGGCGACTATAAGCAGCAGGGCTGGAACGTCAGCGTCATCACCCGGTCCGCCAAAGATCCCGAAGCGATCTTCGCCTTCCTGGACTGGATGACCGGGCCGGAGGGGCAGCGGATTATCATGTGGGGACCGGAAGGGCTTTATTGGGAAGGGACGGATGATGAAGAGGCGCCGCTGTTCACGGAAAAGTACACCGCGGATACGAAGGGGCGCGACGAGCTTATGAATTCCACCGTGAACTTCCAGTGGGTCGGCAACACGGTGTATGTCGACAACTCCAAGATAAAATTCGAATCGGCGCTCCCGCCGGAGAAGCAAAACTGGGAGTCGAGATGGCAATCGGAAATTACGTGGAAGACGCAGTACAACACGACGGAATTCACGAACCTTGACCCGGCCGGGGACAGCGAGGAAGGGATCGTGGCGCAAAGCGTGCTGGACATTTACAGCAAGACGATGGCGGCCGCGGTGATGAACGCGAAATCGGAAGCGGAGGTGGACGCTGTTTTGGATCAGGCGGAAGCGGACGCGCAGAAGGCCGGCTATGCCAAATTGCTGAAATACAAGACGGAGAGATGGCAGGAGAACTTAAGTAAGCTGAAATAGGGGAGAACGCTTTGGACTATTTTTTGGGAGTGGACGGCGGAGGCAGTAAAACGCTAGCTGTCGTCACGGATGAACAAGGGCGGATTTTGGGGCGGGCCTTAAGCGGCTGCGGTAACCACCAGGTGCAGGAGGAGTTGGCCCGGCGCAGCATCATTGAGGCTGCGGGCGGAGCGCTGGCGCAGGCCGGGCTTGACCACCGGCAGATAAGGTATGCCATGTTCGGGCTGGCGGGCGCGGACCGCGAGGCGGATTTTCTGGTGCTGCGCCCGATGATCGCTGATCTGGGATTCCCGGAGCACGGCATCGTCTGCGATACGGAAATCGGGCTGCGGGCGGGCACGCGGCAGCCGGACGGGGTCGTCGCCGTTTGCGGCAGCGGCACGAACTGCTACGGCGTCAACAAGCGGGGCGAATCGCTGCAGTGCGGCGGCTTCGGGTACATGTTCGGCGACTTCGGTGGCGGCGGCGAGCTGGCGGTGGAAGTGTTCCGTACCGTGATCCGCGCCTGGGAGGGCAGGGAGCGCCCGACCCTCCTTACCGAAGCGGTTCTGCAAACGTTGGGCTACCCTTCCGTGGAGCGCTTGTTTCACGACTATCTGGATCGCGGCGCGGGCGCTCCGGGCCACCTGGCCAAGCTGCTGTTTCAGGTGGCCGAGCGGGATGAGGCGGTGCGGCGGATTTTGCGGCGGCAGGGAAAAGAGCTTGGCCTGGCCGCCGCGGCGGTGATCCGCAAACTCGGCATGGGGGAGGACCGGTTTGACCTCGTGCTGGTCGGCAGCGTGCTGACGCGCGCCGATCACCGGTTCGTTACGCCTTATATTGAAGAGATCGTAAAGCGGGCAGCCCCCGATTGCAGCTTGCGCCGGCTTACGATGGAGCCGGCCGCCGGCGCGATTTTGCTGGCCATGGAGAAATCCGGGCGCCCGGTCGGCGAGTCCGTCTATGAGCGCTTGGATGCGGGATTGTCGGTAAAGGAGGAGCTTAAGCCATGAAACAGGAACTGAAAATCGCGGTGATCGGCGGAGGATCTTCGTATACGCCGGAGTTAATCGAGGGCTTTATTCAAAACTACGAGACTTTGCCCGTCACCGAAATCGCGCTGGTCGATATCCCGGACGGCCTGCGCAAGCTGACTATCGTCGGGCAGCTTGCCGAGCGCATGATCGCGGCGTCGGGCCTGCCGGTCAAATTGACGATGACGATGGACCGCCGATCCGCCCTGGAAGGCGCGGCATTCGTTACGACGCAACTGCGGGTGGGCTTGCTGGAGGCGCGGGCTTGGGACGAAACGATCCCTTTGAAGTACGGCATGATCGGCCAGGAAACGACGGGTCCGGGCGGCATGATGAAGGCTTTGCGGACGATCCCCGTCCTGCTGGACATCTGCAAGGATATGGAGGAGCTGTGTCCCGATGCCTGGCTGCTCAATTTCACCAACCCGGCGGGGATGGTAACGGAGGCGATTCACAAGCATTCCCGCATCCGCTCGATCGGGTTGTGCAACTCGCCGATCGCCGCTTACAAATGGCTTTCTTCCTTGTACAAAGTGCCGGTCGAGCGCATCCATTGCGAGTTTGTCGGCCTGAACCATTTGCACTGGATCAGCAAGGTTACGATTGACGGCGAATCCAAGCTGGAGGAGCTGCTGGACAACCGGGAAGGGTACTCCGCGCGCAACGTTCCGCAATTCGCCTGGAACGGCACGCTGCTGCAGGCGCTTAAGGCCATCCCTTCGTATTACCTGAAATATTTCTATCTGCAGCGCGAGATGCTGGAGGAACAGGTGCAGGCGGCTTCCCGCGGGGAGACCCGGGCCGAGACGGTGCAGCGGCTGGAAAACGAGCTGTTTGAAATTTACCGGGATCCCGAATTAAAGGAGAAACCGAAGCAACTGGAGCAGCGCGGAGGGGCTTACTATTCGGAAGCGGCTGTCAAATTAATGAATTCATTGTATAATAATTCCAGTGATGTTCAGACGCTGAACGTTGCCAATCAAGGAACGCTTGATTTTTTGCCGGATGATGCTTGCATTGAAGTGAACTGCCGGGTGACCGGCCAGGGGCCGGTAGTTCAGCCGGTGACCGTGATCCCCGAGGCCGTCAAAGGCCTGATCCGGTCCATCAAAACCTACGAGCGGCTGGCCATCGAAGCGGCCGTCACCGGTGACCGGGGCTTGGCGCTGCTGGCTTTGGCGCATCATCCTTTGACTAGCTCCGTCAGCGCTGCCGAAAACATGCTGGCGGAAATGCTGGAGCAAAACCGGCGTTATCTCCCGCGATTTTTCGCGGCAATTCATTAGGAGGGATATGATGAAAAAGTTTAAAGTCTTTCAAAAAGTTCGCGGAGGTTTGGGAGTTTGTTTGGTAGGATGCAGCCTGCTGCTGGCGGCGGTTCCGGCGGCGGCGGCGGTCGGGTTTGAGGAGCCGCTGAACGCTTTTAACGGGAAGCTGTTCTATGCCTCGGACGGCTGGGAGAACGGCGAGGATTTCGGCGTAGGCTGGCGGGCGAACAACATCGAATTCAACAACGGAATCATGGCCCTTCGATTGGACAAGTCGGGATGTCCAAGCCGATGCTCCGGCGAGCAGTATGCCTCCGGCGAATATGCAACCATCGGGGAAGACTACGGCTACGGGCGTGTGGAAGCGCGGATGAAGGTGGCAAAAGGCGAGGGGCTGGTCACTTCACTGTTCACTTATTATGACCTCAACCCGGATCCGGACATTGAAGAGAATGATGAAATTGATATTGAGATTCTCGGAAAAGACCCGACGAAACTGGAGACCAACTATTACACGGCCGGAGACGGAGATCATAGCACGGTCATTGATCTTGGCTTTGATGCATCGCTGGACTTCCACGACTATGCCTTTGAATGGTCGCCGACCTCGATCAAATGGTATGTCGACGGCAAGCTGGTGCATACCGAGGACGGCTCGCGCGGACCGCTGCCGAGCCATCCGGGCAGCATCATGGTCAACTTCTGGGCGGGGGCGGGCAACGCCGCCAAATATTGGACAGGGAATTTTGTTTATCCCGGGTCCCCGGTTCGGGCGTACTATGACTGGATCAAGTATACCCCGGCAAAATAATATCAAGAGGCCTTCCTTCATGGAGGGCCTCTTTTTTAATTTCTTTATTCCAGCGTGCGGTTTTCCACCGTTTTCATATAGTTTTGCGTATCCGGTTCGCGATGCTCTTCGCCCACCACCTTGCCCGGATCCGCTGCCTCGGCTCCACCGGTAACGCTGTGCGCGAAGTTCGTAAACTGCTGCTTATGCTCGTTGTCCGCGTGTTTGGCTTTCAGCAGCTCCTCCGGATCATTGGTCAGCCTGCGCTTTTGCTCGGCCATATCGTAACCTCCTCCTGGCGATCGCCCTTATTTTTTGGCGGCTTCGTAACGCCGGTTCACTTCATCCCAGTTGATTACATTCCAAAATGCCGCGATATAATCCGGGCGTTTGTTTTGATATTTCAAATAGTAAGCGTGCTCCCAGACGTCCAGGCCAAGAATGGGCGTTTGTCCCTCGGAGAGCGGGTTGTCCTGGTTCGGTGTGCTCGTTACGGCCAGTTTGCCGTCCTTGCCGACGACCAGCCAAGCCCAGCCGCTGCCGAAGCGGGTCGTCGCCGCTTTTGTAAATTCCTCTTTGAATTTGTCGAAGCCTCCAAGATCGCTGTCGATGGAGGAAGCGACCGCTCCGCTCGGAGCGCCGCCGCCGCCGGGCCCGATCACGGTCCAGAACAGGCTGTGGTTGGCGTGGCCGCCGCCGTTGTTGCGCACGGCGGTGCGGATATTTTCGGGAACGCTGTCGAGGCCGGAAATAAGCTCCTCCACGCTCTTGTTCTGCAGTTCCGGGGCGCTTTCCAGCGCGGCGTTCAGGTTGGTCACGTACGTATTGTGGTGACGATCATGGTGAATGTTCATCGTCTGCTCGTCGATGTAAGGTTCAAGCGCGTTTGCCGGATAGGGCAACGCAGGCAGTTCATGGGCCATAACGGAAAAACCTCCCGATTTTTTGGTTAAAAAGGTTGTTCAAAAAGTCGTCTTTTGATCACGAAGCAGGTCAGGAAGTGGTCTCGACGTCGAATCTTGAATTCAGCCGTGACTTCCGATGCTCACGTACCCAAAACGTACGCTCCGCTCCTCAGTCCCTAGCTTCATCCAACCTTCTCGGTGCTGAAAACCCGACTTTTTGAACACGCACTTAAAGTGTCGATCGTATTTACATACTCGAAACAAAACCTATTATTGGCAAATGATCAAAATATATGTATGAAAACCTGTTTTGTGAAGAGAAATTCACAAAAAATAAATGTAAACGCTTAATATGAAGCGCTTACAGAAGAAAATTGGTGTATTTCGTTGATTTCTATGGTTTAATGGACAAGGAAGCAGTTTTTTTCTCGATTTTTGTCTGGTTTCAATTATTCGCTTGATGTAAAAATAAAGGCCGCGCCTTTAACATGAATCTATCTAGTGTTAAGGAAAAAGGAGATCATAGCATGCTTATTCGTTCCTTTCAGTTGAGTGATGTGAATCAAGTGATGGATCTTTTGCAGGTATCCTTGTCCGAGGCTTGCTACGAGGACACCAAAAAAGCTTTTGCCAGACAATTGGCCTGGGATTCCGAACTGATTCTAGTTGCGGAAGCGGAGGAAGAAATTCAGGGGGTCTTGATCGGAACGATCGACCAGAATACCGGGTGTATTTACCGGATGGCCGTTCACCCGGATTACCGCCGGCGCGGCGTAGGCAGAAGCCTCGTTTCCGCGATGGAACAACGTTTTCAGCAGCGCAATGTCCGCCGGATCATGGTGGCCGGTGACGAGCATAACAAAGCGATTATGCCGCTGTACGAAGCGATGGGCTACGGCGCAAGCAAGTTTTTAGAAGCGTTCCAGAAGCTTAGTATTGCAGCCGCGCGTTCTTTATCGGGGTCTAATTGATTTTTTTAATTCTAGATAGGTAAGAAGAGGAAAGATTGAAGCATATCTTCCATCCGTTGCAAATGGGTGCGGGATATGCTTTTCTATTTATAGATTGTTGTGACACTGTGGATGAGGTGCTTTTATGGAACCGGTGATTTTTTCGGAAAACAAGGAACGGGCCGAAGAGGCCGCGCAGGCGAAACCAGGCCCTGAACCGTCCGGCCCGCAAAGCCGCCTGGCTGGGGAAATATGGGATTTGCTCAAAACGGTGATCGTCGCTTTTGCCATTATGCTGCTGCTTAACATATTCGTGTTCAATTTGTCGATCGTGAAGGGGCAATCGATGGAACCGACCTTGGAGGAGCGCGAGCGGCTGTTTATCGACAGGCTGGTTTACCGTTTCGGCCATCCGCAGCGCGGGGAGGTCGTGATTTTGAAGGATCCCAGCGCCGAAGGGGAGCGCAAACCGTTTCTCGTCAAACGGGTGGTCGCCGTGCCCGGAGATACGGTGGAAGTGCGGGACCATATGCTCTGCGTCAACGGCGAGGAGCAGGATGAACCCTATACCGATGCGATGATCGAGGATGGCGACGTGCCGCCCGTCAAGCTGGGCGAAGGGGAATACTTCGTAATGGGCGATAACCGCCATGCCGGGAGCAGCAAGGACAGCCGGTATTTCGGCAGCGTGAAGGAAGACCAAATTGTCGGCAGAGCCGAGTTCGTGTTTTGGCCTATCGGCAAAATCCGCGGTTTATAGCCTGCGAGTCTGGAGGATGAACGGTGAAAGAGATAACGATTTATACCGATGGCGCCTGTTCCGGAAACCCGGGCCCGGGGGGCTGGGGCGCTGTATTAATGTTTAACGGGCATCGCAAGGATCTGTCCGGCGGCGAGAAAATGACCACAAACAACCGGATGGAAATCCAGGCGGTCATTTCCGCGCTCAGTCAGCTGAAGGAGCCGTGCCGGGCCAAAGTTTACAGCGATTCCGCCTATGTGGTGAACTGCTTTCAGCAGGGCTGGATTCGGGGCTGGCTCAAAAACGGTTGGAAAAACAGCAAAAACCAGCCGGTGGAAAACAAAGACCTGTGGCAGGAATTGTGGCGGCTGATGGGCATCCACCAGGTCGAATACGTTAAGGTCAAAGGTCACAGTGACAATGAGCTCAACAATCATTGCGATATGCTGGCCCGGGAAGCGATTAAGCGGCTGCCTTCCTGACTGGCTTTATCGGAATAAAACAACTTAGGGGCCGTTTGCCGCCCGTAAAATTTACATCAAGGAGGGGAAGGGAGTGGCAAAGACAATCCACGACGGCAGCGTCGTTCCTGCAAGCACCAGCGGGTGGGCGGATTTGAAACGTGAAATAAAGGAAAACGCGGCGTCGCTTGGCATCGACGATATCGGCTTTGCCTCCGCGGACCCTTTTATTTCGCTGAAGGCGATTTTGCTGGACCGGCGTAAAAAAGGATACGAATCCGGGTTCGAGGAACCGGATATCGATAAGCGCGTTTACCCCGAGTTGACCCTTGAGCAGCCGGCTTCCCTGGTTTCGATCGCCGTGGCGTATCCTTCCAAGATGGACAACCCGCCGAAGTCCGAGCCAGGGCTGCGGCGCGGGATACTGGCCAGATCGGCTTGGGGACGGGACTACCATCAGGTGCTCCGCGAGGCGATGGCCAAGCTGGAGGACTTCATACGGGAGCGGGTTCCGGAAGCGCGGATCGAGAGCATGGTGGATACCGGAGCTTTGGTCGACCGTGCGGTGGCGGAGCGGGCGGGAATCGGCTTTAAAGGGAAAAACTGCGCGATCATCTCGCCCAAATGGGGTTCATGGATCTACCTCGGCGAGATGATCACGAACATTCCTTTTCCGCCGGATTCCCCGGTCACGGAGGATTGCGGCGAATGCACGAAATGCATCGATGCCTGTCCGACCGGGGCGCTTGTCGGGCCAGGCGTGCTGAACGCGCAGCGGTGCATTTCCTTTTTAACGCAAACGAAAGGGTTTGTCGAAGAGGAGTTCATGGTCAAAATCGGCAACCGGCTTTACGGTTGCGATACATGCCAGGTGGTTTGTCCGAAAAACAAGGGCAAGTCCTGGAACCACCGGCCGGAGCTGCAGCCCGATCCGGAGACGGTTAAGCCGCTGCTCCTGCCGCTTCTCGATATAAGCAACCGGGAATTCAAGGAGCGCTTCGGTGACAGCGCGGCGGCCTGGAGGGGGAAAAAACCGATTCAGCGAAATGCGGTCATTGCGCTCGGAAACTTCAAAGACGCGGCTTCCGTGCCGAAATTAATAGATATACTGTTTCATGATCCTCGTCCGGTGCTTCGCGGCACAGCCGCCTGGGCACTCGCCCGGATCGGGGGAGAAGCGGCGGCGGAGGCGGTGAGCCGGGCGCTGGAGAGCGAACAGGACGAGGAAGTGCTGGAGCGCCTCCAGGCGGCGGACCGGAAGCTGCGAGGGGCAGCGTCTCCCGAAGAAAGCCGCGACGGTTAAGGAAAGCGGAACCAAACAAGCATGACAACGATGACGGAAGCGGGTAGCCGGCCGTCAAGGGGGATGAAGGGATGCGTTTCATCGGTATTGAGGATATCGAGCCAGGGCAATACTTGGGAAAAACGGTTTATTCCGCGAATGGTACCGTGCTTTTGTCGGCGGGGGTTCAACTGACCGTATTTATGATCAGCACGCTCAAACGGATCGGCGTCACGATGCTGTACATCAAAGATCCCGATTACGACGATGTCGAAATCGAAGATGTGATCAGCGAATCGACCAAACAAGCGGTATTTCACGAAATGGTGGAGACGCAGGAAGCGATCCGGTCGGGAAAGGAATGGAGCACGAAAAAAGTCGGCGCCAGCGTGGATACTTTACTGACGGACGTGCTGAGCAACAAGGAAGTGCTTTTGCAGCTGACCGACATTCGTACGGCGGACAATGCGGCTTACCTGCATGCGGTCAACGTCTGCCTGATCTCTTCCATGATCGGACTGAACATGGGGCTGGGTTATTCCCAGCTGAAGGATCTGGCGATCGGGGCGTTGCTGCACGATATCGGCAAGTCCGTTCCGCTGCCGGAAGGCGCGGCGGAGGACGATCCGAAGCAGCATCATACATGGCGGGGATACGAAATGCTGAAGCATAAACGCGAATTTAATCTGCTCATCGCCCATACGGCGCTTCAGCATCATGAGCGGCTGGACGGCACGGGGATGCCCCGCGGCCTGGCAGGGGACGAAATCCACCTGTTCCCCCGCATCGTCGCTGTTGCGAATATGTACGACAACCTGATCAGCGGCGGCGGTGAAGCCGGCTCCGAGCGGACCCTATTGCCTCACGAGGCCTGTGAACAACTGATGGCCTATTCGGAGCATGAACTGGATCGCGACGTGCTGGTGGAGTTTACCCGCATCGTATCCGTCTATCCAAACGGCACGGCGGTAAGGCTGTCGACCAAGGAAACCGGCGTGGTCGTAAGCCAGCACCGGGGGCTGCCGGGCCGGCCGGTCATCCGCATCGTGCGCGGCGCCGGGGATGAACTGGACGTGAAAGAAGTGGATCTGGCGACGGAAACCACGCTGTTTATCGAAACGGTTCTGGCTTGAATCGCGGCAGGGTGAATGCTATTATATTTGGAGTGCGTTAGCCAAACGGGGGGCTGCACGGATATTAATGCAGGGGTGGCTGAATGATGGATATCGTAATTCCAATTATTACGCTTGTCGTCGGATTGGTAGGCGGTTTTCTGATCGGCGTCTTTTATTTGCGGCGGCAGATGACAAAAATGCAAAACGATCCGGAAATGCTGCAAAAAGTGGCAAAACAGATGGGCTATAATCTGAACAACAAGCAAATGCAGCGCGCGCAGCAGATGATGAAAAACCAGGGCCAGGTTCCCGGGGCGGCGCGGCCGCGGAAGAAGAAATAAAAATCGGCTCAAATGAAGAGTCTTAAAAAGTGTGGCCTGTGCGCAATCATGGCGTCATGAAACCGGCGTCATGCTGCGTCATCGCCATACTTTTTTTTGAAAGGAGGAGGCGCCTGAATGGCTGGACTTAAGGATTACGTAAACAAGCAGGTTGGAGAAAATCACGAGAAAATAGAACATCATGTTCGTGAAATCTTAAAGCTGATCGGGGAAGACGTCGAACGGGAAGGATTGCTCGATACTCCCGCCCGGGTTACCCGGATGTATGAGGAGATTTTTGCCGGTTATGAAGTGGATCCCCGCGACGTGCTTGGGGTAACGTTTGAAGAGAACCATGAGGAGCTTGTCATTGTCAAAGATATCGTCTATTACAGTCAATGCGAGCATCATATGGCGCCTTTCTTCGGCAAAGTGCATATCGGCTACATTCCGAGCGGCAGAATCGCCGGGCTCAGCAAGCTGGCCCGCCTGGTGGAGGCGGTGACCCGCCGCCTGCAGGTGCAGGAGCGCATCACCTCGCAGATTGCCGACATTATGGAAGAAGTATTGAACCCGCAGGGTGTAATGGTCGTTGTGGAAGGCGAACATCTCTGCATGTGCGCGCGCGGCGTCAAGAAGCCGGGCAGCAAAACGGTAACGTCCGCGGTGCGCGGCAGCTTCCGTAAGGACGCGGCTTCGAGAGCGGAGTTTTTGTCCTTGATCAAGGAATAACGGAAAGCTGCGGTCTGCGGCAGAACAGGCGGTGACTGTGGCCTGGCCGTAAGGCTGGCGAAGCTTGGAGTTGAGCAAATTCTAACGGACCTGGGAGACGCTAAATGCGCCAAAACAGGCATCGCAAAAGCGGTAACGGACTCAGATGACGTTATTTAGCTCAGATCTGCCCCAAAGGCCTCCATTTGAGCCGAATAGCGTCATCGGGGTCCGCGTTACAGCGAGAAATAGCCGGGAAATGAGGAAATAGCGTCGTTACAGTCCGTTACGATATGGCAGCCGTTTAATACGGCTGCCATTTTAGTTTTTTGGCGGCTTCGTAACGCTCTGCCACGGCCGGCCAGTAAACGACGTTCCACCAATCCTTGATGTAGTCGGCTCGTTTATTTTGATGCTTCAGGTAGTAAGCGTGCTCCCAAACGTCGAGCGGAAGCAGCGGCACGATGTCCCATTGCGACAAGTTTTGATGCTTCTCCGCCGTCAAAATTTCCAGCCGGTGGCTGCGCGGGCTCCAGACGAGGATCGCCCAGCCGCCGCCTTCCACTTTGTTGGCCGCTTCGGAAAATTGCCGATGGAAAGCGTCGTAGCTGCCGAAATCGCGAGTGATTTGCTGGAGCAGCTCGCCCTCCGGTCTTCCGCCGCCCTTCGGGTTCATGACCTCCCAAAAGATGGTGTGAAGATAGTGGCCGGCGCCGTTAAAGGCGAGCTCCCGTTCCCAATGCTTGACCAGATCGAAATTTCCGGATTTGCGGGCCTCCTGAAGCTTTTTCTCCGCTTTGTTCAAGTCGTCGACATAGGTTTTGTGGTGCCTGTTGTGATGGATGCGCATCGTCGCCTCATCGATGTAAGGTTCGAGGGCATTGTAAGGGTAGGGCAGGGGCGGAAGAGTATGCCCGCCGATTGGGACGGGGCGCTCGGGGATGCGGGAGCCGTCTGAAGGAGCGGCATTTTCATGCCGCAGGTTTTCTTGGCCGGCCACTTCCTCGGCAATCCTTTTTGCCAAACTTTCCGCCGCATTGTTATTCGGCGGATTCTCGGTTGGTGCGGCCGATTTCGCTTCAAGCCCCGCGTTCAAAACGTTTGGTGTTTCGAAATCGGAATCCGCCTCCTCCGGCGAAATCGACTGCTGATACGGCGAATGCTGCGGCCAGGATATTTCAGGCTCTTCCGCTCTCGAGCCGGTTGACCCAAAAGGCGCTGGTCCGGTAGGCTGCTGGAAAGGCCCAAAAGGCGCCGGTCCGGTAGGCTGCTGAAAAGGCCCAGAAGGCGCCGGTCCGGTAGGTTGCTGGAAAGGCCCGGAAGGTGCCGGTCCGGTGGGCTGCTGAAAAGGCCCAAAAGGTGCCGGTCCGGTAGGCTGCTGGAAAGGCCCAAAAGGCGCCGGTCCGGTAGGCTGCTGGAAAGGCCCAGAAGGTGCCGGTCCGGTAGGCTGCTGGAAAGGCCCAGAAGGCGCCGGTCCGGTAGGCTGCTGGAAAGGCCCAGAAGGTGCCGGTCCGGTAGGCTGCTGGAAAGGCCCAAAAGGTGCCGGTCCGGTGGGTTGCTGATAAGGCCCGTAAGGCGGCGAATCGTCAGGCTGCTGATAAGGGTCATAAGTCTGCGCTCCGCCAGCTTGGTGATACGGGTCGTGCACCGGCGGGGCGCCGGCGACGCAGCCTGCGATTTCCCCGGGGCGGTTGAGCCTTTCCAGCACGGCCAGGAAATACTCCGATTCGCGGATAATGTGCATCAGCACGACGGGGGCGAGCGGAACGGCCTTGACCGCCTCGCTCCGGTCGAGAATATGGTGCAGCTGGCGGACAAACTCCTTCGACTGCTGAAAGGCGGTGCCGAGCAGCCGCTCGGTTTGCTTGATCAGCTGAGGGCTTGAGGCCGCTTCCTTGGACGTCAGGCCGTGCTGAAGCAGCCGGTCGGCCACTGCCTCCGTGGCGGTAAACACCTTCTTCCACTCGTCCAGCAGCTTGACGTAGTGGTGCTCCAAACCGGGAATGATCGCTTTGATCACTTCCGTATGCTCCGCTTCCTGCTGTTTCCAGAAACGGATCTCTTCCAAAATGCGCACAGGCAAATAAGGCCCGTAAACGAACAGCATCCGGTTAACCTCCCCTTGCTTAAAGTCATTACTACCAGCTTATTCGCGGGGAGGTTTGGCCTATGCTATTCGGATACGGGCCCGGTAAGGGCGCTATTGCTGCCGCTGCCGGAAGCGGCGGTTTTGATCCGGCTGAGGAAAAGCGATACTTTTCTCAAATATTCCTTGGGGTGTTCGCGAAAAATCAGTTCATGATGCGCCCCTTCCACAATCCACACGCCCGAATCGGGATTCGTCTGATTGGCGGCCAGCTTCTCGGCGATCGGATAAGGCGCTTTCTCATCCTCCGTCCCATGAATGAACAAGGTCGGGAACGGATAGTCCTCCGATTTGACCTGCATGTATGGAATTTGCCGCAGGCTAGTGCCGTTCAGCACCGGCAGCAGCATGCCGATGATCTCCAGCGACGGATGCCGCGGCAGATCGATTTGCTGCCGGATGTTATGATACATCGTGTCCGGCTCAAGCAAAAACGTGCTGTCGAGGATCATGCCGTCGATATATTCGCTCGTCAGTCCCGCCTGAAGCGCCGTGCCGGCGCCCATCGAGAAACCCCAGACCACGATTTCCTGCGCCCCGCGCTGTTTGACGTAATCGATGGCGCCCAGCAATTGCTGGGCTTCTTTTTTGCCGCCGGTAGCCACCTCTTTGCTGTTCTGGGCGGCGAAGCCGTAGTCAAACATCAAGACGTTAAAATTCAACCGGTGGGCAAAACCGGCCAGATCGTACATCGGAATCCAGGATTCCTCGCGATTGGCGCCGTAACCGTGGCTAAATACGATCGTTTTGACGGAATCTTCCGCGGGTATATACCACCCTTGCATCATTCGGCTCCCGTCCGCCGCAGGAAACACGATGTTCTCGTAATCCAGATTTTTGGACAGCTTCGGATTGGAATAAAGCGGCGCGACCGTCGGATTGGACAGCACCCAGGCGATATAGCCGTGCAGAGAAACGAAGCAGAAAATCAGGAAAAACAAAATGGATAACAGCAAAGCCACGGCAATATGCTTGATGCTGATGCGCCGGCTTGCGGTTGCGGGAAAATCGTTGTTAGGGAACGCCGAAGACAAGGGAAGGTCGTTGCGGCCACTGTGGCTCATAGGCTTCCCTCCTGTATTTTTAAAATCTAAAATTGCGTTTATTAGAGTATATGCCGAAAAAAGTGGCAATTTACGGCTAAGTCCAAGATATATCGCCGATACGAGCAAATCACGAAGATATTGTCGAAATAAGGCGACACTCTTAAATTTATCGTAAGCCGGGGGTGCCGTAAAGTCAATGAAAAACCGGAGAATTGACGGGATCGTTCATTGACGGAAGCCGCGGTCTTTCATATAATTTATGTAACCGAGTTTCATATAGTGAAACATCCTAAGGAGAGTGGATGCCGGATGGAAGACCGGAAGCTAACGGTTCGCGCCGTCGAAAGGGCGCTGGATATATTGATGTGTTTTACGAAAGGAAGCGATTTGGGGTTAACGGAGATTGCCGGCGAAATCGGTTTACATAAAAGCACGGTGCACCGTCTGATGACCACGCTTGAAGAGCGTGGATTTGTCGTGCGTGACCCGGCGACGGAAAAATACCGCCTGGGCCTGAAAATATGGGAGCTGTCGGCGCATTTGTCCCATAACGACGATCCGGCCGTTCTGCTGCTGCCGCTGATGGAGCGGCTGCGCGACCGGTTGGGGGAAACGGTCAGCCTCTATTTGCGCGACGGCAACGACCGGCTGCGCATCCAGGCCGTGCAGAGCAATCAGGCGATCCGGCGGGTGGCCCAGGTCGGGGCGCGGCTGCCGCTGTACGTCGGGGCGTCCAGCAAGGTGCTTGTCGCCTATTCGGACGAGCCGGTGATGCGGGCGGTGCTGGACAGCCCCGACTGGCCGGCAGGGTTGGACCCGGCGGCTTATGTGTCCCAACTGCAGCAGGTCCGCGAGCGCGGTTACGCCACCAGCTACGAGGAGCGGGAGCCGGGGGTTTCCGCCGTCGCCGCGCCGATCTTTGACCGGTCCGGCCAAATCGCTGCCGCCTTGTCCGTGTCTGGGCCGGTCAGCCGTCTGACGCCGGAGCGGCTGGAGGATTACGGGCCGGTGCTGATCGAAGCGGCCCGGGAGATGGGGATGATGATGCAGGCCTAGTCCCTTTTGGGCAGTCCATTTCGTGATGAGAATAGTAAGTGCAAAAAGTACATTTAAATGGGCGGGATTTGCGGTCGAACGGGAAATAATTGCAAAAGGTACAATTAAAGCTGCCGAAACAGGGGGAAATTCCGGCTGGATCTGTTTTAGCTGCACGATTTACAATTAAATTGCAGTTATCGATGTTCACCAGTCAAAACCCGATTCTATAGTTCGTACATATTATGCACATGAGTAGACCGTCGCCTGGATTTACCGCTCAGGCTGGGGGGAGGCCGAAGACTCAGGTAAAGAGGGGGGAGAAGAGAGTTTCGGAGGCTAAAGGACACCAGAGCCGTTATCTGCGGAAAAACGGAGGTTTGCAGAATGTAACGGACACAGGAGACCTTATTTACCTCAAATCGGCCTGGATGTACTGGTTTAGAGCCAAATAACGTCATGTGAGTCCGTTAGGCTGGGAAATACCCGGGAAATAGGCGGATAAGGTCGCTGGAGTCCGTTAGAGCAGCAGCAGCGCCCACATCCGGAATACGATCTGGTGAACGAAAAAGGCGAGTCGGCCAAGCTGGCCAGCGGTAGTGGAAGTACCGACGATTCGGGAAACCATTACACCAAACTAGTATTTGAGCCGTTTCAAACAACGCCGAAATCGGTAACCTTAAAACCGTATGTGTATAAGCAAAGAAAACGGACAAGGGGTGGAAAAAGGAATACATTAAAAAGCTGCAAATGAAGGTTTCGATCGACGCCAAGAACGCAGCCCGGTAAGCCCGAATCATAGGTAATACGCGGAAAAGGCCGTCCCGACAGTAAGTTTAACTGTTTGGGGCGGCCTCTTCTTATTTGCGTTATTTTACGCTATGAATCCAATTCGCAATATCGTCGATGATGGCCTTGGACACATTGGAAGGCTTGCCGTATTCGGTCCCGGTGGACAGGCCGTCATATTCGGCGAGCAGATGGTTCACCTTCGGGTAAGACTTGAACTCGATATTTCCACGGTCTTTCAGCGCCGTTTCCCAGCCCTCGAATTGCTTCATCGTCACCTGCCAGTCGTTTTCGCCCTGCAAAACAAGCATCGGCCCGGTTTGTGTTTTGGCGAGTTCGGCCGGCACGTAATTTTTCTGCTCGAACCACCAATAGGCAGGCTGCAGCGGAAATTCCTCCGGCATATGGTCGACCGTATATTCAGGGTCGTTGACCATATCGGCGATCGACGTATACATCGCAGCTTGCTGCTCGTATAGCGTCGAGTCAAGCCCTAGCTGCTTGACGCGGCGGACCAGCTCGGCCTGCTGCTCGGACAGCACGTCGGCGAATTTGCCGCTTGGGGCGGATAAGAGAATCGTTCCGGCGATGGCCCCGTCCGGGGCGCCCGCGGCAATCAGCGGCATTGCAAAGCCGCCCTGGCTGTGGCCGGCGACGAAAATGCGGGAGTCATCGATACCGGATGTATTTTGCAACAGTTTCACCGCTTCCAAAGCATCGTCAACGCTTTCCTGCTTCAGCGTAAATTTCGGATCGGCCGCCGCCTTGAAGGAATGCTCGTAGGTCACCTTGTCGTAGCGCAGTACGGCGATGCCTTGCGCGGCGAGACCGGCGGCCAGATCGCGGAACGGCTTGGACCCCAGGATCGAAGCGTCGCGGTCGTGCGGGCCGGAGCCGTGGACGAGCACGACGGCCGGGAAGGGGCCGTCACCCGCAGGCACGGTTAAGGTGCCGGGGAGCGCCATCGCGCCGCTTCCGATGGTAACTTCCCGTTCGCTATAAGCTGCGGGGTTGTCGTAAGCCGGCTTTTGATAAGCGGAAGCGGAGGCCGCGGCAATGTATAAATCATCGACCTTCCCGTTCTGATCCAGACGCAGCGTAAGCTGAAACGGGATGATGGTGCTTTGGAAGGAATACGTCACATTCCGGTGCACCGTGTTCAAGCTTTCGCTTTTGGAAGGCTCGCCCGCTGTTTTGCCGAACATGGCCTCGGAGTTGCTCCACAGCCGGTCCAGCATGGAGGCCGGCAGCGCATAGGCGGATGCTTCGCTTACGTATTCGGCGGCCTTGGCCCCGTCTCCGGCTTGCAAAGCCTTAAGGAACAAGCCGGCCGTATCCTCCGTTTGCCCGTTATCGCCGGCGAACGCTTTGGCGATCAAACCGGTGTCGGCCAGCGTCCGGCCGCCGGAGAGGCGGACCGGCTGGTTAAGGGCGACGGTTTCGCCATCCAGAAGCGCCCGGTCCGAGCCGGCCTCAAGCTTCAGGACATGGCTGCCTTTTGTTACGGTAATCGTGCGGGTGCTTTGTTCCCACGATACCTCGGCGCCAAGCTTTGTGGCGGTTTCCCTTACCGGCTCAAGCGCCGCGCTGCTTTGCTCGGCGGCCAACGCGGATGCTGCGGGCACGGCGAGGCTTAAAGCCAGGGTAACGGCAACGGTGTGTTTTACCTTTTTGGATTGCTTGTTCATCATCTTTTCCTCCTTATGGTTAACCATGAAATTATTACAGCAGCCTCAGCCCCTGAAAAACAGGCTGGAACCGATGATCAGGGCGGCGATGCCGGCAAGCACAAACCAGCCGACCGGGTTCGCGAAGTTGAGCGTCCAGCCGATACCGGATCGTTTTTCCACAAAAATGGAAGGGTCCTGCGGGTTGAAATAAAACGCTCCGAGCTTCCAATAGCGGTCATCGTTCAGCGGCGCCGCCGCCGAAGCTTCGGCCGATCTTCCCAGCCGGCTTCCGCCTTGGCCCGTTGCAAAGGACAGCACCATCGCAAACAACACGATAAAAACCGGAACAATCAGGCTGACGAGCGTAACGATGTTTGTGTCAAGCGGATAAATCATATTAACCTGTATAAACGAAAACATGAATACGAGCGCCAATGACGACAAAATTGTAAACAGCGACCATCTGCGCCGAAAGGCCGCATTTTGCCGGACCGATTGCTCGGGATTGCCGGCGTGGATTTGCTGCTTGCTTTTTTGAATGCTCCAGTTAACCAACCAGAACAACAAGGTCATGATCGCCTGCATGACGCTAGGAAACAGGACGACGCGGTACGATTTTGCCGCGCTGCTGACGACATTGCCCGCGAAATCGAACTTCATGGCGACCGGGTCGGGAATGGCCTCGTAGTTCATGAGCATGATCGCGGCGCTTCCGGCGATGATCAGGACATGAATCAGAAACCATCTGCCGGAAAAGGTCAGCTTCTGCCGGTGAAAGCCGGTGTCCACCGCCAACAGAACTTTTTGCGGCTGGACGGAAGGAAGCGTCGGACGGATTTTTTTCATCCGGAAATAAAAGCTTATATTCAGCAGAATCGAAACGACGATCGTAACCGTGACAAATATGGCGAATACCCCGCCTTGCCCGTTCCCTTCCACGCTTAGCATCCCGGCGGTACAAAACAGAAGCAAGGCCGTATAGATCGCGCAGCTGAGGACGGCATATTGCTTGCGCATCCGGCGCAGCGGTTCGCTGCGATATTGCTCTTCGCTGACGGACACCCCGAAACTGACCGTTTCCCTCGTCAAGTAGGGCATAAAAGCAAGTGAAGCCAAAAGCGGCACAAACATCAAAATCAGCATTAAAGCGGACATCCATTGCATCTTTATTCGCTCCTTTCGGACTGGGTAATTTCGTGGTGAATGCGTTCCACCATCTGCAGAAGCTCTTCCTTGCTCATGCCCCGGCAAATGGCTTCCGCCACAATCGGCCGCATTTCCCGCTCCTGCTTCTCCAGGAACTCCGCGGTAACCGGCGGCATGCCGGCCGGATCAACGACGACGCCTTTTTGGCGGTGGACTTGAATGTAACCTTCCTGCTTGAGCAGGGTATAGGCCTTGTTGACCGTATGCAGGTTGATGCCGATATCGGAGGCCAGACTGCGTACCGAGGGAAGCGGTTCGCCGGGCTGCAGCTTGCCGCTGGCGATCCCTTCGATAATTTGGTTCACCAGCTGCGTGTAAATGGGAACCTCCGACTGCAAATCCAGCTTTATGATCAAGGGTAGGCACCTCCTTTGTTACAACTGTTATAGTTATAATATAACACATGGAACTTAAAATTGAAAGAGCCAGTCTTTTTATTCCCATTATGGCCGGTAAAAGGTATGATGATCATAATTAGCATGAAGTGGAGGCGGTAGTTATGGCAACTTGCAGACAGCGGACAAATTTATCGGGGAGGATAACGCCTGCTTGTCCATTAACCGTGTGGTTCCTTCCGTAAATGAGGGGTATCGCGAGATGACGCACAAACGTCCTTCCTGCCTGCCAGGGAAAAGGTTTCGGGCGGGAATTTCTTTCGCAAACCGTGCGGCTGCTTCTTGCTGAAAAGCCGTCCCGGATCCGCCTGAGCGTGGTCACGCAAAATCAAAACGCGTTAAGCCTGTATCAAAAAGTCGGAATCGCAATTACGACGGAGTTCCATTACTACGTGAGCAGCTTAAACGATATATAGGCTAAAAACAAAAGCGCGAGTTGCAAAGGGGCGTTCATCCCTTCGCACTCGCGCTATTTCATTCAAACTTTTATCTCGGAGATATCCGCAAAATTACACGCCTGCCGCAATCATCTGCCGCAGCACGGTTTGCAGAATGCCGCCGTTATGGTAGTAATCGACGTCGACCATGCTGTCGAGGCGGGCGATCGCCGGGAACTGGAACGTGCTGCCGTCCTGGCGGGTTGCCGTTACGATCAACTCCTGGCCTGGCTTCACGTCATTGCTGAGGCCGGCGATATCGAACGTTTCCGTACCGTCGATGCCCAGCGTTTTCCAGCTCGTGCCTTCCTTGAACTGGAGCGGGAGGACGCCCATACCGACCAGGTTGCTGCGGTGAATCCGCTCGAAGCTTTCGGCGATGACGGTTTTGACGCCCAGCAGATACGTACCTTTGGCCGCCCAGTCGCGGGAGCTGCCGGTGCCGTACTCTTTGCCGGCGATGACAACGAGGTTCTGGCCGTTCGCCTGGTATTTCATCGAGGCGTCGTAGATCGACATCACTTCATCCTCCGGCAAATATTTCGTTACGCCGCCTTCCGTACCCGGTGCCACCTGGTTGCGGATGCGGATGTTGGCGAACGTACCGCGCATCATCACCTCGTGGTTGCCGCGGCGGGAGCCGTAGGAGTTGAAATCCTTGCGCTCGACGCCGCGTTCGCTCAAATAGCTGCCCGCCGGGCTGCTTGGCGAAATGTTGCCGGCCGGGGAAATATGGTCGGTCGTCACGGAGTCGCCGAGCAGGGCAAGCACACGCGCGCCGCGGATGTCGGCGATATCGGACAGCCCGTCGCCGATCTTCTCGAAGAACGGCGGGTTCTGGATGTACGTCGATTTTTCATCCCATTCGTACAGTTCGCCTTGCGGCACCGGAATCGCGTTCCAGCGCTCGTTTTGCGTAAATACATGCTCGTATTTGCGGCGGAACATATCCGGGCTCAGGGATGCGGCGATCGCTTCCTTGATTTCCGCCGAAGACGGCCAGATATCCTTCAGATATACCGGCTGGTTGTTTCCGTCGTAGCCGATCGGGTCGTTTTGCAAGTCGATATTAACCGTGCCGGCCAAAGCGTAAGCGACGACCAGCGGCGGGGAAGCCAGGTAGTTGGCTTTAACCTGCGCGTGCACGCGGCCTTCGAAGTTCCGGTTGCCGGACAGTACCGCGGCGACGGTCATGTCGTTATCGGCAATCGCCGCGCTGACTTCCTCCGGCAGCGGCCCGGAGTTCCCGATGCAGGTCGCGCAGCCGTAACCGGCGACGTGGAAGCCCAGCGCTTCGAGCGGCTCGATCAGGCCGGCTTTTTGCAGGTACTCGGTTACGACGAGGGAGCCCGGCGTCAAGCTGCTCTTCACGTAGCCCGGCTTTTTCAGGCCGCGTTCGACTGCTTTTTTCGCCAGCAGGCCGGCGCCGACCATGACGCTTGGGTTGGACGTGTTCGTGCAGCTCGTAATCGCCGCGATCACAACCGCGCCGGTTTTCAGCTCGCTGGTGGAACCGTCCGGATGCTTCACCGCCACCGATTGCGCGATTTTTTCATCGCTGAGGCCGTATCCGCCTTTTTCGATCGGCGTGCGGATGATGCTGTCAAAGCTCTCCTTCATCGCCGTCAATTCGATGCGGTCCTGCGGACGTTTCGGTCCGGCCAAGCTCGGTACGACCGTGCCGAGGTCAAGCTCGATCAGATCAGAGAACACCGGATCTTCCGTATCGTCCGTCCGGTACATGCCTTGCGCTTTGTAATACGCTTCAACGAGCGCGATTTGCTCCTCGGAGCGTCCGGTGCTGCGCATGTAGGACAGCGTCTCCTGGTCGACCGGGAAGTAGCCGATCGTCGCGCCGTATTCCGGAGCCATGTTCGCCACGGTAGCACGGTCGGCCAGACTGATGTTCGACAGGCCCGGGCCATAGAACTCGACGAATTTGCCGACGACGCCTTTTTTGCGCAGCATTTGCGTGACGGTCAGCGCGAGGTCGGTCGCCGTTGCACCTTCGGCCAGGCTGCCGGTCAGTTTAAAGCCGATGACTTCCGGCGCCACAAAATACAGCGGCTGGCCGAGCATGCCGGCTTCCGCTTCGATCCCGCCGACGCCCCAGCCGACGACGCCAAGGCCGTTGATCATCGTCGTATGGGAGTCCGTGCCGACGAGGGAATCCGGGAAAACGAACGTTTCGCCGTTCACCGTTTTGGTTGCCGCTACGGATGCCAGATACTCCAGGTTGACCTGGTGCACGATCCCCGTGGCCGGCGGCACGGCGCGGAAGTTATCGAACGCCGTCTGCGCCCAGCGCAGGAAACGGTAGCGCTCCTCGTTGCGTTCGAATTCAACCTTCATGTTGTATTCGAGCGCTTCCGGCGAACCGAAGGCGTCGACCATGACGGAGTGGTCGATAACGAGATCAACCGGCACAAGCGGGTTGATCCGTTTCGGATCGCCGCCGGCTTTCTTCACGGTGTCGCGCATGGCGGCCAGGTCGACGACGACCGGAACGCCGGTAAAGTCCTGCAAAACGATGCGAGCGGGGATAAAAGGAATCTCTTTGGTCTCATCGCGGCCCTCGCTCCAACCGGCGATTTGCTTCACATGCTCCTGGGTAATGGCTCTGCCGTCGAACTGGCGGACAGCCGCTTCAAGCAACACTTTAATGGAAAACGGCAGTTTGGAAATTTTGCCGAGTCCCTGTTCTTCCAAGGACTGCAGGTTGAAGTAACGGTAGCTTTTGCCGCCGACTTCAAGCGTGCGGGCTGCGGAGTTGAAATCGTTAGCTGACATAAATGTACCTCCTTGTTTCATTAGGTGAAACTAAATTTCAAAAATAACCGCTTCATTAAGTATACCGTCCCTGACCCGGAGAGTAAAGAACTTTTTGCGGCCGGCCCCGCCGGATTTTGCCGAGATGACGCGGTTGAATGGGCTTTCACGGCTGTCTTGAGGGAACATACTCCCGTACGGGCGTTCATATACTTGGAACTAATGGAAAAGGAGGCGTGAACAGTGGCGGAGGAATGGAGAAAAACGTTGTCCATTTATGTGAACGAACAAAACCAGGATGAAGTGGATTACCGGACGCCAAGCAGAGAGACGGTCGTGACCGATCTGGATTACCTGCTGCGGGTCGGGGAGCGCAAACGGAAGCTGGACATGTGGTATCGCAGCCGGGGAGCGGCGCCGCTGCGCTGTGAAACGCGGGCCAAGCTGGTGCGGGAAATCGAAAAACGGGAAGGCGAGATCGAAGTCGATCTGCAGCTGCTGAAAAAGATATATTACGAAAAAGGCGGGGCCCGGCATCAGGAGGAGCGGATCGAGAAGCAGCGGCTGACGCTGCAGCGCGACGGGGCCGGCTGGATCGTCTCGCGCGTGGAGCTGCCCGTGCCGGAGCGCCGTCCGTCGATGCCTTTGCCAGCGCCGGACGAAGCTGGGGACGGCCGCAGGCAGGCGGCGCCGCGGCCTTTTTTAAACCGCGAGCTGCTTGGGGGGACCCCGCCAAGGGGGATTGCTTACCGGCGCGAAGAAGCGGCGTTGTACGCCGACCGGTGGTGGGACGGGTTCAACCCGGAATTCGCCGCCTTTGAAGTCGACTGCACCAATTATATCTCGCAATGCCTCTTTGCAGGCGGAGCCCCAATAAACTATACTGGAAAAAGAGAATCGGGCTGGTGGTACAAAGGCTACGTCGGTGGACGGGAAGGCTGGAGCTACAGCTGGTCCGTGGCGCATGCGCTGGAAGGTCATCTCGCCCGCAGCGACACTGGGCTGCGCGCGGAAATCCGCGAACGTCCGGAGCAACTGGAGCTGGGGGATGTGATCATCTACGACTGGGACGGCAACGGCAGGTTCCAGCACAGCACGATCGTCACCGCCTTTGACGCCGGCGGGATGCCGCTGGTCAACGCCCATACGACGCCGAGCAAACACCGCTATTGGGACTACCGGGATTCCTACGCCTGGACCGAAAATACGGTGTATCGTTTTTTTCATATCGCGGACCGGTTTTGAAAGTTCGGGTTCAAAAAGTCGGCTTTTCAGCACCCAACCTTTGACTGGCAGCTATGTATAACAAAAGAAAAGAGGTTTACCCATGGGACAGAACAAATTGACCGTAGGGCTTATCTACGGGGGCAAATCGGGAGAGCACGAAGTTTCGCTGCAGACGGCCTTCGCCGTTTCGCAGGCGTTTAATTATGATAAATACGAGTTGCTTCCTTTTTATATTAACAAGCAGGGAAAATGGAGCGTCGGGAGCAAGCTGTCGGCTCCGTTTTCGGCGCTGGAGGAGCTGAAGCTGGAAAGCGGCGCGGGCGATACGCCGGCGGCGATGAGCCTGCTGTTCGGAAAGCTCTCGACCGGCGAATCGGCCATCGACGTGGCGTTTCCGCTGCTGCATGGGACGAACGGCGAGGACGGGACGATTCAGGGATTGTTTGAAATGGCCGACCTGCCCTATGTGGGGGCCGGTGTGCTCGCTTCGGCCGCGGGGATGGATAAGGTGATCATGAAGAAGCTGTTCGCCGAAGCTGGCCTTGAGCAGTGCAAGTATTGCTTCTTCACCGCCTCGGAGTGGGAGCGCGCCGGCCATACGCTGGTTCAAGGAATCGAAGATAAGCTCGGTTATCCTTGCTTCGTAAAGCCCGCCAATCTGGGCTCCAGCGTGGGTATTTCCAAAGCGCGAACGCGGGACGAGTTGCTGAATTCGATCGCGCTCGCGCTTCGTTATGACGTGAAGGTGATCGTCGAGGAGTTCGTCGACGCCCGCGAGGTAGAGGTTGGGGTGCTCGGCAATGACGAGCCTTTGCCTTCCGTGCCGGGGGAAATCGTCTCATCCGGAGAATATTACGATTACCAGGCCAAATATTTGGACGGTAAATCGCAGATGCTTATTCCGGCGCCGCTGGATCCCGATCTGGCCGATCGGATTCGGGACCTCGCCGTCAAGGCCTTCAAAGCGATTTCGGGGAGCGGGCTTTGCCGGGCCGATTTTTTTGTGCGGAAAGCGGATCAGGCGGTATGGATCAACGAAGTCAACACGATGCCAGGTTTTACCCCGTTCAGCATGTATCCGCTGCTTTGGCGGGAGACGGGGCTGTCCTACGAGGCGCTGCTTGACCGTCTGATCGGGCTGGCGCTTGAGCGCTACGAAGCCCGCCAAAACCTGGAGTTTGAGAGCGGCGTGCTTTAACCCTAACCAAACCAATTAGGAAAGGAAGTGGGCCAATGGGTTTTCAAACGGAATTCAACTCCGTCTGCAAATTCAAGAAGGAACAGGAGCTGTATGAGCTGTTGGAATACGGCCGCGGCAAAATGCTGAAGCAGGGGCTGCGGGTGTTTCCTACCGGGCAAAAGGTGATCGCCTATACGCCCGGCAACAAGGCGGTGGCTATCGTCAAAATCACAGCCTGCGTCGCCGAAATCAACTTCAATGGAGAGGAAGTTACATCGGTGGAGCTGGAGCTGGTACGCCAGCTGACGGAAGAGGAGTCCAAGGTACAGACGGCTCTGGCTTACGAGATGTTTTTTGGAGAAGCGTCCGCTTCATGATCGTGCGCTTTGGCTACGTGGCCATGTCGACCGTCATCCAGGGCGCTTCGCCGTCGAAAACGATGACGTTCAAAACGTTCCAAAGCCTGGCCGACCGGGACGCCGCCATCCGGCGCCTCGAGCGGATCGCCGCGGAAAATCTGCACAATACGCTGCGGCTTCTGCGGCATAACGTAGCGAGCGGCATCCGGGTCTACCGCTTCTCCTCGAAGCTGATTCCGTTGGCAACGCATGAATCGCTGTCGGACTGGAATCCTTACGAAGCGCTGCGGGAACCGTTTGCCGCCGTGGGGAACTACGTGAAGGAACAGGGGCTTCGGGTGTCTTTTCATCCCGATCATTTTACGGTGTTTAGCACGCCGCGGCCCGAAGTGCTTGAATCCTCCATCCGCGATCTGGAATACCATGTCGCTATGTTTGAAGCGATGGGGCTGAACGCGCGGGCCAAAAACAACATCCACGTGGGCGGAGCTTACGGGGATAAGCCGGCGGCGGCCGAACGCTTCCAGGCCAACGTCGCGGCGCTGCCGGACCGCATCAAACGGCGGCTGACGTTGGAAAACGACGACAAGACGTTTAATGCCCCCGAGACGCTGGAGCTGTGCGAAGCGCTTGGGGTCCCGATGGTGCTTGATATCCATCACCAATGGGTGAACAACGCCGGCGAGACCCCGGCCGAGCTGTGGCCGAGGGTAATGGCGACGTGGTCTGCGCCGTACGCCCAGGCGGATTCTCCGGCGGACGACCCGCTGCCGCCGAAGATTCACGCGTCCAGCCCGAAAAGTGCCGGCGACCCCCGCGGGCATGCCGACCATGTAGCCGCCGGGCCGCTGCTTGATTTTCTGCGCAGCATCGCGCCGCATACGGGGCGGGTGGACGTCATGCTGGAAGCAAAGCTGAAGGACGGCGCCTTGTTCGCGCTGATGGAGGAGCTTAAAGAATACAGCGGAGAAGGCGTGGAGGTGCTGGACGGGGCTACCGTGCGGATTCGGCCTTAAGATGGGACAAGCTCCGGCGCATCCCTTGAAAAAAGCCGGCAAATAAGGTAAGTTGTACAAAATGAAGTGTCTTTATTGAGGAGGATCATGATGGGTGATTTATTGGCAGGTAAAAATATTATCGTGATGGGGGTTGCCAACGAGCGCAGCATCGCTTGGGCGATCGCCCAAAGCCTTGCGGAGCAGGGCGCGCGCCTGGCGTTTACATACGAGAGCGAACGCGTGGAAGGCCGCGTGCGCAAGCTGGCCGAGACGATTCCGAATTCGCTGGTTCTGCCGTGCAACGTGACGGTGGACGCGGAGATCGACACGCTGGCGGAAACGCTGCGCAGCGAGTTCGGTGTGCTGCACGGCCTCGTGCACAGCATCGCGTTTGCCAAAGCCGAAGATTTGGCCGGTGAATTTATGGACACCTCCCGCGAAGGTTTTGCCTTGGCGAACGACATCAGCGTGTATTCGCTGGTAGCGGTGTCGCAGCGGTTGTCCAAGCTCATGACCGAAGGCGGCAGCATCATGACGATGACGTACATGGGTTCGGAGCGCGTGATGCGCAACTACAACGTGATGGGCGTGGCCAAAGCCGGGCTGGAAGCTTCGGTGCGTTATCTGGCGAACGATCTCGGCCCGAAAAACATCCGCGTCAACGCGATTTCCGCCGGTCCGATCCGCACTTTGGCGGCGAAGGGCATCAGCGACTTCAACTCCATCCTGAAGCAGGTGGAGGAAAAGGCTCCGCTGCGCAAAACGACCGAAACTGCGGAAGTGGGCGATACGGCGATGTTCCTGCTCAGCCATCTCTCCCGGGGCATTACCGGGGAAGTTATTTTCGTGGATGGCGGTTACAATATCGTCGGCGCTTAATCCGCCGCATTTCATGAAGAAGAAGTTCGTTTCCGGCGGGGCCTTGAAGAGGTCCGCTCCGGATGCGAACTTTTTGCATATGGGCGGTCCGGGCATGCCCTGATTACCTGACGCGAAACGGTATGAAAAGGGAAAAGGACGCAACTTTGCGCTTTGCGGGACGTATAGATTTACTGGTAAAGCATTACAAGTTTACGATGAAGGTAGAGTGAAACCATTGGAATCAAATCCGAAAGTACCATATGTGGTGGGCAGTAAAAGCCCGACGGCCGTGGCGATCAACTGCGCATCCAAGGCAGGAGAATGGATTAAGAGCAAGCTTGGCGGTTACGGCGAGCTTGGCACGAAGCTTTCTTCGCGCGATTTGGTGACGGATGTGGACAAGGGCGCCGAAGCGATGATCCGCAAACTGATTTTGACGCACTTCCCGGATCACAGCATTCTCGGCGAAGAAGGAGTCGCTCCCGGGGCGGCGGCTTCGGCGGCCGCGCTCGCCGCGGCAAGCGAAGCGGAATATTTGTGGATCGTCGATCCGATCGACGGCACGACCAATTTTGTGCACGGGTTTCCGTTTTTTTGCGTATCGATCGCGCTTGCGTATCGCGGGGAAGTTACCGTCGGCGTCATTTACGACCCGATGCGCGACGAATTGTTTTTGGCGGAAAAAGGCAAGGGCGCTTATATGCATGGTCAAAAATGCAAGGTCTCGGCGGAGTCGGCGCTTTCGGACAGCGTGGTGGCGGTTGGCTTCAACCCCGACCGGGAGTTCGCGCTGCCGACAAATATGCGCGGCTTGAACGCCTTGTCCGGCGAGGTTCGCAGCCTGCGCGCCGCCGGCTCGGCCGCCCTGCATCTGGCCTATGTCGCGGCCGGACGGCTGAGCGGATATTATGAAGTAGGGCTGAATGCCTGGGATGTCGCCGCGGGGGCGCTGATCGTTGCGGAATCGGGAGGAATAGTCACCGATACCGTAGGCAACCCTTATGACATCGGCGTACGTCACCTGGCAGCCAGCAACGGCAAAATCCACAACGAACTGCTGGGGGTTTTGAAGAGCGCGGACGCCACGGGGATGTAAAGCTTACCGGCTCATTCGGCCGATTTGCCAGGGTGGCGAGCAGTAGTGCCGGGAGCAGTAGTGCTGAGATAGTAGCGCTGGGAGCAGTGGTACCGGTGAACAACACCACTAGTGAACAACAGCACTGGTGATCAGTGGCCGTAGCGGCAACCGATAAAGCCAATTTAACCGGAAGGGGTGTCCAGGGATGAGCGATCATAAAGAGTTGGAACGTGAGCTCAGCGAGATGCTGACGGAAGGGGAATACGGCAGTGAAGAGGAGCGCCGAAAGGAAGAGCGGAGACGCTTGTCTCCGAGATACGAGATCCGGGTCCAGACGACGCTGGATCCGATTGTAGAGGAAACGTTGGCCTACCGGAAAATGGGCAAGGAGCTCGATGGGAGGTACGACGAATATTTGAAAAAAGCCAAGCGTGCCGACGGAAAGAAGGAATAACCCGGCCGGCTCTGCCCGGCTGATGGAAGGGCGGCTGCATGCGTTAAGAGCCTGCTGTGCATGGCATTGTGCAAGGCGTCGGGGAGAAGATGAGTGCGCGAGAGCAAAAATACGAGCGATGGTCGGGCTCTCTAAACTGCCGGAAAGCGGTAAACGGTCGGCAAGCGGTAAACGGTCGGCAAGCGGGAAGCTGTCGGCACAAAAGGCAACTTTAGCCTGGGGCGGCAAATGTCCCGGGCTTTTTTGTAATGATCAATCCCGGATAAAGTAAGTTTAAGTTGCGCAAGAAGGATTACACAAGTTGAAGGTTCGGCGGAGATTCTAAGGGACCTGAGAGGCGTTATTTGTTCAAAAACAGGGAAGAAATAATTGTAACGGACCGAGCAGACCTTATTTGGCTCATATCAGCCCAATCGACCACATTTGTAGCCCGATAGCGTCCGCTCGGTCCGTTACGTGGAAAATACCCGGGAAATGAGCGAATAACGTCATTACGGTCCGTTACGTTTTCGGGCGAGACTAATTTTTTCAAAACGGCGGGACAAGGGGTGGAGTGGGATTGGTGCAAATTCGAATTGGGAATGGACTTGGGAGAGTACTTTGGAAACGATTATTGCCGACGGGAGCTATGGCGCTTATTTTATTGTTGACCAGCGGCGGCGCCGCGATGGCCGAGGCGGAACAGGGGCGTATGCAGGCTCGGCCGCTAGAGGGGGAAGTGGCACAGGTGCAAGAGCAGACGCATACACAAATACAGGAGCCGATGCATCCACAAGTGCAGGAGCAGACGCAGGTGCAAATGCAGTCACATGTTCAGGACGGTGATTACTTGATCGTCGCGCTCGGCGATTCCATTACCGCCGGGTACGAACCGGGGGTGAACGCAAGCAGCGTCCCGTACGGTTTCGTTGAACGGCTCAGGGAGCAAGGTCTGTTCCATGGCCGGACCCGAGCGGTCAATTACGGCATTCTTGGTTTGACCAGCGAAGGCCTCAAAAACTATGTAGCGGCGATCCGGGCAGGCGAGCCGGTCGCGGCCGACGCGATCCAGCCCAAGCTGGCGGATCCGCGGATGGCGGCGTTGGCAGCGGGGACGGCTGCGGCCAAACGCCAGCTGGAGCAGGCGGATCTGATCACGATTACGATCGGCGGGAACGATCTGCTTAGGCTGCTGCCGGACGTGCAGCACGTCACGTTGGACGAGCTTCGCGCCGGGGCGGACGGGGTGCTGAACGCCTATGGGGAAAATGTCCGCGAGGTGCTTGGCATCCTAACGGAGCTTAATCCGTCGGCGCAAATCGTGCTCGCCGATCAGTACCAGCCGATTCCGCCCTTGGCCGGCGCTGACGCCTACGCCGAGCTTACGGCCATGGCGGGGAAATTTACCGCGATCGTTGACGGAATCGCCGCCGAGTTTGCGGCCGGCACGAAGCCTGTTCAAACCGCGCATGTGGCTGCGGCGTTCGCGGGCCGCGAGTTGTCATTGACGCATATTTTCACGGAATCCGACATCCATCCGAATCAGGCGGGATACGAGGAAATCGCCAAGGTGTTCGCGCAGGCCGTTTGGGGAAGCTACCGGGAAACGGGGGCGAAAACCGGCGTGGCGCCATTTTCCGTCGTCGTTAAAGGGAAGGAACTGAAAACGCCGTATCCGCCGGTGCTTAAAAATGGCCGGACGTTTGTGGCGATCAAGGACATTACCGAGGCGATTGGAGCGCAGAGCAAATGGGATTCCCGGACGCAAACCGCCAGCGTCGTCTACGGAAGCCGGACGGCTGTCATCCCGATCGGTTCCGGGCAAATTACGGTAAACGGGACTCCGGCGACGACGGCGTCGCCTGCTTTTTTGCAAACCACCGGCGGGGAGCACAAGACCTATGTGCCACTCACCGTACTGGCGCAAGATTTGGGGCTGGACGTACAGTATAGCGCCAAAATGAAAACGGTATTCGTGAACGAATAATAACATGTGTCAGCAAGACGGAACGCCGGGGCAAAGGAGCTTCGGCGTTTTTCAGGTTTGGATGAACTGCAAAAGTACATTTGAATTTCCGCAGATTTCTGCTTTAGAGCGATTGAAATGCAAAAGTGCATCTCATTTGGGGCTATTGGATAAAAAAGTGTCTTACGACCGGAAATGAACTGCACATTTGCATTTGAACCATCCGATTCGAGGAATTTCGACGAATATCGCATGCACTTTTGCATTTGGTGGAATTTCGCCCCACCACAGGTCGCACCACCGCAGGTCGCCACCGCCGCAAGTCACACTACTGCTAGTCACACCACCACCAGCCCCACCACCACCGCCAGTCGCCCCCCAGTCGCACCAAAGTAAAATCACACCATCATAGTCACAATATCTCATTCCACGCCACAGCCAGCCCCACCACCGCATCTCAGTAATCCGGCCTTAAATTCCCGGCCCAACTCCGTATAATCGCACATAAGCTCATTAGACTTGGGCATTTGGCCGCGGCGGTTGTTTCGCTAAGCTGGAGGAGGATGGCCGCGCAGCCATGCGGCACGGGTGGCCGGCGGCAAAGCGGCCGAAGACAAGCGACATATACAGAAGGAGAGGGCGGAGCATGCCGAAAATCGCGGACAGATATTTGCAGGTCGATCCTTGGAAGGTTGTGGAGGAGGGATTTGACCCGGGGCGGAACCGGGTGTCCGAGTCTATTTTTTCGCTGGGCAATGAATATATGGGGGTGAGAGGTTACCCGGAGGAAGGGTATGGTGGGGATTCGCTGCTGGGCAGCTATTTCAACGGACTGTTCGAGGAAAGCCCGGTGACGGCCCATTACAAAGGCATCATCAAATCGCTGCGCCTTATGGTGAACGCGGTGGATTGGCTGTATACGCGGATTACGCTGGACGGGGAGACGCTGGATTTGGCGGTCAGCCGGTTTAGCGGTTTCCGCAGGGAGCTGGATTTTAAGACCGGCATCTATACCCGGGAGCTGGTGTGGCATCTATCCGGCGGAAAAGACGTGAAACTCACCTTCGAGCGCCTGGTCAGCATGAAGGTGCCTAATCTCGGCTGCCAGCGGATTACGTTTGAGCCGCTTAATTTTTCGGGTACGGTGAACGTGCGGACGGGGCTGGATTTTTCCGTCATCCACGAGGATCAGCAGCGGCGCTATTGGCAGGCGCTCAAGCAAGGGGAAGAGAACGGCGGGATCGCGGGCATCCTCGGGCAAACGGAGAACACGGGCAACCGGCTGTTTTCCGCCTTCCGCATCGACGCGCAGGACGCGCTGGAGAACAAGCTTGTGGAGGGCGACCGGTTTATCGGCCGGGACCTGGTGCTGAAGCTGGATCAAGGGGAGCGGGCGGTGCTGGACAAACAGGCCGTCAATTACGCGGAAAAAGACCGCTCCCTGGAAAGCGAAACGGTTTGGCAACGGGGAATGGAACTGGCGGCGCAGCACACGCAGGGGGCGGGCTACGACGCGGCGGCCGCGGGGCAGCGGGCCTACTGGTCGCAGGTTTGGGCGGATTCGGATATCGCCATCGCAGGGGACCCGGAGAACCAGCAGGGCATCCGCTTTTGTATTTTTCAGCTGTACCAGACCTACCACGGGGATAATCCCGGCTTCAACATCGGCGCGAAGGGGCTGACCGGCGAGGCGTACCGGGGGCTGGCTTTTTGGGATACGGAGTCGTATTGTCTGCCGTTCTACATTTTCAACAACCCGAAGGCGGCCAAAAGCTTGCTCGAATTCCGCTACGAATCGCTCCCCGAGGCGCTGAAGCGGGCGCGGGAGCTGGATTGTGAAGGGGCGTTTTATCCGATCGCCACGATCGACGGCACGGAAAGCTGCGACCTGTGGCAGCATTCCAACCTGCAGCTGCATGTCGGCACGGCGGTGGCGTACGGGCTGAGGCATTATGTGAGCATCACCGGGGATAAGGCGTTTTTGTTTGAAAAAGGGGCGGAAATGCTGATTCAGATCAGCCGTTTCTACGCAACCCGGGGGCAGTGGGGACAGCAGTCGGGGTTATACGGTTATTTCGGCGTGATGGGTCCGGACGAGTTCCAATTGATGGTTAACAACAACTGCTACATCAATTTTATGGCCAAAAAGCTGTTCGAATACACGCTGATGTGCTCGCCGATATGCAAAGCGAAGCCCCTGCGGCTTATGACGACCTGGCGGGACGGCTTGGCTTAACGGAGGCGGAGCAGGCCGACTGGCGGAACAAAGCGGAGCATATGAAAATTCCCCGGGATGCGCGAACGGGGGTGTACGAGGAGCATGACGGCTTTTTCGATCTGCCGCATCTCGATATCCATGCGATTCCGGTCAGCGAATTTCCGCTGTATTCGCATTGGTCGTACGACCGCCTGTACCGGTACGACATGATCAAGCAGCCGGATGTGCTGATGTTCATGTTTTTGCATAGCGGGGAGTTTACGCCTGAGGAGAAGCGGACGAACTACGATTACTACGAACCGCGCTGCATCCACGAGTCGTCGCTTTCGCCGTCGATTCACTCGATTTTGGCCGCGGAAATTGGGCGGGAAGCGGAAGCGTACAGGTTTTTCGAATTCGCCACCCGGCTCGATTTGGACAACTACAACCGCAATACGCGAGAAGGCCTGCATACGACGTCGATCGCCGCGGCTTGGATGAACATCGTGTACGGGTTCGGCGGGATGCGTTCGGACGGGGACACGCTTGTGTTTCAGCCCAGTTTGCCGCAGCGCTGGGACAGCTACCGCTTCCCGGTCTCCTATCGCGGCACGAAGCTGCTCGTGGAAGTAGACCGGGAGCAGGTGTCGATCCGGGCGGCGTCCGGCGGGGAAGCGGAAATTATGGTGTACGGGGAGACTTGCCGCGTGGGTGAAGCGGGCATCCGGGTGCCGCTGCGAAAGGCGGTAGCTCAATGAGCTGGATCGTACGGGAAAGCGGGTTTGACCCGGAGGTGTTCCTCGCCGCCAGCGCGGCGCTGGGGCTGCCTCCGGCCGAGTGCGTCGTGTTCGAGGACGCGGCGGCGGGCGTGCAGGCGGGCAAAGCCGCCGGTTGCGGCGTTGTCGGCATCGGCAGCCCGGCGATCCTCGCCGCCGCCGATCTGGTCGTCAGCGGATTGCATGAACTGGTGCGAAAATAGCGAAAAAAGCAATCAAAACCTAAAACGGCGTTTGACATCAGGAAAGCGCGGCTTCTTCAAGTGAGGCCGTCATTCTAACGGTTATGAGCGACGTTATTTCGATAAAATATAGGTGAAATTAAATTTAACGGTTGCAGCAGAGCTTATTTTGCCTTATTTCTACGGATTCGCCCCTTTTTCACCTAAATAAGCTCGACCACAACCGTTAGCGAAAGACAGGTGCTCCGGGATGCCTGGATGTTAAATAATTCCAAACGATATGGGCCAACTGACTTTGTAGTCAAACGCCGATTTCTAGGCTGAGCCCCAAAAAAGGTCCCCCGATTTTTACTTTTCAAATCGGGGGACCTTTTTTGATTACTATTTTTCTCTTTTTTCACTGCTGTATGACTTTGTTTTCGTTTCACCGATATGAAGCTCATTTAAAAATTTCAAATTCTTTAATTCGTCAGTGGCCGTGAATTCATCAATATCATCGGCATCGTAAAGAGAAGAGGCTGTTTCTCCTTTCGAATACGGTTCGTCCGGATCTTCCGTGATCCACAATGTATCCCTTGAAGTTTTACCTTTCAACTCTAGAAATAGAGTTATTACATCATAAGAATCCAACCCTATCGCTTTGAGAAGTTCGTCTTTATCTTGTCTGTCTTTAGGAAAGATTCTATCTTCCATCCAGCGCAATATTGCCTCTTCCGTTGGCTTAGCAGTAGAATCAACAGCCGCCACTCCATTTGTAAATGTATAGAGAAATAACCCGGGAGGATAAACTTTCAGAACTGGTAAATGGCGTAAGGCGGATCTAATAGGAATATATTCGAGTTTTGTTTCCGTAATTACGAGACGGCCGATAACGATATCACCTTGCTTAACGAAATATCTCACAAATATACCCCCATCTCTTATAAATAAACTCGTTGACCAAATCATACCACACTGAATTCATAACCGGCTTGTATCTTTCCACAATGCTTAACAATTCATCAGAGCTTACTCCAAAGTTTACGCCGGATATTTTCCGGCTATTCGCTATAGACCGTAAAATAGACAAGTTGGATTCCTTAAAGGGTTGTGGTGCGAAGGAAATAAAAATATCATGACCTTCCTCTCTTAGTACCTCCTCCGGCACTTCGGAAGCCAAAGACAGACCATGATCATAAAGTGGCGCCAGATCATCTATAACAACGTTGCCAGACCTGGACGAAACAAAGAAACCAACATTCCTATTATGTCTATCTGAATTTGCGACCAGTGTATCCAGCAACACCATCCGATCTAATTTATGCTTAACATGTTCCGGTAACTGCTCCCTTACAAATTCATAGTTTTGTTTATCCGGGAAAAATGAAGACATATGATAGAAGTCTCTATCTCTCAAAAAATCCCGAGTCACACTCGTTAAGATCTTATTACTATAATGAACAGCAGACTCAAACTTTAAGTTTGTAAGCTCCCTCGGCGTCACTTGATCATCTACTATAAGTCTTCTGTCAATTAACCAAAGAGAAACCTGCGAGCATTCAATTCCTAATCTTTTGGCCATAAGATAAACTATTCGTTCAACAATAGGTTGATTAACACTATATCTGCCACCACCTATTAGCTCACCAGCCTTTATGTGGAGTTTACCATCCGAACTGTGGTTAACTACAAACTTAGGAAATACGCCGAGAGTGGAAGCTGTAATTTCCTTTAGATCCTCACGGCGGCTTTGTGGAATGTTCATGTGGTTTATGTGCAACTCATCCAAATTGAAGTTGCCTATTTGTTTTTCGGTGTACTTGGTTATAGCTTTGTTAGAAACCATCTAGCACCACTCTCCAACTTCTAAAAACTTATCTGGATGAATCTTCATTATTAAAACCATTATAATACTCTCTATTAGTTTATTAAATATTACGAAATGTTTTAGGCCGGGAATGAGCAGGTGCGAAACTTTCTTCAGGGCGTCGGATTCCACATCTCTGAGAGCCTAAATTTGTAGCTGGCAAAACGCGGAAAATGCTCTAAACTATGAG
Organism: Paenibacillus oralis; assembly: GCF_003863965.1. GTDB lineage: Bacteria > Bacillota > Bacilli > Paenibacillales > Paenibacillaceae > Fontibacillus > Fontibacillus oralis. The sequence goes on from NZ_RRCN01000001.1 coordinate 2,953,549, forward strand.
CAGTGGCAGTAGACAGGGTATAGACAGGCCATAGCTGGGCAGAGGAATGGCGGGTTTATTAACAAGTAAGACGCATTGACCCGATACGCACCCGCAATTCTTAGGAAACGCCACGATATCCGTAGTAATGCGCATACCTTGCGGGTTTTCAAGCTTGCTATAGTTAAAGAGGTCGTTCAAAAAGCCGGCTTTTTGAACTCGTACTTAAAGCAACCGGAGGTGCATGACAAGTGAAATCGGGATTCAAGAATCCGTTGACGCAGATCGGTTTGAAGCAGCAGTTGATCCTGGTTTTTCTGGTGCTGGTCGTCCCTCTGTTTATTTTGAATTCGTACGGAAACTATCGGGCGGATCAAATTTTGAAACGGAATGTCACCAATGCCTACATCGAGCTGAACAATCAAAATTTCCGGCTGATCAGCCGGGATATCGAATCGATCAACAAGGTGGCATCGACGGTGTTTCAGCATCCGCTGGTCCAGCAGTTAAACCCGGCCGAGGATAACACGACGACGGAGCGGGTGAAAAACTACGAGAAGCTGGAAAATCTGCTGAACAGTTATTCCGATGAGACCGGCCAGCATGAGCCGCTTTATTATTCGCTGTTCGTGTACGACCCGTCGAACTCGTATTCTTTTGCGCCGTATTATCCGGAGTCCAAGAAAGCCGGGGTTTATTTTTTTCTTGAACGGGAGAAGCCGGAATGGTTTGATGAAGCCGTCGCCAGGAAAGGGAACGGCTATTTGCGCTTAATCGAGCATTTGTCGCCCCCGGCCCAAGGGCAAAAAAATCAGCGGACCCTCGCCTACGTCCGGGCGATCAACAACATCGACAAGGGCGGAACGATCGGCGTGCTGGTCGTCTCGAACGTGGAGGGGCGGATCGGAGAATCGCTGCAAACCGTATCGATTCCGGAGGGCGAGCTCTATTTCACCGATTGGAACGATCGGATTTTGACGGCGGCGCTGCCGGGGGCAGCCGGGGGACTCGCCTTGCCGCCCGAGGCGGGCGGGGTGCTTGATTTACCGCCGGAAGCGGCGGTGGAGAACGCAATGATCGGGGCCAAGGATGTCATCACCCATGATTTTATTTATGTCATCCATTATCATGGTGTACTTCAGCAGAAGCTGGTCTACAAAGTTCCGCTGAAAGCCCTGCTTCAGCAGCAAAACGAAATCAAGCGGATTATTCTGCTGATCTCGGTGGCCTATTTTGCGGTGGGGCTGATCATGATTCTGTACTTTTGGCGAGGGCTGATGACCCCGCTGCAGAAGCTCGTTTATTTTGTGCGCCGATATGAACCGGGCAAATCCGTGCCGGAAACGCCAAAATGGCGGAGAAACGACGAAATCAGCGTGCTCGTCTCCAGCATCTACGGGATGGCGCGCCGTTTGAACGGGCTGGTGCATTACAAATACCAGATGGATATCAAGCAGAAAGAGGCGCAGCTGCAAATTTTGTATCAGCAGATCAACCCGCATTTGCTGTACAACACGCTGGAAAGCATTTATTGGAAAAGCACGATGGAGGGAGGCACGTCCTCCGCGGAAATGATCAAAGAACTGTCCAAGCTGATGAAAATCAGCTTAAGCCGCGGCCGGGAACTGATTACGCTGGAGGAGGAGCTGCAGCACGCTTCCGCCTACATCAAGCTGCAGGAGCACCGGTACGAGTACGGCTTTCGGGTGACCTGGGACATTCCCGCGGCGCTGCAAACGTGCGCCATACCGAAAATCACGCTCCAGCCGTTGATTGAGAACGCTATCATTCATGGTGTGAAAAATATGGGGGAAGACGGCGAGATCGCCATCCGGGCGCTCCAAAACGGAAGCCGGATACATATCACCATCGCGGACAATGGCTACAAAGCGGTGGATTTCGCGGCCATCGACAGGCTGCTGAACGGCGAGAATCCCAGCCCGTCCGTCGGCTACGGCATCCGCAACATCCATCAGCGGATCCGGCTGCATTTCGGGGCCGATTACGGCCTGAGTTATGCGATCCGTCCGGAGGGGGGCACCGTTGTGACGATCACGCTGCCCATTACGGAAATTTCCGGGGAATGACGAAAAGGGGGAATTTAGGCATGTACAACATCTTGGTCGTAGATGATGAGCCGCTCATTTGCAAAGGATTGGCCGGACTTTTGACGTCCTCGGGTCTCGCGATCGGCCAAATTATCACCGCCCAGGGCGGCCATGAGGCGTTAGATTACGTCAGGATGGAGGATATCGACCTGATCGTAACGGACATCCGGATGGGCGAGATGGACGGGATCGAGCTGATGCATCAGGCGAAAATTCTCAAGCCGTGGGTGCAGACGATCATCATTTCGGCCCACGAGACGTTTCAGTACGCCCAGATGGCCATCCGGCTCGGGGCCAAGGATTATCTGGTCAAGCCGCTGAACAGTGAGCAGTTTCTCGATTCCGTGCGCAATGCGTTATTGAAAATGGATAAGCCGGCGCCGCAGATGGAGGAATGGCTGTCCCGGGCGCAGGAGCATTTCCGGATGGAGGAGCTGGGACCCGGAAAAACCGAGCAGCTGAACCGCCTGCTGACGGAAGCGAATGAACCTGCCGCGGCGGACCCGGACGAGGAAACGGAAAACCTGCGGAAGCTGGGGCTTAGCGGGCCTTATTTTTCCGTGATCAAAATGAAGCTGGCGCTTCCCGGAGAAAAAAATCAGAACAACCGGGACGTCCGGCTGTTTCAATATGCCGCGCTGAACATCGTCAAAGAGCTGCTGCACGGGGAGTGGAATGCCCTGTCTTTTTACACTAGGGATCTGGAGATTGCCATCATCGCACAGTGGAGTGAAGCGGAATATGCCGAGCCCAGCGTCAACAAAATCAACCAGCTCGAAATGATCGGCCGCAGCCTGCATCATCACGTCCATAAATATCTCGGCATTTTGTGCACCGTCGGGATCAGCCAAATTATGCAAGGCGCCGATTTTCTTGGCCTGTTAAGCCGTCAGGCGGACAAGGCGATGCTGTGGAGCGGAGAGCACGGCGATTACCATGTGTTTTATTATGGAGATTTCAACTGGCACAATTATGCCCTGGACCCTTCCCGGGAGGAGCTCAACACGCAAAACAACCAGATCGTCGAAAGCGCCAAGGAGTATATCGAGCAAAACTACAGCCAAAAAGGGCTGACGATTCACGAGGTGGCCAAGAAAAACCACGTCAGTCCCAACTATTTAAGCTACCTGTTCAAGAAAAACACCGGGTACAACCTGTGGGAGTACGTCATCAAGCTGCGGATGGAAGAAAGCAAAACGCTGATTCTGAACACCGATTTGCGCCGGTACGAGATCGCCGAGCGGGTCGGATACGAGTCCCCCGAGCATTTTAGCAAAATTTTCAAAAAATATTTCGGCGTCAGCCCCAGCGAGCTGAAGAAGTAAGATCGGTTATAGTTCACATAGTTTTAGACATGTTCGCGGATCCCCCCCTTTTCTACAATTAGGATTAGACATTACGAAGAAAAGAGGGAGACCGATGGGGGAAACGCCTTATTCGCCGGAAAGCGGACAGCGCCGGAACACGAAGCGTGCGCCGGCGCCGGGGGCGCAAACCGCTCTGCGGCGGGGTTCGAATTGGAAAAAATACATGATGGGGTATTTGTTCCTCGTGCCGGCGATCGCTATTTTTATCGTGTTTTTGTGGGTGCCGATCGTCAAAGGGATGGTGTACAGCTTTTACCATATCGATTTTGTCAACGGAAATACGTTTGTAGGATTGGAAAACTATGTTAAGGTGCTGAACAATCCCGACGTGCTTCTTTCGATCAGAAATACGCTCTACTACATGCTGCTCTGTTTGGTGATCGGGTTTTGGGTGCCGATCGCGGCTTCCATCGCCATTTCGGAGCTGAAATTTTTCCAGGGATTCGCGCGGATTGCGGCCTATCTGCCTTATGTCGTTCCGGGCGTCGTTTTGTACGGGCTGTGGCGCTGGATGTATGATCCGGTGGGTCCGATCAATGCGCTGCTCGGTGTTTTTGGCGCCGATCCGATCGCATTCGTCTCCGACCCGAAGTGGTCGATGGTTTCGCTGGTGTTCATGGAAACGTGGCAGCAGTTCGGCTCGGCCATGCTGATCTATTTGGCCGGGGTGCTGAGCATTCCGCGGGACTGGTACGAAGCGGCGGAAATCGACGGCGCCGGCGTCTGGAACCGGATCAGATATATTACGCTGCCTTCGCTGCGGAATTTGATCGTGTTGATGCTGATCCTGCAGCTGATCGGAACCTCCCAGGCTTACCAGTCCCAACTGGCCATGCTGGACGGCGGGCCCAACAAAGCGACGCTTACCTATGCTCTCTTGACGGTGAAATACGCGTTCACCCAATTGGATTACGGGGCAGGAACGGCGCTCGGCGTGTTGATGTTCCTGGTGTTGGCCGTGCTGGGGATCGCGCAATTCAAGCTGAACAGGGAGGAGTACTAGTATGAAAGAAAGAGGGATTTTGTCGCCGTCCGATCTGCGGAACCCGTTGAACAAAGTCGTCTACGGATTAATGGTGTTATGTATTGCCGTGATGGTCGTCACGATGCTGTATCCGATCGCCATGACGCTGTTTAACGGGCTCAAAAGCAACCCGGAGGTCAATTCGTTTCCGCCACGGTTTTTCCCGCAGGAGTGGCATTGGGAAAATTACGCCAGAGGCTGGACGTTTATCGATTTGCCGACTTACTTAAAAAACACGCTGCTGATTTTCGCCGGGAATCTGCTCATGACCGTTTTGGTGCTGGGGCTGGCCGCGTTCAGCATTTCGCGGATCGGCGTGCCTTTTGGCCGGGGGATTTATTTCTTCATTTTGATGACGCTGTTCATCCCGGCTTCGAGCTACATGATTCCGAACTTCGTCAACCTGAAGGAGCTTGGATTGCTGAACTCCTACTGGGCTTTCTGGCTTCCCGCGGGAGCGAGCGCCTACTATTTTTTGCTGATCAAAAACTTCTTCGACGGCATCCACCCGGAAATTTTCGAGGCGGCCCGCATCGATGGGGCTTCGGAATGGACCGCTTTCATCCGGATCGCCGTGCCGCTGTCGGTGCCGATTTTCGCCACGTTGGCGATTTTTATTTTCTCCACCGCTTGGAACGACTGGTTCTGGCCGTCGCTCGTCATGCAGACCGAAGATAAATACACGCTGGCGACAGCCATTTACAAATACGTAGTAGGCGCGCGCAGCCTGGACACCAACGTGAAATTTACGATCCTGTTCATGGCGATGATTCCGCCGATCTTCATCTTCCTGTTCTTCCAAAAATTCATCATGCGCAGCGTCAGCCTGTCCGCGGTGAAAGGATAACGTTTTCAAGATCGTAAGCCTGAACACGAAAGGAATACGATTGCACATCGATTGCTCAAGAGTTCTCTTTTAAGATGAAGATGTCATTTCTCAACATATATTTTTTTGTGAAAAGGGGAGTTTCCATGCGTAAGTTTTCAGCAGTTTTGATGTGTCTCGTACTGTTTGGTTCCTTGCTGGCGGCCTGCGGAGGCGGAGGAGGCAGTAAAAATGCGGCGGGCACCGGGAATGGCGAAACCGCCGGCCCAAGCGGCAATGGCGGCAGCAACGCCGGGACCGCAGGAGAAGCGGGTGATATTACGCAGCGCAAGGTCACGCTGAAAATCCACTATCCGCTGCCGGACGAAACGACGCTGCGCAAGCAGGAGGACGATAAAATCGCCCGCTTCCAGGCAAAGTATCCGAACGTGACGATCATCAAAGACGATTGGGCGTATAATGTAAACGAAATTGGCGCAAAAATGGCCTCTAACGAAGCGCCGACGTTTTACAATACCTGGGCGACCGAAGCGCAGCTGCTCGTGGAACGCGGCTGGGTAGCCGATATCACGGAGCTTTGGAACAACTGGGAGTACAAAGACGAGATCAATCCCGTGCTGCAGAACCAGTTTATCGTCGACGGCAAGGTGTACGGCATCACGCAAAATGGCTACGTGACCTCGACGGTCATCAACAAAAAGCTGCTCGATGAAAAAGGCGTGGCGATACCGGCGCTCGACTGGACGTGGGATGACATGTACAACACGGCCAAGGGTGTGGCCGATCCGAAAAAAGGCATCTCCGGCATCGCCCCAATGGGAAAAGGCAACGAAGCGGGCTGGAACTGGACGAATTTCCTGTTTGAAGCCGGCGGTGACATCCAAACGACCGAAGGCGGAAAGCTGACGGCGGTGTTCAACTCCGAAGCCGGGGTCAAAGCGCTGGACTTCTACAAAAAACTGCGCTGGGAAGTGAACGCGATTCCGCAGGACTGGGCGCTCGGCTGGGGCGATGCGATCAGCTCGTTTAAGCAAGGCCGGACGGGGATGGTCATCGCCGGGGCGTTTGACGTGATCCAGGCGGCGTTGAACGAAGGCGGCATGAAGCCGGAGGACGTGATCGCTTATCCGATGCCAGCGGCGGAGAAGGGCGGCAAGCACTACGGGATTTTGGGCGGCAACTATCTCGTCATCAACCCGAACGCGACGAAGGACGAGCAGGAAATGGCCTTCCGCTATATTACGTTTGATTATTTCACGGACGATGCGTTGAAATCGGTGGAGGATACGATCAAAGCCCGCAAGGATGAAGGCAAATACTACATCCCGACGCCGCTCGAATATTTCAGCGATGATTCGGAATACGCCGCAAAAGTCAAAGCCATTTACGACAAATACGACAACGTGTACAAATACGATCCGCAGCTGTTCAGCCTGCTGGAAGGCAAGCCGGAAGCGCAATTCGGCACCCAGGACTACTATGCAACCATGTCCAATGTCGTGCAGGAATCGTTCTCGAAAAAGGACACCGACTCCAAACAACAGCTTGATATCGCGGCCAAATACGTGCAGGAGAATTTCTTCGACAAGGCTCCGCAGCAGTAAGCACGCGGTTCTGGCCTGTATATTATGAAAATAGCCGTCCCACTGGTCTTAGCTTGGAAGGACTGGCCCTTGTCTGTGAAGACAGGGGCCAGTCACCAAAGACCGGGGACGGCTTTTTTCAGCTATGCGTGGGCGTATCCGGTTAACGGATGTTACTTCCACACGTCGGCGGCGATTTCCACAACATGGCGCAGTTTGGCCCACTGTTGCTCCTCGGCTACCAGGTTGCCTTCTTCGGTGGAAGCAAAGCCGCACTGCGGGCTCAGGCACAGCTGTTCAAGCCCCACATAGCGAGAGGCTTCGTCGATGCGGCGCTTGATCGCGTCCGGGTTTTCGAGCTCGCCGAACTTGGAGGTGATCAGGCCCAGCACGACCTGCAAATCAGGCCGATTGACATAACGCAGCGGTTCGAATCCGCCGGAGCGTTCATCGTCGAACTCCAGGAACAATCCGTCCAGGTTCAGGCCGCCGAAAATCGTTTCCGCCGCCGCGTCGTAACCGCCGGAGCCGGTCCAGGTGGAGCGGAAGTTGCCGCGGCAGATGTGCATGGTGATCGCCAGGTCCGCCGGGCGGTCGGCGATCGCTTCGTTGATCATTTTGGCCGACAGTTCAAGTACCTGTTGCGGATCTTTGCCCTGCGCACGCAGCTTGTCCCTGGATTCTTCGGAGAAGAAGGCGGCCCAGGAGGTGTCGTCCAGCTGCAGGTAGCGGCAGCCCGCATCGTAGAAAGCGCGAATCGCTTTTTTGTAAGCCTGGGTTAGATCCTGGAAAAACGCTTCTTTATCCTCATACAGCGGCGTATCGATTTTACCCCGGTAATAGAGCATGTTGGGGCTCGGAATAGTCATTTTTGCCGTATGCGAACCGGCCAGTCCGTGCAGGAATTTATAGTCCTCCAGCATCGGATGATTGCTGAAATCGACTTTGCCCGTGACTTTGATGCTGTGGGCTTTCGATTGGACACCGTGGAACTGGATGCCGCTTTCGGCTTCATATCCTTCGACGCCGTCGAGATTTTCAAGAAAATCAAAATGCCACCACGCCCGGCGGAATTCGCCGTCGGTTACGGCCTGCAGGCCAACTTCCTTCTGCTTGTCCACGATGCGGCGGATCTCTTCGTTTTCGATTTCCCGCAGCTGCTCGGCCGATAGACTGCCGGCTGCGCGCTGTTCGCGGGCTGTTTTGATCGCTGCGGTCCGAAGCAGGCTGCCGACCTGATCGGCCCGAAACGGGGGAATGCTGCGCCCAAGGGATTTTGCTGCGGATTGATTCAAAGTACTCCCATCCTTTGCCTTAGATATTTGCTGCCTTTCAGCCTGGAGGCCGGGGGCAATGCTCTAGTTTATACTCTATTATACGGAAAAGCGCTGATGAAGAACAGCGGCAAAGTAGGGAAAAGGAATGGTACGGTTCGAAAAAGAGCGGAAAGGGACGGAATGAGAGCCGGGAAGAGACGGAGCGGGAGCCGGGAAACCGGAAGGGCAGAAGAACCGGAGGGCCGATAAACAGGGGGAGTGGAAAACAGTGAGGCGAAAACTAGTAGAATGACCGGAAATAATATGGCTTATCTGCGGACAGGGGCCATGGATCACTTTGTTCTATATTAGTCTTGAGCTCAGTATCGTCCGTCCCCATAAAATAGCGGAACTTTAGGGTCTTATTTTCCGAATTTGAGCCTATTCATCACCATAGGGGAACTTTTGGGTCTTATTTTTCGATGAACACGTCGAAAGGCGGGCCTTTCGCCACTAAATCATGAAAATAGCGCCATAAAATTCCTCTATTGCACGCAACATAGGGAATATCGCTGAAATAGCGCCCTTTTTTTCCTCTATGCTGTCACCCGAGATCTTCAATAGACTAATTTTGCCGTTTTCTCAAGTCTTCACTTGCCATCATGCTAACGTTATTTCCAGAATCGTCTACTAGATAAACGAAAAAAACGACAGGGCCGGCGTGGACTTTTTAGGCAGATTCCGCCGCTGCATCATTTGCGGGAGGGCGCAGTTTCAGTCAGCGGAAAGGCGCAGCGTCAGGCAGCGGAGAGGCGAAGCGTCAGTCGGCGGAGAGGCGCAGCGTCAGGCGGCGGAAGCCGTGTCGGTCCGCTCCTGCGAGCGGGATTGGCGGCCAATCACATAGCCGACCAGGGAGGCCATCATCTGCTGAAACACCATGCCGAGCACGACCGGAACGGCCACCGGGGCGGGGAAGTACGTAACGGCCAGCACCGCGCCGGCGCTGATGTTGCGCATGCCGCCGTTGAAGACGAGCGCAACCTTGTCGGCCTCGTTCAATCGCATTAGCCTGGAAAAGCCGAAGCCCAGCAGGTAGCCGATCGTAGCAAGCAAGACGATAATGGCCCCAAGACCCAACAGCCGCGGGGTGAAATTTGTTAAATAAGGAGCGACGACCGCGCCGTTGATCGCCACGACGATGGCCATGGCCAGTTTGGAAAACGGGTTCAGCCACGGGCTCCAAGCCGCAATGACCGCCCCTTTGCTCCACTGGTTCATCAGCATCCCGAGCAGCGAGGGGACAACGATCATCCAGAATAGGCTGCCCATCATCGCGGCGGCGTCGAGCTGGACGTTCGTGCCGACCAGCAGCGCCAGGATGCCGGGAACGACGAAAGGCGCCAGAATCGTGTCGATCAGGATAATCGACAAGGTGAGGGCGATGTTGCCCCTGTAGATGCCGACCCATACGAAGCTGCTGACTCCCGTAGGAATGGCGGCGGCGAGAATAAATCCGGTAATCGTATAAAAATCCCCCGGGAACGCGAGATGTCCCAAACCCATGGCGAGCAAAGGCATCGCCAAATGCAGGATGAACAGGCAGAGAATCAGGGGCAGGGGTTTTTTAAGCACGTTCAAAAAATCCTTGAAGCTCAGGCTGATGCTCCCGGCAAAGGTCATGAAAGCGAACAGCCACGGGGACAGGTACGTATAAGCGGACAAACTGCCGCCACACAACACCCCGATCAAAATGCTGGTCGGCGTAATCAAGGGCATCATCCGGTTCAGTTGTCGGTTTATGGTTTGCAGCATTTCCAGCAACATCCTTTATACATCTGCTTCTTTTAGTATAGACCCGTCCTGCGAGAATCGTAAATGGGGCAGTGCCCGCTATTTGTGACCGTCCGGTGAGAACTAAAACCGAATATAAAGGAACAAGAGGGGCTCAATCTAGAAATCGGTGCTTGACAGCCTGCTATTGGATCGGCCAACCGTCGGCTGGACCATCAAAATAGCGGAACTTTATGTTCTTATTATTCGGAGCTAGGCATGTTCATCCCTATTAGCGACATTTTTTGTCCTTATTTATCTATGAATGGTCCAGAGCGCGGGTATTTACTTGTGATTCAAGTAAATAGCGACATAAATTTCCTCTATTTCTCATTGAGTGAGGGATATCGCCGGAATAACGCCAAAAATTACCGTTATTTTCGGTGAGCTTGAGGATGCCGTGATTCCATTCCGAACTTAGCGTGAACGGCCATCCGGAAAGTGACACCGAAGCCCGATGCCGAAACCCTGAAGTCGAAACCCTGAAGTCGAAAACCTGAAGTCGAAAACCGACATTGAAACCTAACACCAAAGCCCGCCCCCCAAAATCCGACGCTGAAAATTTGACGCCGGGAACCCGGCGCTGAAAACGTGAGGCCGAAAACCCGACGTTACATGAGGCCGAGAACCCGACGCCGAAAACATGACGCCGAGAACCCACGCCGAAATCGTCATTCGTTTACTTGCCGGCAATTTCCTTAAACGCCGCATCGGCGGCTTCGAGCGTAAAGTCGATGTCGCTGTCCGTGTGCGCGGTCGTCAGGAACCAGGCTTCGAATTTTGACGGCGCGAGATTGACGCCGCGGTTCAGCATCGCCCGGAAAAAGGCGGCAAACGCCGCGCTGTCGGTATCCTGCGCCTCGTCGTAATTAGTAACGGGGTGGTCGCAGAAGTGCGTCGAAAACGATCCGCGGATGCGGTTGATCGTCAGCGGCACCCCGTGCCGGCGGGCTGAGCCGGCTAGGCCGTCCGTCAATTTCGCGGCGAGGCGGTCCATCTCTTCGTAGATGCCGGCGCCCTGCAGCACCTCAAGGCAGGCGATGCCGGCGGAGATGGAGGCGGGGTTGCCGGCCATCGTCCCGGCCTGATAGGCCGGGCCAAGCGGCGCCACCTGCTCCATGATCTTCTTGCTGCCGCCGTACGCGCCGATCGGCAGGCCGCCGCCGATGATTTTGCCGAGCGCGGTCAGGTCCGGCCGGATCGCTTCGTGGTTCGCCAGTCCGGCGTACGTTTGCGCCGAGCCGTAATGGAAGCGGAAGGCCGTGATGACCTCGTCGTATATAACGAGGGCGCCATACTGCCGCGCCAGCCGGCAGAGGTCTTCCAGGAAGCCGGGCTTCGGCATCACCATGCCGAAATTGCCGACGATCGGCTCGACCATGACGGCGGCGATGTCGTCGCCCCACCGGTCCAGCGCATCCTTCAGCGCCGCCGCATCGTTAAACGGCACGGTGATTACCTCGTGCGCGATGCTGGTCGGAATGCCGGCGCTGTCGGGGATGCCGAGCGTGGACGGGCCGGAGCCGGCCGCGACCAGCACGAGATCGGAATGGCCGTGATAGCAGCCGGCGAATTTGATGATTTTGTTGCGCTTCGTATAGGCGCGGGCAACGCGAATCGTCGTCATGACCGCTTCCGTGCCGGAATTGACGAAGCGAACCTTGTCCATCGAGGGGATCGCTTCCTTCAGCATTTTAGCGAGCCGGATTTCCAGCTCGGTGGGCGTGCCGTAAAGTGTGCCGTTCGCTGCAGCCTCTTGAATGGCCCGCGTTACGTGCGGATGGGCGTGCCCGGTAATGATCGGCCCGTAGGCGGCCAAATAATCGACGTAGCGGTTCCCGTCCACGTCCCAGAAATACGCGCCTTCCGCTTTTTTCATAAAAACAGGCGCCCCGCCGCCCACCGCTTTAAAAGACCGGGAGGGACTGTTGACGCCGCCGACGATATGTTTGAGCGCTTCCTCGTAAAGATGTTCGGATAACGATCGGTTCATAATGCAAAACTTCCTTTCGAAAATAATGTTTTGAAAACCCCGGAGCCGCGTCCCTGAAACAACTCAGTTCCGCAGACTCCGGGGTTTCCGGGTTGACTTCATCCGGAGGGAGCGTGTTTCTCAAGCTAAACCGGATGGGGAGCGCCTGCCGCGATCCCAGGCGATGGCCGCCGGCGGGTTAAGCCGCCGGCTGCTCCGCCGTTCCGCCGCCGTACGCGCTGCTCCCCGTTCTGCCGCCGCCGCTTGTGCTGCCGCTGTTTCCGGCGTTGCTTTTATCGCTTCCGCTTTCGGAGCCGCCGCTGTTCTCTGTAGAATTTTGGCTGCCGTCCTCCGCATTGGATTCTTCCGTCTTGTTGAACACATCCTGGACGTACTGCTTCAGCTCGTCTTCGCTGCGAACGCCCAGCACCGACGATCCGCCGACGGTTTCTTCCTTCAATAGCTCCATCGGGGGAATCTGCTCGCTCGCTGCCATCTGGCTGTCATAGCCAACGGTGGCCAGCTTCCACATATCCTGCACGGACAGATTCGTATCGATATAAGGATTCACCTTCTCCAAAATCGAAGGCAGCTTCATGATCGAGGTCGTCGACTTCAGCTTATCCGCGACGGCATTCAGGAAGTTGCGCTGCCGCTCGGTCCGGGTGTAATCGGACATGGCGTCATGGCGGAAGCGCACGTATTGCAGCGCCGTTTTACCGTCCAGATGCTGCTGGCCTTTTTTCAGGTCGATGTCGTATTCATGGTTATCCGCCTTACTGGTGTAATGCATGTCTTTTTCCACGTAAAAATCAACGCCGCCGACCGCGTCCACCAGCTCGATAAAGCCTTGGAAATCGGTGTAAACATAATACTGGATCGGGATGCCGAGCAAATCGGACACCGCCTTCATCGCCGTATTGGGGCCATGGGTGATCGCCGTATTGATCCGCTCTTTGCCGTAGTCGGGTATATCCGTATAAGTATCGCGCAAAATAGAGAAGAGATAGGCCTTTTTGGTGACGGGATCAAGCGATGCGACAAGCATCGTGTCCGACCGGGGGATTTCCCCCTTTTTCAGGCCGCGGGCATCCACGCCCATCAGCAAAATATTGACCCGTTCCGTTCCCTCCCATTTCGGAGGTTCCTCGGCTTTGGTCTCGGTAGGCTGAACATTATAGAAAGGGGAATCTTCTCCTTCTTTCTTAAAGTTGTCCACCTGATTATATATCGCGATAAAATAGTAGGCCACGAATGCGGCGATTGCGATTACAACTCCGATCACCGACCAGAGGATCGCGCGTTTTGTGCGTTTCGTCATTATGTTCGTTCCTTTCAGAAAAAAACGATAAGTTCGAATTTCATATATAGATATCCTAATATCATTACATTATAATTTTTTTTACAAATACAATCAATTTTAGGTTAGGAGCTTTAAGGAGGATACACATATGACGGAGCATCAGTTGGAGGCGGGCAAGCCCGTTCCGGATTTCCGGCTTCCCGCAAGCGGGGGAGAAGAGATATCGCTGAAGCAGTTTCGCGGACGCAAGGTCGTCCTTTATTTTTATCCAAAAGATTCCACGCCGGCCTGCACCCAGGAGGCCTGTGATTTTCGCGATCTCGGTGCGATGTTTGCCGAATACGGCGCGGCCGTGCTGGGGATCAGCGGGGATTCGGTCAAGTCGCATGACCGCTTTAGCCAAAAGCAGGGAATCACCTTTCCGCTGCTCGCGGACGAGGATCATGAAGTTTGCCGGAATTACGGCGTTTGGCAGCTCAAAAAAATGTACGGCCGCGAATTCGAAGGCATCGTCCGTTCCACTTTTTTGATCGATGAGGAAGGGAAGCTGCTGAAGGCGTGGCGCGGCATCAGAGTCAAAGGCCATGCCGACCAGGTGCTGGAGGCCGTTAAAGAGGCGGGCCGGTAGGCGGGGGTGATGATAAATTTCTTTTATGCGCGGTCCAGGTATTGCATTTCATTGGATAATATCCAATAGAATTGGAAAATGAATGGTAAATACAGACGCTTGATTGGATATTTTCCAATAGATGAGTCTCGACAGGGTGTAAAATGGGCGATTTGAACGAAATCTACTGGATTTTTTCCAATGAGAGCTCCCAATAGCGTGCGATTTCCGGCGATCTATTGGATTTTTCCAATCAAAACTGCCCACCCCGCCTAAAATCAGGTTATCAAAGAACCGCCATTTCTTCGGCGGTTTTTTCTTTTGTCCGGGACACCCGCCAGTCGGCCGTCGTATGTTGAAAGCGGAAAGCGGCTGTTTCCTCGATTCGCTAACGGACACCAGAGACTTTATTTGGGGTAAAACGTAGGAAATAAAATTGTAACGGACTCAGGAGCCTTTATTTCCAGTGAATCTTCGAATAACTTGCCTTGTGGAGCCGAATAGCGGCATCTGTGTCCTTTAGAACGGGAAATATCCGGGAAATGAGCGAATAAGGTCACTACAGTCCGTTACGGTCCAATACGGGGGACGGGGTCTATTTCCATTTCTAGCTTCATACAATCTACCAGAAAGCCAAATGAATCATATAATCTCATTTACTCATAGCGGCGGAGGTAGAAAAAACGATGAATAGAAAATGGAAATTTGGTCTAGTGGCAATTCGTACGGTGTTGCTGTTAACGGCGCTTGTTTGGGTCGTGAGTGTCCCGCTTGGCGCTCAAACGAAGGGGCAAGGGTGGCCGGAAGTCGCGGCGCATGCGCTCGCCCAACCGCCGGCAGATTCGCTGGCGGCAAATAAGGGCGCGGCAAAAGCGGGGGAACATGCCAGGGAGAATGGGGCGCAGGTGTTGGGAGCGGATGCTGTGCTAACTGCGGCAGTTTCTTTATCTGTGTCTGCAGCCGGTGAAACGGCCATGGCCAAACCGGCGAACGGTAAAGCGATTGTTAACGCCACTGTTAAAACCGACGGCAAAACCGCCAATAAAGCCGACGGCAAAGTGGTGTATCTTACCTTTGACGACGGGCCTAGCCCGCTTACGGACGAGGTGTTGGACATTTTGAAAAAAGAGGACGTTCCGGGCACTTTTTTCGTGCTTGGCGAGCAGGCGAAACGCTACCCCGAGATGATCCGGCGGATTGAGGAAGCCGGGCATACGCTCGGCAACCATACCTATAACCATGAATACAAGGAGCTTTACGAGAGCTTTGGCCATTTTTGGAAGCAGATCAAAGCCACCGAAGAGGTGCTGCGCGGAATCACCGGTGAACGCACGCCGCTGGTTCGCGCTCCGGGCGGGACGTACGGCCATTTTGACCAAACGTATTTCAACCTCCTTGAGCTCGGGGGCTATAAAGTATTCGACTGGAACGTGGACAGCGGGGATTCCCGAAGAAAAGGGGTTCCGGCTTCCGAAATCGTAAACAACGTAATATCCGCGAACCAACAAAATCAGGTCGTCGTGCTCCTGCACGATGGCGGGGGACATGCGGAATCTGTCAAGGCGCTCCCGAAAATCATTCAATACTATAAGAAGCAGGGGTATGCGTTTCAAGCGATTTCCCCCGATCAGCCGCCCGTACAATTTCATCTTGACCCTTCCGTAAAAAAGAAACATAGAACCATCCCGTCGGACGCCTGGGTGAAAGCCAATGTCGTGCCCAACGCCGCTTTGTTCGGCCCGGATTTGCCGTTAACGGTTGAGGCGGGAGGCGTGCAAACCCGGTTGGAAAGCGGGGAGTACCGGCTGCAGGATGGGCAATACCTTGTCCCGCTGCGGACGACGATGGAACGGCTCGGCGCCAAAATCCATTGGGACGGGGACAACCAACATGCCGTCGTCGTATGGGGTAATGCGAAAGTAACCTTCGATCCGAAAACCGGCACGGCGACATCGAAGCGTACAGGAGAACCCCAGGTCAAGTATGACCTGATTTTCGAACGCAAAAACGAATCGCTGTGGGTGCCTTTGCGGATTCTTATGGAAGCGGCGGGTCATCCGATCGCTTCGCTCACGTTACGTGAGGATGAACGCCGGGTGACCGCGCTGTAACCGGCACCGGCCTGACCGGGGCAGGACTGTTTTGCCCGTATCTCTCATTCATGTCTATTTCCGCTAGTTTCTGGGGAAACTGGTAGATAGATTGGTTGGAAGTTTTCCGCCTGCCTAGAAACGGAGGAGATACGATGAATCAGGATCAGGCTCATGATCTGCTGCAGCGGCTGGTCACCCGAGTGGATCGTGTTATTGTCGGAAAAAAAAGAGAGATCGAGCTGGCGGTCGTCGCCATGCTGTACGGAGGCCATATTTTGCTGGAGGATGTTCCCGGCGTCGGCAAAACGATGCTGGTGCGGACGCTGGCGGCCTGCCTCGGCGGATCGTTTGGCCGCATCCAGTTTACATCCGATTTGATGCCTTCCGATGTTACCGGGATCACCGTCTATCATGCGCAAAGCGGGCAGTTTGAATTTCGGCCAGGCCCGGTATTTTCCCATATCGTGCTGGCCGATGAAATCAACCGCGCGGCTCCAAGAACGCAGTCGGCTTTGCTGGAAGCGATGGAAGAGCGGAAGGTGACCGTGGACGGAGTCACCCGGGCTTTGCCGAAGCCTTTTTTGCTGCTGGCCACGCAAAATCCGCTGGAATACGAGGGGACCTACCGCCTGCCGGAGGCGCAGTTGGACCGCTTTTTGATGCGGCTGACTTTGGGGTACCCGAATCCGGAGCAGGAGCTCGAGATGCTTGGCCGGCTGCAGGAGCAGCATCCCCTCGCCGAGCTGAAGCCGGTGCTGCTGCCCGACGAAATCGCCGCGATGCAGCGGCAGGTGCGGGGCGTGCTGGTCGATGACGTCGTCAAGCGTTATATGGTCAGCCTGGCGGACGCGTCGCGCCGTCACCCGCAAATATCCCTCGGCATCAGCCCGCGCGGCACGCTGGCCTGGATGGGGGCTTCGCAGGCGATGGCTTATTTCAAGGGCCGCTCGTTTGTTACGCCCGATGATGTCAAAGCGGTTGCGGAAGCGGTGCTGGTCCACCGGATCGTATTAAAAACCGAAGCCAAAATCGCCGGAATCAGCGGTGAACGGGTGCTTAAGGAATTGCTCGCCAAAGTGGACGTGCCGATTTTTGCAAGGGTCTCAGGAGCGCCGTCATGAGAAGCGGGATTTGGAGATGGGCGGCGGCTCTGACGGCAACGGGGCTGCTCACGGCATGGTATTTATGGCGCGGAGGCGCGTCTTCTTTCTTTTTGGCGCTGCTGCCTTGGTTCGTGATGCTGCAAGGCGCGTTGGCATTATGGTGCGGGCCGAAACGGATGAAAGTGGTGCGGTCCTGGGAGCCGGACCGTCCGGCGGACGGGGATGGGCTCGCCGTGAAATTGACGGTGACTTGCCTAAGCGGATTACCGCCGCTGTGGCTGCATGTGGAAGATGATCTGGCCGCGGAAGTTTCGGTGGTACGTAACAGCGGCAGAGCAGGCAAATTGTATTTCTCCGGGTTTAGCAGGGTTTACAGCGGAACTTATCATATGGAAGAAATCAATCGGGGGATTTACGAAAACATCGCGGTGCGGCTGACGTGGGGCGATGCCCTCGGCTGGTTTAAGCGCAGCTTGCGGGTAGAGACGGAAGACGTTTTGATCGTCCCCCCACGGCCGTTAAGTTCCTATCCTTCGGAAACGCTGGAGGCGTACGGCGATGATGAGGGCGGCGGCGGTCCGTACCGCCGGCAGGCGGCAGCGCCGTCCGCGCCCGGCCGGCTGAGGCCGTACATGACCGGGGATCCGCTGCGTCGCATTCACTGGAAACATTCGGCGAAGACGGGAACGCTGCTGACCCGTATTCCGGAGGAGCAGGGGAACGTGCCGCGTTATTTGCTGCTTGGTACGGATGAAGCGGATTATACCGCGCCGCGGGGTCAGGTATCCGGTCAGCGGCGCTCCGCCGGCAAGGAACGGTCCGCTGCTGCGCCGGCGGCCGGGCTCACGGAGGCCGATCGCTTTGAGCTGGCGGTATCCGCCGCGGCGTCCTGGCTGCAGCGGGAAGCCCGGTACGGGAAACCGGGGGAGCTGCTGCTTAGCCACGGCGGAATGGATGGCATCGCCACGCTATCCGGGTATGAAGGACTAGCCTACGGTAGGGAACTGCTGGCCGGGGTTGATCTCGGCAAAGGTTTGCCCGTTGAGGCGGTGCTTGAGCGGGACTGGCCGGAATTGTCCGCCCAGGGACGGTCTGTCTCGGTCATTACCGGACAGCTCACCCCCGGTTTGATGGAAGCTGTATTGCAACTGGCGGAAGCGGGCGTTTCCGTCGAGCTGTGGTGCGCGTGCTCTCCGGACGGGGCGGAGCTTGATGACGCGCTTGCCTCCCGCCTGCGGGAACATGGCGCAGCCGTTTTTGGCCTGACGCCCCGGCACCTTGGACTCCCGCGAAAGGAGGGAGCGGAACATGCCAGCGCCTAGTTCAAAGGAAGAAGCGGCAGCCTTGGCTGTCTCCCCTGCGGAGGGAGGGATTCCGCGTCCGGATGCATCATTTGAAGCCGTCCCCAAAGACGATGTTCCGGGCTTCGGACTGCGGTTCGTTTTATCGGCGCTTTTGTTCGGACTGTTTGGGGAATGGCTGTATCCGCTGTATGCTTTTGTCGCCAATGACCAAGCGGACACGGTTAGGCTTTTTTTCGTGCTGACGGGACTGCTGTTATGCGCCGGATGTTTGCGTTTACCGTCTTTTTTATATGCCATGCTGCCTCCGTTTTTGATCGTCTGTTCCTTATTTTATCTCCATGGGCAGGCGGAGGGATGGATCTGGTTTATCGATTTCGGAAAACAGCTTGGCGCTGATTTGACCGAATTTATGGAAACCGGACGGCTGAGCGGCGTCAGTATGGAATTCCGCACTTTGCTGCTGCTGATCGGTTGGACGCTGCTGGTCGTGTCCGTGCAAATGCTGACGCTCGGCAGGCAAAACATCCTGCTGTTCCTGGCGGTGACGCTGCTTTATTTGGTCATTCTGGAAACGGCTGGAGCCACCGAGTTATATCTGGGACTAATCCGGTCCGCGGTGCTCGGCCTGGTTTTACAGGCATTGGTGTTCGGCAAGCGGGACCCGGGTTACGCCTCGGGCCGGGGAAGCCTGCTCGGCTCCGGGATTGTTCTGGTTTGCGTGGCCGGCGCCGCGCTGTTGAGCTCGCAGCTTCCGGTTCAGCCGATCCGTCCGGTATCCTGGCAGCAGATTGCGCAGAGTTTGTCCGAGTGGAGCGGCGCCGAGCTGACTGCAGCGCAGGAAACGGCGGCGGTCTTCAGCGTTTCCGGGTACAGCCGCAGCGACGCCGAACTGGGGGCGCCTTTGCAGCTTCGGCACGATGTGTATTTCACGGCGCTGTCGCCGCGGAATACGTATTGGCGCGGGGAAAGCAAAAGCGTCTATACGGGGCGGGGCTGGATTCAGCCTGCTGCGGGGGAGGGTGCGAAAAGTGCGGGGACGCGGGAAACGAAGAACGCCGCAACGGCGGCTTCACAGCCCATCAAGCCGGAAACCGCCCCGGTCACGGAAGAAATCCGCCAGACGGTGATGTTCAAAGAACCGCTGACCGGGCGGGTAGCGCTTCTCTCCGGCGGCATTCCGGTGCGTTCCGGATTTGTTTTTGGCGGGGAACAAACTCCCCGGGTTCAGGTGAATCCCCGTTTCGACCCGCTCGCTGACGCGCTGGTGATCGATTACGCCGCCGCGGCCGAGCAAATCTACGGCTACGAAGTGACCGCGCTGCTGCAAACGCCCCCGGGCCCTGCATTGCGAGACGATCACGGCCCCGACGGGGAGGGCATCGCCGAACGTTATCTGCAGCTTCCCGACGCCTTGCCGGAACGGGTGCGGAATTTGGGAAAAGAGCTCGCAGCCGGTGCAAACAGCCGCTATGATGCGGCTCTGGCCGTACAAAGCTATTTGAAGAAGAACTATGCCTACAACCTGGATACCCGGCGTCCCCCGGCGGAGGCTGACTTTGTCGACCGTTTTTTGTTCGAGGACAAAATCGGCTACTGCGATCATTTTTCCAGCGCGATGGTGGTGCTGCTCCGCAGCGGCGGCGTTCCGGCGAGATGGGTGAAGGGTTTTGCGCCGGGCGAACCCGAAGCGGCAGGCCGCGCTGGCCAGGACGAAACGATGCAGCGGATTGACGTGACATACGCGGACGCCCATGCCTGGGTCGAGGTTTATTTTCCGCAGGCCGGCTGGGTGCCTTTTGATCCGACGCCCGGATTCGGCGAGGCGCTTGCGGCAGGCGCAGGCAACCCCGGCGACGCGGCCGGCGGGAACGCCGGCGCGAGGCTGCTCGAACGCCTGAACGAGGCGGTGGCAAGCGTTCGTAAGCTGGCCGCCGAATGGACATCCGCCACTGCCGAAATTGCCGCCGGCTGGCGGGAGAAGCTGCAGCCCGTGCCGAATCCGTTCGTTTGGACGGCCTCGCTGCTTGGCGCCGGCTTTGCGGTTTTGATCGCTCGGGAAATCGCCTGGCGCGGTAATCGGCTGCAGCTGTGGCTGTACCTGCGCCGGCCGCGCCGCAGCTTCCCGGGACGAAGCGAATTGCTGACAGCCGCCGACCGGGTTTGGCGGGAGCTTGGCCAGAGTTACGGACCCAAACCGCCGGCCATGACGGCCAGGGAATATTTGCGGTCCGCCCTTCAGGGCAGACCGGGTTTAACCGGCGCGGCTGAAGAGTTTGTGGCGATTTGGGAAAACCTCTATTACGGAGGGCGGCAACCCGAGCGCAGGGAAAGCATGAAGTTTCTGAAGCATTGCCGAAATTTGGCCTTTCGGCGCCGCTGATTCCCGGCCCCGGCTTCCTTGACGACCTCTTTCGTCGTTTCGTATAATAGGTGTCATAATTTGAGGGAGGCTCGGTCATGAATAAGCCAAATGAAATGATTGTCGTCCTTGATTTCGGAGGGCAATACAACCAGCTGATTGCCAGACGGATCCGCGACTTGGGCGTTTACAGTGAACTACTGCCATTTAATACGCCGGTGGAGCGCATCCGGGAGCTGGCGCCGAAGGGGATCGTGTTTTCGGGCGGACCGTCGAGCGTTTACGCCGAAAACGCGCCGCATATCGATCCGGCCGTGTACGATGTCGGCGTGCCAATCCTGGGCATCTGCTATGGCATGCAGCTGATGGCGCAACAGCTTGGCGGGAAAGTGGAACGCGCGGCAAAAAGGGAATACGGGAAAGCGGATGTTGATTTTGCCGAAAATTCGGTGTTGACCCGCGGGCTTCAGGCCAAGCAGACGGTGTGGATGAGCCATGGGGATCACGTGACGAAACTTCCTGAAGGTTTTGTGGTGGAAGCCTCCACGGAGCATGCCCCGATCGCCGGATTTGCCAATGCCGAACGCAAAATGTACGGTGTACAGTTCCATCCGGAGGTCCGCCATTCGATCCACGGCAATGAAATGATCCGCAATTTCCTGTACGAAATCTGCGGCTGCGAAGGCAAATGGAGCATGGAGACGTGGATCGAGGACGCGGTTCGCGACATCCGCGCGCAGGTCGGCGACAGCAAGGTGCTGTGCGCGTTAAGCGGCGGCGTCGATTCGTCGGTCGTGGCAATGCTGATCCACAAAGCGGTCGGCGATCAGTTGACCTGCATGTTCATCGACCACGGCCTGCTGCGCAAAGGCGAAGCCGATAGCGTAATGGAGACGTTTGTCGGCAAGTTCGACATGAAGGTCGTCAAGATCGACGCGCGTGAGCGGTTCCTGTCCAAGCTGGCCGGCGTCGACGATCCGGAACAGAAGCGGAAAATCATCGGCAACGAGTTTATCTACGTGTTTGAAGAAGAATCGCGGCGGTTTGACGATTTTAAATTTTTGGCGCAGGGCACGCTGTATACGGATATCGTCGAGAGCGGCACCGCTACGGCGCAGACGATCAAATCCCACCACAACGTGGGCGGACTTCCGGAGGACATGAAGTTCGAGCTCGTTGAACCGTTGAAGACGCTGTTTAAGGATGAAGTCCGCAAAGTCGGCGAAGAATGCGGTCTGCCGAAGGAGATCGTGTGGAGACAGCCGTTCCCGGGTCCGGGCCTGGCGATTCGCGTTCTGGGCGAAGTCACGGAGGACAAGCTGAAAATCGTCCGCGATTCCGACTACATCCTGCGCGATGAAATCGCCAAAGCAGGGCTGGATCGCGAAATTTGGCAGTATTTTACCGCCCTGCCAAACATGAAAAGCGTAGGGGTTATGGGCGACGCCCGGACTTACTCCTACACCGTAGGGATTCGCGCGGTGACGTCCATCGACGGCATGACCGCCGACTGGGCCCGCATTCCGTGGGACGTGCTGGAGAAAATTTCGGTGCGGATCGTCAACGAAGTCGATAACGTCAACCGGGTCGTGTACGACATTACGTCGAAGCCGCCGGCGACGATCGAGTGGGAGTGAACTGGATTTCCAGTTGACGTGCAACTATAGAGTGTTAATAAAATACTCTCTTTTATCTGCGTTGTTCAGCAGGTAGAAGGGGGTATTTTTTTACCTTATAAAAGGGGCTAAGGGACACCAGAGCCGTTATTTTCGGAAAAACGGAGGTCTGCAAAATGTAACGGACACAGATGCCCTTATTTCCCTCAAATCGGCCTGGATGAACGGGTTTAGAACGAAATAGTGTCATGTGGGTCCGTTAGCCTGGGAAATACCCGGGAAATGGGCGGATAAGGTCGCTGGTGTCCGTTAGAGCAGCGTCCAATGTTTAGGAAGAGCCTCCCATCGCTTCAAAGTAGAAGTCAGAGCCACTAAAGGAGCCGTCAGGCGTTTTTTTTATATCGATAGGAAAGGTTGTTAATGCTTTTGTTCATTTTACGTATTAACATATGTGAGTTCCTTCATTACAAATTGCGCAATTTGTATAGCTGCAGGTGAAGGCAAGGTGGAAGGAGGGTGCGGATGGAAGTTATCCAGAGTAAAGTGGAACGTTACCAAAATACGGGAAAATCACGTGCGGCAATCATGTCAAAAGAGGAATTCACACAGATATATAATACGTATTTCAAACGTGTTTACAAGTATATCTATTATCGCATTAATAACCACCATGCGGCGGAGGATATTTGCAGTCAGGTGTTTGAGACCGTTATATGCAAGTATTACAGCTATTCACCGGAAAAATCCAATTTTGAGGTATGGTTGTTTGCTATTGTAAGAAACGCTGTAACGGACTACTTCAGGGCTCAGAAGAAAAGAAACCACTCCTCACTGGATTCTTTGCTGGAACTGATTTTTCCCAAGCCGTCTCCTGAGGAGTTGGCGATTCGCGAGGATAATAATCAGGCACTGTTCAAGGCTCTCGCTAAGCTGCGAGAGAAGGAGCGTAACATCATTGCAATGAAATATGGGGCTGGATTGAAGAATTCCGAAATCGCACAGATCATGGGTGTCAGTGAGTCCAACATTGGCGTTGTACTGTATAGAAGCCTAAAAAAACTGCATCTTTCCTTACAGGCGGGGGGATTCAAAATATGAACAAAAAAAATAATCTCACAGAATTCAGCAAGACCATAGAACTGCTTGAGAAGGCAGAACAGGGGAGCGGCACCTCCAAAGAAAGGATTTATAACCGCTTGATATACAAGCTGGATCATGAAGCTATTCAACCCCAATCAAGGGAAAAGGACGGGATAACGATGAAAAAAAGCAGTTGGAGAACAGCAGCGGTGATAGGCGGTGCGGTAATTTGTCTGGGCGGGGCATTTTCTACAACCAGCTATGCACAGGAAATGTTCCAATCCATCATGGCAAAGTTTAAGGTGGGGAATCTCGAAATAACGCAATACGATAAGGAAATTCCTCCTGCTTCTACGTCTTTCACTCCAAATGATGGAAAAAGCGAGCGAGACGGCGTTATTGAATTGCCGGCTTCGGCCAAACTAACGATAGATGAAGCCCGTGCAGCGCTTGGAATGAACTTCCCGGCCCCTGGTTGGGTGGCAGACTATAAGTTTGAGAACAGTGTTCTTCAGGGCACCAGCATGGTCGAATTGCAATACAATTCAGGGGATAAAGCTGCTAATTTTCTGATTTCCAAAGGTGGAGAAAACGGGATTGGCACTACCGAAGAGGTGAAAACAGAGGTAATCAACGGGGCTACGGTCTATTTTGCCAATGGAATTGTGATTTGGGAAGAGAAGGGCTTTACAGTTGAACTGTATTCCCAAACCGATTTTGACAAAACCACACTCGGAAAAATCATCGGCAGTTTTAGTGTTGGCGCTCCGGTTGAGCCCTTAGAGGCTGATGTGGTGAAGAAGAATGTGGAGAAGAGCAGAGGTGCAGCAGCTGCCTCGGCCCCGGCCGTAGATTGAGACGCAAAATGAAGTGAAGCAGCGGATAAACTCCTCCATCACCGGAGGCTCAAATAAGTCAATTGGTTGGCCGGATGAACCGGGACCGAATAATACGAGATCATCTGGAGCACACTTTACCATAAGCAGGCAGTAATCGTTTAAATTTGTATAAAAACGAACGATCAACGGTATATCATAAAGAAATATTCGTTTTTTCTATTGACAATCCCTTCGCCCGTGCCTAGAATAAATCATGTGACAAGCCCTTGTTAAAGGGTTTGTAAGGATTCGACGAATACCAATTTAATTCTTTTTCGTATAATTCCGGGAATCGGCCCGGAAGTCTCTACGAGGTCACCGTAAATGATCTTGCTACGAAGAGAAGAAGCGGCGCAGGGCTTTGGCGGGGAAAAGCGAGTTTGGGGTTTTTCGGCAGGCCTATGCGGTCTCATGCTTCTTCTGGCTTACGGGACCCGGGGAACATTTATTGACCTCGGGTTTTTTGTCGTTTTCCGACTCATTTTAAGGGGGAGAATTTTTCTTATGGATCGGTTCTTTAAGCTTAAGGAACACGGAACGAATGTAAGAACGGAGATTATAGCAGGGATCACCACGTTTATGACGATGGCGTACATCTTGTTCGTGAACACGATCTTTTTGGGACCCGGCGGAGCGGGCATTCCGGTGGATGGGGTATTTTTCGCCACCACGGTAGGCGCAGGGCTGATCACGATTCTTATGGGATTGTTCGTCAATATCCCGATCGCGCTGGCTCCGGGCATGGGGCTGAACGCTTACTTCATGACCGTGGTGCTTAGCTCGGGCGGAGCTATCACTTGGCAGGCAGCACTTGGCGCGGTATTTATTTCCGGCATCATTTTTCTGATTCTGACGGTGACGAAGGTCCGACAGCTGCTGCTGGTCGCCGTGCCGCAGAGCATTAAAGCGGCCATCACGGTCGGCATCGGCCTGTTTGTGGCCAGCCTCGGTTTGAAGATGAGCAACCTGATCGGCGCCAATCTGTCGGGGGTAACGGACGTGTCCGCCACGGTTCCCGGCAGCAGCATCAACTTCACGCTGGGCGATTTCGTCCATAGCCCCGATGTCCAATTAACATTGATCGGCTTGATCCTGATTGCCATTTTGATGTCGCTGCGGGTCAAAGGAGCACTGTTGATCGGGATTATCGCCACGACCATTATCGGCATTCCGATGGGCGTCACCAACGTTTCCGGACTTTCCGGCGCCAACTGGCTGCCCACTTTCGATAACCTCGCGGTAGGCCAGCTCGATTTAGGCGCGGCTTTGCATCTGGGTCTGTTTGAAATTGTTTTTGTATTCACGTTCGTTGAATTGTTTGATACGTTCGGCACCTTGGTCGGCACGGCCACGCGCGCCGGTTTGATGAAAAACAAAGAAGAAGGCGAGAAAAAAATCGGCAAGGCGATGCTGGTGGATGCGGTTGGCGTCAGCGCGGGTGCGTTTCTTGGCACAAGCACGATCACATCCTATGTAGAGAGCACCGCTGGCGTGGCCGAAGGCGGACGTACCGGGCTCACTTCGGTAACGACGGGGATTTTGTTCCTCCTGGCGCTGTTCATCGCGCCGCTGGCCGGCGTTGTCCCCAGCGCGGCAACGGCTCCGGCGCTGATTATCGTCGGCGTGCTGATGATCGGCCAGGTCAAATCGATCGAGTGGGATGACTTCTTGCATGCGTTCCCGGCGTTTTTGACGATCGTATTGATGCCTTTTACCGGAAGCATCGCCAACGGGATCGCCGCCGGTTTGGTCTCTTATGTCATTCTGGGCGGATTCAACAACCTGTTCGGCAAAAACAAAGTCAAAATTCATTGGCTGATGTGGGTGCTGGTGATTCTCGTACTGGCCCGCTACATTTTTCTTGGTTCCGAATAACGGGACTAGATGGACCAACAAGGGTGTCCGCTCCGTAAGGAGCAGGCGCCCTTGTTTTTTAGCTCCATTTTGGGAGATTGGTCATGGACTAATGGGGACCATAATCCCAATTATTTTTTTGTGAATCGGCTTTTTTTCATAAACAATGGATTGCTTTCCAGCCGAAGTCGATTATAATAAATTTAAATAATTAAATGAAACGAAGTTAAAGGCAAACTATTCGAAAGGATAGGACGCAAAGTTCGGAGTCTAAAGCGTGCAAGCTGCCGTGCAAGTTACGGTGCAAGCTGCGCTATGATTGTCCGGCCGCCATGCAGGAATGGCGGTTTTTTTATTTTCAGAGTTTTGATTGGTAAAAATTAACTTTCAGGAGAAGGTGAACGCATGATATCGCTAGGAGGACAAAGGGCCCGTGCCGTACGGATCGGTATCGCCATAGCCCTGCTTGCGTTTTGGGTGGCCGGCTGCAGCCGGGCCAATCCGCAGGCGGACAACGGGGATGGGACTTCTTCCCTTTCCGGTGTTCAGACCGTTTCAACACAGCAGCAGCCAATTACCCGGTATACGGGAGAACCAAGCAAAGCTTTGTCTTTTGTGTACACGGCCAAAAAAGAGCTTTCCCTAACGTTTGACGGGTTGGGCGATCGCGAGACGATCATGCGTTTGCTGGATGAACTGGACAAGTATCAAATCAAGGCGACGTTTTTTGTCCCGGGCATGCGGGCGGCCGAGGAGCCGGAACTCGTCAAGGAGTTGGTGAGCCGCGGTCACGAGGTGGAAAACAATACGTTAACGCGCGCCGACTTAACGACTTTAAGCTATGAAGAAATCTATAAAGAAATCAACCGTACCAACGGATTGATTGCCGACGCAACAGGCAAGACGCCGCAATTTGTCCGGACCCGGGGGGCCAGCTTCAATGACGATGTCCGCCTGGTGGCGGCGCAAACCGGATTGCAGGCCGTCGTTTCCTACAACATTAACCCGAAAGACAGCGACATGAAGAGCGCTAAGGAAATTGGCGACTACATACGGAAGTACATTAGCCGCGGCGGCATTATTGCGCTAAACACGGACGTGAATCCCGAGGTGATCTCCTCCATTTCTTATATCGCGGATGCGGCGAATGAAGTGGGCTATAAGCTGGTGCCGCTAGCAAAGCTGGTGCAAGGCGGCGGAGAGCGGAAGCCGCTGGAGCAGATTCCGGGGTACGATGCCGCCCGGATCAACCCCGATTACAAGCAGGCGGACTATAACCTGATTTATAACGCCAACGACATCGCCAAATGGAACCCGCACGGCAAAAAGGTCGTCGCCTTGACCTTTGACGATTGGGGCAGCGATTTGACCGTCACCCGCCTGTTAAAGATTCTGGAGGACCATAACGTCAAAGCGACCTTTTTTCTGCGGGCGAACGGCGTGGAGAACAACCCGAACCTGGCTCGGGCGATTGTTGAAGAAGGCCATCTTGTAGCCAATCATACCTACACTCATCCCGTAATTACGCAAATACCGCCCGATGAGCTGCAGGAGGAAGTGGTCAAGGCGCACCGCGTCATCACCGAGGCGATTCAACAGCAGCCGGCGATGCTGTTCAGGCCCCCAACCGGGGAGATCAATAAGGAAACGGCCAAGGTGATCGCGGCCACGGGGTATAAGACGATCGCTTTGTATGATGTGACCACTTTGGACTGGAATTCCGACCATGATGCTCAGTACATTTTAAACGGGGTGTTGAAGCAGACAACCAACGGCAGCGTCATTTTGCTGCATATGCTTGACGGCATCCATACGCTGGAAGCTTTGCCGGAAGTGATCGATCAGTTGAAGCAACGGGGTTATTCCTTTGTGCTTCTGGACGAGCTGTACGGGATGAAATAAAAAACGGACGCTTACTTAACATCTATGAATACTCAAGGGGAAATGAACGGAGTTGAACTTATGAAGAATTTGGATCAGCTATACGCAAACATAGAGAATCGGACGGCCAAGCTGGCTGTCGTTGGACTGGGGTATGTCGGCTTGCCGCTGGCGGTCGCGTTTGCCCGGAAAGCAAACGTGATCGGTTTTGACTTAAACCCTCGGAAAATAGCCGATTACCGGGCGGGAAAAGACCCCACCGGCGATGTGGGGGCCCAGGCGATTGGGGCGAGCGGGATTGACTTCACCGCGGATGAGACAAGGCTGGGGGAGGCTTCGTTTTACATTCTGGCCGTACCTACGCCGGTCCAAAACGATAAAGTGCCGGACCTGACTTACGTCAAGAACGCCAGCGCCATGGTCGGCAAACATTTGCGCCCCGGCGCGGTGGTCGTATACGAGTCAACGGTTTATCCCGGCGTCACCGAGGAAGTATGTGTTCCGATTCTCGAGGCGGAGTCGGGGCTTACATGCGGGGTCGACTTTAAAGTCGGCTATTCCCCCGAACGGATCAACCCGGGCGATCAGGTTCACCGGCTCGAGAACATCGTAAAGATCGTTTCCGGCATGGACGAGCAGACGCTTGGCCTTGTGGCGAAGGTTTACGAGCTGGTGATCGAGGCGGGAGTTTACCGGGCCGAGAGCATCCGCGTGGCCGAGGCGGCCAAAGTGATCGAAAACGCCCAACGCGACATCAATATCGCTTTTATGAATGAGCTTTCCATGCTGTTTCACCGGATGGAGATCGACACGAAAGCGGTATTGGCCGCGGCGGGAACCAAATGGAATTTCCTCAAATTCACCCCGGGGCTGGTTGGCGGCCACTGCATCAGCATTGATCCTTACTATTTAACTTATAAAGCGGAAGATGCGGGGTATCACTCGAAAATCATTTCCGCGGGACGGCGCATCAACGATGGCATGGGCAAGTATGTCGCCCGCAGCATCGTGAAGCTGCTGATGCGCCTGCGGAAAGATTTATCGGATGTGAAAGTGGGCATCCTTGGCCTGGCCTATAAGGAGGACTGCCCCGACTTTCGCAACACGAAGGTTACGGATATTATCGAGGAGCTGCAGGAATATGATATCCAGCCGATTGTCTATGATCCGTGGGTAGACCCGCAGCTCGTTTATGAAGAGTACGGACTGGAGCTGGCAAATTTGTCCGATTTGCGGGATTTGAACGTGGTGGTACTGGCTGTGCCTCACAGCGAATTCCTCGGCATGAGCCGGGAGGATTACGACCGGTTGTTCGGGGCGGACAAGAGCAAAGTGTTTGTCGATGTTAAGGCGGTTTTCGCTAAAGCCGAATTTGAAGCGGCGGGCTACCACTACTGGAGCCTGTAAAGGCCCGATCTTATACGTTAAGGGGCAATGAACTTGAGAAAAAAGAACCAACAAAAACAGCCGGTTGAAGTGCTCTCCACGCCCAAGGCAGACCGGCGATTGCTTGCCCATGTCCCCGATCCAGAGAATATCCGCAAGGCGTTGGACCGCCGAGGCGGATTCCAGTTAAAAGACGAAGGGGACGGCACCACTGCCGACAGTAAAATGCCCCGTCTGCTCAGCTTGCGTTATGAGGCCGATTTCCCCGTAACGTTGTTTCCCCAGGGAGATGGTAAAAAAGCGGAGAAAAAGGCGGGTGCAAAGTCTGGCATACGCGGAATGGCCGCGGATATTTCTTCAACGGGGATGTTGGTGGAACTGGAGCCAGGCGGGGCCAAAGCGTGCCGAGAGGGCGACGTGTTCGAGCTGCGCTTCAACATTCCGCCGGGGACGATGCCGGAGGGTTTTGAGTCGAAGGTGAAAATAAAAGCGGCGGTCGTTCGCAGCTTTACCCGTGAAACACCGGACGGGGAGAAACCGATGGCGGCGCTCGCTTTTGAAAGCAGCCTTTACAATTACTTTCAGAAAAGGCGCTGGGGCTACTCCGTTTATACGGCGAGCGGACTGCTGTTCGTTGCGATGACGATCATTTTGCTGATGCGCGTGGAAAGCATCATCTATTTCAAATACAACATTTTGCTTTATTTATACAGTCTCACGGCGGCCGTATTTTTGCTGACGCGGTATTTTTTCGGGGCTTTGTACCGCAACGTGCCGGTCAACCCGGACTACACGCCGGGCGTGTCGATCATTATCCCTTGTTTTAATGAAGAACAATGGATTCAGCGCACCGTTCTCAGCTGCATCAATCAGGAGTATCCGATCGACAAGCTGGAAGTGATCGTTGTGGACGACCGTTCGTCTGACAGATCGGTGGAGCGGATTAATGAGATCGTCGAGCGCCTGCATAAGGAAGCGGAGCGGTTCGCCATCCGGGATCGCCTCAAGCTGGTTGTATTGCCGGAGAACGGAGGCAAGCGGGTCGCTTTGGTCAAAGGCGTGGAGATGGCCAAACATGATTTGGTCGTGTTCGTCGATTCCGACAGCTTTTTGGAGCCGGACGCCATCCTTCACCTCGTGCAGCCGTTCCAAGATCCGAAGATGGGCGGGGTGGCCGGCCGGACGGATGTAGAAAACAAATATACGAATTCGATTACGAAGCTGCAGACGGTTCGATATTATATCGCGTTTCGCATCATGAAAGCGGCGGAATCCTGGTTCGACAGCGTCACCTGCCTGTCCGGTCCGCTGTCATGTTATCGGAAAGAGCTGGTGCTCAAATACGCGGACGACTGGTTGAACCAGAAGTTTCTCGGCCAGCCGGCAACGTTTGGCGATGACCGCAGCATGACCAACTTCATTTTGCGGTCTCATCGGACGGGGTATCAGGACAACGCGATTTGCTCCACCATCGTGCCATCCAAGCTGGATGTGTTTCTGAAGCAGCAGATGCGCTGGAAGCGTTCCTGGCTGCGGGAGTCGCTGCGCGCGGGGACGTTCATCTGGCGTAAAGAACCGTTCATGGCGCTGTTTTTTTACATAGGCCTGGTCGTTCCGATCGCCGCTCCGATCGTCGTTTTGTACAATCTTGTATACGTACCGCTTGCTTACGGTATTTTTCCGGGCACGTTTTTGATGGGACTTATGTTAATGGCATTATTGATGAGTTTTGCCCATCTTTTGTTCCGTAAAAGCAAGCTATGGATTTTCGGTTTGGTGTTTTGCGTTTTTTACGAGCTGGTGCTGCTTTGGCAAATGCCGGTCGCCTGGGTGACGTTCTGGAAATCCACCTGGGGTACGCGGGAAACACCGCAGGATGTTGAGGCCAAGGCCAAAAAAGAAAGCCGCAAAGCGAACAAGCGGAGAAAATCATTGTTTAAAAATCTTTTTAATGATTCCCACAAGGACAAGGGTTCATACAGTGAGGTTGACTGACTATGGGAAAAAACAAGCCGCGCAAGGCGCTTGATGTCGGGCGCAAAGAACGGGAAAAAGCGGTCAAATCGACCGTTCAGATTGTGGTGCTGGCTATGGTGCTGGTGTTGTTGGTACACGCCGTGGCGGGAATCCACCGTTACCGGGAGCCAGACAAAGCGGCCTGGCAGCAAACGCGGGGATTTATCGCCTTATCCTATTACGGAGTGGATCGAAACGGGACACGCGGTCTGATCGCCAAAAGCCGTCTGGATGAGCAGCTGCAAATTTTGCATCAAAACGGGTATGTCACGGTTTCGCAGCAGGATATGCTTGATTTTTACCAGCACGGTAAGCTGCTGCCGCCAAGGGCAGTGTATTTAAGCTTTGAAGACGGGCGCAGCGATTCCGCCTTGTTCGCCCAGCCCCTGCTGGAAAAGTACAATTATAAAGCAACGATGCTTTCCTATGCCGACCGGCTGGACGTCGTGGATCCGAAATTTCTGTCGGGGCCGGAGCTGCTTAAGTTAACGCGCAGAGGCTATTGGGAATTGGGCAGCAATGGGTACCGTTTGACGTACATCAATATTTTTGACAAGGACGGGCGGTATGCCGGGACGCAAACCGAGCAGCAGTTTAAGGATAAAGACGAAGCACAATACTATACGCACTATTTGATGGACTTCATCCGCGACGCCGATAAGGTGCCATTGGAAAACCGCCGGGAAATGGAAGCGCGCATCAACCAAGATTACCGGCTTATGGAGCAGATTTATCGGGATAAGCTGGGGTTCGTTCCGAATGTTTACATGATCATGCACGCCAATTCGCTGCACAACGGAATGAATCCTTTGGTGGAAAACGTGAATTCCGGTAACATCGAACGGCTGTTTAAAATGCACTTTAACCGCGAAGGGCAAACCTTTAATGACAGCGGCGCCGATTTGTACGATTTGACGCGGCTGCAGCCGTCTCCCGGCTGGTATCGCAACCATTTATTGATGAGAATCGCGGGGGACACCGGGGAATCCTACGATTTTTACGAAGGCGACAAGAAGCGGGCCGATCATTGGCAATTGCTTGGCGGGGCCGCTGAATTCAGGGGCAACCGCATCATCCTGACCTCCCCGGAAAACGGCAAAGGCCTGCTTTATCTTAAAGGGAGCGATGGCTATCAAAATGTGAAGGTGTCGCTGCAGATCGCGGGGAACATTATCGGCTCGCAATCGGTATATTTAAGGTACGACCGCCAGGCCGATGCTTACGTGAAGCTGATCGTGGAAGATAACCTGCTTCGCGTCGTGCAAAAAGAGCCCGGCCAAACGGAGGAAAAGACGCTGATCTCCCGGAATCTCGGCAGTTTAAAAGGGGTGTCGGAGCAGACGGCGATCGAGCGTAAGCTGGACGTGGCGATCGCCGGCAGCGGGTTGACCCTACAGGTCGGCGGGGAGGCCGTCGCGCCGGAGATCCCAATCGCGTCTACGCTTGCCGCGGGCGGGTTGGCTTTGGAAGCCACAGCTAGTGAAGAGCATAGCAAAGACCCGGTGTATGACGGGGTGTTTGATGATGTCATCGTTGCCGAGGCCGAGCAAAACGCTGCCGGGGAACCTGCGGGCAAAGTGCTGTTCTCCAACGGATACACCCCGCTGCAAAAAGTGGTCAACGGCGTTAAATGGACGTTTGACGCGGCGGTCAACTGGGCGATTGACACCTTTTGAACGAGGAAACAACAGGGCCTTTCCGAATCGGAAGGCCCCATTTCTAGGTGGTGACGACATCTGCTGTCCGCAGCCGGTGTATTGCCAAAGCTGAGAACACGGAAATATAAGCGGCGTTAATGAAGATAAACAGACCATTTTCCGGACCCGTAAGCGAGCTTTGCTCTAATACGCCCATGCCGGTTGTCAATAAGCTAAACGGGAAGAGGAACCTCATGTTTAGGATGTACAGACCGAGACCAAGCATGGAGCAGCATATGCTGATGCCGACGGGAAGGGCGAAGCTGCGTATCCTGAAGGAGAGCAAAAGCTGCATGGACGCGATCGAAATCGCGGCGATCCAGCCGCGCAGAGCCCATCCGGCCAGTTCCACGGGAATATCCGCAGGAGGCAGCGAAAGGAGAAGCCCGAAGAGTAAGTATAAGGCAATAAATAAAGCTTGAACGCCTAAAATCAAAACCGCGATCACCGTCAGTTTGCCGAAATAAATGCTGGCGGCGGAGACGGGGGCGGTATGCACCAGGTTCCAATTCCGGTTGGCATGCTCCAGCCTGCACACATACGCGCAGCAAATGGCAATGAGGATAGGAAAGAAAAATTCGCCGTAAAACAGGCTGACTTGAGTCCATAAGCTATACCACGCATTGTTCAAAACTTCTTGATTGGAATAATAGTTGAAACAGCCGATGAACAAACTGAGCGCAGGCAGCACGGTCATCGTTATCCAGATGCGCCCGCGGCGCAGTTTAAGCCATTCGGCGGCAATGCTTCGGATCATGGGGAAACCTCCCACTATAAAGTAATAACTTCTCCTGTTTTCTCGTTCATTCTCAATATTTCAACTTTGACAGTGTAAGAGATACTGGTGGAGAATATAGTCTACACCACGATTTTCTGTAAGAGCGTAGGCGGGAACAGAGCTTAGGATCTTCTCGTTTCCAAAACTGTAGATAATTGGTTATGATCGCACAATGGATCTCCACATTCCGCCCTTGGGGTTCACCCTCCCATGTCACACTGGGTCTATGCCCTTACATTCCTTCGTTCTACCTCTCAAGGGGTGGATGCCGTTTCTCGCTCCTTTACAGGGTCGTTGCCCTTACGGTGTGTCGTGCGTCGGCTTCTCCGGTGCTTCCGTTGTCTAGTTGTACACATGTGAATAAGCGATATTGCAGGGTGATTGCTTCCTTGACTTTATGCAGCCAATTGTTGCAGCTGGGCTTGCCTAACGGGGCCCATGACATCGTTGGCGTTATACATTCTTTGCTTTGTTCCCAGGGTATAAAGCACCCGTATGAGTTTTCCACATAGGGCAATGAGAGATTGCTTCTTCTTCAGCGGGTTCTGGCTCCGCGTCGTGTAATACCGGTGAAGCGCTTGGAACTCCGGATTCTTTGCAACCAGCGGCATCACCGCTCGGAACAACAGCGCCCGTAGGCGTGATCGCCCTCGCTTGGTTATGCCTGTCTGTCCTTTCCGTATGCCTGAACTGTTTTCCATCAGATTAAGGCCCGCCAGACGAATGATCTGCTGACCGTGATCGTAGTGATTCAGATCTCCAACCTCGGCTAGAAATCCGGCTACGGTCAGAACGCCGATTCCGGGTACAGACAGCATTTCTGTCGTTCCTGGAATGCCCTCCAAAATTCCGGCCACTTGATGCATAATCGTTTCAAGCTGCTCGTTAAACAGGTCAAACTGCGACAGTAGCGTACTTAGTTCCAGCCTGGCGGCAACGATGCCTTCTGTCAGACCGATGGAGACGCTTGCTGCAGCGTAAAGCGCTTCTGCCCGCTTGATTCCAACGCCACGCCTGACTTCCGTCTTCCAATGCGCTAGGACGTCTCTAGCGCCCTTGGCGACGATATCAGCAGGCAACGGGAAGGCTCGCATGGTCATGAACGATGCCTTGCCACTCCAGTTTTTAAACACTTTTGCGTACTCCGGAAAGAATCGATCAAACCAATTGCCGATGCGGCTTTTGACTTGAGTTAGACTGTCCGATACCTTCTCGCGGAGGTTCATCAGGATCCGCAGTTCTGCGAATTCCTTCGTCGGCAACTTCGGTTCGGAGTAATTCCCATCCCGAATGAGTTTTGCGATGACTTTTGCATCCTTGTAGTCACTCTTCGTCGGTGAGTTATCTTCAAGCTCTTTCGACTTATTGACATGATGCGGGTTTACCACTACGACTTGAATCCCTTGATCCTGTAAGAAGGCTGCTAACGGAAACCAGTAGTGTCCAGTAGGCTCGATGCCAAATATGATGTCCGTCTTGCCGTGTGTCTGCCCGAGCTCCTTCATCCACGTCGCCAGCTTCGTCAGCCCTTCCTGGCTATTATGAAACA
Source organism: Paenibacillus oralis (assembly GCF_003863965.1). Classification (GTDB taxonomy): domain Bacteria; phylum Bacillota; class Bacilli; order Paenibacillales; family Paenibacillaceae; genus Fontibacillus; species Fontibacillus oralis. The sequence continues at coordinate 2,988,998 of NZ_RRCN01000001.1, forward strand.
CGCAGTCTTTTCCAAGCTCAATGCCACGGAAATCTACTGCACGAGCCACATGAATCTTCTTGGCGATATCCGCTCCGACGACCAGTGTCGATTCGGTAATTCGTGTAATTCGTTGATTCTTTTTCTGTTTCAGCTTATACTTCATGTAGAGCGTCCTCCTTCAATTAGGGCAGTGAATGGCCACCATTCCGAGACCCAGCATACAGGAGGCGCTTTTTCTTTTCAAGGGGCAAATTACTTCATTACAGGAATGGCTCCTTATATTTCTTGACGGGATACGTGAAGGCATCCGGCCGTATAGAATATCGCAACCATCAGCAGAGCGGCCACCCAGTTTCCGGCTTGCGCGGGCAACACGAAATAGTGGCTGGTTTCCGCTAAGGTATTAAAAGACATCCCGATGGGAGACATCTCCGTATAGTAGGACCAGACGATAAACTTACGTATGAATGCGGGAAAAAAGCTGGCTGTAACGCCTAAAAAGCCGCCGGCCATGCCGAGCGTAAGCGCAAAGGTCTGATTTTTGAACGTGAGGGAAATCCATTGCTGCAGCGCAGTGACGGCAAGGTTTGTCAGGAACGTGCCAGCCAGAAGGCGGACCAACAGCACGAGCGGCAGCGGGTCCGGGAAATTTTTAAGTACCCCGAAAGCCGATAAGGCGCATATCTGGAAAGCGGCTCCGCAGAGCAGCAGCGTATTGGCGCAAATCCACTTGGCCAAGTAGATGCGGTTGCGGCTGACGTTGGTTGCCATCAGCATCTTCCACGTCGTTCCCTTATGCTCCATATCACAGAGGCGGGAAACGACCACGGCCGAAATGATGGGAAGAAAAAGCCCGTTTAACGTGGAAAACATCAATAGGACGTACTCCCATCCGACGTTTTCGGGATGGCGGGCGAGCGTAATGCTGGTGACCATGAATATCCAAAGTACTTCGGCCGCCAAAAAAATCGCAATCATCCACCCGATTTTTTTGCGGCGCAGTTTAAAAAACTCTAAAGTCAGTTCTTTCATTACAGGCTGCGCTCCTTTCCCGTCAGTTCCAGAAAAATATCTTCCAGGCTTTTTTTTCGCTCCTCGATTCGGATCACGTCGAGTCCGCAGTCGACCAACAAGCGGTTGACCTGCGCGGTTAAAGTATCGTCAAGATGGTCGAACAGCAGGCGCGGACCGCTGGAAGATGCTTGAAAGCCGTGTTTTAAGAGCAGGCGTTCCGCCGCTTGGTTGTCGGAAGTTTTTAAGGAGATGGAGATTTTCGTTTTGGCGTTGAGCTGCCCCATGGTTCCTTGGAACAGCAGGTGGCCGTTGCTGATAATTCCCACCGAGCTGGCGATTTGCTCGATTTCCGAAAGCAGGTGGCTGGACAACATTACGGTCATTCCGTAACGCGCGGGAAGCGATTTGATCAGTTCCCTGATTTCCAAAATTCCCGCCGGATCGAGCCCATTGGTAGGCTCGTCGAGGATGAGCAGCTTTGGAAAGGCAAGCAGCGCCATGGCGATTCCCAGCCGCTGCTTCATGCCAAGCGAGTAATGGTCGACCCGCTTGTCCTTTTGTTTTTCCAGACGGACGATGCGCAAAACCTCATATAAATTTTTGGACGGTGCATCATGCAGACGCTGCATGATTTTCAGGTTCTCCCAGCCGGTCAAATGACCGTAATAAGACGGAGATTCAATCAAAGAGCCGATCTGCTTAAGGATGGACCTGCGGTCTTTGGCAAGTTCGCGGCCGAAAACGGTCACCTCGCCTTCCGTAGGCTTGATAAGGCCAAGCAGCATTTTGAGAGAGGTCGATTTTCCCGCACCGTTCGGCCCGAGGAAACCGAAAATTTCCCCTTCCGGAACGGCAAGATTAACTTTGTTTACCCGATAGACCCCATTGTACATTTTGGACAAGTTATGCGTTGCGATAAGCGCTCGGGAATTCATGTTTGTTCAACTCCGTTTTTTGTTGTTTTCTTTTCACTTTATAGTCCGAACCTTTCGATGAGCTTACGGCAACCTTACGACAACCTTAAATCGCGGCATACCGGGGGCGAAGCTCCGCCTTCCATGTATAATGAGAACTGGGTGAGGGTACATGGATAATTTGAAAGACAAAAAAATACTTATTGTGGACGATGAGCCGGAAATACGCGTGATGATCGAACGTTTTTTGCGCAAGGAAGGTTATTTTCGCATATACCTGGCGGAAAACTGCGCTTCGGCGTTGGCCATATGCCGGACGGACAAGCCCGATATCGCTATCCTGGATGTGATGCTCCCGGATGGGGATGGCTTTGGTCTGTTAAGCGCGATCCGCACGTTTTCCGAGATGCCCGTATTGATGTTGTCCGCCCGGGGAGAAGATGAGGATCGTCTGCTGGGGCTCGGACTCGGAGCGGACGATTATTTGGTTAAACCGTTTTTGCCGCGCGAGTTGCTTTTGCGTTTGCAGGCCATTTTGAAACGGACATTTGCTTCCGCTGCACCGGAACGTTTGCCTGCGTTTTGTCTGGGGGACATTGAGATCGATCTGGAAAGTGCTGCTGTAAGGCGCAATCAAGAGGAACTGCCGTTAACGGCCAAGGAGCGCACGCTTCTATTAAAGCTTTACGAGAACGAAGGCCGGATCGTCACGTCGGATGCCATTTGCCAGGCGGTATGGGGAGATGACAGTTTCAGTTACGAAAACACGCTGATGGTGCACATTCGCCGCATCCGGGAAAAAATTGAAGCCGATCCGTCGCGTCCGCGGCATTTGCTTACGGTCAGAGGGTTGGGTTACAAGCTTCATGTGAAGGAGGCGCCGTAATGCAAGGAGTCCTGACGATGCTTAGGCGGTTTATCGGCGCAACCATGCTGCTTTCCCTCCTGCTTATGGCCTTTAATCTGGTGCTGTTAGGCACGATCGTATTTAGTGAAAATAAACAGCGGAACCCGGAGTCGGTGGTTAGGGAAGTAGCGGAACAACTGGAAGTTCACTCCGATGGTTTTCGGCTTGCCGGCCCGGCGGAGAAGCTGTTGAATGAACGTGAAGCTTGGGCCATGCTGCTCGATTCAAAAGGCAAAATTGCTTGGGAATATAAGTTGCCTAAACAGCTTCCGCGTACTTACAGCTTAGTGGATGTAGCCAAGTTCTCGCGCAATTATCTGCTGGATTACCCGGTGTTCATATGGGAGAAAGACACGGGGCTGCTTGTAGTGGGGTATCCTCAACATACCTATGCGAAGTACCAAGTCAGCTATTTCAAGGATTGGATTCAATCTTTGCCGGTCCGAATCGTGCTTTTGCTGGTTTGTAATCTGGTCTTGTTCATTGTGTTGTCGGTCTGCTTGGGCGCATGGTGCATGCGAAGCATAAAACCGCTGGTCAGCGGAATCCACGGACTGACGAAGCAAGAGCCGGTCCAGGTCAAAGCCAAAAGTATTTTCCGCGATTTGGCGGACAGTATCAATGCCGCTTCCAGGATGCTGCAGGAACAGAACAGAGCCCTTAAAGCGAAGGATGAGGCGCGTTCCAATTGGATCGCCGGTATTTCGCACGATGTCCGTACGCCGTTGTCGATGATTTTGGGTTATGCCAGCGACTTGGAAGACCACTCGGCCTTGCCTTTGGATCAGCGGCAGCAAGCGGGAATTATTCGCCGGCAAGGCGAGAAGCTGCGTTCCCTTATCCATGACTTGAACCTGGTCTCCATGCTGGAATATGAAATGCAGCCCTTGAGCATTAAAGAGGTACGAGTGTCCGCAATCGTCAGACAGGCGGCCTCCGACTTTCTCAATCAAGGTTTGGATACGAACAGGTATACCATTGATCTGAAACTGAATGACGATAAAATAAAGGTGCGGGCGGATGAAAAGTTGCTGTTGCGCGCCGTATCCAATTTAGTACAAAATAGCATTACCCATAATCCGCAAGGCTGCCGGATCGTCATACGGACGGAATGGGATCGGGAACGGTCCGTATGCCGCTTGATCGTATCGGATAACGGCCAAGGAGCGGAACGTTCCGAACTGCCGGACTTGCTCAAGCTGCCGTATTCGTCAAGCCGCAAACGTATAAAGAAGCATGGCCATGGGCTGGGCTTGCCGATGGTTGCCAGGATTGCGGCGGCACATGGCGGCAGGCTGCTGCTTGAGAGCGGCGTAAATGAAGGATTTCAGGCCACGCTGGAGCTTCCGTCCTTCGTGCCAGGGACCTAAGCTGCACTTGCTAACCGCTTTTTTGAATCATGGATTTAATTTATGAAAAGGAGCTAACGCCCTTGTTTAAAATACGCGTTTTTCCCAAATCCTTTCTTTTAATTGGGGTCATAGCGACCATCGTGATTTTATGCGGCGGCACTTACTACTATATAAGCAGGGCGGAAGGCCAACCCAACGCCGCTTTGCAACCGGTAGGCGAGTCTACCGATCTATCGGCTTGGATCGTGGATTGGCAGCAGGAATCCGGGGAGGAAGACTACGGGGCGCTTGGTTCCCGCCTGTCCGAACTGCAGATGTTTGCGGCTTATTTCGATGCGGCGGGACATCTCTATTTCAAAGATTCGTTCCGGGAGAGTCTTGCGAGCGATGCCTCACTTCGCCAAGCTGACGGCGGGACTTTTATTACGATTGTCAATGACCGGATAAACGGTGACGGTTCGGTTGTGCAAAAAGACCCTGAGCTGGTGCGCCATTTAACACAAAATAAGACGGTTCGTCAGGAGCATATCCGGGAAATTGCGAACGCGGCCGATCAGCTTGATCTGGATGGCGTGGAAATTGACTACGAGAAAATCAAGGACAGCGATTGGAACGGTGTGGTTGCTTTTTACAATGAATTGTATCAGGAGCTGCGGCGGGACGGCCGGAAATTGCGGATCGTACTGGAGCCAAGTGCGCCGCTGAAAAAGCTGAAGCTGCCGGAGGGCCCCGAATATGTGGTGATGGCTTATAATCTGTACGGCTCCCACAGCGGGCCCGGGCCTAAAGCGGACAAAAAATTCATTAAAGAGCTTGCCGGCAAAATGAAACCGATCCCGGGGAACAAGCGGCTGGCCATAGCTACAGGGGGATTTGCCTGGAACGAAAACGGGGAGGTTACGGCGCTCACCGAAAAGGAGGCCGATGGGCTCGCCGCGTTGAGTAAAGAAGGAGTGGAACGCGACATAGCCAGCGGCAGCCTTCATTTTAAATATACGGACGCTGACGGCGGTGAGACAACCGTTTGGTACGCTGACGGTGTAACGTTGCGCGGTTGGATAGAGACGGCGCGCGAAGCCGGATGCTCTCGCATCGCCATTTGGAGACTGGGCGGATTGAGTCAACGGACCTTAGAGATTTTGGCGGAGATCCATTAATTGAAGCCGAACCTTATACGATACAGGTTCACTATGGTAAAATCGGCGGGTTTCGGATTTTCAGGAGCGAATTCCCGGTTGTTTTAAACTGATGGATGCGGTATATTAATAAACGTCGCTGCAAGAGAGGTTCTCTAAAGGGAAGCCGCAATAACAGTTGGAAATATCTGATTCTAAAAAAAACTCTTGCACTGATGAATTAAACGTGATATATTATAAGAGTTGCTGCTGCGAACGAGATTTCGAGGCGGTAACGAAACAAAACGAAATTGATCTTTGAAAACTGAACAACGAGTGAGTATTAAATGAGAATTAAAATGGATGAATTCCAATCCGGTTAACGCCGGCGTTGAAATTCGATCCTTTCTCGTCAGATTCAAAATGAGCAAGTCAAACACTTTCACTTTATTGGAGAGTTTGATCCTGGCTCAGGACGAACGCTGGCGGCGTGCCTAATACATGCAAGTCGAGCGGAGTTAATCGGGAGCTTGCTCCTGGTTAACTTAGCGGCGGACGGGTGAGTAACACGTAGGCAACCTGCCCGTAAGACCGGGATAACTACCGGAAACGGTAGCTAATACCGGATAATCAAGTTTCTCGCATGAGAGGCTTGGGAAAGGCGGAGCAATCTGTCACTTACGGATGGGCCTGCGGCGCATTAGCTAGTTGGTGGGGTAACGGCTCACCAAGGCGACGATGCGTAGCCGACCTGAGAGGGTGAACGGCCACACTGGGACTGAGACACGGCCCAGACTCCTACGGGAGGCAGCAGTAGGGAATCTTCCGCAATGGACGAAAGTCTGACGGAGCAACGCCGCGTGAGTGATGAAGGTTTTCGGATCGTAAAGCTCTGTTGCCAGGGAAGAACGTCTTCTGGAGTAACTGCCAGGAGAGTGACGGTACCTGAGAAGAAAGCCCCGGCTAACTACGTGCCAGCAGCCGCGGTAATACGTAGGGGGCAAGCGTTGTCCGGAATTATTGGGCGTAAAGCGCGCGCAGGCGGCTGTTTAAGTCTGGTGTTTAATCCTGGGGCTCAACTCCGGGTCGCACTGGAAACTGGATGGCTTGAGTGCAGAAGAGGAGAGTGGAATTCCACGTGTAGCGGTGAAATGCGTAGAGATGTGGAGGAACACCAGTGGCGAAGGCGACTCTCTGGGCTGTAACTGACGCTGAGGCGCGAAAGCGTGGGGAGCAAACAGGATTAGATACCCTGGTAGTCCACGCCGTAAACGATGAGTGCTAGGTGTTAGGGGTTTCGATACCCTTGGTGCCGAAGTAAACACATTAAGCACTCCGCCTGGGGAGTACGGTCGCAAGACTGAAACTCAAAGGAATTGACGGGGACCCGCACAAGCAGTGGAGTATGTGGTTTAATTCGAAGCAACGCGAAGAACCTTACCAGGTCTTGACATCCCTCTGACCGGTACAGAGATGTGCCTTTCCTTCGGGACAGAGGAGACAGGTGGTGCATGGTTGTCGTCAGCTCGTGTCGTGAGATGTTGGGTTAAGTCCCGCAACGAGCGCAACCCTTGACTTTAGTTGCCAGCAAGTGAAGTTGGGCACTCTAGAGTGACTGCCGGTGACAAACCGGAGGAAGGTGGGGATGACGTCAAATCATCATGCCCCTTATGACCTGGGCTACACACGTACTACAATGGCCGGTACAACGGGAAGCGAAGGAGCGATCTGGAGCGAATCCTAGAAAAGCCGGTCTCAGTTCGGATTGCAGGCTGCAACTCGCCTGCATGAAGTCGGAATTGCTAGTAATCGCGGATCAGCATGCCGCGGTGAATACGTTCCCGGGTCTTGTACACACCGCCCGTCACACCACGAGAGTTTACAACACCCGAAGTCGGTGAGGTAACCGCAAGGGGCCAGCCGCCGAAGGTGGGGTAGATGATTGGGGTGAAGTCGTAACAAGGTAGCCGTATCGGAAGGTGCGGCTGGATCACCTCCTTTCTATGGAGTAC